>NZ_JAUTAC010000002.1:795000-4000000 GCF_030818285.1 Rhodococcus sp. SORGH_AS_0301
GTTCTCCCCGAAATGCATTTAGGTGCAGCGTCGCGTGTTTCATCCTGGAGGTAGAGCTACTGGATGGTCTAGAGGGCCCACAAGCTTATCGAAATCAGCCAAACTCCGAATGCCAGGATGTGAGAGCGCGGCAGTGAGACTGCGGGCGATAAGGTTCGTAGTCGAGAGGGAAACAGCCCAGATCGCCGGCTAAGGCCCCCAAGCGTGTACTAAGTGGAAAAGGATGTGAAGTCGCGAAGACAACCAGGAGGTTGGCTTAGAAGCAGCCACCCTTGAAAGAGTGCGTAATAGCTCACTGGTCAAGTGATTTTGCGCCGACAATGTAGCGGGGCTCAAGTACACCGCCGAAGCCGCGGCACTCACACAACAGCCCCCGGTTCCCTTGCGAGGGTTCCGGCAGGTGTGTGGGTGGGTAGGGGAGCGTCGTGTGGCCAGGGAAGCGCCGGAGTGATCCAGGTGTGGAGGCCACGCGAGTGAGAATGCAGGCATGAGTAGCGAAAGACGAGTGAGAAACTCGTCCGCCGAATGATCAAGGGTTCCTGGGCCAGGTTAATCCGCCCAGGGTGAGTCGGGACCTAAGGCGAGGCCGACAGGCGTAGTCGATGGACAACGGGTTGATATTCCCGTACCCGTGTATCCGCGCCCATGATGAATCAGGAGTACTAACCGTCCAGAGCCGCCAGGAGCACCTTCGGGTGCCGGGTGTGGTGATGCACGGGACCTTTCCTGGTAGTAGTCAAGCGATGGGGTGACGCAGGAAGGTAGCTGAGCCAGTCAGTGGTAACACTGGTGTAAGCCTGTAGGGCGAGACCTAGGCAAATCCGGGTCTCACACAGCCTGAGAGGTGATGCATAGCCGAATGAGGCGAATTCAGTGATCCTATGCTGCCGAGAAAAGCCTCTAGCGAGCTGGTACACGGCCCGTACCCCAAACCGACACAGGTGATCAGGTAGAGAATACCAAGGCGATCGAGATAACTATGGTTAAGGAACTCGGCAAAATGCCCCCGTAACTTCGGGAGAAGGGGGACCCCTGCTGGTGATGGAACTTGCTTCCTGAGCTGGTGTGGGTCGCAGAGACCAGTGAGAAGCGACTGTTTACTAAAAACACAGGTCCGTGCGAAGTCGTAAGACGATGTATACGGACTGACGCCTGCCCGGTGCTGGAAGGTTAAGAGGACCGGTTAGTTCCTTCGGGAGCGAAGCTGAGAATTTAAGCCCCAGTAAACGGCGGTGGTAACTATAACCATCCTAAGGTAGCGAAATTCCTTGTCGGGTAAGTTCCGACCTGCACGAATGGCGTAACGACTTCTCAGCTGTCTCAACCATAGACTCGGCGAAATTGCATTACGAGTAAAGATGCTCGTTACGCGCGGCAGGACGAAAAGACCCCGGGACCTTCACTACAGCTTGGTATTGGTGTTCGGTTCGGTTTGTGTAGGATAGGTGGGAGACTGTGAAGCATGCACGCCAGTGTGTGTGGAGTCGTTGTTGAAATACCACTCTGATCGTATTGGATACCTCAACCTCGGACCATGATCTGGTTCAGGGACAGTGCCTGGTGGGTAGTTTAACTGGGGCGGTTGCCTCCCAAAATGTAACGGAGGCGCCCAAAGGTTCCCTCAGCCTGGTTGGCAATCAGGTGTCGAGTGCAAGTGCACAAGGGAGCTTGACTGTGAGACTGACAAGTCGAGCAGGGACGAAAGTCGGGACTAGTGATCCGGCACCGGCAAGTGGAAGCGGTGTCGCTCAACGGATAAAAGGTACCCCGGGGATAACAGGCTGATCTTCCCCAAGAGTCCATATCGACGGGATGGTTTGGCACCTCGATGTCGGCTCGTCGCATCCTGGGGCTGGAGTAGGTCCCAAGGGTTGGGCTGTTCGCCCATTAAAGCGGCACGCGAGCTGGGTTTAGAACGTCGTGAGACAGTTCGGTCTCTATCCGCCGCGCGCGTCAGAAACTTGAGGAAGGCTGTCCCTAGTACGAGAGGACCGGGACGGACGAACCTCTGGTGTGCCAGTTGTTCCACCAGGAGCACCGCTGGTTAGCTACGTTCGGAAGGGATAACCGCTGAAAGCATCTAAGCGGGAAGCCTGTTCCAAGATGAGGTTTCTCACCCCCTCGAGGGGGTAAGGCCCCCGGCAGACCACCGGGTTGATAGGCCAGAACTGGAAGCCCAGCAATGGGTGCAGGTGACTGGTACTAATAGGCCGAGGACTTACCACAAAGAAGCTACGCGTCCACTGTGCAGTATCTGAGACAACACACGAGTTGGTCAGCAGATAACTGAAACCCGCACCACCGATCCATCACCAGCAGCACCGGTGACAGGGAACGTGTGTGCCTCGTGCTCTGTTGTTTCACAGAGTTTCGGTGGCCATAGCGGAGGGGAAACGCCCGGACCCATTCCGAACCCGGAAGCTAAGCCCTCCAGCGCCGATGGTACTGCACCCGACAGGGTGTGGGAGAGTAGGACACCGCCGAACAACCCTTCCCAGAAAGCCCCCCGACCACCGGTCGGGGGGCTTTCTGCATTCACGGGTATCGGTGTCCGGACACAGTCCGATCAAGCAGAGTCCCGTCCTACGCGCGCCGGGATAGTCTCGTATCCACCATGCCGCAGAAACCACGACGCTCGATATCGCCTCTGGGCTCCCCGCTGCTCGGGCACACCGAGGAATCACCGCGTCGCCGGCGTATCCGGGTGCAGATTCTGCTCACCGTCTTCCTGCTGGGCGCCAACGCGATCGGCGCCGTGATCGTGGGTGCACTCATCAGCGTGGTCGTGCCGGGGCCGGACGTCGTCACGCCCCGTGAGTACTGGTGGGTGAACTTCATCCTCATCCCGTGCTACCTCGTGGTCGCGTTCCTCATCGGAGTGGGGTGGGGAACCAAGCGCACCGTCAAGGGACTGCGCTGGGCCATCGAGGACCGCGTGCCCACCCGCAAGGAACAGAAGCGCACGCTGGCGATGCCGTGGCGGCTCACCCGGTTGCAGATCGGCCTCTGGATCGGCGGGCTCGTCATCGTCACGACGGCCGACGGCATCATCGATCCCAACTCCATCCCCAAGGTCGCGTTCACCATCGCGTTCGGTGGTGCGACCGTCTGCGCGTTCAGCTACCTGCTGACGGAGTTCGCTCTGCGCCCGGCGGCGGCGCGTGCTCTCGAGGCCGGCGATCTCCGCCGTATCCGTATCGCCGGGGTGATGGGGCGCTCCATCCTCTCGTGGCTCCTCGGTACCGGCGTCCCCGTGGCGGGACTCATGGTCATCGCCATCGCCTCGTTCATCCGCGATGACACCACCGCCGACCAGTTCGCGGTCGCCATCCTCGCGCTCGGCGGCATCACGTTCCTGTTCGGCTTCGCGCTGACGCTGCTCGGCGGTCTGGCGACGACGGCGCCCATCGACAACGTGCGCTCGGCGATGGTCGAGATCGAACGCGGCAACCTCGACGCACGGGTGTCCGTCTACGACGGCACCGAGCTCGGCGAACTGCAGAGCGGCTTCAACCGCATGGCCGAGGGCCTCGCCGAGCGGGACAAGATCCGGGACCTGTTCGGTCGCCACGTCGGCATGGAGGTCGCCGAGGCCGCGCTGAAGAGCAATCCCGAGCTCGGCGGCGAGGAGCGCGACATCGCCGTCTTCTTCATCGACCTGATCGGATCCACGGAGCTGGCGGCCTCCCAGCCCCCGGCGCAGGTGGTGGATCTGTTGAACCGCTTCTTCGACGTGGTGGTCGACGAGGTGGACAAGCATCACGGTTTCGTCAACAAGTTCGAGGGCGATGCGGCGCTCGCCATCTTCGGTGCTCCCGGCGATCTCGACGATCACTGCGGGGAGGCCCTCAGCGCGGCTCGCGCCATCATGCGGCGACTCGAGAACGAGGTCCCGGACTGCCAGGCAGCCATCGGTATCGCGTCCGGGCGAGCCGTCGCGGGCAACATCGGTGCGAAGCAACGATTCGAGTACACGGTCATCGGTGATCCGGTGAACGAGGCGGCCCGGTTGTCCGAGCTCGCCAAGTCTGCGGACGGGCGTCTGGTGGCGTCGGCACGCACGGTGGAGCACGCCCACAATCAGTCGAGTGACGAGTGGTCGTTCGGCAAGAGCGTGACGTTGCGGGGGCGGTCGGAGGAGACGCAGCTCGCGACCCCTGCCTGACGGCGGCCCACACGGTCGATAGGGTGGCCCGGTGCGTCTGGTCATTGCTCGGTGTCAGGTCGACTACGTCGGTCGGTTGACGGCCCATCTGCCGTGGGCGAAGCGTCTACTGCTCGTCAAGTCCGACGGATCGGTGAGCGTCCACGCGGACGATCGGGCGTACAAGCCGCTCAACTGGATGACGCCGCCTTGCTGGCTGGTCGAGAACCCTGCAGAGGCTCTCCCTGCCGACGGCGACGTCGTGCCCGCGGACCGACAGCTGTGGGTCGTGACCAACAAGGCCGGCGAGGAACTGCGCATCACGATCGAGGACATCGAACTCGACAGCAGCCACGAACTGGGTGTCGATCCGGGTCTGACCAAGGACGGCGTCGAGTCCCATCTGCAGGAACTGCTCGCCGAGCACGTGCACACGCTCGGTGACGGGTACACCCTGGTACGCCGGGAGTACCCGACGGCGATCGGACCCGTGGACCTTCTGTGCCGCGCCGAGGACGGTGCGACGGTCGCGGTGGAGATCAAGCGTCGAGGAGACATCGACGGTGTCGAGCAGCTGACTCGCTATCTCGAACTCCTGAACCGTGATCCACTGCTGGCTCCGGTGCGGGGCGTGTTCGCGGCCCAGCAGATCAAGCCGCAGGCGAAGACGCTCGCGGAGGATCGCGGGATTCGTTGCCTCACACTGGACTACGACTCGCTCCGCGGAATCGAATCGTCCGCGTTCACGCTCTTCTGACGCGGTCGCCTACCATCGGTCGAGTGCCGAGACGCAACAACCAACGAGCCGGCCGGTCGGGCCGACCGGGGCGACCCGCGCCGACGTTCGGTGACGCCACGGCGCGAGTGGAGCGCGGCCCGTCCTTCGACGGCGACGAGGAGTACGTCGTGCGCCCGATTCCCGGCGCTCGCGCGACCAAGACCTACCGGTGCCCCGGCTGCGACCACGAGATCATGCCCGGTGTGGCGCACGTGGTCGTCTGGCCCGCCGAGAAACTCGGCGGACCCGACGACAGGCGGCACTGGCACACCGGATGCTGGTCCGGCCGCGGTACGCGCGGGCTCACCCGCAGGTGGTCCTGACTCTCAGGACTGGGTCGAGCTCGACTGGCCGTTCGAGGAGCGCTCGGTCGACGTCTCGGCCGGTGCCTCGTCGAGGAGTGACTCGTCGATCTCGAGATCGTCCGGCGCCAACGGTGCGTCGAGCAGTTCGCTCTCCCGGTTGACCGAGGCGAGCATGGCCGGCACGGAATCGAGTTGGCCGCGGATGCCGAGCAGCTGAGCGAGCACCCGGCCACGCAGGACTCGCAATTCCTCGGCGAGCTCCTTGGCGTGAGCGATGCGGCGCTCCGACTGCTCGGTGGCAGCCTGGAGGCGACGCTTCGCCTCGGCGGTGGCATCGGCGAGCCGACGATCCGCCTCGGCCTTGGAGTCGGCTTCGAGCTCGTCGACGGCGTTCATCACCTTGGTGCGGCGATCGGCCATCGTGATCTCGAAGTCCTCCTGCACCGCGGCGCGCTTCTTCTCGGCCTCGGCGGCGAGGCGATCACGCTCGGCCTGCGCCTCCTCGACGATGCGGGCGGCGGCTGTGCGCGCCTCGGCCATGGTCTGCTCGTGCTCGGTCTCGAGTGCGGACCGTCGGTCCTTCAGCTCGGCGACCAGGCCCTCGTACTCGCCGCGCATGCGGGTGGCGTCCTGCTCGGCCACGGACACGAGTTCGGCAGCGTCGGCCTCGGCCTTGGCGCGCACCTCGGACGCCTCGTCCGAGGCGAGTCGCAGCATGCGAGAGATGCGATCGCTCATGCCCTCGGCGGTGGTCGGGGGGACCGACAGCCGATCGATGTCCTTACGGAGATCGTCGATCTCGTCGCGGGCGTCCTCGAGCTGGACCGCGAGATCGCGGGCCTGCGCGGCCGCCGCGTCGCGATCGGTCGCGATGACGCGGAGCTCGGCATCGAACCGCTCGAAGTACCGCTGGACCTCGTCCTTGTCGTACCCCTTGCGGACCACGCTGAAGGGCAGGGAGCTGCTACCGCTGACGTTCTCTGGTGCCATGCGGACAACCTACCGTCACGCGCCCCGTTTCGGCCGTCGGGTGCTGATCACGACGGGTTCCGGGGAAGGGTCAGCTCGCGGCGGGCTCCACCAGCTCGACGAGGACGCCGCCGGCGTCCTTGGGGTGCACGAAATTGATCCGGGAATCGGCGGTACCGCGGCGGGGAGCGTCGTACAGCAACCGGGCACCACGCTCGCGGAGGAACGCCGCGGTCTCCTCGACGTCGCGGACGCGGAAGGCGAGCTGCTGCAGGCCGGGACCGTTCCGGTCGAGGAACTTGGCGATGGTCGACGTCTCGTCGAGGGGAGCGAGGAGCTGGATCTGCGCGGCGCCGTCGGCGGCACCGGGAACAGAGATCATCGCCTCGACGACACCCTGGCTCTCGTTGACCTCGCGGTGGGTCACCGTCATCCCGAAGTGGTCCCGGTAGAACTCGAGGGCGACGTCGAGGTCGGCCACTGCGATCCCCACGTGGTCGATGGCCGTCACGAGGCCTGCCGTCACCGCGTCCGCGGTCGCCGTCGTGTGCTCGTCGGTGGTCGTCATACTTTGACGTTAGACCTTTTTTCCGGCAGTTCGGGCGTGGTCTGGGTCACAATCGATCGTCGGCATCTCTGGACGACCGCCAACTCTGTGTGGCCAAGGCGACGCCGCCGATGGTCGAGGACCGTTCACCGACTGCGGCAGAATGGACACATGGCCGACAACCAGCTCTCCAGCACCGCACCTGCCGCGTCCTCCACGGTCTCGCAGCCGCCGATCGTGCGGTGGTTCCGCGTCGTGGCGGTCGCGGAAGCCGTCACTTGGGTCGCGCTGCTCATCGGCATGGCTGTCAAGTACGTCCCCGACCCCAACATCGACAGTGGTGTCCGGATCCCGGGCATGCTGCACGGCGCGGTCTTCGTCCTGTACCTCGTGATCACCGTGCTGACCGCCCTCGCGTTGCGGTGGAGCAAGGGCGTCACGGTGCTCGCACTCCTCGCGAGCATCCCGCCCTTCGGCACCATCGTCTTCGAGGTGTGGGCGTCGAGGACCGGACGTCTGGTTCGATCGGCCGGAGCCGCATCGCCGCGGGCCGCGGCGGAGTGACAAAATAACCTCGTGACTCGACCCGGATCTCGCCCACCAGTACGTCCGTCGGCCGCGGCAGCCGCCGCCATGTCCGGCGCGGTCGACCTCTCGGCGCTCAAGGCCAAGGCGCAGGCCGCGTCCGCGCCGCCGTCTCCCACCGCCGCCAACGGTCTCGCGGTCTCCGTCACGGTGACGGAGGTGGACTTCGAGGCCGAGGTGTTGGTGCGCTCGAGCCAGGTCCCCGTGATCGTCAATCTGCTGTCGCCGCGCTCCCCGCAGTCGCTGCAGCTGACGCAGTCCCTCGAGGCCCTCGCGGTCGAGGGTGACGGCGCCTGGGTGCTCGCCAACGTCGACGTCGACGTCAATCCGCGCATCGCGCAGGCCTTCGGCGTGCAGGCCGTTCCCACGCTGGTCGCCGTCGCAGCAGGCCAGCCCCTCGCGGATCTGCAGGGCCTGCAGCCCGAGGAGAGCCTGCGTGAGTGGTTGGCGGCCATCGCCCGCGCCGTCGAGGGGAAGCTGACCGGTGTCCCGAACGCCGACGAACCGGCCCCCGAGCCCGAGGACCCGCGCTTCGACGCAGCCGAGGCCGCGCTCGCCGAGGGTGACCTCGCGGGTGCCGAGGCGGCCTTCCAGGAGATCGTCGACGCCGAGCCGGCCAACAAGCAGGCATTGAACGGCGTGCGTCAGGTCCGATTCCTGGCACGCGTCCAGGGGCTGCCGGACGACATCGTCGAGCAGGCCGACGCGGCGCCGGACGACGTCGATCTCGGTCTCCAGGCGGCCGACGCGTTGCTGTATCAGCAGCGGACCGAGGACTCGTTCGCTCGTGTCGTGGAGCTGGTCCGGCGCACGCGTGAGGACGATCGCGCCCGTGCTCGCGCCCGGTTGCTGGAGTTGTTCGAGCTCTTCGACCCGGCGGATCCGCTGGTGGTCACCGCTCGACGCAAGCTGGCGTCCGCCCTCTACTAGGAGTAGCGGCCGTCGCACGCCTCCCGGCCACCCAGCACGCCCCAGCGGAACGCGTCGACGCGCGCGAAGCCGCTGGGGACCGTGCGACCGTCCACGTCACTCGCGGCGAGCCCGTCCGACAACAGACCCGACACCGCCTCGTCGAGGTCGCCCGGTGACAGTGTCACCGTCGACCTCTGCGCCGCGTCCGTGTCGGAGGGACTCAGTGCTGCGGTGACCACTCCCGACAGGCACGCCGACCGGAGCGCGGCTCGGGCGTCCGTCAGGCCCTGGCCGGCCTCGTTCTGCACGGCCAGCACGTACCGGGAGACGAAGAGGACATAGGCGCCGTAGTCACCGGTGACGTCGAGCGGCACGATGTCGTCCTCGCTCACCTCGGTGGGACGTCCGCGATCGGCCAGCGCGTCGACCGAGATACCGATCGTGTTGGTGGAGGGGCAGTAGGAGACCGGTTCCGTGGTGAGCGCGTCCGCGCACCCGGTGTCGGCGCCGGAGTAGTCGACCGTCGGGGGATCCGTGGTGGGCATCACCTGTTCGAACGTCGCGGCGAACTGCTCGAGCGAGTCCTGCGTGACGGGGAGCTCGCCGGTGTCGAGAGGGCTGTCGAACTGTTGGGGAAGGGTCGAGCGCCGCGACTCGACCTCCTTCTCGTCGATGCGCGTGCAGGCCCCGGCGCCGTCGGTGAAGCCGATCTGGGCGGCGGTGACCCGTTCGAACGCGGAGCCGTGCACCGAGTCGGGATCACCGGGGTCGACGTCGCGGACGGCCACGGTGGCCGCGAGGACGTCGTTCAACCCGTCCGAGGTGTCGAGCGTGAAGTGGGTCGAGTCGCCCTCGGCGACATGGCGCATGAAGGCGCCCGCGAAGCAGTCTGCCTGTTGCTCGGCGACGATGGTCGGGTCGTCGTCCCCGACGAGGCCGGACTGCGTCTGCACGGCGTGGCCGTACTCGTGGGCGAGCACCATGACCACCGACATGGGTCCGAAGGCGTCGATCATGGCCGGCATGAGCAGACCACGGTCCCAGCCGATGCTGTCGTCGAGTGAGCAGTATCCGGCGTTGGCGAGTCCGTCCGTCGGTTCGCTGCAGAAGAGCGGACCCTCGCCGGCGTCGGCGGTGGCATCCCAGGACACCAAGGACCGGACGGGCTGGAAGGACCCGCGGAACAGCGTCGAGTACGTGGTGCGCCAGAACTTCTGGATGTCGTCCACGGCGTCCGTCGCCAGCAGGTCGACGTCGGTTCCGGCGGCGCCGTCGACGTCGAGCTGGGCATGGGAGACACCGGGTCTGGGGCCGGACGGGCCGTCCGTGACGGGGAGACCGGCGACGGTGAAGGGATCGTCGTAGATGGAGACGGGGGAGCCCGTCACCACCGCGCCACATGATGTGAGCACGGTGGTGACGGCGAGTGCGAGGAGGCTCGCGGACCAGCCGAACCGGACGCGAGCCCCGCGCATCATCTCTCCAGTCTGAGCCAGATCGCTCCGTAGGGCGGAAGGGCGACCCGAGCGGATGCCGGACGACCGTGCCACGAGTGCTCGGTCGCGGTGACCTCACCGAGGTTGCCCACTCCCGAACCGCCGTAGACCTCCGCGTCGGTGTTGAGGATCTCGACCCATCGGCCCGGCTCGGGTAATCCAACACGATAGTCGCCGTGCGGGGAACCGGAGAAGTTGAACAGGCAGGCCGTGACGGAGCCGTCGTCGCCGAAGCGCAGGAAGCTCAGCACGTTGTTCGCGGTGTCGTTGGCGTCGATCCACGAGAAGCCACTGGGCGAGCCGTCCTGTGTCCAGAACTCCGGGCCTGCGACGTAGGTGCGGTTGAGGTCGCCGACCAGTTGCTGCACACCGCGGTGCAGCGAGCCGCTTCCTTCCTCGCCGATCTCCCACCAGTCGAGACCGCGCTCGTCGGACCACTCGGCGGTCTGGCCGAACTCCTGGCCCATGAACAGCAGTTGCTTGCCGGGATGCGCCCACATGTAGGCGAGCATGCCGCGCAGACCCGCGGCCTTCGCCCAGTCGTCACCCGGCATGCGGGACCAGAGCGTGCCCTTCCCGTGCACGACCTCGTCGTGGCTGATGGGCAGCACGAAGTTCTCGCTCCAGGCGTAGACCAGGGAGAACGTGACCTCGTGGTGGTGGTACGCGCGGTGGATCGGATCGCGCCCGATGTACCCGAGCGTGTCGTGCATCCAGCCCATGTTCCACTTCATGGAGAAGCCGAGGCCGCCCACGCTGGTGGGACGCGTGACGCCGGGCCACGAGGTCGACTCCTCGGCCACGGTGACGACGCCGCGGTGCAGCTTGTGCACGGTCGCGTTCATCTCCTGCAGGAACGCCACGGCCTCGAGATTCTCGCGACCGCCGTAGATGTTGGGGCTCCACCCACCCTCGGGGCGCGAGTAGTCCAGGTAGAGCATCGACGCGACCGCGTCGACGCGGAGCCCGTCGATGTGGAACTCCTCGATCCAGTACAGCGCGTTGGCGACGAGGAAGTTGCGCACCTCGGTACGACCGAAGTCGAAGACGTAGGTGCCCCAGTCCAACTGCTCGCCTCGCTGCGGGTCGCCGTGCTCGTAGAGCGGGGAGCCGTCGAACCGCGCGAGGGCCCAGTCGTCCTTGGGGAAGTGCGCCGGGACCCAGTCGACGATGACACCGATGCCGTCACGGTGCAGGAGGTCGACGAAGGCGCGGAAGTCGTCGGGGGTGCCGAAGCGCGACGTCGGTGCGTAGTACGAGGTGACCTGGTATCCCCACGATCCACCGAAGGGGTGTTCGGCGACGGGCAGCAGCTCGACGTGGGTGAAGCCGGTCTCGCGTACGTGAGCCGAGAGCTGTTCCGCCAGTTCGCGATAGTTCAGTCCGGGGCGCCAGGAGGCGAGATGCACCTCGTACACGCTCATCGGCGCCCGGTGCGGTTCCAGCTCGGCGCGGGCGGTGATCCAGTCACCGTCCGACCACTCGTACGACGACTGGTTCACGACCGACGCCGTCGACGGCGGGACCTCGGTGGCGAAGGCCATCGGGTCGGCCTTGTCCTTCACCGAGCCGTCCTTGCCGTGCACCCGGAACTTGTACAGCGTGCCGGCGCCGATGTCGGGGACGAACAGCTCCCACACACCGGTGGTGCCGAGCACGCGCATCGGCCAGGTCTGTCCTCCCCAGCCGTCGAACTCGCCGACGACGGTGACGCCGACGGCGCCCGGGGCCCACACCGCGAACGAGGTGCCGTTCACGGGCCCGTCGGGCGTGGTGTAGCCCTGCAGATGCGCTCCGAGGATGTCCCAGAGTCGTTCGTGGCGCCCCTCTCCGAAGAGATGGAGATCGAGCTCGCCGAGGGTCGGCAGGAAGCGGTAGCCGTCGGCGACGGTCACCTGGTGACCGCCCGGGTATTCAACGCGGAGCCGGTAGTCCGCGAGGTCCTCCACCGGCACCAGGGCCGAGAACACGCCGTGCGCGACGTGCGTGAGCTCGTGGTCCTTCCCGCCGATGACCGCGGTGACGCTGAGAGCGTTGGGACGCAATGCCCGGATGGCGGTGCCGCCCGGTATGGGGTGCGCGCCGAGAACGGAGTGGGGGTCGTGGTGCTGCCCGCGGGCGAGCAGCGAGAGGTCGTGATCACCGGGAGCGGCGAGGGTGTCCGTGCTCGCGCCGGGGGTAGTGCGTTCCGTCATGAGATCTCCTTCCGGAAGGCGAGTTCGGTGCGGGCGGGGAACGGGACGGGCGGCAGCGCCAGGATGTGGGCGACCGACCGCCACGGCTCGAGCTTGACGTAGTTGGCCTGGCCCCACTGGAACTGCTGACCGCTCACCTCGTCGGTGACCGTCAGGTGCTCCTGCCAGTCGCGGCCGATCTGCGGCATGTCGAGCCAGACGGTGCCTTCCTCGGCGCCGAACGGGTTCAGGTTGATCACGACCAGCACCGCGTCACCGGTCACCGCGTCGAACTTCGAGTAGGCGATGATCGCGTCGTTGTCGACGTGGTGGAAGTGGATGTTGCGCAACTGCTGCAACGCCGGGTGCGCCTTGCGGACGGCGTTGAGCATGGTCAACCACGGCTCGAGCGATTCGCCGCGAGCCCGTGCGCCCTCGAAGTCGCGGGGGCGCAACTCGAATTTCTCTGTGTCGAGGTACTCCTCGCTGCCCTCGCGCACCGGAACGTGTTCGTAGAGTTCGTATCCCGAGTACACGCCCCACGTGGGGGACAGGGTGGCGGCGAGAGCGGCACGCAGCGCGAACATGCCGGGGCCGCCCTTCTGCAGGCTCTCGTGGAGGATGTCCGGCGTGTTGACGAACAGGTTGGGTCGACCCAGATCGGCCTTGGCGGCGATCTCCTGTCCGAACTCCGTGAGCTCCCACTTGGCCGTGCGCCACGTGAAGTACGTGTAGGACTGCGTGAAACCGCGTCGCGCAAGACCGTAGAGCCGCGCGGGACGCGTGAACGCCTCGGCGAGGAAGAGCACGTCGGGGTGCGTCTTCTTGACCTCGGCGATGAGCCACTCCCAGAAGTCCGGTGGCTTGGTGTGCGGATTGTCGACCCGGAAGATCTTGACTCCCTGGCTGATCCAGAACTTGACGACGCGCAGCACCTCCGCGTAGATGCCCTTGCGATCGTTGTCGAAGTTGACCGGGTAGATGTCCTGGTACTTCTTGGGTGGGTTCTCCGCGTAGGCGATGGTGCCGTCGGGGAGCACGGTGAACCAGTCGGGATGTGCGGCGGCCCAGGGGTGGTCCGGGGCGCACTGCAGGGCGAGGTCCAGGGCGATCTCGAGGTCGAGCTTGCGCGCGGCCGTGACGAGTGCGCGGAACTCCTTGACCGTCCCCAGCTCGGGATGCACCGCGTCGTGGCCGCCCTCGGACGAGCCGATGGCCCACGGCGAGCCCACGTCGGTGGGTCCCGGGGTCAGAGTGTTGTTGCGGCCCTTGCGATTCACCTTGCCGATCGGATGGATCGGCGGGAAGTAGACGACGTCGAAGCCCATGGCCGCCACGCGGGGGAGCGCGCCGATGGTGGTCTCGAACGTGCCGTGGCGAGGAGTGCCGTCCTCGTTCCAGCCGCCCGTGGAGCGGGGGAAGAGCTCGTACCACGATCCGACGAGTGCCTCGCGGCGGTCGACCCAGACGTTGATCGCCTCGCCGCGCGTCACCAGCTCGCGCAGCGGCGTCTCGTGCAGGATCTCGCGCACCTCGGGCGTGAACGCCGGTGCGACGCGTGACGGCAGCGGTGCGTCGCTCCGCAGCGCCGTCACGACGTTCTCGAGCAGTGGCTTCTCCGAGCGACCGACGTTCTTCGCGGCGCGTTCGAACAGGCGTGCGCCGGTCTCGAGATCGTTGGCCAGTTCGGCCGGCCCCTGGCCCACGCCGAGTTTCGCCTCGACCGCATGCATCCAGGTGGCGATTGGATCACCCCAGCCCTCGATACGGGCGATCCAGAAGCCTTCGGCGTCGGGAGTGAACACACCGTGGAAGATGTCCGGCTGCTCGCCGGGGACCATCGGGATGTGGACCGACTTGCCCTGGCCGGGCCCGCGAACCGCCAACGTCGCGTTGACGGCGTCGTGCCCCTCGCGCCACACCGCGGCCGTGATCGGGAATGTCTCTCCCACAACGGCCTTGGCGGGATACTTACCGGACGATGTGTTGGGTAGTACGTCGTCGATGCCGATACGGCCTGTCACCGAAGCCCCTTTTCTGCTGGTTGTCGCAGTTCTGTCGATGTCGGGTTGTCGGGCTGAGCTCGAGGTCAACCGTAGACGAGATGCCCCGGTCTTTCTCGAAACCGACCGAGAGCACCGACGCGACCTGCGGACGAGGCACGCGGCAGTCTCGGACGCCACCGGGAGAAGTACCCGAACGGCTCCTCGGCAAACGCGGAACCACGGTGCGCGGCGGTCGCCCGCAGTAGTCTTCGGAATCGTGAAAGCACTCCGCAGATTCACCGTCCGCGCGCAGCTCCCGGCCCGACTCTCCGGACTCGCCGAACTGTCCGTCAACCTGCGATGGTCGTGGCATCCGCCGACCCTGGAGCTGTTCGAGAGCATCGATCCGGACCTGTGGGTCAGTGGTGACCGCGATCCGGTGCGCATCCTCGGCGAGGTGCGCTCGTCCCGCCTCGAGGACCTGGCGAACGACGACGCGTTCGTGCAGCGCGTGGATGATCTCGTCGCCGATCTGCACCTCTACCTGGCGCAACCCCGATGGTTCCAGCAGCAGGTCGACTCCGGTGCGGATCTGCCGGTGGGCATCGCGTACTTCTCGATGGAGTTCGGCGTCTCCGAGGTGCTGCCCAACTACTCCGGTGGTCTCGGCATCCTCGCCGGCGATCACCTCAAGGCCGCGTCCGATCTGGGGTTGCCCCTCATCGGCGTGGGCCTGCTGTACCGCTCCGGGTACTTCCGCCAGTCGCTGACGGCCGACGGCTGGCAGGCCGAGCGGTATCCGTCCCTCGACCCGCAGGGTCTGCCGCTGCGACTGCTCACCGACGAGTCCGATTCCCCGGTGCTCGTCCACGTCGCGATGCCGGGCGACCGCGTGCTGCGCGCGCGTATCTGGATCGCCCAGGTCGGACGCATCCCGCTGCTGCTGCTGGACTCCGACATCGCCGACAACGATCCCGAGCTGCGCGGCGTGACCGATCGCCTCTACGGCGGCGATCAGGACCACCGGGTGAAGCAGGAGATCCTGGCCGGGGTCGGCGGCGTCCGCGCCGTGCGCGCCTACACCGAGTACCACTCGCTTCCCGCGCCCAGCGTCTTCCACATGAACGAGGGCCACGCCGGCTTCCTCGGTCTCGAGCGCATCCGTGAACTGCACGCGGGCGGGCTGGACTTCGATTCCGCGCTCGCCGCGGTGCGAGCGTCCACCGTCTTCACGACGCACACTCCCGTGCCCGCCGGTATCGACCGCTTCCCCGCGGATCTGGTGCGCCTCTACTTCGGCGACGGCACGGCGGAGTCGTCGCTGCTGCCCGGCATCGAGATGGAACGCATCCTCGAACTCGGCCGCGAGAGCGACCCCGCGGTGTTCAACATGGCCCACATGGGGCTGCGGTCGGCGCAGCGCGCGAACGGAGTCTCCAAGCTCCACGGCATCGTCAGTCGCGGCATGTTCGACGAACTCTGGCCCGGATTCGACGCGTCCGACGTCCCCATCGGCTCGGTCACCAACGGCGTGCACGCACCGACGTGGGCGTCGCAGCGGTGGCTCGACCTCGCGGCGCGCACGGTGGGAACCCGCACGATGGAGGAGGCGCAGGGCTGGGAGCAGCTGGCCGAGGTCTCCGCATCGGACCTGTGGGAGACGCGTTCGGCGCTGCGGTCCGATCTGGTCGCGGAAGTGCGCCGCCGCGTGCGCCACTCGGCCCTCGAGCGCGGGTCCACCGACGCCGAACTCGCGTGGACGGACGACGTGTTCGACCCGTCGGTGCTCACGGTCGGATTCGCGCGCCGTGTCCCCACCTACAAGCGACTGACGTTGATGCTGCGGCAACCGGAGCGCCTGCGCGCCATGCTGCTCGATCCGGTCCGCCCGGTACAGCTGGTGGTGGCCGGCAAGTCGCACCCCGCGGACGACGGTGGCAAGGCCCTGATCCAGCAGATCGTGCGATTCGCCGATCAGCACGACGTTCGGCACCGTATCGTCTTCCTGCCCGACTACGACATGTCGATGGCCCGCTACCTCTACTGGGGATGCGACGTCTGGCTCAACAACCCGTTGCGGCCGCTCGAGGCGTGCGGCACCTCGGGCATGAAGTCCGCTCTCAACGGTGGACTGAACCTCTCCATCCGGGACGGATGGTGGGACGAGATGTACGACGGGGAGAACGGCTGGGCCATCCCCACCGCCGACGGCGTCGTCGACGAGAACCGCCGCGACGATCTCGAGGCCGCGGCGCTGTACGAGTTGCTCGAGAAGTCGGTGCTCCCCAAGTTCTACGACCGGGGCGACGACGGGTTGCCGGCGCGCTGGGTCGAGATGGTGCGGCACACCCTCACGGTCACGGGCCCGAAGGTGTTGGCGTCCAGGATGGTTCGCGACTACACGCAGCAGTACTACGGTCCCGCCACCCGGGCGGGTGCGGCGGCGATCTCCGACGACTACGCCGGTGCGAAGGCCATGGCCGACTATCGGCGCCGCGTCGATTCGGCGTGGCCCGCGGTCACGGTGACCGACGTCGAGGCGGACGGGCTGCCGGACACCCCGGTGCTGGGTTCGACACTCACCCTGTCCGCGACGGTGGGGCTCGGCGGACTCGGCCCGTCGGACGTGTCCGTGCAGGCCGTGTTCGGCCACGTCGATCAGGACGAGCAGCTCGGCGACGTCGTGACGGTCCCGATGCTGCACCAGGGATCGGCCGCGGGCGGCGAGCGGTTCCTCGCCGACACGACGCTGCCGCTCTCCGGGTCGGTCGGATACACGGTGCGGGTCCTGCCGCACCATCCGCTGCTCGCGGGAGACGCCGAGCTCGGTCGGGTCGCGGGT
Source organism: Rhodococcus sp. SORGH_AS_0301 (assembly GCF_030818285.1). Classification (NCBI taxonomy): domain Bacteria; kingdom Bacillati; phylum Actinomycetota; class Actinomycetes; order Mycobacteriales; family Nocardiaceae; genus Rhodococcus; species Rhodococcus sp. SORGH_AS_0301. Next base: position 811,738 of record NZ_JAUTAC010000002.1, read on the forward strand.
CCGTCCCCGATGTAGGTCCCTCCAGGTTCAGGTCTGGGTGGCGGTGAGGCGCGTCAGCGCCTTGCGCACGATCTCCGGGTCCGTCGTCTCCCAGAACGGTGGGAGCGACGCCCGGAGGTAGCCGCCGTATCGCGCCGTGGCCAGTCGGGAGTCGAGCACCGCGACGACGCCCTTGTCGTCGACGCTGCGGAGCAGTCGGCCGACACCCTGGGCCAGCAGTAGCGCCGCGTGGTTCGCGGCGACGGCGAGGAACCCGTTGCCTCCGCGCGACTCGACGGCGCGCTGCCGCGCCACCAGCAGCGGATCGTCGGGTCGCGGGAACGGGATGCGGTCGACGATCACGAGGGTCAGTGACCGACCGGGGACGTCGACGCCCTGCCACAGGGAGAGCGTGCCGAACAGTGACGTGGCCTCGTCCTGCGCGAAGCGCTCGACCAGGGCGCCGGTGGCATCGTCGCCCTGGCACAGCACGGGGGTGTCCAGCCGTTCGCGCATCTCGGCCGCCGCGGCCTTCGCCGCCCGCATCGACGAGAACAGTCCCAGAGTGCGGCCACCCGCGGCGCGCACGAGCCCCGCGATCTCGTCGAGCTGACTCGGCGACGTACCGTCGCGCCCCGGTGCGGTGAGGTGCTTGGCGATGTAGAGGATGCCGGCCCTGCCGTGGTCGAACGGCGATCCGACGTCGAGCGAGTTCCACCGGAACGTGTCCGCGTTGGACGGTGCCTCGGTGCCGGTCGCGAGGGCCGCGTCGACGCGGGTGGGGTTGGCGGCCGGCAGACCCCAGTTGACGGCGAGACCGTCGAACGAGCCGCCCACGGTGAGCGTCGCGGAGGTGAGGACCACGGTCGACTCCGCGAACAGCCGGGTCCGGAGCAGTCCGCCGACGGACAGCGGTGCCACCCGAACCACCCGCTTCACGACGCCGCGGAACTCGTCGACGGCCAACCACACCACGTCCCGCCGCTTCGCGGGATCGCTCTCCTCGTACGTCTCGAGAATGCGCACCGCGGTGTCGTGCACGTCGTCGATGGCGGCGAGAGCCGCGGTCCGCGCGGCCGCCGCGTCGGGGTCCGCGGCGGCGCCGCCCTGCTTGGCCGGCCCGATGGCCGTGCGCACGGCCCACGCGGCGTCGCGGATGCTCGCGATCGTCTGGGACGCGCCGGGGGGCAACTCCTCCCAGCGTCCGCCCTCGAGTTCGTCGAGCAACGCGGCGAAACCCTCTGCGGCGCCGGCCAGTCGGTCGAGAATCTCGTCCTCCACGAGCTTCCCGCAGCGACGCATGGCGGCGCCGACCGCGGTCGCGGACATCTCCGCCGTCGCCGCGGACGTCACCCGGTCCACGAGCTCGTGCGCCTCGTCCACCACGACGACGTCGTGTTCGGGCAGCACCGAGATGCCGGTGATCGCGTCGATGGCGAGCATCGCGTGATTGGTGACGACGACGTCGGCGCGCGCCGCGTCCACCCGAGCGAGCTCGGCGAAGCAGTCCTCGCCGTAGGGGCAGCGCGACTTCCCCAGACACTCGCGGGAGGTCACGCTCATCTGCCGCCAGGCCTGATCGGACACGCCCGGGTTCAGCTCGTCGCGGTCACCGGTCTCGGTGTCCGAGGACCACTCGGTGATGCGCTTGACCTCACGGCCGAGCCGCGACACGGCGAAGGCGTCGAACAGCTCCTCCTCCGGGGCGTCGGACGGTGCGCCGTGCAGTTTGTTGAGGCACAGGTAGTTGCCGCGGCCCTTGAGGATCGCGAATGTCGGTTCGTGCGCGAGGGCCGTGGTGAGAGCCTTCGACAGACGCGGCAGGTCGCGGTCGACCAGCTGACGCTGCAGCGCGATGGTCGCCGTGGACACGACGACGGTCCTCCCCGACGTCACGGCGTGCCGCAGCGACGGAACCAGGTAGGCGAGCGACTTGCCGGTGCCGGTGCCCGCCTGCACCGCGAGGTGCTCGCCGGTGTCGATGCTGTGCGCGACGGCCGAGGCCATGGTGAGCTGGGCCGTGCGCTCGGTGCCGCCGAGCGCCGTCACCGCGGTGCTGAGCAGACTCGGAACGGTGGGTAACTCGGACTTCGACTTCGGCGGCACCGTGCGAGGTTACGCCGGTGTGCCGACGCGTCGGGCTCTCGGTCAGCGGTCGGCGTGTACACCCTCGTCGGCGAGTTCGGCGAGAACTGCCGGCACCGTCGTGGGGCTCACTGCGGCGCAGTAGTCCAGCAGCACCGTCGTCTCGAAGCCGGCGCGCGCGGCGTCGCGGGCCGTGGCGCGGACGCAGTGATCGGTGGCCAGGCCGACGACGTGGACGGCGTCGATGTTCCGAGCGCGGAGCCACTCCGCGAGGCCTGTGCCGGACTCGTCGGCACCCTCGAAACCGGAGTAGGCCGCGTCGTACTCGCCCTTCGAGAAGACTGCCTCGATCGGGGTGAGGTCGAGATCGGGGTGGAAGTCGCAGCCGGGTGTGCCGACGACGCAGTGCCGCGGCCAGCTGTCGACGTAGTCCGGGGTCTCGGAGAAGTGGGCGCCGGGGTCGACGTGGTGATCACGTGTCGCGACGACGGCGTCGTAGCTCGCGCCGGCGACGAGCGTGCTGACGGCGGCGGCGACTCGCGCCCCGCCCTCGACGGCCAGCGAGCCGCCCTCACAGAAATCGTTCTGGACGTCGACGACGACGAGTGCGGTGGCCACGGTCAGGAGAATACCGTCGGCACGGCCGGATCTCCCTGTGACAGACCGAGTCCCTCCCAGGGCAGTGATCGCAGGCCCTCCGCGACCAGCGTGCGTGCGTCCTCGACCGTGGCGGTGTGCACGATCTCGCCGCCGCGCACCATGGGTACGGACAGCTCCCGCACCGTGTACGGATCGGTCGCGGGCAACGGCGCGCCGGCCTTCGTCACCAGCTCCTCGACGACGGTGCCCGTGCTGCGGGCCAGGCGGACGGCGCGCTTGCGTCCACCGCGCGACTCCTTGTGCGAACTGCGCTTGGCCACGGGGATGCCGTCGACCTCGACCAGTTTGTAGACCATGCCGGCGGTCGGTGCGCCCGATCCCGTGACGACGGACGTGCCGACGCCGTAGGTGTCCACGGGCTCGGCCCGCAGCGAGGCGATGGCGTACTCGTCCAGATCGCCCGAGACGACGATGCGGGTGCGCGTGGCGCCGAGGTCGTCGAGCTGCCGACGGACCTGCCGCGCCAGGACACCGAGATCGCCCGAGTCGATCCGCACGCCGCCGAGCTCGGGCCCGGCCACCTCGATGGCCGTCGCGACGCCGGCGGTGATGTCGTACGTGTCCACCAACAGCGTGGTGCCCACACCGAGGGCGGCGATCTGCGAGCGGAACGCCGCGGCCTCGTCCGGCCCGTCGACGCCCGTGTGCAGCAGCGTGAAGGCGTGCGCACTGGTTCCGGCGCCCGGAATGCCGTGGCGGCGGACCGCTTCGAGGTTGGACGTGGCCGCGAAACCGCAGATGTACGCGACGCGCGACGAGGCCACCGCCGCTTCCTCGTGGGCGCGTCGAGAGCCCATCTCGATGAGCGGCCGGCCGTCGGACGCGGAGACCATGCGGGTGGCCGCGGCGGCGATGGCGCTGTCGTGGTTGTAGATCGACAGTGCGAGCGTCTCGAGGATCACGCACTCGGCGAAGGTGCCGCGCACGGACAGAACGGGGGAGCCGGGGAAGAACAGTTCGCCCTCGCGGTAACCGTCGATGTCTCCGCCGAACCGGTAGTTCCGGAGCCAGTCGAGAGTGTCCGCCTCGAGGAACGACAACGACGCGAGTTCGTCCTCGCCGAAGCGGAAGTCGCGCAGAGCATCGAGGAAGCGGCCCGTGCCGGCGACGACGCCGTACCGCCGCCCGTCGGGAAGCCGCCGGGCGAACACCTCGAAGGTGCAGGCGCGATGCGCCGAACCGTCGCGGAGGGCGGCCGACAGCATGGTCAGCTCGTACTGATCGGTGAACAGCGCAGTGGAGGTCACCACTGCACCCTAGAGCGGTCACCGTGTCACGGGGCGACCGATGTACGCCGTATCCTGGGCGCCATGGCTTCGGATCTCACCGCGACACTTCCGCAGGCCACGCCCGACGAGGCTGTGGAGGTGTCCGAGGACACCGCGACGGATACACCCTGGGTCACCATCGTCTGGGACGACCCGGTCAACCTGATGCACTACGTCACCTACGTCTTCCAGAAGCTGTTCGGCTACAGCAAGGACAAGGCGACGGAGCTGATGATGCAGGTGCACTCGGAAGGCAAGGCGGTCGTCTCGAGCGGGCCCCGCGACAAGATGGAGATCGACGTGCAGAAGCTGCACGCGGCGGGCCTGTGGGCCACCATGCAGCACGACGTCTGACTCTCGAACACTCGTCTCACCCACTCTGGAAGGACCGTCGTCGTGCGCATGTGGACCCGGAAGAACGCGCTGGGCGGCGTCAAGTTCAAGTCGGAGATGGACGGCCGCGAGGTGGCCGTCCTGCGGTCGCTCGTCGAGTCGGTGGTGGGGCTGCTGGAGCGACGGGGCGCCGAGGCGCCGACCGACGACCTGGCCGAGCTCACCGGCATGCGATCCGGCAACACCTCCGCTCCCGAGGACCCCACGCTCGCGCGGTTGCTTCCCGATTTCCACCGGCCCGAGGGCGCAGACACGGCCGAGTCCGACGCGCTCGCCGAGCAGGCCGACCTCAACGGCGCCCTCCGCAGCCTGTACGAGCCGGACATCATCGACATCAAGCGCGCCGCAGGCGCGACCATCCTGTCGACGCTGCCGAACGGCGGCGGCAAGATCGTTCTCACCCGCGAGCAGGCCGACTCCTGGCTGACCGGGCTGAACGACGTCCGGCTGGCCCTCGGCACCACCCTCGGCATCGATGCGGACACCCCCGACCAACTCGAGGAGGACGATCCGCGAGCACCGCACCTGGACGTCTACCACTGGCTCACCTGGATGCAGGACTCGCTGGTCCAGGTACTCATGCCGTGATGCGCGACCTGCTGTCGGACGTCGCCGGACTGACCGTCGGACACCACCACGTGCTGGATCCCGAGGTCACGCTGTCCGACGAGCACCACGACGGCGTCGGACGCGCGACCGGCTGCACCGTCGTCATGACGGACGCGCCGGTCACCGCGGCCGTCGATGTCCGCGGCGGCGGGCCGGGTACCCGCGAGACCGACCTGCTGGATCCGTCCCACGCCGTGCAGCAGATCGACGCGGTGCTGCTGACAGGCGGTTCCGCCTACGGTCTCGCGGCGGCGGACGGAGTCATGCGCCACCTCGAGGAGCATCGGCGCGGCGTGCGGATGGGCCGAGACGACCGTGTCGTCCCGATCGTGCCGGGCGCCGTGATCTTCGATCTACCGATGGGGGACTGGTCCGTGCGACCGGACGCGGAGTTCGGACGAGCAGCTGCGGCAACCGCGTCCGCCGACTTCGCGCTCGGATGCGTCGGCGCGGGGACGGGCGCACGCGCAGGGCTCCTGAAAGGCGGCGTCGGCAGCGCGTCGACACGGATCGAGACCGGCGCCGCGGCGGGTCTGGTGGTCAGCGCGTTGATGGTCGTCAATCCCGTCGGATCGGTCTTCGACCCCGCGACGGGTGTCCTGTGGAGTGCGGCGTCCGTCCCGGAGGTGGGCCTGCGAACCCCGAGTGCGGACGACGTGCGGGCGGCCGCCGAGCTCGCGCCGAAGGACACCTCCCTCAACACGACCATCGGCGTCGTCGCCACGGACGCGCAGCTCACCGAGTCGGAGTGCCGGCGGGTGGCCGTCGCCGCACACGACGGGCTCGCACGCGCGATCCGACCGGCCCACTCGCCGCTGGACGGCGACACGATCTTCGCCGTCGCGACGGGACGGGCGGCCGCCCGCCCCGCCGAGGTGGACATGCCGATGATGATGCCCCATCTGGCCGTGCTCGACGGAGTGTGCGCGGCGGTCGCCCCGGTGGTCGAGCGCGCCATCGCGCGGGCGATCCTCGCCGCGACGGCGGTGGCCGGGTTTCCCGCCTATCGGGACGTGTTCCCGAGTTCCGGCGCGTGAGCCCGACCCGCACTCTCGAGTATCGTCGAAACCGGATATCACCTCTCGCCTCACGATCGGGAACGCCATGACCCTCGGAACCTCCGGCGCGCAGCCGGCCACGCAGCCGCGACGCTCGCGCTGGGCGAGCGCCGCCATGGTGATCGGTGGCTTCGTCGCCGTTCTGTACGTCATCGAGGCGGTGGACGTGGCGTCCGGTCTCGCCCTCGACCGGCACGGCATCGGCCCCCGATCGGTCGACGGTCTCCAGGGCGTCGCCTTCGCCCCTCTGCTCCACCACGGGTGGGACCACCTGTTCGCCAACACCGTTCCGCTGCTGGTGTTGGGATTCGTGCTGATGCTCTCGGGCATCGCGCGCGGTCTGGCCGTCACCGCGGTGGTGTGGATCGTGGGTGGGCTGGGCACCTGGCTGACGGGCGAGACCGCGTCCCTGCACGTCGGCGCCTCGATCATCGTGTTCGGGTGGTTGTCCTACCTCATCGTGCGCGGCGTCTTCGCCCGCGATCTCGGGCAGTTGCTCGTCGGGGTCCTGGTGCTGCTCGTCTACGGCAGCGCGTTGTGGGGGGTGCTCCCGACGCAGGAGGACGTGTCGTGGCAGGGCCACCTGTTCGGCGCACTCGCGGGAGTACTGGCGGCCTGGATGTTCGCCGGTGCCGCACGTCGGCAACGCGCCGCGCGCACGCTCCCGCCGTCGCCCACCCTGCACCGGTGACAGGAGCCGTGCGCACCCTTCGGACATCTCACGACACGGTGTGTCGCCGAACTCTCTCGGACCTCTCACCGCGCGTGGCAGCATGACACCCATGCGTCTCACGGTTCTGGGTTGTTCGGGCAGTGTCTCGGGTCCGGACTCGCCGGCATCGGGATATCTCATCGAGGCGCCCGACACCGCTCCGCTCGTCATGGACTTCGGGCCCGGTGTTCTCGGTGCCCTGCAGAAGTACGTGAACCCCGCCGACGTGCACGTGCTGCTGTCGCACCTGCACGCCGATCACTGCCTCGACGTCCCCGGACTGCTGGTCTGGCGCCGGTACGGCCCCACTGCGGTGGAGGGCCGTGCCGTGGTCCTCGGGCCGTCGGACATGGCGTTCCGTCTGGGCGTGGCGTCCGCGGAGAGCGGTGGCCGGATCGACGACATGTCGGACACCCTCGATCTGCGGTACCTCCGAGACGGTTCCGTGGTGACGTTCGGTGCGCTGACCATCGAGCCGCGACGCGTGTACCACCCGCCGGAGTCCTACGGCATGCGCATCACCACCGAGAGTGGAACCGTCCTGGCCTACACCGGGGACACCGGAATGTGCGACGCGGTGGTCGAACTGTCGACCGGGGCCGACGTGCTCCTGGCCGAGGCGTCGTGGACACACGCCGCGGATCGCCCTCAGGGCGTACACCTCTCGGGTACCGAGGCCGGCCGGCTGGCGGCCATGGCGGAGGTCTCGGAACTGCTGCTCACCCACATCCCGCCGTGGACGTCACGCGAGGACGTCGTCGCGGAGGCGAAGGCCGAGTTCGGTGGTCCGGTGCATGCCGTCTCACCCGGCTACGTCGTCGAGGTCTGACCGCTCGCACGTCCCTCGGGGCGCGGCAGTCCGTCCCCGGGCCGTGTCGGCGACCCGACTAGGGTGGCAGGCGTGTCCACACGTGAAGACGGCAGAGCAGACGACGAACTCCGCACCATCACCATCACCCGCGGTTTCACCTCGCACCCGGCAGGATCGGTGCTGGTCGAGTTCGGCAACACCCGGGTGATGTGCACCGCCAGCGTGGAGGAGGGGGTGCCGCGGTGGCGCAAGGGATCCGGGCTTGGCTGGCTCACCGCCGAGTACGCCATGCTTCCCGGCGCGACGCACACCCGCAACAGCCGGGAATCGGTGAAGGGCAAGGTCAGCGGACGCACGTCCGAGATCAGCCGACTCATCGGGCGCTCGCTGCGGGCCTGCATCGATCTCGCCGCTCTCGGTGAGAACACCATCGCCCTCGACTGCGACGTGCTGCAGGCCGACGGCGGGACGCGCACCGCGGCGATCACGGGTGCCTTCGTGGCACTGTCCGATGCAGTCACCTATCTCGCGGCTCACGGCAAGCTCGCCGATCCGCAGCCCATCTCCTGCGCCATCGCTGCCGTGTCGGTCGGCGTGGTGGACGGCCGCGTCCGGTTGGACCTGCCGTACGAGGAGGACTCCCGCGCCGAGGTGGACATGAACGTCGTGGCCACCGACACCGGAACACTCGTCGAGATCCAGGGCACCGGCGAGGGCGCGACCTTCCCGCGGTCCACCCTCGACGCCATGCTCGACAATGCCCTCGCCGGCTGCGAGCGCATCTTCGCGATCCAGAAGGAGGCTCTCGCGGCCCCTTACCCCGGTGAGTTGCCCGGTGCCTGACGTACGGCTCCTCGTCGCCAGCCGCAACGCGAAGAAGCTCGCCGAACTGCGGCGGGTGCTCGATGCCGCGCAGGTCGGCGGCGTGGAACTGGTGGGGCTCGACGAGGTCGCCGAGTACCCGGAGACTCCCGAGACCGGGGCGACCTTCGAGGAGAACGCTCTGATCAAGGCTCGGGACGGCGCTGCCGCGACCGGGATGCCTTGTGTGGCAGATGATTCGGGGATCGCGATCGACGCACTGAACGATATGCCCGGAGTGCTGTCGGCGCGATGGTCGGGGCAGCACGGCCAGGACGAGGCGAACACCGCGCTGGTGCTGGCGCAGCTGGCCGACGTGCCGGACGAGCGGCGCGGTGCGGCGTTCGTCTCCGCCTGCGCGCTGGTGCTGCCGGACGGACGTGAGCACGTGGTCCGCGGCGAGTGGCGGGGGAGTGTGTCGAGAACCCGTGCCGGAAGCGGTGGATTCGGTTACGACCCGATCTTCGTTCCGGACGGTGCCGGGCAGTCCGCTGCCGAGATGACGCCTGCGGAGAAGGACGCGTTGTCCCATCGCGGCGTCGCGCTGCGCCGGTTGCTCCCGGAGATCACCGCGTTCACGCAGTAGGTCGGACGGCGAAGTCCCGCTTCACCTGCTGGGTGCGGCGGTGCTCGATGACGAACGACAGGAACGGCACGGTGCCGGCGAGGAGCGTGCCGATGGTGCGGCCGACGGGCCAGCGCACCTTCACGGCGAGGTCGAGCGTGACGATCAGGTACGCGAAGTAGACCCAGCCGTGCACGATCGCGATCCACCCGGGCAGGTTCTCGACGCCGAAGACGTACTTGGCCACCATCTCCGCGGTCAGCACCAGCAGCCATACGCCGGTGGCGTAGGCGAGAACGCGATAGCGCAGAAGCGCGGGCTCGATCCGCCGGTCGGTCGGCCGACCCCCGGTGCTTCGAGCGGCGGGACGAGGTTCTGCGGTGCTCACGAAGTGCTCCTGTCGTTCTCGCGGCCGGCGTCCAACTCCGCGAGATAGCTGTTGTACTCCCGCAGTTGACGAGTCTCCTCGTCGTCGGCAGTGTCGTCGGGCAGGCGGGTCGTCCGAGCTGTCGGGCGCTGCGGGAGGAGATCGGTGGGGATCTCGGTGATCACCGTGGACTCCACCGGTTCGTCCACGGTGTCCTCGAGTTGGACGAACCGTCGGTAGGCGAACACGACGAAGGCGGCGAAAAGGGGCCACTGGAAGGCGTAGCCGAGATTCTGACCCGTGCCGGACGACGATTCGAATCGTTCCCACTGCCAGTACCCGAGCGCCAGGCATCCGCAGGCGGCGACGATGACCAGCACGATGAGTGCTGGGCGGCGCGTCCTGGGGGTGGTGTCCCGGCTCTGATCCACACCACGACGGTACCGGACCGCGCACGGTCAACGACACCGCGTCGTAGGGGTCGTGGTGGGACTCACCTGCTGGTGCGCGAGGGGGGACTTGAACCCCCACGTCCGTCGGACACCACATCCTAAGTGTGGCGCGTCTGCCATTCCGCCACTCGCGCGTGCAGGTGAGTCTAGACGACCTCGGCCGGCACCTCGCGGGTCCGCGGCCTGCGGACGAGCGAACGCTGGTAGCGCCACACCGCGTGCCGCAGCGTCGCGCGGTCGGTGTCGAGGTCACCTGCGACCGCGTCCAGGACGGCGTTCCGGTCCTCGACTCCGTCGACGGTCACGGCGAGTGTCACGCGCAGGAAGTCGTCGACCCCGGCGTCGCTCAGCGGTGACGCGACGCCGAGGGCGCCGAGAAAGCACTCCCATGACAGCTCGCCGACACCTGCGACGGAGACGAACGCGTCGTGTTGCGTCTCGGACCCGTCCACGTCCGTCGCCCTGGTCACCCCGACTGCGAGCAGTGCGGCGGCGACGGCCCGCGCGGCGTCGGCCTTGGTCGAGTGATTCCCCGGAACCCGCTGCCGGTTGTCCACGACGTCGGCATCGAGCGTGGTGAGAGCGCGGAGATCGTCCACCGCGCCGCATCGCGAGCGCCGCCACGCGGCGATCACCCGGCGCACTCCCGTGGTGGGACCGCCATACGTCGCTCTCGACGAGAACACGGCGTCGAGGAGAGCGGCCTCGACGTCCCCGGCCCACCCCGGAAACCAGAACGGCCAGGTCTCCCGTGGAATCACCGCGTCGACGGCGGTAGCGGTGGCAGTCTGCGTCGAACGGTCGATGATCGCTGCGATGGTGTCGGTCATGTGAGTCCCCCCGGTCTCGGTGCACGACGTGTGCGATCAGGAAGGTAGACGGACGGTCCGACAGGAACCGACCGTCCGCTCGTATAACGAATTGGTAACGATGAACACGAGGAATCCCTCAGGTTCCTCGCCCGCGGAAACCGCCCTGGTCTGCAGCGATCGACCCTACTTTCGGGTCAGTTGAGCCGCCGTTTCTGGCCACGATCACGACGTACCCGCGGGTAGCACTAGGACGTCAAACAGAACGTGAGGAATTCCTCATGATTCCGTGTCATCCTTGAGCCCACGAGATGCGAGTGGTCCGTCGATGACGACTGCCCACCGTCTCGGGCTCCCGGAGTCTCGTGTCGCCGGTGGCCCAGCAACGTCGAACAACCCAGCCACGTCGAACGAGCCCAGCGTCAGAAGTACCCAGCACCTCGCGATCCGAGGTAGGAGAGGACACGCACGCGTGACCATCAACGAGAGCACTCCCCCCAACCGCCAGCGCTCCACCGATCGGGCGGAGTCGCTCGCGGAGCGGTTCGTCGCGGGTGAGCCGTACGCGTTCGCCTTCGGTGGCCAGGGTGCGCCCTGGTTGCCCACCCTCGACGAGCTGACCCGGGACTGTGCACTCGAGCCGCAGATCACCGATCTCGTCAACACCGCGGCCGACATCCTCGCGCCCGTGGCGCAGGAGCTCCTGGTCGTGCGGCCCCTCGGCTTCGATCCCATCGCCTGGATGCTGGAGCAGGAGCTCGCCGACGATCCGTCGGCCGGTCCGTCCACCGCAGCCCTCGCCTCCGCGGCCGTCTCCGTCCCCGGCGTCCTCCTCACCCAGATCGCCGCACTGCGCGCGCTGTCGGTGCAGGGACTGGACTGGACCGCCACTCCGCCCTCCGCCGTCATCGGCCACTCGCAGGGTGTCCTCGCCGAGGCGGCTGTCGCCGATCTCGGACGCAGTGACGCCGAACTGCTGGCCGTCGCGCAGCTCATCGGTGCCGCAGCCGGTCTCGTCGGCCGCCGCCGTGCCCTCATCGGCTCGGGCGAGCGGGCTCCCATGATCGCCGTCTCCGCCGTCGACCCCGTCCGTCTGCAGGCCATCGTCGACGAGGTCGCGGGCGACGACGCCACGACGTCCGCCGTCGTCGCCATCCGCAACGGTCGCCGCCGCGTCGTCCTCAGCGGTCCGTACACCAAGCTCGTCCGCGTGCAGCAGCGCTGCGAGGAGATCTCGGCCACCGAGACCCGCGAGCGTGACGCCAAGAAACGTGGCGGCGCGATCTTCGCTCCCGTCTTCGAACCCCTCGACATCGAGGTCGGCTTCCACCACCCGCAGATGGGTGAGGCCGTCGACGTCGTCGGCCAGTGGGCCGAGCGCTGTGGCGTCGACGTCTCCCGTGCCCGCGCACTCGCGCAGGCCATCCTGGTCGATCCCGTCGACTGGGTCGCCGCGACCGAGTCCGTGGTCACCGCGGGCGCGTCGTGGATCCTCGACCTCGGTCCCGGTGACGCCCTCACCCGCCTGACCGCATCGAACATCAGTGGCCACGGCGTGGGCGTCGTCGCCGCGTCGACCCGCACCGGGCACCGCAACCTCCTCACTCCCGGCGCCGCACCCGAGGTGGACCGCCCGTGGAGCGACTTCGCCCCGTCCGTGGTCACCCTCCCGAACGGGTACACCGCCGTCGAGACGTCCTTCACCAAGCTGACGGGTCGGTCGCCGATCCTGCTCGCGGGCATGACCCCGACCACCGTCGACCCGAAGATCGTCGCCGCCGCGACCAACGCCGGCCACTGGGCCGAGCTCGCCGGTGGCGGACAGGTCACCGAGGAGATCTTCGCCGGCCACGTCGCCGAGCTGCAGGAGCTCCTCGAGCCCGGCCGGTCCGTGCAGTTCAACTCGCTCTTCCTCGACCCCTACCTGTGGAAGCTGCAGCTCGGCGGGAAGCGCCTCGTGCAGAAGGCCCGCACGGCGGGTGCGCCGTTCGACGGCGTCGTCGTCACCGCGGGCATCCCCGAGCTCGACGAGGCCGTCGCGCTCATCGAGGAGCTGACCGAGGTCGGCATCAGCCACGTCTGCTTCAAGCCGGGCACGGTGGCGCAGATCCGCGCGGTGATCCGTATCGCCAACGAGGTTCCGGACTACCCGGTCATCGTCCACATCGAAGGTGGCCGCGCCGGTGGCCACCATTCGTGGGAGGACCTCGACGACCTGCTGGTAGCCACCTACGCGGAGCTGCGGTCGCACGACAACATCGTCATCTGCGTCGGCGGCGGCATCGGAACTCCCGAGCGCGCAGCCGACTACCTCACCGGACGCTGGTCGGAGGCCGCCGGCTTCCCGGCCATGCCGCTCGACGGCATCCTCGTCGGCACCGCCGCGATGGCCACGCTCGAGGCGACAACGTCCCCCGAGGTCAAGCAGCTCCTCGTCGACACCCCCGGAACGCCCGACTGGGTCGGTGCCGGCACCGCGATCGGCGGCATGGCTTCCGGCCGCAGCCAGCTCGGCGCGGACATCCACGAGATCGACAACGCCGCCTCGCGGACCGGTCGTCTGCTCGACGAGGTCGCCGGCGACGACGAGGCCGTGGCCGCCCGCCGCGACGAGATCATCGCCGCTCTCGACGCCACCGCGAAGCCGTACTTCGGCGACGTCGCGTCCATGACGTACCTGCGCTGGCTCGAGCGTTACCTCGAGCTCGCCGTCGGGCACGACATCGACACCGACACTCCGTGGCTCGACGTCACGTGGCGCGTCCGCTTCCGCGACATGCTCCAGCGCGCCGAGGCCCGCCTGCACCCCGTCGACCGTGGCCCCGTTCCCACCCTCTTCGCCGAGGACGACATCCTCGATCGCCCCGCCGATGCCCTGCGGGCACTCGTCGCGGCCTACCCCGACGCCTCGACGGTCGAGCTGCACCCGGCCGACGTGCCGTTCTTCATCTCGCTGTGCCGCATCCCCGGCAAGCCGGTCAACTTCGTTCCCGTCGTGGACAAGGACGTCCGCCGCTGGTGGCGCAGTGACTCGCTGTGGCAGGCCCACGACGCGCGGTACTCGGCAGACCAGGTCTGCGTCATCCCAGGCACCGTGGCCGTCGCCGGCATCGACCGGCTGAACGAGCCGGTCGGCGATCTGCTGAACCGCTTCGAGAAGGCCACCGCGGATCGCCTGCTCGGCTCCGGCGCGGACTCCGTCGCCGTCGCCACCCGCCGTCATCCCGACATCGCGGGCGGTCTCGTGGGCATGGTGCTCGCCGCTCCGGACATCACCTGGGCATCGCGCCTCGCGCCCAACCCCGTTCGTCGACTCGGTGCACTGTCCGAGTGGGACGTCGTGTCCGACGAGGCCGCCACCCACGCCCGTACCGGCGCCACGCTGACCGTCGCCGGCTCGGACCAGGTGCTCCTCTCGGTTCCGCTCTCGCCCGGCAAGAGCGTCGACATCCGCATCACCGTCCCCGCCTCGGCGGTCGACGGCGGAGCGCCGCTCGTCACCGACGCGGACGCCGAGTCGTCGATGTCCGCACTGCTCGGAGTCGCTGCGGGACAGGAACTCCCGACGGTCAAGGGCGGCGCTGCTCGCCTCAACATCGCCTGGTCGCCCGACCTCGTCGCCGACCATGCGGGTGTCACCGGCTCCGGCCTCCCCGCGGACTACGGCGTCGGCCACTCGGCCGTGCCCGACGTCCTCGTCGGAGCGTGCTGGCCCGCCGTGTTCGCCGTGCTCGGCTCGGCGCGTACCGCCGACGCCGGCTCCGTCATCGAGGGCATGCTCGACCTGGTGCACCTCGACCACCGCATCGATCTCATGGGCACGCTGCCGGACCACCACAGCATCCTGGTGGTGAAGGCGCAGTCGGGCGAGGTCGTCGACACCGATCTCGGCCGCGTGGTCGAGGTCTCCGTCGAGATCGGCGCCATGCTGGGCGAGGGCCTCGACGCTCCCGTCGTCGCCACCCTCGTCGAGCGGTTCGCCATCCGTGGCCGCACCGGCACCGGCACGCTGTCGGATCCGCCGCGCGCCGGCGGGTCGGTCACCGACGCGCTGGTCGAGACCCCGCGCCGCCGTCGCCGCGACACCACCATCACGGCTCCGCGTCACATGGGTGCGTTCGCTCAGGTCTCCGGCGACCACAACCCGATCCACACCTCGGACGCCGCAGCACGTCTCGCCGGTCTCGGCGATCCCATCGTGCACGGCATGTGGCTCTCGGCTGCCGCGCAGCAGGTGGTCACCGCCGTCGATCCGGCCGCGACGACTCCGCCGCGTCGCCTCACGGCGTGGACCACGCGCTTCCTCGGCATGGTGCGTCCCGGCGCCTCGATCGACGTCCGCGTGGATCGCGTCGGCTACGAGGCCGGTTCCGAGATCGTCGAGGTCTCCTGCAAGGTCGACGGCGACATGGTCATGATGGCCACCGGCCGCATCGCCGCACCGAAGACGGTCTACGCGTTCCCGGGCCAGGGCATCCAGCAGCCCGGCATGGGACTCGACGCACGGGCTCGCTCGAAGGCCGC
This sequence comes from Rhodococcus sp. SORGH_AS_0301, assembly GCF_030818285.1. Taxonomy (NCBI): domain Bacteria; kingdom Bacillati; phylum Actinomycetota; class Actinomycetes; order Mycobacteriales; family Nocardiaceae; genus Rhodococcus; species Rhodococcus sp. SORGH_AS_0301. The sequence goes on from NZ_JAUTAC010000002.1 coordinate 826,891, forward strand.
CCGTGAGATCTGGGAGCGAGCGGACAAGCACACCCGCGCTGCCCTCGGCTTCTCGATTCTCGCTGTCGTGCGGGACAACCCGACCGAACTGCGGGCCAGGGGAGTGACCCACCGTCATCCTGACGGCGTCCTGCACCTGACCCAGTTCACCCAGGCCGCGATGGCCGTGCTCGGTGTCGCCCAGGTGGCTGAGCTCCGCGAGTCCGGCGCGTTCGTCGAGGACTCGTTCCTCGCCGGGCACTCCGTCGGTGAGTACAACGCTCTCGCCGCCGTCGCCGGGGTCCTGCCGCTCGAGGCCGTCCTCGAAGTGGTCTTCCAGCGCGGCTCCGCCATGCACCAGCTGGTCCCGCGTGATGCGAAGGGCCGCAGCCAGTACCGCATGGCCGCCATCCGTCCGTCCCAGGTCGGCCTCGCCGACGACGACGTCATCGGATTCGTCGAGTCCATCGGTGAGCGCACCGGCGAGTTCCTGCAGGTGGTCAACCTCAACCTGCGCGGCTCCCAGTACGCCATCGCCGGCACCGTCGCGGGTCTCGAGGAGCTCGAGCGCGAGATCGACCGTCGCCGTGCCGAGTTCGGCGGCAAGCGGGCCTTCATCCTGGTCCCCGGCATCGACGTCCCGTTCCACTCCACCGTTCTTCGCGGCGGTGTGGACGACTTCCGGGCTCGTCTCCTCGAGCTGCTCCCGGAGACGATCGACCCGTCGATCCTCGTCGGCCGCTACATCCCCAACCTGGTTCCGCGTCTGTTCACGCTCGATCGTGACTTCGTGCAGGAGATCGCCGACCTGGTGCCGTCCGAGCCGCTGGCCGACGTCCTGGGTCGGTGGGACGACTGGGCCGCCCGCCCGGCCGATCTGTGCCGCGTGATCCTGACCGAGCTGCTGGCATGGCAGTTCGCCAGCCCCGTCCGGTGGATCGAGACGCAGGACCTGCTGTTCGCCGACGAGTCGGACGGCGGACTGGGCATCGAGCGTTTCGTCGAGGTGGGTCTGGGATCCGTTCCCACGGTGGCCAACCTGGCGACCAACACGCTGAAGCTGCCCGGTCGCATCGGCCACCCCGTCGAGGTGCTCAACATCGAGCGCGACGCGGCCGTCGTCTTCTCCACGGACACCGATCCGGAGATGGTGGACGAGCCCGAGTCCGAGACTCCCGCTGCAGATCCGGCGGCTGCCCCGGCAGCCGTCGCCGCCCCGGTCGCTGCTCCCGCGGCACCGGCCGGTGGGCCGCGTCCCGACGACATCGCGTTCACGGCGTCGGACGCCACGACCGTGCTGATCGCCCTGTGGACCAAGCTCCGCATCGATCAGATCGGCCCCGCCGACACCATCGAGGCACTGTGCGACGGCGTCTCGTCCCGGCGTAACCAGCTGCTCGTCGATCTCGGTTCCGAGCTGTCGCTCGGTGCGATCGACGGCGCGGCCGACGCCGACATGGGTGCCCTCGCCGGCACCGTCAACAAGCTGGCACGTACCTACCGTCCGTTCGGGCCGGTGCTCAGCGACTCGGTGAACGATCACCTGCGCAAGGTGTTCGGACCGTCGGGACGTCGTCCCGGCTCCATCGCGGAGCGCGTCGCCAAGGTGTGGCAGCTCGGTGACGGGTGGGCCCACCACGTCACCGCCGAGGTCGCTCTCGGCACCAGGGACGGCGCATCGATCCGCGGCGGCGACCTCGGTGGTCTCGCAGACGGTGCCGTCGCCGACGGTGCCGCGGTCGACGCGGTCATCGACGCAGCCGTGACTGCGGTCGGTCAGCGACGCGGCATCCAGGTGTCCATGCCCTCCAGTGGGGGCAGCGGCGGCGGTGGCACCGTCGACGCGGCCGCCCTGGGCGAGTTCACCGAGAACATCACCGGGCGCAGCGGAGTGCTGGCCTCGGCGGCCCGACTCGTCCTCGAACAGCTCGGATTCGCCGAGAACCTCACTCTGCCCGAGGCGGACGCGAGCGAGGCCGAGCTGGTCGACCTGGTGTCCACCGAGCTCGGCACCGACTGGCCGCGTCTGGTCGCTCCGTCGTTCGACGCCCGCAAGGCGGTGCTGATCGACGACCGCTGGGCCAGTGCGCGTGAGGATCTCGCCCGGCTGTGGCTGGGGGACGAGAAGGCTCAGGCACTCGCTGTCGACACTTTCGCCGGAACCGGTACGGCGGTCGCGTCCCAGGCGAGCTGGTGGCAGCAGAAGGCTGACGCCCAGGGGCGCGGCGACCTGGCGGCCACCTACGGCGCCATCGCGTCGGCTGCGGCGCAGTCGACCGAGGCGTCGACCCGCTGGACCGGACAGGTCGCGGTCGTCACCGGCGCCAGCAAGAACTCGATCGCCGCTGCGGTGACCGGGGAACTGCTCGCCGGCGGTGCGACCGTGTTCCTCACCACCTCGCGTCTCGACGAGAGCCGAGTCGGGTTCTACCGTGAGCTCTACCGCACGAATGCCACTGCGGGAGCAGCCCTCTGGGTGGTCCCGGCGAACATGGCCTCGTACGCCGACGTCGATGCCCTGATCGAGTGGATCGGCAGCGACCAGATCGATTCGGCCGGTGGCGCGAAGAAGCTGGTCAAGCCCGCCGTCACCCCGACGATGCTGTTCCCCTTCGCGGCACCGCGGGTCGCCGGCGAGCTGTCCGACGCCGGTGCCCGCGCCGAGATGGAGATGCGCGTCCTGCTCTGGTCGGTCGAGCGTCTCATCGGTGGTCTGTCGAAGATCGGTCACGACCGCGACGTCGACACCCGACTGCACGTGACACTTCCCGGTTCGCCGAACCGTGGACTGTTCGGTGGCGACGGTGCCTACGGCGAGTCCAAGGCAGCGCTCGACGCCGTGGTGAACCGCTGGAAGGCGGAGCGCACCTGGGCCGAGCGAGTCACGTTGGTGCACGCCCGTATCGGTTGGGTTCGCGGCACCGGCCTCATGGGTCACAACGACCCGGTGGCCAACGCTGCCGAGGCGGCCGGTGTGCGCACCTGGTCCACGGCGGAGATGGCCGAGCAGCTGCTCGCCACCTGCGACGAGGAGTCCCGGACCGCCGCCGCGCAGGCACCGCTCGAGGTCGATCTCACCGGCGGCCTCGCCGAGGCGGGCCTCGATCTGGCCGCACTCGCCAAGCAGGCGGCCGACGAGGCCGTCGCGGACGACGCCGTCGCCGAGGCACTCGCCACCGTCGACGCGCTTCCCGCGCCGCCGCGGCTCGACGAGCAGCCCGCAGCACCCGCGTGGACCGCTCTGGACATCGAGCCGTCCGAGATGGTCGTCATCGTCGGTACGGGCGAGCTCGGGCCGTACGGCAGCGCACGCACCCGCTTCGAGATGGAGGTCGACGAGAAGCTCTCGGCGGCAGGCGTTCTCGAACTCGCGTGGAACACCGGTCTGGTGGTCTGGGAGAACGATCCCAAGCCGGGGTGGTACGACGCCGAGTCGGGCGATCTGGTGCCCGAGGCGGAGATCGCCGACCGGTACCACGACACGGTCGTCGAACGCTGCGGTATCCGGCAGTACGAGGACGACGGCGCGATGGTGAACAACACCGCGCCGCTGCTCACCTCGGTGTTCCTGGACAACGATCTGACGTTCGTCGTCGGCAGCGAGGCGGAGGCACGCGCCTTCGTCGGTGCCGATCCCGAGCGGACGGTCGTGAACCAGAACGCGGAGGGTGACTGGCAGGTCACGCGCAAGGCGGGCACCGAGATCCGCGTACCGCGTCAGATGAAGCTGACGCGCACGGTCGGTGGTCAGATCCCCACGGGATTCGACGCCACCAAGTGGGGCATCTCGCCGGACATGGCGAGCTCCATCGACCGGGTCGCGCTGTGGAACATCGTCTGCACGGTCGACGCGTTCATCACCAGCGGCTTCACCCCGTCCGAGCTCATGCGCTGGACGCACCCCTCGCTGGTCGCCAATACGCAGGGCACCGGTATGGGCGGCATGGAGTCGATGCGCTCGCTGTACATCGACACCCTTCTGGGTGACGCTCGTGCGAACGACATCCTGCAGGAAGCGCTGCCGAACGTCGTTGCGGCGCACGTGGTGCAGTCGTACGTCGGGTCCTACGGCGCGATGATCCACCCGGTCGCGGCCTGCGCCACGGCGGCGGTCTCGGTCGAGGAGGGCGTGGACAAGATCCGGCTCGGCAAGGCGACGTTCGTCGTGGCCGGCGGGTTCGACGACCTCAGCACCGAGGGCATCATCGGCTTCGGCGACATGTCGGCGACGGCGGAGGCCTCGGCGATGCACGCCAAGGGCATCTCGGATCGCCGGTTCTCCCGAGCCAACGACCGTCGACGCGGTGGCTTCGTCGAGTCGCACGGCGGCGGAACGATTCTGCTGGCCCGCGGTGACCTCGCTCTGGAGATGGGCCTGCCCGTCCTCGGTGTCGTCGGATGGGCGCAGTCCTTCGGTGACGGCGTGCACACGTCGATCCCGGCTCCCGGTCTCGGCGCCCTCGGCGCTGCCCGCGGCGGTCAAGACTCGGCGATGGCGTTGTCGCTCAGCGCACTCGGCGTCTCCGCGGACGACATCGCGATCGTCTCCAAGCACGACACGTCGACCAACGCGAACGATCCCAACGAGGCGGAGATGCACACGCGTCTGGCCCGAGCACTGGGCCGCACGGAGGGCAACCCCCTCTTCGTGGTCTCGCAGAAGTCGCTGACCGGACACAGCAAGGGCGGCGCCGCTGCCTTCCAGCTGATCGGTCTGTGCCAGGTGCTGGCCGAGGGCGTCGTGCCGCCGAACCGCAGTCTCGACTGCGTCGACGACACGATGACCGAGTTCGAGAACCTGGTCTGGGTACGCGAACCGCTGCGCTTCGGGGAGCGGCTGCCGTTCAAGGCCGGACTGCTGACCAGCCTCGGCTTCGGCCACGTGTCCGGCATCATCGCCGTGGTGCACCCGCAGGCGTTCCTCGAGGCGGTTCCGGCCGCGCAGCGCGAGGAGTACACGGCGAAGGCGCAGGCACGTGTGGTGGCCGGCAAGCGGCGGCTGATGGAGGCGATGTGCGGCGGATCCTCGCTGTACGAGCGTCCGGAGGATCGCCGACTGGGCCACGACGGCACGTCGAGCGATGCGAAGCACGAGCTCGAGATCGATCTGCTGCTGAGCGAAGATTCTCGCCTCGGCGCGGACGACGTCTACCGTACGGTGGCCGAGTGAGCATCCTGGGAGTCGGTCTGGATCTGGTGTCGGTCTCGGAGTTCGCCGAGCAGATGGAGAAGGTCGGGACCACCATGGTCCGCGACAGCTTCACTGCCGGCGAGCGCCGCCACGCCGCCACGCGCAGTGCGGATCCCGCGCGGCACTACGCCGCGCGGTGGGCCGCGAAGGAAGCGGTGCTGAAGGCTTGGGCCGCATCACGTTTCGCTCGTGCGCCCCAGATCGGCGACAACCCGTACCCGCTGATCGAGGTCGTCAACGACGCGTGGGGACGTCCGTCGATCAAGCTGCACGGCATGGCCGCGGAGTTCCTGCCGACGGTCAAGATCCACCTGTCGCTGACCCACGACGGCGACATGGCGGGAGCGGTGGCGATCCTCGAGGAGTGATCGTCAGACGAATGACGGAGAAGAGGAGAGCCGACGCGATCAGCGTCGGCTCTCCTTTTCTGCCACCAACAGGTAGGCGCCCATCAGGCGCTTCAGCTCGGCGACGGCGTCGGCGTGACTCTGACCGTCCTGCACCGAGAAGTTGAGCATGGAGTAGACGACGTGCACGAGCACCTCGGCCATGAGGTTGCGGCGGGCACGTGGGGTGCGGGGTGTGAGCGGTGCGAGCACCCGCTCCACCTGGGCGGCGAACGCCTTCTCGTGGATCATGCCGGTGGCGCGTGTGGCCGGGGTGGACTGCATCGCCAACCACACCTCGCGTCGGGACGGATCCGACGTCCACAGGCTGGAGAGATGGTCCAGGAAGTCGTCGAGGAAGCGTAGCCAGTCGAGTGACGGAACCTCGCCGTCGAAGTCGGCGAACTCCTGGCGCACGCCTGCGAGATCCTGGCGACCCAGTTCGCACACGATGACGTACTTGTTGGCGAAGAACTGGTACAGCGTGCCGATGGGCAGTCCGGCGCGGGCCGCGACCTCCTCGCACGTGAACGACTCGAACCCCACGTCGGTCAACAGTTCGCGCGACGCCGTCAACAATGCGTCGAACTTCCGTTTGCTGCGCTCCTGGGTGGGGCGGCGGCGGGGGAGCAGCTCGACGGGCTCGTTCTCGTCCGCGTTCTCGCTGGTGTCGGCCCCGTCGCGGACATCGGTCTCGTCGTGAAGGCCCTGATCGTGCGCCGTCTCCTCGGTGATCGGGGTGCTGCGCCCCGGTGCTCCGTCGGTCGACTCCACGTCACCAACAGTATCGGTCGACCCACCGTTCTCGAACAGTGAGCTACCGTTCGGCCGCATTCAATATGAACTTACGGTATGTTTAGAGACTGTTACAAGACGCATCGTTCACTGACGGAGCATGTAGTCGATCGTTCAGGCCGGTCTCGGGGGAGTCACGACGGCTGTGTCGGCTTCCGGTTCGTCTTCGAGAAGAGGAGGCACATCATGAACGACACCCCCCGCAACAGCAGCGCACCCGAGACCCGTGGTGACACCACCGTGGTCTCCGCCGTTCTGCTGTATCACCTGGACGGGTCCACGGTGACGGCGTCCCTGCTGTCTCCCATCGACGGGTCGGACCTCGGCGTCGCCGAGTCGATCGACCTCGAGGACTTCTCGCCCGAGCAGATCGGGCTGACGGTGCCAATGCTGTGGGACCTGGTGGACGTCGCCGACGCCTGTGTCATGTCCGTCGTGACCTCGGGCGCTGCCGCTGACATCGACGTGGCTCCGCCCATCCTCGAACTCGCGTTCGGTGTTCCCGTCTTCGACTCTCCCACCCCGGTCGTCGCGGACACGCCCGCCGACGGCGCGACACTCGACGACGACGTCACTCCTCCTGCCGACGATGTCGCGCCCTGGCAGCGGACCACACCCTCCGCTGTCGCCGCCGCCGCAGCGGCAGCCCGCCCACCTCTGCGCCCGACGCGTCCCGTCCCGGCCAAGCCGGTACGCCGGTCCGCGACCGGTGCGGGGAAGTCCGGCGTCGTGAAGTCGGCCGCGTCCGCGTCGCCGATCTCGAAGTCCGCAGCGGCACGTGCCGGTGTGGCAGGTGCCGCCGCCGCGGCTGCTCGCCCCCGAGTCGCGTCCGCCGACGAGGTCACGCCCGTCGACAAGGCCGTTCCTCCCACGACGTCGTCCGACACCGACACCGAGGTGTTCCCCGCCGTCGTGGCGCCTGCTGTCGTCGATCCGATCGACGATGCTCGGACCGAGGCCATCCCGGTGGTGACGGCCGCGTCCGTCGCTCCCACCGGTCGCCGCTCGCGCCGTTTCGTCGGGTTCGCCGGCGCTGCTGCAGCAGCAGCGCTGGTCGCGGCGGGCATCGGTACCGCTGCCGTGATGTCCGGTGGATCGGACAGCGTGCCCCAGAACACCGCCGCTGAGCAGCAGGCCCCGAACGGTGGCTCCGCGTCCCCGGTGGCAGATGCTCCCGCAGCCGCGGCACCGGTGGTTCCCGCTGCTCCGGCCGCGTCGCCGGCCCCCGCTGCTCCGGCAGCGCCGGTTCCGACAGAGGGCGCCGCAGCAGACGCCGCGGCCTCCGACTGGACCGCGCCGTCGGCAGCACCCTGGTCGCCGACCGCCGCTGCGCCGGCGCCCACGCCGTGGACCACCACGCCGCCACAGCAGCAGTCGTCCTCTCCCAGTGCGGTACCCGCTCCGCAGTTCACCGTCCCGGTGCCCGAGCAGGATCCGAACAAGTCCCCGCAGCAGCTGCAGGACGAGGCGTGGGCGAAGCACTGGCAGCAGACCGGGCAGTGGCTCAACCAGGAGTTCCCGCAGTAGGTCGACGCGTCGAGGTGCCAGACTGTTTTCCATGACCTCTGGTACCGATGCGCAGTTGTCCGAGCTCCGAGACCGCGTGCGTGCGAGCATGCCGCGAGTGCGCGCCGAACTGGCCGACCTCGTCGCCTTTCGCTCCATCGCCGATCCCGAGCAGGCGCCGCCGTCCGAGTGCCGCTCCGCCGCGGAGTGGGTGCGGGACGCGTTCCGCGACGCCGGCGTGAAAGACACGGAGTTGCACGAGACGTCCGACGGATCGGCGGCCGTCATCGGTCGGCGCCGCGCCGCGGACGGTGCTCCGACGGTCCTGCTGTACTCGCACTACGACGTCCAGCCTGCGGGCGACGAGTCGCTGTGGAACAGCGCGCCTTTCGAATTGACCGATCGGGACGGTCGCTGGTTCGGCCGCGGTTCGGCCGATTGCAAGGGCAACGTGCTGATGCACCTCGCGGCGCTCCGTGCGCTCGGCTCCGACTCGGAGGTGGGCATCGTGGTGGTGTGCGAGGGCTCGGAGGAGACCGGGACCGGTGGCCTCGAGGACCTGGTGCACGATCGTCCCGAACTGTTCGCGGCCGATGTGATCGTCATCGGCGACACGGGCAACATCGCCGTCGGAACGCCGACGCTGACGACGTCGCTGCGCGGCATGGCGATCGTGCGGGTCGACGTCGAGACACTCCGCGGCGCAGTGCATTCCGGCATGTACGGCGGTCCTGCGCCCGACGCACTGGTGGCCCTCGTGGCGATGCTCGCCACGCTGCACGACGTCAACGGCGACACCACCATCGACGGGGTCGACGGTTCCGGCGTGTGGGGCGGTGCCGAGTATCCGGTCGAGCGTTTCCGGACGGATGCGGGCGTGCTGGACGGTGTGGAGCTCACCGGGAGCGGGTCTATCGCCGACCATCTCTGGGCCCGGCCGTCCGTCACCGTCATGGGCATCGACTGCCCACCCGTGGTGGGAAGCGCCGCCGCCGTGGTGCCTCGCGCGTCCGCGCGCATCGGACTGCGCGTACCGCCCGGCATGGACGCCGAGAAGACGCGTGATCTGCTCGTCACTCACCTGACGAATGCGGCGCCGTGGTCCGCGCGGGTGACGGTCACGCCGGATGCCGTCGGATCACCCTTCGCCGCCCGTACGGACGGCCCCGCGTACGGCACGCTGATGACCGCGCTGAGCGACGCCTACGGCGAGCCCGTGCAGTTCGCCGGGCAGGGCGGTTCCATTCCGCTGTGCACCGCGCTGCAGCGCGCGGTTCCGGACGCGGAGATCGTCCTCATGGGCGTCGAGGAGCCGCTGTCGACCATTCACGCACCGAACGAGAGCGTCGACCCCAGCGAGATCGAGACCATCGCGGTGGCCGAAGCAGCGTTCCTGAGCCGCCTGCCCGAGCAGTGGCGGCTCAGAGCTTCAGATCGCGGATGAGCTTGGCGACGTGGCCGGTGGCCTTCACGTTGTACTGAGCCACCTCGACCTTGCCGTCGGCGTCGATGACGAACGTCGAGCGGATGACGCCCGTGATGGTCTTGCCGTACATCGACTTCTCGCCGAACGCGCCCCACGCCTGCAAGGTCGACTTCTCCGGATCGGAGAGCAGCGGGAACGTGAGGCCCTCGTCGTCGCGGAACTTCGCCAGCTTGGCGGGCTTGTCCGGCGACACCCCGATCACCTCGAGGCCCGCATCGTTGAGCTGCGCCAGGCTGTCGCGGAAGTCGCACGCCTGCTTCGTGCACCCCGGCGTCGCCGCGGCGGGGTAGAAGTAGACGACCACGCGTCGGCCGGCGTAGTCCGCCAGCGACACGGTGTTGCCGTCGGCGTCGGGGAGGGACAGGGCGGGAGCAGCGTCGCCTGCGGACAGTCTCGAGGTCGTGGTCACGATGCCAAACTTAGCCGACTCGTCCGAGCCGGGCAGGCGCGCCGGGCGTCGTGCTCTAGGCTTTGAGGCGACCGCAGAAGTTCTGCATCTTCGTCCAGCCGGGAGGGCTTTCGTGGCACGCAACACCGACAACATCGAGCGCGACATCGAGGCCGCACGCGACCAGCTCGCGTCGACCCTGGACGAGCTCAGCGTGCGCGCCAACCCGAAGCGGCTGGTCGAGAACACCAAGCGCAGCGTCGTGGGCACCCTCAACGAGCCCGCCGTGAAGTTCTCGCTCATCGGCGTCGGCGCCGTCGTCGCCATCCTGGTGATCCGCAAGATCGTCAGCTGAGCATCTGCGCAGGTCAGTGACTCGATTTCACTCCATGCGCGCCAGGTGTTAATGTCTTTCACGCACCGAGGAGCGCGAGCCGCTCCGACCATGCGCCTATAGCTCAGTTGGTAGAGCAAGTGACTCTTAATCACTGGGTCCGGGGTTCGAGTCCCTGTGGGCGCACCAAAAAGGGCCCCTGATCAGTGGTTATGCTGATCAGGGGTTCTTCTGGTTTCGGTGTCACTCACTACTTATTCATGACTTTCAACTCGAAACTCGCGTGTTCGGGCTCTCCGGGCAGAGACTGACGGTGCATTACCGCTGGTCAGGGCGTCGCCATCTGGTCTGTACTGGGTCCAATGGACGGTAATCAAGAGTCATGTAGCAACGGACGTCCACCACGGGCCGCGCTGAGGGCTGTCGCCCGCCATCTGACATGGGGCGGCCGGTAGTCGTGCCGCCAGCGACCATTACCCTTTGGCGTTCACCACCGAGCTCCCCACTCGTGTGCCGCACCCGGGCGCGAAGTTCCGAGCGCGGTGACGTGATGGTGGGTTACCTGGTCTGGCTCGCCCGAAACTGGTCGCTGCCGCGCGCGGTCACCGGTCGTCGGGCATTGCTCTGCTCAGTTGCAGGGCGACGCCGTGACGGCCATGGCCCGTGAGCACACCCCTGACGTGGTGGTGATGGACGTGCGATGCCGTGGGTCGACCGCGTCGCCGCGACCTCCGACCTGCGCCGCAACCTCGAGGCGGACGGACCCGCGGCGCTGGTGCTGACGACTTCGACATCGAGGAAGCAGCCTGGTCCGGCATCGAGCCGCGCCGACTGGCTCGTCCTCGAGGACGCGGAGACCGAGTTTCTCCTTGTCGCGAGCGGTGCACACCGGATCCCAGGTCGTTCCCGCTCCGGCGACCCGTCGCCTCCTCGCCCGGCACCGCACCCACGATCGACCCGGCCCAGAGTCAGGACCCACGTGTTCGAGCCGCTCGGCGAACTCGACCTGCAGGACTGTGGCCAGCTCGCGATCTACGTTCGCCGCACGAATTTGCTGTGATCGGGTCCGAGCATCCGGAGGACGTGACAGATCGACGTGCGGTCACCGGCTACTGTCGGCCGATCTGCCTGCAGCCCGCAGCATCTCGAGAGCGGAGCCCACTGCGCGAATGGTGTCGTCGTCGAGAACCGCGCCGATGCGCCGGTCGAGTTCGCGGTCGAACACGACAGTTCCTGCCGCGAGAATCTCGCGGCCGGCCGGTGTCAGTGCGACGAGTGAGGACCGGCGGTCGTCCGGGTTCGCTCGGCGGGCGCAGTAGCCCGCCGCTTCGATGCGGTCGACGACCTTGCTGGTTCCCCCGACAGTGATGGCAAACTCGGCGGCGATGTCCTGCACCCGGACACCACCGTCATGGGCATCGAGCAAGCGCAGGATCTCGAACCAGGTCAGGTGCAGGTCGCACTCGCCCTGCAGTGCCTTGTCGATCGCGATCCACAGGTCGATCTCGTACCGGACGAGGTTGTCGAAAAGGGCGGTGTTGTCGTTCGTCATGGCCGTTCCGTGTTGATTGTGGGCGGGTGCGCTCGCGATGTGCGAGCGCACCCGAGGTGGATCAGGTCAGTCGGCGGCTACACCGTCGAAGGCGCTGACCTTGTCGATGCGTCCGTGCACGGTGACGATGCCGGGTCCGCCGTTGCGCTCGGAGTACTCGTCGACGCGATCGTCGCCCATGTACCGGGCGCCCAGCCTGCCGGCCCAGCGTCGAGCTTCGGTCGGGTCGTGGTCGATGCAGGCGGTGCCCTGGAACATGACGAACGAATACGGCGGTCGGTCGTCGTCGACGACGAGCGCGAACCGTGGGTCGCGGGCGAGGTTGCGGCCCTTCACCGAGGTCGTCTCGGTCTGGAAAACCAGATCCTTATCGTCGAGGAGGAACCACAGCGGTGCGGCATGGGTCTGCCGTCTGCTCGGACGGTGGCCAGTTTCCCGGTGCGCGTTCCAGCCGAGACGAACGCGCGCCACTGGTCCTCGGTCATGATGGGCATGGTGGTGATCCTGTCGTCGCACGAAGGGGGCTGGGTGTTGTGCCCCGGTGAGGTGGTCAGCGACCCCAGAATGCGTCCTCGGCGGCGGCGTCGGCGGAGAACAACCACATCTCGACGATCTTGCCGTCGGCCACGCGCAGGAGGTCCACCCCGTCCATGGCCATGCTCTGCTCACCGCGGCGGCCGGAGAAGTGGATCGACGCGGCAACCAGGTCGCCGTTGTCCATGTACGAGTTGACGGCGTCGATGGCGAACGTGCCGGCGCTGGTCTCCATCATCGCCCCGAGGAGCGCGAAGACGGCATCACGGCCGGTGTGGTCGCCGGAGAATCGGTGCGAGCCCGGCTGGTGCCAGACGATGTCCTCGGCCAGCAACTCGCCGAGCGTGGTCATGTCGCCGGTCTGGACGGCGGTGAAGTAGGTACGGGCGAGGTCGGTGGTGGTGCTCATGAGTGAGTGTCCTTCGTTCGTGTGTCGGGACAGCCCTCGTGTCGGGGCCGTGGAACAACCGTGGCATATGTATTCCATGGAAGCAACTTCCAAGTACGTATATTCTTGAATCACGTCGGAGGCCCAATCGCGATTCGTTCTTCATGGAGCCGTCCGGGCGCGCCACCGCACTGCATCACCCGATCGAGGAGAACCGATGACGCACGACGAGACCCCCACCACCGTGCGCGAGAGCGGCGGAGTGCTCGCTTGGCGGCAGCCCGCCGCGGCGCACGAGCAGCCGGCAGCGATCGAGGTGCGCGGCGCGAAGGTTCACAATCTCGCCGACATCGATGCGTCGATACCCCTGCACACGCTTGTCGCGGTCGCGGGGGTGTCGGGGTCGGGAAAGTCGTCGTTGGCAATGGGGGTTCTGTACGCGGAGGGCTCGCGCCGCTACATCGAGGCACTCTCGACCTACACCCGCCGCCGCATGTCGCAGTCCGCTCGCGCCGACGTCGACAGTGTCGAGCACGTGCCGGCCGCACTGGCCCTGCGCCAGAGACCCGGCGTGCCCGGCGTGCGCAGCACCTTCGGCACGTCGACCGAGCTACTCAATGTCCTGCGATTGATGTTCTCGCGTTTGGGTTCCCATTGTTGTCCGAACGGTCACCGACTCGACCCCACGGTCGAGGTCGCCCTCGACCACGACCTGACGTGCCCGGTCTGCGGAACCACCTTCCGCCCTCCGGGCGCCGAGTCGCTCGCCTTCAACTCCGACGGCGCCTGCCCTCGGTGTTCGGGCAACGGCGTTGTGCGCGAGGTGGACCAGAGTTTGTTGGTGCCCGATCCGAGCCTGAGCATCGACGCCGGTGCGGTGGCTCCCTGGTCGATGTTCGGTCTCACGGTGATGCCTCGCGTCGTCGCCGAGATGGGTGTACGCACCGATGTGCCATATGAAGAACTGCGCGCCGAGGAACGCGACGTCGTCATGCACGGCCCGGCGGAGAAGCGGCACATCACCGTCCCCACCCAGAACGGCAAGCTGTTCGAGATGGACTTCACCTACCGCAACGCCGTACGCGCGGTGGAGGAAGCGCTGAACAAGGCGACGAGCGAGAAGGGGCTGAGCCGGGTCGACCGTTACATCAGCACCCACACCTGCCCCAGTTGCCACGGCGTCCGTCTCAGCGACTCGGCCCTCCGATCGCACATCGGCGGCATCGATCTCGGCCAGGCCACCGCCAAGACTCTCGACGACCTCACCGGCTGGGTCACCACCATCGAGACGTCCCTGCCCGCGGACATGACGCAGATGGCGCGCAACCTCGTCGACACACTCCTCGAGATGGCCCTGCGGCTCGTCGGGCTCGGCCTGGGCTATCTGACACTCGACCGCGGCAGTGCCACCCTCTCCACGGGCGAACGGCAACGCGTCCAACTCGCGCGCGCGGTGCGAAACAGAACCACCGGAGTGCTCTACGTGTTGGACGAACCGTCCATCGGACTCCACCCGTCCAACGTCGACGCCCTCCTCGACATCATGCGAGACCTCCTGCGGGACGGGAACTCCGTGGTGTGTGTCGACCACGACGTCCAGGTCCTACGCGACGCCGACTGGATCGTCGAGATGGGGCCCGGCGCGGGCAGAGACGGCGGACACGTGGTGGCGACCGGCACTCCCGCCGACCTGGGGGACGATCCGGCCTCCCTGCTCGGCGGCTTCCTCGTCGGTCGCGAAGGCATCGTCGTGCGCGATCGCGCACCGTCCGATCAGATGTTCGCCCGCGGACGGATTCACCTGACCACCCGTCCCCTGCACACCGTTCACGCTCTCGCAGTCGACATCCCGTCGGGGCGTATCACCGCGGTGACCGGCGTCTCCGGGTCCGGCAAGACGACGATGGTTCTCGACAGCCTGGTGCCCGCACTGATCGCTCGCGGCGCCGGCGGACGTCCACCCGCACACGTCACAGCATTCGACGCACCGGGCATCACGCGCGTCAACGTGGTCGACGCCACCCCCATCGGAATCAACGTGCGCTCCACCGTCGCCACGTACAGCGGGATCCTCGACGACCTGCGCCGCGCCTTCGCATCGACACCGGCAGCCGCAGAGCGCGGTCTCACGGCCGCCGACTTCTCGTACAACACAGGGTCCCTGCGCTGCCCCCGGTGCGAGGGAACCGGCCAGATCTCACTCGATGTGCAGTTCCTGCCGGACGTCGACATCGACTGCCCCGACTGCTCCGGCACGCGTTACTCCCCGGCCGCCCACGAGATCCGCCGACCTGTCCAGAATGCCTCCGGTCCACCGGACATCTCGCTCCCGGACCTGCTCTCCTGCACGGTGACCGAGGCGCTCGAGCTCACCACCGACCTCCGGCGCGTCCACACCCGCCTGCAGACCCTCGTCGACCTCGGATTGGGCTACCTCACCCTCGGCGAAGCCACACCCGCTCTCTCCGGCGGCGAGGCGCAGCGCCTCAAACTGGCAACCGAACTACGTCGCGACCAAGCCGACACCCTCTTCGTTTTCGACGAACCCAGCGTCGGACTGCACCCACTCGACGTCCGCACACTGCTCACCGTCATCGACCGCCTCAACCACAACGGCGCCACCATCGTCGTCATCGAACACGACCTCGACATGATCGCCAACGCCGACCACATCATCGACATGGGCCCCGGCGGCGGTGACGCCGGCGGACGCATCGTCGCCACCGGCACACCCGACGACGTCGCCGCCGACCCCTCCAGCATCACAGGCCGCTATCTCCACGAGCACCTACGAGCCGGAGTAGCGAACAACGGCCCCCGCGGTCGGGACCGGTGACACATTCGTCGAAACTAACGGGCTCTCAAGTTCTTTCGGCTTCCGCATCCTCCGACTGCCTACCTCGTGAATAAGACCGGGCCGCTCTCACTCGGTCCCCGCACCGAACGGAGCACCACCGCCGACGGGCGTGGGTGCGGATCATCAGGCGGTCGCACGGCAGTGCCTCGCACCGGGCGATCGATCCTGCAAGAGGGCCGGTGACGAGTTCGGCTGCGTCCTCTGCGATATGAGCCATCGCGTACTCGACGAGCTTAGTGACCGGGTGCTGCTGAACACGCTGTAGGCCTCGACCGGGCACATGGTGCAGCAACGGTGCGGCGGGCACTGTCGTGATCGCCGCGTTGATGCGGTCGAGAGCGCTCGGGTCTGGATCCTCGCCTTCCACGAACCGGTCGAACAGTGTTCGCAGATCCTGGCGCAGGCTCGTCAACTTGCCTTGGCAGTGCTCGAGCAACATCACATCGTCGGACACCAGTCCCCGCTCGATGAGCCACCCCGTGGCAGCGCCGGGGTCACCGAGGTCGTCGACCCGGTGACCTCCCGGAAGAACGACCACAGTGTCGACCAGCGCGAGACTCGCGTGATCATCGGTACCGGGGGCTGGCGGCAGCGCAGGTGAAGGCACATGCTCATGGTAACGGAAATTATTTACCGTGAGCATGCGGTAGCCTGGACCTCATGGCACAATCCGATTTCAGACGTGAGAAATGAGCATGACCATGACCGTCGCACCACACTCCGGCACCGCGCCGTTCACCCTCTCGGTCCTCGACAACGCCCTCACCGGGGTCGGCCAGACGGCTCAGCAGGCCTACGCAGAGATCATCGAGCTGGCGAAGACGTCGGAACGGAGCGGGTATCAGCGGTTCTGGATGTCCGAGCACCACGCCATGCCCGGCGCGACCGCCTCCTCGCCGCAAATGATGCTGTCCAGACTGACCGGCGAAACCGAACGCATCCGCCTGGGGGCAGGCGGGGTCATGCTGCCCAACCACTCACCACTGGTGATCGCCGAACAGTTCGGGATGCTGGACACCCTCGCGCCGGGACGAGTCGATCTGGGACTCGGGCGCGCACCGGGTACCGATCCGGCGACGGCGGAAGCGCTGCGGCGGACCACGAACGGCGACGACTTCCCCTCTCGGGTTGCCGAAGTGATCGGATTTCTGGGCGACGACTTCCCCCGCGGCCATCGTTATGCGAACGTGCACGCCGTCCCGGGCCCGTGGCAGGCGGATCAGAACAGGGTTCCTCGACCGGCCACAGCGCCACAGGTGTGGATCCTCGGCTCCTCCCCGTACTCCGCCCAGTTGGCGGGCCGACTGGGCCGTCCGTACGCGTTCGCGTTGCAGTTCGGGGACGCAGACGTCGACGGTGCCATGTCGTTGTACAGGAGCACTTTCCGACCGTCCGACGTCCTGGACGAGCCGTACAGCCTCGTCAGCGTCGGAGTCGTCGCCCACGACGATGCGGAAGAAGCGAGCCGCCAGACCACATCCGCTGCCATGGCCATGCTCCGCATGCTCCAACGCAAACCGTTCGCACTGATCCCACCGGCCGAAGCCGAGGCCTACCCTGCGACCGCTCAGGAGCGGAACGTTCTCGACCACTACCGGCAGCAGTACGTGCACGGCACCGTCGACACCGTCGTCGACACCCTCGAACAGCTACAGAGTAGAACCGGTGTCGACGAGGTCATGCTCGCCGTTCAGGGACATTCGCGCAGCGCCATGTCCCGCACCGTCGAACTGATCGCCGACCACTACGACATGGCCGAGTCGACCCTCGCCGCGGCCGCTCGGTGATCTGACGCGGCGGCCCGACCTCGACCCCGTCAGGCACCGGCGGCGGTGAGGTGGTCTCGGCAGTCGAGGTACTCGAGATGGTACTGACGGTGGTGAGTTCACCCGGTGATGGATCCGGTCGGGCGCCGGGGGAGAGCATGGACGGTCGCGACCACCCGGCGCAACACGTGTGAGGTGGGGGCGGTCACACAGCATCGGATCGAGTGCACAGCCCACACCACTCCGGGTGGAAAGTTGTCCGTCCGCTGACACTTCCCTGACGCTGCGCTGGCAATCGCATCGCGATGCTTGATCTGTCACCGAAAGTGGTTCGGTGACAACAGATCGAGAGGTAAGACCATGCGCACCAAGACCGTCGTCCGCGCCACCTCCGTCGCTGCCGTCGCCTCAGCCGCCATCGTTCTGGCGGCATGCGGCACCGGGCAGGCATCCACGCCCGCCGCAGCCGACACCGACACCGCCGCAGGCACCAACGCCTCCGCCGACGCGGTCGGCGAACTCACCCTCGACCGCATCGAGGACCAGTTCGATACCTGGCTCGATACCGTCGCGCAGGGCGACCCCCAGGCGATCAACGCTCTCTACCGAGAGGACGCGGTACTTCTTCCGACGTTGTGGGCAGGGGTGTACAACAGCTCCGACGAGCGACTGGCCTATTTCACCGACTTCGTCACCAAGAAGCCGACCGGCGAGATCGACGAGTCCGTGCCGCAGCTGCTCAGTCCCACGTCGGGGTCGCTGTCGGGCCTCTACACGTTCACCATGGGCGAGTCCGGGGACAAGGTGCCGGCGCGCTTCACCTTCGTCTTCGAGCTCGAGGATGACGGGGACGTCGTGATCGTCGACCACCACTCCTCGAAGCTGCCGGCCTGAACCACCTGACACGGCGCACACCGCCGGGATGGGACCATGACCCGTGCGTGTACTCCTGGTCGAAGACGACCCGTCGATCTCCGACCCTCTGACCGCGGGTCTGCGGCGATACGGCTACGAGGTGCAGCAGGTGACGACGGGGGCGGACGCACTCGCGGCTCCGCTGCCCGACGTGGTTCTGCTCGACCTCGGGCTACCCGACATGGACGGCTTGGACGTGTGTCGTGAAATGCGGCGGAACTCGGCGGTACCCATCGTGGTCATCACCGCACGAGACGACGAGATCGACACCGTGGCCGGTCTCGAGGTGGGTGCGGACGACTACGTCAGCAAGCCGTTCGGGGTGCGCGAGATCATCGCCCGTATTCGAGCGGTGATGCGGCGCACCGGGTCCGACTCCGCGACGTCGGTGGCGGCGCCCCAGTCGCTCGGGCTGATCCTGCTCGACCGTGCTGCCCGCCGAGTGAGTGTGGACGGCGTCGAGGTTCTGCTGGCGCCGAAGGAGTTCGACCTCCTCGCTCACCTCGCCGAGTCGCCGGGCGCGGTGTTCACCCGCGAACAGCTGATGGAGGCGGTGTGGGACGAGCACTGGTTCGGCCCCACGAGAACGCTGGACGTCCACGTCGCTGCGCTCCGGCAGAAGTTCGGCGACGCGCTCGCTCTGACGACCGTGCGCGGCGTCGGTTTCCGCCTGGAGGTCTGATGGTCCGCCGTCTCGTCGCGTCGTATCTCGCACTGGTGGCACTCGCGTTGGCGCTGTTCACCGTTCCCGAGGGCATCGGACTGGTGAACGCCCTGCGCGGCAACCAGGCGGAGGTGGGACTGCGTGAAGCGCGTACCGTCGCGGTCCTGCTCGCGACCGCCGATGCTGCCGACCCCGACTCGGCGGCGGGAGCGGACCTGGCGCTGCTCACCCTGCGCAGCAACCTCGAGGAGCAGACGGGTGGCCGGGTGGAGTTGCTCTCCGCGGACGGGCGTCCCGCACTGGGACGTCCGGTGTCGAACCCTCTCGGAGTCGACATCGGCGCGGCGCTGCAGGGGCGGGAAACCGTGACGCGTACGGACGATTCCGTGCTCGGTGAGCCCGGTCTGCAGGTCACCGTGCCGTCGAACGATCCGAACGGTACGACGGTCGGAGCGGTGCGTCTGACGTATCCGTCCGCTCCCGTCACCGCGCAGATCAAGGAGCTGTTCGGGTTCCAGCTGATCGTGGCGTTGGCGACGCTGGGTATCGCGGCGGCCGCGGCGTGGTGGCTCGCCCGGTCGATGACGCGTCCGTTGCGGCTTCTCGACGGTATGGCTCGGTCCCTGTCACGCGGGGACTTCGCCGCCCGCACGGATCCGTTGGACGCAGGGCCGGAAGAGACACGTCGGGTCGCCGAATCCATGAACGATGCCGCTCGGCGCATCAGCGACCTGATCGACGCGAAGAGGCAGTTCGTGGCCGACGCGTCGCACCAACTCCGCACACCGTTGACCGCTCTGCGATTGAGTCTCGACAACCTCCAGGACGAGGTGAGCGACCCCGACGCACGGGCGGCCGTGGACCGGTCGATCGCGGACACCGTGAGGATGACGCGACTGGTGCATGACCTGTTGACCCTTGCGCGCGCCCAGAAGCCGATCGACCGTCCGACAACGGTCGACGTTCAGGCCGTCGTCGACGAGCGCCTCGCCACCTGGTCCGCTGCGGCGAGTGCGCATGGCGTGGAACTGGTCTCGTGCGTTCCCGCCGGTACTCGGGCGGTCCTCGGCGACGGTCACCTCGAACAATTCCTGGACAATGTTCTGGCCAACGCGGTCGACGTCGCCCCACCGGGCACCGACATCGTCGTCGACGCCGCGGTCGGGGGTGAGTCCTTGCGCCTGACGATCACCGATAGAGGGCCGGGACTCTCGGCGGAGGACCGGCGCCGTGCGCTCGACCGTTTCTGGACCCGACGCCCGGGTGGATCCGGCCTCGGATTGTCCATCGTCGATCTGCTCGCCCGCGAGAACAGGGGGAGTCTTTCGCTCGAACCGAACCCGGACGGGGGACTGATCGTGGTGATCACGCTACCGACATCGACCCCGCTCCGCACTCGTCCGCGACCGTCCGGTTCGAGCGGCAGCACGTCGTGACCCGGGCCGACGCTGCCACCGTGGGAGGTAGCGGGCGCTCGGTATCGCCGAGTCGGCCGGGTTCGCTGATGTCGAATGGTGCGTCGACGGTCACATCACCTGCCTCCTCGAAGGTGACGGAGATCGAGGTTGCGTCGAAACTCCATCGCGCTTCTCACACGCGTGCACTACGCGAGCGGAAGCCGGCGACGAGGTCGACGGCGAGGAAGGCGAGCAGGGACAGACCCAGGAGCGGCACGAACCACCCCACGGCCACGGTGGCGACGACGAGTCCGACCGCAGCGACGGGCGGGATGCGCCAGAGGGCTCCCCGCTGCGGCGGCCGGCCCACCGGGGATGCGCCACTACGAACAGGTCTGCGCTGGAACCACATTCGATACCCGGCGACGATCATGGTCACCAGGACGGCCGCCAACGCCAGCAGGGCGAGTTGGCTGACGAGCCCGAACAGCACCCCCATGTGCAGGCTGATGCCCCAGGTGGTGAGTTTGGCGGCGAGGGGCCAGTCGGAGAAGCGCTGCACGTCGACGACTCTCTCGGATGCCCCGTCGACGGCGATCGAGTCGGTGGAGAACACCCACTGATCACGCAGTTGCACCACCCTGAATGCGGTGTCGCTCGAGGTGGGGATCGATGCTTCGACGGAGCCGGTGACGTCGTTCGCACGAGCGACGGCGAGGACACCGTCGATCTGCCGGACATCCACCGGCTCGGCTGTCGTCGCGGCATCGGACGTGCCGTGTCCGGTGTGGCCTGCGTGCTGGTCGTCGGAATGGCCGGCGTGACCGGTGAGATCGGTGTCGACGGCGGGGGTTGTCCAGCTCAACGCGGATCGTAGGTCGTCGATGTTGGATCCGGCGTGGTTCGACCACGTCAATCCGGTCGCGGACAGGAATACCAGCCCGACGACGATCCACGCTCCGCTCGCCCCGTGCAGGCCGAGCGTGCGCCGTCGACCGCGGGCGGTGCGGTCGACGGTGAACAGGCGTGCATTGTCGGAGTTCCGACTGCGCTGGCGTCGGTAGCGCTCCACCCAGAGGAATACCCCGCCCAGCGCGACGACGCCGAGCCAGGACGCGGCGAGTTCGCTGTAAAGGCGGCCGGTGTCGCCGAGGTGCAGGGTGCGGTGCAGCTCGCTGAGCCAGGTGCGCAGCGGAAGCGAGCCGGACGAGCCGTAGACCGTCGAGCGCCCGACGGGGGCGGCGGTGGCGGGATCGATGAACACGGCCGCGCGCTCGGACTCGCCGAGGCTCGGATCGGTGAACATGACGCGGGTGGTGGCGCCCGGCTCGGTGGCAGGTCGAACGGCAGCGACGGTGAGATCGGGTCGCTCCTGCTGTGCTGCGACGATCTGGTCGGACACCGGTAGTGCAGGTCCGGTGCTGTCGGTGTGGAGCAGGTCGCGGTACACGACGCTCTCGAGTGTGGGTGCGATCGCGTAGAGGCCGCCGGTCACCGCGGCGACGAGGATGAACGGTGCGATGAAGATGCCGGCGTAGAAGTGCAGGCGCAGGATCAGTGGTCGCCACGCTGACGTGGGCGGCGCTGGGGAAGCCGCGGTGGGCTCGGTCTTCTCGGGTGTGGACATGGTTGTGCTCGATTCCGGTGGTGGCGCGCGCGAGAGCGCCGAGTCTCGACACACGAGATCGGCGGTCGGCGAGGCAGGATGCATCACCCGACGGCGTGCTGCGTCGGGCGGCTGTCGAGGAAGGGTTACCGGAGTCGGGCGGGTGGGCCGCGGGTGCCGCGCCCGGAGAGGTCGAGCAGACGCGCGGGTGCGTCGACACGGATGACGGGTCGGGCTGGGCGGACCGTGTCGGTGTCGACGGCCGCCACGGCACGGACGATCGGGAGGATGCGGCGCATCGCTCGTGCGGCGGCGATGATGCCGCGTTCGGCGCCGTGGACGGCGACGGCGCCGATACCGACGGCGCCGAGGTGGGCTGCGGCCATGCGGGGGTCGAGGAGCGGACCGTGGTGATGGCCGTCCACGACGGTCAGGGTGAGGTGTCCGAGCACCTGCGCTGCGACGAGGGCGACGACGAGGCGGCTCCTGCCGGCCGGCACTGTCGAGACCATCCACCCGACGCCGGCGCAGACCGCGAGCAGCGCGACCGCGGCGGACTGAGAGGGCAGTGCCGCTCCACCGAGATCATGAGCGGCGGCGACGACGAGCACGGACAGAGCGCCGACGACGACGCCGCGCAGAGGCGCACTGGTCGCCGGGGTGCTCATCGCCGACACCCTACCCGGCTGCTACGCAACGTAGTAGTTCTCGCGGTCGGATCGGCACTCCTGTTCTGCGTCTGCGGACCGCGGTGCTGCCGGCCGGACGCCAATTTCCACGCGCTCGCACTGCTCGCGGTGCAACCCCTGTCGCACCGCTGATCCGCACCGTCGTCTCGGTACAGGCGACGAGTCACGGCCGATAGTGTGACCACATGGTCGACCGAGTTCCCCTGAGCCCCACGACGGCACTGCTGGCAATGGCCAAGGCGTGGGAATCCACGCTGAACGAGGCGCTCAAGGCCATGGGGTTGACTGCTCGCAAGTACGGGATGCTCGCTCACATCGGATCCGCGCCCGGCATCTCGTTCAGTGAACTCGCCCGTCGATCGTCCATCACGGTGCAAAGTGTGCACGTCACGGTCGCCGGTTTCATCTCGTCCGGATTGGTCGATGATCACACGGCGCATTCGGGATCTGCAGCGCACCTCAGTATTTCGAGTGACGGCGAGAAGCTACTGGCTCGTGCCTCCGACGTGATGAGAACGGTGGACGAGAAATTCTCCGCGGCTGCGCCCGATCTGGCCGATGCGCTGCGCGTGCATGCGGAGCGATGGGCCGCCCGCGATCGGTAGACCTTCAGCTATATTGAAGGTGTGGAAGACCTCATGCTGTCCGCTCACGTCGTGGTGGGCATTGTGTTCGTGGGACCCGTGGCGGTGGTGACGAGCCTGTTCCCCCGGTACGCCCCGGTGTCGATCCCGTCCGTCCGCGAGTCCGGCGAGCGCAGTACCGACGTTGCTCGTGTGCTGCATCGCGTGACTCGCGTGTACGGCACGCTCGCGCTGGCCGTGCCCGTCACGGGTCTGACGCTGGCGCTCGTCCAGGGAAGAACGACCGATACGTGGGTGATTGCGGCGATGGCTCTCACTGCAGTAGCCGGTGGCTTGCTGGCCTTCCGGATCGCTCCGCTGCAGCGAGAGGCGCTGACCTCACCGGACACGGGTGCGCGTCTGCGCCGAATCGGGATGTCGACCGGTGTTTTCAACCTGGTGTGGGTCGTCGTCGTGGTGTTGATGGTCGTACGGCCCGGTGAGACCGCGTAACTCCCGGGCTGCTGCGTGCGTTGTCGATACTCTCGGTGATCGAAACAGTCACCGTCGTAGTACTTCTCGTCAATGTGGTGACGTTCGACGGCAGAGGGTTCTCGCTGCGTACACGAGTGCAGGCTCTGATTCCCGTCCTCAGCGGACCTTTGACGTACCGCAATGTTGCACGTGAGCGTCGGCGCCACAACGCTGCGCCGCGCGACACGTGAGCGTTGCGGTAGAGCCGCGATTCACCCGCGAGAGTTGTCTCCAGCGACCAGTCCTGCTCGTAGGTGGTCGTGGAGATAGTGGCCGGTGATGCTCGAGGGGTCGGCGGCGACGTCGTCGGGTGTGCCGGTGGCGACGATGTGCCCGCCGGCCTTCTCGTCGCGTGTCATCGCTCCCCCTTCGTCGAGTGGTGCGGTGCCGTGCAGATGCCCGTGAGGCCGACACCGAAATGTCTGTATGTCGAAGCTTCGAACAGTGTCCCGCGGCTTCGCCGAGAAGTCGGTACTCCACCTCAAGAATTACGCTGAGCTTGTCTGCTGGCACGTATTCCGCGAAGTTCGCGTGGCCGTGAGAACCTCGGTGGATACCCTGAACGCGCCGGGGGGCACGGGGCACCTCGACGACATTCTCGGGGGCCGCACATGACCGTTCGCACCACACTTTTCGCCATCGCCACCGCGGCACTCACGGCGATGGGCACCGTCGCGGTCGCGACGCCGGCCGCTGCTGCACCCGACCTGACCGACGTGCTGTTCGTGGCCAACAACTGGGACGGGACCGCGGACTACCTCACCCCCGACGGCAACCTGACCAGACTGGGTCGGTTGAACGTCGTGCCGGACAAGGAACAGCGCCTCGCGGAGGTCTACCGGAATCCAGTGCGTGCCGCGTTCTACTTCGGAATCCGGCAGCTGGTGGGCGAAGGGCACGACCAGTACGCCGACGACATGTACACATCGAAGGACGGCAGGAAGCTGATCGTCTCGCGGCCCAGCTTCGCCGATGTCGTCTCCCTCGACATCGCAACCGGTGCGATCGATTGGCGGTTCGCCGTCGACGGCCAGCGCGCCGATCACATGGCGATCTCGGACGACGGCACCCAGGTCGCTGTCTCGGCGTCGACGGCCAACACGGTGCACATCCTGGATACGGCGAACGGCCGCGAGATCGGCAGATTCCCCACCGGCACCTCCCCGCACGAGAACGTGTACACGAAAGACGGCCGCTACATCATCAACGCGAGCATCGGCCGCGTCGAGTCACCCCTCGACGCGCCCGCTCTCGGCGTGACCAAGTTCCCGCGCTGGATCGCCTTCTACGACAGGACCACCGGGGCCGTCACGCGCCAGATAGACATCGGGCGCAAACTGGCCGAGGCCGGGCACCCCGACATGAGTTCGTCCGTCCGCCCGATGACGCTCTCGCCGGACGAACGTTTCCTCTACCTGCAGGTCTCTTTCTTCCACGGGATCGTGGAGTACGACCTGCAGCAGGACCGGGTGACCCGGGTGGCCGATCTCCCCGTCACTCCTGCGGCGGCGGCACTTCCGCGCGAGTCGTACTTGCTCGACTCGGCCCATCACGGCATCGCGATGAACACCGCCGGCACCAAGATGTGCGTCGCGGGAACGATGTCGGACTACGCCACCGTGGTCTCGCGGGACACCCTGACGGCGGGGCCGCTGGTGACGTCCGGTGAGAAGCCCTACTGGTCCACGCGCAGTGCCGACGGTCAGTACTGCTTCGTGTCGTGGGCGGGAAGTGACAAGGTCTCGTCCATCTCGTTCGACACCGGTCTGGAAGTGGGCAGCGCCGTGGTCGGCGACCATCCGCAGCGGATGCGTACCGGCGTCGTCAGCAGCTCGATCATCGGCTGAAGCTTCGCTGGACGCGCACGCAGTGCGTCAGACGTCCAGGTCCGTCAGCCATTGCTGCACGGTGCGCGGGGTGATGCCGAGCAGGTGCTGCGCGGACCTGTCCGGGGTGATGACCTCACCGGACATCGTGTGTCGGTGGTGGTAGGACTCCACGACGGGCCCGGCGGCTCCAGCGCCGAACAGGGGAGTGATGAGGTCTCCGTAGTGGTCGGGGGTGATGGCGCGGAAGGTCACGGGCCGGTCGAGGTAGGCGGCAAATCCTGCGGCGACGTCGGCACCGACGAGGCCTGGCAGTGCACCGACCGACACGACGCCGGTGACGGTGTGGTCGGTGAGCAGACGAACGGCGACGTCCGCGATGTCGAGGTGTGAGCTCCAGGACACGGCGTAGTCGTCCCGGATCGGGTACATGAGGACGCCGTCGTCACGTACCGGACCGAGGGAAACGGGGAGCAGGAAGTTCTCGAGGAACACGCGGGGCTCGATCACGGCATGGGACACGCCGCTGTCGGCGAGCTCGCGGGCGAGGACCTCGGGAGCCGACGTCGGCGGGGTCGAGTCGTCGATGGTGGATCCACTGGTGGAGAACACGACTCGGGCAGGGCGCGCGCGCCGGACGGCCTCGGCGACAGCGTGGGCCGCGGCCATCTGGACATCGAGGGGACCGATGGGAATATGGACGAAGACGCCGTCCGCGCCGGTGTAGGCGTCGACGAGCGAGTCGACGGAGGTGTAGTCGACGGCCACCGCCGGGCCCTCGACGGACGAGGTGTCGCGGACAGCGGCGGTGCCGGAGTGGCCGGCCGCGGTGAGTGCGGCGAGGACGGGAGAACCCTGAGCGCCCGTGGCGCCGTGAACGATGTAGGTCATGTCCCCATTAGTGCATGCGATGCAGTGGTTACATCAAGTGCACTGGCTGTAACGTGGGGATACATGAGGCCGATCGCGTTCGAGGACTGCTCCGTCGAGACCTGCGGAGTGACGCGGTTCCTGAGTCTGCTGGACGGCCCGTGGGCCACGTTGATCGTGCGCGAACTGTTGGGTGGTCCCCACCGGTTCGGCGAACTGCTCACTGCACTCGACGGAATCAGTGCCCACACGTTGACCAATCGTCTGCGCAAGTTCGAGACCCACGGGTTGCTCGTACGGACGGTGTACCCGGAGATTCCGCCGCGGGTGGTCTACGAGCTCACGCCGCTGGGGCAGGGGCTCCGGCCGGTGTTGGACGCCATGAACGAGTGGGCCATGACCGTGCCGATCGCCGGTGTTGGCGAACGCGCCTAACCCGTGTCGGAGCCGACTTCGCCGACCCCGGCGATCAACTGTTCACGCGCACGCGCGACCCGTGAGCGGACTGTGCCGATGGGGCACCCGCACACATCAGCCGCCTCCTGGTAGGACAGCCCGAGCACCTGCGTCAGGATCAGTGCCTCGCGTCGGTCCGCGGGCAGATCGGCCAGCATCATGCGAACTTCCACCAGGTCCTCCGCGACGTTCGATCCCGTGGAGGCACTCTGCGCGGAATCCGCCACGGCCACCCAGTCGTCGCTTCCGACGAGCCGCGGGCGAGCCATCGCCGACCTGACCTGATCGACCACCACGCGTCGTGCGATGGACAGGAGCCAGGTGCGCGCGGAGGACTGCGCCGCGAACCGCGGGAGGGATGTCATCGCGCGGAGGTACGTCTCCTGCGTGAGATCGTCCGCGGCGGACGGGGAGCTCAGATGGGCGACGAATCGCCACACGTCACGCTGTGTCTCTCGAACGAAGGACTCGAGTGCGCGGTGATCACCTCGGCCGGCGGCGAGCGCCAACTCGGTGGTGTGCGCGTCGTGCTCGGCTCGGGAACTCACACCTTCAGTATAGTTGATGACCTTCAGTGTTATTGAAAAGGCCCGTCGGGAACTTTTCCGCAGTCCCGGGCGACCATTGACTCGTGGACTGCACACTCGCGCGAGAAGCGTTGTCGGCGCGCATCGACGGCGAACGGGAGCCCGTACCGTCCGCCCGGACCGACGAGCACCTGGAGTCCTGCGCCCGGTGCCAGAACTGGTACGCCTCCGCGACCGAGCTGACGCGCAGTCTCCGTGTCGGGTCCGCCCCACGCACCCCGGATCTGACACCGCAGATACTCGACGCCGTCGGCCTCCGTGCGCCGCGCGGTCGTCCCCGTCGCGTGGCGCGGTGGGTGTGCCGAGACCATCCGTGGAGAGCCGCCCTCGTTCTCGTGGCCATGGCGCAGATCTCGCTCGGCGTCGTACAACTCCTCGGAGTGGGACACACCCCTGCGGCCGACCCCATGGCGATGGGTCACGAGTCGATGGCCGGACACCTGTTCAACGAGAGCACCGCGTGGAACATCGCTGTCGGGATCGGATTCCTCGTCGCCGCGTGGCGACCGGCAGCGTCGGCAGGCTTGATGCCGGTCCTGGTCGCCTTCACCGGGCTGCTGGCGGTCTTCGTGATCACCGACTCGATATCCGGCCAAGTGACCGTCCAACGCGTCGCGTCCCACGCCATCATCGCCGTCGGTGTCGCGGTCACCGCGATGGTCCGGCGCAGCGCGAACGGGTCGACATCACCATCACCGCAACGCTTGTCGCACAGCGACGACGAGGGCGTCATCGTTCCGGACGGCGCGCGCCAGGGGCGCCGACGCGGCCACCTGCGAGACGCCGACGACTCCGCCGCGTGACATCCCCACTCCACCGAAACCGCAGTGTCGAACGAAAGAGCTGATCACCATGTCCGTCGGCACCCACCAGAACACTGACATCGCCGACGATGCGACGTCCGTGCGTGTCGCACTCGCCGTCGAGGGCATGACGTGCGGTGCCTGCGCCAACCGGATCGAGCGCAAGCTCAACAAGGTCGACGGGGTGAAGGCCTCGGTGAACTACGCCACCGCGGTCGCCACCATCGAGGCTCCGCCGTCCGTCACCACAGCAGACCTGTGCGGGATGGTCGAGGCCGTCGGATTCACAGCCGCGGAGTTCACCGACGACACCCGCGTCGACACCACGGCCGAGGACGCGCATTCCCGAGACCTGTTCCGCCGTCTCGTCGTCGCCCTGGTTCTGTTCGTTCCGCTGGCCGATCTGTCCATCATGTTCGCCGTCGTGCCCGACACACGCATCACGGGGTGGCAATTCATCCTGCTGGCGCTCGCTGCCCCGGTCGTCCTGTGGTCGGCGTTGCCGTTCCACCGGGCAGCGTTGTCCGGATTCGTGCACCGCACCACCACGATGGACACGTTGGTGTCCACGGGCATCATCGCCGCCACCGGGTGGTCCGTCTACTCGATGTTCTTCCAGACCTCCACGGCGGATCAGACTCGGGGCATCTGGGCGGCCATCACGTCGAGCGATGCGATCTACCTCGAAGTGGCAGCCGGCGTCACAGTGTTCGTACTCGCCGGCCGCTACTTCGAGGCAAAAGCCAAACGCCGCGCCGGCGGCGCCCTTCGAGCTCTCGCCGCTCTGGGAGCTCGGGATGTCTCGGTGCTCGTCCGCGGTGGCGGCGAACTACGGATTCCCGTCTCGGAACTGAAGGAGGGGCAGCAGTTCGTCGTCCGTCCGGGGGAGGTGATCGCCGCGGATGGTCTTGTCGTGGACGGACACTGCACTGTCGACACCAGTGCCATGACCGGTGAGTCGCTTCCCGTCGACAAGGAGGTCGGCACGGCGGTGACCGGCGGCACCGTCGTGCTGGACGGACGTCTCGTCGTCGAGGCCGCCGCGGTCGGGGCCGACACCGCGCTGGCCGGCATGATCAGGTTGGTCGACGCCGCCCAGTCGGGCAAGGCCGATCTGCAGCGCCTGGCGGACCGCATCTCCGGCATCTTCGTTCCCGTGGTGTTCCTGCTCTCGGCCGCGACATTCGCCGGATGGGTTGTCGGCAGCGGCGACATGAACGCAGCGGTCAGCGCTGCACTCGCGGTCCTGATCATCGCCTGTCCCTGTGCGCTGGGCCTGGCCACACCCACAGCGTTGATGGTGGCCTCCGGCCGCGGGGCGCAACTGGGGGTGTTCATCAAGGGACATCAGGCGCTGGAGGCCACACGCACGGTCGACACCGTCGTCTTCGACAAGACCGGGACCATCACCACCGGAGCGCTGACGTTCGAATCGATCGTCGTCGCTCACGGGGAGAACGAGGACGATCTGTTCCGACTCGCCGGAGCCGTGGAGGTCGCATCCGAGCACGCGATCGCGGCCGCGATCGTCGGCGCCGCTCGTGACCGACTGGGGACACTTCCGTCGGTCGACGATTTCGTCGCGCTCCCCGGACTGGGGGCACGAGGGCTCGTGGACGGCCGAGCCGTGGAGATCGGACGGCGGCGATTGTTCGAGGACAGGCAGTGGCCCGTTCCCGGAATTCTCGCCCGTGCACAGCACGAGAGTGAGCAACTCGGAGCGACAGCCGTCTATCTGGCAGTCGACGACCGAGTGCGGGCAGTTCTCGTCGTCTCCGACACGGTCAAGCCGTCCGCCGCGGCGGCCGTCGCGCAGCTGCACGCGCTCGGGCTCCGCACTCTGCTCGTCACGGGAGACAACGCCTACGCCGCGCAGGCAGTCGCCGACGCCGTGGGCGTCACCGACGTCGTCGCCGAGGTGCTCCCCGAGGGCAAGGTCGAGATCGTCTCGTCGCTGCGCGAGAGCGGCCGCACGGTCGCCATGGTGGGCGACGGCATCAACGACGGACCGGCCCTCGCCACAGCGGACCTCGGTCTGGCGATCGGTGCGGGGACCGATGTCGCCATCGGTGCCGCCGACATCATCGTCGTCCGGGACGACCTCGGCGCCGTGGTGGATTCCCTGGGCCTGGCGAAGGCCACGCTCGCGACGATCAAGGGAAACATGGTGTGGGCGTTCGGCTACAACGTCGCCGCCATCCCCGTCGCAGCGGCCGGACTGCTCACTCCGCTGCTGGCCGGGGCGGCCATGGCGTTCTCCTCGTTCTTCGTCGTCTCGAACTCTCTGCGACTACGCCGTTTCACAACCTCCAACTCGGTCACCGGCGAGCGGGAATCGCCGCGTTGAGGGTTCGCGGGAACTTTCTCGATGGAGCGGCCGACTTCTCTTCCGTCACCACTCCACGAAAAGAGAGAACCACATCGTGTCCAAGACCGACCGTGTCCAGCGTAATGCGCTGGCGGAAGCCGAACGCAGACGTTCGGTGCTCATCCGCGCCGGAATTACCGCCGCCCTGGTCGTTTTCGCGCTGGTCGTGGGCATCGTGGTCATCTCCGGCCGCGACACCCCCGGCGCAGCGGCTGCGCCGGCGTCGGTCACCGACACCGGCGCCCTGCGCGCAGCCGAGCCCGACGTCGAGACCCTCGGCGGCGGGCAGACACCCACACGAGTCCTGACGATCTACGAGGACTTCCAGTGCCCGAGCTGTCGAGCCTTCGAAGCCACCTTCGGTAGTGCTCTCGACGAGCTCCGCACGAGCGGGGCCGCGGCGATCGACTACCAGCCGATCGCAATTCTCGACAGGATGTCGACCACCGACTACTCCACACGCGCTGCCAACGCGTCGCTGTGCGTGGCTGATTCGTCGATGGACAACTGGCTGCGCTTCCATTCGTCAGCCTACGAACAGCAGCCCGCCGAAGGTGGTGCCGGACTGACGGACGATCAGCTCACCGAGATGGCAGTGGCGGCGGGTGCACCCGAGACGGTCGGCGAGTGCATCGCCGACGGAACCCACACCGACTGGGTCGCCTCCTCCACCCAGTCGGTGCTAGAGACCAACGTGAATTCGACTCCGACCGTCCTGCTCAACGGCGAACCCCTCCAGCTGACAACCCCCGAGGCACTGACCGCCGCCGTGCTCGCGATCTCGTGACCGACGTCCTCGCGAGCACCGAGGTGTCCGGACGCCCCCCGCTCGGCCGCATCGCGGGCGGGGGGATCCTCGTCGCCGGGGCGATCGGACTCCTGGCGGCGCTGGTGTTGGTCATCGAGCGATATCGGCTGTTGCTCGATCCCAGCTATTTACCGTCCTGCAGTCTCAACCCGGTTCTGTCGTGCGGGTCGGTGATGACCACGCCGCAGGCCGCGCTGTTCGGCTTCCCCAACCCCATCCTGGGAATCCCCGCGTTCACGGTGGTGGTGGTGACCGGCGTCCTCTGTCTCGGCGGTGTCCGTGTCCCGCGGTGGTACTGGGCGGGGTTGGCGATCGGACTGTCGGTCGGGGTGGTGTTCGTGCACTGGTTGATCTTTCAGAGCCTGTACCGGATCGGCGCACTGTGTCCCTACTGCATGGTCGTGTGGGCGGTCACCGTGCCGCTGTGGGTCGTCGCGGTCTCCCGCGCGACGCAGTGGGCACCGTTCGTCAGATGGAGATGGACCATCGTCGCCCTCTGGTTCACCGCAGTGATCCTGCTGTGCGGGGAACGATTCCTCGACTACTGGCAGACCCTGCTCTAGCTCGGATACGGCACTGTCCCAGCCGCATCGACGCCGACGACGACCGCGAGCAGGGCAATCGCCAGGATTCCGACCAGTCGCGCGTCCCGCCGGTGTTCGACCCGTGCTCCCAACCACGACGCCAACGCGACGAGAACGACGAGAACCACGAGATGGACGTCGATCATGCGCGCACGTTCACCTTCGCGTTCTGGACAACTGGGCCAGCATCGCGTTGTAGGCCGCGAGCTCGTCGTCGTCGGTGCGATCGGCTGCCCGGTCCTCCCGCACCTCGGTCTTCCTGTCCTGGCGCGCCCACTGCGTCACCAGAGCGAGGACGACCATCACCAGCGGGACCTCGCTCGACGCCCACGCCAAGCCCCCGCCGAAGCGCTGGTCACTTGCGAGGTCCTGGACCCAGGGGAGGTCGAGGTATCGGTAGAACGTACCGCCGATGAGACGGTCCATCGTCATCACCGCGATACCGAAGAACGCGTGAAAGGGCATGGCCGCGAACAGCAACGCCAGCCGACCGAGGTGCGGTAGACGCTTCGGGCCCGGATCGATCCCGATGATGACCCAGTAGTAGAGGTATCCGGTGACGATGAAATGGATGTTCATGAGTTCGTGACCCCAGTGGTACCGCACCAATTCGTCGAACAGTGGGCTGAAGTACACCGCGAACGGTGAGAGCACGAACAGTCCGACGGCGACAGCCGGGTTGGACAGAACTCGAAGTAGCGGTGAGTGCACGACCATGACGATCCATTCGCGCGGCCCGGGGGCGTTGCCGTCCCGCGCGGCCGGCAGTGCGCGGAGCGCAAGAGTGACCGGCCCGCCGAGAACGAGCAGCACAGGAACGAACATGTTCAACGTCATGTGCACGCCCATGTGGACGCCGAACATCGCCGAACCGTAGGCGCCCACCCCGGAACTGGTCGCCACCAACAGGGTCAGGCACCCTGATGCCCAGGCGACGGTGCGTCCGAGCGGCCACGGGTCGCCGCGCCTGCGCAGGCGGACGACGGCCCACCCGTACAGCCCGGCCAACAGGACCGCGCCTGCGCCGGTGACGAAGTCGAAGCGCCAGAACGAGGCGAACTGCGAGAGCGACGGGGGACCAGTGGGCTGAAACCCGAGAAAGACGTCATAGACGGTGGACGCGGTGACCAGAAAAGCCGGAGCAGGCCGCACGGCCATGAGCACGACCAGCGCCCAGACGAACACCAGGATCACCGACGACGCCTGTGCCGACACTCGCATGTACCGATCGGACGGAGGACGCCGAACAGCCGCAGTCACGGCGAGGACCGCGGAGACCAGGACGAGTGCCCCTGCCACGAGGGCGAATCGGCCGTACTCCGAATTGAACACAGCTCCCGACGGAAGGAGGATGACGGCCACCACGATCGCTGGTCCCACGGTGAGAACCGCCGCGCACGAGGCGACGACACGATGCCGGGACACGGCCAGGTCGCATTCGCGCGCGTCGCGTCCGTCCACGCGCAGGATCATCGAGCGCAACGAGATCGCGGCGCCGGTCCACACGGAGAAGGCGACCATCGCCACGATGACTGCGCTGGTACCGATGTCGTGATCGCGGCCCTGCCCGGCGTTGCCGATCACCCAGGCCGGGAGAATCCCGATCACGGAGACAGCGGCCGACGCGGCTAGCGGTACCCAGTTCAGAGTCCAACGCGTGAGGACGACCACGGCGAGAGCGGCGACTGCGCTCACCATCCACGCCTTCGGTGCCTCGTTCGGCGCCACGAGGTCGAGAAGTGCGCCGCGCCGCACGGCATCGCCCAGACCGATCCCGGTGGCATCCGCCGCGGACACCGGAATCAATGCTGCGGACGACATCAGCCAGACGGAGCTGGAACGCGCGGCGATCAACAGTGCCGCATAGCCCTCCGGGCCGATGCGCCCGGACTTGGTGACCCGTGTGCAGGTGAGTGCGTGCACCAGCGCCCCGAGCGTGACCGCGCCGGACAGGGCAGCGACGAACCGCAGCACCACGTACAGCTGGGAGGTGACGATGCCGGGATACGAGTCTCCGCTCGCGAGGTAGCGGGTGTCACCGGAGACCGCGGTGACCGACACGACGAGGCCGACTGCGACGACGATCGTCGCAGTGAGAATACGGGTCGACGAAGACGTCACATCACTCCCATCATGATGGCCATCCCGCCGGCCATGGCCACCTCGCACGCGGCGGCGACGGTCTGCGGCTGGTACACGCGTCCCACGGTGGCCACTGCACCGCGCTCCGCGGTGGTGGGGGCCAGGGCGGCGTCCTGTTCGACTGCGAACATGCGGTGGAGCCAGAGGATCGCGGCCGCGGCGAACGCCAGCGTCAGAGCGAAAGATACGAGGGAGACCCACTCCGAACCCGCGCTCGTCCGAGCAGAAGTCTCCATCGCCGCGTGATGGGCGTGCGCGGACGCGTCACCAGCCATCGAATCGCCACCGGAATGATCGTGTGCGGCGGTGTCGGGCAACCACCCGGCCATGACGACCACCATCCACACCATCGCGGCCATCATGAATGCGTGATAAGCGGCCATCACGGGACCATGACGACCGACGTCCACCCGTCGCCGCACACTCGCGAGAACACCCTGCGCGGCCGTGAACACGAACCACAGGGTGGCCGCACCGAAGAAGACGCCCTGGGGGAGCAGGGGTACACCGAGGCCCCACGGCCACGCCATCGCGATCATCGCCACACACATCGCCAGGTGCAGGCCATGATCGATCACACCGCGGGTCCGCCCGACGTGGGCCAGCCGCGACACGCAATAGCCGGCGGCGGCGACGAACAGGGCCGTACAGATCCAGCGCAACGTGCCATCGGCGATCACGACCGGTCCTCGTCCACGATCGAGGTGGGCATCACACGTGGCTGCATGCGCGGTTCGTTCCTCTGCTCGGGCCGCACGGGCGCGTAGGCCCGTGATCGTCCACCAGTGGTCGGGTACCGCGTACCGAAAGTTCCCGACAGTCCCGGTTCGACTCGACGACCGCGCTCTCGAAGCCGAAACCGATGCACCACAACCGCACTCGTCCGGACGAATTCCCGACGGAGGGGAACCCGACCGCGCCCACAGCCGACTACCGAGGCATGAACACTCGTACCTTCTCGACGGCGCTCGTCGCTGTGGCCCTGGTGGCGTCCGCGTGCACACGGACCGTGGACGCACCCGATCCGACGGCGGACGGAGGTGCCGTCCGGCCCGCGCCCTTCCCCGTCACGGTGGCGGACTGTGCCGGTGAGCCCACCACGTTCGACGGGCCACCGGCGACGGTGGTGACAGCCAATCTGGCCGCACTCGAGCTGGTGATCCGTCTGGGGCGGGCGGACAGTGTCGCCGGAACCGGGTGGGCGTCCGGAGTGTCCACGCTCCCGGACGACGTCCGCGAGGCCGCGGAGACGGTTCCCGTGTTGTCGACCGGTGGCATTCCCAAGGAGGTCCTGCTCACCACCGGAGCGCAGGCGTACATCGACGCCTTCGGATCGATGCAGATGATGGGGGGAGACGGATTGTCCGAGGAGGAGATGACCGCTGCCGATATGCGACACGTGGTGCTGTCGTCGAGTGCCTGCGCAGCGACACTCCAGGGTGCCCGCACGGACCTGGACGCCGTCTACCGCGACATCGAGAGCATCGGCGCGATCCTCGACGCATCTGCCCCCGCAGCCGACCTCGTGGCCGACATGAAGGACACGATCGCCGAGGTCGCCGTCGCACATCCACCGCGGGACGACCGACCGACAGTGTTCTACTACTCGCCGGACCACACCACGCAGGGGATGACCACGGTCGGCGGTAAGCAGATCGCGAACGCCATCTACGAATTGGCCGGAGCCCGTAACGCATTCACCGACGATGCGACGAGCATGCGACCCGTGTCCTGGGAAGACGTCATCGCCGCCGACCCTGATTTCATCCAGATCGCTGTCAGGAACAAGGCATCCGCCGCGGAGCAGTCCGCCGCGTACGCTGCAGCGCTCGAAACTCTCCGCAGCGATCCGCGAGCGCGTGACCTTCGCGCCGTCCGCGAGCAAAGTTTCATCGACCTGGGTGCGGAGGAGACCACGCTCCCCGGCATCGCCAACGCGGCCGCCGTGGCGACCATCGCGAACGCCGTCGATGGTTCGTGACCGCGGTGCCGCGCTGCTCACCGGCGCCACCACGGTCCTGCTCGTCGCGGGATTCACACTGGCGGTGAGCTACGGATCGACGTCGGTTCCCGTGTCGACCGTGTGGTCGACCGTTCGAGGAGGTCTGCTCGGTACACCCTTCGCCCCCGGCACGATCGATCTCATCGTGTGGCAGGTGCGCATTCCACGCCCCATCCTCGCCGTCGTCGTGGGTGCCGGTCTGGGGACGGTCGGGGTCGCCGTGCAGGCGCTGGTGCGCAACGATCTCGCGGATCCGTACCTCCTCGGTATCTCCTCGGGAGCCTCCGTCGGTGCCGTGTGGGTGTTGGTGTTCGGGGGTGGCGTCGTCGGGACGCTCGTCGGCATCATCGGATCCGCGGTGGTCCTTCCCGTCGCGGCGTTCCTCGGTGCTCTCATCGCCCTCGCGGTCGTGTGGTCGGTGACCAGAGCCGCGGGCGGCATCGGCGGAGCCTTCGGGCCCACCCGACTCGTCCTGACCGGAGTCACCGTCGGCCAGATCCTCACCGCGATCACCAGTTTCATGGTGCTGCAGACCGACGACCAGGCGCAGACCCGCAGTGTCCTGTTCTGGCTGATGGGCTCGCTCGGCGGGGCCACCTGGTCGCAGCTACCTGTCACCGTCATCGGGGTCGCACTCGGCGCGGCAGTGCTCTACGGCCGTGCCCGTCACCTCAATGCTCTCGCGCTCGGCGACGAGACCGCGTCCTCTCTGGGCATCTCCGTGCTCCGTGTCCGCCGGGAGGTGTTCGTCGTCGTCAGCCTGATGACGGGGGTCATCGTCGCCGTGTCGGGAGCGATCGGATTCATCGGGTTGCTCGTCCCTCACCTGTGCCGCTTCGTCGTCGGCGTCGACCATCGCCGGCTGCTTCCCGCCGCGGCTCTGGTCGGGGCGACGCTGATGGTGTTCGTCGATCTGTCGTGCCGTGTCGCAGGGCGTCTGGTTCATCAGGAACTGCCCGTGAACGTGGTCACCGCCGCGCTCGGAGGCCCGGTCCTGCTCGTACTTCTCATGACACGGACCGGCCGCCCATGACCGACACCGGACCACCGCCCGTGCCGCTGTCGATCGAGAAGTTGTCGGTTCGACTGTCCGGCAACGACATCGTCTCCGATGTCTCCGTCCTCGCTCGGGCAGGGTGCATCACCGGGATCGTCGGACCCAACGGCAGCGGCAAGTCGACCCTGCTCCGCACGGTCTACCGCCACGTGTCACCGACGCATGGGCGCATCGTCGTCGGTGATCGCGACCTGTCGACCATGTCCACCGAAGCGTCGGCCCGCCTCGTCGCCGCGGTACCGCAGGAACGAGAGGGCGCACCGGGTGCGACCGTACGTGACGTCGTCGCCCTCGGCCGGATCCCGCACCAGTCGAGCTTCCGCCGCGAGTCGTCGGAGGACCGCGCGGTGATCGATCGAGCTCTCGCCGATGTGGAGATCGAGGATCTCGCAGCCAGGACCTTCCAGTCGTTGTCCGGTGGGGAGAAGCAGAGAGCGCTGCTGGCTCGATGCTTCGCTCAGGGGGCCGGGGTGTTCGTGCTCGACGAGCCGACCAATCACCTCGACCTAGCGCACCAGGTACAGATGCTGGCGCTGCTCGAGCGCACGGGCTGCACGTGCCTGATCACGCTGCACGATCTCGGCGTCGCCGCTGCGGTGTGCGACGAGGTGCACGTGTTGTCGAAGGGCGCCATCGTGGCGTCGGGTCCGCCCTCGGCGGTCCTGACCGGTGCGCTGCTCCGAGACGTGTTCGGCGTGCGTGCGGCAATCGGAAGACATCCGCTCACCGGAGGCGTCCAGATCTCGGTGGACTATCTGAGCGAAGCGACGTGACGGTGAGCCCGATCGTCCGCAGCGGTGACCGTTGGATCGTCGTCGTCGCTGCCGGGATTCTCTCCTTCACGGCGATGATGGAGATGTCCGCGTTGAATCTCGCACTGCCGGCGATCGCCCGACACACGGGGACGACGACGACGGTCGCGCAGATCGCCATCATCGGATATCAGGCGATGCTGACGATCTGCCTGATTCCGGCCGGGCGTTTCCTCGCCGCGCACGACGCGCGCCGCACTGTCCTCGGCGCACTGACTCTCTTCGCCGCCACCGGAGTGCTCGCCGCGTTCGCGCCCGGCGACGAGATCGGCATCGTGTGGACCACGGCGTGGCGAACGCTGCAGGGTGCGGCGGCGGCGGTTCTGTTCGTCTGCATGCCGCTGCTGTCGACGGGAGCGGTGTCCCCGCAGCGTCGAGCTCGTGCCCTGAGCGTGACCACAGGACTCGGGTCACTCGGGATCGTGATGGGCCCGGTTCTGGCCGGTCCGCTCATCGACAATTTCGGTTGGCAGTCCGCGCTGCTCCTCAAGATTCCGGCGTGTGTCGCCGCCGGGTGGATTTTCGCGCGGACGCCGCCGGGGTCGCTCGCCGGGGCACGTGGCCGACCGCCGCGGAGCGACGGTGGCCGGCCGGAGGACGAGACACCGACGAAACACATCGTGCTGGCTGTGGGTCTGGTCGCGAGTGCTGCATCCGTGGTCCCGCTAGGGGTGTCGATCGCCCTGCAAACGGCAGGCGGGTCCGCCACCGACGCAGCGATGGTCATCATCGTCCAAGCGGCCGCCATGGCTGCGGTCGGTCTCGTCGCGGGCATGCTCGCCGATCGCATCGGACCGTCTCGACTCGTCGTGATCGGGGTTGCGGCGGTGACTGTCGGACTCGTCGCGATGGTCCTGCACCGCGGCGACTGGAGCATCGGCGAGCTGGCATGGCGATTGGCGCTGGTCGGGGTAGGCATGGGGCTCTACGGAGGCCCTGCGCAGGCGTGGGTGATGTCCTCGGTCGCTCCGGCACGGGCCGCGATCGCGGCATCGCACATGCAACTCGCCAGAACCACAGGCTTCATCGTCGGGCCTCTCGTCGCGGCGTCGCTCTGGACGGCGCCCGTCGTACCCAATCCCGCTCTCACCGTCGCCGCCGCGGTCGCCGCGTGCGCCGCCATCCTGCTCGCCCACCACCGAACTCACCATCGCACCACGTCACGAGAGGACACCCGATGACAGACCGCACCCTGCTGGACGGATCTCGCTACCGCGCCGACCCGTATCCGCTGTTCGCAACCCTGACCTCGTCCGGGACCGTGCACGCGGTCTCCTTCCCGGCGCTCGACGCCTGGCTGATCACCGGACACGCCGCTGCACGACGTGCGCTGACGGACCAACGACTGGGGAAGGACCACGTCAGAGCGAACTCCGAGTTCCTGGCCAAGGCGTCGATCATGCCCGAGCCGCAACGATCCCGGCTGCAGAAGCACTTGCTCCACAGGGACGAACCGCACCACACACGGATGCGATCACTGGTCACAGACCACCTCTCGGCACGCCGATCCGAAGCCCACCGCGATGCGATCAGAGCCGACATCGATGCTCTGATCGACGCGATGCCGGCGACGGCCGACGATCGATCGGTGGATCTGGTCGCTGCCGTCGCCGAGGCGCTGCCGATGCTCGCCCTCGCTCGCGCGATCGGGCTACCGGATCATCTGCGGGACCGATTCGAGCCCGAGTGGCGGACCGTCGTCGCTCCGGTTCCGCCAGGACACCCGCGACGAGAGCGCTACGAGAACAACCTCGTGGAACTGCAGGACTACATCGACGACGTGGTACGCGAGGCCCGTGACGAGACCGTGCTCGGCGACATCGTTCGCGCCGCCGACGCAGCGATCATCACTGTGCAGGAACGAGACTCGATGATCTTTCAACTGTTCGCCGCCGGCCAGGATCCGGTGGCCGCACAACTCGAACTGGCCCTCGTCGGAGTACTCGAACGCCCGGCCGTTCTCCAGCAGCTTCGGAACCACCCCGACCTCGTACCGTCCGCCGTCGAAGAGCTGCTCCGCCACGATTCGGCCTTCAATCTGACGACGTGGAGGTTCCTCGAGGCGGACGATCACATCGACGGTGTGGCGGTGCCGGCCGGTGACTCGGTCATCGTGGCTCTGGGAGCGGCCAATCGGGACCCCGAGGTCTTCGAGTGTCCTCACGACGTGCGCATCGACCGATCGCCGAATCCGCACCTCGCATTCGGATACGGGCGTCATGCGTGCCCGGCAGCGGGTCTGGCGCGCGTCGAGCTGCAGGAAGCGTTGACAGCATTGATCATTCGCCTGGACGGGCTCAGGCCTGGTTACGACCATAGAGACGACCTCGACTGGTCGAGTTCACCGATCACCCGGGCTGTCGCCGCACTGCCGGTGTACTACTCGTACCGACGGAGCGCCAGCGCATGACCGTCACGCTTCCCCGTCACCTGAGAGACGACGTGACGATGGCGGAGAACATTCTCGAGATACTTCTCGGTCGCCGCCGCGCGGTGCCCGGCGAGGCACCGAGCGCGGTTCCGGCAGCGCTCGAGGCGTCGACGCAGTTCGCGCAGATCATGGCTCACGTTCTGCAGCAGCGTCCCATTCGGATGACGCTGCCCGCCTTTCCCTGTAAGTCGCCGAGTCCGGACAAGGTGTGTGGAGTTCTGCCCGACGAAGGAGAACGTCTCGCCCTGATGGAGCTCGACGATCTGTGTCGGCGCATCGGCGAAATCTACGAACCGGGGGCGACACTGACCATCTGCTCGGACGGCCACGTCTTCGCCGACCACATCGGTGTGGAGGACGGCGCCATCACCGAGTACGGCACCGCCCTGCGTGCACTCCTCGACGTCCAGCGCCTCGGCCATCTCGAATGGTTCGATCTCGGCGCACTCTGGCCGGGTCGCACCTTCGAGGACAAACGAACACTGCTCGACACCGCCTGGTGTGACGGACCCGAGGAAGTTCGAGCACGCGCCCGACACGACGAGGCAGCCGCGCGGCAACTCAGAGGGGTGATCAAGTTCTTGACCGAGGACGCTCCGAGCGGTGACGGCCACACCAGGTCGTACCGACATCGCCGAGCGAAGATCGCGGCGCGACACGTCGTGTCGCGAAGTCAGGGGTGGGGTCGGGTGATCGCCGCGCACTTCCCGAATCACGTGCGTCTGTCGATTCACCCGCAACCGCGCGGAGCGGACAAGCTGGGGATTCGACTGCTCGACCATGCTGATGCGTGGACCACACCGTGGCATTCCGTTGTTCTCTACAACGCCGATGGAATGCCTGAACTGGTACGCCACGAAGACGCGCGGCGCTGCGGCATCCCTCGATTACGCGACGGACGCATCTCGCACTACGTCGTGACGTGACTCAGGACCGGCCGAAGGGGGCGTTCGTGACAATCCGCGGGGATGCGCTGTCAGGAACCGGCCCAGACGCAGTCGATGAAGAACCGCCATCCGCCGTCGGATCCGCGGTGGGCCACGTCTGCGCTTCGTCCCGTCGTCTCGGCCGAGGTTCCGTCCGGCCCCACCGCGGTGATCGTGTAGTCGTTGAGAACGAGGGCGTGGTCACCTACCTGTTGGACCCACGTGACAGTCGACTTCACGCTCGGTGGCGGATCGACCATGGCGGTCACCACTGCCCTGATCTCGTCTGTTCCTCGTGCCACAGTCCCGCACTCCGGTGAGAACGTGGCATCGTCGTCGTACATCGACATCAATCCTTCGACGTCGCCTGCATTGAGGTACTGCGAGAAGATGCGCACCAGGTCGGTGGGTGTCGCAGCCTTCTCGTATGTGACTGGGGGGGGTGGACATTCAGTTCCCTCTCTCATCGGATGGACGGTGTAGGTGGTCGGCTCAGAAGTAGGGGTCACGTGCGGGCGGCTCCAGGCCGAGTTCGAGGCACCGTAGAACTCGCCGACGGTCTGGAAGTTGAAGACGACATGGGTGGCGATGGCATGGGCGTCTCGCCATGCTCGCTGGATCGGGTTGCTCACGTACATTCCGCGCGCCCCGGCCATGCGCTGCATTCGATCGAGGGCAGAGAGGATCACCTTGACCGAGTAGACGTTGTCCCGTCGGCACTCGACGCGCGTCTTCAGATCCAGAGCGGCGGGATTCAAAATTCGACGGCCGGTGCGCTCGAGCAGCAGCTGAGCGGAGTCGAGTTCGACTGCGGTCTCCGTGAGTTCCGCCTGTGTGGAGGGATGCTCGGCAACCCCGGCGCCGGTCACGCTGGAGGCGCGGGACTTGGTCCATTCCCGGAGGTACTCGTAGGCGCCGCGGGCCGCGCCGAGTGCGACGTACGCGGCGTTGTACGAGAAGCCGGGGGCCAGGGGAACCTGGTACAGCGAGCTTCCGAGGGACTCGACGCCCGGTCCGACGCCGTCACGGGCCCACTCGAACGGCATGACCCGGTGGGTGGGAACGAACGCATTCTCGACGACGGTGTCGTGGCTGCCGGACGCGGACAGGCCGACGTTGTGCCACGTGTCCTCCCACGTGAAATCGCCCGGGGCGATCAGGAACATGTGGAGCTTGGGCGGTGTCTGGCCTTCGATGAAGGCCCCCAGGATGGTCCACTCGTCGTGGATGATGCCGCTGCTCCACGGCCAACGGCCGTCGAGCACGTAGCCTCCGTCGACGGCTTTCGCCTTGCCCATCGGAGCGAAGATTCCGCCGATGCTGACATCGGGTCCGTCGGACCAGACGTCGGCCTGTGCCTGCTCGGGGAAGTGGGACAGAAGCCAGGAATGGGCACCGAGGAACGAGGCGAGCCATGCAGACGAGGTGCAGCCTCGGTACCCCCGACGGGGGACTGCTGCGCGGCGGTGTCCGAGGAACACGACACGGCAGCGACAGCCAGAACGGCGAATGCCGCTGGGAGAGGGGCGCGTCCGGCGGCAGTGCGCGAGGAGGGAGTGGGAACGGTGACGGGCGGTGTACACCGGTACGCACAGGTGTTCCCAGGTGCTCAATGGCGACCGAAGTCGGGACCACTCGGGTGCCGTAGATGCCCAACCTGCCGTGCGACGGTTGGGCAGCTCGTGACGATCAAGCCCACGCTCAGAGATCGGCCACCAGCGGTGCGACCTCCGTTCCCAGTAGCTCAATGCCGCGGAGCAGATCACTGTGAGCCAAGCGGGGATTGGTCATCTGCAGGGACAGCCGATCCACACCGCCGAGCTGTTCGCCCACTCGCGCGATCTTGTCGGCCACCGTCTGCGGGTCACCCATGAAAAAGGCACCGTTAGGTCCGGACGTGGCATCGAACTGCGCTCGGGTCGGTCGCGCGAATCCTCGCTCCCGCGAGATCTTCGTGAACATCTCGTTCCACCCGGGGTAGATGGTGTCGGCCGCCGCCTGCGTGCTCTCCGCGACGAACCCGAACACGTGCAGGCCCACCTTCAATTTCTCCGGCGCATGACCTGCCTGCGCACCCGCGCGGCGGTACAGATCGACGAGCGGCGCGAACTGGCGCGGCTCACCGCCGATGATCGCGATCATCAGCGGCAACCCCAACAGACCTGCGCGAGCGAATGATTCGGGACTGCCGCCGACACCCACCCAGATCGGCAGAGGATCCTGCATCGGACGCGGATAGATGCTCTGCCGCGTCAGCGCCGGCCGGTGCTTGCCCGACCACGTCACCTCGACGTTGTC
Source organism: Rhodococcus sp. SORGH_AS_0301 (assembly GCF_030818285.1). NCBI lineage: Bacteria > Bacillati > Actinomycetota > Actinomycetes > Mycobacteriales > Nocardiaceae > Rhodococcus > Rhodococcus sp. SORGH_AS_0301. Next base: position 870,391 of record NZ_JAUTAC010000002.1, read on the forward strand.
CCGGATCTGCAGCAGCAGCTCGAGCTTCTCGATGAACAGCGAGTCGTAGTCGGCCAGGTCCAGACCGAACAAGGGAAACGACTCGGTGAACGAGCCGCGGCCCACGACCAGATCCGTCCGCCCCTTCGAGATCAGATCCAGGGTGGCGAATTCCTGGAAGACTCGCACCGGATCGTCCGCACTGAGTACCTTGACCGCACTGCCCAGCCGGATCCTTTCCGTGCGAGCTGCCGCGGCCGCCAGGATGATCGACGGAGCGGAATCGTAGTACTCGCTGCGGTGGTGCTCGCCGATCCCGAACGAGTAGAGACCTACCCCGTCGGCGAGGGTGATCTCCTCGAGCAGATGCTCCATACGCTCGGCAGCGCCGATCACGCGGCCGTCGGTCGGGTCGGTTACGGAGGACACGAAGCTGTCCACACCTACATGCATTGCTGAGCCTCTGGGTCGGGGCCACGACGTCGACCCTGGTTTAGTTTACAAGTCAACCATCTCGAGCGAGAAAGTGTTCCCGGGGCTACCCACCTCTCCGCGCCCCTGATCAGCACGGCTGCTGATCAGGGGCCCTTTGTGGTGCGCCCACAGGGACTCGAACCCCGGACCTTTACTGACACTCGACGGCTATGCCGCCCCGCAACCTGGCACCCGGGGCGGCAACTGGGACAAGAACACAACCCAGTTCGACGAGCACCGCTTTGCGCAGTACAGCCAGACACAGCTACCTCTACCGAGCCGGGAGAAAGACTCCATGACCGAGCCTCTCAGCTTCGAGGTCGTGGTATCGAGACGGCGGTGATACGCCGCAGCGACGGATGAACCGCGTACGGCCCTTCTCGGGCTGAGCGCGCTGATCGGTCGGTTCCCCGAGCAACGCCACAGCGAAGGACAAGTGTTCTACGCCTGCTGCGCCAGTTGGTGTTCACCTTCCACGCAGCCGCTGCACCGCTGAAAGGTCAGGTCAGATCAGGCGGTGGCGTGGTGGGACGGCCGGCAGCAGTGTCGCGAAGCCACTGCGGTACCTCTCGTCCGCTTCGCTCGCGGATGGCGATGGAGGCGCGGGTCGCGACAGCAGCCACCCTGGGCCGCTCGGCCGGTCGGTCACTGCGTTCCTCGGTGGCGGTCATCGGGGGTCCTCCTGCTGCTTGCTCTGGCTGTCAGTGTCCTCGGTTTCGGTCGGCGGCACCAGCGCCCGCCGTGCCGCTGCACGGTCGGTGACAGCGACCAGAACGTCTTCCTCGGTCCTGGTGGTCAGCGCCGAGTCGGTGACCGTGGCGTAGATGTCCCGGCCGAGTTCGGCCTCGTCGCCGTTGTCACTGGTGTGCGTTCGAGGCACCATGTGATGCGTTGCCGGGCCTGGGCGCGCTTGTCTGCGACAGTGCGCTGTCGGACGGTGAGAGGAACGCCGACGACGGCGAGGACGCCGACGACCAATAGACGAGATGTGGTCCGTAGTCTCCGTGCACGTCGCTGGGGTCCGGTCGTACCCGAGGGTGTCGGCGTGGTCATGGTGGCGTCCTGTATTTACTCGGCCGCGGCCCGAACGACTTTGCTCGCAGTGCGTTTGGGTGGTCTTGCTGTTCCGTCTGTGGGCGATCGCCTTGATGATCGGAGCTGAGCTGCGAGTGATCGGCACACCGGGATGCCGGACGGCGGTTCGCCGTCCAGGGTCTGTTGTATTCGCGAGGAAAGTAGGGTTCGCGCCGCGGCTCCGTCGTGGCTCACTGCGCTGCACTCGATCGTGTCATGGTGCTCGCCACAGGGAGTCTCGATCGATGCTGTCGGGTGAGCAGTGGCCGGCGAGTGCCATGACGAGGTCGAATTCGGCAACGATATTGGCGACGACGTCGGCGGCACCGGCGGCACCGGCCAGAGCGAGTCCGTACATGTGCGGTCTGCCGATGCACACGGCGTCGGCGCCCAGGGCGAGTGCCTTGAACACATCCGACCCTGATCGGATTCCGGAGTCGAACAACACCCTCACGCGTCCGTCGACTGCGTCGACGACCCCCGGCAAAGCGTCAGCGGCTCCGATCGCTCCGTCGATCTGTCGTCCCCCGTGGTTGGACACCACGATTGCGGCGACGCCGAGATCGACGGCGCGTCGGGCGTCGTCCGGATGCAGAACGCCTTTCAAGACGATCGGCAGGGACGTGCGGTCCTGCAGTCCGGCGATGTCGTTCCAGTTCAAGCTTTCTCGCGAGTAGATGTCGGTGAACGTCGTCACCGCGGTGCGCGGCTCGGGCGACAGGAGATTGGCCACGGTGCTGCCCGGTGCGTTCCGTGCGATCGAGAACAGGGTGGACAGCGCGGACAGTGCACTCGACGGGCCCGTGATGGGGAGATTCGGCTTTTCGGCGCCGGCCGCCAGGCGCTCCGCGACGATCGAACGGAACCGAGCATCCGAGGTGTACTGGCTGATGCCGATACCACGTGAGAACGGTAGCGATCCAAGGTTGAGGTCCTGTGGTCGCCATCCCAGCAGTGTCGTGTCGAGGGTCACCGTGATCGCGCTGGCACCGGAGCGCTCGGCCCGCGTGAGCAGGGAATCGACCAGGTCGTCGTCGGTCGACCAGTAGAGTTGGAACCACCTCGGGGACCCGGGCGCGATCCGGTCCATGCCGGCAGCGACCTCCTCCATCGCGACGGACCCCTGGTTGGAGAAGATGTAGGGAAGTCCCAGTGTGGCGGCGGCTTGGCCGATCAACAGATCTGCCTGTCGATGCACTGCGCCCCCGGCTCCGACCGGAGCGAACAACACGGGTGCCGGAAGCGTGAGGCCGAGGAGTTCGCTTTCGGTGGTTCTCGCAGACACGTCCCGAAGGACCCGAGGCACGATGTTCCATCGGTCGAGAGCGCGGCGGTTGTTGTCCATCGTGGTGCCGGAGCCGGCCCCACCCGCAATGTAGGCACGCGCTCGGTCGGACATCTTCGTGAGTGCACGCCGTTCCAATCCAGGGAAATCCGTGGGAACAGTCGGTGTTCGTCCGGCCACCCCCGCTGTGTAGATGTGGTTCTGGCGTTCGCGTCCGGTGGAGAGTGGCATGTGCGGATCCGTTCCCGAGTCGTGGCCCACTTGGTCGGCATTGCCGTCGACCGATCGATGGTGCGTCGGCATGGCGGGGACGGTACACGAGCTCGGATTAGCGATGAATGCGCAGCTCAAGGGTGTGCAGCGGCACAAATTCGGTGAGGTGCCCGTGTGCGCGGTTGCCCTTGCGTCCTCGTCCGCCTCGTCGTTCACCTACAAGGTTGTGCGCCGTCTCGTCATGAAAGCCGTTGCCCGTGCGACCGGGGTAACTGACAGCAATGATTCCCGACTGCTATTGCGGTCTCATCGGAACCGTGATGGTCCCACATGGTCATGTGACTCTTGATCCACGCTACTGAGGTGGGATTCATGGTCCCACTGGATTACCGAGTTCGGCCGGGGACAGTCACTGGGTCCGGGGTTCGAGTCCCTTCTGGTTCAGATGCTACTCACTACTATTTTTCGAGACCGTGGACCACAGGTCTGACGGCGAGGTGCCGATGTGACGTCGACACGGCGTGCCTGTCCGGTGATGAGTTCGGCAGCGCACCCGAGTCGACACGGCATGACTACACACACGCTCGCCGTTTCCGGCGCCACCATCACCTACGACGTCCATGGTCCACTGACCTCGGATACACCCCTGTTGCTCATCGGTTCACCGATGGATGCGAGTGGGTTCACTACGCTCCGTGAGCATTTCATCGATCGACCGGTCGTGACCTACGACCCACGCAACACCGGCCGCAGCGTCTGTGGCGAACCCACGGCTGCGGTCACGCCGTGGCAGCACGCCGCCGATCTGGATGCGTTGATCACAGCGCTGGGGTCCGGACCTGTCGACGTGTTCGCGTCGAGCGGCGGCGCGGTCAACGCCCTCGTCTGCGTCGAACGCCGGCCGGGCGCGATCCGAACTCTCGTCGCCCACGAGCCACCCGCCGGTGGTGCACTCGCTGACCACAACCACATCTCGGCTGCCTGCACGCACATGGTGGAGTCCTACGACGCGGCGGGGACGGGGCCGGCGATGGCCGAGTTCATCCGCCTGGTGATGCACCGCGGTCCTGTCGACGACGCGTACCTCGCATGGCCGGCGCCGGGCCCGGCGCAGTTCGGACTCCCGACCGAGGACGACGGTTCTCGTACCGATCCGCTGATGTCGAACATGCGTGGACTGGGCGTCGATTACGTGCCCGACGTGGAGCGTCTGACGGCAGCGTCGACTCGCATCGTCATCGCGGTAGGCGAAGAGTCCGGTGGGCCTGAGGACGGCGAGATGGCCGGTCGCGCAGCGTATGCGGTCGCCCGGCTGTTGGGCCAGGACGCTGTCGTCTTCCCCGGCGGACACCAGGGGTTTCTCGGTGGTGAGTACGGTCAGACGGGCCGGCCCATCGAGTTTGCCGCAGCGCTCCGGACGTGGTTGGACTGTGCTGGATGAGGCGTGCCCGAGTCTGGGTGCGGCAGCAACGGCAACTGCAGCACAGTCGGATTCTCGGAGCGAAAAGCACGCGAAGTGACCCGGCAGTCGGAGAACCTGCGCACGAGGTTCGCGCTCATTGCCGAGTGATCGTTACTGCTGCGAACAATATCGTCGAAACGTTGACTCGGTCCCGATACGAGGTCGATTCTGAGTAGATGACAACCACCAACGAATCGGAGCATCTCGCGGCGGTGCAGGACCGGCTCACCGCCGCCCTGCCCGGGGTGAGCCGACACGACATCGAACAGACCGTGGCGGCTGAGTACGCCCGCTTCGAGGGACGCTCGGTGCGCGACTTCGTGCCGCTGTTCGTCGAGCGCAACGCACGAGAGGCACTGCGCTCCGTCGCACCGCACTGACACCACCTGTCGCACAGCAATACACGGCCGCCCAGAACGCGGGCGACCGTGCACGGTGCGGCCATTCACCGATCGGATCGCGCTTGCTGCGGCGCGGATCAGATCGGCCCGGGGTGTGTCAGCTGAAGAAGCTGAGTCCGTCGAGGAAGTCGCCGCTGCCGCCGAAGATGTCGGACAGGGCGCCGAGGAAGTCGACGAAGCTTGCGAGGTCGGTGATCATGGGAGCTCCCGTGGTCGAGTGGTGGTGGCAGGAATGCCTGTTCATTGGTACCGAGCATTGGTGAACGAACGGTGGATCATCGGTTGTCCCAATGGGGTTGCCGCCGTGAACGGTTCCGATCAGACCGGGGTGATCACCAGCAGCTGAGCCCAGTACGCGGCGGTATGCTCACCGAGGTAGGGGAGCAGGGTGTCGAAGAGGATGTAGGACAACGGGGGACTCCTCGGGTCGGGTCGTGGTGGGGCTGCGCCGAGTGAGGGGTGCCCGCTCCGCGGGTAGTCGGAGTGGCGGTGCGGTGAACAGCGGGTGTCGACTCGGCTCACCGCCGGGTGGGACGGCTCGTCGGCCGCGATGATGGTGCGATGAGCACGAGTCAGGCCGAGGGCCTTCGCGGGATGATCGAGTTCGCGCGTCGGTGGTTGCCCTACGGCGGCGGTCCTGACGAGGAAATCCTCGTGACGTTCGGTGTCCCCGGGTATCAGTTCCACGAGCGGCTCGCTCGTGTCCTCGACAGCGGAGACCCGACGGTGGCGCAGGCGTTGTCGGCGCCCGAGATCGCGGCGCTGCGCCTGCAGTGCCGTACCCGCTCGCTGCATCGTCACAACGTCCCCGCCTGGCAGTGACCCACTGGTCCTCGAAACGTTTCGTCAGCTGCCGCTGAGTCGTCCTCGGCGAGACTCACCGCGACTGCGCGAGGTGGGATGCTTCCGGCCGTGACCGGTCGACATGTGGGACTCGCGTTGTTTCTGGTGGTGACGGTTGCTCTCGCGTCCTACGGCGTCCTGACCACTCCTGAGCCGAGGTCGGTCGCCGAGATCGGTTCGGCCGATCACTTCGTCTGCGCGTTGCCACAGGACGTCGGCGGCTATCTGGCGCCCCCGCCGCCGCAGCAGAGCGTCGCTCCCCGTCCGGCGCGGGGCACGGTGCCCGAGGGGTTCGAGCCGGTGGCAGCCGTGGTGTGCGACATCGGTATCGGAGACCATGTCGAGGCCGACGGGACCGTGACCTACGTCGAACGCCGCTACGCCGGGGACTTCGGCAGCGCCGTGCGGGAGCTGAACGGGCCGCCCACACGTCGCTCGATCTTCGACGCCGAATGTCTGGCGTCCGTGCTCGCTGCGGCGCCGGTCGACATGTGGCTCGTCGACGTGGACGGCCGCGCCGTACAACCGTCGTACCCGCGTGGTGACTGCGGCCTGGACAACACCCTGGGACTCGCCGAGGTTCTCGAGCTCCCGAAGGTAGAGGCCACCGAACACAGCGTCCGCCTCGATGCTGCCGGTATCACCTACTTCTACTCGTGCTCGCCGATCGTCTCGACACCGGTGCCGGGGTCTCGGTCGCTACTCGACCTGACGTTGACACCGTCCGGGTTCTGCCGCTTCGACACCGCCGGACCCGATCTGATGTTCACCGGAGCGGATCGGTACGAATCCGAGCCGTCCCTCGACTGGAACGCCGCCCTCATCGACGTCGAGCCCGCCGGTCCCTGCGGTGAACGCGGGACATCGCTGGCGACCACCTCGACGCAGTCCACGATCGGGGACGAGTTGGTCATGATCGACGTCCACATCGAACTCGACGGGTGCCGGCGCATCCTGGGCGACGGCTTCACTCCGTTGTCGGCGCCCGCCTCTGTCGTCGACTCGATCGTCAGCGCAGCGTCGTGACCTGACGTCTGTCGGCCACGTCGGGTCGAGCCCTGACGGCCGTGGTTTCCGTTGATCGCCGTTCACAGAGCAGAACGTGGTTGGGGCGCACGTTTCACCACTCGACGCCTGCATGGTTGCGCGTCGACCACGACCGTGGCATCGGATCACGCCAGTCCGGCCAGCAAAGCTCTCAGTCGAAGATCCGCCGACGGACATTGGTGTCCGCGAGGTCCACGAGTTCGTCGGCCCGGCCGGACAGGATCGTCCGAATGCCGTACAGCGTGAACCCCTTTGCCTGCTCGAGGGTGATCTTGGGAGGAATGGAGAGCTCCTGTGCCGCGGTGACGACGTCGATGACGGCGGGACCGTCGTACGCGAACGCGTCGATCAGAGCCGCCTCCAGATCCTGCGGCTTCTCCACTCGTCGGCCGAACATCCCCAGAGCCTGTGCCACAGCGGCGAAGTCGGGGTTCTTCAGGTCGGTGCCGTAGTTGACGATGCCGGCAGCCTTCATCTCGAGTTCGACGAAGTTCAACGACGAATTGTCGAAGATGATGACCTTGACCGGCAGACCGCTCTGCATCAACGTGATCAGCTCACCGAAGCCCATCGTCAACCCGCCGTCGCCGGCGAAGGCCACCACCTGCCTTCCGGGCTGAGCGGTCTGCGCACCGATCGCCAACGGGAGCGCGCAGGCCATCGATCCGTGATTGAACGACCCGAGCAATCGGCGCTTGCCGTTCATCGTCAGGTACCGGGCGGCCCACACGACAGGCGACCCCACGTCGACGGTGAAGACGGCGTCGTCGTCTGCCAGCTCGTTCGCCATGCGCGCCAGATACTCCGGCCGGATGGGTGTGCGGTGCCGGTCGTCCACAGCGAACGAATCGAGATTCTTGCGTGTCTTGCGATAGTGCTTGACCGATGTGTCCAGATGCTTGCTGTCCGTCTTGGCGTGGACACGGGGGAGCAGAGCGTCCACGGTGTCGGCGACGGTACCCACCAAGCCGACGTCCAGGGTCGCTCTGCGGCCCAGGTTCTGGCCGCGGATGTCCACCTGGATGATCTTTGCGTCGTCGGGATAGAAGTTGCGGTACGGAAAGTCGGTGCCCAGCATGAGAAGAACGTCGGCATGCGAGATCGCGCGGTACCCCGAGGCGAAGCCGAGCAGCCCCGTCATCCCCACGTCGTAGGGATTGTCGTATTCGACGTGCTCCTTGCCGCGCAGTGCGTGCACGACAGGAGCCTGCAGCGCGCCGGCGATCTCGAGCAGTTGTCGATGCGCACCCGCCACACCGGCGCCGGCCAGAATGGTGATGTTGTCGGACGAGTTCAGGATCGACGCCGCCTCGTCGAGCGAGGCATCGTCGGGACGCACGTGGGACGTGGTCGCGCGGATGGCCGGGGTGGCCTTTCTCTGTTCGGCATGCGCCAGCAGCACTTCGCCCGGGACGACGACCACTGCGACACCGCGTTCTTCGATCGCCGCCCGCATCGCCATCGCGAACACGTGTTCCGCCATCTCCGGGTCACTGACCAGCTCGCAGTAGACACTGCATTCCTGAAAGAGGTTCTGGGGGTGAGTTTCCTGGAAGTACTGCGATCCGATCTCGCTGCGCGGGATGTGCGCCGCGATCGCGAGCACGGGGACACGGCTGCGGTGCGCGTCGAACAGCCCGTTGATCAGGTGGAGATTGCCGGGCCCACAACTGCCGGCGCACACCGCGAGTTCGCCGGTGATCGCCGCGTCACCGGCTGCGGCGAAGGCGGCAGTCTCCTCGTTGCGGACGTGCTGCCACGTCATGCCGTCGTTCCGGCGGATCGCGTCGGTGAAGCCGTTCAACGAATCGCCCGGAAGACCGTAGACGTGGGTCACGCCGCTCTCGGTCAGGGTCTGCACGAAATGGTCTGCCACGGTCGCCATGGCGAACAGTATGCGCCGGATCCGCACCGGAAGCGTCGTGGAACGAGTGACCGATCGTCCTGGCTCGGACACTCGTGGAGATCGGTGAGGACCGGGGAAAGCGCTGTGGGCGAATACTGCAGCAGGTGCCCGGGCGAGCTCCGGGGACAGCCGGGCCTATGTCGTCCCGGGGAGCGTCAGAATGGATCCATGCAGAGAAAGACGACGAGCGGAAGGCGGTGAGCAGCATGACGAACGACGCGCCGACCGATCGTGGGCCCGTGTTCGACGGTGTCCGCATCGGTAGGCCTGCGACGGGCGCGTTGATCGACGCCGGGTATCGCACGGTGCTCGACCTTCCGGCGGACCTCGCGGTGTTGTTCGCGCTGCACGGAGTGGGGCCGTCGGCGATCAGGCGGTTGGCCGAGGCGCGCTACGATCGGCGTTGACGGGAACGATCCCTTCCACCTCCAAGATATAGCGCACGGTGGGGCTTGCGGCAAGCCCCCGCGGTCGGCGCAGAATGGCTCGCTCGATGCCATGAACTGCACGTTTCCCCGATCGGAGCCGACCTGTGGACACCGTGTTCGCCCTGCCCCCGCACCGCCGAGCCAAGGCCGACCCCGCCTCGATCGCGGCGGATGATCGACATCTCGCCAGAATCGACGCGGCCCTGCGTCGGTCCCTCGCGGATCTCGAACGACGCCTCGCCCGGACTCGCGCCGCCCCTGGCCGATCCGGCCAGGACGCGATGGAACGCGACCTGGAGACACATCGGCTCACCGCCGAGATTTGCGCAGTGCGACGTGTCGGGCGGGACATGTGTCTCGGGCGACTCGTGCCGGCGGACGGAACGGAGCCGGTGTACGTCGGGCGGCGCGGACTCCTCGACGAGGCCGGTCATCCACTGCTCGTCGACTGGCGCTCACCAGCAGCAGCACCGTTCTTCGCCGCGACCCCGGCACGTCCGATGGGTGTTGCCTGGTGTCGTCGCTACCGGTGGACCGGAGGACGAGTGAGCGACTTCTGGGACGAGGTGTTCACCGCCGAGATCTTGCACGGCGCCGTGGCATTGGACGATCGGTCGGCCTTCGTCGCCGATCTCGGGGCGGCGCGGTCGTCCCGCATGCGCGACGTGCTGGGCACCATCGCCGCGGACCAGGATGCGATCGTCCGCGCTCCGTCCCGAGGAGTGCGTGTGGTGGACGGCGGCCCCGGAACGGGAAAGAGCGTGGTCGCGCTGCACCGTGCGGCCTACCTTCTGTACGCGGATCCGCAGGTCGGGCACCACCGCGGCGGGGTCCTGGTGATCGGACCGCACGAGCCCTACCTGTCGTACGTCGCCGACGTGCTTCCTGATCTCGGAGAGGACGGTGTCCGGGTGTGCCTGCTCGACGAGATGGTTCCCGAGGGCCGGAATGCAGTCGCAGAGAGCTCGCCACGCGCCGCCGCGGTGAAAGGCTCCGCGTCGATGACGGAGACGATCGATCGCGCGATCCGCTTCTACGAGACACCGCCCGCGAACGACATGGTCGTCGAGACCGAGTGGGGTGCAGTGCTGCTCCGGGCAACCGACTGGGCGGAAGCCTTCGCGGCACCCGACGCGGAGACTCCGCACAACGATGCGAGAGAGGAGATCTGGGCGGCGCTGGGCGACATCGTCGTCGACCGCCTCGCCGGCGACGTGTCGGACGCCGAGCTGACGTCGTCGCTGCGGGAGATCGACGAGCTTCGCGACTGCGTCGAGTCGTCGTGGACGGTGATCGATGCTCCCGATCTCGTCGCCGACCTCTGGGCCGTGCCGGCATACCTACGCCAGTGCGCGCCCTGGTTGGACGAGGACGACAGGGCCGCGGTCCGCAGAGACCTCGGTGCTCCCTGGACGACAGCGGATCTCCCTCTTCTGGACGTCGCTCGTCGCCGCCTCGGAGACCCACGGGCGACGACGATGCGCGTGCGCCGTGCCCTGACGATCGCCTCCGAGCGTGCGCGCCGACGCGCGGTGGTCGACGATCTCGTCGAGTCCGACGATTCGGAGCTTCGCGTCATGTCGATGCTCCGCGGCGACGACCTGCAGAACGTGCTGGACGAGACCGAGTTCTCGACGGGCGAACCGGATCGGCTTGCTGGTCCGTTCTCCCACGTCGTCGTCGACGAGGCCCAGGAACTGACGGATGCGCAGTGGCAGATGGTCCGTGCCCGCTGCCCGTCGGGCAGTCTCACGGTGGTGGGTGACCGGGCGCAGGCCCACAGCGGTTTCCCGGAATCCTGGGAGGCGCGGCTGGCGCGTGTCGGATTCACCGACGTGGCGGTGTCCACGCTCGACGTCAACTACCGCACACCGGCCGAGATCATGGCCGCGGCCGAACCGGTCATCAGAGCGGTCCTCCCCGACGCGAACGTGCCTCGTTCGGTCCGCAGCACCGGGGTGGGCGTTCGCCAGGCCGGAGTGGACGACCTGGACGCGATTCTCGACGAGTGGGCCGCGGCCGGTGAGGGCGTGGCATGCGTCATCGGTGTGCCGGCTCGGCCGGACACCGAGCGGATCCGTTCTCTGAGCGCACGGTCGGTCAAGGGGCTCGAGTTCGATCTCGTCGTCCTCGTCGAGGGGCCGGGTGTGGACAGCGCCGTCGACCGATACGTGGCGATGACGCGGGCGACCCGGCAACTCGTGGTGCTGAGCTGATCGACTGGTGCGGGTGGGATGGTTCCGAGACGGCATTCCTGGTGTCCCTCGTCGGTCGAGACCTCGTCTGTCTCAGGGTGGGGTCGGGGTGTTCCCGGATGTTCGGGCGAGCGGAACGTTCCTAGTGTCGATCGTGTGCAGACACCCTCGGGAACGACACGCATGAGAATGCCTGCGGCGGTGGCCTTTCTCCTCGCTGCGGCAGCCGGGCTGCTGCATGCGGCCGCGAGCGCGTACTGGGCGGTGGGTGGTCGATGGCAGCTCGCCTCGGTGGGGGACTGGGCGGTGACCCTGGCCGACGACCGACCGGTGGCGAGCGGTCTCGCGCTCGGTGTCGTCGCTGTCGTGAAGGCCGGCGCTGCTGTCCTTCCGTGGGTGAACGAGCGGGTCCGAGGCCACGGTCATCGGCAGGTCCGCATGTGCGGGTGGTGCGCGGGCGGTGTGCTTTCCGTGTGGGGCGCAGTGTCGACGGTGTCCGCGGCAGCGGTGCTCGCCGGCGTCATCGTGCCCGACGGCGGGTACGACCGGACCGCGATGATCGGGCATGCCGTGGTCTGGGATCCGCTGTTCACGGTCTGGGGAGCAGCGCTGCTGACCGGGTTGTGGTCCACCACGCACCGGGCCACAGCGCTGACGGGAGTACGACGATGACCGCGGCACGACGAGTCGTCGCCGTGTTTCTGGGCGCCCTGACACTGCTCGCACTGTCGATCTGCCCGGCGGCCGGTCGAGGGCACGACGAGGAGTCGTTGCAGGGCCTCGTCACTCGGTGGGCCTCGGAGATCGGTGCACCGGGCATGGCCGCACGGATCGTCGACAGCGACGGTGCACGGTCTGCGGCATTCGTGGGAGTCGACGGGGACGGTCACGACATCGACGGGTCGACCCCTTTCGTCTGGGGGTCGGTGTCGAAGCAGTTCGCGGCAGCGACAGCGAGGGGCCTCGGGCGCGAGGGTGTTCTCGATGCGACCAGCCCTGTCGTCGAGGTGGTCCCGCAGGCTCGCCGAGTGCTCTCCGACCCCGCAGTGACCGTCGACGACCTCGTTCATCACACCAGCGGGCTGCCGCACGACATCACCGTCACCGACGAGTGGACCCGAAGGGGTTCCGCGACAGACGCCGTCACCGCCCTCGACGCGCCGAAGGGGGCCGGTCCTCGTGGTGAGTTCCGGTACTCGAGTCTGAACTACCTGCTCCTGCAGGCTGTGATCGAGCAGGCGGCAGGGTCCTCCTACGCGGACGCCGTGCGCCGCGTCGTACTCGATCCCGCCGGCAGTGACGCCATCACCGACCCGCAGTTGTTCGTCGACAGTGTTCCGCGGGGACACGTTCCGTTCTTCGGTTCCACCCGCCCGGTCGACGTCGGTGTCGATTCGGCGGGGTTGGGATACGGCTACCTCGCCGGTTCCATCGATGACCTGGGACGCTATGCGTCGTGGCGACTGCGGGAACGTCACGGCGGCGTAGCCCGGTATCGCGAGGTGCCGACGGCTCAGGGTTCGACCTACGGTGACGGCCTGTTCCACGAGAGGATCGATGGCCACGATGTCTGGTGGCATGCGGGTGCGGTGCCCGGCTACTACACCTACGTCTCTCTGATTCCGTCCCTGGACACAGCAATCGTGGTGGCGGCGAACCGATACGGTGAAATCGAGGCCGAGCGACTCGCGGCCGTCGGTCGGAACCTGACGACATCGGTGACGGGTGGACGGACGAGCGAGCTTCCCGACTCCTCGGCGTCCACCGTGCTCGGAGCGCTCGCTGCGATCATCGCGACGCTGGTGGTCGGCATCGGCGTTCACGCGGTCCGCATCGTCTCGGGCAGGACGCCCCAGCGGACCAGAGGAGTCGCCGTCGTGCGCGGGGTCGTTGCGGTCGGGGTAGGGACAGCGGCCGCTGTCGCCGTCCTGTTCGGACTGTCTACTTCGACCGGCGCGGGGTTGTCGGTGGCAGGCAGGTGGGCGCCGGACGTGGCTCTGCTGGTGTGGGTATTGCTCGTGGCGATCGCTGCGGCCGCCGTGGTCGACGTGCTCGGGCAGGTCGTGGGGTGCCGACGTGTCCGTGGGGCGCAGTGAGGTCAGGCATCGGGAGTGTCGCTGGTGTGCACTCGCCGACGCCCTGTCCGGCGTTCACACGAGGTCGCGGCGGCGCAGAGCCCACGATCCGATGGCCAGAAGTGCTGTGGCCACGACGATGAGGATGACTGCGGCGGTGAGTGGAACCGGCGCGCCGACGTCGGCGGGAAGATGCGTGTGCGGTGCTGTGTCGCGCAACCACTGGGGAGCGCCGATGAGGGTACCGAGCGGCCCCAGCAGCAGGTCGAGGACGACTGCGGCCCACCCGACTGCGATCCACCGGCCTCCGAATCCGTATGCGGCGTAGGCGATCGCGGCGACAGCAAGGGTTGCCGGCAGCTGCGACACCGCTCCGACGAGCACGTCGACGACACCGGGGCCGTCTCCGCCGACGGCAGCAGCCCCGGTGACGAGCCCGACACCTGCCAGAAGCAACACGAGGGTTGCCGTGACTGTCGCCGTGGCGGCAGCGGCGAGCAGACGAGACAGCGGGGAGACGGCGGTAGCGAGGAGCATTTCCGCGCGACCCGTCCGGTCGTCCTCGCGCAGGTGCCCGACCACGGTGCCACGCCGAACTCGTGGGCGAAGGCAGCGATGATCCCGCTGCTGGTGCTGTAACCCACTGCTGCCGTGTCGGCGAGGTGTGTCCCCCGCTCGAGAAGGTCGGCCGCAACGATCATTCGAGCGCGTGTCCGCCAGCATCCGTAGGTCAGTCCCATATCGGCGGCGAATGCTCGCCGGATCGTTTTCTTACTGACTACGGCACCAACAGGAGCTTTCAGCGCTACACGAGAGCGATCAACGCTTTCGCCGCGGCCCTGGACAATTCCACCGTGTCGGAAGGACAGTAGAGCCGGACTGCCCGGACGCACCGATGCGTCACGTACGGCGTTCGCTCTGTCCGAACACACGTCGACGAACGACGGCGCCGGCGACACTACACACCGCAGCGCAGACAAGGCCGCTCGCGACGGCGACGCCCGGTGCGAGGGAGGTCAATCCCGCAACGAGTGACACCCATGCGAGGACCACTGCGCCGGTCTCCAGGCGCGCCGCCAGGACTGGCCCTGTTCTCCGTCTGTGCGCCGACACCGCCTTCAGGTACAACCCGTAGGCGGCATAGACCGTGGTGTACGCACCGATGCAGAACGCGAACACACCCATCGCGAACCACCCGGGGACAACGTCGTAGGGAGCGTCGCCGAGGGCGGACATTGCGGCGACCGAGATGGGCACCACCAATGCCGTTCCGATGTACAGGAGGACGGCGAGGCCCAGCACCGAATCCTTGGGCGACGACGTCCACGACATCGCACCACTGTAACCAACTGATCGGTCTAGATCGTGCTCGCCGCTGCCGCGCACGGGCGGGTCACGGCGTGTCCGTGCGAGACCTGACCGAGAGAATCGCCGCGACCACTGCTCCGACCAGCAGGAGGAGGACCACGTCGTCGCTGCGATCGGCCGCCGACGTGCCTCCCCAGGTCGCCACGCGCACGATCACCGCAAGTAGGTAGAGGCCGATCGCGGCGGTGCGTGGATTTCCCATGACGGCACCGTATGCCTGTATCGACGCCGCATCAACGCCGAAGGCGAATGAGTGGCATCGCACGAATGGTCTATCGCTCGACGGTGTCAGATCCGGTGCGCTGCCCCCCTGGGAGAACTTTCGGCCGAATGTGCCGATCCTGCTACGGGTATCGGCACCGACTCTTGCGCTGCGTCGCGCGACGTGTCATTCTCGGACACATGACAACCGGAAAGGCGGACACCGCCACCCTCGCGTGAGCGCCGCAGCAACACCCTTCGCGGTCAGGGCAAGAACCGCATCGTCTTCGATTCATCAGATGGCATCCGTACCCACGTTGCGGGACACGTGGCTCGCGCTGGGTCTGTCCACTCTGCCGTCCGACAGGCCGACCGCCGAGGCCGCCGTAGCGGATCTGTACAGGCATGCAGGGTTCCGTTGTCCCGAGTTCGTGTGGGTACCGTCCCCACCGGCTGGCGCCGAACTGATTGTCTCCGAACAGTTGTCGGGTACGAACTCTCTGACGTCCGGTGCTGCCGCTCGAATCGCGTCGACCGTCTCACGGTCACGCGAACGTATGGACAACCGCACGGGCGGGGTGTCGCGACGATGGCCTTCCGACAGTCGCTCCCTCTGGGCTGCACGCACGCAGCCACTGGCGGAGTCCGCGCGGCAGGGGATCGCGCCCCGACGAGTTGCTGCGAATCGCGGTGTGGGATTCGTTGCGCACGAGCCTGTTCGATGGAGTGGCGGCCGCCGTGCGGTCACTCGTTCAGCGACCGACGGGAAGCGTGGCGTGGTACGGGCAGCAGGAAGCGCACCGGCTCGCGTACTACGACATCCATCGCACACTGGGCATCTCTGCCTTCCGCGGTACGGATCACGCCATCCTCGATACTCAGACAGCCCTCGCGGGGGCGACCGGCTGGTGGTGGGCATTCGACAGTGTCTGCGTCATGTCCGAGCGACCTGGAATTCTTCAGACCGAACCTCTTCCGGGAGCGGTGCACAACGAACGGCGACTGCACGGACAGAACGAGCCCGCAGTCCAGTTCGCCGACGGACGATCCGTTCATGTCGATCACGGGACCATCGTTCCCGAGTGGGTGATCACCGAACCCACCGTCGAGCGCATCGCACGCGAACGGAACATCGAGGTACGACGGTGCGCCATAGAGCGCATCGGGTGGGACGTCTACATCGACGAGGCCGGACTCGAACTCGTCGACCGGACGGACGATCCGGGAAATGCCGGCGCCCCGCTGTCGCTCTACGCCACGCCGACCAGCTGGGTGGACGACGGCCGAATTCTGCTCGTGGTCAACGGTTCTGTCGAGCGGGACGGTCGGCGGCGACGCTACGGGTTGCCGGTTCCGAACGGTATGACGTCCGCACTCGACGCCGCCGGATGGACCTACGGCATCACCGGCGACGACTACTCCCGTCTCGTGCGCCGCACGTGACCACATCCCGCCGACCCGAGGTGACTTCGATGACCACGACCATGACTCTGTCCACACTCACGGCCCTGACCGGCCTCGACGTCTTCGACTATCTCGATCGAGACGTGTCGATACCCGTCGTCGACGGGCTTCAAGCTCAGGGCGACCTGATCGTCGTGCCGCGTCCGATGATCCTCCACGTGCAGGCAGTTCGGGGCACGCGGGCCGACGACGTGCCCCTCACCGGCGTCGAACTGCTTCGCAGCGCCGCCGGCGGCAACCCTCACAGCCTCGTCTGCGAGGAAGGCCATTGCATGTGGTCCACTCCGGTGTTCGATCCGAACGGCCTTGCGTTGGGCATCCTCGACACCGAGGTCACGGCGTACCTGATTCATCCCGAACACGGTGCGACAGGAATTGCGCCCGGCTCCTACGTCATCAGCAGGCAACGCGAGCGTGGAGTGGGTCGACACTTCCGATCAGCGCGGTTGGTCGCGGATTGACGCACGCGACCAGCCAGGGGCGCGGCTGACACCGCGCCCCTGGTGACGACAGGATCAGTCGGTGACGGCCACGAACTCGTTCGGAGTGACGTCGAGTTCGCTGCTGACGGTGACGTCACCGGTGGTCAGATCCACGGCGTGGATGCTGTCGGTGTCCGGTTCGGTGACGTAGGCGGTGTCGCCGGTGATGGAGATGCCGGGGTGTGCGTCCTGGTACTCGCTGGGGCCTTCCCACTCACCGATGACAGGGTAGGAAGCGGTGAACTCGCGCGTCTCGGGATCGAAGACGTGCAGGGCGCCGTCGGTTCCGATGATGTAGGCCTTGTCGTCGGGTCCACGGGAGACCCCGCGCCAGGTGTACTCGGCACCGTCGGGCATCTGGACGACGTCCAGCGTCTTCGCCACGGTGTCGATGACGGTGACCGCCTGCAGCAGTGAGCCTTCCGCGTCTGCGTCGTTCTTGTAGTCGCCGACGACCAAGGGACTGGTCTCGCTGACGTACGCGTTGCCCGTACGCCCGTAGGGCTGGTCCGGAGCGTCGAGCTTGGTGATCTCGCCCTTGTCGTAGACCAGGACACCGTTCTCGCAGCCGAATACGACGATCTCGTTCTGTGCCGTTCCCTCGCCGTGGACGCCGGGGCACTGATCGTTGCGCGCGATGACCGCACCGGCGGCATCGCGCACCTCGATACCGGTGCGTCCGTTGGCATTACCAACGGTGGTGAGGAACGTGCCGTCCTCGAGAACGACCGAGACTCCGTGATGCGCCTCCACACCGGGAATGCTCTCCACCTCGGGGAGACCGTCGCTCGACTCCAGTGCTGCCGTGTCGAAGATCGTGGTGTCGCTGGTACCGTCGGCGTACAAGATCGTCTTGCCGCCGTGCCGGACGACATGGCCCGCCTTCTCCGCCTCGAAGACCGTGTCCGTGAGCTGTGGTGCGTCCGTGGTGCCCGCGGCGGTGTCGAGTACTTGGAAGCCCTTGCTCGTGGTCACCATGACGTTGCGCCCGTCGCCGGCGAGGTTGAGGCGTGTGTAGTCCTCGGAGTCGAAGTCCGCGACGGTCTCGAGGGTGGCGGCGTCCAGCACCTGTACGCCGCCGTCGTAGGAGACCGCGACACGAGGGCCGGCCTGCATCGCTGCGGTGGTGCTCGTGGTGGAGTCGGCGGCGGTCGTGGTGGTTCCGGAGGAGCACGCCGCGAGAGTGACGACCGCGCCGAGCGCGAGCACAGTGGAGCCTGCCAGCGCCGGAAGTGATTGAGACGCATGTGAATCCTTTTCTGTGTGGGAACGATACCGATCAGGGGGAGAGGCCGGCGGCGATGCGTTCGGTGTTGACGCGCATCATCGTCAGATAGTCGGGGGCGCCGCCGTCAGGACCGGTGAGCGACTCGGTGAACAACTGCACGACGTCCACGCTGATGTCGGCTTCACTGGCGAGTGCCTGAACGAGTCGGTCGGGCGAGGACGATTCTGCGAAGACGGTGCGGACACCGGTGGAGTCGACGGCATCGACGAGATCGGACAGGTCGGACGCCGACGGTGCGGCGAGGGTGGTGCCGCCGGGAATGACCGCCCCGACGACCTCGAAGTCGAAACGGTCAGCGAGGTAACCGAAGACATGGTGGTTGGTGACGAGCGCACGCCGTTCGTCGGGGATCGCGGCGAACAAGGCGGACATCTCCTCGTCGAGACTCTGTAGCTGTCCGCGGTACTCGGCCGCTCGTGTCGACATGGTGGCCGGATTCCACTCCGTCGAGATCGCCGAGCACCGGTTCCAAGGCATCGACGACGGCGATCATGCGGGCAGGATCGGTCCAGAAGTGGGAGTCCGGGCTGCCCGCCGCGTCGCCCTCCCGGTAGTCGAGCACGTCGATGACGTCCCCGGCGACGAACGTCGGAACCTTCTCTGCGGCTGCGGCGTCGAGATGCTGCTGTAGTCCCTCCTCCAATCCCAGCCCGTTCGAGACGACGAGGTCCGCCGAGCGTAGACGCGCGCCCTCCTGCGCGGAGATCTCGAACGAGTGTGGGTCGGCGTTCGGCTTCATCAGCGTCACGACCTCTGCCTCGTCGCCGACGAGTTCCTCGACGACGTCGCCGAGGATGTTCGTGGAGACCATGACCACCGGACGGTCATCGGCTGTCGCCGAACATCCAGCGAGAAGGGCCACCACAGCCACTGCCACCGCGGCCAGGAGACTGCCCGTCCGGTGTCCTCGCATCATCAGCGTCCCGTCTCGGCCGTGAAGGCCGGTTCGGACGCGGTCTCGAACGTGCGGGAGACGCGGGCGTCGTCGGCGTAGTCGATCTCGTACAGCTTCCGTTCGGTGGGCGCGCTGAGGTAGGCGCGCTGCTGGTCGGCGATCAGAGTGGGTGTCTCACCGGCGGCCTGTGATGCGGCGACGAGCGCGCCCGTCTCGGCAACGACCGAACCGTCGGCTCCGTCCAGCACGAACACGCGGCCGTCGGCCGAGAGGCTGAGAAGATGGTCGTCGCTGTCGTCGACCGCCGACACATGCGTCAAGCGAGTGGGAGCGGGAAGGAGCGTCCACGACCTCTGGCGGGTGTCGAGTAACCAGATGCCCTGATCGCCGGCGAGGCCGGCGACGGTGGGGCGGCCCTCGCGATTGTCGAACGACGTTGCGGGAGGGGCGGACACGTCAGTCGGGTACGAAATCTTTTCCACTGTGAGTTCGTCTCCGGTGGCGGACGCGAGCAGCGCGCCGTCGGAGCAGCCGATCACGGTGCCGACACGCGTGGTGATGGTGCCGGCGGCGTCGGGGCACGACTCGACGAGACCGGTGCGCTTTCCGTCCGAGGTGTGTCCGACGACTGTCCGTGAGGGGCCGACCCCGTCGGTGACGAGGGCGAACGATCCGACGGGCACGACCATGCCGTCTCCCGGCGGGTTCTGCAGCCGGAACGACTCGGAGATCTCGCCCTTCGACAACGCCGCGGTGTCGAGCAGGACGGCGTCGCCGGAGTCGGGGAAGTAGAGCCCGGTTCCGCCCGAGGTGGATTGATTCGACGTGGCCACGGTCGCGTCGCCGGCGCCCTCGACGGTGCCGAGGAGCCGGGGTTCGGCGCGGTAGTAGTGGAAGTGGTCGACGTGGTCCCAGGTCCAGACGCCACTGTCCACGATCTCGATTCCCGCGTCCGTCCCGGCGAACAGGTAGCGTCCGTCGGTGCTCATCGCCTCGGGTGCACCGATGGTGCCGAGGTCGGACACCGATTCGTCCAGTAGGTCCAGGTGCGAGATCGAGCCGGTGGGATCGATGGTCGTGAGGCCGAGTCGTGGCTCGGCGAGTTCCGCGGCGTCGGCGATCGCTCCGTGGCCTTCGGCGGGTACCTCGTCGGCGGGGATCGTCGGAGCCTGCTCGGTGGAGCACGCGGTCAGGCCGACGACGAGGGCGAGAGCGGTGGTCGTGATGTGTTGTCGCACAGTGTCCTTTCGGGTGGATCGGGTCGGCCGGTGTCAGACGGAGAGCGCCGGCGCTGATGTCGTGCGTCCGATCGACGCGGTCGCCGCCCTTGCCGCCACCGACAGGCCCGACAGCGCGATCGCCGTCGCGGCGACCGTGGCGCCGGCCGCCGTGGCCGCGTGCCACGAGATGAGCAGACCGACGAACACCGACAGCACACCGATCGAGGCGGCCGCCACCATTCGAGTCGGTATCCGAGTGGTCCACTGCCCGGCGGCGACGGCAGGTGCGAGCAGGAGTCCGACGACCAGAAGCGAGCCGACAGCCTGGTAGGAGGCCACGACAGCAAGCGTCACCAGGGCGACCAGAGCAGCCTGTGCCGCGCGGGGAGCAAGGCCCAGTACCGACGCGATGCGGGGATCCAGCGCGAGCGCCACCAACGAGCGGTGGAAGCCCGCGGCCACCGTCATGCCGACCACCACAGCGACGGCCAGGAGTGCGATGTCCACGGACGTGATGGCCAGGATGTCTCCGAACAGGATGGACGTGGCATCGGTGGCGAAGCTTCCCGAATGGGAGATGATGATGACTCCCAGTGCCAGCATCGAGACGAACAGCATGCCGATGCTCGTGTCGTAGGAGAGGGATCCGCGACGCTGGAGCGCAGCGATGCCGAGGCTCATCACGACCGCGCTGAGCGCGCCGCCCACCAGCGCGGGCGCCCCCAGGACCGTCGCCAGGGCGACCCCGGGCAACATCCCGTGCGCGAGGGCTTCTCCCAGAAAAGCCATGCCTCGGATGACGACCCACGTACCGACGACCCCGCACAGCACCGCCACGAGTGCGCCCCCGACGAGGGCGCGTTGCACGAAGGCGAGCGAGAAGGGCTCGACGAGCGCCTGAATTGTCACGCTTGGGATCGTAGCGATAATAATAATGGTTTTCAAAGTCGGTAAGGTGAGTCCATGAGCCAGATCGACACGACCCGACTCGCTGCTCGGCTGCGCAGTGCCCGTGTGGAGTTCGACAAACACGTGGCCATCGACGGGGTCGACCTCGATGTCGTCGCGGGAGAGGTGACGGCGATCGCAGGTCCGAACGGTGCCGGCAAATCCACACTGCTGGAGATGATCGCGGGAACGCGTGCGCTGACGTCCGGCACCCGAGTCGCGACGCGGGCACTAGGATTCGTTCCACAGCGCGCGGCGGTCCCGGACCGACTGCCGGTGACGGTGCGGGACGTCGCGACAGTCGGCGTCTGGGGCGGGAGGCGGGCGTGGCACCGTCTCGATGCCGAGTCTCGCCGTGTCGTCGACGACGCGCTCGATCGCCTCGGTATCAGCGAGCTCGCAGACAGGCCCTTCTCCGCGTTGTCAGGCGGTCAGAGACAGCGGGCGTTGCTCGCGCAGGGCCTTGCGCGTCGCGCTGATCTTCTGCTTCTCGACGAACCCACGACGGGTCTGGACGCGACGAGCGGGGATCGCATTCGGGACGTCATGAGGGCTGAAGCCCGGCGCGGCGTGGCAGTCGCCTGCGTGTCTCACGATTCGCTCGTGATCGACATGGCCGATCGGGTCGTGAAGCTCGAGGCGGGGCGGGTGGTCCGCTGATGGGCGTTCGAGTGTCACCGATCGACCGTGGATGCCGAACGGGTCATCGATTGTGGACTGTCGCCCCCGTCCACCGGGGTCGGAAGTCCACGACCGCTACGACTCAGGAGGGGCTCTGCTGCTTGTGGTTCCGACGGTCGACACGTGCTGCAACGCCCGCTGCGACGACGGCCGCGAACATGGCCACCACGACCGCGAGTACCGAGCGGGAACCCACGGTCCCGGGTTCGAGAACGAGAATCCGGTCGGCACTACCCGTCCATCCGAACTCGTACGGACGGTCCGGCGGAGCGGACAGTGTGACGACGGCGAGCATGGTCGGGATCAGCAGGCCCACGGAAGTGATCGTCGGATCGGACGGTCGGGACGACAGTAGCGAATAGACGATGGCAGCAGGCAGGACCACGGCATACCCGACGGTGGACACGAGGCCGTACGGGAACAGAGCCGACGCGCAGACGAGCGCGAGGATGCAGCAGCCCACCGGAGTGGAGGGTGCCCACCGCGCTGCGAGGGCGCCGACGGTGAAGCCGGCGATCGCGAGGAGAACGAGCCACCACGCGTTCCACACCATTCCTCCGACGAAGGTGCAGGCCACGGCAAGCCCTGCGCACAAGAATGCACCGCTGTCCGCGGAACCGATGGCTGCCCCGACGATCACGACGACCGTCGCTGCCGCGGCCACTGTCCACTGACCGACGGACACACTGTAGTCACCGAGGAGCGCGTACACGACCCACAGCAGACCGACCGCAGCGGCCATGCGCCAGTGCACAGTTCGGGGACCACGGGTCACGACGTGCGGCATCGAGATCGTGCTCGCGAGTAGCACTGCGGTCACCACGAGCACCGGGATCGGCACGACCGGCTCGGGGAAGAATGCGTCGCCCGGCAGACTCACCGACCATCGGAAGTGGTCCGGATACTGCTGCGCAACGAGTGGGGAGAAGCGGTAGGCCGATGCGGCTCCGAGAGCCAGAGCGACGAATGCGGTGCGACTGGTGTGGGCCAGTGTCACCGCCGTGACGAGGATCAGTCCGGATCCGACACCGGCCACAGTCACGGACCACGCCGTGGAGATGTCGACCGCCGCCGGCGTTGCCAGGACGGCGGTGCCCGCCGCGCCGACACCGGTGATCAAGCCCCGCCGCGAGTGAGTGAACGCCACACGGACAGCCGTCAATACCACCACGACTGCGACGACGCCGGCCCACGCGGGACTGAGGAACACAGAGCTGACAGGAGAGTCGCGCTCTGCCACCATCAGATCGGTGGGCGGGGTGGACATCACCGCGAGACACGCTGTGAAGGCGCCCGTTCCGGCGGCGGCGCTCGCCCGAGGGTCGTACTGTCGCCACTGCACGGCGACCAAACTACCGCGGTGACACACGGAGGCAGCGATGAGTACCGACCACGAGCAGCCGGACGACCCACGCGCCCACTGGCGCGTTCTGCCGCAGACGGTGTCACCGACAGACGACGGAGTGCAGACCCAGACGACGCAGGTCGATCTCGATGTGCCGCCGTCGTTCGATCCGATTCAGGGAATGGTGCGCACGTACCGCTGACGACGGCCGCTGCCGCCGGCCGACTCAGTCCCGGCGACCCACCACCGGGTTGAGCTCGGACTCCGCGAGTCCGCCGGGCTCGATGCCGGGGAGGAACTCGCGCCACGTGCCGCTGATCAGGGTCGGCGATTCCACGACACGGGTGCCGTCGGCGAAGTACGTGGTGGCGAGTGCTCGACGCGGCTGCGTCGTCCGGTTCGGGCCCGCGGTGTGGAAGCACAGCGCGGAATGGAACGACACGTCTCCCACCGCGAACGGCTCCGCTTCCACCGCGACGTCGCGCTGGAGGAAGCGTTGGGTGACGGCCTCGTCGTACGACGTGCCGACCTTGTCGAACTCCAGATCGGCGACCTCGTCCAACACGTCCCGGCCGCGGGCGAAGGACAGCGGACCCATCCGGCCCGGGATGGCCGACATCGGCATCCACGCGGTGACGGCGTCGGTGGTCTGCAGGGGGAAGTGTTCGGCGTCGTGATGCCACGGCGTGCGCCCGCAGCCGGGCTCTTTGGACAGCGCATTGTCGTGGTACAGGCGAACTCCGGGCACGTCGAGCAGTGCCGCAGCCAGACCGCCGATGCGGGGCGAGAGCGCCACGGTGCGCATCAGGTCGTCGTGGAGCCACATCTGCTCGAGCGCGGTGAATCGCCCGGCGACGTCGTCACCGTGCTCCGCGCGCAGCAACTCCTCGAGTCGCTCGGCGAGGCGGCGCACCACCGCCGGCGACAGCACTGCGGGCAGTCGCACGAAAGCCTGCCGTGCGAAGGCCTCGACGGAAGCGGGATCGAGGGCGTAGGGCTCGGCCAGCTCGCGCTCGATCTGCTCGTCCGTGGCGGCCTCGACATCGGGCAGGCCGGGACCCTCGACCAGTTCGGCGGGCGCCGCATCGTTCGCGGCCAGGGTGACGTACCAGTCCCACCAGTCCTGATCGTCGCCTGCCCAGTCCTGATCGATACCGCCGTCCCGGTTCTGTTCGGGCAGGCGATCATTGGTGGTCGAGTCGTTCAGAGCCACAGCAGCGCCGCCTCGTGCGAGAAGGTGTAGGAACCGGACGCGTCGCGGCAGGAGGCCAGGTACTCGCCCAGCACCGGAGCGGCTTCCATCTCCTCCAGCGACACCGAGTCGTCGAACGCGCAGCGCTGGAGAAAACCTTCGGCGATGCCACGGTCGGAGGTACCGGTCGTGTAGGTGACGCGCTGATCGCGTACGTCCGCGCCGGCTCGTGTCAGTGCGTCGCGCACCTGCTCGGCGGTCGTGTATGGCGTCGCCTCGCGCACCCCGGCGCGGAAGGCGTCGTAGAACGCGAGGTAGTGCGAGGCCGCCGTGGCCTGTGCGATCAGGCCCAGGCCTCCGGGAGCCAGTGCGGCCACGAATCGTTCTGCTGCAGCGTCCAATTCGTCCGGCGGCAGTGCGTAGAGAGCGTGGGTGGCCCAGACGACGTCGTAGCCGGCGTGATCCGCGGGGAGGTCCTGCAGGGTCATCACCAGGTCATGCCGGGCCGCGAACGGCGCGCCGAGCGCGCCGCGTGCCTCGGCGACGGAGAACGCGGACGGGTCGAGTAGGTCGTAGGCCAGCTCGGGAACCGCCGACAGGTCTGTGTAGCGGCGCAGCGCGGTGGGGAACTTTCCGCTGCCGCACGCCACGTCGAGCAGCGACCAGCCCTCGTGCGCGCGGTCGCCGAGGAGCGTCGGCCAGTCGGCGGCCAACGCCAGCTGCCGGTAGTCCTCGGTCGCGAGAGCGTAGAACGCCTCCATGCCCGTGCGACCGGCTTCGCTCCAGTGCTCGAGGCTGCGCTCTGCTGTGTCTCCGCTGCTCATGTCACTCCTCCTGAAAGGAGCCGACCGCAACACACCGGATGAGGCGTCGTGATTGACTCGTATCTGATGTCCAACATAGCTGCGCCACCGCCCACCGAGCTCGCCGCAGTGCTTCTCGACGGTGTGCGCGCCGTGCGGCGGGGAGCTCCGGCCCTGGCCGGCCTCGAACCCGACTCCTACGCCCGCCTGCATTCCGCTTTCGAACTGCTCTCCGATCAGCGCGATCTGATCGCCGAGCACCTTGCCGGCAGGCTGGGTACCAGGGGGGACGGACCGATCTCGGTGCTGTCCGTGGGATGCGGTGACGGCGTGCTGGACGTCCGTCTCGCCGCCGGTCTGGTGTTGGCGGTGCCAGGGCGCCCCGTGCGGTACGTCGGAATCGATCCGTGGATCGGCAGTGTCGAGCGCTTCACCGCCACGATGGCCGCGCTGGGTGCCGACGAGCTGAGTGCCGACGGCCACGTGGCGTCGTTCGGTGACTCCCCGGTGGACGACGAGACCTTCGACGTCGTGATGTTCGTGCACTCGATGTACTACGTCGCCGATGTCGGGGCGACCCTGCGCGCTGCTCTCGCGCTGCTACGTCCCGGCGGCGAACTGTGGGTGGCCGTCGCACCGTCGGCCGAGCTGAACGCGCTGGTGGGAGTTCTCGCACCTCCGCTCGAGGGTCATCGACAGTGGTTCAGCGGTGACGTCGGAGACGCCTTCGTCGACGCCGGGATCGTCGTCGACGACGTGGCCACTCTGCACGCGCTGGTCGATCTGGCGTCCGCGAGCGACGAGGTGCTCGACTTCGCGGTGCAGGCCAGGCTGACTCCCGATCTACAGGGCCCGGTGCGGGCCTACCTCGACGCGGTGTCGGTCCCCGGCGCGGACGGAGGCCTTCGAGTGCCGCATCCGGTGGACGTGTTCACCGCGTCCCGTCACTGACCCCGTCCCGCAGTGCGTCGTCGATCGTCTCGCCCACGGCAGCCGCGCCCACGGCGGTCATGATCGTGCCGGCATGATCGAGGCCGTCCAGTGCTCTGACGGACGTCAGCTCGAGAGCGTCGATGTCCTGCGGCGAGTACATCGGCGGAGACCCTGCCCCGACGCTCCACTGCGCGTGCAGGAATCGGATCGGCACCGTCAGGTCGCGGAACCGCGAGTCGCCGAAGAAGACGTCCGTGGCGTCCGCGACGACCGCATCGGTCGACAGCCGGATCGCACCGTCGGCCAGATCATGAGCGGCGTACTCCCGGAGGAGCGGATCGTCACGGTCCAGCAGCGGTAACGACGTCGACACCAGGAAGTCGAGGTAGTCGTCGAGGTCGTCCCATCGCTGCCGCGTTCGCGCGATCCTGTCCTCGAACACGGCTGCGACGGTGTCTCGGGTGAGACCGGCCGGCGGTTCCACCGGCACGCCTCCGTCGACGAGAACGAGACTCTTCGCTCTGGATGGGAACCGCGCTGCGAATTCGACAGCCGCGAATGCACCCATCGACATGCCGCACACGTGCACGGAGTCGAGTCCCAGGGCCTCGAGAACGGCGTCCAGATCGTCCGCGTGACGGGCGAGCGACGACGCGCCCGTGACGTCGACGCTGTCACCGCGGCCGCGGAGGTCCGGCGCGACGAGCGTCAGGTGTGGCGCCTCCGCGTGCAGCCAGTTCCACAGCATGCGCTGGCTGGACACCCCGTGGATCACGAGGATCGGATCGGAGCTGCCCGTGAGTGTCTCGACGGTGATGTGTCCGCCCGACACCGGTACTCGTTCGACGGTCATGGTGCAGACACTAGGAGGTCGGACCCCGTGATGACGGTGGAAGTACGTGCGCTGCACGTTTCGCTGTCCGATTCGGGTCACGGTTGTACCGTCGCAGAGTCACGAGGCCACGAGGGACGCACCTCGACGGCCACACACCGTCGCAGAAGGGGCCTCATGCCCGACACGTCACCGCGCAGGCACCACGAGATCGTCATCGTCGGCGGAGGCTTCTCCGGCCTGGGTACCGCTATCGCGCTCCGCAAGGCCGGTTTCGACGATCTTCTCATCGTCGACGACGGTGACGGTCCCGGCGGCACGTGGCAGTGGAACACCTATCCGGGCGTGGCGGTCGACATCCCGTCCTTCAGCTACCAGTTCTCGTTTGCTCAGCGATCCACCTGGTCGCGCAGCTACGCCCCCGGCCGCGAGTTGCGTGCCTACGCCGAGCAGATCGTCGACGAGTACGGCCTGGCGCCTCATCTGCAGTTCGGCACGCGCGTACACGGGGCCTCGTTCGATGCGCCGTCCGCGACGTGGTCGATCTCGACCAGCGCCGGCGACGTGACGGCACGCTGGTTGATCCACGCGGGCGGGCCGCTGAGCCAGCCCAAGCTCCCCGACATCGAGGGCATCGACACCTTCGAGGGCGCGACGATGCACACCAGCCGGTGGAACCACGAGGTCTCGCTGGCCGGTAAGCGGGTCGGCATCATCGGTACCGGCGCGACGGCGGTGCAGGTGGTCCCGGAGATCGCACCGGAGGTGGACCATCTGACGGTGTTTCAACGCACGCCCATCTGGTGCCTGCCGAAGCCGGACTTCCCGCTCGGCCGGATGGGACGGGCGAGTCTCGAGACAGTCCCCGGAGTCCGGCAGATCGCCCGCCTGGCGAGCCAGGCGTTCGTCGAGGCGACGTTCCCGGTGCTGGCGCACTTTCACAAGTGGGTTCCCGCCACCGCGGCTCTCCAGGTCGCCGCGCGTCGGTACATCGCCGCACAGGTACACGATCCGGCCACACGGGACGCCCTGACTCCGACCTACGCGCTCGGGTGCAAACGGCCGAGTTTCCACAACTCGTATCTCTCGACGTTCAACCGGGACAACGTCTCTCTGCAGACGACGTCCATCGAGGCGATCACGCCCGGCGGCATCCGCACGAGCGACGGCGTGCAGCACGAGCTCGACGTGTTGGTCCTCGCCACCGGATTCAAGGTCACCGACAGGGACGCACTGCCGACGTATCCGCTCACCTCCGCCGACGGCACCGATCTGGCGGAGCACTGGGACGCCGAGAGGTTCCACACCTATCAGGGCGTCGCGACTGCGGGCTTTCCGAACTTCTTCACCGTCTTCGGCCCCTACGGATACAACGGCGCCTCGTTCTTCACCCTGGTCGAGAACAGTGCCGCGCACATCGTGCGTGTCCTGACCGAGGCTCGTCGACGCCGGGCCACCTTCGCCGAGGTGACCTCGGCGGCGCAGGAGCAGTACATGAGCGCGATACTGGCACGTCGGTCGTGGCAGGTCTTCACCGATCCGACGTGTGCCGGCGCCAACAGCTACTACTTCACCGCGAACGGGGACGTGCCGTTCCGGGCGTCGACCACTCCCGAGGCGGCATGGCGCAGCCGCCGATTCCCCCTGGCCGACTACGCCTTCGGTGGACGGGCGGGCTGATCGCCGCCGAGGTCGAACTCAGCTCGCGCGCAGAGCCGCGACGACCGGCGCGAACATGGTGGTCTTGATCGCGCCGAGGGTGCCGCGGTCCTTGCCGGCAATGGGCGTGATCCGCTCGATCGCGGCACCGACGACCTCGTCGTCGGGGGCGATGGCGTCGACGAGTCTCGCGGCCAGTGCGTCGTCGCCGCCGTAACGGTGCCCCGTGGTCATCGCGACGACGGCGTCCTGCGGTGACAGCTTCGCCTGGATCAGCGCCGCCATGCCCGGGGTGAAAGGAATGTCGATGTCGACCTCGGGGAAGCAGTAGTAACCGCGATCGGCTCGCATGGTGCGGAAGTCGTGCGCCAGAGCGAACATCGCGCCGGCGCCGAAGGCATGGCCGTTGACGGCGGCGACGGTGGGGAGCGGGAACGTCAGGATGCGGGCGAATAGAGCGTGCACGCGGCCGACGTACCAGTCGGCGCGCTCGCCGTTGGCCATGAGCCAGTCGAGGTCGAGTCCGTTGGAGTAGAACTTTCCGGTGCCGACGGTGACGAGTCCGCGGGCGTCGGCTTCGACCGTGTCGAGCTGGGCGCCGACGGTGTCGAGCCAGTCCGGGGAGAAGCGATTCTCGTCGTCCCCGAGGGTGAGGACGGCGATGCCGTCGCGGAGGTCGAGGGTGGCGGTCATGAGGAGGCCTTTCGTGTGGGCGGGGCGTGATCCGTGGTCGGTGGGGGCAGGGCGAGAATGCCGCGGACGGCGGCGGCAAGTCGTTCCCGGGCGGCGATGTCGGGTGATGTGGTGCCGCGCAGCAACAGTGCTGTCGGGAGCCCGACGACGCAGTCCTTGACGACGGCGACGCTCTCACGATCGGCGCGGTTCCACAGGGCTCGGGAGAGTTGGACGAGCAGTGCGGCCAGTGTCTCGTCGAGGGTGCGCAGGTCTGCGGCGACCTCGTCGGGCAGGTCGTCGGTGCCCAACAGCTCTCGCCGCGAGACCGTCATGAGAAACCGTGCTGCGACGGGTGATTCGGCAAGGAAGGCAGCCGGTGCGTCTGCGGCTGCCACGACGGCCCGGACGGCGGAGTCACGTCCGGGTCGGTGCTCGAGTGCCGTGGTCACCGCATCGTTCTGCAGAGTGAGCATCCGACGTGCGTCACGGACCCACACTCGTCCGAGGAGGCCCGCTCGTGACCCGAACGCATGATAGATGGCGCCGTTGGAGATCGAGGTGCGCTCCGACATCGCGCGGATCGTGACGGCGGAGGCGCCGGAGTCGACCGCCAGCGACTCGGCGGCGTCCATCAGCGCGTCGAGGTCGTGGAGGCGGGGGCGAGGCACCACCGAACCATACCAGAGCATGTGCTCTGTTACGGCACGGTGGTCGCCGGCGGGCTGCCTCAGGCGGGTGGTCGGTAGCCCGGGGGATTGGGCTCGTCGACCCAGATGTCCACTGCGAGTTCGCCTCCCGGCGTGCAGTCGTATGCCGACAGGTCGGTCACGCCCGACTCCAGCAGGACGTCCTCGCACAGCAGAGTCTGTCCCGTGTAGTCGCGGGCCGGTCTGCTCAGCACCGCGTACGCCGCGTCCGCGTAGATCTCGGGCTTCCGTGCCTCGCTCATCGCCTTGTCGCCGCCGAGCAGGTTCTGCACCGCGGCGGTCGCGATGAACGTGCGAGGCCACAGCGTGTTCGATGCGATGCCGATCTCCCGCATCTCCTCCGCGATTCCCAGGGCGCACAACGTCATCCCGAACTTGGCCATCATGTAGGGGGTCGGCACGAGCCACCGTTGTTCGAGGCGCAAGGGCGGTGAGAGCGTGAGGACGTGCGGGTTGTCGCGGCCCTTCATGTGGGGCAGGCACGCCTGCGACACGGCGTACGTCCCGCGCACCTGGATGCCGTTCATCAGATCGAACTGTTTGAGAGCAACCTCGTCGATGGATCCGAGGTTGATCGCCGAGGCGTTGTTGATGCAGATGTCGATGCCACCAAACTGCTCCACGGCGGCGCCGACGGCGGCCTGCACCGCCTCGCCGTCACGAACGTCTCCGACGATGGGCAGCGCCTGCCCGCCCGCCTCCTCGATCTCCGCGGCCGCGGTGTGCACGGTCCCGTCGAGCTTGGGGTGGGGTTCGGCAGTCTTGGCCAGCAGCGCGATGGTGGCGCCGTCCGCTGCGAGGCGCTTCGCGATGGCCAGCCCGATTCCGCGGCTGGCCCCGGAGATGAACACGGTCTTACCCGAGAAAGTCATGAGGCATCCGTCCTTCGTCGATGTCGCGGTGAACGGTGAGTACCGCGGACACCTCGGACCGTAGCAGAGCGGATGCTCGGTTACTCGAACCCCGATCAGCGTCCCGACATGCGCAGGACCCGTAGGCTGGGGGTGATCACAGTCGCTCCGTAGTCGAGCGGCGGCGGACCAACCCCGGAAGTCCGTCGGAGAGGGTGGCGTGCAGCGCATCGTCGATCCCGAATCCCGCGCGGTCGAGGCCGTCCTGGCGGACGTGTGGGGAGCGCGATCGGTGTATCAGCCGATCGTCGACCTGGACTCCGGGGTGGTGGTCGGTTACGAGGCATTGGCTCGGTGGCCCGCGGTACCCGGTGTGGATGTCGGACGGGTATTCGACGAGGCGGCGGATCGAGGTGTGGTGCGTGAGCTCGACTGGGCATGCCGACTGGCCGCACTCTCCGGTGCCGCGGAGGCCGGTCTGAGTACCGAGTACAGCGTCTTCATCAACGTCGAACCGCACAACGGGCCCGTCATACCCGACTTCGCACGGAGAATGCTCGACAGCTTCGACCGGCCGATCAACGTCGTGATCGAACTGACCGAGAGGTCGCTGCTGTCCGATCCCGCCACGTTGCTGGCGGTGGTCGACGCTGCTCGACGACTCGGGTGCTCGGTGGCCCTCGACGACGTCGGGGCCAACGAGGCCACGGTCACCATGCTGGAGTTCGTGGCACCGGACATCATCAAGTTGGACTGCACGCTGGTGCAGTCCGATCCGAGTCCGGCACAAGCGCGTGTCATCGCTGCGGTGCGTGCGCACGCCGAGTTCACCGGCGCGACGATTCTCGCCGAGGGTGTGGAGAACGAGGAGCATCTGGCCCGTGCCAGAGCGCTCGGTGCCACCCTGGGGCAGGGCTGGTTGTTCGGCCGACCCGCGGCGTTGCCGTCCGACACGTCGCGACGCCGCGACGTTCTCGACCGGACGCCGTCGGTGGTGTCACGTAGACGGTCGTCGGCCGGTTCCGCAGTGCCGGAGGTGCCGTCCGACCTGTTCGGGGAGATCCCACCCCTGGTGGGGCGAAAAGCGTTCGTGCTGAGCATGGCTCGTGAGATCGAGGACCACGCCCGCGGCGCTGTGGACCCACTCATCGTGCTCTCGGCATTCCAACGTGCCCGGTGGTTCGCGCCGAACGTGGTCGACCGGTACGCCGATCTCGCGGCCCTGCACCCGTTCATCGCCGCGCTGGGGGTGGGCCTGCCGGACGAGCCGGCCCCCGGAGTGCGCGGTGCCGCACTGGATGCAACAGAACGATTCTCGGGCGAGTGGACGGTGACGGCGGTGGGCCGGCACTACTTCGCGGCGCTGATCGCTCGCGACCTCGGCGATGTAGACGTTCCCGACGCCGATCGGCGATTCGAGTTCATCCTCACGCACGACCGTCGTCTGGTCGTGTCGGCGGCACGGTCGCTGATGAGGCGCGTGCTGCCGTCTCGCGGATGATCCTCACGCGTCCTCGACGTGACCTTCCGCGTCGGAGACCCCCGGCAGCACATCGGCGAATCGAACGAGGAATTCGCTGATCGCGTCCACGGTGTCGGCGTCGTAGTCCCCGAGTGCAGTGTCGAGCGCCGCCGAGGACCGTCGAAGAAAGGGGTCGATCCGCTCGTGGGCGGCCTCGGTGGCCCGCAGCGTCACCGATCTGCGGTCTCTGCTCTCGCGGTTGCGGGAAACGAACCCCCTCTCTTCCAGCCGGTTGATCAACGCCGTGGTGGCACCGGAGGTGAGGCCCACCCGCCGCGACAGCGCCGCGGGAGTCAGCGGGCTGCCTTCGCGTTCGGCCCAGATCACCTCTCCCAGTGCGGTTCCGTCCGTGGTCGGCAGGTCCATCCAGCGGGCGAGGAGATGCGCCGATTCCTGGTACCTCACCGCGTACAGCCGGAGGGCCTGGAGAACGCGCGTCTGGGGTGAGGTCATCGGTGGGTGGTCTTTCCCGCGTGGGCGATGTCAGGCACGGAGATGAGGGTATTCCGCGAGGCGGGGAACATGCTTCTCGCTCGTCAGGAGGGTCGACTGGAACAGTCTGCGCACCGGCGCCGAAGCCGCCACGCGGTGGCCGACGCGGAGTGCCCGCACTCCCGTGGGAGACATCGGATGCAGCAGCTTCGCGCCGCCGCGGGGGAGTCCTTGCGCGCTGTCGGCGTAGCCACGCATGAGCTCCTCGTAGCGAGCGAAGGCGAGGTCCGGTCGATCGGGGTGCGCGGCCAACTCGCCGGTGAGGATGTGCGCTCCGACCAGGGAGAGTGTGGTGCCCATTCCGGTCGGACCCGAGCCCCACGCGGCATCCCCGACGAGCGCCACCCTGCCCTTGCTCCAGGTGGAGACGAGTACCTGTTCCATGCGCTGGGTGTAGAACTCGTCCGGCCGGGCCGCGAACCCCGCCACGATGCGGTCCGTCTGCCATCCGGCACCGCGGAACCGTTCACGCAGAATCTCCACTTGGGTTGCCACGGGCAGTTTCTCGAAGCCGAACGGCTCGGACCGGAAGGACATGCTCGCTCTGATGGTGCCCTCGTTGTCCGGCCTGACGGACGCGACGCGTCCGCGGGTCGCCGTGTACCAGTCCCACGTGTTCACGTCCTCGGGACGCCGATCGAGGGTGCCGTAGGTGATGCTCACACCGAAGTCGCGCAGTTCGGTCTCGGCTCCGAATATCAGGCGCCGTGTGCGAGAACTGCGTCCTTCGGCGACGAGCACCAGGTCGAAGCGCTCGGTGGATCCGCTGTCGAAGGTCACGTCGACACCGGAGGCATCCTGCTCGACGGCGGAGATGAAGTCACCGAAGCGGCGTTCGACACTGTCGGGGACCGCGTCGACGAGGATCTGCGCCAGTCGGCCCCGCAGGATCTCGATTTCCGCGGTGGGGCCGTCGCGACCCTCCTCGCGAGGGAAGACTGCGGAGGGTTCTCCGCGCTCGTCGACGAAGCGGGTGCCTTCTTCCCCGGTGAGGTGCTCCATGATCGAGTGATCGACACCCATGCGTCGGACGATCTCTCGGCCGAGGCCGCGAATGTCGATGTTCTGTCCCGTCTCACGCGGCGACGCCGACCGTTCGAGAAGGGTGACGTCGAAACCGGTGCGTGCAAGCCCCCATGCGAGGGTCGGGCCGGCAACACTCGCGCCGGTGACGAGGACGCGGACGGGGTGCTGCTGTGAGGCGGTCACGGTCGAGCCTTTCGATGGGGGGTCGAGGCCGACCCGCCACCACTATAACTTCACTGTGAAGTAACTTCACCATGAAGAGTATTTTGCGACCTCGTCTCGGTCAGTCGGCGACGCGTCGACGGCTGCGTTCCACTCCGTCGACGATGGTCGCCGTCAGTTCGTCGTACGCCTCCCGGGTGTCCAAGTTTCCCGCAGCTGCTTCTGCCGAGAGTGCCTCCGCTGCACCGAGAACGGCGGTCATGGTCGACGCCGGAAGCACTCCCTCGGCGAACGGTTCGAGGAATGATCGACACCGATCCGAGTAGGCGGCGTCAGACCGGCGCTTGTAGTCGGCCAACTCGGGTGCGCCTTCCAGGGCCGCGGCGACGCCCGCCAGTTCGCGCCCGTGGGTGACCACGCAGTCGACGTGCGCCGTGGCGATGGCGCGCGCTCGCTCGGCGAGTGAGTGCTCGACCGCGTCGAGCGCCTGCTCCAGTGCGAGTGTCTGCGTCGCGTCGTACGCCTCGAACAAGGCCACCAGCAAGGCTGCGCGTGAGGGAAAGTGACTGTAGACAACAGGTTTGGTGATACCGGCCGCGTGCGCGAGTCGACCCAGCGTCAGTGCGTCGGCGCCTTCCTCGCGCACGATCGTCCAGGCCAGGGTCACCAGTTGCCCGTGGCGATCCTCTCTCGTCATTCGCACCCGTGTCATCGACACCGCCCCGTCTCCTATGTACCGTTGGTAACCTACCATCGGTAACCTACTGATGGTACATCCCGACCGAGAGGATCGTCATGACCGCGCTCGTCGTCGTCGCTCACCCCGACCCCACGTCCTTCACCCAGCGTCTCGCTCGCTCCGTCGCCGACCGACTCGCCGAGGACGCCGTGTCCACCGCTGTCGCCGACCTTCATGCCGAGGGCTTCGATCCACGGTTCTCGCTCGAGGACCGCGCCGGATATCCGGCGGGTGGGACTCCTCCTGCGGATGTGCTCGCCGAACAGCGTCGCCTGGACGGTGTCGACGACCTGGTTCTGGTCTTTCCGGTCTACTGGTGGTCGATGCCCGCGCTCCTCAAGGGGTGGGTCGATCGCGTCTTCACCGACGGGTGGGCATTCGACACCGGAGTCACGCCGACCGGACGCAGGCTCGACCACCTGACCGTGCATCTGGCCATGGTCGCGGGGGAGGACGCCGAGGGCTTCGCGAAGCGCGGCTACGACACCGCCCTGTCCACCCAGATCATCACTGGCATTCTCGGATACACCGGCGCGCGAACCGGGCACACGGGAATCGTCCACGACGCGGAGTCGCGCTCACGTGACTCTCTCGCCCGGGAAGCGCGGGCGATCGTGGACGGCGTGGCGGCCCGGGTCCGTTCCTCGGCGGCGGAGGCTTCCGGTGCGCGGGCGTGAACTCGGTGGCTAGGCCACCGTGAAGCGAACCGTGTTGCCCGCGGGGTCGAGCAGGGTGGTGTTGAGTGGAGCGTCCGTGGTGAGGGTCAGTCCCGCTCGGCCGGAACCGATGTCGATCGCGATCTGCTCGGTCCACTTCCTGCCCGCGGGTGGGACCGTGCCGATGGCGGCCGACTCGAGATGGACCATCCAGGTCCCGCCTGTCGGCTTCGCGCCGCTGTAGGGATCCACGCGAGGTGCGTCGGTGTTGTTCAAGTTCACGTAGACGGCCAGTGGGCACGCGTCGGTGACGAACGTCCTCCAGGTCAGAGTGACTACGGCGATGCCGGGCCTGTCGTGGGGTGTGTACACGTCGCCATCCACCTCGCCGGCGCACGGCAACGACATTCCCCGGCCCAGTGAGATGTTGTACGGGAAGGGTGTGAACTCCTGGTGGTGGGCCGATGCGAGGCCGGGTTATGTCGCGAGTACGCCGACGACTGCGGAACCTGTGACGGCCAGACGTCTGAACCACGAGGAAGACGCGAGTGGCACGATACGGGACGAAAGGGACCAGGGTGGTGGGTGAGCGCGAGTCCGGTCGGCGTTGCGGTGTCGTTGACGCATCGTGACCGTTCACACATGCTCGGGCCCGAGCTGGCACCACAATGCTGTCGGCCACCTCGCTACGGTGAGGCGTGCATTACCAATCCTTTACCAAAGTCTTCGCAGTTGCCGGTGCCGTCGCGGTGCTGACCGCCTGCAGTGCGGACGTCTCGGCCGACGACGCCACGGGCCGCACGGTCGACACCAGCCTGGGGGCCATCGTCGTCCCCGACGAGATCCAGTCGGTCGTGGTCATCGACGGGCGTCGGGATCTGGACATCGCCCTGTCCTTCGGCCTCCCTGTCGTCGGCATGCCCGTCGAGTCCGAGGCTCCGCCGGAGATCCCGGGGCCGTTGACGGCACCGACCCGAGACCTGCTGTCGCGGGGAGTCGCGGAGCTGTTCCCGCGCAACAGCATCGACATCGAAGCCGTGGCCGCAGCGGATCCCGACCTCATCATCGCGCGTGACGAGGTGGTCGAGGAGATCTACGACCAGTTGAGCGCCGTCGCGCCTGTGCTCCCCGTGGGGTCGACCGATTCCGGGGTGTCCTGGCAGGACGACGTGACCAGGGTCGGTGCGGCACTGGGTCGCGAGGACACGGCCGCCACCCTGCTCGACGAGTACTCGGACCGCGTCGCCGCGCTCCGACAACAACTCGCAGGACCTCTCGGTGACACGACGGTGCTGTCGATCGCCACCGGAGACGGCGGTGGCATCTCGATCAACAGGGAGCGAATCACCTCGCTGGTGCTGGAGGACGTCGGAGCTCGATTCGGACAGGCCTGGCAATCGGCTCGTCCCGAGGCCGACTTCGCAGCGGAGAACATCCCTGTCGCAGCGGATTCGGACGTTCTTCTCGCGGCCATCACGTCGAGTGACGATCTACGAGCACTGGAGTCGAATCGACTCTGGGCCGATCTGCCGGCTGTGCGGGACGGGCGGGTGGTGCGAACGGACAAGTTCACCAACGACGGTGGGCCGATCACAGCGCAGTGGTCACTCGACCTCGTCGAGCAGATGTACGGGTCGGCCGGCTGAGCGGTCACCGGCGCGGAGTGCTCGGCACAGGCGTCGTCGACCAGCTGCACGGGTCGCAGCGCACCACACCCCCTCCAGCCGGCTGAAGGGGGTGTGGACGACGTGGAACCCGTGCGGCGTCCCTCATGTCGAGCGACACTGCCGACTGGAAGCCCTACAGCGTCTCTCGCTGGAGGTCTTTCGCATCAGCGGCAGGCGCGTCTGCCTCCGTCACGAGTCTCGCAGCGATTCGTCGGGGGTCGTCGGCGGGCAACGAGGCGATGAGGGTGCGGACGGGGTGCGAGGACGGTCCTGTCACCAGGTACTTCTGGCCCGGCCGTATCCGCTCCGCCTGCTCGATCATCTCGTCGGTCACGACGGTCTTCGGGGTGGTGTCGTGGAGTGCGTTGCGCACGATGCGTCGTGGGTCGTACTGCCGTAGGTCGAGCGACTCCCACTCCGAACGGTGGAGCGGCACGCCCATCTCCCGCTCCGCCGTGGCGCGCGTCGTCTCGACGAACTGCTTCAGCGTTCGAATCGCGCGGGTGAGGTGGTGTGCGGAGCCGGGCAGCCGGCTCGGTCCGAGGACGAGGCCGGCGATGACGGCGACGAAGAACATCTTCTCGAGAGTCAGTCCGAACATGGGGTTCTCCCGATCGTGGTGGGGTTCGAGGTGAGTGCCCGCCGGTCGTGCACGGTGGTGATGGCCACGGCGGCTCCGAAGAGCGCCGACATCGGCAGTGCGACGAGAAACATCGACAGCACGTCGGCCGCCGGCGTGACGAGCGCGCTGAAGAGGGCGATGACGACGACGATGGTCCGCCAACTGCTGCGTAGCCGGTGGGCGGACAGGACTCCGAGGCAGTTGAGCATCACCAGCAGCACGGGCAGGACGAACGCGACCCCGGTGGCGAGGACGATCTTCATGACGAAGTCCACGTAGTAGGAGGCGTCGAGGATGGTGCTGTCCTCCTCGGAGGAGAAGCTCGCGAGGACGGTGACCATGCGGGGGAAGATGAGGAAGCCGAAGGCGCACCCGGCGGCGAACAGTGGCACCGCCGCCGCGGTGAAGCCGAGGACGTACTTCTTCTCCCGAGCCGTGAGGCCGGGGGTGAGGTAGGCGAACAGTTCTCGCAGCCAGACCGGGCTAGACAGGATGATTCCCGAGAAGAGGCCGATCCTCATCTGCAGGTCGAAGGCCCCGGTGACGGTGTCGTAGTTGAGGCTGGCCTGACGGGACTGCGCGAGTTCCTCCACCGGTGTGCGCAGGACGTCGAGGATCTGGTCGGAGAGTACGAAGCCGAGAATCACTCCGACGACCAGCGACACCGCCGCGCGGGTCGCGCGGCGGCGTGCCTCGCTGACATGCCCGGCGAGGGGCATCGTGCCTCGCGCGGCGGTGGTCGTGGTCATGAGGCGTGTCGGTACGGCACCGGGACGCCGTCCGCGGCGGTCGTGGTCGAGTCGACGGCGTCGACGCGTCCCGTCGACGGCGTGGGGGTGTCGTCGCGGACCTCGTCCTTGAGGATGCGCATGGACTGCCCGACGCCTTTGGCGAGGGAGGGGAGCTTGGTCGAGCCGAAGACGAGAAGCAGGATGGCGAGGACGATGAGTGCGTGCCAGCCGGTCAGGTTGTGCAACATGATGATTCCTTCTGTGTGAGTGGTCAGTTGGACGGTGCGGCGGGAGGGGTCCCGCCGCCCATGGGAGGTTGTCCGCCGCCGCCGGGCCCGCCCCCTGCGGGTGCTGCGCCGGCGGCGGGTTCGGTGGTGGTGTCGACGGCGACGGCCAGTGATCCGACGTAGCCGGAGGTGGGGTCGCCGGTGAAGGTGCCCATCTCGAGGCTGTGTCCGTCGCCGAACACGTTGTCGTTGTCGAGACTGCCGATCTGCGCGAGGTTCTCGGTCGACCCGGCGTAGGTGTCCAGCTGGTAGACGGCGTCGAGCATGTCCTGGGGGAAGGCGACCTGGGAGGTGGCTATCGCGTTGTCGGCGGTGGTGGCGGAGGCGACGTCCGGGTAGACCTCGAAGTGGATGTGCGTCCAGCGGCCGGAGTAGCAGGCCGGGACGATGGTCGTGAATGTCACGACGCCGGCGGCATCGGCGACCTGGACGCCGCGCAGATATGTTTCGTCCTCGATGCCGTCGGAGTACATCGAGTACTTGCCGGCTGCGTCGCAGTGCCACAGGTAGACGGCGGCGCCGGTGAAGGGGTTGTTGTCGTTCGCGAGGTCGGTGACGGTGAAGGTCATCGACAACGGGACTCCGGCGGCGACGGTGCCGCCGTCCAGGCTCGAGGTGACGTCGGCGCGGACGATTCCCGATTCCTCGAGGACGTTGACGCCGTTGCTTCCGTCGGCCGGGTAGGGGCCGTTGGTCTCATCGGGGATCTCGTTCGTGGCGACTGCGGCGGTGGCGACAGCGGTGGCGGTCGTGGTGCTCGCGGTGTCGGACGACCCCGAGCACGCGGCCAGGGCCAGTGCTCCGGCTCCGGCGCCGACGACGCTGAGGACTCTGCGGCGTGTGACGAGAGTGGCGATGTCGAAACCGACTCCCTGATCGACGACGTCATCGTCGGGCCGGGGGAGTGGGCGCCCGGCGTAGGTGGGCCCGTCGGGTGTGGGGGTGGGTTCCGGAACGGTGCTCATTGCGGTGGCTCCTCGGTTGTCGCGGTGTGCGTTTCGGTGTGGAGTCGATACTTCGTGAGGTTCCGGGGAGCGGCCTGCACGCCAGCTGTGAGGCACCCGGGAGTGTGTGTGGTCCGGCCACCACTTGACCTTCACCTCGGGGCAGGGCTGATTCTCGACGCATGACCACCACAGATGCTCCCGACGTCGTTCTCCGCTACCTCGACGCCGCCGACCGCGACGACAGCGACTCACTCACGTCATGCTTTGCTCCGGACGGAACTGTGACGGACGAAGGCCACACCTATCGGGGCCGCGACGAGATCCGCGCGTGGCGTGAGACCGTGGCCGGCCGCTACACCTACACCACGACTGTGACGGGGTCCGAGCTCGTCGATGCGAGGAATCATCGAGTCTCGGTTCGTATCGCCGGGAACTTCCCCGGTGGGGTGGCCGACCTCGTCTACCGATTCGAGCTCGCCGACGGCGTGATCGCACGGTTGACCATCGGTGGATGAGAGACTGGGTCCGTGGCGGCGCGGGTGACCATCGGCGAGTTCTCGACGATGACGAGACTGACGCGAAAAGCGTTGCGGCTCTATCACGATGCTGGCCTCCTGGCACCGGTCGACGTCGATCCGTCGAGCGGGTACCGCTATTACGACGTCTCCCAGGTCGCGAGTGCACAAGTGATCAAGCGACTGCGCGACCTCGACATGCCGCTTCCTGATGTGCGGTCCTACGTCACCGCCGAGAACGACAGTGTTCGGCGCAGTGTGCTCACGCAGCACCTCGATCGCCTGGAGTCGGAATTGCGGCGGACGCACGACGCGGTGTCGTCTCTCCGTGCACTGGTGAACGAGTCGACGACGTCGCCGTCGATCGAGATGCGGACCGACCCCCCGATCGTCGCCGTGGCCGTCAGCGGCACCGTGACGCT
The DNA here is from genome assembly GCF_030818285.1 of Rhodococcus sp. SORGH_AS_0301. NCBI lineage: Bacteria > Bacillati > Actinomycetota > Actinomycetes > Mycobacteriales > Nocardiaceae > Rhodococcus > Rhodococcus sp. SORGH_AS_0301. Next base: position 911,105 of record NZ_JAUTAC010000002.1, read on the forward strand.
GTCCGGCGTCGCGGACTGGTGGAATACCGCGCACCACACCCTGATCGAGCGCCTGAGTAGTGCTGGGATCGAGGCTGTCGGGCCGCTCGGGGCCGACTTCGACAAGGAACTGTTCGCGGACGAGACGGGCTCCGCATCATTGTGGTACCCCGTCGACGCGGCGCGTGCCGCTCGGTGCGCTCTCGACGTGGTGACGGTTGCCGGAGGCCACTTCGCCGTGGCGCTGCACGACGGTCCGGACGCCCGGATCGACGAGACGTACTCTGCGCTCGGCACCCATGTCGCAGAGCACGGCATCGGACGAGAAGGACCCGTGCGTGAGCGCTATCCGCGAGGCGTCGTCTTCGAGGGTGAACTGGTGACGGAGATCGGCTGGCCGGTCCGGGACCCCACCGCGCTGTGACCGCGACCGTCAGGGTCCGGTTGCGCGCGTTGCGTGATGACGATTGTGAGTGGTGGTGATGACCACGCTCGGAACGTAGAGGGCGAGGACGTGTGGCCGACATTCACGGCGGACACCTGGAAATCGGTCCAGATGCGCAGCGCCGCAGCGACGACGAGGACGAGTGCTGCCGCGATCACGAGGTCACCCGACCCTCGACGGCCGAATTGTGGCGGCGTGTGATGACGACGTGGGGAAGAAAGTAGCCCATCGTCAGCACGGCCGCGCTCAGCGCGATGGGTCCCGCGAAGGAGTGTGGCCACAACGCCGGTCCGAGGTAGAAGCTGCCGAGCATCAGCGCGAAGACGCCGAACGCGCGAAGCAGGCGAATTCTCGTCGTGATCCGAGTCGCGGTGTTCTCATGTGTGAGCGACACAACGACTCGCGGGTTCTCCCGAGCCGTGACCTCGGCACCCACTGCAGCAAGAGTGCTGCCGATGACGACGAGCGCGACGGCCGGGATCACGGTCATCTGCTTCTCCTCACGTGGCGGATCTCCTCAACGTACCGATCGGTTCGTACGGCGGCTCCTCATGGCCCGTCTGTGGGCGGACGCCGCGCGGCGTCCACCAACAGCGATGCCTCGCGTAGCCCCAGCCCGGGGTGCGTCTCCCTCAGTGCTTTCACTGCCATCACTCTGGACGGCGCCGACGCCACGGCAGTATCGACGTCAGCACGCGGAACCTCGGCTTAATCGAGGGCAGGCGTTCGCCTCGTCGACCGGGCGCTGCCACCGAGGAACCACGCCCTGACGAGAGCCGTACCGGCGTTGGCGACGAGGACGACGCACGCTGCTGCTTTCGCGACATGCCACCACGACGGCGCCGAGACGAGCTCGGAGACCGCGTCGGGGAGGACGAGCGCGGCGAAGAACACCAGGAAGAACGTCGTGCCCGCTTTCTCCACAGCAGGTCGTTCGAACCACGGGCGATCTGTCATACGTCCACCATCACACACGGCATCAGGTTCGCGCGGCGGGTACGAGCCTCGGAACCAGTCGCACGTAGACCACCATGCCGAGCAGCTCGACCAGTGTCTGTGTCACCACCACGATGGCAGCGAGGTCGAGTGCCGGCGGAAGGGCGAGGGCAAGGGGGAGAACGACGAGAGAGTTACGAGTCGCACCCGAGAAGACGAGTGCCCGTGTCGACGGCACGTCCTGACCGAACACCCGACCCACGCCGATGCCGGCCGGTGCCATGACCACGAGAAACGCGACGAAGACGAGGGCCGCGACGATGAGTCGGTCGAACTCGCCTCGGACCGAATCGATCTGCGACGCGACGACCACCGCGAGCGTCGCCATCATGAGGGGCACCATCGCGGCGGCCATCACGTCCATCAGCTGCAGGCCGACCCGATGCCGTCGGGCGAGTGCTTGCGTCAGTGCGGCCACCGTCAGAGGGACGACGATGAGCAGGATGAAGGCCTCCACGAACGGTGCCACGTCGATGACGGCCACCGTCTCGGATCCGGCGAACACCCACAGCCAGAGGGGAAGCAAGGCGACCTGCAGCAGCATCAGCAAGGGAGCGGCAGCGAGAAGCCGCGTCGACGCGGCACCCGCGAGCCCACTGAACACGATGACATAGTCGATACACGGAGCCAGCAGGACGAGCACGATGCCCACGAGTACCGCACTCTCGTCCGCGACGACCCGCGTGAGGGCGAGGACGACCACCGGGACCACCACGAAGTTGAGGACCGCGACGGCTGCGAGGAAGCGGACATCGCGGAGGGATCGACCGATCTCCGCGAACGGGACTGCCAGGAACGTCGCGTAGAGCAGGGCGACGAGTACCGGATCGATGGCGTGTTCGAAGGTCGGGGCGGTCTGCGGGAAGGTCAGCCCGGCAACGGCTCCGACGGCCAGTGCCGCGAGATACAGGCCGATCTGGTGTCTGTCCCACCACTGTGCGGCGGGGCTGTTCGCCCAGTCGGTCATGCGTCGACACTAAGCGAGGGAATCACTGATCAGCAATCCATGAATTCAGAATCAGCTGTACTGTGTCGCCATGGACGTTCTCACCCCGGTGGCCGCACTGGCTCGTTTCGGCCAGGCTCTGTCCGACGAGACTCGGACACGCGTGTTGCTCGCGCTTCGTGACGGACCCCGGTATCCCGCTGAGTTGGCGGACGAACTCGAGGTGAGTCGACAGAAGCTGTCCAACCACCTCGCCTGCCTTCGTGGCTGCGGTCTCGTCGTCGCGGTGCCGGACGGACGGCGATCACGGTACGAATTGGCGGACGCCACCGTCGGCGCGGCGCTGGGAGAATTGATGACCGTGGTTCTCGCAGTGGACCCCTCGCTGTGCGCCGCCAGCGCCGAGGACGGGTGTTGCTGATGGACACGAACGCCGACACGCTGTCGCGACGGCAGGTGGTGACTCGACGCGTCCGGTGGCTCATCGCGGCCACCATCGCCTACAACATCGTGGAAGCCGCTGTGGCCGTCACAGAGGGTGTCCGGGTCTCGTCGACCGCGCTCATCGGGTTCGGGTTGGACTCCGTCATCGAGGTGTCCTCGGCCGCGGCGGTGGCATGGCAGTTCTCGGCGCGCGACCCCCGTGCGCGCGAGGCGATCACGCTCAGGGTCATCGCCTTCTCCTTCTTCGCGCTCGCGGCCTATGTCGCGGTCGACGCGGTGGCATCGTTGCTGGGTTCGCGTGACCCCGAACCGTCGACGGTCGGAATCGTGGTCACGGCGGTGAGCGTCGTGGTCATGCCGATGCTGTCGTGGGCCCAGCGACGAGCCGGTCGCGAACTCGGTTCTGCCACGGCGGTGGCCGATTCGAAGCAGACCCTTCTGTGCACGTACCTGTCGGCCGTCGTCCTCGTCGGGCTGGCGCTGCATGCGACTCTCGGATGGTCGTGGGCCGATCCCGTTGCTGCTCTTGTCATCTCGGTTCTTGCGGTGCGTGAGGGCAGAAATGCATGGAGGGGCGACGTCTGCTGCGAGTCACCGCGGTCGGGGTGTGGCGCAGCCACCAGCAGATGACCGCCATCACCCCCTCGAGGTCGACGCAGTCCACCATCCTTCCGGCCCGATCGGACCTTCCGGTCAGGCCGGGAGGTGCGCCCGATCGCGTGAGGTGAAGTGGCGGCGGTACTCCGACGGCGTGGTCGAGAAGGAGACGGCGAAGCGTTGACGAAACGTCACCGGGCTACCGAATCCGCACGCGGACGCCACGGCGTCGATGGACCAGTCCGTCGTCTCGAGCAGCCGCCGGCTCTCGTCGAGCCGACGTTCGAGAACCCACCGCGCGGGCGTCGCGCCCGTCGAGCGCGCAAAGTGACGAACGAAGCTGCGGCGGCTCATGCGCGCATGATCGGCCAGGCGGTCGATCGACAACTCCTCGTCGAGATGGCCGAGGATCCACTCCTGGACATCGGCGATGGTCGTGTCGGCGGCAGGTTCGCCGAGAGGCCGTTCGATGTACTGCGCCTGCCCACCCTCGCGGTGCGGTGCGATCACCAGCTGCCGCGCGACCCGAGTGGCGGCGGCGGCGCCCAGATGTTTTCGGACGAGGTGCAGACACGCGTCGATCGAGGAGACGGTTCCTGCCGAGGTGACGACGTCGCCGTGATCGATGTAGAGAACGGACGGGTCCACGGTGCTGCCGTCGCTGCGCTCCGCGAGGTCGGCGAGTGCAGCCCAGTGCGTCACGACGGAGCGTCCTTCCAGGAGGCCCGCATCGGCCACGGCGAAGGCGCCCAGACACAGGCCGACGATCACGGCGCCGCGCGAGTGTGCCTCGCGGACAGCGTGTCCGACGGTGTCGCCGAGACGCGGGAGCGACGTGTGCCAGGACGGCACGATCACGATGTCGGCCGTGGTGGTGACATCTGGACCCACCACGTCACCGAGCACGTATCCCTCGGAGGTCCTGATGCTGCCGGGCGAGTCCGACCACAGCGTCGTCTCCCAGTCGGATGCCAGACCCAGCCGCTGCACCTCGCCGAACACCATGAGCGGGGCGGCGAGGTGGAACATGGTGACGTCGTCGAACGCGTAGATCGCGATACGCACGGGTGACTCCTCCGATACAGAACTCGAGTTGGCTCGAATCCATCGTAAGCGTGCATACGTGCCACTGTTCTGCGACCGAAGGCGGGAGAACACTGAGGTGGTGGGTCGGCCCGGTCGGGCAGACCACGTCACACACCGTCAGGAAAGAGGAGACATGACACCACGCCGGGCACTGATCGTCGTCGATGTGCAGCAGGAGTACTTCTCGGGGCCCCTCGAGATCGCCTACCCGCCTCGCGTCGAGTCGCTCACCAACATCGTGTCGGCCATCGAAACGGCCGTCAACGCAGGAATTCCCGTCATCGCGGTACAGCACAGCATGCCCGAGGGTGCACCGGTCTTCGCCCCGGGCACCGACGGCTACGCCCTGCACCAGGACATCGAGTCGGCGCTGCCTGCGGGCGTCACACGCGTGCAGAAGCAGTACGGCAGCGTCTTCGCGGGAACGGACGTGGCCGAACAGCTTCGGGCCCGAGACGTCGACACGATCACGATCGTCGGCTTCATGACCAACAACTGTGACCTCGCGACTGCCGTCGAGGCCGAAGGTCTCGGCTTCGCGGCAGAGATCCTGTCGGACGCGTCCGGTGCGATCGACCTCTCCAACGCGGCGGGAACCGCGTCCGCGAAGGTCGTGCACACGACGCTCATGACGCTGCTGCACTCGAACTTCGCGGCGGTGGCCACGACGACCGCATGGTCCGACGCGGTGCGCGCAGAGACGCCGCTCGACAAGAGCAATCTCGTCGAGTCCGCGATGACCGGCCGTGACGCCGTGCGAGTCTGATCACCGACCACCTTCCTCGAGTCGGGAGCAGACATGACGCAGTTGTCGAGAGTGCAGAACTTCACCGTGTCCCGCGACGGGGTGGCCGCCGGCGTCGAGCAGAGCCTCGAGAACCCGTTCGGCCTGGACCATCGTGAGCTCATGTCGTGGTATCTCGGCACCGCGAGCATGCCGGGACGCCCCGGATCCGGCGGTACGCGCGGCCTCGACGACTACTTCGCTCGGGACTTCGCCAACAACATCGGTGCCGAGATCATGGGGCGCAACAAGTTCGGCCCACAACGCGGACCGTGGACCGATCACGAATGGCAGGGATGGTGGGGTGACGAGCCGCCGTTCCACACGCCGGTCTTCGTGATGACGCATCATGTGCGGCCGTCCCTCACCCTGTCCGACACCACGTTCCATTTCGTCGATGCCGGCCCGTCCGATGTCCTGACGCAGGCGAAGGCTGCGGCGAACGGTCGAGACGTCCGGATCGGTGGCGGTGTCACCACGGTCCGGGAGTTCCTCGACGCCGACCTCGTCGACACGCTGCACGTCGCGGTCGCACCCGTCGATCTCGGACCGGGCCTGGCGCTGTGGGAGTCCGCGGACGATCTGAACGATCGCTTCGAGCACGAGGTCGTTCCCAGCGCGAGCGGTGTCGTGCACCATCTGTTCTGGAGGCGCCATCAGACGTAAGGTTCCCGCCGACCCGGGATAACTTACAACTGTGTCGCTTCCTTCTCGTGCCGTGATCCGGCTCATCGGATCGCCGCGGGTGGAGAGCGACGCGGGCGTCGTCGACGTCCGGGCCTTCGGCGGACCTCGGTGTGCGACGGTGTTCTCGTATCTGGCGATGAATCACGGACGCGGTGTGGTGTACGGCGAGCTCGCCTCGGTGATCTGGTCGACCGATCGACCCACCACCTGGTCGTCGGCCGTTCGGAGCGTCCTGTCCAAGGTCCGCGAGCTGCTGGCGACGAGTGCAGCGCTGGCGGGCACCACCGTGTCCAGTCGATCAGGAGCGGTGACACTGACGCTCGGCCCCGCGGTGATCGTGGATCTGGACCTGGCGCGTCGGCACCTGGATCCCGATCACCACTCGGCGGATGCGCGTGCCGATCGCGCCGGTGAGTTGCTCGGCCTGCTCGACGCTCCACCTCTGGACGGCCTGCACGGAACCTGGGCCGACGAGGTTCGCACCGTGTTCGGCCGCATCCGTCTTCGTGCACTGGAGGTGGACGCCGCCGCCTCGCTCGAACTCGGTCGCCACGAGCACGCGCTGGCCCGAGCGCAGGAGCTGCTCGACTCGGACCCTTTCTGCGAGGCCGCCTACCGGGTCGCCATGCGTGCGCACGACGCCCTGGGAAACCGCGCTCGCGCCCTCGGTGTCGCCGAGCGGTGCCGCACCGTGCTGGCCACCGAACTCGGCGTGGAGATGTCCGCGGAGACCCAGCGAGTGTTCGTCGAGTTGCTCCGAGATCCCGACGCGATCGAGGTGACGACACCGTCGTCGTCGCAGATGGTCGTCGTCCCGGCTCGACGAGCGGAGGTGGACCGCGTCGGGGCCACTCCTCCGAGCGATTCGCCCTTGCTCGTGGGACGTACCAGGGAACTCGACGTCATCGCGTCGGCCGTCGAGGCGGCCGCGGGTGGGGCCGGTCAGCTCGTCGTCGTCTCCGGCGACGCCGGCGTCGGCAAGTCGACGGTGGTGACCGCGGCGCTGAACCGTGCCGACTCCGCCGGCGCCGACGTGCTCTACGGGCGGTGCAGCATGGACACGGTCGTCCCGTTCGAACCGTTCATCGACGCACTCGGGCGCGAGAACGACCGGAACGACGATGCTCCCGCCGCCTCCGCCGTCCGCGAGATGCTGACGACCGGGTGGGTCGACACGGATCGGTGGTCGGCCGAGGGACCCGACGCGGATCATCGCGCGATGCTCTCGTCGGCGATGGAACGGTGGTTGACCGGTCCCACCCGTCGTCGGGTGACGGTGTTCGCGATCGACGATCTGCAGTGGGCGTCGCAGGCCACGCTCTCCGTGCTGCGATTCCTCGTACACGCGGCGGGGCGCCATCGCCTCTGTGTGGTCGTGACGATGCGCGGAGCGCAGCTCGACGGTCCTGCGGCGGACCTGCGGTCGGCCCTACCACCGTCCTCGGTGCACACGGTATCGATCCCGGCCCTCACCCTCGAGGACGTGCAGGACTGGACGCGCCGGCGCGGCAGCACCTTGGACCCGATCTGGTTGCACGGCTGGACATCCGGATCACCGATCTTCCTCGAGGCCGTGTTCGACGCGCATCGGCGCGAGCCGGACGGACCGTCACCGGCGTCCCTGGCGGACGCCGTGCTGTGGGTCCTTCACCGCCTGACTCCGTCCGCGCGGGAGATCGTGACGCTGTGTGCTGTCGCGGGAGTCAGCGCCACGCGCGTCGTCGTGCGCACCGCGCTCGCCACCCGCGACGACCGTTCCTTCGCTCGGGCGCTCGACGAACTGGCCGCCGCCGGTCTGGTGATCGAGGAACGAGCGCAGGACGTCCTGCACCTACGCCACGCGCTGATCGTCGACGTCGTCGACGCCACGCTGTCCGGGGCCGATCGCGCAGCGGCGCATTCTGCCGTCGCGGCCGCACTCATCGGCTCGGGGGCCACGTCCACCGTCGACGAGCTCGCCAGGACCGCAGGTCACCTCGAACGAGCGCTCGACGCCGACCGGTCGGCGGCAGCGGAGTATCTCCGTCGTGCGGGCGAGAGGTCCTACGCCGTCGCGGCGTACGAGGACGCCGCCGAGTTCTTTCAGAGGGCGTCTGAGCGCAGCGTTCCCGGGGGCGACACCCGCGCACGATGCGAACTGTTCATCCGGCAGGGGCGTTCGCAGCGGCGTGCACTGGACCGCGGCTACGGCGCGACCCTGCTGGACGCCGCCGAGATGGCGCGCCGACTGGGCGATCTCGATCTGCTGCTGGACGCGCTCACCGCGGACGTCATCGACGGCATCGCCCTGTTCCAGCTCTACGAACCCGACCCGAGGCGGACGGAGCACCTGCGGACAGGGCTCGATGCTCTCGAGAGGGCGGGGCGCGGTGCTTCCGGAGCTGCCTCCGAGCTCCTGACCCAGATGGTGGAGGAACTGGCATGGACCTCGACCGGATGGTCGGGTCGTGCTGCAGACCTCGCGCGCGCGGCCGACATGGCGCGCGGTGCAGGAGACGACGACGCCCTCGCCCACGCTCTGCGCGCCGTTCTCACCGGCCTGCGGCTGCCTCGCTTCCGGCAGCAGCGGGCCGAGGCGCTCGCCGAGCTGGTGCGACTGGTGGACCTCGGACCGGGGCACCTCGATCCGTCGCTCGCCGTCACCATGGCGCGGGCGCACATCGAGTCCGGCGAGCCGCGCGAGGCCGCCGCGGCTCTCGACGCCGTGTCGGCCACGCGGCTCGCGCTGGACGAGGAGGCACTCTGGACGGTGCAGTGCATGCGGGTCGGACTTCTCGTCACGACGGGTGAGTTGCGCCGTGCCGCAGAGGTTCTCGAGGGCGACGTTCGCCGCCCGCCGCCGGCGCCGATGGGGCGGCACACGTGGGGCCGGGAGATGAATGCCGTCTTCCTGCTCGGGATGTTCCGAGACGGGCTCGGCGAGTTCGCGGCGATGAAGCGGGACATGGAGCCACTCTTCGAGGCTCTCCCCGCCTATCGAGCAGCCTTCGCGTTGTCCGCCGTGGACAGCGGCGACACGGACGGCGCCCGATCCCTGGTGCAGTGGTTCGAGAACGGCAGACTGGCGGCGCTCTCCGTCGACACCTTGTGGCTCATCACCGTCGTCCTGGCGGCGCGCGCGGCCGCGGCGACGGCATCCACCGCGGTGTGCGAGGACGCGCTCGCACTGCTGGCTCCCTACGCCGATCACACCGTCCTGCTGACTCCCGGTGTCCTCGGAGTCGTTCACCACCATCTCGCCGACCTCTGCGCGGCACTCGGACGGTGGGACGACGCGCACGCTCACGTCCGGCGTGCCCGCGCCGCGCACGCCGCTCGCGGCTATCGGATGTGGGAGGCCGAGAGTGTGCTCCTCGCCGCTCGCATCGCGGTGTCCCGCGGCGAGCCCGTCGATGCGGTCGACGTTCGTGCGGCCCGGTCGACGGCGCGCGAGTGCGAGGCGGCGGCGTTGCTCGACCGTTTCGAGGAGATTCCGCTCGGCCCGGGCACTCCCGACCGACGGCCCCGACAGCCCAGAGGACCACGTCGGACTTGATAGCGTGTCGCTGATCGGGCAGTCGCGCGGCGCAGTGCCGTCGTCACCTCAGGAGCAGCAGTGGCGCATCGTTACCGGGTCAGAGAGATCGCGCAACAAGCGGAGTTGAGCGAGGCCACGGTCGACCGTGTGCTCAACGATCGCCCCGGTGTCCGCCCGTCGACACGGGAGATGGTGGCGCGGGCGATCGCCGATCTCGACGGCCAGCGAGAACAACTGCGGTTCAGTGGACGCAAATACATGCTCGATGTCGTCATGTCTGCGCCCGATCGTTTCTCGAAGACCTTCAAGCGTGCGGTCGAGGCCGAATTGCCGAGTCTCGAACCCGCCACGGTGCGCGCACGGTTTCATCTGCAGGAGAGCGCCACCGCCGAGGCGGTGGTCGCGCGGCTGAACAGGCTGTCGGGCAGCGGATCTCAGGGCGTCATTCTGAAGGCGCCTGCCGTACCGGACGTCGCCGCCGCGGTCGATCGCCTCGTGGCCGCCGGGATTCCCGTGGTGACCTACGTGACCGACATTCCGGGGAGCCGACGGTCCGGGTACGTGGGTATGGACAATCGTGCAGCGGGGGAGACGGCCGCGTATCTGATCACCACGATGATGGCCGATCACCAGGGTGACGTCCTGATCACGCTGAGCAGCAACGCGTTCCACGGCGAGGAGGAGCGGGAGATGGGCTTTCGCACCGCGCTGCGACGACTACCCGGACCTGTGCGGACGGTCGTCGAGATCGCGGAGAACGACGGGCTCGACGATCGCGTGGAATCGCTGGTTCTCGACGCCCTCGATCGGCACCCCACCATCTCCGCCGTCTACTCGTGTGGCGGCGGGAACTCGGCCATCGTGCGGGCCTTCCGGACGCTGGATCGACCCTGCCGGGTGTTCGTCGCGCACGACCTCGATGCGGACAACCGGGACCTGCTGTATCGCCGACAGATCAGCGCGGTGCTCGAGCACGACATGCGCGCGGACGCCCAGCGTGCGTGTCGGATGGTGCTGCACGCGCGTGATGCCTCGACCGCGGTCCGCGGATCCTCGTCGCCCATCCGCATCGTCACCCCGTTCAACATGCCCTGATCGCGCGAGCGGGTCCCGCCTCGAGGGGAAACTGAGGGTTCGAAGCCTTGTCTCGAGGTGTCCGCGCCCGGCAGGCTCGACCATGACGACAACGGCCATCGGGACCGAGGAGCAGGTATGACCAGCAACATCAGCAGCCACTCGCACCGCGCGGATCGCCTCCGCGCGGCCGACTGCGACATCGAGGAGTTCCGGGCACTGGTGTCCGAGAGCACCCAGCTCGCCGACCACCCCCACGCGTCCGACGTGGTGCAGAACGTGCTCGTGTACGACGGACCGGAGCTCGCGCGGCGGGCGACCGACGACCAGGTGCGCGCCGACATCCAGGACGAACTGGCGAATGCACTCCTGAACGGCCCCGGCATCGTGGTGTTCCGCGGTGCCTTCACGGCCGACCACGCGGTCGCGGAGACCACCCGCACGTACCGGGACGTCATTCGTGGCCAGCGCGAGAGCGGTGTGAGCAACGGTGACCACTTCGCGAAGCCGGGAGCGAACGATCGCATCTGGTCGGCCCTGCAGAAGTTGGCGGTCGCCGAGCCCGAGCAGTTCGCTCGGTACTACGCCAACGACCTCCTGGCGCTGGTGGCGGAGGCGTGGCTCGGGCCGATGTATCAGGTCACGTCCGCCATCAACGTCGTCAATCCCGGTGGCGCCGCCCAGAATCCGCATCGTGACTACCACCTCGGGTTCATGTCGACCGACACGGCCGCGGCGTTCCGGGCGCACATCCACCGCCTGTCACCGGCGCTGACACTGCAGGGAGCGGTGGCGCACTGCGACATGCCGATCGAGAGCGGCCCGACGATGTATCTGCCGCACTCACAGAAGTTCGAGGCCGGCTACATCGCCTTCAACCTCCCCGAGTTCCGGGAGTACTTCGCCGACAACCACGTTCAGCTTCCGCTTCGGGAGGGCGACGCCGTGTTCTTCAATCCGGCGCTGTTCCACGCGGCAGGGCACAACACCTCGACCGACATTTTCAGGATGGCGAACCTGCTGCAGATCTCCTCGCCGTTCGGCCGCGCGCTCGACAGCGTCGACCGGCAGACGATCGTGTCCGCCCTGTATCCGACGCTGGTGGACTGGGCGGCGGAGGGTCGTGAGCGGGACGTCGCCAACGTGATCGCGGCGTCGGCCGAGGGCTACGCGTTCCCGTCGAACCTCGACCTCGACCAGCCGATCAGCGGTCTGGCGGGGGAGACGCACGCCGAACTGGTGCGGCGCGCGCTGGCGAGCGGGCTCGACGCCGCCGAGTTCGACGCCGCCGCCGCGGATCTGTTCGCTCGCCACCGGGCGTGACTCACACCTCGGTCGCGGTCCCGCAGATTCCGCACACCTCGAGCACGCGCCGCTTCCAGCGTGCGACGGGGATGAAGAAGACGCTGAGCTGCGTGTACTGCCGCATCCGCTCCCACTGAGTGGTGTTGTGGCAGCGGGGGCACGTCCGGGTGCTGCCGGCGCCGAGCGAGGACCGTTTCGTGCCGTATCCGAAGAGGAAGAACATCGGACCAGCCTAGAGGCCACCGAACACCCATGTGTGCGCACGTGCGCACACATGGGTATGGTCGTCGGCATGGGTGTTCTGCAGGTTCGATCCGAGTCCGTTCTCGCGGTCCCGGCGTTTCGCAGGCTCTTCACCGCACAGGTGGTGGCACTGGTCGGCACCGGTCTGCTCACCGTGGCGCTGGGACTTCTGGCCTACGACATCGCCGGTAGTTCCGCCGGCGCTGTCCTCGGTACGGCGCTGGCCGTCAAGATGGTCGCCTACGTCGGGGTGGCTCCGGTCATGTCCGTGCTCACCGGCCGTCTGCCACGCCTGACCGTGCTGGTGTCCGCAGACGTCGTACGGCTCCTGATCGCGGTACTGCTGCCGTTCGTGACGCAGGTGTGGCAGGTGTACGTGCTCGTGTTCGTCCTGCAGGCGGCCTCGGCCACCTTCACGCCGACCTTCCAGGCCGTCGTTCCCGCGGTGATCTCCCGCGACGATCAGTACACCCGCGCGCTCTCGCTGTCCCGGCTCGCCTACGACCTCGAGTCGCTGGTGAGTCCGATGCTCGCCGCGGCGCTGCTCACCGTCGTGTCGTATCACTCGCTGTTCGTCGGCACAGCAGTAGGTTTCGCGCTGTCGGCCGTCCTCGTGGTGAACACCCGAATTCCGGACAGAGAGCTCCGGTCCGCCCCGAACGGGGCTCGGTCGTTCGGTGACCGACTCGTGGCCGGAGTGCGCCGCTTCGGTGGCCGTCCGTCGCTTCGGGGGCTGCTCGCACTGAACCTCGTCGTCGCGGCCGGAACGTCGTTGGTGATCGTCAACAGCGTCGTCTACGTGCGCGACATCGTGGGTGGGCCGGCCAGCGCCCTGGCCGTGGCCCTCGGCGTCTTCGGCGGCGGGTCGATGATGGTGGCGTTCGCAGTTCCCCGCATTCTCACAGTCGTCGACGACCGTCGGCTGATGCTCGCCGGTGGTGTGGTCGTCTCTCTCGGGACGACGGGTGCTGTCGCGCTCGCCGCTCTCCGTCCGAACGGTGCCGCGGGCTGGGCGTCACTCGCCGTCGTCTGGGCCGTGCTGGGCGCCGGAACGTCGATGATCTCCACCCCGTCTGCTCGCGTCATCACCCGAGACTCCGACGACGGTGACCGGGACGAGCTCTTCACGGCGCAGTTCTCGCTGTCTCATGCGTGCTTCCTGCTCACCTATCCGGTGGCGGGCTGGGTGGGCGCCGAGGTGAGCCAGGTCGTCGCCGCGTCGATCATCGCCGTCCTCGCTACACTTGCCGCGCTGGGTGCCGGTCGGCTCTGGACTCCGGCATCGACGGTGGGCGCGCCACCGACCGAGTAGACGGAAGCGGCGATATGACGGCATCGGACGAGAAGCGGGCTCACGCGAGTCTCGACCACGCCGACCGCCCGGACCGCGCGCGTCTCGAGGCCGCCGGCGACACGTTCCGCATGCTGTCTGATCCCACTCGGCTGCACCTGCTCTGGACGCTGAGCCACGGCCCAGCCGACGTCACGGCTCTCACGGAGGAGACCGGCGCGTCCCGCACCGCGGTGAGTCAGCATCTGGCGAAGCTGCGCTTCGTCGGAATGGTCGAGACCGAACGCAGCGGCCGCAACGTCATCTACCGACTCGCCGACGGCCACCTGGCCCGGCTGGTGCGAGAGGGTCTCAACTTCGCCGACCACACCGTGACCGGCGAGCCTCCGCATCACTGATCGGGTCTAGATCCACCCGTGGCGCCGGGCGATCGCGCATGCCTCGTGGCGATTGGCGGCGCCCAGTTTGGCCGCGGCGGCCGAGAGATAGTTGCGTGCCGTTCCCGGTGAGAGATGTGCGCGCTGGGCGATCTCGGCGATCGTGGCTCCGTCCGCGGCGAATTCGAGCACGTCCGACTCGCGCGGTGTCAGCGGCGAATCGCCCGCGCCGATGGCCTCGGCCGCCAGGCTCGGATCGACGTAGCGTCCGCCGCTCACCACCGTGCGCACCACCTCGGCGAGGGTCGCCGCGGACGTGGTCTTCGGGAGGAATCCGCCGACGCCGGCAGAGAGCGCCTTCTTGAGGTATCCGGGCCGACCGTGGCTGGTGACGATGATCGACCGGCAGTCGGGAAGCAGCGCGGCGATGCGTTGGGCCGTCTCGATACCGTCGATCCCGCCGAGCTGCAGGTCGAGCACCGCGACGTCGGGGGTGGTCCGCGCGGCCTCGGTCACCGCCGCCTCGCCCGAGTCCGCATGTCCCACGACCTCGATGTCGTCCTCCAGATCGAGCATCGTGCCCAGGGCCACCCGGATGAGGTTCTCGTCGTCTGCCAGCAGTACCCGGATCATGATGTGCCCTTCGTGGGGGATGTCGTCGTCGGTGCGAATTCGACAGCGAGGGTGAAGGTGTCGGCTCCGGCCTCGACGGTGAGGGAACCTCCGACCGCAGCCAGACGCTCACGGAGACCGGCGAGACCGGTGCCGTCGCCCGCACGTTCCGGCGACGTCGGCCGGTCGTTGACGATGCGGAGCCGGTCGTCACCGAACTCGATACGGCAGTAGGTGGCACGCGAGTGGCGCAGGATGTTCGTGACGCCTTCCCGCACCACCCACGCGGCCTGTTCGGCTACTGCGCCGGGGATGTCGGCGACCGTCCCCGTCAGCTCGGTCCGGATACCGGCGGCGGACAACAGGGACTGGGCGCCGCGGAGTTCCGCCGCGACGTCGACGGAACGGTAGCCGCGCACCAGCTCCCGAGCGTCGGTCATCGACTCCCGGGCGAGCACACGTACCTCGTCCATCTGCGCGGCAGCTCGGTCGTCTCCTCGCCGAGCCAGCGCGGCGGCGAGCTCGCTCTTGACCGCGATGGCGGACAGCGCGCGACCGACGACGTCGTGCAGGTCCCGGGAGAAGCGCAGTCGTTCCTCGGCGACCGACAGGGCGGCGGCGGCGTCGCGGGTGGTGGCCAGCTCGGTGACGATGCGCAGCAACCACATCGACAGGCGCACCGTGGTGGCCATGGCGACGATGCAGAAGGCCAGGAGTGTGATCTCGAGGGCGGTCGAGCCCGATGCGGCGGCGACCACCGGGGCGACCACCGCGGCGCCGAGAGACCAGCGCAGGTCCACCAGTGCCGCGATCGGTGTCGTCACCAGGATGGCCACCCACAGGAGGTTCGGTGCGGCGCCCACCACGACGAGCACGGCGGCCGCTGCGATCTGTACGCACAACGGTGCCCGGACGTCCGCACTCGAAGCGCCACCGAGTGCGGGAATACGGTGCAGGACAACGAGTGCAGACACCACGCACACCAGCGCGGCGGCGGTGGAGATCGCGTCACCCGCCTGCGCCGAGGCCGCCGTCGAGGCCACCGCGACCGCGACGACGATGAACTGGAAGGACTGCCGGGTGTAGGTGCGGACCTTCTCGACGTCGCTGCTGCCCCGCCATCCGAGTGTCGGGTCGAGATGATCGCGCAGTCTCATGGTCTCCAGCCTTGCAGATCGGACGGTCGGTGGCGGGACGTCAGGAGCGCGGTTCCCAGCGGAAGTGGGTCCGGGCGATCAGGACGCTGCCCGCGATCCAGGCGAGTATGACGAGAGCAGGCTGACCAGCCTCCGCGAACGTCGACGCGAAGCCCACCGAGTCGGCGCCACCGGCGGCATCACCCACCGAGGTGGTGCCGAACCACCCGAGGTTCAGGAGATCGCTGACCGCGGCCATCGGTGTCAGAGCCACCACGTCGGCGAGGGACTCGGGTACCACGTCGCGCAGGAGTGACGATCCGAGCATCGCCAGCAGGATGACGGGCAGGCTGGTGATCTGTGCTGCTTCCGCGTTGCGGGTGAAGGCGGACGTGATGAGGGCCAGTGCGGCGAAGAGCGCCGCACCACCGACCAGTGCCGCCGCGATGAGCAGGACGTTGACGGGAGTGCCGCCGCCGAGGACCACCACGACCACGCCGACGATCACTCCGAGGAGGAGTGTCAGGAGGAACGACGGCACCGCGGGTCCGAGAAGGATCTGTGCGTCCGTGCTCTCCCCGGTGCGGAGACGTTTGAGCACCAACTCGTCTCGACGCGTCGCGTAGACCGACAGGAGGTTGTAGTAGACCAGGAACACCAGCAGGAACAGGGCGAAGATTTCCAGCGCGGCCGACACGCCGGCGTCGGTGAGCCCACCGTCTCGACCCGCGACGACCAGAAGGACGATCGGCAGGACGAGGGGCATGACCAGAGCGTTGAAGAGAAGGACGCGGTTGCGTCCGAGGAGCGTGAATTCCGCTCGGGACAGTGCGGTCATCGTACTCATGCCGTGATCACCTCGGGGTCGTCGAATGTGTCTGCGATGGAGAGGAACACGGTCTCGAGAGACGCGGCTCGCGCGTCGAGACCGTGCAGGGTGACGCCGCTGTCGCGGGCCCACACGAGCAGCTCGGTCAGCGTCTCCTGTACCGAGTTCGTCGTGATCGACACCGTGTCGCCCTTCCGGTCGACGTCGGCTCCCGGGAGTTGCGGCAGTGCGGTCCGCGGGTCCTTCAGCTCGATGCGCGCCGGGTGACCGGCGACCACGTCGTCGACCGTTCCGCTGCGAACGACGCTGCCGCGGTGCATGATCGCCAACCGATCGCACAGCGATTCCGCCTCGTCGAGATAGTGCGTGGTGAGCATGATGGTCACCCCGGAGTTCTTGAGCTCCTGAATGAGCTGCCACGTGTTGCGCCGACTCTCGGGATCGAGTCCGGTGGTCGGTTCGTCCAGGAACAGGACTCGCGGTCGGCTGATGATCGCGCAGGCGAGATCGAGACGACGCTGCTCGCCGCCCGACAGGAACTTCACTCGGGTGTCCGCACGGGCTTCGAGATCGACGCGCGCCAGGACGTCGTCGACAGGCAGTGGATCGCCGCACGTGCTGGCCCACATCCGCAGGCTCTCGGCCGCGGTCAGGTCCTGCGGTAGTCCACCCTTCTGCAGCATGATGCCCAGGGCGGGCCGGACCTTTCTCCGATCCGCCACGGGGTCGAGTCCCAGGATGCGGACCGTGCCCTCGCTGGGACGCGACAGACCCTGGATGACTTCCAGGCTCGACGTCTTGCCGGCGCCGTTGGTGCCGAGCAGTCCGAACAGTTCGCCCTCCGCGATGTCGAGGTCGAGGTTGCGGACCGCGTCGTACGCTGTCTTGCCGGAGCCGTAGCGGCGGGTCATTCCCGACACCTCGATGACGGTCATGACGCTCGCCCCCAGTGCCGACGCCCGACGGCGACGCGGACGGCGAGGAACGCGGCGACGACGGCAGCCGCTGCCACGGTCGGCACCGAGACTCCGACGATCGCGATCAGCACCGCGATGAGGGCCACCGAGATGACGGCCACCACCAGTTCGCGGGCCGGGGTCGGCGCGGGTCCGATCTCCATGAGGTCGGTGAAGAGGTTTCCTTCGTCTGGTTGCTTCATGAGAACAATTCTTCGGATCGTGCGGCAGGACCGGCAGTGCCAGGATGCATCGGTCGAGGTGACACCGTCACGGTCGAGCGATGACAAACGTCATGAACCGGACGGCCGAGTAGCGTGTCGACCATGAACGGATGGTTCGTCGTCGCGCTGCTCGGGGTGCTCGGTCTGGCGGCGATCGTTCTCGGCGGCGCCGACGATTCACCGGGACTCCAGTTTCTCGGGCTGATCCTCGTCGTCAGCGCGGTCGTGACGGCGGTTCGTCGTCGCCGTATCTCCTGATCGCACCCTCCCCTCGATTCTCGTCGCGAGTTCATGGTGGCACTTGTTGAACGTGTTCAACTTCGCTACGGTCGTTGTTGAACACGTTCAAGACGGGAGTCCGACAATGGTGCGAGACACGGCGACGCGGGAGCGGTTGGTGGAGGTGGCGCTTCGACTCTTCCGGGAGGACGGGTTCCAGGCGACCACGATGCGGCGCATCGCGACCGAGGCGGGCGTCTCGCTGGGCAATGCCTACTACTACTTCGCCGGCAAGGACGAGTTGGTCCACGAGCTGTATCTCGTCGTCCAACGCGAGCATCGGACCCGCGCGATACCCCTGCTCCGTGACGGCGCCTCGCTGGCGGACAACCTCTCGGCGGTGCTGCACGCCGGTCTCGACGTGATGCACCCTTACCGAAGCTTCGGCGGCTCGTTCCTCCAGTCGGCGCTTCCCCTGCAGTCGACCTCCAGTCCCTTCTCGCCCGAATCGTCCGCCGCGCGAGACATGGCCGTGGACCTCATGCGACTGACTCTGCAGAAGTCCAAGCAGCGCGGACCGGCATCGCTGGAGAGTCGTCTCCCCACGTTGCTGTGGGTCGCGTACCTGGGTGTGACCCTGCACTGGGTCACGGACGGATCCGACGACCAACGCCGCACCCGCGCGCTCGTCGACGGTCTCGTTCCCGTCGTCACGAAGACGATCAGCCTGTCCCGACTGCCGGTCGCGCGAGGACTGCTCGGCGACATCGTCGGGCTGGTGGACACCATGACATCCGAGAAGGGAAGCGGGCGATGACGAGAGACGTACGGACCGTCGTGATCTGTGGAGCGACGGGATACATCGGGCAGTACCTCGCGAGGGCGTATCGGGACCGGGGAATCGACGTGAGATCCGTGGGCCGCGGCGCCGTCAACGACGCGTCGTGGTCGGACCGTGACCGGTTGACCCGTGTCCTCGACGGAGCCGACATGGTGATCAATCTGGCGGGCCGTTCGGTGAGCTGCCGCTACACCAAGAGTACCGCCGACGTCATCTTCTCCTCGCGGGTGGAGACGACGGCCGCACTGGGCCAGGCCCTCTCGCGTGTGGACCGCGCTCCGGACGTGTGGTTCAACGCCAGCACCGGAACCATCTACCGCGATGCTCGTGACCGGCCGATGACGGAGCGGGACGGGGACGTGGGGACGGGTTTCTCCGTCGAGGTGGCCCGCGCGTGGGAGCGCGAACTGTTCGACGCGCCCACCGGCGTCCGCAAGATCGCTCTGCGCATGGCGATCGTCCTGGGTGCCGGTGGCGGCGCCGTCAACCCCCTCATCGATCTGGCGCGGCTCGGACTCGGCGGCCGGATGGGTGACGGCACACAGATGTTCAGCTGGATCCACGTCGCGGACGTGCTCCGGTCCATCGACCATCTGTACGCGCGCGAGGACATCGCGGGACCGGTGAACCTCGCGACTCCGTTCGCCGTGGACAACGCCACCATGATGCGCGAGGTCCGACGTCACCTGGGACGGTCACGAGGTGTCGCGACCCCCGCATGGTTGTTGCACGCCGGCGCCGCTGTCATCCGCACCGAACCGGAACTGGTCCTGAAGAGTCGGTGGGTGGATCCCGAGGTGTTGCGGCGCAGTGATTTCGAGTTCGAGTATCCGCGCCTGGGTCCGGCGTTGGAGCAGATCGCTCGCCACACGTCCCGCGGTCTGCTGCCGGTCGCCCTGGGCTGACGCGACGTCGTACGCGCCGTTTCCGCCGACGGTCCGCTGGTAGCCCACACCGACGCGATCCGTGCGACGAAGGAGCAGCGATGACGACCGTGACGGACCTACTGGCCACCCATCCCCTCGATGGTGATCGTGCACTGGTGGCGGCCTGTGTGAGGCGTGTCTCGACTGTTCGACGGCGTGCACCGTCTGTGCTGACGCCTGCCTCGCCGAGGATTCCGTCGCGCGACTCAGGTCGTGCATTCGACTCGATCAGGACTGCGCCGACCTGTGTGCCGCGACCGCCCGGATCATCACGCGGAGCGGTGCCCGGTCCGAGACGGCACGCGCCGCGCTGATCGCCTGTGCGTCCGCGTGCGACGACTGTGCTGACGAGTGCGCCCGGCATGCGGGGATGCACGAGCACTGCGCCGCGTGTGCGGACGCATGTCGGCGATGTGCGCTGGCGTGCCGGGACCTGCTGGCCGCGCCGGGCACACCGATGTGAGGAGCCGGCGAGGAACAAGCACATCGGGTTTCGGTCACCTCCGGTGTTCGGTGACGCGGTCGGGCACGGGTACCGCGGTCGGACCGACCGAAACTCCCTGATCGAGGATCTGACGGCGTGTTTCGACGCGACGATCGCGGGAACACGGGCGCCGCAGCACCACCGTCGGGTGGGGCTCGGTTGTCCGGTGACCCGTGGAGGAACTCAGTGTCCGATCTTCAGCCGTTCTACGACGACGTCCAAGCTCACTACGACCTCTCGGACGAGTTCTTCAGGCTCTTCCTCGATCCGACGCAGACCTACAGCTGTGCGTACTTCGAGCGCGAGGACATGACACTCGAGGAAGCGCAGCTCGCGAAGATCGACCTGTCGCTGTCCAAGTGCGACCTCCGTCCAGGCATGCGTCTGCTCGATGTCGGCTGCGGGTGGGGCGCGACGCTTCGGCGAGCGGTGGAGAAGTACGACGTGAACGTCGTCGGTCTGACCCTGAGCAGGAACCAGTACGAGCACGTGTCGGCGATGCTGAACGGGCTCGACACGGGACGCACCACCGAGGTGCGGCTGCAGGGGTGGGAGGAGTTCGACGAACCGGTCGATCGCATCGTCAGCATCGGCGCCTTCGAGCACTTCACCTTCCCCCGCTACGACGACTTCTTCGCCCGCGCCTACTCGATCCTGCCCGGAAACGGCCGGATGATGCTGCACACCATCGTGCAACTCGGCCGCGACATGTTCCGGCAGAAGTCGCGCGTGACGCGGGCGGACATGGACTTCGCCGACTTCATCGGCCGCGAGATCTTTCCCGGCGGCGAGCTCCCGATCCCGCAGGTGGTGATCGAGAAGGGCGAGCGAGCCGGCTTCCGCGTGGAGAAGGCCCAGTCGCTGCAACAGCACTACGCTCGAACGCTCGATCTGTGGTCGGCCGCGCTGGAGGCGAGGAAGGACGAAGCCGTCGCCATCGCCGGCGAGGCGATGTACCAGACCTACATGCGGTACCTGCCCGGCTGCGCCGACTTCTTCCGGCGTGAACTGATCGACGTCCGCCAGTTCACGATGGTGAAGTAGACGCCGTCGCCTGGTCGGGGGCGTCGATCTCCGCGATCACGACGCCGATGTCGTCGGCGCTGTAGGGAAGTCCGAGGACATCCGTCAGAGCGGCAGCTGCCCGGCTCGCGACGAGATCGCCGGCCTCCTGGAGATCCGTGCCGTAGGCGGCGATCACCGTCACCAGACCGCCCGTGCACCGGTGACCCTCGGTGTAGAGCGAGATGTCGGCGGGCTCTGTGCCCGCCACCTCGGCGACGGCGCTGCGGACGGCGATACGTACGACGACGTCACTGACCCGAAGGGTGTCCGCGTCGACGCCCACTCCCTCGACGACGCCCTCGTCGGGGTAGCGGGCGTCGAGGGGCCACGTCCGGACCCCGACGGCTCGCACGCGTGAGAGGGCGGCGGCGCTGATGTCCACCCACCCGTGGACGGGCGCGTCGCGCAGCACGCTCGCGGCTCGACGGAGCGTCGAATCCGTCTGCGGCGGTGTCGAATCAGGCTGACCCGACGTCATCTCCACGTCTCCAATCGTGTCTCGAGTGTGGCGCGTGCACGCGTGAGGTGGCCGCGGACGGCACCGGGGGAAAGGGCCATGACCGTGCCGATCTCGGTGTGCTTCATGCCCTCGACCTCACGGAGCAACCAGCAGGCCCGCTGGCGATACGGTAGCTCAGCGAGGGCATCGTCCAACGCGGACAGGAAGTCGGCGTCGGACACGGTGCGCGACGGGTCGTCCCTCGGGTCCTGGCTCGGCCTCTCGAACACCCAGTCCTCGACGGGCGCGATGCTGCGGCGCCGCCGATGATCCGTCACCTTGTGGGAGACGACGCTGAACAACCAGGTGCGCAGCGACGAGTCGGAACGGAAGTGGCGCAGTCCGCGCCAGGCGTCGACCAACGCGTCCTGGACGATGTCCTCGGCAGCGCCTCGGTCGGACAGGAGGTGGGTTGCGTATCGCAGCATGTCCGGTCCGAGTCGGCGCACGATCTCCTCGAACGCGCGTCGGTCGCCCATGCCCGCGGCGGCGGCGAGGGCGCGATCGCCGAGCTCGCGGTGGTCGGCGGCGAACGTCGGACGAGTGGACGTGTCGCGGTCCGCCGACGGTGCTGCGATGGACGGGAGGCTGACATCACCGGCCACGTCGGGACTGCCGGGATCGGGCGCGATCGACGGACGACTGAGCACTGTTCCCCCCGAACCGCCGTCGGAGTGACCCACCCCGAAGATTGATGAAGCAACTACTTTCCCCGACGTGACTGTTCCCGCGCAGGATCACGCGCAAACCGATGTGATGCGCATCACTTGATTTCCGACGTGCGTTTTCGTGGTGAGGACCCGACTCAATGACTGTGACGAGCCGTCACAGTCCAGAGAGAGGACCTGAAGTGAACGCCCCGCAGACTGCGACAGGAAACGCCGTGAGGACGTCCGTCGCATCGACCGTCGACCACAGTGACGACCGAACCGACCGCAGAGATCGCGGCCGCACAGTCGTCGCGGATGCCGTGGTCGCCACCGTCGCCGGCATCGCCGCACGAGAGGTACCGGGCCTCCACGCCCTGGAACCGGCCGGTTCTCGTGCGCTGGACGTACTCCGGTCCGCAGTGGGCGTCGACGGGGCGAGGCACACACAGGGGGTGTCGGTCGAGGTGGACGACCGCACCGCAGTCGTCTCGCTCGATCTGGTGGCGGACTACGGAATATCCATCGCCGACGTCGCAGCGGACGTCCGCCGCAACGTCTCCAGTGCGGTGACGGCACTGACCGGACTCACCTGCAGCCGTGTCGACGTCGTCGTGCACGACGTGCAGGTCGGTGGCCACCGCACGGCCGCCTGACCACAGTCTCGTCCGACCACACACACCGACTCGCGCTCCGCGGGCCGGTCGAAGAAGGGAACCATGATGACCACGATCGAGAAATGCACCGACGAGGTGCGCGCATGAGCGCCCGTCGGAGCCTGTCCAGCCGACTCTTCGAGGGCCTGGGCCGCGTGACGTGGGGCTACGCCAAGCGCAAGATCGACGAGCGCCGCACCCGACGAGGAGGACGACGATGACCAAGTTCACCGTCTACATCGCCGAGGCCATCGGCACCGCCGTTCTCGTGATCGGAGGTGTGGGCACCGCCGTCCTGGCGGGCGACGACGTCGGCACCACCGGAATCGCACTCGCCTTCGGCCTGACACTGCTCGCGATGGTGTTCGTGCTCGGACCCGTGTCCGGTTGCCACATCAATCCGGCGGTCACGCTCGCGTTCCTCGTGACCGGCCGCATGACGGCCGCCCGCGCCGCCGGATACGCCGCCGCACAGGTGATCGGCGGACTCGTCGGCGCCCTGGTGGTCTACGCCATGGCGACGGGTCGACCCGGATACGACCGGACGGTCGACGGTCTCGGCGCCAACGGATACGGCGACGCCTCGGCAGGAAACTACTCGCTTCTCGCCGTCGCGATCGTGGAGATCGTGGCAACGGCAGTTCTCGTGCTGGTCGTACTCGGCGTGACAGGGCCGCATTCCGTTGCGGCAGCCGGGGTTCCGATCGGACTGACGCTCGCGTTCGTGCATCTGCTCGCCATCGGGGTCGACTCGACGTCGGTCAACCCGGCGCGCTCCATCGGGCCTGCGCTGATCGCCGGCGGAAGCGCACTCTCGCAACTGTGGGTGTTCCTGGTCTTCCCGTTGATCGGTGGTGTGGTCGGTGCACTCGCCTACAAGGCCGTGCGGCCCGCCGAGGCGGTCGCCGCGCACTGACTCTCGTGTGCGACGAGCCCGTTGTTCGCCGGGTGCACCCGGGGCATGATGCGACGGTCGGTCGTGGGGGCCGTCGCACATGGGGGTGGGTCATGAACACGGTTCGTCGTACGCCAGGTCTGCGCGCGATCCTGGACGACTATCGACGCTGGCGCGCGATCGGGCCGGGCGGGCTCCCCGACAATCCGGTCGGCTGGGTGGTCATGACCGCTCTACGCCCCCTCTGTCGAGAGACCATTCGACTGCGCGACAACGATATCCGGGCCGCCGTCGGTGCGCTCGAGTTGCCGGACCGCGGCAGTCGACCCGTCATGGCACCGTTCCCGATCCCGCACCGGCAGGTGGTGTCCGACGGCGATCCCGTCAGTGTCCGGTCGTTGCAGGATCACCTGACGATCCTGAGCTCCACCGACGGATGCCACAGCGCGCGTAGCCATCTGGAACGTCGAGGCGACGCGCTCCACGTCGATCACCCGCGCAGCGCCGCCGCTCGGCGTGCTCGCGGAGAGATCGCCCACGTGCACGACGCGCAGGGGTCGATGCACGTGGTCGCCGATCCGCGGGACGTCGCCGAGATCGTCTCGCGTGGCTGGGGAGAGCGGCATCCGCTGGCCGGACGGTTCCTCGTGGGGCTGCCGGACAGCTATCTCTACCTCTACGCACCTCGGAACGAGGCAGAGCAGCAGCAGCTGCGGCGCATCGTGGACCGGGCGATCGTCTCTGCTGGAGCGTGATCGGTTCGCGGGTTCACGGGCCGTGCAGTGTCCAGACTTCGACGACACCGGCGCTCGTCGGCGGCACGCGCACCTAGTCTGAGCGCCATGAGATTCGACGAGTATCGGGCCCACGACGCGACCGGGCTCGCCCAGCTGGTCGCGTCCGGCGACGTGACGGCCGCGGAGTTGGTCGAGGTCGCGATCGCGCGAGCGCGCGAGGTGGATCCCACCCTGAACGCCCTCGTGCAGTGGCAGGAGGATGCCGCGCGAGTGCGGGCCGCGGGCGCCTTGTCCGGTCCGATGGCGGGAGTGCCGTTCCTGCTCAAGGATCTCTTCCAGGCTCAGGCCGGGATCGTCGAGACGTCGGGGTCACGCTCGGGGGCGTCGTCCAGGCCCCGGGTCACGGACACCGTGGTGCAACGGTGGCTCGACGCCGGGGTCGTCGTCCTGGGCCGCACGGCCGTACCCGAATTCGGCGCCAAGGGAGTCACCGAGCCGCAGGCGCACGGTGCGACCCGCAACCCGTGGGATCCCGCCCGCACACCCGGTGGCTCCTCCGGTGGTTCGGCCGCCGCGGTGGCGTCGGGCATCGTGCCCGTCGCCGGCGCCAGTGACGGCGGCGGCTCCATCCGCATCCCCGCGGCGTACTGCGGCCTGTTCGGACTCAAGCCTGGCCGGGCAGTCGTCCCTGCCGGGCCCCGCGCCGGGGAGATGCTCTTCGGTAGCGCCGTCACGGGTGTGCTCACCCGCTCCGTGCGCGACTCGGCCGCGTTCCTCGACATCGTGCGCGGCTCGGACGACGACGCGCCCTTCGAGTTCGCGGCCCCGTCGACGTCCCATGTGGAGGCACTCGGCCGGCCGGGTCCTCGGCTCCGGATCGGGGTCGCGGCGCGATCGGCGCTGAACGACGCACCCCACCCGGACGTCCTCGCCGCGCTCGACCGCGCCCGCGACCTGCTCGTCGAACTGGGCCACACCGTCGAGGAGGTCGCCTCGCCGTTCGACGAGGAGCAGCTGGCCAGAGACTTCCTCGTGCCGTGGTTCGTCCACCTCGCCGCCGAGGTGTCGTCCGCGTCGGCCACGGCGCGGCCCACCACGACGGAGTTCGAACTCGACACGCTGGTCCTCGCCGAGATCGGGCGCGCCACGAGAGCGGTGGATCACGATGCGGCGCTGGCACGCTGGCAGGACCACGTCCGCGCCATCGCTGCATTCCACCGCCGCTTCGATCTGCTCATGACACCCACGACGGCGGGTCCCGCGCCGCTGATCGGCGCCTTCGACACCCCGTTCGTCGAGAGGGTGGGCGCCCGGCTCGCGCTCGCGCTGCGACTCGGACCGATTCTCGGACGGCTCGGCGCGGTGCAGGACGCGGTGATGCGCAGCCTGTCCGCTGTCCCGTACACGCAATCGGCCAATCTGACCGGGCGGCCGGCGATGAGTGTTCCGCTCTCGGCGACAGTCGACGGTCTGCCAGTCGGCGTGCACTTCCTGGCGCCACCGGGTGGGGAGACTCGGCTGCTGGTGCTCGCCGCGGAGCTCGAGGTGGCGCGGCCGTGGTTCGACAGGATCCCCGTGGACGTGGTCAGTGAGCGAGTCGGATGACGCCGTCGACGATCTCCACCTGCGCGGTGGTGAGCGGTACGGCGCGTCCGACGGCGGCCACCACTGCGGAGTAGGGCGGGAAACCGAAGATCACTCCCTTGGGCCCGGACACCATGGACCCGTCGGTCACGTCGAATTCCGCCCTGTGCCAGGGGCACTGGAGGCAGCCGTTCTCGGTCACCCGCCCGCGCCCGAGCTTGGCGAGTTGGTGTCGGCACGTGTTCCCGACGGCGAACGGTGTCCCGTCGGGCCGGATGCCGACCGCGAGCACCCCGTGGTCGTCGGTGCGCACCTCGGCCACGCCCCTCTCGTCCAGATCGGCGACACGCACGAGGTCTCGCCCGCGTGCCCGGATCGGCTGATCGTGGAGCACGGGTGGGAGCACGCTGCGCGGTCGCGGGGCGGGGGCGCGGTCGTCGGCCATGGGCGGGGGTTACCCGGACGGCGGCCGACTACGCGTCGTCGGTACCGGGCCTCGGGACGTCGGTCTCCCAACGCGCGCGGCGTTCGTCGTCGGACTGTTCCCACCACGGCGTGCCGCGTTCGCCGAGAGCGACCTTGGCGGCCTGTACACCGGCGCGGGACTCCGCGGCGCCGCCGGTCCGGCGGACGTCGCGTCGCCACGCCATCAGGATCGACCGCAGTTCGGCGCCGCGCTCCTCGGGAATGTCGGGATCGGTGGCGCGCCACTTCCGCCCGTCGATCACGATGTGGTGGCCGTCCTCGGTGTACTCCCGGCCGTCCGTCATGACACCGATGCTAGCGACGACTCCGGGATGTCCCGTCGGGTTCCGGCCCGGGAACGCATCGTGACGACAGTGATGGCCACGAAGGTCAGCGCCAGACCGATCGCGGTGAGGGCGGTGAACGGCTCGCCGAAGAGCAGGGCGCCCCACACGGTGGTGACGGGCGGTACGAGGAACATCAGAGCGTTCACCCTCGTCACCCCCACCCGGTCGAGCAGATACCAGTACAGCCCGTACCCGCCGAACGTCGCGAACACCACCAGTCCCGCCGTCGCCGCCCAGAAGTCGAGTGTCGTCGGCGGTACCGCGGTGCCCGTCGCGACCGCGCCGGCGGTGAAGACGACGGCCGATGTGGCGCAGTGGATTCCGAGGGCGCTGACGGGTGCCGGTCGCTGGGCGCGACGGTCGACGAAGGTCGCGGCGACCAAAGACATCATTCCCACCAGCGGAACGAGGTAGGCCCACGCCGGGGTGGTCGCGGTGGTCGCCGTGGCGTCCGCAACGGTGGCGAGCGCGACGCCGAGAGCACCGATCAGGAGCCCGATCCATTGTCGGCCCGAGGCCGCCGCGCCCAGCAGGGGGCCCGCCAGCGCTGCCGCGACGAGTGGCTGCACTCCGTCGACGAGGGCCGTGGTGCCGGTGGAGACCCCGAGGCCGATGGCCCAGTACACGGTGAGGAGGTAGCCGGACTGCGACAGAAAGCCCACGATCACCTGCCGCCGCAGGTCCGGGCCTCGAACTCGGCGAGACCCGAGGAGCCACGTCGGTGCGAGCAGCAGGGCGAGGGGGAGGAACCGCCACATCAGGACAGTGGTGACGGCAGCGTCCTCACCGCTGATCTTCGCGCCGATGAAACCGGACGACCAGCAGAGTACGAACGCCGCGCCCGCCAGTACCGACCCGACGGCAGTGCGTCGATCCACAGGTATACCGATCTGTCTACTCATGACAGCAGACTACACAGATCGGTATAGTTCGAAACATGACATCCGAGGTCGCCTGGACGCCGAAGGCGCGTGCCGTGCTGGCCGCGGCCGACGAGCTGTTCTACGAGCAGGGCATTCACGCGGTCGGCGTCGACACGATCGCGGCGCGAGCCGGCGTCACGAAGAAGACGTTGTACGACCGCTTCGAGTCCAAGGAACGGCTCGTCGTGGAGTACCTGCGGGAACGAGACCGTCAGTGGCGCGAGTTCCTCGCCGTCCGGCTGGGTGCCGTCTCCGCCGACGAGGCCGGCGATCGGATCGATGCGGTGCTCGTCGCCTCGGCCGAGTGGACTGCGCAGCGAAGTGGCAAGGGATGCAGCATGGTCAACGCGCACGCGGAGATCAGCGACCCCGCCCACCCGGCCTATCCGGTGATCATCGGGCAGAAGCGCTGGATGGCCGATCTGTTCGTCGACATCCTCGCGGCCGCAGGAGTGCCCGATCCGGTGGGCACGGCCGACCTGCTGATGCTCGTGCACGAGGGCGCGCTGGTGTGCGCGGGAATGGGAGTGGTCGAGCGGCCCTTCGACCGTGCGCGTGCTGCCGCGCGTCTACTCCTCGAGCCCACCGGCCGGTGACCACCCGAGCGCCGGCCCGAGCGTCGTCGCCATGTCGGTGAGAATCTGCACGTAGTCGTCGTGGTCGAAGCTGAAAGGCAGAGCGAACGCCACCTCGTCGATCTCCCGGAAGGCTGCGCGCGCCTGCAACTGCTCCACGAGCTGCTCGGTGGTGCCCACCAGATCGGGAGCGAACAGCAGGCGGGCCGGGCCGACCGGTGACCGGGTGCGGCCCAGACGGGCATCGGCGTACTCCCGGTAGCGGGCACGCTGGCTCGGTGTGGCCGAGTCGGTCGGAATCACCACCAAGCCCTGCGAGACCCGAGCACCGTTCCCCGCCGAGTGTGCCGAGCGGAAAGCCTCGATGTGGGAGAGCTGGATGCGGTCGAAGTCGTCGTCCTCCTCGGCCTTCACGACGCTGCTCGTCAGGAAGTTCATACCGTTCGCGCCGGCCCAGCGAGCCGACCCGAGCGACGCTCCGCCGTACCACATCCGGGACGCAAGACCGGGCGAATGAGGCTGTGCGCGTGAGGAATGCACCTCGATGCCGTCCATCCCCTCGAAGTCCGTCAGACGATCGCCTCGGATCGCGGCGAGGAGCCGCTCGACCCGGGCGTAGCTGAAGTCCTCCCGATCGGCGGTGTCGGGGTACAGCGCATCCCTGAGCCGGTCGAAGTTCATCGGCGGGCCCACGCTGACCCCGGGATTCAGGCGCCCGCCGGACAGGATGTCGACGGTGGCGAGGTCCTCGGCCAGCCGCACCGGGTTCTCCCACCCCAGCGGAGTCACGGCGGTGCCGAACTCGATCCGCGAGGTCCGCTGCGATGCGGCGGCCAGCACGGCGACGGGGGAGGAGATGCCGTACTGCAGGTGGCGATGCCGCAACCAGGCGCTGTCGAAGCCGAGACGTTCGCCCAGCTCGATGATCGCGAGCGTCGACTCGTGCCCGGCCGCGGGGTCGTCCCCGTCGAACAGTCCGATCGTGAGAAAACCCATCCTGCGCAGCGGTCTCGGGTGCATGGGTCCATGATCCCCCCGTGAGCCTTTCGCGCATCCCCGAGTACGCAAACCGCGCACGGGGGCGAAGCCCTATGATCACGCGATGACCGATCACGATCATGTTGCCGCTCGCCGAGAGATCACGTCCGCCCTACTGGCGGCCTTCGAACGTCGTCACGAGGTGCTCGACGTCATCGTCGAGGCCGAGACCCGGCCCGACGCCGTGGAGGCGATCGCCACCCTGCTCGGCACGTCACGGTTGGGCGGCGAGGCAGTCATGGGCATGTCGTTCGCCAGCCTCACCAAGGACGCCCGCCGGAGCAACGCCGCCGAGCTCGAGGACCTGGACAGTCGCCTGAACTTCACGTTGGCCGAGCGTCCTGCCAGCGCGGGAGAGACCCTGGTGCTGGAAGCGTTCTCGGACGACGACCGCGACCTGTTCGCCGCCCGCCTCGCGGACGTCGGTTCCGCGGGTGACGGATCCGGCGGAGCGGCCGGTGATCTGGACACCGAGCTGGCTGCGGCACGGGACCGCCTCGACTCCGAGCAGGCCGCGTGGTTCGTCGCACGCGAGGGCGCGGAGAAGGTGGGCATCGTCTTCGGCGAGCTCGCCGGTGGCGACATCGACCTTCGGGTGTGGATCCACCCCGGACACCGGAAGAAGGGCTACGGCACTGCGGCGCTGCGGAAGTCGCGCGCCGAGATGGCGGCGGTGTTCCCGGGGGTGCCCATGATCGTGCGCACCCCCGGGGTCCAGCCGTCCTGACACTTCTCGTGAGAGGCGATCAGGCCCGGTACTTCTCGACGTATCGGGTCATCGTCTCGAGCTGGTAGCGGGAGACGTCGTGGGCGTTCTCGTTCTCGGCGAAGACGCTCGACACCATGACGGTGTCGTTGTCGTAGAACCCGAGTGAGCCGAGGCCGCCGAAGAACTGGTCCCAGTCGACGTCTCCGTCGCCGATCTTCAGGTGCTGGTGCACCCGCACCGCGTTGCCGGGTGGGTTGGTGATGTACCGCAACCCGTGCGAGCGGTGATGATCCATCGTGTCCGCCACGTGCACCAGACGCACCATGTCCCCGGCCGCGGCCATGATCGCCGGCAGGTCACCGCCCATGTGGAACTGGTGGCACGCCACGATGACCATCCCGATGTTCGGGGAGTTGATCCCGCGGATGGTGCGGATCGCGGCGAGCCCGTCCTCGACGAAATCGTCCGGATGCGGATCGATCAGGACATCGAGTCCTTCCCGTTCGATGATGGGGACCAGTTCCTCCATCGACCGGTAGAACGCCCGCTCGGACTCCTCCGGCTTCTCCGGTCGACCGGAGAACTCGGTGTTCATCGTCGACACCCCGAGGTCGACGGTGATCTGGATGGCCCGCTTCCAGTACCGCACGGCCGCCTCGCGGGCGTCCTCGTCGGGACCGGACCACCGCAGCACCGGCAACACCGACGCGATCCCGACGCCGGCGTCCGAGCACGCCTTGCGGAACTTCGCGACCAACCCGTCATCGGCCTTGGGATGGTTGAAGAACGGGATCATGTCCACGTGCGGCGTCAGCTGCAACCACTCGTACCCCAGATCGGCCACCACGGCGGGCAGCTCGAGCAGCGAATGCGAATGATGGAACGGCGTCGGATCGAGCGCGATCTTCATCTCAGGCACCGACGATGGACGAGCGCTGCACCATCTCGACGGCGACCGGGGCACCGGACTCGAGCGACTTCACGCCGGCCTCGCACACCGCGGCTGCAGCGTATCCGTCCCACGCTCCGGGGCCGTCGACGTAGTTGCCCGTCTCGGCGCCGGCCTTCACCGCGTCGACCCAGCGCTGGATCTCGGTGTCGTAGGCCTGGCCGAAGCGCTGCACGAAGCCGGGAGTGATGGTGCCGCCCCAGGTTCCGGGAGCGGACTTGCGGACGAGGCCGACGTCGAGACCGATCATCGCGCTGCCGTGCTCGGCCACGACCTCGGTGCGCACCTCGTAGGCGACGCCGGTGGTGACGAACACCTCGGCGTCGACGTGTCGACCGGACTCCGTGGTGAAGATGGCGATCTGCGGATCCCGCAGGCCCTGCGGTGCCGACGGATTGGCCGACGGGCTGATGATCTGCACCGACGTGATCTCCTCGTCGAGGAGGAAGCGAGTGACGTCCACCTCGTGCACCAGCGAGTCGCGCACGATCATCGCGCTGTCGAAGTGCGGCGGCACGGCGGGGTTGCGGTGTGCGCAGTGCACCACCAGCGGACGGCCGAGCTCGCCGGAATCGATGAGTGCCTTGAGCTGGTCGTACTCGGTGTCGAAGCGGCGCATGAATCCGACCTGGATGAGCTTCTTGCCCAGCGCGGCCTCAGCTTCCACGACGGCGAGGGACGTGGCCACATCGGTGGTCAGCGGCTTCTCGCACATGACGGGCTTGCCGTGCTCGAGACACGCGAGAAGCTGCTTCTCGTGGGTCGGGCCGGGAGTGGCCAGGACGACGGCGTCGACCTCGGGGTCGGCGATCGCGTCGAGGGGATCCTCGACGACGCGGCAGCCGGGGATGGTCGCGGCGAGCTCGTGGGCCTTCGCGCTGACGTAGTCGTTGATCACGGCGACGCGGGCGCCGGTGATCTTCGAGGTGATGCGGGCGACGTGATCGGCACCCATCATGCCGACACCCAGGACCGCGATGCGGAGTTCGGTGGTCATCGTGTCAATCCGTTTCTGTAGGTGCGAAGTGTGGTCAGGCGAACGTGACGGCGGGAATGCCGCAGGAGCCCAGGTACTTCCGGGTGCGCTGCGCGATCGGCAGGGGAGCGTCGACGGCGCACGGGTACATGTCCTGCTCGACGATCGCGAAGATGTCCGCGGTGAGCTTGCCGTCGTCCGCGAGGCGCTCGATGGTCTTCAGGAGCGGGGGCATGTCCGGGATGCCGAGCGGCGGTTCCGTCATGGCGCCGAGCTTGACGGCCTCGCCGAACGGCAGATCCTCCGCTGCGACCCTGGCGCGGACCTCCTCGTTCACCTGCTTGAGGTGGAGGTACCCGATGCGCTCGGGTGCCCGCTCGATGATCGCGATGTTGTCACCGCCGCAGTAGCTGATGTGGCCGGTGTCGAGGCACAGGTTCACGAACTCGCTCGAGGTGCCGTCGAGGAAGCGGTACACGTTCTCCTCGGTGTCGACGTGGCTGTCGGCGTGCGGGTGGTACTGCGCCTTGACGCCGTACTGCTCGAACATGCGCTTGCCGAGCTCGTTCATGCCCTCGGTCTTCTTGCGCCACTGGTCTGCCGTGAGGTCGCGGTCCTCGAGCACCGCGCCGGTGGAGGGGTCACGCCACATCTCGGGGATGACGACGACGTGCTTCCCGCCGGCGGCGGCGGTCAGCTTGGCGACGTCCTCGATCTGCGTCCACACCGCGTCCCACGCGTCGTCCTGATGCAGGTGTTCGAACACCGTGCCGGCCGACAGCTTGAGACCCCGAGAGCCCAACTCCGACAGCAGCTTCTGCGGATCAGTGGGCAGGTAGCCGTACGGGCCCAGTTCGATCCACTCGTAGCCCGACGCCGACACCTCGTCGAGGAAGCGGCCGTACGGGGTCTGCTGAGGATCCTCGGGGAACCACACTCCCCAGGAGTCGGGGGCGGATCCGACGCGAATCGTGCTCATGTCTCGGGGGTTCCTCTCGAAGAATGTCCGGCGCTCGTGCTGTGGCACTAACGCGCTTAAGTAACGCGCTTAAGCTACTATGAGGTGGATCACGCTTCCGTGTCAAGCCCCGTCCCAGAGGAGTGCCGGTGTCCACGCCGCCCCGCAGCCGCAAGACGACGATGAGTGACGTCGCCGCTCTGGCGGGAGTGTCCCGGACCCTGGTGTCGTTCGTCCTCAGTGGCAAACCGGGTGCGAGTGACGACACTCGCGACCGTGTCCTGGCCGCTGCGCGCGAACTCGACTATCGACCCGACAACGCCGCGCGACTCCTCGCGCGCGGGCGGAGCAGGACGTTGGGGGTCGTGATCGACGTGCGACAGCCGTTCCAGGCCGATCTCGTGACCCACATCTATCCCGTGGCCGAGGCGGCCGGGTACGAGGTGTTGCTGTCCGCGAGCGCGCCCGGCCGGGACGAGACGAAGGCGATCGAGGCGCTGCTCAGCCATCGCTGCGAAGGCGTGATCCTGCTCGGTCCGTCGTCCACACCCGAGTACGTCGCGCATCTCGAGGAGCGGGCGGTGGTGGTCATGAT
Organism: Rhodococcus sp. SORGH_AS_0301; assembly: GCF_030818285.1. NCBI lineage: Bacteria > Bacillati > Actinomycetota > Actinomycetes > Mycobacteriales > Nocardiaceae > Rhodococcus > Rhodococcus sp. SORGH_AS_0301. The sequence continues at coordinate 944,721 of NZ_JAUTAC010000002.1, forward strand.
CGGACGGGCCCTGCCCGCCACCGACTTCGACATCGTGCGCAGCGCCGACGACCACGGAGTGCGTCAGGCGGTCGACCACCTCGTCGGACTCGGGCACGTGGACATCCACCACGTCGACGGTGGCACCGACTCCGGTGCGACCGAGCGTCGCGCCGCCTTCCGCGCCGCGATGGACGAGCGCGGTCTTCCCGCCGTGGTGTGGCCGGGTGCGCACACCGAGGAGGCGGGCAGTGCCGCCGGAACGCGCATGGTCGCCGAGCGGCGGGTGCCCACCGCGGTGATGGCCGGCAACGATCTGTGCGCGGTGGGATTGATGGACGCGTTCCACCGTGCCGGAATCGCTGTGCCCGATGATGTCTCGGTGGTGGGATACGACGACAGCGAGCTGGCGCACCTCTCGCGCATCGATCTCACGACCGTCCGGCAGGACGCCGAGGGTCTGGCCGCGACGGCGGTGCGGTTCGCCATCGCCCGCCTCGAGGACGAGAGCCTCGCGCCCGCCGAGCTGGTGGTCGAGCCGTCACTCGTCGTGCGCGGGAGTACCGGGCCCGTGCGCACGGTCGCGCGTCAGACGGCCCGGCGCACCTGACGCCGTTCGCGGGCGGTCAACCCGCCCCACACTCCGTACGGTTCGGCGGACTCGAGAGCCACTTCGCGGCACCGAGCGATCACCGGGCAGTGTGCGCACAGCCTCTTCGCGATCTCCTCGCGTTCGCGGGCAGCTCGTCGTCCCTCTCCGGCGGGGGAGAAGAACAGGTCGCTGCGCTCGCCGCGGCACACCGCGGCGAGACGCCACTGCCCGGAGTCGGTGGAGTTCGTCTCGACGGAGATCGTCATGACACACGATGCTGTCGCAGTGAGAGGGGTCGGCACAGGGTTCGACTCGAGCAGGTCGCAACTCCGCAGCGGCACCCTCGTTTCGACGCGGCCCTCGTCGGTCACCCTCTCGGGATGCAGACGTTCCTCCCCGACCCCGGCTTCGCCCGCAGCGCACAGCTGCTCGACGACAAGCGGCTCGGGAAGCAACGCGTCGAGACCTTCCAGATCCTGCGCGCCCTGGTATGGCCCTCCTACGGGTGGAAGAACCACCCGGCGGTGGTGATGTGGCGGGGATTCACCCCGGCGCTCGTGGCCTACGGGATCGCGACCTGCCGGGAGTGGGCGGCCCGCGGGCGGGCGGAGGCCCTGGAGTCACGGCTCCTCGATTACAGCGACGGGCGTGCGTGGACGTACGACGAGTTGCGCGACGACGGCCGATTGCCGCCCTGGCTCGGTGACGACTCGGTGCACGCGAGCCATCGTCGCGCCCTGGCCGCGAAGGCGCCGCAGGCGTACCCGGCCGACTGGGCGGGGGAGACCGGGTACGTCTGGCCCGGATCCCTCTTCCCGCGCTGGCCCCTGACGGTCGGCGACACCACGCCCAGTGCCGTGGTGTCCTCGATGATCGAGATGGGCGCGCCCGCAGAGCTGTTCGACCCGGGTACGGAGGAGTGGTCCGCCCTGCGGGCCCTGCACCGTGGCCGATCCGCGCAGGTGCGGACGACGAGCCCCCGTCTGCTGACGGTCGCTGCAGCGCTGGTGCGGCCGGGCCGCACGGCTATCCTGCTGGACACCGACCCGCTCGCTCCCGACCTCCCGCTGCCCGAACCGTCCGCCGAGCCGGGCGGCACGGTGTCGGCGTCCGTCGCGCGCGAGCCGACCCCCGAGGACGTCGAGGCGATGCGGGCAGAGGGCCGCGATCCCGGGCGTCTGCGCGTGTTCCGCCGTGGCGCGACCGTGCGCGATGCCGGGGAGTACGCGCTGGTGGTGACGTCCGGTGCCGCGGTGCCGGGCGAGCTCGCGGCTGTTCCGTCGCTCCGTCTGACGACGTGAGGACTAGCGCCCTCGCCACGCGGACCAGAGTTCGGAGTACCGGCCGCCGGCCTCCACCAGATCCCGGTGCGGCCCCTGCTCGACGATGCGGCCGTGCTCGAGCACCACGACGCTGTCGGCGCTCGCCGCCTGGGTGAGGCGGTGGGCGACGACGATCGTCGTCCGTCCGCGAGTGGCGGCCCGGGCGGCCTCCTCGAGGTCGCGCGCGCCGGCGCTGCCGGCCTCGGCGGTGGCTTCGTCGAGGACGGCGACCGCCGGATCGGCCAGGACGATACGGGCCAGTGCGATCTGTTGCGCGCGAGACGGAGTCAGCTCGACGCCGCCCTCGCCGACCACCGTGTCGAGACCGTCCTCGAGGGTGCTCACCCACGAGTGCGCGCCGACCGTCCGCAGCGCGTGCTCGACCGTCTCCCGATCCGCGTCCGGTGCCGCGAGCCGCAGATCGTCGATGAGCGGTCCGGCGAACACGTGCACCTCCTGGCTGACGATCGCGACGTGCCGGCGCAGTCGATCGGAGCCGATGTCGTCGAGCGACACCCCGCCCACCCGGACCGATCCGGAGTCCGCTCGCATCGAGCCCGCCACGAGCGCGGCGATGGTGGACTTGCCGGCGCCGGTCGAGCCGACCAGTGCCACCGTCGTGCCGTCGTCGATCCGCAGATCGATCCCGTGCAGGACGTCGTCGACCCCGTCGTAGGAGTGGCGGAGGTTCGTCACGACGACGGTGCCGTCGGCGGGCTCCGCCTCGGTCCCGGGAGAGCGGTCGTCGGGCAGATCGATGACGCCCACCAGTCGTGCGAGGGAGGCCCCGGCCGACTGGATGTCGTCGAACGAGTACAGCAGCATGCCGATCGGGTTGAAGAGCCGGTGGAACAGCAGTGCCGCCGCGGTGGTCTGACCGACGGTGACGGCGTCCTCGCGCACCAGCAGGAAGCCGACGGTGAGGATGACCGAGAGGCCGACGCACTCCGCCCGGTTGCTGCGCGAGCCGAACCGGGTGAAGAGACGGAAGACGGTGACGGCGATGTCGCGAGCCTTGCCGGACGATGCGTCGATGCGCGCGAGGTGCTCACCCTCCATGCCGTACGCCCGCACGGTGCGGGCCCCCTGCATGCTGCTGACCAGAGACTGGGCGCGCTCGCCCATCGCGACGCGCTCGGCGGCGTACATCGGGGCGGACCGCGGCAGATACCAGTGCAGGGCCATCACGTACATCGGGATCGCGACCATGCCCGCGAGTCCCAGACGCCAGTCGAGCCCGAGCATCGTGATCAGACTGAGCAGGACCAGCAGCACGGCGGCGAGGATGTTCGGCACCACTTCGCCGAGCGATTTCGCCATCACCGCGATGTCGTCCCCGACGCGGGAGAGCAGGTCTCCCTTGCCGACTCGCTCCAGTGTGCTCACCGGGAGGTGGAGTGCGCGACCGAGGACGCGCTCGCGCAGCGAGGCCAACATCTTCTCGCCGAGCAGACTGACGGTGTAGGCGCCGATCCCGGTGAAGACGCCGCCCGCGACCGCCGCGGCGCCGATGACCGTCACGACACCGACGATCGTGGACGTCGGTGCGCCCTCGGTCACCCGATCGACGAGCATGCCGAAGACGTACACGGGAATCAGCGCCATCGCCGCCGCGACCACGCCGATGGCGACGGTGAGCGCGACCGATCCCCGCCGCGCACGGAGTTCGCCGCGAAGGAACGCCCAGCATCGCCGTCCACTCGCGATGGGCAGCAGTGCGGTCGGTTCGGTCATCGCAGAACCGCCTCTCGGTAGCGCTCGTCCGTCTCCGCCAACCCGTGGTGGGTGCCGACGGTCGCGACGCGCCCCTCGTCGAGCACGACGACGCGGTCGGTGACCGCGAGGAGCGCGGGGCTGGTGGTGATGAGCACCGTCGTCTGGGTGCGGGCGTCGCCGTCGTGACGCAGTCCCGCGATGCCGGTGGCGATGGCGTGTTCGGTCACCGCGTCGACGGCGGTGGTCGGATCGTGGAGGACGAGTACCGGTGGCTGCGCCGCGAGTGCGCGGGCGAGGGCGACTCGTTGGCGTTGCCCACCGGACAGGCTGGCACCGCGGTCGGTCACCGGATGGTCGAGACCGCCGTCGTGCATGGCGACGATGTCGGTGACGGCGGAGGCGGTCACCGCGGCGTCGAGGTCGCTCCCGCGGTCCAGGGCGATGTTGGACCGCACCGTGCCGGCGAACAGATCCGACGTGTGCGGTTCCACCAGCACGGTGCGGCGGACCTCGGGGAGCGCGAGCTCGGTCACGTCGACGCCGCCGACCGTCAGCCGTCCGGTGACGTCGTCGGGCGACACCTGCCCGGAGAGGACGGCGGCCAATGCATCGGCGTCCTGCGGCCGGTAGGCGACGACGCCGACGATCTCGCCGCGCCCTAGATGCAGGTCGAGATGCGTCAAGGTCCCGTAGGACAGGTCGTCGAGTCCGACGGACGAGGTGTCGGGGGACCGCGTACCGGTGGAGGTGACCACCGGGTCGGCGCCGAGAACCAATGCCAACCGGTCCGCTGATCCGCGGATGACCGCGAGGAAGCCGGGAAGTCGGGAGAGCGAACTCAGCGGCTCGATGAGGAACTGCGCCAGTCCGACGACAGTGATCAACTCGGCGACGGAGATTCGGCCCTCGAGAGCGAGGAACCCGGCCGTGCCGGCCACGGCGGCGGACAGCAGCGCGCCCACCGTTGCCGAGACACCGAGATACACGCTGTTGCCACGGGCCAGACGCATCGTCGCGGCCAGTGCACGTCGGCTCGACTGCACGAACCGCCGGGACGCGACGTCCTCGGCGCCGATACCGCGGAGGGGCCGTACGCCGCTGACGAGATCGGTGGCGAGACCCGAGACGCGGGCCACCTCCGCCTGCTGATCGGTCGCGGCGCGGGTGAGGAACGGCGCACACAACTGCAGGAGAAGGAGAAGGACAGGCGTGCCGATGACGACGGCCAGCCCGAGCGGCACATCGATGACGAGAAGTGCCACCGCCGTGACGACGAGGGCGGTGACCGCGGCGGCGACCCGGGCGATGGCGTCGAGCGCCCACGAGGTCTTCTCGGCGTCCGAGGTGCTGACCGTCAACAACTCGCCGGGGCCGAGATCGACCTGGACGCCGCGCGGGTCGAGCACGCGTCCCGCGACCTCCACGCGTAGCAGGTGTGCTTCCCGCTCGATCGCGACGACGATGATGCGGGCGCCGATGCGGTACGCGTAGGAGAGGACGACGAACAGACCCGCCAGCCCCAGCAACGAGACGATCATCGCGGTGACGTCGCCGGTCTCGACCGCGCGGCCGATGATGAGACCGATGGCGACCGGCACCATCGTCTCGCAGAACTGGTGCACACAGAACAGGGCCGACGAACCGACGAGTCGCACACGGTGGCGCCGGGTGGTGCGGCGAAGGATGGCCCCGCCGGTCGACGGAGGTGCGTCATGCATTAGCCGACCCTAACCCACGTGGCCGACCGGTCGGGACGACGCGTACGCGTCAGTCGTGCTCGGGATTCCTGGTGCGACGGGCGGCGTCGCGCTGCTGCTGAGCGCGTTCCCGGCACCGACGCAGGAACTCCTCGTCGGACTCGGAGTTCGTCGCGACCGCGCGGCCGGGACGGACGTCGTACTCGGGGAAACGGGTCGCGCTCGGTCGGCGTCCCGCGTCGGGACCGCCCCAGATGCCGCCGCCGACGGGCCGGCCCGCCACGAGCCAGGCCACGGACCCGGCGAGAGGAAGGAACACGACGAGCAGGAGCCAGACCGTCTTCGGGAGGTGACGGATGCCACCTTCGTCGGCCGTGATGACGTCGATGAGGCAGAAGATCCAGAGCACGGCGACGATCAGGCCGAGATAGGGCACGGGCGCGTCCTCACGTAGAGCGGTTCACGTCCCGATTCACGAACCGCATGGTCTGTTGACGCGCTCACCCTAGCGCCCGACGTCGCCCTCGTCACTCCGTACGAGCCGTCGCGGGGGTAGGTGGTTCCGAATGCCCTCTGTGAGCGCCCACCGACCGGGTTTCCCCCGGCGGTCCGACGGGCATGCACGGATGTATCGACGAAAGGACAAGTCGTGGTCGCGCAGAACGAGAACGAGCAGCCGCAGGATTTCGCACGCACCACGCGTGCGCACGCCGGTGAGGCCATCACCGACAGCCGCGCATGGCCGGGCTACTTCCTGATGGCGCTGGGCTTCGTCGCGCTCGGACTGGGCCTGACCGCAGCGGGCGGCGGCTTCGAGGGATGGGTGCTGGTCGCCGGCATCGCCTGCCCGGTTCTCCTACTCGCCGGCCTCGCCGTGGTCCTGCTCGAGCGCAAGCGCGTCAAGGCGGCCGAGGGCAAGTCCCTCACCGATCCCGGTGGTCACTGACCACGATCACGTGACGGGTTCCGATGCGTCGGAACCCGTCGTCTCCGTGCCGAGAACTCGCACGCAGTACTTCCGTGCGTGGTCCGAGCTGCACGGCGGGTACGACGTGCACTCGTCGGCACTGGTGCACGGCTGGCTGACCATCACGTACGTTCTGGCCCGCCCGCTCGCGCGGGCGCGCGTAGCCCCCACCGCGGTCACCGCTGTGGGGGTTCTCTTCGCTGTCCTGGCTCTCGCCGTCGCGGGTTCCGGTCCGTGGGGCGCCGGCGCGGCGGCACTGCTTCTCGTCCTGTCGGCGCTGGTGGACAGCCTCGACGGCGCCGTCGCACTGCTCCGCGGTCGATCGACGGCATTCGGCTACGTTGCCGACTCGGTGGCCGATCGACTCTCGGACATGCTCGTCTTCGCGGTTCTCCTCGTGCTGGGAGCACCCGCACCCCTGGTGGTCGCGGTCGCGCTGCTCACCCTGTTGCACGAGACGGCGCGGGCTCGCGCGGTGTCCGCGGGGATGGCGTCGATCGGAGTCGTGACGGTGTGGGGAGCGCCCGTCCCGCGTGATCGCCGTCGTGGTGACTCTCCTGGGAGCCTCGGTGGTGGACACCGGTCCGCTGTTCGGCACCATCGGTGCCGCCGTGTCCCTGATTCTCGCCGTCGTCGGCTTCAGTCAGATCAGCGTGTCGATCCATCACGCTCTGAGTACGCTTCCCGCTCCGCGACCCGGTCGCACTCGAGAGTGAACACCCAGCCGATCAGCACGATGATGTGCAGCAGGAACAGCCACAGCACCGTGGCGACGGCCGCTCCGACGGGTTCGAGGCCGCCGAACGGGCCCGACCAGTCGATGGGTATCGCGAGGAACAGCACGTAGCCCTGCAGGAATCCCGAGACGAAGGACGCGGTGGTCAGGGCACCGATCGCGACGGCCGTACGCGAGAGGGTGGTCGGCGCGACCACCCGGTACGTCCATCCGATGGGTACGGCGAGCACCAGCCAGACGGTGACGAATCCGAGCCAGACGCGGAACGCTCCCGCGCCGATGCCGCCGTTCACCGAGGCGAGTGCGTTGCCCACCACGAGAACGGGGATGGTGAGCAGCGGCGTGACGATCAGGACCGGGAGCGCCGACGCGCGACCGCGCCAGCCGACGAACGATTCGCGCACGGGCTCGTAGACGAGCAGGGCCCGTCGCATGCCCTCGCCGTAGAAGGTGGCGGGCAGGATCGCGACCAGGCCGCCCAGCCACCCGAGGTGGGTCCCGGCGTCGAACAGGGTCCGCACTGCACCCGGGGCGCCCGCCGCGCCCGGCAGAAGTCCGGCGATGGCGTCTCCGTACCCGACGACGGTCTCCTCACCCAGCAGCAGCGTGGTGAGGCGCAGACCCAACAGCAACATCGGCACGACGGCGATGCCGCCGTAGAACGTGATGCCCGCCGCCACCAGGGCCGTGTCGCGCGCCGCCAGCCGACGTCGCATTCCCGCCGCGACGGCCGTTCGTTCACGCACGATGCGTCGAGTCGTGCGGACGCCCGTCATGGGGCATGTCTACCCGGTGGCCCGTGCGCTCAACCTGCACCGTTTCGTCCGGGCGGTGCGCGGGTAAGAACGCTGGGACCCGCACGACTTCCGTGGGTGACTTCCGGTCCCTCCACGAGCTGGACCTACGACAGAGAACTGGTGCCATCAGTGACACGACAGCCTTCCACCCCCTACCCCCCGGGTGTCAGTCTTCGACCCGACGGGAGCGCGAACGTCGCGGTCTACACCGAGACGGCCGAGTCGGTGACCGTCGTCACGTACGACGAGAACGGTACCGAACTGTCGTCGACGACACTGCCCGAGTACACCGGCCACGTGTTCCACGGCATCGTCGAGAACATGTCCGTCGGAACGCGATACGGATTCCGGGTCGACGGCCCGTGGGATCCGGCCGCCGGGTTGCGCCACAACGCCGCCAAGCTCCTCCTCGACCCCTACGCGAAAGCCGTTGCGGGGTCCGTGGAATGGGACGAAGCGGTGTTCTCCCACCATCACGACGAGCCCGAGACCCGCAACGACGCCGATTCCGCGCCCTTCATGCCGCGGTCCGTGGTCGTCGACGACTCGTTCGACTGGGGAGACGACGCCGCGCCGCGAATCCCGTTGTCCGAGTCCGTCGTCTACGAGGTGCACGTCAAGGGGTTCACCCAGCTCGACGAGAACGTGGACGAGGCCGTCCGCGGGACCTACGCGGGCCTCGCGCATCCGTCCGCCATCGAGCACCTGACACGGCTGGGCATCACCGCCGTCGAACTGCTGCCCACGCATCAGTTCGTCCAGGACTCGCACCTGCTCGAGGAGGGTCGCCGGAACTACTGGGGATACAACTCGATCGGCTTCCTCGCGCCGCACAACGAGTACAGCAGTGCGGGCGACACGGGTGGGCAGGTCACCGAGTTCAAGTCGATGGTCAAGGCGCTCCACGCGGCCGGCCTCGAGGTGATCCTCGACGTGGTCTACAACCACACCGCCGAGGGCAACCACCTCGGACCCACCCTGTCCCTCAAGGGAATCGACAACGCGTCCTACTACCGGCTGGTCCCCGAGGACCACAGCTCGTACTACGACACGACGGGAACGGGCAACAGCCTGAACGTCGGCCATCCCGCCGCACTCGCCCTCATCATGGACTCGTTGCGCTACTGGGTCACCGAGATGCACGTCGACGGCTTCCGCTTCGACCTCGCGAGCACCCTGACCCGTCAGGACGAGGACCTCGACCGACACAGCGCGTTCCTCGACATGGTGCATCAGGATCCGGTGCTCGCCCCGGTGAAGCTGATCGCCGAGCCGTGGGACACCGCCGGCTATCAGGTCGGCGGCTTCCCGGCGCGGTGGTCGGAGTGGAACGGGAAGTTCCGCGACGACGTCCGCGACTTCTGGCGCGGCGAGGAGGGTAGCCTTCCCGCTCTGGCGCAACGTATCTCGGGTAGCCCCGACGTCTACGAGAACGATCGCCGGCCCACCCTCGCGAGTGTCAACTTCATCACCGCGCACGACGGCTTCACTCTCGCCGACCTCACGATGTACGACGAGAAGCACAATGAGGAGAACGGCGAGGACAGCCAGGACGGCGAGTCCGACAACCGGTCGTGGGGATGCGGCGCGGAGGGTCCGACGGACGATGCGGACGTCAACGCGCTGCGCGATCGCCAGCGCCGCAACTTCCTCGGCACGCTGCTTCTCTCGGCCGGTGTTCCGATGCTCCTGGGAGGCGACGAACTCGCGCGCTCGCAGGGCGGCAACAACAACGCCTACTGCCAGGACAACGAGATCTCGTGGTTCGACTGGGCGGTCGCCGACGACGCACTCGTCGAGTTCACCACGGCGCTGATCACACTCCGCCGCGAGCATCCGGCGCTGCGTCCGGTGTGGTTCCGCCACGGCGAGGACGACACCACCACCGACACGAGCGGCGGTCGACCCGACACGATCGACTTCCAGCGCGCGGACGGCGTCGCGATGGGTGACGACGACTGGACCACCGGATCGAACAAGTCGATCGCCGTGCTGTTCAAGTCGTCGGCCGAGGACACCGTGTTCCTGTGGCTGATGAACGCCTCCGACACCCCGGTCGAATTCACCCTGCCCGACGAGACGTGGTCGCTCACGATCTCGAGCGACCCCGAGCAGGAGGTGGGCGAGGACCCGACGTCACTGCTGGTACGAGACAGGTCGTTCACGCTGCTGCAGGCTCAGTAGCCGGTCGCGGCACGGCAGATCCGACGCGGGCCCCGATCACCGATGTGGTGATCGGGGCCCGCCGTCGTCCACACCCAGAATCGCGGTGATCACCGCGGCGAGCCGGCGCTCGTCGACGTGCCGTGACAGGTCGTCCACCACCGTGAACGCTGCTTCGACGAGAACCGACGACTGTGCCCGCGAGCGTCCCGGCATCGTCGACGCGAGGAGGTGCACCCACTCTCCGCGCTCCTGGCGAGCCATCACGGTGAGCTCGCGTGCCGTCGCCGGACCGGTCGAGAGGCCGTGGCGCCGGAGTACCCGCAGTGCTGGCGCCCGCGTCGCGAGGGCCACGCGCCGCCGCGCCAGCCCGGCCAGCGCCTGGTGCGGCGTGTCCGACCGGGCGAGCACACGCGCCGTCTCGTCTGCCGCCCGGCGCGCGGCGCCGAGGCACACCTCGTCCAGCACCACGGTCTTGCCGCCGAACCAGCGGTACGTGCTCGATGCCGCGATGCCCACCGAGGAGGCGATGGCCGCCATCGTCACGTCGGCGGGCTCGTTCTCGTCGAACAGCGCCGCGGCCGAGCGCAGGAGTGCGTCCCGTCGCCCGACGGGCGGGACGCCGCGCGGGAGATCCGGATCGTCGACGGCGTCCGGCAGGTCCGCCGAGAGGACCGCGGCGCACGCGGAGTCGAGAACCTCGAGCACCGCGGCGGCGGGGACGGCGAGGCGGTGCGTCCCGATGCTGGAGAGGGTGGACAGCACCGCCCGAGTCGTGACGTCGGAGTCGCGAGAGGGCCGAAGGATCGGATCGGCACGACGTGCTGCCGCGGTGACGGCATCGAGAACCGTGGTCACCGAACCGATGTCGGGGTCGTGCAGATGCGGGCGGTCGCGGCGCAGCGTGCCGAGCGAGCGGCGCACGGTGAGGGCGCCGAGAGCGAGCGCGTGGTGATCGGCGGGAGCGCCCTCCCGAGCGATGCGCCGTTCGAGGCGTGCGACCGCGGTCAGATGCAGCGTGCGGAGCAGGTCGTACTTCGAGTCGAACCACCGATACACCGACGGCCCCGAGACGCCCGCGGCCGCCGCGACGTCGTCGATGCCGACGGCCGCGTAGCCGCGGGCACCGAACAGATCCGCTGCCGCGTCGAGCAGTCGCCGCGGCCGTGGCGACCCACCGGTCACCGCGGTGTGGGCGCGCCGGGAGCCGCGGCGTGCAGTGCCACCTCGCCGGCCTTGACGACGAAGTGGACGCGACGGCCGGGCACGAGGTCGAGTTCGGTGGCCGCCGCGACGGTGACGTCGGCGTGCAGCGCGGGCAGACCCGCGGCCGCGGTGGACGTGATGCGGACCGACGAGCCGGTGGACTCCACGTGGCCGATCTGCACGGGCAGCACGTTGCGGGGGCTGCCCCGCGGTGGGTCGACGAAGACGGAGACGGCGGTGGGATGCAGCAGGGCCACCGCCGACGAGCCCGCGTCGAGAGGATCCGGGGCGCGGCCCTGCACCGCGACACCCGACGCGGTCGTGAGCGTGTCCGGAGCGGTGATGGTGCCCTCGATCGAGTTCACTCCGACGAGGGCGGCCGCGAACCGGGTACGCGGAGCCGTCAGAACGTCGCGGACGGTGCCGTGTTCGACCACTCGTCCGGCGTCGACGACGGCCACCTCACCGGCGAGCGTCAGGGCGTCGACCCGGTCGTGGGTCACCAGCAGGGTGGTGCGCGAGGTCTCGGCGAGCACCTCGCGGAGCACGCGGCGCATGGCCGGTGCGGACTCGGCGTCGAGCGCCGCGAACGGCTCGTCGAGCAGGAGCACGTCGGGGTCCGCCGCGAGTGCGCGGGCGAGGGCGACGCGTTGGGCCTGTCCGCCGGACAGTGCGCGCGGCCGCCGATCGGCGAGGTCTGCCGCGTCGACGGCCTCGAGCCATCGGCGCGCGAGTCGCTCGGACTCGGCTCGTCCGGCACCTCGTGAGCGGGGCGCGAAGGCGACGTTCGCCAGCGCGGACAGGTGTGGGAACAGCAGCGCGTCCTGGGCGAGGAGAGCCACCCGTCGGCGATGCGGCGGGACGTCGATGCGCTGCGCGCTGTCGGTGAGGGTACGCGCTCCGATGCGGACCACGCCGTCGTCGGGCCGGACGAGTCCGGCCACCATCGACAGCAGCGTCGACTTCCCGGCACCGTTGGGCCCGAGGATCGCCACCACTCCGCCCGACGGCACCGTGAGCGTGAGGTCGGCGCCGCGTGCTCGGTGACGGACGTCGAGGACGACCGAGGTGTCGGTGGGTGTCACAGCACGCCTGCCGGACGCCGACTGCGAGTGAGGATCACGATGACGATCGCGACGACGATGAGGACCAGCGAGAGGGCCACCGCCGCATCGGGATCCGTCTCGCGCTGAAGGTAGATCTCGAGCGGGAGGGTGCGGGTGACGCCCTGGAGCGACCCGGCGAACGTGAGGGTGGCGCCGAACTCGCCGAGCGCACGGGCGAAGGAGAGCACCGCACCCGACGCCAGCCCGGGCAGGACCAGGGGGAGGGTGACCCGCAGCAGGACGGTGCCGGGTGAGGCTCCGAGGGTCGCGGCGACGACCTCGTACCGCGTGCCCGCCGTGCGCAGTGCGCCCTCGAGACTGATCACGAGGAAGGGGAGGGCGACGAACGTCTGCGCGAGGACCACCGCGGTGGTGGTGAAGGCGATGTCGATGCCCCACGCCCGCAGGTGTTCACCCAGCAGTCCCTGCCTGCCGAACGCGTAGAGCAGGGCGAGCCCACCCACCACCGGGGGCAGGACGAGGGGGAGCAGGACGAGTGCGCGCACGACGGCGACGATCCGCCCGGTCGACCGCGCGAGGACCAGGGCCATCGGCACCCCCAGCAGGATGCAGAGGACAGTGCTGGCGGCCGCCGTGCGCAGGCTGAGCAGCAGCGCGGCCCGGGACGACTCCGAGGTGACGAGCGGAACGAAGCGAGCCACGTCGACCGAGAGCAGCATCGCCACGAGAGGGAGCACGACGAGCGCCGTGCCGAGGCTGGCCGGCACGAGGATCCAGGCGGGCGGACGCACCGCGTCGCGGTGGCCGCGCGTCCCGCCCGCGAGGCTGGAGATCACGGTGTCTCGACGATGACGGTGGTCGCCTTGACCACCGCGACGGCGACGCTGCCGGGTTCCAGTCCGAGTGTCCGCACCGATTCTGCGCTCATCAGCGACGTCACGGTGAACGCGCCGCACTGCATCTGTACCTCGGCCATCACCGTGTCGACGACCACCGAGGTGACGAGTCCGGCCAGACGGTTGCGCGCGGAGCTGACCGTGCCGCTCGGATCCGGCGGTGCGGCGGCGCGGGCCCGAGCGTGCGCCGCGAGCGAGGCGCCGTTCACGACGGTGCGTCCGGCCGAGTCCTTCGACGTCTCGACGACACCACTCTCGATCCACCGGCGGACGGTGTCGTCGCTGACACCGACCAGGGCGGCGGCGTCTCGGACACGCAGATCACTCATCGGGTCGCACGCCGGAACGAGACGGGGCGCGGCGCAGATGCGGACGACGTGGGACCGAGGGCGCGCATCCACGTGATGCTAGCGGCCGGGAACAGACTCGGGGGTGTCGGCGTTGCACAGCTCGACGGAGTCGGATCCATGCCCCGGGTACCACCCCTTTCGCCGCTACGAGCGGCCTTCTGCCGAGAGGCGCACGGCCGACTCCGTCCTCGACGCCGCCGAGTTCACGCTCGGCGGCATCGTGCTGTCCGGGGTCGCTTGTGACGCACACCAACAGCACCCGCGATCATCGAAACGGGACGCCCGGTCCGCATTCCCGCTGGCAGAGGCTCCGGACCGCTGGTGAGGAGCCGGGTCGATGCTCGATCGGTACTCGACCGTGACCGTGTTCCCCAGCTCCGGAGTGGTGAGAAATCCCAGGTGGATGGCATCATGTGCGTGATAGCTGATGGTTCGGGCGCAGGTGAGTGGAGTCGAGAGAATGACGATGTCGTGGGGTAGGACCCGTCGTGGGCGCTCGACTCTGGTGGCCGCGATGACGGTGCTCGCACTCTCCGCGGCCGGGTGCACGGCGGGGTCGGGTCAGACACCGACGGCGGCTCCCGCGCCGATCGACTCCAACCCGCTGTCGGAGCTCATGAAGCCGAAGGTGTCGTTGCCGGCGCCCGACGCGTCCGTCGGATTCTCCCCGAGTGCTCCGGTCGCGGTGACCGTGGCGGACGGCACCCTGTCCGAGGTGACGCTCACCGACGACGCCGGCACCCCTGTCCCCGGAGCCCTGTCCGAGGATCGGTCGTCCTGGACGAACAGCGAGGTGCTCGACTACAACGGCACCTACACGTTGCGTACGCGGGCCTACGGTCTGGGCGGTGAGGCGTCGTCCGTCTCGTCCTTCACCACCAGTTCGCCGGACAACGTCACCAAGCCGTACCTGCTGCCGTCCGAGAACGAGATCGTGGGCATCGGCCAACCGGTCGCCGTGCAGTTCGACGAGCCGATCCCCGACAAGATCGCCGCGCAGAACGCGATCACCGTCGTGACGGACCCGCCGGTCGAGGGTGCCTTCTACTGGGTCAACCAGAAAGAGGTGCGGTGGCGCCCGCAGAACTACTGGGCTCCCGGCACCCGCGTCACCGTGACGGTGGACGTCTTCGGTCGCGACCTCGGCGAGGGACTCTTCGGCCAGGAGAACGCGTCGTCGTCCTTCTCGATCGGTGACGCCGTCATCGCCACCGCGGACGACGCCACCAAGCAGGTGACGTTCTCCGTCAACGGAGTCGACGTCAAGACCATGCCGACGTCGATGGGCAAGGACAGCTCGCCCACCGACAACGGGGTCTACATCATCGGTGACAAGTTCGCGTCCATGGTCATGGACTCGTCGACCTACGGCGTCGCCGTGGACTCCGCGCAGGGCTACCGCACTCCGGTCGACTGGGCGACGCGAATGTCGTACAGCGGCATCTTCTTCCACTCGGCGCCGTGGTCCGTCGGATCACAGGGCTATTCGAACGTCAGCCATGGTTGCCTGAACCTGAGCCCGTCGAACGCGAAGTGGGTCTACGACAACACCAAGCGTGGTGACATCACCGTCGTGAAGAACACCGTGGGTGGAACACTGTCGGGTACCGACGGACTGGGCGACTGGAACATCCCGTGGGACGAGTGGAAAGCCGGCAACGCCCAGTCCGTCTGAGCCGCTAGACCTTCAGGCCCAGAGCGGTGAGGTAACCGACCGGGTCCACGGCCTCGCCGCCGCGTCGCACCTCGAAGTGCAGGTGCGGGCCGTTGGAGTCGCCGGTACTGCCGACCGCGCCGATGGCCTGACCGGGAGCGATGGTGTCACCCACGGCGACATCGATGCGACTCTGGTGTCCGTAGAGGACCTCCGTGTCGCCCTTCTGGATCTTCACCAGGTTGCCGTACCCGTCGCCCGCGTCACCGGCCTGCGTGACGGTGCCGCCGGTGACCGCGTAGATCGTGGTGCCCTGCGCGGCTCCGAGGTCGATGCCCTCGTGGTTCTGCCGTCCGCCGCCGGTCGGGTTGTTGCGCCCGCCGTAACCGGACGTGACCTCGAAGGTGCCGGGCGTCAAGGGGAGTCGTGATCCGCCGACGCCCAGCGGGGCCGCCTGGAAGGGCGACGTGGCGTCCGGCGCGGCGTCGGGAGTCACCGGGGTGAGGGTGATGTCGCCGAGAACGAGCCCCGCGACCTCCTGCACCAGCACGCCCGTCGCGTCGAAGACGGCGGCGAGGATCGCCGCCTGCTGCTTGGCGCTCAGCGGAACACCGGGAATCTGGAACGCGGGCAGAGCGGGGAGCGGCGGAAGCGCGGGTGCCGCTGCGGCCGTGGGTGTCCCGGCGAAGAGCAGAGCTCCGGTGGCCGCGACGCCCACCATGGCGGCGGATCCCCAGCGACCACGGCGGCGCACCGGTGACGGCGATGCGTCCACGGTGTCCTGTGATGCGGTGTTCGAGTGTGATGTTCGGTGCACGAGCTACCTCCGTATGCGCCCACGGGCGTCGCCATTCGGTCTGCGCCGACCCGGGGGAGGAGTCCCGTCGCTGCTGCGCTGTCCACGGCGGTACGGCCGTCGACGTCCCTCTGTCCCGTACCGGTCTCACCGACCGGTACCGGACGAGCAGTCGCCCACGGCGCACCGCTCGGCGAAGTCGAATGCCCTTCCCTTGGCATTCACGTCCGTCGAGCGAACAACACGAGTAACACACGGCGCACCTTCCCCAAGAGCGCCACGGGTCACTCTACGGGACAGCAGTATCGCTCGGTAACACGAATGCTCAATTACACCAACGTAATTCGGTTGTGCCGGCCTAGCTGCGAAAACACATACGTGTAATTCGTCGGTGGGGCCGTCCCGGTGCGGAGATCGGACCGTGTCCGGA
Organism: Rhodococcus sp. SORGH_AS_0301; assembly: GCF_030818285.1. Classification (NCBI taxonomy): domain Bacteria; kingdom Bacillati; phylum Actinomycetota; class Actinomycetes; order Mycobacteriales; family Nocardiaceae; genus Rhodococcus; species Rhodococcus sp. SORGH_AS_0301. The sequence goes on from NZ_JAUTAC010000002.1 coordinate 961,089, forward strand.
CTGGTACCTTGCGTTCGGGGGCGGGTTACTGCCGCGTGTGGCGCGACTGTGGGGGATGTTCTGTATGCGACGACAACGGGCGATGGCGGCTGCGCTGGCACTGGCACTGGTGGGGGGAGTGAGCCTGGTGCTCGCGCCCGTGGCGGCGGCCGAACCGTGTGGAGGACTGCCCGGTACCGGGATCGACGGAACAGGTTTTCCCGGTCAGCCACCTGCGGGACGGCAGGGTCCGGTGCCCGCCTACAACGGGCCGTCGACGTCCACCGTGGGGTGGGTGACCGGTCAGGAGAGTGTGAACCGGACGTTCGATCGTTTCGGAATCTCGGGGACCGATCTCGGCATCAGTTGGGACAACGGAGCCGGTCAGACCCTCATGGCGTTCGGCGACACCTTCGGGAACTGCGCGGTCCCGGGCGGGCAGTGGCGGCACAATGTTCTGTTGCGCAGCAACGACACCGACCTGTCGGACGGCATCACGTTCGCCGACGGTGTGCCCGGTGACGTGAACTCCGGTGCGGTGGTGGCCGGGAACGATCCGCGATTCGCGACCCAACTGCTCTCGGCTCTCGGGCTCTCACCGGTCGAGTACACGATCGTTCCCACGTCGGCGATCGCCGTGAACGGCGTGCAGTATCTGCACTTCATGTCGGTACGCGAGTGGAGCGGCTCGGTGTGGTCGACGAACTACGCGGGAATCGCGACGTCGCGCGACAACGGGCAGACGTGGTTCCCCGAGCCCGCCACCATCCGGTTCAACAGCGGCGTGACCGTCCCCGGTACGGAGCAGTTGGACGCCCGCTTCCAGCAGGCGGCGTTCGTCCGCAGCCAGGACGGGTTCGTGTACCAGTACGGGACACCGAACGGCCGTCTCGGTGCGGCCTACCTGGCCCGCGTCGCACCCGACGCGCTGCTGGACCTCACCCGGTACGAGTACTGGAACGGTGGGTCCTGGACCTCCGACCTGGCCGCCGCCGCTCCTGTGGTCGGCCAGCCGGTCGGGGAGATGTCCGTCGCGTGGAATGCGTATCTCGGTCGCTACATCATGCTGTACGGCAACGACGTCGAGGGCCGCATCATGGCGCGGACCGCGTCGGCGCCCGAGGGGCCGTGGAGCGCTCCCACCGCGCTGGTGGTGAACAACGACATCGGCAACTACCCGGGCGGTGGCCTCTACGCGCCCTACATCCACCCGAGGTCGGCCGGTGACTCGCTGTACTTCACGGCGTCGCAGTACTCGTCCTACAACGTCATCCTCATGCGGACGGACCTCGACGCACTGCCCCGCTGAGCCCCACGCACGACGAAGGCCCCCGACTCGCGAGTCGGGGGCCTTCGTGTTCGGGGTGGACGACGGGACTCGAACCCGCGACAGCCAGGATCACAACCTGGTGCTCTACCAACTGAACTACGCCCACCATTGCTGCACACCCTGCGGCGATGCAGCGCGTTCGATACTAGCGTGACCGATACGCGGGAAGCCAATCGGTTCCCTGTGTCACGCGTCGCCACCGGTCAGCGTCGTCACGACGGCGCCGATCTCCTCGGTGGTAGGTCCCGGAGCCGCCACGAAGGCCGTCTGCCGGTAGTACTTCAGCTCCCGGATCGACTCCTCGATGTCCGCGAGTGCCCGGTGCGCGAGGCCCTTGGGAGGCTGACCGAAGTAGATGCGTGGGTACCACCGGCGGCACAACTCCTTGATGGAGCTGACGTCGATCATCCGGTAGTGCAGGTAGTCGTTCAGTTCCGGCATGTCCCGCGCGATGAAGCCGCGGTCGGTGCCGATCGAGTTGCCGGCGAGCGGCGCGGTGCCGGCAGGAACGTGCTGCCGGATGTACTCGAGCACCTTCTCCTGCGCCTGCTCCATCGTGACCGTCGACGCACGGACCTCCTCGGTGAGCCCCGACTTGGCGTGCATCTCGGTGACCACGTCCGGCATCGAGGCCAGTGCGTCGTCGTCGCAGTGGATCACGATGTCCACGCCGTCGCCGAGAACGTTGAGGTCGCTGTCGGTGACCAGGGCCGCGATCTCGATGAGCTTGTCCGAGCCCAGCTCGAGGCCCGTCATCTCGCAGTCGATCCACACCAGTTTGTCGTTCACGCACATCCTCGGTATCCGTCGTGTCCATCGGTACCGCTGCCACAGTAGACCCGCACGTGTCGGTACCGGCGATAGAGTTCAGCCCGTACCGCCGGCGACACGAGAACGGGAGCACGAGTGACGATGACGGAACCGACGGAGGGTGGCCGCGCGGCCGCGATCGCAGCGGGGTACGCCACGGAAGGTCCCGCCATCGAACTCGGCAGTGTGGTGCTGGATGGCGTCGCGGATCCGACCGCACGGGTCCGGTTACCGCTGAAGATGGTCAACCGTCACGGCCTCGTGGCCGGCGCCACGGGAACCGGCAAGACGAAGACCGTGCAGGTGATCGCCGAACAGCTCTCCGCGGCCGGTGTTCCGGTGGTGCTGGCCGACGTCAAGGGCGACCTCTCGGGACTGTCCGCTCCGGGCGCGGACTCGGACGGCCTGCGCGGCCGGGCCGGCGAGACCGGCGCGGACGGGTGGGCGCCCACGGAATTCCCGGTCGAGTTCCTCTCCCTCGGTACCGAGGGTGGCGCGGTGCCGGTACGCGCGACCATCACGGCGTTCGGACCCATCCTGCTCAGCAAGGTGTTGCAGCTCAACGCGACTCAGGAGTCGACCCTCGGACTGATCTTCCACTGGGCGGACACGCAGGGGCTCGCGCTGCTCGATCTGAAGGATCTGCGTGCCGTCATCACGCACCTCACGAGCGACGAGGGCAAGGCCGACCTGAAGGGCATCGGCGGCGTCTCGTCGTCCACCGCCGGTGTCATCCTGCGGGCACTGGTGAACCTGGAGGCCGACGGCGGCGACACGTTCTTCGGTGAGCCGGAGATGCGGACGGAGGACCTGATCCGCACCGCACCGGACGGACGCGGCATCGTCACCCTCTTCGAACTCGGCGCTCTCGCAGCGCGTCCCGTCATGTTCTCCACGTTCCTGATGTGGGTGCTGGCCGATCTCTTCCAGACCCTGCCGGAGGAGGGGGACCTCGACGCACCGAAGCTGGTGTTCGTGTTCGACGAGGCACATCTGCTCTTCGCCGACGCGTCGAAGGCGTTCCTCCAGCAGGTCGAGCAGACCGTGAAACTGATCCGCTCCAAGGGTGTCGGCATCTTCTTCTGCACGCAGCTGCCGTCGGACGTTCCCGGGCCGGTGCTCTCCCAACTCGGCGCGCGGGTGCAGCACGCGCTGCGCGCCTTCACCCCGGACGACCAGAAGGCGCTGACCAAGACGGTACGGACGTATCCCAAGAGTGCGGACTACGACCTGGAGGAGGCACTCACCACCCTCGGGACCGGCGAGGCGATCGTCACGGTGCTGTCCGAGCGGGGCGCGCCGACTCCCGTGGCCTGGACCAGGATTCGTCCGCCGCAGTCGCTGATGGACACCATCGGAACGGACGCGATCACGGCCGCCGCGACCGCCAGTCCGTTGTACGCGACGTACGGCACCACCGTCGACGGCGAGTCCGCGTACGAGTTGCTGAACGCACGGATGGCCCCCGAACCGACGCCGCAGCAGCCGGAGTTCCCGCCGCTGCCGCAGACCTACGACCTGCCGCCGCTGCCCGCGCCGGAGCCGGAAGGGCCGTCGGCCGCAGAACGCATCATGGCCAACCCCGCCGTGAAGAGCTTCCTGCGGTCGGCAGCCAGTGCGGCCGGTCGCGAGATCTCACGGAGCATCTTCGGGACCGGACGCCGCCGTCGGAGGTAGAAGGTCAGGAACCGCCGAGCTTCTTGTAGAAGCTGCCGATGATCGGAGCGCTGATCGAGCGCGGACTGTACTGGCCCGCAACGGACATGCCCTTGCTGAGGATTCCGGGAACGATGCGCATCTTGTTCTTCTCGAGCCCGTCGAGAGACAGCCGTGCCGTGTACGCGCTGTCGATCCACAGGAAGTCCGGCACCAGCTTGTCGACGATGGAGGCGTCCGCGGGATCGGGCGTCTCGGTGCGGACCGGGCCGGGTGCGAGGAGCGTGCAGTGCACGCCGGTGCCGGCGAGCTCCGATCGCAACGACTCGGAGAACGTGTTCACGAACGCCTTGGTGGCGGCGTAGGTCGCATTGTTGGGGATGGCCATGTTGCCCGCGGCCGAGCCGGTGACGAGGATGCCGCCGGCGCCGCGCTCGATCATGCCGGGCAGGACCGCCAGCGTGAGATCGTGCACCGCAACAGCATTGAGCTGCACCTGGGCGCGCTCGTAGGCGGGATCCAGCGCCGACACCGGACCGAAGGTGGCAATGCCGGCGTTGTTGCAGAGCACCGAGATGTCGCGGCCGGCCAGTTCGTCCGCCAGGGTCTGGCGTTGAACGGGATCGGACAGATCGTTCACGCGGACCTCGACGGTGACGCCGTGCTCGGCGGTCAGCTTCGCCGCCAGCGCCTCGAGCAACTCGCCTCGACGGGCGACGACGATCAGCGAATGACCACGGGCGGCGAGTTCGGTGGCGAGTGCTTCTCCGATGCCGGACGACGCTCCGGTGACGACGGCACGGGACTCTGCGGTGGGTGCGGGGAGGCTCACGGTCACCGAGGCTAGCGTGACGCTGCGGAGCACGCGACGTCAGAGGGCGGCCGCGAGGCGGGTCCCTTGTTCGATCGCCCGCTTCGCGTCCACCTCCGCCGCCACGTCGGCGCCGCCGATGACGTCGACTACTGTTCCCGCAGCTGTGAGATCGTCCAGAAGATCGCGCACCGACTCCTGACCGGCGCACACGACGATCGTGTCGACCTCCAGTGCGCGTGTCCGTCCGTCGACGGTGATGTGAAGTCCGTCGTCGTCGATCCGGTCGTACCGCACCCCCGACAACTGCGTCACGTTCCTGCTTCGCAGGGCAGCGCGATGCACCCAGCCGCTGGTCTTGCCGAGTCGCGTCCCGATCCGTCCCGCCGTCCGCTGCAGCAGGTACACCTCGCGAGCCGCGGGGGGAGCGACGGCGGTGGCCACGGCACCCGCGGCCGCCGGATCGTCGGTGACTCCCCATTCCCGACGCCACTCCGCGGTGTCCAGAGTCGAGGAGTGTTCCGTGGTGAGGAACTCGCAGACGTCGACACCGATGCCGCCGGCCCCGATGACGGCCACGCGCCTGCCGACGTCGCGGTGGCCGAGCACCGCCTCGGCGTACGTGACGACGCTGGGGTGATCGATGCCGGGAATGGACGGGATGCGCGGCACCACACCCGTGGCCAGGACGACGCGATCGAAGTGCACGAGGTCCGCGGCGCCGGCCGTCGTGCCGAGCCGAACGTCGACCGTCGCTGCGGCGAGTGCGTGGGTGAAGTAGCGGACCGTCTCGGCGAACTCCTCCTTGCCGGGGATGCGCTGCGCGATCGCGAACTGGCCGCCGATCTCGTCGCGCGCCTCGAAGAGGGTGACGCGATGACCACGCTGCCCCAGTGCGACCGCGGTGGCGAGTCCCGCCGGGCCGGCGCCGACGACGGCGACCGTTCTCGCGGAGCGAGTCGGGGACAGCACGAGTTCGGTCTCCCGCCCGGCCCGCGGATTGAGCAGGCAGGACGCATTGCGGTGGACGAAGACGTGGTCGAGACAGGCCTGGTTGCAGGCGATGCACGTGTTGATCTCGTCCCGTCGGCCGTTCCTCGCCTTGAGCAGCCAGTCGGGATCCGCCAGCATCGGGCGGGCCAGCGACACCAGGTGCGCGCTGCCGTCGGCGAGCAGGCGTTCGGCGACCTCCGGCATGTTGATCCGGTTCGCCGCCGCCACCGGCACCGTCACCACCTCGGTGAGGCGGCGGGTGAAGTCGATGAACGCGGCCCTCGGTACGGACGTCACGATGGTGGGCACGCGCGACTCGTGCCAGCCGAAGTCGGAGTCGAACAGATCGATCCCGGCTCCTTCGAGTTCGATGGCGAGTGCCACGATCTCGTCCCACGTCTGACCGTTCTCGACCAGATCGGCCAGCGAGATCCGGAACGAGAGCAGGAAGTCCGGTCCGACCGCTGCTCTGATGCGACGCACGATCTCCACCGGAAGGCGGCGCCGGTTCTCGGCGGACCCGCCCCACCGATCGGTGCGACGGTTCGTCCTCGGTGCGAGGAACTGGTTGAGGAAGTAGCCCTCGCCGCCCATGATCTCGACGCCGTCGTAGCCTGCGCGCTGCGCCAGGCGCGCGCACCGGACGTAGTGGCTGATCTGCCGTTCCACGCCCCGATCGGTGAGGCCGCGGGCGCGGAACGGGGTGATCGGCGACTTCCCACCCGACGCACTCACGGAGAGCGGATGGTAGGAGTAGCGGCCCGCGTGCAGGATCTGCAGCACGATCCGACCACCCTCGCGGTGCACGGCATCGGTCACGCGTCGGTGGCGACGGGCCTCGAGACGGTTGGTCAACTTGGCCGCGAACGGAAGCAGCCAGCCGGTGCGATTGGGGGAGTAGCCCCCGGTGACGACGAGTCCCACACCACCTCGGGCGCGCTCGGCGAAGTACGCGGCGAGCTTCTCTACGTCCTTCGCCCGATCCTCGAGTCCAGTGTGGATCGAGCCCATCATCACCCGGTTGGGCAACGTCGTACGACCGACTGTGATCGGCGACAGCAGAACAGGGAAGTCGGTCATCTCGGCACCCTATGCTGCGAGACATGGTGGTCGTGGGCGCGCCCGGTGTCGTGACGAAGAAGCAGGTGCTGGCGTGGGGTTTCTGGGACTGGGGCGGTGCCGCCTTCCAGGCCGTGATCCTCACGTTCGTGTTCTCGGTGTACCTGACCGACTCGGTGGGTGCCGATCTGCCCGGCGGAGTGTCCGCCACGTCGTGGTTGGGGTGGTCGCTCGGCATCGCCGGAGTTCTGGTCGCGGTCCTGGCTCCCGTCTCCGGTCAGCGCAGCGATGCCAGAGGTCGCCGCAAACGGCTCCTCTTCGTACTGTCGACCGCGACCGTCGTGTGCATGGCGGCACTGTTCTTCGTGAAGGACGACTACCACTACCTGTGGCTGGGCCTGATCCTGCTGTCCGTCGCCTCGGTGCTCTTCGAGGTGGCGCAGGTGCCCTACACCGCGATGCTGCGTCAGGTCTCGACGCCCGACAATCTGGGTCGGGTGTCCGGATTCGGCTGGGCGATGGGCTATTTCGGCGGCATCGTCCTGCTGCTTATGTGCTACTTCGGGTTCATCGCCGGCGACGGCGACGAGCGGGGTCTGCTGGGCATCACCACCGAGGACGGCCTCAACATCCGGCTCGTGGCGCTGCTCGCGGCGGTGTGGTTCCTCGTGTTCTCGCTTCCCGTGCTCTTCGCGGTTCCCGAACTCCCCGTCACCGACCCCGAGGCGGCGGCCGCGCGAGCCGGCTACCTCGAGTCGTACCGCGTGCTGTGGCGCGACGTGTCCGAGCTGTGGCGCACCGACCGCCGCACCGTGTGGTTCCTCGTCGCGAGCGCTCTGTTCCGTGACGGTCTGGCCGGGGTCTTCACCTTCGGAGCGGTGTTGGCCGTCACCGTGTACGGCATCTCCAGTGCCGACGTGCTGCTCTTCGGGGTCGCCGCCAACGTCGTCGCCGCACTCGGCGCCGTCGTCGCGGGGCGTGTCGACGACGTGCTGGGGCCCAAGCTCGTCATCGTCGTCTCGCTCGTGTCGATGATCGTCGCCGGGCTGGTCCTGCTCGCCGTCTCGGGTCCCCTGATGTTCTGGATCTTCGGACTGATCCTGTGCCTGTTCGTCGGACCCGCACAGTCGGCGTCGCGCACCTTCCTGACCCGCATAGTCCCGCCCGGCCGGGAAGGCCAGATGTTCGGCCTCTACGCCACGACGGGACGCGCGGTCTCGTTCCTCGCTCCGAGCCTCTTCGGACTCTTCGTCTTCCTCTTCGACGCGGATCGGGCCGGCATCATCGGCATCGTGCTGGTGCTGGCGGCCGGGCTACTGGCCCTGCTCCGCGTCGCGGCACCCGAGGGTGATCGGGGGAGGGACGCGGCGGCGTGAAGGTCGACCACAAGAAGGAGATCGCGACGTACAGCGCTCGACTCGGGGTGTTCGACGTGGTCGAGGTGCCGCCCCTGCAGTACCTCACGATCGACGGGGACGGTGATCCGAACACGACCGCCTGGACCGACGCGGTGTCGTCTCTGTATCCGCTCGCGTACGGCCTGAAGTTCCTCGGCAAGCGCGAACTCGGCAGAGACCACGTGGTGATGCCGCTCGAAGCGCTGTGGTGGGCGGACGACTGGGCGTCGTTCACCCGCGAGCGGGACCCGTCGCGATGGCGATGGACCGCGATGATCATGACCCCCGACTGGATCACGGCCGAGCATCTGGAGACCGTCCGCGAACAGAAGGCGGGCCCGCGGACAGGCGACGTGCGCCTGATACGTCTCGACGAGGGGCTGTGCGTGCAGACGCTGCACGTCGGGTCCTACGACGACGAGGCGCCGGTGCTCGCGCACATGCACGACGTCGTCGTCCCGGCGCACTCGCTCCGGATGACGGGACGTCATCACGAGATCTATCTCGGCGACCCACGGCGTGTGGTGGCCGACAAGCTGAGAACGATTCTGCGACAACCGGTCACGCGCTAACGCGCGAGGATCTCGTCCGCCAGTCGGTCCGGATCGTCCTCGGGCACCCAGTGGCTGACACTCAACTCGACGAACTCGTAGGGGCCGGTGACGTGCTGGGCGCAACGCTCGGCGGCGGCGCGGCCGACCGCCGTGTCCTGGTTACCCCACACGTAGGTGGTCGGCACCTCGACGGACGGGAGATCCGCGAAGTCGCGCGTCATGGCGCGGTACCACTCCAGCGCGGCGGTGAGCGTCTCACGCCGGCCGACCACCGGAAGATGCTGCGAGACGATCGTCGGATCGGCGGCACCGGAGAACATGGCGATCAACCGGCGGGCGTCGTCCTCGAGCAGCAGATCCTCCGCCCTGCCGGGCTGACGGAAGAGCGTCATGTACTCGCTGCGCTTCTTCTGGTCCTCGTCTTCGCGGATCGCCCACCCGAAGGCGGCCGGGTGCGGGACGGACACTGCGGTGAGGGTGCGCACGCGATCCGGATGCAGCGCCGCGACGTACCAGGCGACGATCGACCCCCAGTCGTGCCCCACGAGATCGACTGCCGCGAAGCCCAGTTCGTCGAGCATTCCGATGACGTCGGCGACCAGCAGGTCGATGCGGTAAGCGTCGGTACCGGTCGGACGGGCACCGGGGGAGTACCCGCGCTGGTTCGGCACGACGACGTCGCGGCCCGCGTCCGCCATGCGGATCGCCACGTCGCGCCAACTCGCGGACGTCTCGGGAAAACCGTGCAGGAGAAGGGCCGGGCGGTCGCCGGGGGTTCCGTAGCGGTCCGCGTCGAAGGTCAGGTCACCGACTGAGATCTGCATGGGGAAAGGCTATCGGGTCCTCACGCTCCGAGGGCGGCTGCCGACGTCCGTGCGCCGCGGACGTTCCGAGGCTGCCACTGGCCCATTCCCAGCATGATCACGCGCAGCTGGGACAGCGCGCGTTCGACGATGTCGCGTTCGGCCGCGCCGGCGGGCGTCACCTCGACCAGGTCCACCACTGTCGCCAGCATCGTGTTGACGATGAGGTCGGCGACCATCTCGAGATCATCGCCGGGCCACGACGACAGGGCGGGGATCCGGGACAGGTCCTGGGTGAGCTCGTGCACGATCATTCGCAGCTCGGTCTCGATCGCGCGCCGGACCTTCACCACCCCGCCGGACCGCTCGCGGATCAGGAAGCGGAACTGGACGTCGTGTTCGCGGATCTCGCCCACCAGCAGTTCGAGCGACTCGCGCGCGTTGTCCGCGGACGGGTGGCGACGGACGTCGCGCAGGATCTTGCGAAGGACGCGCATGCTGTCCTCGACGACCGCGACTCCGAGGTCCTCCATCGACGCGAAGTGGCGGTAGAACGCCGTCGGCACGATTCCTGCCGCGCGCGTGACCTCCCGCAGGCTCACGCTGGAGAAACTGCGGTCCGCGATGGCGTCCAGCGTTCCGTCCACGAGTGCCCGCCGGGTGCGTTCCTTGCGTTCGGCCCTGCTGGCCGTCGTGGAACCTACGGAATTCTCGGACATTCCTCGACATTAACCGACATCGGTGTATGGGTGTGCACTTCCGCCGCGCGAGAGCCTGGCGGGTCACTGCTGCTCACGGTACGTGTCCGTCGTCACATTGGCCTTGAAAGTTGCCGGTACGGGCTGTCACACTCGATTCCAGTGAACGAGTGTGCACTGGAGAAGTGATCCGGTCACCGGCCCGTCATTCGAGGAGGACGCCTTGAGCATCGCCACCACCCCCACATCGCGCGGCCGTCGCAGTTCGCTGCTGTCCAGGTTGCGGCCCCGGTTGCTCGAGACGCTGACGACGCCGCACGCGGTCGATCGGTACCTCGAACTCGTCGACCCCATGATGACTGTCGACGACATGCGCGCCGAGGTGGTGGCCGTCCGTCACCAGACTGCCGACACCGTCACGCTGACGCTGCGCCCCACGTGGCAGTGGAAGGGGTTCTCCGCCGGCCACTTCGTGCAGATCGGTGTCGTGGTCGACGGCGTCCGGCACACGCGTTGCTACTCCCCGGCAGGTACCGCCGGAACCGACGACGACACGATCGAGCTCACCGTCAAGGCTCAGCCCGACGGCATCGTGTCCAATTACCTGGTCGCCTCGGCGAAGCCTGGTCTCGTGGTCAATCTCGCGCCGGCCACGGGCACCTTCGAGCTCCCGAGCCCGCGGCCGGACCACGTTCTGCTGATCAGTGGTGGAAGCGGCATCACCCCGGTGATGTCGATGCTGCGCACGCTGGTGCACGAGGGGTACACCGGACGCGTGGCGTTCCTGCACTACGCCTACACGGAGAACGACGTCTGCTACCGCGCCGAACTCGACCGCATCGCGGCCGAGAACGACAACGTGGACGTTCTGTACGCGTACACCGATCAGCAGAACGGTGGTCATCTGCACGGATTCTTCGACACCGAGCATCTGAACGTCGCAGCACCCTGGCACGCCTCGGCGCAGACGTTCCTGTGCGGGCCGCCCGGGTTGATGAAGGGTGTCAGGTCGGTGTTCGACGAACTCGGACTCTCCGAGTCGTTGTTCTCGGAGGAGTTCGTCACCGCAGTTCCGGTCGTCGACGGGGATGCCTCGGGAACCGTGTCGTTCTCGGGTTCGTCCGTCGAGGCGGAGAACGACGGCGCCACCCTCCTGGAGCAGGCCGAGAATGCCGGGCTGACACCGGAATTCGGCTGCAGGATGGGAATCTGCTTCACCTGCACGGCAATCAAGAAGTCGGGATGCACCCGCAACGTCAAGACCGGTGAGCTCGACTCCGATCCGGACAACGAAATCCAGCTCTGCATCTCCGTCCCCGTGGGCGACGTCGACATCGACGTCTGACCCATCCACATACTCGAAGAGGAGGTCACCATGTTCGGACTCTCACTGTCCTTTCTCCCGTTCATCGGTTCCAGCTCGGCGCCCGACACCACGACGTCCGGCGTCGACGTGCTGGACGAGCCGGGCACCGACGGACCCGTCGTCCTGAGCTACGAAGCAGTGGAGGAACTCGGGCGCAAGCTCGACGACCTGCGCGCCCGCACCGTCGCGGACCTGGGTCAGGAGGACCGCGACTACATCTTCAAGATCATCAAGGCGCAGCGCGGACTCGAGGTCGCCGGTCGCGGACTGATGTACTTCGGCTTCTTCCCGCCGGCCTGGATCGCCGCCGTCAGCGCCCTGAGCCTGTCGAAGATCCTCGACAACATGGAGATCGGTCACAACGTCATGCACGGCCAGTACGACTGGATGCGTGAGCCGGGCCTGAACTCCAAGGTCTTCGAGTGGGACAACACCTGCCCCGGTGACCAGTGGCGCCACTCGCACAACTACATGCACCACACGTACACCAACATCCTCGACATGGACCGCGACATCGGTTACGGCATCCTGCGGATGGACAGCGCGCAGAAGTGGAACCCGTACTACCTGGGCAACCCGATCTACGCGTTCCTGCTCATGACCTTCTTCGAGTGGGGCGTCATGATGCACGACCTGGAGGCCGAGAACGTCATCCAGGGCAAGCGCAAGTGGCACGACGTCAAGCCCCTGCTCGAGGGCTGGTGGAAGAAGGCCGGACGACAGGTCCTCAAGGACTACATCGTCTTCCCCGCGCTGACCGGGCCGATGTTCGTCCCGACGCTGGTGGGCAACTTCACCGCCAACATCGTCCGCAACGTGTGGGCCTACTCGATCATCTTCTGCGGCCACTTCCCGACGGGCGTGCAGACGTTCACCGTCGAGGAGACCGCGCAGGAGACCCGCGGCCAGTGGTACGTGCGTCAGATGCTCGGCTCCGCGAACATCGAGGGTGGCGACCTGTTCCACATCATGTCCGGCAACCTCTCGCACCAGATCGAGCACCACCTCTTCCCCGACCTGCCTGCGCACCGCTACCCGCAGATCGCGCCCGAGGTCAAGGCTCTCTGTGAGGAGTACGGCCTTCCGTACAACACTGGTGGCTTCTTCCATCAGATCGGTACTGTGTGGGGCAAGATCTTCCGACTCGCCCTTCCCGACCGGTTCACCGGTGTGGACAAGGTGACCGGTGTGATCATCGAGCGCGAAAAAGCTGCAGCCTGAGAGGTAGTGCCATGGTCGGCAAGTTCGAACGCAACAAGGACACCGTGCAGGAACTGACCGAGTCCGCGGCGACCCACGTCGGACGCATCGCGGTCATCATCGCCACGGCAGTCCGCGACGTCACCCGCGAGATCGGTGACCTCGTCACCGACGGCATCGAGATGAGGGAAGCGTCGCGCCGGGCACAGTCCGACACGCGCACCTTCGAGGTGATCGAGGGGGACTTCGAGGAATCGTCCAGGCGGTCGAACGGTCGCTGACCCGGAGCCTGACAAACGGCGCCGCACCCATGACGGGTGCGGCGCCGTTGTCGTGTGGGGGTGCCGGCTCGGTCGTTGCCGTTGGGCTGGGTTTCGCGCACCGCGGTTCGTCCCGTGCACTCCCCATCGGGGGAGCACCACGCGAACTGCGCCGCGGGGTATGTGCGCCCGGCATGGGTGCGCACGGCGGCGGGGTCGGTCACACTGTCCCGATGAAGGTGACGGACAAGGAGCGGCGCAAGATCCTGGTGCACCGGCATGCCGTGGGTCTGGGGTCGTCGCTGACGCCCGAGGACGTGGTCCAGCGCATCGTCGCGCTCCACGCCACGGATGCGGCGAGCGTGTCGTTGCAGGTTCTGGCGCGATCGACCACCGCGACCCTGGACGACGTGCGCGACGCTCTGTACACCCGCCGCTCGCTGGTGCGGGTCATGGCGATGCGCCGCACCCTTTTCGTCATCGACAAGCAGTTCATGCCCGTCGTGCAGTCCGGTTCGAGCGCCGGGGTGGCCAGAACCCTGAGAACGCGTCTGGCGAAGCAACTCTCGACCCTGCCCACCGACCCGGTGATCGATGATGTGCCGGCGTTCCTCGACCATCTCGAGTCGGGTGTCGATGCGGCACTGGCTGCGTCGGGCACCGCGACGGGAGCCGAGTTGTCCACCGCCGTACCGGAACTGCGCACCGCGTTCCTCCCGACCACGGACAAGAAGTACGACGTCCGTCGCTACGTGACGTCGTCGCTGCTGACGTTGCTGTCGGCGGAGGGGCGCATCGTGCGCGTGGAACCGCGGGGGAACTGGACCTCGCGCCACCACACGTGGGCACCGGTGAGCGCGTGGTGGCCCGACGGTGTGCCGCCGATCGAGGAGGCGGATGCGCGAGTTCGCCTGGCGCGCACCTGGCTGGAGGCGTTCGGTCCGGCGACTCCCGAGGACCTCCAGTGGTGGACCGGATGGAACAAGGGTCACACCGTCAAAGCCCTCGCCGCTCTCGACGTCGAGGAGGTCGAGCTGTCGTCGGGTGGGGGAATCATGCTGCGCAGCGGCGACATCAGCGGTGCCGACGGGGGTGTGGCGCTGCTGCCCGCGCTGGATCCGACGCCGATGGGGTGGAAGGATCGGCGATGGTTCCTGCCGGACGACTACCGACCGGATCTGTTCGACACGTTCGGAAACGTCGGCCCCACGGTGTGGTCGAACGGCCAGGTGGTCGGCGGTTGGGCCGTACGCGGCGCCGGTGAGGTGGTGTTCCGGTTGTTCGAGAAGGCCGACGAGGAGCAGGTCGCGGCGGAAGCTGCACGTCTCGAGGCCCATCTCGACGGCGCGTCCATCACCCCAACGTTTCCGACTCCGCTCGAGAAGGCTCTGCGGACAGGATCAGGGAACTAGGCCTGCACGCCGGGCGGCGTGCGCGGCTTCGTGTCTGGTCGACGCGTCGAGCTTGGCCATGATCGACTTCATGTAGCTCTTGACTGTGGACACGGTGAGGCCGAGCTCCTCGGCGATGGCGATGTTCGACCGGCCCAGTGCCACCAGCGACAACACGTCCCGTTCGCGGGCCGTCACGTGCGGAGCGGACGGTATCGGTGCGGCGGGTTCCAGGAAGGCGCGCATCGAGTCGAGCACGGACGTGAGCTCGGGTGCGTCCGACCGCGCCGCGACCGCCCGCAGCCGCGTGTACGTCTGACGGACGTCCTCGCGCAGCCGGTCGGCATCGCGCCGCGCCTCGTCGACGGCGAGGTCCTGGCCCAGAACCCCCGCTTCGAGGGTCAGCACGTCGAGCACGCGATCCCCGATGTGGCCGGCCGTGTGCATCGCGCCGTAGAGCACGCCGACGGCTGTCCGCCCGACGACGACGGGGGCGGCGATCATGGCGCGCAGGCCCTCGGCGGAGATGATGGCGTCGTATCGGTGGCTGATCTTCGGAGTCCGCATGTAGTCGTCGAGCGCGACGGTGCGATTGACCTGCAACACCTTGCCGCCGAGACCGTGACCTGCCTCGAGTTCGACACCGTCGAGCGCCCCGACGGACTGCCCGGCGAAATGGCGCAGCGTCAATCGCCGTCCCGCGGTCATGACTCCGCCGAAAGCGAGCGTGACGCCCGAACCGGCGCGCAACCGGTCCACGGCGGCGTCGAAATGTGTGTCGATCATGGTCTCCGTCTTCCTACCCTCTTCGGAGGGTATCGGGCCGCGAGTGTTCCGCGCCACACTCTCACCATGACGACCTTGACCGACGATGTCGCACGCCTGCTGGCGACCTACGGATCCGCCGACGCCGACCTCGCCGCCCTGCTGTGCGACGACCACGACCCGGCGGCGATCGCGTTCACCTTCATCGAAGGCGATCTCACGGCGCGCGACCTCACCTACGGCGAGCTGCATGAGCTGTCGGCGCGATTCGCGACGGGCCTCGCCGAGATGGGCGTCGGCCGGGGTGACCGCGTGGGAGTGTTGATGAGCAAGCGGCTCGAACTGGTCGTCGCCCTGCTCGGGCTCTGGCGACTCGGCGCGGTGCACGTCCCGCTGTTCACCGCCTTCGCTACTCCGGCGATCGCGATGCGCGTCGAGGCCGCGCAGGCGCGCGTCGTCATCACCGAGACCGACCAGCGCGAGAAGCTCGACTCGATCGAGGGCATCACGGTGATCGAGACGGGGGAGGGCTTCGACGCTCTGGTTCGTGAGCACGAGCCGATGGCGGCCTCGGTGGCCGTGGGCGGCGACGGTGTGATGATCCAGCTCTTCACCAGCGGCACGACGGGAAAGCCGAAGGGCGTGCCGGTGCCTGTGTCGGCGCTGGCGTCGTTCGTCGCCTACATGACCTACGGCCTCGACGTGTCCGAGGACGACGTCTTCTGGAACGCCGCCGACCCCGGCTGGGCCTACGGGCTCTACTACGCCATTCTCGGCCCGATGGCGATGGGCCGTCGCAGTCTGATGCTGCATGCCGGCTTCACCCCCGCGCTCACGGTCGCGGTGATGCAGAAGTTCGAGGTCACCAACTTCGCGGCGGCACCGACGGTGTACCGGAGCCTGAGCAAGGACCCGTCGGTCGGTGGCATCACGTTGCGACGGGCGTCGTCGGCGGGGGAGCCGCTGACGCCGGACGTTCTGGTGTGGTCGGAGACGGCGCTCGGCGTGCCGGTGCGGGATCACTATGGCCAGACCGAGCACGGAATGGTCATCGTCAACGCCTGGCACGACGCGGTGCGTGAGCCGCTGATCCCTGGTTCGATGGGAAAGCCGTTGCCGGGCTTCACCGCCGGAGTCGTCGAGGATCAGATCGGCTTCGAGGTGGCGGGCAGCCCGCTGATGTGGTTCACCGGGTACGTCGACGCTCCCGACAAGACAGCCGAACGGTTCACGGAGGACGGGTCCTGGTACCTGACGGGCGATGCCGGACGCATCGAGAACGGCTCCTACTTCTTCTCCGCGCGTAACGACGACGTCATCATCATGGCCGGCTACCGGATCGGGCCCTTCGACGTCGAAAGCGTTCTCGTGGAACACCCGTCGGTCATGGACGTGGCGGTGGTGGGCCAACCCGACGACATCCGCGGAGAGGTGATCGAGGCGTACGTCGTTCTGGCGGAGGGCGTCTCGGGTACCGCCGAGTTGGAGTCCGAGCTGCAGCAGCTGGTGAAGTCCAACTTCGCCGCGCACGCCTACCCGCGCACGGTGCACTTCGTCGACGCACTGCCCAAGACGCCCAGCGGCAAGGTGCAGCGCTTCCTGCTGCGCCGGAGCCGTCAGCCGGGCAGCAGCGCTCGGAACTCGGGGCAGTAGGCGCCGATCGCGGTACCGACGATGGCGCCCGCGGCGCTCTCGTCCCATTTGCCGCGGCTGCCCGTCGTGACGGCGTCCACCTCGGCGATCACCGGCTGCCCCTGCTGCAGTTCGGCGCAGATGCCGCGTCCGAGAATCTTCATCGTCTCCGGGTCGGTGTACTCGATGGCGCCACTGTCCAACCCTGCGATGAAGAGGTCGTCCGCGGCGACGGCGTCGGGCCCCGTCGGCACGGAGGGACCGGCCACCGACGGCGTGCTGGGCGCCTCGGACGTCGAGGTCGCCGGAGCCGGGTCGTCGGCCGGGGGTGTCGCCGGGTCACCGCCGCACCCCGCCACGCTCAGAGTCGCGAGGAGGAGAAGGGTAGCGGTGCGGCGGGTCACCGGTGCGACGTTACCGCTCTCGTGGTGATCCAATGACCGCGTGAAGCGCACCCACGACCGCCGCCGCGATGCCCACGTGGCGCTGGGTCTCGCCGCTGTGGCGGGCTTCGTCGACGCCGTCGGCTTCCTCGCTCTCGGCGGCTTCTTCGTCTCCTTCATGACGGGCAACACCACTCGGGCGGCCGTCGAACTCACTGCGGGACATCTCGGTGCGGCGTCCGTCGGGCTCGTGGTGATCGTGTCGTTCGTGGGCGGGGTCGTCACCGGGTCGCTCGTCGGCGACCTCGCCGGCCGGCGTCGTAAGACCGTCGTCCTCCTGCTCGTCGCGGTACTGCTGGCGGCGGCCGGCGTCGTGCACCTCGGCGGCGGCGCGACCCTGGTGTCCGCTCTGATCGTGGCGGCAGCGATGGGCGCCGAGAACGCGGTGTTCGAGCGGGACGGCGGCATCAGCCTCACGTACATGACCGGGACGCTCGTGACCATGGCACGCACGATCGCCGCTCGGATCCAGGGGCGCAGCTCGGAATCCTGGGTCCGCCCGCTGTTGATGTGGGCGGCGCTCGCGGGCGGAGCGATTCTCGGCGCCGCGGCCTTCGCGATCGTCGGACTCGGCGCACCCGTGGTGGCGCTGATCGCGGTGCTCGTGGCTGCCGTCGTCGTCTTCTCGATGGGCGAATGAGCGCCGTGGTGCCCCCGGCAGGATTCGAACCTGCGACCAAGGGATTAGAAGGCCCTTGCTCTATCCCCTGAGCTACGGAGGCGTGCAACGGTGTCCGATGCGCCGTCGAGTGTAGCGAGGCGCTGCGCCCTGCCCGGGCCGGAGGTGCGGCTTAGACTTCTCGCTCCGAGGGAAGGCAGCAGGCGTGCAGGACGTGATGGACCAGGTGCTCGCGGCATGGCGCGCGGGGGAGTCCGTGGGCGTGGGCACCGTGGTGCGCACGTTCCGATCGGCACCGCGTCCGCCGGGTGCGTCGATGGCTGTGCTCGCGGACGGCAGAGTCGTCGGGTCGGTGTCCGGTGGCTGCGTCGAAGGCGCGGTGTACGAGGCCGCGCAGAACGGTGAGGCGGGTCTGCATCGCTACGGAGTCAGCGACGACGATGCGTTCGCGGTGGGTCTGACCTGCGGAGGCATCCTCGACGTCTTCGTCGAGACCGTGTCCCGATCCTCCTTTCCGGAGCTCGGTGCGGTGGCGTCGGCGATCGCGGAGCACCGGCCGGTCGCGGTGGCCACTGTCCTCGAGCACCCCGATGCTGCGCGGGTCGGTTCTCGCCTGGTCGTCGACCCGGTGGCGGCGTCCGGCACGATCGGGTCGCCCCGCGCGAATGCCGCGGTGATCGACGACGCCCGTGGTCTTCTCGAAGCGGGCCGCACCGGTGTCCTGCACTACGGCCCCGACGGTCAGCGGCGCGGCGAGGGAATGACAGTGTTCGTGAACTCCTTCGCGCCCCGTGCTCGCATGATCGTGTTCGGTGCGATCGACTTCGCCTCGGCGGTGGCGCGTCAGGGTGCGCTGCTCGGGTATCGCGTGACCGTCTGCGATGCGCGTCCGGTGTTCACGACACCCGCGCGATTCCCGACGGCCGACGAGGTGGTCGTCGAGTGGCCGCACCGCTACCTCGAGCGACTGCAGGCCGAGGGTGAGATCGACGAGCGCACCGTGATCTGCGTACTGACCCACGACCCCAAGTTCGACGTGCCGCTGCTCGAGGTGGCGTTGCGGCTGCCCCGCGTCGGCTACGTGGGTGCGATGGGGTCGCGGCGAACCCACGACGATCGGGTCGCGAGACTGCGCGAGGTGGGAATCGGCGACGACGAGCTCGCGCGACTGTCGTCCCCGATCGGGCTCGACCTCGGCGCCCGGACACCGGAGGAGACGGCGGTGTCGATCGCGGCGGAGATCGTCGCGAGGCGGTGGGGCGGGAACGGGCGGCCGCTGGGGGAGCGCGAGGGACGCATTCACCACTGACGCCCCTCGCGAGTACGTCCGAACTGCTGCTGCAGCACGGAGGATCACGACGTTTCCGGCGTACTCGCCGGAGGGGTGACGTGTGAGTTGCGCGTCTACTACGTCCCGTAGGTGCTGCGATGCCGGTCACCTCCTACCCTGGAGGTATGGCAACGACTGAGGCACCGCGTTCCGCGACCGCGGAACCGGACGGTGGGGCGCGACGAGCCGGATCGGCAGGCGTGTTCGCGAGTGCCGGACTGATCGCCGCGGTGGTGGCCGGCCTGATCGTCGCGCTGTCCGCATCGCAGGCGTTGGTCCTGCTCGGCATCCCGGATCCGGGTCCGGTGACGACGTACGGTCTGCCCGCTGTGCGCGCGCTCGGGGAGGTCGCGGCCGTCATCGCCGTGGGCTCTCTGCTGCTCGCAGCCTTCCTCGTGCCGCCGCAGAGATCGGGCGTCCTCGACATCGACGGCTATCGCGCGCTGCGCACCGCGTCGTCGGCGGCAATCGTGTGGGCGGCCTGCGCGATCGTGCTGGTGCCGCTGACCCTCTCGGACACGTCCGGTCAGCCGGTGTCCGAGGCGCTGCGTCCGGAGAACCTGTGGTCGGGCCTGTCGCAGATCGAGTTGGCCCGCGCGTGGCAGTGGACCGCGATCATCGCGATCGTGCTCGCACTCGGGACACGTGCCGTGCTGCGGTGGTCGTGGACGCCGATCCTGCTGGTGGTCGCGCTCGGCTCGCTCATGCCTCTCGCACTGTCGGGGCACTCGTCGTCCGGTGGATCGCACGACGTCGCCACCAACAGCCTCATCCTGCATCTTCTCGCCGCGTCGCTCTGGGCGGGCGGACTGTTCGCCGTCCTGGCGCATGCCCGTCGCGCCGGCGCGCACACCGATGTCGCGGCGCGCCGCTTCTCCGCGGTCGCCACGGTGGCGTTCGTGGTCATGGGTGTCAGTGGAGTGGTCAACGCCTTCGTCCGCGTCGAGCCCGCAGATCTGTTCGACACCACCTACGGCCGACTCGTACTCGCCAAAGTCGTCGCCCTGGTCGTCCTCGGCGTGTTCGGCTACACCCAGCGTCGACGCGCCCTGCCCGCGCTCGCCGCGGACCCGACGTCGCGCGCGAATCTCGTGCGTTTCGCCGGTGCCGAGGTACTGGTCTTCGCGGCCACGATCGGGCTCGCGGTCGGACTCTCCCGGACACCGCCCCCGCTGGGGAGCGCTCGGGAGCTGACGCTCACCGAGGCGGAATTGGGATACGACCTCACCGCGCCCCCGAGCCTCGGGCGTTTCCTCTTCGACTGGCGGTTCGACCTGATCTTCGGCACCGCCGCCGTCGTCATGGCCGTCGTCTACCTCCTCGGCGTTCGTCGACTGCGGGCCCGTGGCGACGCGTGGCCGGTGGGTCGCACGATCGCCTGGGTCCTGGGCTGCGCGACGCTGCTGTTCGCGACGTCGTCGGGTGTCTACCGCTACTCGATGGCGATGTTCAGCGTGCACATGGGCTCGCACATGGTGCTGTCGATGCTCACCCCGGTGCTGCTCGCGCTCGGCGGCGGCGTGACCCTGGCCCTACGGGTGCTGCCTGCGGCCGGCCGGGACGGTGTGCCGGGACCGCGCGAGTGGATCCTCGAGGCCCTGCACAGCCCGGTGTCCCGGTTCCTCACCCAGCCACTGGTCGCGGCCGTCATCTTCGTGGGTGGCTTCTACGCGCTCTACCTCGGCGGCATCTACGGCGCGACCGTCGACTCGCACGGCGCCCACCTGCTGATGAACGCTCACTTCCTGCTGAGCGGCTACCTGTTCTACTGGGTCGTCATCGGCGTCGATCCGGCACCGCGTCGACTGTCGCCCGTGACCAAGCTGGCGATGGTGTTCGGATCGCTGCCGTTCCATGCCTTCTTCGGTATCGCGCTGATGAGCACCGAGACGGTGATGGGCCAGACCTTCTTCCGCGGCCTGTCGCTGCCGTGGAACTCCGACCTCCTGGCGGATCAGCGACTCGGCGGCGGCATCGCGTGGGCGACGGGCGAGATCCCGCTGATCCTCGTCATGCTGGCGTTGCTGGTGCAGTGGTCCAACACGGACCGGAAGGAAGCGGTCCGCACGGACCGGGCGGCCGATCGCGACGACGGTGCGGACCTCGCGGCGCACAACGCGATGTTCGCGGAGCTGGCGCGCCGCGAGCGTGAGCGCAGTTAGAAGACCAGACCGCGCAGGGCGAGGAAGCGGAGTCCGCCGACGAGGGCGGTGACTCCGACCAGGATCAGGGCCGACAACGCGGCGCCGGCGGTCGGCAGTGCGACGTCGAGCGCGGTCAGCGCTGCGGTGCTGGCGCCCAGACCGATGAGTGCCAGTCCGCCGCCCTCCCACTGCGCGGTGAACCAGCCCACCCGATCGGCGGCGTGGAACGTGAGACGGCGGTGCAGTTCGTTGGCGAGAACGGTCGACGCCACTGCTCCGACGGCATTGGCCACGATGGAACCCTCGCTGTGCATCGCGACGAACACGGCGACGTAGAGGACGTTGCTGAGCCCGCCGACCAGTGCGAAGCGGACCAACTGGGGGAACGCTCCGTCACTGCGCAGCGCCACCAGCATCGGATGCCCGGGGTGCGAGGGAAGCACGGGGGAGACCACGTTGTCGATCACGACGCCCTCCCGTGCAATCTGCTCTTGACGCTGACGATCTCGTCCGGTGTCAGCGCTCGACCCGGCAGGGGCACCGACCGATCCGGCACCGCCGCGAGGGAATCGATCACCAGGGCGAAATAGCGTCGCCAGTTGTCCTCGTCCACCTCGTCTGCAACCTCGGCGCCGGCCACGATCATCCGCACCAGGGTGAAGAGGTCGCCGGGCTGCACGTCCGGGCGGAGCTTCCCGGCCTTCTGGGCGCGCTGGATGAGAGTGTTGATGGTCGGTTCGAGCTTGGACCGGACTGCCGCGATGCGGTCGAGGCCGTCGTCGCACCCGAGGACGACGTGACCGAGACCACGGTCCGCGGCCATGTGTCGACACATGAATTCGAAGAAATCGACCATCGCAGCCCAGGGATCGTCGGCCTCCGCGGCCACCTCTGCGCGGCTGAGCACGTCGACCAGACGCTGCTCGAGGATGCCGTCGATGAGTTCCTGCTTGTTGGCGAACCGCCGGTACACGGTGCCCACACCCACCCCGGCGCGCGCAGCGACATCGTCGAGCGTGATCTCGAGACCCTTGCGTGCCAACAACTCTCGCGCACAGTCGATGATCTTGAGCTTGTTCCGCTCGGCGTCCGCTCGAAGCGGCTTCGCCGCTGTGGTGGGTTTCACAGTCCGTTTCGTCCTGGTTCGTCGGTTAACCGGAGGGCATACCTCCGCATCGCTGCTATCGTCTTGCTATCCGGAGCGTACGCCTCCGTATAGCTCCATTTCACGCCGTACCGAAGCGAGGATCAATGTCTTCCACCACATCCGACGTCGGAAACGTCCAACCGACGATTCGGTCGAGCGCGCACGACGCGCCCGACCGCACTCGCTGGCTCATCCTGGGCGTACTCGGCCTGGCCCAGCTGATGGTCGTGCTCGACGCGACCGTCGTGAACATCGCGCT
The DNA here is from genome assembly GCF_030818285.1 of Rhodococcus sp. SORGH_AS_0301. Lineage (NCBI taxonomy): Bacteria > Bacillati > Actinomycetota > Actinomycetes > Mycobacteriales > Nocardiaceae > Rhodococcus > Rhodococcus sp. SORGH_AS_0301. Next base: position 983,735 of record NZ_JAUTAC010000002.1, read on the forward strand.
TCCCGCCGCACAGCTCGATCTCGGCTTCGACAACGCGGACCGCTCGTGGGTGGTCACCTCCTACGCTCTGGCATTCGGCAGCCTCCTGCTGCTCGGTGGTCGACTCAGTGACCTCTTCGGTCGCCGCACCACGTTCCTCGTGGGACTCGTCGGCTTCGCGGTGATGTCCGCCGTCGGCGGCGCAGCCGTCAACTTCGGCATGCTGGTCGCGGCCCGTGCGGGACAGGGTGTCTTCGGCGCCCTGCTCGCTCCCGCAGCGCTGTCCCTGCTGACCACGACGTTCACGGATCCGAAGGAACGTGCGAAGGCGTTCGGCATCTTCGGCGCGGTCGCCGGTGCCGGCGGCGCCATCGGCCTGCTTCTCGGCGGTGTGCTCACGGAGTGGGCGAACTGGCGCTGGAGCCTGTACGTCAACTTGATCTTCGCGGGAATCGCGTTCGTCGGCGGCTTCCTCCTGCTGGCCAAGCACCGCGCCACCGAGCGTCCGGTACTCGACATCCCCGGCACCCTCACCGTGTCCGCGGCGCTGTTCTCCATCGTCTACGGATTCGCGCACGCCGAGTCCGACGGGTGGAGCAACGCGGTGACCATCGGTTTCCTCGCGGTCGGTGTGGTCCTGCTCGGTGTCTTCGTCTACCTGCAGACGCGGGCGACGCATCCGCTTCTCCCGCTGCGCATCGTGCTCGACCGCACCCGCGGCGGCGCGTACCTCGCGGTGTTCGTCATCGGTGCCGGCATGTTCGCGGTGTTCCTGTTCCTCACGTACTACCTGCAGAGCACGCTCGGCTACACGCCCATCACCACCGGGTTCGCGTTCCTGCCGATGATCGCGACCCTCGTGGTCACGGCCACCGTCGCGACGTCGGTCATCCTGCCGCGCTTCGGGCCTCGCGTTCTCATGTCCGCCGGCATGCTGATCGCGTCGGCCGGCATGGCCCTGCTGACCCAGATCTCGATCGACAGTTCCTACGCCGCGCACATCCTGCCGAGCCTGCTCGTCATGGGCGTGGGCATGGGCGCCACGATGGCCCCGGCCATGCAGGGCGCCGTGTCCGGAGTCTCGCCGGACGACGCCGGCGTCGCCTCCGCGACCGTCAACACGATGCAGCAGATCGGCGGATCCATCGGTACGGCGCTGCTCAGCACCATCGCGGCGACGGCAGCGACGAACTACGCGACCGACAACCAGGCGGCCGTGGCTCAGGCCGCGGATCCGCAGGCCGCCGCGACGCTGCTCCGGATGAACGCGGAGATCGCCAGCTACACCACGACGTTCTGGTGGGCGTCGGGCATCTTCCTCGCCGGCTCGGTGATGGCAGCGCTGCTCGTCCGCTCGGGCAAGCTGCCCGACGGACCCGAGGGTGCCACCGTCGTCGCTCACTGACGTACACAGTCACCGGATCCGGTGCAGAGAACCGTGTCAGACGCGGTTCTCTGCACCGGATTCGTCGTGGATGCGGGTGAGCAGGTCGGTGAGGGTCGCTCGGTCGTCCGCGCTCAGGCCGGCGAACATCGCCTCGGACGCGCTGCGCTGCGCCTGCGCGATGGTGTCCGCGAGTGCCCGCCCCTCGTCGGTGAGGTCGAGGAGAACCGCGCGACGATCGGTGGCATCGGCGTGCCGTGCGACGTAGCCCGCCGACTCCAGCGCGTCGACGACATCGGTTGCCGATCGGGGTGCGATGCGCAACCGTTCCGCCAGATCTCCGGGCCGAAGTGGTCCCGCCGCGCCGGACAGCACGCGCAGTGCCCGTCCGTGTGAGGGCGAGAGTCCGAAAGGTTCGAGTGCGGCCATGTGGCGGCGCCGCATCGACCTGGCCACCATCATGACCAGATCGGCCGGATCCTTCTCGTGGGAATGCACGGGACGATACTAGCGTTGCAGCGGTCGACCTCATAATGAGGTAACCTCAGTTCTACCCGATCAGGGAGGTCATATGCGTTCCTCCACCACACCGGCAAGGCCGGTGCAGTCCCCCGCGACATCTGCGGACCACCAGCCCGCACCGCTCGGGCGCGTCGTCGCCCTCTTGCGGCCCTATCGCGGCCGGGTCGCCGCGGTGAGCGCGGTCATCACCCTCAGCGCCGTCGTGGCACTGGGATCGCCGCTGCTCCTGCGCGACATGCTCGATCACGCCATCCCGAACGCCGACGTCACGCTGGTGACGATCCTCGCGGCCGGCATGATCGCGATCGCCGTCGTCACCAGCTGTCTCGGCGTCGCCCAGACCTGGATGTCCAACAGCATCGGGCAGGCCCTGATGCATCAGCTCCGCGTGCAGGTCTACTCGCACCTGCAGCGTCAGTCGCTCGGCTTCTTCGCGCGTACCCGCACCGGCGAGGTGCAGTCGCGCATCGCCAACGACATCGGCGGCATGCAGTCCGTCGTCACCAACACGGCCACGTCGATCGCTCAGAACGCGACCACCGTCATGGCCACCGTCGTCGCGCTCTTCCTGCTCGACTGGAAACTGGCCCTCTTCTCGCTCGCCATCCTGCCGGTGTTCGTCCGCATCGCTCGGCGGGTCGGCGACGAGCGTCGCCGTATCTCCACCGTGCGGCAACGCCTGCTCAGCGATCTGTCCGTCCAGGTGGAGGAGTCGCTCTCGGTGAGCGGCATCCTGCTGGGCAAGACGACCGGCGCGTCGTCGGTCCTCACGAATCGGTTCACCGAACGCTCGTCCGAGGTCGCCGACGTCGAACTCCGCTCGATGATGGCGGGCAAGTGGCGCATGGCGACCATGTCGATCAGCTTCGCCGCGATGCCGGCCCTGGTCTACTGGTTCGCCGGCATCACCATCGGCAACGGCAGCGCGTTGACGGTGGGAACGCTGGTCGCGTTCACCACCCTTCAGACTCAGCTGTTCCGCCCCACGATGATGCTGCTCAACACCGGCGTCGAGGTGCAGAGCTCCCTGGCTCTGTTCGGCCGAGTCTTCGAGTACCTCGATCTCCCGGTGGACATCGACGAACCCGCCGTACCGACGCCGATCGATCCGACGGCCCGACGCGGTGAGGTGCGCTTCCGCCACGTGGGCTTCGACTATCCGGGTGCGGCACATCCGACGCTCACGGACATCGATCTCACGGTCCCCGCCGGGAGCACCCTGGCGATCGTGGGAGCGACCGGCGCCGGCAAGACGACACTCGGGTATCTGACGGCGCGGCTCTACGATCCGACGTCCGGGTCGGTCGAGGTCGACGGTGTCGATCTCCGCGATCTCTCGCTCGCTGACGTGTCCGCGACGGTCGGGGTGGTGTCGCAGGAGACCTATCTCTTCCACGACACGATCCGCGAGAACCTCCGCTTCGCGCGGCCCGACGCCACCGACGCGGACATAGAGAATGCCGCTCGCACAGCGCAGATCCACGATTTCATCGCCTCGCTCGACGACGGCTACGACACGATGGTGGGGGAGCGTGGCTACCGGTTCTCCGGTGGCGAGAAGCAGCGCCTCGCCATCGCGCGCACCGTTCTGCGCAACCCGCCCGTCCTCGTTCTGGACGAGGCCACCAGCGCTCTGGACACCACCACCGAACGTGCTCTGGCCGACGCGATCGACCAGCTCGAGCAGGACCGCACCACCATCGTGGTGGCCCACCGACTCTCCACCGTGCGGTCGGCCGATCGCATCGTGGTGCTCGATCACGGGCACGTCGTCGAATCGGGATCCCACGACGAACTCGTCGCCCGCGGCGGTGCCTACGCCGCACTGCTGGCGGCGTCCGGCGACTCGCTGGTCACTGCCTGACCACTCCTCCTGTCAACCCCCGCGGCGCTCCTGTGGACGGCCGTCCACAGGTGCTCGCGGGCCCTTCTGTCCGCGGTGCGAGCGGCGCAGAGTCGGGGGCGCGGTCGGTACCGGATCGACCGCGAGAGGGGGGAACGATGTACGAGTCGTATCTGACCGTGGTGGGCACCGTCATCACTGATCCGATCAAGCGCACCACGCCGTCCGGCGACGAGGTGCTCAGCTTCCGCGTGGCCAGCAATTCGCGCCGCATGGACCGCGAGAGTGGGGAGTGGCAGGACGGGGACACGCTCTACGCCTCGGTCAGCTGCTGGCGACGTCTGGTGTCGGGGGTCGGAGCGTCGCTGATGAAGGGCGATTCGGTCATCGTCTTCGGGCAGGCGCACACCAACGAGTACACGACCAAGGAGGGCGTGGGCCGAGCCGATCTCGAGATCCGAGCCACCGCGGTGGGACCCGATCTCGCTCGGTGCCACGTCAAGGTGGACCGGCCGCGTCAGGCGGCCGAGCGGCAGGAGTCCGGCGAGACCGTCGCCGAGGCCGCGGTGGACACGGCCGAGCCCGAGCCGGTGCCGGTGGGCTGACCGCGAACGGTTTCACGGGCACCGGTCGGTCCCGGTAGACTTCCGCGTCGAGCACATCTCCCAGTTGTCGGCCCCGTCGTCGGCATCTCAGCCGGCGCGATCCGCCCGGCACACACGCTGGTGAGCACATCGAGAGGAACTCGTGGCGGAATTCATCTACACCATGAAGAAGGTGCGCAAGGCGCACGGCGACAAGGTCATTCTGGACGACGTGACGATGAGCTTCCTGCCGGGAGCGAAGATCGGCGTCGTCGGCCCCAACGGCGCCGGCAAGTCTTCGATCCTCAAGATCATGGCCGGGATCGACCAGCCCGGAAACGGTGAGGCGTTCCTCGCGCAGGGCGCCACCGTCGGCATCCTCATGCAGGAGCCCGAGCTCGACGAGAACAAGACGGTTCGCGAGAACGTCGAGGACGGTCTCGGCGAGACGATGGTCCAACTCAAGCGGTACAACGAGATCGCCGAGCTGATGGCCACCGACTACTCCGACGAGCTGATGGAGGAGATGGGCGAGCTGCAGGAGAAGCTCGACCACGCCGACGCGTGGGAGATCGACTCGCAGCTCGAGCAGGCCATGGACGCACTGCGCTGCCCGCCGCCGGACGAGGGTGTGACCCACCTGTCCGGTGGTGAGAAGCGTCGTGTGGCGTTGTGCAAGCTGCTGCTGAGCAAGCCGGACCTGCTGCTGCTCGACGAGCCCACCAACCACCTCGACGCCGAGTCGGTTCTCTGGCTCGAGCAGCATCTGGCCGCGTACCAGGGTGCCATCCTGGCCGTGACCCACGACCGGTACTTCCTCGATCACGTCGCGCAGTGGATCTGCGAGGTCGACCGTGGTCGCCTCTACCCCTACGAGGGCAACTACTCCACGTACCTGGAGAAGAAGGCCGAGCGTCTCGAGGTCCAGGGCAAGAAGGACCAGAAGCTGCAGAAGCGCCTCAAGGACGAACTCGCCTGGGTCCGCTCCGGCGCCAAGGCTCGCCAGGCCAAGAACAAGGCACGTCTCGATCGCTACGACGAGATGGCTGCCGAGGCCGACAAGATGCGCAAGCTCGACTTCGACGAGATCCAGATCCCCAACCCGCCGCGCCTCGGCGACGTCGTGGTCGAGGTCAAGAGCCTCGACAAGGGCTTCGACGGCCGCGTGCTGATCAAGGACCTGTCGTTCACGCTTCCGCGAAACGGCATCGTCGGTGTCATCGGCCCCAACGGCGTCGGAAAGACCACGCTCTTCAAGACCATCGTCGGTCTCGAGGAGCCGGACGGCGGCGAGGTCAAGATCGGTCAGACGGTCAAGCTGAGCTACGTCGACCAGAACCGCTCGGGCATCGACCCGGCGAAGACGGTCTGGGAGACGGTGTCGGACGGCCTCGACTTCATCACCATCGGTACGCAGGAGTTCCCGTCGCGGGCGTATATCAGCTCGTTCGGGTTCAAGGGCCACGACCAGCAGAAGGCTGCCGGCGTGCTGTCCGGTGGTGAGCGCAACCGCCTGAACCTGGCGATGACGCTCAAGCAGGGCGGCAACCTGATCCTGCTCGACGAGCCCACCAACGACCTGGACGTCGAGACCCTCGGTTCACTGGAGAACGCCCTCGAGGAGTTCCCCGGTTGCGCCGTCGTGATCTCGCACGACCGGTGGTTCCTCGACCGGACGTGCACGCACATCCTGGCGTGGGAAGGTGGCTTCGGCGACAACGAGGCCGCTTGGTACTGGTACGAGGGCAACTTCGAGGGCTACGAGGCCAACAAGGTCGAGCGCCTCGGTCCCGACGCCGCTCGCCCGCACCGCGTGACGCACCGGAAGCTCACGCGCGACTGAAATGTACTGGTAAGTAACCTATTTTCATCGCACGCCACGTCACCGCGGTGTTCGGCTCCCGGCCTCGCGAGGCTAGGGTCGGGAGCCGAACCCCACGGACAACGTCGCCCCGACCGGTGGATCCGCCGCTCGTGGTGATCGAAAGGCGACAGCGATGACTTCAGCGGGAGAGCACTCCGAGGCGGCAACGGCGCCGAACTCGGTGCTCGATCGGGCGGACGACCTCCGCGCGGTGTACTTCGGGCACGTCGATCTGGACGTGTTGCGGACCACCACGGGAGCCGACCCGACCGCGGTGGTGCACCAACATCTGGAGCTCGCCGAGCGTCGTGATCCCGGCGTCGCCTCTCTCGCCCTGCACCGCGGACCCGACTGCACCGTCGGCGTGGCCCTGCAGATCGTCACCGACGACATGCCGATGCTGGTCGAGTCGGTCACCGCCTGGCTCACCGGAGCCGGCATCGCGGTCGTCGAGGTGGTGCACCCGATCCTGCGCGTCGTGCGCGACGAGTCCGGCACGCTCCTCTCCATCCGAGGCGGAGCCACCCCGTCCGACGTCGAGACCGGCGATCTCGCGGACGGCAGCATCCTCGAATCGTGGATCCACGTGGCTCTGCACCCCGCGGCGAGCGAGGAGGCCTTCGCCTCGCTCGAGAGCTCGCTGGCCGACGTGCTCGCCGACGTCCGTCGCGTCGTCGACGACACCGAGGCCATGCAGCGTCGCCAGCTGGAACTGGCCGATCGTCTGGAACGACCACGCCGCGGAGACGCGGACGGAACCGAGTCCGTCACCCCCGAGGCGCGGCACGACGCCGCCCGCCTGCTGCGGTGGTTGTCCGAGGGCAACTTCCGCGTGCTCGGCAGCCGCCGGTACACCGCGACGGAGGCGGGTCTCGAACCCGTCGCCGAGTCCGCGCTGGGCATCCTGCGATCCGACGATCCGGGCGCCGTCGCGGGCTTCGACCTGCCGATCGACCGAGTGGTCGCTCGCGAGGACCTCCTCGTGCTCACCCGCGCATCGAGCTCCACGTCGGTGCACCGCGCCGTGCACCCCTACTTCGTCGGTGTCCACGACCTGGACGACGAGGGAAACACGGTGGGAGAGCACCGGTTCACCGGGCTGTTCACCATCTCCGCACTGCACGGCAACGTCCTCGACATCCCGGTCGTGGGTGATCGCGTGCGCACCGTCATCGAGCGCGCCGGGCACACCCTGTCGTCGTACTCCGGCCAGGCCATGCTCGAGTCGATCCAGTCCTTCCCGCGCACCGAACTCTTCTCGGCGGACAGCAGGTCGCTCTTCGACACCATCTCGGCCGTGGAGCGCAGTGCCCTGCGCCGCGAGGTGCTGCTCTTCCTGCGCCGCGACGGGTACGGCCGGTTCGTGTCGGCGCTGGTCTACCTTCCGCGCGACTCCTACACCACCCGCCTGCGTCTCGAGACCCGCAGGATCCTGCTGCACGAGCTCGGCGGTACCGACGTCGAGTACGAGGCACGCGTCTCGGACAGCCCACTCGCGTTGGTGCACTTCACTGTTCGCTTCGACGGACAGAGCGCGGACGCCGTCGACGTCTCGGACGCCAACCGCGACCGCATCAGGTCCCTGATCGCCGACGCCACCCGCACGTGGGACGACGCTCTGCGTGAGGCGGCCGCGGCCGACCCGTCGGTGTCGCCCGACAACGCGGCGCGCTATGCCGTCGCCTTCCCCGAGGCCTACAAGCAGGACTTCGACGCGGACCGGGCGCTCGTCGACATCGCTCGACTCGACGCGCTCGTCGGCGACGACATCGACATGTGCCTGTACCGCCCGCGCGACGCCGAGGCGGGTCACTGGCGTTTCTCCCTCTACGTGACCGGCAGCGAGGTCTCGCTGAGCCAGGTGCTGCCCGTCCTGCAGAGCCTCGGTGTGGAGGTGGTCGACGAGCGGCCGTACGCCGTGGTGCGCAAGGACGGAACGCGCTGCTGGATCTACGATTTCGGCCTGTCCGCGGAGCCCGAGGTCATCGAGGGCGCCGAGAACCAGACGAGTGTGGTCAGCCGACGATTCACCGACGCGTTCGCTGCCGTGTGGAACGGCCACGCGGAGGCCGACCGCTTCAACGAACTGGTTCTGCGGGCCGGTCTCGAGTGGCGCCGCGCGGTGGTGCTGCGGGCGTACGCGAAGTACCTGCGCCAGGCCGCATTCCCTTTCAGCCAGACCGGCATCGAGCGTGTTCTCCTCGCCAACCCAGTGACGGCTCGACTGATCGTCGACCTGTTCGACGCGCAGTTCGATCCCGCCTCGGCGTCCGAGGAGCGTGCCGACGAGATCGCGTCGGAGCTCGCCGAACTGATCGATCAGGTGGTCAGCCTCGACGCCGACAGGGTGCTGCGTGCCCTGTTCACCCTCGTGCGAGCGACGCTGCGCACCAACCACTTCGTCGTCGACGAGCAGGGTCGCGAGCGCGATTTCCTGTCCCTGAAGTTCGACCCTCGCGGCATCGACGTGCTGCCCAAGCCGCGCCCGCGTTTCGAGATCTTCGTGTACTCGCCGCGCGTCGAGGGCGTGCACCTGCGCTTCGGCACGGTCGCGCGCGGTGGTCTCCGCTGGTCCGACCGGCGCGAGGACTTCCGCACCGAGGTGCTCGGACTGGCCAAGGCGCAGGCCGTCAAGAACGCGGTCATCGTGCCGGTGGGGGCGAAGGGCGGCTTCGTCGTCAAGCAGCCGCCGTCTCCGACCGGCGATGCTGCGACCGACCGCTCCGCGACCACCGCCGAGGGGCGAGCCTGCTACCGCATGTTCATCGCGGGGCTGCTGGACGTCACCGACAACCTCGACCGTGCCACTCGCGCCGCGATCCCACCGCAGCGTGTGGTGCGACGCGACGACGACGACTCGTACCTCGTGGTCGCGGCGGACAAGGGCACTGCCACGTTCTCCGATCTCGCGAACGAGGTGTCCGCCGAGTACGGCTTCTGGCTCGGCGACGCCTTCGCCTCGGGCGGGTCGGTGGGGTACGACCACAAGGCGATGGGCATCACCGCCAAGGGTGCCTGGGAGAGCGTGAAGCGTCACTTCCGCGAGTACGACATCGACACGCAGTCCGACGAGATCACCGTGGTCGGTATCGGTGACATGAGTGGCGACGTGTTCGGCAACGGCATGCTGCTCAGTGAACATCTCCGCATCGTCGCCGCGTTCGACCACCGGCACATCTTCCTGGATCCCGCACCCGACGCGGCCGCCTCCTTCGCGGAGCGACGGCGACTGTTCGAACTGCCGCGCTCGTCGTGGGCGGATTACGACACCTCCCTGATCAGCAGGGGTGGCGGAGTACACGAACGCACCGTGAAGTCGGTACCGGTCAGCGCCGAGGTGCGCGCGGCTCTCGGACTGGCGGACGACGTCACCGCCCTGTCACCGCCCGAACTGATGCGCGCCATCCTCACGGCGCCGGTGGACCTGCTGTGGAACGGCGGCATCGGCACCTACGTGAAGTCGCGCACCGAGAGCGATGCCGACGTGGGCGACAAGGCCAACGACCCGGTGCGCGTGAACGGTGCGGACCTGCGGGCGCGCGTGGTCGGAGAGGGCGGCAACCTCGGGGTGACCGCGCTCGGCCGCATCGAGTACAGCGCCGCGGGCGGCAAGATCAACACCGACGCCGTGGACAACTCCGCCGGCGTCGACTGCTCCGATCACGAGGTCAACATCAAGATCCTGCTCGATTCCACCGTGACGTCGGGTGACCTGGCCGCGGAGGACCGGGAGTCCCTGCTGGCCTCCATGACGTACGAGGTGGGCGCCCTCGTTCTCGAGGACAACGTCGCGCAGAACGAGCTGCTGGGTGTCTCACGGGCACACGCCCCCGAACTGCTGGGCGTCCACGCTCGACTGATCGCCGACCTGGTGGCGTCGGGGCGGGTGGACAGGTCGCTCGACGCGCTGCCGACGAAGTCGGAGATCTCGCGGCGCTTGCAGAACGGGCTGGGTCTCACCTCGCCCGAGCTGTCGACTCTCATGGCTCACGTGAAGTTGGCGCTGCAGGAAGACCTGCTGGCATCGGATCTGCCGGACAACGACGTGTTCGCCCCGCTCATGACGGACTACTTCCCGACGCCGTTGCGCGAACGTTTCGCCGGTGCCATCAAGGCGCATCCGCTGCGCCGGGAGATCGTGGCCACGCGGGTGGCGAACGAGACGGTCGACCACGGCGGCATCACCTACGCCTTCCGCCTCGCGGAGGACTCCGGAGTCGGGAGCACGGACGCGGCGCGAGCGTTCGCGGCGACGAGCGAGATCTTCGGTCTGCACGACATCTGGGCCGCGATCGCCGCGGCCGACATGCCCACGGACGCGTCCGACGAACTGGTGCTCGAGTCTCGTCGCCTCCTCGACCGAGGATCCCGCTGGCTGTTGTCGAACCGGCCGCAGCCCATCGCTGTCGGTGCCGAGATCACGAGGTTCGCGCGCAAGGTGCGGATCCTGGAATCGCAGCTCCCGACCTGGCTGAAGGGTCGGCAGGCACGCAGCGGACTCGACCGTGCCACGTCCGCCATCAAGAAAGGCGCACCGGAAGAGCTCGCGCACAGAGTGTTCCGGCTCCTCGACGTGTTCTGCCTGCTCGACGTCATCGAGACGGCGGACATCGCGAACGAGGACGACGAGGTGATGGCGAGCCTCTACTACGCCCTCAGCGAGCACCTCGGCATCGACTGGCTGCTGTCTGCGGTGTCCACGCTCGAACGCGGCGACCGCTGGCACTCCCTGGCGCGGTTGGCGTTGCGGGACGACCTGTACTCGTCGCTGCGTGCCCTCACGCTCGACGTGACGGGCGGCGGCGAACCGGGGGAGACGGCGGACGAGATGATCGCCGACTGGGAGTCCACCAATGCCTCCCGGCTCGCTCGTGCCCGAGCGGCCCTCACGGAGATCGGCGAGTCCGGAACGCTGGATCTGGCGACGCTCTCGGTGGCGGCGCGGCAGATCCGCAGCATGGTGCGAGGGGCGGGTGCGCGGACCGACGTCTCGCGTTGACCATGCCAGGGGGACTGACGTACTCGTCCCGGCGCCGTGCCGGGCCGGATAGGTTGGGGGCGTGACAGACGACGAGCTCATCGGCTTCCACTGCCCCGTCGAGGTGCGCTGGTCGGACATGGACGTGTACCAGCACATCAACCACGCACGCATGGTGACGCTGCTGGAGGAGGCCCGCATCCCGTGGCTCATGGCCGACGGTGTCCCCACCGCGACCCTGCGGAACAGTGCGGTGATCGCCGACCTGCACGTGCGCTACCGCGGCCAGTTACGCCACGAGGACACGCCTCTCGACGTGTTCATGTGGGTGGAGCAGTTGCGGGCCGTCGACTTCACGGCGGGATACGAGGTGCGCCCGCACGGCGCACCGATGAGTACTCCGCCGGCCATCGTGGCGTCCACGCAGATCGCAGCCTTCGACATCGACACCCAGCGCCTGCGCCGGCTGTCCGGCGACGAGCGTGAGTACCTGCAGCGCTGGCAGCGGCCGTGACGGGTGCACTGGCCGAGCGGTCGGTGACCGTCCCGGACTCGCGGGACCGGGACGATCTGTCGACCTTTCTGACCCACGCCGCGCGGCTCGACCCGGGCGCGGTGGTGCGCCTCCGGCGCCGCGGTGACAGTCACGTGGTCGCGTGGATCGAGACCGGATTCGACGTCCTCGCCGCCCGCGTGATCCGCGCCCGGGTGCTGCCGTCGGACGTCACCGTGGCCGCGGACGGGCTCCTCTCGGCGATGCGATCCGCCGGACCTGCACCATTCGATCCCGGCTTCGGCATGGACTCCGCCTGGCGCGGCCCGGTGCCGCCGGACGCCGGGTGGACCCATGTGGACGACGTCCCCGGTCCGGTGTTCGTGGAGCTGGCCGAGCGTGGTGTCGCCCTGGCCCGCGAACACGGAACCGATCACGGCCCGCCCGTGTCGCTGCTCGATCAGGACGTGGTGACCGTCGAGGCCGACGGCGAGGCGGTGCCCGTGTCGATGCGCATGATCTTCGCGCTCAACGCCATGAAGTTCGTGCCCACGGTGTCCGACTCGTCGCGGAGTGCGGACGACGCGCGCGTCCGCGTGCGAATCGCTCGGTCGTGGATCCGGCTCGACGCCCGCTACGGATCGGTGTTCCGCAGCCGGGGCGCCACGATCCCGCTCATGGTGTCCTGACCGACCCGCTCCGCGACTCGTTCAGACGAGCCAGGCCGCCGCGTCGGCCGGAAGCAGCCCGCCCTGCAGCGGTGCGCTGGCGAGCAGCAGCGCTCCCGGCGGCAGGGTGATGGGCTCGGACGTGGTGTTCAGAGCGCAGATGACGCCGCCGCGGCGCCGGAACGCCAGACACCCGGGAGGGCTCCCGTACCACTCGACTCCGGGCTCGCTGAACTCCGGACGCGCGGCCCGCAGGCTCAACGCCGTCCGATAGAGGCTCAGCATGGAGTCCACGTCCTCGAGTTGGCTCTCCACGGTCAGCGGGGCCCACTCGGCGGGAATCGGCAACCAGGTCTCCCGCGCCGTCGAGAATCCGAACGGCGGCTCGGTGCCCTCCCACGGCAGCGGGACGCGGCACGCGTCTCGTCCGCGTTCCTGGCCGCCGGATCGGAACCAGGCGGGATCCTGCAGAGCGGAGTCGGGGAGGTCCGCGTTGGGCAGCCCGAGCTCGGAGCCGTTGTAGACGAACACGACACCGGGGAGCGCCAGCAGGACCAGGGCCATCGCGCGTGCGCGCTGCAGACCCTGCTCACCTCCGCCGTACCGGGTGACCTCACGGTCGACGTCGTGGTTGGACAGAGTCCACGTCGGCGTGCCGCCGACACGGTCGACCGCGTCGAGCGAGTTGTCGACGGCATTCCTGATGGCCGAGGCGTCGAACGCGGACTCGGCCAGCCGGAAGTTGAAGCCCAGGGTGAGCTCGTCGGGACGGATGTAGCGACTGAAGCGTTCGTTGTCCTGGACCCACACCTCGCCGACCGTCATCGCGCCGTCGTACTCGTCCACGACCCGGCGGATGGCGCGGTGGATCTCGTGCACCCCGTCGTCGTCGAAACGGGGGTCCCCGTCCTCGTTGCGCATCAGCTCGTTCACGGACAGATCCATGTCCGGGAGATCCGCCGGCTTGGCCATGCCGTGGGCCACGTCGATGCGGAACCCGTCGACACCGCGGTCGAGCCAGAACCGGATCGTCGCCTCCAGGTCGGCGAGCACCTCGGGTTCGGTCCAGTTCAGATCCGGCTGCTCGGGCGCGAAGATGTGGAGGTACCACTGACCGGGTGTGCCGTCCGCCTCGGTGACGCGGTGCCACGCGGGACCGCCGAAGATGCTGGGCCAGTTGTTCGGCGGCTCGGAGCCGTCGCCCTTGCCGTCCCGGAACACGTAGCGGGCCCGCTCCGGGCTCCCGGGCGCCGCGGCCAGAGCGGCCTGGAACCATTCGTGCTGATCGCTCGTGTGGTTCGGCACCAGGTCCATCGTGACCTTCATGCCCCGCGCGTGCGCCTCCGTCACCACGGCGTCCATCGTCTCGAGAGATCCGAACAGCGGATCGATGTCGCGGGGATCGGACACGTCGTATCCGTGGTCGACCATCGGCGACCGCATCACCGGACTGAGCCAGAGTGCATCGACGCCGAGCAGTTCCAGGTATCCGAGCTTGTCCCGGATGCCACCCAGATCACCGATCCCGTCGCCGTCGGAGTCCGCGAACGAGCGGGGGTAGATCTGGTAGAAGACGGCGTCGGACCACCAGGGGGCCGGGGCGGACGGGCCGTCGGCGGGGGACGGGCCGGCGGACGCGTCGATCGGAGTGCTCACAGGCGCAATAGTGCCAAAGGCCGAGCCGCGAGGGGCGGTGCGCCCGTCACCACGACCCCTCCGGCCTGCCCGGCCTCTCGTGGCGACCGGCCTCCGGCCTGCCCGGCTCCCACGAGAATCACCACGCGTCCGCTGTTCATGCCATGGGAAGGTCAAGAAAATCGGGACGATCGGCGTGAAAACTACCCAAAGTTTGTTTGGTGGGGTATTTTCAGGCGGAACTTCAAGCGACGGTAAAGGAACCTCCATGACGACTCCTGTTTTCGAAGCCGTGAGTCTCGACTCCGTCGAGCTCCTGCCGGCTCCGATCGATCCTTCGTGGATCCTCGAGGGTGCTCCCGTCGCGCGCAGCGGTCAGTGGTCCTGCAGCCCGGACACCACCACGTCGTCGTGGGTCTGGGACTGCACCGCCGGCACCTTCAACTGGTACTTCGAGCAGGACGAGACCATCCACGTGATCGAGGGCGAGGTCGTCGTCCAGTCCGCGGGCAACGAGCCCCGCGTGCTCCGCGCCGGGGATGCCGCTCTGTTCTACGCCGGCACCTGGGCCGAGTGGCACGTGCCGCACTACGTGCGCAAGCACGCCATCCTGCGCCCGCACATCCCGCGTCCCCTGTGGTTCGCGATGCGTGTCGCCCGCAAGCTGCGGGGCAAGGGCCGCCCCGGCGCCCTCGGCTGAGCGCGCAGCACTACAACGGCGAGTTCACCATCGAGTTCGCCGCCATCTCGATGTAGTCGACGAACTGCTGTCGATGCACATCGTCCATCGTGTCCGAGTCGATCGACGCCAGGGCCGTGTGCATCGCGCGCAGCCAGGCGTCGCGCTCGAACGGCCCGATGACGAACGGCGAGTGCCGCATCCGCAGACGTGGGTGGCCGCGCTCGTCCGAGTAGGTACGCGGACCACCCCAGTACTGCTCGAGGAACATGCGCATCCGGCGCTCCGCCGGGCCCAGGTCCTCCTCCGGGTACAGCCGCCGCAGAATGTCGTCCCGCTCGACCTCGGCGTAGAAGCGCGCGGTCAGGGTGCGAAACGTCTCCGCACCCCCGACCGCGTCGTAGAAGGTCTGTGCCGGCTCGGTCATGGCTCCATTGTTCTCCACGATCACGTGCTCATACTCGGGGCGGGTCCGAAGGGCCGCCCGTTGGGGTAGGGCGCCGCGATGCCGGACTCGTCGAAGGCGTCGAGGATCTGACGATGCAACTGGCGCTGCACGGCCCACTGCCGGCCGGGTCGGACCTTGATGGTCAGGCGCAGCGTCACCGTGTCCGACGTGACGGCGTCGACGCCGAGCATCTGCGGGGCCTCGAGAATGTCCTCCTGGAACTCGCCACGCTCGATGGACTCGCGCGCCGTGCGCTCGGCCACCTCGCACGCGACGTCGATGTCGGCGGAATGACTGACGGGGAGGTCCAACACCGCGACGGCGTGACCCTGGCTCATGTTGCCGACACGCAGCACCTCGCCGTTGCGGACGTACCAGAGCGTCCCGGAGATGTCGCGGACCGTGGTGACCCGCAGGCCCACGGTCTCGACCGTGCCCGATGCCTCGCCGAGATCGACGATGTCGCCGACTCCGTACTGGTCCTCGAGCAGCATGAAGATGCCGGAGAGGAAGTCGCGGACGAGGTTCTGCGCGCCGAAACCGAGCGCGACACCCACGATGCCTGCGGACGCGATGAAGGGGGCGACGTTCACACCGACGATGGAGAGCGCGGAGAGCACGAACCAGACCAGGATGCCGACGGAGACCGCCGACTTGAGCACCGAACCGATGGTGCGGGCGCGCTGGTTGCGGCGCTCGTTCAGGATGGTGGTGGTGACGCCGGCGGGGGCACGTTCGCGCAGCGGCCTCAGCAGGGGCGGTTTACCCGCAGCGCTGCGACCCGCGCCGGGTGAGCGGCTGGTGAACCGGTCGATCATGCGGTGCAGGATGTAACGCAGAACCACGGCGAGCAGGGCGTACCCCAGAACCTGGAGCGGGCGTTGGATCAGCCAGTCGCGACCGGTGTCGGAGAGCGAGAGGGCGAGGACGTCGTTCGGGTCGAAGGAATACACCCGAAAAGTCTACGGATCTCCTCGGCGCACGCCACCTGTCACCACCCGTCTCGGCACCCACCCCGCCACCCGTGCGGGGGGACACCCGGAGTTCACCGCGTGGCCGTCGGCCGGACCTCGAATGAGCGTGCGAACGGCACCGATTCGTGATGCACTGTGGTTGGTCTTCACGTGCGGGCGGTGGCTGTCGCAAACCAGTGGTAGTCGCGCCGCGCGCAGTGGTCACTGGAGGTGGCATGAAGAAGAGCGGGACTGTCGCGAAGGTTCGGGCCGGGCATCGACAACTGTCGCCCACCGACGCCGTGCAGGGCGGCGCGTCGGGGGCGCGACCCCAGTCCGAACACCCTGTCGTCTTCGGCGGCGCGTCGTTGCACGCCGTCACCGATCACTCCGATCCGGCCGACGTCGACGGGCACCTCGATCACGAGGACGCCGTCCCCGCCTGGGTGAAGCGGCGCGTACTCCTCCTGAACGCCACGTTCGAACCACTCACCGCGCTGCCCATGCGGCGTGCCGTCGTCCTGCTGGTCTGCGAGAAGGCCGTCGTGGTGCACGACGACGACGACGGTCCCGTCGTCCACTCGGCGGACATCGCTCTGCAGGTGCCGTCGGTCATCCGCCTCCGCTCGTACGTGCGGGTGCCCTACCGGGCGCGCATCCCGATGACGCGGGCGGCTCTGATGCATCGGGACCGTTTCCGGTGCGCGTACTGCGGTTCCAAGGCCGAGACCATCGACCACGTGGTGCCGCGCAGTCGCGGCGGCGGTCACTCCTGGGAGAACTGCGTCGCGTGCTGCGCTTCCTGCAATCACCGCAAGGCGGACAAGATGCTCAGCGAGCTGGGGTGGACCCTGCGCGCCGCGCTGGTCCCGCCGAAGGGTCCGCACTGGCGACTGCTCGCGAGCATCAAGGAACTCGATCCCACCTGGCTGCCGTACCTGGGTGAGGGCGCGGCCTGACACCCGTCCACTAAGGTGATGGGCGTGAGCATCCTCGAAACCGCGCTGATCTTCGGACTGATTCCGTTGGCACTGTTCCTCGCGCTCTTCGTGTTCGCGAAGATCACGTCGACCGATCCCGCGCCGCGTCCCGCCCCCTACCGACTCGGGCAGCAGTGGGACCACGCCCCGGTGCTGTGGTCGGCCACGGACGAGGTGACGCCGTACTCGCAGCACGCTGCGCATTCGACACACGCCGAACTCACCGCGGGTTCGGCTTCGCTGGTAGGAGGCCGGGCAAGTGGCAAGTGGTGAACTCTCGACCCGTCGGATCGACGAGGAGAACCTTCCCGTCGGCCATGTGGTGACCGCGAGCGGTCGAGTCTCCGGTGTGCACCAGGTGGGCACCGTCAACCCCGACCTGTCCCCGTTCGCGACCGACGAGCTGATCCAGCTCGACGAGTCGCTCATCGAGGCCACCCGCCGTACGGGCATCCGCTTCAACGTGCTGGTCGGTGACCTCGGCCCCGACACCGCCGCGGGTGCGGACGCCGCTCTCGCGGGAACGCCCGAGGCCGAGTACTCGGTGCTCATCGCGGTCTCACCGAACCAGCGCGCCATCGAGGTTCGTTCCGGTCGAGGCGTCGCCCATCTCGTCGACGACCGCATCGCGCAGCTCGGTATCACCGCGGCCACGGGATCCTTCCGTGACGGCGATCTGATCGACGGCCTCGTCGCCGCCGTGCGCGTCATGAGCGCGGCGATCACCGGCCCGTCCGCCTGACACGGCGCCACCCCGGCACAGAGACAAGGGCCCATCATCCGCGAGGATGATGGGCCCTTGTCCGTGCGCGAGTCAGGTGCGGTCAGGCACCGTCCGCCGCTCGAGCGGCGAGCGACCGCACCACGGACGCGCGACCCTCGACGACGAGGCGCGCGAGGGCCGGCGGGTGGTCGCCCGCCAGGAACTCGTCCGCCGCCGCCACCGACTGCTCACTGATGGACCAGGTCGGGTACAGACCGACGACGACGGTCTGCGCGACCTCGCTGGAACGACGTGCCCACACATCGGAGATGGCGTCGAAGTAGCGGGAGACGAACGGCTCCAACAACTCTCCCTGGCCCGCACCGGGGAACGCGCCGATGATGGCACGTGCGGTGATGTTGGGTAGGGAGTCGTTGTCGATGACCGTGGTCCACGCCTCCTCCTTGACCGAGGCCTGCGGGCGGGCAGCTCGCGCCGCCGCCGCGTTGCGGGCACCGGCCGCGGTGTTGTCCTTCTCGGCCTCGGCGTCGATCACGGGTGTGTCGGACCCCGTGTCGATCGCGCCGCTGCGAGCCAGAGCGGTGACGAACCGCCAGCGCAGATCGGTGTCGACGGTGAGGCCGCCCAGATCCTGGCCGTCCACGTCTCCGTCGAGCAGCGCCTGCAGCACTGTCGTGTGGCGCTCGGCCAGCACGGACGAGGCCAGCGCGTTGACGTAGGCCAGCTGATGATCCGACCCACCGTCGGCCGCGCGCGCCAGCTCGAGGAGGCGGTCGGCGAACTCGGGCCATCCCGTGGACTGCGCCCACCCCGGCTCGGCATAGCTGCCGAGCGCGGTCTGCGCCTGCAGCAGGAGCCGCTGCACGACTCCGACCTCGGTCTCGGAGGTGATGCCGCGCTGCACCAGTGCGACGAAGTCGCGTGCCTTCAGATCGGCCTGCCGGGTCATCTCCCACGCCGCCGACCACGCCAGGGTGCGGGGAAGCGACTCGGTGATGTCGCCGATGCGCGCGATGAGCGTCTCGAGCGAGGTCGGATCCAGCTGCAGCGAGCAGTACGTCAGGTCGTCGTCGTTGACGAGCACCAACCGGCCGGCGGGCGTGCCCACCAGCGCGGGAACCTCGGTGCGCTCCTGCGGCTCGACGTCGAGCTCGACCCGCTGGGTGCGAGTGAGCGCGCCGGAGTCGTCACCGTCGTAGATGCCGACGGCGATGCGGTGCACGCGGCGCTCACCCTTGCCGGGTGCCGCGGCCCCCTGCACGACGGAGAAGGACGAGTAGTTGCCGTCGTCGTCGATCTCGAATTCCGGTGTCAGGGTGTTCAGGCCGGTGGTGCGCAGCCACTGATCACCCCAGTCCGACAGGTCGCGACCGGACGAGGCCTCGAGAGCCGACAGCAGATCCGAGAAGGTCGCGTTGCCGAAGGCGTGGTCGCGGAAGTAGCTGCGCAGGCCCGCGAGGAAGTCCTCGAGCCCGACGTAGGCGACGAGCTGCTTGAGGACGCTGGCGCCCTTGGCATAGGTGATGCCGTCGAAGTTGACCTCGACTGCGGCGAGATCGGGAATGTCCGCGGCGATGGGGTGCGTCGACGGCAACTGGTCCTGGCGGTAGGCCCAGCTCTTCTCGACGTTCGCGAACGTGGTCCACGCGCTGGTGTACTCGGTGGCCTCCGACTGGCAGAGCACCGACGCGAACGTGGCGAAGGACTCGTTGAGCCACAGGTCGTCCCACCACCGCATGGTCACGAGATCGCCGAACCACATGTGGGCCATCTCGTGCAGCACGGTCTCGGCGCGGCGCTCGTAGGAGTAGCGCGTCACCTTGGACCGGAAGACGTAGTCCTCCAGGAAGGTCACCGCGCCGGCGTTCTCCATGGCGCCCGCGTTGAACTCGGGCACGAACAGCTGGTCGTACTTGCCGAAGGCGTACGGGACACCGAAGTTACGGTGGTAGAACTCGAAGCCCTGCTTGGTCTCGGTGAAGAGGCGATCGGCGTCCATGTACTCCGACAGCGATGCGCGGCAGTAGATTCCGAGCGGAATGGTGCCGTGGTCGTCCGAGTAGGAATCGGTCCACTGCGCGTACGGGCCGGCGATGAGCGCGACGAGGTAGGTGCTCATCACAGGAGTCGTCTCGAACACGTGCGTCGTGGCACCGGACGCCTCGGAGGTCTCCGCGGCAGCCGCGTTGGAGATGACGGCCCAGTCCTTCGGTGCCGTCACCGTCACGTCGAAGGTCGCTTTGAGATCCGGCTGGTCGAAGCACGCGAACATGCGCTTGGCGTCCGCGGTCTCGAACTGGCTGTACAGGTAGACGGAGCCGTCCGACGGATCGACGAAGCGGTGCAGGCCCTCACCGGTATGGGAGTAGACGCACTCCGCGACCACGGTGAGCTTGTTGTGCTCCGCGAGGTCGGTGAGCGCGATGCCCGTCGACTCGTCGTAGGAGGAGACGTCGACGTCGGTTCCGTTGAGCGTCGCGGAGCTCACCGAGGCGGCGACGATGTCGACGACACTGGAGGCTCCGGCGGTCGCGTCGAAGGTGACGGTGGTGGTCGAGGAGAAGGTCTTCTCGCCCGGGCCACCGGCTCCGTCCGTCAGGTCGAGAGTGATGGAGTAGTGCGTGACCGTGAGCAGCGAGGACCGTTCCTCTGCCTGGTCCCTGGTCAAATTGGGGGCAACCACGTGCACCCTTTCTGTCGATTTCTTCTGCCACCGCCGAACTGCGGTCGCGGCTGTGTCCATCCCATCATGACGCCGGTCGCCGCGGGCGGGTAGAACAGGTGTGCAGAGTTCGTGTCACCGGCCCACTGTGCGGGACGCTCCGCAGACCAGCCGAACACCGAGCACTACCCGACGACGAAAGGACCGACGTGAGCGATAGCAAGGACGTGGCAGATTTCTGGTTCGACCCGCTCTGCCCGTGGTGCTGGATCACCTCGCGCTGGATTCTCGAGGTGGCGAAGGTTCGCGACATCGAGACGAACTTCCACGTCATGAGCCTGGCGGTCCTCAACGAGGGACGCGATCTTCCCGACGAGTACCAGGACATGATGAAGAAGGCGTGGGGTCCCGTCCGCGTCGCGATCGCGGCCGCGCAGGAGAAGGGCGACGAGATCCTCGCGCCGCTCTACACCGAGATGGGGACGCGAATCCACAACGAGGGCAACAAGGACTTCCCGGACGTGATCCAGAAGTCGCTCGCTGCACTGGACCTCCCGGCCTCGTTGGCCGAGGCCGCCGCGAGCAGTGAGTTCGACGACGCGCTGCGCAAGAGCCACCACGCGGGAATGGACAAGGTGGGCAAGGACGTCGGCACGCCGACCATCCACGTCAACGGTGTCGCCTTCTTCGGTCCCGTGCTGTCGAGGATCCCGCGCGGCGAGGAGGCCGGCAAGCTGTGGGACGCGTCGGTGATCTTCGCGTCGTACCCGCACTTCTTCGAGCTCAAGCGTTCTCGCAACGAGGACCCGCAGTTCGACTGAGTCGACCGCGCACCCCGTCGGTGATGCCGGCGGGGTGCGTCAGACCACGATGAGGTCGGGACGGCCGCGGCGATCGCGAGTGCCGTCCCCGAACTCCAGTGCCTCGCCGCCGAGCCAGCGGCGCGCGGACCAGGCGGCCGCCACCGCGTCGAGTACGTCGTCCATCGCGGGCCCGTCCTCGATCGCACTCGTGGCCTCCAGCAGCGCCGGCACGTCCACCACCACCGAGAGTGCTTGCAGCCGTTGCGCGATGCCGCGGGCTCGTTTCTTCGACGTGAAGCGGGTGGCGGGGGCGAGTGCCCGGAACGACGATTCCGGGTGCACCTCGATCACCCGCGCGATGTCGGGGTCGGCCGCGTCCCAGGCCCGGATGTGGTCGGTGAGGTACCAGGACTGCTTGCTGATGGCCTTGCCCGTGCGGGCGCGGGCGATCACGCAGGCGTCCTCCCAGGAGGCCGCCCACACCGCGTCGCGTACCGGCGTGGGGAAGAGCGACGATCGCGCCGGGCCCAGGAACGTCCGAACCTGGAGTTCGCTCGCCCGCACTCCGGCGTCGGGAACGGTCAGCGGCATGTCGACCCCGACGGCCGCGCAGTCCCGGGTGGTGTCCAGGACGGCCGCGACGGTGTCGACCAGGGTCAACGACACTCGTCCCTCGTGGAGGCGAGCCACCACCCACCGGCCCGCGGCGCCGTCCACCCCGGCGACGGGGCCCCACCCGCACGGTGGCGTCGGGGCGGAGGGGGGCACCTGTCAAACTCTAGCCATGCGCGTATACCTGGGTGCCGATCACGCCGGCTTCGAGTTCAAGAATCAGATCATCGACCACCTGCGGGAATCGGGACACGAGCCGATCGACTGCGGTGCGTTCACGTACGACGCGGTGGACGACTACCCGGCGTTCTGCATCGAGGCGGCTCGCCGCACGGTCGCTGACCCGGAGAGCCTCGGACTGGTGCTCGGTGGCTCCGGCAACGGTGAGCAGATCGCGGCCAACAAGGTCCCCGGCGCGCGGTGCGCTCTCGCCTGGAGCGTCGAGACGGCCCAGCTCGCGCGTCAGCACAACAAGGCGCAGCTGATCGGCATCGGCGGCCGCATGCACACGCTGCCCGAGGCGCTCGCGATCGTGGACGCGTTCCTCGAGACCCCGTGGTCGGGCGAGGAGCGCCACCAGCGCCGCATCGACATCCTGTCCGAGTACGAGCGCACCGGCGACGCGCCGGCCGTTCCCGGTGCACCCTCGGCCGACGGCGGCTCCGAATAAGAGGGTCCGCACCACAGCCCGAGTAGTCAGGTACCACCCATGCCCGAGGGGCACACTCTCCATCGTCTGGCGCGACTGCACCAGAAGCGTTTCGGCGGCCAGGTCATCGAGGTGTCCAGTCCGCAGGGACGTTTCGTCGACGGTGCCGAGTGGGTCTCCGGGCATGTCCTGAAGCGTGCCGACGCCTGGGGCAAGCATCTGCTCCACCGGTACGACAACGGGGCGATCGTCCACGTCCACCTCGGGCTGTACGGAAAGTTCGGCGAGCAGTCCGTTCCCATGAAGGAGCCCGTCGGCCAGGTGCGGATGCGCATGGTGGGGGAGGAGTACGGCACCGATCTGCGCGGCCCCACCCGCTGCGAGATCTTCGACGACACTCAGGTCGACGCGCTGGTGGCGCGCCTGGGTCCCGATCCGCTGCGCAAGGAGTCCGACCCGGAGAAGGCGTTCCACCGGATCCACAAGTCGGCCATGGCGGTCGGCGCGTTGCTGATGGAGCAGGACGTCATCGCCGGCATCGGCAACGTCTACCGGGCCGAGCTGCTGTTCCGGCACCGCGTGAGCCCGTTCCGCACGGGCAAGCACCTCGACCACGAGGAGTGGGACGAGATGTGGACGGATCTCGTCGAGTTGATGAAGGTGGGCGTGCGACGCGGGCGCATCATCACGCTGGACAAGGAACACGACTCGGGCACAGGGTCGCGTGGACCGGGACGCCCGCGTTCCTACGTCTACAAGAGGAACGGCCAGCCGTGCCTGATCTGCGGCACGACGATTCTCACCGCGGACATGAAGGGCCGCAACCTCTTCTGGTGCCCGACGTGTCAGGCGACGTGAGGTCGGTCGAGCACTGATCCGTCCGCACGAGTTCCGGGGGGCGCGCACCCGGTTCCGCTGACTGGACGGGGTGCACGGCACCGGGGGGTGTGCGGACCGGCGCCCGTGGAGGTCAGAAACCTCCGAAGTCGCCGCCGCCCCCGAAGTCGCCACCACCGCCGAAGTCGCCACCGCCATCGAACCCGCCGCCGTCGTCGAACCCGCCGCCGTCGTCGAACCCGCCGCCGTCGGAGTCGCCCCCACCGTCGTAGCCCCCGTCGCTCATGTCGGTCCCGTCGCCCTCACCGCTGGCGAAGTTGTCCGCCCCGTAGCCCACGCCGGCCATCCCGGAGAACATCGCGGAGAACAGGAACATGGATCCCATGCCCCACGCGCCGGCCACGAGGGCGGGCTTCCACCACGGCTCGGAGTACCAGCCCGCAGGGACGGGGCGACCCGCCACGCGTCCGCCGGGGTAGTAGTTCGGCGTCTTCTCGGACGGTCCGGGGCTCGCGGTCACGGCCCGACCCTCGTAGTCGACGGTGCGTTCCTCGGTGACCTCGCCCGCGGACTTCTGTCCGTCGATGGTGGGGACCTCGGGGCCGGGGTCCATGCCCATAGCCAGCCGGGCAGCGCGGATGTAGTAGAGCCCTTCCAGCGCAGTCTGTTTGGCCAGACGCGCCTGGGTGGGGGACTGCGCCTGATCGATCTGTGAGCCCGCGGCCGTGTAGCGCTCGGACGCGTCGGCCAGAGCCTGCTTGGAGGCAGTGTCCGAGCCCACCAGGTTGTACACCTGGCCGCCGAGGCGCTCGATGGCCTGACGCGCGTCGGCCTTGGCGTCGTCGAGCGACTCGAGACTCCGTCGGCCGGACCTGCGCTGGGACACGACGACGACGCCGACGACCAGAGCCACGACGACGATGATCAGGAGCAGAGGTTCCATGGTCCCAGTGTACGGAGAGTCCGGTTCCGGTCGCGGATCACGACGCGGGGCGCAGCGACTCCCGGCCGTTGCTCCACGCGTCCATGAGATGGTCCGCCAGGACGTTCTCGACGTGGTCGATGGCGCGCATCCCGAAGACGACGTCCGCCTCGAGTTCCGGTTCGCGCGCGATGAGGTCGCCCACCACGTCGTGTCGCATGACCTGCTCGTGCACCGCGTCCGCCTCGACGTGCTCGGCGTAGAACGCGACGCACTCGGCCGGGAACTCCAACCGCTGCAACGCTTTCACCAGCCGCTGCGATCCGGGTGAGGAGGTGATCTCGGTCGCGGCGAGGTGTCCGACGGCGGCACCCCGCAGCGATCGGTGCAGACCGAGAAGCGACATCAGGTTGACCGGTGCGAGGGTCGGTGCACCCACCCGGTCGAGGTAACCGAGGTAGGTCGCGTCGAGTCCCGCCGCTGCCAGGAGGTCGCGAAAGAGGTTCTGGTGCATCCGGCTTCCGCGCCCGCCGCCGAACTCGTCGAACTCGACGGCGACGTAGGAGGCCTTTGCCTGACCCTGCAGCCGCGGGATCGTCCACGCGTGGGGGTCGGCCTCCTTGAGGTGGTACAGCGACCGGTGCGCGAGGTACTCCCGCATCTGCTCGGCGGTGCCGGTGTCGCGGAGGTGGAAGGACGGGCCGGACCCGTCGACGTGCTCCGTCGACAACAGGTCCATCTCGTCGGCCGCCGAGCCGCCCACCGTCACGTGCGCACGGACGTCGGCGAGGAAGGCGCTCTCCATCTCGGCACGCAGACGCAGGAGGTCGGGATTCCACTCCCAGGCGTCGTCCACACCGGGGAGCCCGCGGTAGTGCAGTTCGTAGCAGAGGTACAACGCGAGATGAAGGTCGTCGCCGTAGGGATCGGCGTCCGTGACGGGGGCGACGACGCTGCCCGCGTCCGACGGGGACTGCACGAGTGCGGACAGGACGGCGGAGGACAGCGGCCCACGCGCCGTCGGCAGCGCGGCTGCGGTCGGCGGGGTCGAGGTGGTCGGGGTGTCGTTCAGCATCGCGGTCACCTCGTCCGACTACCCGTTTCGACCGTGTCCGAACATGCGTGGCGGTCGCTGGGGTCCGAAGACGGGCAGCGGACCCGATCCGGGTTCGGTCGGTACGGGCGTGGTGCGGCGGAGCAACAGGGTGGCCGCGTCGAGCACCAGTTCGCGGTCGTACGTCAGGCGGTAGTCGAACACCGGGTCCGACTCGGTCGATCCGTCGCCGTCCGTTTCGGCTCCGATGACGGCGGCGGTGAAGTGCGGGCTCACGACGATCACCGACAGTTCCCGCAACAGCGGGTCCGCGGCGGGCAGCCTCATGGTGTGCAGGCCGGGCACCGGCGGTGTGGTCGCGGCGCCGCCTCGTCCGAACAGGGCGACGAGCGTCCCGGACGCGGCGAGGTGCGCGGCCTGATGCATCTGCTCGGCGGACACCTCGAACGAGTGCGGAACCGTGGCCAGCACGATGGTCGACGGTCCGGTGGCCGCCGCGTGGAGCGCGAACTGGTCGATGATCGTGGAGAGCAGGGACAGACGCCCGCGGCGGATGCCACCGGTGGCCGCGGCGAGTGCGAAGGGCGTCGGCGCGGACGGCATGCGGTGGGTGAGCCCGACGGCGAAGGGGGAGTCCGACGGCAGGTCGGCGGCGGTCGGGCCGGCATGTGGCTCACGGCGCGGCAACGGAGCGGGCGTGCCGAAGAGCCAGCCCTGGCCGAGAGCAGCGCCCATCTCACGCGCGAGATGCAGGTGTTCCTCGGTCTCGATGCCCTCGGCGAGGACCACCGCGCCCGTGCGGTCGGACTCCGCCGAGACCGCCGCGAGCACCCGCGCGGTGTCCGCCGTCGCCCGCTGCTGGGTGAACGTCATGTCCAGCTTGATGATGTCGGGCCGCAGGAACGGCAGGAGGGCCAGGCTCGCCGTCTCGGCTCCCACGTCGTCCACCGCCACGAGCCACCGTCGGTCGCGCACTCGTTCCACTGCCTCGAGCAGCGATGCGGGGTCGGCGAGCAGGTCACGTTCGGTGATCTCCACGACCACCGACAGTCGCGACGCCTCGGCGAGCAGAGCGGCCACCCCCGCGGGAGGCGCGAGGTTCATCGCGCTGGGTTCCATGTTGACGAACAACTGCAACCCGGTCGGCAGATTGGCCTCCAGCGCCCCCCGGAGCGCACTGACGCGGCACATCCAGTCCAGCTGACCGACGGTCCCGTGCGCACGCGCCGACTCGAACAGCGCAGCGGGTGACTCCCAGGGTGTGCCGACGGGGCCGCGGGCGAGGGCCTCGTAGCCGACCAGCGCGCGCGTCGAGAGGTCGACGACGGGTTGGTAGAGGGAGTGGACCGTCAGGCCTGCGGGGATCTCTTCCACGCCCGGTCCTCTCGTCGGCGGACCGAGTCCGCGTGCCTGCAGCATCTGAAACAGTAGGCCGGTCACCCCTCGCGAGGGCGAGGACGGATCAGACGGGCGACGGCACGACGGTGACAGGGACGTCCACCGAGTGCATCACGGCTCGGCTGGTCGATCCCAGCAGGAGCGAGGTGAATCCACCCCGCCCGCGGCGACCCACGACGACGAGGTCCGCCTCGGCCGATCTGGCCACGAGTTCCCGCACCGGCCGGTCCTGGACCACCACGCGCTCCACCTCGACGTCGGGGTAGTCCTGCGACCACCCGGCCATCGTCTCCGCGAGGACGGCCTCCTCGTCCTCGGCAGACCGACCGCGGCCGCCGGGAACGTCGATGTCGCTCCACGCGTGCACGGCGATCAGCGATGCCCCGCGTGACGAGGCGATCTCGAACGCCCAGCGGACGGCGGGCACGCTGTTGTCCGTGCCGTCGACGCCGACGACGACGGCGTGTCCCGTGCCCTCGTTCGGCGGCGTGTCCAGAGGCACCACGGTGACGGCGCACGAGGCGTGTGTCGCCACCGCCGTGCTCACCGACGCGGAGAGTCCTCCGGTGAACTCGCCGAGCCCCCGCGTCCCCACGACGATCATCGCGGCGTCCGTCGATCGTTCGACCAGTACTCCGGCGGGGGTGCCGTGGTGGGTCTCGGTGGAGACCGACACGTCGGCCGCCACGGCCCGCGCCGCGTCCACTCCGTCGGCGAGAATGCGGTCGAGCGCACTCGCTGCAGTGTCGTCGACGTCCGCGAAGGCCGGCGCGGACACGGCCGTGACCAGCACGAGGGGCAGGCCGCGAGCGGTGCAGAGCCGCGTGGCCCATCGCACGGCCGCGAGCGCTGCGGACGATCCGTCGACTCCGACGACAACGGGGTGGGACACGGGCATGCAGGCCTCCAGCGGTTCGAACGGACGGTGCCGAGATGACCACAGTGTTCCCGACGCGAGGCGATGTCATGCCCGGAACAGGCAGTTGAGTCTGCAACGGCGTTATCTCGATGTGCTGTCAACGTTATCGAATCGTGATGCACTGCACGCAGCCTCGTCACTCTGGCGGGCGAATCTAAGGCAGACGCCGAGGAACGAGATCGACGCACACGAACCGGGAGACACAGCAATGACCGCACACGGACTCGACACCCACTTCTCTTTCGACGCTGCCGATCTCACCGTCCTCGAATACGAACGCGGCGACGTCGCCGTGGTGTCGGTCGGCGGCGAGATCGACATGAGCACCACGCCCGAACTCCGCGAGGTCCTGGCACGCGTGGCTGCTCGCGGCCACGAGGACGTGGTTCTCGACCTGTCGGACGTCACCTTCCTGGGCAGCGCCGGCGCTGTCCTTCTCCTCGGCGCGGCATCCTCGCTGTCGGTCCGTCCGATGGTGCTGGTGGCCACCGACCCCGCAGTGCGGCGCCCGCTCGAGCTCCTCGGCGTCTGCTCGCCGATCACCGTGTGCGGAAGCATCTTCGAGGCAGTGTCGCTGGTCACCTCGGCGCGCGACGGCGCCGGAGTCCTGTCCGACGCCGGCTGACCCCCGAACACACGAGAGCCCCCCGATTCGGTGAATCGGGGGGCTCTCGTGTTCGTGGAGCGGGCGACGGGAATCGAACCCGCGTAATCAGTTTGGAAGACTGAGGCTCTACCATTGAGCTACGCCCGCATGCCTGCGGCGGTGCTGGGATCGCCAGCTCCTGCCGCCTGCGTTGAGGAACTGTACCGAACGTCGCGCGCGATCGAGAAATCGGCCCGCCGTCGGCGCCTCCGCGGTACCGCCGTAGGATCGTCGGCGCACGTCGCTGTGGCCTTGCCGGTGCGAATCGCCACGATCGAGGGTGACGGCGTGCACGAGGAACGGGATGTGGCGCAGCTTGGTAGCGCATCCGCTTTGGGAGCGGAGGGTCGCAGGTTCGAATCCTGTCATCCCGACAGACGTCGGTCGCCGCGATCGAATGGTCCAGATCCACCTTCCCACCGGAACCACCCCGCACCACCACAGTCCGACACCGAGTCACTGCAGTCGAGCAGATGAAGGAGCACGTTCGTGAAGAGCACTGTCGAGCAGCTGAGCCCGACGCGAGTCCGTATCAACGTCGAGGTGCCCTTCGAGGAGCTGAAGCCTGATTTCGACCGCGCCTACAAGACGCTCGCGCAGCAGATCCGCCTGCCCGGGTTCCGGCCCGGCAAGGCGCCCGCGAAGCTTCTCGAGGCACGCGTCGGCCGCGCGAACGTCCTGAACCAGGTGGTCAACGACGCGTTGCCCGCCAAGTACAACGACGCGCTCAGCTCGACCGAGCTGAAGCCCCTCGGCCAGCCGGACATCGAGATCACCAAGCTCGAGGACGGCGAGGAGATTGTCTTCACCGCCGAGGTCGACGTGCGTCCCGAGATCACGCTGCCCGACTTCTCGAGCGTCACCGTCACCGTCGACCCGGTCGAGATCACCGACGAGGCCGTCGACGAGCAGCTGCTCTCGCTGCGTCAGCGTTTCGGCACCCTCACCGGTGTCGAGCGCGCTGCGCAGACCGGCGACTTCGTCTCCATCGACCTGTCGGCCACGGTCGACGGCGAGGACGTCGCGGAGGCCTCGACCGAGGGCCTGTCCCACGAGGTCGGCTCCGGCCAGCTCATCGAGGGTCTCGACGACGCGATCGTCGGGCTGTCCGTGGGTGACTCCAAGGAGTTCCCGACGACGCTGCTCGCCGGTGAGCACGCCGGCCGGGAAGCGCAGGTCACCGTCACGGTGAAGTCGGTGAAGGAGCGCGAGCTGCCCGAGCCCGACGACGAGTTCGCCCAGCTGGCGAGCCAGTTCGACACGTTCGACGAGCTGATGGCCGATCTGCGCGAGCGCGTGGCCCGCGTCAAGAAGGTCGAGCAGGCCGGGCAGATCCGCGACAAGGTGCTCGAGGCTCTGCTCGAGTCCGTCGAGGTCCCGGTTCCCGAGGCCTTCGTCAAGGCCGAGGTCGATTCCGCGCTGCACGACGCGATCCATCCGCTCGACCACGACGAGGACAAGCTCGCGCAGCAGCTCGAGGCCGCAGGCTCCTCGCGCGAGGAGTTCGACACGAACGCGCGTGAGAGTGCCGAGAAGTCCGTGCGCACCCAGCTGTTGCTCGACACCATCGCCGACGCCGAGTCGGTCCAGGTCGGACAGGAAGAGCTGACCCAGAACATCGTCTTCCAGGCGCAGCGCTACGGCATCGCGCCGGAGGAGTTCATCCAGCAGGTGCAGCAGGCCAACCAGCTGCCCGCACTGTTCGCCGACATCCGACGCAGCAAGGCACTCGCCGCGATCGTCGATCGCGTCTCCGTGACCGACACCGCGGGTGCGAGCGTCGACACCAAGGAGCTCTTCGGAGATCCCGAGGACGAGGCCACCGACGAGACCGAGTCGGCGGAGATCGAGTCGTCCACGGACGAGTCGGCTGCGGACGATTCGTCTGCGGGCGAACAGCAGAAGTAACGCTCACAGCGAACGACGGCGGTTCCGGGACTCCGGGGCCGCCGTCCTTCGTTAGTGTCGGTGACAGAGAACGTGAGCGTTCCGTCCACAGGGAACGTT
Source organism: Rhodococcus sp. SORGH_AS_0301 (assembly GCF_030818285.1). Lineage (NCBI taxonomy): Bacteria > Bacillati > Actinomycetota > Actinomycetes > Mycobacteriales > Nocardiaceae > Rhodococcus > Rhodococcus sp. SORGH_AS_0301. Next base: position 1,013,978 of record NZ_JAUTAC010000002.1, read on the forward strand.
CGCGCTCACGGCGAGAAACTCGTTCAGGCGAGACCACATCGAGCACGAGAAGGCAGGTACCGTGACCACCACGAACCCGGCGACCAACACCGACCAGGCAGGGCCGTCCCGTCAGGCAGGGTCGATCGTGACCGCTCCGGCCATGACGTCCGCGACCGCCGGACTCAACCTCAGCGACTCCGTCTACGAGCGTCTGCTCCGTGAGCGCATCATCTTCCTCGGCACGCAGGTCGACGACGACATCGCGAACAAGCTGTGCGCCCAGATCCTCCTGCTCTCGGCAGAGGACCCCACTCGCGACATCGCGCTCTACATCAACTCGCCCGGCGGTTCCGTCTCGGCCGGCATGGCGATCTACGACACGATGAACTTCGCCGAGTGCGACGTCGCGACCTACGCGATGGGCCTGGCGGCGTCGATGGGCCAGTTCCTGCTCACCGCCGGGACCAAGGGCAAGCGCTACGCCCTGCCGCACGCCCGCATCATGATGCACCAGCCGTCCGCCGGAATCGGCGGCAGCGCGGCGGACATCGCCATCATGGCCGAGCAGTTCGCCCTCACCAAGCGCGAGATGGCCGAACTGATCGCACAGCACACCGGGCAGTCGTTCGAGCAGGTCACCGAGGACTCCGACCGCGACCGGTGGTTCACGGCGCAGCAGGCCCTCGAGTACGGCATGGTCGATCACGTCATCACACGCGCCGAGCAGGCCGGCGGCACCAGCGGAGCCGACAACTGATCGGACCGGACAGCGTAGCGCGCGACGCGCTCGCTCCTGTCGGTCGTCCGATCTCTTCACCCACACCCTTGGAGTACTGATGTCCCAGCTCTTCGATCCCCGTTCTCTCCCCGGCTCCAGCTCGCCCGCCGGGCCCGATTCCCGCTACATCCTCCCGTCCTTCGTCGAGCACTCCAGCTACGGCGTCAAGGAGTCGAACCCGTACAACAAGCTCTTCGAGGAGCGCATCATCTTCCTCGGCGTGCAGGTCGACGACGCCTCGGCGAACGACATCATGGCGCAGCTGCTCGTGCTCGAGGGTCTCGATCCCGACCGCGACATCACGATGTACATCAACTCGCCCGGTGGCTCGTTCACGTCGCTGATGGCGATCTACGACACGATGCAGTACGTGCGCGCCGATGTCGCGACCGTCTGCCTCGGTCAGGCCGCGTCGGCCGCCGCCGTGCTGCTCGCAGCGGGTGCCCCCGGCAAGCGTGCGGCACTGCCGAACGCTCGCGTCCTCATCCACCAGCCGTCCACCGGCGGTGTGCAGGGCCAGGTGTCGGACCTCGAGATCCAGGCTCGAGAGATCGAGCGCATGCGTCGTCTGATGGAGACCACCCTCGGTCGCCACACCGGCAAGGACGCCGACGTCATCCGCAAGGACACCGATCGCGACAAGATCCTCACGGCCGAGGAGGCCAAGGACTACGGGATCATCGACACCGTCTTCGAATACCGCAAGCTCTCCGCACGCAAGTGACGCCGGCCGGCCGGAGGCCGCTCCCGACACGCCCGGACGACGGGTCGTGGACGGGTGGCTCCGGCCGGTTCCGAGCCCCCGGACTGCATCGATTCACCCACGTCCGAGGGGGTGCGACGCCTCTCCGACATGCCTGCTCGGGTTGCGTCAGAAGTCGACCTCCGACCGCGAAGGCGGGTACGGTCGCACGCAGAGATTCTCTTTCACTAGTGAGGACTAACGCTCATGGCACGCATCGGTGACGGTGGTGATCTGCTCAAGTGCTCTTTCTGCGGAAAGAGCCAGAAGCAGGTCAAGAAGCTCATTGCCGGACCAGGTGTCTACATCTGTGACGAGTGCATCGATCTGTGCAACGAGATCATCGAGGAAGAACTGGCCGAGTCGAGCGAGGTCAAGCTCGACGAGTTGCCCAAGCCCGCGGAGATCCGCGACTTCCTGGAGAACTACGTCATCGGTCAGGACACGGCGAAGCGTCGTCTCGCCGTTGCGGTCTACAACCACTACAAGCGCATCCAGGCCGGCGACAAGGCCCGTGACGCCCGTGGTGAGACCGTGGAACTGGCCAAGTCCAACATCCTGATGCTCGGCCCCACCGGTTGCGGCAAGACCTACCTCGCGCAGACGCTGGCGAAGATGCTGAACGTCCCGTTCGCCATCGCCGACGCCACCGCGTTGACCGAGGCGGGGTACGTCGGTGAGGACGTCGAGAACATCCTCCTCAAGCTGATCCAGGCCGCGGACTACGACGTCAAGCGCGCCGAGACCGGCATCATCTACATCGACGAGGTCGACAAGATCGCTCGCAAGAGCGAGAACCCGTCGATCACGCGCGACGTCTCCGGCGAGGGTGTGCAGCAGGCCCTGCTCAAGATCCTCGAGGGCACACAGGCCAGTGTCCCTCCGCAGGGTGGACGCAAGCACCCGCACCAGGAGTTCATCCAGATCGACACGACCAACGTGCTCTTCATCGTCGCCGGTGCCTTCGCCGGGCTCGAGAAGATCGTGTCGGACCGCATCGGCAAGCGCGGCCTCGGCTTCGGCGCCGAGGTCCACTCCAAGGCCGAGATCGACACGCAGGACCACTTCGCCGAGGTCATGCCCGAGGATCTGATCAAGTTCGGTCTGATTCCCGAGTTCATCGGTCGCCTGCCGGTCGTCGCGTCGGTCACGCATCTCGACAAGGAGTCCCTCGTGACCATCCTGTCGGAGCCGAAGAACGCTCTGGTGAAGCAGTACACGCGCCTGTTCGACATGGACGGTGTCGAATTGGAGTTCACCCCGGACGCGCTGGACGCGATGGCCGAGCAGGCCATCCATCGCGGCACGGGCGCTCGTGGACTGCGCGCGATCATGGAGGAAGTGCTCAACCCGGTCATGTTCGACATCCCCAGTCGTGACGACGTGGCGAAGGTGGTCGTGACGGCGGAGACCGTGAACGACAACGTGCTCCCCACCATCGTGCCGCGCAAGCCGGACCGGCCGGAACGGCGCGAGAAGAGCGCCTGACCCCCTCAGCTCGATCGAGAGCCCCGACGACCGATGGTCGCCGGGGTTCTCGTGCGTCGGGGCTCTGGAGCGTCGGGGCTCTGGAACGTCGGGGGTAGGGTCGCCGCCATGCGCGTCGCGATCACGTACTGCACCCAGTGTCAGTGGCTCCTGCGAGCCGGATGGATGGCGCAGGAACTGCTGCAGACTTTCGGATCCGACCTCACCGAGGTGGCGCTGATTCCCGGCACCGGCGGAGTCTTCCGCGTCGTGGTGGGGGAGTCCGTGGTGTGGGATCGCAAGGAGCGCGGCGGTTTTCTCGACATCACCGTCCTGAAGCAACTCGTTCGAGACGAGGTCGACCCGGAGCGCGACCTCGGGCACGCGGACCGTCCCTAGACGCGCTCGAACACCGCCGCGAGTCCCTGGCCGCCGCCGATGCACATCGTCTCGAGGCCGTACCGCACGTCTCGTCGCACCATCTCGTGAGCGAGGGTGGTCAGGATGCGTGCGCCGGTCGCGCCGACCGGGTGGCCGAGGGAGATGCCCGAGCCGTGCGGGTTGAGCCGAGGGTCGGCGGGGTCCATCGACCATTCGGTCAGCACCGACAACACCTGGGCGGCGAACGCCTCGTTCAGTTCGACGACGTCCATGTCGTCGAGGGTGAGGCCGAGCCGGCCGAGAACGGCGGCCGTCGCCGGGACCGGGCCGATGCCCATCGTCGCCGGCGCGACACCGGCCACCGCCCATCCGGCGAGTCGGACCAGGGGTGTCAGCCCCAGCGCTGCGGCCCTGTTCGCCGTGGTGACGAGGCAGAGCGCGGCGCCGTCGTTCTGACCGCTGGCGTTGCCGGCGGTGACCGTCGATTGCGGATCGATCGTCCCGCGGATCGGGCGGAGCCGGGACAGCGACTCGAGGGTGGTGTCGGCTCGGGGGTGCTCGTCGTCGGTGACGACGACGGGATCGCCCCTGCGCCGAGGCACCGTGACGGGCACGATCTCCTCGGCGAAGACGCCGCTCCGTTGCGCCGCGACGGCGCGCTGGTGGGACTGCACCGCGAAGGCGTCCTGGTCGGCGCGTGGCACACCGTACTGCTCGCGGAGGTTCTCGGCCGTCTCGATCATCCCACCGGGCACGGGAAAGTGTGTGCCGCCGGCCGTGATCCGGGCCCGTGCGAGCCTGTCCTGGAGGGGCACGGAGTCGGCGCCGACGCCCCACCGCACACCGTCGGTGTAGAACTCGGTGGAGCTCATCGACTCCACGCCGCCCGCGAGCACGACGTCGCTCACGCCCGTGGAGACCTGCATGCAGGCGTCGAGAACGGCCTGCAGCCCGGACCCGCAGCGGCGGTCGACCTGGCGGCCGGGGACGCCGATGCCGAGCCCCGCATCGAGTGCGGCGACGCGTCCGATCGCCGGTGCCTCGCCGTTCGGTGCGCCCTGCCCGAGGATCACGTCATCGATCTCGGCGCCGGACAGCCCGGTGCGCGAGAGGATCTCGATGATCACGGCAGACGCGAGGTCCGCTGCGGGAACGGTCTTCAGGGCCCCGCCGAAGCGGCCCACGGGGGTGCGCAGCGGAGCGCAGATGACGGCGTCGAGCATGGCGTGGTCTCGTCTCGTGTGTCGGTGGTCGGGTGGGGGGAGAGGTCAGGAGGTGCGGGCTGCGTCCGACCGCGACGCGACGCGGGCGAGATCGGCGTCGATGGCGGCCGCGGTGCTCAGCAGCGCCGGCACGACGGTGGTTCTCAACTCGTCGAGCGAGTAGCGCGCCGCGGGCGTGCTGATGTTGACCGCGGCGGTGACGGCGCCGCCGTGCCCGTGCAGCGGCGCGGCGATCGAGCGGAGTCCGATCTCGAGTTCCTGGTCGACGATGCAGAAGCCCTGTGTCCGAACGAGATCGAGTTCGGCGCGCAGGCTCGACTCCGTCGTCACCGTCCGTCCCGTGAGGTCGCGGAGGTCGGTGCGCGCGAGAAGGTTCGCGAGAGCGTTCTCGTCGACACCGGCCCACAGGACTCTGCCCATCGAGGTGGCGTAGGCGGGGAAACGGGTGCCGATGGTGATGGACACGGTCATGATGCGGCTCACCGGGACCCGGGCGACGTAGACGACGTCGAGGTCGTCCAGGACGGACACCGACGAGGACTCGTGCACGCGCGCGGTCAAGGCCTCGAGATGCGGTCCGGCGATCTCGGGGAGCGAGAGCGACGAGAGGTACGAGTAGCCGAGATCGAGGACCCTCGGAGTCGGCGCGAAGGTGGTGCCGTCGGTGCGGACGTACCCGAGTTCGACCAGGGTGAGCAGGAAGCGACGGGCAGTGGCGCGGGTGAGATCGGTGGCTCGGGCGACCTCGGACAGCGTGCGACGGGGATGGTCCGCGTCGAAGGCCCGGATCACCGCGAGTCCGCGGGCGAGGGACTGCACGTGATCCGCGGCGGCAGCGCGGGTCTGCGGCGGTGCGGGCTCGGTCATGGGGTCCTCTCCTCGTCGGCTCGGATGCGCGTGTCTCATTGAAGCACAGTGTTCGCATCGCGGACTTATGTTCACTTGTCGAACAGTGCGTTAGGGTCACGGTCATGATGAACAAGGTGGTGGCCTCGGCCGCCGAGGCGGTGGCCGACATCCCGAGCGGATCGTCGATCGCGGTGGGCGGATTCGGTCTGGTCGGTGTGCCGGAGCTGTTGATCGCTGCACTGCTCGATCAGGGTGCGACCGATCTCGAGACCATCAGCAACAACTGCGGGACCGACGGCTTCGGGTTGGGAATCCTGTTGGAGCAGGGCCGGATCCGCAGGACCGTCAGCTCGTACGTCGGGTCGAACAAGGAGTTCGCCCGCCAGTACCTCGGCGGCGAGCTCGAAGTGGAGCTGACACCGCAGGGCACGCTCGCCGAGCGGCTGCGAGCGGGCGGCGCCGGAGTCCCGGCCTTCTTCACCCCCGCGGGGGTGGGGACCCAGGTCGCCGAGGGCGGGCTGCCACAGCGGTACGACGGCGCCGGCGGGGTCGCTCTCGCCTCGGCCCCGAAGGAGACGCGCGAGTTCGACGGTGTCACCCATGTCCTCGAGCGCGGGATCGCCGCCGACTTCGCACTGGTGCACGCCTGGAAGGGTGATCGGTACGGCAATCTCGTCTACCGGGCCAGCGCCCGCAACTTCAACCCACCGGCAGCGGAGTCGGGGCGCATCACCATCGCCCAGGTGGAGCATCTGGTCGAGCCGGGGGAGCTGACGCCCGAGGACGTGCACACGCCCGGAATCCACGTTCAGCGCGTCGTCGTCGTCGGGCCCGTGACGGTCGGGATCGAGCGCAGGACGGTGAGGTCATGACCCCGACTCCCCGCACACGGGACGAGATGGCGGCACGGGTGGCCGCCGAACTCGAGGACGGGCAGTACGTGAACCTGGGCATCGGTATGCCCACGTTGATCCCGGCCCACATTCCCCCCGACAGGACCGTGATCCTGCACTCGGAGAACGGGGTTCTGGGCGTGGGCCCGTACCCCACCGAGGACGAACTCGATCCCGAGCTGATCAATGCCGGCAAGGAGACCGTCACCGTGCTCCCGGGGGCCTCGTTCTTCGACTCGGCACAGTCCTTCGGCATGATCCGCGGCGGCGCCGTGGACGTCGCCGTCCTCGGCGCGATGCAGGTGGACAGCCGCGGTGATCTCGCCAACTGGATGATCCCCGGCCACATGGTCAAGGGGATGGGCGGCGCGATGGACCTTGTCCACGGAGCGCGACGCGTCATCGTGATGATGGAACACGTCTCCCGCAGCGGGGAGCCCAAGATCGTCGAGAGGTGCACGCTCCCGCTCACCGGTCGCGGCTGCGTGCACCGCATCATCACCGATCTGGCGGTCCTCGACGTCACGGCGGACGGGCTCGAACTGATCGAGACCGCACCCGGTGTGGGGGTCGACGACGTCCTCGCGGCGACGGGCGCCGAGGTCCGCGTCCGGACGTAGCGTTACCGTTTCCTTCTCATGGTCGACTCACTCACCGACGGACTGAAGGTCCGCCACCTGACGATGATGGGCCTCGGCTCCGCGATCGGCGCCGGGCTGTTCCTGGGCACGGGCGCCGGCATCGCCGCCGCGGGACCCGCCGTCCTCCTGTCCTACGCCATCGCCGGCTTCCTCGTGGTCCTCGTCATGCGCATGCTCGGCGAGATGGCCGCCGCCTCGCCGTCGTCGGGATCGTTCTCGACCTACGCCGAGATGGCGTTCGGCCGCACCGCCGGCTTCGTCACCGGCTGGCTGTACTGGTTCACCCTCGTGATGGTCATGGGCGCCGAGATGACAGGCGCCGCAGCCTTCATGGGTGCATGGTTCGACGTGGATCCGTGGATCCCCGCCCTCGTGGCCATGGTCGTCTTCGCCGCGATCAACCTCGCGAAGGTGTCGAACTTCGGCGAGTTCGAGTTCTGGTTCGCCGCCATCAAGGTCACCGTCATCATCGGGTTCCTCGTCGTCGGGACGTTGCTGGTGTTCGGCCTGCTCCCCGGTTCGGACCCTGTCGGCGCCGCCAACTTCACCGGTCTCGGTGGGTTCGCGCCCAATGGCGTCTCGGGCATCGCCGCGGGGCTGCTGGTCGTGGCGTTCGCCTTCGGCGGCATCGAGATCGTGACCATCGCGGCGGCCGAGTCGAAGGACCCGGCCCTGTCGGTGGGGCGCGCGGTGCGCAGCGTCGTGTGGCGCATCAGCGTCTTCTACCTCGGGTCGATCCTGGTGATCACGTTGCTGCTGCCGTGGAACCGTCTCGACGAGGCGCAGTCGGCCGCGGAGAGCCCGTTCACGCTGGTGCTGCAGCAGGCGAACCTCTCCGGGGTGGTCGGCTTCATGGAGGCCGTCATCGTGCTGTCTCTGCTCAGTGCCTTCAACGCGCAGATCTACGCGACCAGCCGGATGATGTACTCGCTGGCGTTGCGGGAAGGCCGGAGGGGGCCGTTGGCGCGGGTGGATGCGTCGGGGGTCCCGCGCGCCGCGCTGCTCGTCTCGGTGTTCTTCGGCTTCGTGGCCGTGCTGCTGAACTATCTCGACCTCGACGGTCTGCTGACGTTCCTGCTCAACGCCGTGGGCGCGTCCCTGTTGGCGATCTGGGCGATGACGGTGGCATCGCAGCTACGACTACGACGCCGTCTGGAGGCGGCAGGTCCACTGCCCGTTCGCATGTGGGCGTTCCCGTACCTCAGCTGGATGGCGCTCGCGCTCCTCGTGGGCCTGACCGTGCTCATGCTGACGGACGCGTCGTCCCGTCGTCAGGTACTCGCCACCCTCGCGGTGGTCGTGCTGTTGACCGTCGTCGGTCTGGTCACCGGGCGTCGTCGGGCGGCGGCTCGCTGATCACACGCTGGGCGTGGGTGTAGACGTTCATACCGTCTCCGCGGAGGAAGCCGACGACAGTCAGGCCGGACTCGTCAGCGAGGTCGACGGCGAGCGACGACGGCGCGGACACCGCGGCGAGGATCGGGATCCCGGCCATGACGGCCTTCTGCGCGAGCTCGAAGGATGCGCGTCCGCTGACCATGAGCACCGTTCCCGTGAGGGGAACCCGTCCTTCGAGCACCGCCCACCCGATCACCTTGTCCACGGCGTTGTGTCGGCCTACGTCCTCCCGCACCGCGAGAAGCGTGCCGTCCGTGTCGAAGAGCGCGGCCGCGTGCAGCCCGCCCGTGGACGCGAAGATGCGCTGGTGCTCGCGGAGGGTGTCCGGGAGCGTGGTCAGGACGGTCGTCGTGACTGTCGCGCCGTCGGCTCCGGGGGAGTGGCGGGTCTTGAGCCGCACCGCATCGAGTGACGCCTTGCCGCAGACGCCGCAGGACGACGTCGTGTAGAAGTTCCGTTCGACCCCGGGGTCGGGTGGTGGGACGTGCGCTGCCAGAGCGAGATCGAGCACGTTGTAGGTGTTGAGCCCCTCGTCGTCGACACCGTCGCAGTACCGTGCGGCCAGAATGTCGTCGCGGCCGCCGATGACGCCCTCGGTGGCGAGGAACCCGTGCGCGAGTTCGACGTCGTGTCCGGGCGTACGCATGGTGACGGCCAACGCCTTGCCGCCGACGCGTAACTCCAACGGTTCCTCGGCGACCACGGTGTCGGGCCGTGACGAGCGGTGCGGTCCGCGGATGCGGACGACCGGTCGGCGGACGGTGGCGCGGCCCATCAGTGGTGGCTCTCGTGCGACGTGCTCATCACTCCATAGTGGACCCGCGTCGGCCCGGCGCGCGGACGGACCCGTGTCCGAGGCGGCGGTGCATAAGTTAGCCTTGCCTACACCAGGGGGGCTGGGTCCCCGCCGTCCATCGAAGGGACCACCTCACCATGGCCATGTCGGCCGGCGTCTCACGTCGTTCTTTCCTCCTCGGTGCCACCGGCGCGATCGTCGCGGTGGCCGCTGCGTGCAGCAGTTCGGACTCCGGCGGATCGCAGGACTCCGGCGCGACCGTGTCCACGAAGTACGGCGAGGTCAGCGTGCCGTCGGACCCGCAGCGCGTCGTCAGCGTCGGGTACAACGACCAGGACACCCTGCTCGCGCTGGGTGTCGTTCCGGTCGGAGTGTTCGACTGGTACGGCGACTACCCGTCCGCGACCTGGCCCTGGGCGCAGTCTGCGCTGGGGGGCGCCGCACCGGCGATCGTCGGGACCGCGTCCGAGGGCATCGACGTGGAGAAGGTGGCGTCGGCAGGCCCCGATCTCATCGTCGGTACCTATGCCGGTATCACGCAGTCGGAGTTCGACTCGCTGTCCCAGCTCGCCCCGACCGTCACCCAGCCGACCGGTTTCGTCGACTACGGCATTCCGTGGCGCGACCAGACCGCACTGCTCGGCCAGGCGCTCGGTCGGGCTGATCAGGCGAGCACGCTGATCACCGATCTCGAGCGCGAGTTCGCCGACACGGCTGCCGCCAACCCGTCGTTCGCCGGCAAGACGGTGCTGCTCGGAGCGCTGCAGGGGCCCGGACAGTTCGGTGTCTACGGCGCGCAGGACCCGAAGGTGCGCTTCCTCAACGAACTGGGCTTCGTGAATCCGCCGGTCGTCGACCAGGTGGGCGAGCGCAACTTCGCCACCGTGAGCACCGAGCAGTTGTCTCTCGCCGACGTCGACGTGCTCGTCTGGTACGCCGGTGGCGGCTTCGGTGACAAGCTTCGTGCCGAGCTGGCGGCCACTCCCGTCTACCAGCAGCTGTCCGCCGTCCAGGAGAATCGCGTGATCATTCTCGAGGACGAGGCGGCCGAGGCCATGGCGTGGAGCACCGTGCTCAGCCTGCCGTTCGCGTTGCAGGAGATCCCCGGTCGGCTGGCACCTCTCGTGCGCTGACACGCCCGGTCGCGGATCGGCCGGCGGTACTGTCGGCGGCGTGACCGTGCTGATCATCGGCGACGCCGACCGTCTGGACTCGGCCGGTGAGAGCCCGGGCCGATTCGCGGTGCGAGGTCCGGAGTCGGACGCGTGGTTCGACGCCGAGACGGACCGTGCGGTGGTCGGCTGGCGCTGTGTGCTGATCGGTTCCGCAGCCGATGTCGCGGTCTACCGCGAGCGGGCGCTGCGGGCGGGCGCAGAACCCGACGAGATCTCCGTCGTCGTCACGCAGGACGGCAGTGTCGACGTCTACTGCCCGGTGTGCGGAACGGTCGGACCGGCACCGCCCTGTGGGTCCTGCGGTGCGAATCTCGTGGTGACCGACCATGTCTCGAGCCGTCTCGCTGCTCGCCTCGGCGTTCCGGACGCCGCGTCGTGACACTGCGGGTGGTCCACTCGACCGCGGTCACTCCGGACGGTGCGGTGCGGCGCATCGACCTCGCGCCGCTGCGCTCGGGGGACGCGCTGCCGTCGTTCGTGCCCGGAAGCCACGTGGTGGTGCGCTGCGGCGACGACGCGTCCGCCCCGTACAACGCCTATTCCCTGATCGGGCCGCCGCACGCCCCGTCCCTCTACTCGTGCGCGGTACTCGCCGTCGGCGCCGGGTCGCGATGGCTGCAGAGCCGGCGCCCGGGTGACGTCGTCGAGGTCGACACTCCGCGCAGCACCTTCGCTCCGGTTCTCCGTGCGCGGAGGCACCTGCTGGTGGCCGGCGGGATCGGCATCACGCCGATCCTGTCCCTGGCGCGGTGGCTCGGGTCGACCGCCGAGGTGCACTACGTCCACCGGCCGGAACGCGGCGCGTTCGCCGAGGACGTGGCCACGTCGTGCGATGCGCGGATCAGCACCACCCGCGAGGACTTCACGAGCGGACTGGCGGACGCGCTCACCCGGCAGCCACTGGGAACTCACCTGTTCGTCTGCGGGCCACCCTCTCTCGTCGAAGCGACGCTGACTGCCGCGCGTGTGGTGGGCTGGCCGGAGAGCCGTCTGCACACCGAGGCGTTCATCCGCCCCGATACTCCTCGCCGGTCGTTCGTGCTCGAACTCGCGCGCAGCGGTCGCACCCTGCCGGTGTCGGCCGACGAGTCGGTGCTGGACGTCCTCGACACTGCCGCCGTGTCCGTCGACCGGCAGTGTCGTCACGGTGTCTGCGGTCGGTGTCGGACGCCCGTGCTCGCGGGCGCCGTCAATCATCGCGACCTGTTCCTGTCCGACGACGAACGCACACGGTCGGATTCGATGATGGTCTGCGTGTCCCGCGCCGCGGGGGACCGTCTGGTGGTGGACCTGTGACCGACCTACGGGCCTTCCCGTTCCCCTTCGACGGTGACACGTACCGGTACAGCACGAATCTCGAACCGGCGCGCACGGCTCATCGGACCGCCGCGGGCGGCTGGGGTGAGCACGTCGTCGAACCGGGCACCGACTATCGGGACGCGCTGGCCGAACGCGCCCGCATCCTCGCACGGGACCCCAGGCGAGCGGTCTCGTTGCCGCACATGGCGCCGGCCGGGTGGGACGCGCTCGAGACGGTGCTGACCGAACTGCACCGCAGCATGCCCGACGAGACGACGCTCGATCTCGACGACGGGCGTGTCCGTTTCTCGAACAGATTGTCCGGCACCAGCATCGACGTCGCCAGAGGTGACCCGAGCGTCGACCCACTGCTGCTGGCGGCGGGGGAGACCCCGGACGATCTCGTCCTGCTGGACACCCGCGGGGGCGAGCTGTTCGCCGACGCGGGCGTGGTGACGTTCGCGTCGGGGTGGTCCGTGAACTTCGCTCTGGGTGCGAGCTTCGAGGACATCCACGGTCCCGTCCCGCGTGTGCGGGACGAGGGGGTCGTGGCGCGGGCGCGCGCGTTCCTCCTCGGGCTGGGTGCGGGAGCGATCGTGCGGCGCACCAACTGGTCGCTCGGGGTCGATCATCGGCTCGACGCCTCTCTGGAGACGCGCGGGGAGTGGGCACGCGCGCGACGGCACCTCGAGACCGCGTCCGTCGACGAGGTCGGCCGGCGCCTCTGCCTGCGGGTCGAGGTGCAGCACCTGACGCGCCTCGCTCCGTCCGGTGCGATCCTCTTCCTCATCCGCACCCATCAGGCCTCGCTCGACGAACTCGCCGCGGTGCCCGGCTGGGCGGAGCGCGTCGTCGCGGTCACCGCGGAGCTGCCGCGTGACATGGCCGACTACAAGGGGCTGACCGCGCTGCGACCGGCGATCGACCGCTGGTGGCGGAGCAGACGTCGCGCGGTGCTCGGGTGATCGCCTAGGTTCGGGGGCATGACCGACGCGAGCGCTTTCCGGACTCCCGACGCCTACCTCGACCTTCCCCGCATCGCGGGGCTCGCACTGTCCGTCGACGGAGCGTCGCTCGTCACCACGATGTCCGAGCTGAATGCCGCACGGACGAAGTACGTCTCGAGTCTGTGGTCCATCGCGACGGACGGCACGTCGGCGCCGCGCCGGCTCACCCGGTCCGCCACCGGCGACTCCGCACCGACCTTCGCCGCGAACGGCGACCTGCTCTTCGTGCGAGCGGCGTCCGGTGACGACGACGCACCGTCCGCGGTGTGGGCGCTGTCCGCGCGGGGCGGAGAGGCCCGCAGAGTCGCGCACCGTGGTGGAGGGGTCGGGGGAGTCGTGGCCGCGTCCGACGCGCCGGTGTTCGCTGTCTCCGGTGAGGTTCTGGGCGACGTCGACCGTGACGAGACGCTGCGCGCGCTGCGGAAGGACAAGGCCGTCTCCGCGATCCTGCACAGCGGATATCCGATGCGGCACTGGGACAGCGACCTCGGTCCGGCGTCCACGCACGTCTTCGTGGGGAACCTCGGCGACACCGAGGACACCGACGTCGCACTGCGGACGGTGACGCCGCGACCCGGCGGTTCGGCGGGCGGCGGCGCGTACCGCGACACCTCCGTCGCGGTGGCTCCCGACGGCTCGTGGCTGGTGGCCACACGCAGGGTCGCGGGAGCCGATGCCACCACACGGCACGTGCTCGTCCGGATCGACACCTCGGACGGTGCCGACGCCGTGCTGGTCGACGACCCGGTGGCCGACGTCGGAGCCCCTGCCGTCTCGCCGGACGGAACGCGCGTCGCCTATGTGCGCGAGACGCATCCGGAACCGGATGCGGCGCCGCGGACCACGCTGCACGTCCTCGACCTGACGACCGGAATCCCGGAGCAGTGGGCGGCCGGGTGGGACCGGTGGCCGTCGTCGCCGGTGTGGTCCGCCGACGGGCGCAGCATCCTGGTGACGGCGGACGACGACGGCCGGGCACCGATCTTCGTCGTGACGCCCGACGCGGCCCGCCGCCTGACGCACGACGACCACGCCTACACCGACCTGCGCCCGGCTCCGGACGGTGATGTCGTCCACGCGCTGCGCTCGTCGTATCTCGTTCCGCCGCATCCGGTCCGGATCACGCTCGTCGACGGTGCGGTGACCGAGCTGCGATCACCGGCCGCCACGCCGGCACTGCCGGGCACCCTCGAGGACGTCGAGACCACCGCCGAGGACGGTGTGCGGGTGCGCGCCTGGTTGGCTCTCCCCACGGGCACGTCCGCCGACTGGCCCGCGCCGCTGGTGCTGTGGGCGCACGGCGGACCGCTCGGATCGTGGAACGCCTGGTCGTGGCGCTGGAATCCGTGGATGCTGGTGGCCCAGGGATTCGCCGTCCTGCTCCCCGATCCGGCACTGTCCACCGGGTACGGGCAAGGCGTTCGTGCAGCGCGGCTGGGGCCGATGGGGGACGGAGCCCTACACGGACCTGATGGCCGTCACCGACGCCGTCGAGCAACGCGAGGACATCGACTCCACGCGCACGGCGATGATGGGCGGCTCGTTCGGCGGCTACATGGCCAACTGGGTCGCAGGTCACACCGACCGCTTCCGGGCGATCGTCTCGCACGCCGGTCTGTGGGCGCTGGACCAGTTCGGTCCCACCACCGACGAGGCGTCGTACTGGGCGCACGAGATGACGCCGGAGATGGCGTTCGAGAACTCACCGCACCTGGCCGTCGCGGACATCGTCACCCCGATGCTGGTGATCCACGGCGACAAGGACTATCGCGTGCCCGTGGGCGAAGCGCTGCGGTTGTGGTGGGAGCTGTTGTCCGAGTCCGGTTCTCCCGCCGACGAGAACGGGGAGACCGTGCACCGGTTCCTGTACTTCCCCGACGAGAACCACTGGATCCTCTCGCCGCAGCACACCGCTGTCTGGTACGGCGCCGTGCACGCCTTCCTGGCCGAGCACGTACTCGGACAATCCACTCCGATGCCCGAGATCCTCGCGGCGCGACCGGGCCGGACCGTCGATCCCGACGCGCACTAGAATCACCCGGTGACCAGATCGACGACAGCGCCCGACGAGAACCCTGCCGACCGCCTGCCCAAGGCCTGGAATCCCGGTGACGTGGAAGCAGGCCTCTACCAGGGATGGGTCGACTCCGGGTACTTCGTCGCCGATCCGGACAGCGCGAAGCCGGGGTACTCGATCGTGCTCCCGCCGCCCAACGTCACCGGCAGCCTGCACATGGGCCATGCCCTCGATCACACACTGATGGACGTCCTGTCCCGTCGCAAGCGGATGCAGGGCTACGAGGTGCTGTGGCTTCCCGGCATGGACCACGCGGGCATCGCCACGCAGTCGCTCGTGGAGAAGCAACTCGTCGCCGAGGGAACGTCCAAGGACGAACTGGGCCGGGACGCCTTCATCGAGAAGGTGTGGGAGTGGAAGCGTGAGTCCGGCGGCACCATCGGCGAGCAGATGCGCCGGATCGGTGACGGCGTCGACTGGAGCCGCGAGCGGTTCACGATGGACGAGGGCCTCTCGCGTGCCGTCCAGACCATGTTCAAGCTGCTTTATGATCGTGGCCTGATCTACCGCGCCGAGCGCCTCGTCAACTGGTCGCCGGTGCTGAAGACGGCGATCTCCGACATCGAGGTCAGGTACGAGGACGTCGAGGGCGAACTGGTCTCGCTGCGCTACGGGTCGTTGAACGACGACGAACCGCACGTGGTGGTCGCCACCACTCGTGTCGAGACGATGCTCGGCGACACCGCTGTCGCCGTTCACCCCGACGACGAGCGCTACCGGGACCTGGTGGGAACGACGCTTCCGCACCCGTTCCTCGACCGCGAGATCCCGGTCGTCGCCGACGACTACGTCGACCCCGAGTTCGGCACCGGCGCCGTGAAGATCACGCCGGCACACGACCCCAACGACTTCGAGATGGGTCTCCGGCACAGCTTGCCGATGCCGTCGATCATGGACACGTCGGGCCGGATCGCCGACACCGGAACGCAGTTCGACGGTATGGACCGCTTCGAGGCTCGTGTCGCCGTGCGCGAGGCACTCGCGGAGCAGGGCCGCGTCGTCGCCGAGAAGCGTCCGTACGTCCACAGTGTCGGCCACTCCGAGCGCAGCGGCGAGCCCATCGAGCCGCGACTCTCCCTCCAGTGGTGGGTGAACGTCTCCACGTTGGCGGCCTCCGCCGGCGACGCCGTGCGCGACGGGCGCACCGTGGTGCACCCGAAGAGTCAGGAACCGCGGTGGTTCGCGTGGGTCGACGACATGCACGACTGGTGCATCTCGCGCCAGCTGTGGTGGGGGCACCGCATCCCCATCTGGTACGGACCCGACGGTGAGACGGTCTGCCCGGGCCCCGACGAGACGCCGCCCGAGGGCTGGGTGCAGGACCCGGACGTGTTGGACACGTGGTTCTCGTCCGGCCTGTGGCCCTTCTCGACGATGGGCTGGCCCGACCGCACTCCCGACCTCGAGAAGTTCTATCCCACCAGCGTTCTCGTCACGGGTTACGACATCCTGTTCTTCTGGGTCGCCCGCATGATGATGTTCGGCACCACCGTCGGCGACGAGCTGCCCGGTCCGGTGCCGTTCCGCGACGTGTTCCTGCACGGGCTGGTGCGTGACGAGTTCGGCCGCAAGATGTCGAAGTCGAAGGGCAACGGCATCGACCCTCTCGACTGGGTCGACCGATTCGGTGCGGATGCACTGCGTTTCACGCTGGCGCGCGGCGCGCATCCCGGCGGTGACCTCTCCGTCGGCGAGGACAACGCGCAGAGTTCGCGCAACTTCGCCACCAAGCTGTTCAACGCCACCAAGTTCGCGTTGATGAACGGCGCTGTGGTGCAGGATCTCCCGGCCCGCGAGACGCTCACGGACGCCGACCGCTGGATCCTCGACCGGCTGGCGACGGTACGCGCCGAGGTGGACGACGCGCTGGACCGCTACGAGTTCGGCAAGGCGTGCGAGGCGCTGTACCACTTCGCCTGGGACGAGGTCTGCGACTGGTACCTCGAACTGGCCAAGGTGCAGTTCTCGTCGGAGAGCGCGGCGGAACCCACTCGTATCGTCCTCGGTGTCGTGCTCGACTCCATTCTCCGCCTGCTGCATCCGGTCGTCCCGTTCGTCACCGAGACGCTCTGGAAGGCGCTCACGGGCGGCGAGAGCATCGTGGTCGCACCGTGGCCGAAGGAGACCGGGGTCGGAGCCGATCCCGTCGCGTTGCAACGCGTGTCCGACATGCAGAAGCTCATCACCGAGGTGCGCCGCTTCCGCAGCGACCAGGGCGTGAAGCCGAAGCAGAAGGTCCCGGCGCGGCTGCTCGGGGTCGAGGAGGCGGACCTCACGGCACAGATCCCCGCGACCCGTGCGCTCGCCTTCCTGACGGAGCCGGAGGAGGACTTCGCCGAGACGGCGTCCATCGAGGTTCGACTCTCGCTCGGTACCGTCGTCGTCTCCGTCGACACGTCCGGCACCGTCGACGTGGCGGCCGAGCGCAAGCGCGCCGAGAAGGATCTCGCGGCCGCGGAGAAGGAACTCGCCGCCACCACGGCCAAGCTGGGCAACGAGGCCTTCATCGGCAAGGCCCCCGAGGCGGTCGTGGACAAGATCCGCGCACGGCAGCAGATCGCCCGCGAGGACGTCGAGCGCATCACCGCACGTCTGCGTGAGATGGGGCCGGCGTGAGCTATCCGGGAAACTCCGGGCCGGAGGGGGTGACGGGACCCTCGCCGGTCGATCTCGCCGAGTTCACGCTGGTGGAGTCCGAACTGGACCAGCGCTGGGGCGAGACGACCATCGAGCCGTCGCTCACGCGCATCAGTGCGCTGATGGACCTGCTCGGGTCCCCGCAGGCGAGCTACCCGTCCATCCACGTCGCGGGCACCAACGGCAAGACGTCGGTCACCCGGATGATCGAGTCGCTGCTGCGGGCGTTCCACCGGCGCACCGGTCGCACCACCAGCCCCCACCTGCAGTTGGCCACCGAGCGGATCGCGGTCGACGGGGTGCCGCTGACCCCTCGCCAGTACGTCGACACGTACCGCGACATCCTGCCGTACGTCGAGATGATCGACGCGCAGTCGGAGGCCGCGGGCGGGCCCAGAATGAGCAAGTTCGAGGTGGTGACCGCGATGGCGTTCGCGGCGTTCGCGGAGGCCCCGGTCGACGTCGCCGTCGTCGAGGTGGGTCTCGGCGGGCGGTGGGACGCCACCAACGTGGTGGACGCGCAGGTCTCCGTCATCACCCCGATCGGTATCGACCACATCGAGTACCTCGGTACCGATCTGGCCGGTATCGCCGAGGAGAAGGCCGGCATCATCAAGAAGGCCCCCGAACGGCTCGATCCGGTCGACACGGTGGCGGTTCTCGACGAGCAGCAACCCGAGGTCACCGACGTCCTGTTGCGGCGTGCCGTGGAGATGGACGCGGCGGTGGCCCGCGCCGGGTCCGAGTTCGTGGTCCTGGCCCGTCGCGTCGCGGTCGGCGGTCAGCAGCTCGAGCTCCGCGGCCTCGGCGGCGTGTACGACGACATCTTCCTTCCGCTCCACGGTGAACACCAGGCGCGCAACGCCTCGCTGGCCCTCGCGGCGGTCGAGGCGTTCTTCGGCGCGGGTGCCGACCACGGACTCGACGTCGAGACGGTGCGCGAGGGTTTCGCCTCGGTGGTGAACCCGGGCCGACTCGAGCGGGTGCGCAACGCACCGACGGTCTTCGTCGACGCCGCGCACAACCCGCACGGCGCCGCCGCACTCGCCGCGACGCTGACGGCCGAGTTCGACTTCCGCAAGCTCGTCGGCGTCGTGTCCGTGATGAAGGACAAGGACGTCGACGGCATCCTGCAGGCACTCGAACCCGTACTCGACGAGATCGTCGTGACCCACAACGGCTCCCCGCGCGGGCTCGACGTCGAGGCACTCGCCGACGCCGCCGTGGCCAAGTTCGGCGACGAGCGTGTCGTCGTCGCGGAGACGCTCCCGGACGCACTCGAGATCGCGATCGGCATCGCGGAGGACGTCGCGGACGAGGGTGAGGCCGTCTCCGGTGCCGGCGTCGTCGTCACGGGATCCGTGGTGACCGCCGGTGCGGCACGCACTCTCTTCGGGAAGGACCCGGTATGACAGTCCCCGAGGCGGGCCAGGTCCCGCCGCCCGCACGCGATCCGTGGAAGGGGTTCCGCGGCGTCTGCGCCGGCACCCTCGTCCTCGAGGCGATCGTCGTCTTCCTGTCGCTCCCGGTCGTCGCGACCGTCGGCGGTGGACTCACGTGGATCAGTGGGACGTACATCATCGCGCTGGGCGTGGTCATGTTGCTCGGTGCAGGACTGCAGGGTCGGTCGTGGGCTCTGTCCTTCGATCTCGCGTTGCAGGTCCTGGTGATCCTCGGCTTCTTCGCGCACCC
Source organism: Rhodococcus sp. SORGH_AS_0301 (assembly GCF_030818285.1). Classification (NCBI taxonomy): domain Bacteria; kingdom Bacillati; phylum Actinomycetota; class Actinomycetes; order Mycobacteriales; family Nocardiaceae; genus Rhodococcus; species Rhodococcus sp. SORGH_AS_0301. The sequence continues at coordinate 1,033,015 of NZ_JAUTAC010000002.1, forward strand.
GTCGATCGCCGTCGTGGGCGTTCTGTTCCTCGCCGTGTGGGTGTACCTGCTGTATCTGCGCCGCGATCTCCGCAAGCGCATCGCCGAGGGCCGGTTGCCGAGCCAGCGAGAATGACGCCGGTGCTCCGGGGCCGATCGAGGGTCCTCTAGGCTCAGCGCTCGTGACCGAACGCACTCTCGTACTGATCAAGCCGGACGGCGTCGAACGTCGCTACGTCGGCGACATCCTCGGCCGTATCGAGCGCAAGGGGCTCGACCTCCTCGCCCTGAAGCTCCTGACGGTGGACCGCGAGGTGGCGGAGAAGCACTACGCCGAGCACGCCGAGCGGCCGTTCTTCCCCGACCTCATCGAGTTCATCACCTCGGGACCGCTCGTCGCGGCGGTGCTCGAAGGTCCTCGTTCCATCGAGGCCTTCCGTCAGATCGCCGGTGGCACCGACCCCGTGGTCAAGGCGACGCCCGGCACCATCCGCGCCGACCTCGCGCTGGACGGACAGAAGAATCTGGTCCACGGCTCCGACTCGCCCGAGTCCGCTGCTCGTGAGATCGCGCTCTGGTTCCCCGAGCTCGGCTGACGCTCCACCTCGAGTCCCACCCCCGACCGCCGGGCCGCACCGCGAACCCCGCAGTGGCACGCGGCGGTCGGGGAGTGTGGGATACTGGCCTAGGTCGCGGCGCGCACCACGCGAACGTGACCGGATGACAATCACGGACCGAAGCCCGTCATCGCGAACACGCGCAGGCATCGATGCGAGTCTCCTTCTCGCACCGCCGACGCGTCCCGCTGAAGATCAGGTGCTCGGATCGGCCATCCGCCCAGGCAGTGCGGTGACAGTCGCCGACCGTTCCGGTCGACGACCTGACGCAGTGCGAACCCGCTTTTTCGTCGGATCGTCCGATCCCGCGAACGAACCATGACTCCCGCGTGGCCGCGTGCCATTCGACGGACGACGCCCGATCGGGCACCTCGACCGTGGATGTTCGCGCCCGGGAGCCCGAGGAGAACACGTGGCCGACACCGTGCCGCCCCAGGAGCCGCTCGATCAGGGCGCCCCCACCTTCCCCGAGCGCATCCGCGTTCACGCGCTCGCCAAGCTGCTGGGAGTGACCAGCAAGCAGGTCGTCGCCCAGCTGGCCGAGATGGGCGTCGACGTCCGCAGCGTCCAGTCCAGCGTCGTTCGTGACGACGCGCAGACCGTCGCCTCCGCACTGGGTGCTCCGGCGCTCGACGCCGCCGACGTGGCAGATCTGCCCGCTGCGGAGAGCGCACCTCCCGCCGCCGAGGAGACCAGCTTGGCGTCCACGGCCGACGAGAGTCCGGCGTCTCCCACCGAGCCGGACCTCTTCACGAACATCGAGACGGCCGAGGCGACGGCCCCGTCGTCCGCCGACCCCGCCACCGCGCCGCTGTTCCTGCAGCCCGAGGTCACCGAGGCGCCCAAGGCTCCTCGGACGCGGGCACGTCGCGCTCGATCCGCGCCGAAGAAGGCGGAGGTCGACGAGACCACGACAGCGGACGCACCCGAGGCCGACGGCACTGCCGACGTGTCCACCCCTGTCGTCGAGACGGCGACCGAGTCCGACACCTCCTCGTCCGATGCCTCCGCGTCCGACGAGGGCACCGACGACGACGCGAACGAGCAGGACGGATCGTCCGGTCCTCGCCGCCGCCGCCGTGGCCGTCGTGGCCGTGGACGCGGACGCGGCGACAACCAGAACGACGACAACCAGAACGACGATCAGGGCGACGACGACGAGTCGGACGAGTCCGCCGCGGATCGCTCCGATGCGCCTGCCGCCGAGGACGCGACGGCGGAACCGGAGACCACGGACACGGACGACGCCGCGGAGGGCGACGACGCGCCGAAGCGCTCCTCGAGCCGCCGCTCGCGCAGCCGTCGTGGGTCGCGGGCGGACACGTCCGCCGACTCGGACGCGCCCGAGACCACCGATTCGACCGACGCGTCGAGCACGAGCGACACCACTGCCGGCGAGACGGAACCGTCCGCGGAGGACACCGACGGTGCCTCCGGGGAGAACGACGGCGCCTCCGGGGGCAACGACGACGACTCGACCGGGGACAGCGCGAGCCGTCGCCGGCGCCGCCGTCGTCGCCGCAAGAGCGGTGGCGAGAGCGCGGACGCCGAGACCACGACCGACGACGATCCGCCCAACACGGTGGTGCACGAACGCGAGCCACGTCAGCGCGCGGCCAAGTCCAAGGACGAGGTCCAGGGCATCACCGGGTCGACCCGGCTCGAGGCGAAGCGTCAGCGTCGCCGCGACGGTCGTGACGCCGGCCGTCGCCGTCCGCCGATCCTGACCGAGTCCGAGTTCCTCGCGCGCCGCGAGTCGGTGGACCGGACGATGGTCGTGCGCGAGAAGTCGCTGGCCGGGCACCCGGACCTGACCCAGGTCGCGGTGCTCGAGGACGGCGTTCTCGTCGAACACTTCGTCACCAGCACGGCCTCGGGCTCCATCGTGGGCAACGTCTACCTCGGCCGCGTGCAGAACGTGCTGCCCAGCATGGAAGCCGCGTTCATCGACATCGGCAAGGGCCGCAACGGTGTGCTGTACGCCGGCGAGGTCGACTGGGACGCCGCCGGTCTGGGCGGCAACAGCCGCAAGATCGAGCAGGCGCTCAAGCCCGGTGACCAGGTGCTCGTGCAGGTCAGCAAGGATCCCGTCGGGCACAAGGGCGCCCGGTTGACCACGCAGATCTCGCTCGCCGGCCGCTTCCTGGTCTACGTGCCCGGTGGCTCGTCCACCGGCATCAGCCGAAAGCTGCCCGACAACGAGCGCAAGCGTCTCAAGGACATCCTGCGCGACATCGTCCCGTCCGAGGCCGGGGTCATCATCCGGACCGCGTCTGAGGGCGTCAGCGCCGAGGAGCTCGAGCGCGACGTCACCCGTCTGCAGGCGCAGTGGGCCACCGTCTCGGAGCGCTCGACGGGTGCCGAGGCGTCCAAGTCGTCGGCTCCGGTCACGCTGTACGAGGAGCCCGACCTCCTGGTCAAGGTGGTCCGCGATCTCTTCAACGAGGATTTCTCCAAGCTGGTCATCGAGGGCGACCGTGCCTGGTCGACGGTGCAGAACTACATCGAGACCGTCGCCCCCGACATGCTGCCCCGCGTCGAGCGGTACACCTCGGCGTCCAAGGACGTCGATGTCTTCGGTGCCTTCCGCATCGACGAGCAGCTGGCCAAGGCGCTCGACCGCAAGGTGTGGTTGCCGTCCGGCGGCACGCTGGTGATCGACCGCACCGAGGCCATGACCGTGGTCGACGTCAACACCGGCAAGTTCACCGGTGAGGGCGGCAACCTCGAGGAGACCGTCACCCGGAACAACCTTGAGGCGGCCGAGGAGGTCGTGCGGCAGATGCGCTTGCGCGACATCGGCGGCATGATCGTCGTCGACTTCATCGACATGGTGCTCGAGTCCAACCGCGACCTGGTGCTCCGTCGCCTGACCGAGGCCCTGGGCCGCGATCGCACACGGCACCAGGTGTCCGAGGTGACGTCGCTCGGACTGGTCCAGATGACGCGCAAGCGCATGGGTACCGGTCTCATCGAGGCGTTCTCCACGACGTGCGAGCACTGCCACGGGCGTGGGCTGATCATGCATCAGTTCCCCGTCGAGCCGGCCAAGGACGAGGGTGGGCGCTCCCACTCCCGCTCCGATCGGTCGCGGTCCGACAACTCCCGTTCGGACACCACCTCCCGCTCCGACAACTCCCGCTCCGACAGCCAGGCCTCCGAGGGCGGCTCGCGTCGCAAGCGCGGCGGCCGGGACCGTTCGGAGAATCGAGTCGACGAGACGACGACGGCCGAGACCACCGAGTCCGAGTCGGGAAGCGACACGGCTGTGCGTCGTGCTCATCCCGTCGCTCTGGCCATGGCGGCGCACCTGCATCCGGACGATGTCGCCGAGGTGGCGGACACCGTGTCGGATCCGATCGAGGACGCGACGGCCGCCGTGGCAGCGGTGCGCGACGCCGCCGGCCGCAACGGCCGATCGGACTCGGCCGCCGAGGTGACCGAGACGTCGGACACGCCGTCGACACCCGATTCCGCCACACCCGAACCCGCGGCGCCGGAGCCTGTCGCTCCCGAACCCACCGCCGCGACGCGTCCGCGCCGCAGTCGTCGGGTGTCCCGAGCGGCGTCCGCGCCGGCCGGGGACTCCGCCGGCACGGTCATCGTGGTGCCCTCGGCACCCGAGACGTCCACGGCAGCACCGACTTCCGACAGCGGCGACGAGGGCGGCGCTGCCGAACCCGTTGCAGTGACCGTCGGGGGCGGCGCCTCCGTGGAGCCCGTCGCACCGGTCCGGCGTCCGCGCCGTCGGGCAGCGGGTCGGCCGGCCGGACCGCCGGTGGACGACGAGGCCTGAGCTGCGGCCGAGCACCGGGCCCGGCGGTTTGACCGGGCCACGGGCTCTACCGTAATCTTGGACAGTCGCTGCCGGCGACGTGGCTCCGTCCTGTCCTCCGCGAGGTGAGCGGGCGCAGCCACCCGGACTTCGGTTCGCCGGCGCAAGAGTGTGACCAGCAGGGGCTGCGGAACCGCAGCCACGAGACCAGTCACGTCCCCGACCAGGGACGTGAGAACGCATCAAAGAAGCAAGGGGTAGCCCTCCGATGGCAACGTACGCGATCGTCAAGACCGGCGGAAAGCAGTACAAGGTCGCTGTAGGTGACCTCGTCAAGGTCGAGAAGATCGAGGGAGCGCCCGGAACGGCTGTCTCGCTTGCTCCTGTTCTCGTCGTCGACGGGTCCGAGCTGACCACCGGGGCCGACAAGCTGGCCGGCATCACCGTCACCGGTGAGGTCGTCGAGCACACCAAGGGCCCGAAGATCCGCATCCACAAGTTCAAGAACAAGACCGGGTATCACAAGCGTCAGGGACACCGGCAGAAGCTGACCGTCCTGAAGGTCACCGGCATCAAGTAAGTCCTGATACCGGTCTCCATCCGGCGTCTCTGCGTCACCACGGCTCGTTCCACCAGGGCTCGTCCATCACGGCACCGGCTCCACCAACCCCGGGAGGGTTTCTCATGGCACACAAGAAGGGCGCGTCCAGCTCACGCAACGGTCGCGATTCCAACGCTCAGCGTCTCGGCGTCAAGCGCTTCGGCGGACAGTCGGTCAGCGCGGGCGAGATCCTCGTCCGTCAGCGCGGCACCCACTTCCACCCGGGTGTGAACGTCGGCCGTGGCGGCGACGACACGCTCTTCGCCCTCTCGGCGGGTGCAGTTCTCTTCGGCACCAAGCGTGGCCGCAAGACCGTCAACATCGTCCCGGCCGCCGCGGAGGCCTGATTCTCCTGCGGCGCCCGCGAGGTCCGGCTTCGGCCGTTCGCGCGACGTCAGTGCACGTTCCCGTCAGGGGCGGTTCGGAGGGCTCGTCCTCCGTCCGCCCCTGACGGCGTTTCACCCCTCGGCGCCCTGTCGGCCGCCGATCTCTCAGCAGTTCAGCATCATCTGCCTTTCGGAAGGACCCTCCACCCATGTCGCGTTTCGTCGACCGTGTCACCCTGCACGTCAGTGCGGGAAAGGGCGGTAACGGGTGCTCCTCCGTCCACCGGGAGAAGTTCAAGCCCCTCGGTGGTCCGGACGGCGGCAACGGCGGCCGCGGCGGCGACGTGGTCCTCGTGGTGGATCCGAGCGTGCACACCCTTCTCGACTTCCACTTCCACTCCCATGCGAAGGCAGGAAACGGCACGCAGGGGGCCGGCAGCAATCGCGACGGCGCCGTCGGCGAGGACCTGATCCTGGGTGTCCCGGACGGCACCATGGTTCTCGACAGCGACGGCCGGATCCTTGCCGACCTGGTGGGCGAGGGCACGCGTTTCGACGCGGCGGCCGGCGGTCGCGGCGGCCTGGGCAACGCCGCCCTCGCATCGCGAGCACGCAAGGCGCCCGGCTTCGCGCTCCTCGGCGAGGACGGGGTCGAGCGCGACCTGGTCCTGGAACTCAAGTCCGTGGCCGACGTCGGTCTGGTGGGCTTCCCGAGCGCCGGAAAGTCGTCTCTCGTCTCCGTGCTCTCGGCCGCCAAGCCGAAGATCGCCGACTACCCGTTCACGACACTGGTCCCGAACCTCGGCGTCGTCTCGAGCGGCGACACCACGTTCACCGTCGCCGACGTCCCCGGCCTCATCCCCGGCGCCAGCCAGGGCAAGGGGCTGGGCCTGGACTTCCTGCGTCACCTCGAGCGCTGTGCCGTGCTCGCCCACGTCGTCGACTGCGCGACCCTCGATCCGGGTCGTGATCCCGTGTCCGACGTCGACGCTCTCGAGGCCGAACTGGCCGCGTACACGCCCGCCCTGTCGAGCGACGCCGGCCTGGGCGAGTTGGCAGATCGCCCGCGCATCGTCGTGCTCAACAAGGTGGACGTTCCCGAGGCGCAGGAACTGGCCGACATGGTGCGCGAGGACTTCGAGGCCCGCGGCTGGCCCGTCTTCGCCATCTCCGCGGTGAGCCGGGAAGGTCTGCGTCCCTTGACCTTCGCCCTCGCGGAGCTGGTCGCGCAGTACCGCATCGATCATCCCAAGGCCGTCGCGCGTCGGCAGGTCATCCGGCCCGTCGCCACCGACAAGGCGGGCTTCAGCGTCATCTCCGATCCTGACGAGCCGGGCGGCTTCATCGTGCGCGGCGAGCGCCCGGAGCGGTGGGTCATGCAGACGGCCTTCGACAACGACGAGGCCGTCGGTTACCTCGCCGACCGACTCGCTCGTCTCGGTGTCGAGGCGGAACTGGTCAAGCAGGGCGCGCAGCCCGGGGCGTCCGTGACCATCGGCGACGTCAGCTTCGAGTGGGAGCCGCAGACCCCCGCCGGTGTCGACGTCACCATGACCGGCCGCGGTACCGACTCGCGCATCGACCAGGTCGAGCGCATCGGCGCGCCCGAGCGCAAGCACGCCCGCCGTGTCCGCCGAGGGCTGGAGAGCGACGAGCAGTGACCGCGACGCAGCCGCACGGGAGTACGCGGGAAGTCATCGCGTCGGCGCGCAGCATCGTCGTGAAGATCGGGTCGTCGGCCCTCACCAGCATGGAGGCCGGACTCGACCTCGCCCGACTGGACGCGTTGGCGGATGCGATCGAGGCGCGGATGCGTGCCGGGTCCGACGTCGTCGTCGTGTCGTCCGGAGCGATCGGTGCCGGTATGGCGCCGTTGGGTCTCAAGCAGCGGCCTCGTGACCTGGCGACGAAGCAGGCCGCGGCCAGTGTCGGCCAGTTGGCGCTGGCGCACGCGTGGGGCACCTCCTTCGGCCGCTACGGTCGGACCGTCGGTCAGGTGCTGCTGACTGCGGACGACATCGCCCGTCGGTCGAATCACCGCAACGCTCAGCGCACCTTCGACCGACTGCGCTCACTCGGCGCCGTGGCCGTCGTCAACGAGAACGACACCGTCGCGACGGCCGAGATCCGCTTCGGTGACAACGACCGTCTCGCAGCCCTGGTCGCGCACCTCGTCGGCGCGGACGCGTTGCTGCTGCTGTCCGACGTCGACGGCCTCTACGACGGCGACCCCCGCAAGGACCCCGACGCGACCTTCGTCCGCGAGGTCGCGAGTCCCGAGGATCTCGACGGCGTCGTCGCCGGGTCGGGCGGCTCCCTCGGCACCGGCGGCATGGCGTCCAAGTTGTCCGCGGCCCGCCTGGCAGCGGACGCGGGTGTTCCCGTCCTGCTGGCGGCGGCGTCCGAGGCGGCCTCCGCCCTCAGTGGTGGACCGGTGGGGACCACGTTCACCGCGCGCCCGAACAGGTTGTCGGCCCGCCGATTCTGGGTTCGTCATGCCGCGGACACCGCCGGCGCCCTCACGCTCGACGACGGCGCCGTCACCGCGGTGATCGGCCGGCGACGCTCGTTGCTGTCGGCAGGAATCGTCTCGGTCAGTGGCTCGTTCGACGCCGGCGACGTGGTGACCCTGCACGGCGTCGACGGCACCGTGGTCGCGCGCGGAGTCGTCGCGTACGACGCGGCGGAGCTCGCCGGCATGATCGGTCGCTCGACGGGCGATCTCGCCCCCGAGGCCCGACGCCCCGTGGTGCACGCGGACGACCTCGTCCCGGGCTGAGCGACCGGTCAGGCCGGAGCCGAGGCGGCGAGCACGCGCCGGAGTGCGAGGGCCAGCAGCGCCACCGCGACACCGGCCGCAACCATCGACCACAACGCCCAGCCGAAGCCGGTCAGCTCCGCGAGAGAGCCGAACGCGACGGGTGCCAGCAGCACCCCGATCCGGGCGATCAGCGACACCACTGTGAGGGCCGTGCCCGCGGTGATGCCGGGGAGTCGTCCGGCCAACCCGAACGCAGCCGGAAAGATCGGTGCCGCACCGAATCCCGCGACGGCGAACATCACCGAGGCGATCACGGGCGAGCTCACCACGGGTGCCGCCAGGAACGCGGCCGCGATGAGCAGTGCGCCGCCCATCAGCACGGCGTGGCGTCCGACGCGGTCCACCACGGCGTCACCGACGAGGCGTCCGACGAACATCGCGGACGAGAAGGCCACGACGGTGAGACCCGCCAGTCCCGGCCCGGCCCCGAGATCGGTGGAGTAGATCGCACCCCAGGACTGCGGCACGTCCTCGACCAGGGCGCACACCAACACGAGCCCTCCGAGCAACGCCAGGGCGCCGGAGAACACGCGCCGTGGCCCTCGGCCGGACGGTCGAGGGACGGTGTCGGGCACGGCGCGTCCGTCGGGAACCAGCGAGCGGTGAGCCACCAGCGCGAGCGCCAGCAGGACCCCACCGACGAGAGCGAAGTGGACGAGCACGGCGAGTCCGATCCCGGCCGCGGCGGCGCCCGTGAGGCCGCCGGTGACGGCCCCTGCGCTCCACGCCGCGTGGAATCGGTTGAGAAGCGAACGCCGCCGGTTCTTCTCGACGATCACCCCCTGCGCGTTCATCGCCACGTCCATGACGGCGTCGGCCCCGCCCAGGACGGCGAGAGCGAGTGCCAGTGCCCACCACGTCCCGGCGAGTGCCGGGAGTACGAACGCCAGGCACAGCACCGTCGCGGAGAGCAGGACGACTCGGTGACTGCCGAGCCGCCGGATACCGACGGCGGCCAGGGGAGTGGCGAGAAGGCCGCCGGTGCCGACTCCCGCGAGCGCCAGACCGAGCACCGACGCGTCGAGTTCGAGAGCATCGCGGATCGCAGGCAGGCGCGGCGCCCAGTTACCGAGCACCGCACCGTTGACAAAGAAGATCGCCGCGACGGCCCACGGGGCACCGCCGACGGTCCTGCCGTCCGTCACAGAAAGGACGCCAGGACCTCGGAGCAGCCGGCCTCGATCTTCTGGGCGGCGAACTCGTCCCCGCGGGTGCGTCCTCGGTTGACGATGAACACCGGGATGTCGTTCTTCCACGCGTGCCGGACGAAGCGCAGTCCGGACATGACGGTGAGCGAGGACCCCAGCACCACGAGCGAGCGCGCGGCGTCGACCATGTCGTAGGCGCTCCGGACGCGCGGCTTGGGCACGCTCTCACCGAAGTAGACGATGTCAGGTTTGAGGATGCCGCCGCACACCTCGCAGCCGACCATGCGGAAGTGGGCGGTGCTCTCGATGATCGCGTCGGCGTCCGGGGCGATCTCGACGCCGTCGGCACCGACGACGGACTCGATGAACCCGGGATTGGCAGCGGTCAGACGTTCGTCGAGAGCCACGCGGGAGACGAGGCGATCACAGTCGAGGCAACGGACCCGGCCGTACACACCGTGCAGGTCGATCACCGAGCGGGAGCCGGCCTTGGTGTGCAGCATGTCGACGTTCTGCGTGATGACGCCGGAGACGGTACCCCCGCGCTCGAGCTCGGCGAGGGCGCGGTGCCCGGCGTTGGGGCGGGTGGCGTCCATGTGGCGCCAGCCGACGTGGTTGCGAGCCCAGTAGTGACGTCGGAAATCGTCGTCGCCGATGAACTGCTGGAACGTCATCGGGTTGCGCGGCGGAGAGTCCGGGCCCCGGTAGTCGGGAATTCCCGAGTCCGTGGACATCCCGGCACCGGTCAGCGCGACGACGCGGCCGTCGGCCATCGCGTCCTGCAGAGAGAGGGCGCTGCGCGGCGACCGATCGAGAGAGCGTGGGGAAACCGAGGTCACGTCTCCAGAGTAGGTCGCCGCGTCGGCTGGGGTGGGGCGGCGGGGTGGGATGTGCACACCTGCCACAGAGCGAACACACCCCGCGGCATCCTGAAGGGTGTCGTCGCTCGCGGCAGGGTGTGTTCGGTCGGCCCGTGGCGTCAGGCAGGAACCTCGATCAACGGGTAGACGCCGTTCTCGTCGTGACGCTCGTTGCCGACGACGGGCGGGTTGAACACGCACAGCATCCGCATGCGGGTCCGCGTCTCCACCGTGTGACGCTCGTGCCCGTTCAGCAGGTACATCGATCCCGGACCCAGGTCGTACGTCTCACCGGTCTCGCGGTCGGTGAGCGTGCCCTCGCCCTCGATGAGCCAGACGGCCTCGACGTGGTTGGCGTAATGGAAGTTGTTGACGGTGTTCGGCTCGATGGTGGTCTCGTGGAACGAGAACCCGACCTTGTCACCGCCCAGGACGATCCGCTTGGACCGCCACTGGCCGTCCTCGCTCGCGATGTCGCGCTCGGTTCCGGTGATGGCCTCGGTGGTGCGAACGATCATGTGGTCCTCCTCGTGCTGTGCAGACGTGCGGAACGCGATTCGGTCAGGAGCAGACGGTCGCGGTGGCGTCGGCCAGGATGCCGAGGCCGTGATCGAGATCCTCCTCGGTGATGGTGAGCGGCGGAAGCAGCTTCACCACCTCGTCGGAGGGTCCGGACGTCTCGGCGAGCAGACCCTTGTCGTAGGCGAGCGCGGTGACCTTCGACGCCTTCTCCGCGTCGTCGAACACGAGACCCTGGACCATGCCGCGACCGCGGGTGCTCAGACCCTCGAAGCGGGCCGAGAGATCGATGAACGCGTCCTGGATCCGCTCGCCCTTGGCCAGGATCGACGCCTCGAACGCGCCGTCGGCCCAGTAGTGGTCGAGCGCGGCCTTGCTGGTGACGAAGGCCGGGCTGTTGCCGCGGAACGTGCCGTTGTGCTCGCCGGGACCCCAGACGTCGAGTTCCGGGCGCATGAGCGTCAGTGCCATCGGCATGCCGTAGCCGCCGATCGACTTCGACAGCGTGACGATGTCCGGCACGATGCCGGCGTCCTCGAAGGAGAAGAACGGCCCGGTGCGGCCGACGCCCATCTGCACGTCGTCCACGATGAGCAGGATGTCGCGGCGCTTCAGCAGATCTGCGAGCCCGCGCAGCCACTCGGCACGGGCGACGTTGACGCCGCCCTCACCCTGGACCGTCTCGACGATGACGGCCGCGGGGCGGTTGATGCCGCTTCCCGAGTCGTCCAGCACTCGTTCCATCCACTGGAAATCGTCCGTGGCACCGCCGAAGTAGTTGTCGAACGGCATCGGGGTCGCGTGGACCAGCGGGATGCCGGCGCCGGCGCGCTTCATGGAGTTGCCGGTGACGGACAGGGCGCCGAGCGTCATGCCGTGGAACGCGTTCGTGAAGTTGATGACCGAGGAACGGCCGGTGACCTTTCGCGCCAATTTGAGCGCTGCTTCCACGGTGTTCGTTCCGGTGGGTCCGGGGAATTGCACCTTGTAATCCAACCCGCGGGGCTCGAGAATGCGCGTGGTGAACGACTCGAGGAATTCACGCTTCGCGACGGTGGACATGTCGAGACCGTGCGTGATGCCGTCCCGCATGAAGTAGTCGACCAGTGCCTGCTTGAGCACGGGATTGTTGTGGCCGTAATTGAGCGCACCGGCTCCGGCGAAGAAGTCGAGGTAGCGACGGCCGTTCTCGTCGGTGATCCACGAACCCTGCGCGGTGTCGAACACTGCGGGCCACTGTCGGCTGTAGCTACGGACCTGCGACTCGCGGGCCTCGAAGATGTCGGTGGTGGTGTCGGTCGGGGTGATGCTGGTGGTCATCGAGGTCCTCCGGGTGTGGTCGTCGGAAGTGTCGGCGAGCGTGCCGTCGAACGGGCCGACCGTGTAGAGGTCCTCCGGCTCGTGGCTGTCGGGAAAGTCCTTCGCTGCGAACAGATCTCGTCGGGTGATGGTGGTGTCGCGTCGTCGCGCCAAAGATGTGAAGAGGGCGATCGACGCGTCGTTGTCGGGGCTGATGGTGGTCTCGAGGAGGCGTGCTCCGCGTGGGGTGGTGCGGTCGACGAGGCCCTGCAGCATGCGCACGGCCAGGCCGTGCCCGCGCTGGTCGGAGTCGACCGCCACCTGCCAGACGAACAGGGTGTCGTCGGCGTCGGGACGGATGTATCCGGTGACGAAGCCGACCGGACGGTCGTCGGCGTCCACTGCCACGATCGAGGTGTCGGAGAAATCGCGGCACCACAGCACGTACGAGTAACTGGAATTGACGTCCAGTACTCGGGAGTCCCTCGCGATCTCCCACAATCGCGTCCCGTCGGCCACGCGTGGTGGGCGGAACGAGAAATCGATGTCGTCGGTCGGGGCGGCTCTCTGTAACACTGGCGTCATATTGCAGACGAACGTAACAAGGCTGACCGGACATGTCAGGCGCCCTCGTCGTCAGGCACGAGAATGGCACGCCTATCGCCAGTACGTTCGCCCCTTGTGAGTGTGGTCACACGACGATGCGTTCGCCGGCGACTCGGGGGCCTGCCGCGGCCCGCGGGAGGCGCGAGAACCCTTGCAGCGGCACCGCGGCGTGGGGCTGCTGTGACCAGTGTGAACAGGGTGATCAAGACTGAATGGTCTCGACGACGGTGAAATAAAAGGTCAGAGCCCGGCGAGGCACCCACCGTTCCCGTTCGGTGATGGCTAATGTCCGGCACACTATGACTCCCACGGTCAGACTTCCCCGGCCCGCCCGACTGCGAGGCGCCGCTGCACGTGTCGGTGCAGCCAGCTCGACCCCCGTCGCGATGGTGCTCGCCGTTCTGCTCCCCACCGTGGCGGCCGGAGTGTTCTGGGTCTCGCAGACCGATCGCCCCGCCACCACCGGCACCGTTTCCGTCGCCGCCACTGCGGGCGGGTCCACGACGGACCCGCTCGCGTCGAGTCGGGCCGCCCTGACCAACACGGTCCTGCCGCTGCAGATCCTGAGTGGCGGTATGGCCGAGCTGTCCGACGGCAGCGTGGAGCTGGACGACGGCGCTCACCAGATGTCCGACGGCCTGCACCAGGCCCGCGACGGCTCGGCCGAACTCGCCGACGGCATGACCCAGCTCCGAGCCGGCCTCTGGCAGCTCGGTGACGGCTCGTCGCAGGTGAGCGGAGGAGTCGATCGCGTGGTGGGTGCGCTCACCGGCGTCGGAGCCGCGCAGGGCCAGATCGAACTGATCGTGCAGCAGACTCTCGACTCGCTCGCCGCGTCCACCGATCCGGGCGCCGCCGCGTCCGCGGATCAGCTGCGGCCGGTCCTCGACCTGCTGCGCACCCAGGGACTGAACGCCGGGGTGATGACCGACCTGCAGACGCTGCGCGATGGTGCGCGCACTGTGGCGTACCAACTCGACGACCCGTCCTCGGAGTTCGTCGGCGGCATGGTGCGTGCCACCGACGGATCCGCGCAGCTGCGCGACGGCCTCGTCCTGCTCGACGACGGCGGGGTACGCCTCGTCGACGGCACCACGCGCCTGGTCGGGGGAGTCGGCCCGATGGAGACCATGTTCTCCACCCTGCGCACCAACGTGGAGAAAGCGTCCACCTCACTGCCGGCAGCCGAGCGGATCGAACCCGACCCGGCCGGCGGCGGTACCTCGTACGTGGTGCGGTCCGCCTCGGACGCGTGGCCGTACCTCGCGGCGGCGTTCGCCCTGGTCGCAGCAGCGCTCGTCGGATTCTTCGTCCCGCGCGCCCGCGCCGCGGTCCTGGGGGCGGTGGCCACCGCGTCGACGATGGTGCTGGCCCTGACGTTCGCCGACACCGGCGCGAGTCTCTCGGGCTCGATGGTCTCGACCGTCCTGATCGGAGTCTGGGTCGCCGCGGTGGCCACTGCGGCGCGTGCACTGCGCACCGCACTCGGAGCCGTCCGTGCCGGAGTGGTGCTCGGGGTCCTCGGGCTCGTCCAGGTGGTGCTCGGCGGGCTGGTCGTGCGCGGGGTCGGTGGTCTGCCCGACACGGTCGGACTCTTCACCCCCCTCGGCCAACTGGTCCGGTCGTTGGAGAACGCCGCCGCGGGCGGAAGCATCGTCACCTCGCTCGTGTCGGTGATCGCCGCACTGGTCACGGTGGCTGTATCGGTGGCCGTCCTCGCCGCGCATCGCACGATCGACGACGCGGAACCGGACGACCACGGCGCCGATGCGGCTGTCGAGAACGACGCCGACGAGGCCGACCGAACCGAGGACGACAGCGTCTCGTCCTCCGTACGCTAGGTTCACCGGCCGGACGATCCCGCGGCAGGAATACCTGTCGGCGCCGGGTGGGCGGAGGAGCGTGACGTGCTGCTCGACGGAGCCAACGCACTGATCTACGGGGGCGGCGGTGTCGTCGGGAGCCGGCTGGCCGTCGCCCTGGCCCGCGACGGAGCGCGCGTGCACCTCGCCGGCCGCTCCCGGACGAAGATGCAGCACGTCGTCGACATCATCCGCGCGGACGGTGGCCACGCCGAGGCGGCCGTCATCGACGTGCTGGACGAGGTCGACGTCGACGAGTACGTGGACGTCGTCGCCGCCTGTTCCGGGAGCATCGACGTGTCGATCGACGTCATCATCCCTGGCCGGGCGTCGCGTTCGACCCACTCCGAAGCGTCGGCGCGTCGGCTCGATCGCACCGAGGTCGCGGATCTCGAACGTCCGGTCCTGGACGCGCTGCGTGCCCACTTCATCACCGCGCGGGCGGCCGCACGGCACATGGTGTGCCAGCACTCCGGTCTCATCCTCGTTCCGCGCTGCCTGCCGACCGCAGGCGACGCGGGGCTGGACGCGTCGTCGCTGGCCTCCGTCGTCATCGATCGGCTCGCCGCGCAACTCGCCGGCGACCTGGTCGGCACCGGGGTGCGCGTCACCGCCGTCGACACCGATCCGACGTCGGCCGACGAGACGGCCCGACGGCTGGTGGCCGCGGCGTCAGACGGCGATACGTAGCGCCTCGACGAGATCCCGGTACAGGGTGTCGGTGTCGAGCAGCTCGCGGTGCGTTCCCTTCGACCGGACACGTCCGCGCTCGAGCACGAAGATGGTGTCCGCGTCGATGACCGTCGACAGGCGGTGCGCGATGGTCACCACGGCACCGTGCACCGACAGGTCGCGGATGGCGTCGTGGATGGCGGCCTCGGTGATGCCGTCCACCTGCGCGGTGGCCTCGTCCAACAGCAGGATGTCCGGTGGGCGGACGATGGCACGGGCCAACGCGATGCGCTGACGCTCGCCGCCCGAGACCGCCGAGTCGCGCAACTCGGTGGCGAGACCGGCCGGCAACAGCTCGATCTTCTCGGCCAGCCGCACGCGTTCGAGTGCCGCCCACAGCTCGGCGTCGGTCGCGTCCGGGTGGGTGAGCCGGAGATTGTCGGCGATCGTGCCCGGCAGTGTGGGTGTGGCCTGCTCGACGTAGCCGATGCGCGCGCGGATCTGACTGTGGGACAAGGCCGAGTACGGGACACCGTTCAGGGCGAGTTCGCCGTCCCGCGGTTCGAGGAAGCGCAGGATCAACGAGAACAGCGTCGTCTTGCCGGCGCCCGACGGCCCGACGACGGCGGTGTGGCCGCGCGACGGAATGCTCATGTCGATCGCGTTCACCGCGGCGCCCTCGTCGCCGTACCCGGCCGTGACCCGAGTGAGGGTGAGCGCCGAGACCTCCGCGCTCGCCGGCAGGTCCGCGACCGCGGTGGGCGCCTCCTTCTCGAGGTCCATCACCTGCACCTCACGAATGCGGGCCGCGGCGGCGATGCCGCGCTGCAGCTGCGAGACGTAGAGCGTGAGCTGGGCGACCGGGCCCACCAACTGGAACGCGTAGAGCAGGAACGCGACCAGGCTGGAGACGGCCAGCGCTCCCGAGCTCACCCGATACGCGCCCACGCCGAGCACTGCGATGATGGTGAGCTGGATCCCGGAACCGGTGATGGTCCACGCCCAGGCCTCGAGACGCACTGCCCGGATACCGTAGGACGCCGAGACGCGGGCCTCCTCGATGACCAGCTCGCTCGAACGACTCTCCGCCCGACTGGCCTTGACCGTGCGAACGGCGCGCAACGCGCCCTCCAGGATGCCGCCGAGCCGACCCATCGCCTCCTGTGCATTGCGTTGAGCGCGAGCCACCTTCGGCATGAGGAACCCGGCGGCGACACCGATGAGACCGATGCCGAGCAGAGCCGTCCCGAGGAGGGGGAGGTCGAGGGTCGCCATGAGCACGATGACACCCACGATCGCGATGCTGCCGTTGACGATCTCGACCAGCGCCCAGGACGACGCCTCGCGGAGCAGCATCGTGTCGGACGTGACCCGCGTGAGCATCTCGCCCGCGGGACGAGCGGTGACCGCCGGGATGGTGGCGCCGAAGAACCGCCGCACCATCGATGATCGCGCCTCGAGCACGACGCGTTCGGCCATGGTTCCCAGGAGCAGGCGTTGAGCCAGACCCACGATGATCCCCACGACGAGGAGCCCGACCAACAGGACGATGGCCGACCGCGTGGCGCCCGGGACGTCGAAGGAGTCCAGCAGTCGCTTGGTGACCAGCGGAGTGGCCAGGGACGACGCGGTGACCAGCAGACCGAGGAGCAGACCGAACCGGAACAACCGGCGATGCGGGCGGATGAAGGTCCAGAGGAGGCGGAGATTGGGGAGCCGACCTGGTGCATCGAGAGTAGCTGTCGTCACCTCGTCACACTAGTCGCGCGCCGACAGACCCCCCCTCTGTCCATCCTCGGCCTACCCGCCCGTCCTCGGCCTACCCGCCCGTCCCCGGCCTACCCGACCACCCGCGGCCGGCCTCCGGCCTACCCGCGACCGATCAACGCGAACGGAAGCACCGCATCGGCCCCCGCCTGCCGGAGCGCTCGCGCCGCCATGGTGAGCGTCCACCCGGTGTCGGTGGAGAGATCGAGCAGCAGGACGGGTCCGCGATGCGCCGTCAGATCGGGTGCCTCGAAGGCGTCCACCAATGAGGCGACGCGGAACGCGGAGTTCGCGCCCGAGACGGGCCGGGCATCGGGCCGACGGTGCAGAACGCCCAGTGGCTCCAGCCTGCCGACCCTCGCCAGACGCTCCCCGAGGTCGTTCAACAGCGCCGGTCGGGAGTCGCTCTCCATGACCATCAGCCCGGTGGGCCGCTCGTCCCACGTCCACTCTGCGAGGACCTTGATGCACGCGGCCTCCAGCCCGTCGGGTGCCGGACCGTCCTCGCCGTCCGTCAGCGCGCGCAGGCGTGGTCCCCACACCGGGTCGGTGAGGCGGCCGAGGATGCGGCCGGTCTCCGGGCCGTCGCTGACCTTCCCCGACAGCTCGACGCCGACCTTCTTCAGTCCTGTCGGCCACTGCTTGCGGACGGCGAGGTCCAGCCCGGGTCGATCGAGACGCCGCCGGGTCGACTCCACGTGATCGGCCGACACGTCCGCGGAGAGGTGCTGCCCGGTGCAGTTGTCGCAGCGCCCGCACCGGTCCGCCTCCGCATCCCCGGTGAGGGACGGATCGTCGAGTTGCCGGCGCAGGAACGCCATCCGGCACTCGTCGGTGCTCTGGTACTCGATCATCGCGCGCTGCTCGGACAGCCGTGCCTCGTCGAGTCGTTCGTAGCGCTCCCGGTCGTAGTGCCAGTGTTCCCCGGTGCCGAGCCAACCCCCCTTGACCCGCCGGACGGCACCGTCGACGTCGAGGACCTTGAGCACCATCTCGAGCCGAGTGCGTCCGAGCTCGACGAGCGGTTCGAGAGCCTGGGTGGACTGGGCGCGCTCGGTGTCCAGCACCTCGAGCACCCGACGTACGACGTGCTCGCGAGGGAAGGCGACGGACGCGAAGTAGCTCCAGATCTCCCGGTCCTCCGGACCGGGCAGGAGGACGACGTCGGCGCGCTCCGTGGCGCGTCCCGCGCGGCCCACCTGCTGGTAGTAGGAGATGGGCGACGACGGTGCACCCACGTGCACGACGAACCCCAGATCGGGTTTGTCGAAACCCATGCCCAACGCCGAGGTCGCGACGAGCGCCTTCACACGGTTCTGCAGCAGATCCTGTTCCGCCGCTTCGCGTTCCGTCGGATCGGTCTGGCCGGTGTAGGCGGCCACCTCCATTCCTCGATCGCGCAGCAGCGCCGCGAGGTCGTTGGCTCCCGCGACCGTCAGCGAGTAGACGATGCCCGAGCCGGGCAGGGTCTCGAGATGGTCGGCGAGCCAGGCTATGCGCGCCGTCGGATCGGGGATGGTGACCACGGACAGGTGCAGCGACTCGCGCTGGAGACCGCCACGCAGGACGGTGGTGTCGGCCCCGCCGACACCGAGCTGTGCCGCGACGTCCTCGACCACCCGATCGTTCGCGGTGGCCGTGGTGGCGAGAACGGGGACCCCCTCGCGCAACTCGGCGATGAGCGACCTGATGCGGCGATAGTCCGGCCGGAAGTCGTGACCCCAGTCGGAGACGCAGTGCGCCTCGTCCACCACGACGAGCCCCGCGTCCGCGGAGAGCGAGGGCAGCACCTGATCGCGGAAGTCCGGATTGTTCAGCCGCTCCGGGCTCACCAGCAGCACATCCAGTTCACCGGCCGCGACGCGTGCGTGGACGTCGTCCCACTCGGTGACGTTGCCCGAGTTGATGGTGGCGGCGGTGACCCCGGCGCGCTCGGCCGCCGCGACCTGGTTGCGCATGAGCGCGAGCAGAGGCGACACGATGACGGTCGGTCCGAGCCCCTGCTCGCGCAGCAGGCGTGCGGCGATGAAGTACACGGCCGACTTTCCCCATCCGGTGCGCTGCACGACGAGTGCGCGTCGATGATGGACGACGAGCGCCTCGATCGCCGTCCACTGGTCCTCACGGAGAACGGCATCGGGGCCGGCGAGGTCGGTCAGCAGCTCCTGTGCGCGCTCACGGGTACTCATGCGTCACGCGTCCCGGCGAGGGCCCGGTCGACCTCGGTGACGGTGGGAGCCGAGGATCCCGCGCCGTCGCGCGTGGTGGCCACGGCCCCTGCCGCACACGCGCGCCGAACCGCGGCGGCGGGGCCGTCGCGCCACGCGGCGGCGAGCGTGCCGGCGAAGACGTCGCCGGCGCCCGTGGTGTCGACGGCCTCGACGGCGGGCGAGGGATGGGCGGTGACGACGCCGTCGGCGCCGTGATGGCGGGCACCGTCGGCCCCCAGCGTGGTGACCACGTGCGGAATGCGGGCGAGTGCGTCGACCCCCAGGGCTTTCTCCTCGTCGCGGTTGACGATCGCGACGTCGACGAGACCCAGCAGATCGTCGGAGAGCGGTTGCACCGGTGACGGATTGAGGAACACGAGCGTGCCGTTGGCCCGCGCGTGTCGCGCCGCCGCGACGACCGTCGCGACGGGCGTCTCGAGTTGGCACAGCAGGACGTCGGCTTCGGCGACGGCAGCCAGTTCCTCCGCCGTGAGCTCGGTCAGGGTCTCGTTGGCACCGCCCACGACGACGATGGAGTTCTCCGCGGCGTCGTCGACCGTGATGACAGCGACGCCACTCGCGCCCTCGACCTCGCGCAGCAGCGACGCGTCGACCTCGGCCCCGACGAGGGTCTCGCGCAGTTCGAGCGCGAAGGTGTCGGAGCCGACTGCTCCGACGAAGACCACCTCGGCGCCGGCCCGAGCGGCGGCGACCGCCTGATTGGCGCCCTTGCCGCCGGGGGAGGTGCGGAACGCGCTGCCGAGGACCGTCTCACCCGGTGCGGGCAGCGTGGGGGTGCGGGCGACGAGGTCCATGTTGATGCTGCCGACGATGGTGATGCGGGGACGTGCGGTGTCAGGATCGGCCATGGTGCACGACACTAACGGGTGGTTCGGACACCCGAGCCGTCTCGACGAGCGGGCGGCCAGTCCACGAACGACTTGCTCCGCGGCGGCGCGAACGTGCGCACCTTGGACGTGCGGAGACCCTGCCGGACCAGCCCCTCGGCGACGGTGATCGCCGCGGTCACCCCGTCGACGACGGGAACGTCGACCCTGGCCCGCACGGCGGCGTCGAGACCGGACATTCCGCCGCACCCCAGGACGATCACCTCGGCTCGGTCGTCGCGCACCGCGCGCTCCGCCTCGTCGACGACGGCGCGCACCGCCGCGTCGGGATCACGGTCGAGGTCGAGCACCCCGAGGCCGCTGGCGCGGACCGACGCGCAGCGGGTGTGCAGGCCCGCGACGAGCAGTCGGTCCTCGATCAGCGGGACCGTGCGATCGAGGGTGGTCACCACCGAGTACGAACGCCCCAGGAACATCGCGGTGCTCGCCGCGGCCTCGGTGATGTCGACGACGGGAACGTCGAGCAGCTCCTGCAGGCCCTCGCGGCCGTGCTCGCCGTAGCCGGCCTGCACGACGGCGTCGAACGGTTCCGCGTACGCGCGGACGGTCTCCATGACCGCGACGGCGGCGAGGTACGACTCGTAGTTGCCCTCCACCGACTCGGCCCCGAACGCCGGCGTCAGCGCGACCACGGTGGTGCCCGGCGACGCGATCTCGCGGGCGCGCGCACCGATGGCCTCGGTCATGGATCGCGTCGTGTTGACGTTGACGACGAGGATGCGCACGGCAGCTCCGGAGTTCGACGGGAACGGGGTTCGGCGTCGCTCAGAGTAGACCCGCTCCGCAGGCCGGAAGATATATCGCGAACTCGGTTACGTTGGCAGCGCACGAGCGTGAACCGAACGAGAGGACCGGACCCACACCATGGCCGAACTGTTCTGCAACGGAGGCGCCATGCGTGGCGGCAACCTGCACCACAACGTCTCCAGTCACACCTTCCTCGGCTCGGTGCGGACGGCGCCGAACTACCGGTTCTTCGCGGTGCGCGACGAGTTCCCCGGCCTGCTGCTGACCGAGACCGGTGGCGCCTCCATCGCCGGTGAGCTGTACGACGTCCCGATGGAGAACATCCGCACCGACTTCCTGCCGGAGGAGCCCGTCGAACTCGAACTCTCGGTCATCGAGCTCGCCGACGGACGGTCGGTGATGGCCGTGGTGCTGCGACCGGGCCTGGTCGACTCGCTGTCCGCCGAGCTCACCGAGATCACGGATCTCGGTGGGTGGCGTGCCTACCGCGGGCTTCCCGATCCGGACGAGACCGTCTCTGCGGGAGCATGATTCGTGTCCGCCGCTGCTGACTTCCTCCTCTTTCCCGATCTCGCCTCGCGCGCTCTGGGCGGGTCGGTGAGCGCCGCCAACGACGAGTTGTTCGCGCAGCGCGAGAACCTGATCAAGCCGACGGCGCCGTTCTTCGATCCGTCGGAGTTCGGCCACAAGGGCAAGGTGTACGACGGCTGGGAGACCCGCCGCCGACGCGACGACGGGCACGACTGGGCTCTCGTGCGGCTGGGTGCGGCGGGCATCGTGCACGGCGTCGTCGTGGACACCGCGTTCTTCCGCGGCAACTATCCGCCGTTCGTGTCGGTCGAGGCCGCGTCCGTCGAGGGCTACCCCTCGGCCGAGGAACTGTCGACGGTGCAGTGGCACACCATCGTCGAGAAGTCGCGGGCCGACGGCGACACGGCGAATCTGTATCCCGTGACCGACACCCGTCGCTGGACCCACGTCCGGTTGTCGATCTATCCGGACGGGGGAGTGGCGCGGTTGCGGGTGCACGGCGAGGTGGTGCCCGACCCGCGGTTCCTGACCGGAACGGTCGATCTGCTGGCGGCGGAACACGGTGGGCGGCTCGTGGAGTGCTCGGACGCGTTCTACGCGTCTCCGGCCAACATCATCCTGCCCGGCCGTGCCCGGAACATGGGTGAGGGGTGGGAGAACTCGCGTCGGCGAGGCGGCGGAAACGACCACGCGACGTTCGCTCTCGCTGTCGCCGGGGTGCCGCGGCACGTGGAGGTCGACACGTCGTACTACGTCGGCAACGCCCCGGGCTGGGTGCGACTGAGCACCGTCGACGATCGGGTCGCCGACGTCGCGGATCCGTCCGCGTGGGCCGAGGTCCTGCCGCGCACGGCGGTCCAGCCCGACACGCGGCACCTGTTCCTTCTCGACGGCGCCCCTGCCGCAACACATCTGCGCCTCGACGTCTACCCGGACGGGGGTCTGTCCCGGCTGCGGTTGTTCGGCGATCCGGACGAGCGTGGCCGCGTCGACGCGCGCGCCGCCTGGTGGGACGGGCTTCCCGCCGAACACCGCGCACTCCTCGCCGAGCAGGCCCCGGCATGAGCGCGTGGGATCTCGCGTTCCGCGCGCGCCGTGCGGTCGTGACCGCGGCCGACGGTTCCCGTACCGAGACGGCGTGCACGGTGGGGGTGCGGGACGGCCGCATCGTCGCCGTCGTGGGTCACGACGATCCGGTCGATGCGGACGTCGTCGTGGACCTGGCCGACGACGAGGTACTGCTCCCGGGCCTGGTGGACACCCACGTGCACGTGAACGAGCCCGGTCGCACCGAGTGGGAGGGTTTCGCGAGTGCGACGGCCGCCGCGGCCGCCGGGGGCATCACGACCCTGATCGACATGCCGCTCAACAGTATTCCGTCGACGGTCTCCACCGACGCACTCGACGTCAAACGAGCGGTGGCCGAGCCCGAGGCTCGCATCGACGTCGGCTTCTGGGGTGGCGCCGTACCCGGCAACGTCCCGGACCTGCGCGCGATGCACGAGGCCGGTGTCTTCGGCTTCAAGTGCTTCCTGCTGCACTCGGGTGTCGACGAGTTCCCGCCTCTCTCGCCCGACGAGCTCGAGGAGGCGATGCGGGAGATCGCCTCGTTCGACGGACTGCTCATCGTGCACGCCGAGGACGCGCAGATCATCGCCGACTCCGAGAACGCCGGCGGCCGGGACTACGCAGGTTTCCTGGCGTCGCGACCGCGCGCCGCGGAGAACACGGCCATCGCCGACGTGATCGCCGCGTCGCGGCGGACGGGATGCCGCGTCCACATCCTGCACCTGTCGAGTGCCGACGCCGTGCCGCTCGTGGCGGCGGCGAAGAAGGACGGTGTGCGGATCACTGCCGAGACCTGCCCGCACTACCTGTCGTTCGCGGCGGAGGAGATCGCGGACGGGGCGACCCAGTTCAAGTGCTGCCCGCCCATCAGGGAGGCCGACAACCGGGACGCGTTGTGGCAGGCGTTGTCCGACGGCGTGATCGACACGGTGGTCACCGATCACTCGCCGTGCACCACGGAGCTCAAGCGGTTCGACATCGGCGACTTCGGTGTCGCGTGGGGCGGCATCGCCTCGCTGCAGGTGTCCTTGGCCGCCGTGTGGTCCGAGGCCCGTCGGCGTGGGCACTCTCTCGCCGACGTCGTCGGGTGGATGTCCGCGGCGACGGCTGCTCAGGTCGGACTGGAGAGCAAGGGCGCGATCGCGGTGGGCAAGGACGCCGACCTGGCGGTGTTCGCACCGGACCAAGAGTTCGTCGTGCACGCGGAGGAACTGAGGCACAGGAATCCGGTGAGTGCGTACGACGACCGCACGGTGACGGGCTGTGTGCGCTCGACCTGGCTCGCCGGACGACGCATCGATTTCGACGGTCCACCGCAGGGAAGGCTGCTGACGCGCGGCTGATTGCAGATTGTTGACAATCGGACGATCGTCCTCGACAGTGAGGGCATGACTGCAGCAGCATTCGTGCCTCGAACAGCCGACGCCTCCACCAGTGCTCACACCGCTCGGCTGTCGCCCGCCCTGAAGCAGGCCACACCCATCGTCGTGGATCACGCGTCGGGAAGTTGGATCACCGGGACCGACGGGCGCCGCTACCTCGACTTCACCACGGGTATCGGCGTGACCAGCACCGGACACTGCCATCCGCGCGTGGTCGCGGCGGCGCGCGAGCAGGTCGGCAAGATCATCCACGCGCAGTACACGACCGTCATGCACACGCCTCTGCTCGAGTTGACCGAGAAGCTCGGCACCGTCCTGCCGGTCGGCCTGGACAGCGTGTTCTACGCCAACTCGGGGTCCGAGGCCGTCGAGGCGTCGATTCGTCTGGCGCGCATGGCCACCGGCCGCCCGAACATCATCGCGTTCCACGGCGGCTTCCACGGTCGCACCGTCGCCGCGGCGACACTCACCACAGCCGGGACCAAGTTCCGGTCCGGCTTCGCTCCGATGATGGGCGGCGTCCACATCGCGCCGTTCCCGTACGCGTTCCGGTACGGCTGGGACCTCGACACCGCGGTGACCTTCGCCTTGCGCGAGCTCGACTACCTGCTGCAGACCGTGTCCGCCGTCGCCGACACCGCGGCGTTCATCATCGAGCCGGTCCTGGGCGACGGTGGTTACCTTCCCACCCCGCCGGCGTTCCTGGACGGACTCCGAGAGCGAGCCGATCGGCACGGCATCGTGCTCATCGTGGACGAGGTCCAGGCGGGAGTGGGCCGCACGGGGAAGTTCTGGGGTCACCAGTTCTCCGATTCCACCCCGGACGTTCTCATCACGGCCAAGGGTCTCGCCAGCGGCTTCCCGATCTCCGCGATCGCCGCCTCGACCGCCCTCATGAGTACCGCCCTGCCGGGATCGCAGGGCGGCACCTACGGCGGGAACGCGGTGGCCGCGGCGGCCGCCGTCGCCACGCTCGACGTGGTCGAGGACGAGGGCCTGGTGGAGAACGCCCGTCTGCGCGGGGAGCAGCTTCTCGGTGGACTGCGTGAGATCGCGGCTCGGCACGACGAGATCGGAGATGCCCGCGGGCTCGGTCTGATGGCGGCATTCGAGTTCGTCGACGACGCCGGGGACGCCGATCCGGGCGCCGCGCTCGCTCTGCAGAAGGCAGCTCTGGACCGCGATCTCCTGTTGTTGACGTGCGGTGCGCTGGGCAACGTGGTGCGCATCATCCCGCCCCTCGTGGTGACGCGGGAGGAGGTCGAGCTGGGAATCGAGCGCATCGCGGAGGCGTGCGACGCGGCGCTGGGAGTTCGGTCGTGACGACGACGGTCGACCGACCCGTGCCGGTGGCCGATCGCAGCATTCTGATCGGTGGTCGATGGCGGGACGCGGTGGACGGCCGCACGTTCGACGTCGAGAACCCTGCCACCGGCGAGACCATCGCGCGCGTCGCCGACGGGGGGCCCGCCGACGCCGCTCTGGCGCTCGATGCCGCGAGCGCCGCCCAGTCTGCGTGGGCGGCGACGTCGCCGCGGGAGCGGAGCGTCGTGCTGCGCCGTGCGTTCGACCTCGTGGTCGAGCGGACGGAGGACCTCGCCGCCGTGATGACCGCCGAGATGGGCAAGCCGCTCGCCGAGGCGCGCGGCGAGGTCGCCTACGCAGCCGAGTTCCTTCGCTGGTTCTCCGAGGAGGCCGTCCGCATCGCCGGCGATCACACCCTGACCGGCGACGGGTCGACGCGCATGGTGGTCACACGAGTACCGGTGGGACCGTGTGTGCTGGTGACGCCCTGGAACTTTCCGCTTGCCATGGGTGCCCGCAAGATCGGGCCCGCTGTGGCCGCCGGATGCACCATGGTGTTCAAGCCGGCCGAACAGACACCGCTCACCTCGCTCGCTCTGGCCCGCATCTTTCAGGAGGCCGGACTGCCGGACGGCATCCTCAACATCGTCACGACCTCGGACGCGGGTGGCGTCGTCGAACCGTGGTTGCGCAGCGGTGTGGCTCGGAAGCTGAGTTTCACGGGCTCCACCGCCGTCGGCAGGCTGTTGCTCGGCCAGGCGGCGTCCACCGTCATGCGGACGTCGATGGAACTGGGCGGGAACGCGCCCCTCGTCGTCTGTGCGGACGCCGATCTGGGGACGGCGCTCGACGGAGCCATGATCGCCAAGATGCGCAACATGGGGGAGGCCTGCACCGTCGCCAACCGGTTGTTCGTCCATCGGTCCGTCGTCGACACCTTCGCGGAGCAGCTGACCGCGCGGATGGCCGAGCTGACCGTGGGAGACGGTGCGCACGAGGGTGTCCGGGTCGGCCCGCTGATCGATGAGGAGGGCCGCGCGAAGGTGCAGCGCCTCGTCGACGACGCGGTGAGACGCGGGGCGCGAGTCCTGACCGGCGGTGCCACGCCGGAGGGGCCGGGATACTTCTACCCTCCGACGGTGCTGGTGGACGTTCCACCCGACGCCGAGATCGTGCACACCGAGATCTTCGGGCCGGTCGCCGCGATCATCACCTTCGACGACGAGGACGAGGTGGTGCGCATCGCCAACGACACCGAGTGGGGTCTCGTGGGCTACGTGTTCACTCGTGACGTCGACCGGGCCTTCGATCTGGGCGAGCGTCTCGAGGTGGGCATGGTCGGTCTCAACACCGGGCTGGTGTCCAACCCCGCGGCACCCTTCGGCGGGGTCAAGCAGTCCGGACTGGGACGTGAGGGCGGGCGTCTCGGCATCGACGAGTTCCTCGAGGTGAAGTACTTCGCCGTGCCGCGTCGGCCGGGGCGGACGCTGTGACGGCCACTCGACGGCTGACGCCTCTCGACGCCCGCACCACGTCGATCGTCATCGCGGACCAGTTGCGCGAGCGCATCATCGACGGATCGTTCGCACCGGGGGAGCAGGTCCACGAGGCGACGGTCGCGACCGAACTCGCCGTCTCCCGCGGACCCGTTCGCGAGGCGCTGCAGCGGCTGAGTCAGGAGGGGCTGCTCGTCTCCTTCCGCAATCGCGGCGTCTTCGTCGTCGAGCTGGGTGAGTCCGACGTCGCCGAGATCTACCAGGCGCGCGCGGCCATCGAGATCGGTGCCGCGTTCACCGTTCTGCGGCGTGGTGACTCCGGACGCGTCGCGGACGCGTTGTCGCGCATCGTGGTCGAGATGCAGCCGGCCATCGGCCGGGGCGACTGGCGGTCGGTGGCGGAGCGGGATCTCGCGTTCCACACCGCACTGGTCGCGGCGACGGGCAACAGCCGGATGGGCCGGATGTACGCGACGCTCGCCGCCGAGGCCCGCATCTGCATGGCCAACCTCGAGACCGCGTACCACCGGCCCGACGCGTTGATCGAGGAGCACACGCTGCTCGTCGATCTGCTGCGAGCGCAGGACTGGGCCCGGCTCGAACCTGCTCTGCGCGAACACATGGACACCGCCGTGCACGATCTGACGGCGTCGCTACGTGAGTCGGCGGAGACCGCGTAGTCACTCGCGCTGCGCCCGTGGGTGCGAGCACCTACGCTCGCTCCAGGAACCCGGATAACCTCGAAACTGTCAGGGGTACAGCATGATCGACACGATCAGTACGGCCGAACACAGCTCCCGCCTCGCTGCCGTGCGTGCCGTCATGGCCGAGCGGGGTCTCGCGGCGCTCATGATCACCGATCCGTCGAACATCTACTATCTGACGGCCTACAACGCCCTGTCGTTCTACACCCCGCAGGTGCTCTTCGTGCCGGCCGAGGGCGACATGCTGTTCTTCGCCCGCGCCATGGACGCGCACGGCGCCTCACGCACGTCGTGGCTTCCCGACGACCAGGTGTTCGGCTATCCGGAGACCCTGGTGCAACGGCCGGACACCCATCCCTTCGTCTGGGTGGCCGACACGCTGCGCGGACTGAGCCTGGTCTCGAACTTCGAGCACGGCCAGGTGGGGCTCGAGATGGACTCCTACTACTTCAGCCCCAAGGCGTTCGAAGCGCTCGTGAAGTGCCTGCCGGAGTACCGGTTCGTCGATTCGCGGGAACTGGTGAACTGGGTGCGGTCGGTGAAGTCGGACACCGAGATCGAGCTGATGCGCGGGGCGGCGGCGATCTGCGAGAGCGCCATGGCGACCGCGATGGACGCGATCGCCGTCGGTGTGCGCCAGTGTGACGCCGCCGCGGCGATCTCCGCGGCGCAGGTACGCGGCACGGACGACTTCGGCGGCGACCACCCGGCCATCGTTCCGATGCTGCCCACCGGTGAGGGTGCGGACACCCCGCATCTCACCTGGACCGACCGGCCGTTCCGGGACGGGGAGTCGACCGTGGTGGAACTGACCGGGGTGTTCCGCCGCTACCACGTCCCGATGGCGCGGACGGTCTCGCTCGGGCGACCGGACCCGCGCATGGCCGGTCTCGCCGCCGCCACCGACGACGCACTCGGAGCCGTGCTCGCGGAGATGAGGCCCGGAGTGCAGACCAGTGACCTCGCGGCGACGTGGAACCGTGAACTGGGCCGGGCGGGATTTCACAAGCCTTCCCGCATCGGGTACTCGATCGGCATCGCGTACGCGCCGGACTGGGGCGAGCGCACCATCAGCCTGCGCAGCGACGACGCCACGATCCTGCAGCGCAACATGACGTTCCATGTCATCGGCGGTATGTGGCTCGACGGTTACGGATACGAGGTGTCCGAGTCCGTGGTGGTCACCGACACCGGTATCGACACCTTCACCGCCTACCCGCGATGCCTGACAGTCAAGGAGTGACGGACATGCACGCACAGACGTACGAGACGACCACGCTTCCGTGGGCGATGCGCACCGATCACCTCGTCGGGTCGATGATCGACTCGTCGACCTCGCTGCTCGCCGCGCAGAAACACGACATCGTGCGCTTCGCCATGGGATCGCCCGCCGCCGAGGCGGTTCCGCACGCGGCGATGGCGGAGATCGCGGGCCGAGTCCTGACCGCAGATGCCTTCGACTACGGTGCGACGGAGGGTGATCCGGCTCTGATCGAGCAGCTGGTGGCCTTCTGCGACGCCTTCGGTGAACCGACGTCTCCCGAACGGTTGGTCATCACGTCGGGTGGCATGCAGGGGCTCGATCTCGCGTGCACGCTGTTCGTCGACCCCGGCGATCTGGTGATCGTCGAGAGTCCGACCTACACGAACGGCACCGCGACCGTGCTCAGCTACGGTGGCGGCATCCTCGAGGCGCCGATGGATTCCGACGGGCTGATCGTCGAGGCGCTTCCCGAGTCGGTCGCCCGCGCGGGCCGACTGCCCACGATGATCTACACCATCCCGACGTTCCAGAATCCGTCCGGGACGACCATGTCGCTGCCGCGCCGACTGGCGCTCCTGGAACTCGCCCGCGAGTGGGGCGCCGTGGTGCTCGACGACGACCCCTACGGCCACCTCCGCTTCCAGGGAGATCCGGTTCCGAGCCTGCGAGCGCTCGCTCCCGACGACCCGCTCGTGTTCTCCGTGCGCACGTTCTCGAAGCTCATCGCCCCGGGTCTGCGCGTCGGGTGGGTGGACGCGGACCCCGCCGCTCGCCGGTTGATCATCAACGCGAAGCAGGCGATGGACACGTGCACCAACGTGCCGAACCAGCGGATCGTGGCCGAGTTCCTGCGACAGGGACTGCTCACCGAGCACCTGGCGTCCCTCGCGGACATCTACCTGCCCCGCAAGATCGCGATGCAGACGAGCCTGGAGCGGCACCTCGGTGGGAGGGTGCGCACCACCGATCCCGAGGGCGGCTTCTTCCTGTGGGTCACGCTGGTGGGTGACGATGCCGCAGTGGACACGCGGCGGCTGTTCGAGATCGCACTCGCGCACGGTGTCGCCTTCATCCCGGGTCCGGCGCTGTCCGCGAACGGCCTCTTCGGCGATGCGATGCGACTGTGCTTCGCGTCCTCGACCCCCGAGCGCATCGACGTCGGGGTGCAGCGGTTGGCGGGTGCGCTGGACGCGGCCCGAGCCGAACTGTGACGGCGGCCGATCTTCAGCAGGATCGCGCGTCGACCAACGTCGCGACGGTCGAGCGGATCACGAGAGCGCTGATCGACGCCGGTCCCGACGAGTCCGCCGTGGTGGCCGAGATCTGCCGCATCGCAGAGAGTCTCGGTCTGCAGACCGTCGTCACCGACGCGTCGCCGGGGCGGCCGAACGTCGTGGTGGTCCTTCCCGGCGAGCCCGGCCCGGGCCTGCTGTTCCTCGGGCACTCGGACGTGGTGCCCGCCGGGGAGGGCTGGACCGGGGACCCGTTCCGCTCGCGGGTGCACGACGGTCGGATCGTGGGACGCGGCGCCTGCGACATGAAAGGTGGTCTCGCCGCTGTACTCGCCGCGATGGGGTCACTGGCCCGGCGCGGTGTGGTCCCGGCGCGCACCGTGACACTCGCCTGCGTGGTGGACGAGGAGGACACGGGCCTGGGCATCCGGGCATGGGTGTCCGACCG
Organism: Rhodococcus sp. SORGH_AS_0301; assembly: GCF_030818285.1. NCBI lineage: Bacteria > Bacillati > Actinomycetota > Actinomycetes > Mycobacteriales > Nocardiaceae > Rhodococcus > Rhodococcus sp. SORGH_AS_0301. The sequence continues at coordinate 1,063,162 of NZ_JAUTAC010000002.1, forward strand.
TCCCGACCAGACCTGCCGGCCTCCGGCCTTCACGGTCGATGGCGGCCGGCCTCCGGCCTTCACGGGATGCGTCGTGGCGGAACCCACGGCCGGCACCGTGATCGTCGGGTGCCGCGGAGCGGCGAACATCGTGCTCACCGTCACCGGTCGGAGCGCGCATGCCGGCCGGCCCGAGAACGGTCGCAGTGCCGTGGTCGCGGCGGCCCGCCTCGTGGGCGAGATCGACGGGCTGCACGCGGAACTGGCCACCGTGCCGCACCCGGTGCTCGGCGCCGCGTCGTGGAACGTCGGCCGGATCGACGGTGGGACCGGACCGTCGATCGTCGCGGGCCGCTGCCGGCTGGAGATCGATCGCCGCCTGCTGCCGGACGACGACGTGGACGCCGTCGTCGCGGACCTGCTCCGCCGGGCCGGCCTCGTCACGGATCTGGACGTCGACGCGTACGTCGAGATGGAGATGCCGGGATTCCTCACCGACGAGTCGAGCCCGCTCGTCGAGTCGGCGCTGGCGGCGCTGCGCTCCACGGGTGCGCCGGACCCGTCGACCGCGGTGTGGACGGCGTCCTGCGACGGGGGGTTCGTCGCTCGTGACCTCGGAGTGCCCACCATCGTGCTGGGTCCCGGTGATCTCGAGGCGCAGGCCCATCAGCCCGACGAGTCCGTGGACCTACTCGAGGTCGCTCGCCTCTCTCGGGCCTACGCTCGACTGATGACGGAGCAGCGACCGTGAGCCCCTCCCGCACGAACGGCGGAGCGAGGCCGATCCTCACCGTCCTGCACGACGGACTCCTTCCCGACCGGGTGCAGGAACTCGACACCTCGTACGAGGTGCGGCATGCCACCGCCGACACGTTCGGCGATGCGGTCGACGGCGCGCAGGCGGTCCTGCTGTGGGACTTCTTCTCGTCGGCGCTCCGGGACCAGTGGTCGCGCTGCTCCGCACTCGAATGGGTGCACGTCGCCGCAGCAGGGGTGGACAAGCTGTTGTTCGACGACCTCGCGGCGTCCGACGTCGTGGTGACCAACGCGCGCGGGGTGTTCGACGTGCCGATCGCCGAGTTCGTGCTCGCGTCCGTGCTCGCTCTGGCGAAGGACGTGCGCGGCACCGTCGAACTCGGCCGACAGGCGCGATGGTTGCGCCGGGAGACCGAGAACATCGCGGGGCGTCGAGCTCTGGTGATCGGCACGGGCAGTATCGGCCGGGCTACGGCGCGCATGTTGCGTGCCGTCGGTATGGACGTCGCCGGGGTCGGACGGACGGCTCGCACGGGTGATGCGGATTTCGGAACCGTCCACGCCAGTTCGGATCTCGCGTCGGTGGTACCCGGCGCCGACTACCTCGTTCTCATCGCACCGCTGACACCCGTCGACACGGGGCATGGTCGGCCGCGACGTGCTCGCGGCGGCCGATCCCGGGGTGCGCGTGATCAACGTGGGTCGTGGCGAACTGCTCGACACCGACGCGCTGGTCGACGCTCTGCGCAGCGGCCACGTCGGGGGAGCTGCCCTCGACGTGTTCGACACCGAGCCGCTGCCACCCGAGCACGTGCTGTGGACCCTCGACCACGTGCTGCTGACCGCACACATGAGCGGTGACACCGTGGGGTGGCGCGACCGGCTCTACTCCGGTTTCGCCGAGAATGCCGAACTATTCGCGGCCGGCCGACCGCTGCGCAACGTCGTCGACAAGTCCCTCGGGTTCGTCGCCGGGTGACCCGGTGACCGCGGGCGTCCGGTCGTATCCCTTGCGGTCGTAGATCGCGATCACCAGCGCGCCGAGGACCAGGCCGATGACGAGCCCGAGCAGCGTCATGCCGAGTCCGTGGGCGAGACCGGAGTTCCAGCGTGAGTCGAAGTAGAGGATCGAGCGCACGGCGAGATACACCTGATGCATCGGTTCGAATTGCGCGAGCCACCCGAAGAGCGCAGGTGACGCCTGGATCGGGATGGTGGCGCCGGCGGACGGCAGGCCCAGGATCACGAAGACGACGAGGTTGAGGATCAGCCCCGGAGTGCCGAAGATCGACAGCACCGACACCGCGGTGATCCCGACGGCCGAGATCGCCAGCACTCCGAAGAGCCACAGGCCCAGCGCATTCGGGATCGGCATGCCCAGTGCGGTCGCGATCGCGACGTAGAGACCGGACACCACGAACCCGATCACCACCATCGTGAGCCATTTCGCGGCGAGCACGCGCAGGCGACTGTCGGTGGATCGGCGACGCTGCAGGAAGGTGGGGCCGAACTCGAGCGGCACGAAGCCGAGTGCGCCGTCGACGAGAGCGCTGGCGATCATCGCGCCGGTGAAGCCGGCGAGCACGAGCAGCAGGGCGTAGTAGAAGGCGGACAGCCCGAGCCCCGTGCCGTCCGGAAGTGGGTCGTAGGGAGTGACGACGATGTCGACCGGCGCAGCCAGTGTGAGGGCCGCGGCCCCGGAGAGGGTGGCGCCCGCGGGCAGTGCCTCGGTCACTTGCGTCGTGAGTCGTTCTCCCAGAGTGCCGTTCGCGGAGTCGAGCGCCGTGTCGCCGATGGTGGTCATGAGGGAGGAACCGAGTGTGCCGGCACGCGGATTGGTCATGATCGTCACGATGGGTCGCTCGATGTCGCCCGCCACGACGGAGGCCTGCGTCAGGATCGACACTCGTTTGGTGAAGTCGCTCGGCACGACGATCGCGCCGTAGACGTCGCCGTTCGCGAGGAGGTTCTGCGCCTCCGCGATACCGACCTGCTTCAGATCGATCTTCTCCGCGTCGATGCCGTCCGCGATGCCCTGGCCGATCTGCTGCCCCAGGTTCGCCTGCTCACCGTTCGGCAGCACGTCGCCCTCGTCGCTGACCACCAGTGCCACCGGGAAGTGGCGGAGGTTCTCCTTGGGGTCGAGGATGCCGCCGAGGTACAGCGCCGCGAGCAGCGACATGACGACGGAGACCGCGACGACCGGCAGCACCCAGGTGGTGGGGCGCCGGAATGCGGGCGCAGCGGCTTCGGGGGACATGGCGGGCCTTCCGTCGGCAAGTTCTCGGTGACCGATACACATCTGTATCGTCTCGTTCGATACGATAGTGCATCATGGCGGCGACTTCAGGCAACGTGACCGCGAGAACAGGCAGGACCGCCACTCGCAGCAGAGCACAGACTCGCGAGCGAGTGCTGGACGGCGCCCTCGAGGTGTTCGTCGAACGGGGTTTCGGGCGATCGACCCCGGAACAGATCTGCGAGCGAGCGGGATTCACTCGCGGAGCGTTCTACTCGAACTTCTCGTCGATGGACGAGGTCTTTCTCGAACTGTGGACGCGACAGGCGTCGGGACTGATCACGCGGGTACGCGGAGTGGTCGACGCCCTGGAGTACGACGCGTCCGACGGGCGGTCCTTCGAGGAGATCGTCGTGGCAGCGCTGAGCGGACTGGTCGGCGACGTGTCGTGGCACGTACTCATGGCGGAGTTCGGCGCCCACGCGGCGCGGAACCCGGGGCTGGCGGCCGTGGTGACCGGGCACCGGGCCGCGCTCCGTGACGCCCTGCGTCCCATGATCGTTCACGGTCTCGCGACCCACGGGCGCGAGGTGGCGGTGGACGACGACACCCTCGGTCGGGGTGTCGTCGCCGCCTACGAAGGAGCGATGGCCCAGGCGATGATCGAGCCGGCCAACCCGGTACCCGCGCGACTCGCCCTCGAGCTTGTGGCCGCGGTCATATGGTCGTTCTCGCGCGAGCGCTGACTCAGAACGCCCGCTCGTACTGCGGAGGTGTGGCCGGGGTGATGTCCGCGCCGAGCTCGCGTGCCGCACGACGGGCCCAGTAGGGGTCGCGCAGCAGTTCGCGCGCCAGGAACACGGCCACGGCCTCGCCGGACCCGATGATGTCCTCGGCCTGCTTGGGCTCGGTGATCAGTCCGACAGCGGCCGCGGGGATGCGCGTCTCGCTCTGGATGCGCCGGGCGAACGGCACCTGGTAGCCGGGTTCGACGGGGATGGACGCCTTCGCGACGTTGCCACCCGTGGAGACGTCGACGAGGTCGACACCGTGATCCTCGAGCTGCTGGGTGAGCAGAACGGTCTGGTCGGGCGTCCAGGCCTCGGAGTCGACGCCGCGCTCATCGCCGGTCCAGTCGGTCGCGGACACGCGCACGAAGACGGGCTTGTCGGCCGGCCACACCTCGCGGATCGCGTCGACCACGCGCAGGGTCAGGCGGACACGACCCTCGAAGCTGCCGCCGTACTCGTCGGTCCGGTGGTTGCTGGCCGGGGACAGGAACTGGTGCAGCAGGTAACCGTGCGCCGCGTGCACCTCGGCCACGTCGAAACCGGCGGCCAGCGCGCGTACCGCGGCGGAGCGGAAGTCGTCGACGACCTTGTCGATGTCCGCGGTCGTCATCTCGCGCGGAGCCGGGTAGTGGCCGAACTCGACAGCGCTGGGTCCGACCGTCTCCCACGCGAGGGAGTCGTCCGCCGCCAGCGGCTTTCCGCCACGCCACGGTGCGTCGGTGGACGCCTTGCGACCTGCGTGGGCCAACTGGATCGCGGGCACACTGCCGTGCTGCCGGATCTCGGTGACCACCTCGGCCAACGCGTTCGCCTGCTGGTCGTTCCAGATGCCGAGGTCCCACGGCGTGATGCGGCCCTCCGGGCTCACCGACGCCGCCTCGGTCATCACCAGGCCGACGCCGCCGACGGCACGCGAGACGAGGTGAGTCCGGTGCCACGGTGTGACCGCGCCCGTCGAGGGTCCCTCCGCGTCCGCCGAGTACTGGCACATCGGCGACATCCACACCCGGTTGGGAAAGGTGACCTCACGCAGGGTCAAGGGCTCGAACAGCAGGCTCACAGTCATCTCCTCGTCTCGTCCGACACGCGCGCCGTCCACGACGACAGCGCTCAGGATGAACGAACAATCGGGCCGGGCGATCATTCCCGTCGGCCGGATCGTCCCGGGTGCGCTCGGGCGTACGGGCTGGTGGGAGCGTGACCTACCCTGGACGGCGTGACTGCCACCACCAGCGCCGAGGTGTCCACCCCCGATGCTCTCGAAGCGGACGTGCACGCCGCTGCTGCCCGCGCTCGGGTCGCCGCGCGCGCGCTCGCTCTGCTGACGACCGCGCGCAAGGACGACGCGCTGCACGCCGCGGCGGACGCCGTCCTGGCCTCCGCCGACGCGATCCTCGCCGCCAACAGCGAGGACCTCGCACTCGCCGAGGCGTCCGGCACCCCGCCCTCGCAGCTCGACCGACTGCGGTTGACCCCCGACCGCATCGACGGCATCGCCGCCGGACTGCGCCAGGTGGCGTCTCTGCAGGATCCCGTGGGGGAGCTCCGCGAGGGTCGGACCCTGCCCAACGGACTCGAGATCCGGCAGCTCGCGGTGCCGCTCGGCGTCGTCGGCATGATCTACGAAGCCCGGCCCAACGTCACGGTCGACGCGTTCGGGCTCACTCTGAAGTCGGGCAACGCCGTCCTCCTGCGGGGGTCGTCCTCCGCCGCGCGATCGAACGCCGCGCTGGTGGGTGTTCTGCGGGCGGCCCTGTCGGCGCTGGACCTTCCCGCCGACGCCGTCCAACTCCTGTCCAGCGAGGATCGAGCGACGGTCACGCACCTCATCCGGGCTCGCGGACTCGTCGACGTCGTCATCCCGCGCGGTGGGGCCGGCCTCATCTCGGCGGTGGTGCGCGACGCGACGGTGCCCACCATCGAGACCGGTGTCGGCAACTGCCACGTCTACGTGCACGCGTCCGCGGACCTCGACATGGCCGAGCGCATCCTGCTCAACGCGAAGACACGTCGAGTGAGCGTGTGTAACGCCGCGGAGACGGTGCTGATCGACGCCGCCGTGGCCGACGTGGCGGTGCCGCGTCTGGTGCAGGCGTTGTCGGACAACGGCGTACGTGTCCACGGCGATCTTCCCGGTCTCGTTCCGGCCACCGAGAACGACTGGGCCGACGAGTACCTCTCCGACGACATCGCCCTCGCCGTCGTCGACGACCTGGATGCCGCCGTCGCGCACATCGACAGGTACGGCACGGGACACACCGAGGCGATCGTGGCATCGGATCTCGCTGCCACGCGTGCGTTCTCGGCTCGGGTGGACGCAGCGGCCGTCATGGTCAACGCCTCCACCGCGTTCACCGACGGTGAGCAGTTCGGCTTCGGAGCCGAGATCGGCATCTCCACCCAGAAGCTCCACGCCCGCGGCCCCATGGGGCTGCGGGAACTCACCTCGACCAAGTGGATCGTCCAGGGCGACGGGCACATTCGGCCGGCCTGACCCGCCTCCACCACCTCTCTGGAACAACCGAAAGGCCCGGCGTGACGCAGACGTACTCCGACATCGTTCCGTTCTTCTCCGACGTCGACGACGTGGCGACCCGCCTCGCCGCCACGGGGTACCTCGCCGACAAGGCGACCGCCACGGCGGTGTTCCTCGCCGATCGTCTGGGCAAGCCGCTGCTCATCGAGGGCCCGGCAGGTGTCGGCAAGACGGAGCTGGCTCGCGCCGTCTCGCAGGCCGCGGGAGCCGAACTGGTCCGCCTGCAGTGCTACGAGGGCGTCGACGAGGCGCGGGCACTGTACGAGTGGAACCACGCGAAGCAGATCCTGCGCATCCAGTCGAGTTCCGGCGCGGGGTGGGACGAGACACGCCACGACGTGTTCTCCGAGGAGTTCCTGCTGTCGCGGCCCCTGCTCACGGCGATCCGTCGATCGGATCCCACCGTGCTGCTGATCGACGAGACCGACAAGGCGGACATCGAGATCGAGGGCCTGCTCCTCGAGGTGCTCAGCGACTTCGCGATCACCGTGCCGGAGCTCGGCACCATCTCGGCGACCAGGCGGCCGTTCACGGTGCTGACCTCCAACGCGACACGCGAGTTGTCGGAGGCGCTGAAGCGTCGCTGCCTGTTCCTGCATCTCGACTTCCCGGACGCCGACCTGGAGCGGCGCATCCTGGCCAGCCGGGTCCCGGAGCTGCCGGAGGCGATGGCCGAGCAGATGGTGCGCATCGTGCAGGTGCTGCGGGACATGCAGTTGCAGAAGCTGCCGTCGGTCGCCGAGACCATCGACTGGGGCCGCACCCTGTTGGCTCTGGGCATGGACGAGGTGAGCGACGCGGCCGTGCGGTCGACGCTCGGCGTCATTCTCAAGCACCGCTCCGATCAGGACCGCGCCGTCGCCGAACTCCGACTCGGCTGACCCGTGACCGGGACGGTGGACATCTCCGGCATCCCCGCACACCTGGTGGGGTTCGTGGAGGCGCTGCGTCGCCGCGGTATCGACGTCGGCCCGTCGGAGACGGTCGACGCGGGCGCGGTGCTGGCCGTTCTCGACATCCTCGATCGGGAGGTGGTGCGGGAGGGTCTCGCGTGCGCGCTGGTGCGCCGACCCGGCCATCGACCCGCGTTCGACGCGCTCTTCGATCTGTGGTTCCCGGCCGCGATCGGTGCGCGGACCGCCGACGAGGAGAACACGGTCGGCCCGCCTCTCGCCGAGGACGGCACCGTCGATCTCGACGCTCTGAAGCACGTGCTGGCGGAGCTGCTCGCGGACGGTTCCGCGGAGGCCATGGCGCAGGTCGAGCGCCTGGTGGGCGACATCGTCGAGACCTACGGCAAGTACAGCTCCAGCCGCGGCGAGTCGTTCTCGGAGTACCAGACGCTGCGCACGGTGGAGCCGTCGACGCTGCTGGCGAAGATTCTCGACGGACTGATCGGCCGCTCCAGCGGTCCCGGTGCACCCACGACCGGCGAGTTCGAGTCCGAACTGGCCCGTCGGACGGCCGCGGTCCGCATCGCGGAGTTCCGGTCGATGATCGAGAAGGAGACCCGTCGCCGCACCGCCGAGGTGCTGGGCAAGGAACGGGTGGCGTCCTACGGCGTCCCGCGCCTGGCCGAGGACGTCGACTTCCTCCGCGCGTCCGAGTCGGAACTGGCGGCCCTCCGCAAGAACGTCGCTCCGTTGGCGCGGCTCCTGGCGAGCCGACTGGCGGCCCGTCGACGGCGGTCGCGAGCGGGGTCGATCGACCTGCGGCGCACCCTGCGCAAGTCCTTGTCGACGGGCGGCGTCCCCATCGACCTGGTCAACCGCAAGCCCCGCACCGCGCGGCCCGAACTGGTGATCTTCTGCGACGTCTCGGGATCGGTCGCCGGCTTCAGCCAGTTCACCCTGCTGCTCGTGCACACGTTGCGCGAACAGTTCTCCCGAGTGCGTGTCTTCGCGTTCATCGACACCGCCGACGAGGTGACCGGGTTCTTCGACGCCTCGGCCGGACGCGCGTCGCTCGCCGAGTCGATGTCGCGCATGATCGCGGAGTCGGAGCTGATCACCTACGACGGCCATTCCGACTACGGCCACTCCTTCGAGACCTTCACCGCGCATCACCTCGATGCCATCGGTCCTCGGGCGTCGTTGTTGATCCTGGGCGATGCCCGCACCAACTACCGCGATCCGCGCACCGAGTCCCTCGCCCGCATGGTCACTGTCGCCCGGCACGCGCACTGGCTCAACCCCGAGCCGAAGGCGCAGTGGGGGACCGGCGACTCGGCCGCCGACGTCTATCGGCGGGTGATCTCGATGCACGAGTGCCGGTCGGCGGCGCAACTGGCCGAGGTCGTGTCGCGGCTCCTGCCCACGGGATCCTGACGTCTCTCGGTTCGGCCGAATCCTCTGTTCGGGGCAGGTCCACGTAGAGTCGTCACTCGTGCAGGAACCGACGACGCCGCCCGAGGGCCGACGCCCGCGACGTCTCGGCGTCATGGGTGGCACGTTCGACCCCATTCACCACGGGCACCTCGTGGCCGCCAGTGAGGTCGCCGACCGGTTCCAGCTCGACGAGGTCGTCTTCGTTCCCACCGGCCAGCCCTGGCAGAAGCAGGACCGGACGGTGAGCCCGGCGGAGGACCGCTACCTCATGACGGTCGTCGCCACCGCGTCGAACCCTCGCTTCTCCGTCAGCCGCGTCGACCTCGACCGTGCCAAGCCGACGTACACCGTCGACACGCTTCGCGATCTCGCCGACCAGCATCCCGGTGACCAGTTGTTCTTCATCACCGGGGCCGATGCTCTCAGCAGCATCATCGGCTGGCAGAACTGGCAGGAACTGTTCGAGCTGGCCCGCTTCGTCGGCGTGTCCCGCCCCGGGTACGAACTGGGTGCCGACCATCTGGCCGAGTACCTCGATCGGTTGCCGAAGGACGTCCTGACCCTCGTGGAGATCCCGGCCCTGGCCATCTCGTCCACGGAATGTCGACGGCGTGCCGCCGAGAACCGTCCCGTCTGGTACCTCGTGCCGGACGGCGTCGTCCAGTACATCTCGAAGCGGGACCTGTACCGCCCTGCCGGGGAGGAGCGTCACGACGGCATCGCGACCGTCTCCGAGCCCGCACCCCAGCACACCGGCACTTCCGCCACCACCGCATCAGCCCTACCAGGAGAGAACACCACGTGAGCGCTACACCCGAGGCCATCAGGGTCGCCAGCATCGCCGCACTCGCGGCGGACGAGAAGCTCGCCGCCGACGTCATGGCCCTCGACGTCTCCGACCAGCTGGTCATCACCGACTGCTTCGTCATCGCGTCGGCACCCAACGAGCGCCAGGTCAACGCCATCGTCGAGAACATCGAGGAGAAGCTCCGCGAGGCGGGCAGTCAGCCCGTTCGTCGTGAGGGCACCCGCGAGGGCCGATGGGCACTGCTCGACTACGTCGACGTGGTCGTCCACGTGCTCCACAACGACGAGCGTCACTTCTACGCCCTCGAGCGTCTGTGGAAGGACTGCCCGGTCCTCGAGATCGAGGGTCTCGGAGCCACGGACACCTCGACGCAGTACGGCACCGACGATCACGGTGTCGACGACGCCCTCGACCACGGTGTCGATCGCGTCACCGAACCGGACGAGTGACGTCCGTTCGTCGGTTGGTGCTGCTCCGGCACGGTCAGACCGAGTACAACGCGGCCTCGCGCATGCAGGGTCATCTCGACACCGACCTGACCGAACTGGGTCGCACACAGGCCGAGGTCGCCGCTCGAGCGTTGGCATTGCTGCAGCCACACCGCATCGTCTCGTCCGATCTGCGACGGGCACACGACACGGCGACCGCGCTCTCGACGGCCACGGGTGTTCCCGTCGAGCTCGACGAGCGGCTCCGCGAGACGCACCTCGGTGACTGGCAGGGGCTGACGCACCTCGACGTCGACGACGTCTCACCCGGCGTCCGCGAATCGTGGCGCGCCGACGCCGAGTTCCGTCCGCCGGGCGGCGAGTCGCGCGTGGACGTCGCCGAGCGCTCGATGCCGCTGATCCAGGAGCTGCTGAAGGACCCGGAGTGGACCACGGCGCCCGTCGTCGTGGTCGCCCACGGTGGAACCATCGCCGCGCTCACGGCCGCACTGCTCGATCTGCCGGTCGACCGGTGGCCGGTGCTCGGGGGACTGGGGAATGCCAGCTGGGTGCAGGTCGCCGGACACGGAACGGACGACGTCTCCTGGCGCCTGGACGTGTGGAACGCGACGGCCGCCGTGGCAGGTGACGTTCTCTGATGTCCGCCGCGGATCGCCCGGTCCTGCTCGTCCTCGCGGATTCGCTCGCGTACTACGGTCCCGAGGGCGGTCTGCCGGCCGATCATCCCCGCATCTGGCCCACCCTCGTCGCGCGCGAACTGGGGTGGGACGTCGAGCTCGTCGGTCGCATCGGCTGGACCTGCCGCGACGCCTGGTGGGCTCTCACCCAGGATCCTCGCGTGTGGGCGTCGATACCGCGTGCCCGCGCTGTGGTTCTCGCGACCGGCGGGATGGACTCTCTTCCGTCGCCTCTGCCGACGGCTCTGCGCGAGCAGATCCGCTACGTCCGGCCGCCCGTCCTGCGACGCGGTGTGCGCGCCGCCTACGGCTGGCTGCAGCCGCGGCTCTCGCACCTCGGCCGTCCGGTGGCCCTGCCGCCGCATCTGAGCGTGGACTACCTCGAACAGATCCGGGCCGCCCTCGCGGCCGTGCGTCCGGACGTCCCCGTCATCGCGACGCTCCCGTCGGTACATCGGTGCGACGCCTACGGACGTGTGCACGCCGGTCGCGAACCGGCCGTGCGGGCGACCACGGCGTGGGCTGCGGAGCACGATCTCCCGCTCGTCGACCTCAAGGCCGCCGTCGAGGAGAACATCGCGTCCGGTGACGCGAATCCCGATGGCATTCACTGGGGTTGGGACGCACACGTACGCGTCGCCGAGTCCGTCGTCGCTGCCGTGCGCGCCTCCGCCCGCATCTGATCCACAGGGTCGTGGCCGTCCACAGATGAGCCCGGCGGCGGCTCGTCTCGTCCTGGCCCGGGCCTACCGTCGCGGGCATGGCACCCGAGATCGCTGCTCCCGAGCCGGCCGACCCCGACGGCGGCCGGTCCGACGCGGTGCATCGCCGCGCGGGTCTCGTCGGCTCGCGCTTCCGGATCGATCCGGGGTCCCGCGGCGTCCGTGCCCTCGCCGTGGCCGCCGTCCTTCTCGTGGGCGCCGTGGGGGCAGTGGTGATGCGAGATTCTCCGCAGGTCACCGCGGTGCCGCCGCTTCCCCCTCTGATCACCGAGTCCGAGACGCCGACGACGTCGGCACCGGAATCCGCGGGAGTCGTGGTCAGCGTGCTCGGCGCTGTGATGCGCCCTGGACTCGTCACCGTTCCCCCCGAGTCCCGCATCGCCGATGTCGTCGCGGCCGCGGGTGGGCGCCGGGACGACGCGGACCTCTTCGGGCTCAACTGGGCGGCGAAGGTGTCGGACGGTGACCAGGTGGTGGTGGGGTCGACGACGGGGTCGGTACCGCTCGCTCCGGCACCCGTGTCCGTGGCCGGTGAGGGGTCGTCCGATGCCGGCGGGAAGGCCCCGGGTCTGGTGTCGCTGAACGAGGCGACGGAGGCGGAGCTCGATGCCCTGCCCGGTGTCGGTCCGGTGACCGCGAGCGCGATCGTGCAATGGCGCACCGAGAACGGCGGCTTCACGTCCGTCGATCAGCTGTCCGAGGTGAGCGGCGTCGGCCCCGCTCGGCTCGAGAAGCTGACGCCCCTGGTCACGGTGTGACCGACGCACCTGCCGTAGATCTGCGGCTCGTCCCGAGTGCGGTGGGGGCGTGGGCTGCGACCGTGGTGGCCGTCGGCGCGGGGTGGCGGCCCGCGGCGGCTCTGGCCGCGGTGTGCGTGCTCGTGGCGGTCGTCGGCTGGTGGTGCCGGCGTCGGCACGGCTCGGGATCGCTGGTGATGCTCGTCGTCGTGGCGGCCTGCTGCGTCACCGCGGCGTTCGCGGCGATGTCGTCCCTGCGGATGCACGAGGTGACGACGGGCCCGGTCCGCGAGGGCGCGCTGCGCGGTGCGTACGCGACGGTCGAGGGCGTCGTCACGGACGATCCACGTCCGATCACGGGCTCGTTCGCGGATCAGGTGCTCGTGCCGATACGAGCAAGCCGAGTGACGCTGCGCGGCACCGTCGTCGATGGGTCGGCCCGGATCACCGTGTTCGCGCCCCCGGATCCGTGGCGGGCACTGGAACCGGGTGTGTCGGTGACGTTCCGGGCGCGGCTCGCGGCTCCCGATCGTGTGGGCGCGGTGGATGCCGTCGCACGTGCCACGGGGCCACCCGAGGTGGGGAGCGCGCCGGCCCTGCTCCGGTGGTCGGGCGTGGTGCGACGTGCTCTCGCGGAGGCCGCTGCCATCGCTCTGCCACGTGAGGAGGAGGGGCTGCTCCCGGGGATGGTGGTGGGGGACAGGTCGGGACTCGACGTCTCCGTCCAGGACTCGTTCACGGCGGCCGGAATGTCCCACTTGACCGCTGTGTCGGGTGCGAACTTCACCTTCGTCGTCGGGTGTGTCGTCCTCGGCTCTCGGCTGCTCTCGGCCGGGCCTCGAACCACCGCGGCGCTCGCGGGAATCGTCCTCGTCGCGTTCGTCGTGGTGGCGAGACCGTCACCCAGCGTCCTGCGTGCGGCGGTCATGGGTGTGCTGGGTCTGCTGGCGGTGATGACCGGCCGCCGTCGCCATGTGATGCCGGCCCTGTGCACCGCGGTGCTGGTGCTGCTGGCCGTCGATCCGGGACTGGCGGTGTCGTGGGGGTTCGCGCTGTCGGTGACCGCGACGGTCGCTCTCGTGCTGCTCGCTCCGGTGCTGACGGCGATGGTGAGCCGCGGCGACGCACCGCCCGGTGGACGACGTCCGGTGCTCGACGCCGTGGCCGTGGCGCTGGCGGCGCACCTGGTGACCGCACCGCTGGTCGCCGCCATGGCCGGAACGTTCTCCGTCTACTCGGTGGCGGCGAACGTGCTCGCCGCACCCGTCGTCGGGCCGGTCACCGTGATCGGCGCGCTGGCGGCCGTGGTGGCCGTCGTGAGCGTGGAGGCCGGGGCTGTCGTCGCCGGGGTGGCGTGGGTGCCGCTGCGGTGGTTGCTGACCGTGGCCGCGTACACGGCGGACGCTCCCGGTGCGACGGTGCTCACTCCGACCGGGCCGCGGGGCGCCGCCGTCGTCGGGGGATGTGTCCTCGTCGCGGCGGGCGCGGCGGTGCTGGTCCGACGTCGGTGGCTGTCGGCCCACCGTGGCACCATCGACCGGTGAGTTCGACAGCGAGCAGCACCCGTCCCGAGCCCCTGCACCTCGTCCTGGGCGACGAGGAGCTCCTCGTCGAGCGTGCGGTGTCGTCCATCGTGGCCGCGATGCGCGCGGCAACGGTGGGGGCCGGGGCAGAGGTGCCGGTCGACCGTCTGCGGGCGGGGGACACGACGGTCGCCGAGCTCGCGGAACTGCTCAGCCCCTCCCTCTTCGCCGAGGATCGCGTGGTCGTCTTCGAGGCGGCCGCGGAGGCCGGTAAGGACGCGATGACGCTGGTTCTCGACGCCGCGGCGACGCCGGTGGACGGTGTGGTCCTGGTCGTTCTGCACTCCGGTGGAGGCCGGGCCAAGGCCATGGTGGGGGCGCTGCAGAAGTCCGGTGCCGTGGTCCACGAGTGCGCGAAGCTGTCCAAGGCGTCGGAGCGCGTCGACTTCGTGCGGGCCGAGTTCCGCTCCCACTCGGAGACACGCGTCGCTCCCGATGCCATCGCCGCGCTCGTCGACGCGGTGGGGTCCGATCTCCGCGAACTGGCCGCCGCGTGCTCGCAACTGGTGTCGGACACGGCGGGGAAGGTCGATGTCGCGGCGGTCCGCCGCTATTACTCGGGCCGTGCGGAGGTCACGGGCTTCGACATCGCCGACAAGGCCGTGTCGGGTGACCGTGCCGGCGCCCTCGAGGCACTGCGGTGGGCGATGTTGGGCGGCACACCGCACGTGCTGCTCGCGGACGCACTGGCCGAGGCCGTCCACACGGTGGCGCGGGTCGGTTCGGCGGGCCGCGGCGATCCGTTCCGGATGGCGTTCGAACTGGGGATGCCGCCGTGGAAGATCAAGAAGGCGCAGGCGCAGGCCCGCATGTGGGATCCGCAGCGCATCGCCGAGGCACTGCAGGTGGTGGCCGCGCTCAACGCGGACGTCAAGGGCCAGGCCGCCGATGCGGACTACGCGGTGGAACGCGCCGTGAACGTGGTGGCGGGGCTGAGTTCGCGCTGACAGCGCCGCCCGGGCACACGACTACGCCCCGGGCATCGTGCTCGCCCGGGGCGTAGTGCTGACAAGCTACTGCACAGGAACTCTCGAGAAGAACTGCACAGGGACTCTCGAGAGGAGCCGCGAGGGCTCGGGAGAGATCAGAGCTTGTTGAAGGCCAGCGACAGTGCCGACTTCTTGTTGGCAGCCTGGTTCTTGTGGATGACGCCCTTGCTGGCTGCCTTGTCGAGCTTGCGGCTCGCAGTCAGCAGGATCTCCTCGGCCTTGGCCTTGTCGCCGGCTTCGGTCGCCTCACGGAAGGAGCGAATCACGGTGCGGAGCGACGACTTCACCGACTGGTTGCGCAGGCGCTGACGCTCGTTGGTAGCGATTCGCTTCACCTGGGACTTGATGTTGGCCACGCGTAGTTATCCTTCGTCTCTTCTCGGTCCGGGACGGCTGACTCCGGGGAACACTCTCGAGCCGTACGTGCAGTGCTTGTGAAAGCTGGTGACGGTGGGTGCGCACGAGCGTGCCCACGTCCGACGTACGAGACTACCAGCGTCGGTCCGGTAACCCAATTCGGTGATCTCGCTGCAGGGAGTCGGTGTGCACGTGACTCGTGAGGTTGCATGGAATTAACGTGTCCACCGTGCTCCAGGGGTACCTGTGAGGCAGCATGGCGACCATGAGTCCCCGATCAAGCGCTGCACCACAGGCGAAGAAGAGCCGTTCGCAGTCGCAGTCCTCGTCCGGGCCGAGCGTCTTCGACGGTTACCGGGACATCGGGAAGTACGGACTGGCGTTCGACGAGATGTTCGACGGCGACGGCGGGCTGCGTGGACCGTACAAGGGAATCCACAAGGCGCTCGCGCCGTCGGACGCCGCGGAACTGGACGCCCGCTCGGACGCCCTCGGCCGCGCCTTCGTCGATCAGGGCATCACGTTCGCACTCGAGGGTCAGGAGCGTCCGTTCCCTCTCGACCAGGTGCCCCGGGTCATCGCGGCGTCCGAGTGGAACAAGCTCGAGCGCGGGATCAAGCAGCGGGTCAAGGCACTCGAGTTCTTCCTGGCGGACATCTACGGGGAGCAGGAGATCCTGCGCGACGGCGTGGTCCCGAAGTCTCTGGTGACGTCGTGCGAACACTTCCACCGCGAGGCGTTCGGCATCGTGCCGCCCAATGGTGTGCGCATCCACGTCGCCGGTATCGACCTGATCCGTGACGCCGAGGGCACGTTCCGTGTCCTCGAGGACAACCTGCGCTCGCCGTCGGGGGTCTCGTACGTGATGGAGAACCGCCGCACCATGGCGCGCGTGTTCCCCGACCTGTTCGCCAGCCACCGGGTGCGTGCGGTCGGTGACTACGCCACGCACCTGCTGCGCGCCCTGCGTGCCGCTGCCGCGATCAACGAGGCGGACCCCACCGTCGTCGTCCTCACACCCGGCGTCGCGAACTCTGCGTACTTCGAGCACTCCCTCCTCGCCCGGCTGATGGGCGTCGAGCTGGTCGAGGGCCGCGACCTCTTCTGCCGCGACAACGTCGTCTACATGCGCACCACCGAGGGCGAGCGCCAGGTCGACGTGATCTACCGCCGCATCGACGACGACTACCTCGACCCCATGCAGTTCCGACCCGACTCCGTTCTCGGTGTGGCCGGGCTGGTCAACGCTGCACGTGCCGGCAACGTCGTCATCTCCAGCGCCATCGGCAACGGTGTCGGCGACGACAAGCTCACCTACACGTACGTGCCGACCATCATCGAGTACTACCTCGGCGAGAAGCCGCTCCTGGCCAATGTCGACACGTACCGGTGCTGGCTGCCGGACGAGTGCGAGGAGGTGCTCGACCGTGTCGACGAACTGGTGATCAAGCCCGTCGAGGGCTCCGGCGGATACGGCATCGTGTTCGGTCCGGACGCGTCGCCCAAGGAACTGGCCACGATCAGCAAGAAGATCCGGGCCGATCCGCGCGGATGGATCGCGCAGCCGGTGGTGCAGCTGTCGACGGTGCCCACCAAGATCGGTGACCAGCTCGCGCCGCGGCACGTCGACCTGCGGCCGTTCGCCGTGAACGACGGTGACGACGTGTGGGTGCTGCCCGGCGGACTGACCCGAGTGGCGCTGCCCGAAGGCTCCCTGGTGGTCAACTCGAGCCAGGGCGGCGGCAGCAAGGACACGTGGGTGCTGGCCGGCCGCGCCACCAAGGAGGACGAGCGTGAGCTCGGCGGGGCGGAGATCGTGTCCGAACCCCCGTCGTCACCCACCGCGGAGCAGGGCCCCGAGCTCAACAGCCAGCAGATTCAACAGCAGCAGCAACAGCTGACCCACTCCCCGAAGGACGGTGCCCGCTGATGTTGGCTCGTAACGCCGAATCGCTGTACTGGATCGGCCGCTACGTCGAACGCGCCGACGACACCGCGCGCATCCTCGACGTCACGGTGCACCAGCTGCTCGAGGACGCGACCGTCGATCCCGACCACACCTCCCGAGTGTTGCTGCGGGTGTTGGGGTTCGAGCTCCCCGACGAGCGCCTGGACGTGTGGTCGTTGACGGAACTCGTCGCGTTCTCCCGCGAGGGCAACGGCTCCATCGTCGACTCGTTGTCGAGCGCCCGCGAGAACGCTCGCGGCGCACGCGAGGTCACCTCGAGCGAGATGTGGGAATGTCTCAACACGACGTACAACGCACTGGGTGAACGCATTCGAGCGTCGAAGCGTCTGGGCCCCCACGAGTTCCTGGGGTTCATCGAGGAGCGCGCCGCGATGTTCGCCGGGCTCGCCGACTCGACGCTCAGCCGCGACGACGGCTACCGGTTCCTGCTGCTCGGTCGCTCCGTGGAACGCATCGACATGACCGTCCGCCTGCTGCTCGCCCGTGCCGGCGACCGACCGTCGTCGCCGGCGTGGGTCACGGTGCTGCGGTCGGCCGGTGCACACGACACGTATCTGCGTACCTACCGTGGCGCTCTCGACGCTCAACGCGTCCTGGAGTTCATGCTCCTCGACCGGCTGTTCCCGCGCTCGGTGTTCTACGCACTGAGCGAGGCCGAACACTCGCTCGACAGCCTCGACCATCACCCCGACATGCGCGTCGGATCCCGTGCCGAGGCGCAGCGACTTCTCGGCCGCGCTCGCAGTGAACTCGAGTTCCTGCAGCCGGGTGTTCTGCTGGAGGACCTGCAGGACCGTCTGATGTCGTTGCAGGAGACCTGCCGCGAGGTGGGTGAGGCGATCTCCAAGCAGTACTTCCACGCAGCGCCCTGGGTCGCCTGGACGGACGCCGGAAGCCGAACGGACGAAGCACAATTGGAGGGTGAACTGTGAGCTGGCGGATGCGCGTCGTGCACACCACGGGGTACAACTACGACGCACCGGTCACGTCCTCGTACAACGAGGCGCGACTGACGCCGCGGAGCGACACCCGGCAGAACGTCATTCTGAACCGCGTCGAGACCGATCCGGCGACGAGGTCGTACCGGTACACCGACTACTGGGGCACCGCGGTCACGGCGTTCGATCTGCACGCTCCACACACGTCCCTCGAGGTGGCCGGGTCCTCCGTCGTCGAGACGGACGCGTTCGTCCCGCCGGACGAGACCCTCGACTGGGAGGACCTGGCCGCAGACCCCGTGGTGGACAGGTTCAACGAGCTGCTCGGCCACAGCACCTACGTCCCTCGGAACCGTCAGCTGACGTCCGTCGCGAAGAAGTTGGCGAAGGATCTGGGGCCGTACGACGCCGTGGTGGCCGTCTGCGACTGGGTGAACCAGGAGATGTCCTACGTTCCCGGCACCACCGGGGTGCACACGTCCGCGGTGGAGGCGTGGGCCGAGAAGAAGGGCGTCTGCCAGGACTACGCACACCTCACGCTGGTGTTGCTCCGCAGTATCGGCATTCCTGCCCGCTACGTCTCGGGCTACCTGCACCCGAATGCCGAAGCGGTGGTGGGTGACTCGGTCGAGGGTCAGTCACACGCGTGGATCGAGGCGTGGACCGGATCGTGGTGGGGCTACGACCCGACCAACGGTGTGCCGGTGAACGAACAGCACGTCTCGGTGGGTATCGGACGCGACTACGCCGACGTGCCACCCCTCAAGGGAATCTTCTCCGGTGGCGGGTCCACGGAACTGGACGTCGTCGTGGAGATCACCCGGCTGGCCTGACGCCGGATCCGCCCAACAGCGAGCGCGTCAGTCTCTGACGCTCGTCCACGCAGGCGGTGAGCACCGCGGCGACGTCGTCGTCGGTGATCACCGTCGTGTGCCCGTCGGCGCCATGGTCGTCGCGTTCGATCGCGGCCACCACGGTGCGGCGCACGAGTTCTCGGACGTACGAGGCGGTTCCACCCTCGGCCGCCTCCACCAGCGGTGTGAGATCGGCTGCCACGTTCACGGCCGACAGGTAGAGCCGTGCCAACCGTTCGCGACCGCGGGTGTCGGGCAACGGGATCTCGACCGCGAGGTCGATACGGCCGGGCCTGTCCCGGACCGCTCGCTCGATGGAGTCCGGTCTGTTGGTGGTCAGGACGAACGTGACGTCCGCGTCGCCGTCCATGCCGTCCATCGCGTCGAGCAAGGCGAACAGGAGCGAGTTCACACCCGTTTCCTCGCGCTCCCGGGCGATGAGATCGACGTCCTCGACCACCACGACCGACGGGCTCAGGCGGCGTGCAAGGGTGGTGGCCTCGGCGATGTGCCGCATCGCGGACCCGGTAAGTACGATCACCGTGCTCATCGGCACCAGTCCCAGCAGGTGACGGACGGTGTGGGTCTTGCCGGTTCCGGGCGGTCCGTACAGCAGTAGTCCGCGGCCCACATGCTGGCCGGCCTCGCGGAGCCGCGCCGCGGAGGACCCGACGGTGACGAGATGGCGAGTCATCGCCTCGAGGGTGCCGTCGGGAAGGATCAAGTCCTCGCCCGCGACGGTGGGCCTCGCCATGAACCTCACGAGGCCGTTGCCGCGTCCACCGCTCCCTCCCAGGGTCAGGACCTGCCCGCGCATGACGTCGTGGTCGGTCATGAGCGAGAGGAGGGCGTCCAGCGTGCTCGCACCGGCGTCTCGATCGCCGGACAGCACCTCGATCTGGAGTGGGGCCTGGTGGGCCGGGTCGGGAATGTGGAGCGCGACCGCCACGGGAATACCGCCGGGAGAATGGGTGTCGAGCAACCCGAACACCGGGACGGACATCGTCGACGCGGGACCGACGTCCACCGACCGGTACTCGACCGGTGCGCCGCGACAACTGCCACCGCGACGGCAGGAACTCAGCATGGCGACGAGATCGTCGTGGTACCGCTCGTGGCCACGAACCGACGACCACCGTTGTGCCGCAGATGAAGTCGACTCCTCCGGGCGGTCATCGGCATAGGCCTCGACGGCGAGGACGAGGGTCGCGGCCTGATAGGCGGGGAGTGAGCGGCGATGCGAGATCACCGCATCCGGAGGCGCCGCCAGGTGCGAGAAGATGTGCAGCGCAGGCTCTTCGAGCGGACCGGTGTCGAGTGCCCGGGCGCGATGGGAGAGATGGGACAGGGCTCCGCTGACGATGTCGAGGGAGTCCGGGAAATGCGTGAGGGTCACAGTGAACGCACTACCAGTGCGGATGGTTCGAAGGAATGTGACGCAGGATGTGGCGCCCGTGAGAAAGGGGAAGAGGGGGGCGGAGAATCACATCCGCACGGTCACGGTAGCACCGCGGCATGGATGTGCGCCAGAGCCCGCCGGAGCTGACGACCCTCGCGGCGTCCGGGCGGAGGTGATTCACTGGAGACCATGTCGGCCACCGGATGGTTCCTCGTCGCCCTGATCGTTCTCGTCGCCGCCGTTCTCGCGTTCCGACTTCTCGGACGCGCCGCATCCGGCAGGCCCACGACCTCCGGCGAGGTCGGAACGGTCGGCCTGGACGACGGTGCTCGCGCCGAGATTCATCGACTGCTGGCCGCCGACAAGAAGATTCAGGCGATCAAGGTCTATCGGGAGCGAACTGGCGCCGGACTGCGCGACGCGAAGGTGGCGGTCGAGTCCCTCGAACGCGGTGAGTCCCTCACGCCGGGCCCGGCGCAGTGGGACGACCTCGTTCCGCGCCTCACGGCACTGAAGAACGAGGGACAGGCGATCGCCGCGATCAAGTTACTCCGCGAGCGGACCGGGTTGTCGCTGCTCGAGGCCAAGAACGCCGTCGATCGACTGTGATCCGAGTTCAGTGCCAGGAGAAGTCGGAGCGCAGGCGCTGTGCCACCAGGTCGAAACGATCACGGGGGAGGACGGCTCCCTCTCGTCGGATCCCGCCCTCGGGAACGTCGAGCACGCGGTCGAGACGGACCCAACTCGGGCGTCCCTGCGCGTCCCACGGCCCGCCGCCGAGGCCGAGCCAGTCGCGGTCGCCGTCGTGCTTGCTCTGACTCGAGAGCATGAGGCCGAGCAGAGTGGAACCGTCGCGGCCGACCACGAGCACCGGTCGATCCTTGCCCTGCGACGGATCCTCCTCGTAGGCCACCCACGTCCACACGACCTCGCCCGGGTCCGCGGCGCCGTCCAGCGCGGGGGAGTACTCGATGCGCCGTGCGCGCATGGCGGTGGGAACCGAGGTCGACGTCACGGGCCGTCCCGACGGTGCTCCGGTCGGTGACGTGTCACCGGCACCGGACGCGCCGATGCGTGAACCCAACGACTGCGTCACCTTGTCGAGGGCGCCGGACCGCTGCAGCTGCCGGAACAGGCGTGGGCCTTCCGCTACTGCGA
This sequence comes from Rhodococcus sp. SORGH_AS_0301, assembly GCF_030818285.1. NCBI lineage: Bacteria > Bacillati > Actinomycetota > Actinomycetes > Mycobacteriales > Nocardiaceae > Rhodococcus > Rhodococcus sp. SORGH_AS_0301. The sequence continues at coordinate 1,084,430 of NZ_JAUTAC010000002.1, forward strand.
GTCGTCCCAGTTTCTTGCCGATCGACGCCAGAGTTGCCATGCCGACCAGGCTACCGAGAACCGAGGACGTAGCTCACCACCCGCGAGTGAGGTTCGGCTACCCTAAGTCCGATTTCGGGAGATTCCCGATGTGAAAGAGGGTTGTCGTGAGGCGTGGAAGTGTCGGACGTGTGGGTCGCCGCACGGTGGTGGCCGTTGGACTGAGTGTCCTGGCGCTGGTGTCGGCGTGCTCGTCCGACACCGAGAGCGGATCGACCGAGGGGTCGGTGACCGTGACTCACGCCTACGGCGAGACCGTCGTGCCGGCCGATCCGCAGCGTGTGGTCTCGGTCGGACTGACCGAGCAGGACACCCTGCTGGCTCTCGGCGTCGTTCCCGTCGGTGTCACGGAGTGGTACGGAGAGCAGCCGGACGCGACATGGCCCTGGGCTCACGATCTGCTGGGTGACGCCCGGCCCGAGGTGCTCACCCAGGACGACGGCATCCAGTTCGAGAAGGTCACCGCCCTCGAACCCGACCTCATCATCGGCACCAACGCCGGCATGACGCAGGACGACTACACCCGGTTGAGCGCCATCGCCCCGACCATCGCCCACCAGCGACGTCGATTCCCCCTACTTCGAGCCGTGGGATCAGCAGACCCGCACCATCGGAGCCGCACTCGGCAAGCCCGACGAGGCGGAGGCGCTCGTCGAGAACGTCCGCACCCGGTACCGAGAGGCCGCCGAGGCCCACCCCGAGTTCGCGGGGAAGAAGGCCGTCCTCCTGCAGAACGCGATCTACGACGGCAACGCCATCGCCTATCAGGACGGTCTGAGCACCGACTTCCTCACCTCGCTCGGGTTCGAGATCCCGTCCGAGCTCGACGCCTTCGTCCAGGAGGAGGACGCCCAGGCGTACATCCCGTTGGAGAACCTCTCCGTGCTCGACACCGCCGACGTGCTGCTCTGGGCCACCGAGTCCCCGGAGGACCGCGCGACACTCGAGGCCGACCCGGTGTACTCGTCGTTGCAGGAGGTGCGGGAGAACAGGCTCGTCTTCACCGACGCGATCACGGCCGGCGCCATCTACTTCACCTCGCCGCTGAGCCTGCCGTACCTACTCGACTCGCTCGTACCGGCATTCGAGAGCACCCTCGCGGGTGCCGGAGCGGCCACCACCACGGCCCCCGCCTGACCCCTCCGGCCTGCCCGGGACCCCGGCCGTGGTGACGTGCAGATATTCTGTACGTCACCACGGCCGTCTCGTCAGGAGTACCCCATCACCAATTTTGCGGACACGACGTTCACGGATCCCACCAGGATCCGTAACTTCTGCATCATCGCCCACATCGACCATGGCAAGTCGACGCTGGCCGACCGCATGCTGCAGCTCACCGGTGTCATCGACGACCGGTCGATGCGCGCGCAGTACCTCGATCGCATGGACATCGAGCGTGAGCGCGGCATCACCATCAAGGCGCAGAATGTCCGCCTGCCGTGGAAGGTGGGGGACACCGAGCACGTCCTGCACCTGATCGACACCCCCGGGCACGTCGACTTCACCTACGAGGTGTCGCGTGCACTCGAGGCGTGCGAGGGTGCTGTGCTCCTCGTCGACGCTGCACAGGGCATCGAGGCGCAGACGCTCGCGAACCTCTACCTGGCACTCGAGAAGGATCTGACGATCATTCCGGTGCTGAACAAGATCGACCTGCCCGCGGCCGACCCCGACCGCTACGCCGCGGAGATCGCCCACATCGTCGGCTGCGAGGCGGACGACGTGCTGCGCGTCTCGGGCAAGACCGGCATGGGCGTCGAGGCATTGCTCGACGAGGTGGTCCGTCTGGTGCCGGCGCCCGTCGGCGACGCCGACGGCCCCGCACGCGCCATGATCTTCGACTCCGTCTACGACGCGTACCGCGGCGTGGTGACGTACGTGCGTGTGGTGGACGGCAAGATCCTGCCGCGCGAGAAGGTCACCATGATGTCGACCGGTTCGACGCACGAGCTCGTCGAGGTGGGCATCGTCTCGCCGGACCCCAAGGCGACGAAGGGCCTCGGCGTCGGTGAGGTGGGCTATCTCATCACCGGCGTCAAGGACGTGCGTCAGTCGAAGGTGGGAGACACCGTCACCAGCGCCCGCAACGGCGCGACCGAAGCGCTCACCGGATACCGCGAGCCACGGCCGATGGTCTACTCGGGTCTCTACCCGGTGGACGGGTCCGATTACCCCGATCTGCGCGACGCCCTCGAGAAGTTGCAGCTCAACGACGCCGCCCTCACCTACGAACCGGAGACGTCCGTCGCTCTCGGGTTCGGGTTCCGCTGCGGATTCCTCGGTCTGCTGCACATGGAGATCACCCGCGAGCGCCTCGAGCGCGAGTTCGGGCTCGACCTGATCTCGACCTCGCCCAACGTCGTGTACCGGGTGGAGATGAACGACGGCGCCGAGCACATCGTCACCAACCCGTCGTACTGGCCGGAAGGCAAGGCGCGCGCGGTGTTCGAGCCGATGGTCAAGTGCACCATCATCTCGCCGAGCGAGTTCATCGGGTCCATCATGGAGCTGTGCCAGAGCCGCCGCGGTGAGCTCGGCGGCATGGACTACCTGTCGGAGACCCGCGTCGAGCTGCGCTACACCATCCCGATGGCCGAGATCATCTTCGACTTCTTCGACATCCTCAAGTCGCGCACCCGCGGATACGCGAGCCTCGACTACGAGGAGATCGGCGAGGAGTCGGCCAACCTGGTGAAGGTGGACATCCTGCTGCAGGGCGAGGCCGTCGACGCGTTCTCGGCCATCGTGCACGCCGACGCGGCCGGTGCCTACGGCAACAAGATGACCACCCGACTCAAGGACCTGATCCCGCGCCAGCAGTACGAGATCCCGATCCAGGCGGCGATCGGGTCGAAGATCATCGCGCGCGAGAACATCCGTGCGATCCGCAAGGACGTCCTGGCGAAGTGCTACGGCGGTGACATCAGCCGTAAGCGCAAACTGCTCGAGAAGCAGAAGGCCGGCAAGAAGCGGATGAAGACCATCGGTCGTGTCGACGTGCCACAGGAGGCGTTCGTCGCCGCCCTGTCCACCGACGCGTCCGCGGACAAGAAGAAGTAGGTCCGCGGTCGCTCCCGCGGGGACACCCATGACCAGGACCCCGCAGGCCGGCACCGGGTCCGCCGCCGACGACGATCCGCCGTCGCTTGCCGACGCGGACCTGCTCCGTACTCCGCCGGCGACGCCGCGCGGAGTGCGCACGCGCGCTGCGCTCGTCGCGGCGGCGCGGGTGGTGTTCGAGCGTGCCGGGTACCTCGACGCCCGTCTGGTGGACATCACCGCCGAGGCTCGCTGCTCGTCCGGCACGTTCTACACCTACTTCGCGAGCAAGGAAGAGATCTTCGCGGCGGTGCTCGAGGTGTCGCAGGACGACATGATGCATCCCGGTACCGAACACGTGCCGGACGACGGTGATCCGGTCGCCGTCATCGAGGCGAGCACGCGCGCGTACTTCGAGGCGTACGAACGCAACGCGAAGCTGATGGAACTGCTCGAACAGGTGGCGGCCATCGACATCCGGTTCCGGCGGCTCCGACGCAACCGTGCCGACGCGTTCGTCCGTCGCAACGCGCGCAGCATCGCCGGTCTCCAGCGACGAGGCCTGGCGGACAGCGGCGTGGATCCCGTCGTCGCATCACTTGCGTTGTCGGGCATGATCTCCCGGCTGGCGTTCACCCATTTCGTGGTGGAGCCGTCCCTCGGCGAGCCGCCGACGTGGTCGTCGGATCAGCTGGTGCACGCGGCGACGCGCCTGTGGGTCAACGCCCTCCGACTCGACTGACCGTCAGGAGTGCGGGTGGCCGTGGGCGGGCTGGAACTGCCCGGCCTGCGCTGCCTCCTCCGCCCGGATGACGTGCACCACGGCGTTGATCAGCGCGAGGTGGGTGAACGCCTGCGGGAAGTTGCCCAGGTGCCGGCCCGTCTTCGCGTCGATCTCCTCCGCATAGAGCTTCAGCGGGCTCGCGAACCCGAGCAGCCGTTCGCACAGTCGCTTCGCGCGGTGCAGTTCGCCGATCTCGACCAGTGCGGACACCAACCAGAACGAGCAGATGGTGAAGGTGCCCTCCTCGCCGGAGAGCCCGTCGTCCGTGGTGTCGACGCGGTAGCGCAGTACCAGGCCGTCCTCGGTGAGCTCGTCGGCGATGGCGAGCACCGTCGCCCGGACGCGCTCGTCGTCCGAGGGCAGGAACCGCAGGAGCGGCACCAGCAGTAACGAGGCGTCGAGTGAGTCGTCGCCGTATCGCTGGGTGAAGACTCCGCGCGAGTCGACGCCGTGCTCGAGAACGTCGGCCTTGATCTCGTCGGCGATGCTCGACCATTCCTCGGCGTACGCCTTCTCGCCGTGCAGCACAGCAAGTTTCGCTCCGCGGTCGAGCGCCACCCAGCACATCACCTTGGACGACGTGAAGTGCTGCGGTTCCCCACGTACCTCCCAGATGCCCCGGTCGGGCTCGCGCCAGTGCTCGATCGCTTCCTCCACCTGACGCTTCAGCAAGGGCCACAGCGACTCCGGAACATTCTCCCGCGAGCGCACGTGCAGGTAGACGGAATCGAGCATCGTGCCCCAGATGTCGTGCTGCACCTGGTTGTAGGCACCGTTACCGATGCGCACAGGGACGGCTCCGTCGTACCCGGACAGGTGTCCGAGCTCCTCCTCCTCGAGCGTGCGTTCGCCGCCGATGCCGTACATCACCTGCAGCGGAACGGGTTCGCCGTCCGGGCCCGACGTCACGTCGGAGATGAAGGCGAAGAAGTCGTTGGCCTCGCGATCGAGCCCGAGCGTGTACAGACCCCACAGGGCGAAGGTGGAGTCGCGTACCCAGGCGTACCGGTAGTCCCAGTTCCGCTCTCCGCCCGGCGTCTCCGGCAACGACGTGGTGCTCGCGGCGAGCAACGCGCCGGTCGGTGCGTACGTGAGACCCTTGAGGGTGAGCGCGCTGCGCTGCAGGAACCCGCGCCACGGATGGTCGGGAAAGCGGCCGATGGTGATCCACTGGCGCCAGCACTCCGCCGTCTGCCACATCTTCTCGGCGGACTCCTCGAAGGTGCGGGGAGGATCGAGCGTCGACCACGACAGCGCGACGAAGACGTTGTCGCCCTCCGTCATCCGAGTCCGGGCGCGGGCCTCTCGCCCCTCGAGGCCGATGCGCAGATTGGTGGTCAACTTGAGAGTGGGTTCGGTGCCGTCGCCCGCAGTGGCGGTGGCCGTCGCCTCCTCGTAGACGTTGCCGGTGTACTCCCACACGGCAGGCTTGCGGTGGTAGTCGAACGCGGGCTCACAACTCATCTCGAGCTCGACCGTTCCACTGACACACTTCACGCTGCGGATGAGGCAGTGCTCGGCGTCCCAGTCGGACGGGGCCCGGCGGTGCGTGCGGGAGCGCTCGTCCGTGTTGTGCCACTTGCCCATCACCAGAGCGTCGCGGACCACCAACCATCCGGTCTCGGTCTGCCACGTGGTCTCGACGATCAGACCGCCCGGGAGATAGCGCCGCGCCGCGGGCACGTTCTGACCGTAGGGGCCGATGCGGAACTGCCCTGCGCCGCGATCGAGCACCGCTCCGAAGATGCTGGGGGAGTCCGGTCGCGGAATGCACATCCACTCCACCGCACCGTTGCGAGCGATCAGACACGTGGTCTCGCAGTCCGACAGGAAGGCGTAGTCGTCGATCGGCGGAAACGTCGTGCGATGCGGCAGCCAGGTCTGGGCCGTGCCGGGAACGGTGTCGAGCGCGCCGCCCTCCTCGGCCGGCTCGGCCGCGCCGGGGCCGAAGACGGCTTCCCCCGCGCTGGCGACGCGGGGGACCACGGACTGTTCGTCGAACGGGCTCATCCGCCCATCATGAAGCCGTCCGGCGCCCCAGTCCACCGCGGAGAGCGAGGGACTACTGTCGTGAGGTGTGAACGCAGTGGCCACGTGGTGGGACGGAGTCGAACTCTGGATCGCCGGGTTGCCGTTCGTGCCCCAGGTCGCCGTCGTCCTGCTGGTGGTCGTGCCGGCAGCGGCACTCACCGCGTACGTCGTCGACATCGTGTTGTCTGCGCTCTTCGATGCCAGGCGGCGCTACTTCCGCCGGACGCCCGCCGACCGGGATCCCGCAGCCGTGACCACCGGCAACTCCGACCCCCGAGAGAAGTGACACCGTGCCCCGCTCCCGTGTGACCCTGGCCCTCATCGCGCTGATCGTGCTGGTGATCGTCGCGTGGCTGTTGACTCGGTAGCAGGCTCTCTCCGACTTTCTGCTAAATTCTCGGCTGTGTCCGACGCAGCCCCGCACCCGATCCGCCATGAACTGGCGCTGATCGCTGTCGGCATGCTCGCGGTCGCTGACGTCGACTGTCGCTGACCCCACACGGCGCGCCCTCACCGATTCCGGCGCGTTCCGCTCGTCAGTTCCGTCCATCACCGCTGTTCATGTCCGTGCCGCCGCGCGCTCGCGTGTGCCGCACTCCTCGAGAGGTCCACCGTGTTCCCATCACGTCGTGTCCGCCTGCTGTCCGCCGCCGCCGCCGCCGTCGCGGCCGCCCTCACCCTGACCGCGTGCTCCACCGGGTCCTCCGACACCGTCGGGGAGACCGCCGCGTCCACGTCCGGTCCGTCGCTCACCCTCGTCGGGTACGCCGTGCCCAAGAACGGGTGGGATGCCATCGGCGCCTCGTTCGCCTCCACCGAGAACGGTGACAACGTCACCATCAACGCCGACTACGGCGCCTCGGGCAACCAGTCGCGCAAGGTCGCCGACGGCGCACCGGCCGACATCGTCAACTTCTCGGTCGAGCCCGACGTCACCCGACTGGTGAAGGCCGGCAAGGTCGACGAGGCCTGGAACCAGAACGCCTACGGTGGCGTGCCGTTCGGCTCCGTGGTGTCCATCGTGACGCGACCGGGCAACCCGAAGAACATTCGCACGTGGGAGGACCTGATCCGCCCCGACGTGCAGGTCATCAGCCCCAGCCCGCTCAGCTCCGGCTCTGCGAAGTGGAACTTGTTGGCGCCCTACGCCTCCGTGAGCAACGGCGGCCAGGATCGCCAGGCCGGCCTGGACTACGTCACCGAACTGGTGAAGCACTTCCCGGTGCAGCCCGACTCCGGCCGCTCCGCGTCCGAGGCGTTCCTCCAGGGCCAGGGCGACGTCCTGCTCAGCTACGAGAACGAGGCGCTGTTGCTCGAGGGGCAGGGGCAGCCGGTGGAGCACATCGTTCCGGACCAGACCTTCCGCATCGACAACCCCGTCGCGGTCGTCAACTCCAGTGCGAATCTCGAGCAGGCCAACGCGTTGAACGACTACCTCTACACCGCGGACGGCCAGAAGATCTGGGCCGACAGCGGTTTCCGTCCCGTCGACCCCGCAGTCGCCGCCGACTACACCGACAAGTTCCCGACGCCGCAGAAGCTGTACACCATCGACGATCTCGGTGGCTGGGCTGCGGTGGACAGTGACCTGTTCGGCGAGAACGGTGCCATCAACGCGATCTACAAGGCATCGAGCTGACCATGACGACAGAGGTCGCCGGTCGGCGAAAGTTCCTCCGTCGCCGACCGGCCTCCGGCCTTGCCGCCCGTCGCCGGCCGGCCTCCGGCCTTCCCGCCCGTCGCCGGCCGGCCTCCCATCTTCCCGGGGGATCGCTCACGCTCGGCACCGTCGTCCTGTGGCTCTCGATCATCGTCCTGCTGCCCCTGGCAGCCGTGCTGAGTCGCTCCCTGTCCGACGGACCCGCCGAGTTCTGGGACGCGGTCACCGATCCGCGGGCGCTGGCCACCCTGCGCGTGACGGTGCAGGTCTCGGTGGTGGCGGCGCTGATCAACGTGGTGATGGGCACTGTCATCGCCTGGGTGTTGGTGCGCGACGACTTTCCGGGCAAGTCGGTCGTCAACGCACTGATCGACCTGCCGTTCGCCCTACCCACCATCGTCGCGAGCCTGGTGCTGCTGTCGCTGTACGGACCGATGAGTCCGGTGGGCATCACGGTGAACGCCACCAAGGCCGGTGTCGTGCTCGCCCTCGCCTTCGTCACGCTTCCGTTCGTCGTCCGCGCGGTGCAGCCGGTCCTCATCGAGCTCGACCGGGAAGTGGAGGAAGCGGCCGCCTCGCTCGGTGCGAGCAATCTGGTGATCTTCCGGCGGGTCGTGCTGCCGGTGCTGCTGCCGTCGATCCTCTCGGGTGCCGGACTGGCCTTCTCGCGGGCACTCGGCGAGTTCGGATCGGTCGTCCTCATCGGTGGCAACATTCCCGGCGAGACGCAGATCGCGTCGCAGCTCATCCGCGAGCAGATCGAGACCGATCAGCCCGTCGACGCGGCCGCGATCTCGGTGGTGCTGTTGCTCATCGCCTTCGTGGTGCTGTTCGTGCTGCGCATCTCCGGTAGCCGCCTCGCCCGGCGGGAGGAGCAGAAGTGAAGCTGTCCACCGGAACTCGACTGAGCCTCCGTACGGTCGCGCTGCTCTACCTGGCCGTGCTGGTGGTGTTCCCGCTGGGTGCGATCCTGTACCGCACGTTCGAGAACGGCATCGTCTCGTTCTTCCAGCTCATCACCACACCGGCCGCACAGTCGGCGTTGCAGTTGTCGCTGATCATCGTCGCGATCGTCGTGCCGCTGAACGTGGTGTTCGGCGTCGTCACGGCCCTGGCTCTCGCGCGCGGCAACTTCCGTGGCAAGGGTCTCGTGCAGGCGGTCGTCGATCTCCCGTTCGCCGTGTCCCCGGTCATCGTGGGTGTCGCACTCATCCTGCTGTGGGGTGCCGGCGGCTGGTTCGGCTTCCTCGCCGAGTGGGGCATCACGATCATCTTCGCGCTGCCCGGCATGGTGCTGGCCACCATCTTCGTCACGCTGCCGTTCGTGGTGCGCGAGGTGGAACCGGTGCTGCACGAGATCGGACAGGAACAGGAGGAGGCCGCGGCCACGCTGGGCGCGACGTCGTGGCAGACCTTCTGGCGCATCACGCTTCCCGCCATCCGCTGGGGGCTGACGTACGGCGTCGTCCTGACGGTCGCCCGCGCGCTCGGCGAGTTCGGTGCCGTCATCATCGTCTCCACCAACCTGCCGGGCATCTCGCAGACGCTGACCCTGCTGGTGAACGCCAGGTACGAGGACTTCAACCAACCGGGCGCGTACGCCGCGTCGACACTTCTCATGGTCGTCGCCGTCATCGTGTTGCTGCTGATGACGGTTCTGGACCGCAAGCGAACCAAGGAATGAGCACCGTGACGACGACGACCACGACGACAGAGAAGCGCACGGGCGGCATCGAGATCTCCGTCCGGGGAGCGCGGAAGAACTACGGCGACTTCGCGGCCCTCGACGACGTGTCCCTCGACATCCCGTCCGGATCGTTGACGGCGCTGCTGGGGCCCAGCGGGTCGGGCAAGTCGACACTGTTGCGGTCGATCGCCGGACTCGAGGAGCTGGACTCCGGCGTGGTGGTCATCGCCGGCGACGACGTCACCACCGTCAGTCCGCAGAAGCGCGACATCGGATTCGTCTTCCAGCACTACGCCGCGTTCAAGCACCTCACCGTGCGCAAGAACGTCGCCTTCGGGCTCGAGATCCGCAAGCGGCCCAAGGCCGAGATCGACGAGCGCGTCGATCAGCTGCTCGACATCGTCGGCCTCTCGGGTTTCCAGACGCGCTTCCCGGCGCAACTGTCCGGTGGACAGCGTCAGCGCATGGCCCTGGCCCGCGCGCTCGCCGTGGATCCGCGGGTGCTGCTGCTCGACGAGCCGTTCGGTGCCCTGGACGCCAAGGTGCGGGCCGATCTCCGCACGTGGCTCCGTCGACTGCACGACGAGGTGCACGTCACCACGGTGCTCGTCACGCACGATCAGCAGGAGGCGCTGGACGTCGCCGACCGGATCGCGGTCATGAACAAGGGCCGGATCGAACAGGTGGGCGCCCCTCGCGATCTCTACGACACCCCGGCGAACGATTTCGTCATGTCCTTCCTCGGCGAGGTGTCGCGGCTCAACGGCCAGCTGGTCCGTCCGCACGACATCCGGGTCGGCCGCACACCGGATCTCGCGAACGCGCAGCAGACCGGCACGGCCGAGAACGCGGGGGTGTTGCGGGCGACCGTCGAGCGTGTCGTGCACCTGGGCTTCGAGGTGCGGGTGGAGCTGCGCAACGGCGCCACCAACGAGCTGTTCTTCGCGCAGATCACCCGCGGCGACAACGAGGCGCTGGGGCTGCAGAGCGGGGAGACCGTGTACGTGCGTGCCACGCGCGTGCCGGTGATCCCCGGCTGACTCACGCGCGGTCGACGCACCCCGACCGGACACTCACCGTCGGGCCACGGAACGCCGGATCACCGCATCGCGTGACCATCGCCAGCACGTCGCCGGCGTGGATGTCCGACGGCAGGTCGAGCGCGGGGCACACGCAGCGCCCCGACCGGGTGCAGAGGCAACACGGAACCGGTCGGCACACCGGATGGCGCGAGGCGACGCGGACGGACACCGGGGCGACACCCGAGTCGGCACCGGTCGTGACGACGCGGAGGAGCCCTCGGTACACGTCCACCGACCGGACCCGGGTCACCGTCACCACCGCGGTGTCCGCTCGGACGGCCACGGCGTCGCCGTACTCGTCGCACAGATCGTCGAGGAACGTCTCGGCGCGCCCGTCGCTTCGGACACACAGCCTGCCCCCGTGGGTGTGAATCTCCCCGGGCCACAGCGCACGAGCATCGTCCGGAGACGACAGCGACGGCAGTAGTTCACGCAAGGTCATGACTCGACCCTGGATGCTCCACTGCCGTCGTCGGCGGTTCCTGACGTCGTCTCGACGCGGGGGCGTCTCTTCCTTACGCGTTCGATGCGCGCAGCACGGCTGCCGCGACCTCGGCCGGCGTCGCGGTGTCGTCGGCATCGACGTGATGATCGGTGACCGGGATCCCGGCCGCAGCGATCTCGACTCGCGCGGCAGCGAGATCCTCGCCGTCCGACGACGAGATGGGCACGATCGCGAACACTCCGGCATCGGCGAACAACCGGGCCAACCGGGCGAGTTGCACCGTCGCGGCGCGGGTTCCGGCTGCGGCGTCGATGTCGAGGACTCCGCGGACGTTGTCACCGCCGACGATGTAGGCGGTGCGACCGGAGGCGGTCAGTGCGTCCTCGAGCGCGACGGCGACCGCGGCCTTGTGCGAGGACGGGTGGCCGGTGAGCCAGATCGTCGCACCGTGCTGACCGGTACGGCGGACACGCTCGTCGCGGGTGATCGACGACGGAACCCAGGACGGGGTGTCCGAGCGGTCGAGCACCGCGCGGGACCCCTCGATGATGCCCGCGGCCACGGTGTCGTTCGTGTGCTCGTCCAGCAGGATGAACGCACCGGAGTCGCGGTTGTCCGCGTAGTCGTCGGTCACGATCACCGCACTGGTCCGCAGCGTCACCCGCGCGATGTCGTTGAGCGACAGGTTCTCCGAGCCGGGATGCTCGTCGAGCGTCTCCGGATCGAGTCGCGAGTGGATGCGCTGCACCGTCGCGCGCACCGTGGTGGTGGTGTGCTTGATCGCCAGTCGGTCGCCGACACCGAGAGGTGCCTCCGCCAGCCAGCACACGGTGGCATCGAATTCCCGTGCGAGCGTGGGCAGGTGGGCGTCGGGCTCGCCACTGACCAGGACGTCGCCGCGGGCCACGTCGATGTCGTCGGCCAGTTCGACGGAGACGCTGAGCGGAGCCACGGCGACGTCGCGGGCGTCGTCCAGCGTGTCGAGCGCCGTGACCACACTGCGCGATCCGGACGGCAGCGCGACGATCGAGTCGCCGATCTGCACGGTGCCGGCGGACAGCCGGCCGGTGTACCGACGGCGTTCGCCGTCGGTGGGGCGAGAGACCCACTGCACGGGCAACCGCAGCTCCGTGGCGACCGGTGCGGGAGCGACCAGGTCGATGCTCTCGAGGTGATCGAGCAGAGTGGGGCCCGTGTACCAGGGCATGGTCGAGGACGGCCGAACGACGTTGTCGCCCAGCTTCGCCGCGATCGGGATGACCAGGATCTCCGTGCCGAGGCGGGCACCGAGGTCGGCGAGCTCGCGCTCGACGTCACGGAAGCGGGACTCGTCGAAGTCGATGAGATCCATCTTGTTGACGGTCGCCACCAGGCGGTCGACACCCACGAGCGTCGCGATCCGGGCGTGACGACGCGTCTGCCGCAACACGCCGGCGCGGGCGTCCACGAGCAGGATGGCGACGTTCGCGTTGGAGGCTCCCGTGAACATGTTGCGCGTGTAGCGCTCGTGTCCCGGGGTGTCTGCGAGGACGTAGCTGCGACTCGGCGTGGAGAAGAAGCGGTAGGCGACATCGATGGTGATGCCCTGCTCGCGCTCGGCACGCAGACCGTCCGACAGGGCGGCGAGGTCGGCCACGCCCTCCTCGTCGGTCACGGCGTCGAGGTGATCGAGCGGAAGACTGTCCGTGTCGTGCAGCAGCCGCCCGATGAGGGTGGACTTGCCGTCGTCGACGGAGCCGGCTGTGGCGATGCGCAGCAGCTGACGCGGGGCGGTGGGAGCCGGGGACACCGGAACGTCCGACACCGGAAGCGGATTGGTGATGGTCATCAGAAGTACCCCTCGCGCTTGCGATCTTCCATCGCGGCTGTGGACGTGCGGTCGTCGGCGCGGGTCTCGCCGCGCTCGGACACGGTGGCCGCGGAGATCTCCGTGATCACCCCGGCGATGTCGGTGGCGTGCGAGCGCACGGCGCCGGTGATGGTGAGGTCGCCCACCGTGCGGTAGCGCACCATCTCGACGGCAGCGGTCTCGTGCTCGGTCGGGGAGGTGAACTCCGAGGTGGCGAGCAGGATGCCGTCGCGCTCGAACACCTCGCGCTCGTGGGCGAAGTAGATGGACGGCAGTTCGAGCTGCTCGAGCTCGATGTACCGCCAGATGTCCAGCTCGGTCCAGTTGCTCAGCGGGAACACGCGGACCTGCTCACCGCGCTTGATGCGGCCGTTGTACAGCGACCACGGCTCGGGGCGTTGGGCCCGCGGATCCCACTGGCCGAACTCGTCGCGGAAGCTCAGCACACGCTCCTTGGCGCGCGCACGCTCCTCGTCGCGCCGCGCACCACCGAACGCGGCGTCGAACTTGTTCTCCTCCAACGCGTCCAGCAACGTCCGGGTCTGGAGACGGTTGCGCGAGCCGGAGGACCCGCCGACCTCGCGGACGCGACCGGAGTCGATCGACTCCTGGACGGACGCGACGACGAGGCGATGGCCGCCCTCCTCGAGTCGTCGGTCGCGGAACTCGATGACCTCGGGGAAGTTGTGTCCGGTGTCGACGTGCATCACCGGGAAGGGAACGGGGGAGGGGCGGAACGCCTTCTCCGCCAGGCGCAGCAGGACGATGGAGTCCTTGCCCGCCGAGAACAGCAGTACGGGTCGTTCGAGCTCGGCCACCACCTCGCGGATGATGTGGACGGACTCGGCCTCGAGTGCCCGGAGCTCGTCGACGTGGGTGACGTCCACGCTCGTGGCGGCTGTCATCGGGTTCCTTCCTCGGTCGAGTGCAGTCCGCACTCGGTCTTGGTGCTGCCGGCCCAGCGACCGCTGCGCGGGTCCGCTCCGGGAGCGGGCTTGGCCGTGCACGGTGCGCACCCGATCGACGGGTAGCCCTCGTCGACGAGGGGGTTCACGAGGATGCCGTGCTCGTCGATGTAGGACTGCATCTCGTCGTCGGACCACGCCGCGATCGGGTTGATCTTCACCAGGCCGAACGCCTCGTCGAAGGAGATCAGCGGCGAGTTGGCGCGTGTGGGCGCCTCGACGCGGCGGATGCCGGTGACCCAGGCGCTGTAGTTCGCCAGCTCACGCTTCAGCGGCACGACCTTGCGCAGTGCGCAGCAGCGTGCGGGATCGCGGGCGAAGAGATCCTTGCCCTCGAGCCTGTCCTGCTCGGCCACCGACACGGTGGTCTTCGCGTCGATGACGTTGACCCCGTAGACCGACTCGACGGCGTCACGAGTACCGATGGTCTCGGCGAAGTGGTAGCCGGTCTCCAGGAAGAGCACGTCGACACCCGGATGCACCTGCGCGGCCAGATGGACCAGCGCGCTGTCCTGCATGTTCGACGCGACGATGTAGTCGTCGCCGAAGGTGTCCTCGGTCCAGCGCATGAGCTCGTCCGCCGAGGCGCCGTCCATCTCCCGCGCACCCCGCTCGGCGATGGCGCGGAGCTCGGACTCGGTCAGGTGGCGATGGGTGGCGACGCTCATGAGACAACCTTTCGCGGGCGGACGGTCCAGGAGACAACGCGAGGGCGGGACACGCGATTCCCGTGCTCGCTCACTGCAGATCCGCGTCGTCGGCGCGTACGGCCCACTGCGCGAACCGCTCGCCCTCGTCGCGCTGCTTCACGAAGTTGCGGACGACCCGGTCGATGTAGTCGCCCAGCTCGGCGCTGGTGACCTTGTGCTGGCGCAACTTCCGGCCGAAGGCACTGTCGAAGCCGAGGCTTCCACCGAGATGGACCTGGAAGCCCTCCACCTGTCCGCCGTCACCGTCGTCCACCAGCTGGCCCTTGAACCCGATGTCGGCGACCTGCGAACGAGCGCACGAGTTGGGGCAGCCGTTGATGTTCACGGTGATGGGGACGTCGAGCTGCGCGTTGACGTCGGCCAGCCGCTGCTCGAGTTCGGGGACGAGCACCTGCGAACGCTTGCGGGTCTCGGCGAAGGACAGCTTGCAGAACTCGATGCCGCTGCACGCCATCAGGTTCTTGCGCCAGATGGACGGCCGCGCCGGCAGACCCAGCGCGTCCATCTCGGCGATGAAGTCCTCGAGCTTCTCGTCGGAGATGTCCAGGACGATGAGCTTCTGGTACGGGGTGAAGCGGATTCGATCCGACCCTGCCCGCGCGGCCGCGTCGGCGACCTTCGTCAGGATGGTGCCGGAGACACGGCCAGCGATGGGGGCGAGTCCGACGGCGTTGAGGCCGTTCTTCAGCTTCTGGACCCCGACGTGGTCGACGGGCCGGGTCGGCTTCTCGGGGGCGGGGCCGTCGAGCAGCGGCCGCTTCAGGTACTCGGTCTCGAGCACTTCCCGGAACTTCTCCACGCCCCAGTCCTTGACCAGGAACTTCAGCCGCGCCTTGTTGCGCAGACGCCGGTACCCGTAGTCACGGAAGATCGAGACGACGCCTTCCCACACGTCGGCGACCTCGTGCAGCGGCACCCAGACCCCGAGCCGCTGCGCGAGCATGGGATTGGTGGACAGACCGCCGCCGACCCAGACGTCGAGGCCGGGACCGTGCTCGGGATGGTTCACCCCGATGAAGGCGATGTCGTTGACCTCGTGGACCACGTCCTGCTGGCCGGATATCGCGGTCTTGAACTTGCGGGGGAGGTTCGAGTACTCCGGCCGGCCGATGTAGCGCTCGACGATCTCGTCGATGGCGGGCGTGGGATCGAGGACCTCGTCGAGCGACTCGCCGGCGAGCGGGGAACCCAGCACGACGCGCGGGCAGTCGCCGCACGCCTCGGTGGTCTTCAGACCGACAGACTCGATGCGCCGCCAGATCTCGGGGACGTTCTCCACCTCGATCCAGTGGTACTGCACGTTCTCCCGGTCGGACAGATCGGCGGTGTCGCGGCCGAACTCCTGCGAGATCTCACCCAGAGTGCGCAACTGCAACGCGCTGAGTGCGCCGGCATCGCAGCGGATGCGCATCATGAAGTACTTCGCTTCGAGCAGGTCGATGTTCTCGTCGCCCGTGAAGGTGCCGTCGTAGCCCTGCTCGCGCTGGGTGTAGAGCCCCCACCAGCGGAAGCGTCCGCGCAGATCGGCCTTGTCGATGCTGTCGAAACCCTGCTTGGAGTAGATGTTCTCGATCCGCGCGCGGACGTTGAGTGGGTTGTCGTCCTTCTTGCTCTGTTCGTTCGCGTTGAGCGGTTCCCGGTAGCCGAGTGCCCACTGGCCCTCGGACCTCCGCTTGGCGGGACGGGTCGACCGTGCGCGCGGCGCAGCGGTGTCGGGGGTGTTCGTCATGGGCGCTCCAAGGTCGGGCGCCGAACAGGAAGGGGTGTCTCGGAGGGCTGGTCCGCACACCTCGTCCCTGACCGGCCGGGGGGTGTGCGGGCTGGCGGGAGGGTCAGACGAGCGGCCTCAGACAGCTGCAGACGCGTGCGAGATCGACGTGGCGCCGAGCCACGAGCATGATCTCCACGACTGTCATGAGCCCCATTCTGCCACGACGCGGGTGCCTCCCCCGACCAGGGCGTCGACGAGGAGGGAGGAGGACACTGGTCCGGTGATCCCCGTTCCACTCGCTCCTCCCGCTGTCGGTGTGCTCGCACCCGAGTCGTTCGTCGATCGTCCGGCCGCGCCGTTCGGCCTCTACCTCCATGTGCCGTTCTGCGCGACGCGCTGCGGTTACTGCGACTTCAACACCTACACCGCCGGGGAGCTCGGAACGTCGGCGTCACCGCAGTCCTGGCTCGACGGAGTGCGCCGCGAGCTCGATCTCGCCGCGGCGACGTTCGCGCGGGAGTCGGGCAGCGTGCCCAGCGTCGACACCGTGTTCGTGGGCGGCGGAACGCCGTCGCTGCTCGGCGCCGACGGCCTCGCCGATCTTCTCGGTGCCGCGCGCTCGTCCTTCACGTTCTCGGCCGATGCCGAGGTGACGACGGAGTCGAATCCCGAGTCGACGTCGCCGGCCTTCTTCGACGGAATCCGCGCGGCCGGCTACACACGCGTGTCGTTGGGCATGCAGTCGGCGGCACCGCACGTGCTCGCGATCCTCGACCGCACCCACACCCCGGGACGCGCCGGGGACGCGGCACGGGAAGCGGCGGCGGCCGGGTTCGACCACGTGAACCTCGACCTCATCTACGGAACGCCGGGAGAGAGTGACGACGACCTCGACGCGTCGTTGACGGCGGTGCTCGACGCCGGTGTCGACCACGTGTCCGCGTACGCGCTCATCGTCGAGGACGGGACGGCCCTGGCGAGACGGGTGCGCCGGGGCGAGCTCCCGGCTCCGGACGACGATGTGCTGGCGTCGCGCTACGAGCGGATCGACGCGCGTCTCGGCGCGGCCGGCTTCGGGTGGTACGAGGTGTCCAACTGGGCGCGGGGCGACGGTGCGGAGTGCCGGCACAACTTGGGGTACTGGGACGGCGGTGACTGGTGGGGCATCGGTCCCGGCGCACACAGCCATGTGAACGGGACGCGGTTCTGGAACGTCAAGCATCCGGCGCGATACGCGGAGACGCTGGCGAACGGGGCGCTGCCGATCGCGGACAGCGAATCCCTCACGAGCGACGAGCAACACATGGAACGTGTCATGTTGACCGCGCGGCTGCGGGCGGGAATGGCCGCGGGTGACCTGTCAGCGGACGAGGTGGCCCGTGCGGACTCGATCGCCTCCGACGGGCTGCTCGTCCGTCACGACAATCGGTACATTCTCACCGACCGTGGGCGGTTGCTCGCCGACGGGGTCGTGCGCGACATTCTCGAGTGAGTGCCGCTCAGGAGAAGTAGGCGAATGCCGAGGTCACCAGTTCGATCAGATCGACTCTGCCTGCGAAGAGGTCTGTGAAGAAGGTCTGCCAGCCTGTGAACGGGTCCATGCAGACAATCTACCGACTTCAGGCCCCGATCGCGTCGTAATCGAACACCCGCGCGTGCAGGACGACACGGTTTCGCAGCGCAGCCCGCACCGCCCGGTGCAGGCCGTCCTCGAGGTACACGACGCCGTGGTAATGCACGGCATGGGGAAACAGGTCCCCGTAGAACGTGCTGTCCTCGGACAGCAGACGGTCGAGTTCGAGCACCTTCGTGGTGGTCACGATCTCGTCGAGGCGCAACTGACGTGGCGGAATCTTGGACCAGTCGCGGAGCGACAGACCGTGCTCCGGATACGGCTTGCCGTCGCGCACTCCCTTGAAGATCACACCGGTCACAGTAGTGACTCGGGCGAGCGGAATGGGGCACCCGCGCGTCGCCGACTAGAATCGGCTGGTCCCGCACAGCCACCGGTCCCGAGCGTAGGAGGGTTGCGATGTCGAGTACGGAGGATCGACGTTTCGAGGTCCTGCGTGCCCTGGTCGCCGACTATGTCGCGACGCAGGAGCCCATCGGATCGAAAGCACTGGTCGATCGACACAATCTGGGAGTGTCCAGCGCTACCGTGCGCAACGACATGGCCGTGCTGGAGGCCGAGGGCTACATCACGCAGCCGCACACCAGCTCGGGTCGTATCCCCACAGACAAGGGCTACCGGCAGTTCGTCGACCGCATCGCCGACGTCAAGCCGCTCTCCGCGGCGGAGCGACGGGCGATCCTGCAGTTCCTCGACACCGGCGTCGACCTGGACGACGTGCTGCGGCGCGGTGTTCGCCTGCTCGCCCAGCTGACCCGTCAGGTCGCCGTCGTGCAGTACCCGACGCTGTCCGCGTCGTCGGTCCGCCATCTCGAGGTGGTGGCCCTGACGCCGGCGCGACTGTTGCTGGTGCTGATCACCGACTCCGGCCGCGTCGATCAGCGCATCGTCGAGCTCGGCGACGTCATCGACGACGAGGACCTCTCGCGTCTGCGGTCGCTGCTCGGCGGCGCGCTGGAGGGCAAGCGTCTCGCCCTGGCGTCGGCCGCGGTGGCCGAACTCGCCGAGACGGCGCCCGAGGATCTGCGCGACGCCGTGGTGCGCTCGTCGACCGTGCTGGTCGAGACGCTCGTCGAACACCCGGAGGAGCGGCTCGTGCTCGGGGGGACCGCCAACCTGACGCGCAACGCCGCCGACTTCGCCGCGCTCAGTGGGTTCCCGGGGTCGTTGCGCTCCGTGCTCGAGGCGCTGGAGGAACAGGTCGTGGTGCTCAAGCTCATCGCGGCGACCCAGGACACCGGTCGAGTGACCGTCCGGATCGGCGAGGAGACCATGGCCCCGGAGATGCGGGGCACCTCGGTGGTCTCCACCGGCTACGGCTCGGCGGGCAACGTGCTGGGCGGTATGGGTGTGCTCGGCCCCACTCGCATGGACTACCCGGGAACGATCGCGTCGGTCGCGGCTGTTGCTCGATACATCGGAGAGGTGCTGGCCGAACGATGACGGCCGGTGCACTCACCTGCCCCACCCGAACTTTTCCCGACCCACCTTCCACCAAGAGGATATGAGTACACACGTGGCACGCGACTATTACGGAACTCTGGGCGTCGACAACAAGGCGTCGGACCAGGAGATCAAGCGCGCGTATCGCAAACTCGCGCGTGAGTTCCACCCCGACGTCAACCCCGACGAGTCGGCCCAGGCCCGCTTCAAGGACATCAGCTCCGCGTACGAGGTGCTGTCCGATCCCGAGAAGCGACGCATCGTCGATCTCGGTGGCGATCCGCTCGAGAGTGGCGGCGGAGGCGGAGCAGGCGGCTTCGGCGGTGCCGGCTTCGGCGGCGGACTGGGCGACGTGTTCGAGGCGTTCTTCGGCGGCAACGGCGGCGGCACCCGCGGACCCCGCGGTCGCGTCCAGCCCGGCTCGGACTCGCTGCTGCGCACCACGCTGACGCTGGAGGAGTGCGCCACCGGCGTCACCAAGCACATCGCCGTCGAGACGGCCGTGCTGTGCGACGTGTGCACCGGTTCCGGGACCAACGGCGACTCGACGCCGGTCCGCTGTGAGACGTGCAACGGTGCCGGCGAGGTCCAGTCGGTCCAGCGGTCGTTCCTCGGACAGGTCATGACGGCGCGTCCGTGCCCCACCTGCCGCGGCGCGGGCGAGACGATCCCCGATCCCTGCCGCAAGTGTGGCGGCGACGGGCGCGTGCGTGCCCGCCGCGAGCTGGCCGTGAAGGTGCCGGCCGGTGTCGGCAGCGGGATGCGCATCCGCCTCGCGGCGCAGGGCGAGGTCGGCCCCGGCGGCGGTCCCGCCGGTGACGTGTACGCCGAGGTGGTCGAGAAGTCGCACGACGTGTTCGTCCGCGACGGCGACGATCTGCACTGCACCATCCGCGTGCCGATGGCGGACGCCGCCCTGGGCACGTCCGTCAGCGTCGACGCGATTCTCGACGGTCCCACGACGATCACCGTCGACCCCGGCACGCAGCCCGGCTCGGTGCAGGTCCTGCGCGGTCACGGCATGCCCAAGCTGCGCAGCGGTGTCCGCGGCGATCTGCACGCGCACCTCGAGGTGGTCGTCCCGGCCCGCCTGGACTCCACGGAGACCAAGTTGCTGCAGCAACTGCGTACTCACCGCGAACGCGACAACGCCGAGGTGGTCACCACTGCATCGCAGCACACCGGGGGACTGTTCTCCCGTCTGCGCGACGCCTTCAGTCGCTGATCGGGCGGGGGACCACTGGTGGCGGCGACCGTCTACTTCCTCGATCCGCTGCCGTCTCCGGGGGAGTCGGGCGCGTTGGACGGGGCCGAAGGTCGGCACGCGGCCACGGTGCGCCGGACGACCGTCGGTGAGCGGCTGGTGCTGTCGGACGGCCGCGGCTCGCTCGCGGCCGTCGAGGTCACCGGCGTCGAGAAGGCCCGGCTCTCGTTCACGGTGCTCTCCGTCACCACCGCGGAGCCGCCCCGGCCCACGGTGACCGTGATCCAGGCCCTCCCGAAGTCGGAGCGCTCGGAACTGGCCGTCGAGACGGCGACCGAGGCGGGAGCGGACGCGATCGTGCCGTGGCAGTCGCTGCGCTGCGTGTCGCGATGGGACGGCCCGAAGGCCGTCAAAGGTGTCGCGAAGTGGCGGAACGCTGCCACCGCGGCCGCCAAGCAGGCGCGGCGTGCCTTCGTTCCCGACGTCGCCGACCTGCACGACACCCGGATGGTGCGCAGCCTGGTCGAGGACGTCGTCGCACGTGGGGGCATCGTGGTCGCGCTGCACGAGGCTGCCCCCGGGGCCTTCGCGGACCTCCCGTTCCGCGGCGCACCCGAGGTGGTGCTCGTCGTCGGACCCGAGGGCGGGCTCGACGACACGGAGATCGACATGCTCGTCGGTGCCGGCGCGACGCCCGCGCTCCTGGGGCCGACCGTCCTGCGGACATCGACCGCGGCGGCCGTGGCGTTGGGCGCGCTCGGCGTCCTGACCGATCGCTGGGACGGCGCGCCCCCTGCTTGATCTGCGGCGCGGGCCGCCGGTGCACGTGCTCCGGTTTCCGCAACCCGCTCCTGTCGCGACCGGAGCAGGTTGTTGCAACCGGAGCACCTGGCGCCGCCCGGCCCGTGTGCGGGAAGGGGCAGCTACGAGGGTTGCGCGCGACATACTGGAATGCGCTTCTCGGGGGAGACGTTAAAGTGGTGAGAGGTTCCCGTCGCGGCGAACCGAGTATCGAAACCCGAGAGAAGGCCATAGCCACCACGTGAGTGACAACATCCCTTTCGTCGGCACCAGAGGTGACGATGCGCAGGACACCACTCGTGCGTCCCGCGCGCAGAAGCGGCAGTCCTCACGCCCGGTTCTGACCGAGGCGCGTGTGACCGAGTCCATCGAACTCGACCCCGCCGTGATGTTCCCTCTGCTCGGGTCCGCCGACGGTAACCTCCGGGCGCTCGAGCAGGTGCTCTCCGCCGAGATCCACGTACGCGGCAACGTCGTCACGTTCGAGGGGGCACCGTCCGACATCGCCGTCGGCAAGCGGGTGCTCACCGAGCTCGCCGCCGTCGTGGTCGCCGGCGGACCGGTCACTCCGGACGCGGTGCGGCGCACCGTCGCGATGCTCAGCCGCGGCGTGAGCGAGTCTCCCGCCGAGGTCCTGAGCCTGGACATCCTGTCCCGACGCGGCAAGACCATCCGGCCCAAGACGCTGAACCAGAAGCGCTACGTCGACGCGATCGACGCCAACACCATCGTGTTCGGCGTGGGTCCCGCCGGAACGGGCAAGACCTACCTGGCCATGGCCAAGGCGGTGCAGGCTCTGCAGGCGAAGCAGGTCAGCCGCATCATCCTCACGCGCCCGGCCGTCGAGGCGGGGGAGCGACTCGGGTTCCTCCCCGGCACACTGCACGACAAGATCGATCCGTACCTGCGTCCGCTCCACGACGCGTTGCACGACATGATGGACGTCGAAGCCATCCCGAAGCTCATGCAGGCGGGCATCATCGAGGTCGCACCGCTGGCCTACATGCGTGGCCGCACGCTGAACGACGCGTTCATCATCCTCGACGAGGCGCAGAACACCACGGCCGAGCAGATGAAGATGTTCCTGACCCGCCTCGGCTTCAACTCGAAGATCGTCGTCACCGGTGACATCACCCAGGTGGATCTCCCCGGCGGATCGCGTTCGGGACTGCGTGCCGCCACCGAGATCCTGGTGGACATCGACGACATCCACTTCGCCAAGCTCGACAGCAGCGACGTGGTCCGGCACCGACTGGTCTCCGACATCGTCGACGCCTACGACCGTTTCGACGCCGCGGACGCCAAGTCCGCCAACCGCGCTGCGCGTCGCAGTGGCGGTCCCCGCGCCGCGCATCACTGATGTGGGCGTGCACGGGCACGGGGGCGTCGCCGCGCACTAGTACGGTGTTCGCATGAGCATCGAGGTCTCCAACGAATCCGGGATGGACGTCGGAGAAGAGGATCTGATCGCGGTCGCGCGCTACGCCATCGCGCAGATGGACGTGCACCCGGCAGCCGAGCTGTCCATGGTCCTCGTCGACTCCGCCACCATGGCCGATCTCCACATGCGCTGGATGGACCTGCCAGGTCCCACCGACGTGATGTCGTTCCCGATGGACGAGCTCGAGCCGGGCGGTCGCCCGGACTCACCGGACCCCGGTCCGTCGATGCTCGGAGACATCGTGCTGTGCCCGTCGTTCGCGGCGGACCAGGCCGAGAAGGCCGGGCACCCGCTCGAGCACGAACTCGCACTCCTCACAGTGCACGGTGTGCTGCACCTCCTCGGCTACGACCACGCGGAGCCGGACGAGGAGAAGGAGATGTTCGGCCTGCAGAACAGCATCCTCGAGGACTGGTACGAGAGTCTGCGCCAGGCCGAGCGCGACGCTCTGTCGGCTGCGCGAGACGCGAAATTGTTGGGCAGCACCGGCTTCGCGAATCCCCGGACCGATGCCGGTGGTGAGTCGACCCGGTGACCAGCGCTCCGGCACTGATCGTGCTCGCGGTTGTCCTCGTCCCTCTCGGTGGCCTCTTCGCCGCCATCGACTCCGCCGTCAACACCGTCTCCTCAGCACGCGTCGAGGAGATGGTGAAGGAATCTCGGGGCGGGGCGAGCGAACTGCTCCGCATCCTCGAGGACCGTCCGCGGTACGTCAATCTGATGGTGCTGCTGCGCATCCTGTGCGAGATCGGGTCCACGGTTCTGCTCGCCGGAGCGTTACTGGACCTGCTCGCGCCGGCGCAGGCACTGGCCATCGCCGCCGGCGTCATGGTGGTGGTCGACTACGTCGTCATCGGCGTGGGGCCCCGCACACTCGGCCGCCAGCACGCGTACTCCATCTCGTTGGGGTCGTCCTACCCGCTGCGCGCCATCGGCATCCTGCTCGGCCCGGTGAGCCGGTTGCTCATTCTCGTCGGCAATGCGATCACGCCCGGCCGCGGCTTCCGCAACGGTCCCTTCGCCTCCGAGATCGAACTGCGGGAACTGGTCGACATGGCGCAGGAGCGCGGCGTGGTCGCCGACGACGAGCGCCGCATGATCCAGTCCGTGTTCGAGCTCGGCGACACCTCCGCACGCGAGGTGATGGTGCCGCGCACCGAGATGGTGTGGATCGAGCGTGACAAGTCCGCCGGACAGGCGACCACCCTCGCCGTGCGGAGCGGGCATTCGCGGATCCCGGTGATCGGCGAGAACGTCGACGACATCCTCGGCGTCGTCTATCTCAAGGACCTCGTGCAACAGACGTACACGTCGTCCGATGGTGGTCGCAGCGTGCGTGTCGACGAGGTCATGCGTCCCGCGGTGTTCGTCCCGGACTCCAAGCCGCTGGACAGCCTGCTGGCCGAGATGCAGAGGGACCGCAAGCACATGGCCGTCCTGGTGGACGAGTACGGCGGTGTCGCCGGCCTCGTCACCATCGAGGACGTGCTCGAGGAGATCGTCGGCGAGATCGCGGACGAGTACGACACCGACGAGGTGGCCCCGATCGAGGAACTCGAGGACGGCCGCTTCCGGGTGTCGTCCCGGCTTCCTCTCGAGGATCTCGGCGAACTGTTCGACATCGAGATCGACAACGACGAGGTGGACACCGTCGGCGGCCTGCTGTCCTACGAGATCGGGCGCGTCCCGCTGCCGGGCGCCCGTGTCGAGGCACACGGGTTGATCCTGGTGGCCGAGGGCGGCTCCGATGCGCGCGGACGAGTGCGCGTGAGCACCGTGACCGCCGAGAAGCTTCCCGAACCGGACTCCGACGACGAGGACTCCGAGTCGTCGGACGAGAGAGACGAGATCGACCATGACCGAGACTGACGATTTCCACTCCGGGTTCGTGTGCTTCGTCGGACGGCCCAACACCGGCAAGTCCACTCTGACGAATGCCCTGGTGGGAGCCAAGATCGCCATCACGTCCTCCCGGCCCCAGACCACACGCCACACCATTCGGGGCATCGTGCACCGGGACCACGCGCAGCTGATCCTCGTGGACACCCCGGGCCTGCACCGGCCGAGGACCCTGCTCGGGCAGCGTCTGAACGACCTGGTGCGCGACACCTACTCGGAGGTCGACGCCATCGGTCTCTGCATCCCGGCGGACGAGAAGATCGGCCCCGGCGATCGCTGGATCCTGGAGCAGGTCCGCCACAACGCGGGCAGGACAGCGCTGGTCGGTCTGGTGACCAAGATCGACAAGGTCTCCAAGCAGCGCGTCATGGAGCAACTGATCGCCGTCTCGAACCTGCTCGGTCCCGACTGCGAGGTGGTCCCCGTGTCCGCCGCGTCCGGCGAGCAGGTGGAGGTCGTCGTCGACGTCTTCGCGAAGGTGCTGCCGCCCGGGCCCGCGTTCTACCCCGACGGTGAGCTGACGGACGAGCCGGAGGAGACCCTCATGGCCGAGTTGATCCGGGAGGCAGCGCTCGAGGGAGTGCACGACGAGCTCCCGCACTCCCTCGCCGTGGTCATCGAGGAGGTCGGGCCCCGCGAGGGGTCGGACACGATGCTGGACGTGCACGCCATTTCTCTACGTCGAACGTCAGTCGCAGAAGGCGATCGTCATCGGCAAGGGTGGGGCTCGACTGCGCGACGTGGGCACCGCGGCTCGCGGTCAGATCGAGAAGCTGCTCGGTACCCGCATCTACCTCGACCTCCGCGTCAAGGTGGCCAAGGACTGGCAGCGCGATCCCAAGCAGATGGGCAAGCTGGGCTTCTGACCCCGCGCTATCGTGCCGCGATCGAATCGTCGCGACACGGTAGCCCGGTCCAGATTCAGGAGAGGTGCTCAGGCTCCGTCTGGGTCTTGTGGTGCTCGTCGGAGCGCATGGCGTCCTGGCCGCCGTGCCCCACTCCCGGGCTGCCGGCCCTGGCCGGACTCAACGAGACGACGATCGACTTCGACGTGGGGCAGTTGCTGTCGGTCGCCGACGAGTCCAACGGAACCAGCGGGTTGGTCTCCGGGTAGTAGGCGGCCGCGGACCCCTTGGGCGTCTGGTACTCGACGATCCGGAAGTTCTCGGCGACGCGCACCACGTCGTCGTCGTCCCACTTGGTGGTGATGTCGACGAAGTCGCCGTCCTTCATGCCGAGTTCCGCGATGTCGCCGCGGTTGACGAACACGACGCGGCGGCCGCCCTCGATTCCCCGGTACCGGTCGCTGAGTCCGTAGATCGTGGTGTTGAACTGATCATGGCTCCGGAACGTCTGCAGCAGAAGATGTTTCGGCGGCACCTGCAGCGCCTCGATGGGCGAGACGAAGAACTCGGCGAGGCCGGACTCCGTCTGGAAGGTCCGCGAGTCCCGCGGCGGGTGGGGGAGGACGAAGCCTCCGGGGCGCCGAGCGTTGACCTCGTAGCCCTGGCATCCCGGAACCACCCGCGAGATGTGCTGACGGATGGTGCGGTAGTCGTCGCGCATGCCCTTCCAGTCGAGACCGTAGCGGTCGCCGATCGTGGCTTCCGCGATCTGCGTGATGATCTCGACCTCGGACTTGACGTGCGGGCTCGGCGGATCGAGCGGACCGCGGGAGGAGTGCACCGAGCACGTCGAGTCCTCGACGCTGATCCACTGCGGCCCGCTGGCCTGGATGTCCTTCTCGGTGCGGCCCTTGGTCGGCAGGATCAGCGCCACGTCCCCGGTGACGAGGTGCGAGCGGTTGATCTTCGTCGAGATGTGCACCGTCATGTTCGTCTTGCGCATGGCATCGAAGGTGACGGTGCTGTCCGGCGTGGCCTGGGCGAAATTGCCGCCGAGACCGAGGAAGAACTTCACCTTGCCGTCGCGCATCCCGCGGATCGAGTCGATCGTGTCGAGACCGTTCTCGCGGGGCGGATCGAAGCCGAACTCGCTCTCGAGTGCGTCGAGGAAGTGCTTCGGCACCCGCTCCCAGATGCCCATGGTGCGGTCGCCCTGCACGTTCGAGTGACCGCGCACGGGCAGCACACCCGCGTTCGGCTTGCCGATGTTGCCCTGGGCGAACGCGAGGTTGGTGATCTCCTTGACGGTGTTCACGGCGTTGCGGTGCTGCGTGATGCCCATGGCCCAGCAGAAGACGGTGGCCTTCGAGTCGCGCAGGAGCTTCGCTGCGTCTGTGATCTGGGCTCGGGAGAGACCGGTGACCGTCTCCACCTCGTCCCAGTCGACCGCCGAGACGTGCTGCTTCCACAGATCGAAGTTGTTGGTGTACTTCTCGATGAACTCGTGATCGAGGGCGTCCCACTCGACCAGCAGCTTGCCGATGGCCTGGAAGAGCGCCAGGTCGCCGTTGATGCGGATCGGCAGGTGCATGTCCTCGAGATCGGTGCCGGGTCCCACCATGCCGCGCGGGGTCTGCGGATTCTTGAAGTTGATGAGGCCGGCCTCGCGCAACGGGTTGATCGCCAGGATCTTGGCGCCGTTCTGCTTGGCCTTCTCCAGCGCGGACAGCATGCGCGGGTGGTTGGTGCCCGGGTTCTGTCCGGCCAGGATGATGAGGTCCGCGCCGTACACGTCGTCGAGCACGACGCTGGCCTTGCCGATGCCCATCGACTCCTGCAGAGCGAACGACGTGGACTCGTGACACATGTTGGAACAGTCCGGCAGGTTGTTGGTGCCGTACGCGCGAACGAAGAGCTGGTACACGAACGCGGACTCGTTCGACGCGCGGCCCGACGTGTAGAACGTGGCCTCGTCCGGGTGCAGCGAGCGCAGCTCCTCGCCGATGAGGTCGAATGCCTCGTCCCACCCGATCGCCTCGTAGTGGGTGCCGCCCGACCGCTTGACCATCGGGTGCGTGATGCGTCCCTGCTGACCGAGCCAGTGCTCACTGTGCGAGTCGAGGTCGGCGATGCTGTGGCGCGCGAAGAACTCCGGGGTGGCGCGGCGCTTGTCGGCTTCCTCGGCGACGGCCTTCGCGCCGTTCTCGCAGAACTCCGCGGCGTGACGGTGACCCGGATCCGGATCGGGCCACGCGCAGCTCATGCAGTCGAAGCCCTCGGCCTGGTTCAGGTCGAGCAGGGTCCGTGCGGTCCGCACCGGGCCCATGCGCTCGAGCGAGCGCTTCATCGAGACGGCGACGGCGGTCGGACCGGCGGCATGCGTCTTCGGCTTCTCGATCGACAGGTCGGCCTCGTCGTAGTCCCGAGAGTCGTGTGTGCGTGTCATCGATCCGTCACTCCTTCATGTCGCGCGTGCCCCTCTGGTCGAGGGTAGTGCGCGGCGCCGACACGACCGGTCGGACGACGCGCTTCCACTCCTGTCTACCCGCGCCGACGATTCCGTACCCGTCGCCTAGCGTGAGGCCATGACGAGAACTCGCACCGTGTCCGATCACGTCGACGTCGCGGCATCGCCCGACGAGGTCTACGCACTGGTCAGCGATCCGACGCAGACGCATCGGTGGAGCCCCGAGAACACGGGAGCGGTGGTGGACGAGCCGCGCCGTGGAGGTACCTACGAGGGCATGACGTTCGTCGGCCGCAACAAGCGCGGCCGGGCGACGTGGAGCACGCGGTGCGTGGTGACAGCCGCCGAGCCCGCACGGCGATTCGCGTTCCGGGTGGAGGTCATCGGACCCGGCAAGCCGATCGTCCGCGCGCGGAACGCGAGCTGGGAGTACACCTTCGCGCCAGTGGACGGCGGCACTCGCGTCACCGAGACGTGGACGGACGATCGGCCGTGGCCCGACGCGGTTGCCGCGCTGTTCGACAAGGTGGCCACCGGGGGCAGTTCCTTCGCGTCCTTCCAGCGCCGCAACATCGCGCGGACGCTGGCGAATCTGCAGGCCGAGCTCGGCGCTCCCTGACCTCGCCCGGTCGTCCTGCGTGGGACAATGACACGGTGCCGGCGAGCAGAGGTGGAGTGTGAGGTCGTATCGCGATCATGCCGTCGTCCTGCGCCAGCACAAGCTCGGTGAGGCCGACCGCATCGTCACGCTCCTCACCCGCCGCCACGGACTGGTGCGCGCAGTAGCGAAGGGCGTGCGCCGCACGACGTCGAAGTTCGGCGCCCGGCTCGAGCCGTTCGCCTACATCGACGTGCAGCTGTATCCCGGTCGCAACCTCGACATCGTGACCCAGGTACAGACCGTCGAGTCGTTCGCGTCCGACATCGTCGCCGACTACGGCCGCTACACCACCGGGTGCGCCGTCCTCGAGACCTCCGAGCGACTGGCGGGTGAGGAGCATGCTCCGGCGCCTCGTCTGCATCACCTGACCGTCGGCGCGCTGCGCACCCTGGCCTCCGGGGCTCGCGACTCGGAACTGGTGCTGGACGCGTTCCTGCTGCGGGCGATGAACTTCGCCGGGTGGGCTCCGTCGCTGGACGAGTGCGCGACGTGCGCTGCGCCCGGTCCGCATCGCGCGTTCCACGTCTCCGCCGGGGGAGCGGTGTGCACCCACTGTCGCCCCGCCGGGTCCAGCACACCCTCGGTGGGTGTGCTCGACCTGATGTCGGCCCTGCAGAGCGGCGACTGGGCGGGTACCGAGGCGTCGACCGACTCGATGCGCGTGCAGGCGAGCGGTCTGGTGGCCGCGCACCTGCAGTGGCATCTCGAACGGCAACTGCGGACGCTCCCGTTCGTCGAACGCAGTGGCGGGTCCGGGACCGCCGGGTCCGCACCTGCCGGAGAAACTCCGGTCGGGCAGGATGAGACCCGTGATCCGTCGAAGTCCACGCGAGCAGCCCACCCGGCGTGAGGTCCGCGCGCCCGATCCGCACCCGTCCGGTGCCCGCGCGCCGATCCTGCAGCCGGAGCTGATTCCCCGCCACGTGGCGCTCGTCATGGACGGCAACGGACGCTGGGCGCAGGATCGCGGACTGCCCCGCACCGCCGGTCACGAGCGCGGCGAGGCCGTCCTCATGGACACGGTCTGCGGATGCATCGACATCGGCGTGCAGTGGCTGTCCGCCTACGCGTTCTCGACGGAGAACTGGCGCCGCAGCCCGGACGAGGTGAAGTTCCTCATGGGCTTCAACCGCGACGTCATCCGCCGCCGCCGCGACGAGATGCACGAGATGGGGGTGCGCGTCCGCTGGGCGGGGCGCCGACCTCGTCTGTGGCGCAGCGTCATCAACGAACTCGAGACGGCCGAGGAGCTCACGAAGGACAACACCGTCATGACGCTGACGATGTGCGTCAACTACGGCGGCCGCGCCGAGATCGTGGACGCAGCCCGCGAGATCGCCCGTCGCGCAGCAGCCGGACAGCTCGATCCCGACAAGATCTCCGAGGCGTCCTTCGCGAAGTACCTCGACGAACCGGACATGCCCGACGTGGACCTCTTCCTGCGGCCGTCCGGCGAGCAGCGCACGTCCAATTTCCTGATCTGGCAGTCCGCGTACGCGGAGATGGTGTTCCAGGAGAAGCTCTTTCCCGATTTCGATCGCCGCGACCTGTGGGCCGCGTGCGTCGAGTACGCCTCGCGTGACCGCAGATTCGGTGGTGTGAAATGACGGAGCAGGACGTCGTGGCGGCCCTGCAGGACCGTGCCCGGCTGGCACTCGGACAGTTCGCGGACGTGTCCGTGGGCGACGACGGATCGCTCGGGTTCAGCTACGCGGGCGCACTCTGCTCGCTGCGTGCGGTCGCTCTGAGTCCGGGACTCGAGGTGCTCGCTCTGACGGCCGTGCTGGCCTGGGACCGTCCGTCGTCGGGAACGCTGCGGGCGCGAGTAGCGGTGCGCAACAGCGAGTCCCAGTTCGGCTCGATCTCGCTCACGACGCACGGGTCGCAGGCCGACGTCGTGATGCGCTACACGTTCCCGGCGTCGGGACTCGACGACGAACCACTCATGACGATGCTCGTCCTGGTGCTCTCGGGTGTGGAGAAGGCGCGCGTCGGCCTGGTGCCGTGACTCATCGCGCGGCGCACTCGCTGCAGGTGCCGAAGATCTCGGCGGTGTGGCTGACGTCGCTGAAACCGTGCTTCGACGCCACCGACTTGGTCCAGCGCTCCACGGCGGCACCTTCCACCTCGACGGTGAAGCCGCAGTCGCGGCACACCAGATGGTGGTGGTGACCGTCGGAGCACCGGCGGTAGACGGACTCACCGGAATCGGTCCGTAGGACGTCGATGGTGCCGGCGTCCGCGAGGGCCTGCAGGGTGCGGTAGACGGTGGTGAGGCCGATACCGTCGCCACGCTTGCGCAGTTCGTCGTGCAGCTCCTGCGCCGACCGGAACTCATCGACGGTCTCCAGCAGTTCGGAGATGGCGCTGCGCTGCTTGGTCGAGCGCACACCGATGGTGCGGGGAGCGGTCACGAGTGGTTCTCCTCCTGAGCGTGGGCGACGGCGTCGACGACTATGTGGGCGAGGTGGTCGTCCACCAGGCGGTACAGGACCTCGCGTCCGGCACGCTCACCGCGGACGACGCCCGCGGCCTTGAGGACACGCAGGTGCTGGCTGATGAGGGGCTGCGTGACGCCCAGTGCACCGACCAGCTCGTGCACACACCGCTCCGACTCGCGCAGTTGCAGCACGATCGCGATGCGCACCGGAGCGGCGAGTGCACGCAGCAGGTCGCCCGCGCCGCCCAGCACGTCCTTGGACGGCAGCGGAACGGGGCTCGGAGCCGCGGGAGGGACCACCGTGTCGTCGATGCTCATGAAGGTCCTCCTGCACTGTGGGGTGGTGCTTAATGGAAACAGTAACCACTTTCGACATCTACTCTGATATGCGCGGACGTGCATGTCAACTCACCGGTGCTCGAAGACCGGGACGTCGCCGGATAGTCTGATGTGTCGCGAGCAGAGGGACACCCCCTCGCTCGGCAGTACTACCGACCACCCGAGATGGAGAGCTGGCCCCGTGGCACCGAAGTCCAAGATCGATACCGTCGCCAACCTGGCCAAACGCCGGGGACTCGTCTACCAGTGTGGCGAGATCTACGGCGGAACCAAGTCGGCCTGGGATTACGGCCCCCTCGGCGTGGAGCTGAAGGACAACATCAAGAAGCAGTGGTGGCGCAACATGATCACCAGCCGCGAGGACACGGTGGGTCTCGACTCGTCCGTGATCCTGCCGCGCGAGGTGTGGGAGGCGTCCGGCCACGTCGAGACGTTCTCCGACCCGCTGGTCGAGTCGCTCCACACCCACAAGCGCTACCGCGCCGATCACCTGCTCGAAGCGTACGAGGAGAAGCACGGCCACCCGCCGGAGAACGGACTAGCCGACATCCGTGATCCCGAGACCGGGGAGCCCGGTTCCTGGACGGAGCCGCGCGCATTCTCCGGACTGCTCAAGACGTTCCTCGGACCTGTCGACGACGAGGCCGGACTGCACTACCTCCGCCCCGAGACGGCGCAGGGCATCTTCGTCAACTTCGCCAACGTGCTCACCACGTCGCGCAAGAAGCCGCCGTTCGGCATCGGCCAGATCGGCAAGAGCTTCCGCAACGAGATCACGCCCGGCAACTTCATCTTCCGCACCCGCGAGTTCGAGCAGATGGAGATGGAGTTCTTCGTCAAGCCCGGCGAGGACGAGCAGTGGCACCAGTACTGGATCGACTACCGCATGAAGTGGTACACCGATCTGGGCATCGACCCGGAGAACCTACGCCTGTACGAGCACGCGCAGGAGAAGCTGTCGCACTACTCCAAGCGCACCGTGGACATCGAGTACCGCTTCGAGTTCCAGGGCAGCGCGTGGGGCGAGCTCGAGGGCGTCGCCAACCGCACCGACTTCGATCTGTCGACGCACTCGAAGCACTCCGGCACCGACCTGAGCTTCTACGACCAGGCCAACGACGAGCGCTACACCCCGTACGTCATCGAACCTGCTGCGGGACTGACGCGTTCGCTCATGGCGTTCCTCGTCGACGCGTACCACGAGGACGAGGCGCCCAATGCGAAGGGCGGCGTGGACAAGCGGACGGTGCTGCGACTCGATCGTCGTCTGGCGCCGGTCAAGGCCGCCGTGCTCCCGCTGAGCCGCAACGCCGACCTGACGCCCAAGGCCAAGGACCTCGCGGCGACTCTGCGACAGAACTGGAACGTCGAGTTCGACGACGCCGGCGCCATCGGTCGCCGCTACCGTCGCCAGGACGAGATCGGCACCCCGTTCTGCATCACGGTCGACTTCGACACGCTGGACGACCATGCGGTCACCATCCGCGAGCGCGACAGCATGGCACAGGAACGGATCGCCCTCGATCAGGTCGAGGGCTACCTCGCCACCCGCCTGCTGGGCTGCTGACCGCTACTTCTGCAGAGCAGCGGTCATCTGCTCCTCGGTCTCTTTCCCGACCCGCTCGAAGGCGATGCCGGCGAGCGGGTCGGCCAGTTTCGCGAGGCCGTTGAACTCGATGTTCGCGTGATAGGTGATCTCGGTGGAGGTCGGGCCGGCTTCGTTCAGCGTGATGTCGTCGGTGCTCGTAGCCGTCTTGTTCGTGCCCTTCAGGACGATGTGGCCGGGCTCGTCGACCTCGAGACGGTAGGTCAGCTCGGTCGAGATGCCGTACAGCTTCGACGTGTTGTTCCATTCCGTGCCGACGGCGACCGGTCCGGGCGTGGACTGCGTGCACTCCACGGTGCCCGGATCCCATTCGGTGGCGTTCGCGAAGTCGCGCAGGTACGCGGCCACGTCCGCCCGTGATCGGGTGACGGTGAAGGTGCGGGTGACATCGACCATGGGTGGGGCTCCTGATGCTAGGGGGGGTGACTCCAGAGTGCCCGTTCGCGCGCAGTACTGAAACACCACGTCAGCGGACACAGGAGTGCTGCTGGTACTCCACCAACTGGCGCTGCACCGACACGGGTACCGGGATGCGGGTGTAGACCGGCACACCGTCACCCACTGCGATCCACGCGGGGAACACGAAGGGCTTCCTGGCGTCCGCGATGACATGCGGTTCGCAGGACGCCGTCGACAGCGTGACCGGGACGTCGATGCTCGCTGTTCCCGACGCCAGCGTGACCGGCACCTCCTCGCTGCTCAGCGCGTAGAGGAGGCTGCCGCGAATCTCGTCGAGGCGCAACGGGTCGTCACCGCCTCGGCGATCCAGGGTGAGCACCGCCGACAGAGGCGCCGCGGGGTCCGCCGGTGGAGGGCCGGGAACCAGGGTGACCGCGACGATGTCGGCGAGTTCGGCGGCGGCACATTCTTCGGCGTGGATTCGGTTCAGGGTGTCGTTCTGCGACGCGAGCGGGACCTCGACAGCGATGTCGTCACTCGTCTCGACGACCGCTGTCGCCGGTTCCGCTCCGACATCGCACAGCGCTGTTCCATACGGCACGGTGACGTCGATGCGGGAGCCGCGGTCGAGCGTGATCTCGCGAGGTGTCGCGTCGACCGTCTCGAAGCCGGGAGAACGCAGTGCGACCGACCGGACGGTGACCGGCTGCTCCGACGCGCCGGTGAGCGTCACCTGAAGCTGTCCGCCCACCGCGTCGTCGTCGCGGCTCCGGTAGGCGGATGCGCTCACGGGGGCACGGACCTCCGGCGGCGGCGGTGCGCAGCCGACGAGGAGAGTCAGGGCAAGGGCGCTCGCCGCGACCCGGGCGGTCACCGGCTCAGAAACGTCCGCCGGACGAGCGTCCGATGCGTCCCGAGCTGCCGGAGCCACCGAACGAGCGCGGGCCGCCGCCGAATCCGCCGTAGCCACCGCCGCGACGGTTCCCGTACGAGCGGCCCCCGGAGAAGCCGCCGCGCAGCACGCTGTCGATGAGCACGCCGGTGAGGACGCCGCCCGCCGAGGACGAGCCGCCGTACCCACCGCTGTGCCGAGGGCGCTGTGTCGCCTCCCAGTCGGCGACGTCCGCCTGAGCGAGGTGCGACGCCTGCGCGGCGAGGGACAGGGCGGCCGCGGCGTGCTGCAGAGCGCGTGGCGCGTCCGTAACACCCAGCTGCTGGGCGGCCTGGACGTGCCGTTCGGCCTCGGCGAGCCGCGTGCGTGCCTGGACCTTCACCGCGCCGCTGCGGGCGCCGATGTACTCGCTCGCGGCCCGTACCTGTGCCTGCGCCGACGCGAGGTCCCGGTCCAGTCGAGCGCGGGCATGGTCGTCCTGTTCCTTGCTCTGGGTGGCGACGGCGAGTGCGGAGTCGAGTTGCGCGTCGGCCGCGACGAGGGCGTTCATACTGCCCAGCGGATCCTGCGTGCCGCGGGTCCGTGCCTGATCCAACGCCTCGGCGACGGCGGCCCGTGCCGCGGCGAGTCGGTCTCCGCCGTGCGAGGCGAGGCGGTCCGCCGACGCGATGTCGGCTTCCGCGTCGGCCATCGCCGCGTCGAGCCCGGAGCGCGCGGCCTCGATGTCGGCGTCGGCGTGCTCGACGGCGTCGAGCAGCGATCGGGCGCGCGACAGCGCACTCTCCGCGGTGCGCACCGCGGCCACCACCGGTCCCTGGTGACCCACCGGTTGCGCGGCGGCATCGCGCCCCTCGTCGATGCTCGCGTCGGCAAGCTCGAGCTGTTCCTTCGCCAGGTCGACGTTGTTCGCCACCGGCGCGAGGACGGAGCTGTCGTACCGCCCCGCGAGGCTCGTCAGGGTCGTCGCCGCCGCGACCAGCCGCGCCGTCTGCTCCACCTGCCCGCGCGTGAGCGCGTCGAGACGGGAGTCCGCGTCGATCAACAGGTTCCGGATCTCGTCGAACTCGGCGACCTTCTCGTCGAGGTGCCGGTCCGCGTCACTGCACGAGGTGATGATCGACAGGAGCATCTGGCGCCGCTCGTCGGGCGACTCGGGGATCGCGTCGTCCAGACGCTGCCTCGTCTCGAACGCGGCCGCGAGCGCGCGGCGGGCGCCGTCGAGAGCCTCGACGAACGGGCGAGCCGCGGCCTGTCCCAGTTCGCCGACGGCAGTGGACAACTCGTCGGCACTGGCCCGGATCGCCTCGTCGGTCTCCACCAGCAGAGCGCGGGAACGCTCGTCCAGGACGTCGAGCGGGAGAGCGGCGAAGGCCGCGGGGTCACTGCCGTCCAACTGCTCGGCGGCCTCCAGTGCATCGGCTCGCCGCCGCCGTGCGCGCAGCCGAGTGAAGGCGAAGGCGCCCAGTACGAGGACGAGGATCACGCCGACGGCGACCCAGAGACCTGCCGATCCCGAGCCGGTGGTCGACGCCGCCTTGCCCAGGCCGGTGGCTGCCGCCGTCGCCGCGCCCGCCCAGTTCTCCTCGCGCAGCGCCGGTTCGATCGAGGCCTGCTCGAGTTCGGAGATCTCCGAGTCCGAGATGCTCGACAGCGCCTGGGGAACGTTCAGGACGTACGAGCGGGCCTGCGTCGCGACCGCCATGAGCACATCACGGTCCCCGAAGTCGCTGGTGGACGCCGTGCGCTCACCCCACGAGGTGGCAGCCTGGCCCGAGAAGTCGTCGACGAAGACCACCCAGAGCCGGAAGCCCTGCTCGTCGTAGAGGGTGTCGACGGCGGACTGCACCTCGGACACCTCACCGGCATCGAGTGCGCCGGCCTGATCGGTGACCTGCTCGGGCACTCGGAACGGTTCCTCGGCGGAGGCGGGCACGCCCACACCGACCACGGCGAGGACGAACAGGATCGCGGTGGTGGCGGTACGCAGGAGCACTCGGACCCGGGTCATGGTGGGAACCTACCGGGAGCGTGGCCGAACGGTGCGAACGAGGACGAGAGACCCGTGACAACTGTCATGCCGCGGTCGTGACGCACGAACGAGGGTTCGTCCCTCGCATCGGAGCAGTGTTCTTCTCATGACCACACCAGCGATTCACCTCGACCATCTGCGGAAGTCGTTCGCCGGGCCGGGCCACACCCGTGTCCAGGCCGTCGACGACCTGTCACTCGTCGTCCACCCGGGCGAGATCGTCGCGTTCCTCGGGCCCAACGGCGCCGGCAAGACCACCACGATCGACATGATGCTGGGCCTCGGTCGACCCGACGAGGGCTCCGTCGCCCTCTTCGGCGGATCGCCCGAGGACGCCGTCGCGACGGGCCGCGTGTCGGCGGTGATGCAGAGCGGGGGACTGCTCAAGGACATCACCGTCGAGGAGACCGTTCGCCTCATCGGCACCCTGTACTCGTCCACCCGGCCCGTCTCGGAAGTCCTGGCACGCGCAGGCATCGCGGACATCGGGGGCCGGATGGTGGGGAAGTGCTCCGGCGGTCAGCAGCAGCGGTTGCGGTTCGCGCTCGCCCTGCTCCCGGATCCCGATCTCATCGTGCTCGACGAGCCGACCACGGGCATGGACGTGGAGGGCCGACGTGAGTTCTGGGCCGCCATGCGCGAGGACACCTCGCACGGACGCACGGTCCTGTTCGCCACGCACTACCTCGACGAGGCGGACGCCTACGCCGACCGCATCGTGCTGCTGCGCGACGGGCGCATCGTGGCGGACGGCACCGCGGCCGAGATCAAGAACGTGGCGTCCGGCCGGCGGGTCTCGGCGATCCTGCCGGGCGCGCGGGCAGCCGATCTGCTGGCCGTTCCCGGCGTCGACGACGTCGAGATCCACGGTGACCGGCTCACCGTCCACGCGACGGACTCGGATGCAGTCGCTCGATACCTGTTCGCACACACCGCAGCTCGCGAGGTGGAGATCGTTCCCCACACTCTCGAGGACGCGTTCCTGACCCTCACCACCGACACCACCGGGAGCCTCGCATGACCGCCACCGATTCGACCACCACCACCACTGTCCGGACGCTGCCGGCTCGGGGCGGATTCAACGCCGGCTTCCTCGCACTCGAGATGCGCCGGATGTTGCGGAACCGCCGCACCGTCGTCTTCGCACTCGTCGTGCCGCCGATCTTCTTCCTCATCTTCGGGCTGCAGGGTGATCTGAAGACCGAGTCGGCAGGATCGGCGAACGTCACCGGCTACGTCATGGTGAGCATGGCGCTCTACGGCGCGATGCTGGCCACCACGAGCGGCGGCGCCATGGTCTCGATCGAACGCGGACTCGGATGGAGCCGTCAGCTGCGGCTCACCCCGCTGACCCCCACCGCGTACATCGCGGTGAAGGTCGTCGTCGCCATGGCGCTCGGGCTCGTGTCCGTGGCCGTCGTCTTCGCCGTTGGTGCGGCGACAGGCGCGACTCTTCCCGCCGCGGCATGGGTGGAGTGCTTCGTGCTCGCCTGGATCACCTCGATCGTGTTCGCGGCGTTCGGCCTCTTCATGGGGTACCTGCTGCCGTCGGAGAACGTGATGCAGATTCTCGGACCCGGTCTCGCTGTGCTCGCGTTCGCCGGTGGTCTCTTCGTCCCGGCGAGTGGATGGTTCGCGACCGTGGCGAAGTTCGTCCCCACCTACGGGGTGGCCACGTTGGCGCGGTCGCCGCTCGGGGACACCTCGTGGACGTCGCTGGTGGAGGCGCTCGTCAACGTCGCGGTGTGGACGACGATCTTCGTGATCGGCGCGATGACGATGTTCCGCAAGGACACCGCCCGCGTATGACACGTCCGGACACCAGGGGGTCTAGCGTGGCGGCGGTGAGCAGGACCACCGCCGCCGCGCTCGGCCGTCGTCAGGGCCTCGTGCAGTCACTTCGGTCGCATTTCGTCATCGAGCCGCGCGAGGTGAACGTCGACGACAGCGAGGGGACGCGACTGCGCGCCGCCGTGCGCCGAGGCTGGGTCTTCAGTGCGGTGTGGCTGGCCTACCTGATCTATCCGGTACGGGCGGTGTGGAGTTACGACGGGCCCGTCCACTGGCAGGTGGCCGCAGCGCTGTGTCTGCTCGCCTTCGCCGCGGTGTTCCTGGGTGGTTTCCGCGACTTCCGGGGACGGCTGCATGCCGAGGCGCAGGTGCGGGTGCCCCGACAGTGGGCTGTGGTGGTGGCGCTGATGCTGCTGCTGGTTCCGGTCGCTCCCGCAGCCGGTGACTCCGTGTTGACGGGATGCGTGTTCGTGGCGGTTCTCGCCGTCATGACCCTTCCTCGCCGGTCGGGTCTCCTCGTGCTCGCTGCGAACGTCGCCGCGGTCGAGGTGCTTCCCCGTGTCGTCCCGAGTTGGACCCCGGACGATTCCGCCGGGTTCACCGTGGCGGTGGCCGCGTTCGCCGCCTGGGGAATCAGCCAACTCGTCGCTCGCAACATCCAGCTGACCGAGGCGCGCCGCCGCCTGTCCGACCTGGCCGTGGTCGAGGAGCGCGAGAGAGTCGCTCGCGACGTCCACGACATCCTCGGCCACTCGCTGACCGTCATCACCATGAAGGCCGAGCTGGCCGGGCGACTCGTCGAGGTGGATCCGGCGCGTGCCGCCGTCGAGATCGCCGACGTCGAGAGCCTCTCGCGCGCAGCGCTCGCCGACGTGCGATCGACGGTGGGCGGGCTGCGTCACCTGCGACTCGACACCGAGATACGGGGAGTGCGCAGCGCCGTCGAAGCGGCAGGGATGACACTGCACATCGAGGGGTCGGTGCGTGACGTGGCGGAGGAGTTGCGTGAGCTGTTCGCCTGGGCGCTCCGGGAAGCGGTGACGAACGTAGTGCGTCACAGCGGCGGAACCGAATGCCGGGTGCGACTCGACGCCCGCCGGATCACCGTCGCGGACAACGGCATCGGGCCGCAGGGCGAGTCCACGGGCACCGGCCTGCGGGGACTCACCGACCGCGCGGACGCCCTCGGCGCCGCCGTCCGGGTCGCACGGGGAAGTGACGGCGGGTTCACTCTCACGGTGACGGCGCCGTGACGATCCGACTCCTGCTGGCCGACGACCAGGCCCTGGTCCGCGGCGCTCTGGCCGCCCTGTTGGGACTCGAGCACGATCTCGACGTCGTCGCGGAGGTGGGGCGCGGCGACGAGGTGGTGCCCGCAGCGCTCGAGCACCGTCCCGACGTGGCGCTTCTCGACGTCGAGATGCCCGGGGGAGACGGCATCGCGACCACCGCCCTGCTGCGGGCGGCAGTCCCCACGTGTCGCGTGCTCGTGGTCACCACCTTCGGACGGCCCGGGTACGTGCGGCGGGCCATCGACGCCGGTGCCGGCGGATTCGTGGTCAAGGACACGCCCGCTCGCCAGCTCGCCGAGGCGGTCCGGCGGGTCCACGCCGGGATGCGCGTCATCGACCCGGCACTGGCGACGGAGACACTGACGGCCGGGAACTCGCCCCTGACACCGCGGGAGCGGGACGTCCTGTCCGCGGCGCGCTCCGGGACCACCGCCGGGTCCATCGCCGCCGCACTGCACCTCTCCGAGGGCACGGTGCGGAACCATCTCTCCGCCGCCATCGGGAAGACCGGTGCCACCACGCGCGCCGAGGCCGTGCGCATCGCGGAGGACAACGGGTGGTTGTGAGGCGCGCCGGACCGATCTCCGCGGGTGCGGCTGGCAGAATCGACGTGTGAGTACCGACTACCGCTACGACGACCCGTACGTGCCGCAGCCCGATCGTCTCGGCTTCGGCGGCACCGTCGCGCGCTGGCTCCGTCGGCTCGTGGCGGGCGTGGTCCTCGTGGGAGTGCTCCTCGTCGGTGGGACCGCTGTGCGGGTGTGGCAGGTGGCTCGGATCGACGATCACACGCCGTCGGACGCCATCGTCGTGCTCGGCGCGGCCCAGTACGACGGCGTCCCCTCGTCGGTCTTCGAGGCGCGACTCGAACAGGCGTCGGCGCTGTTCTCCAGCGGGGTCGCTCCGCTGATCGTGACGGTCGGTGGCAAGCAGGTGGGCGACAACTACACCGAGGCGGCGTCGGGTCGGAACTACCTGATGGACCAGGGTGTTCCGGGCGAGGACATCGTCGCCGTCGAGGAGGGGTCGGACACCCTGCTCAGCATCGAGGCCGTCGCGGCGGAGTTGCAGTCGCGAGGACTGACCGACATCACCCTGGTGAGCGATCCGTGGCACTCGCTGCGCACCCGCACCATGGCGCGCGACGCCGGTCTGGACGCGTGGACGTCGCCCACCCGCCAGGGCCCCGCCGTGTTCACCCGCGAGTCGCAGATCCACGGGATCGCCAGGGAGACAGCGGCTCTGCTGTGGTACCAGCTGACGCACTACTCCGCGGACTTCCAGTACACGGCCAGCCAGTGACGCAGTACGACGCGGCGGACCTCGAACGACTGGTGGCGGAGGGGCCGAAGACGGCCGCGCTGGTGCTCACCGAGACACCCGGCGATTCGCGAGGACACTTCGCCCGTGATCGCGCCCGGGTGCTGCACTCGGCCGCGTTGCGACGCCTCGCCGACAAGACTCAGGTCACCGGTCCCCGTGAGGGCGACACGCCCCGCACCCGATTGACGCACTCTCTGGAGGTCGCCCAGATCGGGCGCAGCATCGCCGACGGCATCGGGTGCGACCCCGATCTGGTGGAACTGGCCGGGCTGGCCCACGACATCGGCCACCCGCCCTACGGCCACAACGGCGAGCGAGCTCTCGACGAGGTGGCCGAGTCCTGCGGCGGGTTCGAGGGCAACGCTCAGAACCTTCGGATCCTCACGGTGCTGGAACCGAAGGTCCTCACCGAGGACGGCGCCAGCGCCGGGCTGAACCTCACTCGTGCCTCGCTCGATGCCGCGATCAAGTACCCGTGGCTGCGGCCGCGGCCGGGCGCGAAGTTCGGCGCCTACGACGACGACGCCGACACCCTCACCTGGATCCGCGAGGGCGCACCCGAGGGTCGTCAGAGCCTGGAGGCGCAGGCGATGGACTGGGCCGACGACGTCGCGTACTCGGTGCACGACGTGGAGGACGGCATCATCGCCGGGCGCATCGACCTCCGGTCGCTGGCGGACCCCAGCGAGCAGTCGGCCCTCGCCGAGATGTCGGTGAGCGAGTTCCGCGGCTTCGACCGTGACCACATGCGCGAGGCCGCTCAGCGGTTGTCGGAGATGCCGGTGGTCACCGATGCGTCCGGCTACGACGGCACTCTCGTCCGCTCGGTGGCGCTCAAGCGGATGACGAGCGAACTGGTGGGCCGATTCACCACCGCCGCCATCTCCAGCACCCGGGAGGCGGCCGACGGCAGGCCTGTGCGGCGCTACGAGGCGGATCTCTCCGTGCCGTCGCTGGTCCGAGCGGAGGTGGCGTTGCTCAAGACGATGGCGCTGCGTTACGTGATGTCCGACGCCGGGCACCGGCTCCGGCAGGACCGTCAGCGCGATCGCATCCACCGCGTCGCGGCCTGGCTGCTGTACTCGGCGCCGGCCTCGCTCGATCCGATGTTCGTTCCCGTGTGGAACGCCGCCGCGGACGACGCCCAACGCGTCCGCGTCGTGGTGGATCAGATCGCGTCCTACACGGAGTCGCGGCTCGAACGGGTGGACAAGAGCAGCCTCGGAGCGCAGGCGTCCTGGGGTTAGCGGGTCCGGGTCGGTACGGCGGGGGAGCCGTGTCGGACCCGGCACTAGACTGGGCTCGTGGCCGGCCGGATACCTGAACGCGATGTAGCCGCCATTCGCGAACGCACTCGCATCGAGGACATCGTCGGCGAGTACGTCGCACTGAAGGCTCCGCGAGGCGATTCCATGAGCGGGCTCTGCCCGTTCCACGACGAGAAGAACCCGTCGTTCCACGTCCGGCCGAATCACGGCACCTTCCACTGCTTCGGCTGTGGTGAGGGCGGCGACGTGTACACGTTCCTGCAGAAGATCGAGCACATCACGTTCGTCGAGAGCGTCGAGCAACTCGCGGATCGGCTGAGCTACTCCATCTCGTACGAGGGTGGCGGCACCTCGGTCCAGCGTGATCGTGGGACCCGGTCCCGCCTCGTCGCGGCCAATGCGGCAGCGCAGCAGTTCTAC
The DNA here is from genome assembly GCF_030818285.1 of Rhodococcus sp. SORGH_AS_0301. NCBI lineage: Bacteria > Bacillati > Actinomycetota > Actinomycetes > Mycobacteriales > Nocardiaceae > Rhodococcus > Rhodococcus sp. SORGH_AS_0301. The sequence goes on from NZ_JAUTAC010000002.1 coordinate 1,126,625, forward strand.
GCCGAGCAACTCGGATCACCCGAGGCGCAGGCGGCGCGGGACTACCTGACGCAGCGCAACTTCGATGCCGCCGCTGCACAGGAGTTCGGGTGCGGGTTCGCCCCGAGTGGGTGGGACACGCTCACCAAGCATCTGCTGAACAAGGGCTTCGAGTTCAAGGAACTCGAGGCGGCCGGGCTGTCCCGCGAGGGCAAGCGGGGTCCGATGGACCGGTTCCACCGTCGATTGCTGTGGCCCATCCGCAACCTGTCCGGTGACGTCATCGGCTTCGGCGCACGCAAGATCTTCGACGACGACACGATGCCGGGAAAGTATGTCAACACTCCGGAGACGTTGCTGTACAAGAAGTCTCAGGTGCTGTTCGGCCTCGACCTGGCGAAGAAGGACATCGCCAAGGGGCATCAGGCCGTCGTCGTCGAGGGCTACACCGACGTCATGGCCATGCACCTGGCGGGAGTCAAGACGGCGGTCGCCTCGTGCGGTACCGCTTTCGGTGACGAGCACCTCGCGCTCCTGCGTCGGCTGCTGATGGACGACAAGTTCTGGCGCGGCGAGATCATCTACACCTTCGACGGGGACTCAGCCGGTCAGGCCGCCGCGATGAAGGCCTTCTCGGGAGACCAGAAGCTCGCCGGCCAGACGTTCATCGCGGTGGCTCCGGACGGGATGGATCCGTGCGACCTGCGCCTCGAGAAGGGGGACGCGGCAGTACGTGATCTCGTCGCGCGTCGTACCCCGCTCTTCGAGTTCGCCATTCGCGGCGCTCTGTCCGAGTGCGATCTCGACACCGCCGAGGGACAGGTCGAAGCCCTGCGCCGCACCGTGCCGATGGTCGCGCAGATGAAGGACCGTGCGCTCCGCGACAACTACGCGGCTCGGCTCAGCGGCTGGGTGGGCTGGATAGACGAGCGCATGGTGGTCAACCGGGTGCGCGAGGAAGCGGCCAAGATCGCGAAGGGTGGCGCTCCGGCGCCGCTCCGGCGGCCGGTGCGCAGTACCGAGACCGAGAAGGCCGCGCCGGTCGGACCGGCCCATCCGGCGCGCAACGACCCCACGCTGTGGCCGCAGCGCGAAGCCCTCAAGGCCGTCATGCAGCACCCCGGTATCGCCGGGTCCGTGTTCGATTCGCTGCCGCCCGAGACGTTCGGGCACCCGGCGTACGCCGCGGTGTCCGAGGCGGTCCGCGAGGCCGGTGGAACGGCCGCGGGGCTCGGGGGCGGGGAGTGGCTCGACGCCGTCGGCAAGAAGGCGGAGCCGAAGGGATTGCGCTCCCTGGTCACGGAACTGGCCGTCGAGGCCATGCCCATCTCCGACGAGGCGACCCCGCGCTACATCTCGGGGGTGCTCGCGCGTCTGCAGGAGGTGTGGGTCGGCCGGCAGGTCGCGGAACTGAAGTCGAAGCTGCAGCGCATGTCACCCATCGAGAAGCCGGACGACTACAACGCGCTGTTCGGCGACCTCATCGCGCTCGAGCAGTACCGCCGCAGCCTGTTGGAGCAGGCCGTCGGCAGCACCACGGACGCGGAGTTCCCCGCCGTCTAGAGCTTGTCGTGCGGGATGTAGAGCTGAGTGTCGTCGACCTGCTTCATCGGCTCGAGCTTCGGCTGCGTGCTGAGGGTGTCGGCCAACTTCTGGCGTCCGGCCGACACAACCTTCTTTGTCGCGGGGCTCGACGCCACCGCCTTCGTCGCGCGGCTGATCTGTTCGTAGCGCGCCCGCCCCGCCTTGGTGCCGAGCACGTATCCGGCAGCGATGCCGGCCAACATTCCCATCATGTGAGCGTGAGTCCTTTCGAGACGTCTGAGACCATCCTGCCCGACGTGACCGGGCACGGCGAACTCCCCGGGGCGGGTGCGGCGAAACGAGAAGAGCCCGTGACCGACAACGGTCACGGGCTCTGCGTGCTCCCCCATCTGGACTTGAACCAGAAACCCTTCGATTAACAGTCGAATGCTCTGCCAATTGAGCTATGGGGGAATGTTCGTGGCTCCGACAGCACCCTATCGGATGCATCCTCGCCGAGAAGAGACTCTAACCCATGGCACCCGTCGACCACCAAATCGCCTCGTCCTGGCACCACCACACCCGGCCTGGTCAGGGTAACCTAACTCGGAACGACGACCTCGACTGCGGGAGCACCGACGATGACCGACGACACCGAGCCGACCTTCTACTGGGCCGAGGTGGTGGACCGGACGACACTGAGCCCCAACCTCGTTCGCCTCACCTTCGGCGGAGAGGACCTGCGCCGGTACCGCCCGGCCGGAGTAGCCGACGAGTGCGTCGCGCTCTACTTCCCGGCTCCCGGCGACGCTCGGCCGCCGGCCATGCAGTGTGTCGACGGGGTGTGGTGGTACCACGACGACGCCACCCGTCCCGAGGGACGCAACTACACGGTGCGACGGGTGACGGACGCCGGTGAGCTGGTGATCGACTTCGTCGCCCACGACGGCGGGGTGGCCGCGTCCTGGGCGCTGTCGGCGCGACCGGGCGACGTCGTGGTCGTCACTCCGCCGCGGCACTGGTTCGCGCCGCCGGCGGACACCGCGTGGTTCCTCCTCGCGGCGGATCTCGCCGGGCTTCCGGCGCTGGGCCGAGTGCTCGAGGAGTTGCCCGCGAACACTCGGGCCCATGCGATCGTCGAGGTTCTCGACGAGGCCGACGTGCAGACGTTCGAGTCGGCGGCCGAGGTGACAGTGCAGTGGTGCATCGGGTCCGGTAACGGGCACGGTCCCGGAGTGCTGCCGGACGCGGTGCAGGCGTGGGAGTTCCCGCCGGGCGAGGGTTACGTCTTCTTCGCGGGGGAGGCCGCGGACTCGCGTGCCGTCCGCAAGTACGTGCGCCGCGAGCAGGGTATGGGCGTCGACCGTTTCGACATCATCGGCTACTGGCGCGTGCGAGCCGAGCAGTGGCTCGCGAAGTACACGGCGGTGGAGAAGGAGGTGTCCGCCGTCTACGTGGGCGCGCTGCAGGAGGGCCGTTCGGAGTCCGAGGCGGCCTTGATCTACGACGAAGCGCTGGAGAAGGTGGGGCTCTGACGCACTCCTCGGCGCGCGAACTCCAGGAGCACCGCACCCGAAGCGACCCCTGCCACAATGTCGATCCACATCCGGTCCGACCCGGCGACGGCCAGGACGAAGCCGAGCACCCCGAGAACGGTCAGCAGCGCGCCCAGGACGTCGAACAGTCGCAGGTGCCACAGGCGCGCCAGGACGACGAAGTGCACGCCGACCACGACGGCCACCCAGGCGACCCCGGCCTCGGGCAGTCCGAGAGGCCCCGCCACGACGCGGATGCCGACGAAGAGCAGCACCACCTCGGCGAGCACGATCACGGCGTAACCGCGTCCGAACGGTGTGACACCCGCGGGCACCGTGGCCACGGGATTGCGCGCGATTCCCACGAGAACGGTGATCGCGGCCGCCGCAGCGGCCACACAGAACACAAGACGCAGGAGTGTCGGCGACGACGCCGAGTTGACCACCACGAACACGAGTCCGAACACGGCGCCGATGAGGGATCCGAGCTTCTGTGGGGGCAACCGGCGTCGGGTGGTCATGGACTCAGTGTGGACGGTCTCCGGTCCGCGCGGTCACTTTCCGCGGGGGAGGTGCGGTCCTGGAGTGGAATACATTGCCCTCCGAATCGTCTTTGGGCTCGCGTGCGATGCCGAAACGCCACATCAACGGCCCGACGAGTCGATCGAAGACCGCCGGGACCAGCGAGTAGCCCGCCGACGCGAACTTGTTGACGAGGCCGAACACCGCATCGGCGTCCCGCTCACGCTGTGGGCGCCGGACGACCGCCGCGACGGCACGGGCGATGACCTCGGGCTCCGCGACGGGGGGAGGCGGCGACCCCGCTCTGCCGACGACGGTGGCGGCCTGCTCGTAGATCGGCGTGTTCACGGCACCGGGTGCGACGGCGCTGACGTGGACGCCGGGATACTGCCGAACCTCCTGCTGGAGAACACGGGTGAGGCCGCGCAGCCCCCATTTGGACGTGACGTAGGTGCCCATCCACGGCACCGCGATACGGCCCAGCAACGAGCCGATGACCACGAGGTGGCCGTGCTCCTGGTCGCGGAACACCGTGAGCGTCGACCGTGCGACGTTCGCGGACCCGAGCAGGTCGACCGACACGGCGTGATCGAACACCTCTGCCGGGGTGTCGAGGAACGTCCCGTAGGACATCACCGCGGCGGAGTGCACGCAGACGTCGAGGCGGCCGAACTGCTCGACGACCTCGGTGACGACCTTGGTCACGTCGTCGCCGCGCACCACGTCGACCGGCTTGACGGCCACCGCGGCGGCGCCGCGTTGCAGGCATTCGTCGGCCACGGCGGCCAGACCGTCACGGCCACGGGCACACACGACGATGGACCAGCCGCGCTCGGCGTAGAGGTGGGCGGTGGCGCGACCGATACCGCTGGACGCGCCGGTGATCAGGATCGTCCCGGCGGATCGACGATCGGTGGGAGAGATGGACTGGGTCATGGATCACCTCGAGTATCGACGCGCTGCCGACGTCGACGCGCGTCCGGAGAGTCGACGGCCGAGACCGTCGATGGTGACGCCAGTTCTCGACGCCGTCGACGCCGCGGATGTGACCGGCGGCGTCCCAGAGCAGTACCCCGAATTCGGAGTCACGAGCAGGACGAGACCGATCAACGCCGATATTTCTCGCGATACATCGCGTTGTCCGCCCGCCTCATCAGTTCGTCGAGGTCCGGGCCGACGCCGCCGGGGGCGGGGTTCCACACCGCGACCCCCGCACTGACGGAGAGCTGCGCGGCGCCGAGCCCGTCGAGGGCGGTCGCCCCGAGGTCGAGGACCTCCTGTTCGCCGACCCCTGGGAGGACGACCACGAACTCGTCGCCGCCGACGCGGGCGATCAGATCGTCGGAGCGAAAACTTCTGTGGAGAATGCCGGACAGTCGTACCAGCGCCGTGTCGCCCGCGTCGTGGCCGGCTCGGTCGTTGATCTCCTTGAGACCGTCGAGATCGAGATAGAGGACACCGACGGGCACGGCATCACGTTCGCAGTCGGCGAGCGCGGGCGAGGCGCCCCGCGCGAGACCGCGCCGGTTCAGCAGCCCCGTCAGGTCGTCTCGGTGAGACAGCGAATCGGCTCGAGCGCGTGCTCGATCCACCGACCTGTAGCGCTCCCACAGCAGACCGATGGTGCGGATCCGCACGTAGTGGATCAACCCCGCCACCAGAACGGTGCGCACGATCGCGGCCGCGAAGGTGCGCACCCCGACGTCTCCGATCCCGTTGACCGAGGCAAGGGCGATCCAGGCCAGTACGCCCCCGGTGACGACGACGACAACGTGCCATCGTCGTTGCAGCAGCGCGGCGGCGGCGACGATGGAGAGCGCGAGTCCGAAGGCGGGGAAACCGGAGTCCGCATCGGCGTTGCCCAGAACGGGACTGGCGATGATCAGGGCTGCGGCGACGAACGTCACGACGTCCGTGTGACGGTAGAACCACACGGCCCGCGGCGTGTGCAGTGCCCAGAACGTCGTGGCCGCGAGCGCGGCGACCAGCAGGTTGTAGGACTGAACCCACCAGTGGACCGCGTAGTGGGGGTCCGTCACCACCCACAGGAACACCGCTCCGTACAGAACGGTGCTCAGCACGCAGATCGCGGCGAGGCCCTGGACGACCACCACGTCCGATCGCACCGGATCGCCGTCGTGGGCGCTGTCGCGCCACTGCCGACGCGCTCGGCGTGCGGACGCCACCAGCGCGCCCGCCCCCGTGTCACTCACTCGCGCAGACCGCCCTCGCTCCGGGCTCCCATGGCCCGTGTCACCACCACGCTACCGGGCGGACGAGTCCTCGCCGTGGGAGAGGCGCAGGGCGCGACCACGTTCGACGTGTTCGCGATCGGTCTCCTCGTTCTTCTCCGAGACGCGCGTGTCGCGCGGTGGAAGCTGCAGATGGTCCTCGGCCTCGATGCCGGCCTGGAGTTGGCGGCCGCGTTCCAGCTCGGAATCGAGTTCCGCCCCGAACAGCAGAGCGAGGTTCGTGATCCAGAGCCACAGCAGGAAGATGATCACGCCGGCCAACGAGCCGTAGGTCTTGTTGTAGCTGCTGAAGTTCGCGACGTAGAAACCGAAGAGCACGGACGCGAGGATCCACACGACGATGGCCATGCCGGCCCCCGTGCTGATCCATCGGAACTTCGGCTGCTGCACGTTGGGTGTGGCGTAGTAGAGGATCGCGACGGCCAGGACGATCAGCGCGAGGACGACGGGCCACCGCGAGATGTTCCACACCGTCAGTGCGGTGTCGCCGGCACCGATCGCGTCACCCACGGCCGTGGCGACGGGACCGCTGACGGCCAGCATGAGTCCCGCTGCGGCGATGCAGATCAGGCCGACCAGAGTGACGACCAGCATGACCGGTCGCAGCTTCCAGATCGGTCGGCCCTCGTCCACCTCGTACATCCGATTCATGGCGCGGCCGAACGCGCCCACGTAGCCGGACGCCGACCAGAGGGCGCCGGCCAGACCGATGATCAGGGCGAGTCCGGCGGTGGGCGCCTGCACGAGCTGCTCGACCGGTCCGCGCAGTGTGTCGACGGCGGACGAGGGCCCCAGGTCGGACACGATGTCGAGCACCGCGGTGACGGTGCGCTCGCCCTGCCCGAACACGCCGAGAAGGGACACGACGGCGAGAAGAGCCGGGAACAGCGACAGCACCGCGTAATACGTGAGAGCAGCGGCCAGATCGGTGCACTGGTCCTTGGAGAACTCGCGCGCGGTCTTGCGCAGGACGTAGAAGAACGACGGCTTGGTGAGATCGGTGGGTGAATCGGGCTTCCGAGGATCGTCCGGGTCCGCGTGGGCCGGGTCGTCACCCGTCGTCTGCTCTCGGGTCATGGACTGCGGACTACCCGCACTCACCCGACGCAAACCGCCGCCGGGTCACGCGGACAGCGGCGGGGTCGGGGCGTCCTCCACCTCGTGCACGCCGCGGACGAACTCGGCGAGAGCGTCCTGCGCGGTGTGTCGAGGCGCCCACTCCAGCAGGTCGCGGGCGCGACCGGAGTCCATGATGGGAAGCCGCAGCACCGCGTCGAACAGGCCGGGGTCGGTGGGAACGAGGCGTGCGGTGAACAGAGCATCGAGGGCGAGTCGCACCGCGGACGCGGGCAGAGGGATCAACCGCGCGCGGAGAATTTCCGCGAAGGTGGCCGGGGTGATGACGGGGTCCGCCGCGAGGTTGAACGCGCCCGACACCTCGCGCACCGCCGCCGCGGCGAATGCTCGTCCGACATCGCGGGAGTGCACTCCCTGGAACACCAGATCCGCGATGTCAGGGAAGACCGGGACGAACGCGGGTCGCACCAGCCGGGCCGGGACGAAGGGTCCGCCGAACAGTCGACGCTGTTCCGTGGACGCCGACGCCTCGAAGACGAAGGCCGGGCGCATCCGGACGACCCGGAGGTCGGGATTCCGCGTCTCCACCCGGTCGAGCACACGCTCGAGATACGACTTCTCGCGCGTGTAGGCCGCGCCCTGCCAGCCGTGCGTCGGCCAGTCCTCGGTCACCCGAACGTCTTTCGATCCCGGGGAGTAGGCACCGACCGACGACGCGTGCACCAACGCGCTCACTCCGGCCGCCGCCGCGGCGTCGAAGACCCGCATCGCGCCGACGACGTTGACGTCCCAGGTCTGCACCGGATCGCGCGACGGCTGGAACTGCCACGCCAGGTGTACGACGACGTCGACTCCGTCGAACAGCGGAACCAGGTCGTCCCGTGCGATGTCCGCCTCGACGAACGTCGTCCGTGCGGGAGCCCACGCCGGACGACCGTTCGTCGGCACGGGCGAGCGCCGCGCGATCGCACGGACTGCGGAGACCGCCGGGTCGACGACCAGCGCGTCGACGACCGAGGTCCCGAGGTTTCCCGTCGCTCCGGTCACGGCCACGACGAGCCCACTGCGTTGTTCCGGCATGTCGTGGCGATACCCGTGCGTCGGGGAGCCAAACGGGTATCCGGCTCCCGCGTCGCCGTTCAGCGCCGTGACTTGACCCGATACATCGCGTTGTCGGCGCGCCTCGTCAGGTCGTCGAGATCCGGCGCGTGTGGTCCCGGACTCCACACTGCCAGTCCGACACTGACGGACACCTCGGTGGTCATCGAGAGATCGCGGATGGACGCGCCCAGATCCAGCGCCTCGGTCCGGTCCGTGTCGGGGAGGACCACGACGAATTCGTCACCGCCGACGCGGGCGACGATGTCACTGCCGCGGAACGCGGTCCCCAGCATCTCGGCGAGTCGTACCAGTACGGCATCTCCGGCATCGTGCCCGAGGGTGTCGTTGACATCTTTGAGACCGTCCACGTCGAGGTAGAGAACGCTCACGGGCCGAGACTCTCGTCGGCACCGATCGAGTTCGGTCGCCGCACGTCGCTGGAGGCCGCGACGGTTCGCCAGGCCGGTGAGGTCGTCGACGTGAGAGAGGGAGTCGGCCGCGGCACGTTGCTCGTCGACCATCCGATACTTCTCCCACAGCAGGTCGATGGTCTTCATGCGGAAGTAGTGGATGACCGCGACGACGAGAACGGTTCGCAGCACCGACACCGCGAAGGTCTGCACGCTCACGTCCGTGCCGTGAGCCACCGCCAACGCCGTCCACGCGCACACCGCCAGCGTGGTGAACGTGACGATGTGGGCGCGACGTTGGAGTATTCCGGCGAAGGCCACGATGGCCAGAACGAGTCCGAAGGCCGGGTAAGCAGACCCCGCGCTGGCATAGGCGAGGACCGGACTGCCGACGACGAGAATCGCGGCCACCAGGGTGACCGCGTCCGTGTGCCGGTAGAAGATGGCGGCACGCGGGGTGTGCAACGCACACCAGGTGATTGCGGCGGTCACCGTGACCCCGAAGGTGTAGGTCTTCGACCACCAGAAGAACGCGTAGTCGTCGGCCGTCGTCATCCAGACCAGGACAGCGCCGAACAGGAGCGTGCAGAGTGCCGTGATGGTGGCGAGTCCTTCGACGATGACGAGGTCGGAGCGCACCGGATCACCCGCGCGTGCCGTGGATCGCCACACCGTCCGTGAGTGCTGCGCACGGTCCGTCCACGAACCGGGACCGGTGATTCTCGCCATGTAGACCGTCCTCGTGACCAGCCCCCGTCACCCGCTTCCAGGTGAAATGTACCCGACCCGACCCGTTCGTGATCCCGTTCGCCCGACCTGCCGGAACCGAACGTCAGGGAGCGTCGGTGAGGTACCCGCCGCCGCGGGGGAAGTACTCCGCAGCAGGGATCGTGCGGTCGTCGTCCTCGGTGCGCACCGCGTCGATCACGAGCGCTCGGTTACGGCCGAGGTGGGCGTTCGGGCCGGAGACGATCGCCATGCCGTCACCCTCGTGGATGAAGACGCGACCGGGTGTACCGCCGTAGATGCCCTGCGACACATGCGCTTCGACGATGCGGAGCCGACGGCCACGGTGATGGGTCCACGCGTTGGGGTAGGGGTCGGACTGAGCGCGGACCAGACGGTCGATGTCCTCTGCCGGCCACGTCCAGTCGATACGGCTGTCGATGTCCGCACGCTTGTGGAAGAACGTCCGCTGCGAGAGGTCCTGCGGGGTCCACACCGCGGTGCCGCTCTCGATCGCGCCGAGTGCCTCGAGCAGTACCTCGGGAATGAGGTCGATGGTCGCCTGCACCAACTGGGTCGCGGTGTCGCGCGGGCCGATCGGAACGGACCGCTGGATGACGACGTCGCCGGTGTCGAGTTCGTCGTCCATACGGTGCGCGGTCAGGCCGGTCTCGGCCGCGCCGCTGATCAGCGACCAGATCACGGGGGAGAAACCCGTGAACCGGGGCAGCAGTGAGTCGTGCAGGTTGAGGGTGCCGTGCGGCGGCATGTCGTAGATGGACCGGGGCAGCTTGGTGCGCCAGTTGTTCGCGACGATGATGTCCGGCTTCGCCTCCTCCAACGCGACGCGCAGCGCATCGTCCGGAGTGAGGGCGAGGTGGACCGGCACGTCGTGGGCGCGTGCCAGATCTTCCACGGAATCCGACCAGATCGACTCGTACGAGTGCTCACTGGGAGGATGGGTGACGGCCAGGACCACCTCGTGATCGGACTCGATGACCGTCCGAAGCGTCGTGTGTCCCCAGGTCTGATAGCCGAACATCGCCACTCGCATGCTGGTTAGCCTAACCTTCCCCGGCCACCTCTCGGCATCAGCCCCTGAGCATCACCGGGACGCCCTGGTAGGGCTGCAGGGTCATCGGGAAACTGCCCAGCTCGTCGACGACGGCGATGTCCTGGTCGGTGAACAGGTCCACCACCGTGGCCCCGCCGGTGAGGTGCTTCGACTGCACCGTCGCGTGGATCTCGTCGCCCGTGAAGTTCAGCACCGTCGCCGAGATGGATCCGTTGCCCAGCTGGTGCACCAGGACGAGCAGCCCCTTGTGCGACACGGACGGGACGTCGAGCTGGGTGGCCGTCGCGATGCCGTACCTCGTCCGCACATCGAGGATGCGGGACAGCTGACGCGCGAACGACGTCGAGTCCTTCATCTGCTCCGGCAACGAGCCGTAGAGACTGCGGCCACGGGGGATCCCGGACTCCGACCGGGTGGCGTCGGGCGAGGTGTTCATGAGGTCGTGAGCCCCACGGTTGATCCAGCGGGTGTCGCCCTCACGGATGAGATCGGCGACCTCCTCCGCCGGCACCGGGAGGATGCCGGTGAGGTCCCAGCCGGACAGCGCGAACACGCCCGGTTGCAGCGCGTTGTACATGGCCAGCATGAGATGGGCGCGCTTGACCGTCTCGATGTCGGTGTCGTCCATCCGGTCGAGGTCGCGGATGCCCAACGACGCCGTGATGACCGACGCGGTGGTGCAGGCGATCCCGTTGTTGGTGAACGTGCGGTTGTACGGCGCCCACCGGCCGGTGAGTCGTTCGCACAGTTCGGCGCGGATCTGGTCACCCAGATCGCCGCCCTTGATCACGTCGCCGCCGTACGAGAACTCGTCCTCACGGTGCAGGGTCGCGAAGTGCACCAGCTCGAAGGTCATCTCGTCGTGATTCTGCAGCGCGTGCACCAGCGAGGCGGTGTCCACACCGTGGTCCCGCGCCAGATTCATGGTGAGCCTGAGGAACTCGGTGTTCCCCATGACGAGCGCGTGGTGATAGGCGGGGCGGTTGATGAAGTCGTAGGACAGATCGGCGCCGCTGCTTCCCATCGCCTTGATGTCGTCGATGGTGAGGTTCAGCTCCTGGAAGGTGAAGCCACCCATCTTGCGCACCACACTGGAGATGAGGTGATTGGCGGCCTCCGAGAGCGGGTGGCCCTCGGACCATCCCGGACCCTCGGTCCGGCGCTCGACTCCGAGGAACCCGTTGGCGTCGAGACGCAGTGCGCCGGCGCCGAGGTCCGCGATGGAGTGGCAGGCGTCGCCGATGACGAGGCGCATACCGGCGAACGAGGGATCGAGCCAGTTGATGGAGGGCTGACCCGCCTTGAAGTAGTGCAGGTACACCCAGCGGCGCTCGACCCCGTCGACTCCGCGGATGACCGGCGTGGCACTCCAGTTGGTCTCCTTGACGCCCATCTCGTAGAAGATGACGCGCTGGAGCTGGCCGACGATGTACCCGGCACGAGCGAGATTGGCCTCGGACTCGGCATCGATGTTCACCGAGTCCTGGCCCGCCTTCACGCGGGGGAGCAGGTGCCAGTCCTGCGGTTCGATCTCCACCATGTGGTAGATGCCGGGGTAGTCGGAGACGTTCATCTCCGCCAATCGGAAATCGGCGCCCTTGCCGGTGTGTCCGGGGACGATGTCGTCGATGACGATGCCCTCGTAGGCGGACGCGACGACGCACAGCCGCCGGAACTCCTCCTCGGAGCCGAACGCCGGGTCGATCTGCATGCTGACGCGGTCGAAGTGGCCGTCGACCGACGGTGTGGCATGCCACCCGTGCAGTCCGCCGGCCTCCTTGACGGGGCCGGTGTGCACGGCCGTGATGCCGATGTCCGAGAACACCTGCCACAGAGCCTCGTCGCCGAGCGTGCCGAGAAAGCTCTGTCCTGGAGCCGCGATGAGCGAGATGGGATACGCGGTGAACCACACGGGTGCGCGCTCGACGGCTCCGCGCGGATCCGGCGACGCGTAGGGGTTCTGCCACATGCTGCCCTTGCCGGACAACTGTTCCGCGATCAGCTTGGCATCGTGCAGCATCGACCGGTCGACGAGCCACGACACGTACTCGGGATTGGAGGCGTCGGCGTCACCCTGGGGCAGCGCGCCCGCGGTGCGGTACGCACGACGCACCGACGGCTTCAGTGGGCGAGGCCTGGCCGGGTAGAAACTCTCGTCGTACGTGATCTCGCTGGGTTCGTGCTGAACTTCCGGATCCACTGTTCCTCCGATGTGACGGGACGCGCGGACATCTTCGATGGGAAGCTCCCACAGGCGTGCCTGGTCTGCATGCCGTCCGGGGAACTACCCGAGGGTCGACGAACCGAAACGCCGACCGCACCTCAGACTACGCACGGACCGACGGAGTGTGCCGAACACGCCTCGGTGGATCGGCGGGCGTGTGATCGAATGGTGCAATGGACACGGAAGGGCGGGCCGAAGGTGGCCTGACACCCGAACGACTCGGTGAGATCGTCGGCTCGCTGGGTCGACGCATCGAGGACACGGACGAGCTCGGCGAGTTGCTGCAGCGGTCGGTGGATCTCGCGCACGACGTCATCAGGGGCGCCGACAGTTGCGGCGTGACAATCGATTACGACGGCACCACCTACACGGCGGTCTACACCGACAGCACCACCCTCGCAGTGGACGAGATGCAGTACGAGACCGGCGAGGGTCCGTGCCTCGAGGCGTCCCGTACCGACACCACGATCGTCGTCGACTGCGACAGCACCGAGCAGCGGTGGCCGGAGTTCGCGGCCGCGGCGCGCACCGAGGGTGTGCACTCGTTCCTCGCCTCGCCCATCAGGACTCTCGACGGCGTGATCGGCTCGTTCAACCTGTACGGCTCGTCCGCCGACGCCTTCGACGACATGGACGCCGACATCCTGGACAGCCTTACCACCACCGTGGGACGGGCCATTGGCGAGCATGCTCGCTACACCGACGCCACCACCACGGTGAGCGGACTGCGCGATGCCATGGCGCGACGCGCCCCCATCGAGCAGGCCAAGGGCATTCTGATGGCGATGCGCGGTCTCGACGCGGACGCGGCGTTCGACGTGCTCTCGCGTGAGGCGCAGCGCCGGAACGTGCGAGTTCGCGAGGTGGCCGCCGACTTCGTGCGCGACGCCACCAGGACCGATCCGGCCGGCTGACGGTCAGCCGGCGCGTCGCTCCAGCAACATCGAGGTGACCTCGTTCGCGCTGGCCGGGTGGGCGAGCCAGAAGCCCTGGGCCAGATCGCAGCCACTGTCCCGCAGACGGTCGAACTGGGCCTGTGACTCGACACCCTCGCCGACGACGGCGACGTCGAACGCGTGTGCCAGGGACACGATGGCGGACACGATGGCCTCGGGCTGCTTGCCCGGCATGGCCTGGATGTACGTCTGATCGATCTTGAACGCCTCGATGACGGGATACCGGCTGAGGTAGGTGACGGAGCTGTGGCCGCTGCCCAGATCGTCCAGGAGGATGGACACGCCCATCTCGTGCAGTTCGGTGAGGGCGTCCCGCACCTGCGCCGTGTCCGCGAGCCACACCGTCTCGGTGATCTCCAGGCCGAGTCGGCCCACCGGCAGACCGGAACTGGCGAGGATGCGGGCGACGCTGGCCACGAACTCGGGCTGGCGAAGCTGCAGGGCACTGACGTTGACTCGCACGCCGACGTCCGAGATGGCCTGCCACTCCGCCGCCTGCACGCACGCGGTGTGCAGAGCCCACAGGCCGAGGGTGTTGATCTGGCCCGTGCGCTCGGCGATCCGGACGAAGGTCTCCGGGCTCACCGAGCCGAGGGTGGGGTGCTGCCACCGCGCGAGTGCCTCCACGGCGGTGATGCGGCCGGTCGCGATGTCGAAGATGGGCTGGTACGCGAGCGTCAGGATCTGGCTGTCGAGAGCCGACCGGAGATCGGCCGACAGAGCCAACTGGTTGCGGCGGTGCTCTCGATCGTCGGTGTCGAACACCGCGACGTTCCCGCGACCGGTGTCCTTCGCGCGATACATCGCCACGTCGGCGCGGCGGATGAGCTCGTTGCCGGGCACGGTGTCGTCCGCCAACGCGACGCCGATGCTCGCGGTGATGCGCAGTTCGTTGCCGTCGACGACGATGGCCGCCCGCACGGCGTCCGCGTAGGCCTGCGCCACGGCGATCGACTCCTCCGGACCGGAGAGGTTCTCGCAGACCGCCACGAACTCGTCGCCGCCCAGGCGAGCCACGGTGTCGCCGGGGCGCGATGCCCGGGTGAGGCGGTTGCCGATGGACACCAGAGCCGAGTCGCCCGCCTCGTGCCCCAGCCCGTCGTTGATGGACTTGAAGTCGTCGAGGTCGATGAGCATGACGGCCGTCGTGGTGGCCTTCGCGACGCCCCGCTCGACGGCGGACTCGATGCGGTCGTACGCCAGTGCGCGATTGGGGAGCCCCGTCAACGGGTCCCGGAGGCTGCGGTAGCGCAGTTCGCTCTCGACGCCGACACGATGCACGGCTGCGGACACGACGTCGGACACCGTGTCGAGGGCGCCGGTGTCGAGCATCGGATTGTCCGGGACCAGAATCGGCGGCCCCGCCGTCGTGATGTCGATGATCGGCACGGACGACCCGGTGGCGGACGAGAGATAGCGCGAGTCGACCCCGAGGACGGTCAACACACCCCACGGCTGGCCGGTGCCGTCGATCGGCACGGCGACCGCGTTGTCGACACCACCCGCGACGAGGGCGGCGACGTCGAACCTGGACTCGTGCGCGTCCCCGGACCACACGATCCGGGTGGCCGATCGGCTGGCGAACGCGGTGATCGAGGAGGGCCCGGTGGCGCACAGATCGTGCGGTGCGTCGTCCCCCGTGGCGGCGACGATCTCGAGAGTGGCAGGCAGGTCGTGCGCGCGGGTGATGACGGCGCACCGCGCCCCGTACAGCGTCACGACGGCGTCGGTGGCCGCCGACAGAAGGTCGTCGAGCCGGCCGCGCAGAGCGAGCCTGCTCAGCTCGGCGACGACCCGCTGCTCGGACGCCCGGAAGGTCGACGCGTCCAGAGCTTTCTGCAGGAGATGGTCGTCGGCATTCTGTGCAGAGGCGTCGCGATGGATCGAGACGACCAGGGACGAGTCGTCGTCGTGGCCGCGTACGGCGAATGCTGAGGTGGACACCGCGAGCCTTTCTCCTGTGAGGTGATGCACCAGTTCTGTTCGGCCGAGCCAAGTTCCGTGGAGCTGGACAGCCGAGAGGATGTCCGTGAGCGTCGTGGGGGGAGTGGGGACGACGACGGCGTCCACGGTCGGTTCGTCCGGCGGCCCGTGCTCACCGCCGTCGAGTCCGAGAGTCCTCGACGCCTCGGGATTCGCGTGGACGATCCGGCCGTCGGACGTGGACACGAGCACCACGTCGGGGGAATGGTCGAACACCGTCGCGAGACCGAGTCGCGAGGACATGAAGGCCTCCGACAGCGTCGGGCGCGGGTCTGATCCATCCTCGTCGGGCATCATCGTCGTTCCTCACGGCTCTGCCGTCGGTCCTGCCTCTCTCGTCACCGTTCGGAGTCGACGAACAGACGGGTGGCCGGGTCGATCGCTTCGAAACAAACCTAGAGTTCAAAATATAGCAGACGAACAGCCGAAACGACGGTGTGTGCGTGTCGGGACAACGGTGTCCCGGCGAGGGGGACGTCCTGGCCTGACGACCGAGGTGCGGGAAGGCGAAGGGTCCGAGTGGGGCGGGCGGGGCTCGAACCCGCGACCAATGGATTATGAGTCCACGGCTCTAACCGACTGAGCTACCGCCCCCGGCGCTGACGCGCGCTCACGATACCTGGGCAGGATCAGCGACGGCGGCCGCGGGTACGCGTGCCGCATGACCGAACCGAACGGCGACTCGCCCGTGTCCGACGAACCCTCGACCTCCTCGGAGAGGCCCTACGACTCCTCGCGCGACCCCGACGCGGACCCGTCGGAACTGGACGACGCGGCCGGAACGCAGCCCGATCAGGCGGAGGGCTGACGTTCAGCTCGGTGTGAGCGTTCCGACTCTCAGCATCTCGAGGACGACGTCGGCGGGCTGGGGGCGGGCGTAGAGGTACCCCTGCGCGCGCGAGCACCCCAGTTCCAGCAACACGGCACGGGCGTCGACGTCCTCGAGCCCCTCCGCGATGAGGTCGAGGTCGTAGGCCCGAGCGAGGGCGGTGACGGCCTCGACGATCGCGCGGTCGTCCCTACTGGTCGCGAGGTGGGTGACGAACTCGCGATCGATCTTGACGGCGTCGACCGGCAGCGTCTTGAGATGCGAGAGCGAGCTGTACCCGGTGCCGAAGTCGTCGATGGCCACGCGTACCCCGAGTGCACGGATGTCGCGCAGAGCCCGTGCGGCCAGGACGATGTCGTGGACCACTGCCACCTCGGTGATCTCGATGCACAGGTACTGCGGCTCGAGGGAGTACCGGGACAACGCCTCTCGTACGGTGTGCACGAAGTCGAGCGAGACCAACTGTGCGGGTGACACATTGACCCGCAGTGCGATGTCCAGTGTTCCCAACGTCGAGCGCCACGACGCGTACGTTCTGCACGCGGTGTGGAGCACCCACCGTCCGAGGTCGGTGGCCAGGTTGACGGCCTCGGCGATGGCAATGAACTCGACGGGCGGCAGCATGCCCCGGGTGGGATGCTGCCACCGCACCAGGGCCTCGACCGCGGTGATGCGGTCGGTCGTGAGGTCGATCTCGGGTTGGAAGTACAGGAGCAGTGACTCGCCCTCGATCGCTGCGCGCAGATGCAGCTCGATGTCGTTCTGCAACTCGTTGCGTTCGCGGATCTCGGAACTGAACAGCGAGACCTGATTGCCCCCGGCCGTTTTGGCGGCCAGCGCAGCCTGGTCGGCGTCCGCGATCACCGAATCGACCGTACCGCTGCCGGGGATGCCCAGTGCGACACCGATACTGGCGGTACGTGAGACGTACTCGCCCGCCATGTCGACCCGTGCGGTCACCACGGTGAGAATGCGGCAGGCCTCGGCGTACGCGTCGTCCTCCGTCATCGGACCGGGAAGAACGACCACGAACTCGTCGCCGCCCCACCGTGCGAGAAGAGTGTCCGCGTCCGAATGCCGCTGCAGCCGTGCACCGACCGTGCGGAGGAACGTGTCACCGGCCGAGTGCCCCAGGAAATCGTTCAGGGCCTTGAGGCGATCGAGGTCGAAGTAGAGCACCGCGAATGCGTCACCGCCCCCGGCGAGTCGAGCGGACAGCAGCTCCGAGACACCCCGCCGGTTGAGCAACCCCGTCAACGCGTCGTGCGTGGCGGCCCACCGCAGGTGCTCCTCGGCGTCGATCCGAGCCTGCAGTTGGGAGAAGAGGGTGGCGATCGCTTTCAGCGCCTCGACCTCCTCGTCGGACCACTCGCGGTCGCCCGACGCGACCAACCCCAGGGTTCCGGTCGTCGTGTCGCGGGTGACGAGCGGGACCGATGCCATCGAGATGCTCTGGTAACCCGAGGCACTCTCGACGCGTCGGCGGTAGTCCTCCATGGCGGGATCGGGGCGGAAGAGCAGCGGCTCCTTGAGGTGCTCCGTCGCGGCGAACACGGGGTCGGCGTCACGAAAGGTGACGGTCCCCAGTGGGTCGGGATCAGGGACGTCGGTACGCGCGGGCCACTCCGCCACCATCACGGTGGCACGGCGTTGCGCGTCGTGATGCCGGAGATAGGCGGCGTCCACGTCGAAGTAGTCGACGAGATTCGAGAGGACCTTCTCGTAGCCCGCACCGACCGTGGCGGCGTTGACGCCGATCAGATGGGTCGCCACCCGGGTCACCAGCACGTCGAAGCTCGGACGGCGCTCCAACGTCGGGTCTCCTCGCGTGGCTGCGGAGCGCTGGACTGCACTCGTTCAGCCGACTGTACCGCGAAGAGTGCCGTCAGCGAGGTCGACGCCGACTTCGAACGGCGGGAATTGCGCAGTGAGACAGTCGCAATACGAGGCCGACCGGTTTGTCTCGCGGCTGACCAGCGGTATCGAGGAAGCGGTGACGCAGTGCGCGTAGTCGCTCGGCGTAACGCGGGGACAGAGCGTCGAATTCGTGCTCCTCCGAGGCGTAGAGGAACACGGGAGACACGGGATGAACTGCCAGACCGTGCAACTCGGCCGTGATCCACGCACGCTCCACTGCACCGCCGGCGACGACGTGATCGCGGCCGGTGGTTCCCGGCGCGAACACGACGAGTACCGCGGACGTGGTCGCCATCCGAGCGCGCGTGTCGTCGCCCAACGCCGTGCCGGTGTCCCAGTCCGCGAGAAGACGCATCACGTCGGGTCGTCGGGCGACGTCGAGCTTGACCAGGTCGGTGGCGTCGAGGGCCAGAGTGGCGACATCGATACCGGTGTCCGGGTCGTCGTCTCCGGGCCACCGCAGTTCGGACATCATCTCGGCGTGCAGCGTGGTGGTGAGGTAGCGGAGTCGGTCCGATTCCGCCAGGATCTCGCCGATCTCGGACAGCGCCGCCCGATCCGTGATCACGATCGCTGAGCCGTCCTCCGCTGCAGCCGCCGCGCGCAGGTCGCGCACGACCTCGTCGGCCAGTGCGGTCGGTGTGCCCGGATGACGGTTCGTCGAACGCCGCATCATGGCCTCGTGGAGGGGAGCGAGGGCAGTGTCCGGCCGTCGCGCCGGTGTCAGGTCGACGCGTACGCGACCGTCCCCCTCGTCGACGACGGTCGGCACCGCCGTGAGTCCGGCTCGGGCCGCGGCGACCCGAGCGTTGAACACCGCGGCGCCCAGGGCGATTCGGCTCCCGCGGTGCGCGACATCGAGACCGGTGGTGCGCAGAGGATCGAGCGTGATCGTGACGACGTCGTCGGACGTGGTCACGATCCACGGCTGAACGTTGCCGCCGGACGGTGCGCGCCGAGCGGCCTCCACCATCGAGTCCACGACCGAGGTCGGTGTCGTGGGCGCCGTCGTCGGTGCCGGCTCGTCGATGGGGTCCCGGGCGCTCTCGGTCGTTCCGAGGGTGTCGAGAGCGCCGTCGACGTCGACACGGGTGCGACCGGACGGTATGGAAAGGCCCAACACGATGCGCCGCACCACCGCTGCGACCGTCGCCCCTCCCAGAGCGACGTCGCTCCCGAGCTGCGGCCACGTCGAGATCGTGCGGTCGACTTCGACCATGGACGCGGCGAACCGCGCGGACACGTCGGATGCACCGAGGATCGACATGACGTGGGGTGCCTTGTCGCGCGTGCTGAGACCGCTGAGGGCGCCCGACGAGAGAGTGCCGACGGCGCCGTGGAAGATCGGACGATCGGGCTCGAGATCGAACCGTTCCACGTCGAGAAGTCCGCGGTCGCTGGTCTCCATGATCACCGGGATGCGATGCCGCTTGGCGGCTTCACGCAGCAGGACCTTCACGTCGAGGGAATCGCATTCCTCGACGACGATGTCGAGGCCGTCCAGGAAGTCGTCGACCGTGTCGGCGGTGATGCCGCGTGCTTCGACGCGCACGGACAGGTAAGGGTCCAGCTCGGCGATGCGCCGGGAGACGATGTCGGTCTTGCTCTCGCCCAGGTCGAGAACGGTCGACGGGATCCGGTTGAGGTTGGAGAGCTCCAACTCGTCGAAGTCGGCGACCCGCAATTCCCCGCACAGTCCCTCGAGGGCCAGGGTGTGCGCGACCGCGTGCCCCACGCTGAGACCCACGACGCCGATCTTCGCCGCGCCGAACCGGTCCTGCTCCTCGGCGGTGATCTTGTTGCGGTTGCGGTCGAGCCGGAGCCGCCGGAACCCGCGAGGCCCGAGAACGCGGACGAGCGTGCGGCGCCACGGATAGTGCACCCAGCGAGGGGATTCGTCCAGAACGTCGTCATCGGGCCGGGGGACCAGCGCGGACAGTCCCCGTGCCTGGGCGTCGAGTGTGTCGAGAACGACGGTCACACCGTCGCCGAGCAGAGACTCGACGACCGCTCGATCGTTCTCCGAGTGTGGATCGAGAACGAGTGCAGCAGAGCCTGTCAGCGCATCGGTCACGAGTCGCTCCTTCGTGTCGGGCCTATGTCGTTCCCGTGGACCAGGTGTGGACCAGTTGCGCTGCCGCGTCGTCGATCCGTCGAGCGTGATGCGCGTGAGCGGTCTCTCGGAACGTGTTCAGATCCCACCAGAGGGCCCTCGTGCTGTAGCGGTCGTCCGGATACGGCGTGGGGTCGATCGTATCGGCCACCACGGCCCCCGACTTCTGCCACATGGACACGGCATGGTCCGCAGCGGTGGAGAGTGCGAAACGCACCCCGAGCAACGAGCACGCCAGCGGTCCTGCGTGCGCGATCATGTCGACGAGACGTTTGTCGCGTGGCGCTGCACGATCCACCCAGCCCGATTTGAGCTCGATGACTCCCTCGCGGAGACGGTCGTTGACAGCGTCTCGCAAGACGTTCCGCGCCAACGGGTTCCGTTGCCACTCCAGGTCGGCGTGCGTCTGACGGGCGTGCTCGTACGGACCCTGGACGCGGATGCCGGCGAGCATGCGCCCGGACGCATCCAGGGCGCACAGAAAGATGGTCGTGTTCCGCCCGTCGCGGATGGTGTCGTACTCGAGGGCGACGGACACGTCGTGCCGCTCGTAACTGATGCGTGCACCTTCGAGGTAGCGACGCCACAGATCCGGGCGGGAGGTGGGGGAGGTGGCGACCACGGTGCACTCGAACACCGGATCGTCGTAGTACCCGAAGGCGTGTGTGGGGCGTGTGTGCGTGGTCGAGAGTGGCGGGGCCGTCATGGTCTGGCGCTCCTGTACTCGGGATGGTCGTCCACCGGGGTTCAGCGGTCGTGCCTCCGGCCCGGCGAGTCAGGCCGCGGGGGCGACCGGCGTCGACTCGACGAGCAGGTATCGACGGTCCCCGACCTGTACCCGGGAGAGTTCGAGATCCACCTCGACGGCCCCACCGTCCTTGCGGACCAGCCGGAGCCGAGCGTCGGCCGAGCCGTCGAGGGCGGCAAACGCCCGCGCGGTCGCATCGGCGAGGGCCTCGGTGTCGGCAGGATGGAGCACTGCGGACGATCCGAGCAGCGCGAGCTCACTCGAGTCGTAGCCGAGCAGGTTGCTGCACGCGGAGTTGTAGAACGCGAGAGCGCCGGAGCCGTCGTGCACCGTCGTCGCCCGGTCGGACCGCACGACTCGGTAGTACAGGGACGAGAGGTCAGGGGCAGCCGTGACCGAGCTCGCTGACGTATTCATCGATACCAGGTCCGACATGGGACCGATAGTGGCACAGTGACTTACGGTTCTGCCACGGTGCAACTGAGGCAAAACCGGTAAAGAGTCGGTTTTTATGTGTGATGTCATGAGTTGCAGGTCACTGCATTTTCGGATCAGATGTTGATCAGAATGCGCGGAAGATGCCTCGAGCTGCGAGTACGACACGCTGCATCGACCGGGTGGGGTGGTGACGGCCGTGCGGGGGCATCGGGCCGATCAGGGGATTTCAGGAGAAGTCATGGATCGGATGGAAGGTCGGACGAGTGTCCGGCGGCCCCTCAACACGCTCGTGTCCGAGTTGGCGACGCGGTTGCTCGGTGCCGACTCCGCGAACGTCGTCGAGGCGTACCGGGCGCTGCTCCGAGACCTGTCCACCGATTTCGGGATGGACACGTGCTTTCTCCGGCACAACGACGAGCGCATCGACGCGTCGATTCTCGTCGCGGAGTGGCCCCCGCGGCCCGTCGTTCCCGACCCGGATCCGTTGGGCGTCGTGTACTTCGACAGAGCGGATCCCGTGTTCGCCCGGTCGCGCAGCCAGACCGAGGTCGAGATCTACAGGCCGAGCGATCAGCCCGAGAACTACCGCGACCGGGTGAAGGACGCATCAGGGGTTCCGGCGACCACGATGGTCGCGGTACCCCTGGTCGGCGACGGCCGCACCCTGGGCGTCCTGGGTTTCGTTCGATTCGCCGACCGCGAGTGGACCGCGGAGGAGCTCGAGGCAGTCACTGCGGTCGGAGCGATGCTCGCCCAGGTGCAGAGGCGCGTGGCCGCGGAGAACGAACTGCGCCACACCGCGATGATCGACGAACTGACCGGGCTGATGAACCGTCACGGGCTCACCGAGCTGCTCGACGGGCGCGCCGGCGACGGCACCGCGGTGGGCGTGCTGTTCGTGGACATCGACCGGCTGGCCGCTCTCAACGACTTCCTCGGCCATCGCATGGGTGACGAGTTCCTGCGCACCGTCGCGGACCGCATCCGCCGCCGACTGCCGGAGGGGGACGTGGTGGCGAGGCTCGGCGGGGACGAGTTCGTCGTCGTCCTCGGTGGTGCGCCCACGGCCGAGGACGGTGCGGATCGTGCGGAGATGGTCCGGTCGGTGGTTGCCGAGCCGATGGTGGTGGGGGACGACAGAGTGACCCGCACCGCGAGTATCGGCGTGGCCGTGGGAACCGCGGATCCGTCGGAGATGCTGCGCCGGGCGGATCAGGCGGCGCTGCACGTGAAGTCGTCGGGTGGCAACGGCGTCGTCCTCTACTCGGACGAGATCGCGGCGACCAACGACCTGCGGACCGACGTCGAGCTGACGCTGGGCCATGCCATCTCTCACGACCGGTTGGTGCTGCACTTCCAACCCGAGGTGGACCTGCGTTCCGGTGAGATCACCGCAGTGGAAGCTCTCGTCCGCTGGCCGCATCCGACCCGCGGCATGCTCGGGCCCGACGTGTTCGTGCCCATCGCCGACGCGGCGAACCTCGCCCCGGAACTCGGGCGCTGGGTCATCGATGCGGCGTGCCGGGCGTATGTGAGCTGGCGGGACGCCACGGGTCGCGCCGACCTGGTTCTGCGCGTGAACATCTCACCGGTCCACCTCGCCGTGCGCGACTTCGCGCAGGAGGTGGCGGACGTCCTGCGGACCCACGGGATCGACCCGGCCTGCTTCTGCCTGGAGCTGTCCGAGGTCGCGGTGGTGGATTCGGTGGCGCGATCGGGCGCAGCCCTCACCTCCCTGCGCGACAGGGGAATCAGGACGGCCATCGACCACTTCGGTGTCGGCTACTCGTCACTGCTGCATCTCAAGAGGTTGCCGCTCGACGTGCTCAAGATCGACAGGCACTTCACCGACGGGCTCGGCGTGGACGGCGACGATCGTGCGCTCGTCTCGGTCATGATCGGACTTGCTCGGTCACTCCGGCTCGACGTCGTCGCCAACGGAGTCGAGACGTCCGCGGCGGCGCGCACTCTGGTCGAGCTGGGCTGCCACCGCGCGCAGGGTCACGCCATCTGTCCGCCCGTCGACGAACCCACCCTCCGCTCGCTGCTCGTCGACGGGACCCGGCTGCTCGACGTGTCCTGATCATCGGTCCTGACGAGCCGGAGCGTCACCGGGACACCGTTGAGGACGGCATTTCCCGCGACGCCCTCGACGCGGTCCGGATCGGTGAGGTCGTTGACGCTCGGTCCGCGGACGTCGCGGGCCACCGTCAGTCGCACACCGTCGCGGTCATGCCCGAAACCGTGCGGGATGCTCACGACGCCGGGCATCACCGAGTCGCTCGCCGTCACCTCGATGCGCACGGAGCCGGCGGCGGACACGACCTCGACGGTGTCCCCGTCGGCGATGCCGAGACGGTCGAGATCGGCGGGATGTGCCAGCAGACCGTGGCGCGGCTTGCCCTTCACGAGACGCGGCGCGTTGTGCATCCACGAGTTGTTGCTGCGAACGTGGCGGCGCCCGATCAGGAGCAGTTCGCCGTCCGCGGACGGGCGTCGCGGCGAGTAGAGCGCTCCGCAGTCTGTCGATGTCCGGGGTGATCACGTCGTGCATCAGACCGATACGCCGATCGCGGGTGAGCAGCTTGCCCGGCAGACCGGGACGCAGCGGACCGAGGTCGGTGCCGTGCGGGTTCTTCCGAAGTGTCCGCAGAGTGACCCCGCGAGCGCGCAGCAGCAGGAGTTCGACCGTTCGGGCGGGGGACAGCCGAGTGCGCACCTCACGAACCACGGCCGCGGCGTTCACCCGACCCAGGGTCCGCGCACGCGTTCCGCGGCGGCGGACGGCGGCGTAGCGCAGACTCAGATCGCGGAAGATCTCCCAGTCGTGGCGCGCGTCGGCCTCTTTCGGCAGGACGGCCGGATTGAACTTGGCGGTGTTCCGCACCGCGAACGTCGAGAAGATCAGGTCGTAGTGGTCCCGCTCGAGGGCCACCGTGGACGGCAGGATGATGTCGGCGTGGCGTGAGGTCTCGTTGACGTAGATGTCGAAGGACACCATGAAATCGAGCCCGGCGAACGCGTCGTCGAGTCGGGGGCCGCCCGGCATCGACAGCACCGGGTTGCCCGACGCCACCACCATGGCGCGGACGCGCCCGGGCCCGTCGGTGGTCATCTCGTCCACGAGGGTCGACGCCGGGAGCTCGCCACTGAACTCGGGCAGATCCCGCACCCGGCTGCGCCACTTGTCGAAATGACCGCGGCCGGTGATCTTGTTCGCGATCAGGTCGACGGCCGGATCGGTGAACAGCACGCCGCCGACCCGGTCGAGATTGCCGGTCAGGATGTTCAGGACGTGCACCGCCCACTGGCACACGGTGCCGAACTCCTGGGTGGAGACACCCATCCGGCCGTAGACCGCGGCCGATCCGGCGCTCGCGAGATCGCGTGCCAGCGTGCGGATCACGTCGGCGTCGATACCGGTGAGAGGTGCCACGGCCTCGGGCGTGAACGCCGCCACCGCCTCGGTCACACCCTCGACGCCGTCGACGTACGGGGCGGGGGTAGCGGCGCCGTCGGCCAGGACGACGTGAACGAGCGCCAGCAGCAGATGAGCATCCGTGCCGGGACGGATGAAGTGGTGGGTGTCGGCGACGTCCGCCGTCTCGGTGCGCCTCGGGTCGATCACCACCATGCGCCCGCCACGTGCGCGCAGTTCCTTCACCCGCTTCCCGAAATCGGGCACCGTCATCATGGATCCGTTCGACGCCATCGGGTTGGCGCCCAGGACGAGGAAGAAGTCGGTGTTGTCGATGTCGGCGATCGGTTGACGGAGCTGATGCCCGTAGAACAACATGTTGGTCAGCTGGTGCGGCAACTGGTCCAGCGACGTGGCGGAGTACCGGTTGCGGGTGCGCAGCATCGACAGGAACGGGATGCCGTGGGTCATGGCGCCGAGACTGTGCACGTTGGGGTTGCCCGCGTAGACACCCACGGCGTCGGCGCCGTGCTCGTCACGGATGGCGGACAGGCGTCGTGCCACGAGGTCCACCGCCTCGTCCCACCCGATCTCGCGCCACCCCGACTCGGTGCGCTGCAGCGGTCGGCGGACACGGTCGGGGTCGTTCAGGATGTCGACGAGCGCGGTCGCCTTGGGGCAGATGTGTCCGCGGGACAACGGATCCTTCTTGTCCCCGCGGACGGACTGCACACCCTCGTCGGTCACCGTGTACTCGAGTCCGCACATGGCCTCGCAGAGGGTGCAGGTGCCGTGGGCGGTGCGGGTGGTTCCAGCCGAGGTCATTCCACGCACGCTAGTCGCGTGTACCCGGACGCATCGAGATTCTGTGACGAGTGTGAATTACAGTCGGGCTCGTGGTCACCGGCAACGCATCCGAGATTCTGTCCTCACTCACCGACTGGCCGGTCCCGGCGGTGTCGGCCGCGGTGATCACCGACGGTCCCGACGTGGCCGCGCGGCACGGTGATCGGGACCGCGTGCAGGAACTGGCCTCGGTCACCAAGCTCCTCGTCGCCTACGCGGCGCTCGTCGCGGTGGAGGAGGGAGCCGTCGAGCTCGACGAGGCGGCGGGACCCGAAGGATCCACCGTCCGACACCTTCTCGCCCACACCTCGGGAGTCGCGTTCGACGACCGATGGCCCACCACGGCGCCGGGGACGAAACGCATCTACTCGAGCGCCGGCTTCGAGATCCTGGCGGAGCACGTGACCGAGCGTTCCGGCATCGAGTTCGGGGAGTACCTGTCCGCCGCCGTGCTCGAACCTTTGGGTATGACCTCGACCGAGCTGCACGGGTCGGCCGGCCACGGAGCCCGGTCCAATCTTCGCGACATGGAGGCGTTCGCGGCGGAACTGCTCGCACCGACGCTCGTCTCCGGCCAGACCGTCGACGAGGCGACGAGCGTGCAGTTCGAGGGACTCGGAGGCATCCTCCCCGGGTACGGGTCGCAGCGACCCAACGACTGGGGTCTGGGCTTCGAACTCCGTGATCACAAGTCGCCGCACTGGACGGGGGAGACGAACTCGGCGCGCACGTTCGGGCACTTCGGGCAGTCGGGAACGTTCCTCTGGGTGGACCCCGAAGCCCGCGTCTCGTGCGTCGTGCTCGCCGACCGCGCCTTCGGGGACTGGGCCAAGCCGCTGTGGACCGCGTTGGGTGACACGGTGCTCGCGGGCGTGTGACCCGCCGCGACACGCCGCTGAAACCCACGCGACACACCGAACGACTGGTGTAACAGGGGTAACTCGAGGCACACTGGTAGAAGCCGTACATCAGCAGACGCGTCAGGCCGTTGGGGAAGACGTCCCTCGTCGAAGCTGGAGGCAACGGTGAACGCACTGAACCAATTCGCGGACTCGACCACGGGTGTCGTCTACATTCACTCGTCGCCGGCCGCGCTGTGCCCGCATGTCGAATGGGCGCTGTCCGATGCGCTCGACTGCCGAGCAAATCTCAAGTGGACCGCGCAGCCCGCGTTCGACGGTCAACTGCGGGCCACCACCAACTGGACCGGCCCCGTGGGCACCGGCGCCCGGTTGGCCAGCGTGCTGCGCTCATGGCAGATGCTGCGTTTCGAGGTCACCGAGGACCCCAGTGAGGGTGTCGACGGTGAACGCTTCGCGCACGTGCCCGGCCTCGGCCTGTGGCACGGCGCCACCAGTGCCAACGGCGACGTCATGGTGGGCGAGCAGCGACTGCGGTCGATCCTCGAAGAAGGACGCGGCGACGTGTACGCGCAGCTGGATCACGTTCTCGGTACCGCCTGGGACGCGGAGCTCGAACAGTTCCGTCTCGGTGGAGTCGGCGGAGAGGTCACCTGGCTCGCGAGTTAGTGGGCCTCCGGCCCCCGTGAGCCTTTTGCGCATCCAGGGATGCGCGAAAGGCTCACGGGGCGACGCCACTCAGAGCGGGATGTTCTTGTGGCGACCACGGCGCGCCGGGGCGTCCGCCAGCGCGCGGGTGAGAGTGCTGCGGGTGGCGGCCGGATCGATGATCGCGTCCACGACGCCGATGCCCACGGCCCGCTCGACACCACCGGCGATGGCCTCGTGCTCGGCCGTCAGACGGTCGTGCAGCGCCTCGCGCTCGTGATCGGGCGCCGCTGCCAGTGCCTTCTTGTGCAGGATGCCCACGGCCGCCTTGGCGCCCATGACCGCGACCTCGGACTCCGGCCAGGCGTAGACGGCCGTTGCTCCGAGAGCCCGTGAGTTCATCGCGATGTACGCGCCGCCGTAGATCTTGCGGGTCACCAGTGTCACGCGGGGCACGGTGGCCTCGGCGAACGCGTGCAGCAGTTTGGCGCCGCGGCGGACCACGCCCTCCCACTCCATGCTGACGCCCGGGAGGTATCCGGGGACGTCCACGACGACGACGAGCGGGATGCCGAAGGCATCGCACAGGCGGACGAAGCGGGCGGCCTTCTCGGCGGACTCGGAGTTGAGGCACCCACCGAGGCGGATCGGGTTGTTGGCGATGACACCGACCGAGCGACCGCCGAGGCGGCCGAGCCCGGTGACGATGCTGCGCGCCCAACCACCCTGGAACTCCTCGAAGGACGACTCGCCCTCGACGTTGTCGAGTAGCTCGTGGACGACCGGGTGCACGTCGTACGCGCGGCGGTTCGACGCGGGCAGGAGTGCCTTGAGATCGGTGTCGCCGTGCTGGGCGGCGGCCAGGTCGAACTCGCCCTGCTCACTGAACATCGACACGAGCCGACGTCCCCGTGCGAGGGCGTCGAGTTCGTCGTCGGCGACGATGTGGCAGACGCCGGACTTGCGGAAGTGGGTGTCGGGCCCACCGAGCGAGGCCATGTCGACCTGCTCGCCGGTGACGCTGCGCACCACGTCGGGACCGGTCACGAAGACCCGGCCCTCGGGGGCCATGATCACGACGTCGGTGAGCGCGGGGCCGTACGCGGCGCCGCCGGCGGCGAATCCGAGCACGACCGAGATCTGCGGAACGGTGCCCGACGCACGGACCATGGCCTCGAAGACCAGCCCGACGGCGTGCAGGGCCTCGACGCCCTCGGCGAGACGGGCCCCACCGGAGTGCCAGATGCCGA
Organism: Rhodococcus sp. SORGH_AS_0301; assembly: GCF_030818285.1. NCBI lineage: Bacteria > Bacillati > Actinomycetota > Actinomycetes > Mycobacteriales > Nocardiaceae > Rhodococcus > Rhodococcus sp. SORGH_AS_0301. The sequence goes on from NZ_JAUTAC010000002.1 coordinate 1,155,056, forward strand.
CGATGGGCGCTCCGGAGTCGAGGGCCTCGTCGATGGCGGAGACGATGTGCTTGCAGCCGTCGACTCCCATGGCGCCGCCCATGACGGTGGCGTCGGAGCAGTAGGCGATGGTGTGGACTCCGTCGATCTCACCCGAGGCGGCCAGCACACCGGACTTGTCACGGTCGTGCAGCGGGGTGGTCGTACCGGAGTCGAAGAGCTTCTCGAGACGAGCGAGGGGGTCGCGCGGGTCACGCGACGAGGAGTGGCGGGTGTGCGGAGCGAGGACGGTCATCGTGTTCTCCCCTTCATACTGCCGCTCCCGGCAGGGGAGTGGTGGTGCGGGCGAAGATCCGGCGACCGCGGTCGCCGGACCTCCGCCCTCGTGCGCGTACGACTGTCACGCCGTGACGGCTGCGGAGCCGTCAGTGGCGTCCGAAGGCGAGCGCAACATTGTGCCCACCGAATCCGAACGAGTTGTTCAGTGCGTATTCGATCTCGCCGCGACGGGCCTCGCCCGACACGACGTCGAGGTCGATCTCCGGATCCTGGTTGTCCAGGTTCAGCGTGGGCGGAACGATCCCGTCCCGGATGCTGAGCACTGTCAGGATCGACTCCAGGGCGCCGACAGCGCCGATGGAGTGCCCGAGGGCCGACTTCGGTGCGTACACCGATGCGTGGTTGCCCACCGCAGCGTTGATCGCGGTGGCCTCGGCCGTGTCCCCGATGGGAGTGGCCGTGGCGTGGGCGTTGACGTGCGAGATGTCCTGCGCCGTCAGTCCCGCCGTCTCGATGGCCCGGCGCATCGCACGCGCCGCACCGGTTCCGGCCGGATCGGGAGCCACCAGGTGGTACCCGTCCGAGGTGATGCCGGCGCCGAGAAGGCGAGCATGGATCGTCGCGCCGCGAGCCTTGGCGTGCTCCTCGCTCTCGATCACCATGAGCGCACCGGACTCGCCGAAGACGAAGCCGTCACGATCCTTGTCGAACGGCCGCGAGGCCGCCTGCGGATCGTCGTTGCGTGTGCTCATGGCACGCATCATCGAGAAGGCCGCGATCGGTACCGCGTCGATGTGTCCCTCGACCCCACCCGTGACCATGATGTCCGCGTCGCCCATGACGATCATCCGCCATGCGTGAGCGATCGCTTCCGATCCCGACGAGCATGCCGACACCGGTGTGATGACACCGGCGCGTGCACCCAGGTCGAGCCCCACGACAGCCGACGGTCCGTTCGGCATGATCATCTGCACGGCGAGCGGGGACACCTTGCGGTACCCGCCCTCGCGCATCTTCTTGTCGGCGTCGAGCAGTGCGTCTCCGCCGCCCAGGCCGGTGCCGATCGAGACGCCGAACCGCTCCGAGTCGACCTCGGGGCTGCCGGCGTTCTTCCACACCTCCTTGCCCAGGACGTATGCCATTTGCTCGACGTAGCTCATGCGTCGTTGCTCGACGCGAGAGAGAAGAGTCGATGGATTGACGGCCAGATGGCCGCCGATGCGAACCGGAAGGTCGAACTCGGTGACGAAATCGTCCTCGAGCACGTCGATGCCGCTCTCCCCGTTCAGCAGTCCCTTCCACGTCGCGTCGACGTCACCGGCGATGGAGGTGGTCACCGCCAGGCTGGTCACGACGACGTTGCGGAAGCCCCCGTTGGCTGTGCTGGGCGTGGTCACGGTCGTGCTCACTCGCCTGCGGAGTCGCTCTGGTTGTCGAGCTTCGCCTTGATGGCCTCGGCGGCCTCGGGGTTCTCGGCTTCAAGCTTCTGGATGTAGTTCACGGCGTCGCCGACGGTGCGGAGGCTGGCGAGATCCTCGTCGGGGATCTTGACGCCGTACTTGTCCTCGGTCTGCACTGCGATCTCGACCATGGAGAGGGAGTCGATGTCCAGGTCGTCGACGAACGACTTCTCGACGGTCACCTCGGACGGCTCGATGCCGGTGACCTCTTCGATGATCTCGGCGAGTCCGGCGATGAGTTCTTCCTGCGTGGCCACGGAGTGGCTCCCTTCGTGTAAGGAACTGTGCACACGGCGCGACTGTGCGCCGGTGCGGATGCTGTCTCGACGAACGCTCGTTCTCGAGTCGGGCCGGCTACGTACCGGCCCCGCTCACCTCACGACGTGCGGTGAGCGATGCGCATCCCCGGCCCGGTCCGTGACGGACCGGCGGGGTTGCGCGCAGTAACCTAACCGACCGATACCGGGGCGGTGAGGCCGGAGACGTCCTCCGGAGTCTTGAGGGCGACCGTCGGGGTGCCGCGCATCTCGCGCTTGGCGATCCCGACGAGGGTGCCGGCCGGCGGGAGCTCGACGATCGAGGCGACCTCGGCCGCGCGCAGCGTCGCTGTGCACAGATCCCACCGGACGGGCCGGGTGACCTGGCCGGCGAGCTTGGCCAGTGCGTCCGCGCCGGAGGTGACCTCGCGGCCGTCGAGGTTGGAGAGCAGGCGACGCGTCGGATCGGACGGCGTGATGGAGGCAGCTGCGGCGACCACGGCGTCCTGCGCGGGTGCCATGAAGCGCGTGTGGAACGCGCCGGCGACGGGCAGCGGGCGAATGCGTGCCTTCTCGGGCGGGTTCGCGGCGAGCTCGGCGAGGTCGGTGAGGAGACCGGCGGCCACGATCTGGCCGGCGGCGTTCCGGTTGGCGGCCTCGAGGCCGAGCTCGGTCAGACGCTCGAGTACCGCGTCTTCGTCGCCACCGAGCACGGCGGACATGCCGGTCGGAGCCAGTGCGCAGGCCTTGGCCATCTCGGCGCCGCGGATCGCGGCGAGAGCGACCGCGTCGTCGGCGGAGATGACGCCCGCGACGGCGGCTGCGGCGAGTTCACCGACGGAGTGGCCGGCGACGACCATGTTCTCCGGCAGTCCGTGCGTGCGCTCGATCTCCTCGAAGGCGAGGAGCGCAGCGGCCACGACGAGCGGCTGGGTCACGGCGGTGTCGGTGATCTCCTCCGCCGTGGCGGTGGTTCCGAGCCGCGTCAGGTCGAGGCCCGACGCCTGCGACCAGAGGGCGAGACGATCCGCGGCCCCGGGGAGTCCGAGCCACGGCACGAGCATGCCGGGTGTCTGAGAGCCCTGTCCGGGCGAAAGCACTGCAATCACGGAACTAAGAAAACACTGTGAAGGCCGTTTCAGGAGATGTTCTACGCGATGAACCTTGTCGGTCGTATTTGTCAGAACCCTACAAACGCCCTGCAGGATGGGTCGCATCGCTCCTGGCGCAAGATCCGTTACTGTATGAGATTCCCAAATGTTCCGGCTGTGACTGTTGTTATCGGTGATGGGCTTTCGTTATGGGATTGCGACAGGCGACCCACTGTTGCCGCGATTCTCAGGACGTACGCATCACGGGCATTGGTCGGATCCCGACCAGTCACCTCCGCGATTCGCTTGAGCCGATATCGCACAGTATTTGGATGAACAAACAGTGACCTGGCACACGTCTCGACCGCTCCGCCGCAATCGAGGTACGCATCGAGCGTGTCCGAGAGTGCCGATCCGGCAGCCTGGAGCGGCTGGACGATGAGCTCGTTGAGCGACGTGACCGCCGCCTGATCGCCCAGCAACGCTCGTTCCGGCAATAGTTCACCCGCGTGCACCGGCCGCGGTGCTCCCCGCCATCCGACCACCGCCTGCATCCCCGCGAACGCCTCCACGGCACTCGAGTGCGCGGCGCCGAGGGTGCGGGTCGTCGGGCCGATGACCACCGGGGTGTCGGAGAAGTTGCGCATGAGGTCGTCGAGGAAGGCGGCACTGGTCGGGTCGCCGGAGAGATGACCGGAGACCACCATGACCAGACGCGTGCCCTGCACGACGGCGAGCGCGGCGCGATGGTGGCGCTGCGCCACCGTGTGCACGGTCCCGACGACGGAGACGCCCTGATCCGGTGGAGGCGATCCGACGAGCACGGTGGCCGGCGCGGTCGCGTCCCAGTTGAGGGTCGCGGCACGCGAGAGCATGTCCGAGCCGGTGTCGCCGCGGACGACGGCGTCCACCACGAGGGCCTCGAGCCGGGTGTCCCACGCGCCACGCGACTCGGCCGCGCTCGCGTACACCGACGCGGCGGCGAATCCGAGCTCGCGCCCGTAGCGCAGCACTGCTTCCGTGAGCGCGACGAGTTGCTGATCGTTGCGCGCCAGGGCCGGGAGCCATTGCTCGAAGAACTCCATGGCGACCCGGACCATGTCGACGGTCTGCCGCAGAGTCAGGCGCCGCGCCAGATCCTGCGGGATGACCTGGAACGCGTCGAGGCTGAAGCGGATGTCGCTGTCGGGGTTCTGCAACCACTCGAGGAAGTTGACGACGGCCGTCTGCACGAGCATCTGCACACTCGCGCGCTGCGACGCATCGAGGTCGCTCACGAACGGCAGCTGATCCTGCATCTGGGTCAGCGCCTCGGTGGAGAGCCTGCTGGAGAACTGCTTCACCCGTCGCAGCAGTGCATCGGGAAGCGGGACTCGTTGTTGTCTCGCGCGGATCGCGCCACCGGGTCGGTGGGCCTCCGCGGCGGCGCGGCGGAGCTCGCGGCGTTCCCGGACACGCTCCGATTCCCCCTCCGGCGAACCGTCGGGGGAATCGGGAGCGATGTCGGCCATGGCCACGAACTTACGCGGCGTGCCTGGTGCAACTGTCAGGCGACGCCCGGATCGGCCGTGGAGATCGGAGCGGCCAGGACGTCGTCGATCTGGTAGCGCTCGGCTGCCTCGACGGCCTTGTCCTTGTCCACCTCACCCGAGCGGGCGAGCGCGGACAGCACGGCGACGACGATCGACTCCGCGTCGACGTTGAAGTGCCGCCGTGCCGCGGTGCGGGTGTCGGAGAAGCCGAACCCGTCGGTGCCCAGCGTCGTGTAGTGACCGGGAACCCACTGACGGATCTGATCCGGAACAGCACGCATCCAGTCCGACGCGGCGACGAAGGGTCCCTCCGCCTCCTGCAGCTTGCTGGTGACGTACGGGACTCGCGGCTCGTCGCCGGGGTTGCGCAGGGCCTCGGTCTCGGCGTCGACACCGTCGCGGCGGAGTTCGCCCCAGCTGGTCACCGACCAGACGTCCGCGGACACGCCGTAGTCCTCGGCGAGGAGTTCCTGCGCACGCAGCCCGGACGGCATGCCCACACCGGAGACCAGGATCTGTGCCTTCGGGCCGCCGGCCTTGCCCTTCTGGAACAGATAGATGCCCTTCAGCAGACCCTCGACGTCGAGGTTCTCGGGCTCCGCCGGCTGGCGGTACGGCTCGTTGTACAGAGTGATGTAGTAGAAGATGTTCTCTCCACCGAATCCCTCCACACCCTCGGTGCCGCCGTACATCCGGCGCAGACCGTCCTTGATGATGTGCGCGATCTCGAACGAGAACGCCGGGTCGTACGCGACGGCCGCCGGGTTGGTCGCCGCGAGCAACAGCGAGTGTCCGTCGGCGTGCTGTAGGCCCTCACCGGTGAGTGTGGTGCGGCCGGCGGTGGCGCCGAGCACGAAGCCGCGGGCCATCTGGTCGGCAGCGGCCCAGAGGCCGTCGCCGGTCCGCTGGAAACCGAACATCGAGTAGAAGATGTACAGCGGGATCATCGGTTCGCCGTGAGTGGCATACGACGTGCCGACGGCCGTGAAGGACGACGTCGAGCCGGCCTCGTTGATGCCCTCGTGCAGGATCTGGCCGGTGACGTTCTCCTTGTAGGCGAGCATCAGTTCCGAGTCGACCGAGGTGTAGAGCTGGCCGTTGCGGTTGTAGATCTTGAGCGACGGGAACCACGAGTCCATACCGAAGGTGCGGGCCTCGTCGGGGATGATCGGCACGACGCGATGGCCGATCTCCTTGTCGCGAAGAAGTTCCTTCATGACGCGGACGAGCGCCATGGTCGTCGCGACCTCCTGCTTGCCGGAGCCCTTCATGATCGACTTGTAGGTCGAGTCGGGCGGCATGGGCAGCGGCTTCGCCGACGTGCGACGTTCCGGGACGTATCCGCCCAGGGCCTTGCGGCGATCGAGCATGTACTGGATCTCGGGGGAGTCCTCGCCCGGGTGGTAGTACGGGGGCAGGTACGGATCCTTCTCGAGCTCCTCGTCGGAGATCGGGATGTGCTGGATGTCGCGGAACGCCTTCAGGTCGTCCAGCGTCAGTTTCTTCATCTGGTGGGTCGCGTTGCGGCCCTCGAAGTGCTTGCCCAGCGTGTAGCCCTTGATGGTGTGCGCCAGGATCACCGTCGGCTGGCCCTTGTGCTCCATCGCGGCGGCGTACGCGGCGTGGACCTTGCGGTAGTCGTGGCCACCGCGCTTGAGGTTCCAGATCTCGGCGTCGCTCAGATCCTTGACCAGTTCCTTGGTCCGCGGATCGCGACCGAAGAAGTTGTCGCGGACGTAACTGCCGTCGTTGGCCTTGTACGTCTGGAAGTCGCCGTCGGGCGTGGTGTTCATCAGGTTCACCAGGGCGCCGTCGCGGTCCTTGTGCAAGAGCGTGTCCCACTCGCGGCCCCACACGACCTTGATGACGTTCCAGCCGGCGCCGCGGAAGAACGACTCCAGTTCCTGGATGATCTTGCCGTTGCCGCGCACCGGGCCGTCGAGGCGCTGCAGGTTGCAGTTGACGACGAAGGTCAGGTTGTCCAGACCCTCGGTGGCAGCCACGTGAGCGAGGCCTCGCGACTCCGGCTCGTCCATCTCGCCGTCGCCGAGGAACGCCCACACGTGCTGATCGGTGGTGTCCTTGATGCCGCGGTCGGCGAGGTAGTGGTTGAAGCGCGCCTGGTAGATGGCGTTCATCGGGCCGAGGCCCATCGACACCGTCGGGAACTCCCAGAAGTCCTGCATCAGACGCGGGTGCGGGTACGACGGCAGGCCGCCGCCCTGATCCGCGTGGCTGTACTCCTGGCGGAAGCCGTCCATGCGCTCGGCTGGAATGCGACCCTCGAGGAACGCGCGGGCGTAGATGCCGGGGGAGGCGTGGCCCTGGATGAAGATGTGGTCACCGCCGCCCGGGTGGTCCTTGCCGCGGAAGAAGTGGTTGAAGCCCACCTCGTACAGAGCAGCGGACGAGGCGTACGTGGAGATGTGGCCACCGACGCCGACGCCGGGGCGCTGCGCTCGGTGCACCATGATCGCGGCGTTCCAGCGGATCCAGGCGCGGTAGCGGCGTTCCATGGACTCGTCGCCGGGGAACCACGGCTCGTTCTCGGTGGGGATGGTGTTGACGTAGTCGGTCGACGTCAGCGCGGGAATGGACACACGCTTCTCGCCGGCACGCTCGAGCATGCGCAGCATCAGGTAGCGGGCGCGCTGCGGCCCGGAGCGCTCGAGGAGCTGGTCGAAGGATTCCATCCACTCGTCGGTCTCGTCACTGTCGATGTCCGGAAGGTACGACGCCACCCCCTCTCGGATGACGCGAACACGGCCGTCCGTGCTCGCCTTCCTGGCGACAGCGCCCATCGCGGCGTCTGCCGCGTCGGTGCGCTCTTCCTTCGTCGATTCCGACAACGTGTGTTCTCCTCGATGTGGCGGGAGCATGGTGTGCTCCCGGTCCAGTGCGAGCCGGTCCTGTGACGCCGGCCCGCTGTGCAGCTTCACGGTGATCTGGGTCAATCTCGGGTGATCGAGGTCAATCCTGCCCCATCGGACCCCGCTTGGTGCAGGTGGTTCCCGATTGGGTAAGCGTGAAATCAATGCAACGGAAAAACGCGCAGATCGCCGCGTCGGCTTGCGCCGGGGCGCCCGACCCTGTTCGCTTTGACTACTGCACACTTTGCTGTATCGCCCGGTCGGTCTCGATCGGGTTCACGACTCGAAGGAGGACACGACCGTGGTCGCCGCGGCGGACGCCCAGAACTATGCCCAGAAGCTCGGAGTCACCCGCGACATGGTCGTGCAAGAGTTGGGTTGGGACGAGGACACCGACGACGACTTGCGGGCCGACGTCGAGGAGATGATCGGCGGCGAGACCGTCGACGAGGATTCCGACGAGGTGGTCGACGTCGTGCTGCTGTGGTGGCGCGACGGGGACGGAGACCTGGTCGACGCCCTCATGGACGCCATCACCCCCCTCTCCGACGACGGTTTCGTGTGGGTCCTCACTCCCAAGACAGGCCAGTCCGGCCATGTCGAGCCCAGCGAGATCGCCGAGTCCGCACCCACCGCGGGCCTCACCCAGACCTCCACCACGAACCTCGGTGCGTGGATCGGCAGTCGGCTGGTGCAGCCCAAGGCTCAGCCCACGAAGCGCTGATGACGCTCGAGGTGGGAGTCGAGGCTCCCGACTTCACGTTGAAGGACCAGAACAACCAGCCCGTCACGCTGTCGGACTATCGCGGCACCAAGAACGTGCTGCTGATCTTCTTCCCGCTCGCGTTCACCGGCACGTGCCAGGGTGAACTCTGCCGGGTGCGCGACGAGCTGCCGAAGTTCGAGAACGACGACACCGCAGTGCTCGCCGTCTCGGTCGGTCCGCCTCCCACGCACAAGATCTGGTCCGCCGAGCAGGGATACACGTTCCCGCTCCTGTCGGACTTCTGGCCGCACGGCGCCGTGGCGCAGCAGTACGGCGTGTTCAACGAGGACCTCGGGTTCGCCAACCGCGGCACCTTCCTCATCGACACGTCCGGAGTGGTGCGGTTCGCCGAGATGATGGGTCCGGGCGAGGCCCGTGACCAGGGGGCTTGGGAGAAAGCCCTCGCCACGCTAGATTCTTGAGCGCGTTCCCCGGCTCGGTCGGGGAACGACGGGGCGTATAGCTCAGCGGTAGAGCTCTGGTTTTACACACCAGCGGTCGGGGGTTCGAACCCCTCTGCGCCCACATCATGGACATGCGGCCCAATTGCGAACGGTGCGACGTGGATCTGCCCCCGTCATCCGTCGACGCTCATGTCTGCACCTACGAGTGCACCTTCTGCACCGCCTGCGTGACGCGCCTGGCGAACGTGTGCCCCAACTGCGGTGGCGGATTCGCCCCTCGCCCCATACGCCCTGCCCGCGAATGGCGCCCCGGCTTGTCGGTAGCCCTGCGTCCCGGTTCTACGGTGCGAGTGCACACCCCGTACAGCGAGGCCGAGTTGGACGAGTTCGTGGACCGGGTGAAGGGTGTGCCGCCGGCTGAGCGGTGAACGGGGCTGACCGCCGGGCGCAGCGCGCGGCGGACCAAGCAACCCGGCGGAACAAGCAACCGGGTGGCGTCAGAACACCTGCCGGTACAACTCCTCGATCTGCTGCGCGGTGGGGACGACCGGGTTGTTGTTCGGCGAGCCCGAGGCAAGTGCCTGCTCCGCCATCAACGGGACGAGCTTCTCCCACTTGTCCGCATCGAGACCGTGCGCGCTCGGGGATGGCACTTCGACCGTCGCGCAGAGGTTCTCGATGTAGGTGACCAGTGCTGCCGAGGCCACGTCGTCGCCGTCACCCTCATGTGCGGCGCCGAGTTGCCGCGCGCACTCCGCGTACCGCTCCGGGGCGCCGGGGATGGAGAACGCGGTGACGGCGGGCAGCAGCATCGCGTTCGACAAGCCGTGTGCGACATGGAAGTGGCCACCGATGGGGCGGCTCATGCCGTGCACCAGACACACGCTCGCGTTGGAGAACGCCATGCCGGCCTGGGTGGATGCGGCCATCATCGCGGCGCGCGCCTCGGCGTCGTCCCCGTCGGTGTACGCGCGAACGAGGAACTTCCCGATGGTGCGCATCGCGTTCAGGGCCAGGGCGTCGGAAATCGGGTTGGCCTTCTTGCTGACGTACGCCTCGATCGCGTGGGTCAACGCGTCGACACCGGTGTCCGCGGTGAGGCGTGGCGGCATGGACATCGTGAGTTCGGGGTCGACGACGGAGGCGATGGGGAGGAAGGACAGGCCGGGGCACAGCATCTTCTCGTCCGACTCGCTGTCGGTGATGACGGTGAACTGCGTTGCTTCCGAACCGCTTCCGGCCGTGGTCGGGATGGCGATGATGGGCAGCGCCGGTCCGGTGTACGGGCCGGGTGCCTTGTAGTCGCGCATGACGCCGCCGCCCTTGCTCAGCACCGACAGTGCCTTCGCGGTGTCCATGGGGCTCCCGCCGCCGAAGCCGATGACGGCGTCCGCGTCGTGCGCTGCGACGGCGGCGACCCCGGCGGTGAGGGAGTCGGTGGTGGGGTCGGGAACCGTCTCGGCGAACAGCGCGCCGGTCTTTCCGGCGGCCGCGATGATGCCCATGACGCGGTCCGCTGCACCCGTGCTGACCATGAACTTGTCGGTCACGAGGAGGGGGCGCTCGACTCCGAGGTCGTCGAGTACCTGGCCGAGGTCCTCGACGGCGCCGGGTCCCATACGCAGGAAGCGGGGAAAGGAAATGGATGTCGACATCGTCGTCGTGCTCCTTCTCGTGGTCGGGCGGTGCGTGATGCGGAAATGCCGATGCCGCACCGCCTCCCGAACTGCGGAGAGACGATGCGGCGCGGCGTGGACCTGACTAGTCGTTCTCGGGGAATCCCAGGTTGATGCCGCCGTGGCTGGGGTCGAGCCAGCGGGAGGTGACGGCCTTGGCGCGGGTGAAGAAGTGCACGCCCTCGGTGCCGTGGGCGTGGGTGTCGCCGAAGAGGCTGTTCTTCCAGCCACCGAAGCTGTAGTAGGCCATGGGAACCGGGATCGGCACGTTGATGCCGATCATGCCGACCTCGACCTCGTTCTGGAAGCGTCGAGCGGCGCCACCGTCGTTGGTGAAGATGGCGGTGCCGTTGCCGTAGGGGTTGTCGTTGATGAGCTGCAGTGCCTCGTCGTACGTGTCGACGCGGACCACGGAGAGGACGGGTCCGAAGATCTCGTCGGTGTAGATGCTCATCTCGGGGGTGACGTGGTCGATGAGGGTGGGTCCGAGCCAGAAGCCCTCGTCTCCGCCGTCGGCCTTCACGGTGCGGCCGTCGACGACGATGGTGGCGCCGGACTCCTCGCCCGCGTCGACGTAGGAGGCGACCTTGTCGCGGTGCGCCTTGGTCACCAGCGGACCCATGTCTGCGCCACGGGTGCCGTCGCCGGTCTTGAGCGGGGTGGTGCGCTCGGCGATCTTGGCGACCAGCTCGTCTGCGATGTCGCCGACCGCGACGAGGGCGGAGATGGCCATGCAGCGCTCACCGGCGGAGCCGAAGCCGGCGTTGACCATGGCGTCGGCGGCGAGGTCGAGGTCGGCATCGGGGAGCACGATGGCGTGGTTCTTGGCGCCGCCGAGGGCCTGGACGCGCTTGCCGTGCGAGGTGCCCGTGGCGTAGACGTACTGCGCGATGGGGGTGGAGCCGACGAAGCTGATGGACTTGATGTTGCGGTTCTCGAGCAGCTCGTCGACGGCCGTCTTGTCACCCTGGAGAACGTTGAACACGCCGTCGGGCAGGCCCGCTTCCTTCCACAGCTCGGCGATCCAGATGCTCGCCGTCGGGTCCTTCTCGGACGGCTTGAGCACGACGGTGTTGCCGGCGGCGATGGCGATGGGGAAGAACCACATCGGCACCATGGCTGGGAAGTTGAACGGGCTGATGATGCCGACGGGTCCGAGCGGCTGGCGCAGGGAGAAGACGTCGACTCCGGTGGAGGCGTTCTCGGTGAAGCCGCCCTTGAGCAGATGCGGTATACCGCAGGCGAATTCGACGACTTCCTGGCCGCGGCTGATTTCGCCGAGCGCGTCGGAGAGGACCTTGCCGTGCTCGGCGGTGATGATCTCGGCGAGTTCGCCCTTCTTCGCGTTGAGCAGCTCGCGGAAGTTGAAGAGGATCGCGGTGCGCTTGGACAGCGAGGTGTCGCGCCAGGCGGGGAAGGCGGCGGTGGCCGAGTCGATGACGACGCGGGCATCCTCGACGGTGGCGAGAGCGAGCTCGCCGGTGACCTGACCGGTGGCCGGGTTGGTGACGGGGGAGGTCTTGTCGGAGGTGCCGGCGAACGGCTTGCCGTCCACCCAGTGCGTGATCGTGTTCACGGAGATTCCTTCGGTCGAGTGCTGGCCTGTGACCTGAGTCTCCCTAGCAGAAATGCGTCTGTCAAAGGCCAAAGGCGCACTCTCGCGTGCAAATCTGCACGTGGTGGGTACGCTCACGGCATGTTTTCCGCCGATCACCTCCGCTTCTTCCTGGAGGTCTCGCGCCACGGGCGCCTCAACGACGCCTCGCGAGTGCTGGGTGTCGACCACACGACGGTGGGCCGCCGCATCACCAGTCTGGAGAAGGCGGCGGGCCATCGACTCTTCGATCGCACGCCGTCGGGCTGGCGGCTGACGGAGGCGGGGCGACGCCTCGTGGGCTACGCGGAGACGGTGGAGTCGACGCTGATCGCGGCGTTCGAGGACCAGACGACGTCCGTGGGATCGCTGACCGGCTCCGTGCGGATCGCCGCCCCGGACGGTTTCGGTGCCTTCGTGCTCACGCCGCAGCTGACGCGGCTGCGCCGGGACCACCCCCGACTCGACGTCGAGCTGGTCACCGCCACGGAGCACGACGCGCTGAGCACCCGCGGCTTCGACGTCGCCGTGAGCCTGGAGCGGCCGTCGCCGCGATTCATGTCATCGCGGAAGCTGGCGTCGTACGAGCTCAAGCTGTACGCGTCACCGTCGTACCTCCGCGCCGCGCCCACACTGGAGAGCCTCGACGACCTGCGTCGGCACGTCCTGATCTGGTACGTCGACGCGCTGTTGGACGTGGTGCCGCTGCGCATCCTCGACGCCATGCATCTCGACGGTCGACCGCAGTTCCAGACCAACAACATCACCGGGCACTGGCTCGCGGCCCGCCACGGGCTCGGGATCGCACCGTTGCCCAACTACATCGGCGAGCCGGACGACCAGCTGGTCTGCGTGTTGCCCGACGAGTTCGCCGTGCGCCGCGACTACTGGACCGCGATGCCTCGCGATCTCACGCGACTGGCGCGGGTGAAGGCCGTCGACGAACTACTGCGATCGATCGTCGCCGACGACGTGCACCTGCTGGCACCGGATGCGGACGATCAGTGAGCCCGTCGCGGTAGTGCGAAGACCAGGACGAACGCGAGCACGGCGAATCCGGCGCTGACTCCCATGGCGTGCGCCGCGCTGTCGGTGAACGCCGTCGCGACGGCGTCCTCACCGGGGCCCATGACGTTCAGCGAGCCGAAGAGGACGCTGCCGATGATGGCGATGCCGATCGCGCTGCCGACCCGCTGCATTGTCGAGATGACACCGCTGGCGGCGCCCGCGTCGGGCCGATCGACCGTCGCGACGATGAACTGCGCATTCGGAGCGATGAAGGCGCCGTTGCCCAGGCCTGCGATGAACAGGGGCAGCAGCAGCTTCCAGTTGGTCAGGGCCGACGCATCGGTGAACAGCAGGACCAACCAGGCCCACACGAGTCCCAGGGTGACGAGGGCCGTACCGAGCACCAGGACGTTACGGCCGAGACGTTGGGCCAGCCTGTTGGACTGCGACGACGAGATGATGCTGCCGATCGCGAACGGGATCGACACCACGCCCGAGGCGAGCGCCGAGTTGCCGAGACCGGTCTGCCACAGGATCGAGATGGTGAAGAAGATCGACGTGAAGGCAGCGAAGTAGACGAGGGCGAGAATGACCCCGCCGGTGAACGCGGGCCGGGTGAACAGTCGCGGCGGGACCAGGGGGGTGCGGCCGGCACGCGAGTAGTGCACCTCCCACGCGCCGAACAGCCCGATGAGCACGATGCCGGCGCCGAGTGTCACGTACGTCCAGGTCGGCCATCCGGTGTCCTGGCCCTCGATGAGGGGGACCAGTATGGCGACGAGACCTGCCGTGACGAGTGCGAGACCAACCCAGTCGATACCGCGCGCGGGGGCGTCGGGGGAGTCGATCTCGGAGCGGGTCGGCAAGATCTTCGCGGCCAGGATCAAGCCGATGAGTCCGAACGGCAGGTTGACCCAGAAGACCAACCGCCATCCGCTCTCGCTGCCGGCGGCCTCGATGATCAGACCGCCGATGATGGGGCCCAGTGCGGACGAGACGCCGATGACGGCGCCCATGATGGCGAAGGCCTTGCCCCGCATCTGCGGCGGGAACAGCAACTGGATGTAGGCGGTGACGGCGGGGACGAAGATGCCGCCCGCGAGTCCCTGCACGATGCGCGCCGCGACGAGCTGCAGATCGTTCTGCGCGAGTCCACACGCGAGGCTGGCCACCGTGAAGAGGGCGAGTCCGGTGAAGAACACCCACTTGTGGCCGATGCGGTCGCCCACCCGACCCGCCGGGATCAGTGCCAGGCCGAACGCGAGCGCGTATCCGGAGATGATCCAGGACAGGGTGGCCTCGGACGCGTCGAGGCTCGTGCGGATGGTGGGAAGCGCGACGTTGACGATGGTCGTGTCGAGCAGGGCGATGAACATGCCCATGAGCAGGACGATCAACGACTGCCAGGCGCGTCGGGAGACCGCGGGGGCCGCGTTGTCGGCCGAGGTGGAAGTGGTGGACACCCGAGAAACCTTTCGCACAGGACAGTAACTGACGACCGTATTCGGTGAAGACGTGAGTCTCGGACCGGTCGTGGCCGCACTCTCTAGAGTTGCGTGCACCACGGAGCGCGGCGCACGGGGTGCAGCGTTCCCCGCGGGACGCGCACGCAATCACCGCTTCGCCGGTGACGGAAGCGAGGGGGATCTTCGATGACACATGCGTTCACGGACGATGCGTTGGGGCGCGACGACGCGGTGGGGCTCGCGCTGCGAGTGCGCCGGCGCGAGGTCTCCGCCGCGGAACTGGCGTCGGCGGCACTCTCGCGCATCGAGAAGATGGCCGAGTTGGACGCGCTGGTGGGGCCACCACTGGCGACTCTCGTCGTCGGCGACCAGGCGGGGCCGTTCGCGGGTGTGCCGACGGTGATCAAGGACAACAGCGACGTCCGAGGGCTGCCGACGGGCCAGGGCTCCGAGATCATCCGTGCTCGTCCCGCGGACCGGCACGGTCCCGTGGCCCGCGAGATGCTCTCGATGGGGTTCGGTGTCATGGCCAAGACGACGCTGCCGGAGTTCGGACTCAGCGCGTCGACCGAGTTCCCGACCCGGCCGCCCACCCGGAACCCCTGGAACACCGAGTACTCGACGGGCGCGTCCTCGGGCGGATCCGCGGCGCTGGTGGCGTCGGGGGCGGTTCCTCTCGCACACGGCAACGACGGCGGCGGCTCGATCCGGATCCCAGCGGCCTGCACGGGGCTCGTGGGCCTCAAGCCGTCGCGCGGCAGGTTCGTGCTGCCGGCGCTGGAGAAGCTGCTGCCCGTCGCGATCGTCTCCGAGGGCGTGCTGACGCGCAGTGTCCGTGACACCGCCGCGTTCTGGGCCGCGGCCGGTCACGCGAGTGCACGACGCCTGCGGCCGATCGGCACCGTGACGGGCCCGTCGGCGCGGCGACTGCGGGTCGGTGTGATCCGGCAGTCGCCCGCGGGCGGCCCCACCGACGTCGAGACGCTCGCCGCGCTGGACGACGCCGCCGCGCTCCTCGAGCGCCTCGGTCACACGGTGGACGAGATGACCACCGTGCCGATCGACCCACGCTTTCCCGAGGACTTCGTCGAGTACTGGTCGTTCCTCGCCTACGTTCTGCAGAAGACGACGCCGCGTCTCGAGGGACGCACGGAACGCGACTTCGACACGCTCACCGTGGGACTCGCGGACAGCTTCCGTCGTACGCGGTACCGATTGCCGTCGGTGGTGCGTCGACTGCGCAGGGCCGGTGCCGACTACGCCTCGATGTTCGCGAGCGTCGACCTGGTGCTGTCCCCGGTGCTCGGGCACACAACGCCGCGGCTGGGGCATCTGTCGCCGCACGTGCCGTTCGACGAGTACCTCGAGAGGCTCACGTCCTACGCCGCGTTCACTCCGCTGCACAACGTGGCGGGAGCGCCGGCGATGTCGCTGCCGCTGGGGCGCTCGAGCGCCGGACTGCCGGTGGGGGTCATGTTCTCCGGTGTGCAGGGCGACGAGCGAACGCTGCTCGAGGTGGCCTTCGAGATCGAGGGCGCGGCACCGTGGCGTTCCCTCGCCGACTGACACGAGAACGTCGCCCGTTCTCCGTGTTGCGACCCCCGACGGGCCGGCGGGTGCCTAGTGTTCTGGGACAGGGGGGCGACCCGAGCCCGCTGACAGGCACGAACGTCGGAGGAACACATGTCCGCAGGGCTCGTCGACATCCTGATCCGCATCAGCTACCTGTTCCGCGGCTGGAGCTTCTAGTCAGGCGTTCGGGTTCGCCACGTTCTGCAGTCGCACCTGACCGCGGGCGATCTCCTTACCTGAGTCGGCGCTGGTGATGATCACCTGCCAGAGCTGCTGTACCCGACCCTGTTGCAGCGGGGTGGCGACCACGTCGACCCGCCCCTCGGTCATCGACCGGAGGAAGTCCGTTCCGTTGTGGACGCCGACGGCGAACTGTCCGCGGTCCGAGACCGCCACGCTCGCACCGATACTCGCGGCCGATTCGACGGCCGAGGCGTAGACGCCGCCGTGCACGACGCCCCACGGGGTGTGATGATCGCTCGTCAGATCGATGTGTCCGCGTACCTCGGTGCCGGTGGCCGTGGTGACCTGCAGCCCGGCTGCGGCGGTGAAGACGGTGTCGGCGAAGTTCTGTAGGTCGGTCATGGGGTCTCCTGTGTAGGCGGACCCACAGTCAACCCCAACGAGCTCAGCGTCGGTCGACGTGTCCACCGAACACGATGGAGGCGTCGGCGAGTGCCACGCTCACGGTCGGCGTGCGTCCGTGCAGGTGACCCAACGGACCGTCCGATGCGAACGTCCACGTCGTCGACAGCGCGCGGGTGGTCGCGTAGATCGTGTTGCGGGACACGACGGTGCGACCGCCGAGGTGCTGTGCGGTGGTGAGCGGAATGCGCGGCGTGCCCGGTGTGAGTCGGCGCCCGACCCGCGCGTCGAGCGCCGCGACGGGGGCACCGTCGAACGTCATCGACGCGGTGACACGCGGCCCGCTCGTCTCGCGGCGGAATTCGCCCAGATGCTTCGGTATGGACCACAGTTCGCGCCCACCGGTGCGGGACTGCGGACTGTCGACCCAGATGTGCGGGATGGTGGCCATGACGGTGAGGCCGCGCCGGACGAGTACCGAGCCGATCAACTCGTCGTAGGACAGGACGCCGCCCGAGGTGTAGCGCACGAAGGCCGCGGAGACGACAGCGTGCCCGCCGACCGTCACCAGCCGGGCATCGGCGTCGGACACGGCGGACACCACGTCCTGCGGGAGCTCGTGGACGGGAACGCGGTAGACCGACACCAGCAGGGTGCCGCCGAGGTACCAGGGCTCCGGCGGATACAGCTCGCCGTCCGCGCCGGTGTGCCAGTCCTGCGTCCGCGTCGACCCCGTCATGCGCACAGGGTAGCCGAATACGTGGACGTCCGACTATCTTACCGTGACGCGGCGGATAGGATCGCAGACGATGATCACCGCACCCGCTGTCGGAATCGTGTCCGGATACCTCGCCGACCTGATGCTGGGGGATCCACGACGCCGTCATCCCGTGGCCGCCTTCGGATCTCTCGCCGCCGCCCTCGAGACGCGGACGTACCGGGACGACCGACTCGCCGGGACCGTCCACACCGCACTGCTCGTCGGTGGAGCCATCGGCGCGACGGCCGCGGCGGATCGACTCGTGCGCGATCACCCGGTTCCGCGTGCAGCGCTGACGGCCGCCGCGGTCTGGGCGTGTCTCGGCGGAACGACGCTGGCCCGCACGGGTCTCGCGCTGGCCGACGCCCTGGACGCCAACGATCTTCCGGCCGCGCGGGCGATTCTGCCGTCGCTCTGCGGGCGTGATCCCGCTCTGCTGGACGACGCGGGCGCGGCGCGGGCGGCGCTCGAATCGGTGGCCGAGAACACCTCGGACGCGACGACGGGCGTGCTCTTCTGGGCCGCGGTGGCAGGGGCTCCCGGCGCCGTCGGCTACCGCGCCGTCAACACCCTCGACGCGATGATCGGCTACCACTCGCCGCGCTACGAACGGTTCGGATGGTGTGCCGCCCGGCTCGACGACGTGGTCAACCTGATCCCCGCCCGACTCACCGGACTCCTCACGGCAGCATCGGCGCCGACGGTGGGTGGGACGCCGCGGGACGCCCTGGCCGCGTGGCGCGCGAGCGCGTCCGACCATCCGAGCCCGAATGCCGGAGTGACCGAGTCGACCGCCGCGGGCGCCCTCGGAGTACGGCTCGGCGGCGAGACGGCCTACGCGCACGGTGTCGAACAGCGGCCCGTCCTGGGCCGGGGAAGCGTCCCCACGACGAACGATCTGCGGCGTGCGGTGCGCCTGTCGGCCGCGGTGCAGGCGAGCGCCGCGGCGGTGTCAGCGCTTCTTGCCGTAGCGATCGGTCAGCAGCGTCGTCGACTCGGCCGCGGGCGCCGACTTCCTTCGTAGGCCTCGCCGCGGCTTCAGCAGCGCGTCAAGTCCGTCGTCGTACTCGTCGGGAGCGGCGGTGGGCTCGAGACCGTCGCTCGGTTCGAGATCGTCCCTCGACTCGGCGTTGCCACGCCGCCGTTCCTTGATCTCGGCGCGCACGAAGTACGCCAGACCCAGCGGAGCCATGATGCCGAACGCCAGCCACTGCAACCCGTAGGACAGGTAAGGCCCGGCGTCGAGCTGCGGCAGCGCGAGAACACCGAGACCGCCGGGCTGCGCGTCGGCGAGCTGCACGTACCCGTCGACCGGATCGGTGCCGGTCAACTCACCGACCTGGGCGGGCGTGATCGTGTAGACCTGCGGGACCCCGGGACCGGCGACGGCGGGCTTGTCCGGAACCGACGGTTCCGAGACGCGCAGGCGGCCCTCCAGCGTGACGGTGCCGGCCGGCGGGGGATCGAAGGTCGGGACGTCGATACCCGTGGTGGGCAGCACGTAGCCGCGGTTCACCAGGATCGTGGGCCCGGCGTCGGTGACGAACGGGGTGAGGACTTCGAAGGCCGGGGTGTCGTCGACGCTGCGCAGGCGGACCACCACATCGCTGTCGGCGTCGTACGTCCCGGTGACCACGACCCGTCGCCAGTCGTCCTCGGGGGCGACGACCTGCTCGGTCAACAGGTCGGCAGCATCGACCGGTTCCGCGTCGAAGGAGCGGCTGATCTGCTCGTTCCGCGCCGACGTGGTGGTGTTCTTGCCCAGTTGCCAGGGCGCGAGAACGGAGAAGCAGAGGTACGCGAAGAGGATGACGACAGCCGCGAGTGCCAACCACCCGGGACGGAGAAGGAACGACAGTCGGCGCACGACTACACAGCGTAGTCGTCGCGTCGCGACGGGGGTGTCAGTGCTGCGTGAGGGCCTCGAGTAGACCGGGGACGGCCGCCTCGATCTGCTCGCGCACCGTCCGGAAGTCGCCGTCGTCGCCGTAGTACGGATCGGCCACCGAGTCGGAATCGGCGTCCGGGTCGAACGAGCGCAGCAGTGCCAGCCGGTCCGCGGGGACGCCGAGGCGACGGAGGTCGCGCTCGTGAGTTCGATCCAGCGCGACGACGAGGTCCGCACCCAGGATCTCGGCATCGACGGTGCGGGCGCGATGGGCCGACGGGTAGCCGTGCGACTCCAGCTCGGCAGCGGCGCGCGGGTCGGCGGCGTCGCCGACGTGCCAGTCGCCCGTGCCGGCGCTGGTGACGCGCACCCGGTCGTCCATCCCGGCATCCGCGAGGGCCTGCGTCACGATCTTCTCGGCCATCGGCGACCGACAGATGTTGCCCGTGCAGACGAAGGTCACGTGCACCGTCATGCCGCGTCCGTCGTGAGCGAGGAGAGCAGCGTGGTGAGTTCCGCCGCCGATCCGACGGACCACGAGGCCGCGTCGTGCTCGGACTCGAATCCGTATCCCCACCGGACCAGGACGACGGGGATGCCCCAGTGCCCGGCGCCGAACACGTCGTGGTCGCGGTCGCCGACCATCACCACCGACGCGGTACCGCCCTCGGCCGTGGACCGAGCCGGGCGCCCCACCTGC
The DNA here is from genome assembly GCF_030818285.1 of Rhodococcus sp. SORGH_AS_0301. NCBI lineage: Bacteria > Bacillati > Actinomycetota > Actinomycetes > Mycobacteriales > Nocardiaceae > Rhodococcus > Rhodococcus sp. SORGH_AS_0301. Next base: position 1,174,943 of record NZ_JAUTAC010000002.1, read on the forward strand.
TCGAGTGCGCGCGCGACGACGTCCGCCTTGGACCGGCGGCTGCCGTCGTCGCTGGCGCCCGCGATGAAGCGGAAGTAGTCGGCCAGGCCGAAGTGTTCGAGAATGCGCCGTGCGAATCGTTCGTTCTTCGACGTCGCGACCGCCATCGGGACACCGGCGGCCACGAGCGTGTCCAGCACGTCGACGATGCCCTCGTACACCCGGTTCTCGGACCAGCCGCGGCTGTCGTAGTACTCCGTGTAGGCGGCGCGGGCGCGCTCGACCCTGTCCTCGTCGAGACCGAGGGACCGGAACGTGTCGATCATCGGCGGACCGATGACGTGCGCCCGGACGTCGTCGCCGGGCGGCGGGCTCCCCACCGTCGCGAGCGCGTGATCGAAACCGGCGAGGATGCCGGGTGCGGAATCGGTGAGGGTGCCGTCGAGGTCGAAGAGGACGAGGTCGACGGCTGTGGTGGACATGGGGGTCAGTATATGGAGCGCCTACAGTCACCCGAGTGACAGGCGACGCCCGTATCGATCCGCTGCTTCGCCACCACGGCGACGTGGAGGTCGAGGCGGGCATGCTCGACTTCGCGGTGAACGTCCGTGGGTCCCGGCCCCCCGAGTGGTTGCGGCGCAGACTGATCGAGGCCGTCGACCGACTCGCGGCGTATCCGTCCAAGGCCGAGGACCGGCGGGTTCGTGACCGAGTGGCGTTGCGCCACGGTCGATCTCCGGACGAGGTGCTGTTGCTCGCCGGAGCGGCCGAAGGATTCGCGATGCTGCCCCGGCTGCGCCCGCGCCTCGCCGCGGTCGTCCACCCGTCCTTCACCGAGCCGGAGGTCGCCCTGCGCAGTGCCGACGTCCCGGTGCATCGGGTCGTCCTGCCCCCGCCGTACCGGCTCGTCGACGCCGCCGTTCCGCACGACGCCGACCTGGTGGTGCTGGGCAATCCCACCAACCCGACGTCCGTCGGCCATCCCCGCGCGGACGTGCTCGCACTCCGGGCGGAGGGACGCGTGCTCGTCGTGGACGAGGCATTCGCTGACACCGTGCCCGGCGAGCCCGAGTCCCTGGCGTCGCAGTCTCGTCCCGACGTGGTGGTGCTGCGCAGCCTCACCAAGTCGTTCGCCCTCGCGGGGCTGCGGTGCGGGTACGCGCTCGGAGCGCCGGACGTCCTCGCCACACTGAACCGGGGCCGACCCCACTGGCCGCTGGGCACCCTGCAGCTGGCCGCGATCGAGGCGTGCTGCGAACCCGACGCCGTCGCGTCCGTGGACGCCGACGCGCTCGTGCTCGCCCGCGAGCGGCAGTACCTCGTCGAACGGCTCCGCGTACTCGGGGTGGAGGTGACGGCACCGGCGACGGCGTCGTTCGTGCTCGTCCGCGCGGAGAACGGCGCAGCGATCCGGGCAGCGTTGCGGGACCGCGGCGTCGCGGTCCGCCGAGGCGACACCTTTCCCGGCCTCGGCCCGGATCACCTGCGGATCGCGGTGCGGGGCGCGGACTCCGTCGACCGACTCGCCGACGCGTGGGGTGACGTGGTGCGCGAGATGGGCACACCTAGGGTCGAGTGATGGCATCGACGGGAACCGCAGCGCCCACCCTGGCCGAGATCATCGATGTGCTCGACGCGGCGTACCCGCCCCGGCTCGCCGAGAGCTGGGACTCGGTCGGTCTGGTGTGCGGCGATCCCGCGAACTCCGTGACCACCGTGATGTTCGCCGTCGACGCCACGGCCGCCGTCGTGGACGAGGCGATCACCGCCGGTGCCGATCTGCTCGTGGTGCACCACCCACTGCTGCTGCGCGGTGTGGACACGGTCGGTGCCCACACGCCCAAGGGCGCGTTGGTGCATCGCCTGATCACGGCGGGGTGCGCTCTGTTCACCGCCCACACCAACGCGGACTCGGCGCAGCCCGGAGTGTCCGATGCGCTGGCGACACTGCTGGGCCTCACCGATCTGCGCCCCCTCGACGAGAAGTCGGACGGGGGCCTCGACAAGTGGGGTGTGTACGTCCCGGTGGCCGACGCCCCCGCTGTGCGGCAGGCCATGTTCGACGCGGGCGGCGGGTCGATCGGCGACTACCGCGAGTGCAGCTGGAGCGTCGTGGGCGACGGCCAGTTCCGTCCCGTCGACGACGCGCGGCCGGCGATCGGTACCGTCGGCACCGTCGAGTCGGTCGAGGAACGGCGTGTCGAGATGGTCGCTCCGCGCTCTGCACGCCCGGCCGTTCTCACCGCGCTGCGCTCGGCGCACCCCTACGAGGAAGTGGCGTTCGACGTCGTCGAGACGGCCGGGTTGCCGACCGACTGCGGGCTGGGCCGGATCGGGACGCTGGCCGAGCCGATGTCGTTGCGCGCCTTCGCCGAACGCGTCGGCAGCCGGCTCCCGTCCACTGCCTGGGGAGTGCGCGCCGCCGGCGATCCGGACGCGACGATCCGGCGGGTGGCTGTGTGCGGTGGATCCGGGGACTCGATGCTCGGCGCCGTCACCGCAGCGGGTGTCGACGCCTACGTGACCTCCGACCTGCGACACCACGTGGCGGACGAACACCTGCGGGCCGGCGGACCCGCGCTGATCGACGTCGCGCACTGGGCGGGGGAGTTCCCGTGGTGCGCCCAGGCGCGCGACCTGCTGGACAGCGCGTTCGGTGATCGCGACGGCTGGACCACCCGGACACTGACGATCAGAACGGATCCGTGGAGCATCGGCGTCCGTCCCCCGCAGGACTAGTACCGTGACACGCGTGAACGTCGACCCGAAGATCCAGCTCTCCCTCCTCGACCTGGCCGCCATGGACACCGAACTGGCCCAGCTCGCACATCGTCGACGCACTCTTCCCGAGCAGGTCGAGCTCGATGCACTCGAACGCGAGCGGATCGACCGCAAGGACGCAGCCGTGGGCGTGCAGATCTCGCTCGACGATCTGGACCGGGACATTCGCAAGCTCGAGGGCGAGGTCGACGCCGTGCGCCGCCGCGAGGAGAAGGACCGCGCTGCGCTGGCCTCCGGCGCGGCTCCCGCGAAGCAGCTCAGCGAACTCCAGCACGAGCTGGGCAGCCTCGAGCGCCGCCGCGGCATCCTCGAGGACGAGTTGCTCGAGGTCATGGAGCAGCGCGAGGCGTCGCAGAGCGACTACGAGCACGCCGGTGCCAATCTGACACAGGTCGAGGACACGATCGTCGACGCCACCCGTCGACGCGACGACGCGCTCGCCGACGTCGAGAACGCCGAGCGCACTCGGTCGGCGCAGCGCGAGGAGCTCGCCGCGCAGCTGCCCGCCGAGGTGTCCGCGATGTACGAGAAGCAGCGTGAGAGGTCGGGCATCGGTGCCGCCCTGCTGCGTGGTCGGCGCTGCGGTGCGTGCCGGATCGAGCTGGATCGCGGCGAGATCGCGCGCATCGCCGGCACCGCGCCCGACGTGGTCGTGCGGTGCTCGGAGTGCAACGCGATCCTGGTGCGCACCAACGAGTCCGGTCTGTGAGTCCCCATCCCGACTCCGTCCTGGTGGAGGCCGACGGGGGATCGCGAGGCAACCCCGGGCCCGCCGGATACGGCGCCGTCGTGTGGGACGCGGCGCGAGCCACGGTGTTGGCCGAGCGCCGCGAACACCTGGGAGTGGTGACGAACAACGTCGCCGAGTACCGCGGACTGATCGCCGGTCTCGAGGCGGCCCGCGAACTCGGGGCCTCGCGCGTCTCGGTGCGGATGGACTCCAAGCTGGTGGTCGAGCAGATGTCCGGCCGCTGGAAGGTCAAGCACCCGGACATGATTCCGCTGCGCGCGCGAGCAGCCGCTGTCGCGGACACGTTCGACGACGTGCAGTACGCGTGGATTCCGCGTGCCGAGAACTCGCACGCCGACCGGCTGGCCAACCAGGCGATGGACGGCGAGGACGCGCTGCTCACCGGTGCGGCCGAGGTCGCGAGCGCGCCGACGCCGGTGTCGGAACGGCCTGCCTGGCAGTCCGTCTCGGGTGCCGCGACCCGCACGATCCTGCTGCGGCACGGCCAGACCGCCCTGTCGGTGGATCGTCGGTACTCCGGCCGAGGCAACCCGGAGCTCACCGAGCTCGGGCGAGCGCAGGCGGCGGCGGCGGCGCAGCGTGTCGCACTGCTGGGCGGCGTCGACGTCGTCCTGAGCTCACCGCTGGGCCGGGCGTTCGACACCGCGTCGGCCGTCTCCCGCGCGATCGACGTCCCCGTCACCGTCGTCGAGGATCTGACGGAGACGGACTTCGGCGAGTGGGAGGGCCTCACCTTCCTCGAGGCCACCGAGCGCGATCCCGAGCTGCATCGGCGGTGGATGGGCGACACGTCCGTCGCGCCGCCCGGCGGCGAGAGCTTCGACGCCGTTCTCGAACGGGTGCGCCGGGTCCGCGAGCACATCGCGACCGAGTACGCGGGGAAGACCGTCGTCGTGGTCTCGCACGTGACGCCCATCAAGACGCTCCTGCAGCTCGGCCTGGACGTCGGCCCCTCGATCCTCTACCGGATGCACCTCGACCTGGCGTCCATCAGCATCGTCGACTGGTTCGACGACGACGCGGCCTCCGTACGCCTGGTGAACGACACGTCCTTCCTCTGGGCCTGATGGAGGAACCGACACGTCGTTCCTCTGGACCTGACCACTACACCTGCAGGGCGAGCCACAGGGCGACGGTCGCCGCGACCACGGTGATCGGTGTGGTCACCAGACCCACCACGGTGAACGTGCGCAGGCTCGGCGGCTCGCCCTCGGCGCGAGCCACGCGGCGCCACAACATGATCGCGAGCGACCCGACGTAGGTGAGGTTGGGCCCGAGGTTGACGCCGATCAGCATGGCGAGCAGCGCGCCCACCGGTGCAGCGCCTGTCGTCGACGTCAGTGCGGCGAGCAGCAGCAGCGTCGCGGGCAGGTTGTTGAGCACGTTGGAGGCGACCGCGGCCACCGCGGCGACGGTCAGGAGCGCGAGCAGCGTGGACGACGTCGGCAGGATCTCGGTGACGGCCTCGCCCACCGGACCCCCGGCGAGTCCCGCGACCACCACTCCGAGCGCGAAGACGAACACGCAGAACCAGAGATCGAGTGCACGCACGATCGCGACGGGAGTCGTCTCGGACCGGCGTAGCGCAGGAACGGCGAGCACGATCGCGGCCGCAGCGGCCACCCACACCGGTTCGAGGCCGAGCGACCCACTGATCGCGAAACCCACCAGAGCGCAGCCGATCACGACGAGGGCGAGCGTCGGCGCCGCCACGGACGGACCGTCGTCGTCCGGCGGGTTCTCCACCTCGCGCAGGTCGCCGCGGAACAACCAACGGAACGCCGCGTACTCGAGCGCGATCGCGACGACCCACGGCGCTGCCATCAGCGCGGTGAAGTGCAGGAACGACAGACCGGTGGCCGAGAACACCAGCAGGTTGGTCAGATTCGAGACCGGCAGCAGCGTGGAGGCCGAGTTCGACAGGTGTGCCACGGCATACGACGCCGGCCGTGGCGACATCCCGGCGCGGCGGGCGGCGGCGATGACGACCGGGGTGAGCAGGACGACCGTCGCGTCGAGACTGAGCACTGCCGTGGTGAGGGACGCGGTGACGAATACGAGCATCAGGAGCCGCGTGGGGGAGGATCGCGACCGGGCGTGCAGGACGGACGCGATCCACGTGAACACACCGTGCGCGTCGGCGAGGTGAGCGAGAGCCAGGATCGCCGCGAGGAACGCCACCGTGGGGGCGAGCTCCGCCGTCTCCTCGAGTGCGTCGCTCGTCGACACGACTCCGAGCAGGATCGCCAGTGCCGCGGCCGGAACGGCGATGGTGGCCTCGGGGAGTCCGCGAGGGCGAGCGATGGCGAAGACCAGGACGGCAGCCACCAGCAGCGCGGCCACGACGGTCCGCGCGGTGGAATCGGTGATCACGCGAGGATCTTGCGCAGCGTGCGGAGGTTTCGCGTGGTCGTCGTCGACTTGTAGGACGCGCGCGCACTGGCCTTGCCGACGACACTGGACAGGGTGTCACCGCGCACGACCTCCCAGAACAGGACGTGATGCGGCCCGAGTGTCGACCTCTCGACGACGGGGTCGGCCGTCTCGCCGATCGCCGCGAGATCGGTGGTGGACACACCGTCCGTCGAGAAGATCACGTACGGGTGGCGTACCGCCTCGTCGGTCTCCCACGGGAAGGCGGCGACGATCTCGGCGAGCTGCTCCACGGTCACGACCACCACCCACGCCTCGTAGCCGAAGGCCTGCCGCAGGACGCCCTCCACGTCGGAGCGCACCACGGCCGGGTCCTGCGTCGTCGCGGTGAGCACCACGTTGCCCGACGCGAGAACGGTGCGCACCGCGGTGTATCCGGCGTCCTCCAGCGACGACCGCAGGGCCGCCATGGAGATGCGGATGCCGCCGACGTTGATGCCGCGCAGGAGGACGACGAAGGTCATGCGCGTGACTCTAGATCCCCGGTCCGACCGTCCGTCCGCTCGGCACACCCACCCCCCGCGAGTACGTCCGAACTGTCGTGATCGGGGCTCGCCCAGCGACGGTTCGGACGTACTCGCGTGGGTCGGAGCGGGGGTGGGACGGGGGTGGCGGAGCGGCTACCATGACGGGGCGGACGAGTTGGCCGGGCGGCCGCGGCACGGAGAACTGACGACCGGCGTCGTCAAGCTTCGAGCCGAGGAAAGTCCGGACTCCACAGAGCAGGGCGGTTGCCAACAGCAACCCGAGGCGACTCGCGGGACAGTGCCACAGAGAAGAGACCGCCGACCGGTCCTCGGATCGGTCGGTCAGGGTGAAACGGTGCGGTAAGAGCGCACCAGCACCCCGGGTGACCGGGGTGGCTCGGTAAACCCCGCCCGGAGCAAGATCGAAGGTCGCACCGCCGTTCGCGGTGGTGCGTCTGCGCAGGTGTTCGAGGGCTGCTCGCCCGAGCCTGCGGGTTGATCGCTCGAGGTACCCGGCGACGGTGTGCCCAGATGGATGGTCGCCACCCGGGATTCGTCCCGGGGACAGGATCCGGCTTACACGCCGACTCGTCCGCGCACACGACCAGCACGGACCGCTGCGGTGGAGGGCGGACTAGAACATACGTTCGATGTACTCTACAGTGAGTATCGGCGGGCCGGCGGTAGGAAACTACGGGAAGCGTCGGCCCGCCGCCACGTATCGAGTCCTCCTGAACGACGAAAGGCCCCGTCCTCGATGAGGGCGGAGCCGTTCGTGAGCAGAGTGGATCAGATGGGGTCGACCACCAGCAGGGTGGCCCAGTACGTCGCGGCGTCATGGCCCATCAGCGGCAACAGTTGATCGAAGAGAAGGGTCGACATGTCGTACTCCTATCGGGTGCGTGGTCCGGCTCCGGTCCGGCGTGTGTACCCGGACATGCGAGAAGTGTAACGCGGCCGCTGGTCCCGCGGTGTGTGCGGTCGGCGCGTCGCCGACCGTGAATCGCGGGGCCGCAGAACGCGAAGTCTGTTCCGTCGGGGCAGATCTGGGGCACACTGTCGATCATGAGTGACGACGACGATCAGTGGTACTTCCGCATCAGCGACAAGGCTGTCGTGCAGGGTAAGGAGGCCGGTGCGATGGACCGCATGGGCCCCTACCCAGACAAGGCCACCGCCGAGCGCGCCCTCGAGATCGCCGCGGAGCGCAACAAGGCCGCGGACGACGCCGACGACACCTGGTCTTCGTGACCGGATCGGCGCGCTCGTGACCGCGTCGGTGTCGAGGCGGGCCGTTGCGCCTCGGGTCGACGGAGTCGACTTCTCGGCTGTGCGCGCCGAGTTCGACCTGCCGACCGGGTACCCGCCCGACGCTGTCCCGGTGGCGGACTCTCGTCCGACGCGGCGCGACGCGACCGACCTCGAGTTCGTGACCATCGACCCGCCCGGGTCGATGGATCTGGACCAGGCTCTCGTCGTCCACCGCACCGACGCGGGTTTCCGCCTGTACTACGCCATCGCCGACGTCGGTGCGGTCGTCGCGCCGGGAAGCGTGCTGGACGAGGAGGTGCGCCGCCGTGGACAGACGCTCTACCTCCCGGACGACAGCGTGCCGCTGCACCCTCGGCAGATGTCCGAGGACGCGTCGTCCCTCCTGCCGGACCGGGTACGGCCGGCCGCGCTGTGGACCATCGACACCGACCCCGCGGGGACGGCGACGTGCTGGCACGTCGAGCCGGCGACGGTGCGCTCACGGCAACGGTTCACCTACGACGAGGTGCAGTCGGCTGTCGACTCCGGCACCGTGCATCCGTCGCTGACGGCGCTGCAGGATCTCGGTCGGGCGCGGCGGGCCCTCGCGGTCGCGCGCGGCGCCATCGAGCTCGCGCTTCCCGAACAGGAGGTCGTCGCCGACGGTTCCGACAGCGGCGGATGGCGCCTCGAGATCGCGCCGCGCACCGAGGCCGACGCGTGGAACGCCGAGATGTCCCTGCTCACCGGAATGTGCGCCGCCGCGATCATGCTCGAGGCGAAGGTCGGCATCCTGCGCACTCTCCCGCCGCCGGGCGCGTCGGACGTCGAGGCACTGCGGGCGGTGGTGCGGGCACTGGGCCTGCAGTGGCCGACCGGTGCCTCGCCCGGCCAGGTTCTCGCCGGCCTGGACCCGGCGGCTCCCACGACTCTCGCCGTGATGACCGAGGCGACCACGCTGTTGCGCGGCGCCGCGTACGTCGCCTTCGACGGTGAGACACCCGAGGAGCCGGACCATTCCGGGATCGGTGGCCCGTACGCCCACGTCACCGCACCGCTACGTCGGCGCGTCGACAGGTACGCCACCGAGGTGTGTCTCGCTCACTGTGCCGGAACCGCTGTCCCCGACTGGGTGCTCGCCGAGTTCGCAGAGCTGCCCGACGCGATGCGGCGCAGCGATTCGCTGGCGTCGAAGGTGGACCGTGCGTGTATCGACCTCGTCGAGGCCAGGGTGCTGGCGGACCGCGTCGGCGACACCGTCTCGGCCGTCGTGCTGCGCGGACGAACCGACAAGCGGCCCGCCGAGGTCTTCGTTCCCGAGTACACCGTCGTCGGCCCGTGTTCGGGAGACCCGGCCGAGGGCACGACCGTCACCGTGCGGGTGGGGCCGGTGGACGTCGCGACCCGGCGAGTGGAGTTCTCGGTCGGGTAGGCCGGAGGCCGGTCGTCGGTGGTCGGGTAGGCCGGAGGCCGGTCGTCGGGTAGGCCGCTCAGGTTGTCAGCCGAGCGAGGCTGCGCGGCGCCGCAGCTTCGTCCACGCGCGGGGGAGCGGCTCCAGCGCGTCCGCGCTGTCGTGTCCCTCGTTCGCGTACAGGACACCGAAGGTGAAGGTGTCCTCGCCTCGCTCGGCCGCGGAGGCGGCTTCGGTCAGGATCGTGGCGCGCGACACCGCACTGTCCTGGACGTCGCCGAGGACGGACTGCACCTTCTTCGCTGCCTTCGCGACGTCGGCGGCCGTCGTGCGTACTGCTCCGTCCGAGAGTGCGCCCGCCGCTGCCTCGGCCGCGTAGCGCAGCTTCTTGGCGTTCTTGCGCACGTCGTGCAGAGCCTCGGCACGCTCGTCGCCGGTGAGCGCGGCCGCGTGAGCCTCGGCTCGGGCGATCGTGCGGTACTGGCCGCGAAGCACCTTCCGGAAGACGCTTGTCCGCGCGGCCGTCCGACGGACCGACGGTGGGTGCTGCCAGGAGTGCATCGAGTGCGTCGAGCAGGGCGAAGTAGCGCTCGCCGCTCAACTCCCGCACGATCTCCTCGTGCGCGAGCGTGTACAACCGTCGCTGGGTGCCGACGAGGGTCTCGACCACGGGACCGCGCACAGCGTCGGACGGCAGCGCCGAGAGCGACGCGTCGTAGCGGGCCGCCAGCACCTCGGCGTCGCGAGCGGTGCCGAGAATGTCGGCGAGCCAGGACAGTTCGCTACGGACCGCGTCGACGGACGGTCGGTCGAGCAGGTCGCGGTAGGACCGCAGCACGCTGCGCAGTCGCCGCGTGGCGACGCGCATGGCGTGCACCGCGTCGTCGTCGTTCTCCCGCACGCGCGGATCCGCCGCGAGGAGAGCGGACACGTCGGTGGCCAGGGCGGCGAGCAGCGCGGACCCGGCGGTGCCGTCGGGCGTGGCATCGCCGGTCCGGAGATCCGCCAGGCGGGATCCGAGCGCCCGTGCGAGCTTCGACGGTGAGGAACCGGGGTCGGCGCCGTGGGAGAGCAGGTAGGTGCTCACCTTCTCCAGGGTTCGGCGGTCACCGTCGAGCAGCTCCACCTCCCATTCACGCCAGCGAACAGTGGTGTCGTCCAACAGGTTCCGGGCGGTGACGGTGTCGTCGCACAGCTCCGCGGCGGTCTGGTGCCGCTTCGTGGCCACGACGGTGACGATGCGGCGGGTCTCGATGCTCGCGACGGGCACGAGCGGTTTGCCTCGCACGTGCGCCGTCACACGATCGGCGACCTCGGCAGGCACGCGAGCGGTGTTGCCGCCCGCGGACAGCGGGCTCCGCAGCTCGAGACGCTCGTCGGACGAGACGGGCATCTTGATGTGCCATCCCGCGTCGGAGCTTCCGGTCCGTCGACGCACCGTGATGCGTCGACGCGCCAGGTCGAGATCCGGGGTGTCGAAGTACGTGGAGACCGGGTGTGTCAGCTCCGGCGCGGACGCGGACACGATCGACTTCGCCCCCGTGAGCTCGGGAACCGGCGTGTCCATGCCGACGTCGAACTTGGCCTCGATCTCCGTGTGCGCATCCGCACCACCTGAACTCATGGTGACATCTTTACCACCTGCAGGTGAACGGCCGGTTCGTCAGCGGCGGAAGGAGTCCGTCGCTTCGACGAGGTGATGGATGATTCCCGGTTCCGCGGCGGAGTGCCCGGCGTCGTCGACGATGTGGAGTGTCGACGACGGCCAGGATCGATGCAGATCCCAGGCGCTCGTGGCCGGGCACACCACGTCGTAACGGCCCTGCACGATGACACCGGGGATGTGGGCGATGGAGTCCATGTTCGCCAGCAACTGATTCTGTTCCAGGAACCCCTGGTGCACGAAGTAGTGATTCTCGATGCGCGAGAACGCGAGTGCGAACCGTGCCTCGGAGTTCTGCTCCACGCGTTCCGGTTTCGGGAGCAGGGTGCTGGTGGCGCCCTCCCACGTGGACCACGCGACCGCCGCGTTCAGCGCGGTCTCCGGGTCGGACGAGTGAAGGAGTCGGTGGTAGATCTCCACGGGGTCGCCGTCGCGCTCCGCCGCCGGGATCGGGGCGAGAAACTTCTCCCACAGTTCTGGGAAGAGGTGTCCCGCGCCGCCGCGGTAGTACCAGTCGATCTCCGACTCACGCAGCAGGAAGATGCCGCGCAGCACCAGTGACGTGACGCGGTGCGGGTGCGCCTGGGCGTACGCGAGCGACAACGTCGATCCCCACGACCCGCCGAACACCGACCACGTGTCGATGCCGAGATGCTCACGCAGGACCTCCATGTCGGCGATGGAGTGTCCGGTGGTGTTGACGGAGAGATCGGCGCCGTCGGCGACGTGCGGCGTGGACCGACCGCACCCGCGCTGGTCGAACAGCACGATCCGGTAGGCCTCGGGATCGAAATAGCGACGCTGATCGGGACCCGTGCCGCCGCCCGGTCCGCCGTGCACGAACACCACCGGAGTGCCGTCGGGGTTGCCGCTGACCTCGAAGTGGAGGTGCTGACCGTCGCCGACATCGAGCATCCCCGAGTCGTGCGGGTCGAGTTCGGGGTAGAGGGACCGGCGCGCCGTCATCGTCACAGCCCCACGAGGCCCGACGCGAGATCGGGAATCTCGAGGATGTCGACGACCTGGCTCCGGACGTCGGAGCACGCGTCGGTCGCGGCCGTGTCGACGATCCCGCGGTTCTGGATCACCGCGGCGTTCAGTCCGTAGCGCGCCGCCCACGTCTGCACCAGGATGTTCAGGCCGCCGCGGCCCACGGTCGGGCCCTGCACGCGCCAGTTCGACAGCTGCGCCTCGAGGTCGGTGCACAGCGACTGAGCCTGATCCTCGGACACCGTCGGGGTGGCCGGAGCCGCGGATGTGGTCGTCGTGGGAGCGGCCGTCGTCGTCGACGCAGTGGTGGTGTCCGTCCCGCCTGCGCACGACGTCAGGGTCACGGTCGCTGCTGCCAGAACACCCGCCGCGGCGAGTCCATGTCGCATCATCATGGCCCCGAGTGTGCCACCCGGGTGCTTCCCCGACCGGCTCGCCCGCGTCGCTCGCCAGGGGTCGCAGTCCTAGAAGCTGTGCTCCTGCGCGGGGAAGGCCCCCGACCGCACCTCGGCGGCGTAGGTCGACGCCGCGGCGCGCAGCTGGTCGCCGACGTCGCCGAAACGCTTGACGAACTTGGCGGTGCGACCGCTGGTGAAACCGGCCATGTCCTGCCAGACGAGAACCTGGGCGTCGCACTCCGGACCGGCACCGATGCCGACGGTGGGGATCGTCAGCTTGCGCGTCACCTGGCCGGCGAGATCGGCGGGCACCATCTCCATGACGACGGCGAAGGCGCCGGCCTCCTGGACGGCGATGGCGTCGGCCACGAGCTGCTCGGACGCGTCGCCGCGGCCCTGCACGCGAAAACCACCGAGGCCGTTGACGCTCTGCGGGGTGAAGCCGATGTGCGCCATCACGGGGATACCGGCGGCGGTGATGGCGGCGATCTGCGGGGCGACACGCTCGCCGCCCTCGAGCTTGACCGCGTTGGCCTGGCCCTCGCGCATGAAGCGGACAGCGGTCTCGACGGCCTGCTGCGGAGAGATCTCGTAGGTGCCGAACGGCAGGTCGGCGACCACGAGTGCATTGGGGGCGCCGCGGACCACGCCGCGGACCAGGGGGATGAGCTCCGCTATGTCGATGTGCACCGTGGTGTCGTAGCCGTAGACGACGTTGGCGGCCGAGTCGCCCACGAGCAGGACGGGGATGCCGGCCTCCTCGAAGATGCGCGCGCTCGAGTAGTCGTAGGCGGTGAGCATGCTCCAGCGGTCGCCGGAGGCCTTCATCGCCAGCAGGTGGTGGGTGCGGGTCTTGCGGCCCGTGGGTGCGGATCCGTACAGCGGGGTCTCAGCAGCAGACATCGAGCGTCCCTTTCGTCCTCGAGGCCCGCTCGGCGGGTCCCCGGGTAGAGGTGATGACGGGTTCAGTCTGCCACCGCCGGGTTCCGCGGCACGAGTGCGCTTGGTCACACACGACGCCGTGCCACCATCGAGAGGTGTCCTCACGTCGCGCGTCCGTCCGTCTCGCCGTCTCCCTCTCGGTTCTCGCAGTGCTGGCCGCGGCGTGCGGCTCCGATGTCGGCGGCACTCCCACCGACGACGAGGGTGGGTCCGTGCCCGTCACGACGACGGAGACGCGTGCCGATCAACCGTCGACGCTGGACGCCTTTCGGGCGCAGCGTGTCACGTGGGGATCGTGCGAGGGATTCGTGACCGACGGGTCCGAGCTGGACCCGAGCCTGCAGTGCGGCCGGGTGACCGTGCCGATCGACTACGACGATCCCGCCGGGCCCACCGCCTCGCTGGCGCTGTCCCGGTCGGCGGCGACGGGGGAGAAGGTGGGCTCGATGCTCGTCAATCCGGGCGGACCCGGCGCATCGGGCCTCTCCACCGCGACCGTGGCGCGGGGTACCGCCGTCGAATCGTCCTTCGACGTCATCGGATTCGACCCTCGGGGCATCGGTGCGTCGGTGCCGGCGGTGCGCTGCGACACTCCGCGGGAGTTCGACTCCGAGCGTGCGGACAACGACGTGGACACCTCGCCCGCCGGCATCGCCGAGACCGAGAAGGAGAATCAGGACTACGCCGCGCGGTGCGCCGAGCGCAACGATCCGGTGTTGCTCGAACACCTCACGTCGGCCGACGTCGCGCGGGACATGGACGTCGTCCGGTCGGTGCTCGGCGACGATCAGCTGACGTATCTCGGATTTTCGTACGGGACGCGGCTGGGCTACACCTACGCCGAACTCTTCCCCGAGAACGTTCGCGCGATGGTGCTCGACGGCGCTCTCGACCCCGCTGCGAACGCGGCCGACGAGGTGGTCGCCCAGGGCGCAGGCTTCCAGTCGGTGTTCGACGCCTTCGCGGCCGACTGCGCGGGGCGGTCCGACTGTCCACTCGGTACCGACTCGGCGGGAGCCGTGCGTTCCTTCCGGGCCCTGGTCGATCCGTTGGTGGACCGGCCCGCGAGCACCGAGCTCACCGGGCCGGAGGGTGCCCGCTCGCTGAGCTACGACGACGCCGTGACCGGAGTGCAGCAGGCGCTCTACAGCACCGAACTGTGGGGACCGTTGCGGCGCGGACTGACTCAGCTGGAGAACGGTCAGGGCGACATCCTGCTCTCGCTCGCCGATCTCTACAACGGGCGCCTGAGCGACGGCACGTACAGCAACACCAACGACGCGTTCACCGCCGTGCGGTGCGTCGACGATCCGCGGGTGACCGACCGGGCGGAGGAGGGCGCGCTCGACGCCCGGTTCCGCGCCGCCGCGCCGTTCCTGGACGACGGCCGGGGCAACGGCACCGCGCCGCTCGAGCCGTGCGCCTTCTGGCCGGTCCCCTCGGCGGCCGACCCGGGGCCGATCTCGATACCGGGACTCGCACCGACCGTGGTGGTCTCGACCACCGACGATCCCGCCACCCCGTACGAGGCCGGCGTCGCTCTGGCCGCGCAGCTGGGCTCGTCGCTGGTCACCTACGAGGGGAATCAGCACACCGCCTCGTTTGCCGGGATCGCCTGCATCGACGACGCCGTGTCCGCCTACCTCGTCGACCTGACGCCTCCACCAGCAGGTCTGCGCTGCTGAGCCGTGACCTCACAGTCGTCGCCACCGCGCTGTGAGGTCCAGAAAGTGCGACCGGTTTCACGATGTAACACGGATTTAATGCAACGTGCCTAGCCTGACGGTCATGGATCGCCAAAAGGAATTCGTGCTTCGCACTCTGGAGGAGCGCGACATCCGGTTCGTCCGTCTGTGGTTCACGGACGTGCTCGGCTACCTCAAGTCCGTGGCCATCGCTCCGGCCGAACTCGAGGGCGCGTTCGAGGAGGGCATCGGCTTCGACGGCTCGGCGATCGAGGGCTTCTCGCGAGTCTCCGAGGCCGACACCGTGGCCAAGCCCGACCCCACGACGTTCCAGATCCTGCCCTGGACCACCAGCAAGGGCGAGCAGCACTCCGCCCGCATGTTCTGCGACATCGCGATGCCCGACGGGTCGCCGTCCTGGGCCGATTCCCGGCACGTGCTGCGTCGCCAGCTCTCCAAGGCCGCAGACCTCGGATTCAGCTGCTACGTGCATCCCGAGATCGAGTTCTTCCTGTGCAAAGAACTGCCCGACGACGGTCGGCCCCCCGTCCCCGCGGACAACGGCGGCTACTTCGACCAGGCCGTCCACGACGAGGCGCCGAACTTCCGGCGTCACGCCATCGACGCCCTCGAGTCCATGGGCATCTCGGTGGAGTTCAGCCACCACGAGGCCGCGCCCGGTCAGCAGGAGATCGACCTGCGCTACGCCGACGCCCTGTCCATGGCCGACAACGTGATGACCTTCCGCTACCTCGTCAAGGAGGTCGCGATCGACGAGGGCGTGCGTGCGACGTTCATGCCCAAGCCGTTCAGCGATCAGGCCGGCTCGGCCATGCACACGCACATGAGTCTGTTCGAGGGCGAGACCAACGCCTTCCACAACCCGGACGACCCCATGCAGTTGTCCGAGACCGGCAAGGCCTTCATCGCGGGCATCCTCGAGCACGCCAACGAGATCAGCGCGGTCACCAACCAGTGGGTCAACTCCTACAAGCGTCTGATCCACGGCGGCGAGGCCCCCACGGCGGCGTCCTGGGGTCCGTCGAATCGCTCTGCGCTGGTACGCGTTCCGATGTACACGCCGAACAAGGCGTCGTCTCGCCGCGTCGAGATCCGCAGCCCCGACTCGGCGTGCAACCCGTACCTCACCTTCGCCGTGCTGCTCGCGGCCGGACTGCGCGGTGTGGAGAAGGGGTACACGCTGCCGCCCGAGGCCGAGGAGGACGTGTGGTCGTTGACCTCCGCCGAACGCCGCGCCATGGGCTACCGGGAGCTGCCCAGCAGCCTCAACGAGGCGCTCGCCGCCATGGAGGGCTCCGAGCTGGTGGCCGAGGCGCTCGGCGAGCACGTCTTCGACTACTTCCTGCGCAACAAGCGTCGTGAGTGGGAGTCGTACCGTTCGCACGTGACGCCATTCGAGCTCAAGACCTACCTGGGTCTGTAGCGACTGCGCGATTGTCGACTGGACGGGGCTGTCGAGTAACGTCGACACGCCATGAACATGTCGGAATGCACCACCGTCCCGAGATTCGTCGACCCGCGGTTCGTCCACCCGACGTTCGCTGACGCCGACCCGGCGGTCGACTCGTACACCGTGGTGGAGGCTCGCCCGTGATTCCGCCCAGTTCCCGTTCCACCGTGCCCAGCCCCGGACGGCTCGGTCTCGTCGAGGCGTCGGCCCCGGCGAACCTGTCGCTGCTGGGCTGGACCGACGAGGACAGCACCGAGCTGCTGTGGTCGCTGTCGCGCTCGCCCGACGCCGATCTCGCGCTGCGCACCCTCGCGCGCCTCGCCGAGGATCTCGGTGACAACTGGTCCGACCTCGACGCCCCGCCTGCGCACCGACAAGAGTCTGCGCGGCCGCATGTTCGCTCTCGCCGGATCGTCCAGCGCTCTCGGTGACCACCTGGTGTCCGAGCCGGAGAAGTGGCGCCTGCTCACCACCTGCACGGAGTCGTTGCCCACGGCCGACGAGCTGCGCGACTCGATGCTCGCGAGCGTCGGTGCCGTCGCGGAGACGGGCGACGACGCCCTCGGTCAGGTGTTCCGGGCCGAGCTGACCGGACCCAAGGCCATCATCGCGCTGCGCACGGCGTACCGCGACCACCTCATGATCCTGGCCGCCGCCGATCTCGCGGCGACCGTGGAGAACGAGCCCGTCGTGCCCTACGAGGTGGTCGGTCGTCAGCTGTCCGATCTGGCGGACGCGGCGCTCACCGCGGCACTGTCGGTGGCCGTCACCGTCACGTTCCCCGACGGGCCCTGCTCGGTCCGACTCGCGGTCATCGCGATGGGCAAGTGCGGTGCGCAGGAACTGAACTACGTGAGCGACGTAGACGTCGTCTTCGTCGCCGAACCCTCCAACTCCCTCGCCACCCGCATGGCCGGCGAGATGATGCGCATCGGCTCGTCCGCCTTCTTCGAGGTCGACGCCGCACTGCGTCCCGAGGGCAAGCAGGGCGAACTGGTCCGCACTCTCGACTCGCACCTGGCGTACTACCAGCGGTGGGCGAAGACCTGGGAGTTCCAGGCGTTGCTCAAGGCGCGCGCCATGACCGGTGACGCCGAGCTGGGCCAGGCCTACGTCGACGCGGTGACGCCGATGGTGTGGGTGGCCAGTGAGCGCGAGGACTTCGTCCCCGAGGTGCAGGCGATGCGCCGCCGCGTCGAGGAGATGGTGCCGGCCGAGCTGCGCGAGCGCGAGATCAAGCTGGGGCGCGGCAGCCTGCGTGACGTCGAGTTCGCCGTCCAGCTGCTGCAACTCGTGCACGGACGAGCCGACGACTCCCTCCACGAACGCGGTACCGTCGCCGCGCTGTCCGCTCTCGCCACCGGCGGCTACATCGGGCGTGACGACGCGGCAAACCTCACCGCGTCCTACGAGTTCCTCCGCCTCATCGAGCACCGGCTGCAGCTGCAGAAGCTGCAGCGCACGCACCTCCTGCCGCCGGACGACGACGACGAGGCGATGCGCTGGCTCGCCCGCGCCGCCCACATGCGTCCCGACGGCAACCACGACGCGACCGGCGTTCTGCGCCAGGAGATCCGTCGCAACGCGCAGCGGATCCGGCGGTTGCACGCTCGGCTGTTCTATCGCCCTCTGCTCGAATCGGTGGCCCGGCTGGACAGCGACTCGCTGCGCCTCAGTTCGGATTCCGCGATCCGGCAGCTCTCGGCGCTCGGCTACTCGGCTCCACAGAACGCGCTCGGACACCTGAGCGCACTCGTCGGCATGGGTGCGCGCAAGGGTCGCATCCAGTCCCTGCTGCTGCCGACGCTGCTCGAATGGCTGGGCGACACACCGGATCCCGACGCGGGCCTGCTGGCCTACCGACGGCTGTCCGAGGAGGTCGCCGAGCAGTCCTGGTTCCTGCGGCTGGTCCGCGACGAGGGCCCGGTGGCGCAGCGCCTGATGCAGGTGCTCGGGTCGTCGGAGTACCTGCGCGGTGTGTTGGTCAACGCGCCGGAGGTCATCCGGCTCTTCGCCGACGGATCGACCGGCCCGAAACTGCTCGACGTCGATCCCACCGAGACGTACGGCGCCATCCTGAAGTCCTCTGCGCGCTACGACGATCCGGTACGCGCGGTCGCGGCGGCGCGGTCCCTGCGTCGCTACGAACTGGCGCGGGTCGCCTCGGCGGACATCCTCGGACTGCTCGAGGTCCCCGAGGTGTGCCGGGCGCTGTCCTCGGTGTGGGCAGCGGTCATCAACGCCGCCCTGGACGCGGCGGTCCGTGCGTCCGTCGCCGAGCGCGGCGGCACCGCTCCCGCGTCGATCGCCATCATCGGCATGGGTCGACTCGGTGGTGGTGAATTGGGCTACGGGTCCGACGCCGACGTGTTGTTCGTGTGCGAGCCGGCCGAGGGCGCCGACGACAGCGACGCCGTCAAGTGGGCCAACGCCATCGCCGATCGTGTCCGCAAGCTCCTGGGTTCGCCGAGCCAGGACCCGCCGCTGGAGGTGGACACCGGACTGCGTCCCGAGGGGCGCAACGGGCCTGTCGTGCGCACACTCTCGGCCTACGACGCGTACTACTCGCAGTGGGCGCAGCCGTGGGAAGTGCAGGCCCTGCTCCGCGCCCACCAGGTCGCCGGCGATCAGGACCTGGGAATCCGGTTCCTGCTCATGGCCGACCGCATCCGGTACCCCGAGGGCGGTGTCTCCGAGGACGCCGTCCGCGAGATCCGGCGCATCAAGGCCCGGGTCGACGCGGAGCGACTGCCCAAGGGAGCCGACCCGAAGACGCACACCAAGCTGGGGCGCGGGGGACTGGCCGACGTCGAGTGGACCGTGCAGTTGCTGCAACTGCGTCACGCCCACCGCATTCCGGCGCTGCACAACACGTCGACCCTGGAGTGCCTCGACGCGATCGGCGCCGCGGAGCTCATGAGCCCTGGCGACGTCGACCTCCTGCGCCAGGCGTGGCTCACGGCCACGAAGGCCCGTAACGCGCTGGTCCTGGTGCGCGGCAAGCCGACCGATCAGTTGCCGGCTCCCGGCAAGGTGCTGTCGGCCGTCGCGCAGGTGGCCGGCTGGCCCAGTGGCGACGCGGGGGAGTTCCTCGACAACTACCTGCGCGTCACCCGTCGGGCCAAGGCCGTGGTGGAACGCGCGTTCGGTTCCTGACCCGTACCGGTTCTGCACAGAGAACGACCCCGCTCGGCCGACTGTGCCGGGCGGGGTCGTCTTCTGTGCACTATGTGTACCTCGGTGTCAGTCGGCCCCGGCGGTGACGAAACCCTGCTGCACCATCCAGTCACGCGCCACCTCGGCGGGTTCCCGGCCGTCGACGTCGACCTGCTTGTTCAGCTCGGTGATGGCGTCGATGGTGAGCGCCGCGGACACCGGCGCGGTGATCTCCGCGATCTCCGGGTAGCGGTCGGCGATCTCCTGACGCAGGTTCACCGTCGCGTTGTAGCGCGGGAAGAACAGCTTGTCGTCCTCGACGACCACCAGGTCGAGGCCCTTGATGCGGCCGTCGGTGGTGAACACCTCGCCGAACTTGCACTGCGAGCCGTCCGCCGTCGCCTGATAGATGATGCCCGTCTGCAGGATCTGGCGGTTCACCGCGTTCGCGTCGAAGCCGTACGCCGCCGCCATGCCGGGGAAACCGTCCTGGCGGGAGTTGAACTCGGTCTCCACGCACACCGCCGCGGCGGCGGGATCACGCTGCACCAGGGCGGCGTAGTCGGACAGCGTCTTCACGCCGGTCTCCTGCGCCGTCTGCTGGTTCATCGCGAGTGCGTACGTGTTGTCCATCGGCGCCGGGTTGACCCAGACGATGCCGTTCGCCTTGTCCGCGTCGCGCACCGCGTCGTACTGCTCTGTCGCGTCGGGAATGGGAGTCTCGTTGCCGAGGTAGTTGATCCAGCCGGTGCCGGTGTACTCGTAGGTGACGTCGACCTGGCCGCTGATCATGGCCTGCCGCGTGCTGTTGGATCCCGAGATGTTGGTCAGGTCGCGGACGTTCGCCCCCGCCGCCTCGAGCGCGAACTCCAGGATGTAGCCGAGGATGATCTGCTCGGTGAAGTCCTTGGAACCGACGGTGAGCTCGGCACCTTCGAGACCCGGCTGCGCCGTGATGCTTCCGGGTTCGACGGCCAGGGGCACCGCGCTGCCGGACTGCAGCCCGCAGCTGGTGAGGGCGAGGGTGGAGACCGCGCACAGTGCGATCAGGGTACGGCGCATCAGCGCAGTCCTTTCGGTCCGAGGAAGGCCTCGGCGAGAGCGCCCAACCAGTCGACGAGCAACGCCAGCGCCACCGCGAGCACGGCGCCCACGACGAGGATGAGCGGCTGATTGAGCTTGTACCCGGTGTCGATGAGCACGCCGAGGCCGCCGGCGCCGACGAGGAAGCTCAGCGTGGCGGTACCGACCGCCAGCACGAGAGAGGTGCGCAGGCCGGCGAGGATGTACGGCACCGCGAGTGGGAACTCGATGCGCCACAGGATGCCGGAGCCCGACATGCCCTGTCCGCGTGCGGCATCGATGTAACTGGCGTCCACCTGCTGGAACCCCAGCATGGTGTTCCGCAGCACCGGGAGCAGCGAGTAGAACGCGATGGGCAGGACACCGACCCAGAACCCGGTGCTGCCGGTCGCGAGGAACAACAGGACGAGCAGGCCGACGGCAGGCGCTGCTTGACCGATGTTCGCGATACCGATGAAGACGGGAGCGAGTCGTCGATAGCCGTTGCGAGTGAGGATGATTCCGAGGGGCACCGCGATCAGCACGACGAGTGCCGTCACGACGAACGTGATCAGGACGTGCTCGAGAACGCGCTGGGAGATCGTGGCGACGTTGATCGTCGCCGCCTGCGTCGCCGTGAGATCACGCGTGAGGGCGTAGACCAGCGTGACCACCACGAGGACGAGAACCAGTGCGGGCTGGACGACCAGACGGATCCGTTCGGCTCGCCGCGCTGCCCTGGCCGCGGACTTCGCATCGCCCTCTGCGTCGGCGGGATCGTCGACGACGGACGCCTCGACCGACGCCGTCACGACGACGCGCCCGAGACGGACGCCGCGCCCGCGTCGACCACGTCGTCGTGGTCGTGCGCGTGCTGCGAACGGATGGTCTTGATGGTGTCGATCAGTGCCTCGATGGTGACGGTGCCGACGTACTCGCCGCGCTTGCCCGTCACGGTCGCCGTCGCGTTGCCCTCGGCGAGCAGGGCCTCGAGCGCGTCCTGCAGCGTGGACTGGATCGACACGAGCTCACCGATCGGCACACCGACGTCGCGGAGGCTGCCCACGCCGGCGAGGTGACGACGGTCGGTCCACCGGATGGGCCGCTTCCGGGAGTCGAGGATGAGACCCCACGCCTCCGGATCGGTGCCGAGCGCCCGGTTCATCGTCTCGACCGGCTCGTCCTCACCGAAGGCGGGAACATCGCTGAGCTCGATGTCGCGCACACGCATGAGGGTGAGCTGCTTGAGAGCCGCACCGGCGCCGACGAAGCCGGCCACCGTCTCGTCGGCGGGATTGGCCAGCACGGCCTCGGGGGTGTCGTACTGCAGGATGCGGGACTGGTTGCCCAGGACGGCGATCCGGTCGCCCAGCTTGACGGCCTCGTCGAAGTCGTGTGTCACGAAGACGATCGTCTTGCCCAGCTCGGCCTGCAGGCGCATCAGCTCGTCCTGCAGGAGGCCGCGGGTGATGGGGTCGACGGCACCGAACGGCTCGTCCATCAACAGCACCGGGGGGTCGGCCGCCAGAGCGCGGGCCACACCCACGCGCTGCTGCTGCCCACCGGAGAGCTGGCGCGGGTAGCGCTCGCGGTACTGGCCCGGATCGAGTCCGACCAGATCGAGCATCTCGTCGGTGCGGTCGGAGATCTTCTTCTTGTTCCACCCGATGAGCCCGGGGACCATGCCGACGTTCTGCGCGATCGTCATGTGCGGGAACAGGCCGGCCTGCTGGATCGAGTAGCCGATGGTGCGTCGCAGCTCGTTCGGATCGATGGACAGCGCGTCCTTGCCGCCGATCGTGATCCGGCCGGACGTGGGCTCGATGAGGCGGTTGATCATCCGCATCGTCGTCGTCTTGCCGCAGCCCGACGGTCCCACCAACACGACGACCTCACCCGCGGGGATGGTGAGCGACACGTGGTCGACCGCGGCGGCCTTCTGGTTGGGGTAGGACTTCGTCACGTCCTCGAGGACGATCTCTGCTCCGGTGGTGGTGCGAGTCGTGTCAGTCACGGATACCCCTCGAGGTGGTGAGTTTGCCGATCAGGACGTAGATCCCGTCGAGGATCAGCGCCAGGATGACAATCAGGACGGTGCCGGTGAGGGCCTGGGGAACTGCGGTGGGGCTGCCGACGCGGGCGAGGCCGGAGAACAGGAGATTGCCGAGGCCGGGGCCCTTGGCGTACGCGGCGATGGCGAGAATGCCCATCGCCATCTGGGTGCTGACGCGCATCCCCGTGAGAATCGACGGCCACGCGAGAGGAATCTCGATGCGACGCAACACGGTGGCTCGGCTCATGCCGATACCGCGTGCCGCATCGCTGACCGCCGGATTCACCGCGTCGAGTCCGACCACCGTGTTCCGGATGATCGGCAGCAACGAGTACAGCACCAGCGCGGTGACGGTCGGCTTGACGCCGAGACCGAGAATGGGAATCAGCAGTCCCAGCAGCGCGAACGACGGGATGGTGAGCACCGTGCTCGCGAGAGCGGTGGCGACGGCGGAGCCGGCGGGACTGCGGTAGACGAGAACTCCGATGGCGACACCCAGGATGGTCGCGATGACGACACACTGGACGACGGCGGAGACGTGAAGATAGGAATCGATCGCGAGCTGCCTTCGGCGGCCGACGATGAAGTCCCACAGAGCATCCATCAGGTGCAGATCCTTCGCTCGGCAACAGGAGAGACGCGACTGTGGTGGTGCCACGACGTCCGGCGGCCGGGTGGATCGTCACCCGGAACACAGCGGACACCCGTGTCTACCCCGAAGGTTCGGAGTTCAATCCAGCTTTCGGTCGAGTCGTGTCCGCATCGTTCCCGAATCGTCCCGGAAACGACGCGAGCCCGCGCCGGACAGGGTCCGGAGCGGGCTCGACGTGGTGGAGCGTGACTCAGCAGTCGTAGTACAGCTGGAACTCGTACGGATGCGGACGGAGGTTCACCGGCGCGATCTCGTTCTCACGCTTGAGCGAGATCCAGGTCTCGATCAGGTCGGTGGTGAAGACGCCACCGGCGGTGAGGTACTCGTGGTCGGCCTCGAGGCGGTCGATCACGGCAGGCAGCGAGGTGGGTGCCTGCGGGATGTTCTTCGCTTCCTCGGGCGGGAGCTCGTAGAGGTCCTTGTCGACGGGAGCGAGTGGCTCGATCTTGTTCTTGATGCCGTCCAGGCCGGCCATCATCTGCGCGGCGAACGACAGGTACGGGTTACCGGACGCGTCGGGCGCGCGGAACTCGAGACGCTTGGCCTTCGGGTTGTTGCCCGTGGTGGGGATACGGACGGCGGCCGAGCGGTTACGGCCCGAGTACACCAGGTTGATGGGGGCCTCGTAGCCCGGCACCAGGCGGTGGTACGAGTTGATCGTCGGGTTCGTGAACGCCAGCAGCGACGGCGCGTGGTGCAGGATGCCGCCGATGTAGTGACGAGCGAGATCCGACAGACCCGCGTAGCCCTTCTCGTCGTAGAAGAGCGGCTTGCCGTCCTTCCAGAGCGACTGGTGGACGTGCATGCCCGAGCCGTTGTCACCGAAGAGCGGCTTCGGCATGAAGGTCGCGGACTTGCCGTGCTGCCAGCAGGTGTTCTTGACGATGTACTTGAACAGCTGCAGGTCGTCGGCTGCACGCAGCATGGTGTTGAACTTGTAGTTGATCTCCTGCTGACCGCCGGTGCCGACCTCGTGGTGGCCGCGCTCGAGCTCGAAGCCCGCGTTCTGCAGGTTGGTGGAGATGGCGTCGCGGATGTCGACGTAGTGGTCGTACGGCGCGACGGGGAAGTAGCCGCCCTTCGGGCGGACCTTGTAGCCGAGGTTGGGGGACCCGTCGGCCTCGGTCTCGGCGCCGGTGTTCCAGGCGCCGGAGCTCGAGTCGAGCTCGTAGAACGCGCCGTTCATCTGGGAGTCGTAGCGCACCGAGTCGAAGATGTAGAACTCGGCCTCGGGACCGAAGAACGCGGTGTCGGCGATGCCGGTGCTGGCGAGGTACTCCTCGGCCTTGCGCGCGACGTTGCGGGGGTCGCGGCTGTAGGACTCGCGGGTGTACGGATCGTGGACGAAGAAGTCCATGTTCAGCGTCTTGGCGTGACGGAACGGGTCGATCTGAGCGGTGCCGTAGTCGGGCAGCAGCATCATGTCCGACTCGTGGATCGACTGGAAGCCACGCACGGACGAGCCATCGAACGCGAGACCGTCTTCGAGGGTGTCCTTGGTGAACGCCTTCGCCGCGATCGAGAAGTGCTGCTGGATACCCGGGAGATCGGTGAAACGGATGTCGACGTACTCGACGCTCTCGTCCGCTATGTACTTGATGACCTCTTCGGCCGTGGTGAAATCCACGCTGGAACTCCTTCTTGTCGAGTGCTGGTCCGCGACGTCTGTGTGAGTGCGGCAGCTGCGCCACGCCGACGGTAGGGAAGTGGTGTTGCCTCACCGTCAAGTCCGTGTTTCGTCGGTGTTACGCGTCCCGTCGTCGCAGCTGGTGGCCGGTGGGAAGACCCTCCCGCCGGGGCGACACCTATCCTGGAGCAATGGCCCCGCACTCACACCAGTATGGAGAACACTCATGGCACGGATGACCGGATCGTGGCTCTCGGGCCCCGCCGCCGCGCTGCCCGACGGTGACCACGAGCAGCAGGCCTACCAGGGCGAGTACCTGGGACTTCCCAAGGTAGGGCCGGGTTCGCTCGCGCCGACACCGAGGCGTGTCGCGGCGTTGGCCATCGACTGGCTGATGTCGATGGGTGTGTCCGCGCTGTTCCTCGGCGGCAGCGTCGCCGGGGGCAACCTGTCGACCCTGACCCTGGGAGTGTGGTTCCTGCTCGGATTCGTGTCCGTGAGCTTGTTCTCCTTCACGCCCGGTCAGTTCTGCATGGGCATGCAGGTGGCGCGCATCGACGCTCCGGGCCGCGTGGGAGTCGTGCGCGCGCTGGTGCGTCAGGTCTTCATCGCCTTCGTGGTGCCCGCCGTCATCACCGACATCGACAGCCGCGGCATGCACGACCGCGCGACGGGCACCGCACTCCTCATGTCCCGATAGTGGGGCCGGAGGCCACTAGCGACGCTTGATGGTGCGCTGCACACCCTTCATCTTCGCGCCGCCCGGCATCGGTCCCTTGGGGAGTGCCGGGCCACCGCGGGCGCCCAGCGCCGAGAGCCGTGACTCGATGGTCTCCATGCGCTTGCTGTCGATGTTCTTCGGCAGCTTGGTCAGGTACTTCTGCAGCTGCGAGAGCGGCACCTGGCCCTCGTCGTTGCCGACGACGACGTCGTAGATCGGGGTGTCGCCGACGAGGCGTGCGGTCTTCTTCTTCTCCTGCGCCAGCAGTGCCTTCACGCGCTGCGGTGCGCCCTCGGCCACCAGGATGACGCCGGGACGACCGATGACGCGGTGCACGGCGTCCAGCTGCGTGGTGCCGGCGATGGCGGTCTTGACACGCCACCCGCCCTGCAGGTTGTCCAGTGCCCACGCGGCGGCGCCGGCCTGGCCCTCGGCCTTGCCGTACACCGACTTCTGCACGCGGCGACCGAAGATCACGAACGCGATGAGCACACCGATGAGGAGCCCGAACGGCAGCAGGAGCCACTCGATCCCGAAGATCAGCCCGATCAGGAAGAACAGCACCGCCATACCGACGACCGATCCGATCATCAGCGGCAGGAGGAGCTTGTCCTCCTTGCGCTGCATCTGGAAGGCCTGCCACAACTGGGAGCGCCGTTCCTTCGAGGCCTGCTTGCGTGCTGCCTTCGCCGCGGCCTTCGCCTCTTTCGAGGCCTTGCCCTTGCCTGCTGTACCGCCGTTCGCCATGGCTCCCAGGATAGGCGCAGACGCAGCGCGACCCGCCATCCGGTAGGACGGCGGGCCGCGTGGTGTCGCTGGGGGTGTGGGGTCAGCGGGCTGCCAGGCGCGCCATCAGCGAGCTGGCTTCCTGGGACGCCTCGCCGCCGTGCTCGAGGTGGGACATGTTCTCGGAGATCGCACGGCCGTGGTGAGCCATGGCCTGCGTGTAGAGGCGACCCGCGCGGTACGAGGAGCGGACCAGGGGACCGGCGAGGACGCCGGCGTAGCCCATGGCCTCGGCGGCCTTGGAGTGCTCGACGAACTCCTCCGGCTTGGCCCACCGGTCGACCGGATGATGCCGCGGCGACGGGCGCAGGTACTGGGTGATGGTGAGGATGTCGCAGCCGGCGTCGTGCAGGTCCTGCATCGCCTGCGTGACTTCCTCGTAGGTCTCGCCCATGCCCAGGATCAGGTTCGACTTGGTCACCAGGCCGGCGTCGCGCGCCGCGGTGATGACGTCGAGGCTGCGCTGGTAGCGGAACGCGGGACGGATGCGCTTGAAGATGCGCGGCACCGTCTCCACGTTGTGCGCGAGCACCTCGGGGCGCGAGGAGAAGACCTCGGCCAGCTGGTCGGGGTCGGCGTTGAAGTCGGGGATCAGCAGCTCGACACCGGTGTTGGGGTTGAGGCGCTTGATCTCACGGACGGTCTCGGCGTACAGCCAGGCGCCGCCGTCCTCGAGATCGTCGCGGGCGACACCCGTGATGGTGGAGTAGCGCAGACCCATCGCCTGCACCGACTCGGCCACGCGGCGCGGCTCGTCCCGATCGAGGTCGGCAGGTTTGCCGGTGTCGATCTGGCAGAAGTCGCAGCGACGGGTGCACTGCTCACCGCCGATGAGGAACGTGGCTTCGCGGTCTTCCCAGCATTCGTAGATGTTGGGACACCCGGCCTCTTCGCACACCGTGTGCAGTCCCTCGCGCTTGACGAGTCCCTTGAGTTCGGAGTACTCGGGGCCCATCTTCGCGCGGGTCTTGATCCACGACGGTTTGCGTTCGATCGGGGTCTCCGCGTTTCGGATCTCGAGGCGGAGAAGCTTGCGTCCGTTCGGAGCTTGTGCAGGAGAGTTCTCGGGTGCGACGGTCACCGCATCGATGCTACTCGCGGGGGGTCATCCGCCGAAGTTCACCGTGGTGAAGCGTGGCGTGGGTGCGACGGGCGTTCTGTCCAGATCGTGCACCGCCAACGGCAGGGCACCGTCGAGTGCGTCCAGGATGCGCTGCGTGACCGCCGGAGTGACCTCGTCGACGGTCACGTCGCGGCCGAGTTCGTCCGACAGTGTGGTGACGCCGGCGTCCGCGATACCGCACGGAACGATGGTGCCGAAGCCCTCCAGGGACGCATTGCAGTTCAGGGCGAAGCCGTGCAGAGCCACACCCCGCTGCACGCGGACCCCGATGGCAGCCACCTTGCGTTCGGGCTGCCGTCCCGGACCAGAATCTCGGGCTCCGCGCACCTCGCCGGCCGCGAGCCAGACGCCGGAACGGCCGTCGATACGCCCGACCTCGAGGCCCAGATCGGTGCACACGGCGATGAGTGCTTCCTCGATCAGCCGGACGTACCGAACGACGTCGACGGGCTCCGCGAGCCGCACGATGGGATAGCCGACCAGCTGCCCGGGACCGTGCCAGGTGATCTTGCCGCCACGGTCGACGTCGATGACGGGGGTGCCGTCGCGCGGCCGATCCTCGGGAGCCGTACGCCGACCCGCGGTGAAGACGGCGGGGTGCTCGAGAAGCAGCAATTCGTCGGCGCCGACGTTCTCGGCACGACGGCCGGCGACCTCGCGCTGGATCTCGAGAGCGTCGAGGTAGTCGATCGTGCCGAGCGAACGCACGAGCATCGGCCGGGCGTCGGCGCGGGCGGAGCGGGTGATCATGACATCGAAGAGTACGCCTCCGGGTCAGCCGACGGTGTCCGCGAGCGCCTCTCCGATGGTGTTGTGCTCGAACGTGAATCCGTGCTTCTCGAGCACCGCGGGGATGGCTCGCGGATTGTGCAGGATGGCCTCGTTCGCGAACTCGCCGATGATCGCGGAGATCGCGAACCCGGGCACCATCCACGGTGCCGGGCGATGCACCGCTCGCGACATGGCGCTGTTGAACTGGGCGTTGGTCACCGGTGCGGGACCCTGGAGGTTGACCGGTCCGGTGATGTCCTGATTCTCCAGGGTGAAGACGATCGCCCGGACCTCGTCCGTCAGTGAGATCCACGGGAAGTACTGGCGGCCGCTGCCGAGCCGACCGCCCAGCGCGAAGAGGTACAGCGGGCGGAGCTTGCCCATCATGCCGCCGTGCCGGGACAGGACGGCAGCGCTGCGCAGGAACACCACCCGGACGCCGTTCGAGGCCGCGAAGGACGTGGCGTCCTCCCAGTCGCGACACACCTCGGCGAGGAAGCCCGTACCGACCGGCGCCGTCTCGTCGACCACGGTGTCGCCGGTGTCACCGTAGAAGTTGATGCCGCTGGCGTTGACGAGCGTCGGCACCTTCGCCTCGACGACGGCGCGGGAGATCACCTCGGTGGGGACGATGCGACTGTCGCGGACGGCCTGCTTGTACGCGCCGGTCCACCGCTTGTCACCGATCCCGACACCGCACAGGTTCACCACGGCGTCGGCGCCCTTCAGCGCCTCCGGGTCGAGCGATCCGGCTGTGGGATCCCAGCCGATCTCGTCCGGTCCCGCGGGTGCACGGCGGACGAGGCGGAAGACGTCGTGCCCTCCGCTGCGCAACGCCGCCACGAGCGACGTGCCGATGAGTCCGGACGAACCTGCGATGACGATGCGCACGAGTGACTGCCTCCTGGGACGGCGACGGGGGCACCCACTGCACGGTGTGCAGCGAGTGCCCCCTCGTTCGACAGGTCACAGATTCCCGGAGGTCGGGGCTGCGAAGTGTCGGGGACTTCCGAGATTACCGAAGAAGCGTCAGAGGCCGAGGTCGGCTTCGAACGCGCCCTCCTCGAGGCGGTGCTTGATGGTGGTCAGGAAGCGACCCGCATCGGCGCCGTCGACGAGACGGTGGTCGTAGGTGAGCGGCAGGAACGCCATGGAGCGGACACCGATGGACTCGCTGCCCGAGGCGTCGGTCACCACTACCGGGCGCTTGACGATGGCCCCGGTGCCCAACATGGCGGCCTGCGGCGGAACCAGGATCGGCGTGTCGAACAGGGCGCCCTGGCTGCCGATGTTGGTGATGGTGAACGTGCCACCGGACAGCTCGTCCGGCTTGAGGCCGTTCGACCGTGCCCGTGCCGCGATGTCCGCGATGGCGCGTGCGATGCCGGCCAGCGACAGGTCGCCCGCGTTGTGGATGACCGGGGAGAGGAGGCCCTGCTCGGTGTCCACCGCGATGCCCAGGTGCTCGGCGTCGTGGTACGTGATCTCCTTCTTCTCCTCGTCGATGCTCGCGTTCACGTTGGGGTGAACCTTGAGCGCCTCGACGACGGCCTTCGCGAAGAACGGCAGGAACGTCAGGTTGACGCCCTCGCGCTCCTTGAACGTGGCCTTGGCGCGGGTGCGCAGTGCTGCCACCTTGGTCAGGTCGACCTCGAACACCTGCGTGAGCTGCGCCGACGTCTGCAGCGACTCGCGGGTCTTCTTGGCGGTGATCTGCCGGATGCGGTTGATCTTCTGCGTCGAACCGCGCAG
Source organism: Rhodococcus sp. SORGH_AS_0301 (assembly GCF_030818285.1). Classification (NCBI taxonomy): domain Bacteria; kingdom Bacillati; phylum Actinomycetota; class Actinomycetes; order Mycobacteriales; family Nocardiaceae; genus Rhodococcus; species Rhodococcus sp. SORGH_AS_0301. The sequence goes on from NZ_JAUTAC010000002.1 coordinate 1,204,868, forward strand.
GTGCGCGAGTTCGGGCCGCACGCCGGCAGTGGACGGTGCCGAGGGCGTGGCGGACGCGGCGGGAGCTGCGGCAGCCGGAGCGGCCTTCTCCTCGGCCGGTGCCTTCTTCGCCTCTGCGGCGGCGAGGACGTCCTGCTTGCGGATGCGCCCACCCACGCCGGTTCCCGACACGGAGTTCAGGTCGACGTCGTTCTCCTGCGCGAGCTTGCGCACGAGCGGCGTGACGTACGGGCTGGAACCGCCGGCGTTCGAGCCGCCGGCCGGCGCCTCGGACTCCGACTTCGAGGAGTTCTCGGACTTGCTCTCGGACTTCGGCTCCGGCGTGTAGACCTCGCCGGCGGGCTCGGGGTCGGCCTGCTTGGCGGGCTTCTCGGCGGGCTTCGCCTCCGCCTCGGGTTCCGGCTTCTTCTCCGGCTCGGGCTTCTTCTCGGGCTCCGGCTCGGGCTCGGGCGCGGACTCCTTTTTCGTGGGAGCACCGGAACCGATGACGGCGAGCTGGCCGCCGACCTCGACGGTGTCGTCCTCCTCGGCGCTGATCTCGAGCAGGGTGCCGGCGACCGGGGACGGGATCTCGGTGTCGACCTTGTCGGTGGAGACCTCGAGGAGCGGCTCGTCCACGGCAACCTCGTCGCCGACGGCCTTGAGCCACCGGGTGACGGTGCCCTCCGTGACGGACTCGCCCAGTTCGGGCATCGTGACGGGAGTGCCGTCGCCGCCACCGGTGGAACCGCTGCTCGCACCGCCGTCGTCGTCGCTGTCGGGTGCGGGCGCGTCGGCCTCGCTCTCGCCCTCGACGGACGCCTGCTCGGCGGCGTCGGACGGGCCTGCGTCGGCTTCGTCGCTGCTCGAGTCGTCGCTGCTCGAGTCGTCGCTGCTCGAGTCGTCGCCGTCGGACGGCGCCTCGTCCGCGTCACCGATGACACCGAGCTCACCGCCGATCTCGACGGTGTCGTCCTCCTGCGCGACGATCTTGGTCAGGACACCCGCTGCCGGAGACGGAATCTCCGTGTCCACCTTGTCGGTGGAGACTTCGAGCAAGGGTTCGTCGACTTCGACCGTGTCCCCCTCCTGTTTCAGCCACCGTGTGACAGTCCCCTCGGTGACGCTTTCACCGAGAGCTGGCATCTGGACGGAGAAGGTCATGTCTGTTGACTCCTCGACAAGTTGTAGTACGGGTGTAGCGGCTCGTGGTCGCTAGCGGGTGTGGTGTCTAGCCGGTCGCGGTACGTGGACCATTGTGGCCGCGTCGCACCGTTCTCGCGGCGAGTTGTGCCGGTAACGGGTGACGCGCACCGTGAGATGGTTCACGCGATGCCCGATCATCCTGTCACTTCGTGAGACGGTTCGCGCTCGGCGGGGTCGGCGTGCCGTCCGGATGATGGTGTGGACCGGATTGAGTGCATTTCGTGCACGCGAGAGTCGCGTGTACTGCTCGGCGGATGGAGGAGACACCGTGGGACTGTTCGACAGATTCAAGCGCCCGAGTCGATCCCGAGGCGGAGCGTCCTCGTCCGACAGAGCGCATCTCGCCGACTGGACGGCCGCCCGCATCGGCGTCGAGGCCTACGTCGAACCGGAGACGACGGTCACTCCGATCACCGTGGTGCTGGTCGCGAACGACGGTGAGTGGACCCGCCGCGCGGTGGGCGGCGAGAAGGGCGCGCGCAAGCTGGGCGAGGACCTGAAGATCCCGGTCTACGACGTGCGCAAGACCGGGTATCCCCAGCGGATGCGGGACCACGACGCCCGACAGAAGATCATCCGGAGGCGCGAGCAGGGAGCCTGAGCTCCCCGCTCGCGCGAGCGGGTCAGCCCTGCTCGGCGATGTCCTCGAGCACCGAGATCATGGTGCGCACCGGGACACCGGTGCCGCCCTTGCTCGTGTAGCCGTGCGGCCCGCCGGTGTTGAAGGCCGGCCCGGCCACGTCGATGTGCGCCCACTGGACGCCCTCGGCGACGAACTCCTTCAGGTAGAGCCCGGCCGCGAGCATGCCGCCCCACCGGTGGTTGGTGACGTTGGCGAGGTCGGCGACGCGGGAGTCGAGATCGGGTCGCAGTTCGGCCGGCAGCGGCATCGCCCAGGCGTTCTCGCCGATGCGCTGCGAGATGGCGGCGACGCGGTCGCGGAACACCTCGGTGCCCATGACACCCGGGGTGCGTGTGCCGAGGGCGACCATCTGCGCTCCGGTGAGGGTCGCGGTGTCGATGAGGTAGTCCGGCTCGTCCTCGCAGGCGCGCACGATGGCGTCGGCGAGAATGAGGCGGCCCTCGGCGTCGGTGTTGATGACCTCGACCGTGGTGCCGCCGTACTGGGTCAGCACGTCGCCGGGACGCTGCGCCGTGGACGACGGCATGTTCTCGGCCATCGGCACCGTCGCGGTGACGTCGATCGGCAGTTTCAACTTGGCCGCCAGCACCACCGTCGCGACGACGGCGGCCGCGCCGGCCATGTCCGAGGTCATGTTCTCCATGCCCGCCGCGGGCTTGATCGAGATGCCGCCGGTGTCGAACGTGATGCCCTTGCCGACGAGAGCGACGGTGGGGGACTTCTTCTTCCCGCCGGACCAGGACAGCCGGACCAGACGCGGCGGGCGGGACGAGCCCTTGCCGACGCCGACGATGCCGCCGTAGCCCCCGCGCTCGAGTGCCTTCTCGTCGAGCACCTGCACGGTGAGGCCGGCCTCGGTCCCGAGGGCACGGGCGCGCTCGGCGAACTCGGCCGGGAAGAGGTGGCTCGGGGGCGTGTTGACGAGGTCACGCGCGGTGGCGACCGCCTCGGCGACGGCCTCGGAGCGCGCGAGTTCGGCGCGAGCCTGCTTGTCGCGCGGCGATCCGACGAGCAGATCCACCCGGGTGATCGGTGTCGCGTCGTCCTTGGGCGCCGACTTCTGCTTGTACTCGCTGAACTGGTAGGCGCCGAGGTAGAGGCCCTCCGCGGCGGCGGCGAGGCCGACGGCGGACAGGGTCGTCGCGACGTGGCCGATGCCGGTGAGCGCGCGCGCCGCCGATCCGGCCGCACGACGCAGCACGTCGTCGGTGCGCTCGGCGGCGGTGCCCAGACCGACGGCGAGAACGCTGGCGGCGGGCAGGGACGAGGGTGCGGGAACGCGGGTGACCTGATCGGCCCGGCCGGTGGCGCCGAGGGCCGTGACCGCGGCGAGGACGTCTGCGGCGGCGTTCCCGAGGAAGTCCTCGCCGACGATGCGGACACCGTCGTCGGTCTTCTCGAGTCCGACGACGACGACCTCGACGGCCTTGTCGACGGTTCCGGCGAGGACCAGTTCGGGTCCGAGTGTGCGCTGCGACTGACTGCTCACGTGCTGCTGCTCCTGATGGTCGGGGACGGTCGGTGAGGGTGGAGCGACGCAGTCGATCGTATGCTGACCCCGACATCGGCCTCGTCTGAGTTAGCGTTCCCCACCATGAGCGAAGAGTTGTTGCACGGTCCGGTCCACGAGGCGCACGTCGCCCTCGGAGCCACGTTCGCCCCCTTCGGCGGGTGGACGATGCCGGTGTCGTACGCGGGCACCGTCTCCGAGCACACGTCGACGCGCACCACCGCGGGGTTGTTCGACGTGAGTCACCTGGGCAAGGCGGTCGTCTCCGGTCCCGGCGCCGCGGCGTACGTCGACTCGGTGCTGACCAACGCGCTCGACCGCATCGGGCCCGGCCAGGCGCAGTACACGTTGTGCTGCACCGAGAACGGCGGAGTGGTCGACGACCTCATCGCCTACCTCGTGTCCGACGACGAGGTGTTCCTCGTGCCCAACGCGGCCAACACCGCCGCCGTGGTCGAGGTGCTCGCGCAGGGTGCCCCGGCCGGCATCGAGGTCCGCTCGGCCCACCGGGAGTACGGCGTCCTCGCCGTGCAGGGACCGCGGTCGGCCGACGTCCTCGCCGCCGTCGGGCTGCCGTCCTCCCTCGATTACATGGCGTTCGAGGACGTCGCGTTCGGATCCGGCTCGGTACGGGTCTGTCGCACCGGCTACACGGGGGAGCACGGGTACGAGCTGCTGCCGCAGTGGGACACGGCCGCGTCGCTGTTCGAGGCGCTGCTGGGCGCGGTGCGCGAGGTGGGCGGCGAGCCCGCCGGTCTCGGAGCGCGCGACACGCTGCGCACCGAGATGGGCTACCCGCTGCACGGGCACGAGCTGTCCGTCGACATCAGTCCGCTGGAAGCGCGCTGCGGCTGGGCGGTGGGCTGGAAGAAGGACGAGTTCCGCGGACGCGACGCCCTCGTGGCGCAGAAGGAGGCGGGCGCACCCCGCACCCTCGTCGGCCTCCGCGCCGTCGGACGCGGTGTGCTGCGTCCGGATCTGACCGTCCTGCGCCCCGGGAATTCGGTCGGCACCGGAGAACCGGTCGGTGCGACCACGTCCGGCACCTTCTCGCCGACCCTCAAGGTGGGCATCGCGCTCGCGTTGCTCGACACCGCGGCGGGCGTCGCCGTCGGTGACGCGGTCGACGTGGACGTGCGTGGTCGGGCGATCGCGTGCGAGGTGGTCAGGCCGCCGTTCGTCGAGGCGCACGTGCGGTGAGATGCCACACCACGCTGCTTTAGAGTGTTCGGCATGACTGGCCTGGAATTCACGCGTCACGAGCACCCGTCGCCCGCCACCGCGGAAGCGCGGGCAGCGGTGTTGCAGGCGCCCGGGTTCGGCGTGCACTTCACCGATCACATGGTGGCCATCGACTACGACGCCGGCACCGGGTGGCACGACGCGGTGGTGACGCCCTACGCGCCGTTCCCGATGGATCCCGCGGCCATGGTTCTGCACTACGGCCAGGCCATCTTCGAAGGTCTCAAGGTCTACCGCCAGCCCGACGGCAGTCTCGCGTCGTTCCGCCCCGGCGCGAACGCGGAGCGCCTGCAGAGCTCGGCCGCGCGGTTGGCGATGCCGGCCCTGCCGGTGGAGCTGTTCCGCGAGTCCATCGAGCAGCTGCTCGCCGTCGACCACGAGTGGGTGCCCGTCGCCGGCGGCGAGGACGCGCTCTACCTGCGGCCGTTCATGTTCGCCACCGAGGCGGGGCTGGGCGTGCGCCCGTCGTCCTCCTACCGCTACCTCCTCATCGCCTCGCCCGCCGGCGCGTACTTCCCGCGCGGGGTCAAGCCGGTCAGCGTGTGGCTCTCCACCGAGTACGTGCGCGCCGCGCCGGGCGGCACCGGAGCCGCGAAGTTCGCGGGCAACTACGCGGCCTCCCTGCTGGCCCAGGCGCAGGCCGCGGACCAGGGCTGCGACCAGGTCGTGTGGCTCGACGCTCTCGAGCGCCGCTACGTCGAGGAGATGGGCGGGATGAACCTGTTCTTCGTCTTCGGCTCCGGACCCGACGCGCGGTTGGTCACGCCGTCCCTGTCCGGCTCGCTGCTGCCCGGCATCACGCGTGACTCGCTGCTGGCGCTCGCCACCGACGCGGGCTTCGCCGTGGAGGAGCGCAAGATCTCCACGGACGAGTGGCAGAAGAAGGCGGAGTCGGGCGAGATCACCGAGGTCTTCGCGTGTGGCACCGCAGCCGTGATCACCCCCGTCGGCAGTGTGAAGTCGGCCGAGGGCAACTTCCGCATCGGTACCGGAGAGCCCGGCGAGGTCACCATGGCGCTGCGCGACACACTCACCGGAATCCAGCGCGGCACCTTCGCCGACACCCACGGCTGGATGAGCACGCTGCGCGACTGATCGCTCAGCCGACGAGGCAGAGCACGAGCACCACGGCGGTGGTCAGCTCGATGCTCGCCCCGAGCACGTCACCGACGAGACCGCCGAATCGCCGAACGCAGTGCCGGGCGAGCAGAGTGACGGCAGCGAGTGCCACCGCGACGGCTGCCACTCCCTGCAGCGGGACGCCGGGGACGGCGAGCAGCCCGGCGGCGAGTGCCACGAGGACCCACAGGGTGACCACGGCGGGTGACTGCGACGCCGCGACGAGTGAGCCGAAGCCACTGCCGGTGGCGGCGGGCACCGAGCGGCGGCACACGATCACGACGGCGCACCGGGACACGACGGCAGCGACCACGATCGCGAGAGCGTCTCCCCGAGAGACGAGTTCGCCCATGGCCACCGCCTGCACGCCGAGAATCAGAACGAGGGTCGCGGCCCCGAACGGTCCGGTGGACCCGGACTTCATGATCGCCAGCGCACGCTCGGCCGGGCCGTAGGACCCGAGTCCGTCCGCGGTGTCCGCGAGCCCGTCGAGATGCATTCCGCGGGTCAGCAGCGCCAGGATGCCGACGCCCAGCAGTCCCGCGAGCAGCGGCGGCAGGTCGGCTGCGGCGCACGACCACACCACCAGTGCGGCCGCGCCGCCCAGCGCCAGGCCCACGAGCGGGACGATCCCGATCGCGCGGCGTGCGTCGTCGCGATCGACGGCGTCCGGACCACGCACCGGCAGCACCGTCAGCCAGGAGAACGCCAGGCGCACCGGGTCCAGGAACATCAGGGCCGCGTGCTCACACCGGCATCGGAGAACGTCGCCATGTCGGCGAGTGTCGCGACGGCACCGGACAGGATCGGCAGCGCGACCATCGCCCCCGAGCCCTCGCCGAGGCGCATCGACAGGTCGAGCAGGGGATCGAGTCGCAGGTGTGCGAGCGCCAAGGCGTGTGCCGGTTCCGTCGACCGATGGCCGGCCAGCCACCACGACGAGGCGCCGACCGAGAGATCGTTCGCGACCAGTGCCGCCGCCGTGACGACGACGCCGTCGAGCAGCACCGGTGTGCGACGCACCGCGGCCTGCACCAGGAAGCCGGTCATCGCGGCGAGATCGGCGCCGCCGACGGTGCGCAGCAGTGCGATCGGGTCGCGGGTGACGGGACGCGCACGCCGCAGGGCGTCACGGATCGCGGCGGTCTTGCGGATCCACCCCGCGTCGTCGATGCCGGTACCGCGGCCGACCGCCGCCACCGGTTCGGTGTTGGTGACGGCAGCGATCAGCACGGTGGCGGGGGTGGTGTTGCCGATGCCCATGTCGCCGGCGATCAACAGGTCGGCGCCGCCGTCGACCTCCTCGTCGGCGATGTCGCGGCCCGCTGTCAGGGCGGCGATCACCTCGTCCTGCGACAGTGCGTCCTCACGGTCGATCGACCCGCTGGAGCGACGCACCTTGTGCGACGACACGGAGTCGTCGGTGTCCGCGTCGACCGCGATGTCCACCACTCGCACGGTCGCACCGGACACCGACGCCAACGCGTTGATCGCGGCGCCGCCGGCGGCGATGTTCGCGACCATCTGCGCCGTCACCTCGGGCGGGTACGCGGAGACCCCACCGCGGGCGATGCCGTGATCGCCGGCGAAGACCACGGCGCGAGCCCGAGCGAACCGATGCGGAGGGTTCACGCCCTGGCACGACGCGACCCACCCGGCGAGGTCCTCGAGACGGCCGAGCGAGTCCGCGGGCTTGGTCAACGACGACTGCCTGGCCCTCGCCTCACGGGCGATCTCGGCGTCGGGTGGATCCACCGGACGGAACAGTGCGGAACTCTCGGTCACCACGTGCCTCTCGATCGGTCGGTGGGTCGGTCACTCGGTCGGGTGAGGGGGACGGACAACCCGGCCACCACCAACGTCACCGCGTCACACACCTGCGCGAGACGGGCGTTCGCGGCACCGATCTCGTCGCGGAAGAGTCTGCCCGCCCGCGACTCCGGGATCACGCCCAGACCCACCTCGGGGGAGACGAGCACCAGCGGACTCTCGAACCGGTCGACGGCCGTCACCAGGTCGTCGACCGCGGCCACCACCGTGCCGCGCGGCGAGTCCCACGCGCGCAGATCGTCCAGCGCGCCGGTGAGCCAGGTCCCCAGGTCGTCGACCAGTGTGGGCACGTCGTCCCGCAGGGCCTCGGACAGTCCCGCGTACGAGGTGATCTCGACCGTGGACCAGTGCTCCGGCCGCGTCCGTCGATGCGTGTCGATGCGGGCGTCCCAATCGGCGTCCGCACTGTTCCGCCGCCCGGTGGCCACGTACCGGACCTCGGCGTGACCGGCCAGCAACGACTCCGCATGGCCGGACTTGCCGGACCGGGCACCTCCGAGGACGAGCGTGCGCGTCACCGCGGGTGCGCTCAGACCGCGTCGCCGGGGCCGACGCGAGGCTTGGGGGCACGCATCTTGCGGACCTGCGACGCGCGGACGAACGAGTACCAGCCGAGCTTGAAGCCGCCGTCCGGAGTCTCGGGGAAACGGTCCCGCACCTTGTTGTTGACGCGGCGGCCGAGCAGATAGCCGTCGATACCCATGAAGATCATCATGATGAACAGCGCGAGCGTGACGATCGACTGCACCTCGGGGCTCAGGAACAGTGCCACGAGAAGGATCAGGGCCATCGGCATGAAGAGCCCGACGAAGTTGCGACGCGAGTCGACCAGGTCACGCGCGTAGGCGCGAACGGGGCCCTTGTCGCGGGGGAGGAGGAACTTGTCCTCGCCGGCCATCATGCGGGCACGCTGGTCCGCGGCCTTCGCGCGACGCTCGGCCGAGGCGGCCTTGCGCTCGTCCTTGCTGCCCCGCGTCGCCTTGCGTCGCGCCCGGGCCTCCTTGGCCGTCAGCGGTGCCGGTGCGACCGGGCCACGGCGGCGGCCCTCGGCCTCACGCCGGGAGGGCGTCGGACGGCCCTTGCCGAGGCTGACGTTGCCGCGGGTCTGCGCCGTGCTCTCGTCCAGGCTCGTCGACTCGTGGTCGACGGGGGTCTGGGTGTCGGACTTCTCACTCGACTTACCGAAGGGCAGCTTCACCCCCACAGGTTATTCGACGTTCACCACCACGCGAACACCGCAGTCGTGGGCTCTCACGACCGACGCTCCTCGTTAGAGTGTTCCGATGCGCGTTCTCATCGCCCCCGATTCCTTCGGAGACACCCTGACCGCGGCCGAAGCAGCCGACGCCATCGCGGCGGGGTGGTCGAGCGCGCGCGACGACGAGCTGATCCTCGCGCCCCAGTCCGACGGCGGACCCGGGTTCGTCGACGCACTCGCGGCCGACGGCGGCGAGGTGATCGAGTCGACCGTGTCCGGACCCCTCGGCGACGTCGTGACCGCGCGCTGGTTGCTCGACGGCGCGACCGCCTACGTGGAGGTCGCGCAGACCGTCGGTCTCGGACTTCTCGGTCGTTCGCCGGATCCGGAGTCGGCCGTCGCGGCGTCCAGCAGGGGAGTGGGGCAGATCGTCGCGGAGGCGCTGACCCGTGGTGCGACCACCGTGGTGGTCGGTCTCGGTGGCAGCAGCTCGACCGACGGCGGCGCGGGCATGATCGAGGCTCTCGGGGGACCCGACGCGGCGGTCGCGGCTCTCGCGGACGTCGACCTCGTCGCGGCCACGGACGTCGACAATCCGTTGCTGGGTCCGGCCGGTGCGGCCGCGGTGTTCGGACCGCAGAAGGGTGCGGACGCGGACACCGTGCGCGTCCTGGAGGAGCGGAACGCCGACTGGTGCGTCGAGCTCGATCGCGTCGCCGAGCGCGCGGTGGCGGACCTGCCGGGGGCGGGTGCGGCCGGCGGCCTGGGCGCCGCGTTGCTCGCGCTGGGAGCGACCCGCACGTCCGGGGCCGATCTGGTGGCCGAGCGCACCCGTCGCCACGAGGTGATGCCGACGGTCGACGTGGTGCTGACGGGCGAGGGGAAGTTCGACTCGCAGTCGTTGCGCGGAAAGGTGGTGACCGCTCTCGCGGGGTCGGCTCGCGAGCACGGTGTGCGCACGGTGGTCCTCGCCGGTCAGGTGCGTCTGGGCGAGGACGACATGCGCGCGGCGGGCATCGAGTCGGCGCACTCGGTGACCGATTTCGCCGGATCGGTCGACCTCGCCATGTCGGACGCGCGTGCCCAGCTGACCGGCCTCGCCGCGGACGTCGCCCGCACCGGCTCGTGGGCGTGACAACCCCGGCGATCGTGTGGAATAGCGGGGTCGGGAGTACCGTTGACTGTGTTCGCCGGCGTTGTCGCCGAGAGGGCACGAACGATAGGGAGAACCCATGACTGTGCAGAACGACGTCGCCACCAGTGACGTGACCACCACCGACACCGAGACGCACGCCGTCCTGATGACCGAAGCGGCCTCGTCCAAGGCCAAGGCACTGCTGGATCAGGAAGGCCGCGACGACCTGGCGCTGCGCATCGCGGTTCAGCCCGGCGGGTGCGCAGGGCTGCGCTACCAGCTGTTCTTCGACGACCGCTCGCTCGACGGCGACCTGGTCAAGGACTTCGGCGGCGTCACGCTCGCCGTGGACCGGATGAGCGCGCCGTACGTCGAGGGCGCATCGATCGACTTCGTCGACACCATCGAGAAGCAGGGCTTCACGATCGATAACCCCAACGCCACGGGTTCGTGCGCGTGCGGTGACTCCTTCAACTGAGTCCCGAGTAGTCTCCCGCCGTCCCCGGCACCCCGCGTGGGTGCCGGGGACGACGTGTGTCCGGGGTGCTTCGTCCCGGGGCGTCCGTCTGATGGGGTTCACCCACTCGTCACCCGGGTAAGGTTCACAGCAGTTCTCCTCCACCTGCTGCGAAAGGCCCTCGGACGTGACCATTGCGGTGTCCGGCTCCATTGCTACCGACCATCTGATGCGGTTTCCCGGTCGGTTCGCCGACCAGTTCCTCGCCGATCAGCTGGCACACGTCTCGCTGAGCTTCCTCGTCGACGACCTCGTCATCCGCAAGGGCGGGGTGGGCGGCAACATCGCCTACACCATGGGTGTTCTGGGCGGCGCACCGCTGCTCGTCGGCTCGGTCGGTCCCGACTTCGCCGAGTATCAGACGTGGCTCGAGGACAACGGCGTCGACTGCTCCGCCGTCACCCTCTCCGAGACGGCTCACACCGCGCGTTTCGTCTGCACCACCGACGAGGACATGGCACAGATCGCCTCGTTCTACCCCGGCGCGATGACCGAGGCCGGCGACATCTCCGTCCACACCGTGGCCGAGGGTCGCGACCTGGAACTCGTCCTGGTCGGCGCCAACGACCCGGCCGCGATGATGCGCCACACGGCGGAGTGCCGCGAACTGGGCATCCCCTTCGCCGCGGATCCGTCGCAGCAGCTCGCACGCCTCGACGGAACGCAGGCCACCGAGCTCATCCAGGGTGCCGAGTACCTGTTCACCAACGAGTACGAGTGGGGCCTCCTCCGTCAGAAGACCGGGCTGACCGAACGCCAGATCCGCGACACCGTCGGCCTGCGCGTGACCACGCTCGGCAAGAACGGCGTCGAGATCGTCGGCGCCGACGGCACGGACATTCGCGTCTCCGTGGTCCCGGAGACCAGCAAGGTCGACCCCACCGGTGTCGGTGACGCGTTCCGCGCCGGCTTCCTCGTCGGCCGCGCCAACGGGCTGGGCCTCGAGCGCGCCGCCCAGCTCGGATCGTTCATCGCGGTGCTCGTGCTCGAGACCACCGGCACCCAGGAATGGACGCTCGTCCGTGACGACGCGATCAAGCGCCTCACCGACGCGTACGGCGACGAGGCCGCGGCCGAGATCGCCGCGATCCTCCCGCAGTAGTTCGCGTCTGCCGGCTAGAGCCGAACCGGGTACGTGGGTTCGGCGATGGCCGGCACGATGCGCTTCTCGACGAAGATGCCGTGCCACACCATGAAGATGAGCACGGTCCACAACCGGCGGCTGTGATCGCTGCGTCCCTCGCGGTGGTCGTTCAGCATGCGGGTGATCGCGGCCTTGTCGAGCAGGTGATCGGTCTGGGAATCGGCGATCTGCTGGTGCGCCCAGTCGAAGAGCTCGGTGCCACGCAGCCAATGCCGAAGCGGCACAGGGAAACCCAGCTTCGCGCGGTTGAGCACATGATCGGGCACGATGCCGTCGAGTGCCTTGCGTAGCGCGTACTTCGTCGTCGACTTCGTGATCTTCTGCTCCAGCGGCAACTGCTCCGCCACCCGGAACACCTCGTTGTCGAGGAACGGCACGCGCAACTCCAACGAGTTGGCCATCGTGATCTTGTCGGCCTTCACCAGGATGTCGCCGCGCAGCCACGTGAACAGGTCCAGATGCTGCATCCGCGCCACCGGGTCCCAGCCGGCGGACTGCGCGTAGATCGGCGCCGTCACGTCCTGATGGGTCCACTCGGGCCGGAACTCGCGCAACACCGACCGCAACTGCGCATCGTTGAAGCTGCGCGCATTGCCGTAGTAGCGCTCCTCCAGGCTCATCGACCCGCGGTGCAGGAGACTCTTGCCGCGGGTGCCCTCCGGGATGCGCTCACTCAGTCGACCGGCGGCGCGTCGCAGGGAGGGTGGCAGCTTCTCGAACGGTGCGAGCGACAACGGCTCCCGGTAGATGGTGTAGCCGCCGAACAACTCGTCCGCACCCTCGCCCGACAGCACCACCTTGACGTGCTTCCGTGCTTCCTTGGCGACGAAGTAGAGCGGCACCAGCGCCGGGTCCGCCACCGGATCGTCGAGATACCAGACGATCTCGGGGATCGCCGCGGCGAACTCCTCGGGCCCGACGACCTTGATGACGTGCTTGGCGCCGATCGCGGCGGCCGACTCGGCCGCGACGTCCACCTCGGAGTAGCCCTCACGCTCGAAACCGGTGGTGAAGGTGACCAGATCCGGGTTGTGCCGCATGGCGAGCGCGGCGATCGCCGTGGAGTCGATGCCGCCGGACAGGAACGAGCCCACGGTGACGTCGGCACGCATGTGCTTGGCGACGGAGTCCTCGAGCGCCTCGGCGATCTCGCGGTAGCGCGCCGCCTCGGTGCCCGACGGGACGGGACGCACCGGGAACGTCGGCCGGAAGTAGCGGGTGACGGTCGGCTCGGAGCCGGGAGTCAGGCGAGCGGTGCAGCCGGACTCCAGGCGACGGATGCCCGCGTGGAGCGTCTCGGGTTCCGGCACGTACTGCAGCACCGTGTAGTGCTCCAGGGCGCGGGGGTCGAGCTCGTCGGACACGCCCAACGACTCGAGGAGTTCGAGAATGCTCTTCTTCTCGCTCGCGAACGCGGTGCCCGCGGCGCCCGTCGAGTAGAACAGCGGCTTGATGCCGAACGGGTCACGCGCGAGGAACAGTTCCCGCTTCTCGGTGTCCCACAGCGCGAAGGCGAACATGCCCCGCAGGCGTCGAACGGCGTCGTCGCCCCAGAAGTGGAACGCGGCGAGAATGGCCTCGCCGTCACCCTCGGTGGCGAACGTCGCGCCGTGCTCGCGTGCCAACGTCTCGCGCAGTTCGAGGTAGTTGTAGATCTCGCCGTTGAACACCAGCGCGTAGCGCTCCGGACTCTCCGCGGGACCCCAGCGGAGCGGCTGGTGCGAGTGCTCGATGTCGATGATCGAGAGCCGGTTGAAGCCCAGCGCCAGATCGTCGTCGTGCCACGTTCCCGGCTCGTCCGGCCCGCGGTGTCGCATGCAGTGCGACGCGTGGCCGACGGCATCGACGACATCTTCCGCGGATGCGTTCGACGTCAGCAGTCCCAGCAGTCCACACACGGTCGGTACGCCTCGTTTCGTTCGGGTGTCGGCCCGGTAGCGGGCCTGGTCACAGGCGTCGCCGGGACCTCGACGGCCCGACGCGCATCGGTCCGAGTATGCCGCAGTGCGGCGGGAACGCCGAAGTGACCGGCCGGGCCCGGTGTCGCCACCCAACTCGCACCCGACCCGACACGAGAACCGAGCCCGCTTTGGTCTACGCTGCGTAGTACACGAGTACCTCGTGCGTGTGAGCGACTTCGGTGGCTCGTCCGGACGGTTCTCGTACTCTCCATCTGGCAATCAGGAAGGCGTGATCGTGGCGCAGCGTGGTGGTGGATCCGGTCGTCGGACGACACGACGAGTCGGATTGGTGGCCTCTCTTGCAGTGGCCGCCGTGGTGCTGTCGGGCTGCGGCATCGACAATTCCGTACTTCGATTCGGATGGCCGTCGGGCGTCACGCCGCAGGCCGAGCGGATGCGCGAGCTGTGGACGTGGTCCGTCATCGCGGCGCTCATCATGGGCGTCATCGTGTGGGGCCTGACCTTCTGGACGGTGGCATTCCACCGCAAGAAGAAGGACTCGCCGGAGTTCCCGCGCCAGACCGCGTACAACGTCCCGCTAGAGCTGTTCTACACGGCCGTGCCGTTCGTCATCATCGCCGTCCTCTTCTACTTCACGGTCGTCGTGCAGAACTACGTCCAGGAGAAGCAGGACAACCCCGACGTGGTCGTCGACGTCACCGCGTTCCAGTGGAACTGGAAGTTCGGCTACCGCACCGTCGACCTCAAGGACGGGCAGCCGCTGTACGACGGCACCGACCAGGAGCGCGAGCAGGCAGCAGAGGAGGCCGGCACCCCCGAGGGTGAGGAGCCGGGCCCGCTGTTCGGCCGCGAGAAGTCCGACCAGTCGTACCTGCACTACAACGAGGTCGAGACCGTCGGCTCCAGCTCCGAGGTCCCGATCCTCGTGCTCCCCACCGGCAAGCGCATCGAGTTCGAGATCGCGTCCTCCGACGTCATCCACTCGTTCTGGGTTCCCGAGTTCCTGTTCAAGCGCGACGTCATGCCGAACCCGGACGAGAACAACTCCGACAACGTGTTCCAGATCAGCGAGATCGAGCGTGAGGGTGCCTTCGTCGGGCGCTGCGCCGAGATGTGCGGCACGTACCACGCGATGATGAACTTCGAGGTTCGCGCGGTCAGCCCCGAGGCCTTCGAGAACTACATGGCGGCGCGTCGCGACGGCCAGACCAACGCTCAGGCGCTGGAGTCCATCGGCGAAGAGCCTCGCGCGACCTCCACCTCGCCGTTCAACACCGACCGCACCGTCAAGGCTGCGACCGTGGCAGAAGGAAACTGACATCCCATGAAGATCGAAGCGAAACTCTTCGAGATCCTGACCGGGTTCTTCATCCTCGTCGGAATCCTCTACGGCGTGTTCACCGGCTTCTCGCGGACCGGCATCGAGTGGGCCGGCCTCACCGCCATCGCCCTCTCGGCGGGCCTGACGCTGATCGTCGGAACGTACTTCCGGTTCGTCGCTCGTCGACTGGACACCCGTCCCGAGGACTACGACGACGCGGAGATCGCCGACGGTTCAGGCGACCTGGGCTTCTTCAGCCCCGGTAGCTTCTGGCCCATCATCCTCGCCGGATGCGCCGCCTTCATGGCCCTGGCGTTCGCGTTCTACGAGCCCTGGATGCTCGCGGTCGGCGCCCTCGCCATCATCGCCGCCGCAGCCGGACTGGTCTTCGAGTACCACGTGGGACCCGAGAAGCACTGACACAGCTCCACCTTGAACGCCCCCGGCCTGTGGTCGGGGGCGTTCGGCGTCGGTGGGGTGGGATAGCGCCCCTTCTGATGGGCTTCTCGCACCTCCCGTGTTCCCGCACCCACGCTGCGCCGTCGCACATCGCCTTGCCGAGCAACACGCATGCGTGACGCAAGGAAGGGTGCGGGAACTGACGAATCGATGATCGAGGTCGAGGCCGCGTCGATCCTCACCCGGCACTGGGGCGCGGGCGATCTCCCGGTGCTGTTGCTGCACGGGCACCCGCGTACGTCGGCGACGTGGCACCGTGTCGCCCCACTGCTGGTCGACGCAGGACATACGGTCGTCTGCCCGGGCTTGCGCGGGTACGGCCGCTCGCAGGGCCCGGCGCCGACACCCGACCACTCCGCACACTCGAAGCGGGCGATGGCCTCGGACATGGTGCAGGTGATGGCCGCACTCGGGCACCGACGCTTCGCCGTGGTCGGTCACGACCGTGGAAGTTACGTGGCCCTGCGCCTGGCCCTGGACCACTCGGGCCTCGTGACCGCGCTGTCCCTGCTCGACTGCATCCCCATCAGCGAGCACCTCGACTGGGCGGACAGTCGATTCGCGACCCGATGGTGGCACTGGTTCTTCTACGCCCAGCCCGACCTCCCCGAGCGCGCCATCACTGCCGATCCCTCTTCGTGGTACCGCGGCGATCCGGCCCTCATGGGAGTGGAGAACCACCGTGAGTGGCTGACGGCGATCCACGATCCCGATGTCGTACGCGCGATGCTCGAGGACTACCGAGCGGGACTCACTGTCGACGCCGACCACAAACGCGCCGACCGAGCGCAGGGGAGGACGTTGGCCGTGCCGGTGCAGGTGCTGTGGTCCACACGGGACGACCTCGAGGAGTTGTACGGCGACCCGTTGACCATCTGGCGTGCATGGGCGCCGGGCGTCGTCGGGCACGGCATCGATTGGGGACACCACATGGCCGAGGAGGCCCCGCACCACCTCGTCGACGCGCTGTTGCCGTTCCTCGCCTCGGCGGGGCGGTGGGATTCAGTGCAGTAGCCCGCGCTCCACACGGTCCAGTGCACCGGATCTGCTGGGGCGGGGTATTCGTGTGCAGTGATCCGCGGTGGGCGCGGATCACTGCACACAAGAGGGGTGGGTGGCATCCCGATCCGCCGGCGCGGATCTCGGACTGCGCTGACACCCCGCCTCGCCGAGCGACGACGGGTGCGGGCACGAGCGGTGGGGGAGGGGACAGACGAGAAGAGGCGCCACCCGAGTGGGTGGCGCCTCTTCTACCGTTCAGCGGGTCGCTCAGTGCCCGTTGGACTCCGGTCCGTGACCGTTGCCGTTGGACGAGCCGTTGCCGTTCGAGTGGCCGTTGGACGAGCCGTTGCCGTTCGAGTGCCCGTTGCCCTGCGACAGGATCTTCGCCTGGTAGGTGCGGAGCATGGTGAGCTGATCGTGCTCACCCTCGTGCGACAGACGCTCGTGCAGCCGGTGCTCCTCGTCCGAGTCCGGAGTGAAGATGCTGCCCGAGCCGGGCTTGCCGGCGGAACCGAGCTTGTTCATCTTCTTCGGGATCGCAGCACCCTGGTACTCGAGCGGGATCGGGTGGCCGTGATCGTCGACCGGGCCGAGGGGCTGGTGGATCTCGACGTAGGCGCCGTGGGGCAGACGCTTGATGACACCCGTCTCGATGCCGTGCTCGAGCACCTGGCGATCGCTGCGCTGGAGACCGATGCAGAAGCGGTAGGTCAGCAGGTAGACGATCGGAGGCAGGACCACGAGGCCGATGCGGCCGATCCAGGTCATCGCGTTCAGGGAGATCGAGAACTTGTACGCGATGATGTCGTTGACGCAGCTGAGCGTCAGGACCACGTAGAAGGCGATCGCCATGGCGCCGACCGCGGTACGCACCGGAACGTCGCGGGGACGCTGCAGCAGGTTGTGGTGAGCGTCGTCCTTGGTGAAGCGCTTCTCGATCCAGGGGTACGCGATCATGATCGCGAACACCGCACCCATGATGACGGCGACCCAGAAGACGGCCGGGATCATGTAGTTGCCGATGTAGAGCTCCCACGCGGGCCACAGTCGAGCCAGGCCGTCCGTCCACATCATGTAGAAGTCGGGCTGTGAGCCGGCGGAGACCTGCGACGGGTTGTACGGGCCCAGGGCCCACACCGGGTTGATCTGCAGTACTCCACCCATGACCGCGAGGACACCGAAGGTCATGGCGAAGAAGGCGCCGGACTTGACCGCGAAGACCGGGAGGATGCGGACACCCACCACGTTGGTCTCGGTGCGGCCGGGGCCGGGGAACTGCGTGTGCTTCTGGTACCAGACGAGCGCGAGGTGAGCTGCGATGAGCGCCAGGATGATGGCGGGCAGGAGCAGCACGTGCGCGACGTACAGGCGCGGGATGATCAGCGTGCCGGGGAAGTCACCGTTGAAGATCAGCCAGTGCATCCACGTTCCGATGACCGGGATGGAGATCGTGATGCCCGAGAAGGCGGCGCGCAGGCCGGTACCGGACAGCAGGTCGTCGGGGAGCGAGTAGCCGAAGAAGCCCTCGAACATCGCCAGGATGAGCAGCAGCGAGCCGATGACCCAGTTCGCCTCACGCGGGCGACGGAACGCACCGGTGAAGAAGATGCGCATCATGTGCACGATGATCGAGCAGGCGAACAGCAGAGCTGCCCAGTGGTGGATCTGGCGGATGAACAGACCGCCGCGCACCTCGAAGGACAGGTCCAGCGTGGTGGCGTACGCCTTGGTCATCTCGACACCGCGCAAGGGAGCGTAGGCGCCCTGGTAGGTGGTCTCCGTCATGGAGGGGTCGTAGAAGAGGGTCAGGTACGTACCGGACAGCAGCAGGATGACGAAGCTGTACAGCGCGATCTCACCCAGCAGGAACGACCAGTGGGTGG
Source organism: Rhodococcus sp. SORGH_AS_0301 (assembly GCF_030818285.1). NCBI lineage: Bacteria > Bacillati > Actinomycetota > Actinomycetes > Mycobacteriales > Nocardiaceae > Rhodococcus > Rhodococcus sp. SORGH_AS_0301. The sequence goes on from NZ_JAUTAC010000002.1 coordinate 1,222,978, forward strand.
GGAAGACCTTGTTGATCTGACGACGCATACCCGCTGAGAGGTGATAGCGGGAGTCGACGTCCTCGGCTTGCTTCGCAGCGAGCGTGGCGATGGATGGACTCATCGTGAACCTTCCGATGACGACGCAGCAGAAGCGCTCTCCTGCTCGTGTACTCCGGCCGGACGTTCCCAGTAGGCGGGTCCGAGCGGCTCGATGAAATCGCCCGCGGCGACGAGGTAGCCCTCGTCGTTGACCGTGATGGGCAGCTGCGGAAGAGCGCGGGCGGCCGGTCCGAAGATCGGCTTGGCGTACTCCAACGCGTCGAATTGCGACTGGTGGCACGGGCACAGGATCCGGTTGGTCTGCTGCTCGTACAACGATGTGGGGCACCCGAGGTGGGTGCAGATCTTCGAGTAGGCGAAGTAGTCGCCGTAGTTGAAGCTCTCCTGGCCCTTCCGCTTGATGGTGCGGTCGGCGTCCTCGGTGCGCAGACGGATGAGCATGACCGCGTTGCGGATGCCCTTCAGTGCGTGCGAGAGCTCCTCCTCGTTTCCACGCTCCGACTCACGGAACGGGAAGACGGTCTCCATGGCGCCGGCGTCGAGATCCTCCGGGCGGACCAGAACGATGTCGTCGACGCGTCCGGTGTAGCGACGCAGGTAGACGGTCTCGCCCTCGTAGTTCGGCGTCCAACCCGAGACCCAGAGCGAGGACTCGTCGCCCTCGGCCCAAGGGTTCTTGATCAGACCGCCGAGCGGGAGGATCGACATGACGCCGAGCGCGCCGCCGCCGAAGACGAGGCTGCGCTTGATCATCTTGCGTCGACCCAGCGTGGAGGTGTCGAAGGAGTCGCTGAGTTCGGCGACGACCGTCTTCTTGTCCACCTCGCTCGATCCACCGTCGTGGCGGTCCTGGATGGACACCTCTTCGGGAATGAACTTCTTGGTGAACTGCACGGCGCCGACGCCGACACCGATGATCGCGAGACCCATGGTGAGACCGATCAGCGGTGTGTACAGGCTGTACAGCCCATAGCTGTCCTCGCCCATGCCGGCGTACTGCCACGGCCAGAACAGGTAGATGGCGATGAAGGCCACGGCCGACACACCCGCGAGGAAGAACCAGAGGCTGACGCTGCGCTCGGCGCGCTTCTCGGCCTTGGTTCCGGGGACGGGCCAGCGTGCGCGACGGAACGCCACGTCCACGTGATCGAGGTTGGTGCCGAGTGCGACGAGCTCGTCGCGGCTCATGGCGGCCAGTTCCTCGTCCGTGTACTTGCGGTCCGGGTCGAAGCCCTCGGGGAACTTGTTCGGATCGCCGGGCACGCCGTCGTCCTTGCGGTTGTCGTCGCTCATGACCTCACTCCGATCCACAGTGCTGCTGCGACGACCGCTCCGATGCCGACCACCCAGATGGCGATGGCTTCCGTACCGGGGCCGAAGCCGCCGAGTCCGTATCCACCGGGAGGCTGCGTCTCGGAGGAGGACTTGACGTACGCGATGATGTCTTTCTTCTCTTCGGGCGTGAGCTGGCGGTCCGAGAACTTGGGCATGTTCTGCGGGCCGGTGACCATCGCCTGGTAGATCTGCTGCTCGTTGGCCGGGTCGAGGATCGGCGCGAACTTGCCCGAGGACAGGGCGCCACCGCGACCGGTGAAGTTGTGGCAGGACGCGCAATTGAGGCGGAAGAGTTCACTGCCGCGAGCGATGTCATCGCCGCGAAGCGACTCCTGCGCGATCTCACCGTTGTCGGTGCGCACCACCGTGGGTCCGCCGCCGTTGGCCTGGATGTAGGCGCCGAGGGCGTCGACCTGCGACTGGTTGTACTTCGGGGGCTTCCGCTCGGCCTGGGCCTCGTTGCGCGCCATCGGCATGCGACCGGAGGAGACCTGGAAGTAGACGGCTGCTTCGCCGACTCCGATGAGGGACGGTCCGCGGTCCTGGACACCCTGGAGGTTGGCGCCGTGGCACGTCACGCAGGACGTGTCGTAGATCTGCTGGCCTTCGCGCACCATGGCCGCGCTGTCTTCCTGCGCGGTGGCGACCTGAGCGTCGGGGGTGAGGGCTGCGGCGAGGAAGCCCGCGCCGACGAGACCCATGAACAGCGCCATGGCGCCACTGACCCGGCGACGGGTACGACGCTTGCGACGCGCCTTGGTCGCCGAGGCGTCCGGCGTACCGGCGGACACGACGGTGCCGTCGTCGTCGGGAGTGGCGGGGGGAGAGGAACTCATCTGTATCCCTTGTCGTGTCGGGACGGCTTGTCGGATGCGACCGATGAGGCTGTCATCGGGTATTCGACGCCTGCTCGGTCAGCGGATGAAGTAGATCGTCGCGAACAGCGCGATCCAGACGATGTCGACGAAGTGCCAGTAGTACGACACGACGATGGCGGCGGTGGCCTGGGCCGGCGTGAACTTGCTGACCAGGGTGCGGGCGATCAGGAAGACGAAGGCGATCAGACCGCCGATCACGTGCAGGCCGTGGAAGCCGGTGGTGATGTAGAAGACGGATCCGTAGACGCTGCTCGAGATCGAGGTGCCCTCGTGAACGAGGTGGTAGTACTCGTAGCCCTGGCCGGCGACGAAGAACGCGCCCATGGCCAGAGTGATCGTGTACCAGCGGCGCAGTCCGAACACGTCGCCACGCTCGGCGGCGAACACGCCCAGCTGGCAGGTGAAGGACGATGCGATGAGCACCGCGGTCACGGGGACGGCCAGCGTCAGGTTGAGCTCGGTCGGCTCCGGCGGCCACTGGCCGGGAGCGGCCTGAGCCCGCGCGACGAAGTACATCGCGAAGAGGCCGGCAAAGAACATCAACTCGCTGGACAGCCACACGATGGTGCCCACGCTGACCATGTTCGGTCGGTTCAGCGAGTGGACACGCTGGGTGATGGCGGATCCCGAAGTACCTACTGCGCTCGTCACATCGAGAAGTATGACTCGTCGTAGTACGGATGGCATAGCCGGGGCAGTATTGGCGAGTCGAGCATCGTTCGCGCGCGCGTGACACAGAATGCCTCCTCGTGGTCCGGTCGGCCCGTCTTCCTGGACTTTCTGTTCAATAGTACTCGTCCGTGCACGTCGGACCGGGTTCCGTCGACCCCCGCGCCCGTGATGTATCCCGCACGCCGGAGTCTCGACCCGAGCTTCAGACTCGATGCCTCCCGAGCGACTCCGGGACCGGTTCCAGCGGCATCTGGCACTGTCGTGACATGACTTCGGGCTCTGGTCGTGGGCGGACACGGTGGTGGCAGCGGCTGTTCGGCCGGGCGGCTCCGGAGCCCATCGACCCCACTCGCACCGACCTCGTCGTGGTCGCGTCGTGCTTCGACGACGTGGAGGCGTGCTCGACGACCCTCGAGCGCGCGGCGCACACGGATCCCCTCTGGTCCGCGGACGACGACGTGGTGTTGCGCCACCACCTGCTCCTCCCCGCCGATCAGATCGCCGACGCGGTGTCGGTGGCGGCGCAGGACGGATACAGCGAGGCGACCGCAGGTCCCATGGCGCAGACTCCCGGGCATCTGCCCGGCGGTGTCTCCGACGCGACCGTCCTGGTGCTGCAGCGGGTGCAGGTGCTCGACGCGCTGCACTGCTCGCAGGAACGGTCACGGATGGCGGGGTTGGCCCAACGGCGCGACGGGGTGGTACTGGGCTGGGACGCCCTCCAACCGGCTGCCGAGGACGCATCGCCGGAGCACTAGGCTTCCCGCTCATGAGCGCTGGGGATGGCACGCGTACATGGGCACAGGTCCTCGGGGCCCTGGCATCACGCCAGGACCTGACGGGTGCCGACACGGCGTGGGCGATGGACGAGATCATGTCGGACAACGCCACCGCGGCCCAGATCGCTGCCTTCGGTGTCGCCCTCAAGATGAAGGGCCCCACGTCGGACGAACTGCGCGGACTGGCCGACTCGATGCTCGGCCACGCCAAGCGCGTGCCCGTGGACGACGACGTCGTCGACATCGTCGGTACGGGCGGCGATCGGTCCCACACGGTGAACATCTCGACAATGGCGTCAGTGGTCGTGGCGGCCGCGGGAATCCGGGTGGTCAAGCACGGCAACCGGGCCGCCTCGTCCAAGAGCGGCGGAGCCGACGTGTTGGAAGCGCTGGGCGTGCGTATCGACCAGGGGCCGGAGCGGGTCGCGGCGAGTGTCGCCGAGCTGGGCATCGGGTTCTGCTTCGCGCCCGTGTTCCACCCGGCGCTGCGCTTCGCTGCGGCGCCTCGCAAGGAGATCGGCATCCCCACGGCCTTCAACGTCCTCGGGCCGCTGACGAACCCTGCGAGTCCGCGCGCCGGTCTGGTGGGATGCGCGTTCGACGATCTGATCGACGTCGTCGCGGGCGTGTTCGCGGCGCGCGGCAACTCCGTCCTCGTGGTGCGCGGCGACGACGGGCTGGACGAGATCACGACGTCGACGACCACGTCGGTGCGCGTCGTCCGGAACGGTGTCGTCGACCACGCGGTGCTCGATCCACGCGATCTCGGTATCGAGCGGGTGTCCCTCGACGCCCTCCGAGGCGGGGACGCCGCACACAACGCGGACGTGGCGCGTCGGGTGTTCGGCGGCGAACGAGGCCCCGTGCGGGACGCGGTGCTGCTCAATGCAGCAGGTGCCATCGCGGCGTTCCGCGGCGTCGACGGTTCGCTCGAGGACGCGATGGCCGGTGCGTTGACGACGGCAGCCGCCGCGGTGGACGAGGGAGCCGCTCAGACGCTGCTGACGCGATGGGCGGCGTTCACGTCGGCCTGAGTCACTCGCCGATGGAGAAGCCCGCGTCGACGTCGGCGCTCGAGTAGGACTTGAACGCGATGTGCGTGTCTGTCCGCACCACGCCGGTGACGCGGTTGACGCGTTCGGTGATCACCTCGGCGATCTCCTCGTGCGTACGCACCTTGACCACGGCGATCAGGTCGACGTCGCCGGCGCACGAGTACACCTCGGACACACCTGGTACGTCGGCGACGGCACGCGCGGTCTCCGGAATGGAGTGCACCTCGGCGTGGATCAGAACGATGGCGGTGATCATGGTGAACCTTCCGAACTGTCGTGAGAGGGCGAACTGCGGGTCAGCCTAGTTCTCGGCCGTGCGGTCATCCCCAGGCCATCGTGCGTTCCTTCTCGCGGCGTCCGACGTCGCGCACGGCGGCGCACCACTGTGCCCATCGCCCCGCTCCGTGCGCCGGTTCGCACCATCCGTCCGTGGTGTCGACGATGCGGACGCCACCCGACTCGAGCCACCGCGCGATCAGCGCCACCTCCTCCGGCGTGGCACCGCGTAGGGGAGTGGCGTCCGGCACGACGGTCTCCGCACCGGCGACGAGTGCTTCCACCACGGGCATGGGCGCGACGCCGCGGCGGGAACGACCAGCACTGGCAAGACGTCCGTGCCGGACGACGACGAACTCCCACCCGCCGTCGTCGGCGCGGCGCGCGGCGATCAGCTGCTCGATGGCCGCGAGTGCCTGCAGCCGCTGCACCGACCGCAGGGCCGTCAACAGGGTGGCCGCGCGGTCGCGCAGGCGGGCCGCGGACTCGAAGAGCAGATCCTCGGACAGTGCGTCGATCCGGGCGGCGACGGCATCGAGCACCGCTGCGTCGGCACCCTCGGTGAGAGCGCGGAAGGCGACGGGCGCGTCGGCGTACTCCTCGGGAGTGAGCGGGCTCGCCGTCGCCGCCGTGCATCCACCGACGGCCTCGGTGGAACAGTCGTGCACCGCCGAGGCGGCGATGCGGTGGGTGCAGGAGCGCAACCGGGTGTGCTCGGCGACGAGAGCGGCGGCCTCGGCTGCCGCCCCGCGAACGGAGAACGGTCCGAGCGCGCCGGGCGCCGGTGTCCGGACGATGGAGATGCGCGGGAACGCCTCGCTCGTCAGGGTCAGCCACCAGCCCTTGCGGGGGTACTTCGATCGACGGTTGTACGGGGGCGTGTGCGCACTGATGAGCCTCAGTTCGCGCACGCCGGCCTCGATGGCATGGCTGCACTCGACGTGGTCGACCCGGGTCGCGAGGGCGACCATCTCCTTCATGCGTCCGCGGGTCTCGGATCCCGTGAAGTAGTTCCGTACACGGCGGTGGAGGTTCCGTGAGGTGCCGACGTAGAGCACCTCGTCGGACGGTCCGCGGAAGAGGTAGACACCGGGGGCGTGCGGAAGGCCCGCCGCGAGCGTGCGTTTGGCGCGGTGCGCCGAGGACACCGTCGGCAGGTAGTCGACCAGTTCCGCATAGCTGTGGACGCCCTGGTTGCCCACCCGTTCGATCAGCCCGTGCAGCACGTCGACCGTGGCCCGTGCGTCGTCGAGAGCCCGGTGGGTGGGCTTGGTGGACACCTGGAAGAGAGTGGCGAGCGAGGACAGCTTGACCGAGGGCGCCTCGTCCCGGGTGAGCACCCGACGGGCGAGCGTGACGGTGCACAGCACTCGGAACGACGGCCAGGCCAGATCCATCCGCGTCGCCGCTGCGCGGAGGAACGCGGTGTCGAAGCGGGCGTTGTGTGCCACCAGCACGCTGCCGCGGGCGAACTCGACGAAGGTGGGCAGGACCCGCTCGATGCGAGGGGCGTCGAGAAGCATCGCGCTGGTGATGCCCGTCAACGCGACGATGGCAGGAGGAATGGACCGGCCCGGGTCCACGAGTGTCGCCATCTCACCGATCACCCGGCCGCCGCGAACCTTGACGGCGCCGATCTCGGTGATCGCGTCCTCGCCCGGTCGGCCTCCGGTGGTCTCGAGGTCCACCACCACGAAGGTCGTGTCGCGCAACGACTGGTCCAGTTCGTCGAATGCGAGCTGCACACCGCGTGCATGCCCCGACACCACAGTCGCCCCATCAGTCACGTGCGTCACCGTAGGTGGTCCCACCGACAGGAACCCGGTCCGTCCACGACGAGCACGCCGTGTCGGTGCACGTCGTTAGCGTCCGTTTCCGAGGCGTGATCGAGCGTCGGATCGGGTGTGATCCGGGCTGAACATCACGGCGAGAGACCGTGAACCACAATGAGACGGAGATCACATGATTGTCGATTGCGGCGAGTGCACCGTGCGCGGAGACGCGTGTTCGGACTGTGTCGTCTCGGTGTTGCTGGGGGTGCCGGGCATGCCCGCGGCGTCGGCCGGCGGCCCGCGTGACACCCACTTCGCCACGCGCAGAATGCGTCTCGAGCAGGACGAACAGGAGGCGATGGCCGTTCTGGCGGAAAGCGGGTTGGTGCCCCGGTTGCGGTTGGTAGGCAGAGAAATTCCCTCACCACAGGAGACCGGCCACGACCGACCCGCTGCGGGGCCGGAGCACGCCGCGGGGTGAGTCGGACCGTGATCGTTTCGCGACACGAGTCGGCTGGGCTCGACATCGGGGATGCCGTTTCGTAATCTTTCCGAGACATTGCGGAGTCGAGCAGAGCCACCAGGGACTGCGCCGCAAGGTCACCGCCTAATCGGCCACCTCTTCCGGGTGGTCGTACCGGGAACCCACCGTTACACCGGGGTGAATCCCGTCGCAGTCGCACCAGCGGCTCGTCGGGTAGGGCTGATCTTCCCAGCCCGAACCCGTCAGCTAACTCGGTCGGCGGATACCAGGAAGAAACGGAGCACATCTTTTCGTGGCGAAACACCGCAAACCCAGCACTGCCTCGCGGCCGGTCCGCAACGTTCTCGTCGCCGGCGCGCTCACCGCAGGCGCTGTCGCCATCCCCGCCGCCCCCGCCTTCGCGGCACCGGTGGAGATCCCCGGTATCGGCACCTTCGAGGTCCCGGACCAGATCCTGAGCCAGCTTCCCCCCATGCCGCAGGTCCCCGCGCTTCCCGGCCCGGCCGCACCGCAGTCCAGCGCCGCGCAGGTCGCCGTGCAGGCAGCCGAGAGCAAGGTCGGCGCACCGTACGTCTACGGAGCCGCAGGCCCCAGTGCGTTCGACTGCTCCGGTCTCATGAAGTGGGCGTACCAGCAGGCCGGTATCGAGCTTCCCCGCACGAGCTACGACCAGGCCGCGGCCGGCGTGCCCGTCTCGCAGGCGGATCTGAAGCCCGGCGACGTCGTGTCCTTCTACGGCGGCTCGCACTCCGGCATGTACGTGGGCAACGGCAACGTCGTCCACGCGTCCACCGAGAGCCAGCCCGTCAAGATCGCTCCGCTGTCGTCGATGCCCTTCGACGGCGCACGTCGCTACGCCTGACGCAGCGACACCTTCGCTCGACACCCTGACGCCGCACGGAACCGATCGACCGGTCGGTTCCGTGCGGCGTCAGTCGGTGAATCCGCCGTTTTCGACGGGTTCTCGGGCTTCGTGGACGGAATCATCGTTCGCGGCGTAATCTTTCCGTGACGTCCTCGGCCATCATCCGCGCCGCCGAGCGACCCGGACTCGTCCAGATCGGAGAACCGTTCATCGTGCCGTCATCGGTCCACCCCCGCGTTCGTCCCACTTCTCGTACGAGACTGCGTGGACTGGTGATCGCGAGTGCGATGACAGCGGCGATCGCCGTCCTCCCCGCCGGTCCCGCCGGCGCCGACCCGGTTCCCGGCGCGTCCGCCTCCGAGGCGGTCACGAAGCTCACCGATCTCTCGCGCGAGTCCGAGCAGACCACCGAGGCGATGCACAACGCCCAGATCGAGCTCGACGCGAAGCTCGCCGCCCAGCAGGAGGCGGACGCTCGACACGACGCCGACCGTGCCGCCCTCGACGCGGCCACGGCGCAGATCGACACGGTGCGGCCCGCCGTCGACAAGATCGCCCGTGCCAACTACCAGGGCGCTCGGACGAACCGGCTCTTCGCGGTCATGGTCAGTGATTCCCCGCAGCAGTTGCTCGACCAGATGTCCGCTCTCGACATCATCTCCACCGACGCGGCCGCCACCGTCGGCACCTTCCGGGAGGCCAGCGACGCCGCAGCGGCAGCCGAGGCGGCGTCACAGCAGTCCGCCGACGCGGCCCGGGTGGCCACGGAGCAGGCGAAGGCTGTCAGCGACGACCTGCAGGGCAAGCAGAGCCGTCTGCAGAGCGAGATAGCCGATGTCGTCGCCGCGTTCGGTTCGCTGTCCGACACGGAGAAGCAGGGGCTGGCCGGCGCCGCGTTCCCGCCGGGCTTCGATCCCTCCGCCATCCTCGGCGCCCTCCCGCCGGGATCGCAGGCCGGAGCACTGTCGGCCGCGTTCACGCAGATCGGCAAGCCGTACGTGTGGGGTGCGACCGGCCCGGACGGGTACGACTGCTCGGGCCTCGTGGTGTGGGCATACAAGCAGATCGGTAAGACTCTCCCGCGGTCGAGTCAGGCGCAGGCCGCCGGCGGCACCCCCGTCGACAAGGCGAACCTCCAGCCCGGCGACGTGGTCCTGTTCTATCCCGACGCATCGCACGTGGGTCTCTACGCCGGTAACGGCAACGTGGTCCATGCATCGACCTTCGGTGTTCCCGTTCGTGTCGAGTCGATGGCATCGTGGCCCTTCTACGGCGCTCGCCGCTACTGACGGTCCGCGCCCTGGCGGCGCTGGGCCTGGTTCTCTCCCTTCTGGTGGCGTGTTCGCCGTCGGCACCCGACGAGCAGACGCCCACGACGACTGCGGGCCCGGACGCCCGCACCGTCGGTGTCACGGCACTGCTCGACTCATGGACGGCCGCACTCCGCTCCGACGACGAGGCCGCGCTGCGCGAGTTGATCGACTCCGACGCTGACCCGGGATTCGCTGATCGCGAGATCGCCCGCGCGCAGGCGCTGCGCGGTCTGCCGCTGTCCGACTTCGGCTACGAGATCACTCCGGGTCCGGAGACTCCGGTGCCGGTCGATCGGGCGGATGCACTCGCGGCCACCGAGGTGTGGGCGCCGAACGTCGCACTGCGCTACGCCTGGGCCGACGCCGACATCGGTTCCACGAGTCGCGACATCGCACTCGTCGTCGCTCGTCGGGGCGACACGTGGCGTCTGGTCTCCGATGCCGACCTGCCGCAGTACGGGCGCACCACGTGGCGTGGCCCGTGGGACTTCGGGCCGGTGGTCACGGAGCGAGTCGCCACCGGGTCGACCACGTCGCTCGTCGTGGGTCACGAGGCGCAGCGCGCCTTCATCGACGACCTCGCGGCGGAGCTGCCCTCCGCGGTGGCGGCCGTGACCGAGTTCGCCGGGCTCGGATGGTCTCGCCGCGCGGTCCTGACGGTCACCGGTTCCGATGCCGAGTTCATCAGCACGGCAGACGGATTCACGTCCACCGATGTCGCGGCCTCGACGATCGCGGATCCGGTCCGCGGGGGCCTGGTCACCGGCCAGCGCATCGTCTTCGGCCCGACTGCGCCGGACCGGCTCACCGACTCGACCCGCCGCACCGTGCTGCGCCACGAGCTCACCCACGTGGCCATGCGCGCGGTCACCGGGGAGGACGCGCCCCTGTGGATGCTCGAGGGTTTCGCCGACTACTCGGGCTATCGAGGCTCGGGACTGTCCTTCGACGAGATCGCGCCCACCCTCGCGGCCGTGGTCCGCGCGGCGGGACCGCCCAGGGTCCTCCCGGAGGACTCGGACTTCGCCGCAGGTGGCAGTCGCGGATCGATCGCGTACGAGTCCGCCTGGTCGGTGGCCTCGTTCGTCGCCGACCGGTTCGGGGAGCCGGTGCTCCGGCAGCTGTACGACCGTTTCGCGGCCGGACCGACCGATCCCACCGTGACCGACTCGGTCTTCTCGGCCACGCTGGGCGTCGGCACCGTCGACTTCCTCGCGCAGTGGGGGCAGTGGGTGGCGGAACAGGCCGCCGGGCAGAGCTGACGGCGGTCTCCGTCTACGGTGGTCCCATGCGTCGAACGCTGCTGGTGACCAATGACTTTCCTCCGCGGCGCGGCGGCATCCAGTCGTATCTGCACACCTTCGCCCAGCTGTTGCCCGCGGACGAACTGGTGGTCTACGCACCGCGGTGGCGTGGCGACTCCCACGTGCGGTTCGACGCGGAGCAGCCCTTCGAGGTGGTGCGGCACCCGACGACGTTGATGCTTCCGACACCGGACGTTGCCCGTCGGGCGGCCAGGCTGGTGGCCGACCGACAGTGCGACACGGTGTGGTTCGGGGCCGCTGCTCCGCTCGCCGTGCTCGGACCGCACCTGCGCCGTGCCGGAGCCGAGCGCGTCGTGGCCTCCACCCACGGTCACGAGGTGGGCTGGTCGATGCTGCCGGCGGCGCGGCAGGTGCTCGGTCGTATCGGCTCGACGGCGGACGTCGTCACCTTCGTCAGCCGTTACACGCGCGGCCGATTCGCCGCGGCCTTCGGGGCGGACGCGGCCCTCGAACACGTGCCGCCGGGGGTCGACTCGACCGTGTTCGCGCCCGACACGTCGGCACGGGAGACACTGCGCGCGCGCTACGGCCTGGGTGATCGGCCGACCGTCCTGTGCCTGTCGCGGTTGGTGCCGCGCAAGGGACAGGACATGCTGATCCGGGCGCTACCGGGGATTCGCGCGGAGATCGACGGGGCCGTGTTGGTCGTCGTCGGCGGCGGTCCGTACGGCGACACCCTGCGGGCTCTGGCGCAGTCGTGCGGGGTGGCGGATCACGTCGTGTTCACGGGGTCGGTGCCGGCCGAGGAACTGGGCGGCACACCACACCCTCGCCGACGTGTTCGCCATGCCGTGTCGCACCCGCGGTGCCGGTCTGGACGTCGAGGGCCTGGGCATCGTGTTCCTCGAGGCGTCCGCGTCCGGCGTGCCGGTGGTCGCGGGCCGGTCGGGTGGAGCGCCGGAGACCGTCGTCGAGAGCGTCACCGGCACAACCGTCGACGGCACCTCGGTCGACGACGTCCGGCGCGCCGTCGTGGACGTGCTGTCCGATCGTGACCGCGCCGCGGCGATGGGGGCCGCGGGACGCGAGTTCGTCTCCACCGAGTGGCGGTGGGACGACCTCGCCGCCCGACTGGCTCACTTGCTGTAGATGGCCTCGATGTCGCTCGCGTAGGACTTCTGGACCACGGCGCGCTTGAGCTTCATCGTCGGGGTCAGCTCGCCGCCCTCCTCGGTGAAGTCCGCCGGCAGGATCCGGTACTTCTTGATGGACTCCGCGTGCGAGACCGTCTTGTTGGCTTCGGCCACGGCAGCATCGATCTCCGCGACGAGGTCGGGATCCTTCGTCAGGTCGGCGACGGTGGCGCCCTCGTCCTTGCCGTTGCGCTGCTTCCAGCCGGGGAACGCGTCGGGGTCGATGGTGATGAGCGCGCCGATGAACGGCTTCTGGTCACCGACGACCATGGCCTGACCGATGAGCGCACTGGCCCGCAGCGAGTCCTCGAGGCCGGCGGGTGAGACGTTCTTGCCACCCGCCGTCACGATGATCTCCTTCTTGCGCCCGGTGATGGCGATGAAGCCGTCCTCGTCCACGGCGCCGAGATCGCCGGTGTGGAACCACCCGTCGGTCAGCGCCTCGGCGGTGGCGTCGTCGTTCTTCCAGTAGCCCTCGAAGACCACGCCGCCCTTGAGCAGGATCTCGCCGTCGTCGGCGATGCGGACGGCGTTGCCCGGCAACGGCTTTCCGACGGTGCCGATGCGCTGTTCGTCCGGCGTGTTGACCGCCGCCGCGGCGGTGGTCTCGGTCAGGCCGTAACCCTCGTAGATGGTCACACCGATGCCGCGGTAGAAGTGCGCGAGGCGCTCACCCAGCGGGGCGCCGCCCGAGATGGCGAGTTCGCACTGCCCACCGAGCGCTGCGCGAAGCTTGCCGTAGACCAGACGGTCGAACAGAGCGTGCTTGGCGCGCAGCACGATCGACGGGCCACCGGTGTCCCGCGCCGCGCTGTAGGCGACGGCGGTGTCGGCGGCCGCGTCGAAGATCTTGCCCTTGCCGTCGCCGTGAGCCTTCTGACGCGCGGTGTTGTACACCTTCTCGAACACGCGCGGGACGCTGAGGATGAAGTGCGGTCGGAACGAGCCGAAGTTGTCGACGAGGTGCGGGATGTCGTGGGTGTGCCCGAGTGTCGCGCCCTGGTCGAAGGCGGCGATGGACACCGCACGTGCCAGCACGTGGGCCATCGGCAGGAACATCAGGGTGGTGCGTCCCTCGGTGAGCATGCGGCCGATGGAACTGGCGGCGATACCGCGGGACTCGGCGATCAGGTTGGAGTGCGTGAGCACGCAGCCCTTCGGCCGTCCCGTGGTGCCGGAGGTGAAGACGAGCGTCGCCGGGTCCGAGGAGCGCAGCGCCGCGACGCGGTCGGCCACCGTCGCGTCGGTGATCTGGGCACCGGCGTCGGTGAGGACGTCGATGGCGCCGGGCCGCTCGGCGGAGGCGTCGATCTGCAGGACCGTCGCGACACCCGGCAGCACGGGAAGGATGTCGGTGAGGATGTTCGTGTGGGCCACCGTCTCGGCGATCATCGCGGCGGCGCCCGAGTTCTCGAGGATCCACCGCACCTGGTCCGACGAGGACGTCTCGTACACCGGAACCGTGACGGCGCCGGCGGACCAGATCGCGTAGTCGAGCAGGGGCCACTCGTAGCGGGTCGACGACATGAGGGCGACCCGGTCGCCCTGCTTCACGCCGGATGCGATGAGCCCCTTGGCCACTGCGCGAACCTGGGCCGCGAAGTCCGCTGCGCGGACGTCCGACCACCCGTCGCGGGTGGCGCGGCGGTACACCACGACGTCGGGCCGGGTCTTCTCGTGCGCGAACACGGCGTCGACCACCGACGCGTCGTCCTCGATGGTGAATGGTGCCGGGACGGTGAACTCGCGCACGGATTCCTCCGATGTCGTAGCGGTTTCGGACGAGGCTTCACAGTAATCCTGTCCATTCCCCGGATGTCACCGGCACGTGCTCGTCGACCGAGGTCGTCGACGCCGTCGACGAGGGCACGTGGGATTCTGGTCCGCATGAGCAGTGTGCAGGTCGCCGACCAGACGTTCGTCGCAGCGCGGGCCGAGGACGTCGCGGCGCTCGTGTCGGACACCCGTCGATGGCGGGCCTGGTTCCCGGGTCTCACCGTCACGGTCCAGGAGGACCGGGCCGAGAAGGGTGTCCGCTGGGTCGTCGGGGGACAGCTCCAGGGAACCATGGAGGTGTGGCTCGAGCCGATGCTCGACGGCGTCGTACTCCACTACTTCCTGCACGCGGAGCCGACCGACGGAGTGCAGGAACCGTCCACCCACCGCCGACGAGTACTGGGCAAGCAGATGTCGTTCGAGATCAAGGCGCTCCTCGAGGCCGGGCGGGCGGCGGGAGAACCGCCGGTCCCGGGGCTTCGGTCCTGACTCGCGGGTACTCGCGGCGACAGGAACCGACCCCGCCGTTCGGGCGGTGCCACCGGACGGTCGATCATGTGGGTACACGGACGCCGATCAGGTGACGGCACGCGGCGCGGAGGGAACGAGTTCCATGGCAGACAAGACCACGAAATCGATCGTCGTCGGAGCGGCGCCGGACGAGGTGATGGCGGTCATCGCCGATTTCCCCAGGTATCCGGAATGGGTCACCGCGGCCAAGTCGGTCGAGATCCTCGAGGAGGGGGAGTCGGGCCGGGCTCGCCGGGTCCGGTTCGTGCTCGACGCGGGCATGGTCAAGGACACCTACGAGCTCGAGTACGACTGGCGGCCGGACGGCACCGCGGTGTCGTGGACGCTCGTCGCGGGGGAGATGCAGAAGTCCCAGGTCGGGTCCTATGTGCTCACCGAGAAAGGTGCCGGAAGCACCGAGGTGACCTACGAACTGACGGTCGATCTCGCCATTCCCATGATCGGCTTGTTCAAGCGCAAGGCGGAGAAGGTCATCACCGACACCGCGTTGAAGGAATTGAAGAAGCGAGTCGAAGGCTGAGCGATCGCGTTCCCGAGACCGCCGCGCGGATCACGTTCGTCGTCGGAGCCGGCGGTGCGGGCAAGTCCACCGTCGCCGCGGCCCTGGCCGTCGACGCACACCGCGCCGGTCGGCGTGTGCTTCTCGCGTCCGTCGACGGCGCGGATCCGTCGGACCTGGTGCCCGACGTCGCCGTCGAGGTGCTGCGCATCGACCCCTCGGCCGTTCTCGAATCGCAGTACCGCCTGCTGACCACGGCTCTGGCGATGGCCGGACGCCACGACCACGGCGCCGGTCCGACGCTGCCGGATCCCGAGGAGCTGACGTCGCTGCCGGGCGCCGAGCCGCTCACCGCGCTGCTCGAGGTGGTGCGCGTCGCCGACAGCGGCGAGTGGGACGACGTGATCGTCGACTGCCCCGGACCGATGTCCTGGCGGGAGATCGTCGCGACCCCCGGAGCTGTCGCGGGGTACGTCGAACGCATCTGGCCACGTCATGCCCGCGTCGTGGCCTCGACGGGCCAGGACGTCCGCGCGGCCGTCCTGGTGGAGCTCGTCGATCGTGTCGTGGCGGCGGCGACGTCGGTCACCGCCGTGCTCGAGGACGACGGACGGACCTCTGCGGTCGTCGTCTCGCGTCCGACCGCGCGGTCCTTCGCAACGGCGCGAGAGCTGTTGGCAGTCACCAGTTTCCACGGCGTCCGCGTCGATCGTGTGGTGGCCGTGGGGGTGATCCCGGACCTCGGGGCCGGGGCGCCGTCGTCCGTGCTGGGCACGCATCCCGGCGTGTTCTGGATGGACCGGGCGCACGCGGAGCATCGCGCGGCGCTGGCGGAGTTCCGCGGCGCGGTGGGCGACCTCCGCGTCGACGTCGTGTCGGCCCAGCCCACCGAGCCGGTAGGGTCGACTGCTCTGGGGGCCGTCGCGGCCGACCTGAACGGGCAGGTGGCGGCCGGACACGGCGGCGCGCTGCCCGCGCTGTCGCCGCGGGTGCGGCACGAGTCCGGGCAGGGCCTGGACTCGGTGTACGTGATGGACGTCCCGCTGCCGTTCGTCGACACGGACTCGGTGGCGGTGGGTCGGGTGGAGGACGACGTGATCGTGAGTGCGCAGGGCAGTCGACGACGACTGCGGTTGGCGTCTGTGCTGCGTCGGTGCGTGGTCACCGGTGCCGGCGTCGACGACGGCGTGCTGTCCGTGACCTTCGCCCCCGACCCGGCGTTGTGGCCGGAGAACCTGCAGAAGGCGGACGTACCGGGGGAGTCCGGCGATGGATGAGGGCCGGCGGGACCTGGCGGCCGAGCTCCGGGTGCTGGCCGAGTTGCTCATCGACCGGGTCGAGCCGGTGCTGCGCCGCCTCGACACCGAGGACGCGCCCGAGTGGCAGGGCTGCTCCTGGTGCCCGTTCTGCGCTCTCGCCGCTGCCCTGCGCGGGGAACGCCACGATCTGCTGACGCTGGTCACCGGTGAGATGGACGGTCTGATCGACGTGCTCCGGGACTTCCTGCAGACCCACGGTTCGGGGCGACACACGCCCGGCGACGCGGAACGAGCCGACGCGCCGGAGGGCGCTGCGCCACCCGTCGTTCGCCCCGCGAGCTATCAGCCGATTACGGTGACCAGGACGCGTGAACCCGACCCGGCACGCAGACCCGATCGCGACCGGTGACACCGGTCGCCCGCCACCACGTGAGGATGCCGCAGACGTGAGCGCCCAGTCCCGGTCCAGCCGGCCTCTGACCATCGGCATCGACGTGGGCGGCACCAGCATCCGCGCGTCGGTGGTCGACGTCGACGGTCAGGTGCTCGACTCCACCCAGGCGCCCACGCCGCAGTCCTCCCGCGCACTCGAGAACGGCATCGACCGGGCCGTGCGCGAACTCGCGAGCCGCCACGACATCGCGGCCGTCGGTCTCGCCGTCGCCGGGTTCATCAACTCCGACCGCACCGTCGTGCGCTTCGCCCCCCACCTGCCGTGGGTGAACCGCCCGGTCGCGCGGGAGATGACGGAACGCCTCGGCATCCCGGTCATCCTCGAGCACGACGCCAACGCCGCCGCGTGGGCGGAACACCGCTTCGGTGCGGCCGCGGGCGGTGGGAACGTCGTCATGATCGCGATCGGCACCGGCATCGGCGCCGCACTCCTCATCGACGGCAAGCTCTACCGCGGCAGCTACGGCATCGCGCCGGAACTCGGCCACCTGCAGGTGGTTCCCGACGGGCGTCAGTGCGCGTGCGGCAAGCGCGGCTGCTGGGAGCGCTACTGCAGCGGGACCGCGTTGGTGGACACGGCGATCGAGCTCCTCGCCGCCAACCCGCGGGGATCGACGGTGCTCGCGCGTGAGGCCTTCCTCGATCCCGGATCCCTCACCGGTCGACGCATCGCCAACGCCGCGCAGGACGGTGACCTGGTGGCCATCGAGACGATGTCCGAGTTCGCACGGTGGCTCGGCATCGGTCTGGCGCTGGTGTCGGACGTCTACGACCCCGACCGCATGGTCATCGCCGGCGGCGTCGCCACGTCGTCCGCGCTGTTCCTGGACACCGCCCGTGAGCACTACGCCGCGCAGATCACGGGCGCCGGCCACCGGCCCCTCGCCCGGATACGCGGAACCCAGTTGGGGGAGGCCGCGGGCATGATCGGCGCGGCCGAGCTGGCGCGCGTCGAGGTGGGCGCGGCACGCGCCTGACCGCCTCGGCGGAGGGATTCGTGTCCGGCCGATGGCCGGGTGATGACGGCGGTGTGAGATGTGTCCGAGCTGACGCTCGAACTGTGGCTGGTGTCATAAAGCCCCGGTACAGTTACGCCCACGAGATGTCCGAGCGGGCCGCGGGCATCGCGGTGCGGGTCGCGGGTACTTCGAGAAAGGCATGTCGGGCATGTGGTACTGGATATTCAAGTACGTCCTTCTCGGGCCGGTGTTGCAGGTGATGGGCCGTCCTCGCGTGGAGGGCCTGGAGAACATCCCCGACGACGGGCCGGTGATTCTCGCCAGCAACCACCAGGCGGTGTTCGATTCGTTCTACGCGTGCCTGGTCGTGCCGCGTCGCATCACGTTCCTCGCGAAGAGCGAGTACTTCACCGGCAAGGGCCTCAAGGGCCGCTTCCAGAAGTGGTTCTTCTCGTCGGCGGGACAGGTCCCGATCGATCGCACCGGTGCCTCCGCCGCGCAGGACGCGCTCGACGCGGGACTGCGCGTGCTGGCGAAGAACAAGGTGCTGGGTATCTACCCGGAGGGCACGCGCTCGCCGGACGATCGGCTCTACAAGGGCAAGACGGGTATGGCGCGTCTGGCTCTCGAGAGCGGCGTCCCGGTGATTCCGGTCGCGATGATCGGCACCGCGAAGATGAATCCCATCGGCTCGCGGATTCCGCGCCCCACCAAGCTCGGCGTGAAGTTCGGTAAGCCGCTGGACTTCTCGCGGTACGAGGGCATGGCCGGCAACCGGTTCGTCGAGCGCGCCGTCACCGACGAGGTGATGTACGAGCTCATGAAGCTCAGTGGTCAGCAGTACGTCGACGTGTACGCGGCGAGCATGAAGAAGACGCCCACCCCCGTGGTGGATCCGGCTCCGTCGACCGAGGCCGCGCGCATCCCCGACACCCGCGCGGGCTGAGTCAGACCGCCTCGGCGGTCACCCCGGGGCGCTCGGGACTGCGTCGATCGCGCAGCGGCACCGCCGCCACCGCGATCACGAACACCAGTCCCCACCACACGTAGGACGAGGCCTGGATCTGGTCCCACAGGGGCCAGCCCAGGCCGTTCCAGCGTCCGGGCGCGAGGCGCCAGTGCGACGGATAGTGCAGCAGCACTGCGCCGATCACGGCGAGGGCCACCAGTGCGGGGGCGCGCCGCGTCACGCCGACGTGCACCAGGACCATCAGCATCGGCACCGTCCACACCCAGTGATGCGACCACGACACCGGTGAGACCAGCAGGCCCAGAGCGGCATTGACGCACAGGGCCAGCAGGTACTCGTGTGCCGCCAGAGCGCGTCGCATCGCGACGAGGGCCACCAGCCCCACGACGGCGCTGCACACGATCCAGACGATCGTCCGCGGGCCGTCCGCGAGACCCAGCCGCGCGAGCATCCCGGTGAGGGACTGGTTCGAGATGTACCCCGGCCCGCCGATGCGGTCCGAGTCGAGCAGCACCTCGGTCCAGTACTGCACCGAGTCGCGGAACGTCGCGACGAATCCGAGTGCCGTGAACCCGAGGAACGACAGGCCGGTGACCACGGCCGCCCGGTACTGCTTGCGCAGCAGGAAGTAGAGGACGAACACCGCCGGCGTGAGCTTGATGGCCGTGACGAAGCCGATGAGCAGACCGCGCGGCCACGGGGTGCGCTTCAGCAGGACGTCGAGGACGACGAGGCACATCAACACGACGTTGATCTGCCCGTAGTCGAGGGTGGACCACACCGGTTCGAGCGCGAACGCGATCGCGGTGATGCCGCCCGTGACCCACGCCGTCGTCCCGGCCGACAGGTGCACCAGAGAGCGCAGGCACACCGCCACCGTGACGGCGAGCAGGATCATCGTCATCGCCGTCATGATCAACGAGGCCGCCGGCAGCGGGAGGACCGCCATCGGCGCGAAGGACACCGCGGCCATCGGGGGATAGGTGAACGGCAGCGGGATGTTCACCGAGGTGCGCGGCAGGACTCCGTAGAGATTCACGCCGTCGAGCAGAGCGCGGCCACCGATGCGGTACACGTCGAGGTCGAGCCGGTAGATCGCACCCCACTCCCGCAGCGGGGGCAGACCGACCACGTTGAACGCGATGCCCGCCACGAGCCCGACGCACACCGCGACCTTCGCGATCACGGCGACCGGTCGGGGCAGCGACGCCCCCGGCCCGGTGTAGGGAGGGGCGGACGGCAGAGTCCACGTCATGGTCGGGGTGGATCCTTTCGGTGACCTAGGCTCGCAGACGTGCGTTACTTCTACGACTGCGAGTTCATCGAGGACGGCCGCACGATCGATCTGGTGTCCATCGGGATCGTGGCGGAGGACGGGCGTGAATATTACGCCGTGTCCACGGAGTTCGATCCCGAGCGCGCGGGCACCTGGGTCCGCCGCAACGTCCTGCCGAAGCTCCCGCCGTTCTCGTCGCCGCTCTGGCGCTCGCGCAGCCGCATCCGCGACGACATTCTCGAGTTCGTGTCGGCGCCGCACGGCACCGTCGGACCGACCGTCGAGATGTGGGCCTGGGTGGCGGCGTACGACCACGTCGCGCTGTGCCAGCTGTGGGGTTCGATGACGGCGCTCCCGCGGATCATGCCGCGGTACACGCGGGAGTTGAAGCAGTACTGGGAGGAGCACGGGTCGCCCGCGCTGCCGCCGGTGCCGGACGACTCGCACGACGCGCTCGCCGACGCCCGGCACAATCTCGCGAAGTTCCGGGCCGTCGAGGCCGCGAGAGCGTGGTCCGGTCGGGAGTGACACACCGCTGGTCCCGGCCGTCGGAGCGGGCGACTACTCTGTACGCGTGAACTGGACTGTCGACGTTCCGATCGAACGCTTGCCCGAGCTTCCCCCGCTGCCCGAGTCGATGCGCGAGCAACTCGACGTGGCGCTGGCCAAGCCGGCGGCGCAGCAGCCCAGCTGGCCCGCCGATCAGGCGGAGGCCATGCGCAAGGTCCTCGAGAGCGTGCCGCCCATCACGGTCGCCAGCGAGGTCGAGGCGCTGTCGGAGAAGCTCGCGTCCGTCGCCCGCGGCGAGGCGTTCCTGCTGCAGGGCGGCGACTGCGCCGAGACCTTCGTCGACAACACCGAGCCCCACATCAAGGGCAACATCCGCACGCTGCTGCAGATGGCCGTCGTGCTCACCTACGGCGCGTCGATGCCCGTGGTGAAGGTCGCGCGCATCGCCGGCCAGTACGCCAAGCCCCGCTCCTCCGACGTGGACGCCCTGGGCCTGAAGTCCTACCGCGGCGACATGGTCAACTCCCTCGTGGCCGATGACGCCGTCCGCCAGCACGACCCGTCGCGCCTGGTCCGCGCCTACGCCAACGCCAGCGCCGCGATGAACCTGGTGCGCGCGCTCACCGGCGCCGGCATGGCCGACCTGCACAAGGTGCACGACTGGAACCGCGAGTTCGTGCAGAACTCGCCGGCCGGTGCCCGGTACGAGCAGCTCGCCTCCGAGATCGACAACGGTCTCAAGTTCATGGACGCGTGCGGCGTCACGGATCCGAACCTGCACCAGGCCACCATCTACGCCTCTCACGAGGCGCTCGTGCTCGATTACGAGCGCGCGATGCTGCGTCTGGACAACGACGACGAGCACGCCAAGCTCTACGACCTGTCGGCACACTTCCTGTGGATCGGCGACCGCACGCGGCAGCTGGACGGCGCGCACATCGCGTTCGCCGAGCTGGTCTCCAACCCCATCGGACTGAAGATCGGTCCCAGCACGACGCCCGAGATGGCCGTCGAGTACGTCGAGCGGCTCGACCCGACCAACAAGCCCGGCCGGTTGACGCTGATCTCGCGCATGGGCAACGGCAAGGTTCGGGACCTGCTGCCGCCCATCATCGAGAAGGTGCAGGCCACCGGTCACCAGGTCATCTGGCAGTGCGACCCCATGCACGGCAACACGCACGAGGCGTCCACCGGCTACAAGACGCGCCACTTCGACCGCATCGTCGACGAGGTCCAGGGCTTCTTCGAGGTGCACAACGAGCTCGGGACGCACCCGGGTGGCATCCACGTCGAGCTCACCGGTGAGAACGTCACCGAGTGCCTCGGCGGCGCCCAGGACATCTCGGACCTCGATCTGTCCGGACGGTACGAGACGGCCTGCGACCCGCGACTGAACACGCAGCAGTCCCTCGAGCTGGCCTTCCTCGTCGCGGAGATGCTGCGCGGCTGATCGCCGGAGCAGAACTCAGGGCAGCGCGGTCAGAGTGACCGTGCTGCCCTTCTGCACTCGGTCGCCCTGACCGGGCGACTGGGCGATGACGAGCGAGCGATCCGTCTGCGCGACCTGGCGCACCACCACGGTGAGCCCCAGGCGTTCGAGTTCCGACCGCGCCGAGCCGACGGTACGTCCGAGCATCGAGGGCACCTCCACGGCCGTCGACACCCGCAGCGTGACGGTCGATCCCGCGGTCACGGACGTGCCGCTCGCCGGGTCGGTCCCGATGACACGGCCACCGTCGACGTCCTCGTCGAAGACGGAGTCCACCGTCGCCACGGTGATGCCGACCCGATCGAGTTCTGCGCGCGCCTGCTGCTCCGTCTCGCCCCGGACGTCGGGAACGTCGACGGGGGGAGCGCCCTTGCTGGTCACCACCCGGACCTCGCTGCCCACCGGCAGGACCGTCCCGGGCGCGGGGTCGAGTGCGGCGACCGCACCGACGGGTGCGGCGCTGCTGAAGGCGTCACCGCCGTCCACGGGGACGAACGTCCGCTCCCGCAGTGCCGCCTCCACCGTGGTCGAGTCCGCGTTCCCGAGGGCCGGAACGGTGGGCCTGCCCTGAGAAACGAGAAGGGTCACGGTCTCGCCCCGGGCGATCCGTGACCCTGCGGGAGGATCGGTTCCGAGTAATCGGTCCACGGGATCGCTGTCGGTGTAGCGGCCCTCGACGGTCGCCGAGAGATCGGCCGCCTCGATGGCGGAGACGGCGGTGGATCGGTCGAGCCCGTCGATGGCCGGCACCGCGGTGAAGCGGCCGGACCCGGCCCACCAGCCGACGGTGCCGAGCAGGACCGCCACGATCACGACGATCGCGAGCCACGTGAGTGCGACTCGACGCGACCTGCGCTTGTCCGCGTCGAAGTCCGGGAACGCGAAGGCTTTTCGGTCCACCGGCTCGGCGGCGGTGGACCGCGGTTCGTCGGCGCCGCGGGGAGTCGCGGTGGTCACCATCCGCGTGTGCTGAACGCCGCCGGTGGACGGCTGCCCGCGGTCGGAGGCGGCGGAGAAGTCGTCCGCGGGGACCGACACGATCTCCGTCTCCGGAGTACGCGGAGCCTGCGGAGCGTAGGGGCGCGGAGCGTTCAGCGTCTCGGCGCTCAGATGCTCGGCCGACCGCGACGGGGACGGCACCCGATAGTGGGGCAGAGCGAGGGTCCTGGTGACCGAGCGCACCGCGTCGCCCATCGTGCCGGCGTCGCGGAACCGCTCCTCGGGCCGCCGCGCCGTCGCGTCGCGCACCAGTGCGTCGAAGTGGGGCGGCACCCCTGCGATCACCGAGCTCGGCGGCGGAACGTCGTTCTCGATGCGCTGGTACGCGATCGAGAGGGAGGTGTCTCCCTGGAACGGCGTGCGTCCGGTCAGCAGTTCGAAGAGCAGGATGCCCGCCGAGTACACGTCGCTGCGCGCGTCGGCCGATCCGGTGGTCACCTGTTCGGGGGAGAGGTAGGCGGCAGTGCCGAGGATGACGCTGTTGGACGTCGTCGTCGACGCGGCCACGGCGCGCACCAGACCGAAGTCGGCGATCTTGACCTCGCCCGCGTCGGAGATCAGCACGTTCTCCGGTTTGACGTCGCGGTGCACGAGGCCACCGCGGTGCGCGACCGCGAGTCCGTCGAGTACGGGTTGGAGAACGGCGGCGACGGCGTGCGGGGGCATGGGACCGCGTTCGCGGAGCAACTCGCGCAGCGTGCCGCCCTCGACCAGTTCCATGACCAGGAAGGCGTGCTGACCGTCGCGACCGTGATCGTGGACGGCGACCAGACCCGGGTGGCTGAGCCGGGCGACCGCGCGCGCCTCGAACTCGAAGCGACGCACGAACTCGGGGTCGGCGGCGAACTGGGGATCCATGATCTTGATGGCCACGGGCCGGTCCAGACGCAGGTCGAGACCCCCGGTAGACCGTGGACATACCGCCGCGGGCGATCGGCGCGTCGACGCGGTAACGACGGTCCAGCAGCGCGCCGAGCAGCGACGGACCTGACGTTGTCACCTGCGTCCACTCTCCTGTCGTGTTCTCGCATCGATCGATGCCGATCATTCGATGGTAGCCAGTGTGACGCGTGAGGTAGCAGTCACGTGTGCGGGAACACGGCGCGGGAGGCGGGCGTCGGCGAATTGTCCTGGCGGCGGGCCGTGACTACCTTTGACCGCGTGAGTGCCATTCCCTACTGCGACGACGTCCTGCCTGCCGACGAGGCCGTGATCGCGATTCCCGACGCCGCCGAGATCATGGGCGTCCCCGTGACGAAGCTCTACCAGATGGTGCGTGAGCACAAGCTGATCGCGGTGCGCCGCGATCGAGTGGTCTCGATCCCCGCGAAGTTCGTCGGCGAGGACGGCGAGCCGATCAAGTACCTCGCCGGTGCGATCGCGGTTCTGCTCGACGGCGGCTACAACCACCCGTCGATTCTGCGGTGGCTCTTCACCCCGGACGACAGTCTGCCAGGCATGCCGGCCGACGTGCTGCGCGGCGACCACGCCCGCGAGATCATCCGCCGCGCCCAGGCCATGGCCTTCTAGCGCTCGATCGGATCAGGCGGCGCGTGACCCGGGCCGCGGGAGCCGTTCTCCGGCTCTGACGAGAAGACCTCGACCGGCCGCGGTCGCGGCGACACGAGCGCGCCGAGGAGTGCCCACGCGAGAGCGGACGGACAACGACCGGTACCCGTCGTTCTCCACGGCCTCGAGGATGTCCTGGTACAGCGCGAACGCGACCCGGATGCCCTCGCGCGCCCGCGGTTCCAGCAGGGCGATGCCGGGCTCGGCGGTGCGGTAGAGCGCGCGGGTGGTGGCGATGATGTCGGCTAGAGCGCGGCGGACCCTCGGATCGACGGAGTCCGTACGGCGGCACCACCACAGCAGGTCCTCGTCGACGCCGTAGGCGGTGAGCACGTCGCCGGGCAGATAGATGCGGTCGCGCGCGAGATCCTCGCCCGCGTCGCGAACGAAGTTCGTGACCTGGAAGGCCTCGCCGAGAGCGGACGCCGTCGGGCGGGCTTCCTCGACCGGACACACGGTGCCGAGGACGGGGAGCATCTGCAGCCCGATCACGGCGGCGGAGCCGTACATGTACGTCGACAACTCGTCCATGGTGGCGTAGCGATCCTTGTAGATCGCCGAGTGCGGTACGTCCATCAGCATCGATGTCATGAAGGCAGTGAAGTACTCGGACGGGATGTCGTAGCGACGTGCGGTGTCGAACAGGGCCGCCAGGATCAGCTCGTTGCGCCGGTCGGGTCCGGGCGGGACCGACGTCGGCGGGGCGATGGTCGAGGCGAGACCCTCGTTCAGTCGCTCCTCGATGCGGGTGAGCAGCGCCAGGTCGAGTGCGACCGCCGTGTCGTCGCCGCGCTCGGCGATCATGTCGACGTCGATGATGTCATCGACCATGCGTGCGAACGCGTACAGCGCGTGCACCGCGGGCCGACGGTCGGTCGGCAGCAGGCGGGTGGCGAGGAAGTACGTCTTACCGTGTTCGGCTGCCACGTCCCGGCACAGCGCGTAGGCCTCGGGAAGATCGGTCACTCGGTCAACTCCTGGCTGGGCTGGTCCGGACGGGGCTGGTCCGGGCGGGCGGTCTCGGCGCGGACGCGCGGGGCCGGGACGAACGTGTTCTCGTGCTCCGGGTGTGTGACGGCCCGCAGGCGGAGGGGATCGACCGTCCGGAGCGACAGCGCGGCGACCACTGCGGCGAACGTCGCCAGCACGACGTGCGGGAACGTGTATAGACCGATGGACCCGTCCGGCTGGAACACCAACATGAGCCAGGCGGACAGGCCGACCAGCACGGTCAGAGTGGTCGCCGACATGGTGAGACCCGCGGCGACGGCGAGAGGCCACGAGTAGTACCAGGGGAGAGCGGCCGGGGACAGGATCACGATGGCCACCAGCGACACGAGGATGCCCAGCAGTGCGCCGCGCTCCGAGTGGCGCGATCGCCACCACGCCGCGGCCAGGATCGCGGCCAGAGCCACCGCGCACAGCATCCTGGTCACCTCGAGCACGGGGCCGAGCCGAGCGCCCGTGAACCACCCGGTGAAGACCGTGACCAGGTGGGCGAGGATGGTCGGCAGCGAGAGCCAGTTGATGATCTTGGCCGAGCCCGAGAGCGCCGTCAGCCAGCCGATGCCGACGCCGGCCACCAGGGACGCGACGACGAACACCGCGACGAACACGGCGAAACCGATACCTGCGGTCTTCGCGAACACCAGCAGGACGTGCTGGCGTCGCGGCGGGTCACCACGCTCGGCCCGCGCCTCGTTCTCGGTGCGGAGCCGGTCGCGCTCGTGGAGCATCCAGATCCACACCAGGAAGGGCAGCGCGATGCCCGCGGTGGCCTTGATCGCCACGGCGACCGCGACGAGCCCCATCCCGGCGACGTGGTGCCGGTCGAGGACGGCGGCGATGCCGGCCGTCATGAGACCGACCATGAGCATCTCGTTGTGGACGCCGCCGATCAGGTGGATCAGGACCAGGGGATTGAGCACGGCGAGCCACAGGGCCACGGCAGGATCCGCGCCGAAGTGTCGGGCGATGCGGGGAACTGCCCACATGGTGAGGGCGAGCCCCGGCAGCATGGTCAGGCGCAGGAGCATCGTCCCGGCGATCACGTTGTCGCCCGTGAGCGAGGTGATGCCCTCGCCCAGCAGGAGGAACAGCGGGCCGTAGGGCGCGGTGGTGGTGGTCCAGACGTTGCTCACGTTGTCCAGCAGCACACCGGGATTGGCGACGGGACCGACGGCGTACGGGTCGAACCCGTCCCGGAGGAGGGCGCCCTGTGCGAGGTAGGAGTACGCGTCGCGGCTGAACATCGGGACCGCGAGCAGGAGCGGCGCGATCCAGAGCGGCACCACCCAGCGCAGCTGCCGCACCGTGGTCCGGTGACCGAGAGTGGCGCGTCCGAGACGGACCCACGCGGCGATCATGAGCAGCACGCCGATCCACACCATGACGGTCGACAACACGAGTCCGTGCCCGAAGCGGAGCCAGGACAGGTGCATCGCCTCGAGCAGCGGGTCACGACGGCGCACGGCACCCGAGCCGAAACCGCCGAAAGTGATGAGCGCGGACCCGGCCAGACCCACCAACGTGGCGCGGCCGGCGCGTCCCCCGAAGAACCGTCGTGTCGATCGCCACGACGACTCGTCGGTGGCGTCCGCGGCCCGGAGTGGGGAGGACGTCGTCATGTTCCTCCCCGGAAGACGCGACATGCCGGCGACCGTGCGGAAGCCGGGCTGAACTCACGTGAGTTTAGAGGCTCCGGACCGGAAGACGAACCGGCCCGCCGTCAGACGGCCACACGGGCCGAGCGACGCACGGACGGATCGATGCGTTCGGCGGCCAGTCGACCCGAGATCAACACCGTCGGCACACCCACTCCGGGGGTGGTCCCACACCCGGCGAGGACGACGTTGTCGATGCCCTTGACCAGGTTGCGGCGCCGGAACGGGCCGGTCTGGCGGAAGATGTGCGACGCCGAGAACGGGGTTCCCGCGACCATCCCCTGCGCGAGCCAGGTGGCCGGCGTGTCGATGTGGTCGATCTCGAGGTGCTCGGACACGCCGGTGTAACCGCGGCGATCCATCTCGAGCAGGATCTCCCGCACGTAGGGGTCGGTGATGGCGGACCAGTCCAACGGCGCGCTGTCGAGATTGGGGCAGGGCGCGAGGATCGAGATGGGCTCCTGCTCGACGCCGTCGTGCGTGACGCGCAGAGCCGGATCGGTCAGCGAGGTCCGGGTGATGAGCAACGACGGGTCCGACATGAGTGTGCCGCGCCCGCGCGAGGCGGTGAGCTCCTCGAACGTCTCGTTCCAGTTGTGCCCGAAGTCGATGACGTGGTGCGAGCGGGACGACCACCGCGCGGTGACGTCCACCGGCACGCGGCCGTGCACCACGACACAGGACGGTGACGCCCGGATCTTGCGGCGCACCGTGATGCCGGCGGTGGCGAGAAGGCGATCCGTCACCAGGAGATCCGGCGTGAGGATCAGGGAGTCGCACGTGTGCCGCTCGCCGTTCTCGGTCACCACCGCGCGAGCGCGGGTCCCGCCCTTCTCGATGGCGGCCACGCCGGTGGAGAGCAGCAGCGTGCCACCCGCACTCACGAACGCGTCGGCCATCGCGTTCGCGATCGACTGCATTCCGCCGTCCGGGAACGACACACCCAACGACGTGTCCATGTGCGAGATCGCGGAGTAGACCCCGAGAGCTTTGGCGGGCGCGACACCGGCGTAGAGAGCCTGGAAGGTGAAGATGCGGCGCAGTCGCGGGTCGTCGATGAGCTTGTCGATCCGCTTTCCGAGTTTTCCGAACCCCCCGAGACGCAGCAGGGTCAGCGTGTTCGCTCGCGCCCTGCGCTCGCCCACGAGGTCGAGCGGTGAGTCGAAGTTGTCGTCGATGTAGCGGTCGAACTCCGCGTCGAACATCGATCCGATCCACGCGCGGAGCGTGCGGTAGCGCCGAGCCTCGTCCGGCCCGCACTTCTCGCCGACCTCCGCGATCATCCGCTCGGGATCGGAGTGGACGTCGATGGTGGTGCCGTCGGCGAAACGGGTGTGGTACGCCGGATGCAACGGTGTCAGACGCAGGGGAGGCGTGGTGGACTCGCGGGTCGCACCCACCGCGGCGAGCGCCTGATCGATCAGGTCGGGCATCGTGAGAACGCTCGCGCCCGTGTCGATGCGGTAGCCCGGCGCCGCGACGGAACCCACCCGGCCGCCGACGGTGTCGGACTTCTCGATCACGGTGACCTCGCGATCGGTGCCGCGGAGGTGGAGCGCCGCGGCGAGGCCGGACAGACCGGCGCCCACGACGATCACGTGATCGGTGGGTCCGGACACGGTGGCATGCGTCATGAGGTTCTCCTGGTGGCGGTGTAGGCCATGGCCGTGAGCCGCCTCTTGGCGTCCTCGGTGACATCGGACGCGTTCAGCGCCGCCAGGGCGCTGTCGGTCAGTGTGGTGATGCGGCGCTCGACGTCGTCGACGGCACCGAGATCGATCATGTGCGCACGCAGGTCGTCGACGGCAGCCTCGGAGAGGTCCGTGCCGATTCCCGCGCGTAGAGCAGCCGCGGTGGCGGGATCGCGTTCGTCCGCCGCGTCCAGGGCTGCGGCGAGGAGCACCGTCCGCTTGCCCTCACGCAGATCGTCGCCGGACGGCTTGCCGGTCACGGACGGATCCCCGAACACTCCCAGCAGGTCGTCCCGCAGCTGGAAGGCGATGCCGATGTCCGCACCGAACGTGCTGTAGACCTCCAGCAGGTCGGGGCCGGCGCCGGCGAGCGTGCCGCCGATGAGGAGAGGGCGTTCCACCGTGTAGGCCGCCGTCTTGTAGCGGTCGATCTGGAGCGCGGCCTCGACGGAATCGTCTCCACTGGCCTCCACGGCGATGTCGAGCAGCTGCCCGCCGAGCACCTCGGTGCGCATCGCGGACCACACCGGAGCGAGGCGTGCCGACGTGGCGGAGTCCAGTGCCGCCGCGCGGACGAGATCGTCGGCCCAGCAGAGCGCGATGTCGCCCAGCAGGATCGCGACCGACTCGCCGAACTTGTCCGAGTTCCCGCGCCACCCGGCCGCGCGGTGCCGTTCGGCGAAGGTGACGTGGACTGTGGGGAATCCGCGACGGGTCGAGGACGCGTCGATGATGTCGTCGTGCACCAGCGCGCACGCCTGAACGAATTCGAGGGCGGAGCACACGTCGAGGACGGCGTCGGCCTCGGCGGCGTGCGGATCGCCGCCCGCACCCAGGAAGCCCGTCCACGCGAAAGCGGGGCGGATCCGCTTGCCGCCGCGGAAGACGAAGGAGGTGAGCTCTGCCACGGCGTCGGTGTAGATGGGACCGACCGAGTCGACCGTGGCCTGTTGCGTCGCGACGAAATCGCGCAGGGACGTCTCGACCGCATCGACGAACGTCCCCAGCGGCCACTGATCACGGTCGTCCGCGGCGGACTCCACGTCGAGCGGTCGGTGGGCGGCGGGGCTGTGCGGTGCGGCGGACAGAGTTTCCTCCGGTGTTCGGGGCGGCGGACGGTGTCCGCGGGCAGTCGGTCGGGATGCGGTCGGGTCTCGGGCGCAGCGTCCTGGCACCCCCGACTCTATCCGGGTATTCGGACACGGCGCCGGTGCGGACGACCTGGGGGCCCGAGCAGGTCGGCGCGGGAATCTATGCTGTGAGGCGTGACAGACGAATCCTCCCGCGCGCGGGTCAGCCGCACTCCGTCGGTGATCGACCGGTTGAATTCCGCGGCGCACGGGAGTGTTCCGTTCTCCGTCGAGTTCTCGCCTCCTCGCGACGAGGCCGCCGAGGACCGCCTGTGGCGTGCCGTGCGCACCTTCGAGCAGATGCATCCCGCCTTCGTGTCCATGACGTACGGGGCGGGCGGATCCACGCGTGATCGCACGGTGCGGGTCACCGGCGAGCTGGCGGAGGTCACCAACCTGCTGCCCGTGGCCCACCTCACGGCCGTGGGGCACAGCCGCACCGAGCTGCGCGCGATGGTCGGGGCCTACGCGGACCGCGGCATCTCCAACATTCTCGTGTTGCGCGGCGACCCTCCCGGCGATCCGCTGGGTCCGTGGGAGAAGCATCCGGACGGCGTCGAGTACGCGGAGGAACTGGTGCGGTTGGTCTGCGAGCTGGGCGACTTCCACGTCGGTGTCGCGTCGTTCCCCGAGGGACATCACCGCGCGCCCGATCTCGACCACGACACCCGCCATCTGGTCGCGAAACTGCGTGCGGGCGCCGAGTACTCGATCACCCAGATGTTCTTCGACGTCGAGGACTATCTCCGCCTGCGTGACCGTGTCGCCGCGTTCGATCCGGAGCAGGGCGCCAAGCCGATCATCCCCGAGATCATGCCCATCACGTCGCTGCGCAGCGTCAAGCGTGCGATGGAGCTGTCGGGATCTGCGCTGCCCGCATCCGTCGAGAAGCGCCTGTCCGCCGCGGCCGGGTCCGACCCGGACGAGAACCGGGCCGCCGTGCGCGCGGTGGGCATCGAGATCGCCACCGAGATGGGGGAGCGACTGATCGCCGAGGGCGCCCCCGGCCTGCACTTCATCACGCTGAACTTCGCGAAGGCCACCAGTGAGGTCGTCGGCAATCTCGGGCTCGCCCGCCCGGTTCCGGAGGGCACGGGTGGGATCGGTACCGGATCAGTGCCGGGTGGCCAGAACGCGCGACTTCCACACGAGAGTGCCCTGGCGGCGTCCCCGGTCCGATGAGGCCAGCAGCGCCGAGCCCGCCGCGATGGACAGTGGGTGCAGCGCCGAGGTGACGACGTCGCGGGCCAGCGAGTCGTCGCTGCCCTCCGCGCGCCGCGCAGCGATGCGCGACACCCATCCCGCCAGGTACCCGGCGACTCCCCACCGGCGGGTCGATCCGCGCGCGGCCATCGCGATCGGTGGCAGAATCCATACGGCTGTGGCGATCGCCGAGACGGCGAGAGTGCCTGCAGCGCCGCCGAACTGGGACCAGAGCCACTTCGCGTGACCGGCACGCACCTGCGCGGCGTCGGTGTACATGCGGCACGTCGCGACGCGCCCGCCGTACGCCACTGCCGTCGGGAGACCGCGGGAGCGGACGTGCCGCACCAGCGTCAGATCGTCGGCCACCGCGAAGCGTGTGCACTCGTGTCCGCCGACCACGCGGTAGGACGGTGCGTCGAGCACGAGGAACTGCCCGTTGGCCACGCCCATCGACGGCCGACGGCCTCGATTGGCGGCCCGGACGAGGAGGGTCACCGACCACGACCACGACAGCAGAGGCTGGACGACCCGCTCGATCGTCGTCACCGCCGTCTCCGCGGGCCACGGGCAGAGCATGGCCACGTCGTGCTCGCGGAGAACGGACGCGGCGGCGTCCAGTGCATCGGGATGCAATCGCACGTCCGCGTCGAGGAAGACGACGAGGGTCGGATCGGTGGTCGCGAGCGCGCGGCGGCCGAGGTCGAGGCAGGCGAGGGACTTGCCCATTCCCGGCGCGTCGGCCGGCTCGGTGGTGCGGCCCGCCAGGATCCGGAAACGCGGATCGTCCCCCACGACGGCCCGGGCGACGTCCGCGGTCCCGTCGGACGAGTCGTCGTCCAGCACGAGCACGGTCATCGCGGACCGGGAGCGCTGAGCCAGCAGATCCCGCAGCAGGTCGGGGAGACGGTCTGCCTCGTCACGGGCAGGAATGCAGACCGTGATGCGCTCACCGGCCCGCACCGTCGCCGCGGACGAGGGCAGCACGCGGGGTGCGGTCGCGGCGTTGATCAGGGCGATGCCCGCGGTGGCGATCGAGGCGAGAGAGCCGACTCGGACCGCGTTCCGGGCTCGGCGCCGGGCGGTCACCGGCGGCCGGCCGACTCCGCATCGCGTCGGCGTCCGCCGGAAGCGTCGCGGGCGACGTAGGCCATGCCGCCGACGATGGCCGCGATACCCACGGTGACACCGAAGACGATGCCGGCCCACCCGGCGAAGCTGCGCGTGTTCGGATCCGAGTAGCGCACCTCGGCGCGCAGGGTGCTGCGCTCGCCGGCGGGGAGCTTCCAGGACACCACGTTGTCGCCCTCGCGGGCGCCGTTGGTGGTGGTGACACGGGCGGGGAAGGCGATGGTGAACTGCACGTCGCTGCCCTCGGCGGGTACGGAGCTCAGATCGACCTGGCCGGCGAGAGTGACGAGGTCACCCGCGCGGACCAAGGACAGCTGGTAGAGGCCGACCGACTGGTCGGACAGTGCCGCGAGCTGCTGCACGTCACCGAACGTGAGGTCGCTGAACAGCGCCTCGCTGCCGACGTACCCGTCCGAGTCGTACGGCTGCACCCGGATCTTGCTGCCCAGGCTGTCGGGGACCTCCATGCCTGGTCCGGTGTCACCCTCGGCCGTCGGCACCGTCGCGGCGACGATGCGGCCGGACACCCTGTCGTTCGAGGACACGCCCATGGACACCTGTGCCCGGAGGCACCCGGCCAGCAGCGGAACCGTCAGCAGGGCGAGCACGAGGACGGAGACCACGCGGCGCGGTACGGAAACGCGCGGCGACGTGCGAGGAGCAGCGGGGTGGGGCACAGCGGTCATCGTGCCAGGCCGCCGCGACACCGTCAGTGAACGGGTCGGTCGGCGCGGCGTGGCGCGTCGCGAGCGATGTCCGACCGGGGTCGGGACAGGGCGAGGAGGAAGGGGACACCGACGACGCCCATGGCGACGAGGCCGTACAGAGCGGACCAACCGAGGTCCGGCAGGAAGACCGCATGGGCGAGAGCGGAGCCGAGCCACGTCCACACGAACAGCCCCCACGGCACCAGCGGGCTCACCGTGGGCGTGCGCATCGGTGACCGCCCCAGGACCTCCATGGCGACGGCCATGAGCGCCGCGACGAGCAGCCATCCCACATAGTTGGTCCACGGGATGCCGTCGAGCCCGGGCAAGGAAGCGAAGGGACTGCACCAGGTCCACTGACCGTCGGCCACCATCTGAGGGTCGAGATACAGATCCCACCCCACGACGCCGACGGTCGTGAGTCCCACGCGGGTGGGCACCGGTCGGCGCATCCGCTGCGCGACGACGGTGGCGGCGCACCACACCGGGTACAGGCCGGCCGTCCAGGCGAACGGAACCACCACCGGCACGTGGGCCAGGGAGGGTCCGATGCGGTCCTGCGCGTACTCGTAGCACCCGAAGGGCATGCCGGTTCGCGTGCCGATGATCTCGGCCGTCAGGCCGATCCCGGCGGTGAGCAGCACCATGAGCGTGGCCCACCCGGCCCCGCGTGCGCTCGCCGCGTGCGTGACGCAGGCGGCGGCGAGCAGAGCGACGACACAGAACGTCACGGCGTCCTTGACGCCGCCCGAGACGAGCGGGTAACTGATCTGCGCGAGGACGGCCGCGACGGCGAAGCCCACCGCGACGGGTGTGGCTCGCCCCGACGCGCGGAGAGTGTCTCCCGACCTCATCGGCGGCCCGGGAGAGCGGCGCCCAGACGCGACGCCACGCGCTTCAGAGGGCTGCCCGCGCGTTCGGCGATCGCGAGCCGGGCGGCACTGCGGCCGCTGGATCCGGAGACACCGCCGCCGGGGTGCATCGAGGCGCCGGTCAGGAAGAACGACGGGGCTCCGGGCACGGTCATGTCCGCGAGCGCCGGCATGGGGCGCCACATCATCATCTGGTGCAGTGACATCTCGACGTGCATCACGTTGCCCCCGATGAGCCCGAGTTCCTGTTCGAGGTCCCACGGGGACTGGGTGTGCCGTTGCAGGATGCTGTCGGCGAAGCCGGGGGCGTACTTGTCCACCTCGGCGACGATCCGATCACCTTCGAGTTCCGCCACCTCGGGGCTGCCACCTCGCCAGCTCCGACCGTCGGCCAGTCGGTACGGGTGCCACTGCGACCACAGCGAGACCTGGTGTTCGCCGGGCTTCGCGATCGACGGGTCGACCGCGCTGAAGCTCATGGCCAGCACCACCGGCGCCGGCGGGAGATCGCCTGCCGATGCCGCTCCGTGCGCCCGACGGAGCTGGGCCCGGTCGTGTACCAGCAGTTGCAGTCCGCGGCTGGACGACTCGACGCCGGGAGCGCCGGGATACTGCGGCAACGACGACGTCGATGCGCGGACCACCATGCCGATGCCCGGCCCCACGTCGATCTGCCGTCGCCACGACTCCGTCGTCGCCGTGTCGAAACCGCCGGCGTCGAGGAGGTCGAGCGTGGTCAGGATGTGGCACCCGGCGATGACCGTGCGTGCGCGCACCTCCTCGCCACTCGCGGTGCGGACCGACCATCCGTCTCCGACACGCGTGACCGACACGACGGCGTCACCGAGGGTGACGGTGCCTCCGTCGGCCTCGATCTTCGTCTGCAGCGCGACGCTCAGCGCGCCACTGCCGCCGACGGCGCGGCCGGGCGGGGTCGTGTGCATCAGAGCGTTGAAGGCCACCATCGGGGCCGTGCCGGGCTCGGACATCGGCGGACCGGACTGGGCGCCGAACCACGCGAGAGCCGCTTTCAGGCGCTCGCTGTCGAACCACCGGTTCAGAAGCGAGTCGCCCGACGCGAGGAACTCGCGGGACAGGGCCGCCGCACCGTCGCTCGCGTCCATGCCCCAGAAGGAGGACAGCAGAGCCCTCCCGGTGGGCGGACTCCCGAACGACGTCATGACACGTGCGCTGCGGGGCCCCCACAGTGCGACGAACGCGCGGTACGCGTCCGCGTCCTTGCGTCCGCACGCCGCCTCGATCGAGGCACAGGTGGCGTCCAGGTCCACGGAGAACACGATGCCCGGCTCGTCGGTGCCGGGCGGAGGCGGCGCGAACGCCCACGGGTCGCAGTCGAGATAGCGCAGGCCGTGATCGGCGAGACGCAACTCCTCGATGATGCCGGTCTGCCGGATCATGATGTGCGCGGACGAGCCCCGATCCACCTTGTGGCCGGGGAAGCGCTCGACCGTGGAGGCCGCGCCTCCGACGACGGTGTCTCGTTCGAGGACGCGGACGGACCATCCGGCATCGGTCAGGTAGGCGGCGGAGACGAGTGCGTTGTGACCCGATCCGACGACGGCGGCATCGATCACGTGGTCGGCCCCTCTTCTGTGGTGGTGTCGAGACCGAGTCCGGTCCCGGGTGTCAGGGGTAATTCGCGGCCGAGCACCGCGAAGGGTCGGGCGTCCCCGGCGAAGTGGAATCGGCGCACGACGTCCTGGAACCCCGTCCGCCGGTAGAGACGCCATGCTCGATTGTCCTCGCCGGTGACCTCGGGGGTGGAGAGCAGCACGGAACTCTCCCGGCGGCCCGCCATGAGGGCGAGCAGGAGCCGTTCGCCGAGACGGTGCCCCTGAGCCTCGGGGGAGACGTGCAGCTCGGTCAACTCGACGTAGTCCGAGAGGACCCGCTCGGCGTTCTCGGCGGACCACCCCGCTCGTCGCATCCCGTCGCGGACCTGCTGATGCCACCACTGATGTGGCGCTCCGCGATAGCAGTAGGCGATCGCCACCAGGTGGTCGTCGTGTGAGACTCCTCCCACCGCGCCCCACCCCGGCCGCAGGATGTGCTCCGCCCACATCGGCGCCCGATGCAACTCGGTTCCGCGCGGGTAGCCCATCGCGGCGACGTAGACGGACAGGGCTTCGGTCAACCGTCGGCGCATGTCCTGCGGGGTGAGTTCGATCAGACGAATGCCCTCGTCGGAGGGGCCGCCTCGGGCGTCGTGAACGGTACTCACCTCGATCCCTCGCATCGTGTCGGACGTCCGCGCTACAGTGAAGTCATCGAACACGCGTTCGAACGAATCGACCTCGGGTCGATCGGCCCGACATCGGGTCGATCGCGCGAGACGGTCCGGAGAACATGTCCGACCTCCATGCTTACATCGCGCTCGATCGGCCCGCTCAGGGGAGTAACCGACAGGCCGACGGTGTTGAGAAGGACGTGGGACGCCGATCGGTTCACGTGTCGGAGAGGGAGGTAGCGCAATGGCTCGGAGCACGGGTGGTCACACTGCGGCACGCCGCAGCTCTGCAGACCGCACGGAGGGTGGTGAGACGATGACGAACGGCACGGTGGTCTCGTTCGACGCCTCCGCGGCGCCGTCGCGCACGCACGCCCGCGCCCGCATGTTGCTGCGTCGCGCGGACGCCATTCTCGGTGACGCGGCTGGTGCACCGTCGGCGGCCGACATGTTCCTCGAGTCCTACGTCGCCGCGTTGCGCGGTGCCGGCGCCCTGCTCGACGCGGTCGATCCGGTGCCCAAGCGTGGGGCGTCCCGCAGCGCCTGGGTGCGCATGCGGACGGCTGCGCCGGAGTTCACGGAGTGGGCGTCGTACTTCGCCGCGTATTCCACGCTGCGTGCGTCCATCGAGGCGGGCTCGGCCGATCGGCTCGACGCGGCCGAGGCGGACGAGTTCTTCTCGCAGGTGGGACGCTTTCTGCACCGCGTCGAGGACCGTGTGACCTCGCGGTCCGACGCGGTCGCGGTGCCCGCGTAGGCCTGGTCGCCACCACGGAGCGACTTTTTCTCGCATACTGGTGGTGCAGGTAGGTGGCTCGCCGCCGATTCTGCTCGTATCATCGACAACAGGTAGCCGGACCGATCGGCTACCTCTCACTTCTGGCCAAGAAGTGAGAGCCACCATCCAGTGCCGGGGGAGGTACCGTGCCACTCTCCGAGCACGAGCAGCGCATGCTCGACCAGATCGAGAGCGCTCTCTATGCCGAGGACCCCAAGTTCGCGTCGACCGTGCGCGGCGGACGGATTCGAGCCGCATCCACGCGGCGTCGTTTTCAGGCCGTCGCTCTGTTCGTGATCGGCCTCATTCTGCTCATTGCAGGCGTGGCCCTCCCGTTCAAGCCCGGTGGATTCCCGATCATCAGTCTCGTCGGCTTCGTGTTCATGTTCGGCTCCGGCGTTCTGCTCTTTGCTGCGCAAGCCCACCGCGCCCCAGTCCGAGCAGTCCGAGGGCGACAACCCGCCGGCACCGGGAAGCGGCCCGCGCCGTTCCGGTTCCGCACCGCGCCGAGGTCCTCGCAAGGGATTCTCCTCGCGGATGGAGGATCGTTTCAAGCGACGGTTCGACCAGGAATGAGAGAGACCGGAGCGGTCATATCGACCGCTCCGATTCTCGCGTGAGGGGCAGCGCGCCTCTCACACCGATGCTGTGACACTTCAGCGCGGCACCCACCACGGGTGCCGCGCTGATGCCGTTCAGGGCCCCGTGGGTGTCGATCCCCCCACCGCGCCCCACCGAGGGTGGTCTCGGCCCCCGGATCCCCACCACGCCCCACCCGGCACCCCTGGCGACTCTGCCGCGCGCGGTCACCCGGGCCCGTGACGCGAACGTGCCGTTCGACCTCGGATTATCCGGTTCACGGGTGCCGCGGAACGGTGGGGGACACCTCCACCACGCGCACGTGGGTCTTCCCGCTGCCGGATCGACTTCGCCGCTCTTTGTGCGTGCGACCTGGCCCTTTAGTGACGAGTCACTGAAATGTTCCGCCGTGTCGATTGAATGTGGGGGAAAGTGGGGTAATGTGGCGGACAGCGGGGATCGATGGAGTCCCGCGAACTGCACGACACAGGGTCGAGGAGGTGCCGAGTGTTTCTCGGTACCTACACGCCCAAGCTCGATGACAAGTTTCGACTGACGTTGCCGGCGAAGTTTCGCGAAGACCTGGCGGGAGGAGTGATGGTGAGCAAAGGGCAGGACCACAGCCTGGCCATCTACCCCCGTGACGTGTTCGCGGAGCGGGTGGCGAAGCTGTCGAAGGCCTCGCGGTCGAACCCGCAGGCGCGCGCGTACATCCGCAACCTCGCGGCCGGTACGGACGAGCAGCGGCCGGATTCGCAGGGTCGCATCACCATCGGGTCCTCGCACCGCGAGTACGCGGCGCTGTCGAAGGACTGCGTCGTCATCGGCTCGATGGATCATCTCGAGCTGTGGGACGCCGCGTCGTGGGAGCGGTACTCGCAGGAGCACGAAGAAGATTTCTCGCAGGCAGTGGACGAATCGCTCATGGACATGTTGTAGCCACACCCGGCCGGCGGCGAGTGCCGCGTGGCCTCTGCCCGAACCGGGCCTTGACGTACTTCCCCAACGCCAAGTACCGGTCGGACCCTGACGTACTTCCCCAACGCCAGGTTCCACTGTCGGACAGAGACCTCGACGCACTCACCGCTCCACCTGGCACGACACACAGCTCGAATGCGAATCAGGCGGGAGATCACCACCATGGCGGAGGACGAGCAGGCATCCGCCTCGCCTTTCTCGCACGTTCCGGTCCGCCTTCCTCGGGCCGACGAACTTCTCGGACCGGCGTTCGTCGCCGCTGCTGCGAACGACCGCGATCCCGTCTACATCGACGCCACTCTCGGCCTCGGCGGTCATGCCGAACACTTCCTCACCGCGTATCCGCGGTTGCGTCTCGTCGGTCTCGACCGCGACCCGGACGCGTTGGCCATGGCCGGAAAACGGCTGGCTCCCTTCGGTGACCGCGTCTCGCTGGTCGCGACCACGTACGACGGTATCGAGGACGCGCTGGCGTCGGTCGGCCTCGGCGCGACGGACAGCGTCGACGGGATCCTCTTCGATCTCGGCGTCTCGTCGATGCAGCTCGACTCCACCGATCGTGGCTTCGCCTACTCCGTGGACGCACCGCTCGACATGCGGATGGATCCCACGACGGGTCGGACCGCCGCGGACATCCTCAACACCGCGTCGCACGGTGAGATCGCCCGCATCCTCAGCACGTACGGCGAGGAACGCTTCGCCGGCCGCATCGCCTCGGCGATCCTGCGCCGCCGGGAGACGGAACCGTTCGTCACCAGCGGGCCTCTCGTCGAACTGCTCTACGCGAGCATCCCGGCCGCGACGCGTCGCACCGGCGGACATCCGGCGAAGCGGACCTTCCAAGCACTGCGGGTCGCGGTGAACGAGGAACTCGACTCGTTGCGAGACGCCATCGCACCGGCTCTCGACTCGCTGGTCGTCGGGGGACGCATCGTCTTCATGTCGTACCAGTCGCTCGAGGACCGCGTGGTCAAGCAGGAGCTGACACCGCGCACCCGGTCCACCACTCCGGAGGGGCTCCCGATGGAGCTGCCGGGAAGCGGACCCGAGTTCCGGCTGCTCACTCGCGGCGCCGAGAAGGCCTCGCAGGACGAGATCGACGACAACCCCCGCGCGGCTCCGGTCAGACTGCGCGGCGCAGAACGCATTTCCAGGAGGTCGTCATGAGTGTTCCGGTGGACGTGACCGGATCGGACGGCAACCGCCGCGCTGGGTCCTCGCTCGAGACGGTGCGCACACCGCGGCCTCCCGCTCGCACGGGCGCGGCCAAGCGCGCGTACGACAAGCGTCGCCAGCGTGCGATGTCCCACGAGTCCGACCCGCGCGCGCATCGACCCACCCGATCCGTCGCGGCTCGGATCCCGTTCGTGGCCAGCATCATCGGGCTCCTCGCCATCGGACTCGCCTCGACACTGCTGTTGAGCACACGCGCTGCGGAGGATTCGTACCTGCTCAGTGCGGGGCGTGCCACCAACCAGGAGCTGACGGAACGGGCCGCCGCGCTGCAACGTGACGTGGAGACAGCGAATTCGGCTCCCGAGCTGGCCCGTCGCGCGACCGCACAGGGAATGATCCCGACGAAGGACGTTCCGCGACTGGTGGTCCTGCCGGACGGCGTCGTCCAGGTGATCGGTACGCCGGCACCGGCCGCCGGTCCACCGGCTCCCGACTTCGCGGCCGCCACCCCGTCGGGCGGTGCGGCGACTCCGAGTGCGCGCCCCGGGGCACCCGCGTCCGGCGGGGAGGCGCTCACTCCCGTCGGTCGCCCCGGTACGTCGCCGAGTGCGTCCGCGACCCCGACCACGTCGGCACCGGCAGCATCCACCACGCCGGCCCCCACGACGTCCGCGCCCGCGGCACCGACGACCACGCCGATGCCGGAGAATGCTGCGCCGCAGCCTCTTCCGGCTCCCGCCGCCGCGGTGGGCGAGCAGCAGGTACCCATCGCAGGAGGCGCTCGGTGACCACTCGACAGCCGTACCGGAGCACCGGCCGCGACCACGGCGACCCACGCGCTCGGCCGGCCACCGGCTCCGGTCCTCGCGGTCCTCGTCCGCCGCGTCGACAGGGTCCACGCAAGTCCGAGACGTTCGACTTCCGGTTCCGCTACGGCCGTTTCGCGATGTTCGCGATCCTGGGCGTCGCGACGCTGCAGTTGCTGTGGATCCAGGGCATCGACGCCCCGTCGCTGTCGGCGCAGTCGGCCAGTCAGCGCACCACCACCATCGTCGATCCGGCGACGCGAGGGTCCATCACGGACCGGGACGGCAATCCCATCGCGTTCACGATGGAGGCGAAGGCGCTGACCTTCCAGCCGCAGCGAGTGCGTGTGGAGCTCGAGGAGGCGAAGGCGAAGGACGACACGAAGCCGGATCCGGACGATCGCATCCGCGAGGTCGCTGCCGGTGTCCACGGCATCCTGGGCGACCTGGTGTCGGAGAAGGACCTTCTCGACAAGATGACCGGATCCTCGTCGTTCGAGTACCTCGTGCGCAGCATCGATCCCGCCGTCGCGGCGACCATCGCCGAGCAGTACCCCGAGGTCGGCCTCGAGCGGCAGGACATCCGCGAGTACCCGGGTGGGGCGCTCGCCGCCAACATCGTCGGGGCGACCGGCTGGGACGGCCACGGCCTGCTCGGCCTCGAGGACTCCCTCGACCCGGTGTTGGCCGGTACCGACGGCTCCCGCACCTACGACCGCGGCAGCGACGGCGCGGTGATTCCCGGCAGTTGGCGCGACCAGCAACCCGCCATCGACGGCTCGAACGTGGAGCTGACGCTCGACAGCGACATCCAGTACTACGTTCAGCAGCAGGTCCAGCAGGCCAAGGATCTGTCGGGCGCCAAGAACGCGTCGGCAGTCGTCCTGGACTCGCACACCGGCCAGGTGCTGGCCATGTCGAACGACGGCACCTTCGACCCGGCCATCGGCGTGGGCAACAACTCGCCGACGGCGCAGATGGGCAACCTCGCGGTGTCCAGCCCGTTCGAGCCGGGATCGGTGAACAAGATCGTCACGGCGGCGGCCGCCGTCGAGGACGGTCTGACGAACCCCGACGAGGTGCTGCAGGTTCCCGGCAGCATCACGATGTCCGGTGCGACGGTCAAGGACGCCTGGGATCACGGCGTCGCGCCGTACACGACCACCGGTGTGTTCGGTAAGTCCTCCAACGTGGGCACGCTGATGCTCGCGCAGCGGGTCGGCGAGGATCGCTACGCGGACATGCTGGACAAGTTCGGGCTGGGACAGCGCACCGACGTGGGCCTGCCCGGCGAGAGTGCCGGCAGTGTCCCGGCCCGCGACCAGTGGTCCGGCGGCACGTTCGCGAACCTCCCGATCGGGCAGGGCCTGTCGATGACCCTGCTGCAGATGACCGGTATGTACCAGGCGATCGCCAACGACGGCGTGCGCATCCCGCCGCGCATCGTGTCGGCGACCGTCGGCAAGGACGGTCAGCGCACCGCGGAGCCGCAGCCCGAGGGCGTGCCGGTGGTCAGTGCCGACACCGCGCGCACCGTGCGCGACATGTTCCGGGCCGTCACGCAGAACGACACCGGCAACCAGCGCGGCACCGGTGTCGCCGCCGGTATCGAGGGATACCAGGTCAGTGGCAAGACCGGCACCGCGCAGCAGGTCGATCCGGAGTGCAAGTGCTACTCCAACTCGAACTACTGGATCACCTTCGCCGGCATCGCGCCGGCGGACGATCCGCGCTACGTGATCGGCATCATGCTCGACGCCCCGACCCGCAGCTCCGACGGATCGGGCGGGCAGTCCGCCGCTCCGCTGTTCCACTCGATCGCGTCCTGGATGCTGCAGCGTGACGCGGTGCCGCTCTCGCAGGAAGGTCGTCGGCTCCTCCTGCAGGCGGACTGATCCGTCGACAGTGCAGGGCGTTCACCTGCACCGGGGCGGACTTCGCCATGGCACGTCTCGTGGCGTGCCGACTCGCCGGTAATCTGATGCGTCGGCCGCCGACCACCGGTCGGCGGCACTCGCATGTTCGGCGCCGAGGCAGTCACCGCACCGGCCCGAACGCCCACCGTCCGCCCGTCACCACAGCAGAGGAGCGTCTCGAAGTGCCCAGCTCGACTCTCCGCCCGCAGCGGCCCACGGTCACGTCGGCGACCGAGCTGGCCGGAGAGATCGGTCTGCGCCACGGAGTGCTCGTCGACGGTGCGCTGGTCGACGCGACGGACGACGTCGGCGTCACGGGCATCGAACTGCGCGCGCAGAGCATCCTGGCGGGCGATCTCTTCGCGGCCCTGCCGGGCGCTCGGTCGCACGGCGCCGCCTTCGCGGGCGAGGCGCTCGAACGCGGAGCGGTCGCCGTGGTCACCGACGACGAGGGTGTGGCCCTCATGATCGGTTCCGGCGTGCCCGACGGCACTGCCGTCCTGGTGCATCCGCAGCCCCGCTCGATCCTCGGCACGCTGTCCGCGGCAGTGCACGATCGGCCGTCCGCCAAGATGACGGTCATCGGCATCACCGGCACCTCGGGGAAGACCACCACGTCCTACCTGGTGGAGGCGGCGCTGCGCGCTGCCGGACGCACTCCCGGGCTCATCGGCACCATCGAGACCCGTATCGGCACCGAACCGGTGCCGTCCGCGCTGACCACGCCCGAGGCTCCGAATCTGCACGCGATGTTCGCGGCGATGTACGAGCAGGGGGTGGACACGGTCGTCATGGAGGTGTCCTCCCACGCGCTGTCCCTCGGCCGGGTCGACGGCACCACCTTCGCGGTGGGCGCGTTCACGAACCTCTCGCAGGACCACCTCGACTTCCATCTCACCTTCGAGGACTACTTCGCGGCCAAGGCCCGGTTGTTCGCCGAGGACTCGCCGGTCCGCGCTGATCGCGCCGTCGTCTGCGTCGACGACCGGTGGGGCCGGCGCATGGCGGAGATCGCGGCGGCCGGTGGCCGAGCCGCCCCGCTCACCGTGGCGACCACGACCGAGGGGACGGCCTCCTGGTCGGTGACGTCCTGGTCGTCCGGGCCGGACGGCACCCAGCAATTCGAGGTCGCCGCACGGGACACCGTCCTGTCGGCGTCACTCCGGATGCCGGGGCGCTACAACGTCGCGAACGCCGTGGTCGCCGCCGCCGTGTGCGCGGAGGTCGGGGTGGATCCGGCGGTCGCCCTCGCCGCGATGGCCGAGGTCGACGTGCCCGGCCGCATGCAGCGCGTCGAGCGTGGTCAGAACTTCCTGGCCGTCGTCGACTACGCCCACAAACCCGCCGCACTCGAGGCGGTGCTGGCCACTCTGCGCGCTCAGACCGACGGCCGCATCGCCGTCGTCGTCGGCGCCGGGGGAGACCGCGACGCCGAGAAGCGGCCGCTGATGGGCGAGGCGGCGGCGCGCGCCGCAGACCTGGTCGTCATCACCGACGACAACCCCAGATCCGAGGACCCGGCCGCCATCCGCGCGGCCGTCCGGCGAGGCGCCGACGCCGTCGGCGGTAGCGCCGAGGTGCGCGAGATCTCTCCGCGCGACGAGGCGATCCACGCCGTGGTGCAGTGGGCGAAGGACGGCGACGTCGTCCTGATCGCCGGCAAGGGCCACGAGGTGGGGCAGGACGTCGGCGGCATCAAGTACCCCTTCGACGACCGCCGTGTACTCGCCGACGCCCTCGACCGACAGAAAGGCTCGATGTGATCCGACTGTCCCTGTCCGCCGTCGCGGACATCGTGGAGGGCACACTGCACGACGTCCCCGATCCCTCCGTGGAGATCACCGCCGGCGTCGAGTTCGACTCCCGGAAGATCACCGAGGGCGGACTGTTCCTCGCTCTGCCCGGTGAGCGCGTGGACGGTCACGATCATGCCGCCGGTGCCGTCGCCGCCGGTGCCGTCGCGGTGCTCGCAGCGCGGCCGGTGGGCGTTCCCGCCATCGTCGTCGAGCACGAGGACGGACCCGGGGCGGCCGTTCTGGACGCACTCGGGAAGCTGGCCGCGGCGTCCGTCGCCGAACTGGCCGCCGGCGATCTCACCGTCGTCGGTGTCACCGGAAGCTCGGGGAAGACATCGACCAAGGATCTGATCCGCGCGGTGCTCGAGCGTGCGGGCACCGTGGTCGCACCGCCCGGCTCCTTCAACAACGAGCTCGGGCATCCCTGGACCGTGCTGCGCGCGGACGCCTCGACACGGTTCCTCGTCCTCGAGCTGTCGGCGCGGGGACGCGGCCACATCGCC
Source organism: Rhodococcus sp. SORGH_AS_0301 (assembly GCF_030818285.1). Taxonomy (NCBI): domain Bacteria; kingdom Bacillati; phylum Actinomycetota; class Actinomycetes; order Mycobacteriales; family Nocardiaceae; genus Rhodococcus; species Rhodococcus sp. SORGH_AS_0301. The sequence continues at coordinate 1,267,374 of NZ_JAUTAC010000002.1, forward strand.
GCGCTGGCCGCGATCGCACCGCCGCGGATCGGTGTGGAACTCAACGTCGGCACCGCGCACCTCGGCGAGTTCGGCTCGCGCGAGAACATCGCCGAGGCCAAGTCCGAACTGGTGCAAGCGCTTCCGGCTGCGGAGGCCGGTGGTCTGGCGATCCTCAACGCCGACGATCCGCTGGTGGCAGCGATGGCGTCGAAGACCACCGCTCGCGTCGTCACCTACGGGTCGGACACCAGTGCCGACGTCCACGCGCTGGACGTCCGCCTCGACGAGACCGCGCGCGCGTCGTTCACCATGGTCACGCCGTCGGGGAGCGCTCCGGTGTCGCTGCTGGTCCACGGCGAGCACCAGGTGGGCAACGCATTGGCGGCGGCGGCCGTCGGCCTGGACTGCGGCATGGACGTCGAGACCGTCGCGGCCGCGCTGTCGGGCGCGGAGGCCGCCTCGGCCCGGCGCATGGACGTGCGCACGCGCGTCGACGGCGTCACCGTCGTCAACGACTCCTACAACGCCAACCCGGATTCGGTACGCGCCGCGCTGAAGGCGCTCGTCACGATGGCGCGCAGTGGCCGCGACAGGGGTCGGCGGTCCTGGGCCGTGCTGGGTGAGATGGCCGAACTCGGCGACGAGTCGGTGATCGAGCACGATCGGATCGGGCGCCTCGCGGTGCGTCTTGCCGTCAGCAAGATCATCGTCGTGGGAACGGGTCGCCCGTCGCACGGCCTGTACCAGGGTGCCGTCATGGAAGGGTCCTGGGGCGAGGAGGCCCACCTGGTTCCCGATGCCGACGCCGCGATCGCGCTGCTGCGCGACGAGGTGGAGCCGGGTGACCTGGTGTTGGTGAAGGCGTCCCAGTCGGTGGGGCTGTGGACCGTCGCGGAGGCATTGCTGAGCGAGCAGGGGGAGACTCGGTGAGACAGATTCTGTTCGCGGGCGGTATCGCGCTGGCGGTGGCGATCCTGCTGACGCCCGTGTTGATCAAGGCGTTCTCGAAGCAGGGGTTCGGCCAGGAGATCCGGGTCGAGGGTCCTGCGAGCCACCAGTCCAAGCGCGGCACGCCCACCATGGGCGGCGTCGCGATCCTCGCCGGTCTGTGGGCCGGCTACTGGGGCTCGCACCTCATCGGCATCGGCTACGACGCGGACGGGCCGTCGGTGTCGGCGCTCCTGGTGCTGGGTCTGACGACGGTGCTGGGCGTGGTGGGCTTCCTCGACGACTTCATCAAGATCCGCAAGCAGCGCAACCTCGGACTGAACAAGACGGCCAAGCTGGTGGGTCAGCTGTTCGCCGCGGTGATCTTCGGTGTCCTCGCACTGCAGTTCAACGGTGCCGGCGGACTGACGCCGGGCAGCGTCCAGCTGAGCTACGTGCGCGACATCGCGACCGTCTCCATGGGCGGCATCGTCTTCATCCTGTTCTGCTACCTCCTCGTCAGTGCCTGGTCCAATGCGGTCAACCTGACCGACGGCCTCGACGGACTCGCGGCCGGATCGATGACCCTGGTGCTTGGTGCGTACACCGTCATCACGTTCTGGCAGTACCGGCAGGCGTGCACCACGAGTCCGGGACCCGGCTGCTACGACGTCCGTGATCCGCTCGACCTGGCCCTGATCTGTGCCGCTGCGGCGGGTGCGTGCATCGGCTTCCTGTGGTGGAACGCGGCGCCCGCCAAGATCTTCATGGGCGACACGGGCTCGCTCGCGCTCGGTGGCCTGCTCGCCGGCCTGTCCATCGTCACCCGGACCGAGCTGCTGATGGTCGTCATCGGTGCGCTCTTCGTGGCCGAGGCCGCGTCCGTCGTGATCCAGGTGGCGGTCTTCCGGTCGAGCCGCCGACGAGTGTTCCGGATGGCCCCGTTCCATCACCACTTCGAGCTCGGAGGATGGGCCGAGACGACGGTGATCATCCGTTTCTGGTTGTTGGCCGCCATCTCGTCGGCAGTCGGACTGGCTCTGTTCTACAGCGAGTATCTCTCGGCGATCGGCGACTGACGTGGTGTTGCACGATCCCCGCGAACCCCTCACGTCACCGCTCGACCTCCGGGGTCGCCGGGTTCTCGTCGCCGGTGGTCGGGTGTCCGGTCGCGCCGTGATTCCCGCGCTGCTCGAGGTGGGAGCCTCGGTGACGGTGGCCGACTCGGACACGTCCTCACTCGAGGCCTGCGCCGATCTCGGCGTGGACACGGTGTCGATGGACGCGATCGCCACCGACCGCGACGCGGTGGCCGAGAGCGCCCTCGTCGTCACCAGCCCGGGATTTCGCCCCGATTCGCCGTTGCTCACCACCGCGCTCACGGTCGGCGTGCCGGTGTGGGGCGACATCGAGTTCTCCTGGCGTATCGATCAGGCCGAGGTCTACGGGCCGCCGCGCACCTGGTTGGTGGTCACCGGGACCAACGGCAAGACCACGACGACGTCGATGCTCGCGGCCGTCCTCGACGCGGCGGGAGTGGCGTCCGCGGCGTGCGGCAACATCGGCGTACCGGTCGTGGACGCGCTGCGGCGCGACCCCCGGGCGGACGTGCTCGCCGTGGAACTGTCCTCCTTCCAATTGTTCTGGGCGCCGTCGGTGAGACCCGCGGCCGGGGTGGTGCTCAACATCGCCGAGGACCATCTCGACTGGCACGGCGGCATGGAGGCCTACGTCCAGGCGAAGCTCCAGGCGCTGCACGGCGACGTCGCCGTGGTGGGGCTGGACGACGCGATCGCGTCCACGCTGCGAGCGCGCGCCGCGGCTCCGATCACGGTCGGGTTCACTGCGCACGACCCTGCTGCCGGCGATGTCGGTGTCGTGGACGGCACGATCGTGGACCGCGCGTTCGGTGACGCCGAGTCGCTGGTGGAGACGGACGCCATCGAACCCGCAGGGCCCGCGGGACTGCAGGACGCGCTCGCCGCGGCGTCGCTCGCGCGCGCGGCCGGGGTCCCGGCCGAGCACATCGCGGCCGGTCTGCGGTCGTTCCGCGTCGGACCGCACCGCGCCGCCGTGGTGCGTGAGCTCGGTGGGGTGCTGTTCGTCGACGACTCGAAGGCCACCAATCCGCACGCCGCGAGGTCGTCGATCCTCGCGCACGAGCGCGTCGTGTGGCTCGCGGGCGGTCTGCTCAAGGGCGCGGAGGTCGACGATCTCGTCGCCGAGGTCGCCCCGCGGCTCGTCGGTGCCGTGGTGTTCGGCCAGGACGGCGACGTGATCGCGGCAGCACTCGGGCGACACGCGCCGGATGTGCCCGTGGATCGGGTGCCGTCGGGAGACGATGCTGGAGTGGCCGATGCGACTGATGTGACTGACGGTGACGAAGTGATGGCACAGGCGGTGCGAGCAGCCGCGCGCCGCGCCGAGCCGGGAACCACCGTGCTCCTGGCACCCTCGACCGCCTCGTTCGATCAGTTCCGGGACTACGGGCACCGCGGCGACAGCTTCGCCGCCGCCGCCGCGAGCCTCGGCCCGCACGATCTCGCTCCCACCGCCGACCACGGCACGCCGGCATGAGCCCGGCCCGCGGCGCCACGACACCCCCGTCGCGCGCCGGCGGACCCGTGACCGAGCCGGTCACCGCCGCCCGCCCCGGCCGTACGGCTCCGCGTCGACGACCCGTCCGCGCGAAGTTCGAGACATGGGTGGACCGGCCCCTCGCGTCCTTCCACCTCATCGTCACCGTGGCGGCACTGCTCACCATTCTCGGACTCGTCATGGTGCTGTCCGCGTCGTCCGTCGAGGCCTACGCCGAGGACGGTTCCGCGTACACGATGTTCACCCGGCAGGCCATCTTCACCGTGGTCGGCCTGGTGCTGTTCGTCGTGGCGCTGCGCCTCCCCATCCGGATCCTGCGCAAGATGTCGTTCCCGATGTTCGTGGTGTCGGTGATCCTGCTGGTGCTCGTGCTGATCCCCGGCATCGGAACGGTCGCGCAGGGCACCCGCGGATGGTTCACCATCGGCGGAGTCGGCCTCCAGCCGTCGGAGATCTCGAAGGTGACCTTCGCCGTGTGGGGCGCGCACCTGCTGGCGTCGCGCCGGGCGGAGCGTGCCGACCTCAAGGGTCTGCTGATTCCCCTTGTGCCCGCCGCGATGGTGATCTTCTTCCTCATCGTGATGCAGCCCGACCTCGGTACCACCGTGGCCCTGGGCATCATCCTCATGGCTCTGCTGTGGTTCGCGGGTCTGCCGGTCAAGGTGTTCGGATCGGTCGTCGGCGGCCTCTTCCTGGCGGCGGTGGTGCTCGCCCTGACGGCCGGGTACCGCTCCGCGCGTATCCAGCAGTGGCTGAACCCCGGCAGCGACCCGCAGGGCACCGGATACCAGTCGCGGCAGGCGCTGTACTCCCTGGCCGACGGTGGGTTGTTCGGTCTCGGCCTGGGTCAGAGCCGAGCCAAGTGGAGCTATCTTCCCAACGCGCACAACGACTTCATCTTCGCGATCATCGGCGAGGAACTCGGCCTGGTCGGGTGCATCGCGGTCATCGGACTGTTCGGGCTGCTGGTCTTCACGGGCCTGCGCATCGCGGCGCGGGTGCCCGATCCGTTCATGAAGATCCTGGTGGCGACGTTCACTGTCTGGATCCTCGCGCAGGCCGCCATCAACATCGGCTACGTCATCGGGCTCCTGCCCGTGACGGGACTGCAGTTGCCCCTGGTGTCCGCGGGCGGAACGTCCACCGCCATCACACTTCTGGTGCTCGGGCTGCTCGCCAACATCTCGCGACACGAACCCGAGGCGGTGGCCGCACTCGCGTCGGGTCACGACGGGAAGTTCGGCAGACTGCTCAGACTGCCGGTGCCAGAGCCCTACTCGCCGGTCAAGGCGTCGCAGGCGCGAGGCGGACCGCGTGGTCCGGGCCGACCGGGGGTGGCGGGACCCGCTGCGCGCCAGGCGTTGCCGCCACAGGCGCGACGACGCGAGTCCGAGTCCCGCGCGGCACGCCCCGCTCCCGAGCGACACGCGTCCGGACGCCCGTCCGCGCGGGATCCCCGACGGGGCGCCGCGGATATGGCACGCAGCGCCGCTGCCCGCGACGCACGATCACGAGAACGGAGACATCACCGGTGACAGGCTCTTCCGGCGTGTCCGTCGTCGTCGCCGGCGGCGGCACGGCGGGACACATCGAACCAGCTCTCGCGGTGGCCGACGCCCTGCGGGAGCTGGACCCGTCGATACGGGTGACGGCACTCGGAACCGAACGCGGGCTCGAGACGACGCTGGTACCCGCCCGCGGTTACGAGTTGGCACTCGTTCCGCCGGTGCCGTTGCCGCGCAAGCTGACCCGGTCGCTGTTCGCGTTGCCGGCGAACGTCGTGCGATCGGTCCGCGCCACGCGTGCGGTCCTGCGCGACGTCGACGCCGACGTGGTGATCGGCTTCGGCGGGTACGTCGCGCTGCCGGCCTACCTCGCCGCTCGCGGCACGGTGCCCGTGATCGTGCACGAGGCGAACGCGCGGGCCGGTATCGCGAACAAGGTGGGCGCCCGCCTGGCGACGAGAGTCCTCGCCGCCGTCGCCGGCTCCGGGATCCACGGCCGCGGGTCGTCGGAGGCCGAGATCGTGGGCATCCCCGTCCGGCCGACCATCACCGAGCTCGACCGCGCCGGACTGCGCGCCGAGGCGCGTGCGCACTTCGGACTGCCGCAGCACGGTCCCGTGCTGCTCGTGTTCGGTGGGTCGCAGGGCGCCCGCTCGCTCAACCTCGCCGTGTCCGGCGCGTCGGCCGCGCTCGCGGCCGCCGGCGTGTCGGTGCTCCACGCGCACGGCCCGAAGAACACCCTCGACGTCGCCACGGCCGATCCGGACGCCCCGTACGTGGCGGTGCCGTACCTGACCCGCATGGACCTCGCCTACGCCGCCGCCGATGCCGTCGTGTGCCGGTCCGGCGCGATGACCGTCGCGGAGGTCTCGGCCGTCGGTCTGCCCGCCTTCTACGTACCCTTGCCCCATGGCAACGGGGAACAAGAACTCAACGCGGGCCCGATCGTCGCGGCCGGCGGTGGTGTCGTGATCGCCGACGCCGACCTCACGCCGGAGTTCGTGGCCACCGACGTGGTGTCGCTGCTGACCGATCCCGATCGCGTGTCGGCCATGAGTGCGGCCGCCGCGGGCGCGGGTCATCGAGGCGCCGCCGCGGAGGTCGCGCGCATCGTTCTCGAGGTCGCCGGACGAGGTGGTCGGGCATGACGCGACACACCGTCGACGCGACCCTGCCGCCCGAACTGCAGCGCGTGCACATGGTCGGCATCGGGGGAGCGGGCATGTCGGGGATAGCCCGGATCCTGCTCTCGCGCGGTGGCCAGGTGTCGGGCTCCGACGCCAAGGAGAGTCGCGGCGTGAAGGCGCTGCGCGCCCGCGGTGCCCAGATACGGATCGGGCACGACGCGTCGGCGCTCGACATGCTCGAAGGCGGCCCGACGGCGTTGGTCACGACGCACGCGGCCATCCCGAAGACGAACCCGGAGCTGGTCGCGGCCGCCGAGCGTGGTGTGCCCGTCCTCCTGCGTCCGGCCGTGCTCGCCTCGCTGATGAAGGGTTTCCGCACCGTCCTGGTGTCGGGGACGCACGGCAAGACCTCCACCACGTCGATGCTCGTCGTCGCGCTGCAGCACTGCGGTGCGGATCCGTCCTTCGCCGTGGGCGGCGAGCTGAACGAAGCGGGTACCAACTCTCATCACGGCACCGGCGAGGTCTTCGTCGCGGAGGCGGACGAGAGCGACGGGTCGCTGCTGCAGTACGACCCCGACGTCATCGTCGTCACCAACGTGGAGGCGGATCACCTCGACTACTTCGGCAGCGAGGACGCCTACGTCCAGGTGTTCGACGACTTCGCCGCTCGTCTGTCCGCCGGCGGTGCCCTGGTGGTGTGCACGGACGACCCCGGGTCGCGGGAGCTGGCGCGTCGGGTCGCCGCGAAGGCGACCGACGGTGTGCGGGTTCTGACGTACGGCTCCGAGGACGCGCAGGTCGACGGCGCCGAGGTGTCCGCGACGCTGCTCGGGTGGGAGCCCGAGGACACCGGCGGCGTGGTGCAGTTCCGGCTGGCCGGCGAGGACCGTGCCCGCACCGTGCGCCTGGGTGTGCCCGGCCGGCACATGGCGCTGAACGCGCTGGCCGCCATCGTCGCCGCGCGCGAGACCGGGGCCGGAGTCGACGAGATCATCGAGGGGCTGGCCGGGTTCGCCGGTGTGCACCGACGGTTCCAGTTGCAGGGCCGTGAGCGCGGCGTGCGCGTGTTCGACGACTACGCCCACCATCCCACCGAGGTCCGCGCGGTGCTCGGTGCCGCGGCGGACCTGGTGCGCACCGCGGACACCGCGACCCCCGGTCGCGTGATCGTCGTGTTCCAGCCCCACCTGTACTCGCGCACGGTGACCTTCGCGGACCAGTTCGCGGCCGCCCTGGATCTGGCCGACGAGGTGGTCGTGCTCGACGTCTACGGCGCGCGCGAGGAGCCGGTTCCCGGTGTCAGCGGAGCGACGGTGGCCCGGTCGGTGACCAAGCCGGTGTACTACCAGCCCGATCTGTCCGCGGTGCCGCGTCAGGTGGCGCACCTGTGTGTCGCCGGCGACATCGTGGTGACGATGGGCGCGGGCGACGTGACCATGCTGGGAAGCCAGATCCTCGACGCTCTCCGCTCCACCCCGGCGCGGCGCTGAGTTCGGGACGTGACATGGCAGGACGACAGACCGTGAACGCGCGCGGTACCGGCCGCACCCGACCCGCGGCCACACCGCGTCGTGTCGGTGCGGAGCGGTCGACGCGGTCGCGCACGTCGACGCGGGCGCCGGCGCGCGAACCGCGTGTCGGTCGCCGCGGCAAGCTGTTGATCCTTCTCGCGCTCGTCGCCTCGGTCGCCTTCGTGGCGGTGTCGTACTTCGGTCCGCTGTGGGCGGTCTCCTCCGTGCAGGTGAACGGCAACGCCGCGGTCTCGCGCGAGCAGGTCGTGCAGACGCTGCAGGTCGAGGAGGGGACACCCCTGCCGAGAGTGGACACGGATGCTGCCGCGGCGCGGGTCGCCGCCATCCCGAAGGTCGCGTCGGTCCGGGTCCAGCGCGTGTACCCGTCCACGGTGCGGGTCACGGTCGAGGAGCGCGTTCCCGTCGTCTTCTTCGACGCGGCGGATGGTACCCATCTGATGGACGCCGAGGCCGTCGACTTCGCGGTGGAACCGCCCCCGCCCGGGGTGGTGCGCATGGTGGTGGCCAGCCCGTCCTTCGGCAACCTCGAGACCCGTGCGGCCCTGTCGGTGCTCACCGCGCTGCCCGGTCCGCTGCGATCGCAGGTGGCACAGATCGACGCGCCGACCATCTCGGCGGTGTCGTTGACGTTGTACGACGGCCGGGTCGTGGTGTGGGGGAGCAGTGAGGACACGGAGTACAAGGCGTCCATCGCTCTGCCACTGCTCACGCAGCCGGGTCAGACCTACGACGTGTCGAGTCCGGATCTGCCGACCATTCGGTGACGGTGACGTCCCACATATTTTTCCTGCGCGTGTCGGCGCGCCTAATGGAACCCGCCGAGCGGTGTCTCTAGCGTTTCACCCAGTCGATCACTTGACATAACTATGAACCTATGGTTCAGGTTGAGGGTTTGCCTCGACTGCATCATGCACACCAACCACGGAAGGCGAGAGCCCATGACGCCCCCGCACAACTACCTCGCCGTAATCAAGGTCGTCGGCATCGGCGGCGGCGGCGTCAACGCGGTCAACCGCATGATCGAGCAGGGACTCAAGGGAGTCGAGTTCATCGCGGTCAACACGGACGCGCAGGCGCTGCTCATGTCGGACGCCGACGTCAAGCTCGACGTCGGTCGCGAACTCACCCGAGGCCTCGGCGCGGGTGCCGATCCCGAGGTGGGCCGCAAGGCCGCCGAGGATCACAAGGACGAGATCGAAGAGGTGCTCAAGGGTGCCGACATGGTGTTCGTCACCGCGGGCGAGGGTGGCGGTACCGGCACCGGTGGAGCCCCCGTCGTCGCGAGCATCGCGCGCAAGCTCGGCGCCCTCACCGTCGGTGTGGTGACACGCCCGTTCTCCTTCGAGGGCAAGCGGCGCGGCGGTCAGGCCGACGTCGGCATCCAGGGTCTGCGCGAGTCGTGCGACACCCTCATCGTCATCCCGAACGACCGGCTGCTGCAGCTCGGCGACGCGGCCGTCAGCCTCATGGACGCGTTCCGCTCCGCCGACGAGGTGCTGCTCAACGGTGTCCAGGGCATCACCGACCTCATCACCACTCCCGGCCTCATCAACGTGGACTTCGCCGACGTCAAGGGCGTCATGTCCGGTGCGGGCAGTGCCCTCATGGGCATCGGGTCCTCGCGCGGCGAGGGGCGCGCCATCAAGGCGGCCGAGTCGGCCATCAACTCGCCGTTGCTCGAGGCGTCCATGGAGGGTGCACGCGGAGTGCTCCTCTCCATCGCCGGCGGATCCGATCTCGGGTTGTTCGAGATCAACGAAGCGGCATCGCTGGTGCAGGAGGCCGCGCACATCGACGCCAACATCATCTTCGGCACCGTGATCGACGATTCGCTGGGCGACGAGGTGCGCGTCACCGTCATCGCCGCCGGTTTCGACGGCAGCGGTCCGGCCCGTCGCCCCATCGAGGCACCGCAGAGTCAGTCTCGCGGCGCCACCGTGGGAACGGCTCGCGCGGGCGAGACGCGTACCGAGGACGACGGTCCCGCCGTCTTCCGCGACGCGCCGTCCTCGTCTCTTCCCCCCATCGGCGAGCGCGCCGCGCGTGCCACCGGACATCCCGTCCGGGTGGAGGACGAGGGCGACGACGACGTGGACGTGCCCTCCTTCATGCGTCGGTGAGCATCTCCGACCGCGGCTACCGTGTCCGGCGCGTGACGACGTCACGCGCCGGAGGCGTGTCCGAACCGCCCTACGATTCCTTCAATCTCGGTGATCACGTCGGTGACGACCCGGCGCACGTGGAGGCCAATCGGCGTCGTCTCGCCGAGAAGATCGGCCTGTCTCCCGAGCGTCTCGTGTGGATGGACCAGATCCACGGTCGATCCGTCGCGACGGTGGACGGACCGGTCTCCGGACCGGTCGAGGCCACCGACGCCCTCGTCACCACCCAGCGCGACCTCGCGCTCGTCGTCCTGGCCGCCGACTGCGTACCGCTCCTGTTGTCCGACGATGCCGCGGGCGTCGTCGCCGCCGTTCACGCCGGCCGCGTCGGTGCTCGGATCGGCATCGTCCCGCGCGTTCTCGACGCCATGGTGGCCGCGGGCGCCGCCGTCTCCCGGATCGAGGCGTTCCTCGGCCCGGCGGCCGGGGGAGACGACTACGAGGTGCCCCGCACCATGCAGATCGACGTCGAGACCCACCTGCCGGGCAGTGCGACGCGTACTCGCAAGGGCACACCCGGTCTCGACATCCGGGCGGGCCTGCGTCGCCAGTTGCTCGAGGCCGGCGTCGCCGGAGTGGCCGCGGATCCGCGCGAGACCATCACGGACCGTTCGCTGTTCAGCCACCGCCGGGGGTCGCCCACGGGGCGGCACGCCGGTGTCGTGTGGATGGACACGACCTCGTGACCGCGCCGGACGATCGGCGGACGTATCTCGAGGACCATCTCGCCGAGGTCCGCGATCGGCTGTCGCGCGCCTGTGCGGCCGCGGATCGCGCACCCGATTCCGTGACCCTGCTTCCCGTCACCAAGTTCTTCCCGGCCTCCGACGTCGCACTGCTGCGCGAGCTCGGGTGCACCGAGTTCGGCGAGTCGCGCGAGCAGGACGCGTCTCCCAAGGTCGCCGAGATCGGCACCGACGGTGTGCGCTGGCACATGATCGGCCGCCTGCAGCGCAACAAGGCGAAAGCTGTTGCCGCCTGGGCACATGCGATCCACTCGGTGGACACCGACCGTCTGGTCACCGCACTCGGCAAGGCGGTCGCGGGTGCGGTGGACAACGGTGACAGGACTGCGGATCTGGACGTCTACGTGCAGGTGAGTCTGGACGGTGACACGCATCGCGGAGGCGTGGACCGCGAAGACCTGGAGGCACTTACCGCGCAGGTGTCCGAGACCTCGGGTCTGCGACTCGCCGGGCTCATGGCGGTGCCCCCGTTGGGTGCGGACGCCGATGCGTCGTTCGAGGATCTGCAGCGTCTTCACACGCAGGTCCTCGCCTCGCATCCGGGCGCGACCGGACTCTCGGCCGGGATGACGGGCGACCTGGAAGAGGCTGTCCGACACGGGTCCACGTGTGTGCGTGTCGGAACCGCAATCCTCGGTCCACGGCCGATAACCTCGCCTTGACGACATGAACACCATCGTCACCACGGACTTACTCCAGTCACACGAGTACCAGCCACACCGCCACGCCAGGAAGGTCGACCGATGAGCACGTTGCACAAGTTCAAGGCTTACTTCGGCATGGTCCCACTCGACGATTTCGAGGACGACTACCTCGACGACACGGATGCGCCCGTCGCATCCCGGTCGTCGCGTGGCGGATACGGAAAATCGATGGACGACCATGACTACGCCGATCGCGACTACGCCGAGCCGGCGTTCGTCGGTGGTCGCCGGGACGAGGACGACGACTACGAGCGTCCCGAGCCCCGGCACAGCGCTCGGGTGGCGCCGCTGTCGTCGCGCTCCGGTGGTGGATCCCGCTCCGGCGGCGCGATGCGCACCTCCACCCGCGGCGCCCTCGCGATGGACACTCGCATGGACCCGCACTCGGAGCTGCGTCGCAGCGAGCCCCGTCACGCCGAACCGCGCGTGTCCGACCGCCGCCAGGCCGCACTCGACGACGGGGGCCCCATGTCGACCATCACCACGCTGCGTCCGCGCGACTACAGCGAGGCGCGCACGATCGGCGAGCGCTTCCGTGACGGCACGCCCGTCATCATGGATCTGGTCGAGATGAGCAACGCCGACGCCAAGCGCCTCGTCGACTTCGCCGCGGGCCTCGCGTTCGCGTTGCGTGGTTCGTTCGACAAGGTCGCCACGAAGGTGTTCCTGCTCTCACCCGCCGACGTCGACGTCTCTGCCGAAGAGCGTCGCCGGATCGCCGAGACGGGCTTCTACAACCAGCAGTGACGTCTCACACGGCGCGGTGGGCCGGTCTCGCGGTGCGAGATGGCCTCCCCGTGTCGCGAGATGGCCTCCCCGTGTCGCGAGATGGCCTCCCCGTGTCGCGAGATGGCATTGTGGTGTCGTGCGTGATCAGAAAGTTGTGTCGGTGTCGGTCTCTCCTGCGTCTCGCAGGACGGTGAGCTGAGTGTTCGCGGTCCTGTACTTCATCCTCTTCGTCTTCTGGCTGTTGCTCATCGGCCGGATCATCGTCGAGTTCATCCGATCCTTCGCACGTGACTGGCGTCCGACGGGTGTGGTCGTGGTCGTACTCGAAGCGATCTTCACGGTCACCGATCCGCCGGTCAAACTGCTGCGGCGCATCATCCCGCCACTGAATCTGGGCGGTGTCCGGCTCGACCTGTCCATCATGGTGCTGCTCTTCATCGTCTTCATCCTGATGCGCGTGGTGCAGGGCGTCGGCTGACGGTGAGTTCCGTCGACGGCGACAGTGTCCCGTGTGACAGAATGTTGCTCGAAGGTGCACGATGAGTGACCATCGCTCTTTGTGCGATATAACTGAATGTCCTGGTTGCCCCCACTACGGCAGCCGGGTGCCACTGCCACTGTTGATCGAACGAATGCTCGCGTACATCGCTTGTCGATGCTCCACCGCTCTCGAGACGCGTGAAGGGACCCTTCCATGCCGCTGACTCCCGCCGATGTGCACAACGTCGCGTTCAGCAAGCCGCCCATCGGTAAGCGCGGATACAACGAGGACGAGGTCGATGCATTTCTCGATCTCGTCGAACAGGAGCTGTCGCGCCTGATCGAGGAGAATGCCGACCTGCGTCAGCGGGTCGGAGAGCTCGATCAGGATCTCGCCGAGGCCAAGAGCTCGGCAGCGTCGCGTCAGAGCACCCCTGCCCCCGCGCCTGCTCCCACCCCCGCACCGGCACCGCGTCCGGAGCCCGCCAAGCCGGCACCGGTCGTTCAGGCCGCTCCGGCACCGGCTCCTGCCCCCGCCGCGGCGTCGTCCGCCGGCGATTCGAACATGCAGGCTGCGAAGATCCTGGGTCTCGCCCAGGAGATGGCCGATCGCCTCACCGGTGACGCGAAGACCGAGTCCGAGCAGCTGCTCGGGAGCGCTCGCGCCAACTCGGACCGTCTGGTCAGCGAGGCGCAGAGCCGCGCCGAGTCCCTCGTCTCCGAGGCTCGCCAGAAGGCCGACGCGCTGCTGTCCGACGCACAGACGCGCTCGGAGACACAGCTGCGCCAGGCCAAGGAGAAGGCCGACGCGCTCGAGAGCGATGCCGAGCGCAAGCACACCGAGATCATGGCGACCATCAACCAGCAGCGTTCGGTCCTCGAGGAGCGCATCGAGCGCCTCAAGACGTTCGAGCGCGAGTACCGGGTCCGCCTCAAGTCCTACCTCGAGTCCCAGCTGCAGGAACTCGACCAGCGTTCGTCCGCACTGCCGGTCGACAGCGGTCAGGATCCGTTCAGCAAGGACAACGGCCAGTCGTCGAACTTCGGACAGTCGTACGCCAAGGGCAACAACTGATCCGTCCTCGTCGAGGCTGTTCCGGGGGGAACCAGCGGGGGGATCGAGGGTGAACGGATGAGTGCGTGCTTGTTCTGACGCTGGTTCTGGCGGGCGTCGGGTTCGCGTTACTCGTCGTCTCGCTCGTCACGGGATCCGTGGTGTGGGCCTGGGCCTGCATCACGGTGTGTCTCGTGGGTGCGGTCCTGCTGCTCGCCGGTGCCCTCGCGGGCCGGCGGCGGTAGAATGCCTCACGTCGAAGTACAGGTAGGTCCAGCGATGATCCGGCCATCACCGGGGAGCTGTCCGGAAGAACGGTCTCGGCCCGCACGGGTCGGTGCTCAGTAGAACCGGACGGGTCGAGCCCGTCACAGCTCGATCGGAGAGTGGGTCGCCTCGGCGGCCAAGCGGGGTGGTACCGCGGCTCCCGGCGCAGAGTGCCGGTCGTCGTCCCCGTGCCGCATCGAACGGGCACAGGAGCACCGCAGCCATGACCACCACCGACGACACCACGACGCCCGACGCGGGGTACCCCCGCGTCCGCTACGCCTCGGAGTCCGGCAGTCCCGATTTCCCGGCTCTCGAGCAGCAGGTCCTCGCGCACTGGGACGCGGACGGCACGTTCCGAGCCAGCGTCGACGCGCGTGCCGACGCCGACGAATTCGTCTTCTACGACGGGCCGCCCTTCGCCAACGGCCTCCCGCACTACGGCCATCTCCTCACCGGCTACGTGAAGGACCTGATCCCGCGTTTCCAGACCATGCGCGGGCGCAAGGTGGAGCGACGGTTCGGCTGGGACTGTCACGGTCTCCCCGCCGAGCTCGAGGCGGAGAAGCAGCTCGGCATCACCGACAAGAGTCAGATCGACTCGATGGGTCTGGCCGAGTTCAACGCCTACTGCAAGCAGTCCGTCCTGCGCTACACCGGTGAGTGGCGCGACTACGTCACGCGTCAGGCCCGGTGGGTCGACTTCGACAACGACTACAAGACGCTCGACCTGGACTTCATGGAGTCGGTCATGTGGGCGTTCAAGGAACTGCACGACAAGGGCCTGGTGTACCAGGGCTTCCGTGTGCTGCCCTACAGCTGGTACGAGCAGACGCCGCTGTCGAACCAGGAGACCAGGCTCGACGACGCCTACAAGATGCGTCAGGACCCAGCGGTCACGGTGCGGATGACGTTGAGCGCGCCCGGCTCCCCGCTCGACGGTGCGGACGCACTGATCTGGACCACCACCCCGTGGACCGTGCCGTCCAACCTGGCGATGGCCGTACGCCCCGACATCGACTACGTGCAGATCGAGGACGGCGCGGGCGGCCGTGTCGTGCTCGCCCGAGATCGGGTGTCGCACTACGCCCGTGAGTTCGGCGACGAGCCCGTGGTGGTGTCCGAACACACCGGTGCCGATCTGATCGGTCTCGCCTACGCGCCGCCGTTCGATGTCTTCCTCGGTCACGAGAACAGTCATCGTGTGCTGTCGGCCGACTACGTGACCACCGACTCCGGTACCGGAATCGTCCACCTCGCACCGGCTTTCGGTGAGGAGGACATGGACGTCGCCACGGCCAACGGCATCGAGGTGGTGCAGCCGCTCGATGCGGGCGGCAAGTTCACCGCGATGGTGCCGCCGTACGAGGGTCTGATGATCTTCGATGCCAACCCGGTGATCATCAAGGACCTCAAGGCGTCGGGAAAGCTGGTGCGGCACGAGACCATCGAGCACTCGTACCCGCACAGCTGGCGTTCGGGTCAGCCGCTGATCTACATGGCGGTGCCGTCGTGGTTCGTCTCCGTCACCAGTTTCCGCGACCGGATGGTCGAGCTGAACCAGGACATCACGTGGGTGCCCGAGCACATCCGCGACGGCCAGTTCGGCAAGTGGCTCGAAGGCGCGCGTGACTGGAACATCAGCCGGAACCGGTACTGGGGCAGCCCCATCCCGGTGTGGGTGTCGGACGACCCCGCGTACCCGCGCACCGACGTGTACGGCAGTCTCGACCAGATCGAGGCGGACTTCGGCGTCCGTCCGAACGACCTGCACCGGCCGTTCATCGACGAGCTGACCCGTCCCAACCCGGACGATCCCACGGGCCGGTCCGTCATGCGTCGAGTCCCCGAGGTACTGGACTGCTGGTTCGAGTCGGGCTCGATGCCGTTCGCCCAGGTGCACTACCCGTTCGAGAACGCCGAGTGGTTCTCCACGCACAACCCGGGCGACTTCATCGTCGAGTACAACGGTCAGACGCGTGGGTGGTTCTACACCCTCCACGTCCTGGCGACGGCGCTGTTCGACCGGCCCGCCTTCCGGACGGTCGCCGCACACGGCATCGTGCTGGGCGAGGACGGGCTCAAGATGAGCAAGTCCAAGGGCAACTACCCGGACGTCAACGAGGTGTTCGACCGCGACGGCTCCGATGCCATGCGGTGGTTCCTCATGTCGTCCCCGATCCTGCGGGGCGGCAACCTGATCGTCACCGAGCAGGGCATCCGCGAGGGTGTGCGGCAGGCACTGCTGCCGATGTGGAACGCGTGGAGTTTCCTGCAGCTGTACGCGTCGAAGCCGGGGACGTGGCGGACCGATTCCACCAACGTGCTCGATCGCTACATCCTGGCCAAGTTGGCCGAGACCACGCGCGTCATCACCGAGGCGTTGGAGGCGGTCGACATCGCGGGGGCGTGCGACGAGTTGCGTCAGTTCTGCGACGCGCTGACCAACTGGTATGTGCGGCGCTCGCGTCAGCGCTTCTGGAACGAGGACGCCGACGCGATCGATACTCTGCACACGGTGCTCGAGGTGCTCACCCGCGTCGCGGCCCCGATGCTCCCGCTCGTCAGCGAGGTCGTCTGGCGGGGACTCACCGGTGGGCGCTCCGTGCATCTCGCGGACTGGCCGGTGGTCGGTACCGAGTTGCCGGCCGATCCCGAGCTGGTCGCGGCGATGGACGAGGTCCGCACCGTCTGCGGCGCGGCACTGTCGCTGCGCAAGGCGAAGAACCTGCGCGTCCGCCTGCCGCTGCAGGAGCTCACCGTCGCCGCCGACGACGCCGAGCGGCTGCGCCCGTTCGCGGACCTCATCGCCGACGAGGTGAACGTCAAGCGTGTCGATCTCACCGAGAACGTCGACGTGCACGGCCGTTTCGAGCTCGTCGTCAACGCCCGCGTGGCCGGTCCGCGTCTGGGCAAGCAGGTGCAGGCGGTCATCAAGGCGGTCAAGGCAGGGGAGTGGAGCGAGACCGACGGCGTCGTCACGGCGGCAGGTCTCGAGCTGCTGCCCGAGGAGTTCACCCGGCGCCTGGTCGCGGCGGAACCGGAGTCGACGGCGGCGCTCCCGGGCAATGCCGGGCTGGTCGTGCTCGACTCGGAGGTCACCGAGGAGCTCGAGGCCGAGGGGTGGGCCAAGGATCGCATCCGCGAGTTCCAGGACGCCCGACGCTCCGCGGGTCTGGACGTGTCCGACCGTATCGCGGTGACGGTCGACGTTCCCGCCGAGCGCCGGTCCTGGTTCGACACGCACCGCGATCTCATCGCCGGCGAGATCCTGGCCACCGATCTGCAGGTCGGCGATCCGGGTCCGGCAGCAGTCGATCTCGGCGACGGAGTGCGGGCATCGCTGGTGAAGGCCTGACGGTGTGAGCGGCGGGTCGGCCGAGCGCAGCAGACGCTGGGTGTTGCATCTCGACATGGACGCGTTCTTCGCGTCGGTCGAGCAGCTCACCCGGCCGACGCTGCGGGGCCGACCCGTGCTCGTCGGCGGTGGCGGTGGTCGAGGCGTCGTGGCGGGATGCAGCTACGAGGCACGCGTGTTCGGTGCCCGGTCGGCGATGCCGATGCACCAGGCTCGACGACTCGTCGGATCCGGTGCGGTGGTGGTGCCGCCCCGCGGCAAGGTCTACTCGGCTCTCTCCACCGTCGTCTTCGACACCGTGCGGCGCGTCGTGCCGGTGATCGAACAGCTCTCGCTCGACGAGGCGTTCGGTGAGCCCGCGGAGTTGGCGGGAGCGACCGTCGCCGAGGTGGAGGAGTTCTGCGCCGCGCTGCGTGCGTCAGTCCTGGACGCGTCCGGGCTCGTCGCCTCCATCGGAGCAGGAGCGGGCAAGCAGATCGCGAAGATCGGCTCGGGTCTCGCGAAGCCGGACGGCATCCGGGTGGTCTCTCCGGCGGACCAGGCCGCCCTCCTCGAGACTCTGCCGGTGCGGAAGTTGTGGGGCATCGGGCCGGTGGCCGAGGACAAGCTCCGCCGACTGGGAGTGCACACGGTCGGTGCGTTCGCCGCGATGCCGGAGGCGGAGGCCGCGTCCGTACTCGGTTCCGCCGTCGGCCCCAGCCTGCACCGTCTCGCACGTGGTCTCGACGATCGACCCGTGGCGGAACGCGCCGAGTCCAAACAGGTCAGTGCCGAGACCACCTTCGCCACCGACATCGTCGACATGGCCGGGTTGCGATCCGCCATCGTCGCCAGCGCGGAGGCCGCCCACACCCGATTGACGAAGGACGGGCGGGCGGCCCGCACCGTCGTCCTCAAGCTCCGCAAGTCCGACATGAGCATCGTGACCCGTTCGGCCACACTGCCGTACGCGACGGTCGATCTGGCGACGATCGTGGCCACCGCGCAGCGGCAGGCTCTCGATCCGCGCGACCTCGGCAGTATCCGACTCGTGGGCGTGGGCCTCGCCGGGCTGTCGACGGTCCGGCAGGAGTCGCTGTTCCCCGAACTCGACCAGGAGGGCCTCGACGTCGACTCCTCGGTCACCGCGGCCGAGCCCGCGCCGGTCGTCACGAGCGACGTCCTGCTCTGGCGGCCGGGGCTCGACGTCCGACACGACGAGTACGGCCACGGGTGGGTGCAGGGCGCAGGGCACGACGTGGTGACCGTGCGGTTCGAGACGCGGAGCACGGGCCCCGGGGTGGCGCGGACCTTCTCCGGAGACGACGAGCACCTCGCGGTGGCGGATCCGATGGACAGTCTGGCCTGAGGCTCACCGATCGAGTCCTGTGACCCATCCGCGGGGCGCGCACCGCCGAATACGCGTGACTGCGGCGTCTGTCGCCGCACCCGTACGACGAGGAGTGCCCGTGCCCGGCACCAAGTTCACGCTGCGAGCCTCGCTCCCATGGTGAGCGATCAGCGGCATCCGCTCGCGGGTCTGCGCGGAGCCGAGTGGGTCGCCGTCTGTGCAGATCTCCTGCACGCGGACGGAGCGACCGCGGTACTCACCTCCACGCACGCCCCGGACAGCAGGCGCGTGCTGTACCCGACCGCCCACGATGCCGTGCAGCTGGCGGATCTGCAGTACCTCCTGGGCGAGGGACCGCACGCGGAGACGATGGCGGACGGTCGGATGCACAGTGTGTCGGTCAACTCGGCGGCGGATCGCGTGCGATGGCCCCTGCTGGTCGACTGTCTCATCGAGTCGGGGGTGCGATGGGTCCGGACCGTCGCGGTCGGAGCGAGCAGCCGGGTCGGCACCCTGCAGTGCCACGGACGCGGTCCCCTCGGCACACCCGACGAGAGGACCGTCGCGGCGGTGGGCAGACTCGCCGATGTGCTGGGCGACGAACTGGTCACCTCCGGCCTGGCAGGCGTACCGGCGGATCCGGGCGGTGAGTGCGACCTGATCGACGAGGCCATCGGTGTCCTGGCCGGTCGTCACCGGATCGACGCGCCCGCGGCGTCGGCCGTGCTGCGGGCGGCGGCGTTCGCGGCGGATCGCACGGTGGCCCTCCAGGCCCGAGCCGTTCTCGGCGTCTGAGCGGTGTGTCGGCAGCATCTGTCGACGCCCGGGACGACACGAGGAGGTTTCGGCGTCCGAACTGCTCGTCGTGACGGTCTTCCGGCGCTCGTTCCTTCCGTGTCTTCGGCGTTTCCGGTGACATGCGGGAAATGCGTTCGTGCAATTGTGATGTGTGCGAACAAGTACTGTCACCCGACATTTCAGTCCGTTACCGTGACCGAGTCCACTGACCTTCGGGGAAAGGCTCGTCATGAATGTCAGACTTCTCGCTCGGGTGTGTGCAGCGGCGTCTGTCGCCGCTGCGGCCCTGGTCGTTCCCAGCGCTGTGGCCACCGCGGCGCCGTGTACGGACGTCGACGTCTCGTTTGCACGCGGGACCGGTGAACTGCCCGGACTCGGCATCACCGGTGGACCTTTCACCAGCAGTGTCACCTCCACGCTCGCCGGACGGTCCGTCAGCACCTACGCCGTGAACTACGCTGCCGACTTCTCGCAGGCCAGCGCCGGGCCCGGCTCGCGTGACCTGGTCGCGCACATCACCTCCGTCGCAGCAGCATGTCCTGCAACGCAATTCATCATCGGTGGGTACTCACAGGGTGCCACTGTGGTCACCAATGCCGTGGGTCTGCGCACCCCGAGCAGTCTCACCGGTTCCGTGCTGCCCGCCGGCGTCGCCGACAGGGTCAAGGCCGTCGTCGTGTTCGGCAACCCGTTCGGTCTGACCGGGAGGACCATCGAGTCGGCGAGCGGAACCTACGGCCCGCGCGCCCGCAGTTTCTGCAACTTCGGAGACCCGGTGTGCCAGATCGGCGGATTCAATTCCTTTGCGCATCTCACCTACGCGAGCAATGGCAGCGCGGGTCAGGGTGCGACATTCGCAGCCTCCCGAATCAGCTGAATGGCTCATTGTTCGACTGATCGGGGCTCGGTGGGCTGAATGCGCGCGGTGCGAGCCGGCGCGGCGTCGAATCCGGCACCCCGCACCCGGCCAGGGGTTCGCCCCGTGCGCAGCGCGCGGTGTTCTGCGCAGGATGCAGAGTGCGCGCTACCCCGTGCGGTGCGCGCGGCGGCCACCGCGCCGGCCGACGCCGCCCACCCTGTGACCCCTCTCGAGAGCGCGACGAGCTTTACCGTTTCCTCAGAACTG
Source organism: Rhodococcus sp. SORGH_AS_0301 (assembly GCF_030818285.1). Lineage (NCBI taxonomy): Bacteria > Bacillati > Actinomycetota > Actinomycetes > Mycobacteriales > Nocardiaceae > Rhodococcus > Rhodococcus sp. SORGH_AS_0301. Next base: position 1,287,802 of record NZ_JAUTAC010000002.1, read on the forward strand.
GTCGGTAAGGTCTGGCCCGACGCTCGATACCGAGTCAACTCACGAGATGTAAGGACGTACACGTGAAGCTTCCCCGTACCGGACGCGCACTGGTGGCAGGCATGGCAGTCGCCGCCGCCCTGACGATGACGGCGTGCAGCAGCGGCGAGGACGGCGGCACCACCGACGCCACCACGTCGGCAGCCACCACCTCCAGCGCAGTTGCCGAGGCACCGTCCGATCTCCCACCCGGTTCCCACCGCCGAGGAGCTGAACACGCGCCTGCAGGAGAGCCTCGATCCCAACGTGCCGCTCGAGCAGAAGGTCCAGTACGTGCAGGGCGCGGAAGCCGATCCGGAGCTCATCAACAAGGTCGCCGAGGCCGCTCGCGTGAACAACGCGAAGATTCAGGTCCTCGACGTGACCGATCTGGGCGACGGCACGCTCAGCTCCAACGCCACCATTGATCTCGGTGGCCAGGTCAACCCGCTCCAGGTCGCCTACGTGGCCGAGGACGGGGAGTGGAAGCTGTCGAAGGACAACGCTTGCGCGATCGTGTCGCTGGCGCAGCTGACCTCGCCTGCCTGCACCGCCTGACACCGCAGTACCGACCACACGACGCCGGCATCACCTTCGGGTGGTGCCGGCGTCGTCGTGTCTCAGCGCAGCCGGTCGGCGGCGGTGCGCGCGAGCGTCCGCACCAGGTCGGGGTCGACGGGCTCGGTCCCGGTGGCCACCAGTTGGCTCAGGGTGGATCCGGAGACGGTGAGGATCGCGTCCGTCGTCAGGGACACGCCGTCGCTGCTCACCGCGAGTCGCACCGCCACGGAGGCGTCGCCGATCGGGGCGACGTCGGTGAGCAGGGTCGAGGCGCCGACGCGGTAGTCCACCCGCACACCGTCGGCGTCCGTGCCGCTGAAGGTCGCGCATCGTGTGAGCGAGTCCTGCACGGCCGCGAACGCGGTGAGGGCGCCGGGACCGTCGTAGCTCGCGGCGTCCTGGTCGATCGACGAGAAGTCGGGTCCGCCGTAGGAGACGGATGCGGCGCTGATGACGCCGGGCACCTGGGTGGCGATGGGCGCCAGCACCGCGGCGCACTCGGCGGGGTCGGTGCTCGACCGGTCCTCGGCCGTCGCGCCCGGAGCGCTGGGGTCCAGCGGAGGCAGGTCGTAGCCGGTGTAGCCGGGTGGGAGGTCGGCGATGCTCAGGAGCCGACCGGCGAGCAGAGCGTTGTCGGTGATCGGGCCGGTGCCGGTGGCCGACGGCGGAGGGACCGGAGTGAAGGCGGGGAGCCCGACGGTGGGTGCCTCGGGCGCGGCCTCGCTCGGTGTGTCGCCGACGTCCCGATCGGTGCCGCATCCGACGAGCACCACCGCGAGCGCTGCCGTGACCGCGCCCAGTCGTCTCAACTCCACGTCACCGTGTTGCTGGTGGTCTGCTTCAGCGTCGTCTGGCTGTTGGCGTCCCGGTAGACCTGGTCGCCGCCGACGGCGACCGTGCCGCCCAGGGGAAGCGGCTTGGACGGATCGATCCGCAACTGCCCCTGGCCGGTCATCACGAACGACTCGATGTTCAGGGTGCCCTGCTCGTCGGGCAGCTGCCAGATCGGTTCCTCCGGCGACTGGGTCACGGCGACGTCGACCGTCGCGACGCCGTCGTCGAACGAGGTGAGTGTCGCCGTCGTCGTCTGCAGCAGCGAGATCCCGCTGACGACCTCCTGGGTGACGGTCCATCTCGCGCCGACGCCGATGGGCTCTGCCGGGAACGGGACGGCGCGGTACACCGCCTGGGACAGCGCCTGCTCGACGGCTGATCGAGCGATGTCCCGGGCGTCCGGCGACGGATCGATGGTGAGTGCGGTGACGGCACCCGACGGCGTGGTCGCGAAGCCTGCGGACGATCCCGCGGTGGGCCCGAGGCTCGCCTGCAGGGTGGCGTCCGACGTGGTGGCCGCACCGAGTGTCATGTCGACCTGGAGTCCGTCGGACCCGGCCGCCGAGCGTGAGGTCGCCGTCATCGGCAGCGTCAGCGGCGGGGTCGAGAAGTCCTGCGACTCGGCAGCGTCGATCTGCTGGCTGATGGTCGACTCGGCCACGAGGGTCGCGGTCTGCTCTGCTTCCGACGGGGTCGCGGTGACGACGGTCCGCGGCTCGGCTCCGGCATCGACCAGCGTGGTGGTGACGGCGGAGACCGGGAGAGTGACCGCGGACGTGCTGGGGGTCAGCTCCTCGGTCGCGGGTACGTCGGTGTCGGTCCCGCACGCCCCGAGCGAGAGGACGACGGTGACCGCTGCCGCGGCGACGAGGGTGGTGGAGCGTCGGCGGGGTCGTGTCGAGAGCAGTGTCACGCGCCCGAGGTTAGCGTCGGATCCTGAGCGGCCGGTGAGCGGTGAGGGCAGGTAGTGGACAATGGTGGGGTGACCGACGTGGAGAATCCGGACCGACCCCTGGCCCGACGTACCCGACGGCTGTTCGCTGTCGCGGCGGTCGTGCTCGCCCTGGACCTGCTCACGAAGATCGTCGCGGTCGCCGTCATCGAGCCCGGTCGACCGATCGAGATCATCGGTGACACCGTCACCCTCCGCATGGTGCGCAACGCGGGCGCGGCGTTCTCGATGGCCACGGGCATGACCTGGCTGTTGACGCTGGTGGCCGTCGCCGTCGTGGTGGGTGTGATCCGCATCGGACGCACTCTTCGCTCCGGCTGGTGGGCCGTGGGCCTCGGCCTGGTGCTGGGCGGCGCGCTCGGCAATCTGATCGACCGATTCTTCCGCTCGCCCGGCCCGCTGCAGGGTCACGTCGTGGACTTCGTGTCCATCGGCTGGTGGCCGGTCTTCAACGTCGCCGATTCCTCCATCGTCTGCGGGGCCGTCCTGCTGGTGATCATCACGCTGTTCGGGATCGAGCCGGACGGGACTCGCCGTGCCGACGACAAGGGTGACGACCCCGCGGTGACCGAGAGCGCAGCGGCGACGGAGTCGGAGAAGAAGGCGTGAGGGAGACACGGTCGATGCCCGTTCCGGACGGGCTCGACGGCATGCGCGTGGATGCGGGACTGGCTCGGCTGCTGGGGTTGTCGCGGACCGTCGTCGCGACCCTCGCCGAGGAGGGCGCGGTCCAGGTCGACGGTTCCACTGTGGCGAAGTCCGACCGTCTCGGCGGCGGCACGTGGCTCGAGGTGGAACTGCCCGAGCCCGCGCGTCCGTTGACCATCGAGGCACAGCCGGTGCCGGGCATGGAGATCCTGTACTCGGACGACCACATCGTCGTCGTGGACAAGCCGGTCGGAGTGGCCGCGCACGCGAGCGTGGGCTGGACGGGACCGACGGTGATCGGTGGTCTCGCGGCCGCTGGATTCCGCATCTCGACGTCCGGGGTCCACGAGCGTCAGGGCATCGTGCACCGTCTCGACGTCGGGACGTCCGGCGTGATGGTGGTGGCGACGTCGGAGCATGCGTACACCGTGCTCAAGCGCGCGTTCAAGGAGCGCACGATCGACAAGCGCTATCACGCTCTGGTGCAGGGACATCCGGACCCGAGCAGCGGAACCGTCGATGCGCCCATCGGACGACACCGCAGCAACGACTGGAAGTTCGCCGTCACGGCCGACGGCAAGCCCAGCATCACCCACTACGACACGGTCGAGGCGTTCCAGGCCGCGAGCCTGCTGGACGTGCACCTCGAGACCGGGCGCACTCACCAGATCCGGGTGCACTTCTCGGCGCTGCGGCATCCGTGCTGCGGTGATCTGACCTACGGTGCCGATCCGCGCCTGGCCGAACGGCTCGGCCTCGAACGCCAGTGGCTGCACGCCCGCGCACTCGGGTTCACTCATCCCGGTGACGGCCGCTACGTGGAGTTCTCGAGCCCGTACCCGGCAGATCTGCAGCACGCACTGGACGTGTTGAGAGCGGGCTGAGACGCGTGCGCGCCGTGTCCGCGGCGTCGGTCGTCGCGTTGATCGTCGCGGTGCTCGTGCTCGGTGTCCTCGACCCGGTCCGTGGTTCGTCGGTTCGCACCGATGCCCTCGGTCCCGACAACGACGAGACCGCCGCGCAGTACGTGGCCCGGGTGGACCCGCCCTCCGGCGACGGAGATCGGTGGGCGCTGGTGTCCTTCACCCGGTCGATGCGTGCCGACGAGATCGCGCCCACCGTCGACGGAATCAGGGTCTCGGTCGTCTATGCGCACGTGCCGATCGACCGCGTGCAGACCCCGCTCGTGGTGGTCCCGGTGCCGGACACCGACTCCGTGCTCGCGTCGTCCGTCCGTCTCGCCGCCGGCCTCGTTCCGCCCGGACGCGACCAGCGCGGGAACGCGATCGCGACGGTGGTGCGCGCACGCCTGCAGGCCGACTGTGACTGCGCCGCAGGAGTTCTGGTACGTGCGAGTGTTCCGGAACTCGCCGCGCTCGCGGGCCTGGACGGCATCCGCGCGGTCGAGGCATTGCCGGGGGACGCGGTCTACGGCCGGTTCGCGGTGGCACCGCTGTATCCCGAACGCGACGGCGACGCGGTGCAGCCCGACGACGGCCCGGTTCCCGCCTCCTGACCTCAGGACCCGAGTAGGCCGAAACCGAGCACCGCCGAGTCGTCCGCCCAGTCCAGATCGTGAATGCGGATCCCGCCCATTTCGTTTCCGCCGACGGTCGTGACCGTGTCCCCGTCCACCGCGACCACGATGTTCGTGTGCTGCCAAACGAGCAGATCCCCGACGGGCCCACCCGACTCGTACAGGACGACGTCGCCGACCGCGGGAGAGTGGTCGCCGACCGGCGCGAAACGGCCCTGTTCCTGGTAGTACTCCGTCAACGTGTAGACACCGGGAATGCGCCACCCACCCGAGTGCGGATTGGTGAACGGCTGTCCGGCCTGGCGCATCACGTGACTGACGAAGTCGGCGCACCAAGCCTCGTCGACGCCCTCGGAGTAGAACGTGGCGGGACGGGGATCGCGGTATTCACGCTGCACCACCTCGAGCACACGCTGCTGCGCCGGGGACAGGGACGCGTCGGCCGCGGGGAAGTCGGCGGTGTCCCACGGGTACCACCGCTCGGGCGCGGTCCACAGCACCGCCGCGACGGCGACCACCGCGAGGGCGACGACGCCGGCGACGGTACGGCGGAGGCGGGTGGTGGGCATGCCTCGACGCTACCGAGCCGGGCCTCCGTGGTCAGGATCGCGGCGCCGATCTTCACGGAACCCTCACATGATGGACTGGGGACATGAGACGTGTGGGGCGCCGACATCTGATCCGTGCCGTCGGCGGGTCCGCCGCCGCGGTGCTCGTCGTCGTGCTCGGATCGGCGGCGTGGGTCGCCGCCTCGTCCCACGGTCGGCTGTACACGGCGGACACCGCGCCGCGCGCTCCCGTCGCCATCGTGCTGGGCGCTCGGGTCCAGGAGGGCGAACCGTCGTCGTTTCTCGCCGGTCGTCTCGACGCGGCACTCGATCTGGTGCGTCGCGGTACCGTGCGCGCACTTCTGTTGTCGGGCAACGCCGCCGGCACGTCGGGTGACGAGGTGGAGGTGATGACGCGCTACCTGGTGCGCCGCGGCGTCGATCCCGACCGCATCGTGGCCGACCCGTACGGTCTGACGACCCACGACACGTGCCGACGCGCTGTGGCGACGTACGGAGTGTCGACGGCCCTGATCGTCAGTCAGGACACCCATGCCGCACGTGCGGTGGCCCTGTGCCGAGCTGCTGGGATCGATGCCGGCGGTGTCGTCGCTCCCTGTGACTGTTCCCGGCGCTCGCTGCTGCGGCAGTTCGTACGCGAGATGCTCGCGCGTCCCAAGGCCGTGCTGGACGTGCTCCGCGGCTCCGCGCCCGCGGTGCAGTCGCCACCGACCGACGCGGTGCGCCGCGCCGTCGAGATCGGCTGACCCGAGTCACTCGGATCACCTCGAGCCCAACCCTGTTCGCACCGTCGCACCGCGAGCAGTCCGGAGACCCGAGCGCGAGTGTTCCTGTCGCGATGCTTGCGGCGACAGCTCCGGCGCATCGAGCTCAGTCCGTTCGTCTCGCGGACGACGTCGTTGCGCGGCTTCGTGTTCGACGTGGCGACCGGTGCGCTGCGTGAGGTTCAGCCGGCCTGATCGAGCGTGTCGGTCAGCCTGCGCTGCCGCGGCGGGCCTTCTCCAGCGCGGCCAGTGTCGACATGACGGTGGCGCGCTGACGTTGCAGGTCGCTGAGCCGGGCACGCGCGGGCAGACCCGACGACGCCTCGGCGTCGGCGATGCCGGTCTCGATGGCGGTGAGCTGCTCGAGCAGACCGGTCACGCGATCGGCGAGCACGGCGACGTCCACCGTGCTGACGGCACCCGACGGAGCGGAGGACGACGAGCGGGACGGGGTGGTGCGGACGGCGGCGGACGCACCGGCGCGGGCCGAGGCCTTCCGGACGTCGGCGGCCGCGGGACGCTTCGGCAGGCGGACCCGGTCGAGAGCGGCACGCGCACTGCGAGCCGCGGTGCGGTGCTCGAGCTCCTCGTCGTCGTCGGACGTCACCGCGCCGCCCAGGGGACGCAGGCCGTACATGCCGATGAAGCGACGCGCCGCGTCGATCGTGTTCTCGTGTTCACGGCACTCACCGCACCGGGGCTCGTCCCGGTAGATCTCGATGTCGGTCCGGCTGCCGCACCACACGCAGCCGCCGGGACTCCACCGCCGGGTGACGGGGGTGTCGTCCGCAGCGGTGTCGTGGGGTGAGGTGGTGGTCATCGTGGAGGAGGCGCCGGAGCCGAGATTTCGATCGTCGATCACGTCGAACCAGCGTAGTGCACGACACGAGGCCCGAGGAGCGGGAGCGGCTGTCGCCTCGGGCTTTTCGCGTCGTCGGTGACCAACGTCATGACACACCCGGCTCCGCTCGGTCGTGTCATCGGCGTGTCGCGTCAGCAGACTCGTCGGTCTTCCCCCGGGGCTCCCGACCGTCCATACTCGGAAGTCGTGAGCACACTCGAAGTCACGACCGTCGCCGACGGCGTGCACGTCGCTTTCGGGCCGGACGTCAACTGGACACTGTTGGTCGACGGCGAGGACGTGACGCTGGTCGACTCGGGATATCCGCGGTACGTCGGTGCGGTCGTCGAATCGCTCCGTCGTGTCGGTCGGCGTCCGGAGGACGTGCGGGCGATCCTGCTGACACACGCGCACATCGACCACATCGGCGGCGCCGGCCACTTCGCCTCGACCTACGGCACGCCGGTGCTCACCTCGGACACCGAGGCTCGGCATGCCCGACGTGAGTATCTCGAACAGGCATCGCCGCTCGACGTGGCGCGTAACGTCTGGCGGCGCGGTGCGCTCGCATGGACGGTGCGCATCGCTCGCGCGGGCGGAACCGAATCGGGCGCCGTCGCCGACGCCGAGGGGTTCGACTCGGTCGTCGGATCCGTGCCGGGTGGGCCGCTGGACCTGCCGGGCGGGCCGGTGCCGCTCGACAGTTCGGGTCACACGTCCGGTCACACCGGGTATCACGTGCCGGGTGCGGGGGCCGTTCTGTCCGGTGACGCTCTGGTCACCGGACACGCTCTGAGCGTTCGGACCGGACCGCAGATGCTGCCGCCCCTGTTCGCGCACGACCGGCCGCGGGAGTTCGACGCGCTCGACGCCTTCGTCGGCCTGGACGCCGACGTCCTGATTCCCGGACACGGGGGAGTGCATCGCGGGTCCGTCGACGACGCGGTGCGGCGGGTACGGTCCGCACGCGCCTGAGTCGACTCCGGGTCAGCGGGGTCGCCGAATGCGGATGGGGCCCTTCGCCGTCGACGGGTCGACCACGTTTCCGCCCTGCGTGATCTCCGCCTCGCCCACGGCGACGAGACGGCGGGCGGCGCGGCGGACGGGTTCCATCAGGGGGCGCCAGTCGTCCGGCGACACGGCGCGAGCCACGTCGGAGGGACAGATCGACGAATCGCGGGCGCGACTGTCGAGCAGCCGCCGGATCGCGTCCTCGAGACCGTCGTCGGCTCCCGCGGAGCCCGTGCGTCGGCACGCGTCGCTGCAATACTTCACCGAGTCCCAGTCGCGTTCCCACTTCTTGCGCCACTCGATCCGTCGACCGCAGACGGCGCAGGTCTTGTCCGCCCGAGCCTCGGCCTCGCCGCTCGGCGCCTTCTTCCTGTGTGCCACCTCGTCGATTGTGCACCGGTCGGGGATAGCGTGAGCGCGTGCGCAGTCTCACGTCCTCTCTCGGCTCCCGGCGCGGTGGAGCTCCCCGGTCGTCCTCCAGCGTCGGCATGGCCAGCGGTGTCGGTGCGTACGGACTGTGGGGACTGTTCCCGGCCTTCTTCGGCGTGCTGTCCTTCGCCGGACCCGTCGAGGTCCTCGCGCACCGCATCGTGTGGACGTTGGTGCTCATGCTCGTCGTCCTGGCAGTGTTGGGACGACTGTCCACGCTGCGCGGTCTCCCGGCGCGCACGTGGGGTGTGGTGGCGTTGTCGTCGGCGTTCATCTCGATCAACTGGGGCGTCTACATCTTCGCGGTCTCGCAGGACCGTGTGGTCGAGGCAGCCCTCGGATACTTCGTCAATCCGCTCGTCAGTGTCCTGCTCGGCGTCGTGGTGTTCCGGGAGCGGTTGGGCCGTGCGCAGATCGCGGCCCTCGCGCTGGCCTTCGTCGCGGTGGTCGTGCTCACCGTCGACTACGGACGGCCTCCCGTCATCGCCCTCACCCTGGCCTTCTCGTTCGCGCTGTACGGCGTCATGAAGAAGGTGGTCCGGCTCGAACCCACCACGTCGCTGACCGCGGAGGGGCTCGTGGGGGCGCCGATCGCGATCGGTTACCTGGTGGTGCTGGGCGTCACCGGGGGAGCGAGCGCCCTCTCGCTCGGGGTGCCGCACGCCCTGCTGCTCGTCCTCGCCGGGCCCGTCACCGCACTGCCGCTGCTGCTGTTCGGGGTCGCCGCGCAGAAGCTGCCGTTGGTCACCCTCGGGCTGCTGCAGTACCTGACACCGGGCCTGCAGCTCGCGTGGGGAGTGCTGGTGCTGAACGAGGACATGCCCGCGTCGCGGTGGATCGGTTTCGCACTCATCTGGTGCGCGCTGGCGATCTTCACGGTCGACTCCGTGCGGCGTCTGCGGGCGCATCGCGTGGCGTCGGTGCCGGTCGAGGCGGCGTCCGCGGACACCCCGCGCTAGTCCTCATCCGTCACAGTCGTCACACGCCGCGTGTGCGGAGAATGTTGTCGGCCCGACGACCTAGAGTGGCTCCCGTGTCGGACTTCGTTCATCTCCACAATCACACCGAGTACTCCATGCTGGACGGGGCGGCGAAGATCGCGCCGATGTTCGCGGAGGCCCAGCGCCTGGGGATGAGCGCGGTCGGGATGACCGACCACGGCAACATGTACGGGGCCAGTGAGTTCTACAACGAGGCCAAGAAGGCCGGGGTCAAGCCCATCATCGGGATCGAGGCCTACATCGCCCCGGAGTCCCGTTTCAACAAGAAGCGCGTGCTGTGGGGAGACCGCAGCCAGAAGTCGGACGACGTCTCGGGCAGCGGCGCGTACACGCACATGACGATGGTGGCGGAGAACGCGACGGGTCTGCGCAACCTGTTCAAGCTGTCGTCCCTCGCGTCCACCGAGGGGCAGCTGGGCAAGTGGGCGCGCATGGACGAGGAGATCATCGCCAACCACGCCGAGGGCATCATCGCCACCACCGGCTGCCCGTCCGGCGAGATCCAGACCCGGCTTCGTCTGGGCCACGAGCGTGAGGCGCTCGAGGCGGCGGCCAAGTGGCAGGAGATCTGGGGCCCCGACAACTTCTTCCTCGAACTGATGGACCACGGTCTGTCGATCGAGCGGAGGGTGCGAGAAGGACTGCTGAGCATCGGGGAGCAGCTCGGCATCCCCCCGCTCGCGACCAACGACTGCCACTACGTCACCAAGGACGCGTCGGTCAATCACGAAGCGCTGCTGTGCATCCAGACCGGTAAGACGCTGAGCGATCCCACCCGGTTCAAGTTCGACGGCGACGGCTACTACCTCAAGTCCGCGGAGGAGATGCGTGCCCTCTGGGACGACGAGGTGCCCGGCGCGTGCGACTCCACGTTGCTCATCGCCGAACGCGTCCAGTCCTACGACGAGGTGTGGGAGCACCGCGACCGGATGCCGGTGTTCCCGGTGCCGGAGGGCTACACGCAGGGCACCTGGCTCCGCAAGGAGGTCATGGACGGCCTGCACCGCCGCTTCCCCGACGGTCCGACGGAGGAGTACCTCTCCCGTGCGGACTACGAGATCAGCGTCATCCTCGAGATGGGCTTCCCCGCCTACTTCCTCGTCGTCGGTGACCTCATCAACCATGCCAAGGAGGTCGGCATCCGCGTCGGCCCCGGTCGAGGTTCGGCGGCCGGGTCGCTCGTCGCCTACGCGATGGGGATCACCAACATCGACCCGCTCCCGCACGGTCTGCTGTTCGAGCGGTTCCTCAATCCCGAGCGCGTCTCCATGCCCGACATCGACATCGACTTCGACGATCGCCGACGCGGCGAGATGGTGCGCTACGCCACCGAGAAGTGGGGCAGTGATCGTGTCGCGCAGGTGATCACGTTCGGCACCATCAAGACGAAGGCCGCCATCAAGGACTCGGCCCGCGTGCAGTTCGGGCAGCCGGGCTTCGCCATCGCCGACCAGATCACCAAGGCACTGCCCCCGCCCGTGATGGCGAAGGACATCTCGGTCGCGGGCATCACCGATCCGACGCACGAGCGGTACAAGGAGGCCACCGAGGTCCGCTCGCTGATCGACTCGAACCCCGACGTCGCGAAGATCTACCAGACGGCCAAGGGTCTCGAGGGGCTGATCCGCAACGCCGGAGTCCACGCCTGCGCGGTCATCATGTCCTCGGAGCCGCTGACCGACGCCATCCCGGTGTGGAAGCGTCCGCAGGACGGCGCCATCATCACCGGCTGGGACTACCCGTCCTGCGAGGCAATCGGCCTGCTGAAGATGGACTTCCTGGGGCTGCGCAACCTCACGGTCATCGGCGACGCCATCGACAACATCAAGGCCAATCGCGGCATCGACATCGACCTCGACGCCCTGCCTCTCGATGATCCGGCGACGTTCGAACTGCTCTCGCGCGGAGACACGCTCGGCGTGTTCCAGCTCGACGGCAGCGCGATGCGGGACCTGCTGCGCAAGATGCAGCCCACCGGATTCGAGGACATCGTCGCCGTCCTGGCGCTCTACCGGCCCGGTCCGATGGGCATGAACTCGCACAACGACTACGCCGATCGCAAGAACGGCCGTCAAGAGGTCAAGCCGATTCACGCCGAACTCGAGGAACCGCTGAAGGTCATCCTCGGCGAGACGTACGGCCTGGTGGTCTACCAGGAGCAGATCATGCAGCTGGCGCAGAAGGTCGCCGGATACTCGCTCGGCCAGGCCGACCTGCTGCGGCGCGCCATGGGAAAGAAGAAGCTGTCCGAGCTGGAGAAGGCGTACGCCGGTTTCCGCCAGGGCATGCTGGACAACGATTTCTCCGAGGCCGCCATCAAGGCGCTCTGGGACACCGTGCTCCCGTTCGCCGGCTACGCGTTCAACAAGTCGCACTCGGCGGGGTACGGGCTGGTGTCCTACTGGACGGCGTATCTCAAGGCCAACTACCCGGCCGAGTACATGGCCGGACTGCTCACCAGTGTCGGCGACGACAAGGACAAGGCGGCGATCTATCTCGCCGACTGCAGACGGCTCGGCATCACTGTGCTGCCGCCGGACGTCAACGAGTCCGAGCTCAACTTCGCCTCGGTGGGCGAGGACATCCGCTTCGGTATGGGCGCGGTGCGCAACGTGGGCGCCAACGTCGTGGCGTCCATCATCTCGGCGCGCAAGGAGAAGGGGAAGTTCACCGACTTCTCCGACTACCTGGCCAAGATCGATGCGACTGCCTGCAACAAGAAGGTCACCGAGTCTCTCGTCAAGGCCGGTGGTTTCGATTCGCTGGACCATCCACGCAAGGGTTTGATGCTGATCCACGCCGACGCGATCGACTCGGTGCTGGGCACCAAGAAGGCGGAGGCCATCGGCCAGTTCGACCTGTTCGGCGGCGTCGACGCCGACGAGTCCATCACCTCCGTCTTCAACGTGAAGATCCCGCCCGAGGAGTGGGACAGCAAGCACCGTCTCGCTTTGGAGCGGGAGATGTTGGGGCTGTACGTGTCCGGGCATCCGCTGAACGGAGTCGAGCACGTGCTCGCGGCTCAGTCGGACACCGCCATTCCCACGATCCTCGAGGGCAGTCTGAAGGACGGCACGCAGGTCACGGTGGGCGGCATTCTGGCGTCGGTCAACCGACGGGTGAACAAGAACGGTCTGACCTGGGCGTCCGCCCAGCTCGAGGATCTCACCGGCGGTATCGAGGTGCTGTTCTTCCCGCAGGCGTACTCCGTGTTCGGTGCGGACGTCGCCGAGGACGCCGTGGTGCTGGTGAAGGCCAGGGTGTCAGCTCGGGACGATCGGATCTCGCTCATCGCGAACGACATCGCGGTTCCCGATCTGTCGTCCGTCGGTGTCGCGAAGCCCGTCGCCGTCAGCTTGCCGACGCGTCAGTGCACCGCGGACAAGGTCGGGGCGCTCAAGCGGGTGCTGGCCAGCCATCCCGGCACCACCGACGTGCACCTGCGCCTCATCAGTGGCGACCGGGTCACCATGCTCAAGGTGGACGAGAAGCTGCGCGTCACACCGTCATCGGCGCTGATGGGCGATCTCAAGGCGCTGCTCGGACCCGGCTGCCTCACCGTCTGACGCTGCCTCACCGTCTGACGACGGCCGACCGCTCGACGGCTGCCGCGAGGTAGGCATCGGGATCGACCCCGAACGGGTTGTCCCGCAAGCCCTCCGCGATGACGTCGCGGTAGCGGTCGGCCGGCACTCCGCGTTCTCGCACGTGGCTCGACGTCAGAGTCATCGCCGGGACGCCGTCGATGTCGTCCAGGCGCAGCGCCGCGTCGTACTTGCCGCGGTGCGGCTCGGGCGACACCTCGACCGGCAGCAGCGCCCACGCTCCCGGCCGTGTCGGTAGGGACGCGCGGACGTCGAGTGTCTGCTCCGTCTGCGCGTTCTCCACCGTCGCGATGTGGTCGAGGGCGGCCCAGTCGAGCAGGTAGGCGCGGGCGATACTGTCGGAGTCGGGGGAGGGTGTGAGCGAGAGGAACGCGGACGCTCCGGTCCACCGGGCCGAGACGCCGGCGAAGTACACCGCATGCGGCACGGTGATCCACCGGTGTTCGCGAGGAAGCGAGACTGTCCGCGGGGCGGCGTGCGCACCGAATCTGCTGTCGGCCGCGGAGCCGCCCAGGTAGGCGTCGAGGCGTGCGGGCAGGGTGTTCGAGCCGTAGCCGACGTACCAGACGAGTTCGTGACTGTTCACAGGGACGGACGGTACCGTCGGATCGTCACGTCGAACTCGACCGAGAGGGATGATCCCATGATCACGAACTTCATCAACGCCGTGCTCGAACTCGTCGGTGGCATCGCCGCCGGAAGCAGCGGTCTCTACCTGGCCCCCGGTGTCCTGCCGTTCGGTTCCTGACATACGGCCGGACCACACGAACGCCGACGGGGCGCCCACATGGAGTGGGCGCCCCGTCGGTGTCTGTCCGTGATCAGTGACGGGTGCGGAACCGCTCGGTCGCGCCGAGGGCCCACCACAGCGTCACGCCGACAGCGGCGGAGGTGAGGACTGCCGTCTGCATGCTGACTGTCAGCGCGAGAGCGGCGAAGAGGATGACGGCGACCATGATGCTCTCGAGCTTGTAGAGCGGCCAGTCGGTGCCGGCCACGTCCACGGTACGAACGCTCGTCGAGTGCCGCGGGCGTGTGAACTGCAGGTCGACCGTGGTCATATTCGCCTCCCGAACCATTCGTGTTCCGTGTGCCGTGCGTTGGTCCCCAGGCTACACGTACATGGAAGTTAGGGCGACCGAAACCTCCTGATCACCCTGCGGATGGTTGCCGGAGACCGCCGAGGTGTGTGTACTGGGATAATGCCGCTGCACGGAGAGTACGAGCCGAGTCCGTCCACCTGGGCCGCCGATCAGGCCGACCTGTACGAGAGCTCGGGAGGGACCGAGGGCACCGAGATGCGGGGGATGCCCGTCATCCTCCTCACGACCATCGGGAACAAGACGGGCAAGCTCCGTCGGACCCCTCTGATGCGCGTGGAGCACGACGGTGCGTACGCCGCCGTCGCGTCGCTCGGCGGCGCGCCGAAGCACCCCGTCTGGTACTTCAACGTGCTCGCGAACCCCCACGTCGAACTGCGGGACAAGACCGAGAAGTGGGACATGGTCGCGCGCGAGGTCCACGGCGAGGAGAAGGCGCAGTGGTGGGAGCGCGCGGTCGCGGCCTACCCCGACTACGCGGACTACCAGAAGAAGACCGACCGCGAGATCCCTGTCTTCGTGCTCGAGCGGGCCTGAGCGCTGATTCGTCACCCCCGCCGGCGGCCGCTCCGCAGGTGAGGGTGGGTCGGTGGTCGTCGCACCACCGTGGCAGCATGTCCGTGTGACCGAGACGACGAGCCGTACCGACGCCGCTGCGCCGACCGCAGACGACATCGATGCCGCGGCCGTCCGGCTGCGGGACGTGGCCACCCGCACCCCGCTCGAGTTCTGCGAGCGGTTGTCCGAGCAGACGGGTGCGCGGATCCACCTCAAGCGCGAGGATCTCCAGCGCGTGCGCTCGTACAAGTTGCGCGGCGCGTACAACCTCATGCTGCAACTCGACGACGACGAGCGCGCGGTCGGTGTCGTGGCGGCGAGCGCCGGCAATCACGCGCAGGGTGTCGCGTTCGCGTGCCGGGCGCTCGGCATCCGCGGTCGCATCTACGTGCCGACCAACACCCCGAAGCAGAAGCGCGATCGCATCGCCTTCCACGGCGGCGACATGGTGCAGGTCATCAGCGTCGGCTCCACCTTCGATGCGGCCGCGGCGGCAGCCCTCGCCGACGTCCGCACCACCGGGGCCACCATCGTGCCGCCGTTCGACGACCCGAGAACCGTGGCGGGACAGGGAACCATCGCCGCGGAGATCCTGGAGCAACTCGGTGCCGCTCCGGACGTCGTCGTGGTCGCGGTGGGCGGTGGTGGGTGCATGACGGGCATGTCGGCGTACCTCGCCGAGCGGTCGCCGCACACCTCCGTCGTCGGTGCGGAACCCACCGGCGCCGCATCCATGGCGGCGGCGCTCATGGCCGGCGGCCCCGTCACACTCGACGAGATCGACCCGTTCGTCGACGGCGCCGCCGTGCGCCGGATCGGCGATCTCCCGTACCGGGTCGTGTCGTCGCTCGGCGCGACCGTCGCCTCGCATGCCTCGGTGACGGTCGGTGCGGGCCACGACGGACGCGGGTCGGTGGTGGTCACGCAGGTGGACGAGGGTGCCATCTGCACCGCGATGCTGGATCTGTACCAGAGTGAGGGCATCATCGCCGAACCCGCCGGAGCGCTGTCGGTGGCCGCGCTGTCGCAGATCGACATCCCGGCCGGCTCGTCCGTCGTGTGCCTGATCTCGGGCGGTAACAACGACGTCTCGCGCTACGGGGAGATTCTCGAACGGTCGCTCGTGCACAAGGGGCTCAAGCACTACTTCCTCGTCGATTTCCCGCAGGAGCCGGGCGCACTGCGCACGTTCCTCGACGTCGTTCTCGGTCCGGAGGACGACGTGACGCTGTTCGAGTACGTCAAGCGCAACAACCGCGAGACGGGTGCCGCGCTGGTGGGTATCGAGCTCGGTTCGGCCGCGGGCCTGTCGTCCCTCCTCGAGCGGATGGAGACGTCGCCGATGCACGTCGAGCATCTCGAGCCCGGGTCTCCCGCATACCGCTACCTGACCTGAGTCATCCGGCCGACCCCTGACCGCTCGGGTCGACACTGCTCGAACCGCCACCGAGGAGCCGTTCGACCACGTCACGGTGCAGGTCGGGCGGCGTGTGGGGGAGGCCGAGCAGCGCGGCGAGGTAGATGCCGTCGCCCACCAGCCGCACGATCTCGGCCTGCACCGGATCGGTCACCTCGCGCTGCAGCGCGCGGTCCCACATGCCCATGACGTCGATGACGGCCTGCTGCACCTCGCCGGGTCTGCCGTCGATGCTGCGCAGCGCGGCGAGAGTGGAGCGGTAGAGCGCCACCTCCTCGGCGGACGAGGCGTCCGGTGGCTGGAGATACCACTGCGCCAGCGAGGTGCCGGCGGCCTCCGCCTCGACGCGTTGGACGTCGGATCGTTCACCGAGGCGACGCACCAGCGCGGCCATCATCGCGTCCTTGCTGGGGAAGTGGTACAGCAGACCACCTTTCGAGACGCCGGCCCGAGAGGCCACCGCCTCGAGGGTGGCCTTGTCCGCGCCGTCGTCGAGGAGCAGCGTCTCGAGGGCGTCCAGGATGCGGTCGCGTGTGTCGGCTGCCATGACACGCACTGTACCGGCCGGACGGTTGTTGCTACGCTGTCGGTGTCCGTCGACTGTACCGTCCGGACGGTAAACGAAAGAGGTGTCTCGTGTCCGTGTCCCCGGCAGCGTCCGTGCAGCCGAATCCCGACGATCTCGTACCGGCCGGCGCCACCCGCCGCGACTGGCTCGGTCTGGTGGTGCTGGCCGGTGCCGTGATGCTCATCGCCGTCGACGGCACCGTCCTCGACATCGCGCTGCCGTTCCTCAGCGCGGATCTCCGCCCGAGCAGCACCGAGCTGCTGTGGATCATCGACGTCTACTCGTTCGTCCTCGCCGGCCTGCTGGTCACCATGGGCACTGTCGGCGACCGCATCGGACGACGGCGGTTGCTCCTGATCGGCGCGGTCGGCTTCGGGCTGTCCTCGGTGCTCGCCGCCTTCGCGGTCGACCCCGCGATGATGATCGCGGCCCGTGTGCTGCAGGGCATCTCGGGTGCCACGTTGATGCCCGCCACCCTGGGCCTGATCCGCACGATGTTCCAGGTGCGGCGTGAACGCACGCTCGCGATCGGTGTCTGGGGTGCCATGGCCGGCGGCGGCGCGGCGGCGGGTCCTCTGGTGGGCGGGTGGCTTCTCGAGCACTTCTGGTGGGGCTCGGTCTTCCTGATCAACGTGCCGATCATGATCGCGCTGGTCGTCGTCGGTCCGTTCACCATCCCGGAGTCCAAGGATCCGGAACCGGGCCGATTCGACGTACCCAGCGCCGCGCTGTCGATCCTGGCCATCGTTCCCGTCGTCTACGCGATCAAGGAGACCGCCGCTCACGGGCCGCACCCGTCGATGATTCCGGTCGCGCTGGTCGGTCTGGCCGCGGGCACCGTCTTCGTCCGCCGGCAGGGCCGACTCGCCGCTCCGATGATCGACCTGATGCTGTTCGCGCAGCGTCGCTTCTCGACAGCCGTCGCGACGAACCTGCTGTCCGTCTTCGCGCTGGCGGGAGTCCTGTTCTTCGGCTCGCAGTACCTGCAGTCGGTTCTCGGCACGTCCCCGCTGGAGGCCGGTCTGATCATGCTGCCGGGAACGGCGACGAGCATCGTCGCGTCGCTCGCCGCCGCACATCTCGTACGCCGATGGGAGGCGGGCACCGTTCTCGCCGTGGGACTCGGGGTCTCCGCGGCGGGGGCACTGCTCCTGACACGTCTCGGTCAGACCGACGGCATCGCCGTGTTCATGGCGTCGTTCGTCCTGGTCGGTGTCGGCGCGGGTCTCGCGCTGACGCTGACGTCGGATCTGGTGGTCGCCTCGGTTCCCGCGCCGCGCGCCGGCGCAGCGTCTGCGATCTCCGAGACGGCGTACGAACTCGGGATCGCCCTCGGCGTCGCGTTGCTCGGTTCGGTGGTGATGGCCGTGTTCCGTGGCGGTATCGACACGTCGGCGCTCGACCCGGACACCGCGTCGGGTGCCCGCGAGACCATCGGCGAGGCGGTCTCGCTCGCGCGGACGCTACCGGCGGATCTCGGTGACGCTCTGACCAGTTCGGCCGGCGCCGCCTTCGTCGACGGGATGCACGTCGCGGCGGTGGCCACCGCGATCGTGCTCGCCGCCAACGCTCTCCTCGTGGCTCTGGCTCTGCGTGGCTCGGACGCCGGCGACGCGCGGGCCGATCCGGAGAGTCGCTCCAGCGGAACTCACTCCAGCACGACGAAGGAGTGACCCGGAACGGTCGTCGCCGACGCGGTCGCGTTCGGCGTCGGCTCGTCCCACCACAGCAGCGGTGTGCCGCCCACCGGCACGGTCACCGGCGAGTCGGTGAGGTTGCACGCGATGCTCAGACCACGGCCCGCGGTGGGGTGCGCCCGGTGGATCACGATCCATCGGGCGTCCTCGTCGTAGTCGACGTGCACGCCGGTCAACCACGGGTTCGTGATCTCGGTGCGCTGGGCGCGCAACGCCAGAAGTGCTCGGTAGCAGTCGAGTACGCGGGCGTGATCACCCTCGGTGACCTCGTCCCAGTTCAGCTTCGAGTTCTCGAACGTCGCGGGATCCTGCGGGTCGGGGATGTCCTCGCTGTCCCACCCGTGGGACGCGAACTCGGCCTTGCGGCCCTTCGCGGTGGCCTCACCCAGCTCGGGTTCGGGATGGGAGGTGAAGAACTGGAACGGGGTGGAGGCGTCGAACTCCTCACCCATGAAGAGCATCGGGGTGAAGGGGGACAACAGGATCAGCGCCGCCTTGACCGCCAGCTGCCCCGGCGTGAGTGAGAAGCCGGGACGATCGCCGATTGCGCGGTTGCCCACCTGATCGTGCGTCGTGGTGTACGCGACGAGCGAGCTCGCCGGGAGCACCCGTCGGTCCAGGGGTCGACCGTGCACGCGGCCACGGAAGGTCGAATACGTCCCGGCGTGGAAGAAGCCCTGCGTGATGGTGGTCGCGAGGCACTGCATCGAGCCGAAGTCACCGAAGTAGCCCTGACGTTCGCCGGACACCGCTGCGTGCACGGCATGGTGGACGTCGTCGTCCCACTGGGCAGTGAGGCCGTACCCGCCGCCCGCTCGGGGAGTGATGAGCGTCGGGTCGTTGAGGTCACTCTCCGCGACCAGGCTCAGGGGTCGACCGACGTGCGCCGACAGGGCCTCGGTCTCCACGGCGAGCTGCTCGAGGATGTGGGTGGCCGTGGTGTCGGCCAGGGCGTGCACCGCATCGAGACGGAGCGCGTCCACGTGGAACTGCTCGAACCACCGCAGTGCGTTGTCGATGATGTAGCGCCGCACCGTGTCCGACTCCGCGCCGGCCACGTTGACCGTCTGTCCCCAGGAGTTCGCACCCTCGGACATGTACGGGCCGAACTTCTCGAGGTAGTTGCCCGACGGACCCAGGTGGTTGTAGACCACGTCGAGCGTGACGGCCAGCCCCCGGGCGTGGCAGGCGTCGACGAACCGCTGGAAACCTTCCGGACCGCCGTAGCCCTCGTGGACGGTGTACCAGAGGACGCCGTCGTAGCCCCAGTTGTGTGTCCCGTTGAAACCGTTGACGGGCATGACCTCCACGAACGTCACGCCGAGGTCGACGAGGTGATCGAGTCGGTCGATCGCCGAGTCGAACGTCCCCTCCGCGGTGAAGGTGCCGATGTGCAGTTCGTACAGCACGCCGCCCGCCAGCGGGCGACCCGTCCACGCGTCGTCGGTCCACGCGAAGGTGTCCGCGGAGTACAGCGCCGACGCCTCGTGCACGCCGTCCGGCTGCCGCGGCGAGCGCGGATCCGGGATCACCGCATCGTCGTCGTCCAGGACGAAGCCGTACCGGGCACCGTCGGCGGCGGGCACCTCGGCGCTCCACCACCCGTCCTTCTCGGTCATCGGGTGCAGGTCGCCGTCGAGGTGCAGTCGGACCCGCTCGGGTGTGGGTGCCCAGACCGCGAACGTCCGGGGTCCAGTGGTGCGGGAAGCGGCGCGAACCGGAGTGCTCATGGACGCATCCTTACCCAGTAGCCGGGCCACCGACACCGGACCGGCGGGGGAGTTGCACCACACCCGGGTCGTCGGGTTCTGTCGCGGTGGTCGCGGTGAGTGCATGCTGGTGGTGTGGACGACGACATGCACGCCCGGTCCGACGACATCTACGAGCTCCCGATGTTCCCGCTCGGCTCGGTGGTACTTCCGGGGGACGACGTGCCGTTGCACGTGTTCGAGCCCCGCTACCGCGCGATGGTGCAGCACTGCCTGGACACCGAGTCGGACTTCGGGGTGGCGCTCATCGAGCGAGGCCACGAGGTCGGCGGCGGGGACGTGCGCGGCGTGGCCGCAGCGTCGACCCGGATCGACCGCGCCCTCCCCACACCGGACGGGCGCTTCGTGCTCGAGTGCCGCGGAGTCGACCGGATCCGCGTGCTGGAGTGGCTGCCGGACGATCCGTACCCGCGGGCGCGTGTCACCGCCTGGCCCGATCTCCCGGCGGGCGACGAGTCGCTGGACGAGGTGTACGACCTCGTGCAGGAGCGCACCGACCGGCTGTTCGAGATCCTGACAGGCATCGCACGCTCGCGCGATCTGCCCACACCCGAGGCGCCGCGTGTCGACGCGGACGGAACGCGCTCCGTCGCCGAGGTCTGGGAGTTCGCGTCGTCCCTGCCGCTCGGCTCGTCCGATCGCGCGAAGGTGCTCGCGGCAGAAACGGTCGGACGACGACTCCACGTCCTCGCGACCGCTCTCGAGGACGTCATCGCGATCGCCGAGTTCTCCGCGCTGCCCGATCTCTGACCGTCCGACGACGCGGTCGGGGTCTCGATCCGACAGTCGTGGTCCGCGGTCGTTGCTCGCCCACTAGGGTTCTCGGGGCGGGGGTACGCAATCGACACAGGAGGACCCGAGTGGCTCACGAGCGAGCGGGACAACGGGCACAGGCATCGGATCTGGTCGATCTGTCGCATCTGGTGACGGCCTACTACAGCGTGAAGCCGGACGTCGAGAATCCCGATCAGCAGGTGGTCTTCGGTACCTCCGGACATCGTGGATCGTCCCTGGACGGCGCCTTCAACGAAGACCACATCGTGGCCACGACACAGGCCATCGTGGAGTACCGGTCCGCGCAGGGCACCACGGGACCGCTCTTCCTCGGTCGCGACACCCACGCGCTCTCCGAGCCCGCGTGGGTCACCGCCGTGGAAGTTCTCGCCGCCAACGACGTTGCGGTGCTGGTGGATTCGGCAGACCGCTACACGCCCACCCCGGCGGTGAGCCACGCGATCCTGCGTCACAACGCCTCGGGTCCGTCGGCGCTCGCGGACGGCATCGTCGTCACGCCGTCCCACAACCCGCCGCGCGACGGCGGTTTCAAGTACAACCCGCCGAACGGTGGACCCGCCGACAGCGACGCCACCTCCGTGATCGCGGCGCGCGCCAACGAGATCCTGCGCTCCGGTGTGTCGTCCGTGAAGCGCGTGTCCCTGGCGTCGGCACTGGCCGGGTCCGTGCAGAAGTACGACTTCCTCACCACCTACGTCGACGATCTCCCGTCCGTCGTCGACATCGATGCCATCCGGTCCGCGGGTGTGCGCATCGGCGCCGATCCGCTGGGCGGTGCGAGCGTCGACTACTGGGCGGCGATCGCCGAGCGGCACCGCCTCGATCTGACCGTGGTCAACCCGCTCGTCGACGCGACATGGCGGTTCATGACCCTGGACACCGACGGCAAGATACGGATGGACTGCTCGTCGCCCAACGCGATGGCGTCGTTGATCGGCGCCCGGCACGACTACGACGTGTCGACGGGCAACGACGCCGATGCGGACCGGCACGGCATCGTCACCCCCGACGGCGGACTGATGAACCCGAACCACTACCTCGCGGTGGCGATCGACTACCTGTTCTCGCACCGGCCGGGATGGCCCGCCGAGGCGGCGGTCGGCAAGACCCTCGTCAGTTCCTCGATGATCGACCGCGTCGTGGCCTCGCTCGGTCGCGCCCTGCTCGAGGTGCCCGTGGGGTTCAAGTGGTTCGTGCCCGGTCTCGTCTCCGGTGAGATCGGGTTCGGCGGCGAGGAGAGCGCCGGCGCCTCGTTCCTGCGGACGGACGGATCCGTCTGGACCACCGACAAGGACGGCATCATCCTGGCCCTGCTCGCCTCCGAGATCACCGCGGTGACCGGGAAGACACCGTCGACCCGCTACCGGGAGCTCACCGAGCAGTTCGGTGACCCGTCCTACGCACGCACCGATGCGCCCGCGACGCGCGAGCAGAAGGCCGTGTTGGCGAAGCTGTCGGCGGAGCAGGTCA
Source organism: Rhodococcus sp. SORGH_AS_0301 (assembly GCF_030818285.1). Lineage (NCBI taxonomy): Bacteria > Bacillati > Actinomycetota > Actinomycetes > Mycobacteriales > Nocardiaceae > Rhodococcus > Rhodococcus sp. SORGH_AS_0301. The sequence continues at coordinate 1,309,946 of NZ_JAUTAC010000002.1, forward strand.
CCGCGACCACCCTGGCGGGGGAGGACATCACCGCCACGCTCACCTCGGCTCCCGGCAACGGGGCGGCTCTGGGCGGACTCAAGGTCACCACGGACAGCGCCTGGTTCGCCGCTCGGCCGTCGGGTACGGAGGACGTCTACAAGATCTACGCCGAGTCCTTCCGCGGTGCGGATCACCTCGCCGAGGTGCAGAGCGCCGCACGCGATCTCGTGTCGTCCGTCCTGACCGGGGAGTGAGCGCCGCAGCAGGGGCCGGTGCCGGGACGCGGGGGACCGCCCCCGATCCCACCCGCGACATCTGGATCCTCGTCTCGGCCGCGTTCGTCATCGCACTCGGCTTCGGCATCGTCGCGCCCGCGCTCCCGGGGTTCGCGCTCGCCTTCGGGGTCGACGAGTTCGCGGTCACCGTCATCATCAGTGCCTTCGCGGCGACACGGCTGATCTTCGCGCCCGCCAGCGGATCGCTCGTGCAGCGCATCGGCGAGCGCCGGGTCTACCTCACCGGTCTCGTCGTCGTCGCGGTGTCGACCGGGTTGTGCGCACTGGCCCAGACGTACTGGCAACTCCTCCTCTTCCGGTCGCTCGGCGGTATCGGGTCCACCATGTTCACCGTGTCCGCGCTGGGACTGCTCATCCGGATCGCCCCGCCCGATCGCCGCGGGCGCGTCTCCGGCATGTACGCGTCGAGCTTCCTGGCCGGCACAGTCCTGGGCCCGTTCGTGGGCGGCATCGTGCTCGGTGTCGGAGGTCTGCGGGCGCCGTTCGTCTTCTACGCCGTGACGCTGGTCGCGGCCGCCGCCGTCGTCGCGGTGGGCCTGCGAACACCCGCCGCGACCACGGAGGCCGATCGGGACGCGGCGGTCGTGCTGCGGTTCGCCGACGCCCTGCGCTCCCCGACGTACCGGTCGGCCCTGCTGTCCAACTTCGCCAACGGATGGGCGGTGTTCGGCGTGCGCACGGCCATCGTGCCGCTGTTCGTCGTCGCTGCGCTCGGACGCAGCGATTCCATGGCCGCCGTGGCCCTCGCGGTGTTCGCGGTGGGCAATGCGGTGGTGTTGGTGCCGGCGGGGCGATGGTCCGATCGGTACGGGCGCAAGCCGTTCCTCGTCGCCGGGCTCCTGCTGTGCGGCGCATCGACCGCGACCATGGGCATCTCGGGATCGACGGAGGTGTTCCTCGTGATCACCTTCGTCGCCGGGCTCGGGTCCGGGCTGATCACGCCGACCCAGCAGGCGGCGGTGGCCGACATGATCGGCTCGCGCGCCCGTGGAGGCCCCGTCCTCGCCGCATTCCAGATGGCCATGGACGTGGGCTCGGTCATCGGGCCGCTGGTCGCCGGTGTACTCGTGACGGAACTCTCCTACGCGGCCGCGTTCGGGACCTCGGGTGCCATCCTGCTGATCGCCGCGGTCGGTTGGATGGTGGTACCCGACACGCGGTCCGGGCGGGTGTCGCTGACCGGGAAGCCCAGCGCGGTGACGATCGATCCGGACGGCGACTCAGGCGGTGCCGACACCGATGAGGGATCCGACGGCGTAGGTCGCCGCGACGGCGAGTGAGCCGAACAGCAGTTGGCGGAGCGCTCCGACGACGGTCGACCGCGAGGTGAAGTGCGCGGCGAGCGCGCCCGCGATCATGAGGCCCACGGCGCCGCACGCGAGCCCGAGGGCGAGGACGTCCGATCCCAGCAGGAACGGTATGAGCGGAATGATCGCGCCGATCGAGAACAGGACGAAGGACGATCCGGCCGCCACCCACGGTGACGGCTTCTCGGTGGGGTCGACACCCAACTCCCGCGAGATGTGCAGATCCACGGCACGATCGGCGTCCGTGTGGATCTCGCGCGCGGCGACCGTGGCCGTCTCGGTCGACATGCCCATGTCGGTGAGCATGCCCACCAACTCCGCCTGTTCGGCCTCCGGGTACTTCGTGAACGCGGCGCGCTCGGTGGTCACCTCGGCATCGATCTGCTCGTTCTGGGTGGACACGGACGTGAACTCGCCGAGTGCCATCGAGAACGCTCCCGCGACGAGGCCGGCGATTCCGCTGAGGACCAGCATGTGCGTCGAGACGCCCGCACCGCCGACACCCGCGATGAGCGAGGTGTTGGTCACCAGTCCGTCCATGGCCCCGAACGTGGCGGCCCGGAGCCAGCCTCCCGAGACGTCGGCGTGTGTGTGATCGATGTCGTGGGGCAGGCCGGGCCCTCCCTCGACGGGCACGGCGGACGCCTGCGGATCACGGGGCTCGATGTGGGTCACGGGGCGAATGTACGCGCGCCGGAACGTCTCTACCAGCAAGCATTGGCATACCTGACATCCAGTTCTCAGCACACTGTCAGTCGCGCGTGACACAGTATTCGCGTGAATGCCTCGAAATCGTCGTCATCGAAATCGTCGAGCAAGTACACGCCACAGAAGTCGTCGAGCACGTCGACCTATGTTCTGGGCGGTCTCGCTCTCCTGGTCATCGCGGCCGTCGTCATCGGCGGAGTGTTGTGGCAGAACTCCCGCAGCCAGCCGCGCGCCGACGGATACGGGTCCGTGCAGAATGCGGCGGTCACCTCCTCGGTCGACGACGACGGCGTGGTGCGGCTGGGTCTCCCGGAGGCGACACGCACGGTCGACATCTACGAGGACGCGATGTGCCCGTACTGCGCCGAGTTGGAGAACACCTACGGCCAGGAACTCGCGCAGAAGATCGACGAGGGCACCATCGCGGTGCGCTATCACATGCTCGACTTCCTGAATCAGTTGTCGCCCAGCGGTGACTACAGCACCCGTGCGGCCGCCGCATCGCAGTGCGTCGCCGCCACGGGCGACGGGCCCGCCTACTCCGCATTCCACTCGGCCCTGTTCTCGCCGGACTTCCAGCCGGAGGAGAAGGGCAGCGCGGACCACACCGCGGACGAGCTCGCCGCCCGCGCCACGGAGGCGGGAGCCTCCGACGAGGCGGCGCAGTGCATCACCGACGGAACGCGAGTGGCGGACGCCGCCACCGACGCTGCGACGGGCAGCGCGGCGCTCGCAGCTGCCGGCGCGCGAGGCACTCCCACCGTCATCGTGGACGGCGCGATCGTCGACACCACCACCAACTCCGCCTGGGTGTCCGATCTCGGCTGACGCTGATTTGGACCTCGTCGAACCGATGGTGTAACTTCGGTCGAGCGTTCTTCGAGCGGTGCGAAACACTGTTTCTCACGGTCAGAAGAGCACGGGGCTATGGCGCAGCTGGTAGCGCACCACACTGGCAGTGTGGGGGTCAGGGGTTCGAGTCCCCTTAGCTCCACCGATTGACAGCTCCACCGAGTAACAGCTCCACCGAAGTTGGCAGACACGCGAAAGGCCCCGTACCGGTCAGGTACGGGGCCTTTCGCGTGTGATGTGGTGTCAGTGCGCTGCGTCGTACGCGCTCTGCACCTCGGAGGGAATGCGCCCGCGGCTCGACACCGTGAATCCCGCGTCCACGGCCCATTCGCGCACGGCCCTGGTCTGTTCGGGACTGCGTCGTCCCATCGGCTTCGTGCTGCGTCGTCCGCTGTGCGTTCCGGCCGACACCTTCGCCGCGTGCTCGATGTAATAACCCAGAACACGTCGGAACTCGGCGGCATTGTCGGGCCCGAGGTCGATCTCGTAGTGCGTGCCGTCGACCGCGAACGTGATGTGTTCGCCGTCGTCCTCGAGAGGTGTTCTGTCGATGTCGTCGACCAGCTGAACAACGACCTTCTTCGCCATGTCTTCTGCTTTCGTCGCTGAGCTCGGTTAATCACGCTTTGCCGAGACCATACCGTGTGAACCGCCCTTCCAATTCGGTCGGGGGCGCCGCGATACACGTCATTTTCTCGGGGCGCGGAGCCATTGTGCACGGATATCGCGATTCACGCTGTCCGGACTCGCGAACGGTCACGACGGGGTCACGGACGGCTACCGATCATCACACGTTCAACCAATTCGCCGTGCCATTCTTGGAAATCGCGAGAACATCGTGTCGGCGCACGTGCGCCGAGGTGGGAAGTGGGGCGTATGCGATCGTCGGTTGCACGACACTGTGGTGTCTCGATCCTCGCGGTCGCACTGGTCTCCGTGGCGGTCCCGCCGGGGGCCGCTGCGATCCCGGTGACACCGGACGCACCGCTCGCGGGCACCGTGATCTTCCTCGATCCCGGACACCAGGGAACGGGCCACGGGGAGAACCTCGCAGCGCAGGTGGACGACGGCCGGGGCGGTACGAAGGACTGCCAGACGAGCGGGATGACGGCGCTCGGCGGAACGCCGGAACACACCATCGTCTGGGACGTGTCGCAACTGGTGGCCTCGCGCCTCGAGAGTCTGGGTGCCGAGATCGTGCTGAGCCGGCCGGACGACACGGGATGGGGTGGGTGCATCACCGACCGTGCGCGGGCGGCGAGTGCATCGGGCGCCGCGGTGGCGGTGAGTGTTCACGCCGACTCCACCTCACTCCGGTCCGACGACGCGCATCACGGATTCCACGTCATCGTCCCGGCGCTGCCGGTGCCGTCCGCCGACGTCGACGAGGTGCAGTCCGGTGAGGGACGGCGTGCATCCACCGCCATGCGGGACGCGTACGAGCGAGCCGGATTCACACCGGCGAACTATGCGGGGGTGGACGGGCTGCAGGTGCGATCCGACGTGGCCGCCCCCGCTCTCACGACCGTCCCCGTCGTCTTCCTCGAGATGGGCAACGGGTCGAACCCGTCGGATGCCGCCGAGCTCGAGAGTGCTGAGGGTCGCGCGTCCCATGCGGCGGCGATCGCGACCGGGATCGTCGATTTCGTGGCGGGAAGGCCGGAGGTCGGTCGGTGAGGGCGGGGAGGCCGGAGGCCGGTCGGTGAGGGCGGGGAGGCTGAATCGGCTGACGTACCCTGACGCGGTGTCTCGCAGCGCTGTTCCGGTCGTCCTCGTCGCCGGGTACCTCGGATCCGGTAAGACGACGTTGCTCAACCATCTCCTCCGCCGCAATCACGGCATTCGAATCGGCGTGGTGGTCAACGACTTCGGCGCCGTGGACATCGACTCGATGCTGGTCGCCGGGCAGGTCGACTCGATGATCACCCTGGGCAACGGCTGTCTGTGTTGCGCCGTCGACACCGAGGATCTCGACGAGATGTTCGGAGCCCTCACCGCGACCAGTGCCGCCGTCGACGCGATCGTCGTCGAGGCAAGCGGTGTGGCGGAGCCACGTACTCTCATCAGGATGGTCGTCGCGAGCACCGACTCGCGGATCCGGTACGGCGGCATGGTGATGGTCGTGGACGCCCTGCACGTGCTCGAGTCGACGGCCCGGCACCAGCACCTCGCTCAGCATCTCGGTCTCGCCGACCTGGTGGTGGTGAACAAAGCGGATGCGGTGGGACCCGGACGCATCGACGAGGTGCTCACGCTGGTGCGCGACGCGGCTCCCGCTGCCCCGACGGTGGTGACGTCGCACGGAGCCGTGGACGTGTCGCTCCTTCTCGATCCGCCGAAGCGGCCCGACGACGAGCCCCGGCAACTCGCCCTCGACGATCTGTTGCGGGAGCAGGACGATCCCCACGACCACCTGCACGCGAGTTACGAGACGTTCAGCGTCGAGACCAGCGACTGCCTCGATCCGCGGGCGTTCTTCGAGTTCCTCGAGAACCCGCCGGCGGGGCTGTACAGATCCAAGGGATTCGTTCGATTCGGCCGTGGCGCGGCGCGATTCGTCGTCCAGACGGTCGGCGTCCACATCGACGTCGAGACCGCCTCGTCCCGCGGAGACACCGCGCTGGTCTTCATCGGCTCGGGACTCGACGTCGCGGCGGCGCGTTCCCGGATCGAGGCGATGGTCCGCACCGAGAGTGCGACCGACGAAGAATCACTCGTGGTGCACAGGTTCCTGCGCACCGGCGACCGCTAGAGCCCCACCCACTCGCTGGTGCCGCCGGGGAACTGCTGGCGCTTCCAGATCGGCACCTCGGTCTTGATGCGATCGACCAACGCCTGCAACGCTGCGAATGCTTCGGCGCGATGGGGAGACGCGACCGCGGCGACGAGAGCGGTGTCACCGATCGTCAGGTCGCCGACGCGGTGCACGGCCGCCGTCGGCAGGCCGGACGACGCGGCCGCGTCCTCGCAGCAGCGACGCAGGAACTTCTCGGCGTCGGGGTGGGCTCGGTACTCGAGTGCCGACACCGACTCGCCGTGGTCGTGGTCGCGGACGACTCCCCAGAACACCAGCACGGCACCGTGTTCGGGACCCGAGACGGCGTCGGAGACCTCCGCTGGATCGATCGGATCGCTCGAGATCCGGGCGAGAACCGTTGTCATTCGTGAGCACCGCCTCCGCGTACCTGGGCGACGAGATGGTCCACGATCGGATCCAGCACCGTCAGTCCGTCCTTCACTCCGCCGGGTGATCCGGGCAGGTTCACGATCACTGTCTTCCCAGCGACGCCCACCAACCCGCGGCTGATCGAGGCGCGCACGGTGGCTGCCAGTCCCGTACGTCGGATCTCCTCCGCGACGCCGGGTAGTTCGCGGTCGAGCAGTGGCCGGGTGGCGTCGGGTGTGGCGTCGGTGGGGGAGACGCCCGTGCCGCCGGTGCTGATGATCAGGGCGGGTCCGCCGGTGAGGGCGTCTCGTAAGCCCGCGGCCACGTCGGCGTCTGCCACCACGAGAGGCCCTCGAACGTCGAAACCGCGGTCACCGAGCCACGACACGATGCGCGGTCCCGTGGTGTCCTCGCGCGTCCCGGCTGCGCCGCCGGTGGACGCGACGACGACGACCGCAGTTCGATCGCCGAGAGGCGTTGCTGTGGAGGAGGTGTCGGGCTGGTGGTCGTCGCGCGTCCACACGCCGCGCTTGCCACCCTCCTTCCGGATCAGACGCACCGACTCGATCGACGCTGCCGGATCCACGGCCTTGACCATGTCGTGCAGCGTGAGCCCGGCGATGGACACCGCCGTCAGTGCTTCCATCTCGACGCCCGTCCGCCCGGTCGTGACGGCTGTGGCCTCTATCGTGATCGTGTCGTCGGTGAAGCCGAAGGACACCGCGACCGAGGACAGCGGAAGCGGATGGCACAGCGGAATGAGATCGGACGTCCGCTTCGCTCCGGCGATGCCGGCGATGCGCGCGGTCGACAGGACATCGGCCTTCGGCATGCCGTCGGCACGCACCAGGGCGATCACGTCCCGAGTCGTCCGCAGGGACCCGGCGGCGACCGCGGTGCGCGTGGTCTCGCTCTTCCCGCTGACGTCGACCATGCGGGCCCGGCCGTCGGAGTCCAGGTGCGAGAGCCCTGTGGAGGAACTCCCGGATGAGTGCGCAGCGGATGAATCGTTCACAGCGGCCACACTCGCACACTGTTGCCCGCGGGCACCTCGACGGTGTCCGCGGGGACGTCGACCAAAACATCGGCGGCGGCCATCGACACCACCAGGTGCGACCCCGGTCCGGACGACACCACGACGCCGGTCTCCGTGAGTCGGCCCCGCAGGAACTGTCGCCGTCCGGGCAGGGATCGGACGGCCTCGTCGGCGATGCGCTCGGTGACGGTCGCGTCGGGGAGGCCCGAGAGCCTCCGGATCGCCGGACGGGCGAAGACGAGGTAGGACACCAGGGTGCTCACGGGATTGCCGGGGAAGCTGATCACCGGGGTGCCGTCGAGGTCGGTCCACCCCTGCGGCCCACCGGGCTGCATCGCGACGTGGGTGAAGGTTCCCCCGCGGGGGCCGAGCACGTCCCGGACCACCTCGAAGTCGCCCATCGACACACCCCCCGAGGTGATGATCACGTCCGCGTTCTCGGCGGCCTCGGACAGCATCGCGAAGAACTCGTCGGCGGTGTCGGTACTGCGGCCGCGGAACGTCACCACGGCGCCGTCCGCGGTCACCGAGGTCGCGAGCGTGAGACCGTTCGAGTCGTACAGCTGACCGGGTCCGAGTGCACTGCCCGCCTCGACGAGTTCGGCGCCGGTCGCGATGACCGCGACCCGCAGCCGGGGGCGGACGGTGACGTCGGATCGGCCGACGGCCGTGAGAGCGCCGAGGTGACGGGGGCCGAGCGTCGTGCCGGCTGTGACGACGACCGACCCCGCCGCGATGTCGCTGCCCTGCTCCCGCACGTACTCACCCGAGCGCCGTGAGCCGAGGACGCGGACACCGTCCCCGTCCATCTCGGTATCCTCGACGGGGATCACCGCGTCGGCGCCCTCGGGTACCGGAGCGCCGGTCATGATCTTGCGTGCCGTGCCCGACCGATGCCGTTCGTCCCCGGCATCGCCGGCGGCGAGAACGCCGGTGACCGGCAGTGTGACCGGTACGCGGGCAACCGATTCCGCGTCGACCGCGTATCCGTCCATCTGGGAGTTCCGGAAGTTGGGGACGTCGATGAGGGCCTCGATGTCCGCGTGCGTCACGCGGCCGAGCGCATCGGTGAGCGGAACCGTCTCCGGGGGGCGAGCGGACCACGCGCGGGTGATCATCTCGTCGATCCGAACGGCGTGATCCTCGACCGAGCGTGCCGACGTCGTGTGCGCATGGCCCATGCGGTCATCCTAGAGCGGGAATGAGGACGGTCGGGTTCCCGTTGCCCCGAACGGGCATACTGACGTGAACGGCGAGTGGAGGTGATCGGATGACGACGGTGAGCATGGGAATTCCCAGCCTGCCCGGTGTCGTGCGCGCGCCGTCCATGGTCGGCCGTCCGGACGTTCCGCACCTGCTGGACAGTTTCGGTCGCATCGCGCGGGACCTGCGCATCTCGGTCACCGAGAAGTGCTCGCTGCGATGCACCTACTGCATGCCGGCCGAGGGGCTGCCGAACCTGGAGTTCGAACAGCTGCTCACCGCGCAGGAGATCGCCCGCCTCGTCGGCGTCGCCGATCGACTCCTCGGTGTGCGCGAGGTCCGCTTCACCGGCGGCGAGCCGTTGGTCCGCAAGGACATCGTGGACATCATCGCCCTGACCTCTCAGCACGCACCCGGTGTCGAACTGTCGATGACCACCAACGGCATCGGCCTCGAACGCCGAGCGGAGCGTCTTCGCGAGGCGGGTCTGACCCGGGTCAACGTCTCTCTCGACACGATCGACCGCAAGCACTTCGCATCGTTGACCCGGCGGGACCGGTTGCCCGCCGTGCTCGGCGGCATCGACGGGGCCCTGGCGGCCGGACTGACGCCGGTCAAGATCAACGCCGTTCTCATGCGCGAGACTCTGCACGGCGCTCAGGACCTGGTGCAGTGGTGCCTGGACCGCGGTGTCGATCTGCGGTTCATCGAGCAGATGCCGCTCGACGCCGACCGGGAGTGGGCGCGCTCGACGATGGTGTCGGCGGCGGAACTGCTCGATCTGCTCGGGGAGCGGTTCACGCTCACCGAGATCGGCCGCACCGATCCGTCCGCGCCCGCCGAGGAGTGGACCGTGAACGGTGGCCCCGCCACGGTGGGCATCATCGCCTCGGTCACCCGGTCCTTCTGCGCCGACTGCGACCGGACCCGGTTGACGGCGGAGGGGACCGTGCGGTCCTGCCTGTTCAGCGACTCCGAGACCGATCTGCGGGTGGCGTTGCGCGGGGGTGCGACCGACGAGGAGATCGCGGACCTCTGGCGCGGAGCGATGTGGAACAAGTGGGCCGGCCACGGGATGGAACGTGAGGACTTCGTGCCGCCGGAACGCTCGATGGGTGCCATCGGTGGTTGAGTCCGTGACTGTGGACGTGCGGTACTTCGCGGGGGCCGCGGACGCTGCGGGCACCACGCAGGAGTCCTACGACCTGAGGGTCGGCGCGACCGTGGCGGACGTGAAGTCGGCGCTGCGTGGACGCCACGGGCAGAAATTGAATCGTGTGCTGGACGTGGCGGTGTTCCTCATCGGCGACGAGATGGTCCGCGACGACGCCTACCCCGTCGGTTCCCGGATCGACGTACTCCCGCCCTTCGCCGGCGGCTAGAGATGGCGTTCGTCAAACGGCGTGAGGACGCGCATCCCGACTTCTTCGCCGCCGAAGCTGCAGGTCTGCGGTGGCTCGCCGACGGGGGAGCGCCTACGGTCGACGTCCTCGAGGTCGCGGCCGACCACATCGTTCTCGAACGCCTCGACTCCGTCCGGCCGACGCCGGACGCTGCTCGCCGCTTCGGCGCACTGCTCGCCCGCACCCACGACAGCGGTGCCCCCCGGTTCGGCTCGCCGCCTGCAGGTTTCGACGGAACGCTGTTCATCGGATCGCGCACCATGTCGTCGGTGGAGCACGACCGCTGGGGTGAGTTCTACGCGCAGGAACGGGTGCTGCCGTATCTCCGTGTCGCGGTCGACGCCGGCACGGTCACGCGGGACGAGGCCGACCTCGTGGAGCGTGCCTGCTCCGTCGTCGCGGACGGGTCGTTCGACTCGACCGACCCTCCGGCGCGTCTGCACGGCGACCTGTGGACCGGCAACGTGCTCTGGACGCCCGGCGGCGTGACGCTCATCGACCCCGCGGCGCACGGCGGACACCGCGAGACGGACCTCGCCATGCTGTCTCTCTTCGGCTGTCCGCACCTCGAGCACCTTCTCGACGGCTATCAGGAGCAGCACGAGCTCGCTCCGGGTGCCGAGGAACGGGTGCCTCTGCATCAGCTGCATCCCCTCGCAGTGCACGCGGCGGGTCACGGCCGGAGCTACGGCGTGGCACTGGCCGACGCCGCGACGCGGACCCTCGCGCTGGCCTGAGGTCAGGCGGAGGCGATGCGGCGGGCGAGATCCTCCCAGCCGTCGGCGAGGCGCTCGGTGGTCATTCCGGCGTCGCGTTGCAGGTGCAGCACCAGAGTGGCCTCGAGCGGGGCGAGCAGCGCGTAGGCCAGCAACGTGACATCGCCCGACACGCCGATCTGCCGCAGCAGTGTGCTCACGTGGGTCAGGCCGACCGCGTGGGCGGGCGCGGAGAAGCGCGAGACGGGCGAGTTCTCGGCTGCCCGCAGCACCTCACCCTGCACGGCGACCAGGTCGAGGCGGGCACGGCCGAACGCGACGAGTCGATCGAGCGGTGGTGCGCCGGGGCCCAGCGGGGGAGGACCGAAGAGGAAGGCCTGTTGGAGTTCGGTCTCGGTGTGGTCCAGAAGAGCGAACATCAGACCCGCACGACTGCCGAACCGACGGAACACGGTGCCCTTGCCCACACCTGCGCGGGCTGCCACGGCGTCCATGGTGACGGAGTCCGCTCCGCGCTCGTCGACCAGCCCGATCGCGGCGTCGAGGAGCAGACGGCGGTTGCGCGCGGCGTCGCAGCGCTCGCTGTCGTCGGCCGCCATCGGCAGAGGGGCATGTGTCACACCGTCAGGATAGCGCGTGACGGAAGAAAGTGGACTACGGTCCGGTTGTAGATCACGGACACACTTCGTCGAAAGGACCCACCCATGAGTCGCGTCATCGCACTCGTCGGCAGCCTCCGCGCCGCCTCCATCACCCGTCGTCTCGCCGAGACCGCCGCGTCCGTCGCACCCGAGGGCGTCGAGGTCGTCATCCACGAGGGCCTCGGAGACCTTCCGTTCTACAACGAGGACATCGACACCCCCGAGTCGGTCGCCTCGCTCGACACCGTGACCGCTCTGCGCGCGGCCGTCCAGGACGCCGACGCCGTGTTGCTGCTCACGCCCGAGTACAACGGCACCATCCCCGCAGTACTCAAGAACGCCATCGACTGGCTCTCCCGCCCCTACGGCAGCGGCGCCATCTCCACCAAGCCGACCGCCGTCATCAGTTCCTCGCCGAGCTCGAACGGCGCCCGGTGGGCCAAGGAGGACACGGAGAAGGCGGCGCGGATCGCCGGCGCGAGCGTGCTCGACGACGTCGATCTCGCCATCGGTGGCGTGGTGGCCGCGATCGACGGGGGCCATCCCCGTGACAACTCACAGATCGCCGCGGACATCGCCGAGGTCGTCACGGCGCTCACCCGCGCGGAGCTCGTCGACGCCTGAGGCTCGAGGCCCCGTCCGCAGCGCGGTCTCGCGACGCGCCCGAGGGGTCGCGACACGCCGGAGTTTTTCGCGTCCGACCAGGTAATTCCACCAGTGTCATTACAAAGTGTGGTGTTGCCTTGCACTGTCGGACACTAGGTGTAGTGTCTTGAACACCGAGAGGCCACAACGGCTCGAGGCCCGCATCACCCCCTTTTCGGAGGGGTGGATGCGGGTCCGGCCCGGTCTCTCGGACAGGTTGTCAGTGGTGTGCACGGCAGAGTCGGCGGGTCTCGCTTTCTCCAGTGCGATCCCACAGCAGCAGTGCAGGACAGCTCTCGGGCGAACAGCGAGCGCATCCGGACACAGGATGCGGAGAAGAGGATTCATGAGCGCCACCACCGTCACCGTCTACACCAAGCCCGCCTGCGTGCAGTGCAAGGCCACGTACCGCGCTCTCGACAAAGTTGGCATCGAGTACGACGTCATCGACATCTCGCAGGATCCCGAGGCACGTGACTACGTCATGGCGCTCGGCTACCTGCAGGCACCTGTCGTCGTCGCAGGCGAGGACCACTGGTCCGGCTTCCGTCCCGACCGCATCAAGACCCTCGTCACCGCCGCTGCCTGAAGCGCGTCCGCCGCGCCTTCGGACGAGGAGGCCGGCTGGGGTGAGTTCCCGACTCACCGCTGACGGCCGACCCACCCGGTCCGCGCCGTCGCGAATGTCGAAGAAGTGCGCAGAGTCGGCGGAGGATGGAGCATCGTGTCCGAATCGCTGGTCTACTTCTCGAGCGTCTCGGAGAACACCCACCGGTTCGTGGAGAAGCTCGAGATCCCCGCGACGCGCATCCCCGTTCGCTATCCCCGCGACGACGTGGAGATCGACCGTCCGTACGTCCTGATCCTCCCGACCTACGGCGGCGGCACCACCGCGCTGGGGCGCGACACGAGTTACGTCCCCAAGCCCGTCATCCGGTTCCTCAACGACGAGCACAACCGGTCCCTCATTCGCGCCGTCATCGCCGCGGGCAACACCAACTTCGGCGATTCGTACTGTTTCGCCGGGGACGTGGTCTCGGCAAAATGTCAGGTCCCGTTCCTCTATCGCTTCGAAGTCATGGGTACCCCGGAGGACGTGGAGCGGGTCCGCACCGGACTCGCCGAGTTCTGGGACCGGCTCGACGCGACCTGCACCATCTGATCGTCCGCACCAGTACCGCCCATCATCGATCTCAGGAGTACGCACATGGCACCGACCATCACCGACTCGTCTCCCGCCGTGTCGCGCCGTGACGACTCGGAGCTCGACTATCACGCTCTGAACGCGATGCTCAACCTGTACGGGCCGAACGGCGAGATCCAGTTCGAGAAGGACCGGGACGCCGCGCGGGCGTACTTCCTGCAGCACGTCAACCAGAACACGGTCTTCTTCCACAACCTCGACGAGAAGCTCGACTACCTGGTGGAGGAGAACTACTACGAGGCAGAGGTTCTCGACCAGTACTCGCGATCCTTCGTCAAGGGTCTGATCGAGCACGCCTACTCCAAGAAGTTCCGGTTCCCCACCTTCCTGGGTGCGTTCAAGTACTACACGTCCTACACACTCAAGACGTTCGACGGGAAGCGCTACCTGGAGCGCTTCGAGGATCGCGTGTGCATGGTCGCGCTGACGCTGGCCGCCGGCAACGAGACTCTCGCGACCGACCTGGTCGACGAGATCATCGCCGGCCGCTTCCAGCCGGCCACTCCCACGTTCCTCAACTCGGGCAAGAAGCAGCGCGGCGAGCCCGTCTCCTGCTTCCTCCTGCGCATCGAGGACAACATGGAGTCCATCGGTCGCTCCATCAACTCGGCACTGCAGCTGTCCAAGCGTGGTGGCGGAGTCGCGTTGCTGCTCAGCAACATTCGTGAATCCGGTGCGCCGATCAAGCGCATCGAGAACCAGTCTTCGGGCGTCATCCCCATCATGAAGCTGCTCGAGGACTCGTTCTCGTACGCCAACCAGCTCGGAGCGCGGCAGGGTGCCGGCGCGGTGTACCTGCACGCGCACCACCCGGACATCTACAAGTTCCTCGACACCAAGCGCGAGAACGCCGACGAGAAGATCCGCATCAAGACGCTGTCCCTCGGCATCGTCATCCCGGACATCACGTTCGAGCTGGCGAAGAAGAACGAGGACATGTACCTCTTCTCGCCGTACGACGTCGAGCGCATCTACGGCAAGCCCTTCGCCGACGTGAACGTCAGCGAGACGTACCACGAGATGGTCGACGACGCGCGCATCCGCAAGACGAAGATCAAGGCGCGCGAGTTCTTCCAGACCCTCGCCGAGCTGCAGTTCGAGTCGGGCTACCCCTACATCATGTTCGAGGACACGGTGAACCGGGCCAATCCCATCGAGGGCAAGATCACGCACTCGAACCTGTGCTCGGAGATCCTGCAGGTCTCGACGCCGTCCACGTTCAACGAGGATCTCTCGTACAGCCATGTGGGCAAGGACATCTCGTGCAACCTGGGTTCGCTGAACATCGCGAAGACCATGGACTCGCCCGACTTCGCGCAGACCATCGAGGTCGCCATCCGCGGCTTGACGGCCGTGTCGGACCAGACCCACATCTACTCGGTGCCGTCCATCGAGCAGGGCAACAACACCTCGCACGCCATCGGCCTCGGCCAGATGAACCTGCACGGCTACCTCGCTCGTGAGCGCATCCACTACGGCAGCGAGGAGGGTGTCGATTTCACCGACATCTACTTCTACACCGTGCTGTTCCATGCGCTGCGGGCCTCGAACCGTCTGGCGAAGGAGCGCGGCAGCTACTTCGGAGGCTTCCCGCAGTCCAAGTACGCGTCGGGCGAGTTCTTCGACAAGTACACCGAGCGCGCCTGGGAGCCCAAGACAGCGCGTGTCCGAGAGTTGTTCTCCCAGTCGGGAATCAGCATCCCGACGCAGGACGACTGGGTCGAGTTGAAGGCGTCGGTGCAGCAGCACGGCATCTACAACCAGAACCTGCAGGCCGTCCCGCCGACCGGCTCCATCTCGTACATCAACTACTCCACCAGTTCCATCCACCCGGTGGCGTCGAAGATCGAGATCCGCAAGGAAGGCAAGATCGGCCGCGTCTACTATCCGGCGCCGTACCTGACCAACGACAACCTGGAGTACTACCAGGACGCGTACGAAATCGGCTACGAGAAGATCATCGACACGTATGCGGCAGCGACGCAGCACGTCGACCAGGGCCTGTCCCTCACGCTGTTCTTCAAGGACACCGCGAGCACCCGCGACATCAACAAGGCGCAGATCTACGCGTGGCGCAAGGGAATCAAGACGCTGTACTACATCCGGCTGCGCCAGATGGCCCTCGAGGGGACCGAGGTCGAGGGTTGCGTCAGCTGCATGCTCTAGTGGGCTTCGCCCCCGTGCGCCTTGTGCGCATCTGACGATGCGCAAAAGGCGCACGGACGGGTGTCGTACCGGTCGTGCACCATCCCCGCATGCGCATCCGGGGGGACGAACATGAACTGCATCGACTATTGGACGATCAGTCAGGCCTGTTCACGCAATCGCAGGTGACGGCTCTCGGCTACAGCCGAGACAGAGTTCGGCGGCACGTCGAGTCGGGCCGCTGGGCGATCGTTCTTCGGGGCGTCTACGCCATCGCAGCAGGTCCGCTCGATCGGGAACAGACTCTGTGCGCCGCCCTGCTCTACGGCGGCCCGGACTCCTTGCTCAGTCACCGGAGCGCAGCGGAGGAGTGGGGTCTGCGGCGAGTCTCATCGGGTGCACGCGCCCATGTCACGGTTCCCTACGGCCGTTCGGCGCGGTGCCAGAGTCCCACCAGGGTTCGCTCCCGAGTGACGGCGACGGGACCGGTGGCCCGCGTCGGGTCAGTTCTACATCCCGGGGTCGTGGTGCATCGGTCCCGCGCTCATGCACACATCGTGCACGACGGGCCGCTACCGAGAACCCGTGCGGCCGACACGGCGATCGACCTTGCGACATCCGAATCGACTGCGCGCGAAGCGATGACGAGTCTGGTGTCCTCCGTGAGCAGTCGGATCGTGCGCCTCGACGACATCCGTGAGCGACTCGAGAAGCGTCGCCCCTACCGCTACCGTGTGGCCCTCGAACAGGCTGTGCGGTACATGTCCGACGAGGTGCAGTCCGTTCTCGAACTCGCGTACGCACTCGAGGTCGAGCAGGCGCATGGATTTCCCGTCGGTGCACGTCAGAGCCCTGTTCGCGTCGACGGGCGGACATTGTTCGAGGATGTCGACTATTCGAACGTCGGCGTCGACCTGATCGTTCGCCTGGACGGCCGTCGGTTCCACGCGATGCCCGGCGTGGCCTTCCGCGACCGTCGACGCGACAACGCCGCGGAACTTGCCGGCCGCCCGCGTCTGGTGCTCGGGTACGACGAGGTGGTCGACGATCCCTGCGGTGTCGCACGTGAGGTGACGACCGTCCTCCGTCGTGAGGGGTGGGTAGGCGAGTGGTCGGGCTGCGCCCGTTGTGAGCCTCGTGCGCATCTCTGAACGCGCATGAGGCGCACGGGTCGGAGACACACGGTGTTGTGTTGGCCCCCGGGGCATGCCACAACGGGTAGTGTTGCCGTCAGTGACAATTCGCGGCCACGGCCGCATTTCTCGCAGTCCCCGGCGCACCGCAGGTGCAGCCGTGAAGCAGAGTCATCGATCAGCAGGTAGGTACCCATGGTGAAGCTCATCGATCGCGTCTCCGCGATCAACTGGAACCGCGTCGTCGACGACAAGGATTCCGAGGTCTGGGATCGGCTCACCAGCAACTTCTGGCTGCCCGAGAAGGTGCCGATCTCGAACGACATCCCGTCCTGGGACACGCTGACGGACCACGAGAAGCAGCTCACCATGCGCGTCTTCACGGGTCTGACGCTGCTCGACACGATTCAGGGCACCGTCGGCGCCGTGTCGCTGATCCCGGACGCCATCACTCCGCACGAGGAGGCGGTGTACACCAACATCTCGTTCATGGAGTCGGTGCACGCCAAGTCCTACTCGTCGATCTTCTCGACGCTGTGCTCCACTCGCGACATCGACGACGCGTTCCGCTGGTCCGAGGAGAACGCGAACCTGCAGCGCAAGGCGTCCATCGTCATGGACTACTACAAGGGCGACGACCCGCTCAAGCGCAAGGTGGCCTCCACCCTGCTCGAGTCGTTCCTCTTCTACTCGGGCTTCTACCTGCCGATGTACTGGTCCTCGCGGGCCAAGCTCACCAACACGGCCGACCTCGTTCGCCTGATCATCCGCGACGAGGCCGTGCACGGGTACTACATCGGCTACAAGTACCAGCGCGGACTCGAGACCCGTTCGCCGGCCGAGCGCGAAGAGCTGAAGAACTACACGTTCGACCTGCTCTTCGAGCTGTACGAGAACGAGACCGAGTACACGCAGGACCTGTACGACGAGGTCGGTCTGACCGAGGACGTCAAGAAGTTCCTGCGCTACAACGCGAACAAGGCGCTCATGAACCTCGGCTACGAAGGCCTGTTCCCGAAGGACGAGTGCGACGTCAACCCGGCCATCCTGTCGGCGCTCTCACCCAACGCCGACGAGAACCACGACTTCTTCTCGGGTTCGGGAAGCTCGTACGTCATCGGCAAGGCAATCAACACCGAGGACGACGACTGGGACTTCTGACCCACCTCACCTCGGGGCACCGTCCGCTTTGCGGGTGGTGCCCTGAGTCATGTCTGGTGAGCACGTCTCGAGTGCGAGGTGCTCCGGTTCCCGCAACCCGCTTCGGTTGTAGCAGGAGCGGCTTGCGGAAACCGGAGCACGTGCGCCGTTGCGCCCTCCTGCAACGGTTGTAGCCACCTTCACCGGTTGTGACCGGTGAAGGTGGCCGAAATCGGTGAGGGTGTGCGGGCGCGCCGGACACTGAGCAGCGGTGCACACAGGACGCGGCAGGACGGCACGGTCCGGCGCCACCTACCGCCGGAACCAAGCCTCCGGGCCGTGGTCCAGCGCCTTCGCGATGCGGAGAGTCGAGGTGTCGGTGATGTCCGCGGGCAGCGCATCGCGCGCGAACCACTGCACGTCGAGGTTCTCGTCGTCCGCGACCCGCGCCTCGCCGGCGACGTACCGGGCGAGGAAGCAGACGTCGAGGTACTGGGTGCGGTCGCCGTTCGGGTAGACGATGGGCTCGGTGACGTCGACACTCGTCAACCGCACGAGCTCGGCCGTCACGCCCGTCTCCTCCAGGATCTCCCGGAGGGCGGCCGGTCCGGGTTCCTCGCCGGGCTCGAGGACGCCGGACACCACGGCCCAGAGCTCGTTGTCCTTGCGACGCGTCAGCAGGAGCCGATCGTCGGCGTCGAGCACGACGGCACTGACACCGGAGAGCCAGAGCGGATGGTGACCGATCTTGGCGCGCAGGGTGGTGATGAACTCGGGTATCGGCACTCCCGGAACGCTACCGCCGACGCGTCAGACGTAGCCGTTCAGCGTGTTGGACACGTCGGTGAGGATCGCGCCCGCGGCCACGAGGCCCTCGCCCGACCACACCGTGTCGTCGACGCTGAACACGCGACTGTCCGTCGCGGCGCCGAGGTCCTTCCACGCGTCCGAGTCCATGACCTCGGTGCCGCGTTCCAGCCCCGCCTGTCCGTCGAACATGACGTAGATCAGGTCGCCCTCCGCGTCGGACAGATCGTCCTGCGGGAGTGCGCGGGTCTCGCCGAGCTGAGGCCCCGGTCGTCGCACGCCCGCCTGCGCGAGTACCTGCCCCGCGAAGCTGTCGTCGCCGAGCAGTTGTGTGCCGTCGGCGCCGAAGCGCACGAGAGACGCCTCGGTGATGCGGGAGTTCTGCTCGCGGCCCACGGTCTCGGCGCGTGCGCGGTACTGCTCCGTCGCACGGGTGGCGGCGTCACGTCGTCCCATCGCCGCGGCCGCGAGCGTGGACCGTTCGAGCCACGACGACGACGCGCGCGTGAGAACGGTCGGGGCGATGCCGTCGAGTTGCGCGGTGACGGCGGGGTCGAGGGCGTCGCCGCCGATGATGACGTCCGGAGCCAGTGCTCGGATCGCGTCGACGTCGGGGGAGCCCTCGGGTCCGACGCCGGCGATCTCGGCGATGCCGGTGCCGAGGTAGTCCGGGCGCAGCAGGCCGGACGGGGGAGCGGTGGGAGCGAGCGGCGCCGTGGGTGCGCCGACGACGCGCTCCCAGGTGCCGACGGCGCACGACGCGTCGAGTGCCGTCATGGTGAGAACCACGACACGTTGCGGATCGGCGGGCACCGTGGTCGCACGGCCGCTGCCGACGACGAGCCGGGTGTCACCCTGCTGCCCGACCGAGTCGATCGGCTGCGGGAGCGCGCACAGGCCGGCGGTGTCACGTTCGATGCCGACCACGCCGGCTCCGGCCACGTTCGTGGTGGTCCGGACGATGGTGGAGGCGTCGTCACTCGAGGTGTCGCCGCAGGCAGAGAGGGCGAGCATCGCGGGAATCGTCGCGAGGGCGACGACCGATCGAGCGTGACGACGAGAGCGATCCGACATGGCCGAGACCTTACGGGCAGTCCGGAAGCCGGTCGCTCGGCGAGTGGCGGGCAGGCCGTGCTCCGGTCGTGGAGGCCTTCGGAAGAGGGCCTCCCGCGGGCCGGAAAATGCGACACCCGGGTGGAAGTACGACACTTCGTAGGACCCGTGCCGCAGTTCGTGTGTCATGGGGTTACGATCCATAGAGCGCACGAATTTCATGCGTCCACCTCGGGCACGGGGAGACGCGCTTTCAGGAGGATCAGTGACTGCCCTAGCGCCCCAGCCAGTCCCCGAGCTGACGGCTTCACGGCCGTACCCGCCCCGTATGGGGCCCAAGGGATCGTTCATCCACAAGATGGTGACGACCACCGATCCGAAGACGCTCGGGATCATGTACATGGTCACGTCGTTCGGCTTCTTCTTGTTCGGTGGCGTCCTCGCCCTGCTCATGCGTGCGGAGCTCGCCCTCCCGGGCATGCAGTTCCTGTCGAACGAGCAGTACAACCAGCTCTTCACCATGCACGGCACGATCATGTTGCTGCTGTACGCGACGCCCATCGTGTTCGCGTTCGCCAACTACATCCTCCCGCTGCAGATCGGTGCGCCCGACGTGGCGTTCCCACGTCTGAACGCGTTCAGCTACTGGCTGTACCTGTTCGGCGCACTCATCGCCTCGGCGGGCTTCATCACCCCCGGTGGCGCTGCAGACTTCGGCTGGACGGCCTACACGCCGCTCACCGACGCCGTGCACTCGCCGGGCGTGGGCGCGGACTTCTGGATCATGGGCCTCGCGCTCTCGGGCCTCGGCACCATCCTCGGTGGCGTGAACATGATCACGACGGTCATCTGCCTGCGTGCCCCGGGCATGACCATGTTCCGGATGCCCATCTTCACCTGGAACATCTTCGTCACGATGATCCTCGTGCTGCTCGCCTTCCCGCTGCTCACCGCGGCACTGCTGGGACTGGCGGCCGACCGACACCTGGGTGCGCACCTGTTCGATCCGGCCACGGGCGGTGTGTTGCTGTGGCAGCACCTGTTCTGGTTCTTCGGTCACCCCGAGGTGTACATCATCGCGCTGCCGTTCTTCGGCATCGTGTCGGAGATCTTCCCGGTCTTCTCCCGTAAGCCGCTGTTCGGTTACACGGGCCTGATCTACGCCACCATCGCCATCGCGGCGCTGTCCATCGCCGTGTGGGCCCACCACATGTACGCGACCGGTGCGGTGCTGCTGCCGTTCTTCTCCTTCATGACGTTCCTCATCGCCGTCCCGACGGGTGTGAAGTTCTTCAACTGGATCGGCACGATGTGGAAGGGCCAGCTGACGTTCGAGACGCCGATGCTGTTCTCGGTCGGCTTCCTGGTCACGTTCCTCTTCGGTGGTCTGTCCGGTGTGCTGCTCGCCAGCCCGCCCATCGACTTCCACGTCACCGACTCCTACTTCGTGGTGGCGCACTTCCACTACGTGCTGTTCGGCACGATCGTGTTCGCGACCTACGCCGGTATCTACTTCTGGTTCCCGAAGATGACGGGCCGGATGATGGACGAGGCTCTCGGCAAGTGGCACTTCTGGGCCACCTTCGTCGGCTTCCACGCCACGTTCCTGGTGCAGCACTGGCTCGGCGCCGAGGGATTCCCGCGTCGCTACGCGGACTACCTCCCGTCCGACGGCTTCACGGTGCTCAACTCGATCTCGACGGTCGGTGCCTTCGTCCTCGGCGCCTCGACGTTGCCGTTCCTCTGGAACGTCTTCAAGAGCTACCGCTACGGCGAGGTCGTCACGGTCGACGATCCGTGGGGCTACGGCAACTCCCTGGAGTGGGCGACCAGCTGCCCGCCGCCGCGCCACAACTTCGTGGAGCTCCCGCGTATCCGCTCCGAGCGCCCCGCGTTCGAGCTGCACTACCCGCACATGGTCGAACGCATGCGAGACGAAGCGCATGTGGGACCGGGCCACGGTGGAGGCAAGACCACCGAGGTGCTCGAGCAGGCACGCCGCGCGCCGATCGCGACCAGCGATCACGAAGGTTCGGGCGACCGCGACAAGTAGTCCTCTCGTTCCACGACCGTTCCAGCGACGAGCCCCTCTCCTCACGGTGAGGGGCTTTTCGTGTGACAAGGAGATACCTCGATGGTGGAGACACCACCCCCGCCGACGTCCGTGCTCGTGACGGTCACCGGCGGTGACAAGCCCGGTGTCACATCCGTGCTCTTCGCCTCGCTGGCGCGACACGACGTCAGCGTCGTGGACGTGGAGCAGGTGGTCATTCGCGGTCGCCTGACGCTCGGTGTCCTGGGCAGTTGCCCCGGGGACGTCGAGAGTTTGCAGGAGCACCTCGAGGAGGCCATGGGCACGGTGGGTGTCCACGTCGACGTCGAGGTCGGGGGAGCGCACGGTCGTTCGCCCCTCTCCACCCACGTCGTCGTCGTGCTGGGACGGCCCGTCACCGCGCGAGCCATCAGCGTGCTGTCGAGCGAACTCGCGCGACAGGGCGCCAACATCGACTCGATCCGCGGTATCGCCGACTACCCGGTGACGGGACTCGAGCTGTTGGTCTCGGCCCGTCCGCAGGAGGAGGGCGGGCTGTCGAGCGACGAGGCCGACGAGGCGTTGCGGTCGGCGCTCGCGACCGTGGCTGCCGGAGTCGGTATCGACGTCGCCGTCGAACGGTCCGGACTGGCTCGTCGAGCGAAGCGCCTCATCGTGTTCGACGTCGACTCGACGCTGGTGCAGGGCGAGGTCATCGAGATGCTCGCGGCGCGGGCCGGAGTCGAGGACGAGGTCCGAGCCGTCACCGAGGCGGCCATGCGAGGCGAGATCGACTTCGCGGAGTCACTGCACCGTCGAGTCGCGACCCTCGCCGGGTTGGACGCATCGGTCATCGACGACGTCGCCGAGGATCTCGAGCTCACGCCGGGCGCGCGCACCACCATTCGGACGTTACGACGACTCGGCTATCACTGCGGCGTGGTGTCGGGCGGTTTCCGGCAGGTGATCGAGGGCTTGGCGCACGAGCTCGAACTGGACTTCGTGAAGGCGAACACCCTGGAGATCGTCGACGGCAAGCTCACCGGGCGCGTGATCGGCGATGTCGTCGATCGCGCGGCGAAGGCGGTGGCGCTGCGCCAGTTCGCCTCACAGGTCGGTGTGCCGATGGAGCAGACGGTGGCGGTCGGCGACGGTGCCAACGACATCGACATGCTCACCGCGGCGGGTCTCGGCATCGCCTTCAACGCGAAGCCGGCGCTGCGCGAGGTCGCGGACGCGGCGCTGTCCTATCCGTTCCTCGACGCGCTGCTCTTCGTCCTCGGTGTCACCCGCAGTGAGATCGAGGCCGCCGACTCCCTCGACGGCGGGGTTCGCCGCATCCCCATCCCGTGATCGACGAGGGTCCCCTGGAGGACGTCCGGCCGTCCACCCTCGAGGAGCGCCACGCGGTGCTGGTGGCCGGGACGAGTGCGGCCAGTTCCTACGGCTCGCGAGTCGATCCGCCCGATCCTGTCGACGTGCGCGCGATGCCGCTGGTGCTCCACATCCCCAAGGTCGATCCGCCGGCCCGGTCCGACCTGCTGGCCGCGGCGGCGTCCGCGACGCTGCAGGTGTGCCTGGACGAGCGCATCGCCCCGGGCGGTCCCTGGCACGAGGAGTACACGGCGTGGCTGGGTGCGCGGATCCGCAAGGTGTCCCGTCGCGCGCGGGGCGCGCAGTGGACGGCGGCGCAGGAGGTGGACGGCGTGACCGTCGACGTGGGCGGGGCGTCGGCTCGGGCCTATGTGCCGTGCCGTGTGGGTGATCTGGACCCGAGGCTGCGCAAGCTCCAGGTGGGAGGCACCGACCTGCCGGCCGACGACCCGGGATCGCACGCCGAGGGTGCCGTGCGGCTCTGGGTGGACGCGGAGCTCGAGATGACCGTCGGCAAGACCGCCGCCCAGGTGGGACACGCCGTGATGCTCGCTGCCGGTGCCATGACGGTCGAGGACGTCCGGGCGTGGCAGGACGCGCAGTGGGCCGTCAGCGTCCGTGATGCCGATGCCGAGACCTGGTCTCGCCTCGTGGCCGAGTGCGAGCGCGGCACCGCCGTCGGCGTGCGGGACGCGGGCTACACGGAGGTCGCCCCCGGGTCGATGACCGTGATCGCCGAGCTGGACGTCCCGCGCACCGCCTGAGTCAGGACGGGATCGTCGAGATGTAGACGAGCACGATCGGACCGGCCACTCGGACGGTGCTTCCCGCGGTGACGGGCGACGCGTCCACCGGTCGACCGTCGGGTGTCGCGGAGTCGAAGACGGGAACGTAGCCGGGAGCCTCGTTCGGCCCGTGTCGACGGTGATCGGGGAGGACGATGTTCGCATCGCCTCCCGAGTGCACCACCAGCAGAGCCGAATCGAAGGTCTCCGCCTCGACCCCTGCGTGTCGGAGCGCGGGGATGCGCACGTCGGATCCGTCGACCCAGGCCTGCAGGGTACGGGCGTGATCGTCGTTCCACCGATCGCCGACGATCTCGGCCCCGTCGTGGTCGAACCACATGAGATCCGGTTCGCCGCTGGGTGTGTCACGACCGGCGAAGAACTCCTGTTGGCGCAGAACGGGTGCCGATCGACGCAGCCGCAGTGCTCGTCCCAGAGTCGCCGTCAGGGCGTCGTCCCGTCTCGACCAGTCGATCGCGTGCGCATCCGCGGCCGATGTTCCCTGCGGCACGCAGTAGGCATTGTTGTTGCCGTGCTGCGTGTGTCCCAGTTCGTCGCCGGCCAGGAACATGGGTGTCCCGGTGGACAGGGCCAGGGTCGACAGCAGCGCACGCACGTGTCGATCGCGCGCCGCGAGCACGGCGGGGTCCTCGGTCTCGCCCTCGACGCCGTGATTCACCGAGAGGTTGTTGTCGGTGCCGTCGCGGTTGGACTCGCCGTTGGCCTCGTTGTGCTTGGCGGTGTAGGACACCAGGTCTCGCGCGGTGAAGCCGTCGTGAGCGGTGACGAAGTTGACGGACGCCCACGGCCTGCGTCCGGTCGGCGCGAACAGATCCTCGGATCCCGCGAGGCGGGACGCCAGCTCACGCACACCGCCGTGCCCGGCGAAGAAGCGGCGCAGCGTGTCTCGGTAGCGGTCGTTCCACTCGCTCCACACGCCGCCGAACCCGCCGACCTGGTACCCGGGCCCGGTCGCGTCCCACGGCTCGGCGATCAGCTTGGCACGGCACAGGATCGGGTCGGCGGCGATGGCGCTCAACATCGGGGCGTGCGGATCGAAGCGCCATCCGCCCGGCCTGCCCAGAGTGCTGGCGAGATCGAAGCGGAAGCCGTCGACCCCCAGTTCGGTGACCCAGTACCGCAACGAGTCGCAGACCATCCGGACGACGGCCGGGGACGCGGCGTCGACGGTGTTGCCGCATCCCGTCAGATCGATGTCGTGACCGCGGGCGTCCAGCAGGTAGTACCCGCGCGCGTCCAGGCCGCGCCACGAGAGGGAGGGGCCGTCGACACCGCCCTCGCAGGTGTGGTTGTAGACGACGTCGAGGATCACCTCGATACCCGCCTCGTGCAGCGTGTCCACCATCGTGCGGAACTCGGTGACCTCGGCGCCGGGGACCGAGGCGTACGACGGTTCGACGGCGAAGTACGAGCCGGTGCTGTAGCCCCAGTGGTTGCGCATCCCTCGGGCGCGCACACCGGGTTCGGTGAGGCACGCGTGCACCGGAAGCAGTTCCACCGCCGTCACGCCCAGCGTACGAAGGTGCTCGAGCACCGCAGGGTGAACGAGTCCGAGGTAGGTGCCGCGCAGATTCTCGGGGACGTCCGGATGGGCGCCGGTGAACGACCCGACGTGCACCTCGTACACGACGGTGCGGTCCCAGTCGGTCTCGAGTCGCGGTGCGTCCGAGGCCGGCAGGGGAGCGGTGACCACCGCGAGGGGAGCGTGTCCCAGCGAGTCGACCGTCGACTGCGGTCCGAACGGGTCGTCGCGATACGGCAGGAGGGCTCGCGCGTCGCCGAGGCTGCCGACGATGCGCCGTGCGTAGGGGTCGAGAAGGATCTTGTGCGGATCGAACCGGTGACCGGCCTCGGGATTCCACGGTCCGGAGACGCGGTAGCCGTAGACGGATCCGACGCCGGCCTCGGCGACCACACCGTGCCAGATGCCGTACGTGCGCTGGGTGAGGAGGTGACGCGACTCCCGTGAGTCGGGGCCCGACCCGTCCACCAGACACACCTCGACGGCGTGCGCGTCGGGTGCGTGCACGGCGAAGCAGACGCCGCCCTCCACGGGGTGGGCGCCCAGCGGGAAGGGCCTGCCCGACGCGGCGGCGGACTTCGGTGAGTTCTGTTCGTGCGACACGCGTGCTGATCCTGCCGTGGATGCACCCCGCGCGTGCGGGAAGATGGAAGGCGTGTCCTCTCCTGACCCAGACCTGCTCGTCGAACTCGCCGATGTCTCCGTCGTCCGCGGAGGGACGACCCTCGTCGGCCCCGTCTCCTGGAACGTGGAGCTGGACGAGCGGTGGGTGGTCCTCGGACCGAACGGTGCGGGCAAGACCACGCTGCTGCGCGTCGCCGCGGCGGAGATCTACCCGACCTCCGGCACCGCGCACGTGCTCGGCGAGACGCTCGGGCACGTCGACATCTCGGAACTCAAGCCGCGCATCGGCCTGTCGTCCTCTGCTCTCGCCGGACGCATCCCGTCCGACGAGGTGGTGGCCGATCTGGTCGTGTCGGCGGGGTACGCGGTGCTCGGTCGCTGGCGTGAGAAGTACGACGAGGTGGACGACGAGCGTGCGGTCGACATGCTCGAGACGGCCGGTATCGAGCATCTCGCTCGCCGGACCTTCGGGACGCTGTCCGAGGGCGAACGCAAGCGTGTCCTGATCGCCCGCGCTCTGATGACGGACCCCGAGTTGCTGCTGCTCGACGAGCCGGCCGCGGGTCTCGACCTCGGAGGCCGCGAGGATCTCGTCGCCATCCTCACCGACCTCGCACTCGACCCCGACGCCCCCGCGACGGTGCTGATCACGCACCACGTGGAGGAGATCCCACCGGGCTTCACCCACGCGATGCTGCTCAAGGAGGGCGGAGTCGTGGCGCAGGGTCTCATCGACGACGTCATCACGGAGGAGAACCTGTCCACCGCGTTCAGTCAGGCCATCGCCCTCGAGCGCACCGACGGGCGCTTCTTCGCGCGGCGCAAGCGGTCGCGGTCGTCCCATCGGCGAGCGCGGTGACCGAACCGGTCGCGCTGCGGGACGCCTCCACCGTCATCCTGCTGCGCGATGCGCCGGCAGGGCTCGAGGTCTTCCTGCAGCGGCGAGTCGGACGGATGGCGTTCGCCGCCGGCATGACGGTCTTCCCGGGCGGCGGTGTGGATCCGACCGATCGCACGCCCGCGGACGGGGAGGACCGGTGGGCCGGCCCGTCACCCGCGTGGTGGGCGGCACGGTTCGGCACCGACGACGACGCCGCGGCGCGGGCCCTGGTGCTCGCCGCGGTGCGCGAGACCTTCGAGGAGTGCGGTGTCCTGTTCGCCGGGCCCGACGCGCACACCGTCGTCGCGGACACGTCCGATCACGCCGACCGGCGTCGTGCCGTCGAGAATCACGAGATCTCGTTCGGTGAGTTCCTGGCCGAGACCCGCCTGGTGGTGCGCTCCGATCTGCTGCGCCCGCACGCCCGTTGGATCACGCCCGAGGGCGAGACGACCCGTCGGTACGACACCCGCTTCTTCGTCGCGGCGCTCCCGTCCGGGCAACGTCCCGACGGCGAGACGTCCGAGGCCGTCGACGCCGCGTGGGTGCGGCCCGCGGATGCCCTCGACGAGTTCCGTCGCGGCGACCGCATGCTGATGCCGCCCACCTGGGCGTGCCTGCGGCATCTCGCCGGTCACGGGTCGGTGGCCGAGGCCATGGCCGCAGAGGCCGATCTGGCGCCGGTGCAGCCCGTCATCAGCGGATCGGGTGGATCCGTGCGGGTGAACTTCGACGGCGCCGACGAGTATCGCGCCGACCTCCCCCCACGCGCCGAGCGGACGTCGAACGGCTAGCGTGCTGGCCATGGCTGAATTCGTGACTCTCGACGTGACCGACGGCATCGGCACCATCCGGCTCTCCCGGCCGCCGATGAACGCTCTGAACCGCCAGGTGCAGGGTGAGCTCCTCAAGGTGTCGCGGGCCGCCGCCGAGGATCCGGACGTCAAGGCGGTCATCGTGTACGGCGGTGAGAAGGTGTTCGCCGCCGGCGCGGACATCAAGGAGATGGCGGAGATGTCCGCGGGCCAGATGACCGACGCGATCGGCGCTCTGCAGGCCGGTCTCGGAGCGATCGCGTCCATCCCGAAGCCCACCGTCGCCGCCATCACCGGATACGCCCTCGGCGGCGGTCTGGAGGTCGCCCTCGGTGCCGATCGCCGCATCGCGGGCGACAACGCGAAGCTCGGCGTCCCCGAGGTGCTGCTCGGCGTCATTCCCGGCGGTGGCGGCACCCAGCGACTCGCCCGGCTGATCGGCCCGAGCCGCGCGAAGGACATGGTGTTCACCGGCCGTTTCGTCGGGGCCGAGGAGGCGCTCGCCGTCGGTCTCGTGGACGAGGTGGTGGCCCCCGATGCCGTCTACGAGGCGGCGCGCACGTGGGCCGGTCAGTTCGTCCGCGGTGCCTCGCGCGCCCTCGCCGCAGCCAAGGCGGCGATCGACGAGGGTCTGGACACCGACCTCGCGACGGGCCTGAAGATCGAGGCGCACGTCTTCGCCTCGCTGTTCGGAACCGAGGACCGCGCGATCGGCATGGCGTCGTTCCTCGAGAACGGCCCGGGCAAGGCCGACTTCACCGGCAACTAGCCTCCCGCACTCGTTCAGATAGGGTTCCCTTCCATGACCGCTCGTGAACCGCACACCGACACCGCCGCCTCGACCGCACCGTCGGATCCGGCGCCGCGCCCGCACGCGAGTGCCGAGGAAGTGCAGGCCGCACGGTCGGACACCAAGCTGGCCCAGGTGCTCTACCACGACTGGGAAGCGGAGACCTACGACGACAAGTGGTCGATCTCCTACGACCAGCGCTGCATCGACTACGCCCGCGGCCGTTTCGACGCGGTGGCCGGATCCGAGGCCCTGCCGTACGGTCGCGCGCTGGAACTGGGCTGCGGTACCGGCTTCTTCCTGCTCAACCTCATGCAGAGCGGCGTCGCCGCGACCGGGTCGGTCACGGACCTGTCGCCGGGCATGGTCAAGGTCGCGCTGCGCAACGCCGAGAACCTGGGCCTCGACGTGGACGGCCGCGTCGCCGATGCCGAGACCATCCCGTACGAGGACGACACGTTCGATCTCGTCGTCGGTCACGCGGTGCTGCACCACATCCCGGACGTGGAGCAGTCTCTGCGCGAGGTGCTGCGCGTGCTCAAGCCCGGCGGCCGGTTCGTGTTCGCGGGCGAGCCGACGACGGTGGGCAACTTCTACGCGCGGTGGCTGGGGCGTCTCACGTGGGAGGCCACGACCCGCACGACGCGGTTGCCGTTCCTCGCGGACTGGCGTCGCCCGCAGCAGGAGCTGGACGAGTCGTCCCGTGCCGCGGCACTCGAGGCCGTCGTCGATCTGCACACCTTCGACCCGACGGAGCTCGAGAACATCGCCGTCGCCGCCGGTGCGGACGACGTGCAGGCCAAGACCGAGGAGTTCGCCGCAGCGCTGCTGGGCTGGCCGGTCCGCACCTTCGAGGCGGCGGTGCCGGCGGAGAAGCTGGGTTGGGGCTGGGCGAGGTTCGCGTTCAACGGCTGGAAGTCGCTGTCCTGGCTCGACGAGAACGTGCTGCACCACGTCGTGCCCCGTGGCTACTTCTACAACGTGATGATCACGGGCACGAAGCCGGACACCGGCGCGCTCTGACGCGTCGGTGGGATACTCGTTCGACCTCGACGACGTCGAGTACCTGGCCGGGGCGTCCGACGCGCTGGCCGCGGTCGGTGACCGTGCGCTGACACCCGCCACGCTGGTCTCGGACATCGGCCGGATCCGCAGCGCCTTCGGTGACCGCGCCGCCGCGCTGATCGAGACGGTCACCCTGCGCCGCAAGGCCGCGACCAAGCTGCCGTTCGCCGGAACGTGGTTGGTCACCGACGACGCGGTGCAGCAGGCCACCACCGAACAGGTGTCCCGGCACCGGGCCGAGCGGCTGCGCGGACGTCGCATCCACGACGTCACCTGCTCGATCGGCACCGAACTGCACACCCTGCACTCGGTCGCGGACATCGTGGTGGGCAGCGATCTCGATCCGGTGCGGTTGGCCATGGCACGACACAACGTTCCCGACGTGGCCGTGCTGCGTGCCGACGCGGTGGTCCCCACCACGCGCGGCACCGTCGTCGTCGCCGACCCCGGCCGCCGCGCCGGCGGCCGCCGCCGTCACGACCCCGCAGCCCTCGAACCCCCGCTTCCGGACCTCCTCGACGCCTATGCCGGCCGCGACCTGGTGGTCAAGTGCGCACCGGGTCTCGACGTCGACCGTCTCGACCTCACGAGCCGACACACGCGGGCCGAGGTCGAACTCGTCTCCCTCGACGGCGCCGTCCGCGAGGCGTGCCTCTGGCTGGGGGAGGTGGCGGACCCCGCTGTGCGTCGCCGTGCGACGGTGCTCCGGTCGGACGGTTCCGCGTGGGAGGTGACGGACGCCGACCCGGACGCCATCGACGACGATCGTGCCCCTGGCAGGTACATCGTCGATCCCGACGGCGCCGTCGTGCGGGCCGGTCTCGTGCGCCACTACGCCGCGAGACATGGACTGTGGCAACTGGATCCACGCATCGCGCACCTCACGGGAGACGCGATACCGGAGGGGACGACGGGCTTCGAGATCCTCGACAGGTTGCCCTTCACCGAGAAGGTGTTGCGCAAGCGGCTCGCGGAGCTGGGATGCGGGTCGCTCGAGATTCTCGTCCGCGGCATCGACGTCGATCCCGCGTTGCTGCGCCCCCGGCTCGATCTCCGGGGCACCGTGCCGCTGGGGCTCGTGATCACCCGGATCGGGCGCTCGGGGGTGGCCTTCGTGTGCGGGCCGCGTACCGGGCCTCAGCGGAACGAGTAGAGGGATCCCAGCGCGGTCGGGACGACCACCTCGCCGTCCGAGCCGACGACGACTCCGGGGCTGTAGCCCTCGGCGCCGGGGAGCGCGTCGGTGTCGACCGTCTCGCCGGTGGCCGTGTCGAAGGTGACGAGTGCGAGCCCGTCACCGTCGCCGACCACCGTGTAGCCCGTGGTGCCACCCGCCAGTGCGGAGGAACCCTGTGTCACGAGATCTGGCCGCTCCCAGACCGTTTCGGGTCGCTCGCCCGCATCGCGGATCGCCCGCAGATGCGACCCCGCGCCGCCCGCGGGGACGATGGTGCCGTCCGCAGCGACGGACACACTTCCTGCCGCGCGGTCACCGACGAAGTAGGACCAGATCTCGGAGCCGTCCTCGGTGGAGTACGCACGCACGGTGCCCTCGACGTCCGTGAGGTACACACGGTCACCGTCGGGTGACACCACGGGGCTCGACGTCACGGCGGCGGGAAGCAGGGGCGACGACCACGCCTCGGTGAGGCCGGGGGAGTCCCCGCCGGTGTAGGACAGCGCCACGAGCTGGGGAGCGATGGCGCCGGTGCGCCACAGGACGAGGTAGACGGTCGAGGACTCCAGATCGACGGCCGGTGCCGCCGCGACGGCGCAGTCCGGCCCACCGCCCAGGCAGGCCAGCAGACCGTCGTCCGCGGGCCGCAGCGTGGTGTTCGGCGCGTCCAGGGGCGTGGGATTGGGGTTCAGGTCCAGTACGGGTGCGACCGCGTTCCCGGTCTGGTTGCTCAGCACGTTGATCTGACCGAACTGGGTGACCACCAGGACGTTGCCGTCGGGCAGGAACTGCGGGGTGCGCGGTACTCCGTAGACCGGTGTGCGCCAGCGCAGTTGACCGTTCTGGTTGATCGAGCTCAT
Organism: Rhodococcus sp. SORGH_AS_0301; assembly: GCF_030818285.1. NCBI lineage: Bacteria > Bacillati > Actinomycetota > Actinomycetes > Mycobacteriales > Nocardiaceae > Rhodococcus > Rhodococcus sp. SORGH_AS_0301. The sequence goes on from NZ_JAUTAC010000002.1 coordinate 1,341,328, forward strand.
GCTGCCGTCGTCACCGGCGTAGAGGTTGGACGCCGAGTCGGCGACCGCGGTCGACGAGACGCCGGAGGGTCCGAGCGAGTTGCAGAACCGCTTGCGTCCGGTCTCGCCCTGGAACGATCCGAGCGCGCAGCCGGCGTCTCCGGTCATCGTCACCGTGATCTGACCGTTGGGCGCGACGGAGGGACGTGTGGACGTCGGAGCGCCGAGAGGGCGGGTCCAGTCGAGAGCGAGGGAGCGACTGCCCTCGGTGGTCACGGAGGCGGAGTTGTGGGCGTCGGCGAGACCGCCGCGCCAGCCCTCGTCGCCCAGGATGTCGATGGGCCCGGAGTCACTGCCACAGGCCCCGAGGGCGAGGGCGCCGACCGCGAGGAGAGCGGCACCGGCTCGACGAGTGCGCACCGAGGTACGCGGGTTCTCGTCGTGCATGCACTCTCCTGATGTCGGGTGATCGGCTCGCACGAGACTAACGGCTGAAACGATGCGTCACGGTTCCGACCCCCGGTGGTCGGCCCCCGGGTTCCCTGCGGCGGCGCCGACAGTAATGTGCCGCCCATGACCAGCATGTGGAACGCGCCGTTGCGCACCCGGTGGCGAGGATCGCGGCGACGTGACCCCGACCAGGCGCGCTTCCTCACGCTCGCGTCGCTGCGCTGGGTGATCGGCCACAAGGCGTACACGCCCTGGTACCTGGTGCGGTACTACCGCCTCGCGCGTTTCAAGGCCGCGAACCCGCACGTGGTGCTGCGCGGAATGGTGTTCCTCGGCAAGAACGTCGAGATCCACGCGACGCCCGAGCTGGCGCGACTCGAGATCGGTCGCTGGGTGCACATCGGTGACGGCAACGCGATCCGCTGCCACGAGGGGTCGCTGCGCATCGGTGACAAGGTGGTGTTCGGCAAGGACAACGTCGTCAACACCTATCTCGACATCGAGATCGGTGCGTCCACCCTCGTCGCCGACTGGTGCTACATCTGCGATTTCGATCATCGGACCGAGGACATCACGGTGCCGATCAAGGATCAGGGCATCGTCAAGTCGCCGGTGCGGATCGGCCCGGACACGTGGATCGCCGCGAAGGTGACCGTGCTGCGGGAGACCGTCGTCGGTCGCGGCTGCGTCCTGGGCGCGCACGCGGTGGTCAAGGGTCACGTGCCCGACTACGGGATCGCGGTCGGCGCACCCGCACGAGTGGTCCGGAACCGTCGCACCGACTGGGAGGCCGGCGCGGAGGACCGCGCGGCGTACGTCGCCGCACTGGAGGACATCGCCCGCAAGAAGTCGCTCGGGAGCGAGTGACTCAGTCCCGTTCGGGCAGTGGACGTTCGCTGATCGTGGGCCTGCCCAGCGGAAAGCGCACCCGGCGCTTCGCGGTGGAGTAGACCGTGGCGGTCTCGCGGGCCACGGAGTGCCAGTCGAAGTCGGACGTGAGTCGCGCACGTGCCGCGTCACTCCGGGTACGTGCCGCAGCGGGGTCGTCGAGTGTGCGCCGCACCGCCGTCGCCAAGGAGCCGACATCGCCGGGAACGAAGGACATCCCGGTGACGCCGTCGACGACGGCTTCGCCCAGGCCGCCCGCGGTGGAGGCGACGAGCGGTGTGCCGGCCGCGGCGCCCTCGAGGGCGATGATGCCGAAGGGCTCGTATCGACTCGGCAGCACCAGCGCGTCCGCCCGGTGCAGATGCCCGAGAACGCCGTCGTGGCCGAGGGATCCGACGAACGTCACCGCCCGGCGCACCCGGTGCACACGCGCCAGATCGACGAGGTGGTCGAGCTGGGTCCCGTCGCCGACGACGGTGAGCGTGGTGCCGGGGTGCGTCCGTCGGACACGCGGGAGTGCCGCTATCAGATCCTGCACCCCCTTCTCGTACTCCAACCGACCCACGAAGAGCAGGGACGGGGCGCCGGTGCGCGCCGCGCGAGGACGGTACGTCCAGGTCCGGGTGTCGATGCCGTTGCGTATCACGTGGACCGGGGACGGAAGCGGACCGAAGAGGCGGACCACCTCGTCCTCCATTCCCGCGGAACACGTGATGATGGAATCGGATTCGTGCGCCAGCCACCATTCCACGGAGTGCACCTGGCGGTTCACGCGGCCGGAGACCCATCCGCTGTGGCGTCCGGCTTCCGTCGCGTGGATCGTCGAGACCAGCGGGACGTCGTAGTACTCGGCGAGCGCGATCGCCGGGTGCGCCACCAGCCAGTCGTGGGCATGGACGACGTCGGGAACCCACCCCTCGCCGATGCCGGGCTTGGAGAGTGCGAGGCCGGCGCGCACCATCGCGTGACCCATCGCGAGCGTCCACTCCAGCATGTCCACTCCGAAGGTGAAGTGCGCCGGATCCTCGGCCACGGCGACGACGAGCACGCCCTCGGCGACCGAGCTCACGGTGGGGTGGGTCGCCGCGTCGGAACCCGTGGGGCGGCGGGAGAGGACCACCACCTCGTGTCCGGCCGCGGCCAGTTCCACCGCGAGATGGTGGACGTGGCGACCGAGGCCGCCGACCACCACGGGCGGGTACTCCCACGAGATCATCAGGACCTTCACGCCCGCACCTCCCGACCCGTCGGTTGCAGACGCCGCGCATCGAGGTCCGGGAACAGATCGTCCGCCTGGTTCCACCCGGATGCAAGGTCGGCGGCTCGTGCGTGATGCCCGTGCACGCGGGCGTCGGCGATCTCGCGCACCGCGTGAGCGTGCTTGTGGGCGCGGTCGCGGGCGTACTGCGCGGCCGAGTCCTTGCTCACCATGAAGGCCCAGTCGCTCGAGACGGTGAGCATCGTCTCGCGCAGTATCTGGTCCGCGACACGGTCTCGCAGACCGCCGGGGGGTGCCGCGTCGACGGCGTCGAGCGCGGTGGCGGTGACCTCGGCGTTGAGATCGACCAGGTCGCAGACGGGATCGCCCGCCCACACCCGCCAGTCCTTCCCGCTGCCCCAGGAGGTGTCCGGGAGTTCGACGGGGTCACCGACGTAGCCGTCTCGCTTCGCGCCCGCGAGTGTCCCGACGCGGATGCCGGCCTCGGGGAGCGCACGCAGGATGCCGGCCAACCATGCCGGACCCTCGTGCCACCAGTGTCCGAAGAGCTCGGTGTCGAAGGCGGCGACCACCAGTGCCGGGGACCCGGTGCGCGCGTGTTCGGAGCGCATCCGGCGGCGAACCACGTCGACGAAGTCCTCGACGTGCGAGCGGACGGCTGCTGCGGCGCGCTCCGGTTCGTACGGTGCCTTGTCCGGGCCCGCGACGCTTCTGCCGGTGACCCGGGACGGCTTCAGCCCGGTGTCGTGGTCGTAGGTGTGGAAGTCGCGGTACGCGGAATGACCGGGATAACCGGACTTCGGTGACCACACGCGATAGCTGACCGGGAGATCACGACCGAACGCGACGACGTGGGTGTCGCCGACCGGACGGCCGCACGTCGTGTCTCCGTGCAGAGCCGGGCCGTCGACCATGAAGTGTCCGACGCCCGCGGCGGCGTAGTCGAGTTCCATCCCTGCGGTGAAGGCGCACTCGGGTGCCCAGATGCCCTCGGTGCCGCGGCCCCACCGGCGTACGGCGTCGGCGCGTCCCTCGCGGAGCGCGAACGTCCGCAGTCGTGGGTCGAGCAGAGGTTGGAACGGGTGCATCGACGGCCCACCGAGCAGTTCGACGGCGCCGGAGTCGGCCAGTTCGCGCAGTCGGGGGGCGCCGCCGTGGCGCCAGCGGGTCTCGAACTCGTGCAGAGCGGCAGCCGATCGCCGGTGTTCGCGGTGACCGAGCGCGCGGCGGTCCGGGTCACGGGACCCGGCGGCTTCGGCGGCGCGGAGCTGCCAGTTGCCGAGCCAGTGATGCATCCCGTCGAGGCTGTACGGATCGTCCAGTTGGGCGGCGAGTACCGGGGTGACGCCCAGGGTCAGCAGATCGGTGCGGCCCTCGTCGGCCAGGGTCCGCAGTTCGCGGACCACGGGCAGGTACGAATCTGCCCACGACTGGTAGAGCCACTCCTCCCCGACGGGCCACCGCCCCTGGTGGGCGAGCCACGGGAGATGGGAGTGCAGGACGAGCGCGAACATGCCCGGTTCGTCGGCCGAGGTCGCGCTCGTCACGTGCTGGACGGTTTCCGGGCCACCGCGACGAGATCCAGGCTCTCGTCGATCGCCTCGGCGTGGATGTCGAAGTCGTCGACGGTGATGCCGGCGACGTCGGAGACGAGGGTCGCGGGCCACGGCTCACCGGCGAGCGCGCGGTCGATCTGCGCGTCGATGAACGATCCGCCGTGGGTCGCGTCGAGTGCGCGCAGTCGCTCGCCGTGATGCACGCCGGTCATCGAGTCGATCTCGAATCCCGTGTCGGACAGCAATTCCCGTAGTTCCGCGGCTGCGAGCTCGCGGGTGTGGAAGGGGTTCAGCGGGGTGTCCCGGCCGGGGGAGAACGTGATGCGGTTGGGAGTGCTGACGAGGAGGACGCCGCCGGGAACCAGAACCCGGAGGCACTCCCGCAGGAACTCGGCCTGGTCCCACAGATGTTCGATCACCTGGAAGTTGACGACGACGTCGACGCTCTCGCCGCGCAGCGGCAGCATCGCGAGGTTGCCTCGGGTCATGGCGACCGACGGGTACCGGCGAGCGACGTGTTCGGCGGCGCTGCGGTCGTAGTCGAGACCGATCACCCGTGTCGCCGTCCGCGCGATCATGTCCGCGCCATAGCCCTCGCCGGAGCCCGCCTCGAGCACCACTCGGTCGGCGCAGGCCGGTGCGAGACGGCGGTACACGACCTCGTGCCGACGGAACCAGTAGTTCTCCTCGGCGATGCCGGGCACGGTGCGCTCGCCGGTGAGCGGGAGGGGTGTCTCGGTCGACACGGTCGTGTCGGTCGCGGCGTCGTTCATCCGGGCGACAGTAGTTCCCACCTGCCCGGTCGAGCGACGCCGGTCGGCGGTCCGAGGGGCCCCGGGGGGTGATTTCTCGGCCCGACAGGAGTAAGTTACCCATCAGTAACCACGAATGGGGTAACGTCCGTGACACGTCGGTTCCGGGGCTTCGGCCCACCGCGCGCAGCGTGAACTCCGAATACGTTTCGGGCCCCGCGCTACGAGATCAAGACCTGATTCACCGAGACAGGACACAGGAGGTCGACGAAGACCCATGACGAACATCGTCGTACTGATCAAGCAGGTTCCCGACACGTGGTCCGAGCGCAAGCTCTCGGACGGCGACTACACGCTCGACCGCGACGCGGCCGATGCCGTGCTCGACGAGATCAACGAGCGCGCCGTGGAGGAGGCACTCCTGATCAAGGAGCGCGACGGCGGCGAGGTCAAGGTTCTCTCGGCAGGACCCGACCGCGCGACCGAGGCCATCCGCAAGGCCCTCTCCATGGGCGCGGACAGTGCTGTGCACGTCAACGATCCGGCCATGCACGGTTCCGACGCCATCCAGACCGCGTGGGCTCTCGCTGCCGCACTCGGCCAGGTCGAGTTCGAGAACGGTGAGGCCGCAGATCTGGTCATCGCCGGCAACGAGGCGACCGACGGCCGCATCGGCGCGGTCCCTGCCATCATCGCCGAGTACCTCGGCATCCCGCAGCTGACCCAGATGCGCAAGCTGGTCGTCGCCGACGGCAAGGTCAGCGGCGAGCGCGAGACCGACGAGGGCATCTTCGGCCTCGAGGCGGATCTCCCCGCGATCGTCAGCGTCACCGAGAAGATCAACGAGCCGCGCTTCCCGTCCTTCAAGGGCATCATGGCCGCCAAGAAGAAGACGGTGCAGGTCCTCACCCTCGCCGACATCGGCGTCGATCCGGAGACCGTGGGCGTCGCGAACGCCGGCACCACCGTCACCACGGTGACCCCGAAGCCGCCGAAGACCGCTGGTGAGCGCGTGAACGACGAGGGCGACGGCGGAACCAAGGTCGCCGAGTACCTCGTCTCGCAGAAGATCATCTAGATCCCCGTCACCAGCACACATTCGTCTCACTGCAGTACAGGAGAAACACCATGGCAGAGGTACTCGTACTCGTCGAGCACGCAGACGGGGCACTGAAGAAGGTCACCAGCGAGCTCATCACGGCCGCCCGCGTTCTGGGTGAGCCGTCCGCGGTGGTCACGGGAGCGCCGGGCACCACCGACGCGATCGCCGCCGCACTCACCGAGGCCGGCGCCGCGAAGATCTATGTCGCGGAGTCCGCCGACGTCGACGGCTTCCTCGTCACGCCCAAGGTCGACGTGCTGTCGTCCCTGGCCGAGTCGGTCTCGCCCGCCGCGATCCTCACGTCGGGTGGCATCGAGGGCAAGGAGGTGGCGGGTCGTCTCGCCGCTCGCCTCGGTGCCGGACTGCACCAGGACGTCGTGGCGATCAACGCCGACAAGTCCGCCACGTACTCCATCTTCGGTGGCGCGTTCACCGTCGAGGCGAAGACCAACGGCGACGTCCCGGTCATCTCGCTCCGCCCGGGTGCCATCGACGCCGAGCCGCAGGCCGGTGCCGGTGAGCGTGTCGACGTCGAGGTTCCCGCGCAGGAGGAGGCCGTCGTCAAGGTCACCTCGCGTGAGCCCGTCGCCGGCGGCGACCGCCCCGAGCTCACCGAGGCGTCGGTCGTCGTCTCCGGTGGTCGCGGTGTCGGCAGCGCGGACAAGTTCTCCGTCGTCGAGGACCTGGCCGACTCGCTCGGTGCGGCCGTCGGCGCGTCGCGTGCAGCCGTCGACTCGGGCTACTACCCGGGCCAGTTCCAGGTGGGTCAGACGGGCAAGACCGTCTCGCCCCAGCTGTACGTCGCGCTCGGCATCTCCGGTGCGATCCAGCACCGCGCCGGCATGCAGACGTCCAAGACGATCGTCGCCGTCAACAAGGACGAGGAAGCACCGATCTTCGAGATCGCGGACTTCGGCGTCGTGGGCGACCTCTTCGACGTCACGCCTCAGCTCGCCGAGGCAGTGAAGAAGCGCAAGGGCTGATCCCCTCAGCAGTACCCGAGAGCCCCGCTACCGTTCGTCGGTAGCGGGGCTTTCGTCGTTCGTGCACCTTCCGGTCACGTCGTGTTGTGAGTGCCGTCGAGTGGGCTCGATAGATCTATGTGCCATGACATCAGATGTGTGCGACTCGGCACCGACCGTCATCACCCCGTCCTCGGCCGACGAGCACGTGCTCGTCTCCGACAAGCACCACTCACTCGTTCTCGGATCCACCCCGGAACACGTGCTCGCGGCGCAGCGGTTGCGCGCCACCGTGTTCGGCTCGGAAGCGGGGTACGAGTCGACCGCCTTCGACGGCGGCCTCGACGCCGACCGCTTCGACGACCACTGCGATCACCTGCTCGTCGTCGACAACCGCACCGGCGATCGTGTCGGCTGCTACCGCATGCTCACCCCGGACGGTGCGGAGCACGCCGGCGGGTACTACACGGCGACGGAGTTCGACATCAGCGAACTGCGTGCACACGAGTTGCGGACGGTCGAGATGGGTCGTGCGTGCGTCCTGGAGGGCCATCGATCCGGCTCGGTGCTGGCGCTGATGTGGTCCGGGATCCTCCGGTACATCGACCTCGGTGGCTACGACCGGGTGATGGGCTGTGTGTCGGTCCCCATGGCACTCGGCGACGGGGAGCCGGACGGCGCGCACGTCAAGGGCGTGTACGACCTCGTCGAGAAGCGGCACCGCTCCGAGGTCCGCGCGTACCCCCGCACCCCCGTGCGCGTCGACGGTGTCGCCCTCGCCGACATGACGGCGCCCGCCCGCACCTCGGTGCCGGCCCTGATGCGCGGCTATCTGCGCATGGGCGCCTCGATCTGCGGGGAGCCGGCCCACGATCCCGATTTCGGCGTCGCGGACTTCGTCACCCTCCTGCACATGAAGGACGCCAACGTCCGCTATCTCGACCGGCTCCGCTCGGCCGCGGCGACCGCGGAGTCGCACGCGTGACGACACACGCCTGGATGCCCGCCAGCCCGTGCGGGACGGGGTGCCATCCGGCGGTCTCGGCGACCGTGGGCACCGCACGCGTGGTGGTGCGCTGCGTCCTGGTGGCGGTGCTGCTCGCCGTGGTCCCGCTCCTGCTGGCGGGCCGGGTGTTGCCGGCGGGCGGTCGACGCGCCGCCGCACGTGCCGGAGCCAGGGGACTCCTCGGCGCGCTCGGTGTCCGGGTGACTCTGGACGGCGACCGCACGGCCGAGCCCACCGGCGTCGGAACGCTCGTCGTCGCCAATCACGTGTCCTGGACGGACGTCCTGGTGCTGGCAGCCTGTTTCCCGTGCCGCTTCGTCGCCCGCGCGGACCTCGTGGACTGGCCCGTCCTGGGTCTGCTCGCACGCATCGTGCGGGTCGTCCCCATCGCCCGTGAGCGACTCCGCTCCCTGCCCGGCACCGTCGACGAGGTGACCGAGGCTTTGCGATCGGGAGCCACGGTGGTCGTCTTCCCCGAGGGCACCACCTGGTGCGGAACCGCCTACGGATCGTTCCGTCCCGCCCTGTTCCAGGCGGCCATCGACGCCGGTGCGGTGGTGCGGCCGATCGCGGTCACTTACCGCGACGTCGACCACCGTCCGACGACGGCCACCGCCTTCGTGGGCGACGAGACCATCGGCGAGTCGATGTCGAGGATCCTGCGGCTGAAGGGCGTCCGTGCCGCCGTGCGGGTGTGCGAGGACATCGCGCCCATCGACGATCGTCGACTGCTGGCGCGCAGCGCGGAGTTGGCCGTGCGCCGACACCAGGACGAGACGGCAGTTCCGCCCCTGCGCGTCACCCGCACGCGACTGCCGCGCCGGGATCGGCTCGCCCAGCCGGTCCGCCTCGGTGAGTACGCCGGAACCGTCGTGCGGGCGAGCTGACGCACGGCAGTTCGGGCGTGCTCGCGCGGGGGAGAGGCGAGGTCCGCGACCGGTTATCCTGGACCACGTCATGCCACAGCCCCCACGTGTGCCCGGAACGCCGGTGTACCTCGATCATGCCGCGACCACTCCGATGGTCCCCGCGGCGATCGAGGCGATGACGGAGATCCATCGGACCGTGGGAAACGCGTCGTCCCTGCACGGATCGGGGCGCACGGCCCGCCGCCGCATCGAGGAGTCGCGGGAGTCCATCGCCGCGGCGCTGGGCGCTCGTCCGTCCGAGGTCATCTTCACCTCCGGCGGCACCGAGAGCGACAATCTGGCGGTCAAGGGCATCTTTTGGGCACGCCGAGCGCGTGATCCTCGTCGCGTCCGCGTGATCACCAGCTCGGTCGAGCATCACGCCGTGCTCGATGCCGTGGAGTGGCTCGAACGTCACGAGGGCGCCGCGGTCTCCTGGTTGCCGGTCGAGGCCGACGGCCGCGTCCTCCCGTCGACGCTGCGCCGAGAACTCGAGCTGCACGCCGACGAGGTGGCCGTCGTGTCGATCATGTGGGCGAACAACGAGGTGGGCACCATCATGGCGATCCGCGAACTCGCTGCCATCGCGGCCGAGTTCGACGTGCCCATGCACAGCGACGCGGTCCAGGTGGCCGGTGTCCGTGAGCTCGACTTCGCGTCCAGTGGTCTCTCCGCGCTGTCCATCGCGGCACACAAGTTCGGCGGACCCCAGGGCGTCGGCGCGCTGCTGCTCGGACGCTCGGTGCCCTGCGAATCACTGCTGCACGGAGGCGGTCAGGAACGCGACGTCCGGTCCGGGACGCCCGACACGGCAGGTGCCGTGGGCATGGCGGCCGCCCTCGACGTCGCCGTCGCCGGACGGGCCGACACCGAGGCGCGGCTCGTGGCGTTGCGCGAGCGTGTCATCGAGGGTGTCCTCGACGCGGTGCCCGGCGCGTCGGTCAACGGTGCCCGCGGCGCGGACAGACTCCCCGGCAACGTGCACGTCACGTTCCCCGGATGCGAGGGCGATTCACTGTTGATGTTGCTCGACGCCTCCGGTGTCGAGTGCTCGACGGGATCCGCGTGCACGGCGGGTGTCGCGCGGGCGAGCCATGTGCTGCTGGCGATGGGCGTCGATGCGGCCGATGCCCGCGGATCACTGCGGTTCTCCTTGGGCCACACCAGCACCGACGCCGATGTCGACGCACTGCTCGAGGTCCTGCCGCGCGTCGTCGAACGTGCGCGGGCCGCCGGCATGGCGTCCAGTTCGAGATGACGAGAACGTCGAGACGAGAAGAGTGGTGACATGAGAGTTCTGGCAGCGATGAGCGGCGGCGTCGATTCCGCCGTGGCGGCGGCGCGTGCCGTCGATGCCGGCCACGAGGTGGTCGGGGTGCACCTGGCGCTGTCCACCGCTCCCGGCGCTCTGCGCACCGGGTCGCGCGGGTGCTGCTCCAAGGAGGACGCCGGGGACGCGCGCCGCGCCGCGGACGTGCTCGGGATCCCGTTCTACGTCTGGGATTTCGCGGATCGGTTCAAGGAGGACGTGATCGACGACTTCGTCGCGTCCTACGCCGCAGGCGAGACCCCGAACCCGTGCCTGCGCTGCAACGAGAAGATCAAGTTCGCGGCGCTCGCCGATCGGGCCGAGGCGCTCGGTTTCGACGCGGTCGCCACCGGCCACTACGCCCGGCTCGAGGACGGCGTGCTGCGTCGTGCGGTCGATGCCGACAAGGACCAGTCGTACGTGCTGGGCGTCCTCACCGCGCGCCAGCTGTCCCGTGCCCTGTTCCCGATCGGGGACACCCCGAAGGCGGAGGTGCGTGACGAGGCCGCCCGCCGCGGTCTCGCCGTCGCGGACAAGCCCGACAGTCACGACATCTGCTTCATCCCGTCCGGCGACACCCGGGCGTTCCTCGGCGCCCGTATCGGCGTGCGCCCCGGATCGGTGGTCGACGCGGACTCCGGCGCGGTGCTCGCCGAGCACGACGGTGTGCACGGGTTCACCGTCGGCCAGCGCAAGGGCCTCGGCGTCGAGGGACCGGCCGCCGACGGCAAGCCGCGGTACGTCACCTCCATCGAGCCCGAGACCGGGACCGTCCGGGTCGGCTCGGCGAGCCGCCTCGACGTGTACGGCATCGATGCGAGCACACCCGTCTGGACGTCCGGCACGGCGCCCGAGGGCGACGTGGACTGCGTCGTCCAGGTCCGGGCACACGGCGGACTCGCGGACGCCGTCGCTCGTGTCGACGGCGACACCCTGCGCATCGGTCTGCGGTCCCCGCTCACCGGAGTCGCACGTGGTCAGGCGGCCGTGCTGTACCGCCCCGACCCGGCAGGCGACATCGTGGTCGGCAGCGGCACCATCGCAGGAACCTCCGCCGAGTCGCCACTCACCGCGTCCGCTCGCCCGTGACGGATCCTGCTGCCGCTCTGGCAGGCGTGGCGACGGGTATCGGCTCGTGGCCGGGAACGGACATCGCGAACGCCGTCACGACGGTGATCGGCGAGCTCCCCGACCTGCCGCACGTCGTGGAACTCCCGGCGCGAGGTCTCGGCGCCGACATGATCGGGCGCACCGGCGTGCTGCTGGTCGACATCGAGATCGATGCGGCCACCAGCGGATACCGCGTGAGCCGACGGCCGAGTACGACGAGCCGCCGGGCCCGCGACTTCCTGACGGAGGACCTCGACGTTCTCGAGGAGCAGTGGGAACTGGCCGGGCTGCGCGGATCCGGCCGCGCCGTCAAGGTGCAGGCCGCGGGCCCGCTGACGATGGCCGCGGACATCGAGCTGGCGTTCGGTCACCGCGCCTTGACCGACCGCGGTGCGGTGCGCGACATAGCCGGGTCGTTGGCCGAGGGAGTGGCCGCGCACGCCGACGAGGTCGCGAGGCGGCTCGGCGCCGAGGTGGTCGTCCAGTTCGACGAACCTCGCATCGCGGCCGTGCTGGCCGGTCGCCTGCAGGGCGTGACGAGCCTCGAGCAGATCGCCGCGGTGCCGGCGCCGGAGGTGGCCGACCTGCTGGGCTCGGTGGTGCAGCGGGTGAACCGACCCGTGATCGTGCACACGTGCTCCGCCGACGTCCCGTTCGAGGTCTTCGGACGCAGCGGGGTGCACGGCGTCTCGTTCGATCTGTCCCTGCTGCCCACGTCGCGGTACGACGCGGTCGGCGATTACCTGGAGAGCGGCGGTGTCGCCGTCCTGGGGGTGGTGCCGGGAACCGACCCGGAGAAGTACCCGGCGTGGCGCGAGAGTGCGGCGCCCGCAGTGGAACTGATGGATCGGTTGGGCTTCCCGAGGCGGTACCTCGCCGAGCGCGTCGCCGTCTCACCCACGTGTGGGTTGTCCGGCGCGAGCCTGCCGTGGGCCCGGCACGCTCTGACGGTGCTGCGCGACGTCCGCGCTGCTTTCACCGAGGATCCCGACGCTCTGTGACACCGGCCTTCGTCACCGGGAACGGTGTCGGAGCGCTCCGATAGTCTGCGATCGTGGACGAGATCGAGACACCGCCGGACCTGGTCCCGGCCTCACCCGAGCAGAAGCAGGAGTGGGACGCGCTGGCCGAGGAGGTCCGCGGTCACCAGTTCCGGTACTACGTGCGGGACGCGCCGATCATCTCGGACGGGCAGTTCGACGAGTTGCTGAAGCGCCTGCAGGCGATGGAGGAGGAGCATCCGGATCTCCGGACGCCCGACTCGCCGACCCAGCTCGTCGGTGGCGGCTTCGAGACGGACTTCACGGCTGTCGACCACCTCGAGCGAATGTTGTCCCTGGACAACGTGTTCGACGCGGACGAGCTGCGTGCCTGGGCGCGCAGGGTCGAGGTGGAGGCGGGGGAGAACCTGCACTACCTCTGCGAGGTCAAGATCGACGGTGTCGCGCTCAATCTGGTGTACGAGAACGGCCGACTGGTGCGCGCCGCCACCCGCGGTGACGGACGCACCGGGGAGGACGTGACGCTCAACGCGCGCACCATCGACGACATCCCCGAGGTGCTCACCCCGTCGGACGAGTTCCCGGTCCCGACGCTGCTCGAGGTGCGGGGCGAGGTGTTCTTCCGACTCGAGGACTTCCAGGCGCTCAACGCCTCTCTCGTCGAGCAGGGCAAGCCGCCGTTCGCCAACCCGCGCAACTCCGCCGCGGGGTCGCTGCGGCAGAAGAACCCCGCGGTCACCTCGCGTCGGCGGCTCGGCATGATCTGTCACGGGTTCGGCCGGATGGAGGGCTTCGCCCCCGCCGCCCAGTCCGTCGCGTACGACGCGCTCGCCGCCTGGGGTCTGCCGGTCTCGACTCACACCGCACTGGTGCAGGGCGTCGACGCGGTGGTCGAACGCATGGAGTACTGGGGCGAGAACCGGCACTCGGTCGAGCACGAGATCGACGGCCTCGTGGTGAAGGTCGACGAGATGGCGTTGCACCGCCGACTCGGATCCACGTCCCGCGCACCCCGCTGGGCCATCGCCTTCAAGTATCCGCCGGAGGAGGCCACCACGACGTTGCTCGACATCCGGGTCAATGTCGGTCGCACCGGGCGAGTGACGCCGTTCGCGTTCATGGAGCCGGTGCTCGTGGCGGGGTCGACGGTGTCCCTCGCGACGTTGCACAACGCGTCCGAGGTCGTGCGCAAGGGCGTGCTGATCGGAGACACGGTGGTCATCCGCAAGGCGGGCGAGGTGATCCCGGAGGTGCTCGGTCCTGTGGTCGACGCGCGCACCGGGGACGAGCGGGAGTTCGTCATGCCGACGCACTGCCCCGAGTGCGGAACCGAGCTCGCACCGGCCAAGGAGGGCGACGCCGACATCCGCTGCCCCAACTCGCGCTCGTGCCCGGCACAGTTGCGGGAGCGGGTCTTTCACGTCGCGGGCCGTGGTGCATTCGACATCGAGGTGTTGGGGTACGAGGCCGCGACGGCGCTGCTGTCCGCACAGGTGATCGAGGACGAGGGCGATCTGTTCGATCTCACCGAGGACCAGCTCACCCGGACGGATCTCTTCCGAACCAAGGCGGGAGCGCTGTCCGCGAACGGTCGGCGATTGCTGGACAACCTGGGGCGAGCCAAGGATCAGCCGCTGTGGCGGGTGCTCGTCGGATTGTCGATCCGCCATGTCGGGCCGACCGCCGCCCGCGCCCTCGCCGCCCGCTTCGGGTCGCTCGAGGCCATCCGGGCGGCGACGGAGGAGGAACTGGCCACCGCCGACGGGGTGGGCCCCACCATCGCCCGCGCAGTCGTCGAGTGGTTCGACGTCGACTGGCACCGCGCCATCGTGGAGAAGTGGTCGGCGGCGGGCGTGCGCATGGAGGACGAACGCGACGAGAGTATCGAGCGCACGCTCGACGGTCTGTCGATCGTCGTCACCGGATCGCTCGCCACGTTCACGCGTGACGACGCGAAGGAGGCGATCCTGGCCCGCGGCGGCAAGGCGGCCTCGTCGGTGTCGAAGAAGACGGCGTTCGTGGTCGTCGGCGACGCGCCCGGATCCAAGCACGACAAGGCGCTCGAACTGGGTGTTCCCGTGCTCGACGAGGACGGGTTCCGCCTGCTGCTCGGCGAGGGGCCCGACGCGGCCCGCGCGCTGGTCGCCGGGGCGGACTCAGCCGAGGACGGTGGCGACGATGCCGGCCAGGTAGCCGAGCCGGGCGATCTCTGACGGTCGGAAGTCCGGTCCGCCGGGTCGTCCCAGCACCAGCACGGTGCCCGACGATCCGAGCGGCGCCGCGGCCAGTGTGGTGTCCATGTCCTTCCACGACTGCGGAACCCATGCTCCGGTCGGGTCGAGGACTGCCGGCTTCTCGAGGGGCATCCACGGCATGTCGTCGGCCCGCGACTCGGGCGCCCCGGAGCTGCCGACGATGACGGCCGGACCGTGATCCGACATGCCCACCACGGTGCTCCATCCGACGCGCAAGACCCGCGGCGCACCGTCCACGAGCACCTGCAGACGGTCGTCGTGCGCCGTGGCCACCTGATCGATGAGCTCGAGCTCGCGGTGTGTGTCCAGGATGCCGGCGTAGGGACGGATGGAGTCCACGCGGACGTCGGTGAGCTTCTCGGCCGCGGTGATGAGTGTGTCGGGGAGGGCGCCCGGCGCGACGTCCACCACCAGATCGTCCACCGCGAATCCGGCTCCGCGTTCGATGACGTCGAGCGACAGGATGTCGGCCCCCACCGAACCCAGGGCGACGGCGAGCGACCCGAGACTGCCCGGACGGTCGGGCAACTGGACCCGCAGGAGATACGACACGCCGACATCCTCGCACTCGACGCCGTCTCCATCGAGTCGCACGCGGCCCACGGGAAGGTGGAGGACGGCGGGGCTCGTCGTCCCTCGCCACGACGCGAGGCCCTGACGGTGGGGTGGTCGCCACGAACTAGGCTGCTCGGCATGCGTTACGAATCGAAGGGGGCCTGACGGACGTGTCTGCCATATCCCGCGACGAGGTCGCCCACCTCGCACGACTGTCCCGGCTCGCGCTCGAGGAGCACGAACTCGATGCGTTCGCCGGTCAGCTCGACGCCATTCTGGGCCACGTGAAGGCAGTGTCGGAGGTCGACGTCTCGGACGTCGACGCCACCGCGAGTCCGCTCGCTGTGACCAACGTCACCCGGCCAGACGTCATCGTCCCGGGTCTCGGCCCGGACAGTGCCCTCGCCGAGGCGCCCGCGTCCGAACAGAGCCGCTTCGCGGTGCCGCGCATCCTGGGAGAAGAGTGATGACCGCCGCCGAGCAGACCGATCTGATCCGGTCCACCGCGTCCGACCTGGCCGCGAAGATCCGTACCCGCGAGGTCTCCGCCGTGGAGGTCACTCGCGCCCACCTCGATCGCATCGCCGAGGTCGACGGAACGCTGCACGCCTTCCTGCACGTCGCAGGGGACGAGGCGATCGCCGCCGCCCAGCGCGTCGACGACGCGTTGGACGCGGGTGAGACGCCCGCATCGGAGTTGGCCGGCGTCCCGTTGGCGCTCAAGGACGTGTTCACCACCACGGACATGCCCACCACCGCCGGCTCGAAGATCCTCGAGGGATGGGTCTCGCCGTACGACGCCACGGTCACCGCGAGGCTGCGTGCCGCGGGAATCCCGTTGCTGGGCAAGACCAACATGGACGAGTTCGCGATGGGGTCGTCCACCGAGAACAGTGCGTACGGACCGACCCTGAACCCGTGGGACACCACTCGGGTGCCGGGTGGATCGGGCGGCGGTTCGGCCGCGGCGCTCGCGTCGTTCCAGGCACCGTTGGCCATCGGTACCGACACCGGTGGCTCGATCCGGCAACCGGCCGCCGTCACCGGAACCGTCGGGTGCAAGCCGACGTACGGCGGCGTCTCCCGGTACGGGCTCATCGCCTGCGCCTCCTCCCTGGATCAGGGCGGTCCCTGCGGGCGGACGGTGCTCGACACCGCGTTGCTGCACCAGGTCATCGCCGGACACGACCCCCGCGACTCGACGTCGGTCGACGCGGCGGTGCCGGACGTCGTCGCGGCCGCGCGCCGCGGCGCGGGTGGAGATCTGACGGGCGTGCGCG
The DNA here is from genome assembly GCF_030818285.1 of Rhodococcus sp. SORGH_AS_0301. Taxonomy (NCBI): domain Bacteria; kingdom Bacillati; phylum Actinomycetota; class Actinomycetes; order Mycobacteriales; family Nocardiaceae; genus Rhodococcus; species Rhodococcus sp. SORGH_AS_0301. The sequence continues at coordinate 1,357,660 of NZ_JAUTAC010000002.1, forward strand.
TCGGCGTCGTCAAGGAACTGCACTCGGACGCCTATCAGCCGGGGGTCATCTCCTCCTTCGACGCCGCCGTCGAGGTGCTCACCTCGCTGGGCGCCGAGGTGGTGGAGGTGTCGTGCCCCAACTTCGATCACGCCCTCGCCGCGTACTACCTCATCCTCCCGTCGGAGGTGTCGTCCAACCTCGCCCGCTTCGACGCGATGCGCTACGGACTGCGGGTCGGTGACGACGGAACGCACAGTGCCGATCAGGTCATGGCGATGTCGCGTGCCGCCGGGTTCGGCCCGGAGGTCAAGCGCCGCATCATGATCGGGACGTATGCGCTGTCCGCAGGCTACTACGACGCGTACTACGGCCAGGCTCTGAAGATCCGGACGCTCATCGCCCGGGACTTCGATCGTGCCTACGAGAAGGTGGACGTCCTGGTGTCGCCCACCACCCCGTCGACGGCGTTCGCGCTGGGCGAGAAGGTCGACGACCCCATCGCCATGTACCTGTACGACCTCTGCACCCTGCCGACCAACCTGGCCGGTCACCCGGCCATGTCGGTGCCGTCCGGTCTCGCGGACGGTCTCCCGGTCGGGCTGCAGATCATGGCTCCGGCGATGGCGGACGATCGCCTCTACCGGGTCGGTGCGGCGTACGAAGCCGCACGGGGAGAGTTTCCCCAGCCGTCCGCGATCTGATCCGACCGTGCCTCCGCGCGCCGGAGGTAGCAAGATGGTGACGAGCATCGTGCGCGGCGACCCCGCGTCGACACCCGCGAACGAGAGGCACCGACCCATGCGTATCGGAGTACTGACCGGCGGCGGCGACTGCCCGGGACTCAACGCGGTCATCAGGGCCGTCGTACGCACGGCGGACGCCCGCTACGGGTCGTCGGTGGTCGGATTCCTCGACGGCTGGCGCGGCCTGCTCGAGGACCGTCGTATCCAACTGCGCAACGACGATCGCAACGATCGACTGCTCACCAAGGGCGGCACCATCCTGGGGACCGCACGCGTCAATCCCGAGAAGCTGCGGGCGGGGCTCGACCAGATCAAGCAGACGATGGACGACAACGGCATCGACGTGCTCATCCCCATCGGCGGCGAGGGCACGTTGACCGCCGGACACTGGCTGTCGCAGGAGGGCGTGCCCGTCATCGGGGTTCCCAAGACCATCGACAACGACATCGACTGCACCGACGTCACGTTCGGTTTCGACACGGCACTCACCATCGCCACCGACGCGATCGATCGGCTGCACAGCACCGCCGAGTCCCACCAGCGCGTCATGCTCGTCGAGGTGATGGGGCGGCACGCCGGCTGGATCGCGCTGCACTCCGGCCTCGCGTCCGGCGCGCACATGACACTGATCCCCGAGCAGCCCTTCGACGTCCAGGAGGTGTGCGATCTGGTGAAGAAGCGGTTCCAGCGCGGGGACTCCCACTTCATCTGCGTCGTCGCCGAGGGAGCGACGCCCAAGGAGGGGTCGATGGAGATCCGCGACGGAGGAATCGACGAGTTCGGCCACGTCCGGTTCACCGGTGTCGCACAGCAATTGGGCGTCGAGATCGAACGCCGCATCAACAAGGAGGTCCGCACCACGGTGCTGGGCCACGTGCAGCGCGGCGGCAAGCCCACTCCGTACGACCGCGTCCTCGCTACCCGTTTCGGCGTCAACGCCGTCGACGCCGTGCACGCGGGGGAGAAGGGCAAGATGGTCTCCCTCCAGGGCGCCGAGATCGGCCTGGTGGACCTCGAGGAGGCCGTCCGCCAGCTCAAGCGGGTTCCCGAGAGTCGCTACCTGGACGCGGCCGCCTTCTTCGGCTGACACCGAGGGGGTTCGGCCCACCGGTCCGCAGTAAACTCGGCACCATGACTGCTGCCACCTCATCGCACTCGACGAGCCTGATGGATTACGACGAGGTGATCTCCCGGTACGACCCCGTGCTGGGCATGGAGGTGCACGTCGAGCTCGGTACCGCCACCAAGATGTTCTGTGGGTGCCCCACCGAGTTCGGTGCCGAGCCCAACACCCAGGTGTGTCCGGTGTGCCTCGGCCTGCCGGGTGCGCTGCCGGTGGTCAACGCGGCTGCCGTCGAGTCCGCCATCCGGATCGGCCTCGCGCTGAACTGCTCCATCACGCCGTGGGGTCGGTTCGCGCGGAAGAACTACTTCTACCCGGACCAGCCGAAGAACTACCAGATCTCGCAGTACGACGAGCCGATCGCCACCGAGGGCTATCTCGACGTGGTGCTCGACGACGGGTCCACGTGGCGGGTCGACATCGAGCGCGCCCACATGGAGGAGGACACCGGCAAGTCGTTGCACGTCGGCGGCGCCACCGGTCGCATCGACGGAGCGAGTCACTCACTGCTGGACTACAACCGGGCCGGTGTGCCTCTCGTCGAGATCGTCACCAAGACCATCGAGGGCGCCGGCGACCGCGCGCCCGAGGTGGCCCGCGCCTACGTCACCGCGCTGCGGGAACTGATCCGCGAGCTCGGCGTGTCCGACGTGCGGATGGACCAGGGCTCGCTCCGGTGCGATGCCAACGTCTCGCTGATGGAGAAGGGCGCCACCGAGTTCGGCACCCGGACCGAGACCAAGAACGTCAACTCCCTCAAGAGCGTCGAGGTCGCCGTCCGCTACGAGATGCGCCGTCAGGCAGCAGTTCTCGCGGAGGGCGGCGAGATCGTGCAGGAGACGCGGCACTTCCAGGAGGCCGACGGCAGCACTGCGCCCGGTCGCAAGAAAGAGACCGCGGAGGATTACCGCTACTTCCCGGAGCCCGATCTCGAGCCGGTCGCCCCGGACGCCGCCTGGGTCGAGGAACTGCGCGCCACCATTCCTGAGGCGCCGTGGATCACCCGCTCTCGCATCCAGAAGGAGTGGGGCTGGTCCGATCTCGTCATGCGCGACGTCGTCAACGCCGATGCGCTCGGCCTCATCACCGCGACCGTCGACGCCGGTGCGACACCCGACGCCGCCCGCAGCTGGTGGGTGGCGTACCTGTCGCAGCAGGCCAACACCCGCGGCGTCGACCTCGCGGACCTGGCGATCACCCCGGTTCAGGTGGCCCGCGTCGCCGCGCTGGTCGCCGACCGCACACTCACCAACGCCAACGCCCGCAAGGTGGTCGACGGTGTCCTCGATGGTGAGGGTGACCCCGACGCCGTCGTCGAGGCACGCGGACTCGCTGTCGTGCAAGACGATTCGGCGCTCGAGACGGCCGTGTCCGAGGCGCTCGCGGCCAACCCCTCCGTCGCGGAGAAGATCCGCGGCGGCAAGGTGCAGGCCGCCGGTGCCATCGTCGGTGCCGTCATGAAAGCGACCAAGGGCCAGGCCGACCCCGCGCGAGTCAAGGAACTCGTCATCGCCGCCTGCAGCTAGAACGACCTCCGGCCTTCCCGCTAGTCGCTCCCGCCGCCGCCGGCCGGCACCGGCACGATGACCACTCGGTCGTCCGTCGGCACCGGCTGGTCGCCGTCCTTGTTCACGGTGGTCACCCACACCTGGCCCTGAGCGCCGAGCGACGCACCACGCAGGCGGCCGTACCGGTCCTGTGCGGTGAGGGTCGGCGGCGTCGTCACCGCGTTGGTGTCCGGGTCCACGGGAACCAGTGCCAGCGCACGGGCACCGGACATCGACACGGCCACCGAGCCGGGTGCGGCTGCGCATCCGCCGACGCCCGGCTTGTCCGGCCACGTCCACACGGGACTGACGACGGCACCCTCGGGCGTGATGCGGGAGAGCCGGTCCTCGGTGGCCGTCGCATCGGTCACCCAGGTGCTGCCCGTGGCGTCGATGCAGACGTCGCCGGCGCGGCCGATGCCGCTCATGACGACGCGGGGAGCCGAGGTGGAGTCGACACGCGGGTCGGTGACGGCCAGAACCTTGCCTGCGAGCGACGCCGGGTTCGCCGCAGCGGCGGGATCGCCCCCGTCGCCGGTGATCACCCGGAGTTCGTCGGGTGACGAGAAATCGAGGGCACCCGAGCTGGTGGTCCCGCGGGGGATGCCGGCGAGCACGGTCTTCGGGACGTCTCCCGCCGCGATGCGCACCACGCGGTTGTCGGTCGCCGTCGTGATGTACGCGTACAGGAGGCGGTCCTCGTCGTAGGTGGGGGACAGCGTGATGTCGAGCAGTCCGCCGTCGCCGTCGCCGTCCACCGGGACGGTCACGACGGGTCGGGGCGCCTGGCCCGGAGCCACCTGGAAGATGGTGCCGGTGCGACGCTCGCCGACCAGGGCCGATGCCCCGCCGGGAAGGACGACGAGGCCGGACAGGGTGTCGAGACAGGTCGCGACCACGTTGGGATCCGGATCCACGCAGGGGCCGGTGGCCGGCGACGGCGCGGGCGGCGTGCTGGAACCCGGCGCTCCCGGCTCCACCGGTTCGATGTCGGCAGCGCCGAACGTGGGTTCGGGGGAGAACTCCGTCGAGGCGGAGTCGTCGAAGCGTGCGCATCCCGCGGAGGCCGTGACGATCGCCATCACCGCCGCGCCGAGCACGAACGATCGCCGGGCCGCGCGCCGAGTCCCACCCACTGTCATGAGATCCCACGGTACGGGTCGCGCCTGCGCCGGGAACGGGCCCGCCGCATCTACGCTGATGCACGTGAGTGAGAAGTCCGATGACACAGGCCGTTCCCCGTCCGGTTACGAGCCGGCGGCGAGTCCCTACGACCAGCCGACCGAGCGGATAGGCGGGGGCAGCGGAGCACAGCTCCCGCGCACCGACGACGAACTCGACGCCGACCGGTCGCGTACCGCGCATCCCACCGAGAAGCTCACCGGCTACCCCGGTGACACGACGACGGCGAGTCGCACCGAACCGGCCTACGACGACAGCGCGACGCGCGCGATCCCGGTGGCAGGAACCGACCGCACGGCGACCCCGGCCGAGGTGCGGCCCGAGGTGGTCCCGGAGCGTCGCGGCACGCTCGATCTCGGACTGCTGATCCTGCGCGTGAGCGTCGGCGCGATCGTGCTTGTGCACGGTCTGCAGAAGCTCACGGGATGGTTCGACGGTCCCGGGCTCTCGGGCTTCCAGGAGATCGTCGCCGGGTCCGGCTACGACCAGGCACGTCTGCTGTCCATTCTCGGTGCGGTCGGCGAGGTCGCCGGCGGTGCGCTGCTGATCCTCGGCCTGGCCACGCCTCTCGCGGGTGCCGCAGTCCTCGCCGTCATGATCAACGCCTGGCTCGTGCGTCAGGTCGGCGAGCCGGGGTTGCAGTTCTTCGCCCCTGCAGGTGTCGAGTACGAGACGCTGCTGGTGCTGGCGTCGGCGTCCATCATCCTCACGGGCCCCGGACGGATCGCCGTGGACGGCGGACGTGGATGGGCGCGCCGCCCCTTCATCGGGTCGTTCCTCGCGTTGGCCATCGGCATCGGCGGTGCTGCAGCGCTGTGGATCTTCCTGAACGGCGCCGACCCCTTCGCCTGATCCATGCGTCACCGTCCACAACTCGGCCGGATCGACGGGATTCCGTCGATCCGGCCGAGTTGTGGTCGTTCAGGCCCGCGGTTCGGCCTCGTCCTGCTCGACGGCGGACTCGGCCTCGACCGGCTCGTCCTGAGCGGGCTCCTCGACCGGCGACGGATCCGGCACCGCGCCGCCGCTCGCCGCGGACAGAAGCGGGAGCTTGTCGACGGTCACGCCCGGCATCCGGACGGTCGAGCCGTCCTCGAGGGTCGCCTTGCCCCACCCGAGCTTCGGGAACAGCAGTCCCGTCACGGACGACCACGGCACCGTGGTGGAACGGAACGCCCGGCGCGAGACGAACCGCTCCGGAGTGACGGTGGTCCGGACGCGGATGATCCAGTACCCCAGCAGGACCGGGAGCGCGAGCATCCACCCGAAGAGCTCCGGCGCCCCGACCACGGGGAACGTGACCCCGAACAGGAACAGCGCCACGCCGGACAGCGCCAGGGCCGGGATGCGGAACACCGTGGGGGCCGCGGGGGAGGCGTCGGAAGTGGGGCTCTCGGTATGGGAGACTGTCACCGGTGGTTCGGACTGCTGCGAAGACGACACCCCTCCATCTTCGCACTGCATAACGCCATCCCACATAATGGGACAACGAGTTCGGTAAGTTTGACTGGCACCGCATCACGCGCCTAACGTCACACGCGTGAAGCGTGAAGAGTTCCTCGTAATCGGCAGGCGCGTCGTCGCCTGAGCCGAAACGTCTTCACGCTCAGCCACGACGCGCCACCCTCGTACAGCATCTGCTGGCGAGGGTTTTTTCTTGCCCGGATGAAGTTCTAAGGAAGCACCAGTGAGCGCACCCACCGCCCGGCCCGGCCCGGCACCACGCAAGGCTCCGCCCGCCGCCGATCGTCCCACTCCGTCCGCGACGCCGCAGCGTCGTCCCCTCGCGCCCGAGCGCGTGACCGGAGCGAAGTCCGTCGTCCGCGCACTCGAGGAGCTCGAGGTCGACGTCGTCTTCGGCATTCCCGGTGGTGCCGTACTTCCCGTCTACGATCCGCTGCTCGACTCGGCGAAGGTCCGGCACGTGCTGGTGCGACACGAGCAGGGTGCCGGCCACGCCGCCACCGGCTACGCGCAGGCCACCGGCCGCGTCGGCGTGTGCATCGCGACGTCCGGTCCCGGCGCCACCAACCTGGTGACGCCGCTGGCCGATGCGCAGATGGACTCCGTCCCGGTCGTCGCCATCACCGGACAGGTCGGCCGCGCGCTGATCGGTACCGACGCCTTCCAGGAAGCCGACATCTCGGGCATCACGATGCCCGTCACCAAGCACAACTTCCTCATCACCGACCCGCTCGACATCCCGCGCATGATCGCCGAGGCCTTCTACCTGGCGTCCTCCGGACGACCGGGCGCGGTGCTCGTCGACATCCCGAAGGACGTCCTGCAGGCGCAGACCACCTTCTCGTGGCCGCCGGAGATGAAGCTGCCGGGCTACCGCCCGGTGACGAAGCCGCACGGCAAGCAGGTGCGTGAGGCCGCGCGGCTCATCGCGGCAGCGAAGAAGCCGGTGCTGTACTGCGGCGGCGGCATCATCAAGTCGAACTCGTCGCCCGAGCTCCTCGAGCTGGCGGAGCTCACCGGCATCCCCGTCGTGACGACACTGATGGCGCGGGGCGTCTTCCCGGACAGCCACGACCTGAACCTCGGCATGCCCGGCATGCACGGAACGGTCGCCGCGGTCGCCGCACTGCAGAAGAGCGATCTGCTCATCACGCTCGGCGCTCGTTTCGACGACCGCGTGACCGGGCAGCTCGACTCGTTCGCCCCCGAGGCGAAGGTGGTCCACGCCGACATCGATCCCGCCGAGATCGGCAAGAACCGGTTCGCCGACGTGCCGATCGTGGGTGACTGCCGCGAGGTCATCGTCGAGCTGATCGAGGCGATCCGCGCGGACCAGGCCACCGGCACCGCGCTGGATCTCGCCGACTGGTGGACCTACCTCGACAACGTGCGGCGCACCTACCCGCTGAGCTACGACCGTCCGTCGGACGGTGCGATGTCGCCCGAGTTCGTGATTCAGTCGATCGGCAAGTTCGCCGGACCCGACGCGATCTACTGCGCCGGGGTCGGACAGCACCAGATGTGGGCCGCTCAGTTCATCAGTTACGAGAAGCCGCGGACGTGGCTCAACTCGGGTGGACTCGGCACGATGGGCTACGCGGTCCCGGCCGCGATGGGCGCCAAGATGGGTCTGCCCGACACCGAGGTCTGGGCCATCGACGGTGACGGCTGCTTCCAGATGACCAACCAGGAGCTCGCGACCTGTGCGGTCGAGGGCATCCCGATCAAGGTCGCCGTCATCAACAACGGCAACCTCGGCATGGTGCGGCAGTGGCAGACGCTCTTCTACGAGGAGCGCTACTCCAACACCGAGCTCGGCACGCACGGCGCCGTCCGCATCCCCGACTTCCTCAAGCTCGCCGAGGCGCTGGGATGCGTCGGACTGCGGTGCGAGCGTGAGGAGGACGTCGACGCGGTGATCGCGCAGGCGCGTGCGATCAACGATCGCCCGGTCGTCATCGACTTCATCGTCGGCAAGGACGCCCAGGTGTGGCCGATGGTCGCTGCGGGCACCGGCAACTCCGAGATCATGGCCGCCCGCGGCATCCGTCCTCTGTTCGACAACGACGAGGAAGCGGCGCAGGAGCCCGGCTCGGTCGGCGACGTCACCGAGGCGGCCCAGGGCGCGAATTCGAAAGGCATCGACCTGTGAGCACCAGTCACACCCTGAGCGTGCTCGTCGAGGACAAGCCGGGCGTGCTCGCACGCGTGGCGTCGCTGTTCTCGCGCCGCGGATTCAACATCGCCTCCCTCGCGGTGGGCGGCACCGAGGTTCCCGAGATCTCGCGCATGACCATCGTCGTCACGGTCGACGAGTTCCCGCTCGAGCAGGTGACGAAGCAGCTGAACAAGCTCGTCAACGTCATCAAGATCGTCGAGCAGGAAGCCGATTCGTCGGTCGCCCGTGAGCTCGTGCTCATCAAGGTCCGCGCCGACGCGAGCGTGCGGAGCGAGGTCATCGAGACGGTGAACCTGTTCCGCGCGAAGGTCATCGACGTCTCGCCGGAGGCAGTCACCGTCGAGGCGACCGGTACCCGCTCGAAGCTCGAGGCGTTGCTCCGGATGCTCGACCCGTACGGTGTTCGCGAGATCGTCCAGTCCGGCGTCGTCGCGGTGGGTCGTGGACCGAAGTCCATCACCGCGTCCCGCTAGTCACCCAACCCAGTAGTTTCGATTACCCGGTCACATGCGACCGGGACAGATGTAGGAGGAAACCACAGTGGCAGTCGAGATGTTCTACGACGACGATGCCGATCTCTCGATCATCCAGGGCCGCAAGGTCGCTGTGATCGGATACGGAAGCCAGGGCCATGCGCACTCGCTCAGCCTGCGCGACTCGGGCGTCGACGTCCGTATCGGTCTGAAGGAAGGCTCCAAGTCGCGTGACAAGGCTGCCGAGCAGGGCCTCGGCGTGGGCACGCCGGCGGAGGTCTCCGAGTGGGCCGACGTCATCATGCTGCTCGCTCCGGACACCGCCCAGGCGCAGATCTTCAAGGACGACATCGAGCCCAACCTCAAGGACGGCGACGCGCTGTTCTTCGGCCACGGCCTGAACATCCACTTCAAGCTCATCGAGGCCCCGGCCAACATCACCGTCGGCATGGTCGCCCCCAAGGGACCCGGCCACCTCGTGCGCCGTCAGTTCGTCGACGGCAAGGGTGTTCCCGCCCTCATCGCCGTCGACCAGGATCCGAAGGGTGAGGGCCAGGCTCTCGCGCTGTCCTACGCCCGCGGCATCGGCGGCACGCGTGCCGGAGTCATCAAGACCACGTTCAAGGAAGAGACCGAGACCGACCTCTTCGGTGAGCAGGCCGTGCTGTGCGGCGGTACCGAGGAGCTGGTGAAGACCGGCTTCGAGGTCATGGTCGAGGCCGGCTACGCGCCCGAGATGGCGTACTTCGAGGTGCTGCACGAGCTCAAGCTCATCGTCGACCTCATGTACGAGGGCGGCATCGCGCGCATGAACTACTCGGTGTCCGACACCGCGGAGTTCGGTGGCTACCTCTCCGGGCCGCGCGTCATCGACGCCGGCACCAAGGAGCGCATGAAGGCGATCCTGGCCGACATCCAGTCGGGCGAGTTCACCAAGCGCCTCGTGGCCAACGTCGAGAACGGCAACACCGAGCTCGAGGGCCTGCGCAAGCAGAACGCCGAGCACCCCATCGAGGTCACCGGCAAGAAGCTGCGCGACCTCATGAGCTGGGTCGACCGTCCCATCACCGAGACGGCCTGACTCTCGCATTCCTGACACGGGGCACCCGCGGTCGAGTTCCTCGACCTCGGATGCCCTGCGTCGGGTCGCGGCTCGGCCACTAGGCTGACGCCCGCACGAATCCGGAACCACACCTCTTCTCCGTCACCTGATCAGGGAGTTCTCCACGTGAGCCAGCCAGGCCGCCCCGTCGTCCTCATCGCCGACAAACTTGCGCAGTCCACCGTCGAGGCTCTCGGCGACGGAGTCGAGGTCCGGTGGGTGGACGGTCCGGATCGTCCGGCCCTCCTCGCCGCGGTCCCCGATGCCGACGCCATCCTGGTCCGCTCCGCGACCACGGTCGATGCCGAGGTGCTCGCTGCCGGTACCAAGCTCAAGATCGTCGCCCGCGCCGGCGTCGGCCTGGACAACGTCGACGTCCCCGCAGCCACCGAGCGCGGCGTGCTCGTCGTCAACGCCCCCACGTCCAACATCCACACCGCTGCCGAACACGCGGTGACGCTCCTACTCTCGGCTGCTCGCCAGATCCCCGCCGCCGACGCCACACTGCGTCAGCACGAGTGGAAGCGCAGCAAGTTCAACGGCGTCGAGATCTTCGGCAAGACCGTCGGCGTGGTCGGGCTCGGCCGTATCGGTCAGCTCTTCGCGCAGCGTCTCGCCGCGTTCGAGACGCACATCATCGCGTACGACCCCTACGTCTCGCCGGCTCGTGCCGCGCAGCTCGGTATCGAGCTGGTCAGCCTCGACGAGCTTCTCGAGCGCGCCGACATGTTCTCCGTGCACCTGCCGAAGACCCCCGAGACGAAGGGTCTGATCGGCAAGGAGGCGCTCGCCCGGACCAAGAAGGGCGTCATCGTCGTCAACGCTGCCCGCGGTGGACTGGTCGACGAGCAGGCTCTCGCCGACGCGATCACCAGCGGCCACGTCTTCGCCGCGGGTATCGACGTCTACGCGAGCGAGCCCTGCACCGACAGCCCGCTGTTCGAGCTCCCGCAGGTCGTCGTCACCCCGCACCTCGGTGCCTCGACCACCGAGGCCCAGGACCGCGCCGGCACCGACGTCGCCAAGTCCGTCCTGCTCGCCCTCGCCGGCGAGTTCGTGCCCGACGCGGTGAACGTCTCCGGCGGTGCCGTCGGCGAGGAGGTCGCGCCGTGGCTCGACATCGTGCGCAAGCAGGGCGTCCTGCTGGGTGCCCTGTCGGACGAGCTCCCGACGTCGCTGTCCGTCGACGTGCGCGGTGAGCTGGCGTCCGAGGACGTCGACATCCTCAAGCTGTCGGCGCTGCGGGGACTGTTCTCCGCCGTCATCGAGGACGCGGTCACCTTCGTCAACGCACCGTCGCTCGCCGAGGAGCGTGGTGTCACGGCCGACGTGACCAAGGCCAGCGAGAGCCCCAACCACCGGAGCGTCGTCGACGTCCGTGCGGTCTACGGCGACGGGACCGTCGTCAACGTCGCGGGCACCCTCACCGGTCCCCAGCACGTGGAGAAGATCGTCAACATCAACGGCCGCAACTTCGATCTGCGCGCCGAGGGCAAGAACCTCATCGTGACGTACGACGACCGTCCCGGCTCGCTCGGACGCATCGGCACCGCCCTGGGCGACGCCGGTGTCGACATCGCCGCCGCGGCACTCAGCCAGGACGCGGAGGGCGGTGGCGCCACCATCCTGCTGCGCGTCGATCGTGATGTGGCGCAGGACGTTCGGGACGCCATCGCCGCCTCCGTGGGCGCGACGACCATCGAGCTGGTCGACCTGTCCTGATGTCGACGCCGAACGAGGGGACTTCGATGAAGCTGGGTGTCGTGGCCGGAGACGGCATCGGACCGGAGGTGGTGGCCGAGGCACTCAAGGTGCTCGAGGTGGTCGCGCCCGGTGCGGAGACCACGGAGTACGACCTGGGTGCACGGCGCTATCACGCGACGGGGGAGATCCTGCCGCCGTCGGTGCTCGAGGAGCTCCGCGGACACGACGCCATCCTGCTCGGCGCCATCGGTGATCCGTCGGTGCCCAGCGGTGTGCTCGAGCGCGGATTGTTGCTGACCGCACGATTCGCGCTGGATCACCACATAAACCTGCGCCCGTCCAAGCTGTACCCGGGTGTCGTCGGTCCGTTGGCGGGCAACAAGCCGGTCGACATCGTCGTCGTGCGGGAGGGCACCGAGGGCCCGTACACCGGCAACGGCGGCGCCATCCGCGTCGGCACTCCGCACGAGGTCGCCACCGAGGTCAGCCTCAACACGCGGTTCGGTGTGGAGCGCGTGGTCCGTGACGGCTTCGCGCGAGCGATGGGTCGTCGCAGGCACCTGACCCTGCTGCACAAGACGAACGTGCTGGGGTTCGCGGGATCGCTGTGGAAGCGGACGGTCGACGAGGTCGCCGCAGAGTTCCCCGACGTCGAGGTGGCGTACCAGCACATCGACGCGGCGACGATCCACCTGGTGACCGACCCGGGCCGCTTCGACGTGATCGTCACCGACAATCTCTTCGGCGACATCATCACCGATCTCGCGGCCGCGGTCGCCGGTGGTATCGGTCTGGCCGCGAGCGCGAACATCGATGCGACGCGGACGAATCCGAGCATGTTCGAGCCCGTGCACGGCAGTGCGCCGGACATCGCCGGCAAGGGAATCGCCGATCCGACGGCCGCCATCCTGTCGGTGTCGCTCCTCCTCGCACATCTCGGCGAGACCGAGGCGGCGGCGCGCGTCGAGTCCGCCGTCGCGCAGGACCTGGCGACGCGCACCGCCGGGGACCCGGGCACGACCGCGACGATCGGCGATCGGATCGCCTCACTGGTGTAGTCGGTCTCGCGCTTCTCGCGGAATGGTCGGTACCGCGAGAAGCGCGATCGCCGCGGACACCCCGAACGCCACCGCGTACGACGTGTGCGTGATCAGGGCGCCGAACACCGGGGGAACCGCCGACGCGGCGATGAACTGACTGGTGTTCTGCGCGCCGAGTGCTCGCCCGCTCCAGAACGGACCCGCCCGCTCGGCCACGGCGGTGAATGCGAGCCCGTTGGGTGACACCGTCGCCACCGACGCGACCACGAGTACCACCACCGATACCGCGAGGCCGGCGGCGTCCGCGATCGCCAGCGCGGCCATCACGGCCACGACGCCGACGGCGACCCACCGCATCGGTCCGAGTCTGCTGCCCACCCGGTCCGACACTGCGCCGGCGGCGATGCGTCCTCCCGCTCCGAGAATCTGCGAGACGGTGATCAGGACACCGGCGGCCTCCGGGGACCAGGCCCGTTGGTCCACGAGCCAGACGAGGGCGAACGTCCACACCACGTACTGCGGCACCACCAGCGCGACCGACGCACCGTGTATGCGCCAGAGATCGCGACGCCCGCGGTAGGGGTTGGCGAGGAGATCGGCACTCGAGGCGGCCGATCGGGAGGGCCGCGGCGGATCGAACACACCGACGAGGCAGGCGAGAGCGGAGAGGGCGGACGCGACCGCGGGAAGGAGCATCGCGGTTCCCACTCCGTGATCGCGGGCGATACCGGGAATCAGCAACGCGGACAGCGCGACTCCGAGAGGGAGTGACATCTGCCGGATTCCCATCGCCAGGCCGCGGCGGTGGGGAGGGAACCACCCCACCACCACGCGTCCGGTGGCGGAGTTCACGCTGGCGGCGGCCATGCCGCCGAGCAGCAGGAAGACGGCCAGCGCCACCGTGGACTCCGTCGGGGCGGCGCAGAAGGCGGCCATCGACGTCAGCACGGAACCAGCGATCAGGGATCGCCGTTCGCCCACGCGGTCGACGACGGCGCCCCACGCGAACAGAGTCAGGACGATGCCGGCCGTCGGCATCGCCACGACCAGACCCGCCGACGCGAGCGAGAGTCCGCGCTGATCCCGAAGTGCGGGGATGAGGAAGGCGGCGCCGTTGAGAAGCAGTGCCGTGGAGGCCGTCGCGAGCATGCCGATCACGAGCATCGCCCACCGACCCGCCGTGGACGTGGTGTAGCGCTGGACGCGACTCATACCGGCTCCGTTCTCACTATATGGGATAACATTCTCGCCTGTTGAACTCCCGGTCGCCGATGCTACCCCGTACGTGATCGTCGTTCGTCGCCCGCCGGTGTCCGCTCGACGCCGCTCGATAGACTTCCGCCATGCGTCTTGGTCGAGTAGCGAGTCCCGACGGTGTTGCATTCGTCGCCATCGAAGGCGACGGAGACGAGAGGACGGCGCGAGAGATCGCGGAACATCCCTTCGGCACACCCACCTTCACCGGCCGGAGCTGGTCCCTGGCCGATGTCCGCCTGCTGGCGCCCATTCTGGCCAGCAAGGTGATCTGCATCGGCAAGAACTACGCGGCGCACGCCGCGGAGATGGGCTCGGACGCACCCGAGGACCCGGTCATCTTCATCAAGCCCAACACGTCCATCGTCGGACCCGGTGCGAACATCGTGCGTCCGCCGACGTCGTCCGAGGTCCACTTCGAAGGTGAGCTCGCGGTGGTCATCGGCCGTCCGTGCAAGGACGTCCCGGCAGCACGCGCTCTCGACGTGGTGCTCGGCTACACCGTTGCGAACGACGTCACGGCCCGCGACAACCAGCGCCACGACGGTCAGTGGACCCGCGCCAAGGGTTACGACACCTTCTGCCCACTCGGCCCGTGGATCGAGACCTCGCTCGACGCCTCGGATCTCGCTCTGACCACCACGGTGGACGGCGCGGTGAAGCAGAACAGCCGTACGTCGCTCCTGCTGCACGACGTGCCGAAGATCATCGAGTGGATCTCGTCGGTGATGACGCTGCTTCCCGGCGACGTCATCCTGACCGGCACCCCGGAAGGCGTGGGGCCGATCGTGGCGGGCGAGAGCGTGTCCGTCGAGATCGAGGGCATCGGCACGCTGACCAATCCGGTGGTGGACAAGTGACCGCCGCGAGCGTTCCCGCATCCGACGTCCGCGTCCGGTTCTGCCCGTCGCCCACCGGAACCCCGCACGTCGGGCTGGTGCGCACGGCGCTGTTCAACTGGGCGTTCGCCCGCCATCACGGCGGCGCATTCGTGTTCCGCATCGAGGACACCGACGCGGCACGTGATTCCGAGGAGTCGTACCAGGCGCTGCTCGACGCACTGCGGTGGCTCGGACTCGACTGGGACGAGGGTCCCGAGGTCGGTGGGCCGTACGAGCCGTACCGACAGTCGTTGCGCCGCGATCAGCACCTCGCCGTGGTGCAGCAGCTCGTCGACGCGGGGGAGGCGTACGAGAGCTTCTCCACACCGGAGGAGGTGGAGGCGCGGCATCTCGCGGCCGGCCGGGATCCGAAGTTGGGCTTCGACAATCACGACCGCACGCTGACCGACGAGCAGCGGGAGGCCTTCCGCGCCGAGGGACGCAAGCCCGTCGTCCGGTTGCGTATGCCCGATCACGATCTGTCGTGGAACGACCTCGTGCGCGGCGAGACGACGTTCCGCGCCGGCACGGTCCCCGACTTCGCGCTCACCCGCGGCAACGGTGTCCCGCTGTACACGTTGGTGAACCCCGTGGACGACGCGTTGATGAAGATCACGCACGTCCTGCGCGGTGAGGACCTGCTGTCCTCGACCCCGCGTCAGATCGCGCTGTACGAAGCCCTCGTGCGCATCGGTGTGGCAGAACGCATTCCGCAGTTCGGGCACCTCCCGTTCGTGATGGGGCAGGGCAACAAGAAGTTGTCGAAGCGCGACCCCGAGGCCGATCTCTTCCTGCACCGGGAGCGCGGGTTCGTCCCCGAAGGTCTGCTGAACTACCTGGCTCTCCTCGGGTGGGGATTCTCCGAGGACCGGGACGTGTTCTCGCTCGACGAGATGGTGGGTGCCTTCGACATCTCGACGGTCAACTCGAACCCGGCCCGCTTCGACCAGAAGAAGGCCGACGCCATCAACGCCGAACACATCCGATTGCTCGAGCCGGCCGACTTCGCCGCGCGCCTGCGGGCGTATCTCGAGACGCACGGCCATCCGATCGGGGTGTCGGACGCAGCGTTCGCCGAGGCCGCGGAACTGGTGCAGACGCGCATCGTCGTGCTGTCCGACGCCTGGGGACTGCTGAAGTTCCTGCTTGCCCCCGCCGACGAGTTCACGGTCGATCCGGCATCGGCAGCCAAGAATCTGGGCGCCGACGCGGCACCCGTTCTGGACGCGACGGTGAGCGCCGTCGAGGGCGCACCGGAGTGGACTGCGGAGGCCTTGGAGTCGGCTCTCAAGGTCGCGCTGATCGACGAGATGGAGCTGAAGCCGCGTAAGGCGTTCGCGCCGGTGCGCGTGGCGGTGACCGGTTCCCACATCAGCCCACCGCTGTACGAGTCGATGGTGCTGCTGGGCCGGGAGCTGACGCTGGCCCGGTTGCGGTCGGCCCGTGCGTCGATCGTCTGAGGTGACTAGGGGCAGTTCGGGCGAAAGGGTGTGGTGATGAGCTTCACCGATCGGATCGACAGATTTCAGCAGCGGCATCCCGCCATGGGATTCCCGTTGGCCGTGTTCTACAAGTTCTTCGACGACCAGGGCGGCTACCTGGCAGCGCTCATCGCCTACTTCGGTTTCATCTCGCTGTTCCCGTTGCTGCTGCTGTTCTCCACCGTCCTGGGCATCGTCCTGGCCGGTGATCCCGAATTGCAGCAACGCATCATCGATTCGGCCATGAGCCAGATCCCCTTGATCGGTGAACAACTCGGCCAACCGGAAGGGCTGAGCGGGGGGACCGGGGCCATCGTCATCGGTGTCCTGGGATCGCTCTACGGCGGTCTGGGCGTGGCAGTGGCCGCACAGAACGCGATGAACGTCGCCTGGTCCGTCCCGAAGAACGATCGCCCCGATCCCGTCCGGGCGCGGGTGCGCGGCTTCGGCCTGCTGCTGACCGTCGGGACGGCCGTCATCGGCGTCACGGTCCTGAACGGTTTCAACGCGGCGGGCTTCTTCGGCACGGTCGCACAGGTGCTCGTCACGATCGCGGCGATCGTGCTCAACACCGCCACGTTCGTCGTGGCGTTCCGGCTCGGGACCACGCGTGCGGTGAGCGTGCGCGACGTGCTTCCCGGAGCCGTCATCGGCGCGCTGCTGTGGCAGGCCCTGCAGTCCTTCGGTGGGCTGTACGTCCAACGCGTCGTCGGCGGTGCGGACACCACCAACGGTGTGTTCGCGATCGTCCTCGGGCTGCTCGCGTTCCTCTACATCTCCTCGCTGGTGTTGGTGCTGTGCATCGAGGTGAACGTCGTGCGGACCGACAGGTTGCACCCGCGCGCTCTGCTCACCCCGTTCACGGACAACGTCGAACTGACCGACGGTGATCGAGACGCGTACACGGCACAGGCGGAGGCGCAGCGAAGCAAGGGTTTCGAGGAGATCGAGGTCACCTTCGGCGAGCCCGACGGGTCGCAGTCGACCGACTCGGCCCGCTGACCAGCCGATTTGGTGAATGCGGGATGGTGTTTGGTAGTGTTCTCCACGGCTCGAAACGGCCCGGAGAACGCGGCCGGACCAGGCCATTGGGGTATGGTGTAATTGGCAACACAGCGGTTTCTGGTACCGCCATTCTAGGTTCGAGTCCTGGTACCCCAGCAGAGAAACACCCGATTTCGTCGGATGCTCTCGGCCGGTTATGCTCTTCCGGTTGCTCCACCTGATTCACAGATGAAGATCCTGGCCCCGTCGTCTAGCGGCCTAGGACGCCGCCCTCTCAAGGCGGTAGCGCGGGTTCGAATCCCGTCGGGGCTACAACAGTCGAGGACCACCGCGATGCGGTGGTCCTCGAGTCGTTTCCGGGGAAGCCGTGCCCTCACGCTCCGGTGGTGAGGCCGTGTCGGTGTGTCGTAGGTTCACTGGGTGTCCTCACTACTCATCGCTGTTCCCGTCTACGGCCAGATCGACTACACCCACGCTGTGGTCCAGGATCTGCGGCGCGAGAACGCCACCTTCGTGATCATCGACAACCGCGGTGACTACGTCCCGCTCGCCGACGAGCGCGTCGTCACGCCCGGCCGCAATCTCGGCTGGGCCGGCGGATCGAACCTCGGGTTCCGCATCGCCTTCAGCGACGGCCACACCCATGCGATGACGCTGAACAACGACACGCGATTGTCCCGCGGGTTCCTCGACGCGGTGACCGACCCGCAACTGCCGACCGATGCAGGCATCGTCGTGCCCGTCTACGACGACGCGTACGGCCACCGAGACATGAAGACGACATACTCCGGGCCGGCCGAGGACTACGTTCCGGTCGACCGGTACCGCAAGTGCTACGCCGTGGACGGAACCGCCATGACCATCACCAAGGACACCTGGCTGGCGCTCGGCGGATACGACGAACGCAATTTCGGGTCCACGGGGTGGGGTGCGGACGTCGACTTCTGCATCCGTGCTGCAGCAGAGGGATTCGGCAGTTATGTCACCGAGCGCGCGTTCATCAACCACTTCGGCCGAGCAACGGCCATCGCGATGATGGGCAACCGCAAGTACCTCGCCAAGTCCGCGGTGGGCATGGTGGGCGGTGTGCTGCGCCTGCACCGGGGCAACGTGAGGAACTGGCTGTCCACGCCGCAGCCGACGGTGCACGAGTTCCGGTAGCCCGGCAGAGACGCTCCGCCTCAGAGGCGTTTCTGCACGGCGTCCGCGGCCGCGAGAAGGTCGGCGGCCCAGCGCGCTCCGGGGCGGCGCCCCATGCGGTCGATCGGGCCGGACACGGAGATCGCGGCGACCACGCGGTCGTCGCGTCCGCGGATCGGTGCGGCGACGCTGGCGACGCCGGGCTCGCGCTCGGCGGCGCTCTGCGCCCAGCCGCGCTTGCGTACCTCGGCGAGCACCCGCTCACCGAAGGCGGCGTCGGGGAGGACGCTGCGCTGTAGTGCGGGGTCGGCCCACGCCAACAGCACCTTGGCGCCGGAGCCGGCGGTGAGGGGGAGGCGGGCGCCGACGAGCACGGTGTCGCGCAGCCCGGTGGGAGGTTCCATGGAGGCCACGCACACGCGCACCGTGCCGTCGATGCGGTAGACCTGCACGCTCTCCCCGGTGATCTCGCGCAGCCGTGGCAGCACCGTGGCCGCGGCGTCGAGAAGGGGGTCCTCGGCGGTGTGCGCGAGTTCGGCGAGCGCCGGCCCCGGTCGCCACAGTCCGTCGGCGTCGCGGCTCAGCATGCGGTGCGTCTCGAGTCCGATGGCGAGCCGATGCGCGGTGGCGCGGGGGAGTCCGGTGGCGGAACACAGGTCGGCGAGGCTGCACGGTTCGAGTGACGCAGCCTGCAGAACGCTCATTGCTTTGTCCAGAACGCCGATGCCGCTATGCTGTCCCATGTAGCGATACTAGCGTCTCACAACGTGAGATGGTGATCGTCGTCGGTCGAAAGGTGGAGTCATGGCAGCGAAGACCCTGGCGGAGAAGGTCTGGGATCAGCACGTCGTCGTTCGCGGCGGTGGTGAGGGTGACGCGACCAAGCCGGATCTCGTCTACATCGATCTCCACCTCGTGCACGAGGTCACCAGCCCGCAGGCGTTCGACGGACTGCGTCTGGCCGGTCGGCCCGTGCGACGGCCCGATCTGACGATCGCGACGGAGGACCACAACGTCCCGACGGTCGACATCGACCAGCCGATCGCGGATCTCGTCTCCCGGACGCAGGTGGACACCCTGCGGCGCAACTGCGAGGAGTTCGGCATCCGCCTGCACTCGATGGGCGACATCGAGCAGGGCATCGTGCACATCATCGGGCCCCAGCTCGGTCTGACGCAGCCGGGAACCACTGTCGTGTGCGGGGACAGCCACACCTCGACGCACGGCGCGTTCGGCGCCCTCGCGATGGGCATCGGCACCAGTGAGGTCGAGCACGTGCTGGCGACCCAGACACTGTCGTTGCGCCCCTTCAAGACCATGTCGGTCACGGTGGACGGCGAGCTCGGTGACGACGTCGGCAGCAAGGACCTGATCCTGGCGGTCATCGCACAGATCGGTACGGGCGGTGGGCAGGGCTACGTCATCGAGTACCGCGGCGAGGCCATCCGGAAGATGTCGATGGAAGCGCGGATGACCATCTGCAACATGTCCATCGAGGCGGGCGCGCGCGCGGGCATGATCGCCCCCGACGAGATCACGTTCGAGTACATCAAGGGTCGGCCGCACGCTCCCTCCGGTGAGCTGTGGGAGCAGGCCGTCGCCGACTGGTCCACGCTCGTCACCGACGACGGTGCCGTCTTCGACAAGGAAGTGCGGATCGACGGGTCGGCGCTGACTCCGTTCGTCACGTGGGGCACCAACCCTGGTCAGGGCGCCCCCCTCAGTGCGTCGGTACCCGATCCGGCCGAGATCCTCGACGAGGGCGAGAGTCAGTCCGCCGAGAAGGCGCTCACCTACATGGGTCTGGAGCCGGGCACGCCGTTGCGCGACATCGCGGTCGACACCGTCTTCCTGGGGTCCTGCACCAACGGTCGGATCGAGGATCTCCGTGTGGCAGCGAAGATCTTGGACGGCCGTACCGTTGCCGACGGTGTGCGGATGCTCGTCGTTCCCGGCTCGATGCGCGTGCGCGCACAGGCCGAGGACGAGGGACTGGGCGCGATCTTCACTGCCGCAGGGGCGGAATGGCGCCAGGCGGGGTGCTCGATGTGTCTCGGCATGAATCCCGATCAGCTCGCTCCGGGTGAGCGATCGGCCTCGACGTCGAACCGCAACTTCGAAGGGCGCCAGGGCAAGGGCGGCCGTACGCACCTCGTCTCGCCGGCCGTCGCCGCCGCCACCGCGGTGCGTGGACGGTTGTCGGCTCCCGCCGATCTCGGCTGAGTCGACCGAGAATCCGTCCGCCCCGTCCCTCGTACGCCCCGTCAGGAGCTCGTCATGGAATCGTTCACCACGCACACCGGAATCGGTGTCCCGCTGCGCCGCAGCAACGTCGACACCGACCAGATCATCCCCGCCGTGTACCTCAAGCGCGTGACCCGAACGGGTTTCGAGGACGGGCTCTTCGCGGGGTGGCGCACCGATCCCGGTTTCGTCCTCAACACCCCGCCGTTCGACAAGGGTTCGGTTCTCGTCGCCGGACCCGATTTCGGCACCGGGTCCTCTCGGGAGCACGCCGTGTGGGCACTCTCGGACTACGGATTCCGGGCCGTGATCGCGTCCAGATTCGCCGACATCTTCCGCGGAAACGCCGGAAAGGCGGGTCTGCTGGCCGCCGTTGTCGAGCAATCGGATGTGGAACTGCTGTGGAAATTGCTCGACGAGCGCCCCGGGACGGAACTCACCGTCGACCTCGAGACGAAGACGATCAGCGCCGGAACACTGGTGGTGCGCTTCGATATTGACGACTACACGAGGTGGCGTCTGCTGGAGGGGCTGGACGACGTCGCGCTGACGTTGCGCCAGGTAGAGGCCATTTCCGAGTTCGAGAAGTCGCGTCCGGAATGGAAGCCGAAGACACTTCCGGCGCCCGATCAGGCTCGGTGATTCCGGGCCGAAAAGGTCCTTCCCGCGACACTCATTGTGGCTGCGACGATTACAGCCGAACAGACTGTTTTGGCGTGGCTCGTGGACTCGAGCGCACTTCCGGTTTACCGTGGTACTCAGTCGGTCCGACGACGGGCCAATCAGTATGCGGAGGAATCACCGATGAACAAGGCAGAACTGATCGACGCCCTGACCGAGAAGACAGGCGCGGATCGCCGGAGCGCCACGGACGCTGTCGAGAACATCGTCGACATCATCGTGCGCGCCGTGCACCGCGGCGAGTCGGTCACCATCACCGGCTTCGGTGTCTTCGAGCAGCGTCGCCGTGCGGCCCGCGTCGCTCGTAACCCGCGCACCGGCGAGACCGTCAAGGTCAAGCCGACGTCCGTTCCCGCGTTCCGTCCCGGTGCTCAGTTCAAGGCCGTCATCGCCGGTGGCCAGAAGCTGTCCGCCACGGGCCCCGCCGTGAAGCGTGGCGCCTCCGCAGCCCCCGCGAAGAAGACTGCGGCAGCGAAGAAGACGGCGGCGGCGAAGAAGACCGCGGCCAAGGCTCCCGCGAAGGCGGCGACCAAGGCTCCCGCCAAGACGGCGGCGAAGAAGACCACGGCCACCAAGGCACCGGCCAAGACGGCGGCGAAGAAGACCACGGCCACCAAGGCACCGGCCAAGACGGCAGCCAAGAAGACCACCGCCACCAAGGCACCCGCCAAGACGGCAGCCAAGAAGACCACCACGGCCGCCGCGAAGAAGACCACGGCGACGAAGGCACCGGCCAAGGCTGCAGCCAAGAAGACCACCCCGGCCAAGAAGGCCGCGCCCGCGAAGAAGGCGCCCGCCAAGAAGGCGCCGGCGAAACGTACTGCACGCAAGTAACGTTCCCGTTCGGCACGAAGGAGCCCCGGACCATCGGTCCGGGGCTCCTTCGCGTTCGTGTCGGCCGTACCGGCAGTTCAGTCGTGCCGACTACGCGGGAGTGGCGAATCGGTGTAGTCCGCTGCCACCAGCACACCACCGACGAAGCTGAGCACCCAGACGCTGGCCTTGCGTGATCGGGTGCGGGAGAGTTCGACGCCGTCGCTCTCGGCCCACCACTCCATCAGGTTCGGAATCACCTTGCCCTGACTGCAGATCACCGGGACGCCGGACGTCGAGGCGATGATCTCGCGTGCGCGCTGACGTCCCTTGTCGGGATCCTGCGCGTACCCCTCCTCGGTCAGCGTGGGCTCCAGGGCCAGATCGACTCCGACGGACTCGGCCCACGGCGCGATGGTCTGGACGCACCGAGCACGCTCGGCGGTGAATCCGTCGGTGCCGCCGTAGGCCTGGATCAGAGGAACCAGTGCGGCCGCCTGGCGGACCCCGACGCTGTCGAGAGGCCGTTCGGCGTCGTCCCCCTTGTAGCGAGCCTTGCTCCCCGCCCGCGCATGGCGCACCAGCACAGCAGTACTCGTCGGGACCGGGTGCTGCGCGAAACGGCCGACGACGTCCCGGTCCGCCTCGTAGGTCGCGAGATCACGAGCCTCGGCGGGTGTGAGCCACCGCAGTTCGTCGACCTCGTCGTTGACGGCGAACTCGCCGTCCACGACTCGAGCTGCCCAGTAGTCCACCTGCTTGATCTTCTTCGAGCGCGGCAGCGGGTAGGTGGTGGTTCCGAGACCGTGTCCGAGAACGCACCGGAAACCGGTCTCCTCCCACACTTCTCGGACGGCGGCGACAGCGGGTACCTCGTCGGCCTCGACCTTGCCCTTCGGAAGGGACCAGTCGTCGTAGCGCGGTCGATGCACCAGCGCCACCATCGGCTCGTCGCCCTCGGGGCCCGGACGCCACAGCACCGCACCCGCGGCCTGGACCGGATCAGGCGTCTTCGATGCGCGTGAGCTGCTCATCGACCCACCTCACGATCCGGTGTAGCGACGCTGGCGCATGAGGGACACCTGGTGATCCCGCACCGTCTCGCCGCTCGCGGGGGACGCCGTCCAGGCGCCGTCGGACTGCAGAACCCAGCAGCGGGTCGTGACGTCCATGGCCGAGTCGAGCATCGAGTTCAGCTGACCGGACAGCTTCGGGTCCTTCACCTGAGCCATGACCTCCACGCGTCGATCGAGGTTGCGGTGCATCATGTCCGCGCTGCCGATCCAGAACTCGTCGATCGCCTCGAAGTGCAACACACGCGAGTGTTCGAGGAACCGTCCGAGAATCGACCGCACCTGAATGTTCTCGCTGAGACCGGGTACGCCCGGCTTGAGAGCGCAGATACCGCGCACGACCACCTCGACCTGGACGCCCTCGGTGGACGCCCAGTACAGCGCGTCGATCACCTGCTCGTCGACGAGTGCGTTGGCCTTCAGGCGGATTCGGGCTTTCGCGCCGTCCTTGTGCGCACGCACCTCGGCCTCGATGCGCTCGACGATTCCCGCCCGCACACCGAACGGCGCGACGAGGAGGTTCCGGTACTGCTCCTTGCGCGAGTAACCGGTGAGCGAGTTGAACAGGTCGGTGAGGTCGGCGCCGATCTCGTCGGCGGCCGTGATGAGACCCACGTCCTCGTAGAGCCGGGCGGTCTTGGGGTTGTAGTTGCCGGTGCCGATGTGGCAGTACCGGCGAATGGTGTCGCCTTCGCGGCGGACGACGAGGCACGTCTTGCAGTGGGTCTTCAGGCCGACCAACCCGTAGACCACGTGCACGCCGGCCTGCTCCAGTTTGCGTGCCCAGGCGATGTTGGCCTGTTCGTCGAAGCGCGCCTTGATCTCCACGAGAGTCACGACCTGCTTGCCGGCCTCCGCCGCGGCGATCAGCGCGTTGACGATGGGGGAGTCGCCCGACGTCCGATAGAGGGTCTGCTTGATGGCGAGCACGTGTGGATCGGCTGCCGCCTGCTCGATGAAGCGCTGCACGCTGGTGGAGAACGAGTCGTACGGGTGATGCAGCAGCACGTCCCCGTCGCGCAGCGTGGAGAAGATCGACTTGGGCGTCTCGCGCTCTCCGAAGGCGGGGTGCGTCGCCGGCACGAACGGTGCGTCCTTCAGGACGGGCTTGTCGACGCCGTAGAGCTGCATGAGGCACGACAGATCGAGCAGTCCCGGCACCTGGATGACGTCGCCGGGATCGACGTCCAACTCGCGCAGCAACAGGCTGAGCATGTGGTCGGTCATGTCGTCCGCGACCTCGAGGCGCACGGGCGATCCGAAACGGCGGCGCGCGAGTTCGCGCTCGAGGGCCTGCAGGAGGTCCTCGTCCCGATCCTCCTCCACCTCGAAATCGGCGTTGCGCGTGATGCGGAAGGCGTGGTGCTCGACGATCTGGAGTCCCGGGAACAGAACGTCGAGATGCGCCGCGATGAGCTCCTCCATGGGAAGGAACGCGGGCACGGCGCCGACGTCGCCTCGGTGCAACTGCACGAACCGATCGACGTTGTCCGGGACCTTCACCCTGGCGAAGTGCTCGCCGCCCGTGGTCGAGTCCTTCACCGTCACAGCGAGATTGAGGCTCAGTCCGGAGATGTACGGGAACGGGTGGGCGGGATCCACGGCCAGCGGGGTGAGGACGGGGAACACCTGCTCGGTGAAATACCGTGTCAGACGAGTCCGCTCGTCGGAGGTGACCTCCGACCACCGGATGACCGAGATTCCCTCGTTCGCCAGCTCCGGCAGGATGCGGTCGATGAAGGTGCGGGCGTGACGGTCGGCGATCTCCTGGGTGCGCCGGGCGATCAACGCCAGCTGTTCGCGGGGGGAGAGTCCGTCGGCGGAGCGGACGGACAGCCCGGTCTCGTCGCGGCGCTTGAGGCCGGCCACCCGCACCATGTAGAACTCGTCGAGGTTGCTGGCGAAGATGGCGAGGAACTTCGCCCGCTCGAGCAGCGGCAGCGACGAGTCCTCCGCGAGTGCCAGCACCCGTGAGTTGAAGTCGAGCCAGCTCAACTCGCGGTTGAGATAGCGGTCCTCCGGGAGCAGGTCCACCGGCACCGCGGTGTCCGATGTCGCGGCCGGCGGTGCCGTGGGTGCGGAGGGTGCGCGGCTGGCCAGCGGCGCGCTCCACTCACCGTCGACGGCGTCACCGGGTGCTGCGGAACTCGTGGGGGCCCCGGAACGGGAAGGGGCGTCGGTCGTGCTTTCGGTCGCCTCGTTGGTCACGCGTCGATCATCCCTCACGCGGGCCGTGCGCGAGTAGTCGACCGCGTGCACCCGCCGAATTCGCGACGGGCCTCGCCCGGCCGTGTCAGCGCGCGGCGGTCCAGCCGAGCTCGGCGAGCAGCGCGGCGGTGTGCGGCCCCACCCCCAGGTCGAGGGCGGCGCGGACGTCGTCCGCCGTGTCCACGTCCAGACGCAGACCCGGCCAGGTGCCGCGGAGAGGGAACGCCCCGGAATCGACGTGGCGCGAGGCCGAGTCCGGACCGAACCGTGGTTCGAGGCGCCGGGGGCGACCCCGCACGATCAGGGCCGACGTTCCGGTTCCGGTGTGATCGATCACCACCGAGCGGGTGTCCGGGGGAGCGGCGGCGTAGGCCGCGACCAGTTCCGCGGTGCGCAGGGCGGGGAGGTCGGCCTGCAGGGCGATCACGTCGCCGCCGTGGGCGTCACTGATCGCGTCGTCCGCTGCGGACAGGGCGCGGTTGAGTCGCTCCACGGTGGTGGCGGCACCCGACTCGGGTTCGGACACCGTGTGTCCGCCGAGGGCGACGGCGACGCTCGCGACGCGAGAGTCCGGCGTGACGACCGACCATCCGGTGACGACGTCCGCCGCTGCGGCGGCCGACGCGGTGTCGCGCAACATCGCCAGCACGAGTTCGGCGCGTTCGTCGCCGGGGAAGGTCGTGGACAGTCGGCTCTTCGCGTCGACGAGGTTCTTCACCGCGAGCACGAGATGGACACCGCGCCGTGGGGCGGTGTCGGTCGGAGGTCGACTGGGCGTGCTCATGACCGTCGATCCTGCCAGCAGTCATTACCGCCGACTTCGTTCGGCAGGCCTCCGACATCGCTACTGTGAGCCGCCAGGGCTGCCGAGCGGGCGACGGCCTCGTGTCGATCGAGGAAAGGCTGGGTCATGGTCAAGGCAGCGGTGCTCGGTTCCGGTTCGTGGGGAACCGCGTTCGCGAAGGTGCTCGCCGACGCGGGCACCGACGTGACCATGTGGGCGCGTCGAGAGGAACTCGCGACGTCCATCCAGGAGAACCACCGGAACGACGACTACCTTCCGGGAGTCGCACTGCCGTCGGCCATTCGAGCGACTCACGACGCCGCGGAGGCGTTGGACGGGGCCTGCACGGTCGTCCTCGCGGTGCCCTCGCAGGCCTTGCGCGCCAACCTGGCGGAATGGGCACCGCTGATGGGGTCGGACGTCACCCTGCTCTCGCTCGCCAAGGGCATCGAGACGGGGACCCTCATGCGCATGTCGCAGGTGATCTGTCAGGTCACCGGTGCGGACCCGAGTCGCGTCGGCACGTTGTCGGGACCGAACCTCGCCAAGGAGATCGCCGCCGAGCAACCCACCGCGACGGTCATCGCGTGCCCGGACTCCAATCGCGCGATCGCGCTCCAGTCGGCGTGTGCCACCAGCTACTTCCGCCCGTACACGAACTCCGACGTCATCGGGTGCGAGATCGGCGGTGCGTGCAAGAACGTCATCGCCCTCGCGTGCGGCATGGCGGCGGGGATCGGTTTCGGGGAGAACTCGGTCGCCAGCATCATCACCCGCGGTCTCGCCGAAGTGACCCGTCTCGGTGTCGCGCTCGGCGCCAACCCGTCGACGCTCGCGGGTCTCGCCGGGGTGGGTGACCTCGTCGCCACGTGCTCGTCCCCGCTCTCGCGTAATCGCACGTTCGGCGAGCGGCTGGGGTCGGGTGGCTCGCTGGAGAGTGCGCAGGAAGCGGCGCACGGTCAGGTGGCCGAGGGTGTGAAGTCGTGCACATCCATCCGAGCTCTCGCGGAGGCCTACGACGTGGAGATGCCGCTCACCGACGCGGTCCACCGGGTCTGCCACGAGGGCCTCTCCGTTCCGGACGCCGTCCACAGCCTCCTGGGGCGTCGTCACAAGCCGGAGTGAACCGCGGCGGTGCGCGTCACGCCTCGTCCGGGGTTCGCCGGTACGGTGCTCACGTGACCGATCCCATCAAGGTCGCCGTGATCTACGGCGGTCGAAGCAACGAACACTCCGTCTCCTGCGTCTCGGCAGGAAGCGTCATGCGTCACCTCGACTCCGACCGCTTCGACGTGATCCCCATCGGGATCACGCGCGCCGGAACGTGGGTCGAGGGCACCGCCGACCCGACGGAGTTGCAGATCCGGGATCGGGTTCTCCCGTCGGTCGCCGGTGCGGGCGTCCCGCTCGCTCTCGGAGTCGATCCCGAGAACCCCGGTCGCATCACGCGCTCCGTCGACGGGACTGCCGAGGACATCGGTGCGGTCGACGTCGTCTTCCCGGTGCTGCACGGTGCCTACGGCGAGGACGGCACGGTCCAGGGGCTGTTCGAGGTCGCCGGCGTCCCTTACGTGGGACCGGGAGTCCTCGCGAGCGCCGCGGCGATGGACAAGGAGTTCACCAAGAAGCTGCTCGCGGCCGAGGGCCTTCCCGTCGGCCGCCAGGTCGTCCTGCGCCGCGATCGCGAGACCCTGACCTCCGACGAGCGCGACGTCATCGGTCTTCCCGCGTTCGTGAAGCCGGCCCGCGGCGGATCGTCGATCGGGATCACGCGCATCGTCGACTGGGACGAGTTGGACGACGCGGTGGCGGTTGCGCGAGAACATGATCCGAAGGTCGTGATCGAGGCCGCCATCGTCGGCCGCGAGGTGGAGTGCGGTGTGCTGGAGATGCCGGACGGCTCCGTCCGCGCCAGCGTCGTCGCCGAGATCCGCATGGACGAGGCCTCGGCGTCGGCCGGTGGTGCGACGTTCTACGACTTCGACAGCAAGTACCTCGACGACGTGGTCGAGTTCGACATCCCGGCCCTGCTGGACGACGACGTCTCGACGGTGCTGCGGGAGATCGCGGTCCGTGCCTTCGCTGCGCTGGATCTGCAAGGTCTCGCGCGCGTCGACTTCTTCGTGACCGACGACGGTCCGGTGATCAACGAGATCAACACGATGCCCGGCTTCACGGCCATCTCGATGTACCCGCGGATGTGGGAGGCGACGGGCGTCGGCTACTCGCAGCTCGTCGGCACTCTCGTCGACACCGCGCTCGCACGGGGGACCGGACTGCGGTGAGAGGTCGGCCCTGCCGGATCAGTTGATCGGAGCGGGGTCCAGCGGCGTCTGCGGAAGGGCTCCCGACACCGCGGCAGACAGGGCCTGGATCGGTGTGGGGCCCGTGCCGTCGGGGATGGTGGCCGCGGCGTACACGCCCCGGTCGACGACGAACCACGTGCTCGCGGCGAGGCCCTGATCCGCGCCCGACACCCGGAACCACTGCACGCCGTCGACGACGTCGAGAGCGGCGGCCTGATCGAATTCCGCCGGACGCTCGAGCCCACACCGCAGCACGATGGGGTCGGTGACGTCCTCGGACTGCCAGGCGGCCGCACCCACGGGCGCGGGGTCGGCCAGCTCGGCGCGAGTGAACGAGTCGAACGTCTCGGGCAGTGCGCCGAGCAACGTCGCGCACTGGGTGCTCTCGGCGAGCGGCGAGGGGACCGCGCCGAGAGCGACGGGCTCGCGGACGGGAGTTCTGTTCGCCATGACCGCCGCGACGATGATGCCGACGACGAGCGCGACGGGCAGGGCGATCGCGGTGGCGATCAGAGCGGGGTGCAGACCCGTGGCCGACTCGTCCGTCGCGGTCGGTTCGTCCTGCGTCATCGTGCTCCCTCGTGTCGAACGGTCTCGGCGGAAACGTTACCCGCGCCCTGACGGGGGCCCGGATGCGTGACGACGACGAGGCCCCGTGGGATGCTGCACGACGGTGATCCACGACGGTGATGGAGGAGTTCTGTGTCACAGGCGGACGATCCCGCGACCGGGACGGTGGGGGACCTCGGTGAGTTCGCACTCATCGGCCGCGCGACGGCCGGCCGTGTCCACCCCCCATCGGTCGCGATCGGGCCGGGGGACGACGCGGCGGTGATCGCCGCCCCCGATTCCCGCGTCGTCGTCACGACCGACATGCTGGTGGAGGGTCGACACTTCCGCCTCGACTGGTCGAGTCACCACGACGTCGGCCGAAAGGCCATCGCGCAGAACGCCGCGGACATCGCCGCGATGGGCGCGCGGTGCACGGGATTCCTCGTCTCGATGTCGTGCCCGTCGACCACCGCGGTGTCGGACGTGGACGCGCTCACCGCGGGTCTGTGGGCGGAGGCGACGCGAGTCGGCGCGTCGATCGTCGGCGGGGACGTCACGGGAGGGGACCGGCTGGTGTTGTCGATCACCGCGCTGGGTGACCTCGAGGGTCGACCCCCGGTGCTGCGGTCCGGTGCCCGGCCGGGGGACGTGCTCGCACTGTCCGGACCCACCGGCCGGTCCGCTGCCGGGTGGGCACTGTACGAGGCGGGCTCGACCACCCACCCGGATCTGCTGGCAGCACATCGCGTCCCGACGCCCGATCCCGCCGACGGTCCGGCCGCGGCGCGCGCGGGAGCGTCGTCGATGTGCGACGTGTCCGACGGCGTGATCGGCGACGCGGGACATCTGGCGGCGATGTCCGCTGTGCGGCTCGACATCTCGTCGGCCGACATGGAGATCCCCGAGGACGTGGTGCACGCCGGCACCGAACTCGGCGTCGACCCGCTGCACTGGGCTCTCGGCGGCGGGGAGGACCACGTGCTGCTCGCGACCTTCGCCTCCGACGACGTGCCGACCGGCTGGCGCCGGATCGGATCCGTGAGTGCGGGAACAGGAGTCACGGTGGACGGTGTGCGATGGGAAGGACCTGCGGCATGGACGAGCTTCTGACGGTCACGACCACTCGGCTCGACGACCCGGACGTGGTCGCGATGATCGACGAGGTCCAGCAGGAGTACGTGCGCCGCTACGGCGGCCCCGACGAGACGCCGCTCGACGTCCGAGAGTTCCTGCCGCCGCACGGCGTGATGCTGCGGGCCGACCTGGACGGCGCCGTCGTCGGTATGGGCGGCTGGCGGACCCACGAGCACGGAGGACCCGAGGCGGAGGGCCTGCGCACCGGCGACGCGGAGATCAAGCGCATGTACGTCCGCACCGAGGCGCGAGGCGCGGGCGTCGCGCGTGCCCTGCTGCGGACGATCGAGGACACCGCCCGCGACGCTGGCCGGCTACGACTGGTCCTCGAGACCGGATTGCGTCAACCCGAGGCCATCGGCCTCTACACCTCGAGTGGGTATCGACCGCTCGTACCGAAGTTCGGCCTCTACCGGCACGAGGAGCAGTCGGTGTGCATGGTGAAGGATCTGACCGGATGACATGCTGGAGCCATGACCGTCTACGCACTCGGTGACCGTGAACCCGACATCCACCCCACCGCCTATGTGCATCCCGATGCCGTCGTCATCGGTGCGGTGACACTCGCTGCGGGAGTGTCGGTGTGGCCCGGGGCGGTGCTGCGCGGCGACTACGGGACCATCACCGTGGGGCAGGACACGAACATTCAGGACGGCACCGTCGTGCACTGCACGCCGATCCATCCGACCGTGATCGGCGCCGGGTGCGTCGTCGGGCACAACGCGCACGTCGAGGGGGCGACCATCGGAGACGCGGTCCTCATCGCGTCGGGCAGTGTCGTCCTCAACGGCGCGTCCATCGGATCCGGCGCGATCGTCGGCGCCGGCGCCGTGGTCCCCTTCGACGCCGTCGTGCCCGAACGCCGGATGGCACTGGGGGTTCCGGCCAAGGTCCGCGAGAGCCACGAGGTGGCGGAGGGGCACGTGGACGTCAACGTCGCGATGTACAAGGCCAATGCGGAGTACTACCGGGGCGCGCTGCGCGTGCTGTCGTGACGGCGCCCGTCGCGGATCCGGGGTGGGCGTCCGCGCTCGGTCCGGTGGCCGACGACATCGCCCGGATGGGCGACTTCCTGCGCGCCGAGAACGCCGCCGGGCGAGGCTACCTGCCCGCCGGGGAGGACGTGCTGCGCGCCTTCAGCCGCCCGTTCGAGGAGGTGCGTGTGCTGGTGCTGGGACAGGATCCCTACCCGACGCCGGGACATGCTGTGGGACTGAGCTTCTCGGTCGCACCCGACGTGCGGCCGGTCCCGCGCAGCCTCGCGAACATCTTCACCGAGTACAGCGCCGATCTCGGCCTGCCGACGCCCACCACCGGTGATCTGTCTCCGTGGGCCGATCGTGGTGTGCTCCTGTTGAACCGTGTTCTGACCGTGGAACCGGGCAAGGCGGCGTCGCACCGGCGCAAGGGCTGGGAAGCGGTGACGGCGCAGGCGATCACCGCTCTGGTGAACCGACCCGGCCGCCCCCTGGTCGCGGTCCTCTGGGGACGCGACGCCGCGACGGCCACGCCGCTGCTCGGGTCCACGCCCACGGTCGAGTCCGTCCATCCTTCACCGCTGTCCGCGTCGCGGGGGTTCTTCGGGTCACGGCCGTTCAGCACCGTGAACGACCATCTCGCGACGCTGGGCGAGGAACCCGTCGACTGGCGTCTGGACTGAGGCGGCCGTCAGTGGCCGAAGGACGGCCGGCGCTTCTCCACGAAGGCGTCGACACCCTCGATGCCGTCCGCGGTGGACGCCTGGTGAGAGATCGAGTCGGTCTCGGCGTCGAGCTGATCGGACAGCGTCGCGGAGTCCGAGGCGAGCAGTAACCGCTTGGTCGCACGGGACACCTCGGTGGGCCCGGCCGCGAGAGAGCGCGCCACCCGCTCGGCCTCCGATGCGATGACGTCGTCACCGACCAACCGTGTCAGCAGACCCAGGCGGTAGGCCTCGTCCGAGCCGAGAACGCCGTCGGTGAGCAGGATGTCGCGCGCGCGGCGGGTGCCGATGATGCGGGGGAGAGCCCACGTCAGACCGCCGTCCGGAGTGAAGCCGAGCGCCGGATACGCGGGACGGAGCCGGGTGGATCGACCGCCGATCGCGATGTCGGCGTGACACACGAGCGACATGCCCGCGCCCGCTGCCCAGCCCGGTACTCCCGCCACGACGGGGACCGACACCGAGGTGAGCGCGCGGACGAAATCGTGGAAGGTGTCGGCGAGCTGCCGGACGAACGCGCTTCTGTCGGGCGCTCCGTGGAAGGCCCGCACGTCGCCACCGGCGCAGAAGTTGGATTCGGCGCCGACGAGCAGCACGGCGCCCACGGACTCGTCGAGATCGGACAGCGACGCAGCGCCTGCGGCCATCGCCTCGCCGTTCAGCACGTTGCCGCCGCGGGGCGTCGCCACCCGTACGTACAGGACACCGTCCTCGACGGTGACGGGGGACGTGGCCGGGGGGTCGACTGATTCGGTCATCGTTCGAACTTAGACCAGGACTGCTCGGCTCCGGAAACGACAGAGTCGCCGGAGATGACAGAGGCCCCGATACCGAGGTATCGGGGCCTTGCCGTGAAAATGTCGTGCGGGAACGTCAGCCCCGGACCACCTTGCCGGCCTTGAGGCACGAGGTGCACACATTGAGCCGACGAGAGTTACCCGGCGCGACCTGCGCGCGGACGGTCTGGATGTTGGGGTTCCAGCGACGGTTGGTACGGCGGTGCGAGTGCGAAACCGACTTACCGAAGCCGGGTCCCTTGGCGCATACGTCGCAGACGGCAGCCATAGTCGCGAACTCCTTGGTATTCGAGGTGAGACCGGGACACGATTCGAACCGTGGCCGGTGTGGGGCAAGATCTTCGTACAACTGCGCCCGATACCTCCGGGCATGCCGGACGCGTCAGACGCAACCCTGCAAGACTAGCCGCTCGGGTGCCCCGAGTCCAAACCGGCCCGCACGCGCCGATGCCGCAGGTGCCTGGTGGAATGGTCGCACAGATGGCGGCAGCATCAGGACGGGAGCAGCGCGGTGGTTCAGCTCGGTGACCGGCTCGACCACGTACTGGGTCGCAGGGCCGCCGATCCGCTCGAGACGGCGTTCGGTCTCGTCACGGTCGAGGACCTGCTGCGTCACTACCCCTTCCGCTACGTGACACAGGGTCAGGAGCTGGCCCGCAAGGACCCGGACGACGGTGAACGCATCACCGTCGTGGGGACGGTGTCCAAGGCGGACCTCGTGCCCATGAAGGCGCGCAAGGGCCACATGCTCAAGGTCGTGCTCACGTGCGACGGTCAGAACGTCTCCGCCACCTTCTTCAACGGTCACAAGGTGCGTCACAACATCACGGTGGGGTCGCGCGCGATGTTCTCGGGCACGGTCAAGTGGTTCCGGACGTCCTGGTCGCTGAACCACCCAGGTTACCTGATGCTCGAGGGCGACGAGGACGACCTGGTGGGGCGCCCGCACGGCGGTGGCGAGCTCGCCGGCATGGCTCGCGGCGCCACGGACAGTTCCGGTGCGGTGAACATGTCCATGCTGTCGCTTCCGTTCCTTCCCATGTACGCGGCGACGCGGGAGGTCGAGAGCTGGACCTTCCTGCGCTGCGTGCGTCAGGTCCTGGACCAGCTCGATCGCGTCGAGGATCCGCTGCCCGAGACGGTGCGCGCCGAGCACGCGCTGATGAGCCTCGACGACGCACTGCGGGTCGTGCACTTTCCGGAGTCCGAGGACGACATCGAGAACGCGCGCTACCGTCTGCGCTTCGACGAGGCGACGGCGTTGCAGTTGGTGCTCGCCGAACGGCGCCACTCGGTGGCAGTGCGCACGGCGCCGGCCTGCGCGCGCGTGGCCGACGGTGTCGCCGCCGCCTTCGACGAGGTGCTGCCGTTCGAGCTGACCGACGGGCAGAAGGAGGTCGCCGAGGAGATCGAGAGCGACCTGTCCCGCACTCGGCCGATGAGCCGGCTCCTGCAGGGTGAGGTGGGATCGGGCAAGACGATCGTCGCTCTGCGCGCCATGCTGCAGGTGGTGGACGCGGGACTGCAGTGCGCGTTGCTGGCACCCACCGAGGTGCTCGCCACACAGCACCACCGGTCGATCACGCGGCAACTCGGGGCGCTCGCGACGGCCGGGGAACTGGGTGCGCCCGACCGCGCCACCCGAGTGGTGCTGCTGACCGGATCGATGTCGACGGCCGCGAAACGTGCCGCGCTGTTGTCGATCGTGACCGGAGACGCAGGCATCGTCATCGGCACTCACGCACTCATCCAGAGCACGGTGTCGTTCTTCGACCTCGGGATGGTGGTGGTCGACGAGCAGCACCGCTTCGGAGTCGAGCAGCGGGACGCGTTGCGCGCGAAGGCGAGAGAGGGCGTCAGCCCGCACCTGCTGGTCATGACGGCCACGCCCATTCCGCGGACGATCGCCATGACCACGCTGGGCGATCTCGAGACGTCCACCCTGCGTGAGCTTCCCCGCGGACGCGCGCCCATCCGCACCTCGGTCGTTCCCGCCCAGCACAGACCTGCCTGGGTCGAGCGAGCGTGGAGCCGGATCTCCGAGGAGGTGGCGGCCGGCCGCCAGGCCTACGTGGTGTGTTCGCGGATCGGCGACGAGAAGCCCGAGGATCTCGGCAAGGACACTCCGGACACCGCGTCGGCGGTCGATGTGTACGAGTCGCTCCGCGCCGGCGCTCTGGCGAACCTGCGCGTCGGGTTGCTGCACGGGCGGCTGCCCACGGAGGAGAAGGACGAGGTGATGTCCGCGTTCAACGACGGCGACATCGACGTCCTCGTCTGCACCACCGTGGTGGAGGTCGGTGTCGACGTCCCCAACGCCACGGTCATGGTCATCGTGGACGCCGACCGGTTCGGCGTGAGTCAGCTGCATCAGCTTCGTGGCCGCATCGGTCGTGGCGGCCACCAGGGTCTGTGCATCCTGCTCACCGAGCTCGCACCGGGCACCCCCACCTACGCGAGGCTCGACGCCGTCGCGGCGACGACCGACGGGTTCGAGCTCGCCGTTCTCGATCTACGGCAACGCCGGGAGGGTGACGTGCTGGGCGCAGCGCAGTCGGGCACCACGACGACCCTGCGACTGTTGTCACTTCTCGATCACCTCGACATCATCACCGCGGCCCAGACCTTCGCCCGCGACGTCGTCGATCGGGACCCGGGGCTCGTGGAGCACCCCGGTCTCGCGGCGATGATGCGATCCGCCGTGGACGCGACCAGGGTGGACTTCCTCGACAAGGCTTGAACGCCCGACCCGGTCAGTGCATGTGGCTTCCCCCGTTGATGTCCAATGTGGTGCCCGTCAGGTAGGACGCGTCCTCCGACGACAGGAACGTGATGATCGCGGCGACCTCACGAGCAGTGGCGACGCGTCCCACCGGGATGCCGTCGGCGATCGCCTGCTCCTGCTCGGGCGTGCTCCCCACCCGGATGGCGGTGTCCGCGGCGCCCGGAGTGACAGCATTCACCGTGACCCCGGTGTGTCCGATCTCGCGGGCCAGCGCCTTGGTGAAACCGAGAACCGCCGCTTTCGCCGAGGAGTAGGGCACCTTGCCGAACACGCCGCCGCCGCGTTGAGCCGACACCGACGACATGTTGACCACGCGTCCCCACCCGGCATCGATCATCGCGGGGAGGAAGGCCTTCGTGACGAGGTAGGTGCCGGTCGCGTTGACCGCCATCACCTTGTTCCACAGGTCCAGCGTGGTCTCGAGAAACGGCACCGGTGACGTGATGCCGGCGATGTTCGCCAGGGCGCCCACGGTGGGGAGCGATCCCGACTCGACCTCGACGGCCACGGCCGCACGAGCTCGCTCCACCGACGACTCGTCCGCCACGTCGACCTCGTGACCGAAGGCCCGGACGCCGTACGCATTCGCGATGTCCGCGGCGACCTTGGCCGAGGCCTCCCCGTCGAGATCGAGGACGACGACTGCCCAGCCCTGCTCGGCGTACAACGCCGCGGTCGCGCGGCCGAGGCCCCGTTCCGAGGCAGCTCCCGTGACGACGGCGGTACGGCTGACGGTGGCCGGTCGGGCCAGAGTGTCGAACATGGTGATCTCCGATACGGGTGTGGGGAAACGGCTGTCGAGGCTGCTGTCACGGTTCGAGAGGGGCGACGGCCGGTGTCGGCCGCCTGCGAAGGCTCGTCGTGATGCAGCACACAGTAAGACCCGAACTGCGGTTCAGTCAACTGTTGGACACCAACAGTTGACTGTTGACAGTGAACGTGCGGTGGGTCACACTCGTAATCGATGACGGCATCCGTCACCCTTTCCTCACACCTCCAACACCTCGAAAAGGGGTAGTCGTGAGCAGCGAGACTCTGGCCATGCGCGGGCAGGTCCACGGCACACCCGACGCCAAGCGTGTCGCCGTGGGGTCGTCCGTCGGCGCGGTGATCGAGACGTACGACTTCATCGGTTTCGGCACCGCCGCGGCGCTCTACTTCGGAACGGCGTTCTTCCCGGGCCAGAGTTCGGTGGCCGGCACCCTGGCCGCCTTCGCCACGCTCGGCGTCGGCTTCGCGGCACGCCCGATCGGAGGCATCATCGGCGGCCACCTCGGTGATCGTGTCGGGCGCAAGCCCGTTCTGGTGGCGTCGCTCATCGTGATGGGACTCGCGACGTTCGTCATCGGTCTGTTGCCCACCTACGCCCAGGTCGGCGTCGTCGCGCCCGTGCTGCTGGTCATCGTCCGCATCGTCCAGGGACTGGCGTTCGGTGCCGAGTGGGGCGGAGCGATTCTGATGAGCTACGAACACGCCCCGTGGCGGCGCAAGGGCGCGTTCACCGGCATCGTGCAGGCGGGATTCCCGGTGGGTCTCCTGCTCGCGAACCTGGTGTTCCTGTTCAGCGTGCACCTCGGCGGCGACTGGGCCTGGCGCGTTCCGTTCCTCGCCAGCATCGTCCTCGTCGTCGTCGGGCTGATCATTCGATCCAAGGTCCCGGAGTCCCCGGTGTTCGACGAGGTCAAGGAGTCCGGCCAGGTCCAGCGTGCGCCGATCGTCGAGTCCGTGAAGCAGGACTGGCGCAACATCCTGCGGGGTATCGGACTGCGCATCGCCGAGACCGCCGGCTACGCCGTGTCCATCACCTACATGATCTCGTACCTGCACAACGAGGAACTGGCGACGAAGTCCGAGACCCTGACCGCTCTCTGCATCGCGTCGGCGCTGGGCATCGGCGCGACCGTCGGTTGGGCGACTCTGACGGACAGGATGGGCCGCCGACCCGTCTACATCGGAGTGTGTGCGTTCGGGGTGTTGTTCGGAATCCCGATGTTCCTCCTCGTCAACACGGGCACCTTCATCCTCGTGGCCGTCACCTTCGTCCTGGCCTACACCGTGTGCCAGAACGCGCTCGCCGGTGCGCAGGGCGCGTGGTTCCCCGAACTCTTCACGGCGAGTCGCCGAGCGTCCGGAGCCTCACTGGCCTACCAGATCTCGGCCATGGTCTCCGGCTTCACTCCGTTCATCACCACGCTGCTCTTCGTCTCCTACGGCTGGATGGGGCCGGCAGTCCTCTTCAGCGTCTACGCGCTGATCGGTCTCCTCGCCGCCCTGTCCACCCGTGAGACGTGGGGCCCCACCGAACGACGACTCGCACTGCAGGCCGAGCTCGACGAGAACCTCGTCGCGACCGCCACCTCTCGAAAGGAATCGCTGTGACCGTCACCGACAGCATCACCACCGACCGCACGACACGGGTCCGCGCCGCAGAGCGATTCGCCTACGCCATGCGCCATCACGTCCTCGACATGGGCGAAGCGCAGGGTCAGGGATACTGTGGGTCAGGCACTGGGAGCGGCGGACATGTTCGCCGCCGTCTACAGCGGACGGCTGCGCTACCGCCCGGCGGAGCCGCACTGGGCGGAGCGGGACCGCTTCCTGCTCTCCACCGGTCACTACGCCATCGGGCTCTACGCGGCGCTCGCGGAAGCGGGCACGGTGAGCGTCTCCGAACTCGAGACCTACGGCTCCGACGATTCGCGGCTCCCCATGTCCGGCATGGCGTCCTACACGCCCGGGATGGAGATCAGCGGCGGCTCGCTGGGACACGGACTGCCGGTGGCGGTGGGAATGGCTCTGGGACTGCGCCACCAGGGGTCGCCGTCGCTCGTGTTCAACTTCCTGTCGGACGGGGAACTGGACGAGGGCTCCACGTGGGAGGCCGCGATGGGAGCCGCTCATCACCGACTGGGCAACCTCGTCGCACTCGTCGACATGAACGCACTGCAGGCCGACGGACCCACCGCGGGAGTCCTGGGCATCGAACCGGTGCAGGACAAGTGGGCGGCCGCGGGATGGTCCGTCCACCGTGTCGACGGCAACGACGCGGGCGCGTTGCTGGACGCCCTGGACGACATCGCGGCGCGGACGTCGCCGACCGGCACCCCGTCGGTCGTCGTGTGCGACACGCGGATCGGGTTCGGCGTACCCATGCTCGAGACCCGCGAGAAGGCGCACTTCATGCGTATCGACGAGGACGAGTGGAGCGTGTGCCGGGATCAGCTCACCGCTCGCTTCCACGACGCAGAATTTCACGAGGGAGACCACTCATGACCACCGCATCCGCCCCCAAGCTCAAGACGTCGGCGATGATCGCCTCGTTCGTCGACGAGGGTCAGCGCACCACGGCGGCCCCGTTCGGACACGCGCTCGTCCTTGCAGCGGAACAGGATTCGCGTATCGTCGGCCTCAGCGCCGACCTGGCGAAGTACACCGACATGCACATCTTCGCGCAGGCCTTCCCCGACCGTTTCTTCCAGATGGGGATGGCGGAGCAATTGCTGTTCGGCGCCGCGGCGGGCATGGCGGAGACCGGCCTGGTTCCTTTCGCGTCCACCTACTCGGTCTTCGCGGCGCGCCGCGCGTACGACTTCCTGTGCCTCGACGCGGCCGAGCCGAATCTGAACGTCAACATCGTCGGGGGACTCCCGGGTCTCACCACCGGCTACGGGCCGAGTCACCAGGCGACCGAGGACATGGCGATCTTCCGCGGAATGCCGAACCTCACCATCGTCGACCCGTGCGATGCCGTGGACATCGAGCAGGCCGTTCCCCAGCTCGCCGCGACTCCGGGCCCGACCTACCTCCGGTTGCTCCGCGGGAAGGTCGCATCGGTACTCGACGAGTACGACTACACCTTCGAACTGGGCAAGGCCAAGGTCATTCGACCGGGCAACGACGTCGTGCTGGTGTCGTCCGGTCTGATGACCATGCGTGCGCTCCAGGCCGCCGAGCGACTCGCGAAGCACAGGGTGGACGTGTCGGTGGTGCACGTGGCGACGATCAAACCGTTCGACGCGGAGACCGTCCTGCGTGAACTCTCGACGGACCGGGCCGCCTTCACCCTCGAGAACCACACCCGCATCGGTGGGCTCTTCGAGACGGTCGCCTCGGCGTGCGTCGAGTCCGGCACGGTGCGTCAGGTGACTCCCATCGCGCTGCCCGACGAGTTCCTGGCCGCCGGCGCACTCCCCACGCTCCACGATCGTTACGGGTTGTCCACCGACCGCATCGAGGAGCGTGTTCTCGCGGCGTTGCGGTGAGCAGTGCCGGATCGACACGGGCGGCCGTTACCCTGAGATCACTGTCGACCGGCAGCTGTCGACATCACCGTTTCGAGGAGGTCTCCATGGCCGCACAGCCCGCCACGCTCCTGGGGTTGCAGAAGACGAATCTGCGCGATCAGGCTCTCGACGCGCTGCGTCGGGCCATCACCAGTGGCGAGCTGCGTCCGAGTTCCGCGCTGGTGGAGACGGAGTTGTCGGAGCGCCTGCAGATCAGCCGAGGCACGTTGCGCGAGGCCCTGCGGCAGCTTCAGCAGGAGGGGCTCGCCGTCATCGGCGCTCGGGGTCGGCTGTACGTGCGGCATCTGGACGACAAGGAGATCAGGGACATCTTCGTCGTGCGCGCCGCGCTCGAGTCCACCGCTGCCGCACTGCTCGCGGAGCGAGACGACCGGCAGGAGTCGGTCGCCGGCCTGTCGAGCGCGCTCGACCTGATGGACGCCGCCGGTGACGGTGATCTCGAAGCCCGGATCGAGTCCGATCTCAGTTTCCACCGACTGCTCTGCCGGCTCACCGGCAACGAGACCCTGGTGCACTCGTGGACGTCCCTCGAGGGTTCGATCCGCATGTCCATCATGTGGGCCGGCAAGTCTCGCGCGGTCGGGAACATGGACACCGACCGACACCGCCGCATCGTCGAGGCGATCGGATCGGGCGACGGCGCGGCTGCCAGCGCCTCGGTGGCGGAACACATGACGTGGGCCGCCGCGAATCTCTCCGCCGACATTTCTGCATAGGAGATGCGAGCGGCGTGGACGTGATCGGCGCTACTGTCCCGGCACCACGACGGCTGCTCGCTGCGTTCCGCACATGTCTCATATCTGGACAAGTCATAGCTCCGTCTCGCCCGTACTGAAGGTAGGTTGACCGGAATGTTCTCCAAGGTGCTGGTGGCAAATCGCGGCGAGATCGCGATCCGTGCGTTCCGTGCGGCGTATGAACTCGAGGCGCAGACGGTGGCGGTGTTCCCGTTCGAGGACCGCAATTCGGTGCATCGGACGAAGGCCGACGAGGCGTACGAGATCGGTGAGCCGGGGCATCCGGTGCGCAACTACCTGTCGGTGGATCTGATCGTCGACGCGGCGGTGCGTGCGGGTGCGGACGCGATCTATCCGGGGTACGGGTTCCTGTCGGAGAATCCGGAGTTGGCGGCGGCGTGTGCGGCGGCGGGGATCACGTTCGTGGGTCCGTCGGCGGAGGTGTTGGAGCTGACGGGGAACAAGGCGCGGGCGATCGCGGCGGCGAAGGATGCCGGGTTGCCGGTGTTGGCGTCGTCGGAGCCGTCGACGGACGTCGATGCGTTGGTGGCGGCGTCGGAGTCGATGACGTTCCCGGTGTTCGTCAAAGCGGTCGCGGGCGGTGGTGGCCGCGGTATGCGGCGGGTTGCGGAGCCGTCGGGGTTGCGTGCGGCGATCGAGGCGGCGGCGCGGGAGGCGGAGTCGGCGTTCGGTGATGCGACGGTGTTCCTGGAGCAGGCGGTGGTCGAGCCGCGGCACATCGAGGTGCAGATTCTCGCGGACACCCACGGCGATGTGATCCATCTCTTCGAGCGTGACTGCTCGGTGCAGCGCCGTCACCAGAAGGTGGTGGAGCTGGCGCCGGCGCCGAACATCTCGGACGAGCTTCGTGCCCGGTTGTGCAGTGACGCTGTGGCGTTCGCGCGGAAGATCGGGTACTCGTGTGCGGGCACGGTGGAGTTCCTGGTGGACCGGGACGGTAACCATGTGTTCATCGAGATGAATCCGCGGATCCAGGTCGAGCACACGGTGACCGAGGAGATCACCGATGTCGACCTGGTGCAGTCGCAGTTGCGGATCGCCTCGGGGGAGTCACTCGAGGATCTGGGGTTGCGGCAGGAGGACATCCGGATCCGGGGTGCGGCGATGCAGTGCCGCATCACGACGGAGGACCCGGCGAACGGGTTCCGCCCGGACACCGGCCGTATCACCGCGTATCGGACGCCGGGCGGTGCGGGCATCCGTCTCGACGGCGGGACGACGTTGGGTGCGGAGGTGTCGGCGTACTTCGACTCGATGCTGGTGAAGCTCACCTGCCGTGGTCGCACGTTCGAGGACGCGGTGGCGCGGTCGCGGCGGGCGTTGGCGGAGTTCCGTATCCGCGGTGTCTCGACGAACATCGGCTTCCTGCAGGGACTTCTGCAGGACGAGGACTTCCGTGCGGGCAACGTCACTACGTCGTTCATCGAGGAGCGACCCGAGCTGTTGACGGCGCGGTCGTCCGGCGATCGCGGTACCAAGATCCTGACCTACCTCGCGGACGTGACGGTGAACAAGCCGCACGGCGAGCGTCCGAGCACGGTCTACCCACAGGACAAGCTGCCGGACATCGATCTGTCCGTCGCGCCGCGCGACGGGTCTCGGCAGCGGCTGCTCGAGCTCGGTCCCGAGGGTTTCGCCCGCGACCTGCGTCAGCGAAAGGCGTTGGGCGTCACCGACACCACGTTCCGCGACGCCCACCAGTCGTTGTTGGCCACGCGCGTGCGGACCTCGGGACTGCTGATGGTCGCCCCCTACGTCGCGCGGACCACACCCGAACTGTTGTCGATCGAGTGCTGGGGCGGTGCGACGTACGACGTGGCGCTGCGGTTCCTGCACGAGGATCCGTGGGAGCGGTTGGCGGCGCTGCGGGAGGCGGTGCCGAACATCGCCCTGCAGATGTTGCTGCGCGGGCGTAACACCGTCGGCTACACCCCCTACCCGGAGCGGGTGACGACAGCATTCGTCGAGGAAGCGGCGGCGACGGGTGTGGACATCTTCCGCATCTTCGACGCGCTGAACAACGTCGATCAGATGCGCCCGGCGATCGACGCCGTCCGCGAGACCGGCACGACGATCGCCGAGGTGGCGATGTCGTACACCGGTGATCTGTCGAACCCCGGCGAGAAGCTCTACACGCTGGACTATTACCTGCGGTTGGCGGAGCAGATCGTCGACGCCGGCGCGCACGTGTTGGCGATCAAGGACATGGCGGGGCTTCTGCGGGCGCCGGCGGCGGCGACGTTGGTGACGGCGCTGCGCAAGAATTTCGATCTGCCGGTGCACGTGCACACCCACGACACTCCGGGTGGTCAGTTGGCGACGTACCTGGCGGCGTGGGAGGCCGGGGCGGACGCTGTGGACGGGGCGTCGGCGTCGATGGCGGGCACGACCAGTCAGCCGGCGTTGTCGGCGATCGTGGCGGCGGCGGCGCACACCGAGCGGGACACCGGGTTGGATCTGGCGGCGGTGTGCGATCTGGAGC
Organism: Rhodococcus sp. SORGH_AS_0301; assembly: GCF_030818285.1. NCBI lineage: Bacteria > Bacillati > Actinomycetota > Actinomycetes > Mycobacteriales > Nocardiaceae > Rhodococcus > Rhodococcus sp. SORGH_AS_0301. Next base: position 1,400,583 of record NZ_JAUTAC010000002.1, read on the forward strand.
CGTACTGGGAGGCGATCCGGAAGGTGTACGCCCCGTTCGAGTCCGGGCTCCCCGCTCCGACCGGGCGGGTCTACACGCACGAGATTCCGGGTGGGCAGCTGTCGAATCTGCGTCAGCAGGCCATCGCGTTGGGTCTGGGGGATCGGTTCGAGGACGTGGAGAAGGCGTACGCGGATGCGGATCGGTTGTTGGGCCGGTTGATCAAGGTGACGCCGTCGTCGAAGGTGGTGGGCGATCTGGCGTTGCACCTGGTGGGGGCGGGGGTGTCGATGGAGGACTTCGCGGCGGATCCGGGGAAGTTCGATATTCCCGATTCGGTGATCGGGTTCCTGCGCGGCGATCTGGGCACCCCGGCCGGTGGGTGGCCGGAGCCGTTCCGCACCACCGCGTTGGCGGGGCGCGGCGCCGGGCGTGGGGAGGCGACGTTGACGACGCAGGACGAGGTGCTGCTCTCCGGCACCAGTGCGGAGCGGCGTGATCGTCTCAATCATCTGTTGTTCCCGGGGCCGGCGAAGGAGTTGGCGGAGCACCGGGAGAAGTACGGGGACACCTCGGGGTTGTCGGCGAATCAGTTCTTCTACGGATTGCGTCAGGGCGACGAGCATCGGGTGCGCCTGGAGAAGGGTGTGGATCTGCTGATCGGGTTGGAGGCGATCTCGGAGCCGGACGAGGCGGGGATGCGGACGGTGATGTGCATCCTGAACGGTCAGTTGCGGCCGGTGTCGGTGCGGGACCGGTCGATCTCGGCGGATGCGCCGACGACGGAGAAGGCGGACCGGTCCGATCCGTCGCATCTGGCGGCGCCGTTCGCGGGTGTGGTGACGTTGACCGCGGAGGTGGGGCAGTCGGTGTCGGCGGGGGAGACGGTGGCGACGATCGAGGCGATGAAGATGGAAGCAGCCGTCACCGCGCCGCGGGCGGGCACCGTCACCCGTCTGGCTCTGTCCGGTGTCGCGCAGGTCGAGGGCGGGGACCTGATCTGCGTCATCGCCGTCGGCGACACCACCGACCGCTCCTGACAGGGTTCTCGCAGTGACCAGGATCGTGGCCGGGACGGCCGGCGGGCGTTCGCTCGTCGTGCCGTCCCGCGGCACCAGACCCACCGCGGACCGGGTCCGAGAGGCGCTCTTCAGTGCGCTCGAGAGCCGGATGTACCTCGACGGTGCGTCGGTGCTGGACCTGTACGCGGGATCGGGCGCTCTCGGCCTCGAAGCGCTCTCGCGCGGAGCCGAGCACGTCCTCCTCGTCGAGAACGACGCGCGCGCGGCGGCCGTGGTCGCCCGGAACATCGAATCCGTGGGACTGCCGGGAGCGCAGGTGCGTATTGCGCCCGTCGCAGCCGTCGTCGGCGGGACACCGGAGCGCCGCTACGACCTCGTGCTCGCCGATCCTCCGTACTCCGTGTCGGACGGCGCCGTGTCCTCGGTGTTGGACCGACTCGTCGAGGGCGAGTGGCTCGCCGAGGACGCCCTCGTGGTCGTCGAGCGGTCCTCGCGCTCGCCCGCAACGGTGTGGCCCGCCGGGCTCGTCGAACTGAAGGCCAAGCGCTACGGCGAGGCTCGCATCGACATGGCCCGGTTCGAGGTCGCGCAGATCGAGCACCCCGCACGGGGAAGCTGATACGTTCACCCACCATGAGCCGCGCCCTGGTCCCGGGATCCTTCGATCCGATCCACAACGGTCATCTCGACGTGATCTCGCGCGTCGCAACGCAATTCGACGAGGTCATCGTCACGGTGGTGGTGAACCCCAACAAGAGTGGACTCTTCACCGTCGACGAACGGGTCGAGATGCTGGCGCAGGCCACCACTCATCTGCAGGGTGTGCGCGTCGCGACGTGGCAGGGGTTGCTCGTCGACTTCGCGTCGGAGTCCGGGGCCACCGCCATCGTCAAGGGTCTGCGCAACGCCGCCGACTTCGACTACGAGGTGCAGATGGCGCAGATGAACCGGCGACTCACCGGCGTGGACACAGTGTTCCTCGGAACCGACCCGGTGCACAGCAGCCTGTCGAGCTCGCTCATCAAGGAGATCGCGCGATTGGGCGGAGACGTCACGACGATGGTCCCGGCCGCCGTGCACGACCGACTGCTGGCCCGGCTCGCCGAGCGCTCCTGACCGGGCCGGACGGCGACACACCGGGGGACAATCGTGCGGACCGGTGCGCGTACCGGGCACACTGACACCGGAGATCGCGCCCGACGGGTGTGGTCGCCGAACTCAGAGACTGTCGATCGAAGTGAGGGCCGAGCACGGTGTACCGGGTATTCGAGGCGCTCGACGAGCTCGTCGCGATCGTCGAGGAGGCGCGCGGCGTCCCGATGACCGCGGGATGCGTCGTCCCGCGTGGTGATGTGCTGGAGCTGCTGGACGACGTCCGAGACGCCATTCCGGGTGAGCTCGACGACGCGCAGGACGTGCTGGACCACCGCGACAAGCTGGTGTCGGACGCACGGACCGGTGCCGAGAAGACGATCTCGTCGGCCGACGCGGAAGCCACCAGCACGGTGGAGAACGCGCGGGACGAGGCCGATCGACTCCTGGCCGACGCGAAGGCCCACGCCGACCGGATGGTCGCCGAGGCCACCGCGCACGCCGAGAGCCTCGTCGCCGACGCCACCGCGCGCGCCGACGCCACCATCGCGGACGCGGAGCACGAGTACGAGACGCTGACCGAGCGCGGCCGCGTCGAGTCCGCTCGCTCGATCGACGCCGGCAAGGCGGCCTACGAGCGTTCCGTCGCCGAGGGTCTCGCCGAACAGGAGCGCCTGGTCTCGCAGACCGAGGTGGTGCAGTCCGCGCACGCGGAGTCCGCTCGGGTCATCGACGCGGCGCACGCCGAGTCCGATCGTCTGCGTACCGAGTGCGACCTCTACGTCGACACGAAGTTCGCGGAGTTCGAGGAGATTCTCTCCGGCACGTTGCGGTCCGTCGGTCGGGGACGGCAGCAGCTCCGCACCGGCAGTGGCGTTCCGAGTTACGACACCGATTTCGCCGACTCGCGTGGTGAGGGCCGCTCGCGCTACTGACCGCCACGCAGATCCCTCCTCGCAGGGTGGGCTGGTGTGATTTGGCGCTGACCTGACGCTCCCGTATCGTGGAGTGGTTGCCCGCACCGCCCGTGAAAGGATCGTTCGTTGTCTCCCGCTGCTCGTCGCCACTCCGCCGAACCCGTCTCGGGGCTGGTGGTGGACACCCGTCGTCTGGGTCGCCGCGCAGGGTCGATGATGCCGGTCGCTCGCACCGTTCCCTCCCCGTCGCGCATCGGTCTGGACCTGATCGCGATCCAGGAGGGGGCCGACATCGATCTCGATCTCCGGTTCGAGTCCGTGTCCGAGGGTGTGCTCGTCAGCGGCACGGTCGACGCCGACACCGTCGGTGAGTGCTCGCGGTGCCTCGAGCCGTTCACGTCACACGTGCAGCTCCACCTCACGGAGCTGTACGCGTACCCGAACAGCGTCACCGAGGCCACCACGGACGAGGACGATCTCTACCGGGTCGAGGACGACGCGATCGATCTCGAACCACTGATCGTGGACGTGGCGGGGCTCACCCTGCCGCTGCGACCCCTGTGCACCGAGGACTGCCAGGGACTGTGCCCGGAGTGCGGCATCCGCCTGTCGATTGCGGAACCGGGTCATGCGCATGAGACAATTGATCCTCGCTGGGCCGGTCTCGCGGCGAAGCTGCAGACCGACACCGACCAGACCTAGTCGGCCGGCGCACCCTGCGCCTGCACGACCCGTGCTTCACCAGCACGACATTGCACCGAACGAGTACGAGGAGAAGTAGAAGTGGCTGTTCCGAAGCGCAAGATGTCGCGGTCCAACACCCGATCGCGACGCAGCCAGTGGAAGACCACTGCACCCACCCTCATCACCTGCCCCAACCGCGGGTGCGGCGAGAAGACCCTGCCCCACACGGTGTGCCCGAACTGCGGCACCTACAAGGGTCGCCAGGTCACCGCGGCAGTCTGACGGTGACCTCACAGTCGCCAGCGACAGACCGGAGCGGCGAGGACGATCATGCATCGCTTCTCGCCGCTCTTGGCGTGTCTCTGGACCACGACCTGCTCGTCCACGCTCTCACCCACCGCTCGTACGCGTACGAGAACGGTGGGCTGCCCACGAACGAACGCCTCGAGTTCCTCGGAGATTCCGTTCTGGGTCTGAGCATCACCGAGCAGCTGTACAGCGCCCACCCCGACAAGTCGGAGGGCGAGCTGGCCAAGATCCGCGCGAGCGTGGTCAACATGCACGCGCTCGCCGAGGTGGCTCGCCAACTGGGTGACGGCGGACTCGGTGCGCACCTGCTTCTGGGCAAGGGCGAGGAGATGACCGGTGGGCGCGACAAGCCGTCGATCCTCGCGGACGGCATGGAATCGCTTCTCGGCGCCATCCACGTCGAGCACGGCATCGACGTCGCACGCGAGGTGGTGCTGCGTCTGTTCGACGCGTTGCTCGAGCGTGGACCGCGTCTCGGTGCCGGCCTCGACTGGAAGACCAGCCTGCAGGAGCTCACGGCCGAGAAGGGTCTCGGTGTTCCCGCGTACGAGATCACCGCGACGGGACCGGACCACGACAAGGAGTTCACGGCCACCGTGCTTGTCGGCGGATCGCCGCACGGGCAGGGCGTGGGTCGCTCGAAGAAGGAAGCCGAGCAGCGTGCCGCCAGCGCGGCCTGGAACGCTCTCAGTGAATCGGCCTCCGCAGCGCTGATCGCCGGCCCGACCCCGGAGATGTCGTCCGACCGGAATGCCTGAACTTCCCGAGGTCGAGGTGGTGCGACGCGGACTCGCGTCGCACGTCGTGGGGGAGACCCTCGTCGACATCGAGGTCCTTCATCCGCGTGCCGCTCGACGGCATCTCGAGGGAAGTCTCGATCTCCAGTCGCGACTGGCCGGCACCACCGTCGTGTCCGCCGAGCGCCGTGGCAAGTACCTCTGGCTCGTGGTCGCCGCGAACGACGACGCGACCGGGCCGCTCGAGTCGATCGTGGTGCACCTGGGCATGAGCGGGCAGATGCTCGTCCAGCCCGCGGACGCACCCGACGAGAAGCATCTCCGCATCCGCGCCCGACTGGGCAGCGGCACGGATCTGCGATTCGTCGATCAGCGGACGTTCGGCGGGTGGGCCGTCGCCGACCTCGTGGAGGTCGACGGCTCCCGGGTCCCGGTTCCCGTGGCGCACATCGCCCGCGACCCACTCGACCCCCAGTTCGACGCGGAGTCCGTGGTGACGGCGATGCGGGGGAAGCACACCGAGATCAAGCGCGCGCTCCTCGATCAGACCGTCGTGTCGGGCGTGGGCAACATCTACGCCGACGAGTCGTTGTGGCGCAGCAAGATCCACGGCAATCGACTCACCGATTCACTGACTCGCCCGGCGCTGCGCAGGTTGCTGAACAACGCGCACGCTGTCATGGGGGAGGCACTGGCGCAGGGCGGCACCTCGTTCGACGCGCTGTACGTCAACGTGAACGGTCAGTCGGGGTACTTCGACCGGTCACTGGCCGCATACGGCCAGGAGGGACTCCCGTGCCCTCGCTGCGGCGCTCCCATCCGCCGCGAGAAGTTCATGAATCGGTCGTCCTTCAGCTGTCCGAAGTGTCAGCCGGCGCCGAGGGTTCGGCGGGGGTAGGGCGACTCCCGGCACGTCGGTCGTAAAGATCTCATAAAAACGCCTGCTCGCAGCGTCAACAGAGTGTCAGTGAGGCCGAGATGGGCGCGTAGGGGGTGGACGCTGGCGTAGCTGCCGAGCAACCGCCGGCAGTTCGTCGCCGTTTCACGAGGATTGCATCCATGGCTGACCTGGCCTATCTACTCACCGCCGCAGCAGGTTTCACTGTGCTGGTATTCACCGTTCTTCGACTCGGGCGATCCGCATGACCGCCGCCGGAATCGAGAGCGTGATCTTGATCGTGGTGTCCGCGGCACTTGCGGTGTACCTGCTGATCGCGTTGCTCGACCCCGAAAGGTTCTGAGCCGTGACCCCCGCACTTGCGGCCGGCGTGCAGATCGCGGCCGTCGTGATCGTGCTCGCTGCCGCCTACGTTCCACTCGGCGACTACATGGCGCGCGTGTTCACCACCCCGCGAGATGCACGTGCTCGTGAAGAATTGGTCAGCTCTGCCGCGAACCAGGCAGAGGGATCGACGATCACCACGACCACTGCTCTCGACCCTCCGCAGCCGACGAGCAGGTCGGTATCGGCAACAGCGGACTGGCGGGTGGAATCCCTGCTCTATCGCGTGTGCCGGATCGACCCCCGCTCGGAACAGACGTGGGTCGGCTACGCCTTGTCGCTGCTGGGCTTCTCTGCGGCCGGCGTCTTCTTCCTCTATGCCCTCCAACGCGTTCAAGGTGTTCTGCCGCTGAACAATTCGCTGCCCGGTGTCAGCCCGTCGGTTGCGTTCAACACCGCCATCTCCTTCGTGACCAACACCAACTGGCAGTCGTATTCACCCGAGACAACGATGAGCAACCTCACGCAACCGCTCGGCCTCGCAGTGCAGAATTTCGTCTCTGCCGCAGTGGGATTGGCCGTGGCGGTTGCAGTGATCCGCGGGTTCGTTCGTGTGCGCAGTGGAGGCGAACTCGGAAACTTCTGGGTCGATCTCACACGCGGCGTACTTCGGATCCTGCTGCCGTTGTCGTTCGTCGTGGCGCTGATCCTGCTGACGCAGGGCGTGGTCATGTCGTTCCACAGCAGCTTCGCGTCGACGGGTCTGGACGGTAGCTCGATCACGAATGCTCTCGCTCCCGTCGCCTCTCAGGAAGCGATCAAAGAGCTCGGCACCAACGGCGGCGGAATCCTGGCAGCCAACTCGGCGCACCCGTTCGAGAACCCGACGCCGTTGTCCAACATCGTCGAGATCATCGCCCTGTTGTTGATCCCAGTCGCGTTGACGCGAACCTTCGGAACCCTTGTCGGAGAACGTAAGCAGGGTCTGTCGATCCTCGCCGTCATGACGCTGCTGTGGGGCGCCGTTCTCGCCGTGACCCTTGCGGCGGAATCCGGTACTCGCGGTGTCGCCGCGCAGGCCGCGGGCGCCATGATGGAGGGTAAGGAACAGCGTTTCGGCATCCCCGCGTCCGCCCTGTGGGCAGTCAGCACCACGGGAACCTCGACCGGCGCAGTGAATTCGGCGCACGACTCGATGTCGCCCCTGGGCGGTGGAGTCGTCATCCTCAACATGCTTTTCGGTGAGGTCGCTCCCGGCGGAGTCGGGACCGGCCTCTACGGAATGCTGGTCCTGGCCATCATCGCCGTGTTCGTCGGTGGGCTCCTGGTGGGACGCACGCCGGAGTACCTCGGTAAGAAGCTCGGCAAACGCGAGATCACCATGGCGGCACTGTCGGTGCTCGTCATGCCGGCGCTCGTTCTGATCGGGACCGGTATCACGGTGATCCTGGGTTCCACGAGCGGAGCGCTCGGCAACAGCGGGGACCCCGGAACTCCGGGTTCGATCCACGGATTCAGCGAGGTGCTCTACGCCTACGCGTCCGCGTCGAACAACAACGGAAGTGCGTTCGGCGGACTGACCGTGACCAACGACTGGTTCCAGACCTCCCTTGGCATCGCGATGCTGCTGGGCCGGTTCCTTCCGATCGTATTCGTTCTGGCCCTGGCCGGCTCACTGGTCACCAAGCGTCGAAGTCCGGCTGGACCCGGCACCCTGCCCACCACGGGACTGCTGTTCACCGGCCTTCTCACCGGCACGATCGTCCTCGTCGCTGCGCTCACATTCTTCCCAGCGCTCGCGCTGGGCCCCTTCGCGGAGGCTTTGCAATGACCCTCGTCAACGACCATCCCACTCTGTCGGAGGCGACACCCGACAACGGCGCGCCGGCTCCCGTCAAGTCCGGCTACTTCAGCCCCACACAGCTGTGGACCTCGTTACCCACCGCATTCCGCAAGCTCGATCCGCGTCACCAGGCCCGCAACCCGGTCATGTTCGTCGTTCTGGTCGGCTCGGTCATCACCACTGTCATGGCGATCGCCGACCCGTCGGTGTTTTCCTGGCTCGTCACCGGGTGGCTCTGGTTCACCGTGTTGTTCGCGAACCTCGCCGAGTCCGTTGCCGAGGGTCGCGGCAAGGCCCAGGCGGCCAGTCTGCGCAACGTCAAACGGGACACGCTTGCCAATCGTCGGCTGCCCGACGGGTCCGTCGAGAGCGTGCCCGGCACCGAACTGAAGGTCGGTGACGAGGTGGTCGTCACCGCAGGGGAAGTCATTCCTGGTGACGGTGACGTGGTCGACGGCATCGCATCGGTGGACGAATCCGCCATCACGGGTGAATCCGCACCGGTGGTGCGTGAATCGGGCGGTGACCGAAGCGCCGTCACCGGCGGCACCACCGTGCTGTCGGACCGGATCGTCGTGAAGATCACCGCCGCACAGGGTGAGACGTTCGTCGACCGGATGATCGCGCTCGTCGAGGGTGCGTCGCGACAGAAGACTCCGAACGAGATCGCTCTCAACATCCTGCTCGCGTCCCTGACCATCGTGTTCTTGCTTGCCGTCGTGGCCATCGGTCCCATGAGCATCTACGCGGGGTCGGCGCAGGATCCGGTCAAGCTCATCGCACTTCTCGTCTGCCTGATCCCGACGACCATCGGCGCACTCCTGTCCGCCATCGGCATCGCCGGCATGGACCGACTGGTGCAGCGCAACGTTCTCGCCATGTCGGGCCGCGCGGTCGAGGCCGCCGGTGACATCGACACCCTGCTGATGGACAAGACCGGCACGATCACCTTCGGAAATCGCAGAGCCACGGCACTGCATCCGGCACCAGGGGTCGAGGTTCGGGAACTCGCCGATGCGGCTCGCCTGTCTTCGCTCGCTGACGGAACACCCGAGGGACGCAGCATCGTCGAACTCGTCGCACGCGACTTCGGCGGGGAAGCAGATCCCGCAGCAGGGGGTGAGTTCGTTCCGTTCACCGCTCAGACCCGCATGAGTGGGCTGGACGTCGACGGTCGGCAGATCCGAAAGGGCGCCTCCGACAGCGTGTTCGCCTGGGTCCGTGAACGCAGTGGCGACGCCACCGACACTGCGGTACGTGATTCGGTCGAGTCGGTGTCCGAAGCGGGCGGTACTCCGCTCGTCGTTGCGGTCGCCGAATCCGGTTCGAGCGCCCGAGTTCTCGGAGTCGTCGAGTTGTCCGATGTGGTCAAGCCTCACATCGCCGAACGATTCGAACGGTTGCGCGCCATGGGCATTCGGACCGTGATGGTGACCGGTGACAACCCCCTCACCGCTCGGGCCATCGCTGCGGAAGCCGGGGTCGACGATTTCCTCGCCGAAGCGACACCGGAAGACAAACTCGCATTGATCCGCCGTGAACAGAACGGTGGTCGGCTGGTCGCAATGACGGGGGATGGCACCAACGACGCTCCCGCGCTGGCTCAGGCCGACGTAGGCGTGGCAATGAACACCGGCACGTCCGCAGCGAAAGAGGCGGGCAACATGGTGGATCTCGATTCCGATCCCACCAAATTGATCGAGGTGGTCGAGGTCGGAAAGCAACTCCTCATCACCCGCGGAGCGCTCACCACGTTCTCGTTGGCGAACGACCTCGCCAAGTACTTCGCGATCCTGCCGGCAATGTTCTCCACGGTGTATCCCCAGCTCGACACGCTGAACATCATGCGGCTGGCAACTCCACAATCAGCGATCGTCTCGGCCGTGGTGTTCAACGCACTGGTCATCGTGGCGCTGATTCCCCTTGCGCTGAAAGGTGTTCGGTACACGCCGTCCACCGCGTCGACACTGCTCGGCCGCAACCTCGCCGTCTATGGCGTCGGAGGCGTGATCTCGCCCTTCGTCGGCATCTGGCTGATCGACCTCGTGGTCCGACTTATTCCTGGAATGGGCTAGCAATGCGTATTACTTCGGTGTTCTTCAAACAGGTCGTCGCCGGGTTCACGGTCCTGTTGGCGTTGACGGTACTTCTCGGCATCGGGTACCCGGCTGCGGTGTGGGCGGTCAGCCGGATCGGGTCCGATTCGGCGGAAGGCTCACCCATCCGCGATGCCTCGGGATGTGTTGTCGGCAGCTCGCTCATCGGCGTCGACACCACTGTCGCAGACGGACAACCCGATCCGTATTTCCACACGCGCGTCACGGGGTCGGTCGCCGATGACGACGCCTTTGCCGCGGGCGACCCCTCCGCCGCTCTCCCTCTGAACCAGGGTCCGAGCAGTGACACTCTCGCGTCGTTCATCGAGCAACGTCGCGCTGCGATCGCCGAGCGTGAGAACGTCGATCCGGCGGCGGTGCCCGTCGACGCGGTGACGGGTTCGGGTTCGGGTATCGACCCGGACATCAGTCCGGCGTATGCAGAGCTTCAGGTCGCCCGCGTGGCGGCAGCAACAGGGAAATCACAGGACGAGGTGCGCACGCTGGTCGCGGAGAACACCGACGGTCGGCAGCTCGGTTTCCTCGGACAATCGGTGGTGAACGTCGCCACGCTTAACGTCGACCTGGGACTGACTGCACCCGACTGCTCGACCACGGGTGGATGATGAGCAGGTGAGCATGCACGCCGACGCCGCAGACGAACGCACGACTCCGGGGGGCAGGGGAGAACTGCGTATCTATCTCGGCGCGGCGCCGGGCGTGGGAAAGACGTTCGCGATGCTCGGCGAGGCGCACCGTCGCCAGTCCCGCGGGTGTGACGTCGTCGCCGGTGTCGTCGAGACTCACGGACGCACTCGAACGGCAGAGATGCTGGACGGCATCGCGGTACTGGCGCCGAAAATGGTCGAGTATCGCGGAGCCTCGGTGCCCGAACTCGACGTCGACGGCGTCTTGGCCAGAATGCCGGAATTGGTGCTCGTCGACGAACTGGCCCACACGAACACTCCGGGCAGTCGTAACGCCAAGCGCTGGCAGGATGTCGAGGAGTTTCTGGCCGCCGGGATCGACGTGGTGTCGACTCTGAACGTGCAGCACCTCGAGAGTCTCAACGACGTGGTCCAGCGCATTACCGGTGTGGTGCAACGGGAGACGGTTCCCGACGCCATCGTGCGGGCCGCAGCCCAGGTCGAGCTGGTCGACATCACCCCGGAAGCGTTGCGGCGCAGGCTGTCACACGGGAACGTCTACGCGCCCGAGAAGGTCGACGCAGCGCTCAGCAACTTCTTCCGACGGGGTAATCTCACTGCGCTGCGGGAGCTGGCACTGCTGTGGCTGGCCGATCAGGTCGACGCGGCGCTGGCCCGCTACCGTGCGGACAACGCCATCAAGGACATGTGGGAAGCACGAGAACGTCTCGTTGTCGCGGTGACCGGCGGTCCCGAATCCGAGACGCTGCTGCGCCGGGCGAGCCGAATCGCCGCCAAGTCCAGCGCGGAACTGATGGTGCTGCATGTGGTCCGAGGCGACGGACTCTCCGGTGTCTCCGCCTCGCACATGGGCAAGGTCCGTACCCTGGCCACCGCGCTCGGTGCCTCCGTGCACAGCGTCGTCGGCGACGATGTTCCGGCGACGCTTCTCGAGTTCGCGCGGGGCGTCAACGCGACACAGCTGGTGCTCGGGACGTCACGTCGCTCGCGGTGGGCCCGCATCTTCGACGAGGGCATCGGATCGTCGGTGGTGCAGCATTCCGGCAAGATCGACGTGCACATGGTCACTCACGAGGAGGCGCGCCGCGGAATCAGACGCACTGCCGCGCCGGCGTTGCGACGCCCGTTGGCGTGGGCCGCGTCGGTCGTGGTTCCTGCACTTGCGGCCGCGATCATCTCGCTGTTCGACGATTCCCTCGAACTCGGCGGTGAGAGCGCCCTGTTCTTCGTGGTGGTGCTGGCGGTGTCCCTGCTCGGCGGTGTCGCTCCGGCCGCGCTGTCGGCACTGTTCTCGGCTCTGCTGTTGAACTACTTCTTCACCGATCCGCGCTACAGCTTCACCATCGCCGAACCGGACAACTTCGTGACGACAGTGGTGCTGCTCGTCGTCGCCGTGGCGGTGGCCGTGCTCGTCGACGCGGCCGCCCGGCGGGCACGGGACGCCCGCAGCGCGTCGCAACAGGCGGAACTGCTGGCGCTGTTCGCCGGATCGGTGCTGCGTGGAGCCGACCTGCCCGCTCTGCTCGAGCGGGTGCGCGAGACGTACGGGCAGCGCGCCGTGGCGGTGCTGCGCTCGGGGCACGGCGTCGTCAGTGCAGTGGGGGAGAACCCGCCCACGAGCGTGGACGCCGCCGACACCGCGGTGGAGGTGGGCGACGAGGAGTACGCCCTCGTCCTCGCGGGGCACCGCACCCGCGCGACCGACCGGCGTGTCCTCACGGCGGTCGCCAATCAGGCGGTCGGCTTGATCCGCCAGAGCGAACTGGCCGCGGAGGCGAGCACCGCCGCGGCCGCCGTCGAGTCGGACACACTGCGGCGGGCACTGCTGTCCGCCGTGGGACACGACCTGAGGACGCCGCTGGCCGCGGTCAAGGCCGCCGCCTCGAGTCTGCGCAGCGAGGACGTCACCTTCTCGCCCGAGGACACCGCGGAGTTGCTGGCGACGGTCGAGGAGTCGGCGGATCAGCTCACCGCGCTGGTGGAGAACCTGCTCGACTCCTCGCGCCTGGCCGCCGGCGTGGTGCGGCCGGTGTCGGCGCGTGTGTTCCTCGACGAGGTGGTGCACCGCGCCTCGGCCTCCGTCGGTCCGGCGCGGTCCCGCCTGCAGGTGGAGGTGGGGGATCTGTCGGTGCTGGCGGACGAGGGTCTGCTGGAGCGAGTGGTGGCGAATCTGATCGACAACGCTGTGCGGTACGCACCCCACGGCGAGATCCGCGTGTCCGCTCGTGTGGACGACGACCGCGTCCGGCTCGCCGTGGCCGACCACGGGCCCGGTATCGCGGACGGCTCGGAGGAGACCGTCTTCGACGCGTTCCAGCGGCTCGGGGATCGCGACAACACCACCGGCGTCGGCCTCGGACTGTCCGTGGTGCGCGGCTTCGTCGAGGCCATGCACGGCACGGTGTCGACGCAGCGCACCGTCGGCGGCGGGCTGACCGTCACCGTCGACCTGCCGGCGGCGTCGTGACCGAGGACGGGGGAACGACCGAGACGCCGCGGCCGGGACCGCCGCCCACCCGTGTCCTCGTCGTCGACGACGAGCCGCAGTTGCTGCGGGCGCTGCGCATCAATCTCGGGGTGCGGGGCTACGACGTGTCGACGGCGTCGACCGGAGCGGGAGCTCTGCGCGCCGCCGCCGAGAGGCATCCGGACGTGATCGTCCTCGACCTGGGTCTGCCGGATCTCGACGGCCTGGAGGTGCTCGCCGGACTTCGCGGGTGGACCACCGTGCCCGTGATCGTGCTGTCCGCCCGTTCGGACTCCGGCGACAAGGTCGACGCGCTGGACGCGGGTGCGGACGACTACGTGACCAAGCCGTTCGGCATGGACGAGTTCCTCGCCCGGCTGCGCGTCGCGGTTCGGCGCGCCGCACGCACGGCGGACGGCGACGGCGAGGCGGTCGTCGTGACCGACTCGTTCACCGTGGATCTGGCCGCGAGATCGGTGACGCGCGACGGGCAGCCGGTCCACCTCACCCCCACCGAGTGGGGCATGCTCGAGATGCTGGTGCGGCACCGCGGCAAGCTGGTCGGACAGCGAGAACTGCTGCGCGAGGTGTGGGGTCCGGCGTACGAGACCGAGACCCACTATCTCCGGGTGTATCTCGGTCAGCTGCGGCGCAAACTCGAGCCCGATCCGGCGCATCCACGCCACCTGCTGACCGAGGCCGGCATGGGGTATCGCTTCCGAACCTGATGCGCCTCACCGCCGGCGGCCCACCGCTCCGATAGGTTGGCCGGTGTGCTGGTCGACGGAAGAGACATCCCGGTCACCGGGAGCGTCCTGCAACCGTTGACCCGGCGAACGAGCGACATCCTGCGGGTCGTGACCGCGGCGATCGTCCTGGGGGCGATCGTCGTCGGTTCGTTGGTGACCCGCAACGAGTGGACAGCGCTGGAGCGCTCGATCTCCGACATCGTCGGCGTGCTCACCCCGAGCCAGTCCAATGCCGTCTATCTCGTGTACGGCGTCGCCATTCTGGCTCTTCCGTTCACCGTGCTCGCCGGACTGGTGGCGGCACGCCGCTGGCGGCTGCTCGCGGGTTACGTCGCTGCGGCCGTGGTGGCCGCACTGGCGTTGTCGGTCAGTGGCAGCGGGATCTCCGCGCCGAAGTGGCACATCGACGAATCGACGCGCCTGGACACCCTGCTCTCGCAGATCCTCGACGATCCGCGCTGGATCGCCATCGTCGCGGCCGTGCTCACCGTCTCCGGCCCGGGGCTGCCGATCCGCTGGAAGCGGACGTGGTGGGTGCTGCTGCTGGCTTTCGTCCCGATCCATCTGCTCATCAGCACCGTCGTCCCCGCGCGCTCGCTGCTCGGTCTCGCCGTGGGGTGGCTCGCCGGATCGCTCGTGATCTGGGTGGTGGGCACCCCGGCACTCGAGGTGCCGCTCGCCGAGGCCGTCCGTGCCCTGAAGCGCCGGGGAGTCGACATCGCCGGGTTCGTCGTTCTGCGCCCGGCGGGTTCGGGTCCCCTGGTGCTCTCGGGACGGATCGGGCCGGTGGGCCACGACGTCGTCGTCGAGCTGTTCGGTCCCAATCAGCGCAGCCGCGGCGCCCTGCGTCTGCTGCGCCGACTGGTGACTCTGCGGTCGTCGGAGAGCCCGCCCCTGCACGCCTCACAGCGCCGCGCGGTGGAGCATCGCGCGTTGATGGGCATCGCGCTGAACGACCTGGGCGTGGCGGCCTGTGTCCCGACGGCGGTGTCGGCCCTCGAGCGTGGCTGGGTCCTGTACGCCCACAGCGTTCCCCGCGGTCGGCGCGTGGACCCCGAGCGTCCGGAGGATGCGCACGCACTGTGGCGGACTCTGGGAGTGCTGCGCTCCCGGCAGATCTCGCACGGAGACCTCCGGGTCGACGACATCCGGATCGACGAGGACGGCACCGCGTTGCTCGGTGGCTTCGACACCGCGGAACTCGGCGCGTCGCAGGCCCAGTTGCACTCGGACGCCGCGCAGCTGATGCTGACCACCGCATCGCTGTACGGGCCCGACGTCGCCGTCGACGCCGCGATCGACAGGCTCGGCCCGGCGGACGTTCTCACCGCCTCACGCCGGCTGACGCCGTCCGCTATCCCGACCCGCGTGCGCCGGGCGGTGCACGACGCCAAGGGGGTGCTCACGGCGACGCGGGACACGGTGCTGGCCCGGACCGGGACCTCGGCGATCGCCACCGAGCAGGTGACGCGGTTCTCGCGTAACCAGGTCGTGCAGTTGGTCCTGCTCATCGCGCTGGTCTACGTCGCGTATCCGTTCATCAGTCAGGTCCCGACCTTCGCCTCCGAGCTGGCCTCGATCAACTGGTGGTGGGCACTGCTCGGTCTCGCGATCTCCGCCGCGACCTATTTCGGAGCGGCCGCGGCGCTGTGGGCGTGCGCCTCGGGCGCCGTGGGTTTCCTGAACACGACGATCATGCAGGTGGCCAACACGTTCGCGGCGACGACGACTCCGGCGGGTGTCGGCGGACTGGCGCTGAGCGTCCGCTTCCTGCAGAAGGGCGGTTTGACGCTCACGCGCTCGACCGCCGCGGTAGCTCTGCAGCAACTGGTGCAGGTGATCTCGCACGTGACGCTGCTCGTGGTGTTCAGCGTCGCGGCGGGCCAGTCCGCCGACCTGTCCCGCTTCGTCCCGAGCGCCACGATCCTGTACCTCATCGCCGGTGTCGCGTTCGGCGCCCTCGGCGCCTTCCTGTTCGTGCCCACCCTGCGGCGCTTCCTGCGCACCGCGGTGCGGCCTCAGCTCGCGGAGGTCTACTCGGACCTCTCGGAGCTCGTGCGGCATCCGGCACGCTTCACCGTCATCGTGCTGGGCTGCGCCGCAACCACTCTCGGTGCTGCCTTCGCGCTGTGGGTGAGCATCGAGGCGTTCGGCGGGGGAACCACCTTCATCACGGTCACCATCGTCACGATGATCGGTGGGACGCTCGCCTCCGCAGCCCCGACGCCGGGTGGCATCGGCGCCGTGGAAGCCGCTCTCATCGGCGGTCTGGCGGCGTTCGGGTTGCCCGCCACCATCGCGGTGCCGTCCGTTCTGCTCTATCGCGTGCTCACGTGCTGGATCCCGGTGTTCCTCGGCTGGCCGATCATGCGGTGGTTGGCGCGCAAGGACATGATCTGATCCCGGCCGTCACGACATCCGCAGTGCCAGATAGAAGTTCACGCGGTCCTCGAGTCCGGAGAGATCCCGACCGGTGAGTTCCTCGATGCGCTGGATGCGGTAGCGCACCGAGTTGACGTGCAGGTGCAGCCGGGTCGAGCACGCCGTCCACGATC
The DNA here is from genome assembly GCF_030818285.1 of Rhodococcus sp. SORGH_AS_0301. Lineage (NCBI taxonomy): Bacteria > Bacillati > Actinomycetota > Actinomycetes > Mycobacteriales > Nocardiaceae > Rhodococcus > Rhodococcus sp. SORGH_AS_0301. The sequence continues at coordinate 1,416,923 of NZ_JAUTAC010000002.1, forward strand.
CGTTGCAGTCGAGGAAGGCTCGCAGAGTCGGGACGAGATCGCTCTGATGGCGGTCGTCGTACTCCACGACAGGATCCAGCAGACGCGAGCGGAACAGCCGTCTCATCTCGTCCGGCACGCTCGCCAGGAGCAGCACCAGATCCGCCAGTTCGTCGTGCCCCACGATGCGGACCCCGTCGCTGCGGCCGGCCGCGAGCCGGCGGGCATACCTGGCTTCGTCGACGGCGCCGCGGAGTTCGCCCGCCGTCACCGCGCTGCTGACGCCGAGCGAGACGTCGCTGCCGGCAAGTCCGGGAACGAGGCGATCCATCCCCGACCGCACTCGCGGCGTCAGGTCGTCGTCGGTGGGAACGATCGCGACCACCTCACCGTCCGTCACACCGATCGCGCCGCCGCTCGGGAGCAACTCGCGCAGGACCACCCGGAGTTCGCCGGGGCGGAGGGGGCCACTCGCGACGGCCGCGGCGACCACCGCGTACCGAGCGTCGGTGTCGAGGCCGACCACCGTCATCTGGGCGAGGGTGTCCGCGACCGATCCGCCCGCGGTGATCACGCGGATCAGCTGGTGCGCCGAGCGTCCGGACGACCCGAGGCGGTCGTCGGTGCGCTCACGTTCGAGCGCGACGATCGACGCCACGTCCTCGGCGAGTGCGAGCCGCTCGGGAGTCCAACTGCGCCAGTCGCTGCGGAAGGCCACCATCGCGTCGGCGACGCGCGACGTCCGGTCACCGTCGACGGCGAGGAGGGACAGGCCGTGGGACACCACGGGAAGTCTTCGTGCCGTGAGGAAGTCGTGCGCCAGATCGTCGGGACGGATCTCGTCGGGAAGCGGATGGGACGAGGCCACGACGCGCCCGCCGGGGGTGAGCACCCAGCATTCCAGTCCGAGATCCTCGGACACCAGGTCGAGAAGTGGCCCGATGCCGTCCCCGGCGCCGGCGCCCGACACCAGGCGGCGGTGCCGGTCGAGGACCGACCGGAGATCGGTCGCGCGCTCGCGCGAGAGCGAGCGCACCACGCTCTCCGTGATCGTCGCGAAGGCCACGGCGGCGGACACCCGGAACAGGGGCAGCCCGTGTCGGCGGCACGACTCGACGAGATCGGCGGGCACCACGCCGTCGTACGAGGCCGCCAGTGCGGCGACGCCGGCACCGGTGATCGCACGGACGAAGACGTCTGAATCCTCGGGTCTCGTGTGCCACATCAGTCCGGTGAGGACCAGTTCTCCGCCCTCGAGATAGCGACCGGGATCGAGCATGTCGGTCGTCACGACCCATCGGATGACCGTGTCTCGTCCGTCGTCGGACACGAGGGGGTCGAGTCCGAGATGGGGCATGTCGAGTAGGTCGTGCACCTTCATTCGGAGGAACCTACAGTGCTTCGCGTGTGATGCGGGTCATAGTCTGTCGTTCCTGCGTCTCGTCCGCCGGACGGCGGGCGGGTGTACTTCTCCCATGGACTTTCTTCGGCCACAGACCTGGGCGGACGCACTCGCCGCCGCAGCCGATCGACCCGATGTCGTCCCCGTGCAGGGGGGTACCGACGTCATGGTCGAGATGAACTTCGATCTGCACAGACCGACGGCGCTGCTCGACCTGAACCCGATCACGGAGCTCACCACCTGGGAGGAAAATCCAGACGGGTCGCTCCGCGTCGGTGCCGGCATGCCGTACGTGCGGATCATCGCCGAACTGGGCGATCGGCTGCCGGGAATCGCGCAGGCCGCGCGCACGGTCGGTTCGCCCCAGATCCGCAACAGGGGGACGGTCGGCGGCAATCTCGGGGGCGCATCCCCCGCCGGCGATCTGCACGCGCCGCTGCTCGCGTGCGGCGCGATCGTCGAGGCCGAGTCGGCCGCTCGGGGCACACGCATGATTCCGGCCGAGGAGTTCTACGTCGGCGTCAAGCGTCACTGCCTGGAACCGGACGAGTTGATCCGCGCGTTCCACGTGCCGCCGGCCACCGGGCCGCAGTACTTCTCGAAGGTCGGCACGCGCAACGCCATGGTCATCGCGGTGTGTTCGTTCTCGCTCGCCCTGTTCCCGGCCGAGCGACGTGTCGGCACGGGTATCGGTTCGGCCGCCCCGACGCCGCGGCGGGCCACCGCCGCCGAGGTATTTCTCGCTGCGGAACTCGACTGGGACGGCCCGCTCGACGACGCCGTCGCCCGCCGGTTCGGCGACCTGGTCCGTGAGGCGGCGAGCCCGATCGACGACGTACGCGGTACCGCCGACTATCGGCGACATGCGCTGGCGGTCATGGCGAGACGCACTCTCGCCTGGTCGTGGCGCGACCACAGGAACAACGGAGAGGCGGCGTGAGCATGAGAGTGAACTGCACGGTGAACGGCACCGACCAGAGCGCGGACGACGTGTGGGAGGGCGAGAGTCTTCTCTACGTGTTGCGCGAGCGCATGGGCCTGCCCGGATCGAAGAACGCGTGCGAGCAGGGGGAGTGCGGTTCCTGCACCGTCTATCTCGACGACGTGCCGGTGTGCTCGTGCCTGGTGGCGGCCGGCCAGGTCGAAGGTCGACGCGTGCGCACCGTGGAGGGACTCTCCGACGGGGAGGCGCTGGGCCCGATCCAGAAGGCCTTCGTGGAGTGCGGCGCCGTCCAGTGCGGCTTCTGCACACCCGGGCTGGTGGTCCAGGCGCACGACCTCGTCGAGCGGGTGCCCGATCCGTCCGATGCGGAGATCCGCGAGGCCCTCGCCGGAAACCTCTGCCGCTGCACCGGTTACGAGAAAATTCTCGACGCCCTCCGACTCGCCGCCTCACGAAGGGCCGATTCCCGATGAGTGTTCGCATCGTCACCAACGCCTACATCGCACCCGTGGTCGGTGCCGAGATCCCGCACGGGTACATCGTCGTCGACGGGCCGCTCGTGACCGCGATCGGCGCGGGTCCTGCGCCGATCGTTCCCGGCGCCGAGATCATCGACGCGCGTGGCGGACTGGTCACGCCCGGTCTGGTCAATGCCCATCACCACCTGTACCAGTGGGCGTCGCAGGGACTGGCGAAGGACAGCACCCTCTTCGAGTGGCTCGTGACCCTGTACCGACCATGGGCGAAGATGGACGCCGAGGTGGTCGGCGGGGCCGCGCTGGCGGGGCTCGGCTGGCTCGCGAAGTCCGGGTGCACCACCAGCACCGATCACCACTACATCTTCCCGAAGGGACGGGGCGATCTGTTCGCCGCCGAGATCGACGCGGCGGCGCGGATCGGAGTGCGTTTCCACCCCTGCCGCGGGTCGATGGACCGGGGCGTGTCGGACGGCGGGCTCCCTCCCGACGAGGTGGTGGAGAAGCTCGACGACATCCTGACCGCCACCGCGGATGCGATCGACACGTACCACGACGCGTCGTTCGGCTCGATGCTGCGGATCGCCGTCGCGCCGTGCTCCCCGTTCTCGATCAGCAAGGACCTGCTCGTGGAATCGGCGAGCCTCGCCCGAGTGAAAAGTGTTCGGCTGCACACACATCTGTCCGAGACGGTGGACGAGGAGGAGCACTGCCTCGCCCAGATGGGCTGCACGCCCGTGCAGTACATGGAACAGGTGGGGTGGCTGGGCGACGACGTGTGGTTCGCCCACGCCGTCCACCTCCACGATTCCGACATCACCTCGCTCGCGGCAACGGGTACCGGCGTCGCGCACTGCCCCAGTTCGAACGCGCGACTCGGCGCGGGAATCGCCCGTGTCGCCGATCTGCTGCACGCCGGCGCGCCGGTCGGTCTCGGCGTGGACGGATCGGCGTCCGCCGAGATGGTCTCGCTCGCCGGCGAGATCCGTCAGGCCGTGTACATGCAGCGGGCACGCTACGGGCCGACCGCGTTGAGTGCCCGCCAGGCTCTCGAGGCCGCGACACTCGGTGGCGCCACGGTCCTCGGCCGGCAGGACGAGATCGGGTCCCTCGAGGTGGGCAAGCTCGCCGACCTCGCGATCTGGCGTACCGGCGGCTTCTTCGCCGCGATAGACGATCCCGTCGTCGCGCTCGCGTACGGGCAGACGCCGCCACTGGGCCACCTCATGGTCGGCGGTCGGACGATCGTGGAGGACGACACGCTGATCAGCGTGTCGCAGGACGAGGCGGCGGCGGCCGGAGCGAACGCACACCGTCGTCTCATGGCTCTCGCGAAGGACGTCCTGTGAGCGCCCCCGGACGGACGCGCCCCGGCGCCTTCCCCGCACCCGTGGACGCACCGGGCCTCGGACGCGTGGGAGACAGTCCGCTCCGCCCCGACGGGACCCTGAAGGTCAAGGGAGAGTTCGCGTACTCGTCCGATCTGTTCATCGACGGCATGCTGCACGGCGCCACCCTGCGGAGTCCGCATCCCCGCGCGCGCATCGTGTCCGTGGACATCTCGGCGGCGCTCGCCCTCCCCGGCGTGGAGGCCGTGCTCACCCACGAGGACGTGCCGGGACGCCCGTGTTTCGGCCTCGACGGCACATGGGACCAGCCTGTCCTCGCCTTCGGCGAGGTGCGTCACGAAGGCGAGCCCATCGTCCTCGTCGCGGCGGATCACCCCGAGACCGCGCGCCGGGCGATGGAACGGATCGAGGTGGTCTACGAGGTGCTCGAGCCACTGTGCGACGCCCGCCGTGCCGCACTGGATCCGACCTACCCGAAGGTGCAGGAGCGCGGCGGAATCGCACGCCACCAACCGGTGCGCGTCGGCGACGTGGCCGCTGCGCGTGCGCGGGCCGACGTGATCGTCAGCAGCGCCTTCTCGGTCGGCATCCAGGACCAGGCCTTCCTCGGACCCGAATCGGGTCTCGCGGTTCCCGGCGACGACGGCGGGGTGGACCTGTACGTCGCGACGCAATGGATGCACAACGACCTCGAACAGATCGGGCCGTGCCTCGGACTGCCGAAGGAGAAGATCAGGATGACGCTCTCCGGAGTCGGGGGAGCGTTCGGCGGGCGCGAGGACCTGTCCATGCAGATCCACGCGGCCATGCTCGCGATGTACACGGGCAAGCCGGTCCGGATGGTCTACAACCGCTACGAGTCGTTCTTCGGGCATGTGCACCGGCACCCGGCGCAGATGCACTACGAGTACGGCGCCACGAGCGACGGCCGGCTGTTGTTCGCGGACGTCGAGATCATCCTCGACGGCGGCGCCTACACGTCGGCCACGCTGAACGTCGTCGGCAACGCTGCGTCGCTGGGCGTGGGACCGTATGTCATCCCGAACATCGAGATCGACGCGTACGGCGTCTACACGAACAACCCGCCGTGCGGCGCGATGCGCGGATTCGGCGCCGTACAGGCATGTTTCGCGTACGAGTCGATGATGGACCAGCTCGCCGAGGCGTGCGGTCTGAGCCCGGTCGAGGTCCGCCGCGTCAACGCCGTCGCACAGGGTTCGCTCCTCGCCACCGGTCAGGTGATCGAGGCTCCCGCGCCCCTCGCCGAGATGCTCCTCCGGGCCGAGGCGATGCCCATGCCCGCGCCACTGGACACCTCCGACATCCGCAACCTTCCCGGAGGCGCGTCGCAGACCACGCACGGTGAGGGCGTCGTACGGGGAGTCGGCTACGGAGTGGGACTCAAGAACATCTGCTTCTCCGAGAACTACGACGACTACTCGACGGCGCGGGTCCGACTCGAGGTCATCGGCGGCGAGGTCACCGCTCTGGTGCACACGGCCGCCGCCGAGGTGGGACAGGGCCTGGTGACACTCGAGGCGCAGATCGCCCGCACCGAGCTGGGGGTGTCGCGCGTGACGATCCATCCTGCCGACACCACCGTCGGGAACTCCGGGTCGTCGTCCGCGTCCCGCCAGTCCTACATGACCGGCGGTGCGGTGAAGGCCGCGTGCGAGGCGGTCCGGGAGGCCGTGTTCGTCCTCGCCGGACTGCATCTCGGTCGCGCCGCGACGGACCTGACTCTCGACGGCGGCAAGGTCGTCTCCCGCACCGACGGCGTCCTGGCCACGATCGAGGACGTTCTCGGCGACCGAGTGGTAGAGCAGACCCGCGAGTTCCACCACCGTCCCACCACCGGCATGGATCCGGTGACCGGGCAGGGCGCGAGCCACACCCAGCTCGCGCTGTGCGTGCACCGCGCGGTGGTCGACGTCGACGTCGAGCTCGGTCTGGTGAAGGTCGTCGAGATGGCCGCCGTCCAGGACGTCGGCAGGATCCTCAACCGGCTCTCCCTCGAGGGGCAGATCCACGGCGGATCGGCTCAGGGACTGGGCCTGGCTCTGATGGAGGAGATCGTCGTCGTGGACGGGCTGGTGAAGAACCCGTCGTTCACCGACTACCTCATCCCCACCATCCTCGACATGCCGCCGATGAAACTCGACATCCTGGAGAACCCGGACCCGCTGGCGCCGTACGGCCTTCGCGGCGCCGGCGAGCCTCCGACCCTGTCCTCCACCCCCGCAGTCGTCGCTGCCGTTCGCGACGCCACCGGTCTCGCCCTCACACGAGTACCGATACGACCCGAACACATCACGGACCCGGGAAGGCCCTGACCTCATGACGAAACTCGATCCCGCGACGACGGTGGGCAGCGGCGGACGCCGCTCCCGACTCGACACCTTCTTCTCCATCACGATGCGCGGCTCCACGATCACCCGTGAGATCCGCGGCGGCATCACGACGTTCGTCGCGATGGCCTACCTGATCGTGCTGATCCCGCTCATCATCGGCGACGCGCAGGACGTCACCGGTGCGACCCTCGACCCGCCACAGTTGAGCACCATGGTCGCGCTGTCGGCGGGGCTGACGACCGTGCTGATGGGCGTGGTGGGCAACGCGCCGCTCGCCATGGCGGCAGGGCTGGGAGTGACGCCGATCGTGGTGTTCCAGGCCGCGCCGTTCATGACCTGGCCCCAGGCGATGGGGCTGGTCGTCCTCGAAGGTGTCATCATCGTCGTCCTCGCGCTGACCGGTGTCCGCCAACTCATCATGGACGCGATCCCGCGCGTGCTGAAGCAGGCCATCGGAGTGGGCATCGGAGCGTTCATCGCTCTCATCGGTCTCGTCGACGCCGGGTTCGTCGGCTACGGCGACAACGCCTCCACCGCAGTCACACTCGGAATCTTCGGCAAGCTCGCAGGCTGGCCGGTCCTCGTGTTCTGCGTCGGCCTCGTGGTCATGATGGTGCTGTTCGTCCGGCGCGTCCCCGGTGCGATGCTCATCGGCATCTTCGTCGCCACCAACCTCGCCATCGTGCTGAACTCCGTGGTCGACATCGACCCACGCGCATGGGGTCCCGTGGTGCCCTCGGTACCCGATTCCATCGTCGCCACACCGCGATTCGACCTGCTGTTCGAGGTGGACGTGTTCGGCGGCTTCGCCCGCGCCGGCGTCGTCACCGCGTCGGTCGTGTTGTTCACGCTGGTGCTCTCGGGCTTCTTCGACGCCATGGGAACCATTCTGGGAGTGGGCGAGGAAGCCGGTCTCGTCGACAAGCAGGGCCGGCTGCCCGGACTGAGCCGCATCCTCACCGTCGACGGCATCGGCGCCATCCTCGGCGGCGCGATCAACGGTTCCGCCAACACCGCGGTGGTCGAATCGGCCGCCGGAGTCGCGGAGGGTGCTCGCACGGGACTGGCCAGCGTGGTCACCGGTGGACTGCTCACCAGCCTCATCTTCTTCACACCACTCGCCGGCGTCGTCCCGGTCGGCGCGGCAGCACCTGCCCTGGTCCTCGTCGGCGCGTTGATGATGACCCACGTCCGCAAGATCGACTGGGAGGACACCGAGATCGCGATCCCGGCCTTCCTGACCATCGTGCTCATGCCCTTCACGTACTCGATCACGGTCGGTGTGGCGGCAGGGGTGTTGTCCTACACGATCATCCGCCTGGCCAAGGGAAAGGTGCGGCAGACGCACTGGCTGCTGTACGTCATGAGCGCGGTGTTCGTCGTGTACTTCGCACTGCACCCCATCGAGGAAGCGCTGGGCATCTCCTGATGCGGGACATCGCGGACCGGTTGATGGCCTGGCACGACGCGGGACTGGCGTACGCCGTCGCGACCGTCGTCGCCGTCTCGGGCAGCGCGCCCCGGTCACCCGGTGCCGCGATGGCCGTCGCCTCCGACGGGCGGGTGGTGGGGAGCGTGTCGGGCGGCTGCGTCGAGGGTGCCGTCTACGCGCTCTGCCAGGAGGTCCTGGACACCGGCGTCGCGGTCCGGCAGAGTTTCGGCTACAGCGACGACGACGCGTTCGCCGTCGGGCTCACCTGCGGGGGCGAGATCGAGGTGTTCGTCTCGCCGGCGCCCGACCCCGCGGTCCTGCGGTCGTTCGACGGCGCCGTCGCCACCGTTCAGCTCCTCGACTCCGTCGGCACGGTCCTGGCCGTGCGGCCGGACAGGCACCTCGGATCGACCGGCTTCGCCGACATCGACCGCATCGCTGTCGACGAGGCTCGCGCGATGCTGGACGCCGGCAGCACCGGAATCCGTTCCGTCCGATGCCGGCCCGGAGTGGAGATGTTTGTCGTGTCGTACGCCCCACCGCCGCGGCTGCTCGTGTTCGGGGCGATCGACCATGCCGGCGCCCTCGCCCGCCTCGGCAGCTTCCTCGGCTACCGCGTGACGGTGTGCGACGCGCGCCCGGTGTTCGCCACACGGGCGCGGTTTCCGGACGCCGACGAGGTGATCGCCGAATGGCCGCACTCCTATCTCGCGCGCACGGACGTCGACGCGCGCACGGTGGTGTGCGTCCTGACCCACGACGCGAAGTTCGACGTGCCGTTGCTCGAGGTCGCGCTGCGGCTGCCGGTCGCGTTCGTCGGGGCGATGGGGTCCAGACGAACCCATCGTGACCGGCAGGCACGGCTGCGCGAGGTGGGGATGACCGAGACCGAGCTGTCTCGACTGCGCTCGCCCGTCGGCCTCGACCTGGGTGCGAGCACGCCGGAGGAGACCGCTGTGGCCATCGCGGCGGAGTTCGTGGCAGCGCGGCGCGGCGGCAGCGGCATGTCCCTGACACTCGGGGACGGCCCGATCCACCACGCGACCGTGCCCGACCGTCGTCAGGCGTAGCCGAGTTGTGTGCAGTGATCCGCGGTGGGCGCGGATCTCTGCACACAGGCGGACCGGGAACGACCGTGCCGCCCTGCGCGTCGAACCACTCGTGATCGACAGACTGCTCGCGGCTCAGGACGGCGTGGTCACGTCCGCACACGCTCGAGCTGCCGGCCTGAGCTCGGACGCTCTCGAACGACGAGTCCGCTCGGGACGGTGGCGACGGGTGAGTCCCGGCGTGTACGTCGCCCTCGACCGACCGTTCACCGACACAGCGCGGGTGCGGTGCGCAGTGTGGTCGACCACCAGCGGAGTGCTCACCGGGACGAGCGCCGCGTTCTGGTTGGGCCTGACGACGCATCTCCCGCCGCTGGTCGAGGTCACCGTTCCGCTCACCGCGTCGGGACGCCCCGCGCCGGGGGTTCGGTTGCGCCGCCGCACTCTCGATGCGGCAGACATCGTCGAGGTCCGCCGTGTCCGCGTCTCCGGTCTGGCGCTGACGGTGCTCGAGGCGTCGGTCGTTCTCGGCCAGGAGGTCATGGACCGGCAGCTGCAGCGGCACGCGACTCTTCTGGGCCTACGGCGGGCGCAGGACCGCAATCGCGGACGACACGGCAGCACGAAAGCAGAGCGATTGTTGCGGGCGGCCGAGTCCGGCGCTCGATCGGAGGCGGAGCGGCTCGTTCTTCGCCTGCTCACCGCATCCGGGCTCCGCGGGTGGGTGGTGAACCATCCGTTCGGCGGGTACGTGCTCGACATCGCGTTCCCGTTGCAGCGCTTGGCGATCGAGATCGACGGGTGGGCATTCCACTCCGACAGCGCGGCCTTCCACCGTGACCGTATCCGGCAGAACGTGCTGAGCGCGTCGTGGACGGTGCTGCGCTACACCTGGCGCGACCTGACCGAGCGTCCCGGCGACGTGATCGCGGAGATCCGCGCGCTCGTTGATCGTGTGCAGTGATCCGCGGTATCCGCGGATCACTGCACACGAGCCAGCGCTACTCGGTGGGACGCGAGGACGACCAGCGTTTCCGGGCCGCGGTGGCCGAGGCGTCGTCGAGCTCACCGAACAGCCGCAGCCGCGACAGTCCGCCGTCCGGGTAGACGTCCAGACGCAGGTGCGTCGCGGCAGGCGAGGCATCCAGGGCGAACCGGTGCCGTGTGTCCGGAGCGACGGCCGTTCGCGGCAGCAGTTCGTGCCACGCGCCCTCGTCGCGGACGTCGGCGGTGCGCGCATCCACGGTGGTGACACGGACCCACCCGGGGGCGTTGCCGACGTAGTAGCTCGTGTCCACTTCGAGGTGGCGGGGAACACCCGCGGCCGCCAGTGCGAATACCGCGAAGTCGTTGCCTCCGTGTCGTCGTCGCGCGTTCTCCCAGCCCTCACCCATGTTGCGGGCGCGGCCCGGCATGATGATGTTGGCCGGCGAGGAGTAGAACGCGTCGGAGCACTCCGTCAGGACAGCGCCGTTCTCCGCGGCGAGCAGGTCGACCGTCCCCGTCAGGAACCTCGGGTCCGGGACCACCTCGCCGTGCACCCGGAGTCGGGCCACGCCCCCGTCGGGAAAGATGTTGAGGCGCACATGTGTCCACCGGTGGTGATCGTCGACGCTGTAGGCGTTCGCGGTGCCGCCGAGTGCCGGCGATCTCTCGACGAGGGTGTGCCAGTCGGCCTTCTCCAGCTCCTCGCTCGACGGGTGGCCCTCGACGCAGGCCCCGTCGACGGACACGAACGGCGGGTAGTTGCCGAGGAAGTGTGCCGTGTCGACGATGACGCCGTGCACGATGCCGGCGGCACCGAGTCGGACGATCGCCCAGTCGTGTCCGTCGTCGCGGCGGCGGCGTGTCTCCCACCCGTCGTAGACCTTGCCCTTGTGCCCGAAGTCGTGGGGGTCGAAGAATGGGGGTTCCGGCCGGATCAGGTTCTCCCGCTGGGCGAACAGTTCGTCGTTCGCCGCGCTGACGCTTCCTCCCAAGGCTCGGGAGGCGAGGTCGACATGGGCGGTGAACGCAGCGGTGGTCATGAAACTCCTTCAGTGAGGTACGAGGTGGCGATGGTCGCGCCGATCCGCCGGAGCAGCGTCGGAGCGTGGCGCATCGACGCGGCGAGATCGGGTTCGAGATCGGCGAGCGAGTAGGAGCGAACGATGCCGTGGTCGAGTAGGCGATCGGGTGCGAGCGTGATTCGGCCGGCGACGGCGATCACCGGGATGCCCTCGTCGCGGGCGACGTGGGCGACGCCGACCGGGACTTTGCCGTGCAGGCTCTGCTCGTCCAGCGATCCCTCACCGGTGACCACGAGGTCTGCCGACGCCAGCCGGCGACGGAAGTCGACCAGGTCGAGCACGGTATCGATCCCGGACCGCACCGTCGCCCCCAGCACTGCCATCGCGCCGAAGGCAGTTCCGCCGGCTGCGCCCGCACCGGGCCGATCGGCGTGGGCAGCGCCCGCGACCTCCGCCCATCGCGTCATCGCCTGCTCGAGGACACGCACTGCGTCCGGGCCGGCGCCCTTCTGTGGTGCGTACACGGCGGTGGCGCCCGCCGGGCCGAGCAGTGGATTGTCGACGTCGCACGCGAGCTGGAAGGAGACGCCGGCCACCGTGGACGTCATCGCGTCGAGATCCAACGTCGCCGCCTCGCGCAACGCCGCACCGCCGCCGGTGATCTCACGGCCACGGGCGTCGAGGATGCGCACACCCAGTCCGCGGAGCATGCCGGCGCCGCCGTCGGTGGAGGCGCTGCCGCCCAGCCCGATGACCACGGTCCGCACTCCGGCGGCAAGCGCGTGGGAGATGACGGTTCCGAGTCCGAACGTGCTCGCCGCCAGAGCATTCGGGGTTCCGCCCGGTAGTAGGGACAATCCCACCGTGGAGGCGAGTTCGACGACCGCGGTGGCTCCCCGCCGCGCGTACGAGGAGTCGACAGGCATGCCCGTCGGACCGGTCGTGGACACGGGCACGCGGTCCCACCCGGCGGCGACGGCGGCGTCGACCGTGCCGTCGCCGCCGTCCGCCACCGGCAGTCGCACGACGTCCCACGACGGTGCGGTGGTCGCGATGCCCTCGGCCAGAGCATCGGCGACCTCGATCGCCGTCGCCGACCCCTTGAACTTGTCGGGCGAGAGGAGAACGCGCGGCATCCTCAGTCCAACATCAGCAGTGCCGTGGGTGCATCGGCGGACGATCGCGCGAGATCCTCGAACTCGCCGACATTGTCCAGCTCGGTGCCCATCGCGATGTTCGTGACGCGCTCGAGCACGATCTCGACGACGACGGGAACCTTGTGCTCGGCCGCCAGGGTGCGGGCCGAGACGAGTGCGTCCGCGATCGCATCCGGGTCGGTGACGCGCAACGCCTTGCAGCCCAACCCCTCCGCGACGGCAACGTGATCGACGCCGTAGCCCTTGGGGATGCCCGGTTCACCGTCGACAGGATCTCGGTGGTTGATGTTGTCGAACCCGAGCTGCACACAGAAGTCCATGTCGAAGGCACGCTGGGCCTGTCGGATCAGACCGAGGTACGAATTGTTCACCAGCACGTGCACGTAGGGCAGGTTGAACTGCGCGCCGACGGCCAACTCCTCGATCATGAACTGGAAGTCGTAGTCGCCCGAGAGTCCCACGACGGGGGGTGCTCGGGTCCGCCGCGACCACACCGAGCGCGGCGGGGATCGTCCACCCCAGTGGACCGGCCTGGCCACAGTTGATCCAGTTGCGCGGCTCGTACACGTGCAGGAACTGTCCGCCCGCGATCTGCGACAACCCGATCGTGGTGACGTAGCGGGTGTCCCGGCCGAAGACGCGGTTCATCTCCTCGTACACGCGCTGCGGCTTGATCGGGACGTCGTCGAAGTGCGTGCGACGCTGCATGGTCCGCTTCCGCGTCGCGCACTCCTCCACCCAGCCAGTGAGGTCGCGGAGCGCACCGGCCGCGCGGCGGTCCCGTGCGACGGCGACGAACTGTTCCAGTGCTGCCGCAGCGTCCGAGATGATGCCGTAGTCGGGGGCGAACACCCGTCCGATCTGAGTCGGCTCGATGTCGACGTGGACGAACGTCCGCGTCCCGCGGTAGGTGTCCAGGCCACCGGTGTGTCGGTTGGCCCACCGGTTCCCGATGCCGATGACGAAGTCCGAGGCGAGCAGCGTCGCGTTGCCGTAACGGTGCGAGGTCTGCAGCCCCACCATGCCCGCGGCGAGACGATGATCGTCGGGAATGGTGCCCCAGCCCATCAGCGTCGGGATGACGGGGACGTTCAGGATCTCGGCCAACTCGACCAAGAGGTCCGATGCGTCGGCGTTGACGATGCCGCCGCCGGCGACGATCAACGGTCGTTCGGCGGCGAGCAGCATGTCGATCGCCTTCTCGGCCTGCGCCCGCGAGGCATGCGGCTTGTGCACCGGCAGTGACTGATACGTGTCGGGGTCGAACTCGATCTCGGCCATCTGCACGTCGATGGGCAGGTCGATCAGGACGGGCCCCGGGCGCCCGGACCGCATCAGGTGGAACGCCTGCGCGAAGGCGCCGGGCACCTGTGCGGGTTCGAGCACGGTCATGGCCATCTTGGTCACGGGCGCGGCGATCGACGCGATGTCGACGGCCTGAAAGTCTTCCTTGTGCAGTCGGGCCACCGGTGCCTGACCCGTGATAGCCAGTACGGGAACGGAATCCGCCATCGCGGAGTAGAGACCGGTGATCATGTCGGTGCCGGCGGGCCCGGAGGTGCCGATACAGATGCCGATGTTGCCGGCCTTCGCTCGGGTGAATCCCTCCGCCATGTGTGACGCGCCCTCGACGTGGCGGGCCAAGACGTGCCGGATCCCGCCGTGCGCCCGCAAGGCCGAGTAGAAGGGGTTGATCGCTGCGCCGGGCAGACCGAACGCGGTGGTGGCGCCCTCGAGTTCGAGAATCTTCACCGCGGCGTCGGCTGCGCGCATGCGGGTCATCGGCTCGCCTTCCCGGACAGCTGCTCGACGCCGCGGAACAGGGCCGAGTGGTCGAGTCCGCCGTCGCCGTTGGCGCGTGCCGACGCCATCAGTTGAGCGAGCAGGGCGCCCATCGGCGTGACGACACCCGCCTCGCGTGCCGCGGAGCCGACGATGCCGAGGTCCTTGTGGTGCAGGTCGATCCGGAACCCGGGCTCGAACGATCGGTCGAGCATCTTCTGTGCCTTCTGCCTCAGGACTGCCGATCCGGCGAGGCCGCCCCCCAGAACCTCGACGGCGGCGCGCATGTCGACGCAGTAGGCCTCGAGGAAGACGATCGCCTCCGCGAGCACCTGGATGTTGCCGGCCACGATCAATTGGTTGGCGGCCTTGACGGTCTGCCCGGAGCCGTTGGGTCCGACGTGGACGACGGTCGAGCCCACCACGTCGAGAATGGGCCTGGCCGACTCGACGTCCTCGGCGCTGCCGCCCACCATGATCGACAGGGCCCGGTTCTCGGCGCCGGCCTGACCGCCCGACACCGGCGCGTCGATGATGCGGAACCCTCGTGACCGGGCCTCCTGCGCCAGCGCGCTGGTGACGTCCGGTCGGATGCTGGAGAAGTCGATGATCAGGGCGTCTGCAGGTGCGTTGTCGAACACCCCGCCCTCGCCGGTGAGGACGTCCTGGACGTCGGGGGAGTCGGGCACCATGACCGCGATGACGTCCGCGCCGGTCACCGCCTTGGCGATCGACTCGGCCGCGGTGCCGCCGGCCTCGACCAGTGGTGCGGTGCGGTCGGGTGTGAGGTTGTACCCGACCACCTGATGGCCGGCATGTGCGAGGTGGACGGCCATGGGGCTGCCCATGATGCCGAGTCCGATGAATGCGATGGTGCTCATGGCGGATCCTTACGTGGAGTGCGAGTGGGTGAGCCAGTCGAAGGCGGTGTCCCGAGCGGCCTTGTATTCGAGTCCGATGACACCGCGGTAGCCGTTCTCGGCGAGGCGCGCGAGGTGCGCGTCCAGATCGAGGGCGCCGCTGCCGGGTGCACCGCGACCGGGCGAGTCAGCAATTTGGACGTGTCCGATCAGGGCGGCCCGGGTGTCGATGACCGCGGCGACGTCGTCACCGTTGACGTCGAGGTGGTACAGGTCGGCGAGCAGTCGGAGCGAGTCGACGCCGCGGGCGGCGACCCGGTCGATCACGGCGACCGCGTCCGTGGCCGTCGTCAGCGGGTAGGCGGGAGCTCCGCTCACCGGCTCGATCAGGACGACTCCACCGAGTCGGGCGACGGCGGTGCCGGCGGCCACCAGGTTGTCGGTGGCGACGCGGTCCTGTTCGACGGGATCGACCCCCTCGAGCCGATTGCCGTAGAGCGCGTTGAACGCTCGGGTACCGAGTCGCTCACCGATTCCGACCGTGACGTCGATGTTGTCGCGGAACGCCGCGATCTGTGCCGGGTCGGACAGGACTCCCCGATCACCGGCCGGCATGTCGCCCGCGGCGAAGTTCAGCCCGGTCAGTCGGACCCCGGCATCCTCGACCGCGGTGACGAAGGCGTCCACTTCGCGGTCGGCGGGTACGGGAGAGGCGAAGGGCCACCAGAACTCGACGGCGTCGAAGCCGAGAACCCGAGCGAGCCGAGGGCGCTCGAGGAGGGGCACCTCGGTCAACAGGATCGAGCAGTTGACCGCGTACGTCCACGTCTCGCCGCCGCTCACGAGACGTCGCCGGACGACGGGGCGGTGAGCCCGCGGTACCGCCGCCAGCTGCCGGCGGCGGTGATGTCGGTCAGGCCCGTGCGGTCGTCGAGCAGTATGCCGGGCCGAAGACCCACGGCGAGAACGGAATCACCGTTCTCGAGCTGCACGACCGTCAGTTCGAGCTCGGGTGGCTCGTCGGGCAGGAACCGAGCGCGGATGTCGTTCATCGGGACGTCGTACAGCTCACCCTCGATGGCGGCGCCGCCGTCCGGGGCGAGCACCAGGGCCGGGAACTCGTCCCGTACCGAGTAGAAGCGGTAGTCGGGTGTGGTGCGCACGGTGCCGAGGAAGGTGTGGGCGGCGACGTTGTGGTGCAGAACGCCACCACGCATAGCGTCGCCGTTGCAGAAGAGTCGAGCCATCGAATGGACCTCCAGAATCCGTATTGTGGAATAAGTATTCCGCGGATGCGTCGAGTGTCACGGGTCACAGTGGGGATGTCAACCCCTGGACCGCGCCGTGCGAGGCGCTGCGGATCGAGGGTTGACAGTGCGTGTGACCGCTGTCACTCTTCGATCTATGGAATTGCTGTTTCGCGATACGGAATCCAAGACCCCCGCGAATGACGGCGGAGAAGAGCACCTCCGACATTGCCTCGACATCCCCCGGTGGGGCCGGGCGCTGCTCGCGCTGACGCCCTTCGCGGACGAGAGATCGCTGCACACGGCGGTGATGTCGGTGGCCGCCCCGTTCACGCTCGCCGAGATCGACGGTGCGCTCCGGCACCATCCGCGCATCGGGGACCGGCCCGTCGGTGACGACGCCGGCGCCGCGTTCGCACGCTCGGAGCAGTCCGGCGTGGACAGCTCCGATGCGCGGGTCGGCGCTCGGCTCGCCGCCGGCAACGAGGAGTACGAATCGCGATTCGGTCGGGTGTTCCTCGTCAGAGCGGCCGGCCGGAGTGCCGCCGACGTGCTCGCCGAGCTCGATCGGCGGCTGGGTCACGACGAGTCGACCGAACTCCGTGAGATCGAGGACGCTCTGCGTCAGATCGCCGCTGTGCGGCTCCTGGGGCCGGGTGTCCTGTGACCGAGCCCGCTCACGTCACGACGCACGTACTCGATGCAGCCGATGGTGTTCCCGCACAGGGCGTGTCGGTCGTACTGGTGCGTGAACGCGACGGCGTGACCCTGGCCTCGCGCGTGACGGACGCGCAGGGCCGCATCACCGATCTCGGTCCCGCCCGCCTCGAACCGGGCGTCTACAGGCTGACCTTCGACACCGCGTCCTACTTCGCGCGCGGGGGCCGTCCGACCTTCTATCCACGGATCGACATCGCCGTCGATATCCGTTCCGCCGACGAGCACTACCACGTACCGATCCTTCTCAGCCCGTTCGCGTACACGACCTATCGAGGGAGCTAGACATGAGCACGATCGTTCTCGGAGCCAACCAGTACGGCAAGGCCGAATGCCGCCTCGTGCGCATCGACAGGGAGACCCCGCGCCACCGCATCACCGACATCTCGGTCACGTCGCAATTGCGAGGAGATCTGTCCGCGGCGCACACCGACGGCGACAACGGTCATGTCGTCGCGACCGACACACAGAAGAACACCGTGTACGCGTTCGCACGCCACGGGATCGGTGCCATCGAGGAGTTCGCGTTGCGTCTCGGGCGGCACTTCACCACCGATTTCGACTGGATCACCGGCGGCCGCTGGGAGATAGAGCAGTACGCGTGGGACCGCATCCCGACGGGACCGGAAGGGCACGATCACTCCTTCGTCCGTGCCGGCGACGAGAAGCGCACCACCATCGTGACCGTGGACGGCGACGACACCTGGATCGTCTCGGGCCTCAGCGATCTGGTGGTGCTCAAGTCGACGGGCTCGGAGTTCTGGGGCTTCCCCACCGACAGATACACCACTCTGCAGGAGACGACGGATCGCATCCTCGCCACCTCGGTGAGTGCACGGTGGCGGTACCTCACCACCGAGCTCGATTTCGACAAGACGTTCACCGACGTCCGCTCCATCATGCTCGAGACCTTCGCGACGGTACATTCACTGGGGTTGCAGCAGAGCCTGTTCCAGATGGGGACGAAAGTTCTGGAGGCGCATCCCGAGATCGGCGAGATCAGATTCTCGATGCCCAACAAGCACCACTTCCTCGTCGACCTGGAACCGTTCGGGCTCGACAACCCAGGCGAGGTGTTCTACGCCGCGGACCGGCCCTACGGGCTCATCGAGGCCACCGTCGAACGTGACGACGCCCCCGACGCCGGCCGGGCGTGGGACACCGTCCCCGGATTCTGCTAGGAGACGGCGATGACACGCGCAGCGCACGATCCCGCCCGTCCGGAGGACGAGCGGCTGAGTCTCGGCAAGACGTACGTCTACGGCCTGCAACACATCCTGACGATGTACGGCGGGGTCATCGCGCCTCCGCTCATCGTCGGCGGCGCCGCCGGTCTGTCCGGTACCGACATCGCGATCCTGGTGTCGGCGGCCCTGTTCGTCAG
Source organism: Rhodococcus sp. SORGH_AS_0301 (assembly GCF_030818285.1). NCBI lineage: Bacteria > Bacillati > Actinomycetota > Actinomycetes > Mycobacteriales > Nocardiaceae > Rhodococcus > Rhodococcus sp. SORGH_AS_0301. Next base: position 1,435,060 of record NZ_JAUTAC010000002.1, read on the forward strand.
CGGCGCGGCGACTCTGCTGCAGACACTCGGGTTGCCGTTCGTGGGCGCCAAGCTACCTCTCGTGCAGGGAATCTCGTTCGCCTCCGTGTCCACGATGGTGGCCGTCGCGAGTGGGCCCGGTGGGCTGAACGCGGTGTTCGGCGCCATCATCGCCGCCGGTGCCATCGGCATCCTCGTCACACCGTTCTTCAGCAGGATCGTCCGCTTCTTCCCACCGGTGGTCACCGGCACCATCATCACGGTCATCGGAATCTCGTTGCTGCCCGTGGCCTGTCGGTGGGCCATGGGTGGGACGGAGTCCGCGCCGGACTGGGGGTCGACCTCGAACATCGGGTTGGCCGGTGTCAGTCTCCTCGTCGTCCTCGTCGTCAGCCGGTTCGCGCAGGGCACAGTGTCGCGCCTGTCCATCCTGATCGGCATCGTCGTCGGCACGATCGTCGCGTCGCTCGTCGGCGAGGCCGACTTCGGTGACGTGGGCACGGGCGCGATCTTCAGTCTCCCGGAGCCGTTCGCCTTCGGGACGCCCGTCTTCCAGATCGGGGCGATCATCTCGATGGTCGTGGTCATCCTGGTGATCATGACCGAGACGACGGCCGACATCCTCGCGGTGGGCGAGATCGTCGGCACCGACGTCGATTCCCGCCGCGTCGGGGACGGTCTCCGGGCCGACATGCTCGCCACCACCGTTGCCCCGATCTTCGGGACGTTCCCCGCGAGTGCCTTTGCACAGAACGTCGGCCTCGTGGCGGTGACGGGCATCAAGAGCAGGTTCGTGGTCGCCGCCGGTGGATCGGTCCTGCTGGTGCTCGGGTTGTTTCCCGTCCTCGGACGTCTCGTCGCCGCAGTACCACTGCCCGTGCTGGGCGGCGCCGGTATCGTGTTGTTCGGTTCGGTGGCGGCGAGCGGCATTCGCACCCTGTCGAAGGTCGACTTCGACGGCAACCTGAACCTCGTGATCGTGGCCGTGGCCATCGGATTCGGCGTGCTTCCCATCGCCGTGCCCGGATTCTGGTCGGCGTTCCCGGAGTGGGTGCACGTGGTGTTCGACTCGGGAATCAGCGCGGCGAGCATCGTCGCGGTGATCCTCAACATCTTCTTCAACGAGATCACTGCCGGTCGACGGTCGTCGCCGTCGGTGGTCGCAGCGGCACCACCCATCGTGGTCGAGCGAAGGGAATGAGCCGTTTCTTCCGCCTGGTGGAATAGGCTCGGCGGCATGGAGTCCAGTGGCGGCGTGCAGTCGGTCGAGCGCGCGTTCGACCTTCTCGAGATCATGGCCGGTGCGGGCGGGTCGGTCGGTGTCAGCGAGCTGGCCGAGGCGGCCGAGCTGCCGATGCCGACCATCCATCGTCTGCTCAAGACCCTGGTGGCGCTGGGATACGCACGCCGACTCCCGTCGCGCCGGTACGCCCTGGGGACACGGCTCATCGCCCTCGGTGAGCGATCCGCCAAGCTCATCGGCTCGTGGGCTCGTCCCTATCTGGCGGAGCTCGTGTCGATCACGCACGAGACGTCCAACATGGCGTTCCTCGAGGACGACATGGCCGTGTACGTCGCGCAGGTGCCGTCCGAGCATGCGATGCGCATGTTCAACGAGGTGGGTCAGCGCGTGTTCCCGCACAGCACCGGGGTGGGGAAGGCGTTGCTCGCGCAGTTGCCCGACGAGGAGGTGCTCGCACTGCTCGCCCGGACGGGGATGGCGCCGAAGACGGTGAACACCCACACCACACCCGCGGCGCTCCTCGCAGATCTCGCCGTGATCCGCGAGCGCGGGTATTCAGTGGACGAGGGGGAGCAGGAGGTGGGGGTGCGGTGCTTCGCGGTTCCGGTGATCGGCGCCCCGACACTCACCGCGATCTCGATCGCGGGCCCGTCCGCCCGCGTCACCCCCGACACCGCGAACGACTATGTGCCACTGCTCGTCTCGGCCGCCGAACGACTGGCGAAGGACCTGGCCGCGGACGGTCTCGGTCGCCGCTGACTAGACTCGACTCATGGCTGAACTGTGGGTCGATCGCACCGGGACACGTCGTTACACCGGCAAGAGTTCGCGCGGTGCCGAAGTGCTCATCGGGTCCGAGGACGTCGAGGGTGTCTTCACTCCCGGTGAGCTGCTCAAGATCGCTCTCGCGGCGTGCACGGGCATGAGCTCCGACCGCCCCCTCGCCCGCCGGCTCGGTGACGACTACGATGCGACCGTCCGGGTGTCGGGCGTCGCCGATCGTGACGAGGAGCGCTACCCGCGGCTCGAGGAGGTGCTGACGGTCGACCTCAGCGCCCTCGATCCGGAGGCCAGGGAACGGTTGCTCACCGTCGTCACCAAGGCCGTCGACAAGGTGTGCACGGTGGGGCGCACGTTGAAGGCGGGCACCGAGGTGGACCTCCGTATCGAGGTCGAGGAGTGACGGCAGTCGACCTCGAACGGCTGAGCGCGTGGGTCCACGGCAGTGTCCAGGGCGTCGGTTTCCGCTGGTGGACGCGGTCGCGCGCGTTGGAACTCGGGCTCGTCGGATCAGCGACCAACACGTCCGACGGCCGGGTGCACGTGGTCGCCGAGGGAGATCGAGCTGATCTCGAGGCGCTGCTCGCCGCTCTGCGATCGGGTGACACCCCGGGCTCGGTGACCACCGTGGTGGACAACTGGGAATCCGCTCGCGGCGGACTCGACGGGTTCGTCGAACGCTGAGAGAGCAGGGCTGGGTAGTCTGAACCGCCATGCACCTCAAGAGTCTGACGCTGAAGGGCTTCAAGTCCTTCGCCTCGGCGACGACTCTGCGTTTCGAGCCCGGCATCACCTGCGTCGTGGGGCCCAACGGATCGGGCAAGTCGAATGTCGTCGACGCCCTGACCTGGGTCATGGGGGAGCAGGGCGCGAAGGCGCTGCGCGGCGGCAAGATGGAGGACGTCATCTTCGCCGGCACGTCCGGCCGCGCCCCGCTGGGCCGGGCCGAGGTGACGCTGACCATCGACAACAGCGACGGCGCGCTGCCGATCGACTACTCCGAGGTCTCGATCACCCGCCGCATGTTCCGCGACGGTGCCGGCGAGTACGAGATCAACGGCAGCTCGTGCCGACTGATGGACGTCCAGGAACTGCTCAGCGACTCGGGTATCGGCCGTGAGATGCACGTCATCGTCGGTCAGGGTCGACTCGCCGCCATTCTCGAGTCGCGGCCGGAGGACCGTCGCGCCTTCATCGAGGAGGCCGCCGGCGTCCTCAAGCACCGCAAGCGCAAAGAGAAGGCCGTCCGCAAGCTCGACTCCATGCAGGCCAACCTCGCGCGTCTGACGGACCTCACCACCGAACTGCGTCGGCAGCTCAAGCCCCTGGGCCGACAGGCCGAGGTGGCCCGGCGCGCGCAGACCGTGCAGGCGGACCTCCGCGACGCGCGCCTGCGCATCGCCGCCGACGATCTGGTGACACGCCGGACCGAACTGGCGGAACAGTCGCACGACGAGACGAAGGCTCGCGAGGAGTACGCCGCTGTCCAGGACGCGTTGGCCGAGGGCGAGGCGGTGCTGGCCGAGGGCGAGCAGGACCTCGCGCGACTCACCCCGAGCGCGGAGGCGGCGGCGCAGACGTGGTTCCAGCTGTCCGCTCTCGCCGAGCGTGTCGGCGCCACCGTGCGCATCGCGACCGAGCGGGCACGTCACCTCGGTGACGAGCCGGAGGACCGCCGCGGTCCCGACCCGGACGAGCTCGAGCAGCGTGCGGACCGGGTCGCCGAGGAGGAGCTGCAGCTGACCGAGGCGGTGGAGTTCGCGCGCGCCACCCTCGATGCCGCGAGGGAGCAGCTCGCGGAACGGGAAGCGGCCGCGGCGGACGCGGAGCGCGCCCACGCCGCTGCCGTGCGCGCCGTCGCCGACCGCAGGGAGGGCCTCGCGCGGCTCTCCGGTCAGGTGGACGGGCTGCGCGCTCGGGCCGAGTCGTACGACACGGAGGTGGCCCGTCTCGCGACCGCGATCGAGGACGCGAGGCACCGCGGCGACGCCGCACAGGCCGAGTTCGACATCGTCCAGGAGAAGGTCGGCGAACTCGACGCCGGTGAGGCGGGACTGGACTCGCAGCACGAGAATGCTGTCGAGGCACTGGCCATCGCCGACGCCCGCGTCGCGGAACTACAGACGGGAGAACGGGAGTCGAGCCAGCGAGTGGCATCGCTGCGCGCCCGGATCGACGCTCTCACGATGAACCTGGAACGCGGCGACGGCGGTGCGTGGCTGGGGGAGAAGCAACAGCACGGCGTCGTCGGCAGGTTGGGCGATCACCTCACCGTGCGGCCGGGGTACGAGGTGGCTGTGGCCGTGGCGCTGGGAGCCGCGGCCGACGCCGTGGTGGTCTCGTCGGTCGAGAACGCCCGCGAGGCGGTGTCGGCGCTCAAGAGCGAGGACGCCGGCCGCGCGGCGATCGTCTACCCCACGGGCGCGGCGTCCGAGGAGCGGACGATCGGCTCCGGCACCTCGATCCTGTCGGTGATCGAGGCGTCCGAGTCGGCGCGCGGCGCGCTCGCCTCGTTGTTGGCGGGCACCAGCGTCGTCGACACGCTGGAGGAGGCCACCGCCCTGGTCGAGGACAGCGCCGACGTGCGCGTCGTGACACGCGGCGGCGACCTGGTGGGGCGCGGGTGGATCACCGGTGGGTCGGACCGCCGACCCAGCACGCTCGAGGTGCAGGCGGCCATCGACGAGTCGGTGACCGAACTGGCGGCGACGGAGCGTCGGACCGAGGAACTCGCCGCGGCGCTGTCCGGGGCGCTCGCCGAACAGGCGGACCGCCGGGAGGCCGCCGATCAGGCGTTGGCCGCGCTCACGGAGTCCGACGCCGCGATGTCCGCGGTGTACGAGCAACTCGGCCGACTGGGCCAGGTCGCCCGTGTCGCGCATGCCGAGTCGACCCGGCTGCAGTCCCAGCGCGAACGGGCCGAGCATCAGCGGGACGAGGCGGTGACCGCGCTCGCCGAACTGGAGGAGCGCGTGCGCCGGGCCGAGGACGACCAGGGCGGCGACGCCGACGGGGACGGTGAGGCGGAGGAGTGGGCGCGGGCCCGCGAGGACGCTGCCGCAGCGGTCACCGAGGTGCGGTCCGTCGAGGTCGACGCCAGATTGTCCCTACGCACCGCCGAGGAGCGCGCCGACTCGGTCCGCGGCAAGGCCGACCAGCTCCGTCGGCAGGCACGGATGGAACGAGAAGGCCGTGCGCGGGCCGAGCGGGCACGGGCACGCCGCGTGCAGTCCGCTGCGGTGGCCGCCGCGGTCGCCGAGGCCGGGACTCGTGTCGCCGGACGGCTGGAGCGCGTCGTGGCGGACGCTGCCGTGCGCCGCGACGAACTGGCTCGCCGTCGTTCCGACCGAGCGGCCGAGCTGGACCGGACGCGGGAACAGGTTCGCGCCCTCGCCGCGCGCGCCACGCAGTTGACCGACGCGGTGCACCGCGACGAGGTGGCCAAGGCGCAGGCGGTGCTCCGCATCGAGCAGCTCGAACAGAACGTGGTGGAGCAGTTCTCCATCGCGCCCGACGACCTGATCGCCGAGTACGGACCCGACGTCACGCTGCCGCCGACCGACCTCGAGATGGCGGAGTACGAGCAGGCGAAGGAACGCGGCGAGCAGGTGGTGGCCCCGGCCCCGATGCCGTTCGACCGCGCGGAGCAGGAGCGCCGGGTCAAGCGTGCGGAGAAGGACCTCGCGACGCTGGGCAAGGTCAACCCGCTGGCTCTCGAGGAGTTCGCCGCCCTGGAGGAGCGCTACAACTTCCTGTCCACCCAGCTCGAGGACGTGAAGTCGGCGCGCAAGGATCTGTTGGGCGTGGTCGCGGACGTCGACGCCCGCATCCTGCAGGTGTTCACCGAGGCCTACGCCGACGTCGAGCGCGAGTTCGTCGGCGTCTTCGCCAAGCTCTTCCCGGGCGGTGAGGGCCGACTGGTACTGACCGACCCCTCGGACATGCTCACCACCGGCATCGAGGTCGAGGCCCGTCCGCCGGGCAAGAAGGTCAAGAGGTTGTCGCTGCTGTCCGGCGGCGAGAAGTCGCTCACCGCGGTCGCGATGCTCGTCGCCATCTTCCGGGCCCGGCCGTCCCCGTTCTACGTCATGGACGAGGTCGAGGCGGCGCTGGACGACACGAACCTCCGTCGCCTCATCGGCCTGTTCGAGCAGCTGCGGGAGAAGTCGCAGCTCATCGTCATCACGCACCAGAAACCCACCATGGAGGTGGCCGACGCGCTGTACGGCGTGAGCATGCGCGGCGACGGCATCACGACGGTGATCTCGCAGCGGTTGCCCAAGCGTGCCGTCCTCGAGCCCGCGGGGGAGGTGGCGACTCCCGAGCCACCGTCCTGACAGGATGGTCGACGTGACTACCGAACTGTGGATCGTCGTGGCGGCCGTCCTCGCACTGCTCGTCGTCGTGCTCGTCGTCGGGTTGGTGTTGCAGCGTCGTCGCCGCATCTCCCTGGCCCGTCCGGACACCACCGAGCAGGTCCGCGAGGTCGACCGATCGGGTGGCTACAAGGCCGGGACCGGATTCGACTTCTCGCAGGGCACGGCGGCTCCGCCCGCGCCGGCGCCCCGGAAGCCGATCCCCGAACCCACCCTCGAGCGCACCGACACCGACGATCAGCCGCGGGTCGGTGACGACGCGTCGGTTCCTCGCGACGCACCCAAGCGGGGCATCACCGACATCTCGCTGCCCGACCCGGTGCTCGACGAGCCCGCTCCGGCCACGGAGGCACCGACTGTCGAGACCCCGCCCGTGGTCGTCCCTCCGGTGGAGGAGGAGACGCCCGCAGAACCGGCGAGCTCCGCTCCGGTGCTCGACGAGATCGAGCCGACGTCGGGCCGCCTGACCAAGCTGCGCGGTCGACTGTCGCGATCGCAGAACGCCGTGGGCCGGTCGCTGCTCGGACTGCTCGGTGGCGGCGACCTCGACGAGGACTCGTGGGAGGAGGTCGAGGACACCCTCCTCGTCGCCGACCTGGGAAGTGCGGCGACCGCCGAGATCGTTGCGACGCTGCGTGAACAGATGGCCGTGCGCAACGTGCGGACGGAGCCCGAGGCCCGCGCCCTGCTGCGCGAGGTGCTGATCGAGCAGCTCACCCCGTCGTTCGACCGCTCGATCCGTGCGCTGCCGCACGGTGACCGACCGTCGGTCCTGCTCGTCGTCGGCGTCAACGGCACCGGCAAGACCACGACGACCGGCAAGCTCGCCCGCGTCCTGGTGGCGGACGGCCGTCGGGTCGTGCTGGGCGCGGCCGACACCTTCCGCGCCGCGGCGGCCGACCAGCTGCAGACGTGGGCCGAGCGCGTGGGCGCCGAGGTGGTGCGCGGCAAGGAGGGCGCCGATCCGGCCGCCGTCGCGTTCGACGCTGTGACGCGCGGCATCGCCGACGGAGTCGACGCCGTGCTCATCGACACGGCGGGCCGACTGCACACCAAGACCGGACTGATGGACGAGCTGGGCAAGGTCAAGCGCGTCATCGAGAAGAAGGCGCCCGTCGACGACGTCCTGCTCGTGCTCGACGCGACCATCGGTCAGAACGGTCTCGCGCAGGCCCGGGTGTTCGCTCAGGTCGTCGACATCACCGGCGTCGTGCTGACCAAGCTGGACGGCACCGCCAAGGGCGGCATCGTGTTCCAGGTGCAGCGTGAACTCGGTGTCCCGGTGAAGCTCGTGGGCCTCGGTGAGGGCGCCGACGACCTCGCTCCGTTCGAGCCCGGCGCGTTCGTCGACGCTCTTCTCGGCTGACCGCGAGCTCCGCTCGGGCCGCCGAGAATTCGACTCTCGTCGAGTCCTCGGCGGCCGAATCGGGTGAAAAGACCGAGACGCAACACGGTCGCAACATGATTCGGCTGTGCGTTCACACCGACGAAACACCGCAGTGTCGTCGCCGAAACGTCGAGTGAGCACCCTTCTCCTCAGGTCGTCAGCCGCCATCGGCTGGGGCGAGGAAGAAGGAGGAGGCTCAAGGTGGATTTTCCCACTATCGGTGCGCCCGACACCGGTGACACCGCATGGATGCTGACAAGCGCGGCATTCGTGTTGCTCATGGTTCCGGGTCTTGCGTTCTTCTACGGCGGCATGGTCCGCGCGAAGAGCGTGCTGAACATGATCATGATGAGCATCAGCGCGATGGGCGTCGTCGGCGTTCTCTGGGTGCTGTACGGCTACTCGGTCACCTTCGGCGAGGACAAGGGCAACCTGATCGGTGACCCGTTCCAGTACTTCGGGCTCAAGGGCCTGATCGGCGGAACGTACCTCGCCTCCGAGGACGAGGCCGGTGTGCTCACCGATGCCGCGATCCCGCTCGTCGGCACCATCCCCGCGACCGTGTTCGTCTCCTTCCAGGCCATGTTCGCGATCCTGACGGTCGCGCTGATCTCCGGCGCTGTCGCGGACCGCATGCGCTTCGGACCGTGGCTGCTGTTCGCCGGACTGTGGGCGACCCTCGTCTACTTCCCGGTCGCGCACTGGGTCTTCTCCTTCGACGAGGTCACCACCACGACCGGTGGCTGGATCGCCAACAAGCTCGCGGCGGTCGACTTCGCCGGCGGTACCGCCGTCCACATCAACGCGGGTGCCGCGGGTCTGGTGCTCGCCGTCATCCTGGGCAAGCGCAAGGGATGGCCGGGTACTCCGTTCCGCCCCCACAACCTGCCGTTCGTCATGCTGGGTGCTGGCCTCCTCTGGTTCGGTTGGTTCGGCTTCAACGCCGGTTCCGCCGTCGGCTCCAACGGCATCGCCGGTGCCACCTTCGTCACCACCATCGCGGCCACGGCCGCAGCCATGCTGGCCTGGCTCCTCACGGAGCGCATCCGTGACGGGCACGCGACGAGTCTCGGTGGTGCGTCGGGCATCGTCGCCGGACTCGTGGCCATCACCCCGGCCTGCTCCTCGGTCAACATCCTCGGTGCACTCGTCATCGGCGTCGTCGCCGGTGTGCTCTGCGCACTGGCCGTCGGCCTGAAGTTCAAGTTCGGTTTCGACGACTCGCTCGACGTCGTCGGCGTCCACCTCGTCGGCGGTCTGGTGGGCACGCTGCTCGTCGGACTGGTCGCCACCTCCGAGGCGCCGGCCGGTGTCGAGGGGCTGTTCTACGGCGGCGGATTCGACCAGCTGTGGCGTCAGGCAGTCGGTGCCGGTGCGGTGCTGCTCTACTCTCTGGTGGGTACGACCATCGTCGCGCTCATCGTCAAGTACACCGTGGGCCTCCGGATCGACGACGATGGTGAATCCATGGGAGCCGACGAATCGGAACATGCCGAGACCGCCTACGACTTTGCGGCACTCGGTGGGTCAACACTGGGACGCGTTCCCAGCAAGGAGGCGTGAGACATGAAGTTGATCACTGCAATCGTCAAGCCGTTCACTCTCGAGGACGTCAAGACGGCTCTCGAGCAGGCAGGCGTTCTCGGTATGACCGTGAGCGAGGTACAGGGGTACGGCCGACAGAAGGGCCACACCGAGGTCTACCGCGGTGCCGAGTACTCCGTGGACTTCGTTCCCAAGGTGCGCGTCGAGGTCGTCGTGGACGATGCGGCCGTGGACAAGGTCGTCGAGGTGATCGTCGAGGCAGCCCGTACCGGCAAGATCGGTGACGGCAAGGTCTGGGTCTCGCCCGTGGAGGCCGTCGTGCGCGTGCGCACAGGCGAGCGTGGCTCCGACGCTCTGTAGTTCCCGTCAGTCCGGCCGCGGATCCGCCTCGTTCGACGGGGCGGATCCGCGGCCGATCTGTTTCTCGGCGACACGACACCAGAAGGAGTGAGCCCCGTGGGAGGTTCCGAAGCAGCGGCGGATCTCGTCCGAGCGCGCGAGCAACTGCTCGCGGGCCAGGGCCGGAATCGACGACTGGACGCGACGGCGCTGCGCCAGGCGCTCGTCGATCTGCACGAGTTCTGGCTGACCACCAAGGGTTCCGAGGTGGGTATCAAGCCGGACAGCGGATTCGCCATCGTCGCCGTCGGCGGGTTGGGTCGCCGCGAGATGCTGCCGTACTCGGACCTGGACCTGGTGCTGTTGCACGACGATCTCGATCCCGCGCTCGTCAGCGGTGTGGCCGACCAACTCTGGTACCCGCTGTGGGACGCGCACATCAAGCTCGATCACAGTGTCCGCACGGTTCCGCAGGCTCTGGACGTCGCCGCCCACGACATGACCGCGGCCCTCGGTCTGCTCGACGCCCGACACATCGTGGGCGACGCCGAACTCAGTTCGATGTTGATCGACGGGATCCGGCGTCAGTGGCGCATCGGGATCCGCGATCGGTTCGACGAGTTGCACGCGCTGACCCGCACTCGCTGGGGGCGTAGCGGCGAGATCGCCCACCGGGCCGAGCCCGATCTCAAGAGTGGACGCGGCGGACTGCGCGACGTGCAGCTGCTCGACGCGCTCTCCATCGCGCAGCTCACCGACGCGATGCCGGGCCTCGGGCCCGAATCACCGGGCGGTGGACTGGATTTCGCTCACCGACGGATCCTCGACGTCCGTACCGAGCTGCACCGGGTGGCGGGCCGTGCCCGTGATCAGCTGCGAGCGCAGGACGCGGACGAGATCGCCGCCGCGCTCCGTATCGGCGATCGGTTCGATCTCGCACGCGTACTGAGTGATTCGGCGCGCACCATCGTCTACTCGACGGACGTGGGCCTGCGTACCGCCGGGAATGCCATACCGCGACGCGGACTCTCGCGGCTCCGCCGGGTACCTGTGCGTCGGCCCCTGGACGAGGGGGTCGTCGAGCACGCCGGCGAGGTGGTGCTGGCGCGGGACGCCCGCCCCAACAAGGATCCGGGACTGATCATGCGTGTCGCGGCGGCCTCCGCGGTGACAGGGATGCCGATGTCCGCGTCGACCCTGGGCCGGCTGTCCGACAGTGCACCGGAACTGCGCGAGCCGTGGCCGAAGGAGGCGCTGAACGACCTGCTGGTGGTCCTCGGATCCGGCCGCCGCGCCATCGACGCGATCGAGGCTCTGGACCGGACGGGCCTGTGGGGGCGTCTGCTTCCCGAGTGGGGGGCGGTGCGCGACCTGCCGCCGCGCGACGCCGTGCACACCTGGACCGTGGATCGCCATCTCGTCGAGACCGCCGCTCACGCGAGCGGTTTCACCACCCGGGTCGCGAGGCCCGACCTGCTGGTCCTCGGGGCACTGCTGCACGACATCGGCAAGGGCCGCGGGGGAGACCACAGCATCGTCGGCGCGGATCTGGCCACGCAGGTGGGCAAGCGGCTCGGTCTGTGGCCGTCGGACGTCCGGCTGCTCGAGGCGATGGTGCGCCACCATCTGCTCCTGCCGGACACCGCGACCCGACGCGACCTGGACGATCCCGCGACGGTGCAGCGGGTGGTCGACGCGCTGGACGGCGATCCGATCCTGCTCGAACTCCTGCACGCGCTGGCCGAGGCGGACTCGCTCGCGACGGGACCCGGTGTCTGGGGGGACTGGAAGTCCTCGCTCATCGGTGAGCTCGTGCGGCGCTGCCGCATGATCATGGCCGGTGAATCACTGCCGACGCCCGATCCGATCGACGCGGCGCTCGCGGCCCGCGCCGCCGAGGGCGGAGTCGACGTCGATCTGCAGCCGTCGGACAGTCCGCACACGTTCGAGGTGACGGTGACCGCGCCGGACAGGCTCGGCCTGCTGTCCAACGCGTCGGGCGTGCTCGCTCTGGCCGCGCTGCGGGTGCTGTCCGCGTCCGTGGTCAGCGCGAACGGGTTCGCGATCAACCGCTTCGTCGTCACGCCCACCTTCGGGGCGCCGCCCCAGCCCGGCCTGCTGCGCCAGGAGCTCATCCGGGCACTCGACGGGGACCTCGACCTGCTCGCGCAACTCGACCTCAAGGAGGCCGGGGCACGGATCGCCGCGTCGGACGGCGATCTCGGAGCGCTCGACTCGTCGGAGGTTCTGCTGTACGCGCAGGCGCCGCCGCGGGTGCTGTGGTTCGACGGTCCGGACGGTGACTCCGTGATCGTGGAGGTCCGCGCCGAGGATCGGCTCGGGCTGCTGTGCCGGCTCTCGTCCGTCTTCGAGAAGCACGGTGCCGACGTGCGCTGGGCCAAGGTCACCACCCGCGGATCCTCGGTGGTGGACGCGTTCTGCGTCGACACCAGCGGGGCGTCGGAGGGCGGCGCCGGATCGCGGGCACAGCGCGAGGAGCTCGAACGCGCGCTGCTGGCCGTCGTCCCCGCCCTGCGTCCGAAGGAGCCCGAGTCGGACGACTGAGGTACGCGTCGGGCCGGGCCACCGCCGGGTCGATCGACCGTTAGTCTGGTCGACGGAGTCTTCACTTCTCTCGCGATGTTCAGGAGTATCGGTGTTCGAATCACTGTCCGACAGATTGACCGGAAGCCTCAAGGATCTGAGAGGCAAGGGTCGGCTCTCGGGCGCCGACATCGATGCGGTGTGCCGCGAGATCCGCCTGGCACTGCTCGACGCCGACGTCGCGCTGCCGGTCGTGCGCGCTTTCATCACTCGGATCAAGGAGCGCGCGAAGGGCGCCGAGGTCTCCGCTGCTCTCAACCCCGCGCAGCAGGTCGTCAAGATCGTCAACGACGAGCTCGTCGGCATCCTCGGTGGCGAGACCCGGCGGGTGGAGTTCGCGAAGAACCCGCCGACCGTCATCATGCTGGCCGGTCTGCAGGGCTCCGGTAAGACGACACTCGCCGGCAAGCTAGCCAAGTGGCTCAAGGACCAGAACCACACCCCGCTCCTCGTGGCCTGCGACCTCCAGCGCCCCGGTGCGGTGAGTCAGCTCCAGATCGTCGGCGAGCGTGCGGGCGCCGCCGTCTTCGCGCCGCATCCGGGCACGTCGATCGGCGGCGGCGAGAATGCCCTCGGCGTGACCGCGGCCGATCCGGTGGAGGTCGCTCGCGCCGGTGTCGCGGAGGCCAGGGCCAAGCAGTACGACGTCGTCATCGTCGACACCGCGGGCCGTCTCGGTATCGACACCGAGCTCATGGGCCAGGCCGCCGGTATCCGCGACGCGACGAACCCCGACGAGATCCTGTTCGTGCTCGACGCGATGATCGGCCAGGACGCCGTCAGCACGGCGCAGGCCTTCCAGGACGGTGTCGGCTTCACCGGCGTCGTGCTGACCAAGCTCGACGGCGACGCCCGCGGTGGCGCCGCGCTGAGCGTCCGCGAGGTCACCGGTCGACCGATCATGTTCGCGTCGACGGGCGAGAAGCTCGAGGACTTCGAGATCTTCCACCCGGATCGCATGGCGAGCCGCATCCTCGGCATGGGCGACCTGCTCAGCCTCATCGAGCAGGCCGAGACCGTCTTCGACGCGAAGCAGGCGGAGGACACCGCCGCGAAGATCGGGTCCGGCCAGTTGACGCTCGAGGACTTCCTCGAGCAGATGATGGCGATCCGCAAGATGGGACCGATCGGCAACCTGCTCGGCATGCTGCCCGGTGCCGGTCAGATGAAGGACGCCCTCGCGTCGGTGGACGACAAGCAGCTCGACCGCGTGCAGGCCATCATCCGCGGTATGACACCCGCCGAGCGGGCCGATCCGAAGATGATCAACGCCTCCCGTCGTCTGCGCATCGCCAACGGTTCCGGTGTGAAGGTCTCCGACGTCAACCAGCTCGTCGACCGCTTCTTCGAGGCCCGCAAGATGATGGCGTCGATGGCCGGCCGCATGGGCATGCCCGGCGCGCGCAAGCAGGTTCAGCGCAGCAACAAGAAGGGCAAGAAGGGGAAGAAGGGCGGTCGCGGACCCACACCGCCGAAGGGCGTGCGGGGAGGCTTCCCCGGTATGCCGGGCGGAATGCCCGCGGGGATGCCCGATCTGTCCTCGATGCCGAAGGGCCTCGACCAGCTTCCGCCGGGCCTCGAGGGCATCGACCTGTCGCAGCTGAAGCTCCCCAAGAAGTAGGGCGGAGCACGCGGTGCGCATCTCGCCGAGTCTGCATCTGCGCGGCGTCGTGCTGCCCGGCCACGACGAGGTGGACGTCTGGGTGCGAGACGGCCTCGTCTCCACTGGATCCGGTTCCCGGTGCCACCACGGTGGCGCGGGGCGGCTGGATCGTTCCGGGTCTCGTCGACGCGCACTGCCATGTCGGTATCACGTACGGCGGCGGGCACGAGGATCACGACGGCACCGTCGCGCAGGCCACCACCGAGCGCGAGGTGGGTGCGCTGCTGCTGCGTGACGCGGGATCGCCCGTCGACACCCGCGCACTCGACGACCACGAGGATCTGCCGCGCATCATCCGCGCGGGTCGGCACATCGCGATGCCCAAGCGCTACATTCCCGGCCTCGCCGTCGATCTCGAGGACGAGTCGCAACTGCCCGAGGCCGTGGCTCAGCAGGCGCGCCTCGGCGACGGGTGGGTCAAGCTGGTCGGCGACTGGATCGACCGCGAGGTCGGCGACCTCGCACCCTTGTGGGACGACGCGGTCCTGCGCCGGGCCATCGACGCCGCCCACGCCGAGGGCGCCCGGGTCACTGCGCACGTCTTCGGCGAGGACGCGCTGCCCGGGCTGATCGGTGCCGGCATCGACTGCATCGAACACGGCACCGGCCTGACCGACGAGACCATCGAGATGATGGTCGAGCACGGAACCGCACTGGTGCCCACGCTCATCAACATCGAGACATTTCCGTCGATCGCCGACTCGGCCACCCGCTACCCGCGCTACGCCGATCACATGCGCGATCTGCACGCCCGAGTGGCGGACACGGTGGGGCGCGCGCACGACGCCGGAGTCCCGATCTACGCGGGCACCGACGCGGGCGGCAGCATCGAGCACGGGCGGGTGGCCGACGAGGTGGCGGCGCTGGTGGGCGTGGGCCTGTCGCCGACCGACGCCCTGGGTGCGGCCAGTTGGACGGCGCGGCGGTGGCTCGGGCGTGCGGGCATCGAGCACGGCGCACCCGCGGATCTGGTGTTCTACTCCACGGACCCACGAACCGGGCCGGACGTCCTGTCGGCGCCGGACGTGGTGGTCTTGCGCGGCCGGATCTGGTGACCGGCGGCTCCGATGGTCAGCGTGCTCGGTAGCGGCGTTCCGGGCGCCCTGCCCGGCCGTACTGCAGACGGACGTCCAGCACGCCGCAGGCCAGATAGTGTTCGAGGTACCGGCGCGCGCTGACTCGCGAGATGCCGACGGCTTCAGCGCATTCCGTGGCCGACAGCTCGGCTCCTCCGGTCATCTGCCCGAGTACCACGCCGCCGGTCTCCGGCGACAGACCCTTGGGCAGCCGGGCGGCGGCGTCCGAAGTCGACTGGTCCGGCCGCGCTGCGGCACCGAACAGCGAATCGACGAGTGACTGATCAGCCTGCCCGGAGGACAGGGCATCGAAGCGCGCGGCGAAGGCGTCCAGCTTGTCGCGCAGCTGCGGATACTCGAAGGGCTTGATCAGGTAGTCCGCGGCGCCGCCGCTCAAGGCATCCGCGACGGTGTCGAGTTCCCGTGCGGCGGTGATCATGATGACGCCGACGGGATTCTTCTCGGCCCGCAAGGCACGGAGCACGTCGAGTCCCGAGGCGTCGGGCAGGTGCACGTCGAGAAGGACGAGGTCCGGGGTCAACTCGGTGATGCTGGTCCGGGCTGCCGCCGCGGAGTGCGCGACACCGACCGCCGTGAAGCCAGGTGTGTGGTCGACGAAGCGGCGGTGGATGTCCGCCACCATGAAGTCGTCGTCCACCACCAGCACCGTGGGCACTCGGAGTACGTCCTCTCTCGTCGGGTCGGGAATGTGCAGAACCTAACCGAGCGGCATGCGGACGCGGAAACGGGCACCGCCGGAATCTGCGTCCTCGATGGTCGCGGTGCCGCCGTGCTGCACGCTGACCAACCGGACGAGCGCGAGACCGATGCCGCGTCCGCCGGGAACGTCCGTCTTGGACGTCACGCCCCGCGAGAAGATCAACTCGCGCATCTGCGGGGGAACTCCGGGGCCGGAGTCGACGACCTCGACACACAGTTCCGGATCGTCACGGACGAGCACGGTGATGGAGCGATCGCCGTGGTCGCGGGAGACGTCGAGCGCGTTGTCCACGAGGTTGCCGAGGACGGTGATGACGTCCGTCGACAGCGCCGGATCGAGCGCACCCAGATCCGACTCCGGATCCAACACGAGCCGCACCCCGGCCTCGGCGGCGAGCGACGTCTTCGCGATGAGCAGTGCCGCCACCGCCGGGTCGTGGACGTGCGCCGTGATCGAATCGCTGATCTCCGCGCGGCGGCGGGTGAGCGTGCCCACCAACCGGGTCACGTCGTCGTAGCTGCCCAGCTGTGCCAAGCCGGAGATGGTGTGCAGCTGGTTCGCGAATTCGTGGGTCTGGGCGCGCAGGGTGTCGGTCACACTCTTGTGCGACGTCAGTTGGCTCTGCATCGAGGCGAGTTCGGTGCTGTCACGCATTGTGGTGACGGTGCCGATGTGCTGCCCGCGGTTCTCCGCACGGCGACTGGTGGCACTGCGGCGATTGAGGGCCAGGACCCGCGTCGAGGTGGTGACGACGACGTCCTCGACGTCACCGTCGGACAGAAGTACCTCGCGTATCCCGGCGTCGATGTCGACCTCGGCGACGTGATTCCCGACGACGCTCGGCTGTAGATCCAGCAGGGCGCACGCGCTGTCGTTGATCATCGTGATCCGGCCGTCGTTGCCGACGGCGATGACGCCTTCACGGATGCTGTGCAGCAACGCTTCTCGGTGGTCGGCAAGGCTCGCGATCTCGGTGGTCTCGAGCCCGAGAGTGTGGCGACGGATGCGCCGGGAGAGCAGCCACGATCCCGCGGCACCGACGCCGGCGCCTATTCCGAGATAGATCAGGAGGCGAGCACCGGAGTCGGACAACAGCATCCACGTCGAGGGATAGTTCTCCGACACGGTGACCACAGCGATCACACCACCGTCGGTGTCGAGGATCGGCACGTGTCCGGCAATGGAAGGGTGGCCCTCCACGTCGACGTCGCCGTACCAGCCGCGGCCGCCGAAGACGTCGCTGTCACCGAGTTCTGCGGCGGATCCGACGCGGGTCGGATCGGTGGACACCAGAACCTCGCCTTCGGTCGAGACGATCTCGGCCAGGGTGGCTCCGGAGAGAGACACCGCGCGGTCGACATCCGGCGCGAGCACTTGTTCCACCAGCGGCGCGTTCAGCTGCTCCCGCACGATCGGGGTGGAGGCCAGGCTCTCCGCGACGGACAGCATGCGCCCGCCCTGGATGTCCCGGAACTCGGTGGTCGACTGATGAATCGAGATCGCGGCCACGGCCCCCAACACCACGGCGACGACGGCCAGTTGCAACACGAGGAACTGGCCGGCCAGCGACCTGCCGCGCGCGTGCCGGACCAGGGCGGTCCGGATCGACCGTCGTGACCACAAAGAACTCAACTTTCCTTGGTAACGAATGGGTGACCTGAATCACTGAAACATCCATGATTGCTCTCGATCACAGTCTTACATCACGATCGAGACGAATCGAGGACCGATGCCGAGAAGGCTGACAGCCGTTCTGGCGCTCGTACTCCTGCTGGCGGGGTGCGGCGTCACGCGGGGCGACGAGGGCGAAGGGCTGCACCGCATCCGCATGATGGTGCCCAACAGCCCCGGCGGCGGATACGACCTGACGGCGCGCACGGCCGTGAAGATCATGGAGGACGACGACATCACCGGTCGTGTCGAGGTGTTCAACGTCATCGGCGCCGGTGGCACTGTCGCCATGGCCCGTCTGATGAACGAGTCGGGTAACGACGACCTCATGATGATGATGGGCCTGGGTGTGGTCGGCGCGGGATACACGAACGGGTCCGCTGCCCGAGTGTCCGACGCGACTCCGCTGGCCAAGGTGGTCGAAGAGCAGGAGGGCATCCTGGTACCCGCCGATTCGCCGTTCACCACGGTGAACGAGCTGGTGGAAGCGTGGCGCGCGAATCCGGGGTCGGTGACGATCGGTGGCGGCTCGTCGCCTGGCGGCCCGGACCACCTGTTCCCGATGGAGACCGCGCAGGCGGTGGGCGTCGATCCCACCGCGGTCAACTACATCTCCTACGACGGCGGCGGCGATCTGCTGACGGCGTTGCTGGGCAACAAGATCACCGCGGGCACGTCGGGTCTGGGGGAGTACGTCGACCAGATCGAGGCGGGCCAGGTCCGTGTTCTCGCCGTCTCGGGAGCGGAGCGCGTTCGCGGGGTCGACGCCCCCACGCTGCGCGAGGCCGGCATCGATCTCGAATTCACCAACTGGCGCGGCATTCTCGCGCCGCCCGGACTCTCCGACGAGGTCCGCGCCGAGATGGTCGAGGCGCTGACAGAGCTGCACGCCACGACGGAATGGAAGGACGCACTGATGACCAACGGCTGGACCGACGCTTTCGAGACGGGACCGGGCTTCGAGCAGTTCCTGCGCGAGCAGGACGAACGGGTCGAGTCGACTCTGACCGAACTGGGGCTGGTGTGACGGCCACGGTGGAACGACCGGACGACGCGGCTGCGCAGAACCGTCCGGACTGGGCGCAGTTCGTCGTCTGCGCGGTCATGCTGGTGGTGGGGATCTTCCTGATCGTCGACGCCCTGTCCCTGACGGCCGAGTTCGCGAAGGTGGACCCGGTGGGCCCCAAGCTGTTCCCGCTCGTCATCGGCGCCGGCCTGCTGGTGTGCTCCGTGCTGCTGGCCATCGCCACCGCGCGCGGCAGCAAGGGCACCCCCGACGACGGTGAGGACATCGACACGTCCACGCCGGCCGACTGGAAGACGGTGGGACTGCTGGTTGCCCTGTTCGTCGCCACGATCGCACTGGTCGACGTTCTCGGCTGGGTGATCATGGGCGCCGTGCTGTTCGGCGGCGCCGCGACGATCCTGGGCAACAGGCATTGGATCCGCAATCTCGGGATCGGTCTGGTGCTCTCGCTCGTCAGCTTCTACGCGTTCTACGTCGGACTCGGGATCCCGCTGTCCGCAGGCATCCTGGACGGAATTCTCTGATGGACAATCTGAACTGGCTCATGGAGGGGTTCTCCCAGGCTGCGACGCCGATGAACCTGCTCTACGCCTGCATCGGTGTGCTTCTCGGCACCGCCGTGGGAGTGCTCCCCGGAATCGGCCCGGCCATGACGGTCGCGCTGCTGCTCCCCATCACCTACAACGTCAGTCCCAGTGCGGCGTTCATCATGTTCGCCGGCATCTACTACGGCGGTATGTACGGCGGTTCGACGACCTCGATCCTGCTCAACACGCCGGGTGAGTCGTCGTCGGTGATCACGGCCATCGAGGGCAACAAGATGGCGAGAGCGGGTCGAGCTGCACAAGCGCTCGCGACCGCTGCCATCGGGTCGTTCATCGCCGGCTCGATCGGCACGATGCTGCTGGTGCTCTTCGCCCCGATGGTCTCTCGGTTCGCCGTATCCCTGGGTGCGCCGTCCTATCTGGCCATCATGCTGCTGGCCCTCGTCGCCGTGACCGCGGTCCTCGGCTCGTCCAAGCTCCGCGGGTGCATCTCGCTGCTGCTCGGACTGTCCATCGGACTGGTCGGCATCGACTTCCTGACCGGCCAGCCGCGTGCCACATTCGGTATCCCGCAGCTGTCGGACGGCATCGACATCGTCGTGATCGCCGTCGCCGTGTTCGCCCTCGGCGAGGCTCTCTGGGTCGCCGCGCACCTGCGTCGCAAGCCGGCCGAGGTCATTCCCGTCGGGCGTCCGTGGATGGGTAGAAGCGACTGGAAGCGGTCGTGGAAGCCCTGGCTGCGCGGAACCGCCTACGGCTTCCCGTTCGGTGCTCTTCCCGCCGGCGGCGCCGAACTGCCGACATTTCTGAGCTACATCACCGAGAAGAAGCTGTCGAAGCATCCCGAGGAGTTCGGCAAGGGCGCCATCGAGGGCGTCGCCGGACCCGAGGCCGCCAACAACGCGTCCGCGGCCGGCACCCTGGTCCCGATGCTCTCACTGGGCCTGCCCACCAATGCCACCGCCGCGGTCATGCTCACAGCGTTCGTCTCCTACGGCATCCAGCCCGGCCCTACGCTGTTCGACAAGGAACCGCTGCTGATCTGGACACTCATCGCCAGCCTCTTCATCGGCAACTTCCTGCTGCTCGTGCTGAACCTGCCGCTCGCGCCGGTGTGGGCCAAGCTCCTGCGTACTCCGCGTCCGTACCTGTACGCCGGCATTCTGTTCTTCGCCGTCCTGGGTGCGTACGCCGTCAACCTGCAGTGGCTCGACCTGGCGATGCTGTTGATCTTCGGCCTGTTGGGGCTGATGATGCGGCGCTTCGGACTCCCCGTGCTCCCGCTGATCATCGGTGTGATCCTCGGACCGCGCATCGAACGTCAGCTCCGCCAGACGCTGCAACTCAACGAAGGCGACTGGAGCGGCATCTTCACCGAGCCCATCGCCGTGGTGGTCTACGCGATCATCGCCGTCCTGTTGATCGCGCCGTTGCTGGCCCGTCTCGTCCGACCCCGTGTGTCCGCCACCGCGGACCGGGAACTTCAGAAGGAGAACGCATGATCGTCGTCGGCTACACCCCGGACAAGTATGGCCGAGCCGCCCTCGAGCACGGCATCGCCGAGGCGAAGGCGCACGGCACCGAGGTGACCGTGGTCAACGCCTCGAAGGGCGATGCGCTGGCCGACCCGCACTTCGCCGACTCCGCGGCGGTGGACCAGTTGCAGAGCACGCTCGAGTCGTCCGGCGTGCCCTTCACCGTCGAGCAGGACACCACCACCGATCCGGTCGAGGCTCTGCTCAACGCGATGGAGAAGCCCGACGCCGACGTCCTGGTCATCGGCATCCGGCACCGCACTCCGGTGGGCAAGCTGTTGATGGGCAGCACCGCGCAGCGGATCCTGCTCACGTGCCCCAAGCCGGTGCTGGCGGTGAAGCCGGAGGACTGACGGGCGGGTCTCCGGGGACGGGAAGGCCGAGGATTATGAGGGGCGGGCAGCGTCTGGCAGAATAAGTCGCTGTTCGCCCGTCTCCGGTTCCGTACCGAGCGGCGGTCACAACACCCATCCACCGCAAAACCGGGTGCGCATGCCGTGCGCATCGCTGAATTGCGCCGTGACCAGCGGTCGCGTCCCGCGACCACATCGAAAGAGGCTTCGTTTCACATGGCAGTCAAGATCAAGCTCACCCGTCTCGGCAAGATCCGCAACCCGCAGTACCGCGTCGTCATCGCCGACGCGCGTACCCGTCGCGGTGGCCGTGCCATCGAGACCGTCGGCAAGTACCACCCGAAGGAAGAGCCGTCGCTGATCGAGATCGATTCCGATCGCGTGCAGCACTGGCTGAGCGTGGGCGCACAGCCCACCGAGCCCGTCGAGGCACTCCTCAAGATCACCGGTGACTGGCAGAAGTTCAAGGGCCTGCCGGGCGCCGAGGGCACGCTCCGCGTCAAGGAGCCGAAGCCGTCCAAGCTGGACCTGTTCAACGCTGCGCTCGCCGCCGCCGACAACGAGCCCGTCGCCGAGGCCACCACGCCGAAGAAGAAGAAGGCCGCCAAGGCGGACGACGCCGAGAGCGCACCGGCAGACGAGACCGCGGACGCCACCGCCGAGTCCACCGAGAAGTAGGACCCACCTGTGAGCACCATGGTCGCCGACGCCGTCGAGCATCTGGTTCGCGGCATCGTGTCCAATCCGGACGACGTTCGTGTCGAGATGATCACCGGTCGCCGTGGCCGGACCGTCGAGGTGCACGTGCACCCCGACGATCTGGGCAAGGTCATCGGCCGTGGCGGTCGTACCGCCACCGCGCTCCGTACCCTCGTCTCGGGTATCGGCGGCCGTGGGATCCGTGTCGACGTCGTCGACACCGATCGCTGATCACCGACGTGGAGCTCGTCGTGGGCCGCGTGGCCAAGTCGCACGGCATCAAGGGCGAGGTCGTCGTGGAGGTCCGCACGGACGATCCTGACGAGCGGTTCGCTCCGGGATCCGTTCTGCACGGCCGTGCGCGTCGCGACAACAGCACGACCGACTACACGGTGGAAGCCGCCCGGGAGCATTCCGGGCGGCTTCTGCTGCGTCTGAAGGGAATCGACGATCGCAGTACCGCCGACGCGATGCGCGGCACCCTGTTCGTCGTCGACACCGCGGATCTACCCCCGTCCGACGATCCGGACGAGTTCTACGACCACGAGCTCGAGGGCATGACGGTGCAGTTCGCTCCGGATCACGAGTCGGCGGGCACGGTGATCGGCACGGTCAGCGAGGTGCTGCACTCCGCTGCGGGGGAGTTGCTGTCGATCACGCCGGCCGACGAGAACGTCGGCCGCGAACTGCTCGTACCGTTCGTGTCCGCGATCGTGGTGTCGGTCTCCCGCGAGACGCGGACCGTCGAGATCGACCCGCCCGAAGGGCTTCTGGACGGCGAGTGACCATGCGTATCGACGTGGTGACGATCTTCCCCGAGTACCTCGAGCCCATGCGTACCGCGCTGCTGGGCAAGGCCGTGCAGAACGGTCTGGTGACCCTCGGTGTCCACGACCTCCGGGACTGGACACACGACGTGCACAAGGCGGTCGACGACTCGCCCTACGGCGGCGGCCCCGGCATGGTCATGAAGCCGACGGTGTGGGGAGACGCGTTGGACGACGTCATGCGCGACGCCGACCCGATCCTGGTGGTGCCCACGCCCGCCGGAGTGCCCTTCACCCAGCGCACCGCCGAGAGATGGTCGCGCGAGGATCATCTGGTGTTCGCATGCGGCCGCTACGAGGGCATCGATCAGCGAGTCTTCGACGACGCGGCGACCCGGGTGCGCGTCGAGGAGGTCAGCATCGGGGACTACGTGCTCATCGGCGGCGAGGCCGCGGTGCTGGTGATGACCGAGGCCGTGACTCGGCTGCTGCCCGGCGTCCTGGGCAATCAGCTCTCGCACCAACAGGACTCGTTCTCCGACGGTCTCCTCGAGGGGCCTGGCTACACCCGACCGGCCACGTGGCGCGGCCTGGACGTGCCGCCGGTCCTGTTGTCCGGCAACCACTCCCGCATCGAACAGTGGCGGCGGGAACAGTCGCTCGAGCGTACCGCTCAGCGCCGGCCCGACCTCCTGCCCTGACGCGATCGCTCAGGCGACGACCCCGGTGGGGAACAGGATCTTCAGCGCGCCGGTGACGGTGACGCGCGCGTGCTTGGCGCCGTCGTCGTCCGTCACCGCGGTGTCCGCCGTCGTCTCCGCGCTGCCGCCGTCCGCGCCGTACCAGGGATCCTCCCGCGAGAGCACCGCCACCACGTAGCGTTCTCCGTCGCCGACGAACCCCGTGCTCAGGTGGATCCACCGACCGTCGACGCAGCACATCCACCCTTGCTTGACCCCGCGGACCGTCTCGCCCGGGAGTGCCCGCGGGATGCCGAAGGTCTGGGGATAGCCGTCTGCCCCCTCGGGGGTGAACGCCTCGAGGTCTCCGACGACGGTCGCCCGGTCCGCCGGGTTCAGTCCGCCGGTGCCGTCGAGGACGGCGTCGTAGTACCGCACCAGGTCTGCCGCGGTGGTCCGGGTGTTCCACCAGATCCCGTCCGCCGACGCGGCTGTGGCGGGCAGGCCGTAGCGGCCGGCGACGCGTGCCACGACGTCGGATCCACCGGCGGCGTCCCACAGGACCTGTGCCGCACTGTCGTCCGACGACGAGAGCATCGGCGCGATGAGGGCACGGGACTCCTCGTCGAGGGCGAACTCGCCGCGCGACGAGCGGTAGAGCAGATCGTCGGCGATGAACAACTTGACCACCGACGCCGTCTCGATCGGATCGTTGTCACCGGAACCCATGTACGTCCCGGTCTCCCGGTCGAGGAAGCCGATGGAGAGCGTGGCGCCGCGAGCGGCCGCGCCGTCGAGTGCCTGCTGCAGGCGGCCGGTGAGGTCCGGTGCCATCGGCATCTCGGGTTCGGGGAACTCCGGTGCGACCGGGATCGTCGTCGCCGCCGGCTCGGCCGGCTGCGCGCAGGCCGCCGCCATCGTGGTGGCGAGCGCCACCGCCGCCATCATGGTGGAGGCTCGTCGCAGGCGCGCCGAGAGAGTTGTCACGTGACTACCGTTCTGTCATCGAGTGCCCCCACATTCGAGAGTGGACGTACCGGGCGCGTCGGCGCTCGGAACCCGGGGCGGCACCGTCACTCCACGGTACCGGCGCGGTAGGGTCCATCGCCGTGACGACCGCTGTGAAATCTGTCAATCGCCGGATCGCCGAGGAGCTCGACGTCGCGGAGGAGCGCGTACGCGCCGCCGTGGACCTGCTCGACGGGGGTGCGACGGTGCCGTTCATCGCGCGCTACCGCAAGGAGGTCACGGGCACGCTCGACGACACCCAGCTGCGCACGATCGACGAGCGACTGCGATACCTGCGCGAGCTCGACGAGCGCCGCGCCGCGATTCTCGAGTCCATCCGCTCGCAGGGCAAGCTCGACGACGCGCTCGAGGACTCGATCGTGCTCGCGGACACCAAGGCGCGCCTCGAGGACATCTACCTCCCGTTCAAACCGAAGCGCCGCACCAAGGCGCAGATCGCGCGCGAGGCCGGCCACCAGCCCGTGGCGGACGCCCTGCTGTCCGATCCGACCACCGATCCGACGTCCTTCGACGAGGAGCAGCTCGCCGGTGCGCGCGCGATCCTCGTCGAGCACTTCGCCGAGGACGCCGACCTCGTCGGGTCGCTGCGCGAGCTGATGTGGACCCGTGGCCGGTTGACCAGCGCGGTGCGACCGGGCAAGGAGACGGACGGTGCGAAGTTCTCCGACTACTTCGCGTTCTCCGAGTCCTTCACCTCCGTTCCGTCCCATCGAGTACTGGCAGTCCTGCGCGGGGAGAAGGAGGAGGTGCTCTCCCTCACGATGGATCCGGAGCCGAACACCGACGAACCCGCACCCGGTACCGCGTCGGTGTACGAGACCCGCATCGCGGCGCGCTTCGGTATCGGCGACCACGGCCGTGCGGCCGATCGGTGGCTCCTGGACACGGTGCGATGGGCGTGGCGGACCAAGCTTCTGGTCAGCCTGGGCATCGACACCCGCATGCGCCTGCGGCAGTCCGCGGAGGAGCGCGCGGTCGACGTCTTCGCCTCCAACCTCGAGGACCTGCTGTTGGCTGCGCCCGCCGGCAGTCGCACCACCATGGGCCTCGACCCCGGGTTCCGCACGGGAACCAAGGTCGCGATCGTGGACCCCACCGGCAAGGTCCTCGCGTACGACACCATCTATCCGCACAAGCCCCAGGGCAAGTGGAACGAGGCGCTCGCGACGCTGGCCGCACTGGCGGCGAAGCACCGTGTCGATCTGCTGGCCATCGGCAACGGCACCGCGTCGCGTGAGACCGACGCGCTGGCGGCGGAACTCATCGCGAAGTACCCGGACGCGAACCTGACCAAGGCGATGGTCTCCGAGGCCGGCGCCTCCGTGTACTCCGCGTCCGCCTACGGGTCGCGCGAACTGCCCGATCTCGACGTCTCGATCCGCGGCGCGGTCTCCATCGCCCGTCGTCTGCAGGATCCCCTCGCGGAACTGGTGAAGATCGACCCGAAGTCGATCGGCGTGGGGCAGTACCAGCACGACGTCTCGGAATCCATGTTGGCGCGTTCCCTGGGCGCCGTCGTCGAGGACGCGGTGAACGCGGTCGGCGTCGACGTCAACACCGCCAGCGTGCCTCTGCTCGCGCGCGTCTCCGGCGTGGCCACCACTCTCGCCGAGTCGATCGTCGCGCACCGCGACGAGAACGGCCCCTTCCGATCCCGATCCGCACTGCAGAAGGTTCCGCGGCTCGGGCCCAAGGCCTTCGAGCAGTGCGCCGGGTTCCTCCGCATCACCGACGGCGACGACCCCCTCGACCGGTCGAGCGTGCACCCCGAGGCGTATCCCGTGGTGCGCCGCATCGTCGACAGGGCCGGCATGGGAGTCCGTGAGGTGATCGGCAACGAGCGGGTGCTGCGGTCCCTGCGCCCGCAGGACTTCGTCGACGACCGGTTCGGACTCCCGACCGTCACCGACATCCTGTCCGAGCTCGAGAAGCCCGGCCGCGATCCGCGTCCGGAGTTCGCCACCGCCACCTTCGCGGCCGGTGTCGAGAAGGTCGCCGACCTCCGACCGGGCATGGTGCTCGAGGGAGTGGTGACCAACGTGGCGGCCTTCGGCGCCTTCGTCGACGTGGGCGTGCACCAGGACGGACTCGTCCACGTCTCGGCGATGTCCGACCGCTTCGTCTCGGACCCGCACGACGTCGTCAAGTCCGGACAGGTCGTGCGCGTGAAGATCATGGAGGTCGACCTGCCGCGCCAGCGGATCGGCCTGTCCTTGCGACTGACCGACGAGATCGGCGGTACGGCAGCGGCATCGGCTCCACGCGGCGGGTCGGGAGGCCAGGGCACCCGGAACCGGCAGAAGACCGGAGCCGGACCGCGCAAGGGAGCGCAGTCCTCGGCACCGGCCGCGGCAACGGGATCGATGGCCGATGCGCTGCGGAAGGCGGGCTTCGGAAAGTAGAGGGTGTCGCGGCGGCGCGGATAGACTTCCTCGTCACAGGACGGGCACGGCAGGAAGGCGCTGCGATGGAGCGGTGGATGCACCACGTCTCCGACGAGGGGCGCATCCCGCTGCTGTTCTTCCTCGTCGGGTTCATCGCCGGGTTCGTCTTCATCCGGTTCAGCGTCCGCATGATCCGCGCGCAGGTGTCCTGGTGGCCGGGCAACGTCACGCCGGGCGGACACCACGTGCATCACGTCGTGTTCGGTGTGGTCGCCATGCTGGTCTCGGGTATCGCGATGATCACCGTGTACGTCGACGGCACCCAGACCACGGGCGCGGCGCTCGCGGCGTTCTTCGGTATCGGTGCGGCACTGGTACTCGACGAGTTCGCGCTCATCTTCTATCTGGAGGACGTGTACTGGGCCGAGCAGGGCCGCACCTCCGTCGATGCGGTCTTCGTCGCCGTGGCCGCCACCGTCATGCTGCTGTTCGGTCTCAAACCGCTCGAGTTCTTCGACGTCGCCGGCTTCCGTGACGATCCCAGCGTCGCGGTGCGGAGCATCATCGTCGTCCTGGCCGCGCTCAATCTCCTCCTCGCCGCGATCGTCCTCGCGAAGGGCAAGATCTGGACCGGGCTCGTCGGCCTGTTCTTCCTGCCGCTGCTCGTGATCGGCGCGATCCGGATCGGCCGGCCGGGGTCACCCTGGGCGCGCTGGCGCTACACCCGACGCCCACGGCGGATGGAGAAGGCCCTGCGGCGCGAGCGCAACCTGCGCCGTCCCGTCGTCCGCGCGAAGATCTGGATGCAGGACGCCATCGCGGGCACGCCCGACGTCGCGCACGTGCGCGCCGCTGCCGAGGACGAACTCGATCGCATCGTCCTTCCGGCGCCGGCGCCGGGGGAGTCGCGCCCCGATCGCGAATCGGTCGGCGCGGGCTGATCCGGCCGATTTCGTCGGGCACCGGTTCTCTGGCACAATCGTGGGGTTGCCTGACACCGGGCGTGCTACTCGCATGCCCGGCATCCGGTGGACACCTATTCGGAGTACGAACCAGTCGAGCGTCGACGGCATCCGCCGACGGCAGCCGCTCGGGTCCTCTGCTCGAGATCTCGTCACAGCAAGGATGAACCATGAACACCCTGGATTTCCTGGACAAGCAGTCGCTGCGCAGCGACATTCCCGAGTTCCGCCCGGGCGACACACTGAACGTGCACGTGAAGGTCATCGAGGGCTCCAAGGAGCGCGTGCAGATCTTCAAGGGCGTCGTCATTCGGCGTCAGGGTGGCGGCATCCGCGAGACCTTCACGGTCCGCAAGGTGTCCTTCGGCGTCGGCGTGGAGCGCACCTTCCCCGTCCACACCCCGAACATCGCCCAGATCGACGTGCTGACCCGCGGTGACGTGCGTCGCGCGAAGCTGTACTACCTGCGCGAGCTGCGCGGCAAGGCAGCCAAGATCAAGGAGAAGCGCTGATCTTCGGCGTTCCACTCGCTGGACGGCCGGACACAGGGGACTCGTTCCCCGGTGTCCGGCCGTTCTGCGTCCCGGCCGTTCTGCACCGCGGCGCTGCCGCTAATCTTGACCCGTGACGGACGAGCGCGCGGGCGACGACAACGACGAGGCGCAGCGAACCAAGAAGCCACGGTCCTTCTGGCGTGAGCTCCCGATTCTCATCCTGGTCGCCCTGGTGCTCAGCTTCCTCTTGCAGACCTTCGTCGCGAGGGTGTACCTGATCCCCTCGGAATCGATGGAGCCGACCTTGCACGGCTGCACTGGCTGCACCGGTGACCGCATCGTCGTGGAGAAGATCGGGTACCGCTTCGGCGATCCGACGGCCGGTGACGTCGTCGTGTTCCGCGGACCGCCGTCCTGGGACGGCGACTACGTCTCCACGCGGTCGTCCAACGTCGTCGTCCGCGGCGCTCAGGAACTCGGATCCCTCGTCGGCCTGGTCGCACCGGACGAGAACGATCTGGTCAAGCGCGTCATCGCCACCGGCGGTCAGACCGTCGAGTGCTGCGACGAGCAGGGGCGCGTTCTCGTCGACGGCAAGCCGCTCGACGAGCCGTACATCACCATGGACTTCGACTTCGTGCCCGGCACGCTCACGTGCGACACCCCGATCCGTTCCGGGCGGTGCTTCGGGCCCGTCACCGTGCCCGAGGGCAACGTGTGGGTCATGGGTGACAACCGCAGCAACTCCGCCGACTCGCGCTTCCACGTCGCCGACGAACTGCAGGGAACCATCCCGCTGGACAACGTGATCGGCAAGGCGCAGGCCATCGTGCTGCCGCCCGGTCGCTGGGGTCTCATCGACGATCCGGACATCCAGGGGCAGTGAGTTCGGGGCCCATGAAGTCGACCACGCGGCTCTCCCGGACGTCGTGGCCGCCGCGCACCGTCATCCGGCGTGCGGGTGGCATGCGCACCATGGAGTCGGCCCTTCTCCGGTCGGGGCTCGGGCCCGTGGCGGGCGTGGACGAAGCGGGTCGTGGCGCCTGTGCGGGCCCACTGGTCATCGCCGCGTGCATCCTGGGCGATCGCGCCCGCGCCGCGCTGGACCTTCTGGACGACTCGAAGAAGTTGAGCGAGAAGACGCGGGAGTCGTTGTTTCCGAAGGTGATCCGCTGGGCGACGGCATACTCGATCGTCACCGTCCCCGCGGCCGAGATCGACCGCATCGGTATCCACGTCGCCAACATCGAGGGCATGCGCCGCGCGGTCGCCGGACTGTCGGTCGACCCCGGGTACGTCCTCACCGACGGTTTTCGGGTGCCCGGGCTTCCCGCGCCGTCACTCCCGGTGATCGGTGGTGACGCCACCGCGGCCTGTATCGCCGCCGCGAGCGTGCTCGCCAAGGTGCACCGCGACCGCATCATGCGCTCACTCGACGGAGACATTCCCGGCTACGACTTCTCCGTACACAAGGGCTACAACACGACGCTGCACACGGACGCCCTCGCCCGTCTCGGGGCGAGCCGGGAGCACCGTCGCTCGTGGTCGAACGTCGCCTGCCTCGAGGATGCCGGCGCCGCACCGACGGTGTCGCCGCAGGAGCGGGGTCGATGGGAACACGAGGGCGCCGATGCGCGATGATGGCGGCATGAGTGCCGAGGATCTCGAGAAGTACGAAACCGAGATGGAACTGTCGCTGTACCGGGAGTACCGCGACATCGTCGGCCAGTTCACCTACGTGGTGGAGACCGAGCGTCGCTTCTATCTCGCGAACTCGGTGGAGATGATCCCGCGGAACGCGGACGGTGAGATCTACTTCGAGGTGCGGATGTCCGATGCGTGGGTGTGGGACATGTACCGACCCGCGCGCTTCGTCAAGCACGTCCGGGTGATCACGTTCAAGGACGTCAACATCGAGGAACTCGACAAGCCGGATCTGCGACTTCCCGAGTGACGGGGACTTCCCGAGTGAATCAGCGCTGATCCGTTCCCAGGATGCGCGCGTTGAGGTGCCACCCCTCGTAGCCGTCGTCCACGCCTCTGCGCTGGTCGTGCTCGATCGACGCGCGCGGAATGGACAGGATGCGTGCCGTCCGTAGCGCCCACGAGTAGTCGCCGCACCCCACCTCCCTGGTCGATTCCCGACCCAGCGCATCGTTCGACGTCCACAGCAGTGCATAGGGGTGAGCGGGCCGCCGATCGTCCGGCACGCGGCGGAGAAGGAACTCACTGCCGGACGGCGTCCCGCTCGCCGACGAGTCGCGTGCAGTGTTCATGACCCGATCATCGCAAACCCCACGGCCGAGCGCCGCGCAACAGGGGGTTTCGGTGGTCCGTCATCCCCGGGTCGAGCGTCGTCCCCGGGTTTTCTGCGGCCGCAGGTCGGCGCCGCGGCACGGTCGCCGCGTGCCTGCACAGTCGTGCTCCGACACCGGGTGTGCCCACCACCGGGCACCGGGTCGGCGAGGGGAGCCATGGCGACGAACGCGGAAATGGGCAGAGCGGGCGAGGAAGCTGCCGCGTCGTATCTGACGACGGTGGGTCTGCGGATTCTCGACCGCAACTGGCGGTGCCGGCACGGCGAGGTCGACATCATCGGCGTGGACGGCGACACCGTCGTGTTCGTCGAGGTGAAGACCCGCTCCGGCGACGGGTACGGCACTCCGGCCGAGGCGGTCACGCCGGCGAAGGCGCAGCGCATCCACCGGCTGGCCGGGCTGTGGCTCGCCGAGCGGCCCGGTCCGTGGGTGCCGGTGCGGTTCGACGTCGTGGAGGTCGTGATCGCCGACGGCCGGGGGCCTCTGCTCTCGCATCTGAGGGCGGCGTTCTGATGGCGCTGGGACGGACGTTCTCGGTCGCCGTCACGGGCATCGACGGCATCCTGGTGGAGATCGAGGCCGACGTGGGGCGGGGCCTGCCGGGCGTGCACGTGGTCGGACTCCCCGATGCGGCGCTGCAGGAGTCACGGGACCGAGTGCGGGCCGCGGTGAACAACTCCGGCCAGAGCTGGCCCGCGTCCAAGGTGGTGCTCGCGCTGTCGCCGGCCACACTCCCGAAAGTGGGATCCGTGTACGACCTGGCACTGGCGTGCGCGGTGCTCGGCGCCGCCAAGGTGGTGCCGCCGGGTCTGTTGGCCTCGACGGTGCTGGTGGGGGAGCTGGCACTCGACGGGCGGGTGCGGAGCGTGCGCGGGGTCCTTCCCGCCGTGCTCGCCGCACGCGGAGCGGGATGGACTCGCGTGGTGGTGCCGCAGGACAGCCTCGCCGAGGCGGGCCTGGTGGGCGGGATCGAGGTCCTCGGGGCCGCGCATCTGCGGCAGGTGATCGAGTGGCTCTCGCACCGGTGCACTCTCCCGGAACCGATGCCGACACGGCCGGGTCCGGAGCCCCGGTACGGCGATCTCGCCGACGTGGTCGGACAGTCCGAAGCACGCTGGGCTCTCGAGGTCGCGGCCGCCGGCGCACACCATCTGATGTTCACGGGACCGCCCGGTATCGGCAAGACGATGCTCGCGGGTCGGCTGCCCGGCCTGCTGCCGCCGCTGACGGAGGGTCAGGCCCTGGAGGTGACGGCGGTGCACTCCGTCGCGGGGACACTCACGGCGGAGTGTCCGTTGATCACCACCGCCCCGTTCATCGCGCCGCATCACACCACCTCGGTGGCGGCACTGGTGGGCGGCGGAAGCGGCATGGCGCGACCGGGTGCGGTGAGCCGGGCGCACCACGGCGTGCTCTTCCTCGACGAGTGCGCCGAAATGTCGGTGCGCGTGCTGGAGGCACTGCGTACCCCGCTGGAGGACGGCGAGGTGCGCATCGCGCGGCGCGACGGGGTCGCCCGCTATCCCGCTCGCTTCCAACTGGTGCTGGCGGCCAATCCGTGTCCGTGCGCATCGCCGCGGACCGCCGACTGCGTGTGTGCGCCGAACGCCCGCCGGCGCTACCTCGGCAAGCTGTCCGGACCACTGCTCGACCGGGTGGACCTGCGGCTGTCGATGCAGCCCGCTGCGACCGGAATGTTGACCGACGACGTGGGGGAGACGACCGAGGTGGTGCGCGGCAGAGTGACGGCAGCGCGGCAGGCGGCGGCGGAACGGTGGTCCGAGTTCGGCTGGAAGACCAATGCCGAAGTACCCGGATCGGCACTGCGCCAGCGCTTCCGGCTCGAACGCGAGGCGTTGATCCCGATCGAACGGGCGCTGCGGCGCGGTGGCATCACGGCGCGGGGCGCGGACCGCATCCTGCGCTTGGCCTGGACGCTCGGCGACCTCGAGGGGCGGATGTCTCCGGGACCCGAATGCGTGGCGTCGGCGATGAGTTTTCGCGAACAGGGGAGTGGCGTGTGAGTGGAGCGGAGAATCCGGAGACCCTGGCGTGGGCGTACGTCTCGACGGTGGTGCAGGGTCCGTCGCGCGCCGTCGAGCAGCTCATCGCGTCGCGCGGAGTGGTGGACGCCGCGGCGACGATGCGCACCGGGGACGTTCCGAAAGCGGTGTGGGACCGCGTGTCGGCGCGGGCACATCTCGACACCGCCGCGGCGAGCCTCGACCTGATGGCTGCGATGGACGGTCGACTGGTGGTGCCGTCGGACGAGGAGTGGCCCGCCTGGCGGTTCCTCGGATTCGAGCGGCCGGACGGGGCTCTGCCCACTCGCGACGGCGGTGCGCCGTTGGCGTTGTGGGTGGTGGGTCCGGCGCCGGTGGCGTCGTCCACGGAGCGGGCGGTGGCCGTGGTGGGAACGCGCGCGGCGACGAGCTACGGGGAGCACGTGACGGGTGAGATCGCGGGAGACCTGGCCGTGGACGGGTGGACGGTGGTCTCCGGCGGCGCGTACGGCATCGACGGTGCGGCGCATCGCGCCGCGCTGGGCGTGGGCGGCTGCACGGTGGCGGTGCTGGCGTGCGGCGTCGACCGGGCGTACCCGGCGGGGCACGAGCGTCTGCTGCGGAGAGTGTCGGAGACGGGTGCGGTGGTGTCGGAGTATCCGCCGGGCACACCACCCGCCCGGTACCGCTTCCTCTCCCGCAACAGGCTGGTGGCCGCACTGTGTGACGGCGTGGTCGTGGTCGAGGCGGGATGGCGCAGCGGGGCGCGTAACACGGCGTCGTGGGCACGGGCACTGGGGCGACCGGTCATGGCGGTACCGGGGCCGGTGACGTCCGCGTCGTCGACGGGGTGCCATCGGATGATCCGCGAGGGCGAAGCGCGTCTGGTGACGGGTGCCCGGGACGTGGTGGCCGAGGCGGGTGCGGTGGGTGCGGGTGTCGAGGACGACGACGACCGGGACGCCCTGTTCGGCCGCGATCTCGATCGCCTGCCGCAGACTCCCGCCCGCGTGCTGGACGCGTTCCCGGCCTCGGGAGCCCGAACGGTGCAGCAATTGTCCGTGGACTCCGGCGTGCCCGTGTCGGCGGTGCGGTCAGCGCTGGTGGTCCTCGAGATCGAGGGACACGCCGGCCGCGACGAGGCGGGATGGGTGCGCATCGAGAAGATCCGGTGAGGGCTGTGCCGGGAGCAGGTCCTCTGCCCGCAGGGAGGTGCCGGGCAGGATCGCGTCGCGCAGGTCCGGCCTGACGCCGCTGATGATCCAGGTGCACAGCGCGGCGAGCTGAGCGGACACGAGCGGCGGTACCGCGTCCCCGATGTGGCGGTACATGTTCGACAGCGATCGCGCGCGGAACACGTAGTCGTCCGGAAAACCGTTCAGCAGGGCCAACTCTCGCACCGTGCACAGCCGGTCCTGCTCGGGGTGGGTGTAGCGGCCGTTGCCGAAGTGGGCGCACTCCCGTTTGACGGTGGGCGCGGGACGGTCCCACCACAGTCGGCCGTAGACGTCGGGGTGCGACCCCAGGCGCCCGGCGGCGACGAGGCGCTGCATCGCGGGCGTCAGGTGGTCGTCGCCGCCGGGGACGGACCTGAGGTCGAGCCAGGAACCGCCGTCGTGGGGGAGGGCGTGGAGGCGGCGGCGGGTCGACTCACGACCGATGCTGGGCGAGAGGTGCATCGGATCGCCGGACGCCGTCTCACCGGCCTCGACGCGGGGCAGGTGGCCGATCGCGCGACGCACCGTGATCGCCTCCGGTGCGATGGTCGTGCCCTCCCACAATTCGGAAAGAGTGTGCAATTGGTGATCGCGCCGCACCGCGACCACCAGGGATCTCTCGCGTCGTTGCGGTAAGCCGACCGTACTGAGCATGTGCACCGAGGCATCGACGTCGTAGCCGAGGTGATCCAACCGCAGAGCCAACGCGTCGAGATGACCACGGAAATTACCGCCGACCAATTCTCGTGCGTTTTCCATGACGAGGACGATCGGGCGCAGAGCCTCGACGGAGTCGGCGACACGGGTCACGAGCGAATTGCGTGGATCGTCGGTGAGATGATTTCGAGGATTTGCACGGGAGAAGCCGGTGCACGGCGGGCACGCGCTGAGTACGTCGAGTGGTCGTCCGTTCAGACGCGGGGCGAAGAGTCGCGCCAACTCGGCCCCGGTGACAGCGGAAAGATCCACGGCGTGCGGCACCGTTCCGATATTCGCCTCATAGGACGCATTGCATTCGAGAGATCCGCGCGCACTGCTCGGTTTACCCAGTTGTGCGTCCGCCGCGCCGACGACATCGAAGGCGCCGTGTCGTGCGAAGCCGCAACTCATTCCGCCCGCACCGCTGAAGAGATCGACGAAGGTCAGCGAACCGGACGGTCTCGTCGTCGACGACACGGCACGCGTTTCCGAGAAACTCTGTGCGGTCATCCGTGAACCCTTCGTGGCCGACGTCGACGGGAGTGGCCGCGTCGAGTTTGCGTCCGTCACAGTACCGGCGACCGCGGTGAGCCCGATCGTCCCGTGTCGGTCACGAACAACAGGTCGTCGAATGCACGACCGAGATGTCGTGATTCGGATGTTGTCAGGGCGGTGTCGGGTCGGTGTCACGATGTCGGCCATCTCGGCTGTTATCTTGGAGGAAATTCTTTCTCCACCCGGTATCGAGGAGCGCAGAACAATGGCACGACGCACCACCGTCCAAATGATCGACGATGTCGACGGTTCACTCATCAAGGACGGGCAGGGCGAGACGGTCGAGTTCGCGGTCGGAGGCGTGTCCTATTCGATCGATCTCAACAGCAAGCACGCCAACGAGTTGTACGACCAATTCGCATTCTGGATCGAACACGCGGAGAAGGTGGGCGGCAAGAAGTCTCGCCGGAACGGGTCCGCCGCGGCGCCGAAGAAGGGCCGCCAGAATCTGCAGGACGTGCGGGCGTGGGCCAAGGAGAACGGCTTCGAGGTCAGCACCCGCGGGCGCATCAGCCAGGAGATCCAGGACGCGTACGACGCCGCGCACTGACCTGTCGTGGGGCCGGTCGGCAATTAGGGTAGGCTAACCACGTCTTGCGCCCCACCGGCTGCAAGGCCCGTACCCGATGGAGGTGCCTTGTGGCGCGACGACTGACCACCCTGACCGTTCTCCGCACCGAGCGGCTAACCCCGCACATGGTGCGCGTGGTGCTCGGCGGTGCGAACTTCGACGAGTTCGCGCCGTCCGAGTTCACCGACAGCTACGTCAAGCTGCACTTCGGTGACGCCGACGAGCCGACGTTGCGCACCTACACGGTGCGATCGGTGGACACGCAGGCCCGCGAAGTCGCCATCGACTTCGTCGTCCACGGCGACGAGGGTGTCGCCGGCCCGTGGGCGCTGAGCGCCGCGGCGGGGGACCAGCTCTCGTTCTTCGGTCCCGCCGGCGCGTACTCGCCTCGTGCGGACGCAGACTGGCACCTTCTCGCCGGCGACGAGACGGGCGTGCCCGCCATCTCCGCAGCACTCGCGGCGCTTCCCGAGGGAGCCGTCGCGCGAGTGGTGCTCGAAGCAGCGAGTCCGGAGGACCGCGTCGAGATCGCGGCGCCGACCTCTGCCGACATCCGCTGGGTGTACCGCGACCAGGATCCGGGTGGCTCACCGCTGGCCGCCGCCGTCCGTGCGGTGGAGTGGCTGCCCGGTCAGCCTCATGTCTTCGTGCACGGTGAAGCGCAGTCCGTGATGCACGAGATCCGGCCTTACATCCGCAAAGAGCGTGGCGTGACTGCGGAATGGGCCTCGATATCGGGATACTGGCGTCGTGGCCGCACCGAGGAGGGATTCCGCACCTGGAAGCGAGAACTCGCTGCCAGCGAATCCTGACGATCTCGCGCTCCTCGCGAGATTCACCGAGCATCTCGCTCTGCAACGCAACCGCTCCGAGCACACCGTGCGCGCGTACGTCGGCGACGCCCGTGCTCTGATCGGCTTCTGTCGAGACGCGCACGGTGATCCGTCCGCGGCACTCGACGACGTGATCACACTTCGCTCCCTGCGCTCGTGGCTCGCCTCGATGTCGGTCGCGGGAGTGTCCCGCTCGACTCTCGCGCGTCGAGCGAGTTCGGCGCGCACCTTCACCGCGTGGTCGTGCACCGTCGGAGCACTCACCGCGGACCCGGCGGTGCGGCTGTCGGCACCGCCGTCGCGTCGGACGCTCCCGGGCGTGCTGCGTGAGCGTGACGCTCGGGACGCGATGACGGCCGCGACATCCGGTGCCGAGCAACAGGATCCGATGGCCCTGCGCGACAGGGTCGTCGTAGAGCTCTTGTACGCGACCGGAATCCGGGTCGGCGAACTGTGCGGTCTCGATGTGGACGACGTGGATCTCGACAGACGGGTGCTCCGCGTCCTCGGCAAGGGCGACAAGGAACGCGTCGTACCGTTCGGCGCGCCCGCGGAGGACGCGGTGGTGCAGTGGTCGACCGCGGGCCGCCCCGCCCTGGCCACACCGGACTCCGGCGCGGCCCTGCTCCTGGGGCGTCGCGGCGGACGCCTGAATCAGCGGCAGGCGCGCTCGGTGGTGCACGAGGTGCTGTCCGCCGTGCCCGGTGCCCCGGACCTGGGTCCGCACGGCCTCCGACACTCCGCCGCGACCCACCTGCTCGAGGGCGGCGCCGATCTCCGCGTGGTGCAGGAACTGCTCGGGCACGCGTCGCTCGCCACGACGCAGATCTACACCCATGTCTCCGTGGAGCGGCTGCGCGCGGTCCACGATCAGGCGCATCCGCGAGCCTGACGTCGGGTCCTGTCGACCACCTCGCACGCTCGTGCACGTTTGGTACCGTCTGCACGGGGGATGTGACCGTGCCGGCGCTGTGAACCACACCGTTCGTCCCTGATCGGCAATCGGAGCAGACCGTCGACTGGAGGGTGGGGACCGTGGATCGTCGAGACGACAGCCCGCACTCCTCCGGTCCCGGCAGCCGGGCGGGTACGAACGGACCCTGGTCTCCGCCCGAACCGGAGCGATTCTCTCGGCCGTCCGTTCCGCCGTCCCACGTTCCCGCACCGCACCATCCGGGCCTCGCCGATCCGCGACGCGACTCGGCCGCCTTCGGTGCGGAGAGTCCGGTGCGCCGACCCGGGTCGCCCTTCGTCTCGCCGGCCCCGTCCTCCACTCGGCCGGGGTGGCGCCGCACCCTGGATCGCGTCCTGGGCAGTGGGCGACCGGGTGGCCGTGGTGCGGTCGCCTCCGAGGCGGAGCGTCGCCACCAGATCGACCGCATTCGACAACCGCTGCGCAGCGATTACCGGATCGCCTTCCTGTCCCTCAAGGGCGGGGTGGGCAAGACGACCGTCACCGTCGGGCTGGGGTCGGTGTTCGCTTCCTTGCGACGCGACGACGTCATCGCCGTCGACGCGAACCCCGACTTCGGAACGCTGGGGGAGCGCGTCCCGCGGCAGACGATGTCCACGGTGCGCGATCTCCTCGCTGCCCGGCCGACCATCCGGAGTTACGCCGACATCAGGGAGCACACCTCCCAGTCGTCGAGTCGTCTCGAGGTCGTCGCGGGGGAGCGTGACCCGGCCGCGTCGGAGGCGTTCACCGAACAGGACTACCGCGCGGTCATCGACACCCTCCGAGCGCACTACAACCTGATCCTCACCGACTGCGGCACGGGCATCATGCACTCGGCGATGGAGGGGGTGCTGTCGCTGGCGCACGCACTGGTGCTCGTCAGCTCGCCGGCGGTCGACGGCGCCAAGAGCGCCGCCGCGACCCTCGACTGGCTCGGGCTGCACGGGTACGCGCACCTCGTCGAGCGGACCGTCGTCGTCATCAGCGCCCACCGACCGGGCGCCGCGAGCATCGACATGGACGAACTCACCCGGCACTTCCTCGCGCGCTGCCGCGCCGTCGTGGTGATTCCCTTCGACGATCATCTGGCGGAGGGCTCCGTCGTCGATCTCGATCGACTGCGCCCCCGCACGCGCGCCGCCTTAATGGACCTGGCGGCGATGATGGCGGACGATTTCCCCGACGCGGAGGGCCGGCACGCGTCCGCGCCGCAGTCGACGCCGCAGCGTCACCGCGCGTACTGAAGGCGCCTCACTCGGGCTCGGCCAGGGGTTTCAGCACCACCACACCGCGGTCGACGAGAGCCGTGGGATCGAGGTAGTCACGGCCGCGACGCGCTCCCCAGTGCAGGCACCAGGCGGCGCCGCACCCCTGGTGACCTGCCTCGAGGACACCGATCGGCTGACCTCGTCGCAGCCGGGTGCCGACCGTGACGGTGGGCGTGACCGGCTCGTACGTGGTCCGGAGGGCCGCCGGCATGGTCGATCGAGACGACGGGGCGGCCGGCGACCGCACCTGCGAACACGACGACGCCGTCCCCGGCCGCGACGACGGTGTGTGTCGGATCGGAGCCCGCGTCGAGGTCGACGCCGCGATGGCCCGGCAGCCACCGCTCGGGTGGCGGGTCGTACGGGGTCACCACGGCGGGACGGGGCTGCAGCGGCCAGTCGAACGGGCGTCCGTCCGTGTCCGCGGCGGCTACGGATCCGGACGCCAGCAGGGCTGCCGTCAGCGCCGCGGACACGAGCGCCGAACGCGGCGACCAACGGCGGGCGGAGCGGAGACAGGTCATCCCCGCACTCTTGCGAACGCGACGACAGTGGTCCCGCGTCGAGCCACCGCACCCGGGGACGGACCGTCCTCCGTGCACAGGCGGTCGACCCGGTTATGACCTGCGGCGTCGCGGACGTACACTGACTTCTGCGGCCTGTCCACACGGGTCGACTTCGCGCGCTCGTCGCGCTTCGGTACGGAACGGCACCTGTCGATCCTCCACCGGAGCACGGGTTCGTCGGCTGGTCCTGCACTGCAGGTCCGACGGACGACGAGCGCCAGGGCACGACACACCAGCGGTACGACGGACCCACGGGTTCGGCGATCGACGGTGCTCGCGCATCAACCGGCACACGAAAGAGAGATCCACAGCTATGGCTGTCGTTACCATGAAGCAGCTGCTCGACAGCGGCACGCACTTCGGGCACCAGACCCGTCGTTGGAATCCGAAGATGAAGCGATTCATCTTCACCGATCGCAACGGCATCTACATCATCGACCTGCAGCAGACGCTGACGTACATCGATCAGGCGTACGAATTCGTCAAGGAGACCGTCGCCCACGGTGGCACCGTTCTCTTCGTCGGGACCAAGAAGCAGGCACAGGAGTCCATTGCGGCCGAGGCGACTCGGGTCGGAATGCCCTACGTGAACCAGCGCTGGCTCGGCGGCATGCTCACCAACTTCACCACGGTCCACAAGCGTCTGATCCGGCTCAAGGAACTCGAGTCGATGGAGCAGACCGGTGGCTTCGATGGCCGCACGAAGAAGGAAATCCTCATGCTCACGCGTGAGATGACCAAGCTCGATCGCACCCTCGGTGGTATCCGGGACATGTCCAAGGTCCCGTC
The DNA here is from genome assembly GCF_030818285.1 of Rhodococcus sp. SORGH_AS_0301. Taxonomy (NCBI): domain Bacteria; kingdom Bacillati; phylum Actinomycetota; class Actinomycetes; order Mycobacteriales; family Nocardiaceae; genus Rhodococcus; species Rhodococcus sp. SORGH_AS_0301. The sequence goes on from NZ_JAUTAC010000002.1 coordinate 1,474,693, forward strand.
GGCGATCTGGATCGTCGACACCAACAAGGAGCACCTCGCGGTCGCCGAGGCTCGCAAGCTGAACATCCCGGTCATCGCGATCCTGGACACCAACTGCGACCCCGACGTCGTCGACTACCCGATCCCGGGCAACGACGACGCGATCCGTTCCGCAGCACTCCTCACCAAGGTCGTGGCGTCCGCCGTGGCCGAGGGCGTGCAGGCGCGTGCCGGCCGCAACGCCGGTACGGACGAGAAGCCCGAGGTCGGTGCCGGCGAGCCCCTGGCCGAGTGGGAGCTCGAGCAGCTCTCGCAGGCCTCCCCGGCCGCCGAGGCGACGCAGCAGGCCGCTGCCGAGACCCCGGCAACCACCGACGCACCTGTCACGGAGGCTCCGGCCGCCGAGGGCGCGAACGGTGCGGCGGCTCCCGCCGAGACCGAGGCACCCGTCGCGGACGTTCCCACCGCGCAGAACTGATCACGGTCGAGACCCGGTGTGCCCGTTAGTGGCGCACCGGGTCTCGTTCTGATTCACCCCCTCTCTCGTCACACACGAGACGCATCACCCGTGCGTCTCCTCGAGCAATGCAAGGAGGCTCGCCCACGATGGCGAACTACACTGCCGCCGACGTCAAGCGGCTCCGTGAGCTGACCGGCTCCGGCATGTTGGACTGCAAGAACGCGCTCGCCGACAACGACGGCGACTTCGACAAGGCCGTCGAGCAGCTCCGTATCAAGGGCGCGAAGGACGTCGGCAAGCGCGCCGAGCGTTCCACCGCCGAGGGTCTCGTCGTCGCGAAGAACGGTGTCCTCCTCGAGATCAACTCGGAGACCGACTTCGTCGCCAAGAACGAGGAGTTCCAGAACTTCGCGCAGTCCATCGCGGACGTGGCGGCCGAGGGCAAGCCGGCCGACGTCGACGCCCTGAAGGCGCTGCAGCTCGACGGCAAGACCGTCGACGCCGCACTGCAGGAGCTCTCGGCCAAGATCGGCGAGAAGCTCGAGATCCGTCGCGTCGTCTCCTTCGACGGTCCGGTCGCGACCTACCTGCACAAGCGCAGCTCTGACCTCCCGCCCGCCGTCGGTGTCCTCGTCGAGTACACCGGTGAGGGCGAGGCCGCAGCCGAGGCCGCTCGCGGCGCAGCGATGCAGGTCGCCGCGCTCAAGGCCAAGTACGTCACCCGCGACGAGGTCCCCGCCGACATCGTCGAGGGCGAGCGACGCATCGCGGAGCAGACCGCCCGCGAGGAGGGCAAGCCCGAGCAGGCACTGCCCAAGATCATCGAGGGTCGCGTCAACGGCTACTACAAGGACGTCGTGCTGACCGAGCAGTCCTCGGTCCAGGACAGCAAGAAGACCGTCAAGGCTCTTCTCGCCGACGCCGGAGTCACCATCACGCGCTTCGTGCGTTTCGAGGTCGGCTCCAACTGAGCCTCGTGACACCCGAGTGACGTCATGACCGTGCCGTCCACCCCGATGGGTGGACGGCACAGTCATGTGCGCCCCGTGCCGACGCATGGGGCAAGATCAGGCGCAACAGTGTCGTGCGGACACCGACCCGCACACGCCCCACGGACAGGAGCCTTCATGACCGAGTCGTCGCCCGCCCGCACCGGATTCTCCCGAGTGCTGCTCAAACTGGGCGGTGAGATGTTCGGTGGTGGCCAGGTCGGGCTCGATCCCGACGTGGTGCAGAAGGTGGCGGAGGAGATCGCGGACGTCGTCCGTTCGGGTGTCCAGGTCGCCGTCGTCATCGGCGGCGGGAACTTCTTCCGCGGAGCCGAGCTCCAGGTGCGCGGTATGGACCGGTCCCGCTCCGACTACATGGGCATGCTGGGCACCGTCATGAACTGCCTCGCCCTGCAGGACTTCCTCGAGAAGCAGGGCATCACCACGCGCGTGCAGACGGCCATCACCATGGGGCAGGTCGCCGAGCCGTACATCCCGCTGCGCGCCGAACGCCACCTCGAGAAGGGGCGCGTGGTCATCTTCGGAGCCGGCATGGGCATGCCCTACTTCTCCACCGACACCACGGCGGCGCAGCGTGCGCTCGAGATCGGCGCGGAAGTGGTGTTGATGGCCAAGGGCGTCGACGGGGTCTACTCCGCGGACCCGCGAGAGGATCCGACCGCCACGATGTACACCGAGATCTCGCACCGCGAGGTCATCGAGAAGGGGCTGAAGGTGGCCGATGCCACAGCCTTCAGCCTCTGCATGGACAATGGGATGCCGATCATGGTCTTCAATCTGCTCACCGAGGGAAACATTGCGCGAGCGGTGTCGGGTGAGAAGATCGGAACCCTGGTCAAGTGAGTCACCACGTGCAGTCGCTGCACACTCGAGGTTTTCGGAAGGAACGGTCGTGATCGACGAAGCGCTCTTCGACGCCGAAGAGAGAATGGAAAAGGCCGTCACGGTCGCGCAGAACGATCTGTCGTCCATTCGGACGGGTCGCGCGAACCCGGGGATGTTCTCGAAGATCGTGGTCGAGTACTACGGCTCGCTGACCCCCATCACCCAGCTCGCGGGCATCAACGTGCCCGAGGCGCGCATGGTGATCGTCAAGCCGTACGAGCAGGCCCAGTTGGGCCCCATCGAGACTGCGATCCGCAACTCGGACCTGGGGTTCAACCCGTCCAACGACGGACACATCATCCGGATCTCGATCCCGCAGCTCACCGAGGAGCGGCGCCGCGAGTACGTCAAGCAGGCCAAGAGCAAGGGTGAGGACGCGAAGGTGTCCATCCGCAACGTCCGCCGCAAGGTGATGGACGAGCTCAAGCGCATCCAGAAGGACGGCGAGGCAGGCGAGGACGAGGTCACGCGTGCGGAGGCCGAGCTCGACAAGACCACCGCGAAGTACGTGGCGCAGGTGGACGAGATCGTGAAGAACAAGGAAGCGGAACTGATGGAGGTGTGACCTCCGCACGTCCCGGTGGCCCAGATGAAGTGAAACGAGAAGCAGTGTCCGTATCGGCCGACAACGGTTCGACCGCCGATCCCGCCCCGAAGACCTCGCGGGCGGGCCGCGACCTCCCCGCGGCGATCGCGGTCGGCGGCGCACTGGGCGTGTCGCTCATCGTCGTCCTGGTCCTGGTTCCGCTCGTGTTCATCGGCATCGCCGCGGCCGCGGTCGCCGTCGCCTCGTGGGAGGTGACGAAGCGGCTGCGGGAGTCCGACATCTCCGTGCCCCGGATCCCGGTGATCCTCGGAGGTCAGGCGATGATCTGGCTCGCGTGGCCGTTCGGCGCACTGGGCGCGCTCAGTGCGTTCGCCGCGACGGTACTTGTCACGATGGTCTGGCGCCTGTTGTCCGGTGGTCTGGACGTGGCACCGAAGAACTACCTGCGCGACTGCGCGATCTCGATCTTCGTCCTGTCGTGGCTGCCGCTGTTCGGTGCGTTCGCGGCGTTGCTGACCCTCGAGGACGACGGCGGCTCGCGCGTCCTCGTGCTCATGATCGCGGTGGTGTGTTCGGACGTCGGCGGCTACGCGGCCGGAGTCCTGTTCGGACGGCACGCGATGGCGCCGGCCATCAGCCCGAAGAAGTCCTGGGAGGGGCTCGGCGGATCGCTGCTCTTCAGTGTCGTCGGGTGCGTCCTCACCGTCACGTTCCTGCTGGACGCGAACCCGTTCGTGGGGGCCCTGCTGGGCGTGCTCATCGTCTTCTCCGCGACGCTCGGCGACCTGGTCGAGTCGCAGGTCAAGCGGGAGCTCGGGATCAAGGACATGGGGACGATGCTTCCCGGTCACGGCGGACTGATGGACCGCCTCGACTCCGTTCTGCCCAGCATCCTCGTGACGTGGATCGTTCTGACGATCTTCGTCTGATCCTGTGCCCGGTCGCGACGGCGTGATCGCCAGTCCGAACATCTGGAACTGGCCCGATGTGTACGAGGCCGAGAATCGCGCCCAGGACGTCACCGGCGAGATCGAGGCGTTGCTGCGGGATCTCACGCCGTGGGCGGGACGCGACGTCGTCGACGTCGGATGCGGAACCGGATTCCATCTGCCTCTGTTCGCCCGCGAGGCACGGTCCGTGGTCGGTGTCGAACCACACCCGCCACTGATCGAGCGTGCTCGGCACCGGGTCGCGAGCTCCGCTGTGCGGGTGCTCCGGGGGACTGCGGATCGGCTGCCGTTGGAGGACTGCTCGGCGGACGTCGTGCACGCCAGGACGGCCTACTTCTTCGGGCCGGGATGCGGGCCGGGCATCACCGAGGCCATGCGCGTCCTGCGCCCCGGGGGTGTGGTGGTGGTGGTGGATCTCGACGCCACGGTCGATCCGTACGGAGGATGGATGCGCCGCGACCTGCCGCACTACGACCCCCTCACCGTCGAACGATTCTTCGCCGCGCAGGGTTTCGACCTGCGCCGGGTCCGGACGCGGTGGTCGTTCGCGGACCGCGAGGAGGCCGCTGCGGTGCTGGGAATCGAGTTCTCGCCGCGGGTGGCCGCTCGCGCGCTGCGGCAGCTCACCGGCACGTCCGTCGAGGTCGGATACCGGGTGCACACTCGTCGCAGACCGCACGGACTCGAGACGGCCTGAGCCGCCGCGTCGGCGATCAGGAATCGAGAAGCAGCCCCGATGCGCACCGGCTACCGTGTCCGCTGACCCGTTCGCTGCACCACGAAGGACATCAGCCATGGCCACGAAGTCGAGTACCGCACGGCACGTCGCCGACACCCACGATGTCATCCGGGTGCAGGGGGCGAGAGTCAACACTCTGCAGAACGTGAGCGTCGACCTCCCGAAGCGCCGTCTGACGGTCTTCACCGGCGTGTCCGGATCGGGCAAGAGTTCGTTGGTGTTCGGCACGATCGCCGCCGAGTCCCAGCGCATGATCAACGAGACGTACAGCGCGTTCGTGCAGGGGTTCATGCCCAGTCTCGCGCGGCCCGACGTGGATCTGCTCGACGGTCTGACGACGGCCATCATCGTGGACCAGCAGCGGCTCGGCGCCGATCCGAGGTCCACCGTCGGTACCGCCACCGACGCCAACGCGATGCTGCGCATCCTCTTCAGCCGTCTCGGACAGCCGTACGTCGGCTCCCCGCAGGCGTTCTCGTTCAACGTGGCGTCCATCTCCGGTGCGGGAGCGGTGACGGTGGAGAAGGGCGGACGTCAGACGAAGGAGAAGCGCACCTTCAGCATCACCGGCGGGATGTGTCCGCGGTGCGAGGGGCGCGGCTCCGTCTCCGACATCGACCTCACGGCGCTCTTCGACGACAGCAAGTCGCTCAACGAGGGTGCGATCACGATCCCCGGCTACAGCATGGAGGGGTGGTACGGGAGGATCTTCCGCGGCTCCGGCTACTTCGATCCGGACAAGCCCATCGCGAAGTTCACCAAGCGCCAGCGCGAGGACCTGCTGTACCGGGAGCCGACCAAGATCCAGGTGGACGGCATCAATCTCACGTACTCCGGACTGATACCCCAGATCCAGAAGTCGTTCCTGTCCAAGGACGTCGACGCGATGCAGCCGCACATCCGGGCGTTCGTCGAACGCGCGGTGACCTTCGCCGTGTGCCCGGAGTGCGACGGCACGCGGCTCAACGAGGGTGCACGGTCCTCGAAGATCGACGGCGTGTCGATCGCCGACGCGTGCGCCATGCAGATCAGCGATCTCGCGACGTGGATCCGCGGAGTGTCGGCACCGTCCGTGGCCCCGCTGCTCACCTCGCTGGGAGACACCCTCGACTCGTTCCGGGAGATCGGACTGGGCTATCTGAGTCTCGACCGGCCGGCGGGCACGCTCTCCGGTGGTGAAGCGCAGCGCACCAAGATGATCCGACACCTCGGATCGTCGCTCACCGACGTCACCTACGTCTTCGACGAACCCACCACCGGACTCCATCCCCACGACATCGCCAACATGAACGATCTGTTGATCCGGTTGCGCGACAAGGGAAACACGGTGCTCGTCGTCGAGCACAAGCCCGAGACGATCGTCATCGCCGACCACGTCGTCGATCTCGGACCCGGCGCCGGAACGGCCGGTGGCACGGTGTGCTTCGAGGGCACCGTCGAGGGGCTGCGGACGAGTGACACCATCACGGGCCGGCACTTCGACGACCGCGCCGCGGTGAAGGACGCGGTGCGCACGTCGACCGGAGCGGTGGAGATCCGCGGCGCCGATTCGCACAACCTGAAGTCGGTGGACGTCGACGTGCCCCTCGGGGTCCTGGTGGTCGTGACCGGGGTCGCCGGGTCGGGCAAGAGTTCGTTGATCCACGGCTCGCTCTCGGGCCGCGAGGACGTCGTGGCCGTCGATCAGGGCGCGATCCGCGGCTCGCGGCGCAGCAACCCCGCGACCTACACGGGCCTCCTCGAGCCGATCCGGAAGGCTTTCGCCAAGGTCAACGGAGTGAAGCCGGCTCTCTTCAGCGCGAATTCGGAGGGAGCGTGCCCGACGTGCAACGGCAACGGGGTGATCTACAGCGACCTCGCGATGATGGCCGGAGTCGCCACCGTGTGCGAGCTGTGCGAGGGCCGACGGTTCCAGAACTCGGTCCTCGAGTACCACCTCGGCGGCCGCGACATCAGCGAGGTGCTCGCGATGTCGGTGGCGCAGGCACAGGAGTTCTTCGCCGGCGGTGATGCCGCGCTACCGGCGGCGCATCGAATCCTGACTCGGGTGAACGACGTGGGCCTGGGCTATCTGAAGATCGGTCAGCCGCTGACCACACTGTCCGGCGGCGAGCGTCAGCGGCTGAAGCTGGCGACGCACATGGGGGACAAGGGCGGCATCCTGGTCCTCGACGAGCCCACGACGGGACTGCATCTCGCCGACGTCGAGCAGTTGCTCGCCCTGCTCGACAGGCTGGTGGACGCCGGGAAGTCGGTGATCGTCATCGAGCATCACCAGGCCGTGATGGCCCATGCGGACTGGATCATCGACCTCGGACCGGGCGCCGGGCACGACGGTGGCACCGTGGTCTACGAAGGAACACCCGCGGACCTGGTCGCGGCACGGTCCACGCTCACGGGTGAACACCTCGCCGCGTACGTCGAGCGGTGACCGTCAGCCGATCGAGAAGACCGCGGCCTGAGCGGTGATCTTCTTCGCCTTGGCCAGGCGGGGGAGATCGCTGCCGTCGCGCACGCCGGAGCCGTCCTCACCGAGCTGGGCGATGACGTCCCGAGCCCACGCCACATCGGCAGCGCTGGGTGCGAGTTCGCGGTTGACGATGGGGCCCTGATCGGAGTGCATGCACAGCTTGCCGGTCATGCCCATGGAGACGGTGAGCTGGCTGTCGCGGCTCAGCATGCTGTCGTTGACGGCGAGGGTGGGGCCGTCGATGGGGCCGGGAAGCCGGGCGGCGCGGCTCGACACGACGAGCCGGGCGCGCGGGTAGGCCATCGCCATCGGGTCGTCGCTCATGCCGGTGTCGCGCCGGAAGTCGCCGCTGCCGAACGCCAGGCGGAAGGTGGCCTCGGCGCGCGCGATCTCGGGGGCAGCCTCGAGACCCATGGCCGACTCCACCAGCGCCACGATCCGGCAACCGTGACCCAATCGGTCGGCGGTGGCCTCGACCTGGCTTCCGCTCTCGGTCTTGGCGAGCATGACGCCCTCGAGGGTGTCGATGCCGCGCAGCGCGTCGAGATCGTCGGCCCAGTACGGCGTGGTGGCGTCGTTGATGCGTACCCAGGCGCGGCCGCCGGCACGGAGCCAGGACACGACGGCATCGCGTGCGGCGGGCTTCGCGCCCGGTGCGACGGCGTCCTCGATGTCCAGGATCACGGCGTCGACGGCGGACTCCGCGGCCGGGGTGAAGAGTTCCGGCTTGCTCGCAGGAACGAGAAGCCACGAGCGCGCCTTGTCGGCGGCCACTCCAGATAGCACGGGGTTCTCCAGGAAGGTCGTCACGTGTGCAGTCCTCGCTCGGTGTGTCGCTCGTGGGTCGCGTCGAGCTGCGACTCGTACCGTTCGACTACCACTGTGCACGGCAGACCACCACACGTGAAGGTTGTGTCAATAGTGTTCACGTGCGCGACGGAACACCGACGGCCGCGACGTGAGATCGCTCACGACGGCGGCCGAGAAACTACTTGCGCTTGGCGGCCCGGCGGACCTGCAGGATGCGCACTCCACCCGCGGTGGCCATGACGAGCGCACCGGCGACCGCGGCGAGGAGCATGCCGATGCCGATGGGCAGGTCGAAGGTCCAGCCGAACAGGTGAATCGGGACGCTGTCGAGGTTCTGGATGATGAACACCATCAGGACGACCAGGATGATCGCGCCCACCACGAGACCGGTGTAGAGCGCCGCCGCACGGGTGTGCTTGACGCCGTCGGGCGTCTTTCCCTGCGCCAGGCGGGTGTCCGTGGGCCCGGTCTGCTCGACGGGGAGACCCGCGGCGGTGGAGGAGGTGTCCAGAGGGGCGTCCGTGCCGGTCAGGGCGTTCGGATCGGATGCGTCGTGCGATGAGCGGGCCATGTACAGATCATGCTGTACGGAGGTGGCGAATGCACGTCTGCCCCGACCGTGCCCGACAGTGTCGCCGAACAGTGAGAGAATGGTGCTCACTATGGCACCCATCGCTCTCCCTCTCGTGTTCGACGCTCCCCGTCGCGGCATGCCCGCGAAGCACCTCGCCGACCTCGACGCGGACCAGCGTCGAGCGGCCGTCGCCGAGCTGGGCCTGCCGGCGTTCCGCGCCGACCAGCTGGCGCGGCAGTACTACTCCCGGCTGGAGGCGGACCCGGCGAAGATGACCGATCTTCCGGCGTCGGTCCGCGAGAAGGTCGGGGACGCGCTGTTCCCCACGTTGCTCACGCCCGTCAAGCACATCGCCTGCGACGGCGGGGACACGCGCAAGACGCTGTGGAAGGCCGCCGACGGCACACTGCTCGAGTCGGTTCTCATGCGGTACCCGGATCGCGCGACGCTGTGCATCTCGAGCCAGGCCGGGTGTGGCATGGCCTGCCCGTTCTGCGCCACCGGCCAGGCCGGGCTGCAACGCAACCTCTCCACGGCCGAGATCGTCGACCAGGTGCGGAGCGCTGCGGCGGATCTCCGCGACGGTGCGGTCGAGGGCGGCGAGGGGCGACTGTCCAACGTCGTCTTCATGGGGATGGGGGAGCCGCTCGCGAACTACAAGCGCGTCGTCGCGGCGGTCAAACGGATCGTCTCGCCCGCGCCGGAGGGCCTCGGCCTGTCACAGCGCTCGGTGACGGTGTCCACCGTCGGGCTCGCGCCCGCGATCCGCAAGCTGGCCGACGAGGGTCTGACGGTGACGCTGGCCGTGTCGCTGCACTGCCCGGACGACGAACTGCGCGACACGCTCGTCCCCGTCAACAACCGCTGGCCCATCGCCGAGGTCCTCGCTGCGGCGCGCTACTACGCCGACACCACGGGGCGACGGGTCTCCATCGAGTACGCACTGATCCGCGACATCAACGATCAGCCGTGGCGAGCGGACATGCTGGCCAAGAAGCTCAAGCGCGCCCTGGGGGCGTTGGTCCACGTGAACCTGATCCCGCTCAACCCCACGCCCGGCAGCGAGTGGGACGCCAGTCCGAAGCCGGTGGAGCAGGAATTCGTGCGACGCGTCCGTGCGCACGGAGTCTCGTGCACCGTGCGTGACACGCGGGGTCAGGAGATCGCGGCGGCCTGCGGGCAGCTGGCCGCCGAGAACTGAGCCGTCAGGAGCGGCGCGGCTTGCGGCGGAGCAGGATGTCGCGGACCAGCAGGCCTGCGATGGCCACGGCGAAGCCGACGAGCCAGATGTCCTCGACCCGGCCCGTGTGGTTACCGATGATCATGACCAGCAGGATCGCGACGGTGACCCAGCCCGCGATGCGCGAGGTACGGGGGCCTTCGCCGCTCCACCCCCACTCCGCGGACGGCACCTCGGCGGTGCTGACCTTGGTCGTGGGAACGCGCTCGACGTCCGAAGCCTGGTTGCGGCTGATGTCGGTCACGGCCGATCCTCCTGAAAGTCTGTGATGCAGGTGGTCCCTGGTGGGCTGAATCCTAGCGCGCTGTACGACCGGCCGTCGTAGGGGCAGTCGCCACGACGTGTCAGGCGGTGAGGGCCGCGATGTAGCGTCCGGTCGCGATGCGCTGGGTCGCCCTGTTGAGGGGCCCGCCCAGTGCGACGACCCTGTTGCCGGGCCGCGAGAAGGCGCGGATGTGGGCGGTCACGGCGTCGGTGACCGGATCGTGTCGAACGGTGAAGCGCTCCTCACCCGACTCGGGGTGACCCGGCAGCGTGCCGTACGCGAAGCCCCGGTGGTGCGACTCGTCGATCACCTCGACTACCCGGCACGGGATGCGGACCGGACCGAGTAGCAGGACCACCACGGTGTCGACGGTCGCCGACGCCGCGCTCGACCGCACCCGCAGCCCGGCGCCGCGATGCATGTCCCACTCGACGATGCGGCGTCCGGCCCGCTCGAAGAGTTCGAGGCCGGTCCCGATGCGCTTTTCTACGTCGACGTGGTGGTAACCCGCCGGCATCGACTCGTGCGCGGTCCCTCCGATCTCGGCGTACGTGAGGGGCGTCGAGAAGTACGAGTCCGGATCGGCGGACGGGAGCAGGGGCACGCGGTCCATCCTCACACGGTGAGCCGCAGTTGCCCGCTCACCGTGCTCTCAGTGAGGTCGTCCACACTGTCCAGGTGACGGAACAGAAGGCACGTGGGACCGACGGACCCGTGCGGGTGCTGGTGCTCGGCAGTACGGGGTCCATCGGCACCCAGGCGCTCGAGGTGATGGCGGCTCGACCGGACCGTTTCACTGTGGTCGGGTTGGCCGCCGGCGGCGGCAACGTCGATCTGTTGCGTCGACAGATCGCCGAGACCGGTGTCCGCGACGTGGCGGTGGCCGACGTCGACGCTGCGCGGACCGTGGACACGCCGGGGCTGCGCTCGGGGGCCGACGCGGCGACGTCGTTGGTCCGCGAGGTGCAGGCCGACGTGGTCCTCAACGCGCTCGTCGGGTCTCTCGGTCTGCCGCCGACGCTCGCTGCGCTGGAATCGGGAGCTCGACTGGCGTTGGCGAACAAGGAGTCTCTCGTGGCGGGCGGCTCGCTGGTCACGTCCGCGGCGGCTCCGGGCCAGATCGTTCCCGTCGACTCCGAGCACTCGGCTCTCGCCCAGTGCCTGCGCGGCGGTCGCGCCGACGAGGTGGCCCGACTGGTGGTCACGGCGTCCGGTGGGCCGTTCCGCGGCTGGGATCGCGAGGGCCTCGAGTCCGTGACGCCGGAGCAGGCCGGCAAGCACCCCACCTGGTCGATGGGTCCGATGAACACGTTGAACTCGGCCACCCTGGTGAACAAGGGCCTCGAGGTGATCGAGGCGCATCTGCTGTTCGGCATTCCGTACGACCGCATCGACGTCACCGTGCATCCGCAGTCCATCGTCCACTCGATGGTCACGTTCACCGACGGATCGACGCTCGCTCAGGCCAGCCCGCCGGACATGAAGCTGCCGATCGCGCTGACACTCGGATGGCCTGATCGCATCGCCGGCGCCGCGACGGCCCTGGACTTCACCCGAGCCCACACGTGGGACTTCGAACCACTCGACGACGAGGTGTTCCCCGCGGTCGAGCTCGCGCGCACCGCCGGCGCGCTGGGCGGCTGCATGACGGCGGTCTACAACGCGGCGAACGAGATCGCCGCCGAGGCGTTCCTCGACGGGCGCCTGTCGTTCCCGCAGATCGTGGACGTCGTGTCCGACGTGGTCGACGCCGGACGCGGCGACTGGTCCGCGGAACCGTCTACGGTGGACGACGTTCTCGCAGCGGACACGTGGGCTCGGGGCACCGCCCGCACACTCGCCGCCGCACGATCGAAAGGCTGAACGAGAAGATGGTGTTCGTTCTCGGTGTGATCGCCTTCGCGATCTGCATCGGCATCTCGATCGCGCTCCACGAGTGCGGGCACATGTGGGTGGCCAAGGCCACCGGCATGAAGGTGCGCCGCTACTACATCGGGTTCGGGCCCAAGATCTTCTCCTGGCGTCGCGGCGAGACCGAGTACGGACTCAAGGCGATCCCGGCCGGTGGCTTCTGCGACATCGCGGGCATGACGGCGGTGGACGAGCTCGCTCCCGACGAGGTCGAGCGCGCGATGTACAAGCAGAAGACCTGGAAGCGCCTCGCCGTGATGTTCGGCGGGATCGCGATGAACTTCGTGCTGGCATTCGTGCTGGTGTACACCCTCGCCCTCGGCTGGGGTCTGCCCAATCGCGACACGACGGCCACCGTGGCGGGGACCCAGTGCGTGGCCCCGCAGAACGTCGAGGGCGACATGGCGCCCTGCTCGGGTCCCGGTCCCGCGGGTGCCGCGGGCATCCGGGACGGTGACGTCATCACCGCCGTGAACGGTGAGTCGACGCCCACGTTCGGCGACGTCGTCGCGGTGATCCAGGACGAGCGTGGATCGGTGTCCGTCACGGTCGAGCGGGCCGGTGAGACCCTCACCGTGCCCGTCGACGTGCAGGAGACGGACCGTCTCTTCGCCGTCGAGAACGGCGCACCCGACGCCACGGAGCTGCGCACGGTCGGCGCCATCGGCGTCGCCCGCACCCCACTCACCCTCGACTACGACGCGGTGTCCGCCATCGGCGGATCGGCCTCCTACACGGTGTTCATCGCGGGGCAGACGGTGCAGGCCATCGTCGATCTCCCCAGCAAGGTGGGGGCACTGTGGACGTCGATCACCGGTGGTGAGCGGGATCCGAACACTCCCATCAGCGTGGTCGGTGCCAGCGTCATCGGCGGTCAGGCGGCGGAACGCGGCCTGTGGGAGGTCTTCGTCACGCTGTTGGCGACCCTCAACTTCTTCCTCGGTGCCTTCAACCTGCTCCCGTTGCTCCCGCTCGACGGCGGTCACATCGCGGTGACCGTCTACGAGGGCATCCGGAACAAGATCCGCTCGCTGCGGGGGCTGGGCAAGGGTGCGCCCGTGAACTACCTCAAGCTGATGCCGGTGACGTACGTCGTCATTCTCATCGGCGGCGCGTTCATGCTCCTGACCCTCACCGCCGACATCGTGAACCCCATTCAGATCTTCCGCTAGAAGCGCAGGTCCGGCGTGACGGCGCGAACACACGGCGGTCCTCCCGGCGCGACTACAGTGGGGAGAGTCAGTCGGCACCAGATGCCGTCAGAAGCTCGAAAGGATCGAAGTGACCGTTGGACTGGGCATGCCGGCCGGACCCGTACCGGTGCTCACACCGCGACGGAAGACTCGTCAGCTTCAGGTGGGCAGCGTCGGTGTCGGCAGCGACTCGCCGATCTCGGTGCAGTCGATGTGCACCACCAAGACTCACGACATCAACTCCACCCTGCAGCAGATCGCCGAACTCACCGCCGCGGGATGCGACATCGTCCGCGTCGCGTGCCCGCGTCAGGAGGATGCGGACGCCCTGGCGACCATTGCGCGCAAGTCGCAGATCCCTGTCATCGCGGACATCCACTTCCAGCCGCGGTACATCTTCGCGGCCATCGATGCCGGGTGCGCCGCCGTGCGCGTGAACCCCGGCAACATCAAGGAGTTCGACGGCCGCGTCAAGGAGGTCGCGAAGGCGGCCGGTGACGCGGGCATCCCCATCCGTATCGGAGTCAACGCAGGATCCCTCGATCCGCGCCTGATGCAGAAGTACGGCAAGGCCACGCCCGAGGCGCTGGTGGAGTCGGCGCTGTGGGAGGCCGGCCTCTTCGAGGAACACGGTTTCGGCGACATCAAGATCTCGGTCAAGCACAACGACCCGGTCGTCATGGTCGAGGCCTACCGTCAGCTCGCCGCCAAGTGCGACTACCCGCTGCACCTCGGCGTGACCGAGGCCGGGCCGGCGTTCCAGGGCACCATCAAGTCCGCCGTCGCCTTCGGGTCGCTGCTGGCCGACGGCATCGGCGACACGATCCGCGTCTCGTTGTCCGCGCCGCCCAACGAGGAGATCAAGGTGGGGACGCAGATCCTGCAGTCCCTCAACCTCCGTCCCCGCAAGCTCGAGATCGTCTCCTGCCCGTCCTGCGGACGCGCACAGGTCGACGTCTACACCCTCGCCGACCAGGTGACGGCCGGACTCGAGGGCATGGAGATCCCGCTCCGCGTCGCCGTCATGGGTTGCGTCGTCAACGGTCCCGGTGAGGCACGCGACGCCGATCTCGGTGTGGCGTCCGGAAACGGCAAGGGACAGATCTTCGTCAAGGGCGAGGTCATCAAGACGGTGCCCGAGGCGATGATCGTGGAGACCCTGATCGAGGAGGCGATGCGTATCGCCGAGTCGTACGAGTCCGACCAGGAAGCCGCCGGCGGATCGCCCGTCGTGTCGGTCAGCTGATTCTCCTCGTCTGCGGCGACATTTCCTGGCAGTGTCACCATGACAACGGGTGTGCTCGGTGTGGATCGGTGGTCACGGAGGTGGCGGGATGCTCAAGCTGCTCGGCGCTAAGGCGCTGACGAGCCGCGACACGAACGAGGTCGTCCGTGTGTTGCGCAGTGATCCCGTCGCATCGTGCATGGTGCTGGCACGTGTCGAGGAATCGGGCGTGGAGCCCCGCGACAACCACGGTGAACTGTGGTCACGCGGAGGTCCGGCATCGTCCCTGTGTTTCTCGGGAGCCAATCTCGTGCCGTTGTTCGGTACCTACGACGATCTCCGGAGTTTCGCCGAGCGCGCGTTGCGCTCTCCCCGCGTCTGCTCGTCGCTGGTGGGGCGAGCCGAACTGACGCTGCCGTTGTGGGACATGCTCGCCGCGGACTGGGGGACCCCGCGTGAGGTGCGTGCCGAGCAGCCACTGCTGGCGTTGACGAGCGCGCCCACCGCCGTGGACCCCTACGTCCGACGCGTCACCGTCGACGAGCTGGACGTGTACCTCACCGCTGCCGTGGCGATGTTCATCGAGGAGGTGGGCGTCGATCCGCGCGCGGGCGACGGCGGACGCGGCTATCGGCGGCGCATCGCCTCGTTGATCGCGGCGGGTCGCGCCTGGGCGAGGTTCGAGGAGGGCCGCGTCGTCTTCAAGGCCGAGGTCGGATCGCTGTCCACCTCGGTCGGTCAGATCCAGGGCGTGTGGGTGCACCCGCTCTACCGCGGGCGCGGGCTCGGCACCGCGGGAACCGCATCCGTGGCGGCCGCGGTGGTCGACAGCGGCCGCACGGCCAGCCTGTACGTCAACAGCTTCAACGTGCCCGCCCGCCGTGCCTACGAGCGTGTCGGGTTCGAGCGCGTTGCCACCTTCTCCACAGTTCTGCTCGACTGACACGCTGTCAGGGTGAGGGCCGCGGGCGTCCCGTCGCCCTACGATGAGGATCGATGACCTCTCGTGAACACGGCCGTGCCACCCGCGTCCTGATCGTGCTCGTCGCGGCGATCACCGCGGTGGCGGCCTCGGCGTGCACCCCGAAACCGCAGGGCCCCGAGTCCGCGGCCGATTCGTTCGTCTCCGCGCTGGCCGAGCGTGACAGTGCCGCCGCGGCGCAGGCCACGGATCGGCCGGACCTCGCGACCGCCGCCGTCGATCAGGCGTGGGACGGCCTGCAGGCCGAGTCGCTCGACGCGGCGACCGGCGCGGTGAGCGTGAACGGCGACACCGCGACCGTCGACTACACCTACACGTGGCACCTTCCGAAGGACCGCACCTGGACCTACGACGGGGCTCTGCAGATGGGCCGACGCGACGGGGCCTGGGTGGTCCGGTGGAACTCGACCGATCTGCACCCCAAGCTCGGGGACACCCAGTCGATGGTGCTGCGGTCCACGTCGGCGCCGCGCGCGCGGGTCAACGAGCACGCGGGGTCGGACGTCCTGGTGCCCGGGGTGGTCCAGGGGGTGTCCTTCGACGCCGCCGAGTCGACCGATGTGGTGGGCACGGCGCGCACCCTCGAACGCATCCTGAAGCCCTTCGACGCGTCGATCACGGCGCAGTCCATCGTGGAGTCGGCAACCGCGACGCAGGGCTCGTACCGCCTGATGACCCTCCGGGACGAGGACTACGACGCCGTCGCGCCCGGTCTGCTCGCGTTGTCCGGGGTGTCGGTGACGGAGCAGTCCGACCTGGTCTCCACCGATCGCACGTTCGCCCCCGACCTGGTGAGCCAGGTGAAGAAGACCGTGATGGACCGCGTCGACGGTGCCGCGGGCTGGAGCGTCGTGGCGGTCAACACCAACGGCGCGGACACCGGCGTGTTGACCGAGACGGCGCCGCAGCCGGTTCCGTCGATCAGTATCAGCCTCGACCGTCCGGTGCAGGTGGCCGCACAGAACGCCGTGAACGTGTCACGGGACCAGGCGATGATGGTGGTGATACAGCCGTCGACAGGCGACATCCTCGCGGTGGCGCAGAACCCGGCGGCGGATCGGGACGGTCCCGTGGCCTCGACCGGCCTCTACCCACCGGGCTCCACCTTCAAGATCATCACGGCGGGTGCGGCGATCGAGGAGGGACTCGCGACGCCCGAGACCACCGTGCCGTGCCCGGGCCGCATCGTCATCGGCGAGCGCAGCGTGCCCAACTACAACGAGTTCTCCCTCGGGGACGTCTCGATGAACACGGCCTTCACGCGCTCGTGCAACACCTCGTTCGCGAAGCTCGCCAGTGAGATGTCCGCGAGTGCTCTCACCGACGCGGCGGCCATGTTCGGCGTCGGGCCCGACTACGGCGTCGTGGGTCTGCCCACCGAGTCGGGATCCGTCCCGCCCGCAGAGGAATTGGTGCAGCGCACCGAGGACGGGTTCGGACAGGGAAAGGTGCTGGTGTCGACGTTCGGCATGGCTCTCGCCGCCGCGACCGTCGCACACGGATCGACGCCCGTTCCCCGGCTGATCCAGGGGGAGGAGACCACGATCGACGGTGACCACCCGCAGATCGAGCCGGCCATGGTCGACGGACTCCGCGGGATGATGCGCTCGGTGGTCACGAGCGGCACCGCGGACCGGATCGCCGACCAGGGCGAGGTGTACGGCAAGACGGGTGAGGCCGAGGTCGAGGGCGGATCCCATGCCTGGTTCGTCGGATACCGCGGTGATCTCGCGTTCGCGACCCTGGTCGTGCGCGGTGGCAGCTCGGACAATGCCGTCGCCGTGACGCGGGACATGATCACCGCGTTGCCCGCCGGATACTGACCTCGACCGGCGGCGACTACGCTGGTGCCATGTCCGTCCGCACCGTTCTCGAACCCGGCACCGTCTCACCCGTTCTCGAGGTTCCCAAGTCCGTCGAGCGTCCCGAGTACGCGTGGAAGAAGACTGCGCGCGAAGGCCACGAGCCGTGGGTGCAGACCCCGGAGACCATCGAGAAGATGCGTCTGGCGAGCCGCATCGCCGCGCAGGCACTGCAGGAGGCCGGAAAGGCCGTCGAGCCGGGCGTCACGACGGACCGACTCGACCGTATCGCCCACGAGTACATGGTCGACCACGGCGCGTACCCTTCGACGTTGGGCTACAAGGGATTTCCGAAGTCCTGCTGCACCTCGCTCAACGAGGTCATCTGCCACGGCATCCCTGATTCGACGGTCGTGCAGGACGGCGACATCGTCAACATCGACGTCACGGCGTACATCGACGGGGTGCACGGTGACACGAACGCCACCTTCCTCGCCGGGGACGTCTGCGAGGAAGCGCGCCTGCTCGTGGAGCGCACCCACGAGGCCACCATGCGGGCGATCAAGGCGGTCAAGCCGGGTCGCGCTCTGAACGTCGTCGGACGGGTCATCGAGGCGTACGCCGATCGTTTCGGGTACGGCGTCGTCCGGGACTTCACCGGCCACGGCATCGGCACCACCTTCCACAACGGCCTGGTGGTGCTGCACTACGACGAGCCCACCGTCGAGACGGTGCTGGAGCCCGGGATGGTCTTCACCATCGAGCCGATGATCACCCTCGGCGGCATCGACTGGGACCAGTGGAACGACGGCTGGACCGTCGTCACGCGGGACCGATCCTGGACCGCCCAGTTCGAGCACACTCTCGTCGTCACGGAGACGGGCGCCGAGATCCTCACCCTCCCTTGACCCTTCGCGGCGCCATTCTGGTCGCGGGAACCACCTCGGACGCGGGCAAGAGTGTCGTCGTGGCGGGGTTGTGCCGCCTCCTCGCTAGACGCGGTGTGAGGGTGGCGCCGTTCAAGGCGCAGAACATGTCCAACAACTCCGTCGTCACGTTGGACGGCGGGGAGATCGGTCGTGCGCAGGCACTGCAGGCCCGGGCATGCGGTCTCGAGCCCAGCGTGCGGTTCAATCCGATACTGCTGAAGCCAGGCGGGGACAGGACGTCGCAACTGGTTGTTCGCGGTCGTGCCACCGGCACCGTGGGCGCCGCCGACTACATGACGCACCGACAGCATCTGCGCTCGGTCGTGGCGGAGGAACTCGACGCTCTGCGGGCCGACTTCGACGTGGTGATCTGCGAGGGCGCCGGCTCACCCGCCGAGATCAACCTGCGGGCCACCGATCTGGCGAACATGGGACTGGCGCGCGCTGCGAGCCTTCCCGTGATCGTCGTGGGCGACATCGATCGCGGGGGAGTGCTGGCCCACTTCTTCGGCACTCTGGCCGTGCTCGACGCGGCGGATCAGGCACTGATCGCGGGGTTCGTCGTGAACAAGTTCCGCGGCGATCCCGCGCTGCTGCAACCGGGACTCGACACCCTCGAGACTCTCACAGGCCGACCGACGTTGGGCATCGTTCCGTTCAGCGACGACTTGTGGCTCGACGCCGAGGACTCTCTCGGGACCGTGGCCGACGCACCGCTGGGCCGGCCCGCTCCTCCGATCGGATCGCAGTGGCTCCGCGTCGCCGCCGTGCGGTTACCGCGCATCTCGAATTCCACGGACGTCGAGGCCCTGGCGTGCGAACCGGGGGTGACGGTGCACTGGGCGACCGAGGCCTCCCGACTGGCAGATGCCGATCTGGTGGTGCTCCCCGGCTCCAAGGCCACGGTCCAGGACCTGGACTGGCTTCGTCGCACCGGTATCGCGGACGAGCTGGCACGGCGGGTGGCTCGCGGTGCTCCGGTCCTCGGGATCTGCGGCGGCTACCAGATGCTGGGGAGAACGATCACCGACGCCGTCGAGTCGAGTGCCGGGCAGGTGCAGGGGCTCGGCCTCCTGGACCTCGAGATCGAATTCGCGGCGGACAAGGTGCTCTCCCGGGTCACCGGGCATGCCGGCGCGGTCCCCGTGACCGGCTACGAGATCCACCACGGCCGGGTGACCCGAAGCGGCGACGAGCCCTGGTTCACGGGCACCGACGGCGAACCGGAGGGGAGCGTCCGTGGAAGGGTGCGCGGCACCCACTGGCACGGCCTCCTGGAGAACGACGACTTTCGTCGGGCATTCCTCACGGAGGTGGCGGAGCAGGCCGGCCGCACCGGTTTCGTGGTGGCCCCGGACACCGATGTCGACGCGATGCGCACCGCCCAGGTGGACCTGTTGGCCGACCTCATGGAGAGCTCCCTCGACGTCGACGCGCTTCTCACGCTCGTCGCCGAGGGAGCTCCCGCCCTACCCGTGCTGCGCGTCACGCAGTCGTCCTCCGCAGGATGACGTGTGTTCCCAGACCGGCCGCGGATGCGACGAGAAGCGGCAGCAGCACCATGGTCGACAGTCGTGGTGCGTCGGCGATGGTCTCGGTGATCGTGCCCCACCACCCCTGCCAGGTGACGACGAAGATCACGGCGCCGATGACGACGGATTCGACCAGTACGGCAGTCCAGATACCGGAGACCCGCCAGCGCAGGTAGACGGCGCCGGCCAGCATGCCGACGAGGTTGCACATCAGGAACGCCGCAAGGAGGAAGAGTAGCTCGGTGACAGCATTGCCGGCGAGCGGCGTTGCGAGCGCGAACATCTGCATTCCCACCCCGAAGCCGTTCGTCGCCGTCTCCACGACAGACAGCACGAACATGCCGATTCCGAACACGAGAGCATGCGGCGCTGCGACGCACAGAGTCCCGCGGAAGAACTCGCGGCGCGTGACCCCCAGCCCCAGAACGAACGGGAACACCTGCGTCACCATCTGCGCGAACAGCACCAGGCCGAAGAAGAAGACGAACAGCGACCCGCCCGTCTTGATCTCGGTACTGCCTTCGGGAGCGAGGGACAACACCGCCCACGTGACGCCGACGATGACGGCCAGGATGCCGAGTGGCCATGCGAAGGCGAGCGTGCGGTAGTTGATGTGGACGCGCATCACGGAGACGATGCGGTCACGAGCGGGGGCTGTCCGAGTGTCGAGTGCGGTGGTCATGACGGGACGTCCTCTCGTGTGTCGGACACGGCGGGCAGCGTGGCTCGTCCGCGCGAGGTGCAGTGGACGACGAACTGTTGCAACGACACGGGTTCGACGGCGAGCCCGTCTGCAGCGACCCGGTCGAGGTCTGCCTCGGTGAGCGGGCCCACGACGGTGGTGCGGGCCATCGATCCGAATGACTCACGATGCAGCACTGCGCGATCCGCGACGAGTCGCTCGACGGCGTCGGTGGACCCACCGATGGTGACCGCGCGTCCGCGAAGATTCTCCGCATCGTCGTCGACCACGACGGTGCCGTCACTGATGACGACGACGCGGTCGACGAGCTCGCTGACCTCGTCGATGAGATGGGTGGACAGCACGACAGTGCGCGGGTGTTCCGCGAAGTCCGCGAGCAGGTGGTCGTAGAACATCTGCCGGGCCACAGCGTCGAGACCGAGGTACGGCTCGTCGAACAAGGTCAACGGTGCTCGGGACGCCAGTCCGACGACGACGCCGAGTGCCGACGTCATGCCGCGAGAGAGCTTCTTCACCTTGCGCTTCCGAGGAAGTTGGAAATCGTCGGTCAGCCGGCGGGCGAAGTCCTCGTCCCAGTCACGCATCACTGTCGCAGCGGACGAGAGAACCTGGCCGACCGTGAAGTCCTCGGGGTACTTCTGGCTTTCCTTGACGAAGCAGACGTCGCGCAGGACGGTCGCGTTCTCGAATGGGCGGGCGCCGAACACTTCCACGTCGCCGGCGTCCTGCCACGCCTGACCGGTGAGGATCTGCATCATCGTCGTCTTGCCGGCACCGTTGCGCCCCAGCAGTCCGTGGATGCGATGCTCCTGCAACTCGAAGGTCACGTCCCGGAGTGCGGCCACGTCGCCGAAGGTCTTGACGACACCACGGACCGTCGCCACTGCCGCGGTCATCGCCGGACCTCCGTGGTCATGGGATCGACAGTCGACGCGTGCGAGAGCGCGTCGATCATGTCCTGAAGTTCGGCGGTGCCGAGGCCGAGTTTGCGTGCCTCGGCCACGAGCGGCCGGACGTACTGCTCGGCGAAGCCCTCGCGCCGACGGAAGCGGAGCGCATCTCGTGCGCCCGAGGTGACGAACATTCCGATTCCTCGCTTCTTGTGGAGAATTCCGGCCGTGACCAGATGGTTCAGGCCCTTGCCTGCGGTGGCGGGGTTGATGCGGTGGAAGGCTGCCAGCTCGTTGGTCGAGGGAACCTGGCTCTCCTCGGCGAGCGAACCGTCGATGATCGAGTTCTCGATCATCTCGGCGATCTGCAGGAAGATCGGCCGGCCGTCGTCCATCACCGGGACCACCGCGCCCGGAGGCGCCGCAGCCTCATTGGTTCATTACTCATGTAATCAACCGTACAACCTTCGGCTCGGTCGTGGCAAGGGCTGCGAACGTGCAGGGTCGGGTAGCGTCGGGTCCCATGCAGCAGCAGACCGTCTCCCTGCCCTCCGGCGATCTGACCGTGCGAATCGATGGGCCGGACAGTGGCCACGCGGTGCTGTTGCTCCCGGCCGACGACGACGGCGCAGACGTCTTCGACGACACGGCGGCGCGGCTGACGACATCGGATCTGCGCACCGTCACGCTCGAGCCCGGCGTGAGTCCGAACGACACCGATCTTGTGGCGCTGCTCGATGCTCTCGGGTTGCCGTGGGTCAATCTGGTCGGCAGGGGAGAGGGCGCCGACCGCGCCTGGTCGCTCGCCGCCCGCACGTTCGGGCGCGTGTCGAGCCTGGTCGTCATCGACCGGGGTCACCCGGCTGTTCGTGACGACTCCGGTTGCCCGGCAGTCGAATTGCGTACGACGATGGTGGTCGTGGACCCGACCTTCGCGGAGGAGGCGTCCGCGACGAGCCGCTACGTCTACGGCGACTACCGCGTCGTCACGCTCGACTCGTCGACCCCGGACGCCGCGGCCGCAGCACTGGCCACCGAGATCGTGATGCGCACCAGCGCCTGGTGATCATTCGCCGGGCGCGGTGAGGTAGTCATTCCCCTGCGAGTCGCGGATGTGGACGATGCCGTTGTGAAGCTTCCGGTAATGCCACTGCCCCCGTGTCTTCAACCCGTGATGCCGGCGGCACAGGGGTTAAAGGTTGGCGGCGACCGTCCATCCGCCGGACACCGGATCCGCATGATCGAACGGAACCACGTGGTCGAGGTCGCAGTCCTCGCTGGGCACAGCACATCCCGGGTGCACGCACGTCGGATACAGGGCTGTCACCAGCGACGCGATCGCCTCGGACGGCCGGTAGGTCAACGCACCGGCCGGGGGTACGGCGAACCCCCCATGGCCGTCGGGGTTCTCGACGGCTCGGTCCACTGCCGGTGGTGGGAGCGCGCGGAGATACTCGACCTGCTCCCTGGCTTTGCGGGCTGTCGTGCTGCCCAGCTTCCCCGTGGTCGGTGTCCAGCCTGCGGGCATGCGGCGGGTGCGGCGGACTTCCCGACCCGTGATCGGCACAGGCGGGTCGGGGACGGTGGGTGGGTCGTGCTCCGGGCATAGGCAGTTGCATCCCGCTCGCGGTTCAGTTCTGCCGGTTGCGGTGATGAGTGCTTGCCACGTCGCATCCCCGGCGATCCTCCGTGCAGTGTCCGCAGGAACCGGACCCCAGCCGACGAGGTGACCGGGTTCCCCTGCCAACCCCGCCGCCGTGGCGGCGTCGAGGACGATGACGGCATGATGGGCCGGTGCGGCCGGCGACGGCGCGTGGGCGCAACTCTCGTCAACGCAGTCGCACGGCAGAGGTGTGCCGGTGATGATCGCGTGCGCAGCGTCGAACAACCGCGCCGGCAGCGAACTCGGATCGGTCACCCCTCGGGCCGCCTCGACGATGGCCCGCTTCATCCCGGCGATCTGCTCTGCGGGGCCACGAACTTTCAGCTCGGCTTGACCTCGCGGCAGCTTCCTGACCGAGACGTACCGTTCCGTCGTCGCGCGCTCCCGAGCGATGCGGTGCCATTCCGCGTCGAACTCCGCGAGAATCCGATCGACCGCCGCTGCCACCGCACCGGGAGTGCACCTCGACGCGGCAGCGATCACACGCTGCAGCAGCGCTTCGGTGGCGTTCGGAACCCCGGCCACCGACCGGCACACCGTCCGGAACGCCGCATACGCCAACAGGCCCGCATCGAACGCCTCCGCCACCGCAGGATGCGCGGTGCGGGTCAGGAACAGCCACTCGGTCACCGTGCGCGTCGACACCGACAACGCCGCCGCGAACTCCGCCACCGCACACGACGCCGACACGGTCCGGGCGAACGAGGCCTGAGCGTCGACCTTCGCCGACACCAACTCATCTGTCGAAACCGCTGTGTCGTCCACGAATTCACCCCCCGGTGATGCCCCGATCAGACCGCCCCCCGACGACCTGGACAGACAGTAACCGACACCACCGACACGAATCAGCGTGGCGTGAGGGCCTCCGATCAGTCGAGATCGAGACCCAGGAGCGCGTTCTCGACCACCTCGGGCAGTGCCGGGTGGATCCAGTACTGGCCCCGTGCGACGTCGCGGACGGACTGCCCGAACGTGAGGGCCTGGATCAGCGGTTGGATCACGGTCGGCGCCTGCTCACCGATGATGTGCGCGCCCAGCAGTCGACCGGTCGCGCGGTCGGCGATCACCTTGCAGAGACCCTCGTCGTCCTCCATCGCCCAGCCGTACGCGACGTCGGCGTACTTCTGGACCTTGACCGCGATGTCGTATCCCTGGTCACGAGCCTCCTGCTCGGTGAGCCCCACCTCGGCGATCATCGGATCGGTGAACACCGCGGAGGGGACGTAGCGGTGATCGAAGCGCTTCCACCCCGTCGTGTCGGCCCACGACGGCTGAAGGACGTTCTCCTGCACCACACGCGCCTCGGCATTGGCGACGTGCTTGAGCTGGTACGGCGACGAGACGTCGCCGAGTGCGAAGACGCCCTCGGCCGACGTGCGGCCGAACTCGTCGACCGCGATGCGGCCGTCGTCGTGCAGGTCGATGCCCGCCTCGTCGGCGCCGAGCTGATCGGCGTTGGGAGCGCGACCGATCGCCACCAGCAGCGCGTCCCCGCGTACCTCGGTGCCGTCCGACAGGGACACCACGACGTCGTCGCCGTCCTGACGGACACCGGTGGCATCGACCGAGAGCCGGACGTCCCACTTGTCCTGCGCGAGCGTGGTGAACTGCTGCGAGATCTCGAGATCCGACTTGCGGAGGAGGCGCTCCTTGCGTGCCAGGACCGTCACGTGCGAGCCGAGGGCCGAGAACACGTGCGCGAACTCGGCGGCGATGTAGCCCGACCCGAGCACGATCAGCCGCTCCGGAAGGGACGGCAGCCGCATGATGTCGTCGTTGGTGTGGAACGTGACGCCGCTGTCGCGGACGAAATCGGGGACGGTGGCACGCGAGCCGCTCGCGACGACGACCTTGTCGGCGGTGACGACACGGCCGTCACCGGTGTCGATACGGCGCGGTCCGACGAAGCGCGCGTGGCTGCTGAACAGTGTCACGTTGGGCGAACCTTCGCGGCGGTACTTCTCCCCGCCGTCCGCGATGGGGTCGATCCGGCCGAAGACGCGGTCCACGATGTCGGTCCACCGCACCTTGTCGATGTGGGCGTCGATGCCGTACTTCGACGCAGTGGTGACAGCGCGGGCCACCTCCGCCGCGTAGACGAACATCTTCGTCGGGATGCATCCCACGTTGATGCAGGTGCCGCCGAAGATGGACTCCTCGAACATCGCGACTGTCAACCCGTCGAAGCGCTCGTCGAGAATCGAGTTGCCGGAACCGGTTCCGATGATCGCGAGGTCGAAATGCTGGACATCGGACCCGGTGTCCGCCGTGGCGCTCACGATCCGGTCGCCAGTTCTGCGTGGTCGCCGCCCGAGGGCGCGTCGGACAACCCGCTGCCGCGGTGCCGCAGCCAGTCGTCCATCTCGGCGAAGGCGCGTTCCAGCGGCTCGGGTGTGGAGAGGAAGACGTCGTGGCGGGCGCCCTCGATCGGCACGATCGTCGTGCGGTTGCCCAGGCATCCCGCCCACCGCGCGATCTGTCGGACGTCGAGAACGGCGTCCGCGGCGTCGACGTCCGGCACGTACGTCTTGGAGAAGCGGGTGACCTTGGAACGCAGGATCAGGGACGGTACGCCGATGTCGAGTCCCCCGGTGCAGTTCCGCGTGGCCGCGACGGACCGCGCGGATCCAGCCGAGCTTGATGGGGAAGCCTGCCAACGGTTTCCACGACAGGTCGTAGTCCCACTCGCCGTTGCCACCCGAGCTGATGGAGAGGCCGTAGGTGTCCAGACCCTGACCCGGCAGCGCGCGCAGGGGAGCGACGCGGCCCAGGACACCGATCGCGACGGTTCCGACACTGCGCACGAGAGGCGGGCCCTGGAGGTCGAACCACGGACTGTTCAGCACCAGACCGGAGATGCCGGCGGCAGCGGCGCCCCCTCGGGTGCGTTCGAGACGATCGAGCCACAGCGGGACGATGAGGCCGCCCGTCGAGTGCGCCGCCATCAGGACCTCGGCGCCCGTCTCCTCGCGCACGATCGCAAGCGCCCGGTCGAGTTCCTCGTCGTACAGCGCCAGGTCGGACACGAAGTGCGGCGATTGCCCCTCGCCGATGGAGCGTCCGCACTTGCGCAGATCGAGTGCGTAGAACGCGTGTCCCAGATCGGCGAAGTGCTCGGCCAGATGGCGCTGGAAGAAGTAGTCGGTGAAACCGTGCACGTAGAGAACTGCGCCCTTCAGCGTCGCGGAACCCGTCACGGACCGCGTCAGGCGCACGAGAGTGGCCCGCACCTCGCCCTCGCCGTCCGGGTCGGAGCCGAGCGGTATGGTCAGTTGCTCGTAATCGTCACCGAGTACATCGGGCGCCCATGTAGTCACACTCACACAGTAATGGCCGCTTCGCAGGGGTGGCGAGGGGCACAATCGGGTACAGAGACGGTGACTGTCGCGGTGACGCGGCACGGCGCCGCGGACAGCAGCATCCGCACCGCACTCCCTGCCGGGAGTGCCGATGGACGAAGGAAGTCGATCCAGCAGTGGGCGAACACGATCAGAACAGTCAGTCCGGCACCAAGTCGGGATCGAAGGTGGAGAGGACCGACGTCGTCCTGATCGGCGCGGGCATCATGAGCGCCACGCTGGGCACGCTCCTCCGTCAGGTCGAGCCCACCTGGTCCATCTCCGTCTTCGAGCGTCTCGACGCCGCGGCCGCGGAGAGCAGCGACCCGTGGAACAACGCCGGTACGGGCCACTCCGCCCTCTGCGAGCTCAACTACACCCCGCAGGGCAAGGACGGCTCCGTCGACATCAGCAAGGCGCTGAACGTCAACGAGCAGTTCCAGGTCTCGCGGCAGTGGTGGTCGCACGCGCTGGAGGCCGGCGTGCTCGCCGACCCCAAGAACTTCATCAACCCCATCCCGCACGTCAGCTTCGTGCACGGCGAGGACAACGTGAAGTACCTGCGTGCGCGGTACGACGCGCTCTCGGGCAACCCGCTGTTCCCCGGTATGGAGTACATCGACGACGAGACCGAGTTCGCCCGTCGCCTCCCGCTGATGGCGAAGGGGCGCGACTTCAGTGATCCGATCGCGCTCAACTGGTCCGACGGCGGCACGGACGTCGACTTCGGCGCACTGACCAAGCAGCTCCTCAACCACCTCGCGGTGGAGGGCGCGTCGGTCAACTTCGGGCACGAGGTCCGCGACCTGTCCAAGAACTCCGACGGCACCTGGACCGTCAAGGTCTACAACGGGCGGACCGGCGTCACGCGCAAGATCGTCACCAAGTTCGTCTTCGTCGGCGCGGGCGGCGGCGCCCTGCACCTCCTGCAGAAGTCGGGCATCGCGGAGGCCAAGGGCTTCGGCGGTTTCCCCGTCAGCGGTGAGTGGCTGCGGTGCACCACCCCCGAGCTCGTCGAGCAGCACTCCGCCAAGGTGTACGGCAAGGCCTCGGTCGGTGCGCCCCCGATGTCGGTGCCGCACCTCGACACCCGCGTCATCGGTGGCAAGCCCGGGCTCCTGTTCGGGCCTTATGCCGGCTGGTCGCCCAAGTTCCTCAAGCAGGGCAAGATGACCGATCTCGTCAACTCGGTCAAGCCGAACAACCTGTTCTCGATGCTCGGTGTCGGTGTCACCGAGATGGCCCTCACCAAGTACCTCGTCACCGAGCTGCTGCAGTCCGAGACCGACCGCGTGGAGACGCTGCGGGAGTTCATGCCGTCCGCTCAAGGCAAGGACTTCGAGCTGGTCACCGCCGGGCAGCGAGTCCAGGTGATCCGTCGCAAGGGTCGCGGCGGCGTGCTCGAGTTCGGCACCGCCGTGATCAACGCGGGCGACGGCACCATCGCGGGCCTGCTCGGGGCGTCACCCGGCGCGTCCACCGCCGTGCCGGCGATGCTGGACGTGCTGAAGCGCTGCTTCTCCGACAGGTACAGCTCGTGGGAGCCGACCCTCAAGGACATGGTTCCGTCCCTGGGCACCAAGCTGGCCGAGAACCCGCGTCTGTTCGACGAGATCTGGTCGCACACCACGCGAGTGCTGCAGCTCGACACGACCTCGGCCACCGGCCGGCAGGTCGCGCACTCCGGAACTGTGTGATACCACCATCACATGACGACGGCGACTGCAACACTCAAGCGATCCTGGGCACTCGACCTGTCGAACGAGACCCTCTACGAGCTGCTCAAGCTGCGCGTGGAGGTGTTCGTGGTGGAGCAGGCCTGCGCCTACCCCGAGCTCGACGGTAAGGACCTGCTCTCCGACACCCGCCACTTCTGGCTCGAGCGCGACGGCAGCGTGGTCTGCACACTGCGTCTCCTCGAGGAGCACGACGACGGCGAGAAGTCGTTCCGCATCGGGCGCCTGTGCACCCACCGCTCCTCGCGCGGGCAGGGCCACACCACGCGTCTGCTGCGGGCTGCGCTCGCGGAGGTCGGGTCGTCCCCGTGCCGCATCAACGCGCAGAGCTACCTGGTGGAGATGTACGCAAAGCACGGCTTCTACCCGGACGGCCAGGAAGTTCTCGAGGACGGCATCCCGCACACGCCCATGCGGCGCGGCGGCGGCAGTCCCTGGAGCGAAGGCGACAAGAACTGACTCGCCTGCACCGACACTGAACAACCGACGAACGTCTCGGAGAAGCCCGTGTGACTCGGGCGCGGTCCCGCCACTGTGACGTGGTCCGGCCTCCTTCAGGAGGTCGGACCACGGAGCCAGATCGCCGAGCGTTCGTGTCACTGCTGCGTGAGGAGACCACGCGCAGCTTCGTCTCGACTCCTCGGCGCGGTCACCGAGGTCGAACAGGACCACACGCGTGAATCCCGGATATCCGTTCTCTGCCATCGTCGGTCAGGACCGACTGCTGTTGGCGCTCTCACTCTGTGCCGTTCACCCCGGCATCGGCGGCGTGCTCGTACGCGGTGAGAAGGGCACGGCGAAATCGACCGCCGTGCGTGCGCTGACGGCGCTGATGCCTCCCGTCACGGACTCGGCGGGCACCCGGCCCGCTCGGCTCGTCGAACTGCCCGTCGGTGCGACCGAGGACCGCGTCGTCGGGTCCATCGACTTCGAGCGCATAGTCCGCGACGGAGAACGCGCCTTCACCCCCGGCTTGCTCGCGTCCGCGGACCGTGGCCTTCTGTACGTCGACGAGGTCAATCTTCTTCACGATCATCTCGTCGATCTGCTGCTCGATGCGGCAGCCATGGGCCGTGTACACGTGGAGCGGGACGGCATCTCGCACTCCTACCCGTCGACCTTCGTGCTCGTCGGCACCATGAACCCCGAGGAGGGGGAGCTGCGCCCGCAGCTGCTCGATCGCTTCGGCCTCGCCGTGGACGTCTCCGCCTCCCGCGATGTCGACACGCGGATGACGGTCGTCCGTCGCCGACTCGACTACGAACGCGACGCCGTCGCGTTCGCCGAGGCGCATGCCGACGCCGACGCGGAGATCGCGGCCCGCATCGCCGGTGCGCGGGACCGTGTCGCCGACGTCGAGCTGCCCGACTCGGAACTGCGTCGTATCGCGGCCGTGTGTGCGGCCTTCGACGTCGACGGGATGCGCGGTGACCTCGTCGTCGCGCGCACCGCGACCGCTCACGCCGCGTGGCGGGGCGGCACCACGGTGACCGAGGACGACGTGCGCGTCGCCGTCGAACTGGCGTTGCCCCATCGGCGTCGGCGCGATCCGTTCGATGCTCCCGGACTCGCGGACGGCGAGCTGGACGACGCGATGTCGCAGGCGGACGAGGACGTGCGACGTTCGGAACCGGAGCCCGATCCCGACCCGGACGACGACGGAGGCGCACCCGATCCCGCTGCCGAGGACGGTGCTCCCGAACAGTCGAGCTCCGACGATGCACCGTCGGCCGATGAACCGCCCCCGCGGCCGTCGACCGGTGGCAGCTCCGGAACCGCCGCGTCCGGGGACGGCTTCGATGCCCGGCTCCTGCAGATCGACGGTGTCGGCGACGGCGCACCCGGCCGTCGCTCACGCGCGCGGGTGTCCTCGGGTCGTGTCGTGCGTGCGACCGACTTCACCGGCGGCTCACTCCATCTCGTCGGCACTCTGATGCGTGCCGCGGAGCGCAGGGGAGCGGCCGAATCCGGCCGGTTGTCCATCGCGGGCGGTGATCTGCGCGGCATCGATCGCGAAGGGCGCGAAGGCAATCTGATCGTCTTCGTCGTCGACGCCTCCGGCTCGATGGCGGCGCGCGACCGCCTGTCTGCGGTCACCGGTGCCGTCGTGTCGTTGCTGCGCGACGCCTACCGACGCCGCGACCGCGTCGCCGTCGTCTCGGTGCGGGGCAGCGACGCGGAGGTGATCCTCCCGCCGACCCGGTCGGTGGACGTCGCCGTCACCCGACTCCGCGACGTACGCACCGGTGGCAGAACGCCGCTCGCGTCGGGCTTCCTGACGACACGCGACGTCGTCGCACGTGAGCGGGTCCGGGAGCCGGGGCGTCGTGCCCTCGTCGTCACCCTGACCGACGGCCGAGCCACCGGTGGACCAGATCCGGTGGGACGAGCCCGTCACGCCGCCGCACTGCTGGCCGCGGACAAGGTGGCCTCCGTGGTCGTCGACTGCGAGTCCGGCATGGTTCGCCTCGGACTCGCCCGTGACCTCGCGACCGCCCTGCGCGGCACCTACATCTCACTGCCCGAACTGTCGTCGGCGAGCGTGGCCGGCGTCGTCCGGGCCGCAGCCTGAGGAGATTCTCCATGCCACAGGGAGTTCCGGCACCCGGCACCGTTCCCGACGACGGCCTGACCACCAGGCAGCGTCGCAACCTCCCCATCCTCGCCGTCCACACGGGCCCCGGAAAGGGGAAGTCCACCGCCGCGTTCGGCATGGCGATGCGCGCCTGGAACCAGGGCTTCGACGTCGCGGTCTTCCAGTTCGTCAAGAGCGCCAAGTGGAAGGTCGGCGAGGAGTCGGTGTTCCGCACCCTCGGTGATCTGCACGACGAGACCGGCGTCGGCGGCGCCGTGGAGTGGCACAAGATGGGCTCGGGATGGTCCTGGTCGCGCAAGCGCGGCGACGAGGTCGACCATGCCGAGGACGCACGCGAAGGGTGGGCGGAGATCGCGGCGCGCATCCGGGACGAACGGCACCGCTTCTACGTCCTCGACGAGTTCACCTATCCGCTGCACTGGGGGTGGATCGACGTCGACGACGTGGTGCGCACCCTCACCGACCGGCCCGGCAACCAGCACGTAGTCATCACGGGCCGCAATGCACCCACCGCGCTGCTCGACGCCGCCGATCTGGTCACCGAGATGTCGAAGATCAAGCACCCCATGGACGCGGGTCGCAAGGGTCAGCGCGGCATCGAATGGTGAACGATCTGCCCGCCGTCGTCATCGCGGCCCCCTCGTCCGGCAGCGGAAAGACCACCATCGCCACCGGCATCATGGGCGCACTGCGCGCCGCCGGCAGGCGGGTCGCTCCGTTCAAGGTCGGCCCGGACTACATCGATCCCGGGTACCACGCCGTCGCCGCAGGACGGCCCGGTCGCAACCTCGACGCCGTCATGACGGGCCGCGACGCGATGGTGCCCGCGCTGCGCTGGGGTGCGAGCGGTTGCGACATCGCGGTCGTCGAGGGCGTCATGGGTCTCTTCGACGGTCGCATCGACCCCCACGCCACCGGACCCGCTGCGGAGGGGTCCACGGCCGCGGTCGCCGCCGCGATCGGTGCGCCGGTGATCCTGGTGGTGGATTCGCGAGGGCACAGCCAGAGCATCGGCGCGCTGGTCCACGGGTTCTCGACGTACGACCCCTCGGTCCGCGTCGCCGGGGTGATCCTGAACCGGGTCGGCAGTGAGCGACACGAGGCGGTGCTGCGACAGGCCTGCGACCGGGTCGGCGTTCCCGTGATCGGGTCGGTGCCTCGCGCCGGCGCGCTCGAGGTGCCGTCGCGTCACCTCGGCCTGGTGACCGCAGCCGAGCACGGCTCCGCCGCGGTCGACGCCGTCGCGGCGATGACCGAGCTGGTGTCGCGCCATGTCGACGTCGACGCTCTCGCTCGCATCGCGGCGACGGCGCAGGTTCCGACGGCGGAGCCGTGGAGTCCGGACGCTGCGGTGGGGGTGCGGATCGAGGGTCCGCGTCCGGTGGTCGCCGTCGCCGGTGGCCCGGCGTTCACGTTCGGCTACGCCGAGCAACCGGAGGTGCTGCGTGCCGCGGGAGCGGACGTGGCGGTGTTCGATCCGCGCCACGACCGGTTGCCCGAGGGTGCCACCGGCCTGGTCGTCCCCGGCGGCTTCCCCGAGCTCCACGCCGCCGAGCTGGCCGCCAACGAGCCACTGCTGCACGACATCCGGGCTCTCGCCGACGCCGGGTGGCCGGTGCACGGTGAGTGTGCGGGCCTCCTGTACCTGGCCACCTCGCTGGACGGGCACCGCATGGCGGCAGTGCTCGACCTCGACGTCGAGTTCGGGTCGAGGCTCACCCTCGGCTATCGAGACGCGGTGGCGCTGACGGGGTCGGTGATGTTCGACGTCGGCCAGCGCATCACCGGCCACGAATTCCACCGCACCCACGTCGTCCGGGCGGGATCGTTCGAACCCGCGTGGGCCTGGCGGCGCGACGGCAGCACCGTGCAGGAGGGATCCGTCGGCGCCGGCGGACGGGTGCACGCGTCGTATCTGCACACCCATCCGCTGGCGACGGCCCGGGGATTCGCTCGGTTCGTGGCGGCCTGCCGGCCGAACTGACCCACAGCGTCTCGGCGCCCGTCTGGTTGCATCTCACAAACTTCTGGTGTCTACTGTCGGTCGGATACATACCGAAAGATTTTTTGCACCCGGTTTCCTGGGGAGTGCATCCGGCGAGAGGGTCCTTCACATGGTCAGCAGAATGTTCGGTAGCGCACGCGTCTCGTGGGCGAGTGTCGGATCCGTCGTCGTCGCGGCGGCGGCGCTGGCCGTGGCGTTACCGGCCGCAGCCGGTGCCACCGAGATCAAAGGGTGCGTGATCACCTCGCCGGCAGACGGCACGGTCTGCACCGGTATGGACCTGAGCGGCGCGGATCTCGCGGGCTTGAATCTGTCGGGAGCCGACTTCTCTGGCTCGAACCTCAGTGGAGCGGACCTGTCCGGCGTGGTCGGATTCGGCGGCCGCTTCACCGGCGCGAATCTGCGGGGTGCGAATCTCGCGGGCTCGTCCTTCGGCCGCGCGGACTTCCATCACGCGTCGCTGGCGAACGCCGACCTGACGAATGCAGCACTGTCGGACACGATGCTCGATCAGGCAGATCTGACGCGGACGGGCTTGAGCGGCACGGATTTCACCGTGTCCTACCTGCGAGACGCTGATCTGTCGCATGCACGGTTCGCGGGCACGAAGTTCTTCGGCGCCCAGGTGTGCGGCGCCAACATCTTCGGTACCGACCCGTCGGCTGCGAGCAACCTCGACACGTCCTGCACGGTGTCCGAGGGTCCGGCAACCCCCCTTCCCGTTCCGGCACCTGTGCCCGCTGGGTTCTTCGGTAGTTGATCGACGTCGTCCACCGATCACGCCGCGAGCAGTCCCTCCAGGTAGTCCAGGAGCCGTGACACCTCCCGCGGGGCGCCGAGGACGACGACCTTGAGCCGGTCGCGTTGCGCGTCGTAGGCGGTGTTGACGCGCAACGGTTCACTGTCGGGTCGCGCGTCCCCGGTGGCTCTGGCGAGCAGTGCGGTCAGCCGATCCGCTGTCTCGCGGTCGACGGTGTCGATGTCGACGATCGAGGTGACCTCGACGCGATGCTCGGTGCGCAGTGCGGAGGCGGCCTGCCCGGTGAACGTCTCGAGGTCCTCGCCGGAGATGCGGTACTGCTTGCCGATGCGGACGGCGGGAAGGCGCCCGGACCGCACGTAGCCGCGGACGGTGCGCACGTGCAGCCCCAGCATGTCGGCGACATCGTCGACCGAATACATCCGCACAGTCATCCAAACAACGTAAACATCCCCTGTCGCACACGTCAATTGGGACATCTACGTGCCCCGCGGCGGCTTTTCCCGGACATGTCGTCGGGAGACTTTCCCGACAGGTTGCCGGTGAACGGCGCGGAAATCGGGCATTGGTGGCAATCTGGATCGAATGACCGACATCGACCAGAGACTGATCCTGGGGCCGTTCGTCCGCTACGTCAGTACCGATCGCGCGACCTTCTGGGTGGAGACATCGCACTCCTGCACCGTCACGGTCACCACGTCCTCGGGCGCCTCGGTGGACGAGCGCACGTGGGGTCTCCACGGGCACCACTACGCCCTCGTCGCCGTCGAGGATCTGCCGCAGAACTCACTCGTCGACTACACCGTCGCGATCGACGGCGAGCAGGTGTGGCCCACTCCCGACCGCCGGGCCGTCGTGCACACGATGTGCGACGACGAGCCCGTCACCGTCGCCTTCGGATCCTGCCGGCGGGGTGACACCTACAGCGACGAGGCGTTGACGCGCATCGGCGCCGACGCTCTGGTCGGGCTCGCCGACCGTGTCGCGAGCGAAGAGCCCGACACCTGGCCGGATCTTTTGGTCTTCCTCGGCGATCAGGTCTACGCGGACGATCCGTCGCCCGAGATCGTCGAGCGCCTGCACGCCCGGCGCGAGGCCTCCGAGCGTGCTGCCGGGGCCCGCTCGGAGGAGGTCGAGGACGAGATCTGCGACTTCGAGGAGTACACCTGGCTCTACCAGGAGTCGTGGGGCGACGACCGCGTCCGCCAACTGATGGCCACGGTCCCGACGTGCATGATCCTCGACGACCACGATCTGCGGGACGACTGGAACTCCTCCGCGGACTGGCGCGCGGAGGTGACACAGGCGTCCTGGTGGGAGGACCGCGTGATCGGCGCCTTCTCCTCGTACTGGGTCTACCAACACCTGGGCAACCTGTCCCCGCGCGAACTCGAGGACGACGCGATGTACGCGGCCGTGCGATCCGCCGCGAGCGACTCCGAGCGTGAGACGCTGCTCGCCGAGTTCGCCCTGAAGGCGGACGCGGAACCGTCCTCGGCGCGCTGGAGCTATCACCGCGACATCGGCAACACGCGTCTGGTGATGATCGACAGCCGATGTTCGCGTGACCTGTCGCCCGAGCGCAGGGCCATGGTCGACGACGTCGAGTGGGCATGGGTGCGCGAGCACACGCTGAAGTCGGGCAAGGAGCACGTGCTCCTGGGTTCCTCGCTGCCCTTCCTCATGCTTCCGGGGCTGCACGCGGTGGAGCAGTGGAACGAAGCGGTGGCGCAGGGCGCGTGGGGGAAGCGGTTCGGTCGGATCGGGGAGAAGCTGCGTATCGCGCTCGATCTCGAGCACTGGGCCGCGTTCGGAAAGTCGTTCGGCGACATGGTGGATCTGGTCGACGAGGTGGTCGTGGGACCGGACGCGCCGAAGTCGGTCGTGTGGTTGTCGGGTGACGTGCACTGCTCCTACGTCGCGAAGGCGGAGACCCGCGTGTCGACGTCGACGTCTCTGTACCAGCTGACGATGTCGCCGTTCCGCAATCCACTGAACCTGCCGATCCGGGCGGTCAACCGCCTGGCGATCCGTCGCCCGGTGGCGAGGATGCTCGCGCGCCTGGCGCGCGGAGCCAAGGCGGAACCCGTGCACGCGGAGTGGAGCACGGAGGCGGGTCCCTGGTTCGACAACGGGGTGATGTCGTTGACCACGGACTCGCAGGCGCTGCGTCTCGAGGTGAACCACGCCGCGGTGGTGAACGGGCGTCAGACGCTCAGCACCACGGCTCGCTACGACCTCACGCCGTCCGGGGTGCGGCAGCGCTGATCGTGCCCGTGCCACGACAGGTAGGGTCTTCCGACGTGGACGCGACCGATTCTCCCTACCTCGCAGGGCTCGATCTGGCCGGTCGTCGCGTGGTCGTCGTCGGTGGGGGCAGTGTCGCGCAGCGGCGGCTCCCGCTGCTGGTGTCGTGCGGCGCGAAGGTCGTCGTCATCACCCGCGAGGCCACCCCGGCCGTCGAGGGCATGGCGAGCTTCGGTCAGATCGAGCTGGAGCTGCGCGACTATCGCGACGGCGATCTGCACGAGGCCTGGTACGCCATCGCCTGCACCGACGAGGCCGAGACCAACGCGGCCATCGTCGCGGAAGCGGCGCGCTCCCGGGTCTTCTGCGTGCGCGCGGACGTTGCGAGAGACGGCACGGCGGTCACGCCTGCCAGCGCGGAGTACGACGGTCTGACCGTCGGCGTGCTCGCCAGCGGAGAGCATCGCCGGTCCGCCGCCGTGCGCAACGCCGTGCTGGACGGGCTGCAGTCCGGGGCCATCGTGGACGCACCGGAGAAGTCGATCGCGGGGGTCGCACTCGTGGGCGGTGGACCGGGAGACCCGGACCTCATCACCGTGCGGGGACGCCGCCTGCTGGCGCGTGCCGACGTGGTGGTGGCCGACCGTCTCGCGCCGCCCGAGCTGTTGGCCGAACTGGGACCGCACGTCGAGGTGATCGACGCGTCGAAGATCCCGTACGGCCGGTTCATGGCACAGGAGGCCATCAACGACGCGTTGATCACGCATGCCCGCGCCGGCCGGTTCGTGGTCCGACTGAAGGGCGGCGATCCCTACGTCTTCGGCCGCGGATACGAGGAACTCGAGGCGTGCACCGCAGCGGGCATTCCCGTCACCGTCGTTCCCGGCATCACCAGCGCCATCTCGGTGCCGTCGGCCGCCGGTATCCCGGTCACCCATCGTGGAGTCACGCACGAGTTCGTCGTCGTCAGCGGTCATCTGCGCCCGGATCACCCGGACTCGCTGATCGACTGGCCGTCCCTGGGCCGGTTGCGCGGCACCATCGTGCTGCTCATGGCGGTCGAGCGCATCGGAGCCTTCGCGGACGTGCTCGTCGAGAACGGGCGCGCCGCGGACACGCCGGTCGTGGTGGTCCAGGAGGGCACGACGCGGTCGCAGCGGGTGGTGCGGGCAGATCTGACCACCGTCGCCGAGCGGGTGCGTGCGGAGAACGTGCGCCCCCCGGCCATCATCGTCATCGGACCGGTGGCGGGATTCGACGCCGCGGCCGTGATCGGCGCAGCCTCGTGACCCGGCCGATGACCTATCCCGTGACCGAGCGGGCCTTCGGACTCGCGATCATCGCGCTCAGCGGCATGCAGTTGATGGCCGTGCTCGACGGCACCGTGGTGAACCTCGCGCTCGCTCCGCTGCAGGCCGAACTCGGCCTCAGCGATGCCGGTCGCAACTGGGTGGTCTCGTCGTACGTACTGGCCTTCGGCGGGCTCATGCTCCTCGGCGGGCGCATGGGCGACGCCTTCGGACGCAAGCGCATGTTCCTCGTCGGAGTCGCGCTGTTCACGGTGGCGTCTGCGGCCTGCGGACTCGCGCAGAACGAGGCGATGCTGGTGCTGGCCCGCGTGATCCAGGGCGCCGGCGCCGCCGTCGCGTCGCCCACGGCGTTCGCACTGGTGGCCACCACGTTCGCGCCGGGGCCCGTCCGCAATCAGGCCATCGCCATCTACGCGGCCATGACCGGTGTCGGCTCCTTCTCCGGTCTCATCATCGGCGGCGCGCTCACCGAGGTCTCGTGGCGGTGGATCTTCCTCATCAATGTGCCGATCGGTCTCGCGATCCTGGCCCTGGGATGGCGCGCGCTCACCGAGACGGCCGGCGAACGGGCACCCCTCGACGTGCCGGGGGCGATCCTCGCGACGCTCGGATCCACCGGTGTCGTGTTCGGCATCGTCGAGGGTCCGGAACGAGGCTGGACGGACGTCGTCACCCTCACCGCGATCGTTGTCGGTCTGTTCCTGCTGCTCGCGTTCCTCACCGTCGAGCGGCGCGCCAGGAACCCACTGCTGCCCTTCGAACTCTTCCGCGACCGGGACCGCGTCGCCACCTTCGTCGCCATCTTCTTCTCCGGCGGCGCCCTGTTCGCGATGACCGTGATCGTCGCGGTGTTCGTCCAGGACGTGTTGGACTACAGCCCGCTGCGCGCCGGCATCTCGTTCATCCCGTTCGGTGGCGGCATGGCGCTCGCCGCCGTCGCGTCGTCGTGGCTGGCGCCGCGGGTCGCACCGCGCTGGATCATCGCGACCGGCGCGGTCCTCACCGTCGGGTACCTGATCTTCGCGTCGACCATCACGGTGGAGTCGACGTACTGGAAGAACCTGTTCCTCCCCATCGGCGGCATCGGTTTCGGCGTCGGACTGGCGGTCATCGCCCTCCCGCTCTGCGCGATCGCCAACGTCGACCAGAAGAACATCGGGCCCCTCACCGCCATCTCGCTCGTCGCGCAGAACCTGGGTGGCCCACTCGGCCTCGCTGTGGTCAGCGCGATGGCGGCGTCGAAGACGCTCTCACTGGGCGGTCGGACGGGCTCGGCCGTCGACATGACCCGGCCGGAGATCGTCGCGTTGGGAGAGGGCTACACGTTCGCTCTTCTCGGCTGCGCCGTTCTCGCCGCGGTCGCCGCCGTCTCGGCGTTGTTCATCCGCTACAGCGCGGCCGACGTCGCCCAGGCCAAGGCAGCCCAGGACGCGGTTCACCGCTGACGATCGGCGGGCAGGTCCGCCTCGTTCGCCGCCGCCCGCCCGGACTCCCATCCCGCGAGGTCCAGCCGGGGTCCACGGACCGACCGGGTGGCCGGGAACAGTCGCTCGACCTCGGCCTCGACGGCCACCGTCTGCGTCGCCAGCATCGGCAGCAGATCGCCGGACCGTCGACTCGCCTCCTCGAGGGCCAGCGCGTCCGACTCGGCGAGGCGTTCACCCAGCCGCACGGCGTAGGCCCACAGGAACGCGGTGTCGAACCCGGATGCCGCCTTCTTCCGCCGAGCCGGTCGGGGAGCGCGAGCCAGAGCGCGCGCCGCCTGCACCGAGAGGGAGGTGAAGAGCATCTCGGTCTGCTCCACGTCGACGGGTGCACCCACCACCGTCGCGAGGGCGTGATCGGTGTCCCAGACCACCCGGGTGCGGTTGACCGTCGCCACCACGTGCAGCAACTGTGCACGCGCATCCGCGTGCGGATTGTCGACGTGCACACGCCTGCTCACGACGTCGGTCCGGCCCTCGGCGAGCACGAGGGTGTCGACGGAGTACTTCGTCATCAGTTCCTGCGCCTTCGCGGTGAACGCATCGGCCTCCTCCTCGAACTCGGTCGAGTCCGCCTTGGCGAGAAGCCCCCTGATGCGTCCGAGCATGCCGGCCCCGACGACGGTGTCGGGCGGCAGCAGGCGTGCGGTCCGGGCCGACGGCCACTGCGACGGCAGCGCACCGATCCGGGTGAGTCGGGGCAGGCTCTGCCACCGCCCGAGCAGCGTGAGCACGGCGATCCACTGGTCACTGACGGCGATGTAGTCGGACGCACCGCCGAGGCGCAGACGCGCGGCAAGCAGACTCGGAGACGCGTCGACAGGCGACTCGACGTCCGGGCGCAGCGCCCGGATCGCCTCGACCTGGCGCACCCAGCTCTCGGGCGCGCGCGCGGTGGCGTCGGAGAGCTCGGCCTCGTGCAGGAGGGCCGCCGCGGCGAGTCCGGTGACCTCGGCGGTGCAGTGGCGGCGGACGACGTGCAGCAGGTCGAGCGGTTGCCACCCCTCCTCGTACAGCGCCGTGATCGTGGACAGGAGCGTGACGGACCCCTGAGCGAGGGGATCCGCGTCGGTGCAGGCGACCAACTGGTCCGCGACGTCGTCCACCACGCGTTGCGAGGCGGTGCGACCGACGGCGGCATCGGCGCCGCGCTGCAGCAGTTCCGGGACCGGGTTCATTCGGTCAGCACGATCACCTCGGTCGGCGATGCGACCTCGGCTCGGAGTCCTGCACGGACGGCGACCGCGGCGACGGCCCGTGCGCTCGTGGGTTCCGCGCGGGTGACGGTCAGCGCCCGCGCCAGCAGTCCCTTGTGATGCTTGTTGAAATGGCTGACGACGGTGCGGGATCCGTCGGGTTGCTCGGTGAGCACGGTGGCGGTGACCGCGCCGGGTATGGGGCCCAGGTCGCGGTAGATTCCCGAGCGCAGATCGACGACGAGACCGTCGGCCGCGGCGGTGACCGCCGCGGGCAGCACCGGCTTCCACAGGGCGCGGAGCGTGGGGAGCCCGGGCAGTGCGGACCCGCCCGAGAGCCGGTACGCCGGAACCGGATCGTCCGCTCGCACCGCACCGAAGAGGGCGGACCCGATCGCGAGGCGCTGCCGAGCCTTGGCCTTCTGCGCCCGGGTGAACGATGCCGCGTCCAACGCGTCGAACAACACTCCGGTGTAGCGCTCGAGAGCCGGTCTCGTCGCCGAGACCGTCAGGGCCGCATTGCGCTCGATCTCGTCGTCCTGCTTCGGCGAGAGTCCCAGGGCCGTGCGGGAGGCCGCGGGATCGTCGGCGAGGGACACGAGAGCGTTCACCAGCGTCGATCGGACGTCGGTGAGCTGCGGAAGCCACAGCTGGTCGAGATCGAGCGGATCACCGCGGCCGCCCGCGGACTTGGTTTCGGACGGTGGCAGAAGAACGAGCACGGCAGGAACGGTACCGACACACCCACGGACTAGGCTGTGCGCCTGTGATCACCCGTCTGTCCCACCTGTTCCTGCGCACGCTCCGCGACGATCCCGCCGATGCCGAGGTACCGAGCCACAAGCTCCTGGTGCGCGCCGGCTACGTCCGCCGCATCGCTCCCGGTGTGTACTCGTGGCTGCCGCTCGGGCTCCGGGTGCTGCGCCGCGTCGAGCAGGTGGTGCGCGAGGAGATGAACGCGATCGGTGGCCAGGAGATCTCGCTGCCGGCGCTGTTGCCGCGCGAACCGTACGAGGTGACCAACCGCTGGACCGAGTACGGCGACGGGCTGTTCCGGCTCAAGGATCGCAAGGGCGTCGACATGCTGCTCGGGCCGACGCACGAGGAGCTCTTCGCGCTGACGGTCAAGGGGGAGTACAGCTCCTACAAGGACCTGCCGGTCACGCTGTACCAGATCCAGACCAAGTACCGCGACGAGGAGCGTCCGCGGGCCGGCATCCTGCGCGGCCGTGAGTTCGTCATGAAGGACTCGTACTCGTTCGATCTGGACGAGGCGGGTCTGAAGACCTCCTACGAGGCCCACCGCGAGGCGTACCAGCGGATCTTCGAGCGCCTCGGTGTCAGCTACGTCATCGTCGCGGCCACGTCCGGTGCGATGGGCGGGAGCGCGTCCGAGGAGTTCCTCGCGGAATCGGTCGTCGGCGAGGACACCTACGTGCGGTGTGTCGAGTCCGGGTACGCCGCGAACGTCGAGGCCGTCACGACGCCGGCTCCGCCGTCGATCCCCCTCGAGGGCCTGCCGCAACCGACGGTGCACGAGACCGGCGACACCCCGACCATCGCGACGCTCGTCGACTGGGCGAACGGTGCGGATCTCGGCCGCACGGTCACCGCGGCGGACACGCTCAAGAACGTGCTGCTCAAGACACGCGTCCCCGGCGGTGAGTGGGAACTGCTCGCCATCGGCGTTCCCGGTGATCGTGACGTGGACGAGAAGCGCCTCGAGGCCTCCCTCGCCCCCGCCGAGTTCGTCATGCTGGGCGACGCGGACTTCGCCGCCAATCCGTTCCTCGTCAAGGGGTACATCGGACCGAAGGCCTTGCAGGACAACGGCGTGCGTTACCTCGTCGACCCTCGCGTCGTCGACGGCACGGCGTGGATCACCGGCGCGAACGAGAAGGGCAAGCACGTCGTCGATCTGGTCGCGGGCCGCGATTTCGTCGCGGACGGCACCATCGAGGCCGCCGAGGTGCGCGACGGTGATCCCTCTCCGGACGGCCGCGGCGCACTGGTGTCCGCTCGCGGCATCGAGATCGGCCACATCTTCCAGCTCGGTACCAAGTACACCGACGCCTTCGCGGTCGACGTCCTCGGCGAGAACGGCAAGCCCACCCGCCTGCTCCAGGGCTCGTACGGCGTCGGCGTGTCTCGCCTGGTGGCTGTCATCGCCGAGCAGATGCACGACGACAAGGGTCTGCGGTGGCCCGCGTCCGTCGCACCCGCCGACGTGCACATCGTCATCGCCAACAAGGACGTGGGCGCGCGCGAGGGTGCCGAGGCGCTCGCCGTCGAACTCGACGCGCACGGACTCGAGGTCGTCCTGGACGACCGTCCCAAGGTGTCTCCCGGTGTGAAGTTCAAGGACTCCGAGCTGATCGGTGTGCCGCTCGTCGTCGTCCTCGGTCGCGGCTGGGCGGACGGCACCGTCGAGCTGAAGGATCGCTTCACCGGTGAGGCTCGCGACGTTCCGGCCGAGTCGGCGGGCCGGGAGGTCCTGCGCGCGGTCGGGCGACCCGTGTGAGCACCTCGTCGTCGAGCGAGTCTCTCCCTGCCGTC
Organism: Rhodococcus sp. SORGH_AS_0301; assembly: GCF_030818285.1. Taxonomy (NCBI): domain Bacteria; kingdom Bacillati; phylum Actinomycetota; class Actinomycetes; order Mycobacteriales; family Nocardiaceae; genus Rhodococcus; species Rhodococcus sp. SORGH_AS_0301. The sequence continues at coordinate 1,516,680 of NZ_JAUTAC010000002.1, forward strand.
CTGACCCGGCTCGTCGACGCTCGCCGAGTCCTGCTGATCGCGCCGACACACGGACGATCGGCCGCTCTCGCGGCCGACGCGGTCGGCGAGCGCGGCTCGGTCGTGGTGCTCGCCGCGGACGAGAGCGTCGCGGCCGTCCGGGCCGACACGGAGGCGGCACGAGGCCGGGTGGAGATCGTCGCCGGCGAACCCGCCGGATCGTTGCCGCAGCTCCGCACGGACGACGACACGACCTTCGGTGTGGTGTCCGTCGACGTCTCGCGGGCCGGTGCGGCCGAGGCCGTGCAGTACCTCGAGTGGGCGCTGGTGCTCGGTCGACCCGGGACCGCCGTGGTGGTCACCGGTGACGCCGACGGGGCGACGTGGACAGCGGTGCAGGACATGGTCGACGGTCACCCACGGCTCGCCGCGGCGTCGTGGACCGCGGGCACCGCGGTGATCGTCGCCGCCGTGACCGATCAACCCTGAGTCGAGGTCCCGACCGGCGGAGGGGTCAGGTCGCCGGAGTGCCGGGAAAGGCCACCGTCGACGGGAAGATGCCGAGAATCGCCTTCCACGCCGAAGCGCGCCGAGCTGAGTCCGTGAGGGCGACGATGCCGATGTCGCGGGTGTGCCCGGACTGGGCCCGTTCGACGACCGACCGCCAGGCGACTGCGGCGTCGTCCTCGACCTGCGCCGCGAGCCGTGCCGCTGCCACCGCGTCGGTCACCGGAAACGGCACCGTGTACCCGGCCGCGGGCTCCGGTGCGGTGACGCTGGCCGCGGTCAGGGCGTCGATGGTGCCGTCGCGCCGCGCTCGGTGGTCGGCGGCGTACTGCGCGACCATCGGATCGCGGGTGGGGTTCGAGAACGCCGCGATGACGCCGTACGCGAAGACGGCGGCGAACTCCACGTTCAGCGCGTCCACGAGGGCCTGCTGCTCTGGGCCGAGATCACTCATCCGGCCACCGCCGCGGACGCCAGCGTGCACGCGGCACTGATCGACCCGAGCAGGCCCGCTCGGTAACCGGACAGCGCACGCGCGTCGTCGGCTGCGCTGCGGCCCGCGTCCGACAGCGCCGTGGACAAGTCGATGAGAGCCGGAGCCGGCACCGGCTCGGCAGTGCCGGTCGTCGCAGTGGCGGTCCCGGACACCGTGGGCGGGGGAGTGAGACGTGCGATCTCGGTGTCGAGTGCGTCGGCGTGGGCGGTCCGCTGATCGGCGATCACGGTGAGAGTGTCGACCGCCGCCGGGTTCTGCGCGATCGCCGCCGTTGCGGCGGCCGCGTCGCGGCGGGCCCGGGCGGCATGGGCCGCGAGCGGATCGGGCTGCGCCGCCTCGTCGTCCTGCGTACCGTCCGAGCACGCGACCGTCGAGGCGAGGATCGTCGTGCCTGCGACCACTGCCGCCGCACCGCGCAACATCGTGCGCCGCGAGAGCGTCGGGAGACTGCGGCCGTGCAGGAAGACCGGTCGGTGCGGAACTGTCGGTGGCACCCGGTCATCGTGCCAGACACGGACACCGTCCCCGCGCCGGACACGAGCACTCTCGGCGCGACGACGCAGCGTGTCGGGAGACGCGCCCCGGTCGCGGTATCGTGGTCCCTTCCCAGTTCGCCGGTGGCGAGCTGTACAACTTCAGCGAGGAGTGGTCGAGCGATGCCGGTTCCATCCAGGGAGAGGGTCGTCGCACTCCTCTCCGCACACGTGGCGGGCCCGGGGTTCACCGACGGCGATCTCGATCTCGAGGACGTCACCGTGTCGAAGGCCGGTGCTCACAGCGTCGTCAAGGTGATCGTCGATCGGGATTCCGGATTCGAGCTCGACGCGCTCGCTCGGCTGAGCCACGAGATCTCCGACATCCTGGACGCGGCAACCGAATTCGGGGACACCGCGTACAACCTCGAGGTGACCACGCCCGGTGTCGACCGACCCCTGACCGAGCCTCGCCACTGGCGTCGTGCTCGCGGCCGGATGGTCACCGTCGCGCTCGGGGACGAGACGATCGACGCCCGCGTCGGTGAGCTCAGGACCTCGGAGGGCGGTACGACCGAACTGGATCTCGTTCTCCGCTCGCGCACCGGTCCGACGCTGCGCACCGTGCCGCTCGACGCGGTCACGTCGGCCACCGTGCAGGTGGAGTTCAAGAAGCCCAATCCTGCGGAGCTCGAGATGGCGGGCGGCGTCACGCCCGGACGCTTCGATCCGCTGAACCCGCCGGAGGAGCCCGTCTCCGGTGACGAAGACGACGACACAGACGACGAAAGCCGATAACGACGTGAACATCGACATGACTGCCCTCCGCGCGATCGAGGCGGAGAAGGGCATCACCATCGACGCGGTGATCGAGACGCTGCAGAGTGCGCTGCTCACCGCGTACAAGCACACGGCCGGTCACCGGTCCGACGCCTACATCGACGTGAATCGCAAGAGTGGCGAGGTCCGCGTCATGGCACGCGAGACCGACGAGAACGGGAACTTCGTCTCCGAGTGGGACGACACCCCCGAGGGGTTCGGTCGCATCGCCGCGACCACCGCGCGTCAGGTCATCCTGCAGCGACTCCGGGACGCCGAGAACGAGAAGTCGTTCGGTGAGTACTCGACGCACGAGGGCGAGATCGTCGGCGGTGTCATCCAGGCCGACGCACGGCTGAACGCACGCGGCACGGTCGTGGTGCGGATCGGCAGCGACTCCGAGGGCGTGGACGCGACCATCCCGCCGGCGGAGCAGGTGCCCGGTGAGACGTACGAGCACGGCGACCGGATCAAGTGCTACGTCGTGGGCGTCACCCGCGGAAATCGCGGCCCGCAGGTCACCCTGTCCCGGACGCACCCCAACCTGGTCCGCAAGGTGTTCGCGCTCGAGGTGCCGGAGATCGCGGACGAGTCCGTGGAGATCGTGTCGGTGGCCCGCGAGGCGGGACACCGGTCGAAGATCGCCGTGCGGACGTCGGTGTCCGGCCTCAACGCCAAGGGCGCGTGCATCGGTCCGATGGGCCAGCGTGTCCGCAACGTCATGAGCGAGCTGGCCGGCGAGAAGATCGACATCATCGACTACGACGACGATCCCGCCGTGTTCGTCGGGAATGCGTTGTCACCGTCGAAGGTTGTCTCTGTCACGGTCGTCGACGCGGCTGCCCGCGCCGCTCGTGTGGTGGTGCCCGACTACCAGTTGTCGCTCGCGATCGGCAAGGAAGGTCAGAACGCGCGGCTCGCCGCGCGCCTGACCGGGTGGCGTATCGACATCCGGAGCGACGCCGCGCCGACCGAGGACGATCACTGAGTCGGCGCGCGCGAGCGGGCGACGTTCCGAACCGGACCGAATCCGCGTTAGACTGTGACACGGCTCGACACGCGTTGTCCGACGACACCGCGTCCGCACCAGGTGGACCGGTGCGTACGTGCGTAGGATGCAGACAGCGCGAGTCGCCTTCCGCCTTGGTGCGGATCGTCGCCGGCGTCTCCGACACCGGCACGGTCGGTGCCGTGGTCGATCATCGCCGCAGACTGCCCGGCCGGGGTGCATGGTTGCATCCCGACGCGACTTGTCTGCAGCAGGCGGAGCGACGTCGAGCCTTCGGGCGTGCCTTGCGCGTGACCGGTCCGCTGGACCTGTCCGCGCTTGCCCGAGAGTTCGCACCGTGACGGTGTGGACCACACCCGATCGACCGGCCGAACGGTCGCGGCACCTCGCCGCGCCACGAGGAGAACAGGTACACGAATTCATGAGCACACCGTGAAGCACCGACGATGAACATCGTTTCGAGATAACCCGAGGTCGTGCGGGCGCCTGCCATAGGAGCCGCGCTCGACCTCTCAGTGAGGAGAGCAGTGGCAGGCAAGGCCCGCGTGCACGAGTTGGCTAAAGAACTCGGTGTCACCAGCAAGGATCTACTCGCTCGGCTGAAAGAGCAGGGCGAGTTCGTGAAGTCGGCGTCGTCGACCGTGGAAGCACCGGTCGCGCGACGTCTCCGTGAGTCGTACCCGTCCGCGTCCGGCGACGCGGCACCGTCGACCGGCGCCCGTCCGTCCGGAAACGGCGCAGGCCCGAAGCCGGGCGGCCCCCGCCCCGGTCCGAAGCCGGCTCCGGCGGCCCCCGAGGCACCGGCCGCAGCAGCACCCGAGGCGCCCGCCGCGCAGGCTCCGGCCCCGTCGGCTCCCGCCGCCCCGGCACCCGCTGCCCCGGCTCCGACACCCGCAGCACCTGCCGCTCCCGCGGCACCGGCTGCTCCGGCGGCACCCGCCCCCGAGGCACCGGCAGCGTCGGCGCCCACAGCGCCCGCTGCTCCCGGCCCCAAGCCGGGACCGAAGGCACCGCGCGTCGGCAACAATCCCTACTCGTCCGCACCCGTCGAGCGCCCCGCGCCGCGTCCCGCTCCGGGACAGGCCGGTCCGCGACCCGGCGCCCCGCGTCCGGCTCCGGGCCAGGGTGGACCTCGTCCGGCCGGCGGCGCACCCGCTCAGGGTGGAGCAGGTCGTCCCCCCGCAGGTCAGGGTGGACCTCGCCCCGGCGGACCCCGTCCCAATCCCGGCTCCATGCCTCCCCGCCCGAACCCGGGTGCCATGCCGAGCCGCTCGGCTCGTCCGGCTCCCGCAGCCGGCGGTCGTCCGGGTCGTCCCGGCGGCGCACCGGGCGGTCGTCCCGGCGGTGCCGGTGGCGGCGGCGGTTACCGCGGTGGCGGCGGCGGTGCACCCGGCGCTCCCGGTGCCGGCGCACCTGCCGGTGGCGGCTTCCGTGGTCGTCCCGGTGGCGGTGGCCGTCCCGGCCAGCGCGGTGCCGCGGCAGGCGCGTTCGGTCGTCCCGGCGGCGCAGTCCGTCGTGGCCGCAAGTCGAAGCGGGCGAAGCGCGCCGAGTACGAATCCATGCAGGCTCCCGCAGTCGGTGGCGTGCGGTTGCCCCGTGGCAACGGTGAGACGATCCGTCTCGCTCGCGGCGCATCGCTGTCCGACTTCGCGGACAAGATCGACGCGAACCCGGCTGCACTCGTGCAGGCGCTGTTCAACCTCGGCGAGATGGTGACGGCGACTCAGTCGGTCAACGACGAGACGCTCGAACTGCTCGGCGGCGAGATGAACTACGTCGTCCAGGTCGTGAGCCCAGAGGACGAGGACCGCGAACTGCTGAACTCGTTCGACCTCACCTACGGCGAGGACGAGGGCGGCGAGGACGAGCTCGAGCAGCGTCCCCCCGTGGTCACCGTCATGGGTCACGTCGACCACGGCAAGACGCGACTGCTGGATTCGATCCGTAACGCCACCGTGCGTGAGGGCGAGGCCGGTGGCATCACGCAGCACATCGGTGCCTACCAGGTCCTCACCGAGCTCGAGGGCAACGAGCGTCTGGTCACCTTCATCGACACCCCCGGTCACGAGGCCTTCACCGCCATGCGTGCCCGTGGTGCGAAGGCCACCGACCTCGCGATCCTCGTGGTCGCGGCCGACGACGGCGTCATGCCGCAGACGGTGGAGGCGATCAACCACGCCCAGGCAGCAGACGTGCCGATCGTGGTCGCGGTCAACAAGATCGACAAGGAAGGCGCGAACCCGGACAAGATCCGGCAGCAGCTGACCGAGTACGGCCTCATCGCCGAGGAGTACGGCGGCGACACGATGTTCGTCGACATCTCGGCCAAGCAGGGCACCAACATCGATGCCCTTCTCGAGGCAGTGCTGTTGACGGCCGACGCGGCGCTCGATCTGCGCGCCAACCCGGACATGGACGCACAGGGTGTCGCCATCGAGGCACATCTCGACCGTGGTCGCGGACCGGTGGCCACCGTGCTCATCGCTCGCGGAACCCTGCGTGTCGGTGACTCGATCGTCGCCGGCGATGCCTACGGTCGCGTCCGTCGCATGGTCGACGAGCACGGCGAGGACGTCATCGAGGCGCTCCCGTCGCGTCCCGTTCAGGTCATCGGCTTCACGTCGGTGCCGGGTGCCGGTGACAACCTGCTCGTCGTCGACGAGGACCGCATCGCCCGTCAGATCGCGGACCGCCGCAACGCTCGCAAGCGCAACGCGCTGGCAGCGAAGTCGCGCAAGCGGATCAGCCTCGACGATCTCGATGCCGCACTGAAGGAGACGTCGCAGCTCAACCTGATCCTGAAGGGCGACAACTCCGGCACCGTGGAGGCCTTGGAGGAGGCGCTGGTCGGTATCGCGATCGACGACGAGGTCGAACTGCGCGTCATCGACCGCGGCGTGGGTGGTGTCACCGAGACCAACGTCAACCTGGCGTCGGCGTCCAACGCGATCATCATCGGCTTCAACGTACGTGCCGAGGGCAAGGCGACGGAGCTGGCGAACCGCGAGGGCGTGGACATCCGGTACTACTCGGTGATCTACCAGGCGATCGACGAGATCGAGAAGGCCCTCAAGGGTCTGCTCAAGCCGGTCTACGAAGAGGTCACGCTGGGCCAGGCCGAGATCCGCGCGCTGTTCCGTTCCTCGAAGGTCGGAAACATCGCCGGTTGCCTCGTCACCTCGGGTCTGGTGCGCCGCAACGCGAAGGCTCGACTGCTGCGTGACAACAACGTGGTCGCCGAGCTCGTCACCATCTCGTCGCTCCGGCGCGAGAAGGAGGACGCCACCGAGGTCCGCGAGGGCTACGAGTGTGGTCTGACGGTGACGTACTCCGACATCAAGGTCGGAGACGTCGTGGAGGCGTACGAGCTTCGGGAGAAGCCGCGCGACTGATCGACGAGAACGTACGGGTGTGGCCCGCGGTATGTCCGCGGGCCACACCCGTTCGTCGAAGACGGTGTCCGACCCTGCTATCGATGAGGTGCTCGTGTTTCTCGGTGCTCTCGAACTCGACATCCTGCTCGGCGACGTACATTCGCTGAAGGAGAAACGTTCGGTGATCAAGCCCGTCGTCGCTGCCCTGCAGCGCTTCGGTGTGTCGGCCGCCGAGACCGGGGAACAAGAGCGTTACCGTCGTTCGATGGTGGGTGTCGCCATCGCCACCGGGGACGTCGCCCACCTGCACGAGGTACTCGACTCGTGCGAGCGACACGTGGCCGAGAGGCCGGAACTACAACTACTCGCAGTTCGGCGCCGAGTGTTCGGGCCAGAGGACTGATGGACGAAGGAGACGCATCGTGGTGGACCAAGCCCGCGCTCGTAAACTGGCCAAGCGCATCGGTGCGATCGTCGCGACGGCCATCGATCACGAGATCAAGGATCCGCGGCTGTCGTTCGTGACGGTCACCGACACCAAGGTGACCCCGGACCTGCACGACGCCACCGTCTACTACACCGTGCGCGGCGAGACGCTCGACGCCGAGCCCGATTTCCAGGCTGCCGCTCTGGGTCTGGAGAAGGCCAAGGGCGCTCTGCGCACCAAGGTCGGTGCCGGTACCGGCGTGCGCTTCACCCCGACGCTGACCTTCCGTGCGGACACGGTGCCCGACACCGCGCGCCACATGGAGGAACTGCTCGAGCGTGCCCGCCAGATCGACGACAAGGTGGCTCAGGCCGCTGCGGGGGCGCAGCCCGCCGGTGATCCGGATCCGTACAAGGTGCCTCGAAGCGACACCGACGAGCTCTGAGACCCCGGTGACCGACACGCTGCGCGCAGACATGCAGAAAGCCGTCCGTCTTCTCGAGGACGCCCGGACGGTGACTCTGCTGTGCCACGTGCAACCCGACGCCGACACCATCGGCAGTGCGCTCGCCCTGGCCGTCGCGCTCTCGCGACGCGGCGCGCGGCCGACCGTGTCGTTCGCGGCGCCCGCCTCGTTGCCCGAGTCGATGATCGGTCTGCCGGGAGCGGAGTTCCTGGTGCCGCCCGCCCAGGTCCCGACGGACGCGGACCTGGTGGTCACCGTGGACGCCGGCAGTCGAGGCAGGCTCGGGTCACTGGGTGACCGGTTGGACGGCGCCGTGTCCCTGGTCGTCGACCATCACCGGTCCAACACCTTCTACGGCTCGCATCACGTGATCGATGCGAGTGCGGAGTCCACCACAGCGGTGGTCGCCGTGCTGTTCGACGAGTGGGGCGTCGAGATCGACCGGGACCTCGCGCACTGCCTGTTCGCCGGCCTCGTGACCGACACCGGATCGTTCCGCTGGGTCCGGCCGGGCTCCCACCTGCTGGCCGAGCGACTTCTCGCGACCGGGATCGACGGCGCCGCCATCTCGCGCCGCCTGCTCGACACCCACCCCTTCGCCTGGCTGCCGATGCTGGGCGCCGTCCTGGGCTCGGCGCGCCTGGTGCCGGACGCGGCCGGCTCGCGTGGGCTCGTCTACGCGATCGTGCGGCTCGAGGACTCTCGCGGACTGCGTCCCGAGGAGATCGAGAGCGTCGTGGACATCGTGCGCACCACCGCGGAGGCCGAGGTGGCCGCCGTGTTCAAGCAGAACGAGGCGGGCTGGGCCGTGTCGTTGCGCGCGAAGAGCAGTGTCGACGTCTCCGTCGTGGCGTCCGCGCTGGGTGGGGGCGGCCACAAGTTCTCCGCCGGCTACACCGCGACGGGCCCGATCGAGGACGACGTCGACGCCCTGGTCGCCGCGCTCGGGTGACCGATCGCTCCGCCGTGGACGGGCGGGTGTCCGCTCGCACCTTGTTCGGCCTCGCGTTCCCCGCACTCGGCGTCCTGGTGGCCGAGCCGCTGTACCTGCTCTTCGACTCCGCGGTGGTGGGTCGACTCGGTGCGCTCCCACTCGCGGGTCTGGCCGTCGGTGGCCTCGTTCTCGCCCAGGTGAGTACGCAGCTGACGTTTCTCTCGTACGGGACGACCGCGCGCGCGGCACGGCTGCACGGTGCGGGCCGGGACGACGACGCCCGCAACGAGGGCGTCCAGGCCACGTGGCTCGCAGTGGTGCTGGGCCTCCTGCTGATCCTGGTGGTCCAGCTCTTCGCGAACCCGATCCTGTCGGTGCTGGGCGGCGGGGGAGACATCACCGCCGAGGCCACCACGTGGCTCCGAGTCGGCGTGCTCGGTACCCCGTTGATCCTCGTCACGCTCGCCGGGAACGGGTGGATGCGGGGCGTGCAGGACACCGTGCGGCCGTTGCGGTACGTGGTGGCGGGGCTCGCACTGTCGGCCGTGCTGTGTCCCGTCCTCGTGCACGGTCTGATCGGCGTTCCGGCCCTCGGCCTCGTCGGATCCGCCGTGGCCAACGTCATCGGCCAGGCCGTCGCAGCGACGCTGTTCGTCTCTGCCCTGATGCGCGGGCCGCGGACCCGCTCGCTCCGGCCGGATCTCGCGATCATCCGCCGCCAGCTCGTCCTCGGCCGGGACCTCGTGCTCCGCTCGTTCGCCTTCCAGGCCTGCTTCCTGTCCGCGGTGACCGTGGCGTCACGCTTCGGTGCCGGTGCGGTCGGGGCCCATCAGGTGGTTCTGCAGTTGTGGAATCTCGTCGCGTTGATGCTGGACTCGTTGGCCATCGCCGCACAGTCCCTGGTCGGCGCCGCGTTGGGGGCGGGCCGTGGCCGCGCCGCGTCGATGCTCGCCTCGCGGGTGACCGCGTGGTCCGTCGGTTTCGCCGTGGTGCTCGCAGGACTGTTCGCCGCCACCCACGCCGTGATCCCGCCGCTCTTCACGTCCGACTCGTCGACCCTGACGAGCATCGACGGCATCTGGTGGTTGTTCGTCGCGCTGATCCCCGTCGCCGGCGTCGTGTTCGCCCTCGACGGTGTGCTGCTCGGGGCCGGGGATGCCGCCTTCCTGCGGAACGCGACTCTCGCGAGCGCCGTCGTCGGATTCCTGCCGCTGATCTGGCTCGCGGCGATCCTCGACTGGGGGTTGCCGGGAATCTGGGTGGGCCTGATGGTGTTCGTCAGCCTGAGAGCGGTCTCCGTGGTCTGGCGGACCGCGTCGGGCGCCTGGATCAGAACGGGGACCGATACCGTCGGGAGCCGAACATCAACCGCAGAAGGGTCGTGAGTGTGCCAGCCAAGTTGTGGGCCGTCAGCGACATCCACGTCGGTCACAAGGGCAACCGGCCCGTCACCGAGGCCATCGAACCGGAGAGCCCCGAGGACTGGCTGATCGTCGCCGGAGACGTGTCGGAGAAGACGGACGACATCCGCTGGGCGCTCGCCGAGCTGAAGTCGAAGTTCGACACCGTGATCTGGGTGCCGGGAAACCACGAGCTGTGGACCACGGTCAAGGACCCGGTACAGATGCACGGTGAGGCGCGCTACGACTACCTGGTCACGATGTGCCGGGAACTGGGTGTGCTGACGCCCGAGGACCCGTTCCCCGTGTGGGAGGGGGAGGTCGGGCAGGCCGGAGGCCGGTCGGGATATGTGGGCCCCGTCACGCTGGTGCCGATGTTCGTGTTGTACGACTACTCGTTCCTGCCTGCGGGCACCACGAACAAGCTCGACGGTCTGGCGCTGGCGCGCAGCCGCAACGTGGTGGCCACCGACGAGTTCCTCATCACCCCGACGCCCTACGCGTCCCTCGACGCGTGGTGCGCGGCGCGGCTGGCGATCACCGAGAAGCGGTTGGCCGAGGTGGACACCTCGATCCCGACGGTGCTGATCAACCACTGGCCGCTGGTGCGGCAGCCCACCGAGGTGCTGTTCTATCCCGAGTTCGCCCTCTGGTGCGGAACCACGGCGACCAAGGACTGGCACACCCGCTACAACGCCCTGTGTGCGGTCTACGGCCACCTCCACATCCCACGGACGACGTACTACGACGGCGTGCGGTTCGAGGAGGTGTCGGTGGGCTACCCGCGCGAGTGGAAACGCCGCGGACTCCCGGATCAGGTGCTGCGACAAATCCTTCCGGTCCCCGAGTACCCGCCGGGATCGTTGAACAAGTTCGGCGGCCACTTCACGGTCACGCCGGAGATGGAAGCGGAAGTGGAGAAGATGCGAGCGGAGAAGCGACTGTGACGACGGCACGAGAGACCTCCCTGCTCGGCGGGCTGCTCGCGCGCGGCGTCGTCGCCGAGGAGCTGTTCGAGGATCCGCCCGGTCTCACCCCGCACCCCCGCGAGGCGCATCTCGTGGAGAAGGCCGTCGACAAGCGCAAGCGCGAGTTCACCTCGGCGCGGCACTGCGCCCGGCTCGCGATGGGCCGGCTCGGACTCGAGCCCGGTCCGATCCTGCGCGGCGAGATGGGATCGCCGGTGTGGCCGGGCGGCGTCGTCGGCTCGCTCACGCACTGCGACGGCTATCGCGCCGCCGCCGTGGGCTACGCGTTGCTGGTCCGCTCGGTGGGCATCGACGCGGAACCGCACGAACCGCTGCCGGACGGCGTGCTGAAAGCCGTGAGCATCGAGGCCGAGCGTGAGGTCCTGGCCACGCGCACCGACGACGAGGTGCAGTGGGACAAGCTGCTGTTCTGCGCGAAGGAGGCGACGTACAAGGCCTGGTACCCGCTGACCGGGCGGTGGCTCGGATTCGAGGACGCGCACATCACCTTCGAGCGCGATGCCGACTCGGCGGGACGCTCGACCATCACCGGTACCTTCCGCTCCCGGCTGCTGGTCCCCGGCGACACCACCAGCGGCGCACCGCTCACCTCCCTCGACGGACGCTGGGCCGTCTCCGACGGCCTCGTCGTCACTGCAATCACGGTCTTCTGACGGCCGGCCTCCGGCCTTCCCGCTTTATGGACGGCCGGCCTCCGGCCTTCCCGCGATCTTCTGACAGACTTCTCCCTCGTGCCAGCTCACCCCAAACCCCCCACAGGACTCGACGGCGCCGGACTTCTGGTGGTGGACAAGAGTGGCGGAGTCACCAGCCACGACGTCGTCTCCGCCTGTCGCAAGGCCTTGAAGACGCGCCGCATCGGACACGCCGGCACGCTCGATCCCATGGCGACGGGGGTGCTGGTGCTCGGTGTCGAGCGAGCGACCAAGATGCTGGGTCTGCTGTCGCTGACCACCAAGGAGTACACCGCGACCGTCCGCCTCGGAGCCGCCACCACCACCGACGACGCCGAGGGCGAGACGGTGTCGACGGCAGACGCGAGTGCGGTGACGGACTCCGGGATCGACGAGGCCGTCGCCGCGCTGACCGGGAAGATCAGTCAGGTCCCGTCGAGTGTCAGCGCCATCAAGGTGGACGGCAAGCGCGCCCACGCTCTCGTTCGGGAGGGCGAGGACGTCGTGCTCGAACCGCGCACGGTCACCGTCTCCCGCTTCGACGTCCTGGAGCGTCGCCGGGGGAGCGACGTGATCGATCTGGACGTCCATGTCGAGTGCACGTCCGGGACCTACGTGCGGGCGCTCGCGCGAGACCTGGGTGCGTCCCTGGGCGTCGGCGGCCACCTGACCGCGTTGCGGCGCACCCGGGTCGGACCGTTCACGTTGGAGCACGCCCGCACTCTCGACGAGGTGCGGGACGACCCGCACGTGAGCCTCGACATCGACGCTGCCGCTCGCACGGCGTTCCCGCACCGGACGGTCACGTCGGACGAGGCCGAATCGTTGAGCCAGGGACGCTGGCTCGACCCGATCGGGATGCCCGGCATCTACGCGGCACTGGACGAGAACGGCCACACCATCGCCCTGGTGCAGGAACGCGGCAAGCGGGCCAGCACCGTGATGGTCGTGCGGCCGGCCACGCTGCGCCCCTGAGTTCGTCGGGGCGGTCCGGCGTCAGTCCGTGGTCATCCAGATCGCCTCGGCAGCAACATGACCCAGGTCGAGTACCGTGTCGGCCACCTGCACGGCCACGGTCCCGGCGAAGTCGCGGCGCTCGACCATCGTGATCGACAGGTCGAGGGTGATGCCGATGGAATCGAAGTACCGCAACATGTCCGGATCCGAGTCGGAGATGCGGGTGACGTGGCCCTTCTGGCCCGCGACGAAATCGCTGAGCGGTACCGCCGGCGGCGCGGGAATGGTGCCGTCGATGGTAGGGATGGGATCACCGTGCGGGTCGCGTGACGGCCGACCGAGTTTGGCGTCGATGCGCTCGACGAGCAGGTCCGACACCGCGTGTTCGAGCACCTCGGCCTCGTCGTGCACCTCGTCCCAGCCGTAGCCCATCTCCTCGACCAGCCAGGTCTCGATGAGCCGATGCCTGCGGACCATGCCGATGGCGGCGCGCCGCCCGGCCTCGGTGAGCGTGATGGACCCGTAGCGGGCGTGGTCGACGAGGCCCTGATCGGCGAGTTTGCGTACGGCCTCGGAGACCGTGGACGGCGAGACGCACATCCGGGAGGCGAGCATCTTGGTGCTCACCGGCTCGTCGGAGTACTCGCTCGCGGTCCAGATGACCTTGAGGTAGTCCTGCGCGACGGTGGAGAGGGCAGGGGCTGGCACGCCGACAGCTTAGCCGTCGGTGCGCCGGACGTGACCGGTCGATCGTCGGCCCGTAGGCTCCTGGTCGTGGAGAGATGGCGAGGTCTCGACGATGTCCCGGCCGACTGGGGCAGATGTGTTCTGACGATCGGCGTGTTCGACGGCGTACACCGCGGCCACGCCCAATTGATCGACCGCGCCGTGACATCGGCGGCGGCACGCGGAGTGCCGAGTGTGCTCATGACCTTCGATCCGCATCCGATGGAAGTGGTGCGTCCGGGCAGTCACCCGGCCCAGCTGACCACCCTCACCCGGCGTGCCGAACTGGCCGAGGAACTGGGCATCGACGTCTTCTGCGTCATGCCTTTCACGCCGGAGTTCATGAAGCTCACCCCCGATCGCTACATCCACGACATCCTCGTCGAGCGGCTGCACGCCGCCGAGGTCGTGGTGGGGGAGAACTTCACGTTCGGCAAGAAGGCCGCCGGCAACGTCGATCTGCTCCGGTCCGCCGGCACGCGGTTCGGGTTCGCGGTCGACGGTGTCACTCTGCTGGCCGAGGAGTCGGTCACGTTCTCCTCCACCTACATTCGCGCCTGCGTCGACGCCGGTGACGTCGCGGCGGCCGCCGACGCGCTCGGTCGACCCCACCGAGTCGAGGGCGTGGTGGTGCACGGTGACGGCCGTGGCCGCACCATCGGCTACCCCACGGCCAACGTCAAGCCGCCCATGCACGCCGCCATCCCGGCGGACGGGGTGTACGCGTCGTGGTTCACGGTGCTCGGACCCGGACCGATCATGGGTACCGTGACTCCCGGAAAGCGTTGTCGCGCAGCGGTGTCGGTGGGGACCAATCCCACGTTCTCGGGGCGCACCCGCACGGTGGAGGCGTTCGTCCTGGACGGCGACGCCGATCTCTACGGGCAGCACGTCGCGGTGGACTTCGTCGAGCGTCTGCGCGGCATGGAGGCCTTCGCCTCGGTGGACGAGCTGATCGCGCAGATGGATCTCGACGTCGACCGTGCCCGCGACATCCTCGCCGCCCTGGACGCCTGAATGAAGAGGTGTCGTTCGGGCCTCGGCCACTGAGGTAGGATGGACGACTGTTGTTCGCTGCGGTCCGCGGCGGCTGCAACACCGCGCCCTCGGGTGCGGCACCATCCACGCGCGGACGGCACTGCATCAGGAGTTTCACTGTGGCTTTGACCACCGAACAGAAGAAGCAGATCCTCGGCGAGTACGGCGTCCACGAGACGGACACCGGATCGCCGGAAGCCCAGGTGGCGATGCTCACCAAGCGCATCCAGGATCTCACCGAGCACCTCAAGGTGCACAAGCACGATCACCACTCGCGTCGCGGCCTGCTGCTGCTCGTGGGTCGTCGTCGTCGTCTGCTCAAGTACGTGCAGAAGGTCGACGTCGCGCGGTACCGCTCGCTCATCGAGCGTCTGGGACTGCGTCGATAATTCCGTCATGGTTCACGCGATCGCGCCGGCGAGGCAGCCCACGGCTGTTCCTCGTCGGCCGTTCGTCGTGGACCGGTAGTGTCACAGCAGTACTCCCTCTCCGGGAGTGCACAGCACCACAGGTAGGCCGCCGACTCGGCGGTGAGCACCATCAGCCGTTCGTCCCCGACACACGTCGCGGTGTCGGTCTTCGGTAGTGGTCTCTCGGTTTCCGGACGCGCGGAGCGCGACCCGGCCCGGGGGACTTCGATCGTGGGCCGCCTCCGCTCGCACGTCGACTCGGGGACGCCGCACCGGACCACCGGGTTCGAGTGCGCGCCCGGGTGGGCACGGCGAAGACGAGAGGACGAGAAGACTTCCATGTCAGAGACCACCACGAACACCGCAGCGGCCACCGAGGTCGACGAGGGCGTGTTCGAGACCACCGCCGTCATCGACAACGGGTCGTACGGCACCCGCACCATCCGCTTCGAGACCGGCCGGCTGGCCAAGCAGGCCGCCGGCGCCGTCGTCGCATACCTGGACGACGAGACCATGCTGCTCTCGGCCACCAGCGCCTCGAAGCACCCCAAGGACCACTTCGACTTCTTCCCGCTCACGGTGGACGTCGAGGAGCGGATGTACGCCGCCGGCCGCATCCCCGGATCGTTCTTCCGTCGTGAGGGACGCCCCAGCACCGACGCCATCCTGACCTGTCGCCTGATCGACCGGCCGCTGCGTCCGACGTTCGTCGACGGACTGCGCAACGAGATCCAGGTCGTCATCACCGTGATGAGCCTCGATCCGAAGGACCTGTACGACGTCGTGGCCATCAACGCCGCGTCGGCGTCCACCCAGCTCGCGGGCCTGCCGTTCTCCGGCCCCATCGGCGGCGTCCGTGTCGCCCTGATCGACAAGCAGTGGGTAGCGTTCCCCACCAACGAGCAGCTCGAGAAGGCCGTGTTCAACATGGTCGTCGCCGGCCGCGTCGTCTCGGGCACCGGTGCGGACGCCGACGTCGCGATCATGATGGTCGAGGCCGAGGCGACCGAGAAGGTCATCGCCCTCATCGAGGACGGCGCGCAGGCGCCCACCGAGGCCATCGTGGCCGAGGGCCTCGAAGCAGCGAAGCCGTTCATCGCATCGCTGTGCGAGGCGCAGAAGCAGCTCGCCACGGCGGCCGCCAAGCCCACCGGCGACTTCCCGCTCTTCCCCGCGTACCAGTCCGACGTGTTCGAGGCTGTCGAGGGTGCGGCTCAGATCCCGCTCAACGAGGCACTCACCATCGCCGGCAAGACCGAGCGCGAGAGCAAGCTCGACGAGGTCAAGAATCAGATCCTCACCAGCGTGGGCGACCGGTTCGAGGGCCGCGAGAAGGAGATCGGCGCAGCGTTCCGCTCGCTGACCAAGAAGCTCGTGCGTCAGCGCATCCTGCGGGACCAGTTCCGCATCGACGGCCGCGGCATCACGGACATCCGTGAGCTCTCCGCCGAGGTCGCCGTCATCCCGCGCGCCCACGGCAGCGCGTTGTTCGAGCGTGGCGAGACCCAGATCCTGGGCGTCACCACCCTCGACATGGTCAAGATGGCCCAGCAGATCGACTCGCTCGGACCCGAGACCAGCAAGCGCTACATGCACCACTACAACTTCCCGCCGTACTCCACCGGCGAGACCGGACGCGTCGGATCGCCGAAGCGTCGCGAGATCGGCCACGGAGCCCTCGCGGAGCGCGCGCTGCTCCCCGTGCTCCCCAGCCAGGAGGAGTTCCCCTACGCCATCCGTCAGGTCTCGGAGGCGCTCAGCTCCAACGGATCCACGTCGATGGGCTCGGTCTGTGCGTCGACGCTGGGCATGCTCAACGCCGGTGTGCCGCTGAAGGCACCGGTCGCCGGCATCGCCATGGGTCTGGTCTCCGACCAGGTCGACGGTGAGACCCGCTACGTCGCCCTCACCGACATTCTCGGTGCGGAGGACGCGTTCGGCGACATGGACTTCAAGGTCGCCGGCACCCGCGAGTTCGTCACCGCCCTGCAGCTGGACACGAAGCTCGACGGCATCCCGTCGCAGGTTCTGGCCGGTGCGCTGTCGCAGGCCAAGGACGCGCGCGTCACGATCCTCGACGTCATGGCCGAGGCCATCGACGCGCCGGACGAGATGAGCCCGTACGCACCGCGTGTCACCGCGATCAAGGTCCCCGTGGACAAGATCGGCGAGGTCATCGGGCCCAAGGGCAAGATGATCAACTCGATCACCGAGCAGACCGGCGCCAACATCTCGATCGAGGATGACGGCACCGTCTACGTCGGTGCTGCGGACGGCCCGTCCGCACAGGCCGCGATCGACATGATCAACGCCATCGCGAACCCGCAGCTGCCCAAGGTCGGCGAGCGGTTCCTCGGAACCGTCGTCAAGACCACGGCATTCGGCGCGTTCGTCTCGCTGCTCCCCGGTCGTGACGGCCTGGTGCACATCTCCAAGCTGGGCAGCGGCAAGCGCATCAACAAGGTCGAGGACGTCGTCAGCGTCGGATCGAAGCTCCGCGTGGAGATCGCCGACATCGACAACCGCGGCAAGATCAGCCTCGTCCCGGTCGAGGACGACGCGGCAGCCGCCGCGCCGGCCGACGATCAGGTCGCCACCTCCGACGAGGTCAGCGCTGAGTAAGAAGTACACGAACGCGGCGGCGCGGTCTGCGGAGCTCTCGGGCTCCCGGCCGCGCCGCCGTGTGCGTACACCCGAACCGTCCGGCGTCCGCCGCACGGTGTTGCCGGGCGGCGTCCGCGTCGTCACGGAGTTCGTTCCCGGCGTGCGGTCCGCCTCGGTCGGCGTCTGGGTCGCCGTCGGTTCGCGCGACGAGGGCCGGACCGTCGCCGGTGCCGCGCACTTCCTCGAGCACCTGCTGTTCAAGGCCACCCCCACCCGTACGGCTCTGGACATCGCGCAGGTGATGGACGGAGTCGGCGGCGAGCTCAACGCGTTCACGTCCAAGGAGCACACGTGCTTCTACGCGCACGTGCTCGACGAGGACCTGCACCTCGGACTCGACCTGGTGGCGGACGTGGTGCTCCGCGGTCGCTGCCGCGCCGAGGACGTCGATGTCGAACGCCAGGTGGTGCTCGAGGAGATCTCGATGCGCGACGACGACCCCGAGGACCTGCTCGGTGACGCCTTCCTCACCGCGCTGTTCGGTGACCACCCCATCGGTCGTCCCGTCATCGGATCGGTGGAGTCCATCGAGTCCATGACGCGGAATCAGCTGCACTCGTTCCACACTCGGCGCTACACCCCGCCGCGCATGGTGGTGGCGGTCGCCGGCAACGTCGACCACGACGACGTGGTGGCGGGGGTCCGTCGCAGTTTCGCCGACCGGATCGCCGGTGCCGCCGAACCGGCACCGCGGCGTGGGGGAGCGGGCCGCATCACCGCGCGCCCGGCCCTGAGCCTGACGACGCGGGACAGTGAACAGGCGCACCTGTGCCTGGGCGTGCGGGCGTTCGGACGCCACGAGGGTCATCGGTGGGCGTTGTCGGTTCTGAACACCGCCATCGGTGGAGGGCTCAGTTCGCGCCTGTTCCAAGAGATCCGGGAGGAGCGCGGTCTCGCGTACTCGGTGTACTCCTCGGTGGACACGTTCTCCGACACGGGTGCGTTCTCGGTGTACGCCGGATGCCAGCCCGAGAATCTCGGCGAGGTCACCTCGGTGATCCGCGACGTGCTCGCGTCGGTGGCCACCGACGGCATCACGGACGCGGAGTGCGCTCGCGCGAAGGGGAGCATGCGCGGGGGACTGGTTCTCGGACTAGAGGATTCCGGATCGAGAATGAACCGGATCGGTCGCAGCGAGCTCAACTACGGCGACCACAGGTCGGTGGAGGAGACGCTCGCGCGCATCGATCAGGTGACCAACGACGAGGTCCGCGACGTCGCCCGGACCCTGCTGGCGCGGCCCATGGCGGCCGCCGTGGTCGGGCCGTTCTCGAAGGTGACGAAGCTCCCGGCCTCGGTACGCGGAGCCGTGGCCGGGAGCTGAGGCGTCTCAGGCCAGGTGAACGGTGGCCATGGCCTTGTGGCCGAGGATGCGCTTGCCCTTGTAGCGGGCGTCGATGGAGACCACCGCAGTCCGGGTCGCCTCGTCCTTCGACTTCACCGTGCCGTCGATGACGATCTCCGACTTGGACACCGGGTCGACCATGACGGGGCTGGTGAAGCGCACGGTGCAGTCCTTCAGGGCACCCGGGTCGCCGAGCCACTCGGACACGAAGCCGGTGCCGAGGCCCATGGTGAGCATGCCGTGGGCGACGACGGTGTCGAGCTCGAGCAGCGACGCGAAGTGGTCGCTCCAGTGCACGGGGTTGTTGTCGCCGACCACGCCCGCGTAGTTCACGAGATCGCCGCGCGAGAGCAGCACCGTCCTGGTGGGCAGTGCGTCGCCGACCGCCACGTCCTCGAAGCGCCGACGGGCATGGCCGGTGTGCGGGACGACGACGGGCGGGGCGTAGACCGTCTCGAGGTCGTCACCGCCGGGATTGACGTCGGCCACCTCGTCGGAGGTGGACAGGGTGAACATGCCGTTCATGACCATGCCGCGCGCGACGTCCGCGATGCTGTCGTCGCCGTCGTCGGCGCGCCCGATGAGCAGTGTGGTGTACGTGATCTGCGCCAGCTCGTTGCGCTGGTTGGTGATGACGGTCTTGGTCACCATCATGTCGCGGCCGACGACCGTGCGGAAGGAGTCGAGCGAGACGTCGCACGTGAGCCGGTCGCCCGCCAGGATCGGCGCGAAGTACTCGGCATGCTGGTCGGTCTGCAGCATCCGGCTGAGGTCGTATCCGGTGGCGATGCGCTCGAGCAGCTTCTGCTGGGCGATGATGCCGACCAGCGAGAAGAACGTGGGCGGCGCCATCAGTGCCGGATAGCCGACCTCGAGTGCGCCCTCCTCGGTCCAGTGGACCGGATGGAAGTCGCGGACGGCCTTCGCGTACTCCCGCACCTTCTCGCGGCCGACCTCGTAGTAGTCGTCGGCGCGGTAGTGGTAGCCCACCATGTCCAGCGCATGCTGCGCCGGGTCGAACGTGGTGTCGCTCGCGACGGCGTCGGTGGCCAGGATCTCGGCAGTCATGACGGCAACCTATCCCCGGCGACGAGCGCTGTGCAGTGCCAACGGAGTTCTCCGGGCTGATCACAGAAAAGCGACTTCGAGATTGTTATACGCACCCAATGCTGATCGGCATGCGGAGAATCAGGCCCCGAGGCTCTTCCTCATCCTGGTGAACGATCGGGCGTTGTTCATCGCCAGGACGGCGACGACGTCGTCCGCTCGCTCGTACACGGCGACGAACGAGCCGGCCTCCGGGTCGCCCTCGACCACGCGCACCGAATCGGTCGACTGGCGACGGCCGGCGAACTGGATGCGAGAGCCGTACTGGTCCGACCAGAAGTACGGAACACCGGACGGCGCGGGCTGCGCCCCCACGATCGACCGCGCCACTCGCCGAGCCTGGGTGACCGCGTGCGACCAGTGTTCGCTGCGATGGTGGTCCTGCAGCACCTCGTCGAACGCGCGAGCGCAGTCCCCGATCGCGTAGACGCCCGGAACGGTGGTGCGGCACTGCGCGTCGGTGACGAAACCGCCGTCGATGGCGAGACCGGACGCTGCCGCCCACTCCGTGTTGGGGATCGATCCGATTCCGATCACCACGACGTCGGCGGGCAGTACCGTCCCGTCCCCGAGCAGGACGGAGGTGACGGCCCCGTCGCGGCCCTCGAGAGAGTCGACGGCGGCGCCGAGCAGGAGGGTCACGCCGTTCGCACGATGCAGATCGACGCAGACCTCGGCCATCGTCAGGCCGAGCGGGCCGGACAGGGGAGCGGTGGACGCCTCGACGATGGTGACGGAGATGCCGAGGCCGGCGGCCGTGGACGCCACCTCGGATCCGATGAATCCCGCGCCGATCACCACCATGGTGGTCGCCGTGGCCAGCGACGAGCGCAGTGCGGCGGCGTCGTCCAACGTGCGCAGCGTGTGAACGCCGCGGAGGTCGTCGGCGCCCAGCAGGGTCCGTGCGCGCGCGCCGGTCGCGATGACGACGACGTCGGCACTCACCTCCCGCCCGTCCGCGAGCTCCACGCTCCGCCCGGTCATGCCGACAGCCGGTGTCCCGAGCACCCAGTCGACGTCGAGCGCATCGGGTTCGGGAACGAGCCACGGGTCGGGAGCCGATCCCTGCAGGAAGGCCTTGGAGAGGGGCGGGCGATCGTACGGCAGGTGGGGCTCGTCGCCGACGACGGTGACGCGACCCGTGAACCCGTCCTCGCGGAGAGCGGTCGCGACGGTCGAGCCCGCGAGCGACGCCCCGACGACCAGGACGGAGTTCACCGTCTCGACGTCGGGCCTGTCGGGGGTCGTCACGAGCCGGGGAGGTCGAGCACGACCGCGCCGTCGACGACGTGCACCGCATAGGTTCGAACGGGAGTCTTCGCCGGTGTGCCCGAGGGCGCGCCGGTCCGCAGATCGAAGCACGACTCGTGGAGCGGGCACTCGACCGCGCAGTTCTCCACCCATCCGTCGGCGAGCGAGGCGTCCTGGTGTGTGCACGTGTCGTCGATCGCGAAGAGGCCCTCCTCGGTGTGGAAGACGGAGATCGCGGTGTGACCCGGCGGGGTGACGGTGGCGACCTCGCCGACGGGGAGGGCCGATGCGGAGCAGACGGCGACGCGATGAACGGTGTCCGGCATGATGCCTCCCGCAAGTGTGACGGTGTTGCGTCGATCGCAACTATGATCGATCTGCGCAACAGGATGCACCAGGACGATCCACCACGTCAATCGCTGCACCGGTGTGTCGAACCACAGCGTGCCGGGTTGACAGCCCGGCCCGAGGCGTCGAGTCTGTGTTGCGTAAACCACCCATCGTTGCGCTGATCGCAACAGGTCCCAGGGGGGCGCTCGTGGCACCTCGTATCGTCGTCATCGGCGCCGGCATCGTCGGGACCTCCCTGGCGGACGAACTGACCGCCCGTGGGTGGACTGACGTCACCGTGCTCGACCAGGGGCCGCTGTTCTCCACCGGCGGATCCACGTCGCACGCCCCCGGACTGGTGTTCCAGACGAATCCCTCGCGCTCCATGGCCCACTTCGCGGCCTACACGGCCGACAAGTTCCGCGCACTCACGCACGACGACGGGCCGTGCTTCGACACGCTCGGCGGCCTCGAGATCGCGACGACCGAGGCTCGGTGGACTGATCTGCAACGCAAGGCCGGGTGGGCGCGCTCGTGGGGTATCGAGGGACGGCTCGTCGACGCCGCGGCCGCAGCGGCTCTGCACCCGCTCGTGGACCCGGACGTCGTGCTCGGCGCGTTCCACACTCCGAGCGACGGTCTCGCCCGGGCGGTGCGGGCCGCCGAGATGCAGGCGCGTGCGGCGCAGGCCCGCGGGGCGGTGTTCCGGGGGGACAGTCCGGTGACCGAGATCCTCCAGGCGAGTGGACGTGTGACGGGAGTGCGGACCCCGCACGGCGACGTGCCGGCGGATATCGTCGTGTCGGCCGCGGGCTTCTGGGGTGCCGAGCTCGGGCGCACGGTGGGCCTCACGGTTCCCCTGGTCCCGATGGCGCACCAGTACGCCTACACCGGACAGATCGAGGCGCTGGTCGGCCGGAACACCGGTGCGACGGACGCGAGTCTGCCGATCCTTCGTCACCAGGACGGCGACCTCTACTACCGGGAGCACGGGGATCGTCTCGGTATCGGCTACTACGGCCACGACCCGATGCCCGCGGACATGGGCGCGCTGTCGTGGGACGCGGACGGTGACGCGTCGTCCGTGGCGCCCCCACCGATGCCGTCGATGCTGCCGTTCACCGAGGACGATTTCGCGCCGGCCTGGCGTGAGTCCGCGAGAGTGCTTCCGGCGCTGCGGGAGTCGAAGGTCGAATCCGGATTCAACGGCATCTTCTCCTTCACTCCCGACGGTCACTCGATCGTCGGGGAGCACCGGGATCTGGCCGGCTTCTGGGTGGCGGAGGCGGTGTGGGTGACGCACTCCGCCGGTATCGCGCGCGCTCTCGCCCAGACCCTGATCGACGGCGCCTCGGAGATCGACCTCCACGAGTCCGATCTGTATCGCTTCGAATCGGTCGAGCGCAGTCCCGCCTTCATCGCCGCGACCAGCGCGCAGGCGTTCGTGGAGGTGTACGACATCGTGCACCCCCGCCAGCAGCGCACGGCGCTGCGAGGACTGCGGCGCAGCCCGTTCCACGCCGCGGAGGTCGCGCTGGACGCCCGCTTCGTCCAGGGCGGAGGCTGGGAGCGCCCCGCCTGGTACGAGAGCAACGCGGGCGAACTCGCGGCGCTCCTCGAGACCGGGTTCCACCTTCCGGTCCGCGACGAGTGGTCCGCGCGTCACTTCTCCGACATCGCCGTGGCCGAGGCCGCGGTGACGAGGAGCCGGGTCGCGATGTACGACATGACACCGCTCACCCGGTACGACGTGGAAGGACCCGGCGCAGCCCACTTCCTGCAGCACCTCACCACCAACGACGTGGACACCGCGATCGGCCGTGTCACCTACACGCTGATGCTCGACGAGAGAGGCGGGATCCGCAGCGACCTCACGGTCGCGCGACTCGGCGCCGATCACTATCGCGTCGGAGCGAACGGTCCACTCGACCTCGATGCGATGCTGCGCCGCACCAGGGCGGGAACGCCCGACGGTCCGGTGACGGTGCGGGACGTCACCGGAGCGACGTGTTGTGTCGGAGTGTGGGGTCCCCGTGCCCGCGCGATGGTGGCACCGCTGGCCGACGCGGATTTGGGACACAAGGCCTTCGGCTACTTCCGCGCCGTGCGGACGTACGTCGGTGCGATTCCCGTGATCATGATGCGGGTGTCGTACGTCGGCGAACTCGGGTGGGAGATCTACACCGACGCCGAGTACGGCGGCGCCCTGTGGGACCTGTTGTGGGAGGCCGGGTCCGACCACGGGGTGATCGCTGCCGGTCGGCTCGCGTTCGACAGCCTGCGACTCGAGAAGGGGTACCGCGCGTGGGGGCACGACATGACCTCCGAGGACACCCCGGCCGACGCGGGCGTCGAGTTCGCCGTCAAGGACGCCACGGACTTCGTCGGTCGGTCGGCCCTGGCCGCTCGGCCCGCGACGCGACGGCTGCGGACCCTCGTGTTCGACGACCCGGACGCCGTGGTGCTCGGGAAGGAGCCGGTCTCTCTCGACGGCACGGTCGTCGGGTACGTCACGAGCGCGGGATGGTCGGCGACCCTCGGGCGGTGCGTCGCGTACGCCTGGCTTCCGCTGGACACTCCACTCGGCACCGCGGTGTCGGTGACCTACTTCGCCGCCGCACTGGGTGCGACGGTGTCCGACGACGCGGTCGTCGATCCCGCCGGACAGCTGATCAGGAGATGAACCACGTGAGCTACGACGTCATCGTCATCGGACTCGGCGGCATGGGCAGCGCCGCCGCCTTCCATCTGGCCGACCGCGGACAGCGGGTGCTGGGACTCGAGAAGTTCACCCCCGCCCACGACAAGGGATCGAGCCACGGCGGATCGCGGATCATCCGGCAGTCCTACTTCGAGGACCCGGCCTACGTCCCGCTCCTCCTGCGGTCCTACGAACTGTGGGACGAACTGAGGAGCATGTCCGGGAAGGAGGTGCATCGGATCACCGGAGGACTGTTCCTCGGGCGCGAGAGCTCGGTGACGTTCTCGGGCTCGCTGCTGGCGTCACGGCAATGGTCGCTGCCGCACGAGATCCTGGACGCCGCGCAGGTGCGCGAGGCGTTCCCCACCTTCGATCCCGACCCCGACGAGGTGGCACTGTTCGAGGCCGCCGCGGGTTTCGCGAGGCCTGAACTCACCGTTCAGGCCCATCTGGACCTCGCCGAGAACCGCGGTGCGACATTGCAGTTCGGTGAGACGGTGCTCGGCTGGGAGGAGTCGGGGGACGGCGTCACCGTCACCACCGACAAGGGGACCCACACGGCGGGCCAGGTGGTGATCTGCCCCGGTGCCTGGGCGCCGCAGTTGCTCGAGCAGTTCGCGGTACCGATCGTCGTCGAGCGCCAGGTACTGCACTGGTTCGGCGCGAGCGCCGGTACCGCAGCGTACGAGAACAACCCGATCTTCATCCACGAGGCCGCGGACGGTATGCAGGACTACGGTTTCCCGGCGATCGACGGTCCCGACGGCGGCGTCAAGGTGGCCCTTCTTCCGCAAGGGCATCGAGTGCACGCCGGACACCATCGACCGTACGGTGCACCCGCACGAGATCGAGGCGATGCAGACCCGGGTGCGGCAGACGGTGCCCGGCCTCGACGGGCCGAGCGTGCACTCCGCGACGTGCATGTACTCCAACACTCCGGACGAGCACTTCGTCATCGCGCGGCACCCCGACGCCACCAACGTCACCGTCGCGTGCGGGTTCTCCGGCCACGGTTTCAAGTTCGTGCCCGTCGTCGGTGAGATCCTGGCCGACCTCGCGACCACCGGGACGACCGCGCACCCCATCACCCTCTTCGATCCCCGCCGATTGGTGACCGTATGACAAGCGCCGCGCCCCGCACTCAGTCGTTGATCCCCACTCTCCCCGGATCCTGGTACACCAGCGCGGAGACGTTTCTGGCCGAGCAGGAGCACGTGTTCGAGACGATGTGGTTCTGCGCCGTCCGCAGTGCCGATCTCGCGGCACCCGGCGCCTTCCGCCGCGTCGACGTGGGCCGCGAGAGCGTGCTGGTGGTGCGCGGGCGTGACGGGGTCCTGCGCGCGTTCCTCAACGTGTGCCGCCACCGCGGCGCACAGATCTGCACGGAGGAGTCGGGCCAGGTCAAGCGTAATCTGCAGTGTCCGTACCACGCCTGGACGTACGGGCTGGACGGGAAGCTCGTGGCCGCTCCCAATCTGTCCGCGTTGTCGGACGGGTCCGGTGCCCCGCTCGACCGTACGGAGTGGGGTCTGATCCCCGTCGCGCTCCGGGAGTGGCTCGGCTACGCGTGGCTGTGCCTTGCGGACGAGCCGCCGTCCTTCGAGGACGAGGTGATCGGCGCGGTCACCGAGCGGCTCGGCGACCCGACGGCCATCGACCGGTACGACATGCCGTCTCTCGAACTCGGTCGCCGCGAGGTCTACGACGTGGCGGCCAACTGGAAGCTGATCGTCGAGAACTTCATGGAGTGTTATCACTGCGCCACGATCCACCCGGAGCTGACCGAGGTCCTCCCCGAGTTCGCGGACGGGCTCGCGGCCCAGTACTTCGTCGGCCACGGTGCGGAGTTCGGCGCGGAGATCGACGGATTCACCGTGGACGGGTCCGCGGGGTTCGGCGCCCTGCCGACGCTCTCGGAGGATCAGGACCGGCGGTACTACGCCATCACGATCAAGCCGACCGTCTTCGTCAACCTGGTTCCCGACCACGTGATCCTGCACCGCATGTACCCGGTGTCCGCGGACCGCACCGTCGTCGAGTGCGACTGGCTGTACACGCGGGACGTCGTCGAGTCCGGCCGCGACGTCAGCCGATCGGTCGAGTTGTTCCATCGCGTCAACGTGCAGGATTTCGACGCATGTGAGCGAACCCAACCGGCGATGAGCTCACGGGCATACCGTGACGGTGGCGTTCTGGTGCCGGCCGAGCATCACATCGGGCTCTTCCACGACTGGCTGGCGGAACGCCTGCGGGAGGACGGGCGCCTGCAGGGGTGACCGATCGGTGAAAGGGTGGGGCAGTGAATCAACAGACCGAGCACGACGTCGATCCGACACTGTTCGAGCGCGTTCTCCTCATCGGGGGTGAGTGGGTCCCTGCC
Source organism: Rhodococcus sp. SORGH_AS_0301 (assembly GCF_030818285.1). NCBI lineage: Bacteria > Bacillati > Actinomycetota > Actinomycetes > Mycobacteriales > Nocardiaceae > Rhodococcus > Rhodococcus sp. SORGH_AS_0301. Next base: position 1,543,136 of record NZ_JAUTAC010000002.1, read on the forward strand.
ACCTCGGGGGAGACCCGAGACTGCATCGACCCCGCGACCGGTCGCGTCCTGGTGTCGGTCGACGAGGCCTCGCCGGACGACGCCCGCGCCGCCGTCGCCGCGGCCCGTGCCACCTTCGATCGCGGCGACTGGCCCGCAACCCCGGTCGCGGAACGCTGTGCGGTGCTCGACCGCGTGGCGGATCTCCTGCAGCGCGACAAGGAGCGACTGTCGGTCATCGAGACCCTCGACACCGGGAAGACGTTGGCGGAGAGCCGCATCGACATCGACGACGTCACCTCGGTGTTTCGGTACTACGCTCAGCTCGCCGCCGTCTCGAGCGATCGTCTCGTCGACGTGGGTGATCCTGCGGTCATCTCGCGCGTGGTGCACGAGCCGATCGGTGTCTGCGTGATGATCGCGCCCTGGAACTACCCTCTGCTGCAGATCTCGTGGAAGATCGCGCCTGCGCTGGCTGCCGGCTGCACGATGGTGCTCAAGCCGAGCGAGGTCACCCCGCTGAGCACCATCGCGTTCACCCACCTGCTGGAGGAAGCGGGGGTGCCGGACGGTGTCGTCAATCTGGTGCAGGGCAGCGGCGCGACCATCGGGCCGGCGCTCACGGACAATCCGGACGTCGACTTCGTGTCGTTCACCGGTGGACTGGCGACCGGCAGTGCGATCCTCGCGAGTGCCGCGCCGCACGTGACCAAGGTGGCGGTGGAACTCGGGGGCAAGAATCCGCACATCGTGTTCGCGGACGCCGCCGACGAGGACACGTTCGACGCCTCCGTCGACCAGGTGCTCACCGGCGTCTTCCTGCACTCCGGCCAGGTGTGTTCGGCCGGAACACGTCTCATCGTCGAGGACTCGGTGGCGGATCGGTTCGTCGACGAGATCGTGCGCCGCGCCGAAGCCATCCGGATGGGACCGGGAACGGATCCGTCCAGCGAGACGGGGCCACTGGTCTCCACGACACAGCGCGACAAGATGGAGGCGTTCGTCGAGACCGCCCTCGCGGAGGGTGCAGTTCTGCGCACGGGCGGCCGCGCACCGTCCGATCCGGCTCTGGCGGACGGAAGTTACTTCCTGCCCACGGTGTTCGACCACTGCTCTCGTGAGATGGACATCGTGCAGCTCGAGACTTTCGGGCCCATACTGACCGTCGAACGGTTCACCACCGAGGAAGAGGCACTGCGACTGGGCAACGACACGGACTACGGTCTCGCGGCCGGTGTGCGCACCACCGATCCCGAACGCGGCGAACGCATGGTGCGCGGGCTGCGACACGGAACCGTGTGGCTCAACGACTTCGGGTACTACACGGCCGCGGCCGAGTGGGGCGGTTTCAAGAAGTCGGGCAACGGGCGCGAACTCGGGCCCGCGGGACTCCACGAGTACCAGGAGACCAAGCACATCTGGAACAACACCGCAGCACCTCGGGCGGAGTGGTTCGGCACCACCAGCTAGTTTCTTCCATTCTCACGTGAGCGAGGCGACATGGTGTCTTCCACTTCCGACGTCGAGGACGGCGGTCTCGGCGATTTCGGATACAAGGAATCTCTCGACCGCAGTCTGGGCAAGTTCGCGAGTTTCGCGGCCGGCGTCAGCTACATCTCGATCCTGACCGGCACGTTCCAGCTGTTCTACTTCGGATTCGGGTCCGCGGGCCCGGCTTATCTGTGGTCCTGGCCCATCGTCTTCGTCGGGCAGATGGCCGTAGCGCTGTGTTTCATGGAACTCGCGGCCAAGTATCCGGTGGCGGGCTCGGTCTACAACTGGGCGAAGCTGCTCGGCAGCCGCATCGTCGGATGGTCGTCGGGGTGGCTCATGCTCACCGCGTCGATCGTCACGTTGTCGGCGGTGGTGCTCGCCCTGCAGGTGAACCTGCCTCGGTTATGGTCCGGCTTCCAGCTCATCGGGGACGGCACGGGGGAGTACGACTACGCCACCAATGCCGTCGTTCTCGGCACCATCATGATCGCGTTCACGACTCTGGTGAACGCCGCGGGCATCCGGTTGATGGCGCGGATCAACAGTGCCGGCGTCTTCATCGAACTCGTCGCGGCCGTGCTCATCGCCGTGATCCTGGCGTTCAACATTCAGCGCGGCCCGGAGATCTTCTTCTCCACCAACGGGTACGGAACCGAGGAGAGTGCCGGGTACCTGGGCGCGTTCCTCGTGGCGTCGCTGGCGTCGGGCTACGTGATGTACGGCTTCGACACGGCGAGCTCGCTCGGTGAGGAGACCGTCGAACCGCGGCGTACCGCCCCCAAGGCGATCCTGCGGGCCATCCTCGCGTCGTTCGTCATCGGCGGCGCCATCCTCGTGTTCGCCGTCATGGCTGCGCCGGATCTGAACGATCCCGAGCTGGGCACGCCGCAGGGTGGACTGCAGTCCATCGTCACCTCGGTGCTGTCCGGACCCCTGGGAACGGTGTTCCTGATCTGCATCCTGGTGGCCGTCACGGTGTGCTCGCTCGCGGTGCACACGGCGGCGATCCGCCTCACCTTCGCGATGGCGCGCGACAACGCGCTGCCGTTCGGCGAGCGGCTGGCCACCGTGCATCCGAAGTACCAGACGCCCGTGGTGCCCGCCGTCGTGATCGGTCTGCTCTCGATCCTGATCCTGGTGATCAACGTGGGGCAGCCCAAGATCTTCACTGTGCTCACGTCGATCGCGATCATCATGATCTACCTGGCGTATCTGATGGTCACAGGACCGCTCTTGAAGAAGCGACTGAAGGGCGAATGGCCGCCGAAGGACCTGAAGGAGGGTGGCTACTTCACGATGGGTCGCTGGGGTCTGCCCGTCAACATCTTTGCGGTCGTGTGGGGCGCCGGCATGGCGCTGAATCTGGCGTGGCCGCGCGAAGCCGTCTACGGGACACCCTGGTACAACACCTGGGGTGCGTTCGTCTACATCGGTGTCATCCTCGGGCTCGGGTATCTGTGGTATTTCACCGTCGGTCGCGGACACATCGGTACGTTGACGTCACACGCAGCGACCACCACAACGGGTACGGCGGAAGGCGAGAAGGTATGACGGACGCGATCTTCGACTACGTCATCGCGGGCGGCGGAACAGCGGGATGTGTTCTCGCCGCACGCCTCAGCGAGGATCCCACCGTGACCGTGTGTCTGGTCGAGGCGGGACCCACGGACGTCGGGAACGACGACATCCTGGTGCTCGACCGGTGGATGCATCTGCTCGACTCCGGCTACGACTGGGACTATCCCGTCGAGCCGCAGGAACGCGGCAACAGCTTCATGCGCCACGCGCGGGCGAAGGTGTTGGGCGGCTGCTCGTCTCACAACTCGTGCATCGCGTTCCATCCACCGGCCGGGATCCTGGACGACTGGGAGGCCATGGGCGCCACGGGCTGGAACGCCGAGTCGATCCTCCCGTACGTCTCGCGCGTCACCGGACCGGTGACGCTGCGGGACGTTCCGCCACTCGATCCGTGTGGTGCCGCCGTCCTCGAGTCCGCGGCCGGCGTGGGACTGCCGACCGTGCAGTTCAATCGCGGTGAGACGGTGCTCAACGGGGCCGGCTGGTTCCAGATCAACTCGTCCGACGACGGGTTGCGCATGTCCACCTCGCACGCGTACCTGCATCCGATCATGGCGACGCGCCCCAATCTCGAGGTCCGCACGGGCTGCTGGGTCAGCGAGATCGTCATCGACGACTCGCTCACGGCCACCGGAGTGCGGTATCAGCGTCCTGATCTGACGGGGCACGACGTCGTCTCCGCACGCCGTGAGGTCATTGTCACCGCGGGTGCGATCGACACTCCGAAACTGTTGATGCTGTCGGGAATCGGGCCCTCGGTGCACCTGCGCGAGATGGGGATTCCGGTGCGTGTCGACTCGGCGGGCGTCGGCGCGAACCTCGACGACCACGTCGAGGGCCTGGTGTTCTGGGAGGCGTCGAAGCCGATGGTCACCACGTCGTCGCAGTGGTGGGAGATCGGCCTGTTCGCCACGACCGAGGACGATCTGACGTATCCGGACGTGATGATGCACTACGGCAGCGTGCCGTTCGACATGAACACCCTGCGCTGGGGCTACCCCACCACGGACAACGGCTTCTGCCTGACTCCCAATGTGACACAGGGCCGTTCACGCGGAACCGTCCGACTGCGCTCACGCGATTTCCGTGATCGCGCCAAGGTCGACCCGCGGTACTTCACCGACAGCGAGGGGCACGACGACCGCGTGATGCTCGCGGGTCTCAAGCTCGCTCGACGCATCGCCGACCAGCCGCAGCTGAAGGACTGGATCGCCCGCGAGTTGGCGCCGGGGCCGGACGCCGTCACCGACGACGATCTCCTCGACTACGTGCATCGCACTCACAACACCGTGTATCACCCGGCCGGCACCGCGAAGATGGGTGCCGCGTCGGATCCGATGGCGGTGCTCGATCCCGAATTGCGCGTCAAGGGCGTGCACAATCTGCGGGTGGTCGATGCGTCGGCGATGCCGAAGCTGCCGGCGGTGAACCCGAACATCACGGTGATGACGATGGCGGAACGGTGTGCCGACCTCGTCACCGGCTGACACGCTCGCAGAATTCCTCGCCGGTCACTCTCCGTTCGACTCGCTGACCAGAAGCGATCTCGCCGATCTGGCGGCGACGGCGTCCACCGCCGAGTACGCGGCGGGCGACGTCGTGGTCGGACCGGGTGTCGACGACATCGACGCGGTGTGGGTGGTGTGGTCCGGCAGCGTCGACCTGCTGCACCCCGACGACGTCGACGGCGCCGCGCCGCTCGACACGATCGAGCCGGGTGGGTTGTTCGGCTTCTCGGCCATGCTCGTCGGTCTGCGCAGGACCTTCACGGCGACGGCGGCGCGGCCGTCGGTCGTCGTGCGCCTGCCGGGTCCGTCCGCGCGACCGGTGTTCGCGAGCCCCGCGGGCGTGACGTACCTGGCTCGCACGATCGCGCAGTCTTTCGGCGGCCGGTCCATCGCCTCACCGAGTCCCGACGGCGCCGGTCTGTCGTCGGCGCCCGGCGGCACCGCGGCCGCCCTCGTGCGTCGTGCGGCGGCGACCGTGGACGCCGACACCTCGATCCGCGACGCAGTCTGCCTGATGACGGAGCGCGGGTCGTCGTGCGTGGTGATCCCGACGACGCGGGGCCGGTACGGCATCTTCACCGATCGAGACCTGCGGACGCGGGTGGTCGCCGCCGGTGTGCCGGTGGACACGCGGATCGGATCCGTCATGACAGCGCCGGCGGCCGTGGTGGACGCGGACCGGACGCCCACCGGCGTCCTGTTCGAGATGCTCGAGCTCGGCGTGCAACACATGCCGGTCGTCGATGTCCGGGGCGGTCTGGTCGGTGTCCTCGAGAGCGCCGATCTGCTGGCCAACTCGACCACCCGCAGCTTCTCGTTGCGTCGGCACGTCGAGGCAGCCGTGTCCACCGACGCGTTGATCGGGGTGAGTGCGGGTCTGCGTCCGCTGATCGTCGACCTGTGGCGCACCGGGACCACCGCGGGGGCCGCGTCCGGGATCCTGTCCGTGGTGGTGGACGCCCTCGTCCGTCGTGCCGTGGAGCTGGCGATCGCGGCATCGCCGACCCCGCTGCGCGGCCGAGATCTCGCGTGGTTGTCGCTGGGAAGCGTCGGACGACGGGAGGCGATGCCGTCGTCCGACGTCGACAGCGCGTTGTCGTGGAGCGACGGCCTCGCCGGCCGAGAGGAGGCGCTCCGCGGCCTTGCCCGCGCCGTGCACCGCACGCTCGACGCCTGTGGACTGCCCGCCGACACCAACAACGCGATCGCGTCCAGCCCCCGCTTCGCCCGATCGGCCTCCGCGTGGCGCGCCGCCGCGAGCGGCTGGCTCGACGACCCCCTGGGCGATCGCGGCATCGTCATGTCCTCGCTCCTGGTCGACGGCCGGGTGGTGTGGGGCGATCCCGATCTCCACTCGGTTCCGGACGCGTACCGCGAGATGGCCGTCGAGCATCCCGAGGCGCTGCGGCTCCAGCTCCGCGATGCGCTGGCCACCCGAGCACGGGTGCGGTCGGTGCGGGACGTGCTCGCGCGGCGCGGTACGACGGTGGATCTCAAGTCGCACGCGGTGTCGCCGATCGTGAACCTGGCGCGGTGGGGCGGTATGAGTGTCGGCGTCGCCTGCGCGTCGACACCCGCCCGGCTGACCGCGGCGGCGGGCAACGGATTGCTGTCGGAACCGGACTCACGCGTGCTCGTCGACGTGTTCGAGCGGCTGCAGCACCTGCGTTTCGGCCATCAGGTGGACTGCCTGAGCGACGGGCGCACCCCGACGGACGTCGTGGCCCTCGGTGAGCTGACACCCCTCGAGCGCAGCATGGTGATGGACGCGATCCGGGAGATCGCGTCGGTCCAGCGCAGGGTGGGCCACGTGGCGTCCACCGTCGGTGTCCCCGTGCCCCGCGCGGTGCGCGACCGCTGACACCCGGTGCCGGATAGAATCGGACACCATCATGGCTTCTTCCGAGATCTCCGTGTCCGACACGTCCGGCACCGACGACGGCGACGACGCGGGCAGAGCGGTGACGCGCGGTACCGCGGTGCAGTCGGTCGACCGCGCTCTCGAGGTCCTCGAGATCGTCGCTCGACTCGGGACGGCCGGTGTCACGGCCATCGCCGACGAACTCGGGGTGCACAAGTCCACCGTCTCGCGGCTGCTGGGGGTGTTGGACGCCCGCGGCTTCGTGGAGCAGGTGGGTGAACGGGGCAAGTACCGGCTGGGGTTCACCATCGTCCGCCTCGCCGGGTCCGCGACGGCCGAACGCGACCTCGCGAAGGCAGCGCAGGGCATCTGCGACATGTTGGCCGAGAAGGTGGGGGAGACCACCAACCTCGCGGTGCTCGACGAGGACCGCGCCGTGAACATCGTCAAGGCTCGGTCCGAGTCCGAGGTCGCGCTGCGTACGTGGGTGGGCCAGGGCAGCCCGGTCCACGCCACGTCGAGCGGGAAGATTCTCCTCAGCGGACTGTCGCGGGACGAGGTACGTCGGCGCCTCCCGTCCCGGTTGGACTCCTTCACGGAGACCACGGTGACCTCGTCGACCGCGCTGGAGCAGGAGCTCGAGGCGGTGCGCTCGCGGGGCTGGGCCTCAGTGCGTGAGGAACTCGAGATCGGTCTGAACGCGGTGTCCGCGCCCGTGCGTGACCACACCGGGGACGTCGTGGCTGCGCTCAGCGTCTCGGGTCCGGCCTACCGGCTCGAACCGGACGACTTCGCGTCCGTCGCGGCGGACGCGATGAGTGCGGCCCTCGAGATCAGCCGCAAGCTGGGATACGGCGGCGACTGACACCGTGACTTCTCACAGTCTCGGGGGTGAGTGTTACGAATGGAAACATACTTCAGGTATGGTTATGGAGTCCTTGACCTGATCGCCGATAGTTTCCTCGGCAGTTGGCGGTGTTGCGGTATGACCGGTCTCCACCCGCGCGGCGTGCTCGACGCACCGCCGTCGTCGGCGCTCCGGAGCGGTGTCGTCGCGGCGATCGACGCGGTGGCGCGGCGGAACCCGTCGAGTCTCGCGCTGGTCTCACCCGCCGACTCGATCACCTACGGCGAGCTCGCCGTGGCCGCCAGAAACCGCGGAGCCGCGCTGCGCCGTGCCCACTCCCGCGACCGCGTCCCGCTCGCCGTACTCGCCGACGGCTCGGTCGACGCGGTCACCTCCGTCCTGGCCGTCCTCGCCTCCGGGCATCCCCTGTTCGCCGTCGACGCCGAACTTCCCGACGTGCTCCGCGCGCACGCCTGCGCGGCCGTCGGTGCCGTACCGGCCGCGTCGGTGACGTTCGATGCTCGTCTCGACGCCGTCGTGGATCACGAGGGTGTCTGGTGGGAGTCGCCCGCCTGGGATCAGGGTCTCACCGAAGCCGGCCGGCCCACCGCACTCGACGCCTGGCGGCCCGCCCTCGTCGCGCTCGGTCCGGGCACGACCGGACGCGTCACCGTCACGCACGAGGAGTTGGCCGCGTCGGTGTCCGATCTCGCCGTCCGTGCGGGTCTCGCGCCGGGCACTCTCTTCGACCTGTCCCACCCGTCGGCCTCGGTCGCGGGTCTCGTCGGACTTCTGGCCGGTCTGGTCACCGGCTGCACCGTCAGCGCGCCCGGACGGGGATTTCCCGCGGCGGTGTGACGCCCGGGCCTCCGGTGCGATGCACGTCCGCGTCCGTCGGGGCACACTGTGGCGGTGACCGACGCCGCAGATCAGCCTGCACACCCGACCGTCGAGCACTCTCGGCTCGCCGAATCGCCCGGAGCACAGAGCGCCTGGCGTACCTGGGGCCCGTATCTCGCGGGCCGTCAGTGGGGCACCGTGCGCGAGGACTACTCCGAGGACGGCAACGCCTGGGAGTCCTTCCCCTTCGACCACGCCCGCTCGCGCGCCTACCGATGGGGCGAGGACGGCCTCGGGGGCATCTGCGACCGCTTCGGCTTCCTCAATTTCTCGGTGGCCCTGTGGAACCGGCGCGATCCGATCCTCAAGGAGCGGCTGTTCGGACTCACCAACGGTGAGGGCAATCACGGCGAGGACGCCAAGGAGTACTGGTGGGCGCTCGACGGAACGCCCACCCACAGCTGGATGACGTGGCTCTACCGCTACCCGCAGGCCGAGTACCCCTACGAGGGGCTGCGTGAGGCGAGCCGCGCGCGCACACGCATGGACCGCGAGTTCGAACTGGCCGACACCGGGGTGCTGGACGAGAACCGGTTCTTCGACGTGGTCGTCACCTACGCCAAGGCGTCGCCGGACGACGTGTGCATCGTCGTCGACGTCACCAATCACGGGCCCGAGGCCGCATCGGTCGACGTGGTGCCGCATCTGTGGTTGCGCAACACGTGGTCCTGGGGGCGCGACGATCGCACCGCCTCCATCGTCGACGTCACGGCGGACGCGCTTCCCGGTGACATGGCCGTGGTGCGTGCGGAGCACGGTTTTCTCGGCCGGTACCACCTCGCCGCTCAGGGTGATGCGCGAGTGCTGTTCTGCGACAACGAGACCAATGCGGTGGAGCTGTTCGGCGCCGCGGAGAACCTCTCGGCCTGGACGAAGGACGGCATCGGGCGGCGCATCGTCGAGGGCGACGAGTCGGCCGTCAATCCGGACGGCACGGGGACGAAGAGTGCGTTCTGGTACTCGCTCGACGACGTGGCGCCCGGCGAGACCCGCAGCATCCGTCTCCGGTTGAGCACCACGGTGCCGGACTCGTTCACGTTCGGCCCCGGCTTCGACGCGGTCCTCGCCGACCGACGGTACGAGGCGGACCAGTTCTACGACCACGTCATCGGCCCGGATCTGTCCGCGGCCGACCGCCACGTCGCACGGCGCGCCTACGCCGGCCTGCTGTGGTGCAAACAACTCTACCGCTACGACGTACGCGAGTGGGCGCAGGGTGATCCGGTGGGAGCGTCGGCGCCGCAGTCGCGACTCGACGCGACCGCCCGCAACCACGCCTGGTCGCACTTCTCGCTCGCGGACGTCGTCTCCATGCCGGACGAGTGGGAGTACCCGTGGTTCGCCGCCTGGGATCTCGCCTTCCACACCATCCCGCTGGCGCACGTCGACCCGGACTTCGCCAAGGAACAGCTCGTACTCATGTGTCGCGAGTGGGCGATGCACCCCAACGGTCAACTGCCCGCGTACGAGTGGGAGTTCGGAGACGTCAACCCGCCGGTCCACGCGTGGGCGGTGTGGCAGGTGTACCGCATCGACGGACACCGCGACCGTGAGTTCCTGGTCCGGGTGTTCACCAAGCTGTTGTTGAACTTCTCGTGGTGGGTCAACCGCAAGGACGCGGGCGGCTCCAACATCTTCGAGGGCGGCTTCCTCGGGATGGACAACATCGGGATGTTCAACCGCTCGGAGCCACTGCCTCCCGGTTTCCGACTCGAGCAGTCCGACGCGACCAGTTGGATGGCGTTCTACTGCCAGCAGATGTTCAAGATCGCGATCGAACTGGCACGCCACGACTCCGCCTGGGACGACGTCGCGACGAAGTTCTTCGCGCATTTCCTGTCCATCGCGGAGGCCGTGGGATCCTTCGGGTCGGCGCAGATGTCGCTGTGGCACGAGGAGGACGGATTCTTCTACGACGTCCTCGCCCCACCGCACGGTGACGCGGTGCCGCTGCGGGTGCGCTCGATGGTGGGCCTCCTGCCGATCCTGGGGGCCACCGAGATCCCGTCATGGGTGCCGAAGGAGTGTCCGGACCTGACGTCTCGCTTGCGGTGGTTGCAGCACCGGAGACCGGATCTGGTGTCCCCGATGATGTCGCGCAACGACAACGGGACCTGGCGCATGCTCCTCGCCCTCGTGGATCCCGATCGGCTGCGGCGCATCCTCGAGCGCATGTTCGACAGCGACGAGTTCCTGTCGTCCTTCGGTATCCGGTCGCTGTCCGCGTCCTACCGCGACGGCGTCACGATGGAGGTCGAGGGCCGATCACTGTCCATCGAGTACGAGCCGGGGGAGTCCCGCACGTCGATGTTCGGCGGGAACTCGAACTGGCGCGGCCCGGTGTGGTTCCCCGTCAACGTGCTGCTCGCCGACAAGCTCCGCGCCTACGGTCGCTACTTCGGCGACACGTTCACCATCGAGATCCCCACCGGGTCCGGCGTGCAGCACACCCTGGTCGAGGCCGCCGAGATCATCGAGAACGGCCTCGCGGACCTGTTCCGCGTGCGCGGATCCGGTCGGCCGTCGGACGGCGATCGCATCGAGTCCTCGGACGATCCGCTGTGGTCGGAACATCCGACCTTCAGCGAGTACTTCGACGGGGACACCGGAGAGGGGCTCGGCGCCAGCCATCAGACCGGATGGACGGCGCTGGTCGCGCATCTTCTCAATCCCAGAGTGCCGCAACCGCCGACGCCGCCGGGTTAACGTGGCGGCATGAAGATTCGCGGAGCTGTCCTGGAAGAGATCGGCCGTTCGCGGCCGTTCGCGGAGTCGCGTCCCCTGACGGTGTCCGAGCTCGAGCTCGATCCTCCCGGCGAGGGGGAGATCCTCGTACGCATCGAGGCGGCGGGGTTGTGCCATTCCGATCTGTCGGTGGTCGACGGCAACCGCGTGCGCCCCGTCCCGATGCTGCTGGGGCACGAGGCTGCGGGCATCGTCGAGGGCGTCGGCCCGGGGGTCGATCTCGCGCTCGGCACGCGCGTGGTGATGACCTTCCTGCCTCGATGCGGTGAGTGCTCGGGGTGCCGGTCGAACGGGCGCACACCGTGCATCCCCGGCAGCGCGGCCAACAACGCCGGCACTCTGCTCGGCGGAGACGTGCGGCTGCGCCGCGACGGCGTCGAGATCAAGCACCATCTCGGGGTGTCCGGTTTCGCGACGCACACGGTGGTGGACCGCCGGTCGGTGGTGCCCGTGGGCGACGACGTCCCGCCGGCCGTCGCCGCGGTGCTCGGGGTGCGCGGTGCTCACCGGCGGCGGCGCACTGCTGAACGCCGCGTCCCCCACCGAGGGCGACACCATCATGGTGGTGGGGCTCGGCGGAGTGGGCATGGCCGCGGTGCTCACCGCGGCCTCGCTCGGACTGGGCGACGTCATCGGGGTCGATTCGATGCCGGAGAAGCTGGAGACGGCCCGCGAGTTGGGCGCCACGTCCGTGTACACCCCGCAGGAATTGGCCGAGTCCGGCGTGCGTGCCCAGATCGTCGTGGAGGCCGCCGGCAACGCGCGCGCCTTCGAGACCGCTCTCGCTGCCACTGCTCCGGGCGGCACCACCGTGACAGTGGGCCTGCCGTCGCCGGACGCCCGAGCGTCGATCTCGCCCCTCACGCTCGTGGCCGAGGCGCGGACCATCGTCGGGAGCTACCTCGGGTCCGCCGTTCCCGAACGGGACATTCCGACGTACGAGCAGATGTGGCGCGAGGGCCGCTTCCCGGTGGAGAAACTGGTGTCCTCACGCATCACGCTCGACGGGATCAACCGGGCGATGGACGAACTGGCGGACGGCAAGGCGATTCGTCAGGTCATCGAGTTCGACCACTAGGCTGTCCCCGACGGTTCCAGGTGAGGGGTGAACAGGTGACAGAGGCGATACGTGTCGGAGTACTCGGCGCGGCCGGCAAGGTCGGCCAGGCGGTGTGCGAGGCCGTCGAGGCCGCGGCCGACACGGAGCTCGTCGCTCGCGTGGACAAGGACGACCGGCTCGAGACGTTCGCTGAGAACGGCGCGCAGGTCGTGGTCGACTTCACCCATCCCAGTGTCGTCATGGACAACCTGCAGTACCTGATCGGCGCCGGGATCCATGCCGTCGTGGGCACCACCGGGTTCGACGACGAGCGACTCGATCAGGTGCGGTCCTGGCTCGCGGACTCGCCCGCGACCGGAGTGCTCATCGCTCCCAACTTCGCCATCGGCGCCGTGCTGTCGATGGCGTTCGCGCAGCAGGCGGCACGCTTCTTCGACTCGGTCGAGGTGATCGAGCTGCACCACCCGAACAAGGCGGACGCGCCGTCCGGCACCGCGTACCGCACGGCGGCGCTCATCGCGGACGCGCGGCGCGCGGCGGGAGTGGGCCCGAGTCCCGACGCGACCACCACCGAACTCGACGGTGCGCGCGGCGCCGACGTCGACGGAGTGCGTGTGCACTCCGTGCGCCTCGCCGGTCTGGTGGCGCACCAGGAGGTGCTCCTGGGAACGCAGGGCGAGACTCTCACCATCCGGCACGACTCGATCGACCGCACCTCCTTCACTCCCGGTGTGCTGCTGGGCGTCCGGTCCATCGCGGCGCGGCCCGGGTTGACGTTGGGCATCGAACCGCTGATGGATCTGTGATGAGCAGCGGGAAGTCCGGAGGACGGTCGGAGTGAGCAAGTATTCGCGGGTGGTCGCGATCATCGCCGTGATGGTGTTGGTTCTCGGCGTCTACTTCGTCATCCTGGGCGGGCGGGGGATCGACTTCATCCAGCTCGGCGGTCCGGTGAACATCGGGCTGGGTATCGGTGTGCTGATCCTTCCGCTGCTGGGCCTGTGGATCGTGGCGGCGACGCTGCGGGCGGGTTTTCGGCACCAGCACCTGGCCCGTCGGATCCACGACGAGAATCTCGAGCTGGACGTCGACGACCTTCCGCGCATGCCGTCGGGGCGCATCGAGCGCGGCGCGGCGGATTCGCTCTTCGCGGACGTCAAGGCGGAGTACGAGAAGTCGCCCGACGACTGGCGCACGAACTACCGTCTCGCCCGTGCGTACGACTACGCGGGCGATCGCGGGCGCGCACGCGAGATCATGCGGCGCGCCGTGGAACTCGAGCGCACCGAGAGCGCGTGACCGTCCTGCTGGTGGTGCACCACACGGTGTCGCCGCCCATGGCGGAGATGCTCGAGGCGGTGCTGGCCGGGGCGCGGGATCCCGACATCGAGGGTGTCGACGTCCGGGTGCGCCCGGCCTTGGGTGCCACGATCGCCGACGTGGTCGACGCGGACGGCATCCTCCTCGGCACTCCCGCGAACTTCGGGTACATGTCCGGTGCTCTCAAGCATTTCCTCGACACGGTGTACTACCCGACGCTCGGGTCGATGAACGGAAAGCCTTGGGGCGCCTGGGTGTACGGCAACAACGACACTGCGGGCGCGGTGCGCGCACTGACGAGCATCGTGAGCGGATGGGGCCTCGAGCCGGCCGCGGTGCCCGTCGAGGTGACCGGGTTCGACGCCGCTGCGCGGGAACGGCTCGTCGAACTCGGTGGCACGGTGGCCGCGACGATCATGCCTGCCTGATCACTCCGGAAGGGTCAGCGGGGATGCGGGATCCGGCGCGCTCTCGACGAACGCCGGCGGGTTCGCCGTGTCGAACGTGGTGGGCAGGGTCGCGCACGTCGCGCCGGGCTCCGGGAAAGTGTTCGGATTCAGGCGCAGTGCCGAGACGAAACGGTCGATGCGCTCGTCGTCGCTGCTCTCCACTGCCAGGCGATGCCCCCACGACTGCAGCGAGATCCGGCGATCCATGCCCGGATACGGCGACATCATCAGGTACGGCTCGCCCTCCACCCGCGCAGCCAGCGCTGCGATCTCGCCGTCGTCGAGCGCTTCGGGGTCGTATGCGATCCACACGGCACCGTGTTCGAGGGAGTGCACCATGTTCTCGGTGCGCACGGCCTCCGGATAGACCACGCCGGTGCACGTCGCCCACGCGTTGTCGTGTCGACCACCCATCGGCGGTGAGAAGGCGTACGCCACACGGTAGTTCGGCAGTACGTGGTAGGCGGGCGGGTAGTCGACCACCTCGATGCCGTCGAGCGCGAGAGAGGGGTCGGGATTGTCGGCGGTGGGCACCCACGCGTCGGCCGTCGGACGTCCCTCGACGGCCCTGCCGCAGCAGCCGGCGAGGAGGGCGGCCGACAGGATCAGGGGAACGAGCGCCGACCGATGCATGATTCGAGAGTATCCGTCCGGCCGCACCGTCCTGCTCGTCAGCCGTTCCGCACCACCGCGACGACGAAGACGCGTCGGAACGGGAAGAAGGTGGTCCCGTCGGATCGTGCCGGGTAGGCCTCGGCCAACAACGGAGCGAGGTCGTCGCGGAACTCGTCCCGACCCTTCTCGTCGAGGAGGTCGAAGATCGGGGTGAGAGCGGTGCCGGAGACCCAGTCGAGAACGGGCCGGGCACCACGGAGTTGCTGGACGTACGTGGTCTCCCAGGCGTCCACGGCGCAACCCCGGGCGGCCAGCAGGTCGGCGTACTGCTCGGGATCGTCCACGGCGTTCGCGTGCCGCAGCTCGAGAGTGGGAAGCCGCGGTGCCCAGGCGTCCGATGTCGCGAGGTCCCGGATGATGCGGTGCGACGGTGCATCGAAATTGCCGGGCATCTGGACGGCGATCACGGCACCGTCCGGCAACTGGCCGGGCCAGCGCGCCAGCAGTTCCCGGTGTTCGGGCACCCACTGCAGAGTCGCGTTGGAGACGACGACGTCGGTGTCGGAGGACGGCACCCAGTCCCGCACGTCGAGCACGGTGGCGTCCAGACCGGCAGCGCGCGCGGCCGCGACCATGTCCGGCGAGTTGTCCGACGCCTCGACGGCGGCGTCCGGCCAGCGGTGCGCGAGCAACGCCGTCGCATTGCCCGGGCCGCAGCCGAGATCGGCGACGCGCCGGGGACTCCCGACAGAGATGCGTGCGATCAGTTCGCGGAACGGACGGGTGCGCTCGTCGGCGAAGGTGAGGTAGTCGGACGGGCTCCACATGATGGCTCCTTCGACGGGCCGGCAAACAGTACGCTTGTACTGTTACGCACGTTACGCCGGAGTGAGCAGTACTGTCCACCGGCGCTACGGTCGCTGGACACGTGAGGGTGAGGAGGCTGCCGGTGCCGCACACGAGTGCGCCGCGATCAGGTGTGGCGTTGCTCGTCGTCGCCGCCGTGCTGTGGGGGACCGGCGGTGTTCTCGGAACCGCGCTGGGTCGCTCCGCGGACCTCCCGTCCACCGCGGTCGCCGCGTACCGGCTCGGCCTCGGCGGGCTGATGCTCCTCGCGGTCGTGGCCGCGACCGGGGGTGTCCTGCCGCGCGGCCGACCTGTGTGGCGTCGCATCGCCGTCATCGGAACACTCGCCGCGGTCTTCCAGGGTGCCTACTTCGCGGCCACCGTCACGGCGGGCGTGGCGGCCGCGACCCTGGTGACCATCGGGTCGGCTCCCGTGGTGGTCGTCCTCGTGGAGTCGCTGACGGCACGTCGCCGCCCGGCGGGTGCCGTCGTGCGGACCGTCGTCGTCGGTGTCGCGGGGCTCGGGCTGCTCGTCGGTTCCCCGGCCGACGGCGATCTGCGGTCCACCGTCGTGGGCGGCGCTCTGGCGGTGGTGTCGGGCAGTGCGTTCGCGACGATGACCCTCGTCGGTCGTCGACATGCCGCGCAGGGCGACGACACCGTCGTCACCGGATGGTCGTTCGTGCTGGGCGGGGCGCTGCTCGCGGTGGCAGCGACAGCCACGGACCGCACGGCGCTGCTCCCGGTCGTGTCGGTGACGAGCATTCTCCTCGTGCTCAGCTTCGCCCTCGTCCCGACGGCTGTGGCCTACAGCGCGTACTTCCGCGGACTGCGGACCGCGGCGGCGTCGACGGCGGCGGTCGTCGCACTCCTCGAACCTCTCACCGGTACCGTCCTGGCAGTGATCCTGCTGGACGAACGACTCACGGCGGTGGGCGCCGTCGGTGCGGTGCTGCTCCTGGTGTCCGTCGTCGACGCCGGAGTGACCCACGCCCGGACGAACGCGGGCGGTGCCCATGCGTGAGCTGTCCGCGGCGGCAGCGCGTCGCACGGCCGTCGCGGCCCAGGGCTTCGGTCGAGCGCGGTCCGGTGCGGTCTCCGGCAGGCGCGCGGTGGCGGGTGTGGTGCGCTCGACGAAGTTGCTGCAGATCGATTCTGCGTCCGCGGCGGTGCGGGCGCACTACGCGCCGGTGTTCAGTCGTGTCGGCCCCTACGACCGTCAGGCGCTGGACGATGCGGCGTGGACCGACACGGCGCGATCGCCGCGCCTGCTCGTCGAGTACTGGGCGCACGAGGCGGCATTCCTGCCCGTCGCCGACTGGCCGCTGATGCGGTGGCGGATGGATCAGTACGAGCACGGTCGGTGGGGCGGCGCCGCGAGGGTCGCTGCGCGCAGTCCCGGACTGGTGGAGGACGTGCTCGACGCGATCCGCGACCAGGGGCCCGTCACCGCGCGAGAGCTCGAAGTTCTGTTGGATCGCCGGAGACCCGGCCCCAAGGGGCCGTGGTGGGACCACAGTGACGTCAAGGTGGTGTGCGAACAGCTCTTCGCCGGCGGCGTGTTGTCGGTACCGCGGCGGGAACGGTTCACGAGGCTGTACGACCTCGCCGAGCGCGTGCTGCCCCCGGACGTCGTGTCGCGACGGGTGGACGAGGTGGACGCGGTGCGTCAGCTCGTCGAGAAGTCGGCCGAGGCGATGGGGGTCGCCACGGCGGCCGACCTGCGCGATCACTACCGGCTGTCGGCGGCCCAGACCACTCGGGCCGTGGCCGACCTGGTGGACGCGGGCGTGCTGGTGCCCGTGACCGTGACCGGGTGGCGGGATCAGGCTTTCCTGCATCGAGACACCCGGGTACCGCGGTCGGTCGAGTCGGCCGCACTGCTGTGCCCGTTCGATCCGCTGATCTTCGGGCGTCCGCGCACCGAGCGTCTCTTCGACTTCCACTACCGCATCGAGATCTACACGCCCGAGCCGAAGCGGACGTACGGGTACTACGTCTTCCCGTTCCTGCTGCACGACGAGCTCGTCGCCCGCGTCGACATCCGGGTCGATCGCTCCGCCGGAGTGCTCACGGTGCCCGGTGCGTTCACCGAGCCCTCCGTCGACGCCCGCGGCCGCCGTGGCGAGGTGGCGGCGGCGCTGGCCGCGTCGGTGACGGAGATGGCGCAATGGCTGGACGTGGCCGACGTCGTGGTCGGTGACCGTGGTGATCTCGCGGCCGACCTGGGCCGCGAGGTACGCGCCGTCTCTCGATGACTCCGCCACC
Source organism: Rhodococcus sp. SORGH_AS_0301 (assembly GCF_030818285.1). Taxonomy (NCBI): domain Bacteria; kingdom Bacillati; phylum Actinomycetota; class Actinomycetes; order Mycobacteriales; family Nocardiaceae; genus Rhodococcus; species Rhodococcus sp. SORGH_AS_0301. The sequence continues at coordinate 1,560,606 of NZ_JAUTAC010000002.1, forward strand.
CCATAGTCTGTGTCGAATGTCCCAGCGTCCAGTGTCAGAGCATCGAGCCGGTGCCCCGTTGTCCGTTCAGCTCGTGGCCGCGACGTCCTTCACCCCTCCGTCGGAGGTGCCGTGGGGGACCGACGCCGACGGCGGTCAGGCGTTGGTCGAGTTCGCCGGCCGGGCCTGCTACCAGAGCTGGTCGAAGCCCAATCCGCGCACCGCGACCAACGCCGGGTATCTCAACCATCTACTGGCCGTGGGGAACTGGTCGGTGTTCGAGCACGCGTCCGCGAGTTTCTACATCACCGGCATCTCACGCTCCTGCAGTCACGAGTTGATCCGGCACCGCCACTTCTCCTTCTCTCAGCTCTCCCAGCGTTCGGTGTCCGAACGCGACGCGCTGATGGTCGTGCCTCCAGCTCTCGAGTCCGACGCGACGTTGCGTGAGTTGTTCCAGAATGCGACCGACTCGTCCCGTGCCGCGTACGACGCGTTGCTGTCCGCACTCGAAGCGGAGACCGGTGCGGACTCGCCTGCGGTCGTCGCCGGGAAGCAGGCGCGGCAGGCCGCGCGCTCAGTGCTCCCGAACGCCGTGGAGACGCGCCTGGTGATGACCGGGAACTACCGGTCGTGGCGGCATTTCGTCACCATGCGGGCCTCCGAGCACGCGGATCTCGAGATCCGACGGCTCGCGGTGGCCTGCCTGCGGCGCCTCGTCGAGGTCGCACCCGACGTCTTCGCCGACTTCGAGATCGAGACACTGGCCGACGGAACGGAAGTCGCCAGGAGTTCGTACGCGGGGGAATAGGCGGCGCGGGTCGTGGGGGTCCGGCGGCCGGACGGGGACCGGGTAACCTTCCTGACCATGACCATCGGTGACACCGCGAGGACTGTCGACGCTGCGGGGACTGTCGACACTGCGGCACGAGTGCAGACGAGCAGCACGCCCTCGCCGTTCGGTGCCGTCTCCGTCGCGATGGTGACACCGTTCACTCCGGACGGTGCTCTCGACATCGACGCCTCCGTCGCACTGGCCGCGCATCTGGTCTCGAGCGGGTGCGACAGCCTCGTGATCTCGGGAACGACGGGCGAGTCGCCGACCACGACGGATCGCGAGAAGGCCGACCTGCTGCGCGCCGTGGTCGCTGCCGTCGGAGATCGCGCTCGCATCGTCGCCGGCGCCGGTACCAACGACACCGCGCACAGCATCGAACTCGCTCGTGCCGCCGCCGACGCCGGGGCACACGGACTGCTCGTCGTCACCCCGTACTACTCGCGCCCGCCGCAGGCCGGCCTGTACGCCCACTTCGTCGCCGTGGCCGATTCGACCGATCTGCCCGTCATGCTGTACGACATCCCGCCCCGCTCGGTGGTGCCGATCGAGACGGAGACGTTGCGTCGCCTCGCCGATCATCCGCGCATCCTCGCCGTCAAGGACGCGAAGGGCGACCTCGCCGCGGGAGCCGAACTCATCGCCTCGACCGGTCTCGAGTACTTCTCGGGCGACGACCCGCTCAATCTGCCCTGGCTGTCCGTCGGGGCCATCGGCTTCGTCAGCGTCATCGGGCACCTCGTGCCCGGCAAGCTCCGGGATCTCCACTCCGCCTGGGCCGCGGGCGACATCGCCGCAGCGCAGGCCATCAACGTCGGTCTGCTGCCGATCGTGCGGTCGTTCGCCCGACTCGGCGGCGTCACGGGCTCCAAGGCGGGCCTTCGTCTTCTCGGCATCGACGTGGGGGAGCCCCGTCTGCCGCAAGTTCCACCGTCCACCGATCAGATCGATGCTCTGGCAGCCGATCTTCACCGTGCAGGAGTTCTTTGATGACTCGACCGCCCAGGCGGCGCAGTGCCACCCGTAGTGCCGGACCGCCCGCGGAACTTCCCCCGCAGGAACAGCAGCCCGCTCCTCCCGCACCGAAGGCCGAGGCCGCGCCCGTGCAGGACGCCCCCGCGGCGCAGGCGCCGGCGAAAGCCGCTCCCGTGAAGGAGGCGCCCGTGAAGGACGCGCCGACCGGCCGCGACCGCCAGTCGGGCGGCTCGCGATCGTCGAACGGCAACTCGGGCTCGGGTGGGGGCCGCGGTCCTCGGTCGCGTCCCGCGCGCACCCCGCAGAACTCCGCTGCCATCCAGCGACCCGATGCGCGCACGGTCGTGGACAAGACGCAGCGACTCGGAGCTCCGCCCAAGGCACCGAAGAACGGTCTCCGCGTCGTCGCTCTCGGCGGCATCGGCGAGATCGGCCGCAACATGACGGTCTTCGAGCACAAGGGCAAGCTGCTCATCGTCGACTGCGGTGTGCTCTTCCCCGAGGACGCACAGCCCGGTGTCGACCTGATCCTCCCGGACTTCCGTCACATCGAGAACCGGATGGACGACGTGGTCGCCCTGGTGCTCACCCACGGTCACGAGGACCACATCGGTGCCGTGCCGTTCCTGCTGCGCCTGCGCCCGGACATCCCGGTCATCGGCTCCAAGTTCACGTTGGCGCTGCTGGCGGCGAAGTGCCGTGAGCACCGCCAGAAGCCGAAGCTCGTCGAGGTGCGCGAGGGCGAGAGCACGAACCACGGACCGTTCGAGCTCGAGTACTTCGCGGTCAACCACTCGATCCCCGACGCGCTCGCCGTCGCCATCCGTACCGATGCCGGTGTCGCGCTGCACACCGGCGACATCAAGCTCGACCAGCTGCCGCTCGACGGCCGCCTGACCGATCTCGGCGGGTTCTCGCGACTCGGCGACGAGGGTGTCGACCTCTTTTTGGTGGACTCCACCAACGCCGAGGTGCCCGGATTCGTCACGCCCGAGCGTGAGATCGGCGGTGTCCTGGACACGGTCATCGGCAAGGCCAGGAACCGCGTGATCGTCGCGTCGTTCGCGAGCCACGTGCACCGCATCCAGCAGGTCATCGACGTCGCACACCGCTACAACCGCAAGGTCGCCTTCGTCGGGCGGTCGATGGTGCGCAACATGGCCATCGCCCAGGAGCTCGGGTACCTGACGGTGCCCTCGGGTGTCGAGGTCGACATGGACACCGCGACGAAGCTCGCGGACGACAAGCTGGTCCTGGTCTCCACCGGCTCGCAGGGCGAGCCGCTCTCCGCGCTGTCCCGGATGGCGCGGGGTGAGCATCGTCAGATCAACATCCGTGCCGACGACCTGGTCGTCCTCGCGTCGTCGCTGATCCCCGGCAACGAGAACTCCGTGTTCGCCGTCGTCAACGGGCTCGCGAAGCGTGGCGCCAAGGTGGTCACGCAGCAGAGCGCCAAGGTGCACGTCTCCGGCCACGCGTCGGCCGGCGAGCTGCTGTACCTCTACAACGCGGTCCGTCCCACCAACGCGATGCCCGTGCACGGCGAGTGGCGGCACCTGCGCGCCAATGCCGCTCTCGCGGTGTCGACGGGTGTGCCGGAGGAGCGCGTGGTGCTGGCCGAGGACGGCGTCGTCGTGGACATGGTCGACGGCCTCGCCGAGATCGTCGGCCAGGTGCCGGTCGGCCACGTGTACGTCGACGGCCTGTCCGTCGGCGACGTGGGCGACTCGACGTTGTCCGACCGCCTCGTCCTCGGTGAGGGCGGCTTCATCGCCATCACCATGGCCGTGGACACCACCACCGGCAAGTCCGTCGGCACTCCCGAGGTCTCGGGTCGCGGCTTCTCCGACGATCCCGCGGCACTGAAGGAAGCGGCGCAGCTGGTCGAGGCGGAGTTGGTGCGTCTCGCCGGCGAGGGTGTGCGGGACACGCACCGCATCGCGCAGTCCGTCCGCCGCATCGTCGGTCGCTGGGTGGCGGACAAGTACCGCCGCAAGCCGATGATCGTGCCGACCGTGCTCGAGGTCACGCCGAGCTGACACGGTCGCACTCGACAGGCCGGCCCCGGGGACACCCCGGCGCCGGCCTGTCGTGTCTCTCGCCCCGTCGTCGGCCCGCTAGGCGAGCAGGTTGTACAGGCCGACGAGGCCCAGCAGGACGATGCAGGCACGCAGCACCCGCGGTGACAGACGTCGGCCGTACCGTGCTCCCACCGCGCCGCCGATCAGGGAGCTGACGGCGATGAGACCGGCTGCCGCCCAACTGATCCGGTCGAAGGCGAAGATGATGAACGATGCCGCCGCCACGACGTTGACCACGAGCGACAGCAGATTCTTGGCCGCGTTCATGCGCTGGATGTTCTCCGGCAGCAACGCTCCCATGACGCCCATCAGCAGAATGCCCTGGGCCGCGGTGAAGTAGCCGCCGTAGACACCCACGGCGAACGTCCCGATCACCAGCAGCACGAAGCGTCCGCGGCCGATCCCGGCGGCGGTGTCCGGCTCGGAGCGCTTCTGGGCCCAGGCCTGGATGCGGGGGCCGGTGACCACCAGGACCAGCGCCAGGATCAGCAGCACCGGAACCACGGCGGTGAAGGTCTTCTCGGGCAGGTGCTGCAGGAGCCAGGCACCGAGCACGCCGCCGAGCAGCGATCCGGGGAGCTGCCAGCGCAACCGCGACCACTGGCCGCGTAGTTCGCGTCGGTAGCCCCATGCGCCGGAGGCGCTTCCTGCCACCAGTCCGATCGCATTGCTCATGGTCGCCGTGACGGGCGGGTACCCGAAGGCGATGAGGGTGGGGAACGTGATGAGCGTTCCTGACCCGACGACGGCGTTGATGCCACCGGCGGCGAACCCCGCGAGCAGCACGAGGACTATTTCGGAGACGGGCACACCGGCGACCGTACGACACGGCTAGATTCGTGTGTCATGAGCCTTGCGCATGACGAACGTCTGGAACTGGCCGACACGATGGCGAAGGTCGGTCCGGACGCTCCCACCCTGTGCGGTGACTGGACCGTCCGGGATCTCGCGGCGCATCTGGTGATCCGCGAACGCCGCCTCGATGCGGCTCCGGGCATCTTCCTGCCGCCGCTGGCGGGGTACACGCGCCGCGTGCAGGACTCGGTCGCCGCGGGGGAGTGGGTGGGCCTCGTCGACGACGTGCGCACGGGACCTCCGGTGTGGTCGCCGTACAAGCTCCTCGACGCGCAGATCAACCTCGGGGAGATGTTCGTCCACCACGAGGACGTCCGGCGGGCCGACGGATCCGCACCGACTCCGCGAGAACTGAGCGCCGAGATGCAGACCGCCCTGTGGGGTCTGCTGGGTCTGCTCGGCCGTGTCGCCTACAGGGGAGCCCCCGTGGTCGTGGACGTGGAGACCCCGGACGGTCGTCGGCGCACGTTCGGGAAGAAGTCGGCCTCGCGCCGGGTGGCGCTGCGCGGGGAGCCGTCGGAGCTCGTGCTGCACGCGTTCGGCCGCGATGCGGTGGTGCTGGAGTTCGACGGCGACCAGGCGGACGTCGCCGCGGTGAAGGGCCTCGACCGCGGCGTGTGACAGCGGTCGAGCTGTTACTGGTGTTGCGGATGGTCCGGATGGGGTCGACCGACTAGCCTGACGGGTATGGCAGGCAAGACGAGTACGCGCGCGTCCCGATCCGGCGCGGCCGGATCGAGCAAGGCAGGCACCGGCACGAGTGGTGCCTCCACCGGACGCGGGCGGACGGTCACGACGCCGCGCAAGCCCACCGCCCCGCGGTCGTCCACCGGGCGCACCCCGGCGACTCGCTCGTCCGGTACCGCACGGTCGTCGTCCGGAGCCCGACCTCGCAGCGCCCCCAAGCGCACGATCTCGCCCGGTCGCGCGGCCCTGAACTCCGTGGGTCGCGGCATCGGCAAGGGGTGGGGCCTCGCCGCGCGCGGACTCGGTGCCACCACTCGCACCGTCGGCAAGGCCGCCGACATCGAACACGGCCACCGCCGCGACGGCATCGCCCTCGGGTGCCTCGCGGTCAGCGTGGTCGTCGCCGCCGGTCTCTGGTTCTCGGCCGGTGGCCCGGTCGGGGAGTGGATCGAGATCGGGCTGCGCGCCGTCGTCGGCAGCGCGGCCATCCTGCTGCCGCTGCTCGGCATCGGCGTCGCCGTAGCCCTGATGCGGACCGAACCCGCTCCCGACGACCGCCCCCGGCTCGTCCTCGGGTCTCTGCTCGTCGGCCTGCCGATGCTCGGACTCTGGCATCTGGGTTCGGGATCACCGGACGACCTGGCCGGGCGTGCGTCCGGCGGCGGCTTCGTCGGCTTCGTCGTCGGCGGTCCGCTCAGCAGCGGGGTCACCGTCTGGCTCGCCGTGCCGCTGCTCCTGCTCGCGGTCCTGTTCGGCGTCCTTCTCCTCACCGGGACGACCGTGCGCGACATCCCCGCGCGTCTGCGGACCCTGTTCGGTACGGCGAACCGCGGCGACGAGTACAGCGACTACGAGGACTGGGAGGAGGAGTCGCACCTCGGTGACTTCGCACCGGACGGGTACGACTCCGCGGGCTACGGCTCCTCGTACGACGAGTACGACCCGGCCCTGTTCGACGCCGACGGCTACCCGGTCGACGAGAAGCCGGCGAGGTCGCGCCGCCGCCGATCGTCCGCGCCGGCCGACGCGTACCCGGTGGAGGAGTCGGCACCGGTGGACGACGCTCCCACCGAGTACGTGCCGGTGCCGCCGCCCGTCCGCACGCGTGCGAAGGAACCGGCGGTCGAGCCGACGCCGAAGCCGAAGCCCGCTCCGGTCGTCGCGGCGACTCCGCCGAAGCCGAAGGAGGACGACAAACTCGTCATGGACCGCGTCGTCGACGGCGACTACGTCCTGCCCTCGCTGTCCCTGCTGATCGACGGCGATCCGCCGAAGACGCGCAGCCAGGCGAACGACGCGATGATCGAGGCGATCTCCGAGGTCCTCGAGCAGTTCAAGATCGACGCCGCCGTCACCGGCTTCACCCGCGGACCGACGGTCACGCGCTACGAGGTCGAGCTCGGACCGGGCGTCAAGGTCGAGAAGATCACGGCGCTCGCCCGCAACATCGCGTACGCGGTGGCCACCGACAACGTGCGTCTGCTGGCCCCCATCCCCGGCAAGTCGGCGGTGGGCATCGAGGTGCCCAACTCCGACCGCGAGATGGTCCGCCTGGCCGACGTGCTGACGGCGCCCTCGACCCGCAAGGATCACCATCCTCTGGTCATCGGCCTCGGCAAGGACATCGAGGGCGACTTCGTCAGCGCCAACCTCGCGAAGATGCCGCACCTCCTGGTGGCGGGCTCCACCGGCTCGGGCAAGTCGAGCTTCGTCAACTCCATGCTGGTGTCGTTGCTCGCGCGGGCGACGCCGGAGGAGGTCCGGATGATCCTCATCGACCCCAAGATGGTCGAGCTGACCCCGTACGAGGGGATTCCGCACCTCATCACGCCGATCATCACGCAGCCGAAGAAGGCTGCCGCGGCCCTCGCCTGGCTGGTCGAGGAGATGGAGCAGCGCTACCAGGACATGCAGGCAAACAGGGTGCGCCACGTCGACGACTTCAACAAGAAGGTGAAGTCGGGCGAGATCACCGCACCGCTCGGCAGCGAGCGCGTCTACAAGCCCTACCCGTACATCCTCGCGATCGTCGACGAGCTCGCGGACCTGATGATGACCGCGCCGCGGGACGTGGAGGAGGCGATCGTCCGCATCACGCAGAAGGCGCGCGCGGCCGGCATCCACCTCGTGCTCGCGACCCAGCGCCCGTCCGTCGACGTCGTCACGGGCCTGATCAAGACCAACGTCCCGTCCAGGCTCGCGTTCGCCACGTCGTCGCTGACCGACTCCCGCGTCATCCTGGATCAGCAGGGTGCGGAGAAGCTCATCGGTATGGGCGACGCCCTGTTCCTGCCGATGGGCGCGGGCAAGCCCACCCGTCTACAGGGCGCCTTCATCACCGACGAGGAGATCACCGCGGTCGTCGACTTCGCCAAGAACCAGGCGGAGCCGGAGTACCAGGAGGGCGTCACCGCGCAGAAGGCCGCGGAGAAGAAGGACGTCGACGCCGACATCGGCGACGATCTCGACGTGCTGCTCCAAGCCGTCGAACTCGTCGTGACGAGTCAGTTCGGCTCGACGTCCATGCTGCAGCGCAAGTTGCGCGTCGGCTTCGCCAAGGCCGGCAGGCTCATGGATCTGATGGAGACGCGCGGCGTGGTCGGCCCGAGCGAGGGATCGAAGGCCCGCGACGTCCTGGTCAAGCCCGACGAGTTGGACGGGCTGCTGTGGTCGATCAAGGGCGGGGATCCGGGAGAGTCGGACAATCCGGACGAGTGACGGTGGCCCCGTTGTGAATTGACTCTCACGCTAGCTGAGTTTTACCTGTGCATTACCCTTCGCGTGCCTCCATACGGCCGGGGCTGTGGCATGGTTGTTCTCAGGAGGGGAGTATCCCCAGCTTGCGAAGGACCCGTCAGCACGATCGAGCCCTGCCTCGATCCGGGTCATCGGCAGACACAGTGGTCACACGAGACATCATCACTGGTTCTGTGGGAGAGACCTCCGGAGCCCACCCATGGACTACCGGAGGTAGTTGCTCACATGAATGTCTCGTCCACAGTCTGGATCGTCACCATCGTGGTGATCCTGGGACTCTTCGTCTTCGACTTCTTCGCTCACGTGAAGACCCCCCACGAGCCGACCTTCAAGGAATCGGCGACGTGGTCCGTCGTCTACATCACGATCGCCATCATCTTCGGCGGAATCGTGTTCTGGCAGTACGGCGCGACCTACGGCGGTGAGTACTTCGCCGGGTACGTCACCGAGAAGGCGCTCAGCGTCGACAACCTGTTCGTCTTCCTCATCATCATGACGACGTTCGCCGTACCGCGTCAGTACCAGCAGAAGGTGCTGCTCATCGGCATCGTGATGGCGCTCGTGATGCGCGGTGGCTTCATCGCCCTCGGTGCCGCGGCCATCAACAACTTCAGCTGGGTCTTCTACCTCTTCGGTGCGTTCCTCATCTACACGGCCTACAAGCTCATCAAGGAGGCCGGGGAAGAGGAGGAGAACGAGGTCCAGCAGGACACCAAGATCATGAAGTTCGCCAAGAAGATCCTCCCCACCACGGACGAGTACCACGGTGATCGTCTGACGGTGAAGATCGACGGCAAGCGCGTGGTCACCCCGATGCTGCTGGCCCTGGTCGTCATCGGTTTCACCGACATCCTGTTCGCGTTGGACTCGATCCCGGCGATCTACGGTCTCACCACCGAGCCGTACATCGTCTTCACGGCCAACGCTTTCGCCCTCATGGGTCTGCGCCAGTTGTACTTCCTGATCGGCGGACTGCTCGATCGCCTGGTCTACCTGTCCTACGGCCTGTCCCTGGTACTGGCGTTCATCGGCGTCAAGCTCGTCCTCCACGCGCTCCACGAGAACGAGCTCGGCTTCATCAACGGCGGCGAGAACCTGTCGGTCCCCGAGATCAGCACCGGAGTGTCGCTCAGTGTCATCATGGGCATCCTGATCGTCACCACCGTGGCCAGCCTGCTCAAGACCCGCGGCGACGCGAAGCCCGCGGTGAAGGACGGCGAGACCGGAAGCCCGGTCCTCGGCGACGACACCACGGCCGCCTCGACCGGTACCACGTCGACCGGCGTCACGGACACCGAGCGCGACTCGCGCTGATCCGTCCCGCACGAGAACAGCCCGGCACCGAGAGGTGCCGGGCTGTTCGTGTGTCCGGTGGGTGCCGGAGGGGGGTCACTCCGCGAGGACGCCCATCACCGGCTTCCACTCCTGGATCGCCACGGCGTCGACGAGCTTCTCCACCGCGAACGGGTCCTCGGCGAACAGCGTGCCCACCTGGTCCGCACTCTCACCCTTGACGATGATGGTCGCGCCGCTGTCGTCCGCGTACGGTCCCGCCACCACCACGATGTCGCGGGCGAGCAGATCCCGCAGCCAGTCGCGGTGCTCGGCGCGGACGCGGTCGCGTCCCTCGGCGGTGGCCGACGAGTACGTGTAGTTGACGAGGAAATGGGCCATCGATGTTCTCCTGCGGTGTGAGCGGGTGGTGGGTGATCTAGAGCGTGAGCAGCATGCGGGTGTTGCCGAGAGTGTTCGGCTTGACGTAGCTGAGATCGAGGAACTCGGCGACACCGGTGTCGTACGAGCGACACATCTCCGCGTAGACCTCGGCGGTGACCGGGGTCCCGTCGATCTCGGAGAACCCGTGGCGGGCGAAGAACGGCACCTCGAAGGTGAGCACGAAGATGCGGGAGAGCTGCAGTTCGCGGGCGACGTCGATCAACCGGGACACGATGAGGTGGCCCACGCCGTGGCCCTTGACCGACGGATCGACGGCGACCGTGCGGATCTCGCCGAGATCCGCCCACAGCACGTGCAGCGCGCCGCAGCCGGCGACGACACCGTCGACCTCGGCGACCCAGAACTCCTGGACCGCCTCGTAGAGGGTCACGAGATTCTTCTCGAGCAGGATCCGGCCCGCGTAGATGTCGATGAGTCGCTTGATCTCCGGGATGTCGGAGGTGCGGGCACGGCGCAGGCGCACGCGCTCGGTGGTGGACCCGGACGCGGTCCGGACGTCTGCGCGATCCTGCGCCGCCCGGGAGTCCGTCTCCGGATCGAGGTCGGAAGTCATGGGGTGAACAGTAGTCATCGGGCGTACCGATATTGTGACCGTGTGTCCCGCGCCGGTAACTCACGTCACGTCCCGAGAGCGGGCTCGGCGACGTGAGCGCTCAGTACGACGTCGGTCGTGGCCCCGGTGACGCGTCCGCGCCGACGCCGGACGCCGTCGTCGGCTCGGGCCCGCTCACTCCGGCTCCACTGCTCAACATCGCCAACGTCCTGACCGTCCTGCGGATCGCGCTGGTCCCGGTGTTCCTGTGGGCTCTGTTCGCGGACGGTGGCCAGGAGACCGGGTGGCGGCTCGCGGCCTTCGGGATCTTCGTCGTCGCGGCGATCACCGATCGCATCGACGGCCAACTGGCGCGCAAGCACGGGCTCGTGACGGAGTTCGGCAAGATGGCGGACCCCATCGCCGACAAGGCACTGATCGGGGCGGCCCTGGTCGGACTGTCCATGCTGGGGGACCTGCCCTGGTGGATCACCCTCGTCATCGGTGCCCGCGAGATCGGCATCACGCTCCTGCGGTTCGCCGTCCTGCGGCACGGTGTCATCCCCGCGGGACGCGGCGGCAAGCTCAAGACCCTCGTCCAGAGCGTGGCCATCGGGGTCTACGTTCTGCCGCTTCCCGACGCTGTGATCCCGGCAGCGATGGTGCTGATGATCGTGGCCGTGGCGCTGACCGTGATCACAGGCCTCGACTACGTGGTGCAGGCAGTGCGGCCGCGGGTCCGGACACCACACGACGGGCGATGAGCCGTCCGGTGCTCCGCCGCGTGCGGATCGCGGGCGGGGGTTAGGGTTCTCTCACCCGTTCCGACGGGGTGTCCACACGCGTCGCGGGAACCGATCGGACCGTTCCGGCGTTGTAGGTGGACGAGGGTCGAGCGACGGTGCACCGACAGGCGTTCCCGCGGTCGACCACGACGTAGTTCGAACACGATGAAGGAGGGGCCACATGGCGCTGCTCTTGCGTGAGGCATTGGGCGACAGTCTTCGCCGCACACGGGTCGCTCAGAGCCGCACGTTGCGCGAGGTCTCCAACACGGCGCGCGTCAGCCTCGGGTATCTCTCGGAGGTCGAGCGTGGCCGCAAGGAGGCGTCGAGCGAACTGCTCAACGCCATCTGCGATGCCCTCGACGTCCCACTGTCGGACGTTCTGTTCGATGTGAGCGAATCGCTCACGGACACGATGGCGAGTGCGGCCGCGTCGACGGGTGTTCCCGCCGAGCGCGGTGCGGCCCACATCTCGGACGAGACGCGCGTGGTCATCCCGGCCCCGACCGCGCGAGCACTCGCCGCTGCCTGATCTTCGCGTCCCGTTTCCGACCATTCGTGGTTCGACATGGGATCATGGCGGGTACCGATCACAGACAGACCGCGTGTCCCGGACACGCGCAGCATCACCGGCGGTGACGGTCGCCAGCCGGGTCGCGTACGCGGCGGATCACATGGAGGCAGGAAGAACCGATGGCCAATCCTTTCGTCAAGGGCTGGAAGTATCTGATGGCTCTGTTCAACTCCAAGATCGACGAGAAGGCGGATCCGCAGGTCCAGATCCAGCAGGCCATCGAGGACGCCCAGCGTCAGCACCAGGCGCTCTCGCAGCAGGCCGCGTCGGTCATCGGTAACCAGCGCCAGCTCGAGATGAAGCTCAGCCGCCAGCTCGACGAGGTGGAGAAGCTGAACGCCAATGCGCGCCAGGCCGTCACCCTCGCCGACCAGGCCAATGCGGCTGCCGACGTCGAGAAGGCCACCCAGTACACCAATGCCGCCGAGGCGTTCGCGGCCCAGCTGGTCACCGCCGAGCAGAGCGTCGAGGACCTCAAGGTTCTGCACGACCAGGCGCTCCAGGCCGCCACCCAGGCCAAGAAGGCCGTCGAGCAGAACGCCATGACGCTGCAGGCCAAGGTCGCCGAGCGCACCAAGCTGCTCAGCCAGCTCGAGCAGGCCAAGATGCAGGAGCGCGTCAGCGAGTCGCTCCGCTCGATGGACTCCACGCTGTCCGCGCCCGGCAACACGCCCAGTCTCGACGCCGTCCGGGACAAGATCGAGCGCCGCTACGCCAACGCGCTCGGCTCCGCCGAGCTCGCTCAGAACTCCGTGCAGGGCCGCATGATGGAGGTCCAGCAGGCGAGCGTCCAGATGGCCGGACACAGCCGCCTCGAGCAGATCCGTGCCTCCATGGCGGGCGACTCGCTCACCGCCGGCCCCTCCGCGGACGGCGTGTCCACACAGAAGAACCTGTCGTCCCCGCAGGCGACCCCCGAGCCTCCTCAGGCCAACTGATCTGCCTGCACGAGACCCTCACGGAGCGTTGATGTCCGGACACGGCGACCCGCACCGACGGCCGATGTGGCACGAGCGGCCCGCTGCTCCGCCCGAGGTGGGGCGCGCTGCCGACCTGGTGCGCGCCCGGGCTCGTGGCGTCGTGGACGTCACGCGGCCGTTCCTCGACGCCGCCAAGTCGTGGAACGACCCGCGGAAGAAGGCCGAACGGCGGATCCGTCGGACTCGCCGGCGGGCCACGCTCTTCGGTGCGGCGTCCGGGTCGATGGGCGTCGCCACCGTCACGGTGGCAGCTACGTCCGCACCCGACTGGATCGTCGTCGGGGGATCGGGCACCACGGTGTTGTTCGCGGTGCCCGCCGTGGCCGCGGCGGCGGCCTACCGACGGCTGCGGGCCCAGCCACTGCCGGCTGCAGCGCCGGTCCGCCGTGCTCTGCCTCCGGTGGGCTCCGCCGCTCGCGAGCCCATCGAACGTCTCGCGGCCGCCGAACGCAGTCTGCACGAGCTGACGGGCATCCTCGCTCGGTCCGGGGCGGTCGCCGCGGACGACGTGCACGACACGACCCGGATCGCCGCGGCCGCGTCGGCAGCCCTCACCGAGGTCGCGCACGACATCGTCGCGATGGAGAGAGCAGCGCTGGGAAGTCCGGCTGCAGCGGTCCATCTGTCCGGGTCCATCGGGTCCACCGCGGCCCGGTTGACGGACGGTGTGCACCAGTTCGACGGGCTCGTCGCCGCGGCTGCGTTGCTCACCGCGCCGGGCTCCTCCGGTTCGCTCACCGCACTCGACGCGCGACGGGACGCCCTCCAGTTCGCGTCCGATCGCCTCGAGGGCTGGGCATTCGGCCTCGAGCACCTGCAGAAGCCCTGACCTCGGCGACGGTCTCACCCCGACCGCGACCCTGAGATCGACCTACCGTCCTCGGGGTCGACCCCGATCTTCACCCTGAACTCCGCGACGATTCGGTGCTGTGCCAGTTCGGTTCTGGCAGTGTCGAACTCGTCGACGGATCGCCGGTGAACTCCACCGCGGCCGGCGACGGGAGTCCCCGACGAGAAGGAGTTCGACATGTTCTGGAAGATTCTCGGTGCGATCGTTCTGGTGTGGATCGGCATCGTCGTTCTCGGCGCCCTGCTGAAGGCGCTGTTCCCCCTGGTGGCGCTGGCCGTGGTGGGAACCGGTCTCTACTTCCTCTTCCGCGCGATGAGCGGCGATCGCGACTCGGCGAAGTCACCCTTCTGACGTCCCCGGTGCCGCGCTGACCTAGGCTTCGCCCATGCTCGTCGCGGTGGTCGCCGGCCCCGATGCGGGGCACGCCTTCCCTGCCATCGCGCTCGCGAAGGCGCTGACGGCCGCAGGAGAGACGGCCGTGGTCTACACCGGCGATCGGTGGCTCGACGCCGCGCGAGCGGACGGGGTGGACACTCGCCTGCTGCCGGGACTGGAACCGCGACCCGAGGACGACGACGCGGACGCCGGCCGCAGAATCCACGAGCGAGCGGCCCACATGTCCTCGATGCTGCTGCCGGTGCTCTCCGAGGCGGCTCCCGATCTGGTGGTCTCGGACATTCTCACGGCCGGCGGCGGTCTCGCCGCCGAGCGGCTGGGAGTTCCCTGGGTGGAACTGTCTCCGCACCCGCTCTACCGGCCCTCCGTGTCGTTGCCCCCGATCGGGAGTGGTCTCGCACCGGGCACGGGACTGCGAGGTCGGTTGCGGGACACCGTGATGCGAGCTCTGACGGACCGCTCCGTCCGAGCGGGGCTGGCGCAGCGCGCTCGGGCGCGCGAGGGCGTCGGTCTGCCCGCGTCGGACCCCGGCCCCGCGCGGCGCCTCGTCGCGACCATCCCCGCGCTCGAGGTGCCGCGGACGGACTGGCCGGCCGAGGCGCGGGTCGTCGGTCCGTTGTTGTGGGAGCCGACGACCGCTCTCCTCGACCCGCCGCCGGGGACCGAACCGCTGATCCTGCTGGCACCGTCGACGGCCGCGACCGGCGCCGTGTCCATGGTCGAGGCCACTGTCGAGGCGACGGCGGCCTCACGTGCGCGCGGCCGGAGTCGTCGACTGGTGATCACCACGGTGGACGACGTTCCGGCCGGTCTACCGTCCTGGGCGGTGGGCGGACTGGGGCGCCAGGACGCGCTGCTGCCGCTGGCGTCGGTCGTGGTGTGCGGCGGCGGCCACGGGATGTTGGCGAAGGCGCTGTCCGCCGGCGTCCCGGTGGTCGTGATCCCCGGCGGGGGAGATCAGTGGGAACTGGCCAACCGCGCGGCCCGGCAAGGAAGCGCCACGATCGTGCGTCCGGTGTCCGCCGACGCCGTGGCGGAGGCGATCGACCGGGTGCTGAACGACTCGACGTACGCCGCCGCGGCAGGTCGTGCCGCGGCGACCGCCGCCGCGGTCGAGGATCCCGTCGCGGTGTGCCGCAGCGTGATCGTCGACTCCCGCCCGCGCTGAGGGGGAGCGCGGACGTCCCGGGTTACGGTGACATGGTGCGCCTGACCGACTTCCACGACCGTGTCGCCGAACAGTTCGGAACCGTGACCGGGGACTCGATGCTGGTCGACCACCTGCTGCTGAGCCTCGGGAACCGCACCGCCGCGCAGGCCATCGAGGACGGCGAGGATCCGAAGGACGTGTGGCGTGCACTGTGCGTCGAGTTCGACGTTCCCCGATCGCGGTGGTGAACCTCCGGCGTGTCGCTGGGTATCGAACACCTGTTCGCTTATAGTCGTGTGCAGAGTCGACGGGAATCGCACGGCAGCGGTTCTTGTCGGTGCCCCCCTCTACCTTGGCGACAGATCGACGGGGTACAGACGCTTCGGGGACAAGAACTTCGAGAAGGAGACCATGATGGCTGCAGCTGCATACGATCGGGACAAGGCGCTCGATCTCGCGCTCGCGCAGATCGACAAGAACTTCGGCAAGGGGTCGGTCATGCGTCTCGGCGACGAGGCCCGTGTGCCCATCGCCGTCATCCCCACGGGTTCGATCGCGTTGGACGTCGCGCTCGGCATCGGCGGACTCCCGCGCGGCCGCATCGTCGAGGTCTACGGCCCGGAGTCCTCGGGTAAGACGACGGTCGCGCTCCACGCGGTCGCCAACGCACAGGCCGCCGGCGGCATCGCCGCGTTCATCGACGCGGAGCACGCCCTCGATCCGGACTACGCCGCCAAGCTCGGTGTCGACACCGACGCGCTGCTGGTCTCCCAGCCGGACACCGGTGAGCAGGCGCTCGAGATCGCGGACATGCTGATCCGGTCCGGTGCCATCGACATCCTGGTCGTCGACTCCGTGGCAGCCCTGGTTCCCCGTGCCGAGATCGAGGGCGAGATGGGTGACAGTCACGTCGGTCTGCAGGCCCGCCTGATGAGCCAGGCCCTGCGCAAGATCACCGGCGCCATCAGTTCGTCCGGCACCACGGTCATCTTCATCAACCAGCTGCGCGAGAAGATCGGCGTCATGTTCGGCTCGCCCGAGACCACGACGGGCGGTAAGGCGCTGAAGTTCTACGCATCGGTGCGCCTGGACATCCGTCGTATCGAGACGCTCAAGGACGGAACCGACGCAGTCGGTAACCGCACCCGCGTCAAGGTGGTCAAGAACAAGGTGTCGCCGCCGTTCAAGCAGGCCGAGTTCGACATCCTGTACGGCAAGGGCATCAGCAAGGAAGGCTCGCTCATCGACATGGGTGTCGAGCACGGCTTCGTGCGCAAGTCCGGCTCCTGGTTCACCTACGAGGGTGATCAGCTGGGCCAGGGCAAGGAGAACGCACGCAAGTTCCTGCTCGAGAACACCGACATCCGTGACGAGATCGAGAAGAAGATCAAGGAGAAGCTCGGCATCGGTGCAGACGTGCGTACGCCCGACGAGGCCGTCTCTGCTCCGGTCGACTTCTGACAGCAGGTCTCTCGACTGTGAACGACGACGAGTTTCCGGACTCGCGTGCACCGGGCGCCCGACGTACGTCGGGCGCCCGGTCCCGTTCCGGCCGCCGATCGGGCGAGACGCCGCCCCCGGGCGGGGGCACGGCGGTGCAGGCCAAGGATGCCGCGTTGCGGTTGCTCACCGATCGCGCCCGGAGCCGCGTCGAGCTCGAACAGCGGTTGGCCGCCAAAGGATTCACGGACGAGATCATCACGTCCGTGCTCGACAGGCTGACCGAGATCAAGCTGGTCGACGATCGCGACTTCGCGCATCAGTGGGTCCGCTCGCGACACACGTACTCGGGCCGAGGCAAGCAGGCGCTGCGCACAGAACTACGCACCAAGGGCATCGATCCGGTGCTGGCCACCGAGGCACTCGACATGATCGAGCCCGAGGACGAGCGGGAGCGTGCGCGCGAACTGGTCGTCAAGAAGCTCCGAGCCCCGGCTCTGCTGTCCGCTCTGAACGAGGAGATCGAGGATCCGCGGGAGCGGCGTGCGCAACGCGACAAGGTGGTGCGCAAGCTCGTGTCGATGCTCGCGCGTCGCGGGTTCGCCCAGGGCATGGCCTTCGACGTGGTTCGGACAGAACTCGAGGCCCTCGGAAACGATTCCGAAGGCCTCGAGTACTAGAACGTCAGACTGTCGCGCCACCCATGGCGGCACCCTGATCGACAGGAACCGGACTCTTCTTCGCTCGTCGCAGTCGCTTCTCCACCTTCGTGGCGAGGTACGTCAGCAGCGAGTTCAGGATGATCATGATGATGGCCACGATGATCAGCGCCGGTAGGAAGTTGCCGTAGAAGGCACCGACCTGCTGGCCCGACCGGACCACCTCGACATAGCCGATGATGTAGCCCAACGCGGAGTCCTTCAGCGCCACCACCATCTGCGAGATGATGGCCGGCAACATCGCGGTCACGGCCTGGGGAAGCAGGATCATGCGCATGATCTGGCCCTTGCGCAGGCCGATGGCCATGGCCGCCTCGGTCTGACCCTTCGGCAGGGACTGGATGCCCGACCGCACGATCTCGGCGATGACCGAGCCGTTGTAGAGCGTCAGGCCCGTCACCACCGCGGCCAGGGCCAGGTAGCGGGACTTGAACACCTGGTACTCGGCGAAGAACTGGTACAGGAAGATCATCAGGATCAGCACCGGGATGGCGCGGAACAGTTCGACGAAGAATCCGGCGACCAGCCGCACCGGGCGGTGGTCCGACAGGCGCGCGATGCCCAGGACCGCGCCCAGGATCAGCGCCAGCACGATCGACAGCCCCGCGGCGACCAGGGTGCCCTGGATGCCGGGAACCAGGTACGTCGTCCAGGTCGACGACTCGACGAACGGGCTCCACTTCTCCGATGTCAACTGGCCCTTCTCGTCCAGCTTCGCGTAGA
This sequence comes from Rhodococcus sp. SORGH_AS_0301, assembly GCF_030818285.1. Lineage (NCBI taxonomy): Bacteria > Bacillati > Actinomycetota > Actinomycetes > Mycobacteriales > Nocardiaceae > Rhodococcus > Rhodococcus sp. SORGH_AS_0301. The sequence goes on from NZ_JAUTAC010000002.1 coordinate 1,578,661, forward strand.
TCACGTACGCCGCCAGCAGTACCAGGACGAGCACGACGGCCGAGATGATGTGATTGCGCACCTTGGCGCGGGGCCCCGGAGCGTCGTAGAGAACGGTGGCGCGTTCGGCGGAGGCGACCTTCTTGGGCGGTGCCTCGGTGCTCAGAGGTGCGTTCGCTGTGGTCATCGGGCAACCGCCAATCGCTTGCCGAGGTAGCCGAAGAAGAGGCCGGTGGGGAAGGTCAGGATGACGAAGCCGAGCGCGAAGATACCGCCGACGACGAAGATCGCCGCCTCGTTCTCGATCATTTCCTTCATCAGGATGGCCGCTTCGAGGACGCCGATCGCCGCGGCGACGGTCGTGTTCTTCGTCAGGGCGATGAGCACGCTGCCCAGCGGGCCGATGACCGCACGGAACGCCTGGGGGAGCACGATGAAGCGCAGGTTCTGCGAGAACGTCAGACCGAGCGAACGCCCGGCCTCCGCCTGACCGACGTTCACGGTGTTGATTCCGGACCGCAGCGACTCGCACACGAACGAGGCCGTGTAGATGCTGAGACCGAGAACGGCGAGCCGGAAGTTGTTGTCCGCCTGGCCGGTCGGGGACGCCTGATCGGCGAGCGTGACGCCCAGGGTCTGGTAGAGGCCGAAGGCGCAGAACAGCAGGATCAGCGTGAGCGGGGTGTTGCGGAAGATGGTGACGTAGGTGGCACCGATCCACCGCGCGACGGGAACGGGGGAGACCCGCATCGCCGCGAGCAGGGTGCCGAGGACGAGAGCGCCGATGGCGGAGAGCACCGTCAGCTTGATCGTCATCCAGAACGCGTCGAGGAGTTCGGGCGCGTAGTCACTCAGTATGTCCACCGGCGACTCCTTCCGAGAGCGGTGACGAGTCGAACGGGCGGTTCACCGGTGTGAACCGCCCGTTCGGGTCTCGCGAAGAGTGGTGATCAGTAGCGATCGACGGTCGGCTGTGCGGGCAGCGGGTACCCGGACGGTCCGACGGTGTCCTCGAATGCCTTCTGCCACGACCCGTCCTCGATCATGGCGTCGATCGCGTCGTTGATCTTGGTGCGGGTCTCGTCGTCGCCCTTGGCCAGGCCGATGCCGTAGCGCTCCTCGGTGAACGGCTCGCCGACCACCTTGAGCTCACCCGGGTACTGAGCCGCGTAGCCGGCCAGGATGATGTCGTCGGTCGTGACCGCGTCGACGGCGCCGTTGCGCAGTGCCTCGACACAGGCGGAGTAGGTGTCGAACTCCTGCAGCTGCACGTCCTGCGCGTACTGGTCCTTGACCTTCTGCGCGGGGGTGGAGCCGGAGACGGAGCAGAGGCGCTTGCCACCGCTGAGCGACTCGGGGCCCGTGATGTCGGTGTTGCCGTCGGCGACGAGAAGCGACTGTCCGGCGACGAAGTACGGTCCGGCGAAGTCGACCTTCTCCTTGCGGGCGTCGGTAATCGAGTAGGTGGCGACGATGTAGTCGACCTCACCGTTCTCGATCAGCGTCTCGCGCTGCGCCGACGGCGACTCCTTGAACGTGATGTTCTCCGGCGTGACACCGAGCTTGCCTGCGACGTACTTCGCGACCTCGACGTCGAAGCCGCTGAACGAGCCGTCGGGGGTGCGCAGGCCCAGGCCCGGCTGGTCGAACTTGATGCCGACGGTCAGCTTGCCGCTCTCGGCGCTGGACGACGCGCTGGTGGCCTCGTCGCCACCACACGCGGTGGCGGCGAAGGCGAGCGCGAGTGCGGCGACGCCGACGCGGGCGGTACGGGTGATTCTCATCGAGATCCTCCAGAAGTTGGGACGAGCGGGTGGGAGATCAGTGACTCAGGATCTTGCCGAGGAAATCCTTGGCGCGATCGGACTTCGGTGTGGTGAAGAAGGTCTCGGGATCGGTGTCCTCGACGATCTGGCCGTCGGCCATGAAGATGACACGGTCGCCGGCGCGTCGGGCGAAGCCCATCTCGTGGGTCACGACCACCATGGTCATGCCCTCCTTGGCCAGCGACGTCATGACGTCGAGCACCTCGTTGACCATCTCGGGATCGAGCGCCGAGGTCGGCTCGTCGAAGAGCATCACCTTGGGGTTCATGGCGAGTGCACGCGCGATGGCGACACGTTGCTGCTGGCCGCCGGAGAGCTGCGCCGGGTACTTGTCGGCCTGGTTGGCGATGCCGACGCGTTCGAGCAGACGCTGCGCGGTCTTCTCGGCCTCGTCCTTCTTCATCTTGCGGACCTTTGTCGGCCCGAGCATGACGTTCTCACGAATCGTCTTGTGCGCGAAGAGATTGAAGGACTGGAAGACCATGCCGACGTCCGCGCGGAGCGCGGCGAGCGACTTGCCTTCGGAGGGAAGTGCCTTGCCGTCGACCTCGATGGTGCCCTCGTCGACGGGCTCGAGCCGGTTGATGGTGCGGCACAACGTCGATTTACCCGACCCGGAGGGGCCGAGGACGATGACGACCTGGCCGCTGGGAACGTCGAGTTCGATGTCCTTGAGGACGTGCAGATCACCGAAGTGCTTCTGCACGCCGTGCATCGCGATCATGGGGGCAGACGATGCTGTGGACGAGCGATGTTCGCGCTCGCCGTCAGGGTGGGTCATGGCGATGACCCTAGAGGTAGTTTCCTCCGCCACTGCTCGTTTTGGTGCGGGGACCGCGGATATGTAATGGAAACTTTACTCGGACCGCTCGGTGGGTCGGGTTCGAGCGCCGCCGTACCCTGGAGGGGTGGACACGATCGACACCCAGACCCTGCCTGCGCGGTCCGGGACTGCGCGCACCTACGAGGTGCGCACGTACGGCTGCCAGATGAACGTGCACGATTCCGAACGACTGTCCGGCCTTCTCGAGGAGGCCGGTTACGAGAAGGCCGACTCCGGGTCGTCCCCCGATCTCGTCGTCTTCAACACGTGTGCGGTACGGGAGAACGCCGACAACAAGTTGTACGGCAACCTCGGCCAACTCCGGCCGGCCAAGGACGAGAACCCCGACATGCAGATCGCCGTCGGTGGGTGCCTCGCACAGAAGGACCGCGACGTCGTGGTCACGAAGGCGCCGTGGGTGGACGTCGTGTTCGGCACCCACAACATCGGATCCCTGCCGGCGCTGCTCGATCGGGCGCGCCACAACCAGCGCGCCGAGGTCGAGATTCTCGAGTCGTTGGACGCGTTCCCCTCGACTCTCCCGGCCAAGCGCGACTCCGCCTACTCCGGGTGGGTGTCCATCTCGGTGGGGTGCAACAACACCTGCACCTTCTGCATCGTGCCCGCACTGCGCGGCAAGGAGGTCGACCGCAGGCCGGGCGACATCCTCGCCGAGGTGCAGGCCCTCGTCGACGAGGGCGTGCTCGAGGTGACGCTGCTCGGACAGAACGTCAACGCGTACGGCGCCTCGTTCGCGGATCCCGAGCAGCCGCGTGACCGGGGTGCGTTCGCATCGCTCCTGCGCGCGTGCGGGGAGATCGACGGTCTCGAGCGCGTCCGGTTCACCTCGCCGCATCCCGCCGAGTTCACAGACGACGTCATCGAGGCGATGGCGTCGACGCCCAACGTGTGCCCGACGCTGCACATGCCTCTGCAGTCCGGATCGGACCGCGTGCTGCGTGCCATGCGCCGCTCGTACCGCAAGGAGAAGTTCCTCGGCATCATCGACCGGGTGCGCGAAGCCATCCCGCACGCGTCACTGACGACGGACATCATCGTGGGCTTCCCCGGGGAGACCGAGGAGGACTTCCAGGAGACCCTCGACGTCGTCCGTCGCGCTCGCTTCAGCAGCGCCTACACGTTCCAGTACTCCAAGCGACCGGGAACGCCGGCCGCCGACATGCCGGATCAGGTGCCGAAGGCCGTCGTGCAGGAACGCTACGAACGGCTCGCCGCTCTGCAGGAGGAGATCTCCCACGAGGAGAACCGTCGCGTCGTCGGAACCGAGGTGGAGTTGCTCGTCGCCGACGGGGCCGGACGCAAGAACGCCGTCACCGAGCGGATGAGTGGGCGCACCCGCGACGGGCGACTCGTGCACTTCACCCCGACGGGCGCCATCGACCGCGCCGTCCGGCCCGGCGACGTCGTCGTCACCACGGTGACCGACGCGAAGCCGTACCACCTGGTCGCCGACGTCCCGGTGCGCTCGCACCGGCGCACCACGGCCGGCGACCGACACGAGCGGGGCACGATGCCCCGGACCGCACCGGTCGGTGTCGGGTTGGGGTTGCCGTCCGTCGGCGCCCCGGCGCCCGAGCCGGTCACGACGATGGGATGTTCACTGTGAGTACCGAGCCGACGACCGGGTCCGATCCGGCGGCCGCCGAGAAGCGGATCTCGGGTCGTATCGACCCGGGGGTCCGCGCCGTCGTCGTGGCAGTGGTCGTGTTGTTGCTGCTATTGAGCTTCGCACTGCCGCACACAGGTTCGGCCAACGCGTGGGACGTGCTGGTGCACGACGAGGACGCCGTGGCGGAGTCGGTGGCACTGCCGTCACGCATCTTCGTGTGGCTGACCCTGGTGTTCGCGGTCGGCTTCTCGGCCCTCGCCCTGGTCACTCAACGCTGGGCGCTGGCCTGGGTCGCGCTCTACGGGTCCGGGGTGGCGACGGTGCTGGGCATCCTGGCCATCTGGTCGCGTCAGACCGTTCCCGTCGGCCTCACCGGGGCCGGCCCCGGGCTGGGCCTCGTCCTCGGCTGGTTGCTCGTGGTCGTGCTGGCGTTCCACTGGTTCAAGGTGGTGTGGAACCGCTCCAACGCTCAGTGGGCGGCTGCCGCCGCCCGGCGGGACGCGGCCGTGATGGACGAGGCGCGGCGCGAGAACGTGCTGGACACGTCCCGGCGCCGCGACAACTGATCCTCCGGAGTCACAGACCGCCGAGGGCGCTGTCGGCGGCGTCGGCCCACTCGCGCCACTGCTGTGCCTGCGCACGGGCCTTCTCGGCGTCCTTGGCCTTGCCCGCGGCCTCGGCCTTCTGGGCCTGCTCCTCGAACTGCGCGACCCGCTCGCGGAACTGAGCCGCGCGCGCCATCGCCTCGGGGTCGGTGCGTCGCCACTCGGAGTCGGCGGCGTCGCGGACGCGCTTCTCGATCGCGCGGAGCTTGCCCTCGAGATCGTGCATCTTCTCCCGCGGGACCTTGCCGATGGCGTCCCACTTGTCCTGCAATGTCCGCAGTGCTGCGCGGGCCGCCTCGATGTCCTTGGACGGGTCGATGTGACCGGACTCGGCCAGCAGCCGTTCCTTCGCCTCGGCGTTCTGCTCGAACTCCGCGTTCTGCTCGGACTGAGCCGCGTTGCGTGCCTCGAAGAACACGTCCTGGGCGCCCTTGAACTTCTGCCACAGCGAGTCGTCGGCGTCGCGGGGAGCCCGGCCGGCGGTCTTCCACTCGGTCAGGAGATCGCGGAACACCTGCGCGGTGCCCACCCAGTCGGTGGACGACGACAGTTCCTCGGCCTTGGCGACCAGTTCTTCCTTGCGCACCTTGGCGGCACCGCGTTCGCGGTCGAGATCGGCGAAGTGCGCGCCGCGGCGGCGGTTGAACGCCTCCCGTGCCTTGGAGTAGCGCTTCCACAGGGCGTCGTCGACCTTCCGGTCGACGCCGCGGATGGTCTTCCACTCCTCGAGGATCACGCGAAGACGGTCACCCGCGGCCTTCCACTGCGTGGATTCGCTGCCGATGGTCTCGGCCTCGACGGCCAGCGCCTCCTTGCGTGCCGTCGATTCGGTCCGCTCGGAATCCTTGCGCTTGCGATGCTCGGCGGCGACCTCGTCGGAGTGTTCGATCACGGCCTGCAGGCGGGTCGCCAGCGCGTCGATGTCGCCGATCACAGCAGCGGTGGGCAGGGTCTCGGCGAGCGCGACGGCGGCGGTCTTCGTCTTCTTGGCGTCGCCGGCGCCGGAGGCGAGTCGCGCCTCGAGGAGTGCGACCTCGGTGGCGAGATCGTCGTAGCGGCGCCCGAAGTGTGCGAGGCCCTCGGCCGCGTCACCGGCCTGCCAGGAACCGACCTGCCGCTCTCCGTCGGTGGTACGTACCCACGCGGAACCGTCCTCGTCGACCCGGCCCCAGCGGGACGGATCGGTCACGACCGGGACGACAGCGGGCGTCGTCGGCACGTGGTGTGCAGCCCGATGCGGCGTCGGGTGCGACTCCCCGTCGCCTGTGGACGACGACGGTGCGGACGGATCGGCCGGGGCACCGGGCCGGGTGGGCGCCGGGCGCGGTGCGCCGCCGGGTCGAGGACCCGGTCGGGGCCCGGGCCGGGGAGGTGTGGGGCTCGCCTGCGCCTCGCCGGGGGCGTTCTCGGTCGTCTCGTGCTCGGTCATGGTTCTCTCCGTCTCTGCCGCGCGTCACGGCTGCCTGGCGCTACGTGGTTCTCTGCTCGGTCGTTCTCGGCCCATTCAACCCCCTCCGCGCGTCGGCGACCATGCAAACCCCGAGGGACGCGCGGAAAAGGGACGCCCTCGGACGGTCGACTACCGTGGCGTCCGTGCTGTCCGCCCTCGCCTTCGTCCCGTCGCCTCCGTTGCTGCTCGCGGAGCTCGCCGGTTCCGCCACAGGCGAACTGGACGATCTGCGTGCAGCCGTGCGCGAGGTGTGCGACGACCTGGGGCAGTCCTGTCACGACTGGATCGGGGTCGGGGTCGGTGCGACCACGACCTGGATCGACGGCGATGCCGCGGGTACGTACGCCGGTTTCGGGGCCGATGTCGTGGTCGGTCTCGCCCCGGATCGCGGGCCTGTCGATCGCGCGATGGAGTTGGCCGCGCTGACCGTCGGGCTGCTCCGCGGGCAGGCTGTTCCGCAGTGGTCGGTCCCCGTACAGCTCGTCGCTCGGAACGCGAGTGTCCAGGACGTGGCGGCGGTGGCGCTCGACCTGCGCGGCCGCGTCGACGCCGCGCCCGGCCCGGTGGGGCTGCTCGTCGTCGGTGACGGGGCGACGACCCTGACCGACAAGGCGCCCGGCGCGTTCGACGACCGGGCCGAGGCGGTGCAGCACGCGATCGACGATGCGCTCGGCAGAGCCGACGTCGACGCGCTGGCGTCCCTGGACGCTGCTCTGTGTGATGCCCTCGGCGTGGACGGGCGGGTGGCATGGCAGGTGGCGGCCACGCTGGTCGGACCCGCACGAGTGGTGCCGCACAGTCTCTTTCGCGGTGCCCCCTACGGAGTCGGGTATCACGTCGCTTCGTGGTCGCTGTGACGCGACCGACACCGGTCGCGGTGATCGGACCCACGGCCACGGGCAAGTCGGCCCTCGCGCTCGATCTCGCCGAGCGCCTCGGCGGGCACATCGTGAACATCGACGCGATGCAGCAGTACCGAGGCATGGACATCGGTACCGCGAAGACGCCGGTGGCGGAGCGTCGCGGCATCCCGCACCACCGACTCGACGTCCTGGACGTCACGGAGACGGCAACGGTGGCGGCGTACCAGGACGCCGCGGTGCGGGAGATCGAGGAGCTGCTCGAGCAGTCCGTCGTGCCCGTCGTCGTCGGCGGATCGATGATGTACGTCCAGGCTCTGCTGGACCGATGGCAGTTCCCGGCCACGGATGCCGCGGTGCGTGCCGAACTCGAGGCCAGGCTCGCCGCCGAGGGGGTCGCGGCGCTGCATCGCGCACTCGCCGAGTCCGATCCGGCGGCCGCGGCATCGATCCTGCCGACCGACGGCCGACGCATCGTCCGCGCGCTCGAGGTGGGACGCCTCACCGGGAAGCCGTTCGCCGCGTCGGCGCCCACCATCGGCGAGCCGCGCTGGGACACCGTCGTCCTCGGCATCGACCGTGACACCGACGAGCTGGACGCGCGCATCGCGGCACGCACCGACGCGATGTTCGCCGAGGGGCTCGTCGCCGAGGTCGAGACCCTCGTGGGGCAGGGACTGCGCGAGGGAGTCACCGCCCCGAGGGCGATCGGCTACGCGCAGGTGCTGCAGCTGATGGACGGCGAGATCGACGAGGCGGCCGCGCGCGAGGCGACCTTCGTCGGTACCCGTCGCTATGTTCGCCGCCAACGGTCCTGGTTCGGTCGTGATCCCCGCGTGCACTGGCTGCGCGGGGGCGCATCGGACCTGCTGGACGCCGCACTGCGCACGAGGGGAGAACACCGATGAGCGATGCGCTCGTCCTGTCGAGGAACGCGCGGTTCCAGCAGTGGCAGTCCTACCTCGTCACCCGCGGCAAGCGCACCAAGGCGGGAGTCTTCCTCGTGCAGGGAGTGCGGCCGGTGACGCTGGCCGTCGAGCACGAGTGGCCTCTCGAGTCCGTGCTCTATCGAACCGGCGACCCCTTGTCGTCCTGGGCCACGTCGACCGTGGACCGCTGCCGGGCCGCAGGCGTGTCCGCGGTGGGTGTCGCGCCGGAGTTGATGGCGGAGCTCGGCGAACGCGTCGATCAACCACCGGAGGTCCTGCTCCTCGCACGGTCCCGGCTCCTCGATCCCGGCCACTGGACTCCGACGGGCGACGCGCCGGTGGTGGTCGCGTTCGATCGGCCGACGTCGCCGGGCAATCTCGGCACCCTGATCCGGTCCTCGGACGCCTTCAGAGCGTCCGGGCTGCTGGTCAGCGGGCATGCCGCGGACCCGTTCGATCCCGCGTGCGTCCGCGCGACCACCGGCTCCCTGTTCGCACTCCCCGTGGGACAGGTCGGAGGTCCGGAGCAGGTTCGCGCGATGGTGGACAGGCTGCGGCAGCAGGGCACCGACATGACGATCGTGGGCACCGACGAGACCGGCACGGTGGCAGCGCACGAGCACGACTTCACAGGAGGAACGGTGCTGGTGGTGGGCAACGAGACCCGCGGCATGAGTGCCGCGTGGCGGGATGCCTGCGACGTCGTCGTGTCCATCCCGATAGGCGGCGCGGCGAGCTCCCTCGGAGCACCGTCCGCCGGCGCCGTCGGGCTGTACGAGATCACCCGCCAACGGCTGATCGCGCGGACGTCCGCGCCGGTGGGAGACTGATCCCATGCAGTTCACCAAGGGACACGGAACGCAGAACGATTTCGTCGTGCTGCCGGATCCGGACGCACTCCTCGATCTGAGCGCACACCGTGTGGCGACACTGTGCGATCGCCGAGCCGGGCTCGGCGCGGACGGGGTACTGCGGGTCGCCCGCAGCGGTGCTCTCGTCGACCGCGGCGTGCTCGACGCGCTGCCCGAGGGCGTGTCCGCCGGCGACTGGTTCATGGACTACCGCAACGCGGACGGGTCCATCGCGGAGATGTGCGGCAACGGTGTCCGGGTGTTCTCCCATTACGTTCGTGCGGCCGGTCTCGTGGACTCGGACGAGTTCGTCGTCGGATCGCGCGCCGGCGGAAAACCGGTCACCGTGCACTCGCACGACGCCACCGACGCCGTGGTCACCGTCGAGATGGGTACCCCGCGGGTCTTCGAGACCTCCGACACCGAGGTCGACGGCAGGTCCTTCACGGGCATCGGCGTCGACGTCGGCAATCCGCACCTGGCCTGCGTGTCCGCGGATCTCGATGCGGAGACCCTCGGCGACCTCGACCTCACGGCGCAACCCGCCTTCGACGGTGCGGTGTACCCGCACGGGGTCAACATCGAGTTCGTCACCGTGCCGAAGGACGGTGCGGTGAGCATGCGTGTCCACGAGCGCGGCGTGGGGGAGACCAGGTCGTGTGGCACGGGCATCGTCGCCGCCGCGGTCGCCGCGCTGCGTTTCGACGGGTCCGGCGACGGTGAGCTGGCCGTCCACGTTCCCGGTGGTGTCGTGTCGGTGCGCGTGTCGAACGGTTCCGCGTCGATGCGGGGGCCGTCGGTGCTGGTGGCGTCGGGGGAGCTGTCGGACGCCTGGTGGGCGGGGCTGGAAGCGTGACGGCCGGGGTGCGGGTATTCCCCGCGACACGGTTGCGTAAATGACAGTGCACGTCAGGACGTTCTCGTGGATCATGGGTCTCGTATGACGACAACGAATGCAGCGGCCGACAGGGCCGACACGACAGGTTCCTCCCACAGCGACGGGTTCGAGCAGGACGCCGAGTGGTCCACCGGCGACATGCAGCTCGACGATCGCAGCGCACTGCGCCGTGTGGCCGGACTCTCCACCGAGCTCACCGATGTCACCGAGGTCGAGTACCGCCAGTTGCGGCTCGAGCGCGTGGTGCTCGTCGGTGTCTGGACCAGCGGTTCCGCCGAGGAGGCGGAGTCCAGCATGACCGAACTCGCGGCTCTGGCCGAGACGGCGGGTTCCGAGGTGCTCGAAGGGCTGGTGCAGCGTCGCGACCGACCCGACGCCTCCACCTACATCGGCTCCGGCAAGGCGAAGGAACTGCGCGAGGTGGTCATCGCGACCGGCGCGGACACCGTCGTGTGCGACGGTGAACTCACGCCTGCGCAGCTGACGGCACTGGAGAAGATCGTGAAGGTGAAGGTCATCGACCGCACCGCGCTGATCCTCGACATCTTCGCTCAGCATGCCTCCTCCCGCGAGGGCAAGGCGCAGGTCGCCCTGGCGCAGATGGAGTACATGCTTCCGCGTCTGCGCGGCTGGGGTGAGTCCATGTCGCGTCAGGCGGGTGGCCGCGCCGGCAGCAACGGCGGTGTGGGCCTGCGTGGTCCCGGTGAGACGAAGATCGAGACCGATCGTCGTCGCATTCGCGAGCGCATGGCGAAGCTACGTCGCGAGATCCGGGGCATGAAGCAGGCCCGCGACACCAAACGTGAGCGCCGGCTGCAGGGCAACGTGCCGTCCATCGCCATCGTCGGCTACACCAACGCGGGGAAGTCGTCGCTGCTCAACGCGTTGACCGGATCCGGTGTGCTGGTGCAGAACGCACTGTTCGCGACCCTGGATCCGACCACGCGCAAGGCGACGCTCGAGGACGGCCGCGAGTGCGTGCTCACCGACACCGTCGGCTTCGTCCGCCACCTGCCGACCCAGCTGGTCGAGGCGTTCCGCTCCACGCTCGAGGAGGTGACGGACGCCGATCTGCTGCTGCACGTGGTGGACGGGTCCGACCCGCTCCCCATCGGGCAGATCGAGGCGGTCCGCGAGGTCATCGTCTCGGTGGTGCGCGAGCAGAACGCCGCGGCGCCCGAGGAACTGATCGTGGTCAACAAGATCGACGCCGCGGATCCCGTCACGCTGACGCAGCTGCGGGGCCTGCTGCCGGGTGCGGTCTTCGTGTCCGCGAAGACCGGTGAGGGCATCGAGGAGCTGCGGACACGACTCGGCGAGCTGGTCCGCCCGCCCGAGGTGTCGGTCAGCGTCCTGCTGCCCTACGACCGCGGCGACCTGGTGTCGCGCATCCATGCGGACGGACGGATCTCGAGCACGAGTCACGAGAGCGGCGGTACGCGCATCGACGCGACCGTGCCGACGGCGCTGGCCTCGATACTCACGCGATACGCCCACAGCGCGTGAGCCGTCGGTTCGCGCCGGTGCTCGGCGCTGCCGTGGTGGCGCTCGTGGCAGCGTCTCCCGCGGCGGCGCAGACCGAGGCACCGGATGCGGAGCCGTACTGTGTGCCGACCGATCCGGGACTGTCCGAACTCTCGGGTATGACGGTACTCGACGGGACGGTGTACGCGATCGGGGACAGCGGCGCCGACGACCGTGTCGCGCGCCTCGACTCCGAGTGTGCTGTCGCGGAGTGGCTTCCGAATCCGGTGGATCCGTACGACGTCGAGGATCTCTCGTCGTTCGAGGGGTCGTTGTGGCTCGCGGACATCGGCGACAACGACCGTCGACGCGACGCCGTGGCCCTCACCCGGATGGATCCTGCGGCCGGTGGTGCCGGTGAACTGCACCGGCTCACCTATCCCGACGGTGCGCACGATGCCGAAGCACTCCTCATCGGGCCCGACGGCCGTCCCGTCGTCGTCACGAAGGACGGTCTCGGAACCGGTGCCGTGTACACCGCGGACACGTCGGTGTCCGATCTCCCGAGTCCCGGTCCCACCCCGCTGCGCCGCGTGGCCGACTTCGCGCCGTCCGCGACGACCACACCCGGGGGTCCGCCGCTGCTCGACGGCAGTCGCCTGGTCACCGGCGGCGCCGTGAGCGCCGACGGGTCCATCGCTGCCGTGCGCACCTACACCGATCTGTACCTGTGGTCCGTGCGGGACGGTGACGTGGCCGCGGCCTTCGCGTCGGCCCCCGCCCGCGTCGTCGCGCTCCCGCCGCAGCCGCAGGGCGAGTCGATCGCCTTCACCTCGGACGACGAGGTGCTGCTCGGGTCCGAGCAGGGTGTGGACACGGCTGCAGCTCGTCCCGCCGTCCTCGTCCTGCGCGATGTGGCACCCTCCGCCGAGGCCGGCCCGGAGGCCACCGAGACCGCGGACTCCGAAGCACCCGCCGAGCCCACCGGGTCCATCCTCGTTCCGTTGATCGCCGCCGCGGCGTCGGTCGGTGTGGTCGTGGTGCTGACCCTGTTCTTCGTGCGTCGACTGTTCCGGTCGCGGTAGACACAGAAGCACACATGACGACGGCCCCCACGGTGTGTGGGGGCCGTCGTCGTCTGTGCGGAAGATCAGCCGTCGAGGTCCGACGCGACCAGTGCGGCCACCTTGTCGAGCGTGGCCTGATCGTCGCTGGTGATCGTGACCTCGGTGCCCTTGGTGGCCCCCAGCGTCATGATCATGAGCGCGGAGCCGCCGTCGACGGCCTCTTCGCCCTCCACCTCGAGGGTGACATCGACGCCGGAGTCGGCGACCGCCTCGGCGATGACGGCGGCGGGACGGGCGTGCAGGCCGATGGCGGATCCGACCGTGACCGTGGTGCTGGGCATCGTGGTGATCTCCTTCTTCGTCAGGTGAGTGCTGGTGTCGATACTGCCAGCTGTGGGGGTGGTGACGTGGGTGTCAGGCTGCGACGGCGACGGGTTCGTCGACGATCTCCGCAGGCTTCTTGCCGGCGAACTGCTTGGCTGCGGTGATGAGCGCCGCGGAGACCACGGTGCCGATCGCCAGAGCCAGCAGGAACAGGAAGAAGTTGTTCATCGCGAAGAACACGAGCAGTCCGCCGTGGGGTGCGCTGAGCGTCGTCCCGAAGGACATGATCAGGGCGCCGGTCACAGCGCCGCCGGCCATCATCGAGGGGATGACACGTAGAGGGTCGGTCGCGGCGAACGGGATCGCACCCTCGGAGATGAACGCAGCTCCGAGAAGCCATGCAGCCTTGCCGTTCTCGCGCTCTGCCTCGCTGTAGAGCTTCGGTCGCAGAGTCGACGAGAGTGCCATGGCGAGCGGGGGAACCATACCGGCAGCCATGACGGCGGCCATGATGCGCAGCGATGCCTCGTTGTCGACGCTGAGCCCGGCGGTAGCGAAGGCGTAGGCGGCCTTGTTCACCGGTCCACCGAGGTCGAAGCACATCATGAGGCCCAGGATGATGCCGAGGATGATGACCGACGAGCCCGAGAGGCCGTTGAGGAAGTTGGTCAGGCCGGTGGTGATGGCAGCGAGCGGGCGACCCAGTACGAGGAACATCAGACCGCCGACGACGAGGGTCGCACCCAGCGGGATGATGACGACGGGCATCAGGCCACGGAGCCACGGCGGCACCGCGATCCGGCTGATCCACAGCGCCACGAAGCCGGCGATGAGGCCACCGACGAGGCCACCGATGAAGCCGGCACCGACGAACAGGGCCACCGCACCGGCGGTGAAGCCGGGAGCCAGACCGGGACGGTCCGCGATGGCGAAGGCGATGTAACCGGACAGGGCCGGGACGAGGAAGCCGAAGGCCAGGCCGCCGAGCTGGAACAGCACCGCGCCGATGAAGATGCGGAGCCCGCCGTCGGGCAGGTTGGTGAGGCTGTTGTTGGTCATGATGTCCTCGGCGACACCCTTGATCTCGTATCCACCGAGAAGGAAGCCGAGGGCGATGAGGAGTCCACCGGCCGCGACGAACGGGATCATGTAACTGACACCGGTCAGGAGGATCTGGCGCAACCGGGTGCCCCAGCCGAGTCCACCGGCAGCGGCCGCAGCGGACGCTCCCGGTGCGGTACCGGAGACGCGTGCGGCGTTCGGGTCACCGCCGGCGCGCAGAGCCTCGGCAACCATCTTGTCGGGCTCGTTGATCGCGCGCTTGACGCCGGACTCGATGACGGGCTTGCCCGCGAAGCGCTCGCGGCCCTTGACGCCCACGTCGGTCGCGAAGATGACGGCCTCGGCCGACGCGATGAGCGCCGGGTCCAGTGCCGTGGAGCCGCTCGAGCCCTGCGTCTCGACGTGCACGGTGACGCCCGCACGGTCGCCGGCGTCCTTGAGGGAGTCGGCGGCCATGTAGGTGTGGGCGATGCCGGTGGGGCACGCGGTGATGGCGACGATGTGCTTGGCAGCGTCCGCCGTGGCGGTCGGAGCGGGAGGAGCGGTCTTCGTGGTCGTGACGGGAGTCGCAGCCTTCGGAGGCTTGGGGGCCAGAACGCCCTCGACCAGTGCGACGACGTCGGCGGGGGTGGCCGCCTCGCGCAGCGACGTCACGAATGCGGGCTTGACCAGCGCGCGTGCGAGCGAGGACAGCAGCTTCATGTGCTCCGCGCCGGCGCCCTCCGGTGCGGCGATGAGGAAGACCAGGTCCGCGTCGCCGTCGGGTGCGCCGAACTCGACCTTCGGGTTCAGGCGAGCGAATCCGAGCGATGCCGTCGTGACCGCGGCGGAGCGGCAGTGTGGAATCGCGATGCCGCCGGGCAGGCCGGTGGCCGACTGCGCCTCACGAGCCATCGCGGCGTCGCGCAGGGCGTCGGCATCCGATGCACGGCCCGCGTCGGTGAGGACGCGAGCGAGGCGGGCGATGACGTCGTCCTTCGTCGAGCCGAGATCGGCGTCGAGCAGGATGAGGTCCTCGGCGATGATGCCGGGCTTGGCATCGTGAGCCGTGGTGGGACTGGACATGTCGTTTCCTCTGGGAGTGGAGTGGAGCTGGGGGATCAGGACTGGGGTTTCAGGACTGGGGTACGGCGGGTGACGAGTCGAGGGTGTGGACGGGGACGGCAGTGACGTCGACGTCGGACGGCGTCGGCAACCGGGTGCCCGGTAGGGCGGCGGCTGCGGATCCGTAGGCGACGGCCCGGGCGAGTCGACCGGCACCGTCCTCGCCGTCGAGATCGGCCAGGATGTATCCGGCCAACGACGAGTCGCCCGCGCCGACGGTGCTTCGCGGGGTGATCGGGGGAGGGGTGGCGAACCACGACCCTGTCGCGGTGACCAGGACGGCCCCGGACCCACCGAGTGTCGCCAGGACGGCAGCCACTCCGCGGTCGACGAGAACGCGCGCGGCCTCGACCGTGGGATACGGGTCACCCTGTGCGGCACTGGCTTCGAGAGCCGCGCCGTCGTGTCCGGTGAGGTGTGCGAGTTCTTCCGCGTTCGGCTTGATCAGGTCCGGTGCCGTGGCGGGGAAGCCCGCGGCGAGTGCCGAGAGCGGATCGTCGGAGGTGTCCACCGCGACCTTGGCCGACACCTCGTGCAGCGCGGTGACGAGGCGGCCGTACCAGGTGGCGTCGATTCCGGGCGGGATCGATCCGGACAGGACGACCCAGTCGGCGCGCTGCGCGAGTTCCAGGACGGACGCCATCAGGGCGTCGACCGTCTCGGGCGCGAGTCCGGCCCCGGGCTCGTTGATCTTGGTCGTCGTGCCGTCGGACTCGCTGATGGTCAGGTTCGTGCGCGCGACACCCGACGTGGGTACGGCGTGGTACCGGACTCCGAGGGTGCCGAGCGCGCTGAGCAGCGGATCGGAACCGCTGCACGGGAGCACCGCTGTGGCGGTCCGTCCGGCGGAGGTGACGACGCGTGCGACGTTGACCCCCTTGCCGCCGGGCTCCGTCGTGGTCAGTGCGCTGCGATGCACCGATCCGCGCACCAACGGCACGTCGAGGGAGACCGTGCGATCCATGCTGGGGTTGGCCGTCAGGGTGAGGATCATGCGACCACCACCTCCAATCCGTGTTGCTGCAGACGGGTGCAGTCGGTGTCGGTGATGCCGTCGTCGGTGACGAGGACGTCCACACAGTCGAGTGCGGCGAAGGACATGAAGAACTGCAGGCCGATCTTGGCCGAGTCCGCGACGACGATCACGCGGTCCGCCGCGCTCACCATCGCGCGCTTGACGGCGGCCTCGTCGGTGTCGGGAGTCGAGAGACCGTGGCCGACGCTGATCGCGTTGGTGCCCATGAACGTCACGTCGACACGCACGGTCCCGAGCACTCGCAGGGTGTCCTCGCCGACGGTCGCCTGCGTGACACCGCGGACGCGGCCACCGAGCAGGTGGAGATCGAGGGACGGAACCGCGGCGAGACGCGTCGCGATGGGAAGCGAGTTGGTCACCACCGTCAGATCCGACTCGACGGGGATCAGCGCGGCGAGGCGACCGGTGGTGGTGCCGGCATCGAGCGCGATGGATCCGCCGGGTGCAGGCAGGTAGGCGAGGGCGGCAGCGGCGATGCGGTCCTTCTCCTTCGCGCGGGTGTGTTCGCGCTCGGCCATCCCTGGCTCCACCGCGGTGACCGACGTGGCGGGCACTGCGCCACCGTGGACTCGGCGCACGACGCCCATACGGTCGAGCGAGGCCAGGTCACGGCGCACGGTCTCGGTGGTGACACCGAACGTGTCGGCCAGGTCGGCGACGGAGACGCGACCGCGCTGTCCGATGAGGCCGGCGATGGCGTTCTGCCGCTCTTCCGCGTACATCGTGTTCACCGCCCCTCCGTCCGAACCGTTGTTTCACTGTTGGTTTATGTTGTTTTACGCCCGTCTCTGTTGACATGTCAAGAGGTTCGAGTAATCTGAGTCACAAGAGCCATCGCGGGAGACGCGATGCACAGCGGGTAGGCGAGATGCCCCCGCACCACCGCGCAGCAGGAGGAAGCAGATGACGGGATCGCTCACCGTGAACGAGGCACAGCCGACGGCCCACGCGGTGCAGGGCACGCCGGTGGTGCCCGGCGTCGGCTACGGCCCCGCGATCCGCCCGGCGCCGCGCCCCTCACGTCCCGACACGGCCGTCGAGATCGCCGAGGACGCGCGCGATGCAGAGAAGGAGCGCTTCCGCGCCGCGGCGGCCGAGGTCGGTCGACGTCTGCAGGCCCGTGCCGCACTGGCAACCGGCTCCGCGTCCGAGGTGCTCGCCGCCAACGCCGCGATGGCCGAGGACCGCGGGTGGATCGGCGCCGGCGTCAAGGCCATCGGCAAGGGTTCCGACGCCGCGTACGCCGCCGTCACCGCGACGGACCAGTTCGTCGCCATGTTCGCCAAGCTCGGCGGACGCATGGCCGAGCGCATCACCGACCTCATGGACATCTGCGACCGCGTGATCGCCGAGCTGTCCGATCTCCCGGAGCCCGGCGTGCCCACCCCGTCGGAGCCCTCGGTTCTCCTGGCGGAGGACCTCGCACCCGCCGACACCGCGGGACTCGACGCCACGCTGGTCGTCGGCCTCGCGACCTCGCTCGGTGGACCCACCAGCCACACCGCGATCATCGCCCGTCAGCTCGGCATCCCGTGCATCGTCGCGGCGACGGGCCTCGACGACGTCCCCGCCGGGACGCTCGTCATGGTGGACGGCACCACCGGCCGCATCGAGATCGAGCCCGATCCGTCCACGGCACGCTCCGCGGTCGAGGAATCGGCCACCCACCTCGCCGAGGTCGCCGACTGGAGCGGGCCGGGCCGGACGTCCGACGGTCACCGTGTCGACATCCTCGCGAACGTGCAGGACGGCGCCGGCGCTCGCGCAGCCCGGTCGACCGCGGCCGACGGCGTCGGACTCTTCCGCACCGAACTCAGCTTCCTCGACCGCGACGTCGAGCCCACCGTCGACGAGCAGGCCTCGATCTACGCCGAGGTGCTCACCGCGTTCGAGGGCACCAAGGTGGTCGTCCGCACGCTCGACGCCGGCTCGGACAAGCCGCTGCGCTTCGCGAACCACGCCGACGAGGCCAACCCGGCCCTCGGAGTGCGCGGCATCCGTATCGCCGAGGGCAATCGCGGCATCCTGCACCGCCAGCTCGACGCCATCGCGGCCGCGGCGGCCTCGACCGAGTCGTCCCCGTGGGTGATGGCCCCGATGATCGCCACGTCCGCCGAGGCGCAGGCCTTCGCCGCCGACGTGCGGGAACGCGGGCTCACCCCCGGCGTCATGATCGAGGTGCCCGCCGCGGCGCTGCTCGCGGACCGGATCCTCGATCACGTCGACTTCCTGTCCATCGGAACCAACGACCTCGCGCAGTACACGATGGCGGCCGACCGCATGTCCGCCGACCTGGCCGCACTGACCGATCCGTGGCAGCCCGCAGTCCTGACGCTCGTCGCCCACGCGGCGAAGGCCGGCGCAGCGGTGAACAAGCCTGTCGGAGTCTGCGGAGAGGCCGCCGCGGACCCGTTGTTGGCCTGTGTCCTCGTCGGCTTCGGCGTCACGTCCCTCTCGGCCGCGTCGGCCGCCGTGGCCGGTGTCGGCGCGAAGCTCGGCACCGTGACGCTCGAGCAGTGCAGGGCCGCGGCCGAGGCCGTGCTGTCCACCTCCAGCCCGGCCGAAGCACGCGAGGTGGCCGCCGGCCTGCTCGGGTGATGCGCTCCCGCCCTCCGACCGGCCTCCGGCCTTCCCGGTGACCTGCCGACCGGCCTCCGGCCTTCCCGGTGACCTGCCGACCGGCCTCCGGCCTTCCCGCATGACATCATTTCCGCCGTGACGACAACTCGATCCAGACAGTTCTTCCCTCGCTGGTCCGTCCACGGTGACGGTCGCACCGTGGCGCCCGACGCGGTCGTCGCTCCGGACGAACGGCTCTCGTGGCCGCGCACGATCGGGATCGGGATGCAGCATGTCGTCGCGATGTTCGGCGCCACTCTGCTGGTGCCGACCATCACCGGGTTCCCGGTCACGACGACGCTGTTCTTCTCCGGCCTGGGTACCGCGATCTTCCTGTTGGCCACGCGCGGCCGGATCCCGAGCTACCTGGGCTCGTCCTTCGCCTTCATCGCACCCTTGGCGGCGACGGCGGGCGACGGTCCCGCTGCGCAGCTCGGCGCGGTGCTCGTGGTGGGCGTGGTGTTGTTCCTGGTCGGCCTGCTCGTCCGGTTGGCGGGGAGCCGCGTCCTCGACGCCGTCATGCCGCCGCTCGTGACCGGCGCGATCGTGGCGCTCATCGGCCTGAACCTCGCGTCCACCGCCGCGACCTCGTACGAAGCTCAGCCGCTCGTCGCGACCGTGACCCTCGTGGCGGTCCTGCTGGTCACCGTCGCGGTGCCGGGGCTGATCGGTCGCCTCGGCATCCTCGTCGGCGTCGTCGTGGGATGGGTGTTCGCTGCCGTCACCGGTGCTCTCGATCCCGCACGCGTCGACGCACTCGGTAGCGCGTCGTGGATCGGACTGCCCGAGTTCACCGGCCCCTCGTTCCAGCTCTCCGTCGTGCTCGTCGCACTGCCCGTCGTCGTGGTGCTCGTCGCCGAGAACGTCGGTCACGTGAAGGCGGTCGCGGCGATGACGGGTCGGTCCCTCGACGACGTCGCCGGTGACGCCCTCATGGCGGACGGCGCGGCGACCGTCCTCGCCGGTGCCGGTGGTGGTTCGGGCACCACGACCTACGCGGAGAACATCGGTGTCATGGCCGCCACCCGCGTGTACTCCACCGCTGCCTACTGGGTCGCCGCCGCCACGGCGCTGGTGCTCTCGTTCTCCCCGAAGTTCGGCGCGCTGATCTTCACGGTCCCGAGCGGTGTCATCGGCGGCGCGACGCTCGTGCTCTACGGTCTCATCGGCCTTCTCGGCGTGCGGATCTGGCAGGAAGCGGGGATCGACTTCACCAAACCGCTCAACCTGATGGTCGCGGCGGCCGCCCTCGTCGCCGGTGTCGGTGACCTGACGCTGACCATCGGATCCGTCGAACTCGGCGGCATCGTGTGGGGCTCGGTCGGCATCCTGGTCGCGTACCCGGTGCTCCCGCGCGCTGTCGGAGCGGCGACGAGACTGAGCGGTCTGTGTCACGCTGAGGCGGTGAGCCACCCACACCTCGACCCGATGCGACCCGTGCGCCTCGCGCCGGACGAGTGGCCGTCGACGCCGGCGTGGAAGGTTCCGGCGCTCATGGCTGTCTCGGCTGTAGCAGCCGCCTCGACGCTCGCGCTGCCGAACATTGCTGCTCGTGCATCCGTTGCGGCTGTTGCCCTGATTGTTGCTGTGGTCCTCGCCGTGGCATCCGTACGCCGAGCCGTGCGCGAGAGCGGCGACCAGCGCATCTCCTGGTTGCGCGGCCCCGCGGTGCGTCGCCGAGACGTCGACCTGCTTCAAAGCTGCAGTGGGTCTGCTCTGTTCGTCGGGGCCTTGGCGCTGAATGCCGTTCCGGGTTGGTATTGGTGGGTGACCGCGGCGCTCGTCGTCTGGGTTCTGCCGCCCCTCGTTCTGCAGGCTCGGCACAACCGCCGGGTCACGCGATCCGGTGCAGATTTCGTCGCTCACCGACGATTTCTGCACCGGATCTAGGCTGGCTCCGTGCCGCATGCCCTCGTCTCGACCCGACACGTCGATGCGGAAACGGTGATCGAGCGGAGCCGGTTCCTCGCCCGCGTGGTCACCGTCCACACCGAGTCCGAGGCGCTCGACGTGGTCGCTGCGGTGTCGGCAAAGTTCCCCGATGCGGGCCACCACTGTTGGGCTTTCGTCGTCGGCGCAGATCAGGAGCACCGTCGTCAGCGCGCATCGGACGACGGCGAACCTGGCGGTACGGCAGGTGTTCCGATGCTCGGCGTGCTGACCGGCCGCGACCTCGTCGATGTGGTGGCCGTCGTCAGTCGGTGGTTCGGGGGCGTCAAGCTCGGCGCCGGTGGCTTGGTGCGCGCCTACTCGGGCGCGGTGAGTGCGGCGCTCGACCGCGCGGAGGTCGGCGAGCTCGCGCGAGTCGACGTCCTCGAGATGGACTTGTCCCATGCTGATGCCGGTCGGGTGGAGGGCGTCCTGCGAGTGCACGGATTCGCCGTCGACGACGTCGCCTACGGATCCGACGTGCGGCTCCGGGTGATCGGTGACGGCGACCGGCTCGACGGTGTCCTCGCGTCCGCGACCGGCGGCGGTGTGGTGGCAGAGCGCGTCGGGCACCGGTGGGTGCTCGGTCTCTGAGGCGGCTGGGTGCGCTGAGCCGCGGATACCGCGGCTCAACACACCGGATTCGAGTCAGTGACGCCGAGGTCACCGAACGTGCTCGCACTGGTCATCGACCCCGCTCGTACCTGGTTCTAGGCTCGAGACAGATCCGCCGTACGCACGACGAGGAGAATCATGAAGCGCACGTTGTTCGAGCCCGAGCACGACCTGTTCCGCAGCTCGTACAAGAAGTTTCTCGAGCAGCACGTCGCGCCGCATCACGCGGAGTGGGAGACGCAGAACATCGTAGACAGAGGTGTCTGGGTCGAGGCCGGCAAGCAGGGCTTCCTGGGCATGGCAGTGCCGGAGGAGTTCGGCGGCGGCGGAGTCAAGGACTTCCGCTACAACGCCATCGTCACCGAGGAGACCACGGCCGGTGGGTACAGCGGCATCGGGTTCACGCTGCACAACGACGTCGTCGCTCCCTACCTGATCGAGCTGACCAACGACGAGCAGAAGCAGCGCTGGTTGCCCGGGTTCTGCTCCGGCGAGCTGATCACCGCGATCGCGATGACCGAGCCGGGCACGGGCAGTGACCTGCAGGGCATCAAGACCAAGGCCGTCCGTGACGGTGACGACTGGGTGCTCAACGGCTCCAAGACGTTCATCACCAACGGCATCAACGCCGACATCGTCATCGTGGTGGCGTGCACCGATCCGGAGAAGGGCGCGCAGGGCTTCAGCCTGTTCGTCGTCGAGCGCGACATGCCGGGCTTCGAGCGCGGCCGCAACCTCGACAAGATCGGTATGAAGGCGCAGGACACCGCGGAGCTCAGCTTCACCGACGTCCGCATCCCTGCCGCCAACTTGCTCGGTCAGGAGGGTATGGGCTTCATCTACCTGATGCAGAACCTGCCGCAGGAGCGCCTGTCGATCGCCGTCGTCGCGGCTGCCGCGATGGAGTCCGCGCTCGCGATGACGATCCAGTACTGCAAGGACCGCAAGGCGTTCGGCAAGCCGATCGGCAAGTTCCAGAACACGCGATTCGTGCTGGCGGAGTGCGCGACCGAGACGACTGCCGTCCGCATCATGGTGGACAAGTACATCGAGCAGCTCAACGCGAACGAGCTGTCGGTCCAGGAAGCCGCCATGGCGAAGTGGTGGACCACCGAGAACCAGGTCAAGCTCATCGACCGGTGCCTGCAGCTGCACGGTGGCTACGGCTACATGAAGGAGTACCCGATCGCCAAGGCGTACATGGACTCCCGCGTGCAGACCATCTACGGCGGCACGACGGAAATCATGAAGGAGATCATCGGTCGCGGTCTGGACCTGTAGGAACCTCGAACACGACGACGCCGGCGCTGGAAATCCAGCGCCGGCGTTCGTGTGTCCGGAATCAGAGCTTGCGCATCACGGTGACGACCTTGCCCAGCACCACGGCGTCGTTCCCGGGAATAGGCTCGAACAGGTCGTTGTGGGGGAGCAGCCAGACGTCCCCACCAGTCCGCTTGAACGTCTTGACGGTGGCCTCTCCGTCGATCATGGCGGCGACGATGTCCCCGTTGTCTGCCACGTTCTGCTGACGCACGACCACCCAGTCACCGTCGCAGATGGCGGCGTCGATCATCGACTCACCGACGACGCGGAGAAGGAACAGCGAGCCGGACCCGACGAGCTCGCGCGGAAGCGGGAACACGTCCTCGACGGCCTGCTCCGCGAGAATCGGACCACCCGCGGCGATACGTCCCAGGACGGGGACGAAGGTCGGTGCGGGCAGGCGATCGTCGTCCGACGACGGTATGTCCGCGCTGTCGAGGTGATTCGTGGTGTCCGCGGCGACTAGATCGTCCTGCGCGACGGCAGAGACCTCTTCGGGGCGCCCGTTCTCGCCCGGCAGACGCACGTCGACGGCGCGGGGACGGTTGGGGTCGCGGCGCAGGAACCCCTTGCGTTCGAGGGTGCGCAGTTGATGCGCGACCGACGAGGTGGACGTCAATCCGACGGCGTCACCGATCTCCCGGATGCTCGGCGGATAGCCGCGTTCGACGACCGACGCACGGATCACCTCGAGCACTCGCCGCTGACGTTCGGTGAGACCGGACTCGGTGTCGGCGGTCTTGGCCGAGCCGGTCGCTGACGCGCGCCCGCCGACCGTGCCGGATGAGCTGTCGTCCTTCATCGAGATACCTCCATCGGTAGCAGTGGACGTGGGGCAGGTGGTGCTGGTGTCACGTCCGTTGTGCGTGTGTCGAACCTAAACCGAAACGGGACTCGGATCAAACACCTGTTCGAAGCGTGTCGCGTGTTCGATGCACTTTGTCGGACCGGACTGCTATACATCGAACATGCGTTCATTCGAACGCGTGGGCGAATGTGTTGTTCGAACACCTCGGTGCATCGGCGACGCGGACGGCCACCGGCTATCCACGAGGAGTGGTTGCAATGACTCGAAGTGACCTGCTGACTGTCGGCACCGCACGTTCCATCGACATGCATGCACCCGTCCGCACGCGCTGGACCTGCGACGACGATTCCTACTGGGGTGTGGCCGACCGCGCGGCCGGGTCCACGACGACCGACGTGCGCGAGCGCACCACGGTCCGCCGCAGCCCCGCTCCGCGCGACTCCCGCCGCCCCGACGGCGGCACTGTCGACTACCGTCGCCGCTCGAACGGTGTCTCGCAGGTCGAACACCGCACTCGTCGGGGACACGGATTCGCGACGCCCATCGCTGTGGCGCTGATCACAGCAGTGTCCGTTTTGGGGCTGGTGGGGTTGGCGAACATGCGCTCCGCCGACGTTCCGGCACAGCCGTCCATCTCGGAGCAGGTGGAGATGGGCGTCGTCTCCGGACGCTGACACCGGCCGGACACGCCCCCGGGGCCGCGGAAGGCCGTCCCGGTACGCTGGACACACCGAGAGCCGCCGTGGCGCTCGGGAAATGCCCGAGCCATCGAGGGGTCTCTGTCCGATGCACTGCCCGTTCTGCCGTCACCCCGACTCGCGCGTCGTCGATTCGCGTGAAGCGGAAGAGGGCCAGGCGATCCGGCGGCGTCGTTCCTGCCCCGAATGCGGTCGACGCTTCACCACGGTGGAGACAGCAGTGCTCTCCGTCGTGAAACGCAGTGGCGTGAGTGAGCCGTTCAGTCGCGAGAAGGTGGTCAAGGGAGTCCGTCGGGCCTGCCAGGGCCGCCAGGTCGACAACGACGCGCTCGTCCTCCTCGCCCAGCAGGTCGAGGACACGGTGCGGGCTTCCGGGTCGGCCGAGATCCCCAGCAACGAGGTAGGGCTCGCCATACTCGGGCCACTGCGCGATCTCGACGAGGTGGCCTACCTCCGATTCGCCTCCGTCTACCGCTCGTTCAGCAGTGCGGACGACTTCGAGCGCGAGATCGAGGACCTTCGTCGCCACCGCGCCGAGCACGATGCCGCCCCCGCCCGGGACGCGGAGCCCGCCGCTCAGCGGTGAGTCAGCGCCGCACCGCACGTCGGACGTCGTCGATGGCCTTGCGCACCCGCTTCTCGCTCACCGGGTACAGCGTTCCCAGGGTCTGAGCGAACAGGTTGACCCTCAGCTCCTCGATCATCCAGGCGATCTCCCGCACGGCATCGCTGCGGCCCACCGAGTCCGGTACCGACCCGAGCAGGGCGTCGTAGTCCGCATAGACGCGGTCCAGCACGTCCATCCCCGCCGCGTCGCGGCGAGCGCTGGACGGGAATGCGCGAAGTCGGCGCTCGGCCGCCTCGAGGTAGCGCGGAAGATGTGGCAGGTGCGCTTCGCCGGTCTCGAAGACGTATCCGGGGAAGATCAGCCCGTCGAGCTGCTGGCGCACGTCGTCCGCGGCATCACCCGTCGCGTCGTCGAGTGCGAGGCGGACCCTCGTCGCGGCACCGAGAGATGGTTCCGCCACCCGGAGCACCGCGGCCGTCCGGCCGGCGAGCTCGCCCCGGACCGCCTTCTCCAGCACTGCATACGCCTCGGGCGTGGACACCGGGCCGCCGTGCTTCATCATGAGCTCGTCGGCCGCGAGGGTGCGGCAGTCCTCGACGAACGCCTCGATGCTTCCGTGCGGATTCTGCCCCAGCGCGAGCCGCTGAGCCGGGGAGCGTCCGGTGAGCAGGTTCTTCGTCGACAATGGGATGGCGTCGAGCAGGAGGCGTCGGGTGCCCTCGCGCATCGCTGCTCGCTGCTCGGCGGCGGTGCCCAGGACACGAACGGCGACCCCGCCCTTCTCGGGAACCAGGGCGGGATACCCGGTCACCTTCTGCGAGTTGACCGTTCGGGTGACGGTGGGCTCGAGTGTGCCGATGGTCTCGGACGTCCACCGTGTCACCGGGGCCTTCTCCGAGTCCTTGGCGGCGACGCCGACCGCAGCGGCCGCGGCAGCACCGAGTCGGGTGCGCAAGGCGGAGAGGGACGTGTCCTTGTCCAGTCGACGGCCGCGATCGTCGACCACCACGAACGTCATCTTCAGGTGGCGGGGCAGCGCGGACGGGTCGAAATCCGACGGTGCGATCGGCACGGCGCCCATGCGGGTGAGTTCACGCGACAGTGCGACCAGTAGTGGTTCCGTCCTCGGTCGCATCGCCGCGACGGCGGCCACCGCGTGGTCGGGCGCTGGGACGACGTTGCGGCGCAACTCCTTCGGAAGAGTCTTGATCAGGGCCGTCACCAACTCGACGCGCATGCCGGGGACGAGCCAATCGAATCCGACGTCGGCGACGCGGGGGAGGAGGGCGATGGGAATGGTGATGGTGACGCCGTCGTCCTCCTTGCCCGGCTCGAACTGGTAGGTCAGGGGGAACTGCGCCTCGCCCTGACGCCAGGCGTCGGGGTAGTCGCCCTCGACGACCGCGGCGGCGTCCGGATTGACGACGGTGGCGCGGTCGAAGTCGAGCAGGTCCGGCGTCGTGCGGGACGCCTTCTTCCACCACCGGTCGAAGTGACGGGCCGACACCACGGTCGCAGGTACACGCTCGTCGTAGAAAGCGAAGAGGGTGTCGTCGTCGACGACGATGTCGCGTCGGCGGGCGCGCGACTCCAGTTCCTCGGCGTCGCTGCGCATCTCCTGGTTCGCGTGGAAGAAGCGGTGGTGCGTCCGCCACTCGCCCTGTACGAGAGCGTGGCGGATGAACAAGTCGCGAGACACCTCGGCATCGATACCGCTGAAGGTGACGGGCCGGCGGGCGGCGAGAGGAATGCCGTGCAGCGTGACGCGTTCGTAGGCCATCGCCACTTCGCGCTTCGTCGACCAGTGCGGCTCCGAGTACTGGCGTTTGATCAGGTGCGGGGCCAGCTTCTCGGCCCATTCGGGTTCGATGCGCGCACCCATCCGGGCCCAGAGTCGGCTGGTCTCCACGAGTTCGGCCGCCATGATCCAGCGCGGCGGCTTGCGGAACAGGCTCGAACCGGGGAAGACGGCGAAGGTCGACCCACGTGCTCCGAGGAAATCCTTCTTGTCGCCCTCACGAAGACCGATGTGCGACAGCAGACCCGGCAGCAGTGCCTGGTGGATCACGGCATGGTTCGGCTCCGAGGAGTCGGCCGTGTCAGGCATGGTCCAGCCCAGGCCACGCGTGATCTGGCGCAGCTGACCGTGCAGGTCCTGCCATTCGCGAATGCGCAGGTAGTGCAGGAATTCCGATCGGCACATGCGTCGGAACTGGTTCGAGGACAGCTCTCGGCGCTGGTCTCCCAGATACGTCCACAGTTGCCACAGTGCGAGAAAGTCCGAACCTTCCACCACGAAACGCTTGTGCATCTCGTCGGCGGCCTGCTGATGCTCCGCGGGCCGCTCGCGCACGTCCTGGATCGAGAGCGCCGAGACGATGACGAGAACTTCCCGCAGGCATCCGTTGCGGTTGGCCTCGACCAGCATGCGCGCCATGCGCGGGTCGACCGGGAGGCCGGCGAGCTCCTTGCCGAGTGAGGTGAGCACGGGCCCGTCCTCGCCCTGCGACTCGAGCGCCCCGAGTTCGTCGAGCAGTCCCAGGCCGTCACGGATGCTGCGCGGGTCCGGTGCCTCGACGAACGGGAACGCGTCGATGCGGCCCAGTCCCAGCGAGGCCATCTGCAGAATGACCGATGCGAGGTTCGTGCGCAGGATCTCGGGATCCGTGTACTCGGGGCGGGCCTCGAAGTCCTCCTGCGAGTACAACCGGATGCAGATGCCGTCCGCGACGCGACCGCACCGGCCGGCTCGCTGGCGGGCCGACGCCTGCGAGATGGGTTCGATCGGCAGACGCTGCACCTTGGTGCGCAGCGAGTACCGCGAGATGCGCGCGGTTCCGGGGTCGACGACGTACCGGATGCCGGGCACGGTGAGCGACGTCTCGGCGACGTTGGTGGACAACACGACTCGTCGACCGGTGTGGCCGGTGAAGACGCGGTGCTGCTCGGCTGCCGACAGCCGGGCGTAGAGCGGAAGAATCTCGACGTTGCGCAGTCGGCGATCCTTCAGAGCATCGGCGGTGTCGCGGATCTCGCGCTCGCCCGACAGGAACACGAGGACATCGCCCTCCGGTTCGGTGAGCAGTTCCTCGACGGCGTCGCACGTGGCGTCGACCGGGTCGAGTTCGATGGTCTGCTCGCCGTTCTCGACCGTGAGCGGCCGATACCGGACCTCGACGGGGAACGTCCGGCCCGACACCTCGACGATCGGCGCGTCGACCCCGTTCACCGCGAAGTGGTGCGCGAAGCGGCCAGGGTCGATGGTGGCCGAGGTGACGATGACCTTCAGATCGGGACGCTGGGGGAGCAACCGGGCGAGATAGCCCAGGATGAAGTCGATGTTGAGGCTGCGCTCGTGCGCCTCGTCGATGATGATCGTGTCGTACCGACGCATCAGCCGATCCCGTTGGATCTCGGCGAGCAGGATGCCGTCCGTCATCAGCTTGACGAGGGTGTTGTCGCTGGAGTGGTCGGTGAAGCGCACCGTGTAACCGACGGCGTCGCCGATCTCCTGCCCGAGTTCGTCGGCGATACGTTCCGCGACCGTCCTGGCGGCCAGTCGCCGGGGCTGTGTGTGTCCGATGACGCCCTGGACGCCGCGACCGAGCTCGAGGCAGATCTTCGGAATCTGTGTCGTCTTGCCCGAGCCGGTCTCGCCCGCGACGATGACGACCTGGTTCTCCGCGATGGCGGCTGCGATGTCGTCCTTGCGGGCGGACACCGGCAGTGCCTCGGGATACGTGATCGTGGGAACGGAGGCTCGACGAGCCGCGATCGTGGCTTCGGCGCGGCCGATGTCGGCAGCGATCGATTCGAGTTCGGCGGGCTTGCGGCTGCGGTCGAGCCGACGGCGCAGCCTGTGCGCGTCACGGAAGGTGAGGTCGGACAGGCGGGCCGTGAGGTCGCGGCGGGTGGGTCCGGAGGACGGGGGAGCAGATGTCGACATGGCTCACGCCAGTTTATCCGTCACCGCGGCGTCAGGATGCGTGGCCCGTCGTCCGTGATCGCGATGGTGTGCTCGGAATGGGCGGTCATGGATCCGTCGGCCGACCGGAGGGTCCATCCGTCCGGGTCCATGACGAGCTTCGCCGTCCCGCGGGACCACCAGGGTTCCAACGCGAGTGTCATGCCGGCCCGGAGTGTCAATCCCGATCCCGCACGGCCGGCGTTGGCCACGTGCGGGTCCTCGTGCATCGTCCGGCCCAGGCCGTGACCACCGAAATCGGTGTTGACCTGCTTTCCGGTCTCCCGGGCGACGTTCTCGATCGCCGCCGAGATGTCCCCGAGTCGCCCACCGACGACGGCCGCGGCGATGCCGGCATCCAGTGCGCGCCGGGTGCTCTCGATCAGTTCGACGTCCGCGGGATCAGGGTTGTCGCCGACGACGACGGTCAGCGCCGAGTCGGCGACCCATCCGTCGATGGAGACAGCGAAGTCCAGGCTCAGGACGTCCCCAGCGGCGAGCGTGTGGTCGAACGGGAGGCCGTGCAGTACACGGTCGTTGACCGACAGGCAGATGACGTTGCGGAACGGCCCGCTGCCGAACTCGGGGGCGTAGTCCCAGTAGCAGGACACCGCGCCGCGGGTGGCGACGAGGTCGCGGCAGTGATGCTCGAGATCCATCAGGTTCACGCCGGGCTGCGCCTGCTCCGACAGCGTCGTCAGTGTCTCGGCCACGAACGCGCCGGTCACCGCCATCTTGTCGATCTCGGCAGGGCCCTTGAGCTCGATCATCCGTCCATCGCTTCCTGTCGGTATTTCAATACCAACGAACGGTAGCAGACCGGTACAGGAATACCGCTATGCTGACCTTGTGGTCCGCATTCCTCTGAGTCCCGAGCAGGTCGAGGCCGGTCGTCGCCTCGGCGCCGTCCTGCGCGCCGCACGAGCGGGACGAGACCCCGAGATCGTCGCCCGTGACGCCCGGATCTCACCCGAGACGCTCCGCAAGATCGAGGTGGGTCGGATCGCGAGCCCCAGCTTCGGGACCGTGCTGCAGATCTGTGCGGCACTGGGACTGCCGGTCTCCGACGCGGTGGACGCATGGCAGGGCGACAGGGAGCATCGCGTCGCGATCTAGTGCTTCGTTGCTCGGCGCCGAGGACCGCGCTCGTGTGAGGATCGCTCCATGACTCCGCCGGACGATCGCGTCGCCACCCCTGTCGCGCTGCGCGTTCTCCGAGTCGTCGCCGCGCTGCTCGGGCTGGCCGCCCTGATCTGGATCCCCGTCCGGTCCGCGGACGTCGCCGGATTCTCGCTAGCCAACTTCTTCAGCTACTTCACCGTGCTGAGCAACGTGCTGGCCGTCGTGGTCTTCGTGATCGGCGGGGTCGTCGATCCCCGCTCCGAGACCTTCGACAGGCTTCGCGGGGCGGCCACGACCTACATGGTGATCACCGGAATCGTGTACGCGGTGTTGCTGTCGAACGTCGACGTGCAGATCCAGGACGCGTGGACCAACTCGGTGCTGCACCGCATCGTGCCCGTCCTCATCGTTCTCGACTGGATCCTGGCGCCACCACGTCGTCGCAGCGCGGAGAGCGGGCCGGTGCTGTGGTTGGTCTTTCCCGTGGTCTACGGGGTCTACAGCCTGATCCGCGGGCCCATCGTCGACTGGTACCCGTATCCGTTCCTGGACCCGCGGGAGCGGGGGTACGGCCCCCTCGCGATCGGGCTCGCCGTCCTGGTCGTGGCGTTCCTGCTCATCGCCCTGGCGGTCGACAGAGTGGGCGAACTGGCGGCGTCCCGCCGGTCGCGGAAGCACGCCACGAGTGGCCTAGGCTGACCTCTCGTGACCACTCCCCAGCACACGTCCTCCGCGTTCTGGCACGGCTTCGCCGACATGCACACCGTCGAGTCCGGCGGCCGATTCGTCGTCGCCCGAGGTGAGGGCGCGCGCATCTGGGACACGGCCGGCACCGAGTATCTCGACGGCACCGCGGGTCTGTGGTTCACGAACGTGGGTCACGGCCGCACCGCCATCGCGGACGCCGTGGCGCGGCAGCTGTCCACGCTCGCGCACTACTCGACGTTCGGCGACGTCGTTCCCGACGTGACGCTGGAACTCGCCGACCGCCTCGCAGCGATCGCGCCCGTCGCGGGCAGCAAGATCTTCTTCACCTCGGGCGGCTCCGACTCGATCGACACCGCTGCCAAGCTGGCCCGGCGTTACTGGCACCAGATGGGCAAGCCCGGCAAGACCGTCGTCGTCGGCCGCCAGAAGGCGTACCACGGCATGCACGTCGCCGGCACCGCACTGTCCGGACTCCCGCTGAACCGGGAGAACTACGGCGAGCTGATGACGGACGCGCGGACGGTCGCGTGGGACGAGGGCAAGGCGCTGCTCGAACTGATCGAGAAGGAGGGCGCGGACACCATCGCCGCGTTCTTCGCCGAGCCGATCATCGGTGCCGGCGGGGTCTACCTGCCGCCCGAGGGCTACCTGCACGAGGTGCGTCAGATCTGCCGCGACCACGACATCCTGTTCGTGGCCGACGAGGTGGTGACCGGATTCGGTCGTATCGGCGGAGCGTGGTTCGCGTCGTCGAAGCTGGGCCTCGAGCCCGACATGATGTGCACCGCGAAGGGTCTGACGTCGGGCTACGTGCCGATGGGTGCGGTCTTCGTCGCCCCGCGGGTCGCCGAGCCGTTCTACGAGGGCGGCGCCTGGTGGCGCCACGGCTACACGTACGGCGGTCACGCCGGCGCCGCTGCCGCGGCCATGGCCAACCTCGACATCATCGAGAACGAGGACCTGCTGACGCACGCGTCGCGCCTCGAAGCCACGCTGCACCGGCATCTCTCGCCCCTGGCCTCGCACGACCTGGTCAGCGAGGTCCGCAGTGGGATGGGTGTCGTCGCCGCGGTGCAGTTCGCCGACCCGTCCTACGCGATGCCGTTCGTCAAGACTCTGCGCCGCGAAGGTGTCTCCGCGCGAGCGGCCGGCAACGGCGCGATCCAGTTCTCGCCGGCGTTCGTCATGACCGACGAGCAGGTCGAACAGATGGCGTCCGCCACCGCGCGGGCGCTGGACGCCACGGTGAGCTGAGCGTCGTGGCAGTTCCCGATCACTGGATCCCGCACGCCCGCGAGGACGGCGAGGTGGTCGGGTGGATCGACATGCAGACGGCGACTCCGAATCTGATCCCCATCGATCGACTGGGTCGACCCCTGTCGGCGGTGTCGGAGTGGCCCGATGCGGAAGAAGCGTTGGAGCGCCGCGGCCTCCGGTTCCTCATGAACAGGTTCCGGTTCGAGGGGCGCACAGTGCGCATCCGATCTCTGGACGACCACCGCATCGTCCTGACGACCGCCGCGTCCGATGCTGTGGGGACGTGGGCGAGGAATACGTGCTCGACTTCCCCGCGGGGCCGGAGTTGGTGGAGTCGCCGTAGTTCCCGCGGACGTCATCGGGAGTGGTGGATGCTGCAGCATCAGCGGGAACCGATTCGATCCGCGGGACGGCTGCTCACGGGGTCGTCTGCAACTGGCTCAGGCGGCTCGCCATACGTTCGGCATCGACCGGAAGATGCCGGCTCAGGAGGAACTGTCCGAGTGGAACCTCCGCGAGAAAATCGGTGCGTATCGACGCGTCGTAGAGCACGTCGACGAGGCTGCCGAACCGATGGGCGGCGTCTCGTCCGAGGCGGTCGGGTCCCGGTACCTCGCTGATGACCCACCGAGGAAATCGGTCCGCGAGCTCGAGGAAGTCGGACGGTGCGGTGGGTCGCGCGCACAGAGCGTCGAACGTGAACCACACCAGGTCCGGACGCACAGCTCGAGCGACGACCGTACGTACCCCGATCGAGAGTGAGGCCGCGTCTCCGTCACCTGGTTCTCGCCGATCGGAGAATCGGTCCCCCGTCATCCACCGTCCCGCGGCGAACCCGCTGCGCGGTGTGTCGAGGTCCAGGGTGCGATAGTCGATCGGGCCGTCGACGTGCACGATCGCCAGTGCCTGCTCGATGCGGTGGATGGTGGGCTCGAACATGCTGTGGAACAGAGGGTTTGGAAGCAGCCGTCGCGGAGGGTAGTTCGACGTCAGGATCACTCTGACGGGCCGCCGGAACAACGCGTCGAGCAGTCGGTCGACGAAGATGCCGTCCGCCGGGTCATGGACGTGGAACTCGTCGAAGCACACCAGTTCCGCATCACCGAGCATGTGATCGAGCGCGGCGTCGAGGTCGTGACCGCGCAGGTTCAGCTCGGCGTGCAGGTCGGTGAAGAAGCGGTGACAGTGTGTCCTCGTCGTCCGGCTGGTGCGTGCCTCCGCGAGGAAGGTGTCCATCAGCCAGCTCTTGCCCCGACCGGGCGGACCCCAGAGGTAGATCCCCTGGCCGGCCATGGTTTCGAGACGGGTTGCGGCCTCGAGCTGAGACGTGTCGAGAACAAGCCCTCGCGTCGCCGCTGCTGCGGCCAGCGTTCCCTCGGGTACGAGAGGCCCGCGCACGCGTCGTCGCCACATCGTTCGACGGTACGAAACCCGGGCCGCGCGCGGTACGTGTCCTCTGCCACGCGGTCACCGCCGTGTCATGACAGCCATCCGGGCATCGAACCTCGGCATCGGCGGCTACTCAACCCCTCTGTGCGCTTTTGCCACACGATCGTCACGATGTCCACCGATCCGCAGAATGTGTCGCAATCATGTGGCGTCAGGCGCGCCCGATTGCACCCACCACGAAAATGGGGTCGCGCGGTCGCTGGTCGAGCACCTACCGTGCAAGAGTCGACCGAGAGGGGTTCGCCCATGCGAGAACTGACCTACTACGTCGCCACGAGTCTCGACGGATTCATCGCGGCTCCCGACGGCACCTGGAGCGCGTTCCTCGACGAGGGCGACCATATGGACGTGCTCGTGGACGAGTTCGCGGACACGCTTCCCGGACACGTGCAGGATGCGCTCGGGATCCATTCGGACGCAACGATGTTCGACACGGTGATCATGGGGTGGACGACATATTCCGCGGCCCTGGACGTCGGCATCGTCAGCCCCTATCCGCACCTGCGGCAGTTCGTGGCATCCCGGCACCGCCGATCCGAGTCCGACGACGTGACCGTCACGAACGATCCGGCAGCCACCCTCGACCGACTTCGTGGGGAAGACGGCGCCGGGATCTGGCTGGCGGGTGGGGGAGCGCTGGCGGGTGACCTCGTCGACCAGATCGACCGACTCGTCCTGAAGATCAACCCGGTTGTTCTCGGAGACGGTATGCGCCTGTTCGCCGGTGCCCGATACGCTGACCGGCCGTTCGAGCGCACCCGACTGCGGGCGTTCGACTCCGGAGTCGTCATCGCCGAGTACACCCGTCGAGCGGGGGTCGGATCATGAGCGGCCGGGTGTGGCTGATCACCGGTGCGAGTCGAGGGCTCGGTCGCGCGCTCGTGGACCGTGTGCTCGACGTGGGGGACAGCGTGATCGCGACCGTGAGGGGCGAGGCAGACCTTCCCGCTCACGAGCGACTCGTCGTCGATCACCTGGACGTGCGCGATCGCGGCGCGGCGCGGGCGGTCGTCTCGTCCGTCGTCGAGAAGTTCGGCCGCCTCGACGTACTGGTCGACAACGCGGGTCACGGGGCGGTGGGTGCCATCGAGGAGACGACGGAGCAGGAGGCCCGCGACATCGTCGACACGAACTTCTTCGGTGCGCTCTGGCTCAGTCAGGCAGCCGTCGAGGTCATGCGGCCTCGGCGGTCCGGCCACATCGTGCAGATATCGACCGTCGGAGCCGTCGGCACGATGCCCACCCTGGGCCTGTACGCCGCGTCGAAGTGGGCGCTCGAAGCCTTCAGTGAGGCGATGGCAGCAGAGGTGAAGGATTTCGGGATTCGCGTGAGCATCGCGGAGCTCGGCGCGGTCGACACCCAGTGGGGCACAGGAAGCATGCGATTCAGCGCTCCGTCTCCCGACTACGACGATCTGCGGACCGCGGTGTTCGGCACTCCCGCCGTGCCGTGGCCGCGAGAGGGGACGGGCGGTGGGACGGCGCCCGCGGATGCTGCGGCGGCGATCGTCGACCATGTCCGCAGCCCGGGCGACGACAGGCTGCGACTGCTGGTGGGCGATGACGCGCCCGGACAGGTTGCCGAGGCGCTCGCGCGCCGACTGGGGGACTATCGGCGCGACGAGCGTTTTCCCGCGACTGCGCTCGCTCGCTCGATCACCACTCCGATCGGCTACGAGGTGACGATCGAACGCTAGCGCTTCGTGGACGTGGCCACGGCCAGCCGCTGGTGCAACCGCTCGCGCACTTCGTCCGGTTCGTACTGACGACGCTGACGCTCGTTGCGGGCGACGAGGACGCCGGACGCTGCCACGCCGACGGCGCCGGCGAGACCTGCGACCTTCAGCAGACCGCGCACGGAGATCTTTCGGGATCGTGCAGCCATTCATGAAGGCTAGCGCCACGAACTAGGCTCGTCGTCGATGAGCGTCGACGGAGTGTCCTCAGTCAACCTCGCCACCGCCGTGGAGACCACGCGGACAGGCGATCTCTGGATCTTCCGCGGCCGGTCGGCGGCGGATCGAGCGATCCAGACGCTGACGAACAGCCCGGTGAATCACGTGGGCATGGCCGTGGTCCTCGACGATCTGCCGCCCTTGATGTGGCATGCAGAGTTGGGCCAGTCACTGCCCGACATGTGGACCGGGCGCCATCAGCGCGGCGTGCAGCTGCACGACCTACGCGACGCCGTCACTCACTGGGGCGAGCGCTACGACCAGAAATGCTGGTTCCGGCAACTGCAGTCGCCGATCACGCGTGAACAAGAAGACGAGCTGATGCGGACCATCGCGCGACTCGACGGCACCGCATTCCCGACCACCGCGAAGCTGGCGGGTAGATGGTTCGCGGGGCGGCTCCCAGCGGTGTCGGCCAAGGACGACCGTCGACTCGAGACCGCCTACTGCGCGGAGGTGGTTGCCCTGACGTACGAGGCGATGGGTCTGCTCGATCCGCGAGAGTCACCGACGCCGCTGAAGCCTTTCGACAAGGTGGGCCTGAAGCCACCGCGGCGCCGCGCGAACTGGTACGACCCCGGCCGGTTCTGGAGCGGCGATCACCTTCCCTTGGCGGAGGGCGTCGAGCTGGGGCGTGAGATCGCGGTCGTGCTGGACTAGAGAGTGCGCGAGGCGTCCGCCACCACGCGCCCACCGAGCTCCACCCACCCGTCGTCGGACAGCGTGGTCGACAGGATCGACCCGCGGCCCTGGACGATGCCCAGATCTCGACCCAGGAGTTCAGTGACGCGGACGGCGGCCGAGCCCGTGGCCTCGTCCTCGGGGACGCCCATGTCGGGGGCGAACATGCGTGACCGGATCGCCCCGCGCTCCTCGTCCACCCATGCCCAGACGTAGTGGTGGCCCGTGGTGAACTCGGCGGGGTCCACGGCCAGAACCTCGTCGGCGCCCCGGACCTGACGGAACTCGAAGTGTGGTGCCCATTCGGGCCGTGCACGGACGTAGGTGGTGTCGCCGGCGACTCGGACGGCAACCTCGCCCGCGGGGACGAGCAACGTCTCCACCGGAGTTCCGCGGCCGGCCAGCCATGCTGCTGTGCCCACGGTGGGGTGCCCGGCGAACGGCAACTCGACGGCGGGCGTGTGAATGCGGAGGGCGGCGGAGTCGACAGGGCTCTCGGGAACATCGACGAACACCGTCTCGCTGTACTGCAGGTCGTGCGCCACGGACTGGCGATCCGACGGGGCAACGGACGCAGCGTCGACGATGCCGAGGGGGTTGCCCCATCGACCCTGGTCGTCGGTGAACACCCGCACGACATGGACGTCGAATGACATGGTCTTCCTCTCAGCCTGCGGTGACGGTGATGTCGTCGAACACGATCTCGGCGAGGGCGTCGGACTCCTCGACGTCCACCGTCGCGTCCAGCGACCAGCCGTGGTCGCCGTCCGGATCGTCGAGAACCTGACGCGCAGTGGTCTCCTCGCGGGTCTGGACGAACGAGAACAAGTGCGGTCCGCGGGCGGCGGGCGTCATGCCGATCTCGCCGTACTCCTCGAAGTAGGGCTCGAGCTCGTCCTGCCAGTCGACCTCGTCGCCCAGCTCCTCGAGGAGTTCCCAGCGACGACGGGACGCCAGCTCGACGCGTCGGAACAGGGCGTTGCGCACCATGATTCGGAACGCTCGGGGGTTCGCAGAGATGGGTTTCGGTGTGTCTGCTCCGTACGCGACGACGGGTGTGCCGTCCTCCTCGAACGTCGGATCGGTGAGGTTCTCCCACTCGTCGAGAAGGCTGGAGTCGACCTGGCGCACGGTCTCGCCGAGCCACTCGGTGATGTCCTGCACGTCCTCGGTCCGCGCCTCCGGTGGAACCGTCTGTCGCAGAGCGCGATACGCGTCGGCGAGGTACCGCAGCACGGAGCCCTCCGAGCGGGAGAGACCGTAGTGTGAGATCAGCTCCGTGAACGTCATCGACTTCTCGATCATGTCGCGCACCACGGACTTGGGGGAGAGGCCGAACTCGGACAGCCAGGGGTGCCCACCGCGGTAGATCTCGAAGGCGGGGCCAAGAAGATCGGCCAGCGGCTTGGGCCACGTGACCTCCTCGAGCAGCTCCATACGCTCCTCGTACTCGAGACCGTCCGCCTTCATCTGCGCCACCGCCTCGCCGCGCGCCGCGTGTTGTTGGGCCATCAGGATCTGGCGGGGGTCGTCCAGGGTGGCCTCGATGACGGACACCACGTCGAGCGCGTAGGACGGCGACTCCTGGTCGAGCAGCTCGAACGACGCGAGGGCGAACGGCGACAGCGGCTGATTGAGAGCGAAATCGCGCTGCAGGTCGACGGTGAGCCGTGCGGTGCGCCCGTCCTCGTCCGGCTCGGGAAGCTGCTCGACGATGCCGGCGTCGCGTAGACCCCGGTACAACCGCACCGCCTGGAGAATGTGCCGCCGTTGGTTCGCTCGGGTCTCGTGGTTGTCCTCGAGCAGATGCCGCATCGCGTCGAAACAACTGCCCGGGCGGGCGATGACGTTGAGCAACATCGAGTTGTTGACGGTGAATTTCGACGTCAGCGGCTCGGGGCTCGCCGCCACGAGCCTCTCGAAACTGGGCTTGCCCCACGAGACGAACCCGTCCGGTGCTTTCTTGCGCTGGATCCGCTTGAGCTTCTTGGGATCGTCTCCGGCCTTGGCCACCAACCGGGCGTTCTCCACCTCGTGCTCGGGTGCCTGCACCATGACGGTACCCAGGGTGTCGTACCCGGCTCTGCCTGCGCGACCGGCGATCTGATGGAACTCGCGGGCGCGCAACTGGCGCGTGCGAACACCGTCGTACTTCGTCAGTCCGGTGAGCAGCACGGTGCGGATGGGCACGTTGATTCCGACGCCGAGAGTGTCCGTTCCGCAGATCACGGCGAGCAGACCCTCCTGCGCCAGCTTCTCGACGAGCCGCCGGTAGCGCGGCAGCATGCCCGCGTGGTGCACGCCGATGCCGTGACGGACCAGGCGGGACAACGTCTTACCGAATCCGGTGGTGAACCGGAAGCCACCGATGGCCTCGGCGATGGCCGCACGGGTCTCCTTGGAGGCGACGGTGATCGAGGTGAGCGCCTGAGCCCGTTCGAGTGCGGAGGCCTGCGTGAAGTGCACGACGTAGACGGGTGCGAGGTGCGTGGAGACGAGTTCCTCGATGGTCTCGACGACGGGTGTGAGTCGGTAGGAGAACATCAGGGGCACAGGGCGTTCGGAGCCTTCGACGACGGTGGTGACCCGTCCGGTCCGGCGGGTCAGGTCGTCGCGGAAGAAGGAGACGTCGCCGAGAGTGGCGGACATCAGCAGAAACTGGGCGTGGGGAAGTTCGATGAGCGGCACCTGCCACGCCCAGCCGCGATCGGGCTCGGAATAGTAGTGGAACTCGTCCATGATCACCTGGCCGATGGACGAGTCCGGCCCCTCCCGCAGTGCCATGTTGGCGACGATCTCCGCTGTCGCACAGATGATGGGTGCCGACGCATTGACCGAGGCGTCGCCCGTGACCATGCCGACCTTGTCCGCACCGAAGATCTCGCACAGTGCGAAGAACTTCTCGCTGACGAGCGCCTTGATCGGCGCCGTGTAGAACGATCGGATGCCGGCCGCGTACGCGGCGAAGTGAGCGGCGATGGCCACCATCGACTTTCCCGACCCCGTGGGGGTGGCGAGCACGACGTTGTTGCCGGAGACCAACTCGATGACGGCCTCGTCCTGCAGCGGATACAGCTCGAGTCCACGGTCGGAGACCCAGGTGGTGAACGCGTCGTACAGATCGTCGGCCGACGCGGAGTCAGGAACCATCTCGGTCAGCAGCATCACTACAGGTTACGTAGCCGACCTCTCGTCCGACCCCATGGCACCCAGGACCGCCTGCCTCGTCGTCGCACTGCCGGTGATGGCGTCCTCGCCGACACCGGAGACGAGCATCTGCCGCCATCGCTGTTCGTCGAACTTCAGCGGCATCGTCGTCCCGAGGAAGTTCTCCAGGACCTCGAGGAAGCGCATCGGATCGTCGCGGTACGGGAAGTGGCCGGCGCCGGCGAAGACGTCGAGGCGGGAGCCGGGCATCGCGGCGTGCGCGAGCGTCGCGTGGGCGATGGGGATGACCGTGTCCTGATCACCCCAGATGAGTTGCACGGGCAGGTTCTCGGTCAGGTAACACCGGTCGAGCATGGTGACCACCTGCCCGCGCCAGTCGACGACGGCCCGCAGCGTGCGCAGGTAGGCGTCGTAGGCGGTGGAGTCGAGGAGGTTGCCGAGAACGCGGACCAGATCGGGCGTGTCGTGCAGGACGGCTCCGGGGTGCAGAGGAGTGCCGTCCAACTGGTCGATCGCAGCGCCCGCCATACGGAGCATGCGCATGGCGCCGGGCAGGCGCAGCAACTTGAACGCCTCGTTGACGATGGGCGTGGACATGAGTCGCAGCGCCGGGTGGACGTCTTTGGTGACACCGCCCGCCGAGACGAGGACGAGGCGCTCGACCATGTCCGGATACTGGTAGGCGAACTGCATGGCCACACCGCCGCCGAGCGAGTGGCCCACCACGGACACCGCGTCGATGTTGAGGGTGACGAGCAGATCGCGGATGCCGTTCGCGTATGCGGCCACCGAGTAGTCGGCACGAGGCTTGTCGCTCAGTCCGTGGCCGAGCAGGTCCGGCGCGATGACGGTGTACTTCGACGCGAGATGGGGGAGCACGTCGAGCCAGGTCTCGGAGCTGTCACCGATGCCGTGGATCAGCAGCAGTACCGGTCCGTCTCCCGCCATCCGGAAGGCACGTCGATAACCGTGCACCGTGCGGAAGTGCAGCCGCGGTTCCGCGTCGGGAACCGGACGCAGGGCGCGGCGGCGTGTGTCGGACATCCCGGCCCCTCTCGATCGGCGGCACCGTGTGTGTCGCCGACCGAGCGTAAACCGGGATCGTCACCGTTCACACAGCCGTCGGGTTACGGCTGGGTAAGAACTCGTGACGTCAGGAGCGGTCTGTTCCGTCCTCGGGACCCTCGGGCGACGGCTCGTCCTCGACGAACTCGGTCTGCTCCGCGAGGAACTTCTCGAACTCGGCACCCAGTTCGTCGCCGCTGGGCAGTTCCTCGTCCGCGGCGAGGAGCGTCGACTGCTGCTCCTGCGCCGTGACGAAGGTGTCGTACTGACGCTCGAGTGCCTGGACCACGGACTGGACCTCCGGGTTGCCCTCGACGTGCTGGTCGACCTGCTCGCGCACCCGTGCCGCAGATTCCGTCAGTGCGTTCAACGGAATGGTCAGCTTCGACGATTCGGCTACCAGTTCGAGCAGCGTCTCCGCCGCGCTCGGGTACGCCGTCTGTGCCAGGTAGTGCGGCACGTGCACCGAGAAGCCCATCGATTCGTGGCCGTGCTGAGCCATGCGGTACTCGAGCAGGGACGAGGCGCTGGCCGGCACCTGCAGCTCACCCGACCACTTGTGGTGCTCGCCCACCAGGTCGGTGTCGCTGGAGTGGGCGGTGACGCCCAGCGGCCGGGTGTGCGGCACCGCCATGGGAATGGAGTTGAGGCCGATGGTGCGGCGTACTCCGAGCTGCTCCGACAGCAGACGCACCGCGGTGGTGAACTTCTCCCACTTCAGGTCGGGTTCGAGACCTGCCAGCAGCAGGAACGGGGTGCCCACGGCGTCCTGCACCGCGTAGAGATTGAGGTGCGGCTCGTCGTAGTCGGAGAAGTGGTCGGCGGAGAACGTCATCATGGGGCGACGTGAGCGGTAGTCGAGCAACTCGTCGACGTCGAAGGACGCCACCAGTTCGGTCTCCAGGGTCTCACGCAGATGCGTGGTGGCCAGCTTGACCGCGTGACCTGCGTCGGAGAAACCCTCGAGGCCGTGGACCAGCACCGGACCCACGCCGTCCTCGGACGACACTCGGGGCGCTGGAAACTCCAGCTCGTACATTCTCGACTTCTCGTCCATGCCGGTGTCCTTCCTCGTCGCCGTGCGTGTCCTGCCGGGGCACCACTGTGCGGTTACCCCATTTTCCCACAGCGACCCTGCGCGACCGGGCTTCACCCGTTTCTCCTCCCAACGACGGCGGGGACCCCGACATTCCCCGCCGTCGCCGGTCAGCGCGTGAAAGCCTCCAGAGCCCGAATTTTGTTGGCGACGTCCAGCGCCGCGACCTTGTACGCCTCGGACATGGTGGGATAGTTGAAGACGGCGTCGACCAGATAGTCGACCGTGCCCCCGCACCCCATGACCGCCTGGCCGATGTGCACGAGGTCGGTCGCGCCGGAACCGAAGATGTGCACGCCGAGGACCCGTCGGTCGACGG
Source organism: Rhodococcus sp. SORGH_AS_0301 (assembly GCF_030818285.1). NCBI lineage: Bacteria > Bacillati > Actinomycetota > Actinomycetes > Mycobacteriales > Nocardiaceae > Rhodococcus > Rhodococcus sp. SORGH_AS_0301. Next base: position 1,619,913 of record NZ_JAUTAC010000002.1, read on the forward strand.
TCGACACGATCAGTTTCAGCATCCCGTGGGAGTCTCCTGCGATCTGTCCGCGCGCGAGTTCGCGGTAGCGGGACACGCCCACCTCGTAGGGAACCGAGTTCTTCGTCAGTTCCACCTCGGTGGCGCCGACGTACGACACCTCCGGGATGGAGTAGATGCCGATGGGCTGGAGGTCGGTCAGCTTGTTCCCCGGCTCGCCGAAGGCGTGATACGCGGCCAGTCGGCCCTGATCCATCGACGTCGCGGCCAACGCGGGGAATCCGATGACATCACCGACCGCGTAGATCGTGTCCACCTTGGTCTGGAAGTCGTCGTCGACGTCGATCCGTCCTCGGGCGTCCGCCTCGAGCCCGGCCTTCTCCAGATCCAGCCCGTCGGTCATGCCCTGACGTCCGGCCGAGTACATCACCGTCTCGGCCGGGATCTTCTTCCCGCTCGCCAGCGTGGTCACCGTTCCCGACGGACCCACGTCGACGGCCGTGACCGCCTCGCCGAAGCGGAATGTGACCGCGAGGTCGCGCAGGTGGAACTGCAGCGACTCGACGATCTCACGGTCACAGAAGTCGAGCATGGTGTCGCGCTTCTCGACCACGGTCACCTTGCATCCGAGCGCCGCGAACATGGAGGCGTACTCGATCCCGATGACGCCGGCTCCGACCACCACCATCGACGACGGGATGAACTGCAGATCCAGAATGCCGTCGGAGTCCAGCACGCGGTAGTTGTCGAACTCGACGTCGTCGGGACGGGCGGGCGCCGTCCCGGTGGCGATCACGACGTTCCGCGCGCCGACCGTGATGCGCTCGCCGCGGCTGCGGTCGTCCACCGCGATGGTGTGCGCGTCGAGGAACCGGCCCTCGCCGGTGATCATCTCTATTCGGTTGCGCAGTAATTGCGATCGGACGACCTCGACCTCCTTGCCGATCACGTGGGACGTCCGGGCCAGCAGATCCGACGGCGTGATGTTCGCCTTGACGCGATAGCTCGCTCCGTAGAGCTCGCGTTGATTGAGGCCTGTCAGATAGAGAACCGCCTCGCGCAGCGTCTTCGACGGGATGGTGCCCGTGTTGACGCACACGCCGCCGAGCATGCTGCCCTTCTCGATGATGGCGACGCGCTTGCCCAGTTTCGCCGCCGCGATCGCGGCCTTCTGCCCTCCCGGTCCGGAACCGATGACTACCAGGTCGTATTCGAGTTGGTCCGACATGCCCCAACAAGTAGTCCCGTCAGGAGAATCCGGTGTGCCGTGCGTGTCACGACTGGGTGAACACCTCTCCGATGCAGCAGTTCGCACCTGTGCATCGTTAGGGTGACGGTCAGGTTCGCAGCACCCGGCAGTACCGACAGATGGAGGCAAGAAATGCCACAGCAGGTCCGCGGCGTCGTCGCTCGGAGCAAGGGTGCTCCGGTGTCCCTCGAGACGATCGTCATCCCCGATCCGGGCTCCAACGACGTGGTCGTGCGGGTGCAGGCCTGCGGCGTCTGCCACACCGACCTGCACTACCGCGAGGGTGGCATCAACGACGAGTTCCCGTTCCTGCTCGGCCACGAGGCGGCCGGCATCGTGGAGACGGTCGGCGACGCGGTCACCCACGTCGAGGTCGGCGACTTCGTGGTGCTCAACTGGCGCGCCGTGTGCGGTCAGTGTCGTGCCTGCAAGCGCGGTGAGCCCTGGTACTGCTTCGACACGCACAACGCCTCGCAGAAGATGACACTCGAGGACGGCACGGAACTCTCGCCCGCACTGGGCATCGGCGCCTTCGCCGACAAGACCCTCGTGCACGAGGGCCAGTGCACCAAGGTCGATCCCTCCGCCGACCCCGCCGTCGTCGGACTGCTCGGCTGCGGCGTCATGGCGGGCCTCGGCGCGGCGATGAACACCGGCAACGTCGGTCGCGGCGACTCGGTCGCGGTGATCGGCTGCGGTGGTGTCGGTGACGCCGCCATCGCCGGTGCCCGGCTGGCAGGAGCGGGCACGATCATCGCGGTGGACCGCGACAAGGGCAAGCTCGAGTGGGCGACGGGCCTGGGTGCCACGCACACCGTCGACGCCTCCGACGTGGACGCGGTCGAGGCCATCCAGGAGTTGACGGGCGGCTTCGGTGCCGACGTGGTCATCGACGCCGTCGGGCGTCCCGAGACGTGGAAGCAGGCCTTCTACGCCCGCGACCTGGCCGGCACCGTCGTCCTGGTCGGTGTCCCGACGCCGGACATGACGCTCGAGATGCCGTTGATCGACTTCTTCAGTCGCGGCGGTTCACTCAAGTCCTCCTGGTACGGCGACTGCCTTCCCGAGCGCGACTTCCCGATGCTGGTCGACCTGTACCAGCAGGGTCGTCTGCCGCTGGAGAAGTTCGTGACCGAGCGCATCGCGCTGGACGACGTCGAGGCGGCGTTCGACACCATGGCCAAGGGTCAGGTCCTGCGTTCGGTGGTGGTCCTGTGACCACGCCTTCCGGCTTCCGTGTCGAGAAGGTCGTCACCTCGGGCACGTTCGAGCTCGACGGCGGATCCTGGGACGTCGACAACAACATCTGGATCGTCGGCGACGACTCCGAGGTCGTGGTGATCGATGCCGCACACGACGCCGGCCCGATCGTCGACGCCGTCGGTGGCCGGAAGGTCGTCGCCGTGGTGTGCACCCACGGACACAACGACCACGTGACGGTCGCGCCCGAGCTCGCGGAGCGGCTCGACGCACCGATCCTGCTGCACCCGGCAGACGACGTGCTCTGGGAACAGACGCACCCGGGACTGGCTCACCGTGATCTGGCGGACGGGGACCGGATCTCGGTCGCCGGCACCGAGATCGAGGTCCTGCACACGCCGGGTCACTCACCGGGATCGAGTTGCCTGTATCTCCCCGAGGCCGGTCAGCTCTTCAGCGGCGACACGTTGTTCTCCGGCGGGCCCGGTGCCACCGGGCGGTCCTACTCGGACTTCCCGACGATCATCGGCAGCATCCGGGAACGACTGTTCGCCCTGTCACCGGAGACGGTGGTCAACACCGGACACGGGGACGGGACGTCCATCGGCGACGAATCGCCCCATCTCGAGGAATGGATCGCACGCGGATCCTGAGCCGAGTGCCGGGTAACGAACCGGACACCCCTCGGTGTGGCCCGCGGGCGGGCGGGCGCCGGTGTGGCAGCGTCGAGGCCACGCACGGTCACCGGACGCCCGGGGACCTCACCGACAGGGGAGACATGCAGACGCGAGCGACGAGTACCGGTGCCACCAGCAGAGTGTCCGCGGTGCGTGCCGGTGCGCTCGTCGCCCTCGCCGCCGCCGTGCTGGCGGGATGCAGTGGCTCCACGGTGAGCGGGACGCCGGAGGCCGGCGGTCCGCCGCCCTCCGCCGCGCCGTCCAGTGCACCCGGATCGTCGTCGTCGACCACCACCACACCGTCGAGCTCTCCGTCCAGCACCTCGGCGAGTCCCGACGCGGCGGGATCGCTGTCGGCCCTGCTCCTCGATCCCAGCACCTTCACGGCGCCGTACCAGGCCGTGGTGTTGCCCCCGCAGGCCGTGGCGCAGGCGGCTCAGGACCTCGACGGCATCGCGGCCGACGCGTCCGTCGAACCGACGGGATGCAAGCCCGAGGCACGATCGTCCGATCCCGACTCGACGGCACTGCTCGTCGCGACCGATCCCGACGACCGGGCCACCATCTCCATCGAGTTGTCGCGGGTGGACACGACGCTGGAGGATCGGAAGGCACTCTGGGAGCAGTGCTCCGAGGTCGAGGCCACCTCAGCCGGTGTGACGAGCCTGGTGACCACCGACATCGTCCCGCCGCCGCCCATCGGTGCCGACGACACCCTCGCGCTACGTCGTACCGTCACCTCCGGTGGTCAGGCGGGCGAGGTCACGCAGTCCATGTTGTCGCTGCTCGCCCAGGTCGACGACGTCCGCGTCACGGCGACGTACATGTCCTTCGGGGAACTGACGCCCGACTCCGCCACGCTCGACCGCACGTTCACCGCCGCGGTGCAGAAGGTCAAGGCCGGGGGATAGCCCATGTCATGGGCAGTGCCCGAGCTGTTCCGGGTCCTCGACCTCACGGGTGTCTTCGCCAATGCCCTTCTCGGCGGCGCCGTCGCTCGGGCCTTCCGCTTCGACCTGGTCGGCTTCTCGGTTCTCGCCATCGTGTCGGGGCTCGGCGGCGGCATCATCCGCGACACCCTGCTCCAGGCCGGGCCGCCCGTCGCACTCACCGACTACCGCTATCTGACGGTGGCGCTGATCGGTGCCGTCGTCGCGTTCGCCGTGCGCTTCGAAGGGCGTGGGTGGGACCGCGTCTTCCCCTACGTCGACGCGCTGGCACTCGGCTGTTGGGCCGCGGCGGGAGCGCAGAAGACCCTGGGCGTCGGGCTCGGGTGGCTCCCGGCCATCGGGCTCGGCGCCGTCACCGCGGTGGGCGGCGGTGCGATCCGCGACGTCGCGGTGGGGCGCATCCCCACCATCTTCGGTGGCAACACGCTCTACGCGTCGTGCGCCCTGATCGCGAGCGCCACCCTCGTGGTGGTGCAGGCTGCAGGGCAACCGACGATAGCTCTGATCGCCGCGACCGTGGTCGGCGCGGCCCTGTGTCTCCTCGCGCGCCGTCGCGGCTGGATGTTGCCGGAGGAAGTGGTGTGGCGCCGTCCGCGGCGCCGACGAGGCCGGTGAGTCAGGGGCTGTCGACGAGGACGGTCATGGGCCCGTCGTTCACCGACTGCACCGCCATGTGTGCGCCGAACACACCTGTCGCGACCGTGATGCCGCGCGCACGGAGCGACGCCACCACCGCATCGACCAGCGGTTCTGCGATGTCGCCCGACGCCGCACCGTTCCACGACGGCCGACGGCCCTTGCGCGTGTCCCCGTACAGCGTGAACTGGGACACGACGAGGACCTCGGCTGCGTCGGGATCGTCCGAGACGGATCGTTCGTCCGGCAGGATGCGGAGATCCGCGATCTTGCGGGCGACGTATTCGACGTCCGCGCCGCCGTCCGACGGTGACACCCCGACGAGTGCCAGGAGTCCGGCGCCGATACGTCCGACCTGCACGCCGTCGACTCGAACGGTCGCTTCGCTCACTCGCTGAATCACTGCGCGCACGGTTGCCTCTCGTCGTCTCCTGACGAGTGTGGCACCCGCGCGAGCGTCCATCCCCGGGCGCGGGCCGATCCACAGGCCGTTTCATCGGCCCAGGTCGACCCCGGACGACCTGTCGGCCGCACGCGGACAGTCCTCCTCATGACTCGACGCCCTTACCCCGTTCCCCGCCATCGATCCCCGTCGTCCACGACGGCGGACCACCCCGTCGTGACGTCGGTGGGCGACCTCATCGCCGCCGTTCCGGCTCTGCTCGGCTTCGTGCCGGCGCGGTCCATCGTGCTCATCTGCCTCAGCACCGGCAGCCCCACCGTCGTGGAGATGTGCATGCGGCAGGACCTCTCCGACCGGCTCGACTCACCCGAGCTCGCCGACGTGATCGAGCGGTGCGGCGAGGTCTGCACGAGAGAGGGTCTGGACGCGGTCGTCGCGGTGCTGATCACCGGGTCGAAGTTCACGATGCCGTACGAGGTGGTGGCCGATGCGCTGCGGGACACACTCGACCCGCGCGGGATCGACCTGTTCGGTGTGCACCACGTGTCCCACCTGGCGGTCGGTCAGCGGTGGCGCAGCCTGGGTGGTGATCCGCGGTGCGGCACGCTGCCCGATCCCGGATCGTCGCAGGTCGCGGCGTCCCGCGTGATGGCGGGACGGCAGATCCGCACGTCCCGGTCGGAGATCGCGCTGCTGCTGCAACCCGTTCCGGAGTCGGAGTGCGAACGGTTCCGCAACAGCCGACTGCGGGTCGAGCTGGAGGACGGGCCGGTCGGCCACTCGGACCTGCTGGCGGACACGGTCGTCTTCCTCGAGGCACTGCACGCCTCCGACGAGCTCGACCACCTGACGGCGGCGCGCATCATGGTGGCGATCAGCACGATCGCGGTGCGGGACGCCGTTCTCGGCCTCGCGACGACCGCGCTGGGACCCACGGCCGAGGCGGTGTGGGTCGAGCTGACGCGGCGGGTCAGCGGACCGGACCGAGCGCACCCCGCGACGATGCTGGGGGCGTGGGCGTACCTGCGCGGAGACGGACCGCTCGCCGGGGTGGCGCTGCAGACGGCGTTGACCGCGGATCCGGAGTACCGCTTCGCGCAACTGCTGGACACGGCTCTGCAGAACGGTGTGCGACCCACCGTGGTGCGTGAGCTCGTGCTGTCCGCGCGGTCACTGGCGGAGGACCTGGGGGTCGAGTTGCCGCCGGACGCGGTGTGAGGCCCGGGGTCAGCGACGGGCGGAGTGCGCCCTGTCGCCGAGAGACTGCAGGAACGCCCAGGCGTCCGCGACGATCACGTCGAGATCGGTGAGCTCGGGCTTCCAGCCGAGCTCGGCCATGGCCTTCTCGCTCGACGCGACGAGCACTGCCGGATCGCCGGCTCGCCGGGGTGCGTCCGTGACGGCGATGTCGACGCCGGTGACGCGGCGGCACGCGTCGATGACCTCGCGCACCGAGAACCCTTCGCCACTACCCAGATTGAAGATCCGGTGACTCCCGGGGACGCTCTGGGACAGGGCGCGCAGGTGCGCGTCGGCCAGATCGCGGACGTGGATGTAGTCACGGACGGCCGTACCGTCCGGTGTCGGCCAATCGGTGCCGAACACCGAGATGGACTCACGGTGTCCGAGAGCGACCTGCAGGACGAGAGGAATGAGGTGGGTCTCGACGACACGGTTCTCGCCGAGACCGGCGTGTGCTCCGGCCACGTTGAAATATCGGAGGCTGGTCGCCCCGAACCCGTGCGCCGCGGTGTATCCCGTGATCGCATGGTCGATCGCGAGCTTGCTGGCTCCGTACGGGTTGTTGGGCCGAGTGGGGAAGTCCTCCGTGATGGGCGTGCGCTCGGGCTCCCCGTACGTCGCGGCGGTCGAGGAGAACACGAGGCGCGGAACCTGGTGCTCGACGACGGCATCGAGCAGTTCCAGCGCCGCACCGAGGTTGCCGCGCCAGTACTTCTCCGGCTTCTCCACCGACTCGCCGACCAACGACTGAGCCGCGAAGTGGAGGACCCCGTCGACCTTCTCGCGTCCGAGCACGGACGAGACGACCTCGGCGACGGGGCCCTCGACGAACTCCGCACCCGAGGGCACTCCGTCGGCGTTGCCGGTGGACAGATCGTCGACCACGACGACGTCGTGATCGTTCTCCATCAGGACGGCCGCACACACACTGCCGACGTAGCCGGCGCCGCCGGTCACCACGAACTTCACTCGAACTCCGATTCCTGTGTCTGGGAACTCCGCGAGAGACCCGAGCAGCTAGATGGTGCGGACCTGAACGGCGTGCGCCATCTCCTCGGACAGGTCGACGTCGTCGTGGCCCGGCACGGTGATGGTGACCGCGCCCGGCGTGACGGACACGGTGACGCGCGCGTCCGGGACGACTCCGGCCTCGCGCAGGCGCGCGATCGTGTCGGGGTCGGACTGCACGTACTCCGCGAGGCGGCGCACCACCACGGCGGTGGGCGTTCCGGGCGCGATGTCGCTGAGGCGCACCAGATCCTCCGGCTGCTCGGTCGGCCGGGACGAACCCAGCAGTGCCAGACCGGGAATCGGGTTCCCGTACGGCGAGGTGGTCGGGTTGTCCAGCACCTCGACGAGGCGACGTTCGACCTCCTCGCTCATGACGTGCTCCCAGCGGCAGGCCTCGGCGTGCACGTCCTCCCAGCGCAGGCCGATCACGTCCACGAGCAGCCGCTCGGCGAGCCGGTGCTTGCGCATCACGGCGACCGCGAGCTCGCGGCCCTTCTCCGTCAGCTGCAGATGCCGGTCGCCCGCGACCAGGAGCAGCCCGTCGCGCTCCATCCGAGCCACGGTCTGGCTCACGGTCGGTCCGCTCTGCTCGAGGCGCTCGGCGATGCGGGCGCGCAGGGGAACGACCCCTTCTTCTTCCAAGTCGTAGATGGTCCGGAGATACATCTCGGTGGTGTCCACCAGATCCTTCACAATCACACCCTTCGTCGTAGTGGATTCTACCGGTACGGACGGTTCACCGGTGGGTCCAGGTGCGGCATGGTGAGCCGCGGTGCGTCCGCCCTGCCACGACCCGTCGAGCACGTGTGCGCGAGTCGATCACGAACGCCGAATCGGACACGTAGGTTGAGGGCCATGACTCTGCAGTCGTCCTCGACATCGCAGTCGCCTCCGGGGCAGCCCGCTCTGGTCTGGAGCGCGGACTACCTGAACTACCGGTGGAGCGACGACCACCCGATGAATCCCACCCGTCTCGCACTCACCATGGATCTGGCACGGGGGATCGGTCTGCTCGAGGGGACCGAACTGCTGCCGCCGGAGGTCGCGTCGGACAGTGAGCTGTTGCGGGTGCACACACCGGGGTACGTCGAGGCGGTCAAGCGCGCGCCGCGTGACCTGCCGCTGGGTTCGCGGGCGTCCGAGGTGCTGCACGGTCTCGGATCCGAGGACAATCCGGTGTTCCCCGACATGCACGAGGCCAGTGCGGTCATCGCGGGTGGCACCCTGACGGCCGCGCGGGCCATCGCCTCGGGACGCTCGCGCCGCGCGGTGAGCATCGGCGGGGGCATGCACCACGCCATGGCGGACTGGGCGTCGGGCTTCTGCGTCTACAACGACGCGGCCATCGCCATCTCGTGGCTGCTCGACAACGGGTACGACCGCATCGCCTACATCGACGTGGACGCTCATCACGGTGACGGTGTCCAGGCGGCGTTCCTCGCCGATCCCCGCGTCATGACGGTCTCGGTGCACCAGCACCCGGCCACGCTGTGGCCCAACACCGGATGGTCCACCGAGGTGGGTGCCGACGCCGCGGAGGGCACCTCCGTCAACGTGCCGGTCCTGCCCGGCACGGGAGACCGGTTGTGGCTGAGAGCGTTTCACGCGGTGGTACCCGGAGCGGTGGCGGCGTTCAAGCCGCAGATCATCATCAGCCAGTGCGGCGTGGACAGTCATCGGGAGGATCCGCTCGCCGATCTGGGACTCACCGTGGACGGGCAGCGCGCCGCGTTCCGTGCGATGCGCGACCTCGCCGACCAGGTCTGTGAGGGTCGGTGGCTCGCGGTGGGGGGTGGCGGATACGGGTTGGTGCGGGTGGTGCCCCGTGCCTGGACCCATCTCATCGCCGCGGTGCTCGACCGCGATCTCGATCCGACGACCTCCATTCCGGACGAGTGGCACGAGAAGGTGCGGCTCGCCGCGCCGAGCATCGACCTGCCGTCCACGATGAGCGACGACGGCGACGTGGACTACCCGCCGTGGGACGGGCCGGGTGGTTCCCCGGAGTCGGGTGTCGAGCACGTCGATCGCGCCATCCAACGCATCGACACCGCCATCGTGGCCACCCGCCGCGCCGTCTACCCGCTGTGGGGACTCGACCCGGAGGATCCGCGTGACTGACGAGACACCCGCACCCGAGACACCGACAGCGCAGACGGCACCGGACGCGCCGACGCCGCCGGATCCCAAGGAGCTCGAGCGGCAACGGGCCGAGAACTACCCGCGGCACTGGGCCGCCGACGTGCTCGCGTCCGACGGCCGCGTGGTGCATCTGCGGCCGATCGTGCCCGGTGACGCGGACGCCCTGGTCGAGTTCCACGGCAAGCTGTCCGAGCGGACGCGGTACCTGCGCTACTTCGGTCCGTACCCCACCATGCCCAAGCGCGACATCCTCAACTTCACGACGGTCGATCACACGTCGCGGGTGGCCCTCGTCGCGACGCTCGGCGACGAGATCATCGCCGTCGGCCGGTACGAGCGCCTGCCGCAGGGCGACGGCAACTCCGCCGAGGTGGCCTTCGTCGTCGCCGACGCGCACCAGGGTCGTGGGCTCGGTCCGATCCTGCTCGAGCATCTGGCGGGGGCGGCCGCCGAGAACGGGGTGCGCCGCTTCGTCGCCGAGGTCCTCGCGGAGAACCGCAACATGGTCACCGTGTTCCGGCAGGCCGGCTACCAGGTCAGTCGCAGCTTCGACGGCGGCGTGCTCAACCTGGACTTCGACATCGATCCCAGCGACGCGCTCGTCCAGGTGCGCAACTCCCGCGAGCGCGCGGCCGAGGCCCGCAGCGTCCGCAACGTGCTCGGCCCACGCTCCGTCGCCGTCATCGGTGCCTCGACGGACCCCGAGAAGGTGGGCAACGCGGTGCTGACCAACCTGCTGCGCGCGTCGTTCACCGGACCCGTCTATCCCGTGAACGCGGAACACACGTCGGTGCGCGGAGTGCGCGCGTACCCGACGGTGCGGGACATTCCCGACGAGGTGGATCTCGCGGTGGCCGCCGTGCCGGCCGACCAGATCGACGCGGTGCTCGACGACTGCCTCGCCAAGGGCGTGAAGGCGCTGGTGGTGGTCTCGTCCGGGTTCGGTGAGACGGGAGAGGACGGGCGCGCGAACGAACGGCGCCTGGTGCACTCCGCTCGTGCACACGGCATGCGCCTGGTCGGCCCCAATGCTCTCGGCGTCGCGAACCTCGATCCCGCGGTGTCGCTCAACGCCACGCTGGCGACGGACCTCCCGGGTCGCGGACGCGTGGGCTTCTTCTGCCAGTCGGGTGCCCTGGGTATCGCCATCCTGGCGCAGGCGTCGAAACGGCTCCTGGGACTGTCGACGTTCGTCTCCGCCGGTAACCGCGCCGACCTGTCCGGCAACGACCTGCTGCAGTACTGGGACCAGGACGAGGCCACCGAGGTGGTCCTGCTCTACCTCGAGAGCTTCGGCAACGCCCGCAAGTTCTGGCGCATCGCGCGCCGGGTCGCGCGGTCCAAGCCGATCGTCGCGGTCAAGAGCGGACGCGGAGCCGTGCCGCCCGCGCTGGCGACCGGCACGGACATAGACGACACGATCGTGCGTGCCCTCTTCGAGCAGGCGGGGGTGATCCAGGTCGACTCGATCGCGGAACTGTTCGACTGCGCCATCCTTCTGGGTTATCAGCCGCTGCCGGCAGGTCCGCGGGTCGCGGTGGTCGGCAACTCGACGGCGCTCGGCGTCCTCGCCGTCGACGCCGCACGCGACAGCGGCATGACAGCACCGGACCCGGTCGACGTGGGCGCGCAGGCCACGCCCGAGGAGTTCGCGGCCGCGGTCACCACGGCGCTGCGGTCGGACGACGTGGACACCGTTCTCGCGGTCTTCGTGCCTCCGGTCGCCGTCCGTGTCGCCTCCTACGCCGAGGCACTCGGCGCGGCGGTCCGCGGCGCCGACAAGCCGGTGCTGACGACCTTCCTCGCCGCCGAGGGCATTCCGGACGTACTGGCGGTCCGCGGCGACGACGGAACGCCGATCCGCGGATCGGTGCCGTCCTATCCCGACCCGGCGCGGGCGGTCTACGCGCTGCAGAAGGCGTGGCGGTACGCCTCGTGGCTGAATCGACCGGCCGACAGCGTGGTGCGGCCCGGCGGCGTCGACGCCGACGCGGCGCGCGCACTGGTGGCCGGCTGGATGGCGGCCAGTCCGTCGGGGCGGTGGCTCTCGGACGTCGAGACCGAGCAGTTGCTGCGGTGCTACGGCGTGGAGATCGCCGACTTCCGCACGGTGACGGACGAGGCCGAGGCGGTGGAGGCGGCTCGCGAGCTGGGAGGACCCGTCGCGGTGAAGGCCACCGGCGATCAGTGGCGACACCGCCCCGACCTGAGCGGTGTCCGCCTCGACGTCGTGGGGCCGGACGCCGTCGCCCGCGCGTACCGGGATCTGTTCGAGGCATCGGGCACCCCGGTGATGCAGGTGCAGCGGATGGCGACCAAGGGGATCGGGTGCCTGGTGCGGGTCCAGGACGATCCGTCGTTCGGCTCACTGGTGTCGTTCGGGTTGTCCGGCATCATGTCGGATCTGCTGGGAGACAGGGCGTACCGCGTGCTCCCACTCACCGAGAGGGAAGCCGCGGAGCTCATCGACGCGCCGCGGGCCGCGCCGATGCTGTCGGGGTACCGCACCGCGTCCCCGGTGAACAAGGGCGCGCTGGTGGACGTCGTGCTCCGGGTCTCCACACTGGCGGACGATCTGTCCGAGGTGCGCGAGCTGGTGTGCGACCCGGTCCTCGCGTCACCGAGTGGCGCGGAGACCACCGACGCACGGATCCGCATCGGGCCCGAGCCCAGCCGTATCGATCTGGGCCCCCGTCGCCTGCGCTGAGGCCGTGAACGACGACAGGCCCCCGGCCAGAGCCGGGGGCCTGTCTCGTGATGCGGGGGACGATCAGCTGGCGTAGGACCGCAGTCGCTCGGCGCGGTCGCCCTGACGCAGCTTGCCCATGACCTCACGCTCGATCTGGCGTACGCGCTCACGCGAGAGGCCGAACAGCTTGCCGATCTGGTCGAGGGTGCGCGGCTGACCGTCGTCGAGGCCGTAGCGCAACCGGATGACCTGTTGCTCACGCTCGTCCAGCGTGGCGAGCACGCTGCGCACGTCGGTGTGCAGCAGCCCGGCGATCACGGCGTTCTCGGCGGACGTGGCCTCCGAGTCCTCGATGAAGTCGCCCAGCGGCGCCTCCTCGTCGCTGCCGACGGGCATGTCGAGCGACACCGGGTCTCGGCTGTGGTCGAGCAGATCCGCGATCTTCTCGACCGGGATGCCGGACTCCTCGGCGAGCTCGTCGTCGGTGGCCTCGCGGCCGAGCTGCTGGTGCAGCTCACGCTTGATCCGCGCGAGCTTGTTCACCTGCTCCACCAGGTGCACGGGGAGACGGATGGTGCGGCTCTGGTCCGCCATGCCGCGGGTGATGGCCTGACGGATCCACCAGGTGGCGTACGTCGAAAACTTGAAGCCCTTGGCGTAGTCGAACTTCTCCATCGCACGGATCAGACCCAGGTTGCCCTCCTGGATGAGGTCCAGCAGCGGCATCCCGCGGCCCGTGTAGCGCTTGGCGAGTGAGACGACGAGACGGAGGTTGGCCTCGAGGAGGTGTGCCCGAGCGGACTGGCCCTCGCGGACGATGAGCGCGAGGTCACGCTTCTTGGCGGGGGAGAGGCGCTTGCCGGTCGCGAGCACATGGGTCGCGTACAGACCCACCTCGATCTTCTTCGCCAGATCGACTTCCTCCGCGGCCGTCAGCAGAGCCGTGCGGCCGATACCGTTGAGGTAGACGCGAACGAGGTCCGCTGCCGGGCTCTGTGCATCCAGGTCGGCATCACTCGGTCGAGGGCGAATGGTGGTGGGGCTGGTCATGACGTGCCTCCTGATCGGTGGTGTCTCACTGGCTACAACGCCGGGACACGTCAGAAAAGTTCCCGAAGCCCACCTCCGTCAAACACTCTGAGCTGCGGTTTCACCACCTCAGCCCTGAGAAGTTGCTGAGAGAAACGACTGCTCGGCTCAGGTGGGGATCACCAACCCGTGCACGACGAGCCCCGCGACCAACGCGACGACCGAGTCCGTCAGCTCCGCGGCGTCCACACCGCGTGCGGCCGCGAGAAGCTCGGTGAGGTCGCCGACCGTCGGTCCGCCCGCGCGCATCCCGGCCAGGAGTGCCGCCCCGTCCGCGTCGATCTCGTGGGACCACGCGGGCCCGTCGCCGCGGTGGACCCGGCGCACGACGGTGGTCCACCCACCGTCCGGATCGGGGGGTGGAGACCTCCTCGAGTGCCGTGGTCGGGGCGACGGCCACACACTCGTCGAGCAGATCGTGTGTGCGGAGCCAGTCCACCCGGTCCAGGACGTCGAGTGCCTCGTCGCCGAGGGGATCCTCGTACCCGTGCATCAGGTCCTCCGCGAGGACGCTGGTGGGCCGGTCGGTCCGGCGGAGGTACACGAAGCCGAAGCCGACACCCGTGACGCCGGCGGCGTCGAGGTGATCGAGCCAGGCGGTCGCCGTCTCGTCGACGGCCGGGTCTCGCAGATCGAGTCCGCCGTCCCGCAGCCACGTGCCCACGTAGAGAGCGGGGTCCGCGATGTCGCGCTGCACTATCCACGCGTCGACACCGTGGTCCGGCAGCCAGGAGGCGACCCGTGACCGCCAGTCCTCACCGTCCACGTGAACCCAGGAGGCGAGCAACGACGCGGTCCCGCCGGGAGCGAGATGGTCCGGTGCCGCTCCCACGACGAGGCTGCTGGCACCGTCGAGGTCCAGGCCGGAATCGCGGTAGGAGTGGGAGACTCGGCCCGATCCGACGACGAAGGGCGGGTTGGCGACGATGCGATCGAAGGTCCGCCCCGCGACGGGTGCGAACCACGAGCCCGGGATCGTCTCGAAGTCCAGACCGTTGAGGGCAGCCGTCATGCGGGTGAGGGCGATGGCCCGATCGCTGACGTCGGTGGCGGTGATCGACCGGGCGTACGGCGCCGCGTGGAGCGCCTGGATGCCGCAGCCGGTACCGAGATCCAGGACGGTGGGCGGACTCCCGTCGACACGGGTGGGTGTCCCGCGGACCAGCGACAGCGACGCGTGACCGACGCCGAGCACGTGATCGGATCCGATACGGACGTCGCGCATGCTGCCATCGATGTCGGACACCACCCACCGCGTGCCCGTGCCGAGATCGAGGGGGCGGATGTCGAGCAGACTGCGCACGGTGCCGCTGCCGGTCTCGAGGAGGCCCGCAGCGACCGCTCCGTCGAGTGTCGTCGGCGCGAGGGCGGTGGTCGCGGCGTCGATCGCCACGTCGTCGGAGAGCAGGAACAGCAGGACGAGAGTGCCGAGGGGACCGAGTTCTCCGCACCGGCGTCGCACCGGTGCGGGTTCGCCACGTCCCAACGCGGCATGAACCGAGTCGCCCAGTGCCTCCAGGATCCCGTCCGCGGTGAAGTCCGCTCGGTCGAACGCGACCCGCAACGTGGACGCGAGGTCGACGAGGCGGTCCGCGTCCACCGGGACGGACGGGGGAGGCGAGGTGCGGTGGTTCGAGTCGGTCACCGCGTCAGTGTGTCAGCAGACCGATCTCGGGACGGACCCGTCTCAGGACGTGGCGCGCGGATTCGAGATCGCGCGGCGGTCGAGATCGGGTTCCTCGTCGAGGTTCACCACCGGGTGGCTGCGGGCCTCCAGCGCGGTGGAGTCGGTCGCCCGCCAGCCGTAGCGGCTGGGCTCGTCCGCGGTCCGCGGCGGTCGGTCGTTGGCGATCAGGACTGCCATCCACGGGAGAGGAATGGACACGCCGACGATGGCCATGGCGATCCACGGGTTCTGCCACGCGCCGTACGACAGCGCCGCGAGGACCAGCGCCGGGATACGGAAAGACATGATGAAGAGGTATTTGCGCACGCGCGCTCGGTGCTGTTCCTCGACCGACGTTCGTGCCTCGGTGATCAGTACGGCCTCGCGAACGCTGTCGCGGGGTGAGATGCCGTCGTGTGCCATGACTCCACTGTGTCACTACTGAACGAAGTGTGCAGTAATCGGAGGTGGTGAGATGTGCGACGCGCGTGTCGGGAACAACCGTCATAATCGATGCATGAGCACGCAGACCAAGGAACGCCCCGACGTCAGCACCGACGAGACCACCGACGACGACACTCCGAAGTTCTTCCACTACGTGAAGAAGAACCGCATCGCCGAGAGCGCGGTGATGGGCACCCACGTCGTCGCACTGTGCGGCGAGGTCTTTCCCGTCACGAAGTCGGCCAAGCCCGGGTCACCCGTGTGCCCCGACTGCAAGAAGGTCTACGACGGCTTGCGCAAGGGCGAGTGATCCTGCCGATCACGCGTCACCTGACGCTTCTCCGGTGACTCGCCGCCGTCCCGATCCGACCGTGCGATGCGGATCGGGCCGGTGGCCAGCCGGCCGAGAGCGCCGACGGTGCCCGCACCCGGATCGGCTGCCTTCTCGGCGATCCATCCCTTGACCTGGTCCATGCGTGTGGCGCGCGCCGGCCAGAACTCCTGGACCGTGGCGTTGAACTCCGCCCCCAGCACCACCGCGAATCCCAGGAAGAACGTGAAGAGCAGGAAGGCGATCGGAGCCGCGAGCGCGCCGTAGGTGTAGCCCGTTCCGGTCACCCAGGACAGGTAGGTGCGCAGCACCGCACTCGCCAGCATGAAGAACACTCCGGCCAGCAGCGATCCGCCGAGCAGGCGGTGCCACGGCAGCGAGGTGTGCAGAGCCACCTTGTAGAGCGTCGTCAGGCCGACGATGAGCAGCAGTCCGACACCCGGGTAGTACGCGATGTCGATCACCTGCGAGCCGATCTCGAACCACGACGACGGCAGCACCCGACCGATGATGGTGGGCCCCAGCGCGACGAGGGGCAGGACGAACACCGCGACGATCAGGAACGCGACGTACAGCAGCAGAGCGAAGATGCGCTGCCACACGGGGTTGCGCGCGTCCTGCTGACCGTGTGCCTCGACGATGGAGTCGACGAAGGTGGAGATCGCCGACGAGCCGGCCCACAACGACAGCAGGAAGCCCACGGACACGACGGGACCGTGTCCGCTGTTGAGGATGTCCGTCAGCGTGGGGGCGATGATCTCGTCCACGACGTTGTCGCTGAACAGCGTGGAGCTGAACGTCACGATCTTCGACTCGATGATGTCGAGAGTGTTCGGTCCGAACCACCCCGCGATGTAGGTGAGGCTGCCGAGGAGTGCGAGCACCAGCGGCGGCAGCGACAGGGTCTGCCAGAAGGCGGCGGTGGCGGACTTGCCGAAGATGGAGTCGTCCCACGCCTTGCCCGCCGTCCTCGCGACGACGCGCCAGGCCGTGCGCAGCGGCCGTCCCGGGACGGGACCGGGCCCCGGCTCTCCGTCGGGCGTCGACGCTGCCGCGGTGTCCCGATCGGACGTGTTGTCGGCGGGTGCGCTCATGATGACTCCAGCATGGCCCACCGGCGTCGCTCGGGCACGTCCCGGCCCGGTGTGTCGCCGTCGCGGGCACCGGCGGCGACGTGCGCATTGGTGGGCGCGCCGACGTCCGCGATAGTCTGATCGACGGATGTGCACACGAGACGACGAGCCGAACGGGAGTTCCATGCCACGGGTGGTTCGCATCCTTTCAGGTGGACGTACGGCGCCGGACGAGGCCCGTTCATGACGGCCGAGATCGGCGAGAAGGTCGACAGCGCAGGAGGTCTCCCTGTGACAGGGCCGGCCGGAGTCGCCCTGCCGCCACTGCGCGCCTGGCAGCGGCGAGCGCTCACGAAGTACCTGTCGGCGGGTCCGACCGACTTCCTGGCCGTCGCCACTCCGGGAGCCGGCAAGACCACGTTCGCGCTCCGCGTGGCGCTCGAGCTGCTGAGCGACCGCACCGTGGACCAGGTCACGGTCGTCGCTCCCACCGAGCACCTCAAGCACCAGTGGGCGGAGGCGGCGGCGCGCGTCGGACTCGCCCTCGACTCCCGCTTCTCCAACAGCACCGGGCAGACGTCCAGCGACTTCCACGGCATCGTCGTCACGTACGCACAGGTGGCGTCGCACCCTTCCCGCCACCGGGTGCGGACCGAGAACCGCAAGACGCTCGTGATTCTCGACGAGATCCACCACGGCGGTGACGCCAAGAGCTGGGGCGAGGGCATCCGCGAGGCCTACGGCGACGCGACGCGCCGCCTGGCATTGACGGGAACGCCCTTCCGCAGCGACGACAGCCCCATTCCTTTCGTGAACTACGAGCCGGACGACGAGGGCCTGCCCCGGTCGCGCCCGGACCACAGCTACGGCTACGCCGACGCGCTGGCGGACGGTGTCGTGCGGCCGGTCGTCTTCCTCGCGTACTCGGGCGAGGCACGCTGGCGCAACAGTGCGGGCGAGGAGTTCGCCGCCCGTCTCGGGGAGCCGCTCAGCGCCGAGCAGACGGCGCGGGCCTGGCGTACCGCTCTCGACCCGTCCGGTGAGTGGGTGCCGTCGGTGCTCGCCGCGGCCAACACCCGGCTGCACCAACTCCGGCAGGGCGGCATTCCCGACGCGGGTGGCCTCGTCATCGCGTCGGATCAGACCACCGCGCGCGCCTACGCGGGAATCCTCGAGGCGGCGACGGGGGAGACCCCGACGCTCGTGCTGTCCGACGATCCCGGGTCCTCGGCCCGCATCGCCGAGTTCGGCGCGGGAACGTCGACCTGGATGGTGGCCGTGCGCATGGTGTCGGAGGGCGTGGACGTCCCGCGCCTCGCGGTCGGCGTCTACGCGACCAGCGCCTCCACACCGCTGTACTTCGCCCAGGCCGTCGGGCGCTTCGTGCGTTCTCGCCGCAAGGGTGAGACGGCGAGCGTGTTCCTGCCCTCGGTGCCGGTGCTCCTGGACCTGGCCAGCCAGCTCGAGGCGCAGCGCGACCACGTCATCGGGAAGCCGCACCGGGAGAAGGACGGTCTCGACGACGATCTGCTCATCGAGGCGAACCAGCAGAAGGACGAGCCCGGCGAGGAGGAGAAGGCGTTCACGTCGCTCGGTGCCGACGCAGAGCTCGACCAGGTGATCTTCGACGGCTCCTCCTTCGGCACCGCGACGTTCTCGGGCAGCGACGACGAGGCGGACTATCTCGGCCTGCCGGGCCTGTTGGACGGCGACCAGATGCGCGCGCTGTTGCGGAAACGGCAGGAGACGCAGCTGGCACGCCCGGCGATGCCCACGGAGACTCCGGCTCCGGTCACCCTCCCGCCCGCCGGGCGGTCCGCGGACGCCGCGAAGCTGGCCGATCTGCGTAAGGAGCTCAACGGCCTGGTGGCGATGCATCACCACCGCACCGGCAAGGCCCACGGCATCATCCACGGCGAACTCCGACGGAGCTGTGGTGGGCCGCCCACCGCGATCGCGACGGCGGAGCAGCTCACCGAGAGGATCTCGGCCCTGCGTTCGTGGTGACCGCATCACTGCACGAGCCCCGCGCACGACGAAGGGCGACCACCGGATCGGTGGCCGCCCTTCGTGGTGTCAGGAGTCGAGTGCTGATGCTGTGGGACCGAGTGCCCCGGTCATCACGCCATGGCGTCGGAATCCGCGTCCGCGACGATGGTGGCGTTCATCTCGAGGAGACGCGCTTCGTGCTCGTTGGCATGGTGACGGCAGAACAGCAGTTCTCCGCCGGTGGGGAGGACGGCACGCACCCGCGCTCCCGCTCCGCAACGATCACACCTGTCGGCAGCGGTGAGGGTGGTGTCGGTCAACAAATCGGGCATGACTCCTCCGTACTGACCGTGACTACCACGGTCCTGGGGTCGGTCCGCCACGTCGGTTCGACGCGGTTCGTTCACTCTTACAGACGTATGGGGTTCGTGCGTTGTTCCCACGCGGATGGCCGTGTGTTGTCACAGACACGAAACATGCTGGTGAACCACGTCCCTCTCGAGCATCGTTCGCTGTCGGCAGAACGCACCCGCCCCTGTGCGCCCGTGTCGCGACCGGTGGATACGGTTCGACCATGACGGATGTGGACGCGCGCGGCCTCGCGTCGGTGGGGCGTTCGTTCCCGCCGTGGTCGGTGCCGTTCGTCTTCGTGGTCGGAGCGCTCGCGCAGTATCTCGGTGCCGCCATCGGCGTCCATCTGTTCGACACCATCTCGCCGGCGGCCGTGGCGTGGCTGCGCGCGGCAGGCGCAGCGGCCGTTCTGCTGGCCTGGCGTCGTCCCTGGCGCACGCGATGGACGGCCCGCACCATCGCGGTGGCCGGTGGGTTCGGTGTCGTCACGGTGGGAATGAACCTGGCGTTCTACGAGGCGATCGCCCGCATCCCGTTGGGCACCGCCGTGGCGATCGAGTTCCTCGGTCCTGTCCTCGTCGCCGCACTCGGATCGCGGCGCGCTCGCGACGTGCTCGCACTCGTCCTGGTGGTCGCGGGAGTCGCGCTGGTGGCCGGAGCGCGATTCGACGTGGGCCTGGTCGGGGTCGGTTTCGCACTCCTCGCCGCCGGACTGTGGGCCGGCTACGTGGTGCTCGGGAAGTCGGTCGCGACGGCGGGCGACGGGCTGGACTCCCTCGCCGTCGGCATGGCGGTGGCGTCGGTGATCCTCGCCCCGCTCGCGTTGACGCCCCAGGTACTCGACGATCCGTCGGTGTTCACCGCGCCGTCCACGTGGCTGCTGGGTGTCGGGGTGGGTGTGTTGTCGAGCGTGATCCCCTACGCGCTCGACCAGGTGGTCCTGCGCACGGTCGGACGGGCACGGTTCGCGTTGTTGCTCGCGTTGCTGCCCACCACTGCGACGGTGGTCGGCGTCGTGGTGCTGAGGCAGGTGCCCTCGATCGCCGAACTCGCGGGCATCCTGTGTGTGATCGTCGCCGTCGCGCTGGGCGGTGTGGAACGACGCGCACGACCGGCGCCGCCGGCCGACACGACGCGACTGCAGGACCCGACACGAGAGGACGGCCGATGACCGAGATCCTGGTGCACATGTGCCCGGCGGCGGACTGGGAGGCGAGTGTGGCCGCGGGGGAGGTGGCACCCGCGTCGCTCGCCGAGCAGGGGTTCGTCCATCTGTCGACGCCGCAGCAGGTTCATCTCCCGGCCAACCGGCTGTTCGCCGGGCGCCGGGACATCGTGCTGCTGTCGTTGGACCCCACTCGACTGAAGGACCGGCTGGAGTGGGAGCCGGGAGTACCCGGTGATCCGAGTTCGATGCTGTTCCCACACCTCTACGGACCGGTCCCGCTCACCGCGGTGGTCGAGGTGCAGCCCTACCTGCCCGACGACGACGGGACGTTCGTCGCCGTCGGGTGAGGTGCGGAACTGTCAGTCGAGGTAGTCGCGCAGCACCTGCGACCGGCTCGGGTGCCGCAGCTTCGACATGGTCTTCGACTCGATCTGTCGGATGCGCTCACGCGTGACCCCGTAGACCTGGCCGATCTCGTCGAGCGTGCGCGGCTGGCCGTCGGTGAGGCCGAAACGCAGTCGCACGACACCCGCCTCGCGCTCGGAGAGAGTCTCGAGAACCGACTGGAGCTGGTCCTGCAGGAGGGTGAACGACACCGCGTCGACGGCGACGACGGCCTCGGAGTCCTCGATGAAGTCGCCGAGCTGGCTGTCGCCCTCGTCGCCGATGGTCTGGTCGAGGGAGATCGGCTCGCGAGCGTACTGCTGGATCTCCAGCACCTTCTCGGGCGTGATGTCCATCTCCTTGGCGAGTTCCTCGGGAGTGGGCTCACGACCCAGGTCCTGCAGGAGCTCACGCTGGATGCGTCCGAGCTTGTTGATGACCTCGACCATGTGCACCGGGATACGAATGGTGCGGGCCTGGTCCGCCATGGCGCGGGTGATGGCCTGACGGATCCACCACGTCGCGTACGTCGAGAACTTGTAGCCCTTGGTGTAGTCGAACTTCTCCACCGCGCGGATCAGACCGAGGTTGCCCTCCTGGATGAGGTCCAGGAACGCCATGCCGCGGCCTGTGTAGCGCTTGGCCAGTGACACCACGAGGCGCAGGTTGGCCTCGAGCAGGTGGTTCTTCGCCCGGTTGCCGTCGCGGCAGATCCAGGTCATGTCGCGGCGCTGGGCCACGGGGAGCTTCTCGCCCTTCTCGGCGGACTCGGCCATGAGCTGGACGGCGTAGAGACCGGCCTCGATGCGCTTGGCGAGCTCGACCTCCTCCTCGGCGTTGAGGAGGGCGACCTTGCCGATCTGCTTGAGGTAGGCGCGGACGGAGTCGGCGGAGGCGGTGAGTTCGGCGTCCTTGCGGGCCTGTCGCAGCGCCTCGGACTCCTCCTCGTCCCACACGAAGTCGCCCGACGCCTTGTCCTCCGGCGTGGGTTCGGTGGTCGCGTCGTCCTCGACCTCGTCGCCGACGGCGACGACCTCGACGACGTCCGACTCGGCTGCGAGCTCGCCCTCGGGAACGTCGATGTCCTCGATGTCCGCGGTGGGCTCGTCGGCGTCGTCGCCGGTCGCAGGAGACGTCGCCTTCTTCGCTGCGGTCTTCTTCGCTGCGGCCTTGCGCGGCGCGGCCTTCTTGGCTGCTGCCTTGCGCGGGGCCGCCTTCTTGGCCGGGGCCTTCGCGGGTGCGGTTCCGACGGCGCCGGGTGCGGTGCCGTCGGCCGACGCGGTGTCGACGGCCGGAGTGCTGTCTACTGCCGGCGCGGTGTCCGCGGTCTGACGAATATCGATGGCTGCCACGTACGCCCTTTCGTGACGGTGTCGTGCGGCGTCACGCCAGAGTGATGATCCGGCGGAGAGGTCTGTGGATTTCCCGGCGTGAAACCGGGGCGTGGACCATTGTAACGACCGCCGCGAGTGCACAGCACCAACGCGCGGGAGGACGCCGAGGTTCCCGGCTCACCGGCAGTGGGGTGTGAGTCACATCGCGCATCGGCGAGCCGACGCGGCGCAGGTCAGAGGGGCGCGTGTCCGCCCTCGGCGAGAATCAGGGCGCCACACCGGACTGTGCGGCGAGGGCCGCGCCGACGATTCCGGCGGCGTTGCGCAGCGTCGCGGGTTGCACCGGGGTGCGGTTGGTGAGCAGGGGGATCCACTTCTCGGCTTTGCGGCTGATGCCGCCGCCGGCGATGAAGAGGTCCGGCCAGAACAGATCCTCGATGCGCTCGAGCACGCGCGAGACCTCTTTGGCCCACGCCTTGTACGACAGTCCGTTGTCGTCCTTGACCGACGACGCGGCGCGGTGCTCGGCCTCCTTGCCGTCCACCTCCATGTGCCCGAGCTCCGTGTTGGGCAGGAGGACGCCGTTCTGCAGGATCGCGGATCCGATGCCGGTGCCGAAGGTCAGCAGGATGACCACACCCTTGGAGTCCTTGCCGCCGCCGAACTTGTCCTCCGCGATGCCCGCGGCGTCGGCGTCGTTGAGCACGGTCACCGAACGACCCCCGAGATGGTCGCGGAACAGCGCGCCGGCGTCGGTCCCGATCCAGCCCTTGTCGACGTTCGCGGCGGTTCGCGCCACGCCACCGGTGACGACGCAGGGGAGGGTGATGCCCACGTCCCCGGTCCACTCGAAGTGGTCGACGATGGCCGCGACCGTCTCGGCCACGGCCGTGGGAGTCGACGGTTGCGGGGTCTCGATCTTGTAGCGCTCGCCGATCAGTTCGCCGGTGGCGAGATCGACCACGCCACCCTTGACGCCACTGCCACCGACGTCGACACCGAAGCCTCGGCCCTCGGGGTGCGAGCCCGTCTTCCCGGCGATGGAGACCGGGCCGGGTTCGGTGTGGTCGTTCGTCATGACAGAACCTCCTGGTGGCGTACGCACGCGTCGGCGACCGGCGCGTTCGTGCGAGATCTGGTGCGCGCACGTCACCCTAGTTGCTGACGGCGTTCCCGGTCGCGCGGCACCGCGGCGGGTGGCGCGCCGTACCGTTCCGCCGCCCGATGTGTTCGGATTACCGGGTGACTCCTCATGACGATCTGCCGCAGGACGACTCGACGGGCACGCTCGACCCGGAGATGTTGCGCCGCATCGCCGTCGACGTCGCACGTGAGGCGGGACGCCACGTACGTCGGCGTCGGCCGGAGGTGTTCGGCGCGGGCGGTGCGGCGGTGGACGCCGTCCGGTCGAAGTCGACGCCCACCGATCCGGTGACGGTGGTCGACACCGAGACCGAACACGTCATCCGGGACCTGTTGAGCCGGCTGCGTCCCGACGACGCGGTACTGGGCGAGGAGGGCGGCGGGGAGGACATCGCCCCGTCCGGTGTCCGGTGGGTCCTCGATCCGATCGACGGCACCGTGAACTTCCTCTACGGCATCCCGGCCTACTCGGTCTCCGTGGCCGCGCAGATCGACGGTGCGTCGGTGGCGGGCGCCGTGGAGGACGTGGTGGGGGATCGCACGTACGCGGCGTCGCTCGGCGGCGGCGCGTGGTGCTCGGACGCGGGCGGAGACTGGGTGCGCCTGCGAGTCAACGACATCGACGACGTGGCACTCACGTTGGTGGCCACGGGATTCGGGTACGACGCGGCGCGCCGCCGCCGTCAGGGCGCGCTGATCGCGGCTCTGCTCCCCGAGGTGCGGGACGTTCGTCGCATCGGCTCGGCGGCACTGGATCTGTGCATGGTGGCGGCGGGGCGCGTCGACGCCCACTTCGAGCACGGGCTCAGCCCGTGGGACTGGGCGGCTGGCGCTCTGGTCGCGGCGGAGGCGGGTGCGCGGGTGATCACTCCGTCGCCGCACTCCCGCAGCGACGACGGCGAGGTGACGATCGCCGTGGCGGAAGGTGTGGCAGACGGGTTCCTGTCCGTACTCGACCGTCTCGGTGGCGTCGCCGCCATCGCGAAGGCCTGATCCGCGTCAGCAGTTGACGCGGTGCGCGGCGGCGAGCAGATCGACGTCCAGGTTCGGTGCCGCGGCGCCCGGAGCCACGTCCGCGAGCGAGCGGATGACCTCCTCGCCGTCGGTGTTCGGTTCCAGCGCACGAAAGTTGGTGCCCAGCGCGAGATCCACAGTGTCGTCCTCGCGGGTGTCCTGAACGAACTCGGCGCACGGCGCGACCAGTGCGACGGTGCCAGCGGTGGCCACGCCGGCCGCGCCGAACCGGATCTGAGCTATGCACTGCATGTTCTGGTCGACGTAGACCGGGTCGTTGCCCACCTGCACGTCCGGTGCGCTGGCGAAGCCGAAATCGCTGAGATCGGCGGCGATCTCGGCGGCCTGGCCGCCCTGTCCGTTCGCGTTGAACACGCGCACGCGGGTGGCGGACAACGGGGCGGGCTGGGTGTCCGTGACCGCCGAGGCGTCCACGACGCTGCCGGGCTCGGCGGCCGCGGGGGCGGCGGGATCGGAGGCCGGCTGGGGGGCGTTGCAGGCGACGGCGTCCGTGCCGGTCTCGGTCGTGGTCAGGATGTTCACCCACACGGCCGCACCGGCGAGGGCGAGCACGACGAGCACCACGAGGATCGGGAAGGCCCGACGCCGCGCGTACGGCCGCCCCTTGTCGTCGGTCGAGGAGCCGTGAGTGATGAGTGAGACCACGGGAGCGTGCCCTTCTGCTGATACGTGTCGCGCTGTCGTGTCACGGGCGGTGACTCGCTCACTGTAGTGGGCCGCGCCGGCATGTGACGCGCGACGCACGGCGGGTGGGAACGTCTGCACGGTCGACGGCGTTGGGCGGGGTGAACAGGTGAGATGCGGTTCCTGCGGGAGCCGTTCGCGCCACGACACACCGCGCTGGGCAGGGTGTTTTCCACACCGGCTCGTCGTCGGCTATTGTCTGGCGGCCCGGCGGATCGAACTCACGGCCGGTCGGGCTCCTCGGGCCTGCACGCCCGCAGCAAGCGAATGTTTCCCGTCACGGGGATTCGGGCACAGTCGGCTCACCCGCACGCCGGCCGTCATCCGTCAGGACGACGGCTGCGAATAGGTGAGCGAGAAGGACGGAGATCCTCCCGGCGGAAGTCGGGAAGAAGTCCGACCGGATCGATGTTCTGCCACGAACAGCAGACGAGGAACACGAACGACCTGCATCGGGATCCGAGGGTGTGAGTCCGACAGAGGACGAGTTCGTCGAACAAGAAGCGGTCGACGTCTTGAACATCCCCCATGAAGGCGATCGAAGGAGACCGGGCACACCCGGTCTCAGCAGGAAGGTAAGGGGAACAACATGGCCACCGATTACGACGCACCACGCCGTACCGAGTCCGACGACGTGTCGGAGGACTCCCTCGAAGAACTGAAGGCACGCCGCAACGAGGCGCAGTCCGCCGTCGTCGACATCGACGAGACGGACACCGCGGAGTCCTTCGAACTGCCGGGCGCAGACCTGTCCGGTGAGGAACTGTCCGTGCGTGTCGTGCCGAAGCAGGCCGACGAGTTCACGTGCTCGAGCTGCTTCCTGGTGCATCACCGCTCGCGGCTGTCGTCCGACAACGGCGGCGTTCTGGTCTGCCGCGACTGCGCGGCCTGACCGAGGAGACCTCCGTCAGGAGGTCGGTGGCTGCGGAGTCAGAGCCGCAGCCACTGCATCCGGGTTCCGGGTGCTCACCAACCAGTACGGTGTCGGGTCGTTCTCGTCGTCGAGGACGACCAACACCATCGGCTTGACCCACGAACGATGCTGAACGAAGGCGGAGGGGTCGAGCTGGCGTCCGAGGGCGGCACTCTTCGCCGTCCCCGGCACCACCGCCACCCGATCGATCACCGATGCGGGGAGCCGAGCCTTGCCGGCGTGCAGCATGCGCTCGCCGTTCTGCTCCGTCACCTCGACGCGCATCCGGCCCAGGTACGAGACCACCCAGATCGCGAACGGCACCAGCACCACGTACGGCAGCCAGGCCATCACGCCGGGTGATCCCATGTGCACCTCGGCCGACAGGATCGCCGCGACGCCGATCGCGGCCACCCAGTACCAGACGGGTACGCGGAGCCGTTCGCTGTAGACGACCGTCTCACCCCCGCCGTCGTGTGCCGTCCCGGACGTCCGGGTGGCGTGATCTGCTGAGGTCTCTCTCGAAGCTGCGTCGGACACCTCTCCAGAGTAGAGGGTCGGACGGGCGGGAGGTCGACGGTGCATCGGCGAGTAATCTCGACCGATGTGAGCGATCTGACGGCCGAGACGGCGACACGCACGACCCGCGGAGACCAGGGATCGGCACCGGCCGTCGAGACGGTGGCCGTCAGACGACTCGATCCGGACATCCCGCTGCCCGTCCGTGCACACGCCGGTGACGCGGGTGTGGACCTGTGTTCCACCGTCGACGTCGTCATCGAACCCGGTGAGCGTGCCATGGTCGGTACGGGTATCGCCGTGGCGCTGCCGGTCGGCACCGTCGGCCTGATCCACCCCCGGTCCGGCCTCGCCGCGCGAGCGGGATTGTCGGTGGTCAACACGCCGGGAACGGTCGATGCCGGTTATCGCGGCGAGATCATGGTCTGCCTCATCAACCACGATCCACGCACCCCCATCGAACTGCGGCGCGGGGACCGCATCGCCCAGCTGCTGGTGCAGCGGGTCGAACTGCCCGACTTCGTCGAGGTGGCCGAGCTGGACGACACCACCCGTGGTGTCGGCGGCTACGGCTCCAGCGGCGGACACGCGGTTCTCGATGCCGTCACCGCCAGCGAGAAGGAGAACTGAGCATGTTCGGACGCAAGAAGAAGGGGCGCGACGACGTCGACGCCACCGATCTCGACTCCGCGCAGGACGTCGAGGTCGAGGAGGTGGACGAGGTCGACGAGGTGGACGGTACGGCGGACGACACCACCGGGCCGTGGTCGATCGACGACCTGGACGGCGACCGCGAGAGCATCGCGGAGGGACGGCTCGACCTGGGGTCCGTGCTGTTGATGCTTCCGGCCGGCGGACAGCTGCAGGTCGAGATGACGCAGGCCGGCGCACCCCAGGCCGTCCACATCGTCACTCCGAACGGGCGCATCACCGTGGCGGCCTTCGCCGCTCCGAAGTCGCCCGGTCAGTGGCGTGACGTCGCCGCCGAGTTGGCCGACACGCTGCGCCGCGACAACGCGCGGGTGGCCACCGAGACCGGCCCGTGGGGCCGTGAGGTGGTGGGCTCCGCGGCCGGCGGGGATCTGCGTTTCATCGGCGTCGACGGGTACCGCTGGATGATCCGCGGCGTGGCGAGCGGACCGGCAGGCAGTGTCGAGGCCGGATCGCCGCTGGTCGAGCAGGCGCGTGCCGTCGTGGCGGCGACCGTGGTCGATCGCGGCTCGGATCCGCACCCGGTGCGGACGCCGTTGCCCATCAGTCTGCCGCCGGCACTCGCTCAGCAGCTCGCGGCCGCGCAGCAGCAGCAGATGGCTGCCGCACAGGCGCAGGCCCGGGCGGCGGTGCAGCAGCAGGTACCCCAGCAGCAGGTACCCCAGCAGCAGGTACCTCAGCAGCAGGCCCCCGACGCGGACGCCGCTGCCGAGGCGCAACGTCGGCGCGGGCCCTCCGGTTCGGCGATGCAGCAGCTCGACTGAGTTCTCGGCGAGAGCAGCTCGACTAGGACCCGCCCGTCGCACGCCGGAACGCGGTGACGCCCAGCCTGCCGAGCTCGCCCGGGGACGCGGCGAGGACGTCGAGCGCGAAGGTGTCGAGGTGCGCCGTGGGAAGAGCCGCGCACCAGTCCTGCGCGACACCGAGCGGATGCACCGGGTCGTCGATCGCTGCCACCACGCCGACCGGCACCGCGAGGGATCGCAGGTCGTCGAGGGTGGGTGCCACGTACCGGGCGGCGTCGTCCAGCGCCGTCGGCAGCAGCGGCCACTGTGCTCGCCACGACCGCGTCAGCGCCTCGGCGAGCCACCGCGGACTCGACTGCGCCATCGCCGCCACCGACGCATCGAGGCCGTGGGCCCGCAGCGTCGCCGCCGTCGCGGCGGCACCGACCGCAGCGGGGGAGTCGCCCGGAGATCCGGTCCACGCCGGCATCGCGAGGACGGCGCCCTGCGCGGCGCCCCGACGGTCGAGCGCCCACCGCGCCGCGACCGCCGCGCCGAGTGAGACACCGCCCACGATCAGGTCCCCTCGAACGGCGCCTCGTACGTGGTCGAGCGCCCGCACGTAGCCCCCGACGACGTCGGCGGGTTCGGGCTCGATCACCCGCAGCGACCAGCCGAGATCCGCCACGACATCACCGAAGGCCCCCTCGACGAACGACGCGTCGGAGCCGGTGCCGGGCAGCAGTACGACGGTGGTTGTCTCCATGGTGTCCGCATCTTCTCGTGGCGTTCACCGACCCGACCGGCCGGGTGTGGTGAGGCGTGCTCGGAAAGGTCTACAGTGGCGCTGACAGAAGCAGAACATCCGCCGCGGAAGGCCCGCGCGAACCGCTCCAGGAGCACTCATGGCACCCGCTGCCGCAGGATACTTCCGCCGCATGGCCCGGAAGTTGACCGAGGACATCGATCAACTCGATGCCGAGGAGTTGGAGTCGACGTCGAAGGCGTCCGGCGCCCAACGAGCATGCGATTGCACTCGCGGTGACGAGGTCACCATGGTCGGACGGCTCCGCAGCGTCGAGACGTGCAGCAAGGCCGCCAACGCCATCGTCGAGGCCGAGTTCTTCGACGGCACCGACACCATCTCACTGATCTGGATCGGCCGACGCAAGATCGCCGGCATCGAGTCCGGCACGCAGTTGCTGGTCCGTGGTCGCGTGGGGGAGCGCGAGGGCCGCAAGGTCATCTACAACCCGTACTACGAGCTGCGCACCGAGGACTAGTTCTTCGGGAGCCGCATCGTCTGGCACCCTGAACTGCATGAGCGAGTCACCGAACAGTCAGCCCACCGAGGACGCGCCTCCCGAGACGATCCTGTCCCAGCTCGGTGGGGTCAGCGGACTGGTGTTCTCCACCCTGCCCGTGCTGGTCTTCGTTCCGGTCAATTCCCTCGCCGGTCTCACCGCGGCCATCTGGGCCGCCCTCGGTCTGGCCGTGGCGATCCTGGTATGGCGCCTCGTGAAGCGGGATCCGATCCAGCCGGCCGTGTCGGGATTCTTCGGCGTGGCGGTGTGCGCGTTCATCGCCTACCGCACCGGAGACGCCAAGGGCTACTTCCTGTTCGGGATCTACACCTCGCTCGCGTACGGCGGGGTGTTCCTCGTCTCGATCCTCGCTCGTCGGCCGCTCGTCGGCATCGTGTGGGGCTACCTCAACGGCACCGGCAAGGCCTGGCGCGAGCATCGGGCCGCCGTCCGCGCGTACGACATCGCGACGTTCGCCTGGGTTCTCGTGTTCGTCGCGCGGTACGTCGTGCAATCGCAGCTCTACGACTCCGACCAGACCGGGTGGCTCGCGGTCGCCCGCATCGCGATGGGCTGGCCGCTCGCGGCGGTCGCGTTCGCCGTCACGTTCTGGGCCGTGCGACGGGCCGACGCTGTCGTGGCCGCAGCGACGCACCGGGAGAGCGAGACCACCGAGGTCGTGGACGCGGACCGCATCGAGCCCTGACGGCTGTCGGTCGGTCCTGTCCGTCAACGCTGGGAGAGTCCCAGCACCTCGCGGAGTTCGTCCTCGACGTCGACGGTGGTGACGAACAGCAGTTCGTCGCCGCCCTCGAGCGGGTCGTCCTTCTCCGGGACGATGACGCGGCCACCGCGCAGGATGGTGACCAGCGCGACGTCGCGAGGAAGCGTGATGCGGCGCACCGGCTTGCCCGCCAGCGGTGTGTTCGCCGGCAACGTGATCTCCACGAGGTTCGCCTTGCCCTGGCGCAACGTCATCAGGCGCACCAGATCTCCCACCGAGACCGCCTCCTCGACGAGCGAGGCCAGCATGCGCGGTGTCGACACGGCGACGTCGACTCCCCACGACGCGTCGAAGAGCCACTCGTTGCGCGGGTCGTTGACGCGGGCGACCACTCGGTCGACGCCGAACTCGGTCTTCGCCAGCAGGCTCAGGACCAGGTTGGCCTTGTCGTCGCCCGTGGCGGCGATGACCACGTCGTACGACTCGATGCCGGCGCCCTCGAGGGTGGCCAGCTCGCAGGCGTCCGCGTGGATCCACTCGGCCGCCTCGACCGATGCCGGGTCGACGTGGTCGGCCTTGCGTTCGATCAGCAGGACGTGATGGTCGGACCTGAGGAGCTCGCGGGCGATCGAACGGCCCACGGCTCCCGCTCCGGCGATGGCGACTCTCATGACGGATCCTTCGAGTGACAGGTCTGGTGCGGGGACGGACACGAGGTGAGGCAGGAGCCGTCAGTCCTCGGGCGGAGGGTTGCTCGCGAGCGCCACGGCCTCGGCGACCATGCCGTCGACCGCCGCGATCCACACCTCGTCGTCGGCCTGGATCACCGTCTTGCGGTCGGGCAGGAGTCCGGCACCGAAGCGGATGATGAAGGCCACTCGGGACTTGGTCGCACTCTCGAGCGCGGTCACGCCCTTGCCCACCCATCCCTCGCCGATGTCGAGGCGGGCCACCGCGACGCTGCCCGACGGATCGCGCCACTTGGTGAGCTCGTTGTCGTGGATCAGCGTGTGCAGGAATCGATCCGTCGTCCACGGCACCGTGGCCACCGTGGGGATGCCGAGGCGTTCGTACACCGCGGCGCGCTTGGCGTCGTAGATGCGCGCGACGACGCGCTCGACACCGAACGTCTCGCGGGCGACACGCGCGGAGATGATGTTGGAGTTGTCGCCCGAGGACACCGCGGCCAGTGCGTCTGCCTTCTCGATGCCCGCCTCGACGAGCACGTCCCGGTCGAACCCCATGCCGATCACCTGACGTCCGGTGAAGTTGGGACCGAGCCGGTGGAACGCGGTGGGATCGCGGTCGATGACCGCGACCTCGTGGCCGATGCGGGTGAGTGCACCCGCGAGGGCGGAGCCGACGCGGCCACACCCCATGACGACTACGTACAACAGACGCTCCGTTCGGGAGTCGAGAGGACGGTGCCCAGGTGATTGCTGCCGGGAGGGACTTCGCGCAACGCTATCGGTCACCCTGCCCCACGGTCGAGCCCGGTACGGCCTACGCTCTGCGATGTGTCCAAGCTTTCGACGGCCACCAAGAGGCTGCTGCTGGGTAGGCCGTTCCGTAGCGACACGCTCGGACACACGCTCCTGCCCAAACGCATCGCCCTCCCGGTGTTCGCGTCCGATGCCATGTCGTCCGTCGCCTACGCGCCCGAAGAGATCTTTCTGGTGCTGTCGGTCGCCGGGATCTCGGCGTACTCGTTCTCCATCTGGATCGGTCTCGCCGTCGCCGTCGTCATGGCGGTGGTCGTGGCGAGCTACCGCCAGAACGTGCACGCCTACCCGTCCGGCGGTGGCGACTACGAGGTGGCCACCACCAACCTGGGACCGACCGCGGGCCTGACCGTCGGCAGCGCCCTCCTCGTCGACTACGTGCTCACGGTCGCCGTGTCCATCTCGGCCGCCGCCTCCAACATCGGATCGGCCCTGCCGTTCGTCGCGGAGCACAAGGTGCTGTTCGCGGTCGCCGCCATCGTGCTCATCACCTCGATCAACCTGCGCGGCGTCCGCGAGTCCGGTACCGCGTTCGCGATCCCCACCTACGCCTTCATGGTGGGCATGGTCGTCATGCTCGTGTGGGGCCTGGTGCAGGTGTACGTCCTCGGCGACGACGTGTCGGCCGAGTCGTCGAACTTCGAGCTGCAGGCGGAGGACAGTCACCTCTACGGCATCGCGTTCGCGTTCCTGCTGGCGCGCGCGTTCTCCTCCGGGTGTGCGGCGCTGACGGGTGTCGAGGCCATCTCCAACGGCGTGCCCGCCTTCCGCAAGCCGAAGTCGCGCAACGCCGCCACGACGCTCCTGCTGCTCGGCTCGATCGGCATCACGTTGCTGCTCGGCATCATCCTGCTGGCGGAGAAGATCGGTGTGAAGTACGCGGCGGACCCGGCGACCCAGCTCGTCGGGGCTCCCGAGAACTACCAGCAGAAGACGCTCATCGCGCAGTTGGCCGAGGCCGTGTTCCGGCACTTCACGCCCGGCTTCTACTTCATCACCATCGTGACGGCGCTGATCCTGGTGCTGGCCGCCAACACCGCCTTCAACGGGTTCCCCGTACTCGGGTCGATCCTGGCCCAGGACCGCTTCCTGCCCCGCCAGTTCCACACCCGCGGCGACCGGCTCGCGTTCAGCAACGGCATCCTGTTCCTCTCGGCCGCCGCCATCTTCTTCGTCGTCATGTTCGGCGCCGAGGTGACCAAGCTGATCCAGCTCTACATCGTCGGAGTGTTCGTCTCGTTCACGCTCAGTCAGACCGGCATGGTGCGGCACTGGACGCGGTTGTTGCGGACGGAGACCGACCCTGCGCAGCGCCGGTCGATGATGCGGTCGCGTGTCGTCAACGGCATCGGCCTGGCCATGACGGGCGCCGTCCTGGTGATCGTCCTGCTGACCAAGTTCCTCGCGGGTGCCTGGATCGCGATCATCGCGATGCTGGCGATCTTCGGACTGATGAAACTGATCCGCAAGCACTACGACTCGGTGGCCACCGAGCTCGCCGACGTCGAGTGGGACGGTGTGCTCCCCAGCCGCACACACTCCATCGTGCTCGTGTCCAAGCTGCACAGCCCGACTCTCCGCGCCCTCGCGTACGCCCGTGCGACCAGGCCGGACACCCTCGAGGCGATCACGGTCAACGTCGACGAGGCGGACACCCGCACCCTGGTGCGCGAGTGGGAGAAGAGCGACCTCAGTGTCCCGCTCAAGGTGGTCGAGTCGCCGTACCGCGAGATCACCAAGCCCGTGCTCGACTACGTGCGCCGGGTCAAGCGGGACTCACCGCGCGACGTCGTCACCGTGTTCATCCCCGAGTACGTGGTGGGTCACTGGTGGGAGCAGGTGCTGCACAACCAGAGTGCGTTGCGACTGAAGAGTCGCTTGCTGTTCCAGCCCGGCGTCATGGTCACCAGCGTGCCCTGGCAGCTCAACTCGTCCGAGCGGGCGAAGCGCGAGAGCCTCGAGAACGCACCGGGCTCGTCCCGTCGTGGTTACGAGCCCACCTCGGCCGAACGGCGATCCGAACGATGACCGACTCGTGGCTCGGCGCGGTCGTCGAGGTCCGCGTGGGCAAGCCGGGACACGGCGGCTTCTGCGTCGCACGGCACGAGGGCCGCGTCATGTTCGTCCGGCACAGCCTTCCCGGCGAGCTGGTGACGGCGCGGGTCACCGAGGACACCGGCAAGTCCTTCTGCCGCGCGGACGCCGTCGAGATCCTGGAGGCCTCGCCCGACCGCATCGCGCCGCTGTGTCCCATCTCCGGCCCCGGTGGGTCGGGATGCTGCGACTTCTCCCATGCGACCGCCGAGGCCGGACGCCAGATCAAGGCGGCCGTGGTCGCCGAGCAGTTGAGCCGCGTCGGGGGCATCGAGCGCACCGTCGAGGTGGAGTCGCTCGGTGATCAGACCGGCTGGCGGACGCGCATCCGGTTGGGTGTGGACGACGAGGGACGGCCCGGTTTCCACCGGCTCCGCAGCGCCGACATCGTGACGGATCTGGCCTGCCCACAAGCGGTTCCGGGGATGTACGACGGGCTGGCTGCCCGGTCGTGGACGCCGGGCGCCGATCTCGCGGTGGCCGTGGACTCCGACGGGACCCGTCACGTCGTGGAGATCGCTCCTGCCGTCGACCGTCGCGTGCGCGCCGACACCGGTCGTCGCGGCGCCTCGTCGCGCCGCGCCGCGAAGTCCGGTGACCGCGCGCACCGGGTGCGCGCGGGCTCGGGTCGGGCCGTCGAGCGCGTCGGGTCGCGCGAGTGGACCGTGGACTCGTGGGGGTTCTGGCAGGCTCACCGGGCGGCTGCCACGCAGTACGCCGAGGTGGTCCGGGAGTGGTCCGGTGCTCGGCCCGGTGACACGGCCTGGGACCTCTACGCCGGTGCGGGCACCTTCGCGTCCGTCGTCGCCGAGGCGGTCGGACCGGGCGGCACCGTCGCAGCGGTCGAGTTCTCCCACCGGGCGGTGGTGGACGGGCGTGCGGCGGTGACGGACCTGCCGCAGCTGTCGATGCAGGCAGCGCCCGTCGAGCGCGCGATCGGATCCCTGCCGCCACAGCCGTCCGTCGTCGTCCTCGACCCGCCACGATCCGGCGCCGGCAGACAGGTGATCGCGGCGGTCGCCGGTGCGCACCCGGATCGTGTGGTGCACATCGGGTGCGACCCCGCGTCCTTCGCACGGGACGCGGGGCTCTACCTCTCGCACGGCTACCGCCTGGAGAATCTCCGTGCGTTCGACGCCTTCCCGATGACCAGCCACGTCGAGTGCATCGGATCGTTCGTCCGGGACTGACGCGTCACTTGGCGTTGTACAGGCGCATCGTGATCGGTCCGAACACCGCCAGCAGTCCGACGGACCAGATGCCGGTCCACATCAGCGCGTCCGTCTCGAGCACACCGTCGGCGAAGCCGCGCAGCGTCGTCACCAGATGCGACACCGGATTGACCGACACGAACGCCTGCAGCCACCCGGGCATCGTCGTCGGGTCGACGAAGATGTTGCTGGCGAAGGTCAGCGGGAACAGCACGAGCATGGACACGCTCATCACCGCGGTCTCGCTGCGCAGCATCAGCGCGAACATCGTCCACACCCACGAGACGCAGAACGAGAACGCCAGCAGCAACGCCACCGACGCCAGCACGCCGAGCACGCCGCCCGCCGGCCGGAAGCCCAGCGCGAGACCCAGCACGAGCACGATCGTCGAGGCGAGGGTGTAGCGGACCACGTCTCCGAGCAGGGCGCCGACCAACGGCGCCGGCCGCCAGATGGGCAGCGACCGGAACCGATCGAAGACGCCCTTCTCGATGTCTTTGTTCAAGGTCAGACCCGTGTACATCGTGATCATGACGACGGTCTGCACCAGGATGCCCGGCAGCAGGAACTGGATGTAGGCACTGGTCGAGCCCGCCAACGCGCCGCCGAACAGGAACGTGAACATCAGCGTGAACATGACCGGGAACATGGTCACGTCGAACAGCTGCTCGGGGACGTGCTTGATCTTCAGCAGGGCTCGCCACCCGAACGAGAGCGCCGCCGACATCGACGACGGTCGATCGGGACGGGGACCGGAGTCGCGGAGCAACTCGGCGATGCTCGGCTGCGCGGTGCCCGTCGCGGCGGTGGGGGAGTTGGTGGTGGTCATTCTCAGGACGCCTCCAGTTCTGTCGTTCGTCCGGTCAGTGCCAGGAACACCTCGTCCAGGCTGGGTTGCCCGAGGGCGTAGGTGGTGACGCCGATGCCGTCGTCCGACAGCGTCGCGAGTGCGCGGGCCACCAGGGCGGTGTCGTCGACCAGCGCTGTGACGGCGAAGGGATCGGACTCGAGAGTCACGTCGGTGTGCAGGGTCGCGCGCAGGACGTCGGCGGCGTCGTCGCGGCGCGACTGTTCCGCGACGCGGACGTGCAGCGACCCCGAGCCGACCGATGCCTTGAGCTGACCGGTGGTGCCCTCGGCGATCACGCGGCCCCGGTCGATGACTGCCACCCGGTCGGCCAACTGATCGGCCTCGTCGAGGTACTGCGTGGTGAGCAGGACCGTCGTGCCGCCGGCGACCAGGGAGCGCACGATCTCCCACACCTGGTTGCGGCTGCGGGGATCGAGACCCGTGGTCGGCTCGTCCAGGAACATCAGCTCCGGCGTGACCACCAGACTCGCCGCGATGTCGAGGCGGCGCCGCATACCGCCGGAGTACGCCTTGACCTGCTTGCCGCCGGCCTCCACCAGATCGAAGACGCCCAACAGCAGATCGGCACGCTCCCGCGACGCCGGGCGCGAGAACCCGTACAGCCGCGAGAGGAGCACCAGGTTCTCCACTCCGGTCAGGTCCTCGTCCAGCGAAGCGAACTGGCCCGTGAGCGCCACCGTCGACCGCACCGCGTCGGACTCCGTCGCCACGTCGTGGCCGAGCACGCGGGCCGACCCGCCGTCGATGCCGGTCAACGTCGCCAACATGCGCATCGTCGTGGTCTTGCCGGCCCCGTTCGGCCCCAGCACCCCGTAGACCCCGCCCCGCGGGACGGCGAGATCCACGCCGTCCACCGCCACGGTGTCCCCGAACCTCTTCACCAGACCGACCGCCTCGATCGCCAGGCCCCCGGCCTTCCCGTCCGTCGGCGGCCGGCCTCCGGCCTTCCCGTCCTCCAGCGGCCGGCCTCCGGCCTTCCCGTCATGTGTCGTCATGTGAGTGCTGACTCCTGATCCGCCACGATCTCATCGGTATGTCCGGATCGTCCGATCCGGTGCGACGAGCGTCCCGCAGTCATTGCAGGTCCGCAACGGGTTTTTCGCCGGAGACGCCGGTCACCGATCCACTCACGCCCCGGTGACGAATGATTCCTGCACGATGTACGCGCCGTGGCGTGGGCGCCATTGCCCGGCGACGTGGGCGCCATGACCCGGTGGCGCGTACGCCAGGACCGCGACGCGCAGGACCACGATCGCCGAGGGGGTGAGGATATGACGACGATGGCCACTAGTCTCATGGTCGATGAACTCGACGATGAACGTCTCGCAGCGAGGTGGGGGTCTGTGAGCGCCGGAGGTACGAGCGCAGCCGACCCGAGCGCCGGCGAGCCTCGGCACCGACGCGCCCCGGACGACACCGCCGATCCGTCGTGCCCCGTTCCCGATCCCGACCTCAAGCGTCGGCGTGTCGCCGAGGCCGACGAACTGCGTGCGATGCTCGCACGTGTCGCCACCGGTGACCGCCGAGCGTTCGCCGATCTGTACGACGCGACCTCGTCTCGGGTGTTCGGCATGGTGCTGCGTGTGCTGCGCGATCCCGGGTTCAGCGAGGAGACCGCGCAGGAGGTGTTCCTGCAGATCTGGAAGACGGCCGACCGATACGACCCCGCGCAGGGGTCTCCGCTCGCCTGGATGATGACGTTGGCGCATCGCCGCGCCGTCGACCGTGTCCGGTCGGAGCAGTCCGGCACGGATCGCGAGGCGCTCTACGGCTCCTCGACCCACAGTCCCGCGCACGACGAGGTCCTCGAATCCGTCACCCAGACCCTGGAGTCGGAGTCGGTGGTCCGATGCCTGGACACGCTGACGGAGACCCAACGCGAATCGGTACGGATGGCGTACTACAGCGGGTTGACGTATCGGGAAGTGGCCGAGCGCCTGGGCGTGGCCGTTCCCACCGTGAAGTCCCGGATCCGGGACGGTCTGATCAAGTTGAAGAATTGTCTGGGGGTGGAGACCGGTGAGTGACGGAGAAGGTCGCCATCGCCGCCATGACGACGCGTCCGCACCCGACGACGTGTCGGAGCAGGATGCGATGCAGGACGTGAACGAGATGAACGACAGCGTGGTGGACGACGCCTACGCCTACGCACTGGACGCGATCGACCCCGCCGAGAGGGCGGACATCGAACGCAGGCTCGCGCAGTCGGACGCGGCGACGCGGTCGTGGTTCGAGAGCATCGTCGAGTCGGTCGACGAGACGATGGCGCTCAGCGCGTCGTCCACGGCCGCGGAACCGCCCTCGTCGTTGCGTGCGAGCATTCTCGCCGCGGTGGAGAGCACTCCGCAGGGTGATGCCCGGCCACTGGCCGATTCGATCGACGACGCTCCGGTCGCCCCGGTGGTGTCGCTCGACGATCGCCGCCGCACACGCCTGCGCGTGCTCGCGGCAGCCGCGGCGGCCGTCGTGATCGTCGGAGTGGGCGGCGCCGTGGTCACGCAGCAACTGGGAGACGCACCGTCGTCGCCCACGTCGCAGGTGCTTGCGGCCGGTGACATCAGGACCAGCACCGTCGAGGTCGAGGGTGGCGGTACCGCCACCGTGCGCTGGTCGCGCTCGCAGGACGCCGCCGTGGTCACGCTCGACGGGCTCGCGGAGCCCGGCGACGGCAAGGTGTTCGAGATGTGGCTCATCGGAGAGGATCCCGCGCCGCGCCCGGCCGGTCTCGTCCCCGCCGATGCCGCCACGCCCGCGCGCGAGCACGTCGTCACAGGCTTGAGCGACGCGACCACGTGGGCGGTGACGGTCGAGCCCGAGAGCGGTTCGGACGCACCCACCACGACGCCCATCGCCGCGGTCACGCTCGACGCCTGAGCGCAGCCGCCGGCTCAGACGACGCCGGAACGGCGCAGTGCGGCGACGATCGACTCGGCCTGCTCGTACGCGCGATCGAGAAGCACCTCCAGCAAGGCTGTCTTCGCAGCGGGGTTGCTCTCGGTCAGCGCGTCAAACTCCTTCGGGCCGAGGATCGCGACCGTGGTGTCCTTCACCGCGGTGATGCGGAGCCCGAAGCGCGAGCGCCGGACCAACGGCATCTCACCGAAACTCATGCCGGCGGACAGCGTCGACACGGCGCGGGCCCGGCCGTCCGCGCCGATGAAGTCGACCGCGACGCGGCCGGACAGCACCATCACCAGACCCAGTGACACGTCACCGACCTCGGCGATGACGGTGCCTGCGCTGTACTGCGCGTCCGTCGTGCGGGAGGTGATCGCATCGCGGTGGGCCTCGTCCAGCGCGGTGACGATCGGGTGCTGATCGACCGTCACCTCCGTGGGTTGCCGTGCGCCGCCGCACCACCGGTCGAGGACGGTGTCCTCGCCCCAGCGCAGTGCGGAGTCCAGATCGTCGAAGACCCGGCCACTGCCGTCGTGTTCGGACAGGGACGACACGGTGTGCGCCATCGCAGCTCGGGGATCGACCAGGACGGCGGCACAACCCTGTCGGCGGAGCCCGGCGGCGAGGGTGTCCAGCATCGAGCGGGCGACGTCGCTCACCTCGTCGACCCGACGCATGTCCAGGATCACGCCGTCGAGTGCGCTCCCGTCGTCGGCGCCGTGGTCGACGGCCGTGGACACCGCTCGTACGACGCTCTCCGCTGCGGAGAACAGCAGATCGCCGTGCAGTTCGAAGACGCGGACTCGGCGTCCCCGCGCCGCGAGCGTCTCCTGTTCGGCGGCGGTGCGCCGGCGACGCGAGGGGGAGTCGGCGACGGTGTACTCGGCGCGCACGGCGCTGCGTGCGGCCCGGCCGACGTGGAGGAAGTGCAGTTCGAGGCGCGAGGACAGCTCGCGGCACGCCTTGACTCCGCGCACGCTGTTGCCGTGGGCGTCGAGTCTGGGTGAGAACACCGAGATACCGAGCTGACCGGGCAGGACCGCGAGCACCGCACCGGCGACACCGCTCTTGGCGGGGAGTCCGACGCGGTTGACCCAGTCGCCGGCTCCGTCGTACATGCCGCACGTCGTCATGACGCTCAGCACACGCTCGACGAGCACCGGTTCGAGGGCTCGGACGTCGGTACACGGGTTGAGGCCGTTGTTGGCGAGGGTCGCCGCCATGACGCCGATGTCGCGGCACGTGACGTCCAGCGAGCACTGGCGGAAGTAGAGATCGACCATCGCGTCGGGATCGCCCTCGACGATGCCGAAGGAGCGCAGCATGTGGCCGATGGCGCGGTTGCGATGGCCGGTGCGTGATTCGGAGGCGTGCACGGCGGCGTTCATGGCGAGTTCGCGTCCCGCGTACCGCGAGAACGAGGCCCGGATCCGTTCGAACTGCTCGTCGGGCGTCGCGCCTCGCACCAGCGACGCGGAGGTGATGGCGCCCGCGTTGATCATCGGGTTGCGCGGGCGCTCGGTGACGGGGTCGAGGCTGATCTCGTTGAACGGCTCACCGGACGGCTCCACGTCGATCTTGCGGGCCACCGCGGTCTCGCCGCGATCGGTGAGAGCGAGGGCGTAGGTGAACGGTTTGGACACCGACTGGATCGTGAAGGGCACGTCCGTGTCGCCCACCTGGTACACGTGGCCGTCGGCCGTCGTGAGGCAGATACCGAAGCGATCGGGGTTCGCGGCCGCCAGTTCGGGGATGTAGTCGGCGACGCGACCGGAGGTGTCCGCCACACACAGCGCGTGGACCTCCTCCAGAATCTCCTGCACGACGTCGGTCATCGTCACCACTCTCTCGATTCTGTGCCGCGGCTCGGCGCTCGTACGGTAACCCGCCGATCCGGGTCCACGTAGACTTGTCCGAACTGGCCTGTCCGAGCGCCTCACGGCACGACGGACGACAAGGCAATCTTCGGAGGGGAGCGATTTCGTTGGGTGTTCTGGACGGCGTGCACGAGCCCAGCGACCTGCGTGCCCTCGGCCCGGTGGAGCTCGCCGAACTGGCGGACGAGATCCGTCGGTTCCTGGTCGAGAAGGTGTCTGCCACGGGTGGCCACCTCGGACCCAATCTCGGTGTCGTCGAGCTGACTCTGGCCATCCACCGCGTGTTCGACTCGCCTCGCGACCCGGTGATCTTCGACACCGGCCACCAGGCGTACGTGCACAAGATGGTCACCGGTCGGGCGGACCGATTCGACTCCCTGCGCAAGGAGGGTGGGCTGTCCGGCTACCCGTCCCGCAGCGAGAGCGAGCACGACTGGGTCGAGTCCTCGCACGCCTCGGCATCCCTCTCCTACGCCGACGGCCTCGCCAAGGCCTTCGAGCTGACCGGGCGCGGCGATCGTCACGTCGTCGCGGTCGTCGGGGACGGCGCCCTCACCGGTGGCATGTGCTGGGAGGCGCTCAACAACATCGCGGCCGGCAAGGATCGTTCCGTCGTGATCGTCGTGAACGACAACGGTCGCTCCTACTCGCCGACCATCGGCGGCCTCGCCGACCATCTCGCGACGCTGCGCCTGCAGCCCAACTACGAGCGCGCGCTGGACACCGGCCGTCACATGGTGAAGAACCTGCCCGTGGTCGGGTCGGCCGCGTACGCCATGTTGCACGGCATGAAGGCCGGCCTCAAGGACGCGATCAGCCCGCAGGTCATGTTCACCGATCTGGGCATCAAGTACCTCGGTCCGGTCGACGGACACGATCAGGCGGCTCTGGAATCGGCGCTGCGCCGCGCGAAGGCCTTCGGCGGGCCGGTCATCGTCCACGCGGTGACGCGCAAGGGCATGGGCTACTCGTTCGCCGAGAACGACGTCGCCGACCAGATGCACTCGACGGGAGTCATCGACCCGCTCACCGGCCTGGCGACCAGCGTCGCGGCTCCGGACTGGACGTCGGAGTTCTCCCGTCAACTCATCGCCCTGGGAACCGACCGCGAGGACGTCGTGGCCATCACCGCCGCGATGGCGGGACCCACCGGGCTCGCCGCGTTCGGCGAGGTGTTCCCGGACCGTTTCTTCGACGTGGGCATCGCCGAGCAGCACGCGCTCACGTCCGCCGCCGGTCTCGCACTCGGTGGTCTGCATCCCGTGGTGGCGATCTACTCGACGTTCCTCAATCGGGCGTTCGACCAGCTGCTGATGGACGTGGCACTACTGAACCTGCCGGTCACCCTGGTGCTCGATCGCGCCGGGGTCACCGGATCGGACGGCGCCAGCCACAACGGCATGTGGGACATGTCGCTGCTCGGCATCGTGCCGAACATGCGCGTGGCGGCGCCTCGCGACGGAGCGACCCTGCGCGAGGAACTCGCCGAGGCACTCGCGGTGTCCGACGGTCCCACCGCGCTGCGCTTCCCCAAGGGCGCCATCCCCGACGACATCGAGGCGGTGCGGCGTCTGGACGACTCCGTCGACGTGCTGCACGAGCCCGAGGGGGAGTCGGACGTACTCCTCGTCGCCGTCGGTCCGTTCGCGTCGTTGGCACTGGACACGGCGCGAGAACTCGCCGCGGACGGTGTCTCGGCCACAGTCGTCGATCCGCGGTGGGTGCTGCCCGTTCCGGACTCGCTCGTGAAGCTCGCCGCGGACTTCCGCCTGGTGGTCACGCTCGAGGACAGCGGTCTGCACGGCGGCATCGGTGCATCCGTGTCGGCTGCCCTGCGCGCCGGCGGCGTGGACGTCCCCTGTCGGGATCTCGGTGTGCCACAGCAGTTCCTGGACCACAGCTCGCGGGATCGCATTCACGCCGACATCGGCCTCACCCCGTCGGACATCGCCGGCCGGGTGCGCGGATGGATCGCACACCGGCCCGGCGACATCTGACGGTCGCTACGTCGCCTTGGTGGCGGCGTCCTTCAACTGCGGGAGGATCCGGTCGAGTACCCACGGGGTGCTCACCGGGTTGACGTTGCTCAGACCGGCGATGACCTGCTCGTCACTGAGCGCGACCGCGGATCCGGAGGCGACCGCGGGCAGCGTCGCCACAGCCGGAACCGAGGCGAGGTCGAAGCCCTCCGGAGTGAACGCGACGATCACGTCGGCGTCGAAGCTCTGCACGTTCTCCAGGGACACGGTGGAGAAGAAGGTGTCCGCGGAGTCGGCCTCGTCGAGTGCCACGACGCCGGGGGCGTTGACGAAACCCATCTCGTTGAGAACCTGCACGCGTGGATCGGACGGCATGTAGACGTTCGCCTGACCGGCGTCCGTGTCCAGGTTCACCACCGCGACGGTCTTGCCCGCGAACTCCGGATTGGCCTCGGCCTCCGAGGCGAGCCGCTGGCCCATGCCGTCGATGAGAGCCTGTGCCTCCGTGGGCTTCCCGACTGCCTCACCGATCATCGTGGTCTGGTCCTGCCACGTCGTCTGCCAGGCCTCACCGGGGTAGGCGACGACGGGCGAGACAGCGGACAACGTGTCGTAGTACGACTGCGGGAAACCCTCGTAGGGCGCGAGCACCAGGTCGGGTGCCAGGGCCGCGAGGGCCTCGACGTCGGGCTCACCCGCAGCCGGATCCTCGTACAGGGTGGTGGCGTCCGCGTCGTAGAACTCCTGTGCCCACGGCATCACGCCGTTCTCGTCGGCACCGTAGGTGTACTTCGGCTGGCCGACAGGCGTGATGTCGAGGGCGCCGAGGATGTCCTGTGCGTTCCAGCCCATCGTGACGATGCGCTCCGGTGCGGCGTCGATGGTGGTCGAACCGAAGGCGTGGTCGATGGTGACGGGGAACGCGCCACCCGACGCGGCGGCGGGCGCGTCGGAGTCGGCATCGGACGAACATCCGGCGACGAGGGCGAGCGCGGCGGTGGCCGCGACGGCGGGGAGAAGGCGAGAGCGTTTCACATGGTTAGCCTAACCTATGTATGGCCTCCGGCCCCGTGCGCCCTTCGCGTATCCAGGGATGCGCAAAGGGCGCACGAGGGCGCAGCCCCATCACACGCTGGCGACACCCTTGTCGAGGAACCGGTGACCGGTGACGGCCTCGGAGGTGCCCGTGCGATCGAGGTACGGCACGATGCCGCCGTTCCAGAACCCGAAGCCGCCGCCGAGGATCAGGCAGAGGTCGATGTCCTGAGCGGCCGCGACGACGCCTTCCTGCAGCATGATGTCGATCTCCTCCGCGAAGGCGCGGCGGGTGCGATCGAGCACCTGCTCGGCCGTCGACGGTGAGTCGCCCTGCGGCCACAGATCGGCGATCTCGGGGTCGACGGTCTTGGTTCCGTCGGCGCCGTAGGTCCACACCGCGGACTTCTTGTTCGCGACCATCGCCTGCAGGCCGGGGGAGTCGTGGAACCGCTCCGGGTAGTACTCGGCCATGGTCTCGCCGGTGTGCAGCGCGACGGCGGGGCCGACGAGCGAGAGCAGCGTGAGCGGGCTCATCGGCATGCCGAGCTCACTGATGGCGTTGTCGGCGACGTCGAAGGGAGTGCCCTCGTCGATCGCGTTCATGACCTCGCCGAGGGCGCGGGTGAGGAGGCGGTTGAAGACGAAGCCGGGCTTGTCGGCGATCAGCACGGCCGACTTCTTCAGAGACTTCGCCGTCGCGAATGCTGTTGCGAGCGTCGCATCGTCGGTCTTCTCGCCGCGGACGATCTCCAGCAGCGGAAGAACGGCCACGGGGTTGAAGAAGTGGAATCCGACGACCCGCTCGGGGTGCTTCAGCTCTGCCGCCATACGGGTGATCGACAGCGACGACGTGTTCGTCGCGAGGATCGTCTCGGGGGAGACGAACTCCTCGAGCTCGGCGAAGACCTTCTTCTTGACGTCGAGATTCTCGAACACTGCCTCGATGACCCAGTCGGTCGTCGCGAATGCGGACTTGTCGAGCGATCCGGACACCAACGCCTTGAGACGGTTCGCCGCGTCGGGGGAGAGTCGCTTCTTGCCCTGCAGCTTGTCGATCTCGGCGTGAACGTAGCCGACGCCCTTGTCGATGCGCTCCTGGTCGATGTCGGTGAGGATCACCGGCACCTTCAACTGACGTACGAACAGCAGGGCGAGCTGGCTGGCCATGAGGCCGGCGCCCACGATGCCGACGCCGGTG
The DNA here is from genome assembly GCF_030818285.1 of Rhodococcus sp. SORGH_AS_0301. Taxonomy (NCBI): domain Bacteria; kingdom Bacillati; phylum Actinomycetota; class Actinomycetes; order Mycobacteriales; family Nocardiaceae; genus Rhodococcus; species Rhodococcus sp. SORGH_AS_0301. Next base: position 1,664,346 of record NZ_JAUTAC010000002.1, read on the forward strand.
ACCTTCCGGGCGAGGGACTTGTCGGGCGCTCCGGCAGGCCGCTTGGCACGCTTCTGCACGAGGTCGAATGCGTAGAGCCCGGCCCGCAGTTCGTCGGCCATGAGAAGGTCGGCCAGCGCCTCGTCCTCGGCAGCGAAGGCGGCGTCGAGCGACGCGGAGTCGGTGATGTCGGTCGACTTCGCCAGCTCCAGCAGCTGCACGGCGCGCACCGGTCCCGGTGCGTGGTCTCCCGTCTTGCCGGACACGATGGCCTTCGCGCGCGCGATCGCGTCGTCCCAGCCCTGGCCGCGATCGATGTCGGGGCGGGCGGGGGTGACGTCACCGGAGACGACCTTCGCGGCCCACAGCAGCGACTGTTCGAGGAAGTCGGCGCCGCCGAAGACCTCGTCGGCGATTCCGAGCTTCTGCGCGTCCGCGGGCTTCAGCATGCGGTTCTGGTTGAGCGCGTTCTCGATCACCACGGTGACGGCATTGGCCGGCCCGATCAGGTTGGGCAGCAACTGCGTTCCGCCCCAACCGGGAACGAGGCCCAGGAATGTCTCCGGGAGCCCCAGTGCCGCAGCGTTGTCCGCGACGGTGCGGTAGTGGCAGTGCAGCGCGATCTCGAGTCCACCGCCCAGAGCGGCGCCGTTGACGAACGCGAACGTGGGCACCGTGGACTCGCGCAGGCGGCGGAACACCCTGTGCCCCAACGTGCCGATCTCCAGCGCGACGGCGCGGTCGGAGATGTTCGGCACACCGTTGAGGTCCGCGCCGACGGCGAAGATGAACGGCTTCCCGGTCACCGCGACGGCCACCGGATTCGCCGCGTAGGCCGCGTCCAGTGCCGCATCGAGCTCGGTGAGTCCGGCGGGTCCGAAGGTGGACGGCTTGGTGTGGTCGAAGCCGTTGTCGAGCGTGACGATGGCGACCGGGCCGTCGAGGCCGGGCACGGTGACGATCCTGGTGAACGCGTGGGTCACCACTTCATCGGAGAAGGCAGAAGTCATGGCAATCACTTGCTTCCGTCGTAGGCGGGATTTTCCCAGATGACGCTGCCGCCCATGCCGAGGCCGATGCACATGGTGGTGAGGCCGTAGCGGACATCGGGGCGAGTGGCGAACTGCCGGCTGAGCTGGGTCATCAGTCGAACGCCCGAGGACGCGAGGGGATGGCCGCAGGCGATGGCGCCGCCCCACTGGTTGATCCGGGCGTCGTCGTCGGCGATACCGAAGTGCTCGGTGAACGCGAGGACCTGGATGGCGAAGGCCTCGTTGATCTCGAAGAGGCCGATGTCCTCGATGGACAGGCCGGTGCGTCCGAGCAGCTTCTCGGTGGCGGGGACGGGACCGATGCCCATCACGGCCGGATCGACGCCGGCGAACGAGAAGCCCACCATGCGCATCCCGACCTTCAGGCCGAGTTCCGCGGCGGTGTCCTCGCCGGCCAGGATCGCCGCTGTCGCACCGTCGTTGAGTCCGGCGGCGTTGCCGGCGGTGACGCGTCCGGCGGGCCGGAACGGAGTCTTGAGCTTCGCCAGATCGTCCAGGGTCGTGCCGGGGCGCGGCGGTTCGTCCTCGGTGGCGAGGCCCCACCCGGCGGCGGACTTGGTCGCAACGGGAACGAGCGTCTCGGCGATCAGGCCGGCCTTCTTCGCGGCGTCGTACTTCTCCTGGCTCGCGACGGCGTAGGCGTCCGTGCGGTCCTTGGTGATGGACGGGTAGCGGTCGTGCAGATTCTCGGCCGTGTTGCCCATGACGAGCGCACTCGGGTCGACGAGCTTGTCGGCCAGGAAGCGCGGGTTCGGATCGACGCCCTCGCCCATCGGGTGCCGGCCCATGTGCTCGACGCCGCCGGCGATGACGACGTCGTACTGTCCGAAGCCGATGCCCGACGCGGTGGTGGTCACCGCGGTCATCGCGCCCGCACACATGCGGTCGACGGCGAAACCGGGCACGCTGCGGGGGAGCCCGGCGAGCAGTGCCGACGTGCGGCCGATGGTCAGACCCTGGTCGCCGGTCTGCGTCGTGGCGGCGATGCCGACCTCGTCGACGCGCTGGGGTGGCAGTTCGGGATTGCGGCGGAGCAGTTCACGGATCGCTTTGACCACGAGGTCGTCCGCTCGGGTGTCCGCGTACATACCCTTGGGGCCGGCCTTGCCGAACGGCGTACGAACACCGTCGACGAACGCGACGCCACGACTGGACGCGGATCGAGCGGGAGCGGATTTCGGAGAAGACATGGTTCCTTCCGGCAGGCGCTGGAACGAGCCGGACGCCCGGCTCGCGCGCCCACTCTAACCCGTGCCTACTCGCCGGTAACTTCGGCCGTCCTCGACTCCTCGGCGGTCCGTAGGCCTGCTGCCACGACGGGACCCGCCACCTCGCGCTGCCAGGGCCGCGACCCGTGCGCGTCGAGGAAACGGTCTACGAGCACGTCCTCGTCCGTCCCGTACTCCGCGACGAGAGCGGGGTGGTCCCAGCAGATCCGACGGACGAGATCGGGAGTCAGCAGGTTCTCGACGGGAATCGCGACTTCCGCGGACAGGGCGGCCATCGCGTCGCGGACGGCGGACAGACGCCCGGCGGCCTCCGGATCGCGCCGCGCCCACCGACTGACCGGCGGGGGCCCCACGAAGGGCTGGGTCACCGGGGGCAGCGCATCGTCGGGAAGTGCGCGGGCGTGCTCGATCGCGTCCATCCACACGCGCGCCTGGCGACGCTGACGAGGTCCGCCGAAGACGGGCAACGCGTTCAGCTCGGACACCGTGGCGGGGTTCCTCTGCGCGGCGGCGACGATCGCGGAGTCCGGCAGGACGCGGCTCGGCGCGATGTCGCGGCGGCGCGCGAGATCGTCGCGGGCGGTCCACAGCGCGCGGACGACGGCGAGCGTCCGCGCGTTCTTGATGGTGTGGATACCGGAGGTGCGGCGCCAGCGGTCGGGCTTGGGAGGCGCCGGGGGTGCGGTGCGAATGTACTCGAATTCCTGTGCGGCCCAGTCGGTCTTGCCCTGGCTCTCGAGCTCCTCGGCCATGGCGTCACGCAACTCGACGAGCACCTCGACATCGAGTGCCGCGTAGTTGAGCCAGGTGTCGGGCAACGGTCGGGTGGACCAGTCCGCCGCACCGTGACCCTTCTGCAGCGACAGGCCCAACGTCCGTTCGACGATGGCCGCCAGACCGACACGGTCGAAGCCGGCGAGTCGGCCCGCCAGCTCCGTGTCGTACAGCGACGCGGGCGTCATGCCGAGCTCGGCGAGCCCCGGCAGATCCTGATCGGCGGAGTGCAGTACCCACTCCATGTCGTTCACGACGGCGGCGAAGCCCGCGAGCGCCTCGACACCACCGTCGCGGACCACCGGAATCGGATCGAGCAGGACGGTGCCCGCACCCCGGCGACGGAACTGCAGCAGATACGCGCGAGCCGAGTATCGGAAACCCGATGCGCGTTCCGCGTCGACGGCCAACGGTCCGGTTCCCGACGCCAGCAGCTCCGCGGCCGCTCGCACCGCGTCCGCCGTGTCCGTCAACGGCGGGACCCCCTCGCGTGGAGCGAGAAGGGGAGTCGCCTCCGGCTCGACGGCGGTGTCGCCGGAGGAGGCAGGAGTCGAGTCGGGCGTGTCGGGCATTGTTCGAACTCTAGGCTGTCCGACGATCAGGCGTCGGAGCTGCCCGAGTCGGCGCGTGCACCCAGCGCCGTGATGCCCGCCGGGGGCAGCCCCGCGGCGTAGGCGAGAACCTCACCGAACGCCTCGACGTGCACCGACAGTTCCTCGCTGAGCGCGGTCCACGAGGCCCGCAGCTCGAGCTGGTGGGCACGCGGCGGGCCGGCGATGTCCCCGTACCGCACCGAACTCGTCGAGGTGACCGTGCCGCCCAGCGCCGTCAGCGGCTCGGACCGCGCCTCGAACGCGTCGACCAGCCAACTCCACGCCACCTCGGGCAGCAGCGGATCCGACGCCAGCGACGCGTCGACGTCGGCCTGGATGTAGGCGACCAGGCGCATGGTGCCGTTCCACGCCTCGTCGCCGTCCGGGTCGTACAACAGGATGAGACGCCCGAACGCGTCACCCTCGCTCTGCTCGGGCACCGACTCCGTCTCGGAGTGGCGCACCTCGGCCCCCAGTGCGTAACTGAACGGTGCCAGGCGCTGCGGAGGCCGGATCGGCCCGACCTCGATGCTCGGGTGGACCGTCGCCCGGTGCATCGCGTCGATGGCGGCGCGGAAGGGCGCAGGCTGCGAGGCGCTCTCGGACGTGGTCACGTGTGCGGACGTTAGCCGCGACCGTCGGCCCAGCGGAGGAGGCGCGCCGGGCAGGTGTGCGTCTCTGGCAGCATGGACGCCGATGAACACCATCCCTGACGCCGTCGGCCCGCGTCGAAGCCTGCCCGAAGCTCCCTTCCTCGCGGCCGCGACGGGACGGACGCCGTCGCGTCGGCCCGTGTGGTTCATGCGTCAGGCCGGTCGGTCGCTGCCCGAGTACCGCACGCTGCGGGAGGGCACCTCCATGCTCGCCTCGTGCTTCGACCCCGAGATGGTCTGCGAGATCACGATGCAGCCGGTCCGGCGGCACGGGGTCGACGCGGCGATCCTGTTCTCCGACATCGTCGTGCCGCTCAAGGCGGCCGGCGTCGACCTCGAGATCGTGGCCGGCACCGGTCCCGTCGTGGCGAACCCGGTGCGGTCCGTGGCCGACGTGCAGTCGTTGCCGGTCCTGCAGTCGGAGCAGATCGAGCCGGTCGCGAAGGCCATCTCCCTGCTCCTGGCCGAGTTGAAGGACGTGCCCCTCATCGGCTTCGCGGGCGCACCGTTCACGCTGGCGTCCTACCTGGTCGAAGGCGGTCCGAGTCGTAACCACGAGCGCACCAAGGCGCTCATGCACTCGGATCCGCAGACGTGGCACGCATTGCTCTCGTCGCTGGCCGACATGACCATCGCCTTCCTCACCGCGCAGGCCGATGCCGGCGTCGACGCGGTCCAGCTCTTCGACTCGTGGGCCGGGGCGCTGTCACTCGCCGAGTACCGCGAGTTCGTGTTCCCCCACTCCAGCCGCGTGTTCGAGGCCATGGCGTCGGCCGGCGTGCCGCGCATCCACTTCGGTGTCGGGACGGGCGAGCTGCTCGGTGCGATGGGGGAGGCGGGCGCGGACGTCGTCGGTGTCGACTGGCGGATCCCGCTCGACGTCGCCGCTCGTCGGGTCGGTCCGGGCAAGGCTCTGCAGGGCAATCTCGATCCCGCCGTGCTGTTCGCGGGCCCCGACGCGGTGCGCCGCGAGGTCACCCGCATCGTGGGCGAGGCGGACGCCGCACTCGCGGCCGGCGCCACCGGGCACATCTTCAACCTGGGCCACGGGGTCCTGCCCGCCACCGATCCCGACGTGGTGACGTCGGTGGTGGAGCTGGTGCACTCGCTGTGACCTCGGTCGCCGTCGTCGGAGCGGGCATCAGCGGACTGGTGGCCGCGTACCGGCTGCGGCAGTCGCTGGGGCCGGCCGCGCGGATCGTGGTGGTCGAGAAGGCGCCGCGCATCGGGGGCAAACTCCGGTCGGTGGACCTGGCGGGTGGCCCGGTCGACGTCGGTGCCGAGGCGTTCCTCGCGCGTCGTCCCGAGGTTCCCGCTCTGCTCGACGAGCTCGGACTCGCCGACCAGCTCGTGCGGCCGTCGCCCGCCGCCCGCCCGCTCCTGCGCTCGGGTGGCGCACTGCACGGACTGCCGACCGGCACGTTGATGGGCATCCCGGCCACGTCCGACTCGGTGCGGACTCTGGTCGACGACGCCACGTGCCGCCGCATCGACACCGATCGTGACCGGCCGCTGCGGTGGACGCCCGGCGACGATGCGTCGGTGGGTGACCTGGTGTCCGAACGCTTCGGCTCCCAGGTGACCGCGCGGAGCGTCGACCCGCTGCTGGGCGGCGTCTACTCCGGGCTGGCCGTCACCACGAGCATCCGTGCCGCGGTGCCGACTCTCGCCGCGGCCCTCGACGCCGGTGCCCCGTCGCTGGTGGACGCCGTCGAGCGAGCGCGCCCGACGCCGTCGCCGGGACCGGTGTTCGGCGGACTGCGCGGTGGCTACGGCGTGCTTCTCGACGCGCTGCTCGCCGCCTCCGGTGCCGAACTCGTCGCCGCGGACGTGCGGCGGGTGACGTCCGACGGCCGGGGCGCGTGGCACGTCGACGGCGTCGGGGTGGTGGACGGCGTCGTCCTCGCCGCGCCCGCACCGCAGACGGTCTCGATGCTGCTCGACACGGCGCCCGCACTCGCGCGGGAACTAGGGGACGTGGAACTCGCCTCGTCGGCAGTGGTGGCCCTCGGGTTCGAGGACGGGGGACTACCGCAGAACTCGGGCGTCCTGGTCGCCACGGGGGAGCTCGATTTCTCCGGTGTTCCGTTGCGCGCCAAAGCATTCACGCTGTCGAGCCGCAAGTGGCCGCATCTCGCCGAGCGCGGCGGCCAGCTGGTGCGGGTCTCCTTCGGACGCTTCGGGGACGCGGACATCGTCGACCGGCCCGACGTCGACCTGGTGTCGGCGGCCCGCACGGATCTGCGTGAGGTGCTCGGTGTGGACGAGGAGCCGACGACGACGTTCGTGCAACGCTGGCACGGCGGACTGCCGCAGTACCGCCCCGGCCACACCGACCTCGTGGCCCGCGTCGAGGACGCCGCCTCGGCGGTGGGCCGACTCGAACTCGCGGGCGCGTACCTGCACGGCGTCGGAGTTCCCGCGTGCGTCGCGACGGCATCCGCGGCGGCGGCCCGACTGGCGGAGGCGCTGGCCTGACGGCCCGATCGGGACGGCCGGGTGGCACGATGGGTGTCATGGCACGTCTCGATTTCGAAGCACTCAATTCCACGTTGCGCTACTCGATGCACTCGGTGTTCACGGCTCGGCCGGGCGCCCTCGGTGAGGATCGGGAGGCGGCGCTCGCCGAGGCCCGCGCGTTCTTCGACGGTCTCGACGAGACCGACGTCGTGGTGCGCGGGATCTACGACGTGGCCGGACTGCGCGCCGACGCCGACTTCATGATCTGGTGGCACGCGGAGAAGATCGAGGACCTGCAGGCGGCGTACGCGCGCTTCCGTCGGTCCACGGCTCTCGGCCGCGCGTGCGACGCGTTCTGGAGCAACGCCGCGTTGCACCGCCCCGCGGAGTTCAACAAGTCGCACGTCCCGGCCTTCATCGCCGGCGAGGAGCCGGGCGCCTACATCTGCGTGTACCCGTTCGTCCGCTCGCTCGACTGGTACCTGCTGCCCGACGCGGAGCGTCGCACGATGCTCGCCGACCACGGCAAGGCGGCACGCGGCTACAAGGACGTGCGCGCCAACACCGTCCCGTCGTTCGCCCTGGGCGACTACGAGTGGATTCTCGCGTTCGAGGCTCCGACGCTGGACCGCATCGTCGACCTGATGCGTGATCTGCGTGCGACCGAGGCCAGACGTCATGTGCGGGAGGAAGTTCCGTTCTTCAGCGGACCCCGGGTGACGGTCGAGGCGCTCGTCGAGTCACTACCGTGACCACGCCGGCCGCGGTGCTCTTCGACTTCTCCGGCACGCTGTTCCGTCTCGAGGAGGACGAGAGCTGGTTCACCGATCTGCGTGTCGGCGACGACGAGCAGATCGACGGTCATCTCCAGGCCGAGTTGATGCGCCGCATGACCCAGCCCGTCGGGTCGGTGGTCACCCTGGACGACGACGGCCACCGGGCGTGGGAGGCTCGCGATCTCGACCCCGCGATGCACCGGGCCGCCTACCTGGCAGTGCTGAAGGCGTCGGGTGTGCACCGCGTCGAGCACGCCGAGGCGTTGTACGACAAGGTGATCGACCCGTCCTCGTGGACGCCGTACCCCGACACGGCGCGAGTGCTGCACGGCCTCGCCGATCGCGGCGTTCCCGTGGCGGTGGTCAGCAACATCGCGTTCGATCTGCGGGCGGCGTTCGATCTGCTCGGCGTGCACGACACCGTCGCGCACTACGCTCTGTCGTTCGAGGTGGGCGCCGTCAAGCCCGATGCCGCGATCTTCCGTTCCGCCGTGGACGCTCTGGGCGTCGACCCGGCCTCGTGCCTGATGGTCGGCGACAGCGAGGAGGCCGACGGCGGAGCGCAGGCGCTCGGTATGTCCTTCGCGCTGCTCGATCCACTGCCGACGTCCGAACGACCGTCGGCTCTGCTCGACGCCGTGGCGGCGCACGGTCTCGCGCTCGCGTAGGGCGCCGTGACGTCCGCGCGCCGTGGGGTGCAGCACATGGCCCACTTCGGTATGTACACCGCCGACACGGACGGCCGGGACGTGGTCGCGGTCCGTCCGCCGACGGGCGACGCCGATCCGTCCTCGATCCTGGGCAACGTTCCCGGGTCGGTGACCCATCGCTCGCGCATCCGTCGACCGGCGGTGCGTCGGGGCTGGCTCGAGAACGGCCCCGGACCGTCCACCGCGCGTGGCGCCGATGCGTTCGTCGAGATGGAGTGGGACGAGTTCCTCCCCCTGCTCGCCGGCGAGCTCCGTCGAGTCGTGCGCGAGCACGGCAACGAGGCCGTCTTCGGCGGGTCGTACGGGTGGGGCAGCGCGGGCCGGTTCCACCACGCGCAGAGTCAGGTTCACCGGTTCCTGAACACCCTGGGTGGTTACACGCGGTCGGTGGGCAGCTACTCCCTCGGCGCCACCGGCACGATCATGCCGCGGGTCATGGGGACGCACTGGAAGATGTTCTCGCGCTCCACCTCGTGGGACGTGATCGCCGAGCACACCGATCTGCTGGTCGCGTTCGGCGGGGTTCCGCTGAAGAACACGTCGGTCAATCACGGTGGCACCAGCGATCATCCGACACGCGACGCGCTGCATCGCCTCCGTGCGCGCGGCGGCCGGATCGTCTCGATCTCGCCGCTGCGTGACGACACGGACGGAGCGGCGGAGTGGATCGCACCCGTACCGGGGTCGGACGTCGCCCTCATGTTGGGGCTGGCACACGTGCTCGCCTCGGAGGGGTTGCACGACACCGCGTTCCTGCAGCGGTACACCACCGGGTACGACGTCTTCGAGCGCTACCTGCTCGGCGAGACCGACGGTGTCCCGAAGTCACCGGAGTGGGCGCAGAACCTGACGGGAGTCCCGGCGTCGGACATCACCGCCCTGGCGCGGCGCATGGCTCGCGCCACCACGCTGGTCACCGTCACCTGGTCACTGCAGCGCATCCGCCACGGTGAGCAGGCGCCGTGGATGGGTCTCACGCTCGCCGCGATGCTCGGCGGCGTCGGTGTGCCGGGCGCGGGCTTCGGCCACGGCTACGGGTCGATGAACGAACCCGGCCTGGCACCCGTGCCGTATCCGCTGCCCACGCTTCCCCAGGGCATCAACGGTGTGTCGACGTCGATTCCGGTCGCCGCGATCTCGGACATGCTGTTGAACCCTGGTGGGCCGTACGACGCGGACGGCACCGCGTCGACGTATCCGGACATCCGGCTGCTGCACTGGGCCGGCGGCAACCCGTTCCATCACCACCAGGACATCGGCCGGTTGCGCATCGCGCTGGCTCGCCCCGAGACCATCGTGGTGCACGAGCCGTACTGGACACCGATGGCACGGCACGCCGACTTCGTGGTGCCGTCGACGACGACCCTCGAACGCGACGACCTGAGCTGCACCCGCAACGACCCGCTGCTCGTGGCGATGCAGGCCGCCGTCCCGCCCTTCGCCGACAGCCGCGACGACTACGACACCTTCGCGCTGCTCGCGCGAGAGCTCGGCGTCGAGTACGAATTCACGGAAGGTCGCTCGTCCGCGGACTGGCTGCGGCACCTCTACGACCAGTGGCGACGGTTCGTGTCCGATGCGGGGCGGGTGACGCCGCCTGTGTTCGACGAGTTCTGGACCGAGGGAACGTTCCGGATGGACACCGAGGACGGTCTCACGCTGCTGTCCGATTTTCGCGACGATCCCGAGCGGGCCCCCTTGCGGACACCGAGCGGGCGCATCGAGATCTTCTCGGCCGACATCGAGTCGTTCGGCTACGCCGACTGCGGGGGACACCCACGGTGGTACGCACCGGACGAGTGGCTGGGCGGTGAACGCGCACAGGCGTTCCCGCTGCACCTGATCGCGAACCAACCGCGGACCCGGTTACACAGCCAACTCGATCACGGGGCCGTGAGCCTCGCGTCGAAGATTCAGGGCCGGGAACCGATGCGCATGCATCCCGCGGACGCCGCAGCGCGCGGACTGCGCGACGGCGACGTGGTGCGGGTGTTCAACGACCGTGGCTCGTGCCTCGCGGGGCTCGTCGTCGACGATCGCCTGCGCGAGCGCGTGGTGCAACTGTCGACCGGCGCCTGGTACGACCCGCTCGATCCGTCGGACCCGCGCTCGATGTGCGTGCACGGCAACCCGAACGTGCTCACCGCCGACCGCGGCACGTCGTCGCTCGCGCAGGGGTCCACCGGCCAGCACGTCCTGGTGGACGTCCAGAAGTGGACCGGCGAACTGCCGCCGATCCGCGCGCACGATCAGCCGGAGTTCGTCGATCGTGGGGACGTGCGTCAGAAGTAGACGCGGCTGATGACCTGGGCGACCAGCGCGGGCTTCGTCGCACCCTCGATCTCGATGGTCGAGTCGACGGTCATCTGCACCGCTCCGCCGTCCAGCCGATCTGCTGCGGCGAGGACGGCCGTCAGACGAACGCGCGACCCGACGAGCACAGGATTGACGAAGCGAACCTTGTTGCTGCCGTAGTTGACTCCCATCGTGGAGTTCTCGACCGTGTAGGTCTGCCAGGACAGGGCCGGCAACAGGGACAGCGTGAGGTACCCGTGGGCGACGGGACCACCGAAGGGGCTCTCCTTCGCGGCGCGCTCGGGATCCACGTGGATCCACTGGTGGTCGCCGGTGGCGTCGGCGAACTGGTTCACGCGCTCCTGCGTGATCTCCAGCCAGTCGCTGGTGCCGATGGTCTCGCCGAGGGCGGACACGATGTCGTCCGCGGACGTGAAGGTACGCATGGAGCCGACACTAGCGGCGGCGAGCCGTTCTGCACAGAACCTCTGTCGGGGCGCCACATCCGGCCCTGCGGACCCGGCCTGTGTGCAGGACGAGCGCAGTACGATGCGCCGATGACGTCACACCCGGAACCCACCGGCCTACTCGAGCGCGCCGAGACGGGTGTCGATCTCGTGCTGGAGCGCGTCCTGGACGTACCGATCGACGACGTCTGGGACAGTCTCACCATCAGTGAGCGCACCGCGCGGTGGTACGGGAGCTGGGAGGGAACGCCCGGAGCCGGCAGCACCGTGCGGGTGACGATGGGGTTCGAGGAGAACGCACCCGTCTCCGACCTGACGATCCTGGCGTGTGACGCGCCGAGGTATCTCGCACTGGAGTCCGACGGGTGGACGTTCGACGTGACGCTCAGGACCACGGGAGACGGGACCACGCTGATGTTCCGGCACCACCTGACGACGACGGACGGCCTCGAGGACATCGGCCCGGGATGGGAGTACTACCTCGACATGCTGGTCTCCACACACACGGAAGGGTGGTCGCCGTCCTTCGACGACTACCACCCGTCCCAGTGTGGGTACTACGGCTCACTCAGCCCTTCGGCTCCAGCGTGAGCGAGATCGAGTTGATGCAGTACCGCTGATCGGTCGGGGTGGGGTAGCCCTCGCCCTCGAAGACGTGGCCGAGGTGACTGTGGCAGTTGCTGCACAGGACCTCGGTGCGCTTCATGCCCATCGACCGGTCGACCTTCAGGATCACGGCGTCGGTGTCCTTGGGATCGAAGAAGGACGGCCACCCGCAGTGGGACTCGAACTTCTCGGTGCTGCGGAACAGTTCGGCGTCACAGGCGCGGCACTTGTAGACGCCCTCGGTGGTGGTGTCGGTGTACTCGCCGACGAACGGCCGCTCGGTGCCGGCCTTGCGCAGCACTGCGTACTCGGCTGCGGTGAGCTTGGTACGCCACTCGTCGTCGGACAGCTCGAACGTGGGCTTCTTCTCTGGTGCGGAACTCATGCCTCCACGCTAATGCGTGGCCGCGGTTCCCGCTGTCGTCGCAGGTACAGGCTTCGGTGAGGTCGTGTTCTCGTCGAGCAGGAACGCCGGATCGATGCCGCCGTCCAGCCGGCCCTCGCGGCGCGCGGTGAGATAGCGACCGACGAGCACGGCGAAGATCACGACGATGATCAGCGACCAACCCCACGTCGTGCGGAGGTACTCGATGGAGCGCCCGAACTCCGGGAAGCGGCCGACGAGCCAGCTGTCGTAGCTGAGGAACCCGTACACGGCGAGCCACGCCGGCCAGTTGCGCATCACCGAGTTGCGCAGCACCACCGACATGATCAGCGGGAACAGCATCATCGAGTAGTACATCTGGCCGAGCGACGCGAGCAGGAACGATGCGACCAGCAGCAGCCCACCCGCAGTGGTCACGAAGAACAGTTCGTCGTGGCGGTAGTACTTCCACAGCAGCCACAGGGACACGAGCACCATCACGGCGAACACGGCGCGGAGCGCGAGCACCAGCGCGGTGGGCAGTCCGTAGTAGAGGCCGTTGCCGACGATCGCGCTGTTGAAGTAGTCCCGCGTCTCGAGGAGGTACGGCACCGTGTGGGAGACGAAGGCCATCGGGTCGACCGACAGCGGGAGGGCGAGCAGCGTCAGAACGACGGGGATACCGACGGCGGTGACGAAGACCCGCCACTCCTTGCGGACGAGCGGCAGCAGAAGCAGCGGTACGAGAGTCGGTTTGACGGCGATGGTCAGGCCGATAGCGGCGCCGGACCAGTACGGGTGCCGCCTCAACAGCAGCATCATGAACAGCACTTCGCCCAGCAGGATCAGGCCGTTGATGTTGGTGAAGATCAGTGTGTTGGTGACGGTCTCGGTGGAGAACGCGGCGAGCAGCACCACCGGTGCGGCCACCGACGACAGGCCGAGCTGGAACATGCGCAGCAGTAGGTAGAGCGCGACGATCACGGCGACGGCGTTGACTCCGATGAACAACCAGCGCGAGCGCTCGGGGTCCAGCACGGCCAGCGGCGCGATGATCAGCGTCCCGCTCGGCGGATAGAGATAGTGCGGGTCGACCGAGTCGAAGTTCGCCGTGTAGACCTCGCGCCGGTTCAGAAATGCCAACGCGGCGTTGTAGACCGGGCGGAAATCGTCGGTGATGTTGCCGTTGACGGCCTTGACGATCACGCGATTGAGGACCGTCAGGATGGCGATGGGCCACAACGCGAAACGGATCACCTGCGCGGTGGTCTCACCAGTTCGCGGTTCGAGATGACGGAACGACACCCGGAGACGGTACCCCGGCAACTAGGCCGGACACGCATTACCGCCTTCCGGCACGTCGCCCGTTTCGAGGTACGCCGCGACGGCCGCGCGCCCGCACCCCGAGCCCACCGACACGGGGTGTCCGATGCCGTCCCAGGTGATCGTCGTGGTGGCCGCGCCGGCCGCGCCCAACGCTCCCGTGACCGCCGGAAGCGGCTCCGTACCGGTGACGGCGTCGGCGTTCCCGCTGAGCACCAGGACCGGGAGCCCCAGGGTGGAGGGGACGGGCGGCGGGGTGGTCGCCGGCCACGCCGAGCAGGTGAGCAGGTTCAACGCCGCCGTCGCACCGAAGGCCGGATACTGGCCGGACCACGACGTCTGCAGCTCCCGGACCCGGTCGGGCGCGGGCCACTGCTGGCCGTCGGTGCAGCGGCTCACGAAATGACCGTCGGTCTCGGTCAGGGCACGCACCTCGTCGACCGCGTCGTCGAGTGCGGTGGTGTTCCCGACGAGCGCACCTGCCACCGTGTCCGACGTGGAGCGCACCCGCGCGGCGCCGTCGGCGGTGGACGGATACGCCAGCAGGTGGACGACTGCCTGTCGAACGGTGGCACCGGACAGCGGTGCGAGATCACCGGCGTCGGCGCGGCGGAACAGCTCCACCACCTGTGAGCGCGGATCCGCCCCGAGCGAGCATCCGACGGCGGCGCATCGGGTGGCGAACGCCGTCAGGGCGGCCTCCTCCCCGCGCACGGTCTGCTCGGCGCTGGTGACGGCGTCGGTGATGACGCTGGTGGGGGAATCGAGCACGAGACGGGCGACGTGGTCGCCGTACGCGGCCGCGTACCCGAGCGCGACGAGGGCGCCGTTGCCCGATCCCAGGAGCGACAGGGCACGCACTCCCCACGCCTCCCGGAGCGCCTCGAGATCGTCGGCGCTGTTGGTGACCCCGAAGATGAGTGCCTCGGGAAGCAGGAAGTCGGTGCACGCGATCGTCGCGTCGCGGGCGAGGGTCGCGACCTTGTCCGCCGCGTCGGTGCCGGGTGAGTACTGCCCGAGGTCGGTCAGCGCGTCGCGGGTGGACGTGGCACCCGAGTAGCAGTCGAACGGCGCGGAGTTGCCGATGCCGCGCCGATCGACGCCGACGATCGGGTGGGCGTCGAGGAGCGCGGTGTCCGGCTGCGCGGCGAGCGCCGCCATGTCCGCGGACGACGGTCGATCGGTGCCGGACGTGTAGACCAGCGGCGCCGCGTCCGCCGGCGTGGCGGCCGTGCGCACGCGGACCGCGGAGAGTTCGAACGTGCCGTCCGAGGCGACGGTGCGGTCGATGGGAGCGGGGAAGGTCGCGCAGTCCACCAGCACTCCGGGCGCGGCCGTGACCCCGCGAGCAGCGGTGGTGCGGGCCGTGCAGTCGGTCCAGTTCAGGTCGGTGACCGGTGCCTCGAGGGGACGTGGCCCCTCGTCGGTGGGTTCGGTCGTCGCGGGCCCGCCGTCGGACCCGGCCGATCCACCCTCGATCGCCACGTCCGGACGGGTCGACGGTCCGGCCCCGCACGCGGCGGCGACCACGACGACGGCCGTCAGGGCGGCGAGCCGTGACACGAACCTCGACATCTGCATACGTTCAGCGTGCCATCTCGCGCGCGCGCACCCAGCGCACCAGGATGGTCCCGTCGTCGTCGAGCAGGATGTGGCCCGGGGTCATCGGGCGGTCGACGGCGGCATCGGACGTCGCCATCCGGCCCGAGGTCCCGGCGCTGAGGGTGGGCGAGGTGGTCACGCAGACCTCGTCGACGACATCCGCGGCGAGAAGCGACCCGAAGAGTCCGGGCCCGCCCTCGCACAGCACTCGCTGCAGGCCGAGGTCCTGCAGCAGCGCGACCACGACGTCGCCGGTGAGGTCGCCGTCGGCGCGGACGACGGTGAGCCCGGCGTCGCGCAGTGCCTGCACCTTGTCCTCGGGCGCGTGCGAGGTGGTCAGCACGATCGGCGGCACCTCCGCGCCCGTCACCACCGTCGACTCGGGATCGACGCTCGCGGATCCGGTCACCACGACGATCGGAGGGACCTCGCTCTGACCCCGCGCGGTGCGCGCGGCGCGCACCGCGTCGGACACCTCGACACCGCCGTAGTTCTCTGCCGTGACGGTGCCCGAACCCACCAGGACGGCGTCGGCGAGCGAGCGGAGCTCGCCGAAGACCGCCTTGTCAGCAGGGGTCCCCAGTCCACCGGACACCCCGTCCTGCGACACCGCACCGTCGATGCCCGCCACGAAGTTGACGCGGATCCAGGGGGAGTGGAGCTCGGCCGGATACGCGTAGAGATCGGTGAGATCGTCGTCGGTCACTGTGAGGTAGGTCCCATTATCGATACGCTGCACAAAAGCCATCACACCACGTCGTTAACCTCGTCCCATGCCACAACGCCTCGTCGACCGCGATCCCGTGGTGCCCGCCGACCAGCTGATCGCCCAGATGGTGCCGCCGGCGATGTTCGACGACGTGAGTTTCGCGTCCTACATCCCGGACCCGAACGAGCCGACGCAGGCAGAGGCCGTGCGCAAGGCGGAGGAGTTCGCCGGCAAGGTCGCGAAGATCCGGTCGGGCGGGAAGCGCGGTCTGTTCGGCAAGAAGACGCCGGCCTCCGGCGCAGGTCTGTACCTCGACGGTGGGTTCGGCGTCGGCAAGACCCACCTGCTGGCGTCGATCTTCCACGCGTCGCCGGAGCCCAAGGCGTTCGGCACCTTCGTCGAGTTGACCCACGTCGTCGGAGCTCTCGGATTCACGAAGGCGCTCGACGAGCTGTCCGGGCACAGCGTGCTGTGCATCGACGAGTTCGAGCTCGACGATCCGGGCGACACGATGTTGGTGTCTCGGTTGCTCACCGAGTTGGCCGCCAAGGGCGTCTCCATCGTCGCGACGTCCAACACGCTGCCCGGCCAGTTGGGCGAGGGTCGCTTCGCCGCTCAGGACTTCCTGCGTGAGATCAAGAAGCTCGGCTCGATCTTCGAGTCCATTCGTGTCGACGGTCCCGACTACCGGCACCGCGACCTGCCCCCGGCTCCGGACCCGATCGGCGCGGACCAGATCGAAGCCGCCGCGGCGGCCGTCGAGGGATCGACGCTCGACGACTTCGACGCGCTGGTGAAGCATCTGAGCACCCTGCACCCGTCGCGCTACGGGAAGTTGATCGAGGGTGTCACGGCCGTCTTCATCGAGAACGTCCACGCGGCACCCGACCAGTCCGTGGCGCTGCGCCTCGTCGTGCTGGCCGACCGCCTGTACGACGCGGGTACGCCGGTCACCGTGTCGGGTGCGAAGCTCGACGAGCTCTTCACCGAGGAGATGCTCCAGGGCGGATACCGGAAGAAGTACCTGCGCGCGACGTCGCGTCTGCTGGCGCTCTCGCGCTTCGCCTCCGTCTGAGTCGCTGCCGTCCGAGTCGGCGTCAGGTGAGGTCGCGCTGCATGACGAAGTCCTCGTGCAGCACGGCTCCCAGCGCGAAACGCTTCTCTCCCAGCTGCCGGAAACCGCTGCGCCGATAGAACGCCAGCGCGCGGGCGTTCTGCTGGTTCACTCCGAGCCACAGCGCGCTGCGTCCGAGCCGTCGAGCCTCGTCCGCGGCCGACTCCATCAGTGCTGCAGCAACTCCCGTGCCGTGGGCGGCGGGGTCGCTGTACATCTTGCTCACCTCCACGGCGTCCGTGGCCGTGAGGGCGCTCGACACGTCCGGGTCGGTCGACGCCGACAGGATCAGCATCGTGTACCCGACCAGTGCCGTGCCCTGCGGAGCGACCCGCACGATGCGCTCGTCGTCGTCGAGGTAGGTGCGGAACGCCGACTCCGACAGCACGGTCGCCACGAAATGGTCGATGTCCTCCTGCAGCGTTCCGGGTGGACACGCCAGGGGGAAGGTCCGTCCCGCCAGATCGGCGAGGGCCGGCACGTCGGCGTCCGTGGCGCGTCTCGTGGGCTGTGTCGCCACCCGTCAGGCCGATCGAGGGTGGGCGGCGTGGGGGCGGTCCGTCGCCTCCACGGCGTCCACCACGTTCTTCGCTTGTCGCAGAGGCATTCCCGTGCGATCGCGCAGCAGCGACATCGCCTGCGCCGGCTTGCGCGCGTGCACCAGAGCGGCCACGGCGGTGTGAGTCTCGGCGTCGACGGGATGACGGTCGACGGTCTCCGTCCGTGCGGCGGCGGTGCGGTGTCGCAGCGCGAACCAGGTGACGACGACGGCGAGATCGATGACCACGAGAGCCACGACGAACCAACCCCAGGTAGGCATGAGGCAAGTCAATCACCCTGCGCCGGACGCACACGGCGATTCGGGTGATCGGCGGGCGATCGCCGTTGTGTCTTCTCACTCCCGACGTCCGAGACGTGTCGTTCACGACACCGGACGATCGGGTAGGCGGAGGATGAACCGCGAACGGACAAACGACGGCGCAGGGTCACGACGCCGCAGCGTGGCGACGACGAGAGGATCGACATGAGCGAACAGATGACGGTGCAGTACTTCACGGGTCGCGTGGACCGGGTCAAGGCAGCGGTTCAGAAGGCCGTCGACGAGGCGGGCGCGTACGGCAGCGATCAGCTGGTGGCGGATTTCGAGTGGATCCAGTACGCCCACGATCACGTGCACGTGACGACGCGCGACGAGGTGGACTACGTCGACGACGAGACGACGACGCGGCACCTCGACGAGCTGTTCGAGCGGTACCGAGTGGGATGAGGCGGAATGCACGAAGCCCCCGTCCGAGGACGGGGGCTTCGTGTGGTGGTGCGCGATACTGGGATTGAACCAGTGACCTCTTCCGTGTCAGGGAAGCGCTCTCCCGCTGAGCTAATCGCGCGGGACCCGGTGACGGGTGACGAGGTGGAGACGGGAATCGAACCCGTGTGCACGGCTTTGCAGGCCGTTGCCTCACCACTCGGCCACTCCACCGTGGTGACGAGAACCCCGGCTCGTGAGAACCGGGGGACTCGATACCCTCGAGCGGACGACGGGATTCGAACCCGCGACCCCAACCTTGGCAAGGTTGTGCGCTACCAGCTGCGCCACGTCCGCACACTCCTCGGTGGCGTTTCCGCCTCCGTGGTGCGGTTCGAAACATTAGCCCACGTCGGCCGGAAGTCACAAATCCGCTGTTCACACCGTGTTTCCCTGCCGTCACTCCTGTCACGACCGCCGCAGGGTCGGTCGGCCGCAGCGGTGGCCGGCGCGGGTCGGGGTCCGTGTTGGGAGCACCCTCGGGGACGTGTTAACGTTTCCCCTCGTTCGGACGGCGTGCTCGCACGCGGCCCGGTCCCGTGGCTCAGTGGAAGAGCGTCCCGTTCACACCGGGAAGGTCGCTGGTTCGATCCCAGCCGGGACCACAGAGAAGACGACAGGCCCTCGCTGCAGCGGGGGCCTTTCGCCGTTCCGAGGTCGGTGTCCCCGGGTATGGTGACCTGGTGAGTACCGACAAGGCCCCCGCAGACAGGGTCCTCCCCGCAGAGCGCGCAGCGACTGCCGACCCGTCCGCGGCGACGGACTCCGGATCGCGCGAGCGCGGCAGCCGCGGGCGCGAGGAGCGCAGCCGGTACCGCGAGTGGCGTGACGGCATCGCCTCGCGCCCGACCGTGGATCGTGCGTACCGCATCGCGGTGGCCGCGGTGGGAACCGTCGTCCTCGCCCTCGGCATCGTCGCCATCCCGTATCCCGGTCCCGGATGGCTCATCGTCTTCGCCGGTCTCGGCATCCTCGCCTCGGAGTTCGCGTGGGCCAAGACCGTCCTGCACTGGGTGCGGGCCCGGTACGACACGTTCATGGAGTGGTTCGGTCGGCAGAACATCGTCGTCAAGGGACTCGGCGCACTGTTGACCACCGTGGTCGTGCTCGCCACGCTGTGGCTGCTCGGCGCCCTCGAGCTGGTCGCCGGTTGGGTGGGCCTGGACTGGGCGTGGCTGCAGAGCCCACTCTGACCGCCGCGGACGTCGTCACGCGCACCGCGAAGGCGCTGCCGTGGACCGCGAACCTCATGGTGGTCCCGCCCGGGGACGGCTGGGACATCCCCGATTCAGCGCTGCTGGACGTCGCACTGGCTCGGTCCGCCGCGCGGTGGCCCGACGTCTCGGACACCACGTGCGCGACGCTGTGGTGGTACGGCTCCAGCTCGACGCTCGCACTGGTCCTCGGCGCTCAGATGCTCGTCACCGGGCACTGCGTCGACCCGACGGCTCCCGATGCGGTGGTGGCCATCGGCGACACCGGGACCGTTGCCGCACTGACGTCGCCCACGGTGGCGACGTCGGCGGGCACAGTCGTGGCGGACCTGGTCGAGCGCCTGGTCGGGGGGCTCGCACAGCGCGTGCCGGGGCTGTCCGCACCGAGCCTGTGGGCGATCGCCTCGGACTCCGTGGCCAACCGGGTGCTCGACGTGGCCTCCGCACTCGGACGCGTGGCCGACGCCACCGCGATGGCGCGGCTCCTCACGTCGCAGGCTCGGACGCACCGGTTCCCCGAACCGCGTTTCGTGGACGTGACTGCGGACGCGATCGTCACACCGGCGACTGCGAGTGCGCCGGATGCGCACTCTCGCCGTGTCGTCCGTCGTGGATCGTGCTGTCTGGTCTTCGAGGCCGGGGTCGACATGTGCGTCAGCTGTCCGCGTCGCATCCCCGAGGACAGAGCCCGACGGTGGTCGGCGCTTCTCTGACGCGCCAGGCGTTCGGGCGAGGTGTCTGCCGCGTCCCCGATGCCGATACGCTGTGCACGACACCCGACCCACACCTGTCGCCGCCGCCCCACCCGGGCGGCACCGACCCACGTCCGTAGGAGCGCATCACCGTGAGCATGCCCGATTCCGCTGTCCTCGCACCTCGCATCAGCGTGGCCGCAGGGACGACCGCCGGAACGGCGCTGCGCGACACCGGCCTTCCCAACAAGGGGCCGGACGCCATCGTGGTGGTCCGGGACGAGGAGGGTCGACTCCGCGACCTGTCGTGGGCGCCCGAGGCGGACACCGAGGTCGAGCCCGTGCGCGCCGACAGCGAGGACGGCCGTAGCGTCATCCGCCACTCGGCCGCGCACGTGCTGGCCCAGGCGGTCCAGGAGATGTTCCCGAACGCGAAGCTGGGCATCGGCCCGCCCATCGAGAACGGCTTCTACTACGACTTCGACGTGGAGAACCCGTTCACTCCGGAGGACCTGACCAAGCTCGAGAAGAAGATGAAGCAGATCATCAAGAGTGGTCAGCGGTTCTCGCGGCGCGTCTACGACTCCCTCGACGCCGCCAAGGCCGAGCTGGCCGACGAGCCGTACAAGCTCGAACTCGTCGACGACAAGGGCTCGGTCGACGATCCCGAGGTCATGGAGGTGGGCGGGGGAGAGCTCACCGCCTACGACAACCTGAACCCGCGGACCGGCGATCGCGAGTGGGGCGATCTGTGCCGCGGACCGCACGTGCCCACCACCAAGTACATCCCGGCGTTCAAGCTCACCCGCAGCTCGGCCGCGTACTGGCGCGGCGATCAGTCGAAGGCCGATCTACAGCGCGTGTACGGCACCGCCTGGGAGTCGCAGGAGGCGCTCGACGCGTACCTCGAGCTCCTCGCGGAGGCCGAGCGTCGCGATCACCGCAAGCTGGGGTCGGAGCTCGACCTGTTCAGCTTCCCCGACGAGTTGGGATCCGGCCTGCCGGTCTTCCACCCCAAGGGTGGCATCGTGCGCAAGGAGCTCGAGGACTACTCGCGCCAGCGCCATGTCGAGCAGGGCTACGAGTTCGTCTACTCACCGCACATCACCAAGAGCACGCTGTACGAGGTCTCCGGTCACCTCGACTGGTACAAGGACGGCATGTTCCCCGCGATGCATCTCGACGCGGAACTCGCCGAGGACGGCACGGTGCGCAAGCCCGGCCAGGACTACTACCTGAAGCCGATGAACTGCCCGATGCACAACCTGATCTTCGACTCCCGCGGCCGCTCGTACCGCGAACTTCCGTTGCGGCTGTTCGAGTTCGGGTCGGTCTACCGCTACGAGAAGTCGGGCGTCATCCATGGTCTGACCCGTGTGCGCGGTATGACGCAGGACGACGCTCATATCTACTGCACTCGCGAGCAGATGCACGAGGAGCTCACGAACACGCTGAACTTCGTGCTCGGACTCTTGAAGGACTACGGCCTCGACGACTTCTATCTCGAGCTCTCCACCCGTAACCCCGACAAGTCCGTCGGCTCCGACGAGGTGTGGGAGGAGGCCACCGCCACCCTCGCCGAGGTCGCCGCGGCCTCCGGGCTGCACCTCGTTCCCGATCCGGGCGGCGCCGCGTTCTACGGACCCAAGATCTCGGTGCAGGCGAAGGACGCGCTCGGCCGGACATGGCAGATGTCGACCATTCAGCTCGACTTCAACCTGCCCGATCGTTTCGGCCTCGAGTACACCGGTAGCGACGGTGTGAAGACGCGCCCCGTCATGATCCACCGCGCACTGTTCGGTTCCATCGAACGCTTCTTCGGT
This sequence comes from Rhodococcus sp. SORGH_AS_0301, assembly GCF_030818285.1. NCBI lineage: Bacteria > Bacillati > Actinomycetota > Actinomycetes > Mycobacteriales > Nocardiaceae > Rhodococcus > Rhodococcus sp. SORGH_AS_0301. Next base: position 1,686,087 of record NZ_JAUTAC010000002.1, read on the forward strand.
GTGCTGACCGAGCACTACGCGGGTGCCTTCCCGGCGTGGCTCGCCCCCGTGCAGGTGGTGGGCATCCCCGTCGCCGAGGCATACGCGGACCACCTCTTCGGTGTGATCGCTGCGCTGCGGAAGGCGGGCATCCGCGCCGAGGTCGACGCCAGTGACGACCGCATGCAGAAGAAGATCCGCAACCACACCACGCAGAAGGTGCCGTTCATGCTGCTGGCCGGGCAGAACGACGCGGATGCCGGTGCGGTGAGCTTCCGCTTCCGCGACGGCACCCAGATCAACGGTGTCCCCGTCGACGACGCGGTCACGGCGGTCGCCTCCTGGGTGGCGCAGCGCCGCAACGAGTCCCCGACGGCGGACACCTTCGACACCATCCCCGGCGGGAGTGACGGAGCATGAGCGAGGACGACGCCACCGCCGACGCGGGAGCCATCGTGGACACCGGGACGGGTGACGAGGACCGCCTTCAGCGGCTCTGGTCGCCGCACCGGATGTCCTACATCGCGACAGCTCCGAAGGTCGACGACAAGATGGCGTCGGAGCCGTTCACCCAGATTCCCACGCTGGAGGACGAGGACGGGCTCATCGTCGCGCGCGGAGAGCACGTGTACGCGGTGCTGAATCTCTACCCGTACAACCCGGGTCACCTGATGGTGGTGCCGTACCGCAAGGTGGCCGACCTCGAGGACCTCACGGACGAGGAGAGCGTGGAGCTGATGCGATTCACGCAGCACGCGATCCGCACGATGAAGCGGGTCTCACGCCCGCACGGGTTCAACGTCGGGCTCAATCTCGGTGCGCCCGCAGGCGGTTCGCTCGCCGAGCACCTGCACCAGCACGTCGTACCGCGGTGGGGCGGTGACGCCAACTTCATCACCGTCATCGGCGGTGCGAAGGTCATGCCGCAACTCCTCCGAGACACTCGCGCGTTGCTCGCCGCCGCGTGGAAGGACTGACTCCGTCGTGCTGAGCATCTTCGGTAGGGCATCGGCGTCCAAGGTCACCGCGCCGTTGGGCCGCGCCCTCAACAGCACGGGTCTCACGCCGGACTCGGTCACCATCATCGGCACCGTCGCGAGCGTCGTCGCCGCGATCACACTGTTCCCCACTGACCATCTGTTCATCGGCACGCTGGTGATCTGGCTGTTCGTCATGTTCGACATGCTCGACGGTGCGATGGCACGTGCGCGGGGCGGCGGCAGCAAGTACGGCGCCGTGCTCGATGCGACGTGCGACCGCGTGGCCGACGGCGCCATCTTCGCCGGGTTGTCGTGGTGGGCGGTCTTCCACCAGAACGATCGGCCGCTGTTCGTCGCGATGCTCGTGTGTCTGGTGACGTCGCAAGTCATCTCCTACGCCAAGGCCCGTGCCGAGGCGAGCGGACTGTCCGCAGACGGTGGCCTGATCGAACGTCCGGACCGCCTGGTGATCGTCCTCGTCGGATCCGGGCTCACCGGCATCGGCCAACTCGCCGATCTCACCTGGCTGCAGTTCGCTCTGCCCGTCGCGACGTACTTCCTGGCCGCGGCGAGCATCGTCACGGTGTTCCAGCGTGTACTGGCCGTCCGCAACTCCGCCGGTGCCCGCGACATCATTCCGATCCAGCCGAAGGCCAACCGGATCGAGCCGGACAGCACGGCTGGATGAGTCTGTCGGAGCGGCTCGGCGCCGCGGGATACATCGCCGGATGGCGGGTCGTCCGGGCGCTGCCCGACGGCGTCGCGACCCGACTCTTCGACGCCGGCGCCGACCTCGCCGCGCGCCGCAACGGTGGACCGGAGCAGCTGCGCCGCAACCTCGCCCGCGTGCTGGGCACCACCGCGGACGCGGTACCGGACGACCTCGTGCAGGCGTCGGCGCGCTCCTACGCGCGGTACTGGCGCGAGGCGTTCCGGTTGCCGTCCATGGATCTCGCGGCCCAGGCCGCGGCCATCGACGACACCGTCGTCGGCCAGGAACATCTGGACGCGGCGTTGGCGTCCGGCCGCGGCGCCGTGCTCGCGCTCCCGCACAGCGGGAACTGGGACATGGCGGGCGTCTGGCTCACGCGCACCCGCGGCCAGTTCACGACGGTGGCCGAACGGCTGAAGCCGGAGTCGCTCTACCAACGCTTCGTCGCGTACCGCGAGTCCCTCGGGTTCGAGATCTTCCCGCTGAGCGGCGGCGAACGCCCGCCGTTCGAGCAACTCTCCGAGCGCCTGCGAGACGGAAAGGTCGTGTGCCTCCTCGGTGAGCGCGACCTCGCCCGCCACGGGGTGCCCGTCACGTTCTTCGGGGAGCCGACCCGCATGCCGGCCGGGCCCGCGCGTCTCGCGATCGACACCGGTGCGGCTCTGCTCCCGGTGCACTGCTGGTTCACCCCCACCGGCTGGGGTTTCTCGATCGAGCCCCCGATCGACGTCTCCGCCGGCGTCGAGCAGGCCACCCAGTCGCTCGCCGACCACTTCGCCGCCAACATCGCCGCGCATCCGGCCGACTGGCACATGTTGCAGCCGCTGTGGTGGGACGACCTCTCGCAGGGCCGGCGTGACCGCATGACCGGTGAGGCCGACCGGTGAAGATCGGCATCGTCTGCCCGTACTCGTTCGACGTCCCGGGTGGCGTGCAGGCGCACGTCGCGGAACTGGCCGAGGTACTGATCCAGCGCGGTCACCGTGTCAGCGTCCTGGCCCCGGCGAGCGACGAGACGGCGCTGCCCGACTTCGTCGTCTCGACGGGCAAGGCCCTGAGCTTCCCGTACAACGGCTCTGTGGCGCGCCTGGCGTTCGGTCCGGTGACCTACACCCGCATCCGGGCATGGATCGAGAAGGGCGAGTTCGAGGTCCTGCACATCCACGAGCCGAACGCGCCCAGTCTGTCGATGCTGTCGCTGAAGATCGCGGACGGTCCGATCGTGGCCACGTTCCACGCCTCGACCACGAAGTCGTTGCTGCTGAGCACCTTCCAGGGTGTGCTGCGCCCGTATCACGAAAAGATCGCCGGGCGCATCGCCGTCTCGGAGCTGGCGCGACGGTGGCAGGTGGAGGCTCTGGGGTCCGATGCGGTGGAGATCCCCAACGGGGTCCACGTCCCCGCGTTCGCGACGGCGCCCCTGCTGCCCGGGTATCCCCGGCCGGGCCGGACGCTGGTGTTCATCGGCCGCTACGACGAGCCCCGCAAGGGCATGCAGACCCTGCTGGCCGCGCTCCGGCCCATCGCCGCGGTGTTCCCGGACATCGAGGTGCTGGTCGTGGGCCGCGGCGACGAGCAGAAGTTGTGCCGAGAGGCCGGCGATCTGGCGAAGCACTTCCGCTTCCTCGGCCAGACGACGGACGCCGAGAAGGCGTCGGCACTGCGCAGCGCCGACATCTACTGTGCTCCGAACACCGGCGGCGAGAGCTTCGGCATCGTGCTGGTGGAGGCCATGGCTGCGGGCGCGCCCGTGGTCGCGAGCAACCTGGACGCGTTCCGCCGCGTGCTGCGGGACGGCACGGCCGGTGTGCTCTTCCCGGTGGGCGATTCCGAGGCCATGGCGGACGCGGTGATCCGCGTGCTGTCGAACGACGACGAGCGGGCCGACCTGGTGCGTCAGGCGAGCCGCGCCGCCGTGTCCTACGACTGGCCGGTCGTCGCGGAGCAGATCGTCCGGGTGTACGAAGCGGTCGCGGTGGCCGGTCGCACGGTGAAGGTGATCGACTGATGACGTTCTGGGTGGCCGCCGCCGTCGTGGTCGTGGCACTGCTGGTCCTGCTCCTCGGCCTCTGGGCGTACTCGACGGCGCACCGTCTCGACCGACTGCACGTGCGTTCGGACCGGTCCTGGCAGTCCCTCGAGGCCGCCCTGGCCCGTCGGTCGGTGGTGACCCGTGCGGTCGCCGCCGCCCTGGACGCGCCGGGATCGGTGGAGAGCCGCACCCTGACGACGCTCGCGGATCGGGCGGAACGGGCGGAGCGCGCCGACCGGGAGCGCGCCGAGAACGCGGTGTCCGTCGCGCTCGGCCGCATCGACCTCGCCCGGCTGAACCCGCAGATGATCTCCGAACTCGCCGACGCGGAGGCGCGGGTGCAGATCGCCCGGCGGTTCCACAACGACGCGGTCCGCGACACCGTCGCACTGCGATCGCGTCGACCCGTCCGCCTGCTCCGACTCGGCGGGACGGCCGCGATGCCGACCTACTTCGAGCTCTCCGAGAGCGAGGCGACCCTCGAGGAGGTCGAGGGCGCGTCGACCCGGACCTCGGCGCGGGTCGTGCTGCTCGACGGGCGCGGCCGCGTGCTGCTGCTGCGGGGTCACGATCCGTCGGTGCCCGACGTGCACTTCTGGTTCACCATCGGTGGGGGCGTCGAGGTGGGGGAGACCCTGCGCGACGCCGCCGTTCGCGAACTGCGCGAGGAGACCGGCATGGTCGCCTCGTCGGAGGACCTGCGCGGGCCCATGTGGCGTCGGACCGCGACGTTCTCCTTCGACGGCGTCGTGATCCGGTCGGAGGAGCTGTTCTTCGCTCTCCGCGCCGAGGCGTTCGAGCCGGTGCGCACGGGCTTCACGGAGCTCGAGCGACGCGTCGTCACCGGACATCGCTGGTGCACGGCGGACGAGATCCGGTCACTGGCCGCCTCGGGCGACGCGGTCTATCCGCGCGCGATGGCGGAGCTGCTCGACGAGGCGGACACGGTGCTGGCTCTCCGCACCGATCCGGACGTGCGCGCCATCCACTGACCTGGTGTGGTGGCAGCCATAGCGGGCCAGTGCGGTCGAAGTGGTTATCGCGACGAGGTCCAGCCGAGCCTAGGCTCGCGGTGCACACATTCCCGCATGCCTGAGGAGATCACCGTGACCACCACCCTCCCGTCCGAGCAGGACGCCACTCCGTCCACCGGAACCGCCCGCGTCAAGCGCGGTATGGCAGAGATGCTCAAGGGTGGCGTCATCATGGACGTGGTCACCGCCGAGCAGGCGAAGATCGCCGAGCAGTCCGGCGCCGTCGCCGTCATGGCTCTCGAGCGGGTGCCCGCGGACATCCGCGCACAGGGCGGCGTCTCGCGGATGAGCGATCCCGACATGATCGACAGCATCATCTCCTCGGTCAGCATCCCCGTCATGGCGAAGGCGCGCATCGGCCACTTCGTCGAGGCACAGATCCTGCAGAGCCTCGGCGTCGACTACGTCGACGAGTCCGAGGTGCTGACCCCCGCCGACTACGCGAACCACATCGACAAGTGGAAGTTCACGGTTCCCTTCGTCTGTGGTGCGACCAACCTCGGCGAGGCGCTGCGCCGGATCACCGAGGGCGCGGCCATGATCCGCTCGAAGGGCGAGGCCGGCACCGGTGACGTGTCCAACGCGACCACGCACATGCGCACCCTGCGTGACCAGATCCGCCACCTGACGTCGCTGCCCGAGGACGAGCTGTACGTCGCCGCGAAGGAGCTGCAGGCTCCCTACGATCTCGTCGTCGAGGTCGCCCGCGCGGGCAAGCTCCCCGTCACCCTGTTCACCGCCGGTGGCATCGCCACCCCGGCGGACGCCGCGATGATGATGCAGCTCGGTGCCGAGGGTGTCTTCGTCGGGTCCGGCATCTTCAAGTCCGGCAACCCCGAGCAGCGCGCCGCCGCCATCGTCAAGGCGACCACCTTCTTCGACGACCCGGACGTGCTGGCCAAGGTCTCCCGCGGCCTGGGCGAGGCCATGGTCGGCATCAACGTCGACGAGATCCCGCAGCCGCACCGCCTCGCCGAGCGCGGCTGGTGATCTGACACCACCTCCGGTCTGCGGGGGTGGTCAGCGCTCGACGAGCAGGGCCGGGCGGTCGGGGTGGTCCATCCGCACCTCGACGTCCGCCCGTTCGCCGTGCTCCGCGTGCGCCGTCAGGGCAGGCACCGTCCAGCGCTCGTCCTCCGGGGTGAGGCGCGACGCGGTGCGCTCGGTGAGCGTCAGCGCCACCGTGACGTCGAGATCGAGGCCACGCCCCAGCAGCATGGGGCCCGCGACGACCACCACCTGATTCTGCGCCGCCGTTCGCGGCCGAGCGCGAGCGGAGCGATCGGACCGCTCGTCCCACAGCGCGGGCAACCACTGATCGCGCGTGCGCACGGCCGTGATCACCTCGCGCGTCAGTGCGTCGTAGTCGAACCACAGGGTGCGGTAGGAGAGTTCGTCCTCGTGCCCGTACTCGAGTCGCAGCGACGCGGGCCGCACCCAGTCGTGCAGGGAGACGAGATCGGCGGCGCGGCCGTCCGCGCGGAGCCGGGCCACGACGCGCTGAGCGAAGGCCACCGGATCGGCGGCGTCCGCACCGTCGACGGCCACGACACACCGTCCGTCGACGGCGTCGATGCGGTCCACGACGTGGTCCACCACCGCGTCGGGAGTGGTGGGGGAGAAGCGGGGCACGGCCTCGATCCTGCCCGACGCGCCGCCTCCGCCCCCCGCGAGTACGGCCGAAGTGTCGTTCCGGGTCCCGATTCTGCGACACTTCTGCCGTACTCGCGGGGCAGGTCCCGTCTGTCCCGACCGGAAAGGGTGATCATGGCCGGAATCGAAGAGATCCTCGAGCTCGAGCGCATCGAGAACGACATCTATCGGGGGAGTTCCGTCCCGAGTCAGCTGCAGCGCACGTTCGGCGGCCAGGTCGCCGGGCAGTCGTTGGTGTCCGCGGCGAAGACGGTGGATCCCGCGTTCCGCGTGCACTCGCTGCACGGATACTTCCTGCGTCCCGGAAACCCGAACGAGCCCACCGTCTTCACGGTCGACCGCATCCGCGACGGTCGGTCGTTCGCCACGCGTCGGGTCACGGGCATCCAGGACGGCAAGGCGATCTTCACGATGTCGGCGTCGTTCCACGTGGAGGACGAGGGCATCGAGCATCAGGACCGGATGCCGGCGGTGGTGGGTCCGGAGGACCTCCCCGACGTCGCCGAGGACGAGGCGTTGCGGCAGAAGATGTTCTACAAGGAGTGGAACCGGTGGGACGTGCGGCTCGTCCCGCAGGACCGCATCACCCGGAGCTCCAGTCTTGCTGCTCAGCAACAGGTGTGGATCCGTTACCGCGATCCGCTGCCGGACGACCAGGTCTTCCACGTGTGCGCTCTGGCGTACATGTCGGACATGACGCTGCTGGGTTCGGCGAAGGTCCCGCACGAGGACGTCGCCACGCAGACCGCGTCGCTCGATCACGCGTTGTGGTTCCTGCGCCCGTTCCGTGCGGACGAGTGGTTGCTGTACGACCAGACGTCGCCCTCCGCAGGCCTCGGCCGCGCGTTGACCCAGGGACGGATCTACGACCGTCAGGGCCGGATGGTCGCGGCCGTCACGCAGGAGGGTCTGATGCGCTACGACCGCTCGGCGCAGCACACGCCGGGCCTCGAGACGTCACGGTGACAGCTCCGACCATCGGAGTGCTCGCGCTGCAGGGTGACGTGCGAGAGCATCTCGAGGCGCTCACTGCCGCCGGTGCGAGCGCGGTGACGGTGCGCCGTCCCGAGGAACTCGACGCCGTCGACGGTCTGGTGCTGCCCGGCGGCGAGTCGACCACGATGGGGAAGCTGCTGCGGATCTTCGATCTCCTCGATCCGCTCCGCGAGCGCCTCGCCGCCGGTATGCCCGCCTACGGGTCCTGCGCCGGCATGATCCTGCTGGCCTCCGACATCCTGGACACCACCCCGGATGCCGTGCATCTCGACGGCCTCGACATCACGGTGCGGCGCAACGCCTTCGGTCGTCAGGTCGACTCCTTCGAGACCGACCTCGACGTCGCTCGGGTGGGCGGCGAGCCGATGCGTGCCGTGTTCATCCGGGCGCCGTGGGTCGAGCGGGTCGGCGACGGAGTCGAGGTGTTGGCCACCGTCCCGGAGGGTCCCGCGGCGGGCCGCGTCGTCGCCGTGCGGCAGGGCGACGTGCTCGCGACGTCGTTCCACCCCGAGGTCACGGGGGACCGCCGGGTCCACGCCCTGTTCGCCGACATGGTGCGGGAGCGAAGGACCTCGTCCACGCCCGCGTAAGATGGGCACGTTCTCTGCCGGTACGAAAGGGGCTATTGCCGATGAGCGGCCACTCCAAATGGGCGACCACGAAGCACAAGAAGGCTGTCGTCGACGCCCGCCGATCGAAGTCCTTCGCCAAGTTGGTGAAGAACATCGAGGTCGCCGCGCGCACGGGTGGTGGTGACCCCGTCGGTAACCCCACGTTGTACGACGCCATCCAGAAGGCGAAGAAGACCTCGGTCCCCAACGACAACATCGAGCGTGCGCGCAAGCGCGGCGCCGGTGAGGAAGCGGGCGGCGCCGACTGGCAGACCATCATGTACGAGGGCTACGGGCCCAACGGTGTCGCCGTCCTGATCGAGTGCCTCACCGACAACCGCAACCGCGCGGCCGGCGAGGTCCGCGTCGCGATGACTCGCAACGGCGGCAACATGGCCGACCCGGGTTCCGTGTCCTACCTGTTCTCGCGCAAGGGCGTCGTCACGCTGGAGAAGAACGGCCAGTCCGAGGACGACGTCCTCATGGCCGTGCTCGACGCCGGCGCCGAGGAGGTCAACGACAACGGGGACACCTTCGAGGTGGTCTCGGAGCCGACCGACCTCGTCGCCGTGCGCACCGCGCTGCAGGAGGCGGGCATCGACTACGACTCCGCCGAGGCCAGCTTCCAGCCGTCCGTCAGTGTGCCCGTCGACGTCGACGGAGCGCGCAAGGTGTTCAAGCTGATCGACGCGCTCGAGGACAGCGACGACGTGCAGAACGTGTGGTCCAACGTCGATCTGTCCGACGAGGTGCTCGCGCAGCTCGACGAGGACTGACTCCAGCGCGCCGCCCACACTCGTCACCGACTCGCCGCTAAGGTATCGAACAACAGTTCTACGTGTTCGAAGGTCCGGAGCGGCCGAATCCGGTGAGGGAGTGGGCGTTGCGTGTCATGGGAGTCGACCCCGGGCTGACCCGGTGTGGACTGAGCCTGGTCGAGTCCGGCGCAGGCAGAGCGGTCACGGCGCTCGACGTCGACGTGGTGCGGACGCCGGCCGACATGGAGTTGGCGCAGCGACTTCTCCTGATCGCCGAATCCGCCGAGTACTGGCTGGACACCCACCGGCCCACGGTGGTCGCCGTCGAGCGGGTGTTCTCCCAGAACAACGTGCGCACCGCGATGGGCACCGCGCAGGCCGGGGGAGTGATCGCCCTCGCGGCCGCCCGGCGCGGTATCCCGGTCGCCTTCCACACCCCGTCCGAGGTCAAGGCCGCGGTCACCGGGAACGGCACCGCGGACAAGGCTCAGGTGACGGCCATGGTGACCCGCATTCTCGGCATGCAGCAGGCCCCCCGCCCCGCCGACGCCGCCGATGCTCTCGCCCTGGCGATCTGTCACTGCTGGCGGGCACCCATGATGGCGCGGATGGCCGCCGCCGAGGCGCAGGCGGCCGCGGCGAAGGCCGCGTACGAGAAGAAACTGAAGCAGCAGCGCGCGGCCGTGCGGGCCGCCGCGAGGACGGGAGCGCAGCCGCGATGATCAGCTCGGTACGGGGCGAGGTGCTCGAGATCGCCCTCGACCACGCGGTGGTGGAAGCGGCAGGCATCGGCTACCGCGTCAACGCGACGCCGGCGACGTTGGCCGGGCTCTCTCGCGGAACCGAGGCGCGCCTGGTCATCTCGATGATCGTGCGCGAGGACTCCATGACGCTGTACGGCTTCGCGGACGCTACGTCGCGCGATCTCTTCGGTCTGCTCCAGACGGTCTCCGGCGTCGGTCCCCGGCTCGCCATGGCCGTGCTCGCCGTCCTCGAACCCGACGCGCTGCGCACCGCGCTGACCGACGGCAACGTCACGGCCCTGATGCGGGTACCGGGTATCGGCAAGCGCGGCGCCGAGCGTCTCGTGGTCGAACTGCGCGACAAGGTGGACGCGGTGGTGTCCGGTCCGGCCGGTGTCGCCGCACCCGGCCACTCGTCGGGCCCGGTGCGTGATCAGGTGGTCGAGGCGCTGCTCGGCCTCGGGTTCCCGGCCAAGCAGGCCGAGCCCGCCGTCGATGCCGTGCTGGCAGACGACCCCGCCGTCGAAACGGCGCAGGCTCTGCGCTCGGCCCTGGTGAGCCTGGGCAGGTCGCGGTGACGGACCCGGACGGCACGGACGACTCACTGGTCACCGCCGAGATGGTGCCGGACGACGGCGATCTCGATGCGAGTCTGCGGCCGAAGTCGCTCGACGACTTCATCGGTCAGCCCCGCGTGCGGGAGCAACTGCAGCTCGTCCTGCAGGGCGCGACGCAACGCGGCGGAACACCGGACCACATCCTGCTGTCCGGTCCGCCCGGACTCGGCAAGACCAGCATGGCGATGATCATCGCGGGGGAGCTGAACTCGGCGCTGCGCCTGACGTCCGGGCCGGCCCTCGAACGAGCGGGAGACCTCGCGGCGATGCTGAGCAACCTCGTCGAGGGTGACGTGCTGTTCATCGACGAGATACACCGCATCGCGCGGCCGGCCGAGGAGATGCTGTACCTGGCGATGGAAGACTTCCGCGTCGACGTGGTCGTCGGTAAGGGGCCGGGCGCCACCTCGATTCCGCTCGACGTCGCACCGTTCACGCTCGTCGGTGCCACCACCCGGTCCGGCGCCCTCACCGGCCCGCTGCGCGACCGCTTCGGCTTCACCGCGCACATGGACTTCTACGACCCCCGCGAACTGCAGCGCATCCTGACGCGGTCGGCGGGAATCCTCGGAGTGCGCATCGAGGCGGATGCCGCCGCGGAGATCGCGGGACGATCGCGCGGCACACCCCGCATCGCCAACCGCCTGCTGCGCCGGGTGCGGGACTACGCCGAGGTGCGTGCCGACGGCCGCGTGACACTCGAGGTCGCCCGGGCGGCGCTCGAGGTCTACGACGTGGACGAGCTCGGCCTCGATCGCCTCGACCGGGCCGTGCTCGGCGCACTCGTCCGCAGCTTCGGCGGCGGGCCCGTGGGGGTCTCGACGCTCGCGGTCGCGGTCGGGGAGGAACCGGCCACCGTGGAGGAGGTGTGCGAGCCCTACCTCGTCCGCGCGGGCATGATCGCGCGGACGCCGCGCGGTCGGGTGGCCACGGCCGCCGCGTGGGAACGGATGGGTCTCACACCCCCGCCGGATCTCGCGGTCGGCGGCATCTCGGTGCGGACGAACGAGCCGCAACGCACGCTCTTCGACGAGACCTGAGCCGGTGGATCCGGACGATTCCGGCGTTTCGGGCGGTCGACACGCCCGATTGCCCGACCGAACGTGGCACACTGAAAGTTCCGAGTCCCAAGATCTAAGGATTGACGTTTCTGATGGAACTGCTGTTTCCGCTTCTCGTTCTCGCCCTGCTCGTGCCCATGTTTCTCGGCATCCGCCGCCAGAAGCGTGAGGTGGCCAAGACGGTCGAGCTGCAGGAAGCGCTGTCCATCGGCGATCGCGTCCTGACCACGTCCGGGCTGCACGGCCTCGTCGACGGACTCACCGAGACCACCGTCGACCTGGAGATCGCTCCCGGCATCATCACCACCTGGTCGCGTGCCGTCGTGCGCGACGTGCTGCCCGACGAGGACGAGCTGGACGAGTCGGCTGCGGAGAACGCCGCTCCGACCAGCGACTTCGAGGACCACAGCGACGCCGGATCGCGCGTCGACAGTTTGGAGAACGGCCTCGGCGGAGCGGACGACGGCCGATCGCAGGCACGACTCACCAAGGAGTGAGACAAAGCGGATACACCGCCCCCGAGGTCGTCCTCGGGGGCGGTGCGTCGTTGTGGAGAGGGTACGGTCGGTCAGGCTCCGGCCGTCCGTGACGCCCGCCGCCGCCGCGCTCCACCCCCGTCCGACCAGCAGCAGGTCCGTCTCCTCCAGCCGGTCCGTCTCACTCAGGAGAAGCACTCACCGTGGCCCCATCCAGCGGATCCTCGTATCCGGTGCGGTATCTCGCCGTGTTCGGCGTCTTCATCGCCCTCGTGTACGTCCTGGTCTTTTTCACCGGTGACAAGTCCCCGACTCCCAAGCTGGGCATCGACCTGCAGGGTGGAACACGCGTCACGCTCACCGCGCGCACGCCCGACGGCAGCGCCCCGAGCCAGGAGAGCCTGCGTCAGGCGCAGCAGATCATCGAGACCCGCGTCAACGGTCTCGGTGTCTCCGGCTCCGAGGTGGTCGTCGACGGTCAGAACCTGGTCATCACGGTTCCCGGCGACGACAGCTCGCAGGCCCGCACACTCGGTCAGACGGCCCGGCTGTACATCCGCCCCGTGCTGACGTCCCAGGCCCCCACTCCGGCGGGCACTCCCGCTCCCGCGGCGACCGACCCCGCTGCCGACCCCGCGGCTGCCGACCCTGCGGCCACCACGGCTCCGGCGACACCGGCGCCGCAGAACCGCCCCTTCCCGGCGCAGGACCCCACGGACACCCCCGCCCCGTCCGAGACACCCGCGCCGTCCGACACCTCCGCCTCCGAGCCCGGTGCCGCCCCGCCCGCGTCGTCGGCGGACGAGACCGCCGACGCGATCGCCGAGGCGAAGGCGCAGCGGCAGAGCACCGACCCGACAGTGCAGCAGCAGGCCATGGCCACGATCGACTGCTCCGCGCCCGACCCCCTGCAGGGCAACGACGATCCGGCCCTGCCGCTCGTCGCCTGCTCCACGGACGGCACCGCGGTCTACATCCTCGAGCCGTCGATCATCGACGGACAGCAGATCGCCGACGCCAGCTCGCAGTTCGACACCCAGCAGTCCCGCAACGTCGTCTCCCTCAGCTTCACCACCGAGGGTGGCAACACCTGGGCTCAGTTCACGTCGGCGAACATCGGCAAGCAGGCCGCGTTCACCCTCGACTCCAAGGTCGTCAGCGCACCGGTCATCCAGGGCGCGACCCCCGCGGGCAGCGCCACGCAGATCACCGGCAATTTCACCGCTGACAGTGCCCGCGAGCTCGCCAACACGCTGAAGTACGGATCGCTGCCGTTGTCGTTCGCCGCCTCCGAGGCGGAGACAGTGTCGGCGACGCTGGGACTCGCGTCGCTCGAGGCAGGCCTGATCGCCGGCGCCATCGGCCTCGTGTTCGTCCTCATCTACTGCCTCCTCTACTACCGCATGCTCGGCATCCTCACAGCGCTGTCGCTGGTGCTGTCGCTGGTCGCCATCTACGGGATCCTCGTCCTGCTCGGTCGATGGATCTCGTTCACGCTCGATCTCGCCGGCATCGCCGGTCTGATCATCGGTATCGGTATGACCGCCGACTCGTTCGTGGTGTTCTTCGAGCGCATCAAGGACGAGATACGCGAGGGTCGCAGCTTCCGCTCGGCGGTTCCGCGTGGTTGGGCCCGTGCGCGGCGCACCATCCTGTCCGGCAACGCGGTGAGCTTCATCGCGGCGGCGGTGCTGTACGTGCTCGCCGTCGGTCAGGTGCGCGGCTTCGCGTTCACGCTCGGCCTGTCGACCCTGCTGGACATCGTCATCGTGATCCTCGTGACGTGGCCACTGGTCAACCTCGCCTCGCGGTCCGAGTTCTGGTCCAAGCCGTCGATCAACGGTCTCGGTGCGGTCCAGGAGATCGCCCGCGCGCGCAAACGCGCTGCCGCCGCCAAGACCACCCGCGATGCTGCTACCGCGGCAGCCGGCCCGAGCAAGGAGGCCTGACCCGTGGCCGAGACGACCACCACCACCGAGGACACCGTTCCCGACGCACCCGAGGCCGGTCGCGGACTCCTGTCGCGGCTCTACACGGGCACCGGCGCGTTCGACATCATCGGACGCCGTCGCCTCTGGTACGGCGTCACCGCGGCCTTCGTGCTGGTGTCGTTGCTGTCGATCGCGGTCCGCGGCTTCACGCTCGGTATCGATTTCGAGGGCGGCACGCGCGTGCAGTTCCCGGCTCCGCAGGGCGTCGACACCGCGCAGGTCGAGGAGATCTACACCGACACCCTCGGTCAGGACGCCGTCGCCGTCCAGACCGTGGGCACCGGATCCGGCGCCACCGTGCAGATCCGCTCCGAGTCGCTGGACCAGGGGCAGGCGTCCGCGCTGCAGACGGCCCTGTTCGACGCGTTCCAGCCCGCCAACGCGGAGGGTGAGACCACGCGCGATGCGGTCTCTTTCACCGACGTCAGTGAGACCTGGGGTTCCCAGATCACCGACAAGGCGCTGATCGCGCTCGTGGTGTTCCTGGTGATCGTCAGCATCTACATCGCCGTCCGGTACGAGCGGGACATGGCGCTCGCCGGTATCGCGGCCCTGTTCTTCGACATCCTCGTCACGGCGGGTGTCTACTCGCTGGTCGGGTTCGAGGTCACTCCGGCGACCGTCATCGGACTGCTGACCATTCTGGGCTTCTCGCTGTACGACTCCGTGGTGGTGTTCGACAAGGTCGAGGAGAACACCCGCGGCATCCTGCACCTCAACAGGCGCACCTATGCCGAGCAGGCCAACCTCGCGGTGAACCAGACGCTGATGCGCTCGATCAACACCACCGTCATCAGCGTGCTCCCTGTCATCGCCCTCATCGTCATCGCGGTCTGGTTGCTGGGTGTGGGGACGTTGAAGGATCTCGCACTGGTCCAGCTCGTCGGCATCGTCATCGGCGCCTACTCGTCGATCTTCTTCGCGACCCCGCTGGTGGTCACGCTGAAGGAACGGTGGGGCCCGGTCGCGGCGCACACGAAGAAGGTGCTCGCGAAGCGCGAGGGCACCACGTGTCCGCGCGCCGAGAGCGCGGTTCCGGCCGGCGCCACGGGCACGGCGACCGCCACGGCAACGGCAACGGGTGCTCCGGCCAAGACCGCACGCACTGCGGCCGCGGCGCCTCGCGCAGGCGCGCGCCCGACGGGTAAGCGCGGCAAGCGGAGGAGCTGACATGCGTGCGTCGTCAGGGGTCAGGACAGGCGTCGCCGTCGCGGCGCTCGCCGCGATCACGGCCACGACACTCGTGGCGTGCGGCGACGAGGACACCCGCATCCCGTCCATCGGCTACGCCGTCGACAACACCGTCACCACCTACAACGGCGGAACCGTCGCCGGATCGGTCTCGGCTGCGCCGCAGGCCTTCTCGCGAGTGCTGCCCGGATTCGCGCTCACCGCCCCGAGCGGCGGTGCCGTGAGCGACACCGACATCGGGACGGCCGTGGAGGTACCCGGCGAGCAGCAGGTGGTCACCTACACGCTCGCCGCGCCCGCCGTGTGGTCCGACGGTGTGCCGATGACGTGCGACGACCTCGTGCTGGCGTGGGCCGCACGCAGCGGCCGGACAGCCGCGGACGGAGCGCCGCTCTTCGACGCCGCGTCCACCGCCGGTTACACCGACATCGAACGCATCGACTGCGCTCCCGCGGACAAGGTCGCGACCGTGACGTTCCGCTCGGGACGCGGGTACGTCGAGTGGCAGTCCCTCTTCGGCGCCGGGACGATGATGCCCGCACACGTCGCGGCCCGCATCGCCGGCGTGCCGGACGTCGTGAGCACCCTCGCCGGCGGTGACCAGGACGCACTGCGGCGCATCGCGGACGTCTGGAACACCGGATGGAACCTCACCCCGGCGGAGGGGGAGGACGTCGGAACCGTCGACCCGGCGGTCTTCGTGTCGTCCGGGCCCTTCCGCATCGAGTCGTACTCGGTCGAGAACGGTCTCGCGCTCGTACCCAACGAACGGTGGTGGGGTGTTCCCGCCGCCACGGATCGTGTCGTCGTGTGGCCCAAGGGCGCCGACATCGCGGCCAAGGCGGCATCGGGCGACATCGAGGTCGTCGACGCCGACGGCGGCACGGCGACTCCCGACGGCTTCACGTCGACGGCTCAGCCGTCCTTCGGCGTCGAGCAGTTGACCATGGCCACGTCCGGTGTCTTCGTCGACCCGGCCGCACGCCGCGCCTTCGCTGCATGCGTTCCCCGCGGCGAGCTGTACGCGCAGCACGGCCACCCCGGATACGAGGCGGAGACCGGCCGCGGGTCCGGCATCGTCGACAGCCGGACCACCCTTCCCGCGACGCTGCCCTACCGCTCGGTGGCGGCCACCGCGGCGGAGCGGTACCGCACCGCGGACGTCGCCGGGGTGACCGCGGGTCTCGCCGAAGCGGGTCTGACCGACCCCGTCGTCCGCGTGGGCTACCTGGGGCCCGACGAGCGCCGCGCGGCCGTCGTCGCCGCCATTGCATCGTCCTGCGCACCTCTCGGCATCGAGATCGTGGACGCGTCGTCGCCGACCTTCTCGCCGCTCGCTCTGCGCGCCGGGGAAGTGGACGCCGTCCTGGCCTCCACCGCCGGACAGGCGGGAGCGTCGGGCACGTCCTCCGCGGATCCCGGTCGCTTCGCCCTGCGCGGCGGACAGGGCGTCAACGTCGGCGGCTACGCCAACGGGCGTCTCGACGAGCTGATCGATCGCCTGGCCGTCGACCAGTCCGACGCCACCGTGCTCGCCGCGGCGGTCGAGGCGGAGAACATCCTGTGGACCGACATGCCCACCCTCCCGCTCTACAACGCGCCGCGCGTCACCGCGGTGGCGTCCGGAATGCGTGGTGTGGAGTCGAACCCGACGGTCGCGGGTGCGGGCTGGAACATGGACAAGTGGATACTCGTCGGATGAGTACACCCGGATCGAGCAGCCCCACCACGAGCGCACCCGGTGGATCGGACGTCGTCGCCCGGTTGACGCGCTGGGCCGACGACTTCCCCACGCCGGGAGTGCGCTTCGCCGACCTCACGCCCGTGTTCGCCGACGCGGAGGGGCTGCGCACCGTGGTGGACTCGCTCGCCGAGGCGGGCCGTGACGCCGACGTCGTGGCCGGTATCGACGCGCGCGGCTTCCTTCTCGGTGCCGGCGTCGCGCTGGCGTTGAACACCGGCGTGATCGCCGTCCGCAAGGCGGGGAAGTTGCCCCCGCCGGTGCACCGGCAGTCGTACGAACTCGAGTACGGCACGGCGGAGCTCGAGATCTCCGCCGAGGGCATCGCGCTCGAGGGGCGCCGCGTACTCGTCGTCGACGACGTGCTCGCGACCGGCGGCACACTCGAGGCCGCCGCCGAACTGTTGACGCGGTGCGGAGCGATCGTGGTGGGTGCCGCCGTCGTTCTCGAGGTGGAAGTTCTGGGCGGCCGCGAGCGTTGGAAGCATGGACCGCTCACGACATTGGGCGTCGTCTGAGCATCCGACCTCGAGAAGATGTGAGGGCGTGCGCTGTGCGCTCCGGTGACGGCGGATAGAGTCGGGTCTCTCGAGCAGCTGAGGAGGTGTCGATCATGACGCGATACATCGGTCGTACCGCCGAGGAGTCCGCAGCAGTGCCGCCTGCCGCGGGGGAGTCGCTGCCGTCCGACGCCGTCCTGCCTGCCGATGCTGCGGCTGACGAGGCCGCGACGGAGCCCGTGCCCTTCGGGGCGGAGCCTGCCGATCCGACAGCGCGCACCGATGCCCTGACACCGGAGCCGGTCGCACCCGCCACGGAGCCAGTGCCCGATCCGGCACCCTCCTCCGCCACCCCCACTGCGCCGTCGTCCGCGTCCCGGCGCGTTCGTGCGCGGCTGGCCCGCCGCATCACCGCGCAGCGCAACACCGCGGTCAAGCCGGTGCTCGAGCCGTTGGCCGGCACCCACCGGTCGATGTACCCGAAGGCGGATCTCGGTCTGCTGCAACGCGCGTACGACGTGGCCGACGAGCGGCACGCCTCGCAGATGCGCAAGTCGGGTGACCCGTACATCACGCACCCGCTCGCGGTCGCCAACATCCTGGCCGAGCTGGGAATGGACACCACGACGCTCGTCGCGGCGCTGCTGCACGACACCGTCGAGGACACCGGCTACTCGCTGGACCAGCTGCGCACCGAGTTCGGCGACGAGGTCGCCCATCTCGTCGACGGCGTGACGAAGCTCGACAAGGTCGCCCTCGGCACCGCCGCCGAAGGCGAGACCATCCGCAAGATGATCATCGCGATGGCGCGGGATCCGCGGGTGCTGGTCATCAAGGTGGCCGACCGGCTGCACAACATGCGTACGATGCGCTTCCTGCCGCCGGAGAAGCAGGCGCGCAAGGCGAAGGAGACCCTCGAGGTCATCGCACCGCTCGCGCACCGCCTCGGCATGGCGACGGTCAAGTGGGAGCTCGAGGACCTCGCGTTCGCGATCCTGCACCCCAAGAAGTACGACGAGATCGTGCGCCTCGTCGCCGACCGGGCCCCGTCACGCGACACCTATCTCGCCAAGGTGCGCGCCGAGATCAACGCGACCCTGTCGGCCTCCCGCATCAGTGCCGTGGTCGAGGGTCGGCCCAAGCACTACTGGTCGATCTACCAGAAGATGATCGTCAAGGGCCGCGACTTCGACGACATCCACGATCTGGTCGGCGTGCGCATCCTGTGCGACGAGATCCGGGACTGCTACGCCGCCGTCGGCGTGGTCCACTCGCTGTGGCAGCCGATGGCCGGACGGTTCAAGGACTACATCGCGCAGCCGCGCTACGGGGTCTACCAGTCGCTGCACACCACGGTCGTCGGTCCCGAGGGCAAGCCTCTCGAGGTGCAGATCCGCACCCGCGACATGCATCGCACCGCCGAGTTCGGCATCGCCGCGCACTGGCGATACAAGGAGACGAAGGGCCGTCACTCCGGTGACGCGACCGAGCTCGACGACATGGCGTGGATGCGCCAGCTGCTCGACTGGCAGCGGGAGGCCGCGGATCCGGGGGAGTTCCTCGAGTCGCTGCGGTACGACCTCGCGGTCAAGGAGATCTTCGTCTTCACCCCCAAGGGCGACGTGGTGACCCTGCCCGCCGGATCGTGTCCCGTGGACTTCGCCTACGCCGTGCACACCGAGGTGGGGCATCGGTGCATCGGTGCCCGCGTCAACGGGCGCCTCGTCGCACTGGAGCGTCAGCTCGACAACGGCGAGGTGGTCGAGGTCTTCACCTCGAAGGCCCCGACAGCCGGACCGAGCCGCGACTGGGCCACCTTCGTCGCGTCGCCGCGTGCGAAGACCAAAATCCGCCAGTGGTTCGCCAAGGAACGCCGCGAGGAAGCGCTCGAGGCCGGCAAGGACGCCATCGCCAAGGAGGTGCGGCGCGGGGGTCTTCCGTTGCAGCGCTTGATGAACGGCGAGTCCATGTCGGCCATCGCGCACGAGCTGCGGTATGTCGACGTCTCGGCTCTCTACACCGCGGTGGGGGAGAACCACGTCTCGGCGCAGCACGTCGTGCAGCGTCTCGTCGCTCACCTCGGCGGTGTCGGCGATGTCGAGGAGGAACTGGCCGAGCGGTCCACCCCGTCCACCATTCCCACCCGTCCGCGCCGCGTCGGCGACGCAGGGGTCATGGTGTCGGGTGCGGACGGCGTCGTCGCCAAGCTGGCGAAGTGCTGCACCCCGGTGCCGGGAGACGACATCATGGGCTTCGTCACCCGCGGTGGCTCGGTGAGCGTGCACCGCACCGATTGCACCAACGCCGGGTCGCTGCAGACGCAGTCGGAGCGGCTGATCGAGGTCGAGTGGGCCCCGTCGCCGTCGTCGGTGTTCCTCGTCGCGATCCAGATCGAGGCACTCGATCGCCACCGTCTGCTCTCCGACGTCACGAAGGCGCTGGCCGACGAGAAGGTCAACATCCTGTCGGCGTCGGTCACCACGTCCGGTGATCGCGTGGCCATCTCCAAGTTCACCTTCGAGATGGGCGATCCCAAGCACCTGGGGCACGTGCTCAACGTGGTCCGCAACGTCGAGGGTGTCTACGACGTGTATCGCCTGACCTCGGCTGCCTAGAACTCGACACCCTTCCCGCGAGTACGTCCACAGTGTCGTGATCCCGTCCGGAATCACGACACTGTCGGCGTACTCGCGGGGAGGGTGCGGGGTGAGCCGTCAGGCCAGGTCGAGCCGCACCGTGTTCAGGGTGGTCGCGAGAGCCGGCGCACCGTCCTGCGCGCCACCCTCGACGCCCGCTGCGGCGATCTTGTCGAGCGTCGCGAGGCCGGTCTCGTCGATCGTGCCGAACACCGTGTAGTTCGGGGGCAGCTGCGAATCGC
Organism: Rhodococcus sp. SORGH_AS_0301; assembly: GCF_030818285.1. Lineage (NCBI taxonomy): Bacteria > Bacillati > Actinomycetota > Actinomycetes > Mycobacteriales > Nocardiaceae > Rhodococcus > Rhodococcus sp. SORGH_AS_0301. Next base: position 1,706,040 of record NZ_JAUTAC010000002.1, read on the forward strand.
CGAACACGAGGAAGAACTGGCTGCCGTTGGTGTCGGCGCCGGCGTTCGCCATCGCGATGGTTCCGCGGGGGTACAGGACGGGCGACTGCAACGCGGCCGGATCGTCGGCGTACTGGTCCGTGGGGAACTCGTTGGCGTACTGGTAGCCCGGGCCGCCCGTTCCGGCGCCGGTCGGGTCACCGCACTGCAGGACCTTCAGGCTGTCGGCCGTGGTCAGACGGTGGCAGGGAGTGGCGTCGTAGTAGTTCTGCCCGGCCAGCGAGGCGAAGCTGTTCACGGTGCAGGGCGCCTTCGTGGCGTCGAGCGACAGGCCGATCGGGCCCTGCGAGGTGTCCATGCTGACGCTGACGTTGTCGTCCGTGGTGGGCACGTTCTCGGTCTGCGGAGCGTTCGCCGGCTTCGCGGCAGTGCCGCCCGCAGGGTAGGAGCAGCTCACGGTCTCGGGCAGCGGTTCCGAGCGGCCGGCGGGCAGCATGCCCTCCGGGGTCGCGTTCTCGCTGGTGGGGGAGTCGGAGGCCTCGACGGCGGTGTCGTCGTCGCCGCGTGTCACACCGATGGCGACAGCGACGCCGCCGATGACGACGACCAGTCCGATGACGGCGGCGGCGATGGTCGCCTGCTTGCGTCGTCGCGCCCGAGCGGCACGGTTCTCGAGCTGGCGTTCGAGCTTGCGCTTGGCAGCGTCACGTCGTTGTTCGTTCGTCGGCACGGTTGGCGTTCCTCTTCTCGCTGGAGCGGGTGAGCAGCAGAAGTGTGCCAGGCTTCCCTGAGAGGCACCTGACCCGGTGGACGGCCGAGGTGCCTGCCCCACGTTCCGGGGCGCCCGGTCGCACCGCCTACGCTGGTGGCATTCGTCCGATCGCGGATCGCTGCACCGCAAAGCATGAGGAGTCCTTCACTGTGCGTGTCACCGGATTCCCCGCCGGCATGTTCCAGACGAACTGCTACGTCGTCAGTCGGGACGAGGGGACGGACTGCATCGTCGTCGATCCCGGCCAGGACGCCGCGGCGCCGCTCTACTCGTTCCTCGACGACGCGGGCCTGACGCCCATCGCAGTGCTCCTCACGCACGGCCACCTCGATCACATGTGGGACGCGACGCCGGTGTGCGCGCGCTTCGACATTCCCCTGTACGTGCATCCCGACGACCGCCACATGCTCACCGATCCGGCGTCCGGTATCGGCCCGGTCCTGGCGCCGCTGATCGCGCACTCCACCTTCGAGGAGCCCTCGACGGTGGTGGAACTGGCGCACGGCGACGTTCTCGACGTGGCCGGACTCGGTGTCACCGTCGCGCACACGCCCGGTCACACCCGTGGCTCCGTCGTCTTCCGTCTCGACGGGGGCGAGCAGCAGGTGATCTTCTCGGGGGACACGCTCTTCGCGGGATCGATCGGTCGCTCCGATCTGCCCGGCGGCGATCACGAGCAGTTGCTCGCCTCGATCGCCGAGCACCTGCTGTGCCTCGACGACGAGACCGCCGTGTTGCCCGGACACGGCGAGTCCACCACCATCGGCGCGGAACGCGGCAGCAACCCGTTCCTCGTGGGACTCGGTGGTGTGCGATGACCGGCGACACACAACGCATCCAGCCGTTCGCCGCCCCCAAGGGCGTCCCGGACTACCTGCCACCCGACTCCGCGACCTTCGTGGCCGTGCGCGACGCTCTCACCGCCGCTGCCCGGGCCGCGGGCTACGGCCACATCGAGCTCCCCATCTTCGAGGACACGGCGCTGTTCGCACGCGGCGTGGGTGAGTCCACCGACGTGGTGAGCAAGGAGATGTACACCTTCGCCGACAAGGGTGACCGCAGTGTCACGCTGCGTCCCGAGGGCACCGCCGGCGTGATGCGCGCGGTCATCGAGCACAGCCTCGACCGCGGAGCGCTCCCGGTGAAGGTCAGTTACTCCGGCCCGTTCTTCCGCTACGAGCGCCCCCAGGCCGGTCGGTACCGGCAGCTGCAGCAGGTCGGCGTCGAGGCCATCGGGGTCGACGATCCTGCGCTCGACGCCGAGGTCATCGCCGTGGCCGACAGTGGGTTCCGGAGCGTCGGTCTCACCGGTTTCCGGCTCGAGCTCACCTCGCTCGGTGACGAGACCTGCCGCCCGCAGTACCGGGAGCTGTTGCAAGACTTCCTGTTCGGTCTCGAGCTGGACGAGGACACGCGTCGCCGCGCCGAGATCAATCCGCTCCGCGTCCTGGACGACAAGCGACCGCACGTCCGTGAGATGACGGCCGACGCACCGTTGATGATGGACCACCTGTCGGAGTCGGCTCGCGTCCACTTCGACACCGTGCGTGCCCATCTCGACGCGATGGGCGTGCCGTACGTGGTCAATCCGCGCATGGTGCGCGGTCTCGACTACTACACGAAGACCACCTTCGAGTTCGTCCACGACGGTCTCGGTGCGCAGTCCGGCATCGGCGGCGGTGGACGGTACGACGGCCTCATGGCGCAGCTCGGCGGGCAGCCCCTGTCGGGCATCGGTTTCGGTCTCGGCGTGGACCGCACGGTGCTCGCTCTCGCGGCCGAGGGCGTCGCGCCCGCGTCGACGGCCCGGTGCGAGGTGTACGGCGTGCCCATGGGTCCGGAGGCCAAGCTGCGTCTCGCGGTGATCGCCCGGGAACTTCGGGCCGCCGGCGTCCGCGTGGACCTCTCCTACGGCGACCGCGGAATGAAGGGCGCCATGAAGGGTGCCGACCGTTCCGGTGCCCGCCTCGCGCTGGTGCTCGGTGATCGCGATCTCGAGGCCGGAGAGATCGGCCTCAAGGACCTGGCGACCGGCGAGCAGTCGTCGATCCCGCTGTCCGAGGCCACCGCTCGCGTGCGTGCCACGCTGTCGCCAGTGAGCTGACCATGGCCGACAGAGGGCTGGTGGCGCTCGATCTGGTGCCGCCGGAGCTCATCGTTCCGCGGCTCCGCGTCGCCGGTGCGGTGTTCGCCGTGGTCGGTGCCGTGCTCGGTGTCGTCGCCGGACTGTTGATCTCGCCGTACGTCGGTGTCGCTCTGGGAGCTGCGCTCGTCGCCACTGCAGGGTTCGCCGTCGTGTCGGGCGGCCGCAGACGCGTGTGGATCGATCACGGTGTGGTGAGCCGGCGCGGGTCGTTCCGCGTGCGACGGGTCAACCTGTCGGACGCGACGAAGGTCGAGGTCCTCGTGCGGGTCGCGCGCGTCAGCCAGGTGCTGATCCGTGTCGGCGACTCGTCCGGCGACGTCACGGTCGGCGTGGCGATGTACACGACCGACGGCGGTCGCGAACTGCAGCCGATCGCGCTGCGCGCGGTGGCGGACGGACTGGCCTCGTCCCCGCTCGCGTCGGCTCTGGCGCTGTCGTCGGTACTGGTGACCCAGCTTCGCGCCGAGGCCCGCGAGGCCGGGCTGTCGGAGCGCCCGCTCTATCGGGCGATCGACGTGGTCCGCACGTCCGGGCGAGCCCCGGCGACCGTGCTCACCGACGCCGAGGTCGCGGCTCTCACCGACTGATCGGCCGAGCGGCGTCGAGCAGTGTCGTGGCCGTGTCACGCAACGACGCCGTCGCGCCCGCCCACCCCAGCACACGCACCGCGGCGTCGGCGATCGTGTCGGGCGTCGCGAGGGAGTGCCGCGTCGATTCCGCATCGGACCGGGCGCTGATCACCGATTCGACGATGCGGAACGGGAGGTGTGTGAGTTCCTCGGAGACCACCAGCGTGCCGATGTCGACGAGAGCGTCCCGCGACAGCGAGGCGTAGAGCGCCATGAGGTCGGAGCGACGAGTGCGGAACTGTTCGAACCGTGCGCTGCGCAATTCGGGGACGAGGTACAGGGCGCCGAGGTTCCATCGCGAGGTCATGAGCTGGTCCGCGTCGAACCACACCAGGGCATACAGCGCGCTCGGAGCGTCGGCCGCGGCGTCACGCAGCGCCTGCGCACAGGCCAGGGGTGCGTCGACGGTCCCCACCAGCAGCGCCGCGAGCATGTCGTCCTTGGTGGCGAAGTGGTGGTACAGCGACGCCTGCCGGACCCCGACCGCGTCGGCGATCATGCGGGTGGACGTGCTGGTGACACCCCGCGTCGTGAACAGCTCCGCCGCCGCGTCGAGGATCTCCTCCCGCGCCGTGGCTCCCGGTCGCTTACGGGTGGTGAGCCTGGGACGCCCGGCACCGGTGGTGGTCATCGACTACGTGACCAGGAACGCGTCGACCACGGACTGGGTGCCCTGACGCGAGCCGGAGGTGACGATCACGGCCCTGTTCAGGTAGGCGAGCGTCCGGATCGACGTGGACACCGTGAGGGTGCCGCGGAAGTAGTAGAGCGCGGACTCGACGTCCTCCCCGCGATCGAGGGCCTCGACGACCTCGGCCGATCCGAAGCGGACGGAGTTCAGCGTCAACCGCATCACGGCGCCCGGGTCGTCCGACTCGACGTCGGCCAACAGGTCGGTGGAGTACGTGGTCGATCCGTCCGCTCGGACGTGGGCGTGCTCGGCACCGACGGCGCGGACGACGGCCTCGACCCCGGGCCCACTCAGCACACCACCCACGACCGGTGCCACGGACTCCGCGCCGACGGGAGTGTCGCCGAGCTGCACCGGATCCGCGGTGCGCAACACGATGCGCAGCAGCGGCTCGAGCGTGGGAGCGGTCGGTTCGATCGACGCGGACGGGTCCGTGGGTTCGGTCACGCGCTCGACCGTATCCGATCCACCTGGTGCCCTCCTGCCGACTTTCCGGCCGGGCTCCGCCCTCCCCGCCTACTTCCCGGCCGGCCTCCGGCCTCCCCGCTCCGACGCCCGGCGCCACGCGCTGAACGACCGCACCGACGATCGGGTCGGACGCACCAACCACGGCCACGGGTGCACCTCCACCGGATCGAGGGCGGCCGCGATGCGTGCCCACCCCGGTACCGGGGCGTATGTCGCGGCGAGGCGCCGTCCGGCGAGCTCCTCGGTGACCCGTCCGCGCCGTACCTCCAGAGGCCGGACGGCGGCGAGCTCGCCGAGTGTCTCGGCGAGGAAGACCAGTCGCTTGCCGGACAATCGCAACCGTCGGAGCAGCGGCTCGTCGAACACGAACACCGCGGGGCGGGCGTCGTCGGCCGCGAGGGCCGGATCCGCGCTGCCGAGCGACTCCGCCGTCAGCCACACCTCGTCGCCGTCCTCACCCACGGTGTCCGCGGGGCCGGCCGGGGTGTCGCCGGTGGCCAGGCTCGGTCCGTCGACCGACGGGCCGAGAGCGGCCGTCGGCCAGTCCTGAATGGGACACGCTGACGACAGCGCGCACGATCGGCACAGGCTGGGTGCGCGTTTCTCCACCTGCCAGCGACTGAACCCGTAAACCTTGCCGCTGCCGGTACCGACGGTCCACTGCCAGCCGAGTCGGTTGGCCGCCCTCGAGCCGTCGAGGAGATGGGTGAACATCTCGTCCTCGCCGTCCCGCCATGTCGCGCCGGCCCGCACGGCCCACTGCGACGCCAGCCACATGCGCGTCTGGTTCACCAGCCACCCGTCCTCGTGCAGCTCGTCGACGACGGACTCCATGCAGCGCATCCGGGCCGGCCACGGATCGTCCGACCAGGTGTCGTGCGCCGAGACGGCCGGACGGGGCTGCTCGCGCGTGAGTGACGCCCCCAGGTGCGAGCCCACCCGTGCGTACAGGTGGCGGGCGTACTCCTGCCACAGCAACTCGTCGCGGTAACGAGACCGGTCGCGGGTCGGCGCGTCCGCCACCGCGTCCCACACCTCGCTCAGCGTGAGCAGGCCGTGCCGGATGTACGGCGACATTCGACTCGCCCCGCGCCGCGACGGCGGTTCCACCGTGCTGCGGGACCGGGCGTAGCCCGTGATGTCCAGGCTTGCGAGAGCGGCGTCGGCTGCCGACTGTCCGCCGCGCAGACCGCCCGCCCGGATCTCCTCGGGCTCTTCGAGGGTGAGGTCACCGAGGTGCTCGGCGACCCAGGCGACGACATCGTCGGACCGGGCGCCGTCAGCAGGTGACGGGGGAGACGGGAGGAGGGCCATGTCGACCGACACTACCGAAGAGTTGACACCTCGATAGAACGGATGTTCGACTGTCTGCGATTCGTCGATCGATCGTGTGTTCGAGGGATCGGTGTGCCGGGGTCGCCGGAGAACAGGAGGGGTCATGCGGTGGGACGGTCAGACACTCGACGCTCCCGACGGGGCGCTTCCCGGCCTCGAGCGCACCGGGCTGGTGCGTGCCGGTCTGGTCCGCACTGTCCGCACGCCCGAGTTCGAGGGCGTCACCTTCCACGAGGTGCTCTGCAAGAGCGCCCTCAACCGGGTGCCCGAGGAATCGGCGCTGCCGTTCCGCTGGACCATCAACCCCGCGCGCGGGTGCTCGCACGCGTGCCGCTACTGCTTCGCCCGGCCCACCCACGAGTACCTCGACCTCGATGCGGGCCGCGACTTCGACTCGCAGATCGTGGTCAAGACCAACATCGTCTCGGTGCTGCGCAAGGAGCTCGCCCGCGCCTCGTGGAAACGTGACCCGGTCGCCCTGGGCACCAACACCGACCCGTACCAGCGCGCGGAGGGTCGCTACGAGCTCATGCCGGGCATCATCCGGGCGCTCACCGAGTCCGGCACCTCGTTCTCGATTCTGACCAAGGGCACGCTGCTGCGACGGGATCTGCCGCTGCTGACCCTCGCCGCTCAGCAGGTGAACGTGCAGGTGAGTGTCAGTCTCGCCTTTCACGACGAGGATCTGCAGAAGTCCCTCGAGCCGGGGGCGCCGTCACCGCGCGCTCGCCTCGACATGATCCGGGCCATCACGGACGCGGGTCTGTCGTGCCACGTGCTCATCGCGCCCGTCATCCCGTTCCTGACCGACAGTCCCAAACACCTCGGCGCCCTGATGGCGGCTCTCGAGGAGGCGGGCGCGACCGGTGTGACCGCGCTGCCGATGCATCTGCGGTCCAGCACCAAGGAGTGGTTCATGAGCTGGCTCGCCGAGCATCATCCGGCTCTCGTGCGCCGCTACCGGGTGCTCTACGGACGCGGGGCGTACGTCAGCCCGGAATACAAGCAGTGGCTCCGCGACAAGGTGGAACCGTTGCGGGAGAAGCACTCTCTGACGGGGCTCGATCCGGCCGGTGCGCGGCGTGTGGCCAGGGCAGCTCCCGCGGAACCCGCTCCGGAACCAGCGATGACCCTGTTCTGAGCCGGTCGGTCAGAAGCCGGGGGTCACGCCGATGTGCTCGAGGTAGCGCCGCGCCGAGCGGACCACCGCGCCGTGAGCGTCCTCCTCGACGACCCGGTCCCACCACGCCCCGACGATGCGCTCGAAGGCCACGTTCTCGAGGAGGGCGACCGTCCGGCGGATCGTGTCGGGATGTTCTGGGATCAGGTTGGGGTAGCTGTACATGAACGAGACCCATCGGCGGTCGGACACCACCTGGACGATGTCCCCGGTGCACAGCGCGCCGCGGCCGTCGGTGCCCGGCCAGTGCAGCACCGAACCGCCGGCGAAGTGGACCCGGGTGTTGATCAGCGTCCGCCCCGGCAGTATCTCCAGGGAGTCGCCCGACCACGTGCGGATGTTGCCGGCGCGGGGCAGCCACGCACGGTCGGACTCGTGCACGTAGATCGGCACGTCGCCGAAGGCCTCGCTCCACTCGACCATCGCGCTGTAGTAGTGCGGGTGGGACAGAGCGACGGCCGACACGCCGCCCAGTTCGGTGACACGGGCGATCGCGGCGTCGTCGATCGTGGTGATGCTGTCCCACAGCAGGTTTCCGCCGTCGCCGGGGACCAGTAGCGCGCGTTGACCGATCGCGAAGGTCGGCTCGGTGCCGATGCCCCACAGGCCCGGGTACTCCTCGCGCACCACGGTCCGGTGCGACGCCGACACCTCGGCGACGGTGGTCCACCGCTGGCCGCCGCGTCCGACGTACTGGCGCTCGTCGGTGCAGATCGGGCACTCGTCCGGATCGACGCGGTCGAACTGCACGCCACACGTCTCACAGACCGGCAGCTCCGTGCGGGACGACATCAGCGGACGGACGACGGGTCGTTCAGGTCCGACGCGTCGTAGGTGTTGCAGGCGGCGACAGCTCCCGTGCGGTAGCCGGCGTCGAACCACGCCTGTCGCTGGTCGGACGAGCCGTGGGTCCAGCCCTCCGGGTTCACGCGGCCCGTCGAGGCCTGCTGGATCCGGTCGTCGCCAACGGACGACGCGGCCGACAACGCGTCGGACACGTCCTGGTCGGTGAGCGGATCGAGCAGCGGCTCGGAACTGCCGGGTGCGGGAACGTCGTCGGCCTTGTTCGCCCACACGCCGGCGTAGCAGTCGGCCTGGAGCTCGGTGCGCACGGCGCCGGACTCGGGTCCGTTCGGGTCGGCCTGCGCCCGGCCGATGTCGCCGAGTTGGTTCTGGATGTGGTGGCCGAATTCGTGGGCCACGACGTACTCCTGCGCCAGCGGTCCACCGCTGGAGCCGAACTGGTCGACGAGAACCTGGAAGAAACCGGTGTCGAAGTACGCGGTGGAGTCGGCGGGGCAGTAGAACGGGCCGACGTCGGACGTCGCGGCGCCGCACCCGGTGGAGACCTGACCGGAGAAGATGTCGACCTCGGGGCGCTCGTACGGCACGCCCGTCTGCGCCGCCAGCTCGGCGTCCCACACCTGATCGAGACTGTTCACGGTGGCCGTGACCCGGCAGTCGACGTTCGCGTTGGCGTCGGCCCCGGTGTCGCAGTTCTCGATGGCGCCGCTGCCCGAGTCCTGCGACGTTGCCTCACCGCCGCCGAGCTGCCCGATCACCGACGACGGGTCGCCGCCGAGCAGCAGGGTGATCACCACGATGACGATGCCGCCGAGACCGCCGCCGACGGCGATGCCCTTGCCGCGGCCACCGGAGGACCGTCGAACCCGGGAGGAGTCGATCCTGGCGTCGGGGTCGAACGTCATGAGTCACCACTTTCGTCGGCGTGTGCGGCTCACAGCTTCGCACGTGGCCACCACCGACACAGCGCTGTTTCTCCCGGCGTCGGGGTGGGCTCGAATGGTCCGTAGGATCACCAGCTGTATTCGTCTACTTCTGGAAGGACTCCTGTGCTGCGCACGCACCTCGCCGGTTCGCTTCGAGCCGAGCACGCGGACCGACACGTCACCCTGACCGGTTGGGTCGCTCGACGGCGCGATCACGGCGGAGTCATCTTCATCGACCTGCGTGACGCCTCCGGAGTGGTCCAGGCCGTGTTCCGCGACGGTCCGGCGGCCGAGCAGTCGCACCGCCTGCGGTCGGAGTTCTGCGTCAAGATCACCGGCATCGTCGAGCTCCGCCCCGAGGGCAACCAGAACCACGAGATCCAGACGGGCGCCGTCGAGGTGAACGTGACCGAGCTGGAGGTATTGGGCGAGAGCGCGCCGCTGCCGTTCCAGCTGGACGAGACTCCGGGCGAGGAAGCGCGGCTCAAGTACCGCTACCTGGACCTGCGTCGCGCCGGACCCGGTCATGCGATCCGACTGCGCTCGAAGGTCAACGCGGCGGCACGGTCCGTCCTGGCCCACCACGAATTCGTCGAGGTGGAGACGCCCACGCTGACACGCTCGACCCCCGAGGGTGCCCGCGACTTCCTGGTTCCCGCGCGACTCCAGCCGGGAAGCTTCTACGCACTCCCGCAGAGCCCGCAGCTGTTCAAGCAGTTGCTCATGGTCGGCGGCATCGAGCGGTACTACCAGATCGCCCGCTGCTACCGGGACGAGGACTTCCGCGCCGACCGGCAGCCGGAGTTCACCCAGCTCGACGTCGAGATGAGCTTCGTCACGCAGGACGACGTCATCGTCCTCGCCGAGGAGATCCTCACCTCGCTGTGGAACCTGATCGGCCACGAGATCACCACACCCATCCCGCGCATGACCTACGCGGACGCGATGCGCCGCTTCGGTTCCGACAAGCCCGATCTCCGCTTCGGAGTCGAGCTCGTGGAGTGCACCGAGTACTTCGCCGAGACGCCGTTCCGCGTCTTCCAGGCGCCGTACGTCGGCGCCGTCGTCATGCCCGGCGGTGCGTCGCAGCCGCGTCGGCAGCTCGACGCGTGGCAGGACTGGGCGAAGCAGCGCGGCGCCAAGGGCCTCGCGTACGTCCTGGTCCAGGAGGACGGCACCCTCGGTGGTCCCGTCGCCAAGAACCTGTCGGACGCCGAGCGCGACGGACTCGCCGCCCACGTCGGCGCGAAGCCCGGTGACTGCGTCTTCTTCGCGGCCGGCCCCGCCAAGGCGCAGCGCGCACTGCTCGGTGCCGCCCGCGGTGAGATCGCCCGCAAGCAGGGCCTCATCGACGAGAACGAGTGGGCCTTCGTCTGGATCGTCGACGCGCCGCTGTTCGAGCCGACGTCCGATGCCACCGCCAGCGGCGACGTCGCCGTGGGTTCCGGCTCGTGGACCGCCGTGCACCACGCCTTCACCTCGCCGAAGCCAGAGTCGATGGACACCTTCGACACCGACCCCGGCAACGCCCTGGCTTACGCGTACGACATCGTCTGCAACGGCAACGAGATCGGCGGCGGCTCGATCCGTATCCACCGCAAGGACATCCAGGAGCGCGTCTTCGCGATCATGGGCATCGACGCGGAGCAGGCGCAGGAGAAGTTCGGCTTCCTCCTCGACGCCTTCGCCTTCGGTGCGCCGCCCCACGGTGGTATCGCCTTCGGTTGGGACCGCATCACGGCCCTGCTGGCCGGGGTGGACTCCATCCGTGAGGTCATCGCATTCCCGAAGTCGGGCGGCGGCGTCGATCCGCTGACCGACGCGCCGGCTCCGATCACCCCGGCGCAGCGCAAGGAGTCGGGTATCGACGCGAAGCCGGTTCCTCGTCAGACGCCGGGTGGCGCATCGGGCGAGAAGCCCGCGTCGGAGGGCCCCACGACCTAGGGTCGAGGCGTCGCCGGTCACGCGTCGACGACGCGCGGACGGAGAGTGCATGCAGAACCTCAGGGTGGTCAGTCCGGCGGACCGGACCGACGAGGTGCTGCGGGTGCTCGACGAGACTCCCGGCGTCGCACACGTCGTCGTTCTGCGCGGTGCCGCCGTGCGCCCGGAGGGCGACGTCGTGGACGCCGTCGTCGTGCGGGAGTGCGCGAATCAGGTTCTCGACGGTCTGCGTTCGCTGCGCCTGACCCACGACGGAGCCATCACCATGCAACCCGTGGAGACGGTGCTGTCGGACGCGGCGCGCACCGCGGAACAGGACGCGCCCGGTGACCCGGACGACTCGATCGTCTGGGACGAACTGGTCGGACGTACGCGGGAGGAATCGTCCCTCACCCTGACGTTCGTCGCCTTCCTGACCATCGCATTGCTGCTGGCGGCCATCGGCGTCGTGACCGACTCGCCGGTCACCATCGTCGGTGCGATGGTGGTGGGACCCGAGTTCGGTCCGCTGGCAGCGCTGTCGGTCGGCCTGGTGCGTCGTCAGCGATCACTGATCCGTCGATCGTTGCTGGCGCTGCTCGTGGGTTTCCCGACCGCGATGGTCATCACGGCGCTGGGGGCGTTCGGGGCCGAGGCCCTCGGATGGATCCGACCGGAGGCGATGGACGACCTGCAGCAGGTCGACTTCATCTACCAGGTGGGTCCGTTCTCTCTCGTCGTGGCTCTGCTCGCCGGCGCCGCCGGCATGCTCGCGCTCGTGTCGGCGAAATCGGCCGCCCTGGTCGGGGTCTTCATCTCCGTGACCACCGTTCCGGCAGCAGGTTTCGCCGTCGTCGCGGCCACGGTGGGGAGCTGGCGCATCGCCGCTCTGTCCGCAGGACAGCTGGGTATCAACCTCCTCGGCATCGTCGTCGCGGCGACCTTTGTGCTCTCCCTGCACCGGCGATCGGCTCGGGCACAGGCGGACAGGTAGATTTCTCGCGGACGTGCGCCGAGCGCGGTGCCGGTCGTCTGCGGAGGGGGAGTTGCGTGCAGCAGGGTGAGGCCACATCTCCTGTGCTCGCGGCGTACCTCGACGAGATCCGTCCGGACGGCCACGACGACCTCGTGGAGAACGCCGTCGACGGTGGTCCGCGGCTACGAGAGCGCTGGGCGGCCCTCCCCGGCGCCGAGGACGTGACCCCGGCTGATCTCGCCGCCGCACAGTTGCGCGTGGGCCGTCTGGTGGACGACTCCGGCATCACCTACAACGACACGGCGGACGCGTCGTCCGAATCGCCGTCGTCGACGCAGTCCGGTGCGCGGTGGGAGCTCGACGTGGTGCCGACGGTGGTGTCGGCGCCGGACTGGGACCGGCTCGAGGCCGGCATGCTGCAACGCTCGCGCATCCTCGACGCGGTGCTCACCGATCTGTACGGCGAGCGCACCCTGATTCGCCGCGGTCTGCTGCCGCCGGAGATCGTCTTCCGGCATCGCGGCTATCTCCGCGCCGCGCACGGCATCACCATCCCCGGCCCACATCAGCTGTTCTTCCACGCGGCGGACATCGCCCGATGCACCGACGGCGAGTTCCGAGTCCTCTCCGACCGCACTCAGGCACCGTCGGGCGCCGGCTACGCCCTGGCGGACCGGTCGATCGTCGCGCGTGCGGTACCGGCTGTCTTCGGCCGGGTGGCGCCCCGTCCCGCGAGCACCTACGTCGGTGCGATGCGCGTGGCCCTCGTCGAGGTGGCGCCTGCCGCCGCCGAGAACCCGCTCGTGGTGGTGCTCAGTCCCGGTGTCTGGTCGGAGACGGCGTTCGACCAGGCGCATCTCGCCTCGGTGCTCGGATTCCCCTTGGTCGAGTCCGCTGATCTGGTCGTCCGCGACGGCGCCCTGTGGATGCGCTCGCTCGGCACCCTGCGCCGCGTCGACGTCGTGGTGCGCCGTGTCGACGACGACTACGTGGATCCGCTCGACCTGCGCCCCGAGTCACGCCTCGGTGTCGTGGGACTGCTCGAGGTCGCGCGGCGCGGAGCCGTGACCGTGGTCAACACGATCGGCAGCGGCGCGCTCGAGAACGCGGCGCTGTTCGGACGGCTGCCGGAGCTGGGCCGGGCGCTGCTCGGCGAGGAGCCCCTGCTCGACTCGGTCCCGGCCTTCTGGGCGGGGGATCCACACGGCTTGTCGCACATCGTCTCTCGTATCGGTTCGCTCGTGGTGTACGCGATCGGCTCGCACGAGAGCGTCGTCGGTCCCGCGCTGTCCATGCGCGAGCGGGACGAGCTGGTGCGGCGGATCGGGGCGGACCCGACGGGGTGGGCGGCGCGGGCGATACCGGACCTGGCGACGTCGCCTGTCGGGCCGGTCGGTCATCGCCGGCACGACGCCGCCGTGCTGCCGAGGCCCGTCGGCATCCGACTGTTCGACGTGGCCGGGCGCCGGGGCTACACCCCGATGACGGGCGGTCTCGCCCAGGTGTTGGTCACGGATCCGCCGTCGGAGCCCATGGCCACGACCGCTGCCAAGGACGTGTGGGTGCTGGCCCAGCGTCGCGGCCGGTCGGATCAGCCGGACGTGTCGAGCGCCGTCGACGCACCGCGTCCGATGGGTGGACGCCGTCCCCGTGTCATCGACTCGGTGAGTACGCCGCGTGTGCTCGACGACCTGTACTGGATGGGTCGCTACGGCGAGCGTGCCGAGGCGACGGCCCGCCTGCTGGTGGCCGCGAACCAGATGGTCCGCGATCATCGCGGCGAGACGCCGTTCGGGGAGCAGGCGCGGTCCGACACGGACGTCGCCCTGGCCGTGGTGCTCGACGCGGTGACCGCGGTGACCGCGACGGCGCCGGGGTTCCGCGCCGCGACCACGCGGTCGGACCTGCTCGCGGAGTTCCGGTCGCTGACGGTGCGGACGCGGCGCACCGGTTCGCTCGCGCACGCCGTGGCGGCGTTGCAGACGTGTGCCCGCGCGGTGCGGGATCAGCTGGGCGAGGACACCTGGGCGGTGTTCAACCGGCTCGACACCGCGCTCGCCGAGTGTGCGGCGTCGCCGGTGTCCGACGAGGCGGGGCTCTGGTCGACGCAGAGCCGTGTCGTGGGGTCGATGCTCGCCGTCGCCGGTCTGTCGGCCGAGTCGATGGTGCACGATCCGGGCTGGTTCCTCATGGACACGGGCAAGCGCATCGAGCGCGCTCTGCAGATCACCGCCCTGCTCGCCGAGACCGTGGGCACCGCACGCCCACCGGCCGTCGAGCAGGCCGTGCTCGGGGCGGTGCTGAACGCCGCCGACTCGTCGGTCACCTACCGGCGCCGCTATCGCGGTGCTCCCGAGGTGGGCGCCGTGGCCGAGCTCGTGCTCTTCGACGGCGGCAACCCGCGCTCGGTCATCCACTCGGTGGAACGAGCAGCGGTGAACTTGGCGTCGCTGCCCGGGTCGACGGGGACCTCCCGCACCGATCGGGCGCTCGAGCGCATCGTCGCGACGCTGCGCCGAGTCGACCCGTCCGATCTCGAGGACGTCGACGCCACCGGGACCCGATCGGAGTTCGACGACGTCGTCCGGTCGGTGCACACCGATCTGCTCGACCTCTCCGAGTCGATCACCGCGGCGCACCTGACGCTGCCCGGCGGCACGCAGCCGTTGTGGGGACGCGGCGGCGGACGGGTGTTGTCGTGACCGATCACGAGGGTGCGCGGTGGTACGCCATCACCCACCGCACCGAGTACGTCTATCAGGGCACCGTGTCGTCGTCGTACGGCCGCGGCCACCTCTTCCCGCGCTCGACCTCGGAGCAGCGGTGTCTCGACGCCTCCGTCACCGTGACGCCGACGCCGACCGACCGGTCCACCGGTGTCGACCTCTTCGGGAACGAGGACGTCTACTTCCACGTCACCACCGATCACGACCGGTTGTGCGTGACCGCGCGCGCCCTGGTCGCCGTGGACCCTCCCGACCCCGCTCGCCTCACCACCCGGGCTGCGACGACGGCGTGGGAGAGTGCTCGTCCCACCGGGGTCGACGGGGCCCTGGACGTCGACTTCGTGCTCGATCTCGTGCCACCGGAGATCACCGACGAGGTGCACGAGTACGCCGCGCTCTCGCTGACCGAGGGCCGCCCGTTGGTGGAGGCGGTGTTCGACCTCAACCACCGGATCCACACCGACTTCGCCTACCTGTCGGGGTCGACGACCATCTCGACGACCGTCGCGGACGTCCTCGCCGCCCGGACCGGTGTGTGTCAGGACTTCGCGCGGGTCGCCGTCGCGTGCCTGCGCTCGCACGGCCTCGCCGCGCGCTACGTCTCCGGCTACCTCGCGACTCAACCGCCGCCGGGCAAGGAACGCATGGTGGGTGTGGACGCCACCCACGCCTGGGCGGCGGTGCGGTCACCGGACGGCTCGTGGCTGGCCTTCGACCCGACCAACGACCAGTGGGTGGACGAGCGCTACGTGACGGTGGCGTGGGGCCGTGACTACGACGACGTCCCGCCGCTGCGCGGCATCATCTACACGGAGTCGGCGGGGAGCCGCATCGCCGTGTCGGTCGACGTCGCGCCGATCGTCCGAGCCGTCTGACCTCGGATCTTGCCTCTCGTGGGCACCGCGGTGCCAGCGGCGCCCCCGAGCTGTCGCCGAGAGTGCGATAGGGTCGAGAAACCGCACAGCGAGCCCGTTTCATCGACTGTGGAGCGGGGAACCCGATCCTGCTCCGGCAGTACGCACACAGCATCACAGGCGGCCCTCACGGGCCGACGCGAGTACGGAAACGAGGAATGACCTGCCCGTTCACGAACGAGGTGGGTCGGACAATCGATGACGGCAATGTTGGCAGATCCGGTCACCGAAGCAGTGGCAGCAGCACGAGAACTCCTCACCAGACGCACGGGAGCATCGGTGACCCTGGTCGACCCGGTCGATCTCGGCGGCAGCGGGCGCACCGTGGTCATCCGTGTCCGGGTGGCCGAGAACCCGTTCCAGCTGCCCCGCACGCTCGTGATCAAGCAGGTCCGCGAGACGTCCACGGAGTCGGTGTCCCGCACGGGTCTCGGCGCCGGAGACCACACGGCGTTCCTGCGCGAAGCGGTCTCGTACCAGTTCGCCACCGCCCTCGCGACGCACACCCGTCCCGGTCCCTCCCTCATCGCGTACGACCTGAAGGAACGGCTCCTCGTCCTCAGTGACCTGGGGGACGCCGCGCCGTTCACCAGTCTGATCGCGAACCCCGATCCGTCGTCCGTCACCAACTCGCTCATGGCTCTGGCCCAGGCACTCGGGCGGATGCACGCCGCCACGTTCGGCCGCGAGGAGGATTTCGGGGCGCTCCTCGGTCGCGCCGGCGTCGCCGATTCTCGGGACGGGCTGGCCGATCAGGTCGCGGTGGCCCAGTCGGACGTCCCGGCGATGCTCGCCGCGGATCTCGGCATCGAGGTGCCGCCCGCGGTCGCCGCCGCCGTCGCCCGCGCGGCCAAACTCTTCGGTTCCGGCGGACACCGCGCCTTCAGTCCGTCGGACCTGTGCCCCGACAACATCATCGTCAACGACGAGGGCGTGCGATTCCTGGACTACGAGTGGGGAGGCTTCCGGGACGCCACTCTCGACGTGGCCTACACGCTCCTGTCCTACCCCGGCTGCCTGTGCCGTCTCGATCTCACGCCGGAACGCGCCGAGGCCATGGTCGATGCGTGGCGCGCCGAGGTGGTCGGAATCTGGCCGCACCTCGCCGACGACGACGTGCTGCACGCCAAGTTGCTGGACGCCCAGTTGGTGTGGGCCTGGCTCACGACGCACTGGTTCCTCCCCGACGACGACACCCGCAACGCCGCACTGCGTCGGCACCACCTCTCGGTGCCCCGCGCCGCCGCGCTGACCACGCGGTGGTCCATCCTCTCGGAGTACGCGCGCTTCGTCGGGCACCACGACCTCGCGGACTTCGCGGGCGATGTCCGGCAGGCACTCGCGGCGCGGTGGCCCGCCGCCGCGTCCTGACCGTCCGATGAGCGCCGACGACTCCCTCTTCGACGACGACACCGCTGCTCCCGACGGGGACGCGTTCGTCCCGTCCCCGCGTGCGAGCACACCGGGTGCGCCGCTGGCCGTGCGGATGCGTCCACGGTCGTTGGACGAGGTCGTGGGCCAGGGCCACCTCCTCACCCCGGGTGCCCCGCTGCGCCGCCTGGTGGAGGGGTCCGGGGCAGCGTCGGTCATGCTCTACGGCCCACCCGGCACCGGCAAGACCACGCTCGCGTCCCTGATCTCGGGTGCCACCGGCCGCAAGTTCGAGGCCCTGTCCGCGCTCTCCGCGGGCGTCAAGGACGTCCGGGCCGTGATCGACCTGGCGCGTCGCCGGCTGCTGAACAACGAGCAGACCGTGCTCTTCATCGACGAGGTGCACCGGTTCTCCAAGACCCAGCAGGACGCCCTGCTCGCCGCCGTCGAGAACCGGATCGTGCTGCTCGTCGCCGCGACGACGGAGAACCCGTCGTTCTCCGTCGTGTCGCCGCTGCTGTCACGGTCCCTGGTGCTGCAGCTCCGGTCGCTCACCGACGACGACATCCGCGAGGTTCTCACGCGGGCCCTGGCGGACGAGCGCGGTCTCGGCGGGTCGGTGACGGTGACCGACGAGGCGCTCGGACACCTCGTGCGGCTGGCCGGCGGTGACGCTCGACGGGGTCTGACAGCGCTCGAGGCGGCCGCCGACACTGCGGGTGCGGGCGGCACCGTGGATCTCGAGACCGTGGAGAAGAGTGTCGACCGAGCCGCGGTGCGGTACGACCGGGACGGTGACCAGCACTACGACGTCATCAGCGCGTTCATCAAGTCGATCCGCGGTTCCGACGTCGACGCGGCCATGCACTACCTCGCCCGGATGATCACCGCCGGTGAGGACGCACGCTTCATCGCCCGCAGGCTCGTGGTGCACGCCAGCGAGGACATCGGCATGGCCGACCCCACCGCGTTGCTGGTCGCGACGGCGGCGTCGCAGGCGGTGCAGACGATCGGGATGCCCGAGGCGCGGCTCGCCCTCGCCCAGGCCACCATCCACCTCGCCACCGCACCGAAGTCCGGTGCCGTCACCAGCGCGCTGTCCGCGGCGATGGCCGACATCGCGGCGGGGAAGGCAGGCGCCGTGCCGCCGCACCTGCGCGACGGGCACTACACGGGAGCCGCCTCACTGGGCAACGCGGTGGGCTACAAGTTTCCGCACGACGACCCCGACGGTGTGCTCGCCCAGCAGTACCCGCCGGACGAGCTGGTGGGCGCCGACTACTACCGGCCCACCAACCACGGAGCGGAGCGAGACCTCGAGACGCGCGTCGGCAAGCTCCGCAGAATCGTGCGTGCTCTCGCGCGCTAGGGTGTTTCCGTGCAGACTCACGAGATTCGCCGTCGTTTCCTCGACCATTTCGAGAAGCTGGGACACACCCCCGTCCCCAGCGCCTCGCTGGTCCTCGACGACCCGAATCTGCTGTTCATCAATGCCGGCATGGTGCAGTTCGTCCCGTACTTCCTCGGGCAGCGCACCCCGCCGTTCGCGCGTGCCGTGAGTGTGCAGAAGTGTGTGCGCACCGGCGACATCGAGAACGTGGGCGTGACCACCCGCCACAACACGTTCTTCCAGATGGCCGGCAACTTCTCGTTCGGCGACTATTTCAAGCGCGAGGTCATCGGCTTCGCGTGGTCACTGCTCACCTCGTCCGTCGAGGACGGTGGCTACGGCTTCGATCCCGAGAGGATCTGGGCCACAGCGTATCTCGACGACGACGAGGCCATCCAGATCTGGAAGGACGTCGCCGGTCTGCCCGACGAGCGCATCCAGCGCCGAGGCATGGCCGACAACTACTGGTCCATGGGCATTCCCGGACCCTGCGGGCCGTGCTCGGAGATCTACTACGACCGCGGACCCGAGTTCGGCAAGGAGGGCGGTCCGGAGGCGGACGAGGACCGCTACATCGAGATCTGGAATCTCGTGTTCATGCAGAACGAGCGCGGACAGGGGACGTCGAAGGACGACTTCGAGATCCTGGGGCCGTTGCCGCGCAAGAACATCGACACCGGTATGGGTGTCGAGCGCGTGGCGTTCCTGCTGCAGGACGTCGACAACGTCTACGAGACCGATCTGGTCCGTCCCGTCATCACCGAGGCCGAGGCACTGTCCGGCCGTCGGTACGGGGAGAACCACGACGCGGACGTACGGTTCCGCGTCATCGCCGATCACGCCCGCACCGCGGTCATGCTCATCGCCGACGGCGTGACGCCGGGCAACGACGGCCGTGGCTACGTGCTGCGGCGTCTGCTGCGCCGGATCGTGCGCAGCGCACGCCTGCTCGGTGCCGAGGACCCCTCGATGGCGCGGTTCGTCACGGTCGTCCGCGACACGATGGCCGAGTCGTACCCGGAACTGGTCGAGGACTTCGCGCGCATCGAGTCCGTCGCCGTCGGCGAGGAGAAGGCGTTCCTCGCGACCCTCACGTCCGGATCGCGCCTTTTCGACAACGCTGCTCAGGCCGTGACCGCGTCCGGCGGCACCCGCATCAGCGGTGACGAGGCCTTCGTCCTGCACGACACGTACGGCTTTCCCATCGACCTCACACTCGAGATGGCGGCCGAGGCGGGCCTGCAGGTCGACGAGGCCGGATTCCGCACGCTCATGGCGGAGCAGCGTAACCGTGCGAAGGCCGATGCGCAGTCGCGCAAGCACGCGCACACCGACCTGACGGTGTACAAGGAGTTCGTCGACCGTGGTCCCACCGAGTTCACCGGTTTCGACGAGCTGGACAGCGAGGCAACGGTTCTCGCGATCATCGCCGGGGGCGTGCGGGTGCCCACCGCCGCTGCGGGGGAGAAGGTCGAGGTCATCCTCGACCGCAGCCCGCTGTACGCCGAGTCCGGCGGACAGCTCGCGGACATCGGCACCCTCACGGGCCCGGGACTGAGTGTCACCGTGGGCGACGTGCAG
Organism: Rhodococcus sp. SORGH_AS_0301; assembly: GCF_030818285.1. NCBI lineage: Bacteria > Bacillati > Actinomycetota > Actinomycetes > Mycobacteriales > Nocardiaceae > Rhodococcus > Rhodococcus sp. SORGH_AS_0301. The sequence continues at coordinate 1,725,851 of NZ_JAUTAC010000002.1, forward strand.
AAGATCGCGAAGACCGTGTGGGTGCACAAGGTCACCGTCGACGAGGGGCAGCTCACCGAGGGCGACGTCGTCACCGCGCACGTCGACCAGCAGTGGCGCCGCGGCGCCACCCAGGGACACTCCGGCACGCACATGGTGCACGCCGCACTCCGCCAGATCCTGGGCCCGAACGCGGTACAGGCCGGATCGCTGAACAAGCCCGGCTACCTGCGGTTCGACTTCACGTACCAGGGTGCGCTGTCGGAGTCGCAGCGCGAGGACATCGAGTCCGTCACCAACGACGCCGTCGCGTCCGACTTCGCGGTCAACACCTTCGTCACCGATCTCGACGACGCCAAGGCCATGGGGGCGATGGCGCTGTTCGGTGAGAACTACGGCGACGAGGTCCGGGTCGTGGAGATCGGCGGACCGTTCTCGATGGAACTGTGCGGCGGCACCCACGTCCAGCACTCGTCGCAGATCGGCCCGGTGACGCTCCTCGGGGAGTCGTCGGTCGGGTCGGGCGTGCGACGCGTCGAGGCCTTCGTCGGCCTCGACTCGTACAAGTACCTCGCCAAGGAGCGCGCGCTGCTCGCCGGTGTCGCCTCGTCGCTCAAGGTGCCCACCGACGAGGTGCCCGCGCGGATCGAGAACCTCGTCGAACGGCTCCGCGTCGCCGAGAAGGAGCTCGAGGCCACTCGCGCCGCCGCCGTGCTCTCGTCCGCCGGGTCCTACGTCGACACGGCGCGCCGGGTCGGGTCGCTGCTCGTCGTCGCGGAGCCCGCGCCGGCCGGCGTCGGTGCCGCGGATCTGCGCACCCTCGTCGGCGACGTTCGCGGCCGGTTCGGCACGCAGCCCGCGGTGGTGGCGCTGTTCGGAGACGTCGACGGCAAGGTGCCGTTCGTCGTGTCGACGACCAAGGCCGCGCAGGAACTCGGCGTGAAGGCCGGTGAACTGGTGGGTGCCTTCGGTCCGAGCATCGGCGGCCGCGGCGGTGGCAAGGCCGACACCGCGCAGGGAGCCGGGTCCGACGCGTCGGGTATTCCGGCGGCGATCGAGGCTCTGCTCGGTCGCGTCACCGAGATCGCCGGGAACTCCTGACGGTGGCCGCCGGCAGCTCCGCGCCCGACCGGCCGGGCGCCGACGACCCGGGGCGGGGGCGGCGGCTCGCGATCGACGTCGGGAGCGTGCGCGTCGGGGTGGCGTCCTCCGATCCCGACGGCACCCTCGCCACACCCGTCGAGACGGTCCCGCGCGCGGCGAAGACACACACCGACTCGGCCGACGTCCAGCGGATCGTCGCGCTCGCCGAGGAGTACGAGGCCGTCGAGATCATCGTCGGTCTACCGCGCACTCTGCGCGGCGAGCGCGGAACCGCCGCCACGCTGGCTGTCCGTTTCGCCCGAGTCCTGCACCGTGCGCTGCCCGGCGTGCCGGTGCGGCTGTCCGACGAACGCTTGACTACGGTGAGTGCCGCGCGTGGTCTTCGAGACAGCGGCGTCCGCGCGAGAGACCAACGGTCGATGATCGACCAGGCGGCGGCGGTCGCCATCCTGCAAGGGTGGCTCGACGAGCGCCGCAGTGTCCTGGCGCGAGAGATGGTCGCCCAGGCGAACGAGGAGGGGGCAACGGTGCCCGAGAATCACGGTCCGGAGCAGGACACACCGGGGACGACCCCGTGACGGACGACGGTCGTGGACAGCGGCCCGGCCGACGCGACGAGTGGGACACCGACGAGCTGAATCTCCCGGTCGACGACCTGCGCCGTCAGCCGCTCGCCGACGACCGCCGCGCCCGTCCTGCGCGAGTGGCGTCGGGTCCCGGTGACCGCCCGAGCCGCGCGAGCCGCGCGGACACCCGCCGCGACCGCGCCGCGGCCGGTCGCAAACGTCGCTCGCGCATCATCGGCGGACTCGGTGTGCTGGTCCTGGTCGGCCTCGTGGCCGTCGGAGGTGTGTGGGGAGTGTCGAAGTTCACCGGCGGCGGGGCCGCGGTCGCGGAGGACTACCCGGGTCCCGGCGGCGACGCCGTGGTGGTGCAGGTCGCCTCGGGCGACACCGCACAGGAGATCGCGACCGAGATGGCGGACAAGGACGTCACCGCCAGCTCGGCGGCCTTCTACGAGGCCGCGGTCCAGAACACCGCGATGACCTCCGTGCAGCCCGGTTTCTATCGGATGCGCTCGCAGATGGCGGCGACCGACGCCGTCTCCGCACTGGTGGACCCGGCATCGCGAGTGGGCCAGATCCAGATCGCCGAGGGCCGTCAGCTGCACGACTCGACCGACGTCAACACCGGCGCCGTCCGCAAGGGCATCTACACGCTGATCTCCGAGGCCAGTTGTGCTGTCGGAGAGGGTCTTCCGTGCGTGACATACGACGACCTGAACCTCGCGGGTGCGGGGGACGATCCTTCCGCACTCGGTGTCGCCGACTGGGCGACCGACGCGGTGCGGCAGGTGCCGGATCGCGATCGTCAGCTCGAGGGGCTCATCGCCGCGGGCACGTTCAACTTCGACCCCAGCGCCGCACCGACGGACATCCTGCGTCAACTCGTGTCCGAGAGTGCTGCGATCTACGAGGACACCGGTCTACTGGAGGCAGGCGCCTCCTCGGGTCTCGACCCGTACCAAGTGCTCGTGGCGTCGTCCCTCATCGAGCGCGAGGCGTTGCCGCAGGACTTCGCCAAGGTGGCGCGCGTCATCCTCAACCGTCTCGCCATCGGGCAGCGTCTGGAGTTCGACTCCACGGTCAACTACTCGCTGGACACCACCGAGGTGGCCACCACCGACGCCGACCGTGCGAACGTCACGCCGTGGAACACGTACGCCAAAGAGGGTCTGCCGGCGACGCCGATCTGCTCTCCCGGTGTGGCAGCGGTGCAGGCCGCCGAGGCTCCCGAGCCCGGCAACTGGCTCTACTTCGTCACCATCAACGCCGCCGGTGAGACGCTCTTCACCGACGACTACCAGGTGCACCTGGACAACATCACGAAGGTCGAGGGCGGGTTCCTCGACAGCGGCCGGTGACGTCCGTCTCCGACGCCTCGTCGACGAGGCGCGCGGCCGTTCTGGGGTCGCCGGTGGCGCACTCGCGTTCACCGATCCTGCACGCGGCGGCGTACCGGGAGCTCGGGCTCACCGGGTGGACCTACGAGCGGGTGGAGTGCACCGCGGAACGGCTTCCGGAGTTCGTGGACGGCCTCGGCCCCGAGTGGGTGGGACTGTCGGTGACGATGCCGGGCAAGTTCGCGGCTCTGGCCTGTGCGACCGAACGAACGCAGCGCGCAATCGCTGTGGGCTCGGCGAACACCCTGGTACGCACAGACTCGGGCTGGCGCGCCGACTGCACCGACGTCGACGGTGTCACGGGCGCCCTCGGCACGGTCGGTGTCCGTGACCTGTCGGGAGCGTCGGTGGTCGTCGTCGGGGCGGGCGGAACGTCCCGCCCGGCGCTCGTCGCTCTGCGTGATCTCGGGGCGAATGCGGTCACCGTCGTCTCGCGGGACGAGGAGCGGGCGGAGGGAGCTCTGGTCTGTGCGCGCGACGCCGGTCTCACCGCCCGGTGGAGTGCACCGGATGACGACGCGCTGCCGCGAGCGGTCGCGGACGCGGCAGCCGTGGTGTCCACCGTCCCGCCCGAGGGCGGCGCTGCGATGATCGACGCACTGCGCGGGACGCGCGTGCTGCTGGACGCGATCTACCACCCGTGGCCCACGCCGCTGGCCGCCGCGGTCGAGGAGTCCGGTGGCGTCGTCGTCGGCGGCCTCGCGATGCTGCTGCACCAGGCATTCGGTCAGGTGGAGCAGTTCACCGGTATGCCTGCCCCGCGTGCTGCGATGGAGCGGGCTCTGCGGGAGTCCTGACCATCCCCGGGTGCGCCGTCGTCCCCGGGCGGGTCGCCGCGGCACGGATCATGGGAGTCACCGGTGCCACCGTGACTGCATGACCGTCCTCCTCGGATCCGCGCTGTGTTGCCTCGCTCTTCTCACCGTCGGTCGGTGGGTGACGCCGACGGTGCCCGACCTGCTCGCGGCCGCCGTCGTCGGTGCCGCGCTCGGCGCGGTCACCACCGACGTGGCGATCCTCGCGGTCGGGGCGTGGTCCTGTGCCGTCGCGCTCGTCGACCTGGTCCGTCACCGCCTGCCGGACGATCTGACGCTGCCCGCCGCGGGTGCGGTGCTCCTGGCAGCCGCCCACCAGGGTGGGGGCGAGTCGGCGCTCCTCGGCGGCCTGGCTCTGGCCGGTGTCCACCTCGTCGGGTCGGTGGCGTCACCCGGATCGATCGGAGGCGGCGACGTCAAGCTGTGTCTCGCACTCGGGGGACTGGGCGCGGTCTCGGGGCCGTCCGTGTGGACCGTGGCCGCCGTGCTGGCACCGACGACGACGCTGGTGCTGGCGGCGATGACGGGACGAACCGGGGGAGCGGCGGGGATTCCGCACGGACCCGCTCTGTGTGCGGCGACCCTGGTGGCGTGGGTGAACGCCGGGACGTGAAAAGATCGATCCGTGTTGCGATGGATCACTGCCGGAGAATCTCACGGCCCTGCCCTGGTTTCCATTCTCGAGGGCATGGTGGCCGGAGTCGAGGTGACCTCCGAGGACATCGGAGCTCAGCTCGCCCGACGACGCCTGGGCTACGGCCGCGGCGCCCGCATGAAGTTCGAGGCCGACAAGGTCACCGTCATCGGCGGTGTCCGGCACGGCTCGACGCTCGGCGGTCCCGTCGCCATCGAGATCGGCAACACGGAGTGGCCGAAGTGGGAGACCGTCATGGCGGCCGACCCGGTCGATCCCGCCGTGCTCGCCGACCTCGCGCGCAATGCGCCCCTGACCCGTCCGCGCCCCGGCCACGCCGACTACTCGGGCATGCTCAAGTACGGCTTCGACGACGCCCGGCCCGTGCTCGAACGCGCCAGCGCACGGGAGACCGCCGCCCGCGTCGCGGTCGGCACCGTCGCGCGACAGTTCCTGAAACAGGTCCTCGGCGTCGACGTCCTGTCGCACGTCATCTCGATCGGCGCGTCCGACCCGTACGAGGGCCCGGAGCCGTCGGCGGGAGACATCGAGGCGATCGACGCCAGCCCCGTGCGGGCGTTCGACGCCGTGGCCGAGCAGTCCATGATCACCGAGATCGAAGCGGCCAAGCGCGACGGGGACACCCTCGGCGGCATCGTCGAGGTGGTCGTCCACGGCCTTCCCGTGGGACTCGGCTCGTTCGTCACCGGCGACAGCAAGCTCGACGCGCAGCTCGCCGCGGCACTCATGGGCATCCAGGCCATCAAGGGTGTCGAGGTCGGCGACGGGTTCGAGACCGCACGCCGCCGCGGCAGCGCCGCCCACGACGAGATCCTCCCCGGCCCGGACGGGATCGTCCGCACCACCAACCGCGCCGGCGGCATCGAGGGCGGCATGACCAACGGCGCCCCGCTGCGGGTGCGCGCGGCCATGAAGCCCATCTCCACGGTTCCGCGTGCCCTGGCGACGGTGGACATGTCCACCGGCGAGGGTGCGGTGGCCATCCACCAGCGCAGCGACGTCTGCGCCGTGCCGGCCGCGGGGGTCGTCGCGGAGACCATGGTGGCTCTGGTGCTCGCCCGCGCCACGCTGGAGAAGTTCGGAGGCGACTCCGTCGCCGAGACCGCCGGCAACGTGCGCCGCTACGTGGAGAACGCGCAAGCCCGTCCGCCGCGATGACCGGGCAGGCCGGAGGCCGGTCGCAGGATGCCGGGCAGGCCGGAGGCCGGTCGGGGGAGACCGGTGAGGCCGGGGAGGTCTCCGGTCCGCCGCGTGCAGTGCTGATCGGGCCACCCGGCGCCGGGAAGTCCACCATCGGCCGACGGCTGGCTCAGGCCCTGGGCACGCAGGTGTACGACACGGACGTGGCCATCGAGAAGGACACCGGCCGCACCATCCCGCAGATCTTCGCCGAGAGCGGTGAGGCGGAGTTCCGTGCCATCGAGGAGCGCATCGTGCTCGATGCGCTGCGCACGTATCCGGGCATCGTGTCCCTGGGCGGTGGGGCGATCCTGTCCTCGCGCACTCGTGCGGCGCTCCGCGGTCACACCGTCGTCTACCTCGAGATCAGTGTCGGCGAGGGCCTCCGGCGCACCGGTGCGACCAGTGCCAACGCTTCACGACCCCTCTTGGCCGGCTCGGACCCACGGGCGAAGTACCGCGAACTGATGCGCACTCGGCGACCCCTGTACCGCGAGGTGTCCACCATCCGTGTCCGCACGGACGGCCGCAGCCCCGCTCGCGTCGTCACCGCTGTGCTCGGCCGTCTCGGCGTCGCCCCCGCCGACCGCGTCCCCGCGCCGGCCGCACCACCGCAGCGGACCTCGCCGCGGCGCCGGATCCGGCGCAAGGGCGGACGTCCGATCCCCACCGATCCGGGACCGTTGCCGCGGCAGTCGGCACCACGGACCGGCCGTACCCGACCACCGCAGGATCCACCCCCAGCACAGGAGACGCTCTCGTGACAGAACCTGTTCGTATCGACGTCCGGACGGCGAACCCGTACCCCGTGATCATCGGTCGCGGTCTGCTCACCGACCTGGTGGAGCAGCTCGCGGGCACGCGCACCGTCGCGATCTTCCATCAGCCTCCGCTCGCCGAGACCGCCGAGGCCGTCCGAGCAGCACTGGCGGACAACGGGATCGACGCACACCGCATCGAGATCCCCGATGCCGAGGACGGCAAGGAACTGGCCGTCGCCGGCTTCTGTTGGGAGGTGCTCGGCCGCATCGGTCTGACGCGGAGCGACGCCGTGGTCAGCCTGGGCGGCGGCGCGGCCACCGATCTCGCCGGCTTCGTCGCGGCCACCTGGATGCGCGGCGTCCGCATCGTGCACGTGCCCACCACGCTGCTCGCCATGGTCGACGCGGCCGTGGGAGGCAAGACCGGCATCAACACCGACGCCGGGAAGAACCTCGTCGGTGCCTTCCACGAGCCTGCGGCCGTCCTGGTGGACCTGGCGACCCTCGAGACGGTGCCGCACAACGAGATCGTGGCCGGGCTCGCCGAGGTGATCAAGACCGGATTCATCGCCGACCCGGTGATTCTCGACCTCATCGAGGCGGATCCCGCTGCCGCGCTGGACCCGACGGGCGAGGTGTTGCCCGAGCTGATCCGGCGCTCCATCGAGGTGAAGGCTCGGGTCGTCGCGGCCGATCTCCGGGAGTCCGATCTTCGCGAGATCCTGAACTACGGCCACACCCTGGGACACGCCATCGAGCGCCGCGAGAAGTACAAGTGGCGCCACGGCGCCGCGGTCTCCGTCGGTCTGGTGTTCGCCGCCGAGCTCGGACGTCTCGCGGGGCGACTGTCGGACGATGTCGCCGACCGGCACCGCAGCATCCTGCAGGCGGTGGGACTGCCCGTCAGCTACGACGCGGACGCGTTCGCCCATCTGCTGTCGGGCATGCAGACGGACAAGAAGAACCGCAACGGGCTGCTGCGCTTCGTCGTGCTGGACGGACTGGCCAAGCCGGGCCGCCTCGAAGGACCGGATCCGGCGCTCCTGGCAGCCGCGTACTCCGCAGTGGCGCGTGAGGAGCCGACGACGGGGTCGTCGATCTTCCTCTGACGACGGGGTCGGTCAGGAGGAGCGGTCGCCCTTCGCGAGGTTCGGGCGCCGATCGGAGTCCCGGACCGGCGCGAAGACCTCGGTGTCGGCGTCCGACTCGCCCCGTGCGGGTGCTCCGGAGGTGACGCGGTCGCGCTCGGTCGCGTCCTCCTTCTTGCCCGGCCGCAGGTCCTCCTGCTTGTCGTCGCCGCGTCCGGCCAGCCAGCGGCCCACCGTGACGGCGATGACCGTGGGGATGAAGACGAGCAGAATCGTGAACGCTGCGCCGGAGGTGACCTCGAAGAAGAGGGAGTTGCTGCTCACCGCGAGGTTCGCCACCGCCGAGAACACCCAGCAGACGAGCCCGGCGAGGACACCGGCCACGACCGACGCCTTCAGCCACAGCATCGTGAAATCGGTCCGGCCCTCGCCGTGGTCACCGCGGCGGTGCGCGTTGATCCCGTCGATTCCGCCCCACACGACGGCCACGAGAACGACGGCGGCCAGCGTGATCATGCGCAACACGGACCCTTGCGCGGGCCAGGCGGAGACCGCCAGCGCGAGCAGCACTCGTGCCACCACATGAACCAGCGCCATCCCCACACCGCGAACCACCCACCCAGTCATGCTGCACACAGTAATCACCCCGGTCGGTCGCGTGTGCTTCTGCCCACATATCCGGGTGCGGTGTCGTCGGGCGGACCGGTGTCGCCGGCCGTCGGTGACGGCGGCGGTAGGTTCGAGAGATGCCGTCCTCCGACCGCGCCGCACGGCGCGACGCCCTCCGAGAACTCGTCCGCGACCGGGAGGCCGACGCGCTCCTGGTGACCGATCTGCTCAACGTCCGCTACCTCACGGGGTTCACCGGTTCCAATGCCGCGCTGCTGCTGAGTGCGCACGATTCCGCCTCCGACGAGTCCGGCACCGTGGTGTGCACCGACGGTCGGTACGTGACGCAGGTGGCCGAGCAGGTGCCCGACCTCGCGTCGGTGATCGACCGCGCGGGCCCTGTTCGCCTGCTGCAGGACGCCGGCGGTGCGCGGGGCGGGCAGACCGTCGGATTCGAATCGCACGTCGTGTCCGTCGACGAGCATCAGGCATGGTCCGACGCCGCGTCCTCGCTCTCGCTCCAGCGCATGCCGCGCCTGGTGGAGAAGCTGCGGATGATCAAGGACGAGAGCGAGATCGACGCGCTGCGACGCGCCTGCGGTGTCGCCGACGCCGCGCTGGCCGCGTTGATCGAGCGGGGCGGCATCAGCGCCGGCCGGACCGAGAAGCAGGTCGCGATCGATCTGGAGTTCCTCATGCTCGAGCTGGGAGCGCACGCCATCTCGTTCGAGACCATCGTGGCCGCGGGCGCACACTCGGCGGTGCCGCACCACCGCCCCACCGGTGCGGTGCTCGAGCAGGGTGACCTGGTGAAGCTGGACTTCGGCGCGGAGGTGGACGGGTACCACTCCGACATGACGCGTACCTACGTGCTGGGCACCCCCGCGGACTGGCAGCGCGAGCTGTACGCCCTCGTCGAACAGTCGCAGGCCGCCGGACGCGCCGCCGTCCTCCCCGGCGCCGACGTGCAGGCGGTGGACGGAGCGGCTCGCTCGGTCATCGTGGACGCCGGGCACGGGGACAAGTTCCTGCACGGACTCGGCCACGGCGTGGGACTCGAGATCCACGAAGCGCCGGGAATCGGTGCCACCGGCACCGGTACACTGCTCTGCGGTGCTGCGGTGACAGTCGAGCCCGGCGTGTACTTCTCCGGTCGCGGAGGCGTACGGATCGAGGACACGCTCATCGTTCGAGAGAACGAGCCGGAACTGCTGACGCTCACCAGCAAAGAGTTCACCGTTCTGTAGGCGAGGGCCTGCCGACCAGTGCTTGTCAGGCCCGGAGGCCGTGCGCGGCGTCCGGGTACCGAGAGACCGAGACGACAGTCGACGAGGAGACGCGAAGCAAGTGGCTTCCACCAGTGATTTCAAGAACGGACTCGTTCTCAACATCGAGAACCAGTTGTGGTCCATCATCGAGTTCCAGCACGTCAAGCCTGGTAAGGGACCGGCCTTCGTGCGCACCAAGCTCAAGAACGTCACGTCGGGCAAGGTCGTCGACAAGACCTTCAACGCGGGCGTCAAGGTCGAGACCGCGACGGTCGACCGACGCGACATGACGTACCTCTACCACGACGGTTCGGACTACGTCTTCATGGACGGCGACACCTTCGACCAGATCTCCGTCGCCGAGGCGACCATCGGCGAGGTCTCGCGCTTTCTGCTCGAGAACATGAAGGTCCAGGTGGCGATGCACGAGGGTCTGCCGCTGTACGTCGAGTTGCCGGTCACGGTCGAGCTGATCGTCCAGCACACCGATCCGGGTCTGCAGGGCGACCGCTCCACCGGTGGCACCAAGCCGGCGACCCTCGAGACGGGTGCCGAGATCAACGTGCCGCTCTTCATCAACACCGGCGACAAGCTCAAGGTGGACTCCCGCGACGGCAACTACCTCGGGCGCGTGAATTCCTGAGTGAGCGAGCCTTCCAAGAACCCTGCCGCACCGGGCAAGCCGGCGGCGAAGAAGCTCGGAGCACGGCACAAGGCGCGTAAGCGCGCCGTCGACTTCCTCTTCGAGGCCGAGGCTCGGGATCTCGATCCCGTGGTGCTCGCGACCGAGCGCGGCGAGCTGTCCGCTCACGAGGAGACGGTGGCGCCGGTCAACGCGTACACCACGACTCTCGTGACCGGAGTGGCCGAGAACCTCGACCGCGTCGACTCGGTCATCGGGGATCACCTGCACCAGTGGACTCTCGATCGTCTCCCCGCCGTCGACCGCGCGATCCTGCGCGTCGCGGTGTGGGAACTGCTGAACGCGGTCGACGTCCCGCCGGTGGTGGCCGTCGACGAGGCGGTCGAGCTGGCCAAGCAACTCTCCACCGACGACTCGCCGTCCTTCGTCAACGGGGTGCTGGGCCAGATCGTGCTCGTCGCACCCCAGGTGCGCGCCGCCGCAGCGGCGCGTCCGGCGGCGCAGAGCCGGCCCGTGACGGAGAACACCGCCGACGAGGCCGTACCGCCCGCCTCGAGCTGAGTTCGAGCCCGGCGTGGTTGGTATAGTCACCGCGTCAGACATCCTTTAACGATCCGTCCAGTGAGGCGGAGAAGGAGGTCACCTGTTCTCGTGTCCTCAGACGAGCCCGGTACCCCCGGTCCAGCAGGCCAGTCCCGCGAGCTGTTGTCGTCGGCGGACGTCGGCCGCACCATCGCCCGGATGGCCCACCAGATCATCGAGAAGACCGCGTTCGGCTCGGCCGACGCCGCTCCGCTGGTTCTCGTGGGTATCCCCACTCGCGGTTCCACTCTCGCCACGCGCCTCGCGGCGCGGATCGAGGAGTACTCCGGACTCCGCCCGCCGGTCGGCTCTCTCGACATCACGCTCTACCGCGACGATCTGCGCAGCAAGCCCCATCGCGCGCTCGAGCGCACCTCGATGCCCGACACCGGTGTGGACGGCGCCCTCGTCGTGATCGTCGACGACGTGCTGTTCTCCGGCCGATCGGTGCGCGCCGCGCTCGACGCTCTCCGCGATCTCGGGCGTCCGCGGGCCGTGCAGCTCGCGGTGCTCATCGACCGTGGCCACCGCGAACTCCCGCTCCGCGCGGACTACGTGGGCAAGAACGTGCCGACCGCGCGCACCGAGGACGTCTCGGTGCTGCTCGACGAGCACGACGGTCGAGACGGGGTGGAGCTCTCGTGAGTGCCCGGCACCTGCTGTCGACGATGGACCTGAGCCGCGACGACGCCACCGACATCCTGGACGAGGCGGAGCGCTTCGAGCAGGCGCTGCTCGGCCGCGACGTGCGCAAACTCCCCACCCTGCGCGGCAAGACGGTCATGACCGTCTTCTACGAGAACTCGACGCGCACCCGGGTGTCGTTCGAGGTCGCGGGCAAGTGGATGAGCGCGGACGTCATCAACGTCAGCGCGAGCAGCTCCTCCGCGTCGAAGGGTGAGTCGCTGCGCGACACCGCCCTCACGCTGCGAGCGGCCGGCGCGGACGCCCTGATCGTGCGGCACCCCGCGTCCGGTGCGGCGCACCGCATCGCCCAGTGGACGGCCCTGCCCGACGGATCGGGTCCGGCCGTGATCAACGCCGGCGACGGCACGCACGAGCATCCCACCCAGGCTCTGCTCGACGCGCTGACGCTGCGCCAGCGTCTCGGCGGAATCGAGGGCCGCCGCATCGCCATCGTCGGTGACGTCCTGCACAGCCGCGTCGCCCGGTCCAACGCGTTCCTGCTGGCCACGCTCGGTGCCGAGGTGGTGGTCGTCGCGCCGCGCACTCTGCTGCCGGTCGGCATCGAGACCTGGCCCGTCACCGTGGCACCGTCGCTCGACTCCGAGCTGCCGGCGCTCGACGCCGTCATGATGCTGCGCGTCCAGGCCGAACGCATGAACGGTGGCTTCTTCCCGTCGGCGCGGGAGTACTCCATCGGATACGGGTTGTCGCAGAAGCGGTTCGATCTGCTCCCCGACCACGCGGTGGTGCTGCACCCCGGTCCGATGCTCCGCGGCATGGAGATCGGCTTCTCGGTCGCCGACGCACCCGAGACCGCCGTCCTGCAACAAGTCCAGAATGGAGTGCACGTGCGTATGGCAGTGCTGTTCCGCCTGCTCATCGGGTCCGAGCCGACACCGGGACTCGCGCGATGAGCGGGACCGTGGTGCTGCGCTCGGTGCGCCCCTACGGCGAGGGTGATCCCGTGGACGTGGTGGTGTCGGGCGGTGTCATCGACGCGATCGGCGCGGACGTCACCGTTCCCGAGGGAGCCGAGATCGTGGACGGTGCCGGTGGCGTTCTGTTGCCCGGCTTCGTCGATCTGCACACCCATGTCCGGGAGCCGGGCCGCGAGGACACCGAGACCATGGAGACCGGTTCCGCCGCAGCAGCTCTCGGCGGATACACCGCCGTCTTCGCGATGGCGAACACCTCTCCGGTCGCGGACTCCGTGGTGGTCACCGACCACGTGTGGCGTCGCGGCCAGGAAATCGGGCTGGTCGACGTCCACCCCGTCGGCGCCGTCACCGTGGGCCTGCAGGGCAAGGCCCTGGCGGAGATGGCCACCATGAACGCCGGTGTCGGTGCGGTCCGGATGTTCTCGGACGACGGTCACTGCGTCGCCGACCCACTGCTGATGCGCCGTGCCCTCGAGTACGCGGCCGGCCTGGGAGTGCTCATCGCCCAGCACGCCGAGGAGCCGCGGCTCACCGAAGGTGCCGTCGCCCACGAGGGTCCGACCGCGGCGCGCCTGGGTCTCACCGGATGGCCCCGGTCCGCGGAGGAGTCCATCGTCGCCCGCGACGCGATCCTCGCGCGGGACGCGCGCAGCCGCGTCCACATCTGCCACGCCTCCACCGCCGGCACCGTGGAGCTCCTCGACTGGGCGAAAAAGCAGGGCATCGCCATCACGGCCGAGGTGACACCGCACCATCTGTTCCTGGACGACTCGCGTCTCGAGACCTACGACGCCGTGAACAAGGTGAACCCGCCGCTGCGGGAGGCCTCCGACGTCCAGGCACTCCGCGCGGCGTTGGCCTCGGGTGTCGTGGACTGCGTGGCCACCGATCACGCGCCACACGCCGAGCAGGACAAGTGCTGCGAGTTCTCGCAGGCCCGGCCCGGCATGCTCGGTCTCGAGACCGCCCTGTCGGTGATCGTCACGACCATGGTGGAGACCGGTCTGCTCGACTGGCGCGGCGTCGCACGGGTCATGAGCGAGCGACCGGCGGAGATCGTCGGGCTCACCGACCAGGGTCGGCCCATCGCGGTCGGAGAGCCCGCCAACCTGACGATCGTCGACCCGGACGTCCGGTGGACCGTCGTCCCGAAGGATCTGGCCTCGCTGTCCGCCAACACCCCGTACGAGTCGCTCGAGCTGCCCGCGAAGGTCACCGCGACGCTGCTGCGCGGACGGATCACCAGCCGCGACGGAGTCGCGGCCGCGCCATCGGGAGGGATGAACTAGATGGACAGAGTGCTGTTGGTGGTCGGCTTCCTCGTGTTCTGGGTCGCCATGATCGGCCTGATCATCTGGGGCTGGAAGAACCGTCAGAAGCGTCAGGCCGACGCGATCGGAACCCTGCCGGCCGTGCCGGAGCAGCTCGGCGCCGTCGTCACCCCGGCCTGCACAGGTCTGTACGTGGGATCGACGTTGGCCCCGAGCTGGCAGAACCGGATCGCCGTGGGCGACATGGGCCATCGCGCCACCGGAACGCTGACGCGCTACGAGACGGGCATCCTGCTCGAGCGCACGGGGGAGTCCGACATCTGGATGCCCGCCGACTCGCTCCGCGCCGTGCGGACCGAGCGTGGCCTCGCCGGCAAGGTCATGACCAGGGACGGCCTGCTGGTCGTCCGCTGGGAACTGCCCACCGGCACCGAGATCGACACCGGCTTCCGAGCCGACGACAAGACGGTCTACCCGCAGTGGGTGGACGACACGAGCAGTGACGAGAAGGAGACCGCGTGAGCACCCAGGACGCCGCGGCACTGGTCCTCGAGGACGGGCGCATCTTCCGTGGCACCGCGTTCGGAGCCCGGGGTTCGACCCTGGGCGAGGCGGTGTTCTGCACCGGCATGACCGGCTACCAGGAGACGCTGACCGATCCGAGCTACCACCGCCAGATCGTGGTGGCCACGGCCCCGCAGATCGGCAACACCGGCTGGAACGGTGAGGACAACGAGTCCGTCGGACGCACCGGCAACGCCGACGACTCCCGTATGTGGGTCGCCGGGTTCGCTGTCCGCGACCCCAGCCGCCGCAGCTCGAGCTGGCGCTCGACCGGCACCCTGGGCGAGGAGATGGCGCGGCAGGACGTCGTCGGCATCGCCGAGATCGACACCCGCGCGCTGGTGCGGCACCTGCGCACCCGCGGGTCGATGAAGGCCGGCATCTTCTCCGGCGATGCCCTCACCGACGTCGACGCGTTGATCGAGACCGTGCGCAGCCAGCCGAGCATGGTGGGTGCGGACCTGGCGGGCGAGGTGAGCACGACCGAGGGGTACACGGTCGACCCCGAGGGCGAGCCCCGGTACTCGGTCGTCGCGGTCGACCTCGGCATCAAGTCGAACACGCCGCGCATGTTCGCGCAGCGGGGAATCCGGGTCCACGTGGTCCCGGCGAACGCCGACATCGACCAGGTGCGGGCACTCGGCGCGGACGGCGTGTTCCTGTCCAACGGACCGGGCGACCCGGCCACCGCGGACTCCGTGGTGCGGCTGACCGAGCAGGTGCTCGGCGACGGCACCCCGCTGTTCGGCATCTGCTTCGGCAACCAGATCCTCGGCCGCGCACTCGGCCGCTCCACCTACAAGATGACCTTCGGTCACCGGGGCATGAACATCCCGGTGATCGAACACGGCACGGGCCGCATCTCCATCACGGCCCAGAACCACGGGTTCGCGCTCGAGGGCGAGGCCGGCGAGGAGTTCGACACCCCCTTCGGCCGGGCGATCGTCAGCCACACGTGCGCGAACGACGGCACCGTCGAAGGTGTCCGTCTGCTCGACGACTCGGCGTTCTCGGTGCAGTACCACCCCGAGGCCGCGGCCGGTCCGCACGACGCCGAGTACCTCTTCGACCGTTTCCTGCAGCTCCTCGACAAGAAAGCCGGCCAGTAATGCCACGGCGCACAGACCTCCAGCACATCCTGGTCATCGGATCCGGACCGATCGTCATCGGTCAGGCCTGCGAGTTCGACTACTCCGGAACGCAGGCCTGCCGTGTGCTCCGCGAGGAGGGCCTGCGGGTCAGCCTCGTGAACTCGAACCCGGCGACGATCATGACGGACCCCGAGTTCGCGGACTCCACCTACGTCGAACCCATCACGGCGGAGTTCGTCGAGAAGGTCATCGCGAAGGAGAAGGCCGAGGGCCATCCCATCGATGCGGTGCTCGCCACCCTCGGCGGCCAGACGGCGCTCAACTGCGCGGTGGCGCTGCACGAGCAGGGGATCCTCGAGAAGTACGACGTCGAGCTCATCGGAGCCGACTTCGAGGCGATCCAGCGTGGTGAGGATCGCCAGAAGTTCAAGGACATCGTCGCGAAGGTCGGCGGCGAGAGTGCCCGGTCGCGTGTCTGTTACACGATGGCCGAGGTGCACGACACCGTTGCCGAACTCGGCCTGCCCGTCGTCATCCGGCCCAGCTTCACCATGGGCGGGCTCGGCTCCGGCATGGCGTACACGACCGAGGATCTCGAGCGTCTCGCCGGCGGCGGACTGGCCGCGTCGCCGTCCGCCAACGTGCTCATCGAGGAGTCCATCTACGGGTGGAAGGAGTACGAGCTCGAGCTGATGCGCGACAACCGCGACAACGTGGTGATCGTGTGTTCGATCGAGAACGTCGACCCGATGGGTGTGCACACGGGCGACTCCATGACGGTCGCTCCGGCGATGACGCTCACCGACCGCGAGTACCAGAAGATGCGCGATCTGGGCATCGCCATCCTCCGCGAGGTCGGCGTCGACACGGGCGGATGCAACATCCAGTTCGCGATCGATCCGAAGGACGGTCGTCTGATCGTCATCGAGATGAACCCGCGCGTCTCGCGGTCGAGTGCACTCGCCTCGAAGGCGA
Organism: Rhodococcus sp. SORGH_AS_0301; assembly: GCF_030818285.1. Lineage (NCBI taxonomy): Bacteria > Bacillati > Actinomycetota > Actinomycetes > Mycobacteriales > Nocardiaceae > Rhodococcus > Rhodococcus sp. SORGH_AS_0301. The sequence goes on from NZ_JAUTAC010000002.1 coordinate 1,742,023, forward strand.
CTGGATTCCCGATCGCCAAGATCGCGGCGAAGCTCGCGGTGGGGTACAGCCTCGACGAGATCGTCAACGACATCACGGGCGAGACACCGGCCTGTTTCGAGCCGACGTTGGACTACGTCGTCGTCAAGGCGCCGCGCTTCGCGTTCGAGAAGTTCCCGGGCGCCGACGCCACCCTCACGACGACGATGAAGTCGGTCGGCGAGGCGATGAGCCTGGGCCGCAACTTCACCGAGGCGCTCGGCAAGGTGCTGCGGTCGCTCGAGACCAAGGCCACCGGATTCTGGACCACGTCGGACGAGGTGCTGGCAGGGGACCGGGCGCACGATCTGCAGGCGGTGCTCGCCGACCTGAAGGTTCCCACCGAGGGACGCATCTACGACGCCGAATTGGCACTGCGCCTCGGCGGCACCGTCGAGGAGGTCGCCGCCGCGTCCGGTATCGACCCGTGGTTCATCGACGAGATCGCCGGTCTGGTGGAACTGCGGACCCGGCTGCTCGACGCTCCCGTCCTCGACGAGAACCTGCTGCGTCGGGCGAAGCACTCGGGCCTGTCCGATCGGCAGATCGCGGCACTGCGTCCCGAGCTCGCGGGGGAGGACGGGGTGCGCTCGCTGCGCCACCGGCTGGGAGTGCGGCCCGTGTTCAAGACCGTCGACACGTGCGCCGCGGAGTTCGAAGCGAAGACGCCGTACCACTACTCCACCTACGAGCTCGATCCCGGCGCGGAGACCGAGGTGGCCCCGCAGACCACGCTCGGCAAGGTGCTCATCCTGGGCTCCGGTCCCAACCGCATCGGCCAGGGCATCGAGTTCGACTACTCGTGCGTGCACGCGGCCACGACGCTCTCGGCCGCCGGCTACGAGACCGTGATGGTGAACTGCAACCCCGAGACCGTCTCCACCGACTACGACACGGCGGATCGTCTGTACTTCGAGCCGCTCACGTTCGAGGACGTGCTCGAGGTGTACCTGGCGGAGAAGGAGTCGGGCGAAGGTGGACCAGGTGTCGTCGGTGTCCTATGCCAGCTCGGTGGGCAGACGCCGCTCGGTCTCGCGCAGCGACTGCAGGACGCCGGTGTGCCGATCGTCGGCACGTCGCCCGAGGCGATCGACCTGGCGGAGGACCGCAAGGAGTTCGGTGAGGTGCTCGTCGCCGCCGGTCTGCCCGCGCCGAAGTTCGGCACGGCCACCACGTTCGACGGCGCGAAGCGCATCGCGAGCGAGATCGGCTACCCCGTGCTCGTGCGTCCGTCGTACGTGCTGGGCGGACGCGGCATGGAGATCGTCTACGACGAGGCGTCGCTGGACGACTACATCTCCCGCGCCACCGAGCTCACGCCGGAGCACCCCGTGCTGGTGGACCGGTTCCTCGAGGACGCGATCGAGATCGACGTCGACGCCCTGTGCGACGGCACCGAGGTCTACCTCGGCGGCGTCATGGAGCACATCGAGGAGGCGGGCATCCACTCCGGCGACTCCGCGTGCGCGCTGCCCCCGATCACGCTCGGCCGCACCGACATCGACGCGGTCCGCCGATCGACGGAGGCGCTCGCGTTCGGGATCGGGGTCCGCGGGCTGCTCAACGTGCAGTACGCCCTCAAGGACGACGTGCTCTACGTGCTCGAGGCCAACCCTCGTGCGAGCCGCACGGTGCCCTTCGTCTCCAAGGCCACGGCGGTGCCGCTCGCGAAGGCCGCGGCCCGTATCGCTCTGGGCGCGACCATCGCGGAGTTGCGGGCGGACGGCGTGTTGCCGCCCACCGGTGACGGCGGGCACGCTGCCTTCGATGCACCGGTCGCGGTCAAGGAGGCCGTGCTGCCCTTCAACCGGTTCCGCAAGGCGGACGGCAGTGGCGTCGACACCCTCCTGAGCCCCGAGATGAAGTCGACCGGCGAGGTCATGGGAATCGACGCGGACTTCGGGACCGCGTTCGCGAAGAGCCAGACCGCCGCGTACGGCTCGCTGCCGACGACGGGGTCGATCTTCGTGTCCATCGCGAACCGCGACAAGCGGTCGATGGTGTTCCCGGTCAAGCGGCTCGCCGATCTGGGCTTCCGCATCCTCGCGACCGAGGGAACGGCGGAGATGCTGCGCCGCAACGGCATCAGCAGCGACGTGGTGCGCAAGCACTCCGACGTGCTCGAGGACGGCGAGCGGACCATCGTGGACCTGATCCGCGAGGGGGAGGTCGACATGGTGTTCAACACACCGTTCGGCAACTCCGGCCCGCGGGTCGACGGGTACGAGATCCGCAGCGCCGCGGTGGCGCGCAACATCCCGTGCATCACCACCGTGCAGGGTGCCGCGGCCGCGGTGCAGGGGATCGAGGCGAGCATCCGCGGCGACATCGGGGTGCAGTCGCTCCAGGATCTGCACAGCTCGCTGACGACGTACCTGCGAGCGGGCACCGGGCCGACGGCCACGACCGACCCGGTCACCCCTCGGTGACGGGAAGTCCGGAGGCCGGGGTGTGGCGCAGGAAGCTGACCGCGGCCGTCCGGTCGCGGGGACGCCTGTGTGTCGGCATCGATCCGCACTCCGCAATCCTCGCGTCCTGGGGCCTCGACGACACCGTGGCGGGCCTCGACCGCTTCGCGCGGATCTGCGTCGAGGCGTTCGCGTCGGACATCGGGGTGGTCAAGCCGCAGGTGGCGTTCTTCGAGCGCTTCGGGTCCGGTGGACTCGCCGTGCTCGAGCGGACCATCGCCGATCTGCGTGCGGCGGGCGTGCTCGTCGTCGCGGACGCGAAGCGTGGGGACATCGGGTCCACGTCGGAGGCGTACGCCCGGGCGTGGCTGGACCCGTCCTCACCACTCGCCTCGGACGCCGTGACGGTCTCGCCCTACCTCGGGGTGGGTGCGCTGACGCCGTTCGTCGAGCAGGCGACTGAGCACGGTTGCGGCCTGTTCGTGCTCGCACGCACGTCGAATCCCGAGGGCGCGGCGCTGCAGCAGGCGGTCACCGCCACCGGTGCGAGCGTCGCGCAGGCCGTGGTCGACGAGGCCGCGGCGGTCAACACGCGGGCGAACGACGACGTCATGGGTCTCGTGGTGGGTGCGACACGCGGACACGGGCTCGATCTGCGGACGTTCTCGGGGCCGATCCTCGCGCCCGGACTCGGCGCCCAGGGTGCCACCGCGCAGGACCTGCCCTCCCTGTTCCAGGGTTCGTCAGAGTTGTTGCTGCCCAACTCTTCCCGCGACGTCCTGCGACACGGTCCGGACGTGGCCGCTCTACGGGAGGCGGCGATCGTCGCTCGCGACACCGTCGAGCACGCCCTCGCATAGACCACCATCGCGGCGACACGGCGGCGGGGGGCAAGTTCGCAATCGGCGCCCTGCCCGGGTACGGTCGCTATCGCCGCTGGTCAATCCGGTGGCAGTGACTGGATGTACCAGAACGGCCGGCTCGCGCACATCGCGTGACGCGGGTACGGAATGCACTTCTCGACAGAGATTCACCGATGAGACGGAGGAACCGTGGCCCTTCCCCAGTTGACCGATGAGCAGCGCGCTGCTGCCTTGGAGAAGGCGGCACAAGCTCGTCGTGTCCGGGCTGAGCTCAAGGAACGCCTCAAGCGCGGCGGCACCGACCTCAAGCAGGTCCTCAAGGACGCCGAAGAGGACGAGATCCTCGGCAAGATGAAGGTGTCCGCACTGCTCGAGGCTCTGCCCAAGGTCGGCAAGGTCAAGGCTCAGGAGATCATGACCGAGCTGGAGATCGCACCCACCCGCCGCCTGCGCGGACTGGGCGATCGTCAGCGCAAGGCGCTTCTCGCCAGGTTCGACTTCGAGGCCTGACAGCGACGTGTCGACCGACAACGAGTCGACGGCAGTGTCGAGCGAGGACTCCTCGCTCAGGAAGGGCCGGCTGGTGGTACTGGCCGGCCCTTCCGCCGTCGGTAAGTCCAGTGTGGTCGCGAAGGTGCGTCAGCAGCTTCCCGATCTGTACTTCAGCGTGTCGGCGACGACGCGCGATCCCCGCCCCGGCGAGGTGCACGGACAGGACTACCGGTTCGTGGACGCAGCGGAGTTCGATCGCATGATCGAGGCCGGTGATCTCCTCGAATGGGCGGAGATCCACCGTGGCCTGCACCGCAGCGGTACGCCCGCCGAGCCCGTGCGTCGCGCGCTCGCCGCCGGTGAGCCGGTTCTCCTCGAGGTGGATCTGCAGGGTGCGCGCGCGGTCCGTGCCGCCGCCCCGGAGGCTCTGCTCGTGTTTCTCGCGCCGCCCTCCTGGGACGTGCTGGTGGGTCGGCTCACCGGCCGCGGCACCGAACCGCAGGACGTCATCGAGCGTCGGCTCGAGACCGCGCGCGAGGAACTGGCGGCCTCCGACGAGTTCGACACGGTCATCGTGAACGACGATGTCGACCGAGCGTGCGCGGAGTTGGTATCCTTGTTGGTCGGTGGCGTCCCGAACGGTGAGTTCGGGACCGCGTGACCGCACAGGTAACACCAGTTTTCTCTTCCGAGGCATCCGCCCCGGTGAATCTTCAGGAGCATTTGTGAGTAGTCCCTTGGCGAACGTGTCCGATTCCTTCTCCCGTATCGACGTGGCGACGTACGACACCCCGCTGGGCATCACCAACCCGCCCATCGACGAGCTGCTGGACCGGACGTCGTCGAAGTACGCGCTGGTCATCTACGCCGCCAAGCGCGCGCGTCAGATCAACGACTACTACAACCAGCTCGGTGACGGCATCCTCGAGTACGTCGGCCCCCTCGTCGAACCGGGTCTGCAGGAGAAGCCGCTGTCCATCGCCATGCGCGAGATCCACGCCGACCTTCTCGAGCACGTCGAAGGCGAGTGAGTTCCCTGTCTCCCTCGGACACGACGACACGGCGTCACGTCGTGGTCGGTGTCGGGGGAGGAATCGCCGCGTACAAGGCGTGCGGGCTGATCCGCCACTTCACCGAGGCGGGTGACGACGTCCGCGTCGTCCCCACCGAGTCGGCGCTGCAGTTCGTCGGCCGGGCGACCTTCGAGGCGTTGTCGGGCAACCCGGTGCACACCGGAGTGTTCGCCGACGTGCCGGAGGTACCGCACGTCCGCCTCGGCCAGAACGCCGATCTCGTCGTCGTCGCCCCGGCCACGGCCGACCTGCTGTCGCGGGCCGCTGCCGGACGCGCCGACGACCTGTTGACGGCGACGTTGCTCACCGCGCGGTGCCCGATCGTGTTCGCGCCGGCCATGCACACCGAGATGTGGGACCACCCCGCGACCGTCGAGAACGTCGCGACGTTGCGCCGGCGCGGTGTCACGGTGATCGAGCCGGCCTCGGGTCGGCTCACCGGCAAGGACACCGGAGCGGGCCGTCTGCCCGAGCCGGACGAGATCGCCGGCATCGCCGAGCTGCTGCTCGAGCGACCCGATGCGCTGCCTCGTGACCTCGAGGGGCGGCGCGTCGTCGTCTCCGCCGGCGGCACGCGCGAGCCGTTGGACCCGGTGCGGTTCCTCGGCAACCGCAGCTCCGGCAAGCAGGGTTACGCGCTCGCGCGGGTCGCCGCCCAGCGCGGTGCCGACGTGCTGCTGATCTCCGGCTACACCAGCGACCTGTCCGCTCCTGCCGGTGTCCGCGTCGAGACGGTCCGCACCGCCGAGGACATGCGCACCGCGGTCACGGCCGCCGCCGTCGGTGCCGACGCCGTGATCATGGCCGCGGCCGTCGCCGATTTCCGGCCGACGACGCTCGCCACCAGCAAGATCAAGAAGGGTGCCGACGAGCCGGACACCATCCCGCTCACGCGCAACGCCGACATCCTGGCCGGCCTCGTCGCGGCACGCGATGCCGGCGACCTGGCCGCCGACGCCGCGATCGTCGGCTTCGCGGCCGAGACCGGCGACCAGCACGGCGACGTGCTGACGCACGCCCGCGCCAAGCTGGCACGCAAGAAGTGCGACCTCCTGGTTGTGAATGCGGTCGGTGAGGGTAAAGCATTCGAGATGGACGACAACGACGGCTGGATCCTGTCCGCGGACGGGACCGAGCTGGCGCTCGAACACGGATCGAAGGCGCTCATGTCGTCTCGTGTGATCGATGCGTTGGTGCCCCTGTTGCGCGTGCGTCAACCGTCACCGACGTCGCAGGAGTGTACGAGCGCCGACGACTCGCGGTGACCCGCAGTACTCGAGACGTCGGTGGCTCCGTCTATCGTCGACTGGCGTCTCGGGGAGCGGTTCGATCATGTCGACACATTCATGCGTGTACGAGAGGAAACATCTGTGAGCACGTCCGCCAGTCGGCTCTTCACCAGCGAGTCCGTCACCGAGGGTCATCCCGACAAGATCTGTGACGCCATCAGCGACTCCATCCTGGATGCGCTCCTGACCGACGATCCGCGCGCACGCGTCGCCGTCGAGACCCTGGTGACCACCGGGCAGGTTCACGTCGCCGGTGAGGTCAACACCACCGCGTACGCCGACATCCCGCACATCGTGCGCGAGAAGGTACTCGAGATCGGCTACGACTCGTCGGCCAAGGGCTTCGACGGCAACTCCTGTGGGGTCAACGTCGCCATCGGCGCGCAGTCGCCCGAGATCGCCCAGGGCGTCGACAACTCGCACGAGTCCCGCGTCGAGGGTCTGACCGACGACGAGATCGACCGTCAGGGTGCGGGCGACCAGGGCCTGATGTTCGGCTACGCCATCAAGGACACGCCCGAGCTCATGCCGCTGCCGATCGCACTGGCGCACCGGCTGTCGCGTCGCCTCACCGAGGTGCGCAAGACCGAGGTGCTGCCGTACCTGCGTCCCGACGGCAAGACCCAGGTCACCATCGAGTACGAGGGCAACAAGGCCGTTCGCCTCGACACCGTGGTCATCTCCACCCAGCACGCGGCCGACATCGATCTCGACAACATGCTGACCCCGGACATCCGGACCCATGTCCTCGAGGCCGTACTGGCCGAGCTCGGGCACGACTCGCTCGACACCTCGTCGGTACGCCTGCTCGTCAACCCCACCGGCAAGTTCGTCCTCGGCGGGCCGATGGGCGACGCCGGCCTGACCGGTCGCAAGATCATCGTCGACACCTACGGCGGCTGGGCCCGCCACGGCGGCGGCGCGTTCTCGGGCAAGGATCCGTCGAAGGTCGACCGCAGCGCTGCGTACGCGATGCGGTGGGTGGCCAAGAACGTCGTGGCCGCAGACCTCGCAGAACGAGTCGAGGTGCAGGTCGCCTACGCCATCGGCAAGGCCGCTCCCGTCGGTCTCTTCGTCGAGACATTCGGATCCGAGAACGTGGATCCGCTCAAGATCCAGTCCGCCATCACCGACGTGTTCGACCTGCGTCCCGGCGCGATCATCCGTGATCTGGACCTGCTGCGTCCGATCTACGCGCCCACCGCGGCGTACGGCCACTTCGGCCGCACGGACATCGATCTGCCGTGGGAGAACACCGACCGTGCCGAGAAGTTGCGGTCCGCCGCAGGTCTGTGACGTCTCGCTCCACTTCGTGATCATCGTCTGAAAGGGGTCGGTCGGTGAGTGCCACCGCATCCGGTGTGCGCTCACCGGCCCCCACCCGGCCCATTGCCCGCGTGCTTCCCATGCTCGCGTTGTCCCACCTCGATCGCGATTTCGACTACGTCGTCCCCGCCGAACTCGATGCCGTGGCGCAACCCGGTGTGCGTGTGCGCGTCCGCTTCGCCGGGCGTCTGGTCGACGGGTTCCTGCTCGCCCGCCTCGACACCAGCGACCATCCGGGGAAGCTCGGCTTCCTCGACAAGGTGGTCTCCGCCGAGCCGGTGCTCGGCCCCGAACTGCTCGGTCTCGTCGACGCCGTCGCCACGCGCTACGCCGGCACCCGTCCGGACGTTCTTCGTCTCGCGGTTCCACCCCGACACGCGCGGGTGGAGAACGAATCGCTCGCCTCCGGTGCGCAGTCGATCCCCCTCCTTCGCCGCGACGAGTGGTCCGCGTACCGGCACGGCGCCGAGTTCCTCGACGCGCTCGGCGGCGGTCGGGCGCCGCGGGCGGTCTGGCAGGCGTTGCCGGGGGAGGACTGGGCCGCCCGGCTCGCCGACCTGGCAGCCGTGGCCGTGTCGTCGGGACGGGGAGCCGTTCTCGTCGTCCCGGACCAGCGCGATCTCGATCGCGTGGACACGGCCTGCCGAGCCGTCCTCGACGACGACGCGGTGGTCGCGCTCGCCGCGGGGCTCGGTCCCGCCGAACGCTACCGACGGTGGCTCGCCGCCGCTCGTGGCCGCGCTCGCGTCGTGATCGGCACGCGCAGCGCCGTCTTCGCCCCGGTGCACGACCCGGGATTGATGGTGGTCTGGGACGACGGCGACGACTCGTTGTCGGAGCCGCGTGCGCCGTACCCCCATGCCCGTGAGGTCGCGTTGCTGCGTGCACACCGAGCCGGGTGCGCCGCCGTGGTGGGCGGGTTCTCCCGGACGGCGGAGGCACAGGCTCTGGTCGAGACGGGGTGGGCGCACGATCTCGTGGCCACCCGTGACACCGTCCGCGGGCGCGTTCCACGGGTCACCGCTCTCGCGGACAGCGACCACGCGCTCGCCCGCGACCCCGGAGCGCGCGCGGCGCGACTCCCGGCGATCGCCTTCGCGGCGGCCCGAGCGTCGCTCACCGCCGGGCATCCCGTGCTGGTCCAGGTCCCGCGGCGCGGGTACGTGCCCTCCCTCGCCTGCTCCAAGTGCAGGACGCCCGCCCGGTGCCGACGGTGCCACGGACCCCTGGCGCTGCCGTCCGCGCCCGGTGCCGACGGCGCGGGCAGCCCCACGTGCAGGTGGTGCGGCACCGCCGACCCGTCGTACTCGTGCCCCACGTGCGGTTCACGAGCACTGCGCGCCGTCGTGGTCGGCGCAGGACGGACCGCCGAGGAGCTGGGCCGGGCGTTCAGCGGCGTCACAGTGCGACAGTCCGGCGGCACCTCGGTGCTCGACACTGTGCCGGCCGGCCCGGCCATCGTCGTGTCCACAGTGGGCGCCGAACCCGTCGCGGACGGCGGCTACGGTGCCGCGCTGCTGCTGGACGGGTGGGCGCTGCTGGGTCGAGCGGATCTGCGCGCCGCAGAGCAGACCCTTCGCCGCTGGATGGCCGCCGCCACCCTCGTGCGCCCGTCGGCCGAGGGCGGTGAGGTAGTCGTGGTCGCGGATTCGGGACTGCCCACCGTGCAGGCATTGGTGCGGTGGGACCCGGTCGGACACGCGCGCACCGAACTCTCCGAACGCACCGAGGTCGGGTTTCCACCCGCGGTGCACATCGCCGCCGTGGACGGCACCACCGAATCGCTGCGCGCCCTGCTGGACTCGGCGCGGCTCCCGGACGACGCCGTCACGCTGGGACCCGTGGACCTGCCACCCGGCGAGCGGCTGCCGTTCGGCAGCGAGATCGACGCCGACTCGTCCGCGCCCGTCGAGCGGATGCTGGTCCGCGTCCCGCGATCGTCCGGTGCCGCCCTCTCCCGCGCACTCGGTGAGGCACGGGCCGTGGTGGGAGCGAAGAAGACCGCGTCGGCGCTGCGAATCCAGGTCGACCCGCTCCGCATAGGGTGAACGGCGTGCGCCTCGTCTTCGCCGGTACTCCCGACCCCGCTCTCCCGTCGCTGCGGCGACTGCTCGACTCCTCCCGTCACGAGGTGGTCGGTGTGCTCACCCGACCCGACACGGTGGCCGGTCGAGGGCGCAAGGTCGTGCGATCGCCCGTTGCGATGCTGGCCGACGAGCACGGCATCCCGGTGCTGCAGCCCGCGAAGCCGTCCGACCCCGAGGCGATGGCCGCGCTCCGCGATCTGGAACCGGACTGCTGTCCCGTCGTCGCCTACGGCGCGCTGCTGCCGCGGCCCGTGCTCGACATTCCGCGACACGGCTGGATCAATCTGCACTTCTCCCTGCTGCCGGCCTGGCGCGGGGCCGCGCCGGTGCAGGCCGCGATCGCCGCGGGTGACGAGGTCACCGGCGCGTCGACGTTCCTCCTCGAGCAGGGGCTGGACACCGGTCCGGTGTACGGCGTCGTGACCGAGAGGGTGCGCCCCACGGACACCGCCGGAGATCTGTTGACCCGGCTCGCAGACAGCGGGAGCCAGTTGCTCGCGTCCACCCTCGACGGGATCGACGACGGTGCCCTGCAGGCGGTTCCGCAGTCGAGTGACGGCGTGTCACACGCGCCCAAGGTGACCGTGGAATCGGCCCGCATCGACTTCGGTCGCCCGGCGCACCTGATCGACCGGCACGTCCGGAGTGTGACACCGGCACCCGGAGCGTGGACCGAGATCGGCGACGTCCGCGTCAAGATCGGTCCGGTGACGATCACCGACGAGGAGCTCGAACCCGGGCTCGTCGAGGTACGGAAGAAGGCGGTCCTGGTGGGTACCGCGACGACGGCCGTGTCGCTCGGGCTCGTGCAGCCGCACGGCAAGAAGCAGATGGCAGCGACCGACTGGGCGCGCGGCGCCCGCGATGTGAACGGAGTGACTGCACGATGAGCGGTGAGCAGACACCGGGGTCCGGCGGTCCTCGTAAGCGTGGCGGGAAGGCCGGCGGGAAGGCCGGAGGCCGGCCGAGTGAGAGCGGGAAGGCCGGAGGCCGGCCGAGTGAGAGCGGGAAGGCCGGAGGCCGGCCGGATGGCGGGAAGGCCGGAGGCCGGCCGGCGGTGGCCGGGGGTTCGAGCAAGGCCGGTGGGCGGTCCGGGAATTCGCGTCCGAAGCAGCCGGGTCGTCCGAATCCTGCCGAGGCGGGGTCGGACCCCGCACGGATCGCGGCACGGGACGTCCTGCGCGCGGTGCGGGAACGTGACGCGTACGCGAACCTGGTGCTTCCGGGTCTGCTCCGGGATCGCCGGTTGAACGAGCGTGATGCCGCCCTCGCGACGGAGTTGGCCTACGGCGCGGCCCGCGCGCAGGGGGTGCTGGACGCGGTCGTCGAGCATGCGGCCTCGCGTCCGGTGTCGGACATCGACGGTCGACTGCTGGACGTCATCCGGCTCGGTGCGTACCAGTTGCTGCGCACGCGGGTGGCCTCGCACGCGGCGGTGGCGACGTCGGTCGACCTGGTGCGCAGCGAGGCCGGGCAGGGGCAGGCAGGGTTCGTCAACGCCGTGTTGCGCCGGGTTTCCGAGCGCACGGAAGCAGAGTGGGTCGAGTTGCTGGCTCCCGACGCGGAGCGAGATCCGGTGGGTCACTCGGCGTTCCGGCACGCACATCCCGCCTGGATCGCACAGGCGTTCAACGACGCGTTGGGAGCGGATGCTGCGGAGCTGGACGAGGCGCTCGCCGCCGATGACGCCCGCCCGCTGGTGCACCTGGTGGCGCGGCCCGGCGAGATCTCGGCGGACGAGCTCGCGTCGATCACCGGCGGTGAGCCCGGACCGTGGTCGCCCTATGCGGTGCATCTGGACAGTGGCGGCGATCCGGGTCGTCTCGACGCCGTGCGTGAGGGGCTGGCCGGCGTCCAGGACGAGGGCAGTCAGCTGGTCGCTCGGGCTCTCACGCTCGCGGAGCTCGACGGGCCGGACGGAGGTCGGTGGCTGGATCTGTGCGCCGGCCCCGGCGGCAAGGCTGCGCTGCTCGGCGCCATCGCGGCGATCGACGGTGCGACGGTCGATGCCGTGGAACCGTCCGAGCATCGAGCCGACCTGGTGCGCAAGACGGTGCGCGATCTCCCGGTCACCGTGCACGCGGTGGACGGTCGCGCGAGCGGACTGGACGCGGGATACGACCGCGTCCTCGTCGACGCACCCTGCACCGGTCTGGGTGCACTCCGTCGTCGACCCGAGGCGCGGTGGCGTCGTCAGGCGAGCGACGTGGCGGGTCTGGTGACGTTGCAACGCGAGTTGCTCGCGGCAGCAGTGGAGCTGGTGCGACCGGGCGGAGTCGTCGTCTACTCGACGTGTTCGCCGCATCTGTCCGAGACGGTCGGCGTCGTGGCCGATGCGGTCCGACGTCACGGTCTGACCGCGCTCGACACCGCGACGCTCGCGCCCGGCGTGCCGCGGGCGGCCTCGGGAACGTCTGTGCAGCTGTGGCCGCACCGGCACGGAACGGACGCGATGTTCTTCGCCTCGCTGCGCAAGGATGCCTCCTGACCGCGCTCGTTACCGGTCGGCAACGACTCGCGGGTACAACAGGAACGTGACTCCGCGACTCCTTCGACACCGCACGGCCGGGGCAGCGGTGGCCGCCCTCGCCTCGGTCGCGGTGCTGGGTGGCTGCTCGCTGTCCCCGTCGGTGACGGCAGGGACGGCCTCGGCGAGGACCGCCGACGCGGAGCGGGTGGTCGCGGCAGAGTCGGAGTGGAGCGCGGTCCGCGTGTCGGTGATCGGCGACTCGTTCTCCGCCGGCTCCATGAACGACGTGGTCTGGCCGGACGTCCTGGCGGAGGAACACGGATTCGAGGTGACCAACGCGAGCCTGGGCGGCGCCGGCTACGAGGCGGGCGACGACTATCTCGGCACCTTCGCGGACCAGGTCGCCTATGCCACCGAGGAGAACCCGACGGTCATCCTCGTGGTCGGCAGCGAGAACGACGTCGACGCGGATCCGGCGGACGTGCTCGCCGACGCCACCGACCTGTACGCGTCGCTGCGCGAGCGCTCACCCGAGGCCCACATCGTCGTCATCGGACCGATCTGGAGCGGGGAGCCGGTGAGCGAGGAGATGTGGGACGTGGACGCCGCGGTCTCCGCCGCCGCGGTGTCGGCCGGGCTGGACTACGTCGACGCGCTGCCGCAGGAGTGGCTGGCCGACCCGCTGATCATCCAGGACGACGGTGATCACCCGACCGACGAGGGTCAGTACCTCCTCGCCGGCCACATCGACGACGCTCTGATGCAGGTGGATCCGGACCTACTAGGCTGATCGCCCGTGGCCCCGACTCCGCAGCACCCGATGATCGCACCGTCCATCCTGTCCGCCGATTTCGCGCGGCTCGCCGACGAGGCCGCGGCCGTCGCGGGCAGCGACTGGCTGCACGTCGACGTGATGGACGCGCACTTCGTCCCGAATCTCACCCTGGGTCTGCCCGTGGTGGAGAGCCTGCTGAAGGCGACCGGTATCCCGCTCGACTGCCACCTCATGATCGAGGACCCCGCCCGCTGGGCGCCGCCCTACGCCGAGGCCGGCGCGTACAACGTGACGTTCCACGCCGAGGCCACCGACGATCCGCGCGCCGTCGCTCGCGACATCCGGGCGGCGGGCGCGAAGGCCGGGCTGTCGGTCAAGCCCGGTACCCCGATCGAGCCGTACCTGGAGGTCCTGAAGGACTTCGACACGCTGTTGATCATGAGCGTCGAACCGGGATTCGGCGGCCAGAGCTTCATGCCGGAGGTACTGGACAAGGCTCGCGCCGTCCGCCGCCTGGTCGATTCGGGTGAACTGACGCTGGTGATCGAGATCGACGGCGGCATCAACGCCGACACCGTGGAGCAGGCCGCTGCCGCGGGCATCGACTGCTTCGTCGCGGGCTCGGCGGTGTACTCGACCAGTGACCCCGCGGGTGCCGTGCGTTCGCTGCGTGAGTCCGCCGCCAGCGCGTCGCCCCACCTGTCCGGCCGGTGACCGGGAGCCTCGACCCGATCGATGCCGCGATGCGGCGGGCGATCGAGGCATCGGTCTCGGCGCGCGGTGTCAGCACTCCCAATCCTCCCGTCGGCGCCGTCGTCCTGGACCGGGACGGGCTGGTGGTCGGAGTCGGCGCCACCGCGGCACCGGGCGGCCCCCACGCGGAGATCGCCGCGCTAGCGCAGGCGGGCGAGCGAGCGCGCGGCGGCACCGCCGTGGTGACGCTGGAGCCGTGCGACCACACGGGACGCACGGGTCCGTGCTCTCAGGCGCTGCTGCGCGCGGGTGTCGTCCGCGTCGTGCACGCGCTCGGCGATCCGAACCCGGTGGCGGCAGGCGGCGCGGAGACTCTGCGCGGTGCCGGCGTCGAGGTACGGTCCGGCGTTCTCGCCGATCTCGCCGAGGCCGGGCCGATGCGTGCCTGGCTGCATCGGCAGCGCACCGGGCGCCCGATGCTCACGTGGAAGTACGCCGCCACGCTCGACGGCCGCACCGCGGCGCCGGACGGCACCAGCCGCTGGATCACGGGGGAGATCGCTCGCGCACACGTCCACGCCGAGCGCGCGCGGATCGATGCGGTGGTGGTCGGTACCGGGACCGTGCTCGCCGACGATCCGGTGTTGACGGCGCGACTGCCCGACGGGTCGCTCGCTGCGCACCAGCCGGTGCGCGTGGTCGTCGGGCTGCGCGACATCCCTGCCGGGTCTCAGATCCTCGACGACTCCGCCCCCACCCGCATCGTGCGGACCCGCGACCCGTTCGCGGTGATGGAGGCCCTCGCTGATCTGACCGACGTGGTGCTGGAGGGCGGATCGACGCTCACCGGAGCGTTCCTGTCGGCGGGCCTGGTCGACCGCGTCACGGCGTACCTCGCGCCTGTCGTGCTGGGCGAGGGTCCGACCGCCGTGCGGGGGACGGGTGTCGGAACAATTGCCGATGCGATGAGGTTTCGACGAGAGTCGGTGGAGACGCTGGGCGACGATCTGCTCGTCCGACTCGCTCCGCTACGGTCGTCCGACCACTGAGCCGAACAGAGATCACTGCACCAGCTGGTGCCGAGAGGATGACGAGCATGTTCACCGGAATCGTCGAGGAACTGGGCAGTGTCACCGCCAAGGAGGATCTGGCGGACGCGGCCCGCTTCACCGTGCGTGGCCCGCTGGTCACCTCCGATGCGTCGCACGGGGATTCGATCGCCGTGAACGGTGTGTGCCTCACCGTCGTCGAGGTCGCGGACGGCGCGTTCACTGCCGACGTGATGCAGGAGACACTGAACCGTTCGTCACTGCAGTCCCTGGCCGTGGGGTCACCGGTCAACCTCGAGCGTGCCGCCTCGCTCGCGTCGCGGCTCGGTGGGCATCTCGTCCAGGGCCACGTCGACGGGACCGGGGTTGTGCTCTCGCGCACCCCGTCGGACAACTGGACCGTGGTACGCATCTCGCTGCCCCGTGACATCGCGCGATACGTCGTGCACAAGGGGTCCATCACGGTCGACGGGGTGTCGCTGACGGTGTCCGCACTGGGCGGCGAGAAGGACGATCAGTACTTCGAGATCTCCCTGATTCCTACCACCCTGTCGCTCACCACACTGGGCGAGGCGGAGGCGGGAACGCAGGTCAACCTCGAGGTCGACGTGATCGCCAAGTACGTCGAGCGGTTGCAGAAGGTCGACTGAACATCGGCCCCCGCAGCGGGGGTCGTAGTCTTGAGAACACAGGATCTGCCCGACACTGCGGGCAGCAGACGTGGGGAGCGCACGGCGTGACCAGGTTCGACACCATCGAGCGCGCTGTCGCCGACATCGCCGCCGGCAAGGCCGTCGTCGTCGTCGACGACGAGGACCGCGAGAACGAGGGCGATCTCATCTTCGCCGCAGAGAAGGCCACACCCGAGCTGGTGGCCTTCATGGTGCGGTACACCTCGGGATACCTCTGCGTTCCGCTGTCGGGCGAGGACTGCGATCGCCTCGGACTGCCTCCCATGTACTCCACGAACCAGGACAAGCACGGCACCGCGTACACCGTGACCGTCGACGCTCGCGTCGGTATCGGTACGGGCATCTCGGCATCGGATCGCGCGGCGACCATGCGTCTGCTCGCGGACCCCGACACCGGTGCGAACGACTTCACCCGTCCCGGTCACGTCGTCCCGTTGCGGGCGAAGGAAGGCGGCGTGCTGCGCCGCCCCGGCCACACCGAGGCCGCGGTCGACCTCGCCCGGATGGCGGATCTGCGCCCGGCCGGCGTCATCTGCGAGATCGTGTCGCAGAAGGACGAGGGCGAGATGGCCCGCACGGACGAGCTCCGTGTCTTCGCCGACGACCACGACCTCGCGCTCATCTCCATCGCCGACCTGATCGCGTGGCGACGCAAGCACGAGAAGCACGTGGTGCGCATCGCCGAGGCGCGCATCCCGACGGCGCACGGCGAGTTCCGTGCGGTGGGCTACCAGAGCGTCTACGAGGACGTCGAACACGTGGCGCTGGTGCGCGGCGACATCGCCGGGCCCGACGGCGACGGCAGCGACGTACTGGTCCGCGTCCACTCCGAGTGTCTGACCGGGGACGTGTTCGGCTCGCTGCGCTGCGACTGCGGTCCGCAGCTGGACGCGGCGCTCGACATGGTGGCGCAGGAGGGTCGCGGAGTCGTGCTCTACATGCGCGGTCACGAGGGCCGTGGCATCGGCCTACTGCACAAGTTGCAGGCTTACCAGCTGCAGGACGCCGGCACCGACACCGTCGACGCCAACCTCGCGCTCGGCCTGCCCGCCGACGCGCGGGACTACGGCATCGGAGCGCAGATCCTCGTCGACCTGGGCATCTCGTCTATGCGTCTGCTGACCAACAACCCGGCGAAGCGGGTCGGCCTCGACGGCTACGGCCTGCACATCACCGAGCGGGTGCCGATGCCGCTGCGTGCCAACGCCGAGAACCTCACCTACCTGCGTACCAAGCGTGACCGGATGGGCCACGACCTGGTCGGGCTGGACGATTTCGAGACGCCAGTGGTCACCCCCGATGCGGGCGGCCTCTGATGAGCGGCGAGGGCGAACCGGTCCTGCAGCTCTCGGGCGCCGAGGACCTCGAGGTCGCGATCGTCGCGGGCCAGTGGCACGAGAAGGTCAGCACGGCACTCGTGGACGGCGCACTCCGCAAGGCCGACGAGGTGGGACTGCGGAACGTGACTCTCGTGCGTGTCGCCGGAGCCATCGAGATCCCCGTGGTCGCACAGCAGCTCGCCCGCACCCACGACGCGGTGGTCGCTCTGGGCGTCGTGATCCGGGGCGGGACACCGCACTTCGAGTACGTGTGCGACGCCGTGACCGCCGGGCTGACCCGAGTGTCGCTGGACGAGTCCACCCCGGTCACCAACGGAGTACTCACCGTGAACGACGAGCAGCAGGCACTCGATCGCGCAGGTCTTCCCGGGTCCAAGGAGGACAAGGGTGCGCAGGCCGTCGCGGCGGCCGTCGACACGGCGCTGACGCTGAAGGGCCTGCGTCACGGGAGTCCGTCGTGACCGACACAGCGAGTCAGCAGTGGGAACTCGAGGCGCGGCCGCGCAAGAGCGCGAAGTACGCCGTCGGTGTCGCCGCTCTCCTCGTCATCGTGCACACCACCCTGGGGATTCTGCTGCGGACCGGCAACACCGGCGTGTTCTTCCAGCGCGTGGACCAGTTCGCCATGATCGCCATCGGGTGTGGCATGGCGGCGGGCGTGCTGTTGCTGACCCGTCCGCGGATCAAGGTCGGTGCGCAGGGCGTGCTGGTGCGCAACCTCGTCACCGAGAAACTGATTCCGTGGGACCTCGTGCGCGGCTTGTCCTTCTCGCCCGGATCGAGCTGGGCTCGCGTGGAACTGCCGGACGACGAGTACGTGCCGGTCATGGCGATCCAGTCCAACGATCGCGAGTACGCGGTGCACGCCGCGCGTACGTTCCGCTCTCTCGAGCAGAAGTACGCCGCAGCGAGCTGACCGAGGTCACTCGATCTCGTCTCCCATGACGACACCCTCGCGTCGGGGATCGGCACCGCCGATCCAGCCGTCGGCCGTTCGGACCAGGGCGCTCGAGCCGCTGGACTGATCGGCCACCGACACCTGGTGGCCCATCGCCCGCAGAGCCGACACCAGCGGATCCGCGGCACCGTCGTTCTGCGCGTCGATGTTCGGGTGCTCGCCGCCCACGTTCGTCGTCGGCGCGTTGGCCGCACCCACGTTGACGGCGGACACGGCCTGCTGCGGATCGAGACCCCAGTCGAGCATGCCGACGAGGTTCTTCACGACGAACTGGATGATGACCGAACCGCCGGGTGATCCGGTCACCAGCCGCACGTCACCCCGCGCACCGTCGTCCCCGCGGTCGAACACGATCGTCGGCGCCATGGAACTGCGGGGACGCTTGCCGGGCTCCACGCGGTTGGCCACGGGTACCCCGTCGGGACCCTCGGGTGCGGCCGAGAAGTCGGTCAGCTGGTTGTTGAGGAGGAAGCCCCCCGTCATGTGGAAGGAGCCGAACGCCGACTCCACCGTGGTGGTCATCGACGCGACGTTCCCCGCGCTGTCCACGATGCTGAGGTGACTGGTCCCTGCCTCCGGTCCGGCGTAGCTGCTCAGGGGTATCGGACCGAAGTCGCCCGGCTGAGCCGTGCCCATGCTGCGGGCGGGATCGATCATGCGGGCGCGCTGCTCGAGGTAGTCCGGATCGAGTAGCTCGGCGGGGCTGCCACCGGGCAGGGGGATGTAGTCGGGATCGGCGACGTACTTGTCGCGGTCGGCGTACGCGAGGCGCTCCGCCTCGGCGATGAGATGGACGCCCTCCGCGTCGGGGACTCCACCGTCGGCATCGGGGGAGGCGGGTGCGTACTGCGCCATGTCGAAGTGGGACAGGATGCCCATCGTGGACGCGACCGCGATACCGCCCGACGACGGGCCCGGCATGCCGCACACGTCCGTGTCGCGGTACGGCACGCACACCGCGTCCCGCTCCTTCGCCTCGTATCCGGCGAGGTCGTCGAGTGTCAGCCGGCCGGGGGTGCGCCCGCCCGTCGTGTCCGCCGTCGCGTCGACGATGGACTGCGCCAGCGCGCCGGTGTAGAACGCGTCGGCACCCTCGGTGGCGATCGCGCCGAGCGTCTTGGCCATCGCGGGGTTCGTCAGCGTCGTCCCCGCCGCCTTCGGGCTGCCGTCCGGCTCGAGGAAGTAGTCACGCGAGGCGGGGTCCAAAGCGAGTTTCGGCGCCGAGTCCGCGATGGACGACGCCATCCGCGGACTGATCTCGAAGCCGTCGTCGGACAGCCCGATGGCCGGATCGAACAGTGACCGCCACTCCTTGCTCCCGTGATCGCGGTGGACGTCGTCCAGCATGCGCACGACGCCGGGAACGCCGATCGCGCGGCCGCTCGATCGGGCATCGGGCTTCGGCACGGACAGATCGGCGGGCGCACCGGGGGCAGCCGTGTCGTCCACGAAGCGCAGGTAATTCGCAGTGGCAGAGGCGGGGGCCGTCTCACGGCCGTCGTAGGCACGCAGAGTCCTCGACTCGGCGTCGTAGTAGAGGAGGAAGGCGCCGCCGCCGATACCGGAGCTCTGCGGCTCGACCAGTCCGAGCACCGTCTGCGCCGCGACCAGCGCGTCGGCCGCGGTCCCGCCGTCGCGCAGCACCTCGCACGCCGCCTCCGTCGACACCGGGTTGGCGGTCGACACCGCGTACGTGGCGGTGCGCACCGCGGTCATTCCGGTGCGGTAGCCGGTGGCGACCTCCGGCGCTCCGTCCGGTCCCGTGCCCGCGTCCGCGGTGACGGGGGTGCCGCCTCCGCCCGCGACGCACGAGGGGGTCGAGCCGGAAGCGTCGCCACCGCTGCCCGAGGAGCAGGACACGGCGGTGAGGGCGACGACGGCCGCGAGGGCGAGAGGACGAGTCAGTGATCGGCGGGAAGTCACCGATCCATGACACCGCGTCCTCGCGTGGTTCGCAGCCCGAACGGCGGATTTCGACTGTCGGTCACGACGACTACCGTGGAGCTGTGTCCGACCCCGCTACGTACCGCCCGGCCACCGGAACCATTCCGGTCGAGCCAGGGGTCTACAAATTTCGTGATCCGCACGGCCGCGTCATCTACGTCGGCAAGGCGAAGAGCCTGCGCAGCCGTCTCAATTCCTACTTCGCCGACATCGCCGGCCTGCATCCTCGCACGCGTCAGATGGTCACCACGGCTGCCAGCGTCGAATGGACCGTCGTCACCACCGAGGTGGAGGCGCTCCAGCTCGAGTACAACTGGATCAAGGAGTTCGATCCTCGATTCAACGTCCGGTACCGGGACGACAAGAGCTACCCGATGCTCGCGGTCACGCTCAACGAGGAGTACCCGCGGTTGTTCGTCTACCGCGGGCCCCGGCGCAAGGGTGTGCGCTACTTCGGCCCGTACGCGCACGCGTGGGCGATTCGAGAGACGTTGGACCTGCTGTTGCGGGTGTTCCCGGCGCGGACGTGCTCCGCTGGAGTGTTCAAGCGGCACAACCAGATCGGTCGGCCCTGTCTGCTCGGGTACATCGACAAGTGCTCGGCGCCGTGTGTCGGACGCGTGTCGGCGGCCGAACACCGTGCGACCGTCGAGAACTTCTGCGACTTCCTGTCCGGCAAGACCGACAAGCTCGTCCGCGAGCTCGAGAACCGGATGCAGAAGGCGTCGGAGGACCTGGACTTCGAGACGGCGGCCCGGCTGCGCGACGATGTGGGGGCTCTGCGGCGCGCGCTCGAGAAGCAGGCCGTGGTGCTCGGCGACGGCACCGACGCGGACCTCGTCGCCTTCGCGAGCGACGACCTCGAAGCGGCGGTCCAGGTGTTCCACGTCCGCGGCGGTCGCGTGCGCGGCCAGCGCGGGTGGGTCGTGGAGAAGGCAGGCGAGGTGATCGACGCCGCGGTCGCGGCCGAGGCGACGTCCGCCGGGGCCGACGACCGTGCCGAGGCGCAGGACGCTCCGGTGGACGCGGAGGCGGCGTCCGATCTGCCGGCGCTCGTCGAGCAGTTCCTCACCCAGTTCTACGGTGAGCAGGCCTCGCTCTCGTCGTCCACCGAGGACGCCGCTGCCAACGCCGTACCCCGCGAGGTGCTCGTTCCGGTGTTGCCGCCGAACGCCGACGAGGTGCAGGCGTGGCTCAGTTCGCTGCGCGGGTCCGCGGTGCAGCTGCGGGTGCCTCGTCGCGGCGACAAGAAGGAGCTCGCCAAGACGGTGTATCGCAACGCCGTCGAAGCGCTCCAGCAGCACAAGATGAAGCGTGCGGGCGACTTCACGTCGCGCTCCGCAGCGTTGCAGGGCATCCAGGAAGCGCTCGACCTCGACAGTGCACCGTTGCGTATCGAGTGCATCGACATCTCGCACGTCCAGGGCACCGACGTGGTCGCGTCGCTGGTGGTGTTCGAGGACGGGTTGCCGCGCAAGAGCGACTACCGCCACTACTCCATCAAGGAGGCTGCGGGAGACGGTCACTCGGACGACGTCGCGAGCATCGCCGAGGTCACACGGCGACGGTTCCTGCGTCACGGCAAGGACTCCGGCGGCGATCTGGCTCCCGAGGCCTCCCTCGACCCGCAGACGGGTCGGCCCCGCCGCTTCGCCTATCCGCCGAACCTCTTCGTCGTCGACGGCGGCGCACCGCAGGTGGCCGCGGCGGCCGAGGTGCTCGACGAGCTGGGCGTCACCGACGTCGCGGTGGTGGGCCTCGCGAAACGGCTCGAGGAGGTGTGGGTGCCGGGGGAGAGCGACCCCGTGATCCTGCCGCGCACCAGCGAGTCGCTGTACCTCCTCCAGCGGGTTCGCGACGAGGCGCACCGCTTCGCCATCACGTTCCACCGCAGCAAGCGGTCCAAGCGCATGACGGCGTCCGCGCTGGACTCGGTGCGCGGGCTCGGTGAGGCGCGTCGCACGGCGTTGGTGACGCACTTCGGCTCGGTGGCCAAGCTCAAGCAGGCCGAGGTGTCCGAGATCGTAAAGGTGCCGGGTATCGGCGAGACGACGGCACGCGCCGTCCTCGAGGCACTGGGAGTTCCACAGGACCAGGACGCGTCGGCTGCCGCGGCCACGTCGGAACCGACCGCGGTCCCCGACAACGAAGCGGACAGCGCCCCGGTACGACATGATGAACGCACCGACGGCAGCGACCGTGACGAGCTGCCGGCACCGTCCGGTGAGCCGCTGTCGGTGGCCGCGCATCGAGGAACAGGACACCGGGACGAGTGAACGTGCAGCGAGAGCAGGTGGGTGACCCCGTTCGACCGCACTCCGACATCGACGTCGCTCTGGTCACAGGGCTGTCCGGTGCCGGGCTCGGCACGGCGGCCAAGGTCCTCGAGGACCTGGGCTGGTACGTCGCCGACAACATGCCGCCCGAGCTGATCACTCGCATGATCGAGATCGGTCGCACCTCGGACCCCGGCATCGAGCGGCTCGCCCTGGTGGTCGACGTGCGCAGCCGATTGTTCAACGGCGACGTCGGCACCCTGCTCGCCGACCTGGCAGCGGACGGGGTGCGCCCGCGCGTGCTGTTCCTGGACGCGTCCGACGACGTGCTGATCCGGCGATTCGAATCGGTGCGCCGCAGCCACCCGCTGCAGAACTACGGTGTGGACGGCACGCTCACGGAAGGCATCTCGGACGAGCGGGCCCGGTTGGCCACCGTCAAGGAGGCCGCGGACATCGTCATCGACACGAGCTCGCTCTCCGTGCACGGTCTGCGCGATCGTGTCGCCGCGGCGTTCGGCGACGACGTGGTGGGCACCGTGGCCGTCACCGTCGAGTCCTTCGGCTTCAAGTACGGGGTACCGCTCGACGCGGACGTGCTGTGTGACATGCGTTTCCTCCCGAACCCGCACTGGATCCCCGAGCTGCGCCCGCTCACCGGCAAGGACGCCGGCGTGCGGGACTACGTGCTGGGGCAGCCGGACGCGGAGGAGTACCTCGAGCTGTATCACCGCCTGCTGACGATGACGCTCGCCGGCTACCGGCGCGAGGGCAAGCGATACATGACCGTCGCCGTCGGCTGCACCGGCGGCAAGCATCGCAGCGTCGCCATGACCGAGGCGCTCGCCGAACGGCTGCGTGCCGATGCCGACACCAGCGTCCGCGTCGTGCACCGCGACCTGGGTCGAGAGTGAGCGCGGACGGCGGACGCGACGACGACGCTCCGCACATCGTCGCGCTCGGCGGCGGACACGGCCTCTACGCGACCCTGTCCGCCGTACGGTCGCTCTCCACCCGGGTGACGGCGGTGGTCACCGTGGCCGACGACGGCGGGTCGTCCGGCCGATTACGCGCGGAGCTCGGCATGATCCCGCCCGGCGATCTGCGCATGGCGCTCGCGGCGTTGGCCGCAGACTCTCCGCAGGGCAGGCTCTGGGCGGACATCCTGCAGCACCGCTTCGGCGGCAGCGGCGCGCTCGCCGGGCACTCGGTGGGCAATCTTCTGCTCGCCGGACTGTCCGAGGTGCTCGGTGACCCGGTGGCCGCACTCGACGAGGCCGCGCGGTTGCTCGGTGTCGACGGCCGGGTGCTGCCGATGTCGCCCATCGCCCTGGACATCGAGGCGGACGTGTCGGGACTCGAGTCCGACCCGCGCGTGAGCCGCGTCATCCGTGGGCAGGTCGCCGTCGCCACCACTCCCGGCAAGGTGCGGCGCGTCCGACTGCGCCCGTCGGATCCGCCGGCCACCGAGCAGGCCGTCACCGCTGTGGGCGCCGCCGATCTGGTCGTCCTCGGACCCGGGTCCTGGTTCTCCAGCGTGTTGCCGCACGTCCTCGTGCCCGAGCTCGCCTCGGCGCTGCGCGCCACCGAGGCCCGCAAGGTGCTGGTGCTCAATCTCGGGCCGGAGCCGGGGGAGACCACGGGATTCTCGGCGGAGCGTCATCTCCACGTACTGTCCCAACACGCGCAGGGTTTTCGGGTGCATCACGTGGTGGTCGACTCGACGTCGGTGCCGCCGGGGTCCGAGCGTGATCACCTCGCGCGGGCCGCCGCGGTGTTCGGCGCCGACGTGATCCACGCCGACGTCGCGGGGGCGACACCACACGCACACGACCCGAGCAAGCTCGCGGCCGTGTTCGCCGCTGTTCTCGAGGGCGCCGACCGGGCCGACCTCGACAGCAGCACCGACAGCAGGAAGGGATCGACGTCGTGGCCATGACAGCCGATGTCAAGGACGAACTGAGCCGCCTCACCATCACGGCGGTCAGCTGCCGCAAGGCGGAGGTCGCCGCGTTGCTGCGCTTCGCCGGGGGGCTGCACATCGTGGCCGGTCGCGTCGTCGTCGAGGCGGAGGTGGACCAGCTGTCCATCGCCCGGCGGCTCAAGCGCGAGGTGTTCGATCTGTTCGGCTACAACGCGGACGTGCACTCCATCGGCGCGGGCGGGCTGCGCAAGTCGACCCGCTACATCGTCCGGGTGGCCAAGGACGGCGAGGCCCTGGCGCGCCAGACCGGGCTCCTCGACATGCGTGGTCGGCCGGTGCGCGGACTTCCCGCCCAGGTGGTGGGCGGCACCGTCGCCGATTCCGAGGCGGCGTGGCGCGGTGCGTTCCTCGCGCACGGCTCGCTCACCGAACCCGGTCGATCGTCGGCGCTCGAGGTCAGCTGCCCCGGACCCGAGGCAGCACTCGCGCTGGTCGGCGCCGCCCGCCGGCTCGGTGTGGCGGCCAAGGCGCGAGAGGTGCGCGGCGCCGATCGCGTGGTCGTACGCGACGGCGAGGCCATCGGTGTCCTCCTCACGAGGATGGGCGCCCAGGACACTCGACTGACGTGGGAGGAGCGCCGGATGCGCCGGGAGGTGCGGGCCACGGCGAACCGTCTCGCGAACTTCGACGACGCCAACCTGCGACGCTCCGCGCGGGCGGCCGTCGCGGCCGCGGCGCGGGTCGAGAGGGCGCTCGCGATTCTCGGCGAGGACGTCCCGGACCATCTCGCCGCGGCGGGTCACCTGCGCGTGCAGCACCGCCAGGCGTCGCTCGAGGAGCTCGGGCAGCTCGCCGATCCGCCCATGACGAAGGACGCGGTGGCGGGCCGGATCCGCCGACTGCTGTCCATGGCCGACCGCAAGGCGAAGGACTCGGGCATCCCGGACACGGAGTCGGCCGTCACGGCCGACCTGCTCGACGAGGCATGAGCGCGGGTGCCTGACCGAGAACTGCACCACCCCGAACCATTAGGGTGATCACAGGTCACGGAGCGGCTCGGTCGCCCGTGACGGACACGTCCGCACCATCACGTGCGGTGGAGGAAACCGATGCACGACCCGTGCATCGACGAGGAACACGAGTTTCAACACAAAGGAGCGAACAGTGACGGTTCGGGTTGGCGTGAACGGCTTCGGTCGTATCGGACGTAACTTCTTCCGGGCGGTCGATGCGCAGAAGGCGCTCGGCACCACCGACATCGAGATCGTTGCGGTGAACGACCTCACCGACAACGCAACTCTCGCTCACCTGCTCAAGTACGACTCCATCCTCGGCCGCCTCCCGCACGACGTCTCGCTCGAGGGCGACGACACCATCGTCGTCGGCGACCGCAAGATCAAGGCTCTCTCACTGCGCGAGGGTCCCTCCGCCCTGCCGTGGGGAGACCTGGGCGTCGACGTCGTCGTCGAGTCCACCGGCATCTTCACCGACGCGTCGAAGGCTCAGGGCCACATCGACGCCGGTGCCAAGAAGGTCATCATCTCCGCGCCGGCCAAGGGCGAGGACATCACCATCGTCATGGGCGTCAACGACGACAAGTACGACGGCAGCCAGAACATCATCTCGAACGCCTCGTGCACCACCAACTGCCTCGGCCCCATCGCCAAGGTGCTCGACGACGAGTTCGGCATCGTCAAGGGCCTCATGACCACGATCCACGCCTACACGCAGGATCAGAACCTGCAGGACGGTCCGCACTCGGACCTGCGTCGCGCCCGCGCCGCCGCGCTCAACGTCGTGCCCACGGGCACCGGCGCCGCGAAGGCCATCGGCCTGGTGCTCCCGCAGCTGCTCGGCAAGCTCGACGGCTACGCGCTGCGCGTCCCGATCCCCACGGGTTCGGTCACCGACCTCACCGCCCAGGTGCGCAAGACCGCCTCGGTCGAGGAGATCAACGCGGCCATGAAGGCTGCGGCCGAGGGCCCGCTGAAGGGCATCCTGAAGTACACCGACGCACCGATCGTCTCCTCCGACATCGTCACCGACCCGGCGTCGTCGATCTTCGACTCGGGCCTGACCAAGGTCATCGAGGACCAGGTCAAGATCGTCTCCTGGTACGACAACGAGTGGGGCTACTCCAACCGTCTCGTCGACCTCATCGGACTCGTCGGAAAGTCGCTCTGACCCGATGGCCGTCAAGACACTGCAGGATCTCATCGACGAGGGCGTCGACGGACGCGGCGTCCTCGTCCGTGCCGATTTCAACGTTCCGCTCGACGACGGGCAGATCACGGACGCCGGCCGTATCGAGGCGTCGCTCCCGACGCTGAAGACGCTGCTCGAGGCGGGTGCCAAGCTCATCGTGACCGCGCACCTCGGCCGGCCGGAGGGCAAGCCGGACGCCGCGTTCTCGTTGGCTCCGGTCGCGGCGAAGCTCGGCGAACTGCTGGGACGCCACGTCCAGCTCGCCGGTGACGTCGTCGGTCAGGACGCCGAGGCTCGCGCCGAGGGTCTGACCGACGGAGACGTTCTCCTGCTCGAGAACATCCGCTTCGATCCGCGCGAGACCAGCAAGGACGACGCCGAGCGGCTGGCGCTGGCGAAGGAACTGGCCACGCTGGCCGGCGACGACGCCGCGTTCGTGTCCGACGGTTTCGGTGTCGTGCATCGCAAGCAGGCGTCGGTCTACGACGTCGCGACGCTGCTCCCGCACTACGCGGGCACGCTGGTCGCGACCGAGGTCGACGTCCTGACGAAGCTGACCGAGACCCCCGAGCGTCCCTACGCCGTGGTGCTCGGCGGCTCCAAGGTGTCCGACAAGATCGGTGTCATCGAGGCGCTGGCGCCGAAGGTCGACACGCTGGTCATCGGCGGCGGCATGGCTTTCACCTTCCTTGCGGCGCAAGGGTATTCCGTGGGCACGTCGCTGCTGCAGGAAGATCGCATCGAGACGTGCAAGGACCTGCTCGAGCGTTTCGGTGACGTCATCCACCTTCCGACGGACGTCGTCGTCGCCGACAGCTTCTCCGCCGACGCGGAGTCGAAGACGGTGAAGGCGTCGGAGATCCCCGACGGCTGGATGGGTCTGGACGTGGGGCCCGACTCGGTGGACCGGTTCGAGGCGGTGCTGAGCAACGCCAAGACCATCTTCTGGAACGGTCCCGCCGGAGTCTTCGAGTTCGAGAAGTTCTCGAAGGGCACCGAAGGTATCGCTCGGGCGATCATCGCGGCGACCACGAAAGGCGCGTTCAGTGTCGTGGGCGGGGGCGACTCCGCCGCGGCCGTGCGCACGCTGGGTCTCCCGGACGCCGGTTTCTCGCACATCTCCACCGGTGGCGGTGCCTCCCTCGAGTACCTCGAGGGCAAGCAGCTCCCCGGCCTGTCGGTACTGGAGGGCTGAACCATGACATCTCCACGAGCTTCGCTCGACCGTAAGGCCAGGACCCCGTTCATCGCCGGTAACTGGAAGATGAATCTGAACCACCTCGAGGCCATCGCCCTGGTGCAGAAGATCGCCTTCTCGTTGCCCGCGAAGTACTTCGAGAAGGTCGACGTCGCGGTGATCCCGCCGTTCACCGACATCCGCAGTGTCCAGACGTTGATCGAGGGCGACAAGCTCCTGCTCACGTTCGGCGCGCAGGATCTCTCGCCCCACGACTCCGGCGCGTACACCGGCGACATCAGCGGTGCCTTCCTGGCCAAGCTGGGCTGCACGTACGTCGTGGTCGGGCACTCGGAGCGTCGCGCCGGACACGGCGAGACCGACGAGACGGTGCTCGCCAAGACCAAGGCCGCGCTGAAGCACGGACTCGTGCCGATCGTCTGCATCGGTGAGGGTCTCGAGGTGCGGGAGGCCGGCGAGCACGTGGCGTTCAACGTCGAGCAGCTCCGCGGGTCCCTCGCGGGTCTGAGTGCCGAGGAGATCGGGAAGATCGTCGTCGCCTACGAGCCGGTGTGGGCCATCGGTACCGGCCGCGTGGCCAGTGCCGCGGACGCGCAGGAAGTCTGCGGAGCCATCCGTCAGGAGCTGGCGTCGCTCGCCGACGTCGACACCGCGGCGGCGGTCCGTGTGCTGTACGGCGGATCGGTCAGCTCGAAGAACGTGGGCGAGATCGTCGGCCAGACCGACGTCGACGGTGCACTGGTGGGCGGAGCGTCGCTGAAGGCGGACGAGTTCGCCACCCTGTGTGCCATCGCCGCCGGGGGACCGCTTCCCTGACCCACCGCGCATCACCGATCGAAGGGCACGTCGCACACGCGACGTGCCCTTCGTCGTTCGGCGGCGCGCGGCCTGTAACATTGGCCATCATGCGCACGTTCCTGGACATCCTGCTGGTGGTCACCAGCATCGGCCTGCTCGTCTTCGTCCTGCTGCACCGCGGCAAGGGCGGCGGCCTGTCGAGCCTGTTCGGTGGTGGCGTGCAGTCGTCTCTGTCCGGGTCCAGCGTCGTCGAGAAGAACCTCGACCGTGTCACCGTCTTCACCGGTGTCGTGTGGCTCATCTGCATCCTGGGCATCGGCCTGGAGATCAAGTTCGCCTGATCAGGTGACGTGAGGCCCGGTCGACCGCGATGTCTCGTACCCCCGACACGCCTGACCCGGACACGTCTCTTCCCGACGACGTCTCCGCGCGCATCGATCGCGCCCTCGCTGATCACGATCTGTCCGCCGTCACGGTCGGGCTGTCCCTGGTCTCGGTGGACCAGGCCGTCGATCTTCTCGAGCGCCTGAGCCTGAAGCACCGCGCACTCGTGTTCCGATTGTTGCCGAAAGATCGTGCCCTCGCCGTCTTCGAGGGCCTGCCCGGCACGCTGCAGAGCGACCTCGTCCGCGGACTTCGCGACGAGGATGTCGCGTCGGTCTTCGCCGAACTCGATCCCGACGATCGGGTCGGACTCCTCGACGAGCTCCCCGCCTCGGTCGCCACCCGGTTGATGCTCGGACTCCCGCCGGCCGAGCGTGACCTCACCGCAGCGGTGCTGGGCTACCCGGCCGGGTCCATCGGACGACGCATGAGTCCCGAGTACGTCTCGTGCAGGCCGGACATGACGGCAGCCCAGTGCCTCGACCGAGTACGCGCCCGCGTCGCCGATGCCGAGACGGTCTACACGCTGCCCGTCGTGGACGAGGGCCGCAGCCTGGTCGGCGTCGTCAGCCTGCGCGACCTGATGGTGGCACCCGCGGATGCGCTGGTGCAGGAACTCGTGCACGAGGCGTATTCGGCGCTCGCGACGGACGATGCAGAATCCGCGGCACGACGCTGCGCCGACCGCAAAGTGCTCGCGCTGCCCGTCGTCGACGCCGAGGCCCGGCTCGTCGGCATCCTGACGGTGGACGACGCCCTCGCGATCCTCGAGGAGGCAGAGTCCGAGGACCAGGCGCGCCTGAGTGGATACGAGCCGTTGCGGCGGCCCTACCTCGCGACACCGGTCCTGTCGGTCGTCCGGTCCCGGGTGGTGTGGCTTCTCGTACTGGCGATCGGAGCCACGCTGACCGTCCACGTGCTCGAGATCTTCGAGGCGACGCTCGAACAGAAGGTGGTGCTGTCGCTGTTCGTGCCGCTGCTGATCGGCACGGGCGGCAACACCGGAAACCAAGCGGCGACGACCGTGACCAGGGCCCTGGCACTCGACGACGTCCGGCCGCGGGACATCCTCGCCGTCGTCGGACGCGAGATGCGTGTCGGTGTCAGTCTGGGCCTGCTTCTCGGTGGTGTCGGGTTCGCGGTCGCCTCCCTGGTCTACGACACGTCGATCGGCACCGTCATCGGACTCACCCTGCTGAGCATCTGCACGATGGCCGCGACCGTGGGCGGAGCGATGCCGCTGATCGGCAAGGCCGTCCGGGTGGACCCGGCGGTGTTCTCGAACCCGTTCATCACCACGTTCGTCGACGCGACCGGATTGATCGTCTACTTTCTCATCGCGCGGGCAGTGTTGGGGCTCTAGCCCCGCGCTGCGGTCCGGGGGTGCGCCGACGATACTGTCCACATGACAGTCGTGGATCCAGGTCTGCCCGCCACCGAACCTCTGCGAGAGGACATTCGGCTCCTCGGTGGAATACTCGGTTCCGTCGTCCGGGACCACGAGGGCGAGGAGATCTTCGACCTCGTCGAGCAGGCCCGAGTGGAGTCGTTCCGCGTGCGGCGGTCGGAGATCGATCGCGGCGAACTCGCCCGGCTCTTCGACGGCATCGACATCACGCGTGCCATCCCGGTGATCCGGGCGTTCAGTCACTTCTCGCTTCTCGCCAACCTGGCGGAGGACATTCACCGCGAGCGCCGCCGCGCCGTGCACGTGCGTGCCGGGGAGCCGCCCCAGGACAGCAGTCTCGCCTCCACCTACAGCAAGCTCGATGCGGCGCGCCTCGACGCCGCCACGGTGGAGGACCTGCTCCGTGACGCCCTGGTGTCGCCCGTCATCACCGCGCATCCCACCGAGACGCGTCGCCGCACCGTGTCGGAGATCCAGAGCCGCATCACCGATCTGATGCGCTTCCGTGAGCGCACGGAACTGGACGACACCGAGATCGCGGAGACCGACGCGAAGATCGAGCGGCAGATCCTCGCACTGTGGCAGACGGCGCTGATCCGGCTGTCCCGCTTGCGGATCCAGGACGAGATCGAGGTGGGTCTGCGCTACTACGACATGTCGCTCTTCGACGTGATCCCGCGCATCAACACCGAGCTGCGGGCAGCGCTCCGCAGCCGTTGGCCGGATGCCGACCTGCTGACGCAGCCGATGCTGCGACCCGGATCGTGGATCGGCGGCGACCGGGACGGCAACCCCTTCGTCACCGGGGAGATCGTGCACCGCGCGACCAACCGTGCCGCGCAGGTCGCGTTCACCCGGTATCTCGCGGATCTCGTCGGTCTCGAGCACGAGCTGTCCATGTCGGCTCGGTTGATCGACGTGGACGCGGACCTGCAGGCCCTGGCCGATGCGTCGAAGGACGAGTCGGCGTTCCGTGCGGACGAGCCCTTCCGCCGAGCTGTGCGCGGTATCCGCGGGCGACTGTCGGCGACGGCGCGCCGCATGCTGGACGTGGTTCCGGACAACACCCTCGACTCGCCGGAACTCGAGCCGTACGGCGCCCCGCAGGAGATGCTCGACGATCTGGACCTGCTGGACCGCTCGTTGCGGCGCACGGCCAACGGCGTCATCGCCGACGACCGACTCGCGACGCTCCGGCAGGCGCTCGAGACCTTCGGGTTCCACCTGTCCGGGCTCGACATGCGGCAGAACTCCGAGATCCACGAACAGGTCGTGGCGGAGTTGCTGGCCTGGGCGGGCGTCCACGCGGACTACGCGTCACTGTCCGAGGACGAGCGCGTCGCGATCCTCTCCGCCGAGCTCGAGACGCGGAGACCCCTCATCGGGCCCCGCGCGGAGTTCAGCGAGCAGACGGCCAAGGAGCTGGCGATCGTCGAGTCCGCCGCGGACGCCGTGCGCACGTTCGGCGGCGGCGCGGTGCCGAACTACATCATCAGCATGTGCACCTCGGTCAGCGACATGCTCGAGGCCGCGGTGCTGCTCAAGGAGGCGGGCATCCTCGATCCCGGCGACGCCGAGACGGGTCCGTCCTCGCCCGTCGGTGTGGTGCCGCTGTTCGAGACGATCGACGATCTCCAGCAGGGCGCGGCGACCCTCACCGCGACGTTGTCCATCCCCGTCTACCGCGCGCTGGTGACGTCCCGCGGGGACAACCAGGAAGTCATGCTGGGGTACTCCGACTCCAACAAGGACGGCGGGTACCTGGCCGCGAACTGGGCGCTCTACCGTGCCGAACTCGACCTCGTCGAGGCTGCACGCGCCGCCGGGATCCGGCTACGACTGTTCCACGGCCGCGGTGGCACCGTGGGCCGCGGCGGTGGCCCGAGCTACGACGCCATCCTCGCGCAGCCGACCGGTGCGGTCACCGGCTCGCTGCGGATCACCGAGCAGGGCGAGGTGATCGCGGCGAAGTACGCGGAACCCCGCCTGGCGCGCCGCAACCTCGAGACGCTGTTGGCGGCGACCATCGAGAGCACGTTGCTCGACGTCGAGGGGCTCGGGGACGACGCCGAGCCGGCCTACGCGCTGCTCGACGATCTGGCGGCACGCGCCCAGGCCGCGTACGGGGCACTGGTCCACGAGACGCCGGGCTTCGTCGAGTACTTCCGGATGTCCACACCGGTCGCCGAGATCGGGGAGCTCAACATCGGCAGCCGGCCGGCGTCGCGGAAGCCCACCAACTCGGTGTACGACCTGCGGGCGATCCCGTGGGTGATGTCGTGGAGTCAGTCGCGGGTGATGTTGCCCGGCTGGTACGGGGTGGGTACCGCGTTCGAGGACTGGGTCGGCGGCGACGCGGACAAGCTGGCCACGTTGACCGATCTGTACCGGCGGTGGCCGTTCTTCCGGACGGTGCTGTCCAACATGGCGCAGGTCATGGCCAAGTCGGATCTGGGGCTCGCCGCCCGGTACTCCGAACTGGTGCCGGACGAGCAGCTCCGCAAGACCGTGTTCGACATGATCTCGACCGAGCATGCCAAGACCGTGTCGATGTACCTGAAGATCACCGGGCACGACGGGCTGCTCGACGACAACCCGGCGCTGGCGCGGTCGGTGTTCAACCGCTTCCCGTACCTCGAGCCGCTGAACCACCTGCAGGTGGAACTACTCGCACAGCTGCGGGCGGGAGACGATCGCGAGCAGGTCAAGCGCGGCATCCTGCTGACCATGAACGGGCTCGCGACCGCGTTGCGCAACAGCGGATAGAGGGAACCGCGCGGACCCTCCCGGCGTCGAACAGAACAGACCCATTCGACGCCGGGAGGATCTCCGTCATGACTCCGCAGAACCAACACCGTTGCACCGCAACCGCATCCGCGTGGCGCAGGGGAGTGCCCCGGCGTCGACCAGAGGCCTCGACACCCGTCCGACCGAAGGACGATCAGCCCGGACGGCCGCCGGCCTGACCGTCGCTCAGAGGCGGGACGCCGACCCCGCGTCCAGAAACCACACGGTCGACTCGAGGCCGTGTGCGCCGGCGGCCGGATGCTCGACCGGGTCCGCGCCCCCGACACAGGCGGCGACGGCATCGGCCTTGCCCTCGCCCGAGACGAGGAACCACGCGTGCCGAGACCTGTTCACCGCCGGGAGCGTCAGCGTGATGCGCACGGGAGGCGGCTTGGGGGAGTCGGTCACGGCCACGACCCAGCGTGACTTCTCCTGCACCGCGTCACCGTGGGCGAAGAGGGAGTTGACGTGAGAATCCGGGCCCATGCCGAGCAGGTGGATGTCGAAGGCGGGTCCGTCCTCCGGTGCGAAAGCTGCCACCGACTGCAGGTAGGTCACCGCCGCGGCCTCGACGTCGTCGCCCAGCGGCGAGTCGGACGGGGCCATGACGTGCACGCGGTCGGGATCGACGCCGACGTGATCGAGCAGGGCGTCCCTGGCCTGCACGTAGTTGCGTTCCGGGTCGCCCTCGGGGAGGAAGCGTTCGTCACCGAAGAAGACGTCGACGGCGGACCAGTCGATGTCGCCGCCGAGGTCGCGGACAGCGGCCAGGGTCGCGACGCCGGTGCCGCCACCGGTCAGCACGACGGATGCGGTACCGCGTGCTCGCTGGGCGTCGACGACCACCGACACGAATCGCTCGGCTGCGGCGCGGGCGAGAGCCGCCGTGTCGTCGGAACAGTGGATCTCCGGTCGTGTCTCACTCATAGGTCACCTTCGTCAGGCCGGCGAGGGCCTCTTCGTAGATCTCGTCACGGTCGAGTCGACGCAGCTCCTCCGCGAGGCAGTCGCGGGTCTCTCGCCGGGCGAGTGAGACCAGCGTGTCCGGTTGTCCGGTGCGGATGAGGGTGGCCGTGGTGCCGGTCTGCGGCCTGCTGATGGACACGGTGCTGTCGGCCAGCTCCATCTCCACGCGCAGTTCGCCGACCTTGCGCACCACGGGGACGTCGAGGCGGGCGGCGAACCACCCGGCGAGGATGTCCAGTGCGGGCTCCTCGCGCAGACCCGACACGGTCACCGAGCGCACCGGCTCGGCCTGCTGGTCGAGTGCCGTGGTGAGCAGCGCACGCCAATAGGTGATGCGCGACCAGGCGAGGTCGGAATCGCCCTCGGCGTACGACTCGAGTCGCGACGAGATGGCGGCGCGCGGGTCGGGTGAGTTGGTCGCGTCGGTGATCCGGCGGATGGCGAGTCGGCCCACCGGGTCCTCTTTCGGGACCGCCGGTGCTCCGCTCGGCCACCAGGCCACCACGGGGGTGTCGGGCAGCAGGAAGGGGAGAACGACGCTCTGCTCGTGTTCCGACAGCTCGCCCCGTAGTCGCAGGAAGACCACCTCGGACGCGCCCGCGTCGCCGCCGACGCGGATCTGCGCGTCCAGCACGTCGTCGTCGTCGCGATCACCGCGGGCCAACACGATCACACGACACGGGTGCTCCCGGCTGGCCTCGTTGGCCGCCTCGATCGCGGCTTCGAACTTCGCGGGATCACGGATGACGACCACCAGGGTGAGCACCCGACCGAGCGTGACGGCGCCGCCCGATTCGCGGAGCTCCACCAGCTTCTTCGAGACGGCACCGGTGGTGGTGGCGGGCAGATCGACGATCACGGCCTTCTCCATTCGCGTCCGGTGCGCTGCATCATCTCGTTGGCCGAGTCGGGGCCCCACGTGCCGGCCTCGTACGGATCGGCCGCACCTCCGGACGCCCAGTACTCGAGGATGGGGTCGAGGATCTTCCACGACAGCTCGACCTCGGCATTGACCGGGAAGAGCGACGGCTCACCGAGCAGCACGTCGAGGATGAGCCGCTCGTACGCCTCGGGCGACGACTCGGTGAAGGCCTGGCCGTAACTGAAGTCCATGCTGACGTCCCGCACCTGCATGCTGGACCCCGGCACCTTCGATCCGAAGCGCAGCGTGACGCCCTCGTCGGGCTGCACGCGGATGACGAGTGCGTTCTGGCCCAGTTCCTCGGTCATCGTGGCGTCGAACGGCAGGTGCGGTGCGCGTTTGAAGATCATCGCGATCTCGGTCACGCGCCGCCCGAGCGACTTCCCCGTGCGGAGGTAGAACGGCACGCCGCCCCACCGCCGGGTGTCCACCTCGAGGGTGATGGCCGCGTAGGTCTCGGTGTTCGACTCCGCGTCGAACCCCTCCTCCTCCTTGAGCCCCTTCACCTTCTGGCTGCCCTGCCACCCCGAGGTGTACTGCCCCCGGGCAGCGGTCTGCGCGAACGGCTCCGCCAGACGCGTCGACGAGAGGACCTTGATCTTCTCGCTCTGCAGCTCACTGGGGCTGAAGCTGACCGGCTCCTCCATCGCGGTGATGGCGAGCAACTGCAGCAGGTGGTTCTGGATCACGTCGCGCGCAGCGCCGATGCCGTCGTAGTACCCCGCTCGACCCCCCAGGCCGATGTCCTCGGCCATCGTGATCTGCACGTGGTCCACGTAGTGGGCGTTCCAGATCGGGTCGAACAGCTGGTTGGCGAAGCGCAGCGCCAGGATGTTCTGGACCGTCTCCTTGCCGAGGTAGTGGTCGATGCGGAAGACGCGATCCTCCGGGAACACCCGGTTGACGATCGCGTTGAGCTCCTTCGCGCTCGCAAGATCGTGGCCGAAGGGCTTCTCGATCACCACTCGACGCCAGTGCCGCGGCGCCTCGCCCTCGGTCTCCGGCCCGGTGGCGAGACCGGACGCCGACAACTGCTCGAGCACCGTCGGGAACGCGCCCGGCGGGATGGACAGGTAGAACGCGTGGTTCCCACCGGTTCCGCGCTCGACGTCGAGTTCCGCGAGCGTTCTCGTGAGCTGATCGAACGCCGAGGCGTCGTCGAACGACCCCTGCACGAAGCGGATGCCTTCCGACAACCGTTCCCACACGTCCTCACGGAACGGCGTCCGGGAGTGCTCCCGGACCGCGTCGTGGACGATGGTGCCGAAGTCCTGATCCGACCATTCACGCCGGGCGAACCCGACCAGCGCGAACCCGGGCGGCAGGAGCCCACGGTTCGCGAGGTCGTACACCGCCGGCATCAACTTCTTGCGCGCCAGGTCGCCGGTGACACCGAAGATCACCAGGCTGCAGGGCCCGGCGATCCTCGGGAGACGCTTGTCTCTGCTGTCACGGAGCGGATTCACCCAGGGTGTGGCTGACTCCGTCGCCACGGTTCAGCTCTTCGACGCGGCGGAGAGTTGCTCGGAGGTGGCATCGAGCAGTTCGCCCCACGACGCCTCGAACTTCTGGACGCCCTCGTTCTCGAGCACGAGGAAGACGTCGGTCAGGTCGATACCCAGTGCACTGATGGCGTCGAAGACGGCCTGCGACTCCTGACCCTTGCCCGTGATGGTGTCGCCGGTGACCTCGCCGTGGTCGGCGAAGGCGTCCATCGTCTTCTCGGGCATGGTGTTGACGGTGTTCGGGGCGACCAGCTCGGACACGTACAGCGTGTCGGGCAGGGTCGGGTCCTTCACTCCGGTGGAGGCCCAGAGCGGGCGCTGCGGCCGGGCGTTGTCGGTCAGCATGCCCTGGAAACGCGACCCGATCTCGAAGACCTGCTGGTAGGCGACGTACGCGAGGCGTGCGTTGGCCAGTGCGGCCTTGCCCTTCAGGTCGGTCGCCTCCGGTGTTCCGATGGCGTCGAGACGCTTGTCGATCTCGGTGTCGACGCGCGAGACGAAGAACGACGCGACCGAGTGGATCGACGACAGGTCATGGCCCGCGGCCTTCGCCGACTCGAGTCCCTCGAGGTAGGCGTTCATGACGGCCTCGTAGCGCTCGACCGAGAAGATGAGCGTGACGTTGACGCTGATGCCCTCGCCGATGACCTTGGCGATGGCGGGGATGCCGGCCTCGGTGGCGGGGATCTTGATCAGGACGTTGGGCCGGTCGACGATCTTCCACAGCTCGATCGCCTGCGCGACCGTCTTGTCGGTGTCGTGGGCCAGGCGGGGATCGACCTCGATGGACACCCGTCCGTCGACTCCGTTGGTCGCCTCGTACACCGGTGCGAGCACGTCGCACGCATTGCGGACGTCGTCGGTGGTGACCGTGCGGATGACGGAATCGACGTCGGCACCGCGAGCGGCGAGCTCGTTCACCTGCTCGTCGTACGAGGTGCCCTTCGACAGGGCGGCCTGGAAGATCGACGGGTTCGTGGTGACGCCGACGACCGACTTGGAGTCGATCAGGTCCTTCAGGTTGCCTGAGGAGATCCGGTCACGGGAGAGGTCGTCC
Organism: Rhodococcus sp. SORGH_AS_0301; assembly: GCF_030818285.1. Classification (NCBI taxonomy): domain Bacteria; kingdom Bacillati; phylum Actinomycetota; class Actinomycetes; order Mycobacteriales; family Nocardiaceae; genus Rhodococcus; species Rhodococcus sp. SORGH_AS_0301. The sequence continues at coordinate 1,778,930 of NZ_JAUTAC010000002.1, forward strand.
AGCCAGACCGAGACTCCGGCGGCGGACAGGTCTGCGAGATTCTGGTTCTGAGTCATGCTGTCATCCCTTCACGTTGGTGATGGAGCGCTGAGCTGCGGCCACGACGGCCTCGGCCGTGAAGCCGTACTCGCGGAAGAGCGTCGCCGCGTCCGCGGACTCGCCGAAGTGCTCGAGCGAGATGATCTCGCCGAAGCCGCCGACGATCTTGTACCAGGGCATCGCGATGCCGGCCTCGATGGAGACACGGGCCTTCACGGTGGGCGGAAGGACCTGGTCGCGGTAGTTCTGGTCCTGGCTCTCGAACCACTCGACACACGGCATCGAGACGACGCGCGCCGCGATGTCCTGCGCCTCGAGAAGCTTCTGTGCCTCCACGGCGTACTGCACCTCGGAACCGGTCGCGACGATGATCACGTCGGGTGCGGCCTTGGACGACTCGACCAGGACGTACCCGCCCTTGGAGACACCCTCGTAGCTGGTGCCGTCGAGAATCGGGATGCCCTGACGGGTGAGCGCGAGGCCGACGGGTCCGCTGCTCGACGAGCGCGCGAGCACCGCGCGCCAGGCGTGGGCGGTCTCGTTCGCATCGCCGGGGCGCACGACCGAGAGGTTCGGGATCGCGCGCAGCGCCGCGAGGTGTTCGACCGGCTGGTGCGTCGGGCCGTCCTCGCCGAGACCGACGGAGTCGTGGGTCCAGACGTAGATGGGATCGATGTCCATGAGGGACGCGAGGCGCACCGCGGGACGCATGTAGTCACTGAACTGCATGAAGGTGCCGCCGTACGCACGCGTCGGTCCGTGCATGACGATGCCGGACAGGATCGCGCCCATCGCGTGCTCGCGGATACCGAAGTGCAGCGTGCGGCCGTAGGGCTCGGCGTCCCAGTCGTCGGTGGAGATCGACGTCGGGCCGAAGGACTTGGCGCCCTTCATGGTGGTGTTGTTGCTGCCGGCGAGGTCGGCGGAGCCGCCCCACAGCTCCGGCAGGACCGGGCCGACGGCACTGAGGACCTCACCGGACGCGGCGCGCGTCGCGATGGCCTTGCCGCCCGGCTCCCAGGTGGGGAGGACGTCGGTCCATCCGTCGGGCAGCGTGCCCTCGGTCAGACGGTCCAGCAGGCGGCGACGGTCGGGCTCGCGCTCGCTCCACGCGTCGAAGTCCTTGCTCCACGCCTCGTGCGCCGCGCGGCCACGCGCCTGCAGGCCGCGGGTGTGCTCGATGACCTCGTCGGTGACCTCGAACGTCTTCTCGGGATCGAAGCCGAGCGCCTTCTTCACGGCGGCGACCTCGTCGTCACCCAGAGCGGCACCGTGGACGGCGCCGGTGTTCATCATCGTGGGGGCCGGGAAGCCGATGATGGTGCGCAGCACGATGATCGAGGGCTTGTCGGTGACGGCCTTGGCCGCCTCGACCGCCTCCTCGATGGCGGTGACGTTCTCGCCGCCCTCGACGACCTGCACGTGCCAGCCGTACGCCTCGTAGCGCTTGGCGGTGTCCTCGGACAGCGCGATGTCGGTGGAGTGCTCGATGGAGATCTTGTTGTCGTCGTAGAACAGGATCAGGTTGCCGAGCTGCTGCGTGCCGGCGAGTGAGGACGCCTCGGAGGTGATGCCCTCCTCGATGTCGCCGTCGGACGCGATGACGTAGACGTAGTGATCGAACGGGCTGTCGCCCCATGCGGGCTCGGGATCGAAGAGTCCACGCTCACGGCGCGACGCCATGGCCATGCCGACGGCCGAGGCCAGGCCCTGACCGAGCGGGCCGGTGGTGATCTCGACGCCCTTGGTGTGGCGGAACTCCGGGTGGCCGGGGGTCTTCGACTTGAACGTGCGCAGCGCCTCGAGATCGGCGAGCTCGAGGCCGAAGCCGCCCAGGTAGAGCTGGATGTACAGCGTGAGGCTCGAGTGACCGCACGAGAGCACGAAGCGATCGCGGCCGATCCACGTGGTGTCCGTGGGATCGTGGCGCATCGTGCGCTGGAAGAGCGAGTACGCCAGGGGAGCGAGGCTCATGGCGGTTCCGGGGTGGCCGTTGCCGACCTTCTGCACCGCGTCGGCAGCGAGAACACGCACAGTGTCCACCGCCCGTGTGTCCAGATCGGTCCAGTCGCTCGGATGGTGAGCGCTGGTGAGAACGGTGATGTCGTCTGTGATCGACACGGGTGGAGATCTCCTGACACTGTCGGGGTGGGGGGTGGCCAGTAGTGCACGGACGCGGCGCACTCGTCGCCGCTCCGCGCGTGATGAGCCTAGTTCCCCGGCGGGTCGGTCGGGGATACCCGGTTCACGGTCGAGCCTAGTTCCGTCCGGGACGCCTCGCTGGTTCCGCGACGGGTGGTCCGCCGCCGATCCGTCACACGACGCCCGAACCATCCGACTACCCGCCGATTGGGGTGATGACACAGGCGGCGTCTACCATCGCTTGTAGTAGCACCATTCCGCTCGGTAACTGGGCCGGGTGGTGGAGCGGACGGTGCGAGAGGGAGATTCGAGTGGGTATGCGGCAGAGCCCGAGCGGACACGGGTTCACCGACAGTCCGACCCGGGACGTGTCGACCGCTCCCACGTCGAGACTCGGCCGGCTGACGGCCAAACCCGCCGCCTACATCGCGCTGACGAAACCGCGCGTGATCGAGCTCCTCCTGGTCGCGACCATCCCCACGATGCTCCTCGCGGACCGCGGCACGGTGAACCTCCCGCTGCTGTTCGCCACGCTGTTCGGCGGGTGGATGGGTGCCGCCAGCGCCAACACGCTGAACTGCGTCGTCGACGCGGACATCGACAAGGTCATGAAGCGCACCGCGCGGCGGCCCCTGGCCCGCGAGGCCGTGCCGACGTCGCACGCCTTCGTCTTCGGCGCGCTCCTCGGAGTCGGGTCCTTCCTCTGGCTCTGGTGGGCGGCGAACCTCCTCAGTGGGATCCTGGTCGTCGCGACGATTCTGTTCTACGTCCTCGTCTACACGATGGTGCTCAAGCGCCGGACCTCGCAGAACGTGGTCTGGGGCGGTGCCGCGGGATGCATGCCCGCACTCGTCGGATGGTCCGCCGTGACCGGGACCGTCGGGTGGCAGGCGATCGTCCTGTTCCTCGTCATCTTCTTCTGGACTCCGCCCCACACATGGGCCCTGGCCATGCGCTACAAGGACGACTACAAGGCGGCGGGTGTGCCCATGCTGCCCGTCGTCGCCACCGAACAGGTCGTCACCCGGCAGATCGTCCTCTACACCTGGGCCACGGTTGCGGCCACGGCTGCGTTGATCCCGGCGGCCGGTGTCGTCTACGCCGCGGTCGCCCTGGCGGCGGGTGCCTGGTTCCTCCTCATGGCGCACCAGCTCTACTCGGGCGTGCGACGCGGCGAGGCCGTGAAGCCGCTGCGCCTGTTCCTGCAGTCGAACAACTACCTCGCGGTCGTCTTCATCGGTCTCGCCGTCGACTCCGTGCTCGGGATGTCCACGGTCTCCGACTTCTTCTCCTGACACCCGCTCCGCGTCAGGGTTCCAGCACGATCGATCCCGCCGTCCGCCGGCTCTCCAGGTCGATGTGCGCTTGACGGGCCTGCTCGAGCGGATAGCGATGCTCGACTCGGACCGTCAGGGTTCCGTCCGCCAGCGCGCGCACCACGTCTCCGCCGCGCCATTCCAGCTCTGCCCGGTCGCGGATGTGATGCGCGAGGGTGGGGCGGGTCAGGAACACCGAGCCGGCCTTGTTGAGGCGTTGCGGGTCCACCGGCGGTACCGGCCCGCTCGCGGCACCGAAGAGGGCCACTGTCCCGCGGATGCGCACGCTCTCGAGGCTCGCGTCGAACGTCGAGGCACCGACGCCGTCGTACACCGCCGCGACGCCGACACCGTCGGTGATGTCGCGCACGCGTGACGGGATGTCGTCGTCGTAGCGGAGAACGTGAGTCGCGCCTGCTTCGCGCGACAACGCCTCCTTCTCGTCGGTGGACACGGTGGTGATCACCGTCGCGCCCTTCGCCGTGACGAGCTGCGTGAGAATCAGCCCGACTCCGCCCGCGCCGGCATGCACCAGCACCACGTCGCCGGACCGCACGGGGTACGTCGACTCGATCAGATAGTGCGCCGTCATGCCCTGGAGCAGCACGGATGCCGCCTGAGGGGGATCCACACCCGCCGGCACCGCGATGGCAGAGGCGGCCGGGACCCGCACGAGTTCGGCGTAGCTCCCGGGCGCTGCGGCCCATGCGACGCGGTCGCCGACCGAGAACCCGGACACCTCCGAGCCCACCTGCTCGACGACGCCGGTGCCCTCGTCGCCCGGGACGTACGGCAGCTCCCGCGGGTAGGACCCGCTGCGGAAGTACGTGTCGATGTAGTTGATCCCGGAGGCCTGGACCCGGACCAGTAGATCGGCCGGGCCGGGTAACGGATCGGGGACGTCGGTCACGTCGAGGACGTCGGGTCCGCCGGTTCTGGTCACGAGTACAGCGCGCATGGGAAAAGTCTGCCACCGCGCCCGCGACAGCGGGGGCGGGACGGACCCACCGCTGAGTTACCGGCCAGTAGGGACGCGTGGGACGGACCGGGTATTCTCACGGTCATGAGCACCGAGAGCATCGAGAACGCACCCAAGGGTGACTCCGGGCAGAGCACCGAGACGGCGGCCCCGCCGTCGAACCTGGTGTCCTCGATCGAGTCGTTCGTCGCAGCGCACGGCGGGTCCGCGACGGTGGTGTTGCAGCCGCTCGGCCGCGCCGGTGTCCGCATGACCCTGGTCGGTGCCGACGGGATCCTGGGGGACCGGGTCGCCGGCAATCTCCGCATCGCGCACGCGGTGGTGGACTCGCTCGACTCCGTGACCCTCGGTGACTGGGACCGCGAGCTGACGAGCATCGTCACCCCGCGCAAGGGTCACTTCGCGCAGATGGCGGGATGGGTGGCGCGTCAGTCGCGTTTCCCGAAGGCGCGCAACGGTCTCTGACCGCGTCCGATCAGTCCGCGCGGGCCAGCCGAGGCGAGGTCACGTCGGTGTCCTCGGCTGCCGGCACGGTCTCCCGCTCCCGCAGAGACACCCAGAGAGCGGCCGTGGCGGCCGTGGCCGTGGCAGCACCGGCGACGTGGACGGCCACGAGGGCCGCAGGGACGTCGGTGAAGTACTGGACGATGCCGACGCACGCCTGGGCGACGACGATCGCGATGACCACCTGCAGACGCTTCTTGATGGCCGAGGCTCCGGACGGACTGACGGCGTAGACGGCGAACGTGAGCCCCACCAGCAGCGCCAGGTACCCCACCAGAAGTTCGGCGTGCAGGTGCACCAGCGTGACGATCTCCACCTCGAGCCGAGCCACGTCCGCGTCACCGGCATGCGGACCCGCGCCGGTGACCATGGTGCCCGCCACCAGAACTCCGGCGAGAAGGACCGCAGACAGCACGGTCAACCACCGCAGCGGCGCGGGCACGGCGGGTACCGAGACGCCCTCGTCCTTCTCACCGATCTTGTGGAACAGCAACGTCGCGAGCCAGACCATCAGCATCGAGATCACGAGGTGCACCGCCACGGTCCACCACAGCAGCCCGGTGAGCACCGTGATGCCGCCGACGCCGGCCTGCAGCACCGTGCCCGCAGGCATGAGCCACGCGTAGACGACCACCTCGCGGCGGCGCCGTGCCCGTGTCACCGCCAGGACGATGGCAGCCGCGGTGAGGACCACGGCGAAGGTGAGCATGCGGTTGCCGAACTCGACCGCCTGGTGCAGGACGGGCACCTCGGACACGCCGACGGGCGTGAAGCTGCCGGGGAAACACTGCGGCCACGTGGGGCACCCGAGCCCGGAGCCCGTCACCCGGACCACAGCGCCCGTCACCGAGATACCGCCCTGCGTCAGGATCACGACGAACGCGATGATTCGCTGGACGCGAACGGAGGGGACCGGGAGGCGGTCGACCACGGAGAAGTACGCACGGGAGAGCACACGTCGATGGTAGACGGCATCTCCTACGCTGCGTAGTTGGCCTGCGGCCTGGGGCAGTCGGCCTGCGGCTTCGGGTGGTCGGACTGCGGCTTCGGTGTCAGGTGAACGAGAACTTGCGGGTCGCCCAGAAGCCGCAGATCGCCGCCCACACGACGAGGACCAGGATGCCGAACAGATCGGCTCGTCCCACGACTGCCTGCTCGAGCGTCTCCGCCATCGCGCCCGACGGGATCAGTCGCGCGATCATGCGGACGCCGCCGGGGAGTGCCTCGTTCGCGAACACCACGCTGCCGATGCCGAGCATCACGAACCACGCGATGTTGGCGAGGGCGAGCACGATCTCGGCCCGCAGCGTCCCGCCGAGCAGGAGGCCCATCGTGGCGAAGGTGACGGTGCCCAGAGCGATGACCAGCGCGCCCAGCACGAGTCCGCCGGGAGTCGGACGCCACCCGAGGGCGAGGCCGATGGCGCCGAGCAGTACCGACTGCAGCACGACCACGAGGAGCACGGCGATCGACTTCCCGGCGATCGCGCCCCACTTCGGCAGAGCGGTGGCGCCGAGTCTCTTGAGAGCGCCGTAGCGCCGGTCGAAGCCGACGGCGATGGCCTGACCGGTGAACGCGGTCGACATCACCGCGACGGTCATCACGGCGGGCACGACGGTGCCGACGCGCTCGGTGCCGAAGTCGCCGAACGGCAGCAGCGTGAGGCCGATGAGCAAGGTCACCGGGATGAACATCGTCAGCAGCAGCTGCTCACCGTTGCGCAGCAGCAGAAGCAGTTCGAGGCGGCTCTGCGCCAGCAGCATGCGGCGGCGCGGTGCGGGCCGGGGATCCGGTGTGAACGTCCCCGGTGCGAATCGGTCGGACGCACGTTCGGACCGTGATGTCACGCTCACCCTCTCAGTTCCCGCCCCGTGAGGTCGAGGAAGACGTCCTCGAGGCTGCGCTGCTCCACACGGAGATCGGTGGCCAGCACGTTCAGTCGAGCACACCACGAGGTCACCGTCGCGAGCACCTGGGGGTCGATAGTCCCCTCGAGCAGATACGAGCCCGGCGAACTCTCGACCGGATCGAACCCCTCGGGCAGCACCATCTGCAGCAACGACAGGTCGAGGCCGGAGGGTGCGGAGAAGCGCAACTGGCCCTCGGCGCCCCGACGGGTGAGCTCGGTGGGCGTCCCCGAGGCGACGACCTGGCCGTGGTCGATGATCACCAGGTCGTCCGCGAGGTGCTCGGCCTCGTCCATGAGGTGGGTGGTCAGCAGGATGCTCACGCCGTCGCGCCGCAGCGCCTCGACGAGGTCCCACACGAGGAGCCGGGCCTGTGCGTCGAGCCCGGCGGTCGGCTCGTCGAGGAACACGAGCTCGGGGCGGCCGACCAGCGCACAGGCCAGTGAGAGGCGTTGTTGCTGACCGCCGGAGAGTCGTCGGTACGGCGTGCGGACGGCATCGGTGAGCCCCAACTGTCCGAGGAGCCACTTGGGATCGAGCGGGTCGGCCGAGTACGCGGCGACGAGGTCGAGCATCTCGCCCGCACGCGAGCCGGGGTAGGCGCCGCCGCCCTGCAGCATCACCCCGATCCGCGGCTTGAGACGGTCGGAGTCGACGATGGGATCGAGCCCCAGGACGCGGACCTCACCGGAGTCGGGCGTGTGGAAGCCCTCGCACATCTCGACGGTGGTGGTCTTGCCGGCCCCGTTGGGACCGAGGAGTGCGAGCACCCGGCCGCGCTGCAGCTCGATGTCGAGTCCGTCGACGGCCGCGACGTCACCGAAGTGCTTGACCACACCGCGGAGCGACACCGCCGGAGAGTCCGTCGGCGTCCCGGCATCGGACGCCGTGGGCGGAGGGACAGGTCGGGCGGTCACGATGATCCAGCGTAGGCGTCCGACGGACGGTCCGGCGCCGCCGCCCCGTCGCGTGCCCGCCAGGGCAGCAGTCGCCTCGTCGAGGCGTACAGCACGGCGATCGTCAGGACTGTCGCCACCGCCGCCTGGACGATGACGAAGGGCTGGACCTCACCGCCGGTCGGCATGACGATCAGCGAGACGAACGCGGAGAAGACGATCACCGGCACCCGGAACGCCGGTCGGGTGGCCCAGGCGGCCAGCGGGGTGACGGCCCACAGCAGGTACCAGGGCTGGACCACGGGGAAGAGCAGCACGAGTGCCCCGAGCGACACGCCGAGGGCTCCGATGGGGTGGAGCCGACCCAGCAGGACCGACACCAGCATCCGCACGATGATCAGCGCGGCCACCAGGGAGGCGATCGGGCGGGTGAGGGACAGCACGGCAGTGGTGTGGTCGCCGATGCCGAGGAGGACGCCGGCGCCTCCCGTGGCGAGGCCGAGCAGTGTGGGCAACGACATCCAGCTGCGCACGGCGTTGGCCGTGCCCAGGGTGTCCAGCCAGCCGAATCCGAGCCCGCTCGCGGCGCTGACGCCCAGGATCACGGCGACGGTCACCGCGCCGAGCAGGGCGGCGGCGGCGGCGACGTCGCGGGGCCGACCACCCCATCGACGGGCCAGGGCCATGCCCACGAATCCGAGCGCGAGCACCGACGGGATCTTGATCGTCGCGGACAGGGCGATGACCGCCGCGCCGGCGAGCAGCAGCACGCCGGTACGGCCCCGCAGTGGTGCCGCGGACTCGACCGCACGGAACGAGAGTTCGAGCCCCGCGAGCATCAGGCCCAGCATTGCGGCCTCGTTGTGGATCCCGGCGACGAGGTGGAAGAGCAGGAGCGGATTGGCGGCACCGAGCCACAGCGCCGCCACGCTGGACACTCCGCACCGGGCGGCGAGGCGGGGGAGAGCCCACACGATGAGCGCGACGCCGATCAGCGCGACGATGCGATGCAGGAAGATCCCGGCGACGATGTCGTCACCGGTGAGCGCGGTGATGCCCCGACCGATCCACAGGAAGAACGGTCCGTAGGGCGCCGGGGTGTCGCGCCAGATGGTCGGCACGGTCCTGGTGAGCACATGGTCGACGCCGAGTGCCGCCTGCGGACCGATGGCGTACGGATCGAGTCCGCGGGCCGTGATCTCGCTCTGCGCCAGGTACGAGTAGACGTCCTTGCTGAACATCGGTGGCGCGACGCACAGCGGCACGATCCACAGCGCGAGCGTGCGGTCCAGCTGGGAGCGAGACATCCGGCGCGGCGACGAGTGCGCGCCGAAAGATCCCACGGCGAGGCGGCCGAGGAGCAGCCATGCGAGCACCACGACGGCGGTGCCGATCATCGTGATGGTGAGTGCGGCGGGGAGCGCGCGAGCGAAGAGCCCGAGCACGCGGACACCCTGCACCGGGTTCTGGAGAACCGGTTGTGCGCCGGCGCCCAGTGCACCGAGGGCCATCATCGCGGCGCCGATGGCACCGAAGCGGCGGATCCGTGTGAGATCGCGCACCTCGGCGGCGTTCAGTTCGGGGCGCTCGGGCTCGTTGTCGTGCAGAAACGCGACGCGGTCGCTGCGCGGAGACCCCTCGATCCCCAGCACCCGACGCGTCGCTCGACGGGCCGTCGCCCGCATCCGCGCGGCGGTACCGGAGCGACTCGGCTCCGTCGCACCCGCCGTGACCACGTCGTCGGTGCCGCCCGCGAGAGACGCCGAGGCGTCGGTCGGTGTCACCGGCGCGGAGGGCACGGAGTCGTCGGCAGGTGCGGGCACAGAACGGAGCGTATCGACACCGGCGCCGATCACGAACGTCGCCGCGGCATCGGCCCTGCTACCCAGGGTGCCCTTGCTGGAACCTCTCCGGTAATTCGGTCACACTGGTGTTGTGAAAACGACTACCGAACGTTCCGGCGAGCGCGTCAGCGCCCGCGCCGACGTCGCGTCGGTCACTGTCACTCCGGCTTCGGGATCTGGTTCAGCAACGTCGGGCTCGGCAACGTCGGAGGGTCGCACGCGGTCGTCCGTCGTGACGCTCCTGCTCGAGGAGGGTCCGATCAGCGCCACCCAGGTCGGGTCCCGTCTGGGCATCAGCGCCGCCGGCGTGCGGCGCCACCTCGATGCTCTCATCGACGCGGGCGACGCGCGCGTCACGATGACCTCGCGTCCCGGTGCACGTACCCGCGGTCGCCCCGCGAAGCTGTTCTCCCTGACCGCGCACGGACGCTCTCGACTCGGCCACTCGTACGACGATCTCGCGGGTGCGGCCATGCGGCACCTACGGGAGATCGGCGGCGACGACGCGGTGCGCACGTTCGCCCGCCGACGCATCCAGTCCATCGTGGGCGACGTCGAGCCTGCCGACACGTCCTCGCAGCAGTCCGTCTCCGAGACGGCCGACGCCATCGCCGAGGCGCTGACCGAGTCCGGCTTCGCCGCCTCCACCCGCCCGGTCGGCAACGGGGTGCAGATCTGCCAGCACCACTGCCCGGTCTCGCACGTCGCGGCCGAGTTCCCCGAGCTGTGCACCGCCGAGCGCGAGGCGTTCGCCGATCTGCTCGGAACGCACGTGCAGCGCCTCGCCACCATCGCCAACGGCGACTGCGCGTGCACCACCCATGTGCCCCTTCGCACACTCTCGACTCCCGAATCAGGCAATACCGACGACGATGTCGGCGTTGCACCGAGTGATGCTGCCGACAGCGGCACGGTCCACCACGACCGCACAGCTCTCGATTCGGCCCGTACCACCAGCTCCAGCCCGAACAGCCCGCTCGATCGTCTCCGGAAGGAGCCCGCATGACCGTCACACCAGACCAGGTGACCCCCACGGTGCCCGCGACACTCACGCAGGACGAGACCATCGCGTCTCTCGGGACCTACGGATACGGCTGGTCCGACTCCGACGTCGCCGGTGCGAGCGCCAAGCGCGGCATCAGCGACGCCGTCGTCCGCGACATCTCCGACAAGAAGAGCGAGCCCGAGTGGATGCTCGAGGCACGCCTCAAGGCGCTGCGCACGTTCGAGCGCAAGCCCATGCCGAACTGGGGCTCGAACCTCGACGGCATCGACTTCGACAACATCAAGTACTTCGTGCGGTCCAGCGAGAAGCAGGCCGCCACGTGGGACGATCTGCCCGCCGACATCAAGAACACGTACGACCGCCTCGGCATCCCGGAGGCGGAGAAGCAGCGCCTCGTGTCGGGTGTCGCCGCTCAGTACGAGTCCGAGGTCGTCTACCACTCGATCCGCGAGGATCTCGAGGAGCAGGGCGTCATCTTCCTGGACACCGACTCGGGTCTGCGTGAGCACCCGGAGCTGTTCCAGGAGTACTTCGGCTCGGTGATCCCGGCCGGTGACAACAAGTTCTCCGCGCTGAACACCGCGGTGTGGTCCGGTGGGTCCTTCATCTACGTGCCGCCGGGCGTCCACGTCGACATCCCGCTGCAGGCGTACTTCCGCATCAACACCGAGAACATGGGTCAGTTCGAGCGGACGCTCATCATCGTCGACGAGGGTGCCTACGTGCACTACGTCGAGGGATGCACCGCGCCGATCTACAAGTCCGATTCGCTGCACTCGGCGGTCGTCGAGATCATCGTGAAGAAGGGTGGTCGGTGCCGCTACACCACCATCCAGAACTGGTCGAACAACGTCTACAACCTCGTCACCAAGCGCGCGAAGGCCGAGGCCGGCGCGACGATGGAGTGGATCGACGGCAACATCGGCTCGAAGGTCACGATGAAGTACCCGGCCGTGTGGATGACCGGTGAGCACGCCAAGGGCGAGGTTCTGTCGGTGGCGTTCGCCGGCGAGGGCCAGCACCAGGACACCGGCTCGAAGATGCTCCACCTCGCGCCGAACACGTCGTCCAACATCGTGAGCAAGTCCGTCGCTCGCGGCGGCGGCCGGGCATCGTATCGCGGCCTGATCCAGATCAACAAGGGCGCGCACGGGTCGAAGTCGACCGTCAAGTGCGACGCACTCCTGGTCGATCAGATCAGCCGCAGCGACACCTACCCGTACGTCGACATCCGCGAGGACGACGTGACGATGGGCCACGAGGCCACCGTCTCCAAGGTCAGCGACGATCAGCTGTTCTACCTGATGAGCCGCGGCATGACCGAGGACGAGGCGATGGCCATGGTGGTGCGCGGCTTCGTCGAGCCCATCGCGAAGGAACTCCCGATGGAGTACGCCCTCGAGCTCAACCGCCTGATCGAGCTGCAGATGGAGGGATCGGTCGGATGACCCTGCCCCACACCGACACCGGGGTGAAGGCTGCCGTCACCGGCGAGAACCCCGCCACCGAGAACAAGCGCGCGATCGTCGCGAACAAGGGCGCGCAGTTCTCGTCCTACGACGTCGCCGCGTTCGAGGTGCCGTCCGGCCGCGATGAGATCTGGCGCTTCACACCGCTGCGGCGCCTGCGCGGTCTCCACGACGGCACCGCCGTGGCCACGGGCTCCGCGACCGTGACGGTCACCGACGCGCCCGAGTCCGTGCGCGTCGAGACCGTCGGTCGTGACGACGCGCGGCTCGGCACCGCGGGTGCGCCGGCCGATCGGGTCGCCGCCCAGGCGTACTCGTCCTTCGACTCGGCCACCGTCGTCACGGTGGCCTCCGAGGCAGAGCTCGCGGATCCGCTGATCGTGACGGTCGACGGTCCGGGAGCGGACGTCGTCGCCTACGGCCACGTCCAGATCCGCGTCGAGGCGTTCGCCAAGGCGACCGTCGTGCTCGAGCAGCGCGGCAGCGGAACCTACGCCGAGAACGTCGAGTTCGTCGTCGCGGACAGCGCACACCTCACGGTCGTCGCGCTGCAGGAGTGGGACGACGACGCGGTGCACGTCGCGTCGCATCACGCGAAGGTGGGCCGCGACAGCGTCCTGCGTTACGTGTCGGTCAGCCTCGGCGGCGACCTGGTGCGCCTGACCCCGACGGTGAACTTCACCGGTCCGGGTGGCGACGCCGAGCTCCTGGGCCTGTACTTCGCGGACGACGGTCAGCATCTCGAGCAGCGCCTGCTGGTCAACCACACCGCGCCGCACTGCAAGTCCAATGTGGTCTACAAGGGCGCCCTGCAGGGCGACCCGGCGTCGAAGAAGCCCGACACCCACACCGTGTGGGTCGGCGACGTCGTCATCGGTGCGAAGGCGGAGGGCACGGACACGTTCGAGCTCAACCGCAACCTGATTCTCACCGACGGCGCGCGCGCGGACTCCGTCCCGAACCTCGAGATCGAGACCGGCGAGATCGTCGGGGCCGGTCACGCGAGTGCCACGGGTCGCTTCGACGACGAGCAGCTGTTCTACCTCCGTGCTCGCGGCATCCCGGAGGACCAGGCACGCAAGCTCGTCGTGCGCGGTTTCTTCCACGACATCATCGCGAAGATCCCGGTCGCGTCCATCCGTGAGCGTCTCTCCGACGCGGTCGAGGCGGAACTCGCCATCACCGGCGTCTGACCCCTCGCGCGACCACCTTCTCCCGATTCACAGACAGGCAAGGAACATCATGTCCACTCTCGAAATCCGCGATCTGCACGTCGACGTCGCGAACACCGACGACGCCGCGCAGCCGATCGAGATCCTGAAGGGCGTCGATCTGACGGTCTCGTCGGGCGAGACGCACGCCATCATGGGCCCCAACGGCTCGGGCAAGTCGACGCTCTCCTACGCGATCGCCGGTCATCCCAAGTACCGCGTCACCTCGGGCACCATCCTGCTCGACGGTGAGGACGTGCAGGAGATGTCCGTGGACGAGCGTGCTCGCGCCGGCCTGTTCCTCGCGATGCAGTACCCCGTCGAGGTTCCCGGTGTCTCCATGTCCAACTTCCTCCGCACCGCGGCCACCGCCGTGCGCGGCGAGGCCCCGAAGCTGCGGCACTGGGTGAAGGAGGCCAAGGAGGCGATGACCGAGCTCGACATCGATCCGGCCTTCGCCGAGCGCAGCGTCAACGAAGGCTTCTCCGGCGGCGAGAAGAAGCGCCACGAGATCCTGCAGCTGGGTCTGCTCAAGCCGAAGATCGCCATCCTCGACGAGACCGACTCGGGCCTCGACGTCGACGCCCTGCGGGTCGTGTCGGAGGGTGTCAACCGCTACAAGGAGCGGGAGAACGGCGGCATTCTCCTGATCACGCACTACACCCGCATCCTGCGCTACATCACGCCCGATCACGTACACGTGTTCTCCGCGGGCCGCATCGTCGAGTCCGGTGGACCCGAGCTGGCCGACGAGCTCGAGGCCAACGGATACGAGCGCTTCACGAAGACCACCGCGGGCGCATGACGGCCGTCGCGTCGGTCGGCACCCTGGACGTAGCGAGGCTTCGGGAGGACTTCCCGATCCTCGGTCGTACCGTGCGCGACGACAAGCCTCTCGTGTACCTCGACTCCGGCGCGACGTCTCAACGTCCGGTGCAGGTGCTCGATGCCGAGCGGCACTTCCTCACCACCTGCAACGCCGCCGTGCACCGCGGGGCCCACCAGCTGGCCGAGGAGGCCACGGACGCCTACGAGGGTGCCCGCGCGGGCATCGCGGCCTTCGTGGGTGCCCGCGCGGACGAGATCGTGTTCACCAAGAACGCCACCGAGTCGCTCAACCTGGTCACGCACGTCCTCGGCGACGACCGCTTCGCGCGGTCACTGCGTCCCGGTGACGAGATCGTCATCACCGAGCTCGAACACCACGCGAATCTGGTTCCGTGGCAGGAGCTCTCACGTCGCATCGGTGCGACGCTCCGGTGGTACGGGGTCACCGACGACGGCCGGATCGACCTCGACTCGCTCGAGCTCACCGACCGCACGCGCGTGGTCGCGTTCACCCACCAGTCCAACGTGACGGGCGCGGTGGCTCCCACCGAGGAACTCGTCCGTCGTGCACGGGCGGTCGACGCACTGGTCGTCCTCGACGCCTGCCAGTCGGTGCCGCACATGCCGGTGGACGTCTCCGCGCTCGACGTCGACTTCGCGGCGTTCTCCGGGCACAAGATGCTCGGACCGTCCGGGGTCGGTGTCCTGTACGGCAAGGCTGCGCTCCTGGCCGACATGCCTCCCTTCATCACCGGCGGGTCGATGATCGAGACCGTGACGATGGAACAGACCACCTACGCACCGCCCCCGCAGCGGTTCGAGGCCGGTGTGCCCATGACGTCGCAGGTCGTCGGTCTCGGTGCCGCCGTGGAGTACCTGAACGCGCTGGGGATGGACGCCGTCGCCGCGCACGAACAGACGCTCACTGCTGCCGCACTGTCGGAACTCGCCACCATCGACGGGCTCCGCATCATCGGGCCCACGGTCACGCAGGATCGCGGGGGAGCCGTGTCGTTCGTCGTCGACGGCATCCATGCGCACGATCTGGGGCAGATCCTCGACGACGAGGGCGTCGCCATCCGCGTCGGGCATCACTGCGCGTGGCCGCTGCACCGTCGTTTCGGCGTGGCCGCGACGGCCCGTGCCTCGTTCGCCGTCTACAACACGGTGGAGGAAGTGCACGCGCTGCGCGACGCGATCCGCACGGCACAGACGTTCTTCGGCGTCGGCGGTGCCGCGTGAGAATGGAACAGATGTACCAGGAAGTGATCCTCGATCACTACAAGCACCCGCACGGTCGTGGGCTCCGCGAGCCGTTCGGCGCCGAGGTGCACCACGTCAACCCCACGTGCGGTGACGAGGTCACGTTGCGCGTGAACGTCGCCGACGGTGTCGTGGCCGACGTGTCCTACGACGGGCAGGGGTGCTCCATCAGTCAGGCGGCCACCTCGGTTCTGACCGACCAGGTCGTCGGACTCTCCGTCGAGGACGCGCTTCTCACGGTGGACGCCTTCTCGGCGATGGTCGGCAGCCGCGGCACCGTCGAGGGTGACGAGGACGTCATCGGCGACGGCATCGCCTTCGCGGGTGTGGCGAAGTACCCGGCACGCGTGAAGTGCGCGCTGCTCGGATGGATGGCATTCAAGGACGCCGTTGTTCGTACTGTGGAGACGCAGGACGAGCACGCGAACAGTGGAGGACGATCATGACCGATACCGACAACGGCGCAGTGGCGCCCGATTCCGTCATCGAAGACCTCGAGGAGGCCATGCGTGACGTCGTCGACCCCGAGCTCGGCATCAACGTCGTCGACCTCGGACTGGTCTACGGAATCACCATCGACGACGAGGCCGTGGTCACCCTCGACATGACGCTGACGTCCGCGGCGTGCCCGTTGACCGACGTCATCGAGGACCAGAGCCGCACCGCCCTGGTGCGCAGTGGTCTGGCCGAGGACCTCAAGATCAACTGGGTCTGGATGCCGCCGTGGGGACCGGACAAGATCACCGACGACGGCCGCGAGCAGCTGCGCGCGCTCGGCTTCACCGTCTAGAGCCGGCTCACCCGATCTCACGCGAGAAGATGCGGTACGTCCTGCTCGGGTCCACCGGGTAGGACGAACGCACCGAGTGGAACCAGCCCCCGTCCGCCAGCACGGGGGCTGCTTCCACGGAGGCGTATCCGCCGTCGTGGATGCGCTGGAACAGTTCGAAGATCAGCAGTGCCGAGGTGCCCTTGTCGGGGCAGCTCGGGTCCACGAACATCATGTCGAGCCGCACGTGCGTGCGGTGTCTGCGTCCGCCGGGCCCCCGCCACCGCGCGATCGTGTGGAGATCGCGCACGATGCCGAACCGTGAGCGCACCGCTCCGAGGGCCGCCTTGTTCACGTCCGGGATCCCCATGACGAAGCCGACGACCTCGCCGTCGAGTTCGGCGAACAGCACGATCTCGGGATCGAGGATCGGACGCATGGTCGCCACGAGCGCATCGAGTTCGTCGGGTTCCACGGGCGTGAATCCCCAGAACGACGCGAATGCGGTGTTGTAGAGCACGCGCAGCTTGGCCACGTCCTCGTCGAACGTCGCCGGATTCATCGGCCGGACGACGACGGACGACCGCGCCTTCCACCTCTGGCCCATCGCGTACTTGCGTGCGAACGGCGGCGACTGGACGAGCGTGTGCGGGTCGTCGTGATAGAAGCTGTGGAACTCCTTGATGCTGGTCATACCCCACGACTCGAGGAGATCGGCGTAATACGGGGGATTGTGGGGCATCCCGACCAGCGGCGGAATGTCGTTGCCGTGCACCAGCACTCCCGCGCTCCACAGCAGTGACGGGCTCATCGGACCCACCACGGTGCTCAGCGACCGCCCCCGAGCCCAGGCGGCCACGGCGTCGAGCAGAGCGTGCGCGGCCTCCCGGTCGTCGAGGCACTCGAAGTAGCCGAAGTACGCGGTCTGCTCCTCGTAGTGCGAGATGAAGACCAGGTCGGCGATGGCCGCGATCCGCCCCACGAGCCGCCGACCGCGATACGCGAGGAACGCCTGACTCGTCATCCGGCTCTGCGTCTCCTCAGAGGGCCGACGCAGCATCGAGCCCACGTCCGCGATGTCGCCGGGGATCCAGTTCGGGTCGTTCCGATAGACCGCGAACGGGACTTTCGCGAAGGCCGACCAGTCGCGACGGGTGCGTACCGCTGTGATGGTCACGGCCGCGGTCGTGACCGGCCGACCGACCGTACGTGAGGTCATGAGAGGGCCTCCTCGAGGTCGTCCTGCATCGTGCTCCGGGTCGTCGGTGCCGGCCGCACGACGGACCGGGCGAGCACCGACTCACCGGCCCACACGTACTGCCCCGGCCGTACCAGGACGTCGCCGTCGAGCAGAGCGTCGGGAAGGAACACGTCGCACTGTGACCCGAAGCGGATCAGGCCGTACTGCTCGCCGCGAGCGAGATTCTCACCGACCTCGACGTGGGCGACGATCCGGTCCACCCACAGATCGGCGATCTGTGTGACGAAGACGGTGGGACCGTCGGCGTGCCGGACACCGATGGTCAGTCGCTCGTTGGTCAGGAGGTACTCGCACCCCTCGTCGTAGGGCGTGCGGTGCAGGAACAGGTTCGCCGTCATGCGAGCCATCGACCTGTTGAACGGCGCCGCGCCGCGGTGTTCACGCACCACCACCGCCCCCTCGATCGGTGCGCGATTGCGGTGGACCGAGTGCTCGGTCATGTAGGTGCCGACGAGCCACCCGCTCGCGTCGGAGTCGATCCCGGCGTACTCGGACAGCCGGATGGTGCGCCGCTTCTTCACGGCGACCGGCATCTGGCCCGACTCGACACGCTTGACGTAGGTGATGTAGCCGTCGGCCGCCGACACGATGGACGACGGGTCCGGGGGCACCGACCGCTCGGGATCACGGAGAAAGGCGGCGCTGCGCCAGTACGAGTACCCGCCGACGAGCGCGGCGAGAGCCACGGTTCCGGCGGTGGTGGCTGCTCTGGTCACGACGGCTCCACCACCGTCTCCTTACCGTGGTCGATGCGCTCGACCAGTGCGATGAACGCGTCGTAGAGATGGGTGCGCAGCACGGCGTCGATCGCGACGGCGAGCACCCCGAGGGTCGCGCAGGCGACGTAGTAGACGAGCCCGAGCGTGAAGTTCACGAAATCGCCGAGGAACACCCGGACCCGGTACCTCGCGCCGGTTTCCAGGAACATCGGTTGCGGCGGGACGCGACTCATCGTGCACGACCGAGGACGTCGCGTGTCTGTGCGCTTCTGCTCACGCGGTGACCAGTCGGGGTCGGCGCGCCGTCGCGTCGCGGAACTGGATGACCGACAGGTACAGCGCGAAGAGCGCATCGTGATCCCACGAGGATCCGTCGAAGGACGACGGCATGAGCGACGGTGCGTTGGAACGGCGGATGAGGTCGTTGACGTCGGACCCGAGCAGGGACGCCGTCTTCTCCGCCGGGATCTTGCTGTCGACAATCGCCTTGAACTCCGCCCACGGCACGAGGTCCAGGCCGAGAGCCGATGCCAGGACGGCGTTGCTGTAGGGCACCGGATTGGACGGTACGAGGTGGGGGAGCGTGCCGTCGCCGAGAGCGTTGTCCGCCAGCACGCGCGCGAGCACGTCGACGGGCGCGTAGTTCATGCCCGGTCCGTCCCACATCGCACCGACACTGTTCGCCAGCTCGATCGCGCGCCAGAAGCTGTAGACGCGACCCGGGTCCTTGCCGACGGTGGTGCTGCCGAGCACGTACGGCGACTCGACCAGGGTGACGGAGGCGACGCCGTCCCGTGCGAGCCATCCGAGGAGCTGACCGTTGATCCACTTCATCTGACAGTAGCCCGAGTACCACCAGGAATCGGGACGCAGGAAGTCCTCCGGGCTGGTGTAGATAAAGGCGCCGATCGACCCCATGTAGGTGAGGTGCTTGCGACGG
Organism: Rhodococcus sp. SORGH_AS_0301; assembly: GCF_030818285.1. Lineage (NCBI taxonomy): Bacteria > Bacillati > Actinomycetota > Actinomycetes > Mycobacteriales > Nocardiaceae > Rhodococcus > Rhodococcus sp. SORGH_AS_0301. The sequence goes on from NZ_JAUTAC010000002.1 coordinate 1,798,023, forward strand.
TCCTCCAGGGTGAACTGGACGACGCGCAGCAGGGAGACGAACCAGTCCTGTCGCAACTCGAGGTAGCTGGAGTCGTAGTCGGTGGAACTGGCCGAGTTGAACACCTGGTCGACGGTGCCGCGGAGCCGCAGGTAGGTGTCCTCGTCCAGACCGAAGTTCGTCCGGGTCGGAACCGCCTCGATGACGACGATCTTCGCGAGATCGATCCCGGTGATCGAGTACTGGGCGACGGTCTCCTCGAAACGCTCGGCGGCGGAGGAGTCGCCGGCGGATCGGACACCGGCGTAGACCGTCGTGATTCCGGGGCGCAGAGACAGTTCCGCGACGAGATGCGCTCCGACGAAGCCGTTGGCACCGAACACCAGCGCGATCTCGTCGGCGGGCGGCGCCATGGAGCGCACCTGCTCGGCGGTGCTCGGATCGACGATCGGTCGCAGCAGCTCGTGGTCGCCGGCGGACAGCGCCGCGACGTCCGCATACTTTCGCGAGAACAACAGCGACGGCGCGTCGCCCGTCAGAGCGACGACCGGACTGACCAGGTGCCCGTCGTTGGCGACAGTGCTGAACGTGTACTCGTCGAACATGTGATCTCCCCCGATGGATGCGGCGCCCGTCGCCGGTGTGACCGGGACGACTCGCTGTGTCTCTCCAGAGAGAGTAAAAGCATCCTTGGGGTGATCAACCACGTTTGGCGTTGTGAGACATACGGTTCCGTGGGCACTTGATTGTGAGGCCCGTGCGGACGCGCACGCCGTGGTCGTGAGACCTCACGCCCCCTTGCGCTGCTGGTCCTCGTCGCCCGACGACGTGCCGCTCCCGGCCTTCTTCGCCGCCGCCTTCTTCGCGGCCGTCTTCTTGGCGGGCGCTTTCTTCGCCGCCGCCTTCTTGGCCGGTGCCTTCTTCGCGGCTGCCTTCTTCGCCGGAGCCTTCGTCGCGGACTCTTCGTTCCCCGACTCGTCCTTCGTCGATGCCGAGTCGGTGTCGCCGCGACGACCACGGCCGGACCGGCCCGCCGCCTCGACGCTGCGTTGGAGTGCCGCGACCAGGTCGACGACCTCGGCGTCCTCTCCCGAGTCGGTGTCCTCCGGTTCGGCGTGCACCACCTTCTCGCCGCCGTTCTCGATCATCTCGTCGAGGACCTTGCGGAGTTCGATCTGGTAGTCGTCGGTGTACTCGGACGGGTCGAAGTCGCCCGACATGCTCTCGACGAGTGCCCCCGCCATCTTCAGTTCGTTGGGGCGGGGCGCGGTGACGTCGTCGAGCGAGGAGAACTCGGCGGCCCGCACCTCGTCGGGCCACAGCAGCGTCTGGATCATCAGCACGTCGTCGTGCACGCGCAGGGCCGCGAGGCGCGTCTTCTGTCGCAGCGTGAAGTGCACCAGCGCGGTGCGATCGGTCGTGGACAAGGTCTCCCGGAGGAGCACGTACGCCTTCGGGGACGTCGAGTCCGGCTCCAGGTAGTAGCTCTTGTCGAACAGGATCGGATCGATCTGGTCGGTCGGCACGAACTCGAGAACCGGGATCTCGTGCTTCTCGGCGGCGGGCAGCGACGAGAAGTCCTGATCGTTCAGGATCACCCGGTCGCCGTCGGGGGTCTCGTAGGCCTTGTCGATGTCGGCGAACTGCACCGACTCACCGCACACGGAGCACTTCCGGTCGTACTTGATGCGACCGCCGTCCTTGCCGTGGACCTGATGGAACTTGATGTCGTGGTCCTCGGTGGCCGTGTACACCTTGACCGGGACGTTCACCAGGCCGAAGGCGATGGAGCCTTTCCAGATCGATCGCATGTGTCCAATCTTGGGGCACGCCCGGTCACATTTCCACCACCCGTCACGAACGCGTCCCCACCGCTGCGGAGAACATCGCCCGACGGACCGCTCCGAGGATCACGCGGCGGTCGGACGAACCGATCCGCGAGAACAGCGTCAGCATCGCCCGGGACATGCCGGCGACGTCGTCGTCCGACGACAGATAGGCCCGTTGCAGCGTCGACGGCATCTCGAAGAATCGGTCGAAGAACGGCGCGAGGGCATCGGGCGGGAAGGACAGCAGAGCGTCCGCGCCCACCGACCGCAGCCGGGTGACCGCCCGCGATCCCGCCGAGTCGACGCCGCCGCCGTCCAGCACGACCGACGCGATGACGTCCGCTCGGCGCAGGGAGGCAGCGACGCTGTACCCGGTGGCGGTGTGCAGAGCCGGACTCCGCGTCCCGGTGGTGACGACCCCGCGCGTCGGACGGGTCGGCGGACGCATCGCGAAGCGCACCCGCTCGACGGGCTCGTCGCCGCGCAGAGTCACACCCCGCGCAGCCAGTCGTGCGAGCAGCCGACGCGCGAGCTCGGGTGAGGTGAGGCCGGGCCGGCCGACCAGGCAGGTTTCCTCGAGCAACACCGCGCCGCCGCCCAGCGGCACGACGTACAGAAAGGACGGCACCGCGTCCGCGTCCGCACCGTTGTCCCGCCGCCAGTCCATGATCACCGCGGACTCGCCGCCGCAGGCACGTGCGGCGGTGTCCTCGTCGACCACGACCCCGTGGGCCGTCTGCTCGGGGACTCCGGGGCCCACCGCCGAGCCACGGGCGTCGATCACCGTCCGGCCGGACAGGGTCGTGCCGTTCCGCAGGGTCATCGACGTGGGCGTGACCTCCGCCGCGGACTCCGCGACCACCGACACTCCGTCGAGCGTGAGGCCGTCCTGCAGTCGTCCGGTGTCGAGCACCGAGTACTCACGGTCCACCACGTGTCGGCGTGTGCCGACCACGACGGGGGAGCGGGACGTGGACGCGCGCGTCGACTCCGGCACCCAGTCCGGAATCTCGTCGGTCCACATCCCGTACGTGTTGATCCATCGACGATCCGGACGGGGGTCGACGAGAGTCACCGATGCCCCCGCGGCCGCGCAGCGATGTGCCGCCGCGCGGCCGGACGGGCCGGCGCCGACGACGATGACGTCGGTCAGAACGTTCCCGTCGCCAGCAGTCCGCCGTCGACGCGCACCGTCTCACCGGTGATCCACGACGCGGCGTCGGACACGAGGAACCCGACGAGCGAGGCCACGTCCTCGGGCGTTCCCAGCCGCTTCATCGGGTAGCCGGCGGCCGCCGCCTCCTCACCATTGGCGACGAGTGCCTCGGCGAACTTGGTCTTGACGACGCCCGGGGCCACCGCGTTCACACGGATCGAGGGTCCGAGCTGCCACGCGAGCTCCTCGGTCAGCCGGATGAGCGCCGCCTTGGACGAGCCGTACGCGGCGATGACTCCGGTGGATCGGATTCCCGCCACGCTGGCGAGGTTCACGACCGAGCCGCCGTGCTCGCCCATCCACGCTCGGTGCGCCTCCTGGATGAAGCCGAGCGTCGCGACGACGTTGACCTCGAAGATCTTGCGGACGCCGGCCAGATCGGCCTCCATCAGCGATCCGTACACCGGATTGATGCCGGTGTTGTTGATCAGAATGTCGAGTGAGCCGAGCTCGGCGACCGTGCGGTCGACCGTCTCGCGGCGGGACTCCTCGTCCCCGGCGTTGCCGGCGATGGCGAGCACTGTGGCCCCCGGTACCGCGGCGCGCAACTCCTCGGCGGTGGCGTCGAGCTGCTCCTTCTTGCGGGCGGTCACCGTCACGGCGGCTCCGCGAGCGAGGAGGTCGGCCGCGATGGCCCGACCGATTCCGCGGCTCGCGCCGGTGACCACGGCGACACGCCCCTGCAGATCCTGTTCCTTCTCCATGCGTCGAACGTTAGCGGAGTCACGTCTGCGTGGACCGTGGGATCCCGCGGAGGCGTTAAAATGAGGGATTGCTGCGCAGTCGACTTCGCGCTGCGCCCGGTCTGCCACCGGACAACTACGACGATCGAGGAGTTCGCACCGTGATCACCGCCACCGACCTGGAGGTTCGTGCCGGCGTGCGTACTCTTCTGTCCGCTCCCGGGCCCGCCCTGCGCGTGCAGGCCGGCGACCGCATCGGCCTCGTGGGCCGCAACGGCGCCGGAAAGACCACCACTCTTCGCATTCTGGCAGGAGAGGGCGAGCCCTACGCCGGCTCGGTCACCCGCACCGGGGACATCGGTTACCTGCCGCAGGACCCCAAGGAGGGCGACCTCGACCTGCTGGCCAAGGATCGCGTCCTGTCCGCCCGCGGACTCGACACCTTGCTCCACGACATGGAGAAGCAGCAGGCGCTCATGGCCGAGGTGGCCGACGAGGATCGCCTCGACAAGGCCGTCCGCCGATACGGCGAGCTCGAGGAGCGTTTCGCCTCGCTCGGCGGCTACGTGGCCGAGAGCGAAGCGGCGCGCATCTGCAACAGCCTCGGACTTCCCGACCGTGTCCTGGCGCAGCCCCTGCGCACCCTCTCCGGCGGTCAGCGCCGCCGCGTCGAGCTGGCACGCATCCTGTTCGCGGCGTCCGACGGCAGTGGTGGTCGCTCGGCCACCACGCTGCTGCTCGACGAGCCCACCAACCACCTCGACGCCGATTCCATCACCTGGCTCCGCGGCTTCCTGCAGAGCCACGAGGGTGGGCTCATCGTCATCAGTCACGATGTGGAGCTGCTGAACGACGTCGTGAACCGCGTGTGGTTCCTCGATGCCGTCCGCGGCGAGCCGGACGTCTACAACATGAACTGGAAGAAGTACCTCGACGCGCGCTCGACGGACGAGCAGCGTCGTCGCCGCGAGCGTGCCAACGCGGAGAAGAAGGCCGGCGCTCTGCGCGCGCAGGCCGCCAAGATGGGTGCGAAGGCCACCAAGGCCGTGGCCGCCCAGAACATGGCCAAGCGTGCCGACAAGCTGATGGCGAACCTCGACGAGGAACGCGTGTCCGACCGGGTGGCACACATCCGCTTCCCCGAGCCCGCACCGTGCGGCAAGACGCCGCTCATGGCGTCGAACCTCACCAAGATGTACGGGTCCCTGGAGATCTTCGCGGGTGTGGATCTGGCCATCGACCGCGGTTCCCGCGTCGTGGTGCTCGGCCTCAACGGCGCCGGAAAGACGACGCTGCTCCGCATCCTCGCCGGCACGGAGAAGAGCGACTCGGGCCAGATCGAGCCCGGTCACGGTCTACGCATCGGCTACTTCGCCCAGGAACACGACACCCTCGACGACATGGCGTCGGTCTGGGAGAACGTGCGGCACGCGGCACCGGACACCCCGGAGCAGGAGCTGCGGTCGCTGCTCGGTGCGTTCATGTTCACCGGCCCGCAGCTCGAGCAGCCGGCCGGCACTCTCTCCGGCGGTGAGAAGACGCGACTCGCGCTCGCCGGCCTGGTCTCGTCGGCGGCCAACGTGCTGCTGCTCGACGAGCCGACCAACAACCTCGACCCGATCTCGCGTGAGCAGGTCCTCGAGGCGCTGCGGAGCTACAAGGGCGCCGTCGTGCTGGTGACGCACGATCCGGGTGCGGCCGAGGCACTGTCTCCCGAACGAGTGATCCTCCTGCCGGACGGCAACGAGGACCACTGGTCGCAGGACTACCTCGACCTGATCACGCTCGCCTGAGTCGGCTCACGGCCGATCGCGACGGACCGACTCCTCGACCAGATCGAGGACGGCCGACAGATTCTCGGTGCCCTGGCCCGACGCGATGCGGGTCACGAGACCGTCCATGACGAGGTCGAGGTATCCCAGCAGTACCGCGGTGGGCACGTCGTCCCGCAGTCGGCCCGCAGACTTCTGACGCTCGAGACGTGACAGGACGGCGTCCTGCAGCTCGACCGAGCGCTCCGACCACCCGGCCCGGAACTCGGCGTCGGTCTTGAGCCGTCGGGCGATCTCCAGACGTGTACCGAGCCAGTCGAACTGGTCGGGAGCGGCCAGCATGTCCCGCATCACCTGGACGAGCCCCTGCTCGGCGGCGACGTCGGCCATGCGGCGCGCGTCGTCGCGGGCGAGCGCGAGGAACAGCCCGTCCTTGTCCTTGAAGTGGTGGAAGATCGCTCCTCGCGAGAGCGAGGTGGCCTCCTCGAGTCGCCGCACCGTGGCGCCCTCGTAACCGTATTCGGCGAAACAGCGGCGCGCGCCGTCGAGGATCTGACTTCGGCGCGCCGCGAGATGGTCGTCACTGACCTTCGGCACTCGGTGCTCCTGTCGTGTGCTGGGGACATCGTGCTGATCGCAGAACGCGCACGACCGAACCGGCGATACACGCGGTATCGCGGCGCGGTCGTGCGCGTTCTGCTCCCCTCACGGGGCAGTGATCACTGCGGTGATCAGCCGATCATGTTGCGCAGCACGTACTGCAGGATGCCGCCGTTGCGGTAGTACTCCGCCTCGCCGGGGGTGTCGATGCGGACCACGGCGTCGAACTCGACGGCAGAGCCGTCTTCCTTCGTCGCGGTGACGTGCATCGTCTTCGGCGTGCGGCCCTCGTTCAGCTCGGTGATGCCCGAGATGTCGAAGGTCTCGGTGCCGTCGAGCTTCAGCGACGCCGCCGACTCGCCGGCGGGGAACTGCAGCGGGACGACGCCCATGCCGATGAGGTTGGAGCGGTGGATGCGCTCGAACGACTCGGTGATGACGGCCTTGACGCCGAGCAGGCGGGTGCCCTTGGCAGCCCAGTCACGCGAGGATCCGGAGCCGTACTCCTTGCCGCCCAGGACGACCAGCGGGATGCCGGCGTTCTGGTAGTTCTGCGACGCGTCGTAGATGAAGGCCTGCGGGCCACCGTCCTGCGTGAAGTCGCGGGTGTAGCCACCCGAGACGTCGTCGAGGAGCTGGTTGCGCAGCCGGATGTTCGCGAACGTTCCGCGGATCATGACCTCGTGGTTGCCGCGACGCGAGCCGAAGGAGTTGTAGTCCTTGCGCTCGACACCGTGCTCGTCGAGGTACTGCGCAGCAGGCGTTCCTGCCTTGATGTTGCCGGCGGGGGAGATGTGGTCGGTGGTGACCGAGTCTCCGAGGTACGCCAGCACGCGCGCACCGGAGATGTCCGTGACGGCTTCCGGGTCCTTGGGCATGCCGTCGAAGTACGGGGGCTTCCGCACGTAGGTCGACTGCGGGTCCCACTCGAACGTCTTGCCGTCCGGGGTGGGCAGTCCGCGCCAGCGTTCGTCGCCCTTGAAGACGTCGGCGTAGCCCTTGGTGTACATCTCCTTGGAGATGGACGAGTCGATCGTGTCCTGGATCTCCTTGGGCGAGGGCCAGATGTCCTTCAGGAAGACGTCGTTGCCCTCGTTGTCCTGACCGAGAGCGTCGTGCTCGAAGTCGAAGTCCATGGTGCCGGCCAGCGCGTAGGCGATGACGAGCGGCGGGGACGCCAGGTAGTTCATCTTCACGTCGGGGGAGATGCGACCCTCGAAGTTGCGGTTACCGGACAGGACCGCGGTGACCGTGAGGTCGTTGTCCTGGATGGCCTCGGAGATCTTGGGATCGAGCGGTCCCGAGTTACCGATGCACGTGGCGCAGCCGTATCCGACGAGGAAGAAGCCGAGCTTCTCCAGGTACGGCCACATGCCGGCCTTGTCGTAGTAGTCAGTGACCACCTGTGAGCCCGGCGCCATCGAGGTCTTGACCCACGGCTTGCTGGTCAGACCCTTGTCGACGGCCTTCTTGGCCAGCAGGGCAGCGCCGAGCATGACCGACGGGTTCGAGGTGTTGGTGCACGAGGTGATCGACGCGATGGCGACGGCGCCGTGGTCGAGGACGAACGAGCCCTGCTCGTCCGAGTCGACGCGCACCGGGTTGGTCGGGCGACCCTCGGCGTTGCCGGCGGCGGAGTGCAGCGGAGCCGCATCGTCGTCGGCGAAGGACAGCGTGGCCGGATCCGAGCCCGGGAACGTCTCGTCGAGTGCCTCGTCCAGCTTCGACGGGGTGGCGTCGACGTCCTCGCCGCCCACGTAGTTGTGGATGTCCTTGCGGAACGCGATCTTGGACTCCGACAACAGGATTCGGTCCTGCGGACGCTTCGGTCCGGCGATGGACGGCACCACGTCGCCGAGGTCGAGCTCGAGGTACTCGGAGTACGTCGCCTCGTTCTCGGGGTCGTGCCACATGCCCTGTTCCTTGGCGTACGCCTCGACGAGCGCGAGCTGCTCGTCGGAGCGTCCGGTCAGGCGCAGGTAGTCGACGGTCTCCGAGTCGATCGGGAAGATCGCCGCGGTGGAACCGAACTCGGGGCTCATGTTGCCGAGCGTCGCGCGGTTGGCCAGGGGGACCTCGGCCACACCCTCGCCGTAGAACTCGACGAACTTGCCGACGACGCCGTGCTTGCGCAGCATGTCGGTGACGGTGAGCACGACGTCGGTCGCGGTGACGCCGGGCTTGATCTCGCCGCTGAGCTTGAAGCCCACGACACGGGGGATGAGCATGGAGACGGGCTGGCCGAGCATGGCAGCCTCGGCCTCGATGCCGCCGACGCCCCAGCCGAGCACGCCGAGGCCGTTGACCATCGTGGTGTGCGAATCGGTGCCGACACACGTGTCGGGGTAGGCCTGACCGCCCCGCACCATGACGGTGCGGGCGAGGTGCTCGATGTTGACCTGGTGCACGATGCCGGTGCCGGGCGGGACGACCTTGAAGTCGTCGAACGCACCCTGGCCCCACCGCAGGAACTGGTAGCGCTCACCGTTGCGCTGGTACTCGATGTCGACGTTGCGCTCGAAGGCGTCCGCGCGGCCGAACACGTCGATGATGACGGAGTGGTCGATGACCATCTCGGCCGGAGCGAGCGGGTTGACCTTCTCCGGGTCGCCGCCGAGAGCGGTGACGGCCTCACGCATGGTCGCGAGGTCCACGATGCAGGGGACACCGGTGAAGTCCTGCATGATCACGCGGGCCGGCGTGAACTGGATCTCGATGCTCGGATCGGCGGACGGGTCCCACGCGGCGATCGCGTCGATGTGGTCCTTGGTGATGTTCGCGCCGTCCTCGGTACGCAGGAGATTCTCCGCGAGGACCTTGAGGGCATAGGGCAACTTCTCGGTGCCGGGGACGGCCTTCAGGCGGAAGATCTCGTACGAGTTCTCTCCGACCTCCAGCGTTCCCTTGGCGCCGAACGAATCGATACTTGCGGTCACGTCAGCTCCACTCGTCTTCTGGGCTGCCGTCGACGGGGCTGTGTCGACGGCGTGGCGAGAGCGGGCGGACATCGCCGTGGGTGAGGGTGCACCCGGGTGGCGTCGAGGCCGCCGCAGTCTCGGTGTTTCGATTCTAACAGTACGCTTGTCCTGTGAGAACGAGTGGCCGAATCGCCGTGTCGCTCTCACCGTGGTGCGCACTCATCGTTCCCCGGCGGCGTTCCGGGCGCAACGAAGGGCTGCCTCCGTGCACCTCGGTGCGCCTCGGACTCGGCGACGGTCCCGTCCCGTAGGGTCCCGCTCGACGGCGCACACACTTCGACCATCATCGCCTCGCGATCCACCGCATCGCCTCGCGATCGACGACAACGGACGGACGATGTCTCTCTCTCCTCTCCCGGCCCTACCGCTGAGTGATCAGCCGCTGGTCGCCCTCCCGATGATCAGCGAGGTGCCGACGTTCGTCGACCTGCAGGCGACCCTCGCCGACGTCGCGGACGACGGGGTGGCCGCGCCGGGTCAGGACGTCGTCGGGCTCGAGGGTGTCGTGGCGCGCGCCGGCGAGCACGGTATCGACCTGAGCATCGTCGTGCTCGACGCGCCGGCGCCGCTCGATTCGCAGCTCCGCGATCTCGCCACGTCAGTCGGTGCCACCGACGGTGGGACGGTCCTCGTGATCGGTCCGGGACAGGTCGGCACGTTCAGCGACTCGATCGATCGCGTGACGCTCGAAGCGGGTCAGGATCAGGCGTACACCGGCAACGCGGTGCAGTCCGCGGACAACTTCCTCGACGTGCTCGTCGAGCCCGGCCCACCGTGGACCGGCATCACTCTGGGCCTCGTTCTCGTGGTCGTCGCCGTGCTCGGCGGCACCTGGTGGGTGAACGAACGCCGTCATCGTTCGGGAGATGTCACCGATCGAGAGGCCGTCACGCCCGACGGGCAGTGACCGTTCCCAAAAAAGTCTCAACGAATCTTTCTCGGACAACGTCCTGATCAGCGCGGATGCGGTCGGCGGAATGACACATGTGTCATTTGTGACTGGAGTTCCTTAAGCGTTCGAAGTGTCGTACGGTTCGCATGGCACTGCTTGGGGAAGAAGTGTCGCAGAGGGGCTGATCGTTGCTCCCGGGTCGGCCGTTGTCGGCTGTGGTCCGGGATCCTGTCACGCTGCGTCGTGTCCTCCCCACGCGTGCGGTGGGTGAATCCGCACTGCGGACGTGAGGGAGACGAACAGGTGAAGCGATACTCCGGAGGTCGACGGCACGTCGGTCGATCGCGGGCTCTGCGTCGCACGATCGGGGGCGCCGTCGTCGCGACGACGCTGCTGCTGTCCGGGACGGGGTTCCTCGCACCGAGTCTCGCGTCCGCCGTGCCGCCGCCCCCGCCCAATCCCTCCGACTCCGACATCGCCGCCGCCGGTGCGCGCGTGGGGGACCAGCTCGGACGAGTCGGTCAACTCATCGACCAGGTCGCCTCGGCCAACCAGCAGCTCGCCGCGATCGACGCGCAGGTGGCCGTCAAGCGCGAGGACGTCAACAAGGCCCTCGTCGACCTGCAGAACGCTCGCACCGTCGCCGACGCCGCCGCCGCGGCCGTCGGCATCGCGCAGCAGGCCCTCCGCGACGCCGGCCAGATGATCTCCGACGCGCAGAAGAAGTTCGACGCCTTCGCCGTCACCGACTACGTCAAGGGCACCGGGTCCGCCGGTGTCTCCTCACTGCTGGACGCGCAGGGGCCGCAGGACGTGCTCGATCGCGCGCAGATCCTGCGGATGCTGTCCGCCAAGCAGAACGCCACCCTGGACAGCCTGCAGCGGGCGCGTACCGAGGAGGCCAACCGAGACTCCACCGCACGCCAGAGCAAGATCGAGGCCGACCGTGCCTCCGCGGAAGCGGACGCGAAGAAGGACGAGGCGGAACAGGCCATCGCCGCGGCCGTGACCGCACAGCAGGAGCAGGCAGCGCAGAAAGCGGCCGTCGAGGCACAGCGGGACAGCGCCTCCGCCGAGCTGGAGCAGGCGCGCAACGACGCCGCGGGGCTCGAGGGACAGCGCGACGCGTACTCGCAGTGGGACCAGCAGCGTCAGGCGGAGGAAGCCGCCGCCGCGGCAGCCGCGCAGGCAGCGCAGGAGGCAGCGGTGGCCGCGGCCGCCCGGGTGGCCGCGAACCAGGCCGCCGCCGATCGTGCCGCAGCGTTGGTGGACGGGGAACGCGACCACACCGACCTGACCGGATCGACGTCGAGCGGCACGTCGTCCGGTACCTCGTCCACCGGCAGCACGTCGTCCGGTACCTCGTCCTCGGGCGGCACGTCCTCGGGTACCTCGTCGTCGGGAAGCACGTCGTCGGGCAGCACGTCGTCGGGCAGCACGTCGTCCGGCGGCGGTCGCGGGACCGCCACCAAGGATCCGTCGCTCACCGGGTCCGCAGCCATCGAACTCGTCATCGACCGCGGCATGTCCGTGTTGGGCACCCCCTACTCGTGGGGTGGCGGCAACGAGAACGGGCCGACCAAGGGCATCCGTGACGGCGGTGTCGCCGACAGCTACGGCGACTACAACAAGGTGGGCTTCGACTGCTCCGGCCTCATGATGTACGCCTTCGGTGGACTCGGGATCTCGCTCCCGCACTACACCGGCTACCAGTACACGGCCGGCAAGCAGGTGCCGTCGTCCCAGATGCGCCGCGGCGACATGATCTTCTACGGTCCGGGCGCCTCGCAGCACGTCGCCCTCTACCTCGGTGACGGCAAGATGCTCGAGGCTCCGCAGTCGGGATCGGTGGTGAAGGTGTCGCCCGTCCGTTTCGACGGCATGACGCCGTACGCCGTCCGCATGGTGGAGTGACACCCCGTCCGAGCAGCTAGAACGTCATGTGTCCTCGCCACCTGCAATAGTGGTGCTCGGCAGCAGAGTCCGGGTAGAAAGCGGTGGTTCCACAGGTGACGTCACGAGAGACCGACACGACCGACATCTCTCGGGACGTGCAGACGCTCGAGAAGGCCGTCTACGAGGTCAAACGCGTCATCGTCGGTCAGGACCGACTGGTCGAACGCATCCTCGTCGGGCTTCTCGCACGTGGGCACGTCCTGCTCGAGGGTGTTCCCGGTGTGGCGAAGACGTTGGCGGTGGAGACGTTCGCGACGGTGGTCGGGGGCTCGTTCTCCCGCGTGCAGTTCACGCCCGACCTGGTGCCCACCGACCTCATCGGTACGCGCATCTACCGTCAGGGCAAAGAAGAATTCGACACCGAGCTCGGCCCGGTGGTCGCGAACTTCGTGCTCGCGGACGAGATCAACCGAGCTCCGGCCAAGGTGCAGTCGGCTCTCCTCGAGGTGATGGCCGAGCGCCACGTCTCCATCGGTGGTCACACGTACCCCATGCCGGATCCGTTCCTGGTCATGGCGACGCAGAACCCCATCGAGAACGAGGGCGTGTACCCCCTTCCCGAGGCGCAGCGCGACCGCTTCCTGTTCAAGATCGTCGTGGACTACCCGACGGTCGAGGAGGAGCGCGAGATCGTCTACCGCATGGGCGTCGCGGCACCGAAGCCCAAGCAGATCCTCGACCCGGTCGAGTTGGTGCGCCTCCAGAACGTCGCGGCATCCGTGTTCGTCCATCACGCTCTGGTCGACTACGTCGTGCGCGTCATCGCCGCCACCCGTACTCCGCGCGACGTGGGCCTCGACGACGTGGCCGGCTGGATCGCCTACGGCGCATCACCCCGTGCGACCCTCGGCATCATCAGTGCCTCCCGTGCGCTGGCGTTCCTGCGTGGACGGGACTACGTCGTGCCGCAGGACGTCCTCGACGTGGTGCCGGACGTGCTGCGGCACCGTCTCGTGCTCTCGTACGACGCCCTGGCCGACGAGATCACGCCCGAGCAGATCATCACGCGCATCCTGCAGACCGTGGGTCTGCCGCAGGTCGGCGCCCAGCCGGTCCAGCAGCAGGCGCCGGCTCCCCAGCACAACGGACCCTTGCAGAACGGACCCCAGCAGAACGGACCCCTGCAGAACGGCCCCCAGCAGCAGGGACCGGGCGGACCGCAGCAGTTCCAGCCCGGACCCCCGCAGCCCGGTCCCGACGGACCGTCGCAGCAGGGTGGCCCCCAGCAGAACGGTCCCCAGCAGGGTGGCCCGGCGCCGTGGATGCAGAAGCAGACCCCCGCGACCGATCCCACGCGGTGACCATGGCGTCACCCACGGGTGACCGGCCCGGTGATCCGGTGTTCGGCGCGCCCGCCGTGCAGCAGTCGTTGCGCGGTGCGCCCCCGTCCTTCGCCTCGGGATCGCTGGAGGACCCTCGGTTGTCGGCTGCGCTGCGCACCCTCGAGCTGACCGTTCGTCGGCGCCTCGACGGCGTTCTGCACGGCGATCATCTGGGCCTCATCCCGGGCCCGGGTTCCGAGCCGGGCGATGCACGCGAGTATCAGCCGGGCGACGACGTACGTCAGATGGACTGGTCCGTCACCGCGAGGACGACGCACCCCCACGTTCGGCAGAGCGTCGCGGACCGCGAGCTCGAGACGTGGATGGCGATCGACCTGTCGGCCTCCCTCGACTTCGGCACCGCGGGGTGCGAGAAGCGGGACCTCGCCGTCGCGGCCACATCGGCCATCGCGCATCTGACCAGTGGCGGCGGCAACCGCATCGGCGCCGTCGTCGCGACGGGCGAACGCGTCGTCCGGGTCCCCGCGCGGGGCGGTCGGGCGCACATCCAGTCCCTGCTCCGCACCGTGGCCACCACACCGCACGCACCCGACGGCACCCGCGGCGACTTCGTCGGCGCCATCGACGCTCTGCGACGGCCCGAACGTCGACGCGGCATGGTGGTCGTCGTCAGCGACTTCCTCGGTCCGACGGACTGGGAGCGTCCGCTCCGCGCCCTGGCGGCCCGCCACGACGTGCTGGCCGTGGAGGTCGTCGACCCCCGCGACCTCGAGCTGCCGGATGTCGGTGACGTGGTGTTGCACGACCCGGAGACGGGACGGACGCGGGAGTTCAGCACGACACCCCGGTTGCGGGAGGACTTCGCGGCCGCCGCTGCGGCGCACCGCGCGAACGTCGAGAAGATCCTGCGTGGCTGCAGCGCGCCTCGGCTCACCCTGCGGACGGACGGCGACTGGATCGCCGACGTCGTCCGCTTCGTGTCCCGGCGACGCCACGGCGCGAGCATGGGAGCGAGTACGCGGTGAGCCTGTCCGATTTCTCGTCACCCTGGTGGCTGCTCTTCCTCCTCGTGGTCGCGGGCCTGGTGGTGGCCTACGTGCTCGCGCAGCGCCGCCGTCAGCGCAACACCATGCGCTTCACCAACATGGAGTTGCTCGAACGCGTCGCACCGCAGCGCCCCGGACTGGTGCGCCACGTCCCCACGGCGCTCGTGCTCGTCGGGTTGCTCTTCCTGACCGTCGCCCTGGCCGGACCGACGTCCGATCAACGGGTTCCGCGTAATCGGGCGACGGTCATGCTGGTCATCGACGTGTCGTTGTCGATGGAGGCCACCGACGTCCAACCGACGCGACTGGCAGCGGCGCAGGAGGCCGGCAAGCAGTTCGCCGACGGCCTGACTCCCGGCATCAACCTCGGACTCGTCGCGTTCGCGGGCACGGCATCGGTGCTGGTCTCACCGACCACCGATCGTGAGGCGACGAAATCGGCCATCGATCGGCTGCAGCTGGCCGAGCGGACCGCCACGGGCGAGTCCATCTTCACGGCGATGCAGTCGATCGAGACACTCGGCGCGGTGCTCGGTGGATCGGACGCGGCGCCGCCGGCACGGATCGTGCTGCTGTCCGACGGCAAGCAGACCGTTCCCGAGAACCCGGACGACCCGCGCGGTGGGTACACGGCGGCCCGCGAGGCGGAGACGAAGGGGATCCCGGTCTCCACCATCTCGTTCGGCACCAGTTACGGCACGGTGGACATCACCGACGAGCAGGGCGACACCCAGCGCGTCGCGGTGCCCGTCGACGACCCGTCGCTCGAGGAGATCGCACGCCTGTCGGGTGGCAACTTCTTCACGGCGTCGAGTCTCGAGGAACTCACCGAGGTGTACGACACGCTCGAGGAGCAGATCGGCTACGAGACCACCCGCGGTGACGCGAGTCGGCCCTGGTTGATCGCCGGAGTGCTGTTCGTGTCGGCGGGACTTGTCACAGCATTGTCACTACGCCAGCGAGTCCCCTGACACGCATCGGTAAAGTACGCGCGGGTCGAGGCGATCGACGACGTCCGTGATCGCCCACCGACTGGCCGTTGCTGCGAGCAGCACCCCCGAGAGAGAAGGTTCATCCGTATGTCCTCTGCGCCCGAGTCCGCGACACCCGACGCGACGGCCGGCGGGGGATTCGTCTCCCGGTCCGTGCTGGTCACCGGCGGTAATCGGGGCATCGGCCTGGCCGTGGCCCGCCGACTCGCCGCGGACGGCCACAAGGTCGCGGTCACGCACCGCAGCTCGGGTGCACCGGACGGACTGTTCGGGGTGCAGTGCGATGTCACCGACACCGCGTCCGTCGATGCCGCGTTCACCGAGGTGGAGAAGCATCAGGGCCCCGTCGAGGTGCTCGTCGCCAACGCGGGCATCACGGACGACACCCTGCTGATGCGGATGACCGAGGAGCAGTTCACCTCCGTCATCGACGCCAATCTCACCGGCGCGTTCCGGGTGGCCAAGCGAGCGAGCCGCTCGATGCTGCGGGCACGCTTCGGACGGTTCGTCTTCCTCGGTTCCGTCGTCGGTCAGGCCGGCGGACCCGGCCAGATCAACTACGCGTCCTCCAAGGCGGGTGTCGTCGGCATGGCGCGCTCGCTCACCCGTGAGCTGGGCTCGCGTTCGATCACCGCGAACGTCGTGGCACCCGGGTTCATCGAGACCGACATGACGGCCGAGCTCGACGACAAACTCCGGGACACCGCGCGCGAGTACATCCCGCTGAAGCGACTCGGTACTCCCGAGGACGTCGCCGCGGTGGTGAGCTTCCTCGCGTCACCCGATTCGAGCTACGTCTCCGGCGCGATCATCCCGGTCGACGGCGGTATGGGCATGGGCCACTAGCCCACCTCGTCCCGACTCCCGCCCGATCGACTCGGGCCCACCAGACTTCACACGAAAGGCACACGCACATGGGCGGACTGCTCGAAGGCAAGACCATCCTGATCACCGGGATCATCACCGACGCGTCCATCGCGTTCCACGCGGCCAAGGTCGCGCAGGAGCAGGGCGCCAAGGTCGTCATCACCGGGTTCGACCGGCTGCGACTGATCGACAGGATCGCCCAGCGACTGCCGGAGCCCGTGCCGCCGGCGATCGAGCTGGACGCGACGAACGAGGAGCATCTCGCCGCACTCGCCGGTCGCATCTCCGAGGTCGCTCCGGAGGGCATCGACGGCGTTCTGCACTCCATCGCGTTCGCTCCGCGCACCCTGATGGGCCCGGGGTCCAAGCCGTTCCTGGAGGGACCGGGTCCCGACGCCGCCGCCGCGTTCCAGATCTCTGCCTGGTCCTACGCCTCGCTCGCACGCGCCGTGCTCCCCGTCATGAACGAGGGTGGATCGATCGTCGGCATGGATTTCGATCCGCGCACGGCGATGCCGTTCTACAACTGGATGGGCGTGGCGAAGGCTGCGCTCGAGTCGGTCAACCGCTACGTCGCCCGCGAGGTCGGCGAGGCCAAGAAGGTCCGTTCCAACCTGGTCGCCGCGGGCCCTATCAAGACGCTCGCCGCCAAGGCCATCGCGGGTACCGCGACGGGTGACGCGGACAAGATGAACCAGCTCAACGAGTACTGGAACGGTGCGTCCCCGATCGGCTGGAACTTCAACGACCCGACGGCCGTGGCCAAGTCGATCTGCGCGCTGCTGTCGGACTGGCTGCCGGCGACGACCGGGTCGATCGTCTACGTCGACGGCGGCGCGAGCCACAACACCTGGCTGCCCGAGAATCTCTGACATCTCGCCTCGATCCGAGCATCCTCTCGGGTCCACCGAAACGGGTTCCGGCACAATGGCGTCATGACCTATGACGCGCTTCTGCTGCTGTCCTTCGGTGGGCCCGAGGGGCCGGACGAGGTGCGGCCGTTCCTGGAGAACGTCACCCGTGGCCGCGGAATCCCGCCCGAACGCCTCGATGCCGTCGCCGAGCACTACCACCACTTCGGTGGGGTCTCGCCGATCAACCGACTCAACCGCGAGATCATCGCCGCGGTCGAGACCGAGTTCGCGCTCACGGGCATCGATCTGCCGATGTACTTCGGTAACCGCAACTGGCATCCCATGGCGGAGGACACCGTCGCCGCGATGCAGGCCGACGGCGTGCGCAACGCGCTGGTGTTCCCCACCTCGGCCTGGGGCGGGTACTCGGGCTGTCGGCAGTACCACGAAGACATCGCCCGCGCCCGTGCCGCCGTGGGGGAGGGCGCTCCGCAGCTCACGAAACTGCGGCAGTACTACGACCATCCGCTCATGGTGGATGCCTTCGCCGACGCGATCCGCGCGGCGATCGGCAGGCTTCCGGCGGATCGCCGGGCCGGTGCTCGCGTGGTCTTCACGGCGCACTCGGTGCCCGTCTCGGCGGACGAGGCCGCGGGTCCGCCGTCGGCGGGCGGCCACCTCTACAGCCGTCAGGTCACCGAGGCGTCCCGATTGTGCGCCGCCGCAGCAGGTGTCGACGAGTTCGACGTCGTGTGGCAGTCCCGGTCGGGACCGCCGCAGATCCCGTGGCTGGATCCCGACATCTGCGATCACCTCGAGGCCCTGGCGGAGACGGGCGTCGACGCCGTGGTGATCTGCCCGGTCGGGTTCGTCTCGGATCACCTCGAGGTGGTGTGGGACCTGGACACCGAGGCGGTCGAGAAGGCGCAGGAACTCGGCATCGCTCTCGAGCGTGCCGGCACCCCGGGTGCGGACCCTCGATTCGCGCGGCTCGTGCGCACGCTCGTAGAGGAACGCACCGTGGGCACCGCGCCGCTGCGTCTGGGTTCCGAGCCCGCCTTCGGGACCACCGTCGACGGAACGCCGTGCAATCCCGGCTGCTGTGAGCCCCCGGTGCGTCGCCGCCCGGCCTGACAGCTCGAACATCCCGGGAACCACCCACCCGCGAGTACGCCGAAAGTGTCGTGATCCGGGCATGGATCGCGACACTACGGACGTACTCGCGCGAGGGGGTACCGCTAGCGGCGATCGGGCGACAGGTACCCGTCCACGGCGGCGCGCACGGCGGCACGGCGCGCGGCGCGCACGGCGTGACGCAACGGTCGGAGCACGGCTTCGCGGGCCTCGGCACCGCTGCTGCTGGGTGCCTCCGAGGGCGCCGACGTCTGCGCGGCCGCGAGGATGGCGTCCACCCGGTCGGCCGTGTCGAGAACTCGGGTGGTGCGTTCGGGGAGCGGCGGGTAGCGATGGCGGCTCGCGATGGCGAGGCGCTCGGCAATCATCGTGTGCGGGTCGCCGCCGGAACGGCCGGTGTCGACCGTCTGCACCGCGGTGAGGGCCTCGGCCGCACTCCGGACGGTGTCCCGCATCGAGTACTCGATCTCCCCGAGCGCCAGCTCCTGGTAGGTGACCGGCACGGTGACGGTGAACACCGTCCACCGCATGACGTCGGGGCCCTCGTCGGTGGGGACGAGTCCGACACCCCGCTGCCCCGGCACTCCGATGACGACGCCTTCGCCCGCGAGCACGGCGGCTGCCGAGAACGCGGAGTCGGTCGGCAGCCCGGCGACGTCACCGGGGGCGGGAAGAACCATGTCGACGGTCACCTCGCGGTCGCCGACGGGCGCCGCGGCGCGGACGACTCGGAGCAACTGGGCGATGCCGACGTCACGAGGAGTGGGCCACGGGAGGTCGTGCCGCTCGGCTGTCTCGGGATCGGCGGCGACGACGAGGGCCAACGGTGCCCACTCGGTGAGGGCATCGATCACGTCGTCGGGCGGCGCGGCTCCGGCGAGCCAGGCGCCGCACCAGATGGCGAGGCTCGAGGATGGGGACGACACCGTCCGATCATAGGCGGCGTCGGAGGCGACCGGCGTGGCTGCGGTCGGGGAGTGCGCGGCGCCGATACCGTGGGACGGCCCGGTGACCCGACAGTCCTGTCCCGGGAGTGAGCGCGGAGGGCGAGGGAAGACGATGACAGCGGACAACCGGTACGGCGGCGACATCTTCGCCGGGCACGCGAGGCGAGCGCGACGCGTGGTCCCGACGATGGCGGCCGAACGGGACGTGGTGGTCGAGGACGCGGCGACCGGATTCTGCGGCGCCGTGGTGGGTTTCGAGCGCACGTACGACGGTGACTTCGTCCGGCTCGAGGACGGCCGAGGCGTACGGAGGCTCTTCGCGATGCGCGAGGCCGCCTTCCTCGTCGACGGAAGCCCGGTGACGCTGACGCGTCCGGCGCCGACCCGTGCCGTCGCTCCGACCCGCTCGGCCTCCGGGTCGACGCGGGTGGAGAACGTACGAGCGAAAGTGGCTCTGCCCAGCCGTATCTGGGTGGAGGGCATTCACGACGCCGCCATCGTCGAACGGGTCTGGGGCCACGACCTGCGGGTCGAGGGTGTGGTCGTCGAGCATCTCGAGGGACTGGACAACCTGGCAGAGCGGTTGCAGGAGTTCGGGCCCGGGCCGGGACGCAGGGTGGGGGTTCTCGTCGACCACCTCGTCGACGGTTCGAAGGAGGACCGCCTGACGCGGTCGCTCGGCCGGTACGTGACGGTCACGGGACACCCCTACATCGATGTGTGGGAGGCGGTGAAGCCCGCCGCGGTGGGCATCGAGGCATGGCCACGGATCCCGCGCGGCACCGACTGGAAGACCGGCATCTGCCGCGAGTTGGGTTGGGGCACACCGCAGGACGGGTGGCGCCGGGTCTACGGTGCGGTGTCCAGTTTTCGCGATCTCGAGGCGCCGCTCATCGGCGCGGTGGAGCGCCTCGTCGACTTCGTCACCCTGGATGACGAGAACGGGGAGACAGGTCGGTAACGATCTCCCCACGACGGTCGCGCGCACCCCACGGGCTCGTCGTTCGTCGCTACTGTGGAGTTCGTGGTTGCACTTCTGTGGCTCGTCGGAGCGGTGATTCTCGCTGCGGGTGAAGCGCTGTCCGGAGATTTCTTCCTTCTCATGCTGGCCGGCGGGGCCCTGGGTACCGCGGGCATCTCGGCGCTGACCGACTTCCCCGTGTGGGGCGACGCGATCGTGTTCGCGATCCTGTCCGGAGCCCTCATCCTGGGTGTCCGGCCGGTGCTGACCCGCCGGTTCTCGACGCCCCCGCCGACCCCCACCGGGATCGCCGCGCTCACCGGGCGATCCGCGCAGGTGCTGGATGCCATCGATCAGCACTCCGGCACGGTGCGGCTGGACGGTGACGTGTGGACGGCTCGTCCGCTCGATCCCACCGAGGTGTACGCGGCCGGAACGACCGTGACCGTGATGAAGATCGACGGCGCCACGGCCGTCGTGTGGAAAGGACCCTAGATGGGTGACTATGCCGCCTTGATCGCCCCTTGCCGTGGTGGTGCTGTTCGTCGCCGTGGTGGTGGCGAAGTCGGTGACGCTCGTGCCGCAGGCCGAGGCCGCGGTGATCGAGCGTCTGGGCCGATACTCCAAGACGGTCTCCGGGCAGCTCACGTTCCTCGTGCCGTTCGTCGACCGTGTCCGGGCGAAGGTCGACCTGCGTGAGCGCGTCGTGTCCTTCCCACCGCAGCCGGTGATCACGCAGGACAACCTGACGGTGTCCATCGACACCGTCGTGTACTTCCAGGTCACCACCCCGCAGGCCGCGGTCTACGAGATCAGCAACTACATCGTCGGTGTCGAGCAGCTCACCACGACGACGCTTCGCAACGTGGTCGGCGGTATGACCCTGGAGGAGACGCTCACCTCGCGTGACTCCATCAACGGCCAGCTCCGCGGAGTGTTGGACGAGGCCACCGGGCGATGGGGCCTGCGTGTCGCCCGAGTTGAGCTCAAGAGCATCGATCCGCCGCCCTCCATCCAGGAGTCGATGGAGAAGCAGATGAAGGCGGACCGCGAGAAGCGTGCCACCATCCTCACGGCCGAGGGACACCGTGAGTCGTCCATCAAGACGGCCGAGGGTGACAAGCAGTCGCAGATCCTGTCCGCGGAGGGCGCCAAGCAGGCCGCCATTCTCTCCGCCGAGGGTGAGCGTCAGTCCCGCATCCTCCGTGCGCAGGGTGAGCGGGCGGCCAAGTACCTCAACGCACAGGGTGAGGCGAAGGCCATCGAGAAGGTGTTCGAGGCGATCAAGGCCGGCAAGCCGACGCCAGAGTTGCTCGCGTACCAGTACCTGCAGACGCTGCCGAAGATGGCGCAGGGTGATGCCAACAAGATGTGGGTGGTGCCGTCCGACTTCGGTGATGCCCTGAAGGGCTTCGCCAAGAATCTCGGTGCGCCGGGCGACGACGGCGTCTTCCGTTTCGAGCCCAGCGACCAGGGCGAGACGCACTCCAAGCCGGAGGACGACTCCGCGGAGGTGGCCGACTGGTTCGACACGAAGACGGACCCGGCCATCGCTCGGGCGGTCGCCGACGCCGAGGCCGTGGCACGCAAGCCTGTCGACACGTCGTTGGCCGCCGCACCCAACCCGGCGCGGGACTCGGCTCCGGAGCCCGCGAAGGCCGTCGAGGCCTCCACGCCGGACGGGTCCGGGTCGGGCGACGACGCACCGCGCGAACTGGACCGCTGACGGTCAGGCAGCCAGGCCCGCGCCGATGCCGCCCGCGGCGAGTGCCCAGAGCACGCTGGTGAAGGTTCCGATGATGAAGTACTCGGACGCCCGCGGGTCGCGGAGTTCGGGGTAGCGTGCGAGTCCCTTCACCGCGAGCACCACGGCGATGCCCTCGGGCCACCCCGTGAGCACCGCGACCACGACGGCGATGCGTTCGAGTGTGCCGATGACGAGCCCCCCACGCAGGACGGGGCGCTCGTCGTCGGCATCGCCGTCTCCGGGCTCGGGCCGTCGGCGCGCGAGATGGAAGACCGCGGGAACGACGACGGTGCCGCCGGTGACGGCGACCGCGACGACCAGGACCATCGCGACGACGAGTGGTGGCCCGGTGACCGGTGCGCCGGCGATCGCGGCGGCGAGACCCGCCAGTGCGAGCATCCCGGCGGACAGGAGTGCCGGAATCCACCAGCGCAGCGGCGGCAGCCACCGGACGCGGCGTCCCGGCGCAGCCGTCGGTGGGATCGTCGGCACCGGTCGGGCGGGAAGCAGTGCTGCTCCGGCGGAGAGCGCGAGTGCGAGCAGCGCGAGGGTGGTCGCCATCAGGCGTCCGTTCCGCGTGCGCGCAGATCGGCGAGCGCGAGCATCCGCGCCACGACCGGTCGTGCTGCACGCTCGGCCTGCCACCCCGCGACGGCCAGTCGTTGGGACACGGCCTGCGGTGTGATGGACAGTTCCTCGGCGACGGCGGTCTGCGATCCGAGCCTGCGGACACTGTCGACCGCGGCGCGGCCCTGCTCGGTGCGCCGGACCAGGAGCAGTGCGAGCAGTGCCACCACGGCGTCGGCATCGCCGGCGGACTCGGCGTCACCGCCGCGGACCGCGATGTGGGCGACGGCGTTCTTGGCGCTGTCGACGGCGTCCCGCGCGGCTTCGAACGCCGGGCCCCGACCCGCTCTGGTGGAGCGTGGCAACGGATCCTCCACGGCCCCCACCCCGATCCCGACGCTCCAGTGCCCGTCCTCGAGGAAGTCGAGGGCGAGGTCGAGCGCCACCGACGCGTCGTCCGCCACACCCTGGACCTCGTCGCCGGCCGTGCGTTCGAACGGGCGCACCAGGTCGGTGGCTCGGTCGAGGATGTCGGCGACGCGATCGATGTCGCGTCGACTTCCGCGTTGGTCCACGGTCAGAACGAACATCGATCAACCCTAGAAGCTTGATCAGTCGGAATCAAGCCTCGAGTCTTGATGCGTTGCGACGTACAAAGTTCGTCGTCGACCTTGATCCGTCCACATCAAGCCCATGACCTTGACCTCATCGATCGCCGGCCACCGGCATCCGCGCGTCCAGGATCAGTCCCACGACGCCCACGGCAATGCAGACCCCCGAGATCGCGAGCAGGACCGGATCGCCGTGACCGGCCAGAGCGTCGCCGAGCAACACGATGCCGACCGTTCCCGGGATCACCCCGACCACCGTCGCCAGCGCGAACGGCACCACGGCCACCGAAGACAGGCCGGCGGAGTAATTGACCACCGAGAACGGCACCGGCGCGATGAGTCGAAGACTCCCCACCGCCAACCATCCCCGTCGCGCGAGACGGGAATCGACGGCCCGGATCACCGGATGGTCCCAGCGTGCGGTCACCACGTCGCGGCCGAGTGCTCGGACCAGCAGGAACGCGAGCACTGCACTCACGGTCGTCGCTGCGACCGCCACACCGACCCCCGTCACGGGTCCGAACAGCACACCCGCCGACACCGTGAACAGGGTGCGGGGGATCGGCGCCACCGTGATGATCGCGTGCGCCGCGAAGAAGACGAGGGGGAAGGCCGGCCCGACGGCGACGGCCCACTCCCGCACGCGGTCGATGGTGGGGAGGGGTACGAGCAGTGCCACGACGATCAGGGCGGCGAGCACGGTGACGGTCGCGGCCACGCGCAGCACGAGCGCGCGGCGGCCTCCGACGACGATCGACTCCTCCGACGGCACTGTGTCGTGCGGGTCGATGTCGGGGGTCGTCACGTCTGCTCACGCTACCGAAGAGCGATGCGAGCGGTGCTCGTCGACGCGGTCGGAACGGTCACTAGGAGGACCGATGCTCGGACGCCCTACTAGTGTGAAGTTTGTCTCAGGCCACTGTGATGGGACTCGGGATAGCGTGCCCGGAGTGCGGTTAACATCACAGCATCCGCTGGCGCGAAAGGGACACATGGCCACGTCACACACCGGGACACCGGATTCCGTCGCTGCCGAGGACGTCGGCGCGGCCGTACCGGTGAGCAGCGCCGAGGAGGGTTTCGCGACCTGGCGCCGCGGCGTGGCCGGGGTGCTGGCCAAGGCTCGTCGGGTGGACGTCTCGGAGCTCCCCGAGCATCCGGAGACGCTGCTCGAGGTGACCACGTACGACGGGGTCACGGTGCGGCCCCTGTACGGGCCGCTGGACGAGACTGCCGAGGCTCCGCTGCCCGGCACCTTCCCCTTCACGCGCGGCACGGACGCGCATCGCGACGTCAACGTCGGGTGGCTGGTCGCCGGTCGGTTCGGCCGTCCCGCCGGTGCGGACTCGGACGCGGCAACGCTCAACGACCAGCTCCTCGACGCGCTGCAGAACGGCACGAGCGCCCTGTGGCTCGACACGGCGTCCGTGGGCGCCGAGGGCCTGGCCCGCGCACTCGACGGGGTCCTGCTCGACCTCGCGCCCCTGCCACTGGACGCGGGTGCGGACGTCACAGCGGTGGCCGACGCGCTGTTCGCGCTCCTGGACGAGCGCGGTGCCGCCGCCGACGTCCGACTGGGGGCGTCACCGCTGACCGATCGATTCGCCGACCTCCCGGGTGCGAGCGAGCAGGACGCGATCGATCTCGCGGTGCGGGCAGTGGCGCGCACCGAGCGGGTGCGCGCGATCACGTTGGACGGCACCGTGTTCCACGCTGCCGGGTCGGCAGACGCGCAGGAGGTCGGTCTGACCGTCGCGGCCGGACTCGAGTATCTGCGCGCGCTCACGGCGGCGGGACTGTCCCCTGTCGAGGCATTGGGACAGGTGGAGTTCCGGCTCGCGGCCACCGATGAGCAGTTCGAGACCATCGCCAAGTTCCGTGCGGCCCGGCGGGTCTGGGCCCGGGTGGCCGAGGTGCTCGGGGCGCCGGAGCACGGCGGGGCCCCACAGCACGCCGTCACCTCGGCGGCGATGATGACGCAGCGCGATCCCTGGGTGAACATGCTGCGCACGACGCTGGCCGCGTTCGGCGCCGGTGTGGGCGGAGCCGACGCGGTGACCGTCCTGCCGTTCGACGCCGCGATTCCCGGCGGCGCCGCGGACGTCTCGCAGACCTTCGCCGCACGGATCGCGCGCAACACCCAGCTGCTCCTGCTCGAGGAGTCCCACCTGGGGCGGGTGGTCGATCCGGCCGGTGGTTCCTGGTACGTCGAGTCGCTCACCGACGCGCTCGCGGACTCGGCGTGGTCGGTTCTGCAGGCGGTCGAGGCCGCCGGCGGTTACCGCGCCGCGCTGGAGTCCGGTGAGATCGCGCGCCGGGTCGACGAGACCCGAGCTGCCCGTGCGAGCGACATCGCCCACCGCCGCACCGCGGTCACCGGTGTCAACGAGTTCCCGAACCTGCAGGAGCCGTCGCCCGCGGCCTCGGGGAACGGCACCGTCGCCGGACGTCCCGCGACGCGGTACGCCGCCGAGTTCGAGGCGCTGCGTGATCGCAGCGACGCGGTGCTGGCGGACAAGGGCAGTCGCCTGGTGGTGCTGCTGGCGCCGTTGGGCAGCGTCGCGGAACACAACGGACGCACCACGTTCGCGGCGAACCTCATGGCGTCGGGCGGGATCGAGGCGGTGAACCCCGGTGCGGGAGCCGATCTCGCCGCGGTGGCACGCGAGACCGCCTCGCCGATCGCCGTGCTGTGCGGCACCGACAAGCGGTACGCAGCCGAGGGACCGGACGCCGTCGCCGCTCTGCGGTCGGCGGGGGTGCGGACGGTGCTCGTCGCCGGCGGTGCCTCGGCCTTCGCGGACGCGTCGCCGGAACAGACCCCGGACGGACATCTCACGCTCACCATCGATGCCGTCGCCGAACTGAGTGCTCTTCTCGATGCACTCACCGGCGAGGCTCGTACGGAAGGACACACCGCATGACCGACGACGCTGGTGACATGGGCCCCGTGGGCAGTTTCGCGGACGTTCCGCTCGTCGACCCCCGCGGTGCGGACGCGGCAGCGCCGGCGGCCGACGATGCGCGCGCCCACGTCGAGGCGGCCGCGGCGGCTCACGGCTACTCGCCCGAGCAGGTGGTGTGGTCCACCCCCGAGGGCATCGACGTCCGACCCCTGTACACCGGCGCCGACCGGGCGGAGGCGGCCGAGGCCGGGTACCCGCTCGACTCCTACCCGGGCACGGCTCCGTTCCTGCGCGGTCCGTACCCGACGATGTACGTCAACCAGCCGTGGACGATTCGTCAGTACGCGGGATTCTCGACGGCGTCGGAGTCCAACGCGTTCTACCGTCGCAACCTCGCTGCCGGTCAGAAGGGGCTGTCGGTCGCGTTCGACCTCGCGACGCACCGCGGCTACGACAGTGACCACCCGCGCGTGCAGGGCGATGTCGGCATGGCGGGTGTCGCGATCGACTCGATCTACGACATGCGCCAACTCTTCGACGGGATCGACCTGGGGTCGGTGTCGGTGTCGATGACCATGAACGGCGCCGTGCTGCCGATCCTGGCGCTGTACGTCGTCGCGGCGGAGGAGCAGGGCGTCGGACCCGAGAAGCTCGCCGGCACCATCCAGAACGACATCCTCAAAGAGTTCATGGTGCGCAACACCTACATCTATCCGCCCGAGCCGTCGATGCGGATCATCTCCGACATCTTCGCGTACACCTCGACGCACATGCCGAAGTTCAACTCGATCTCCATCTCCGGCTACCACATCCAGGAAGCCGGCGCGACGGCCGATCTGGAGCTCGCGTACACCCTCGCCGACGGGGTGGAGTACATCCGCGCCGGGCTGGCCGCGGGCATGGACATCGACACGTTCGCCCCGCGGCTGTCCTTCTTCTGGGCCATCGGCATGAACTTCTTCATGGAGGTCGCCAAGCTGCGCGCAGGCCGGTTGCTGTGGGCGGAGCTGGTGCAGAAGTTCGACCCGTCCAGCGCGAAATCGCTGTCGCTGCGCACACACTCGCAGACGTCCGGCTGGTCGCTGACGGCGCAGGACGTCTTCAACAACGTCTCCCGCACGTGTATCGAGGCGATGGCGGCGACGCAGGGACACACGCAGTCACTGCACACCAACGCGCTCGACGAAGCACTCGCGCTGCCCACCGACTTCTCCGCCCGGATCGCCCGCAACACCCAGCTGCTGCTGCAGCAGGAGTCCGGCACGACGCGGCCCATCGATCCGTGGGGCGGCTCGTACTACGTGGAGTGGCTGACCCACCAGCTCGCCGATCGGGCCCGCGCGCACATCGCCGAGGTCGAGGAGGCCGGTGGAATGGCCAAGGCCATCGGTGAGGGCATCCCGAAGCTCCGCATCGAGGAGGCGGCGGCGCGGACGCAGGCGCGCATCGACTCCGGTCGGCAGCCGCTGGTGGGTGTCAACAAGTACGTTCCCGACGAGCCCGACGCCATCGAGGTGCTCAAGGTCGAGAACTCGCGGGTGCGCACCGAGCAGATCGAGAAGCTCGAGCGGCTGCGCGAGGAGCGCGACCCCGGCCGCGTCGAGGCGGCGCTGTCCGCCCTCACCGCGGCGGCCGCGTCCACCGACGGCGGGATGGAGAACAACCTGCTCGCCCTCGCCGTCGACGCGGCGCGGGCCATGGCGACGGTGGGCGAGATCTCCGACGCTCTCGAGAAGGTCTACGGACGGCACCGCGCCGAGATCCGCACGATCAGCGGTGTCTACCGGGACGAGGCGGGGAAGGCCACGAACATGGTGCATGCAGGCGAGCTGGCGACGGCGTTCGCGAAGGCGGAGGGCCGCCGACCCCGCATCCTGGTGGCGAAGATGGGGCAGGACGGACACGATCGCGGGCAGAAGGTCATCGCGACGGCGTTCGCCGACATCGGCTTCGACGTCGATGTCGGCCCCCTGTTCCAGACCCCCGAGGAGGTGGCGAACCAGGCCGCCGACAACGACGTCCACGTCATCGGGGTGTCGTCGCTCGCCGCCGGTCACCTGACGCTGGTTCCGGCGCTGCGGGAAGCACTCGCCGCCGTCGGCCGGTCCGACATCATGGTCGTGGTCGGCGGCGTCATCCCGCCGGGCGACTTCGACGCGCTGCGTGAGGCCGGGGCGGCCGCGATCTTCCCGCCCGGCACGGTGATCGCCGACGCCGCGGTCGATCTCATCGGCCAGCTCGCGGAGAGCCTGGGTCACGGCGCGGCCGTCTCGGACGCAGGAGCGAACGCCTGAGCATGTCCGACGCGACCGCAGCACGTCCCACGCGTCCGGCGATCGATCTCGACGCGCTCGTGGCCTCGGTGCGGGCCGGTGAGCGTGCCGGGCTGGCGCGTGCCATCACCCTCGTCGAGTCCACCCGCGACGACCATCGCGACCTCGCCCAACAGATGCTGCTCGAGCTCCTTCCGCACGCCGGGGGGTCGCATCGGGTGGGCATCACGGGCGTACCGGGAGTCGGCAAGTCGACGTTCATCGATGCCCTGGGCATGACGCTCATCGAGAAGGGCCACCGCGTCGCGGTTCTCGCGGTGGATCCGTCGTCGACCCGTACCGGGGGCTCCATCCTCGGGGACAAGACACGGATGGCACGGCTCACGGTCGCGCCCGAGGCGTACATCCGGCCGTCCCCGACGTCGGGAACCCTCGGCGGTGTCGCGAAGGCGACCCGCGAGACGATCGTGCTGCTCGAGGCGGCCGGCTACGACGTCGTGCTGGTGGAGACCGTCGGGGTCGGGCAGTCCGAGATCACGGTCGCGGGCATGGTGGACACCTTCTGCTTCCTGACGCTCGCGCGCACGGGAGATCAGCTGCAGGGCATCAAGAAGGGTGTCCTCGAACTCGCCGACGTGGTCGCCGTCAACAAGGCCGACGGGAACCATCTCCGCGACGCCAAGGGTGCCGCGCGCGAACTCGCCGGAGCGCTCCGACTGATCTACCCGCACGACGCCCTGTGGACGCCGCCCGTGCTGACGATGAGCGCGATCGAGGAGACCGGACTCACGGAGTTCTGGGACACTGTGTGCCGCCACCGCGACGTCCTCACCGCGGCAGGCGACTTCGACGCCCGCCGCCGCGACCAGCAGGTCCAGTGGGTGTGGACCATGGTGCAGGACCAGCTGATGCGCCGACTGTCGTCGAGTCCCGCGGTGACCGCCGTCCGCGCCGACGTGGAGAGGCGCGTGGCCGACGGATCGCTCACGGCCGCACTGGGTGCGCAGGAGATCCTGACCGCCTTCGACGGCTGAACTCAGTTCCCGGCGGCGAACGCCCCGACCGTCGCGAGCAGGTGATCGAAGAAGGCGTCCGGATCGGTCGACACGGCGATCGCGGCATTGGGGCGACGTCCCCAGAACCCGCGCCGGTCGGCCACCGTCGTTCCCCGCGTGAGGGTCCCGACGAGTTCGACGTCGACGGTGGCCAGGGCGTACTCGGCGATCTCCGGGTGCAGTGCGACGGCCGCCGCGAACGGGTCGTGCATGTGCGCCAGGTATCCCTCACCCTGCGCGTGGTGGAACTCCATGTAGAACCGCACCGCGTCCGTCAGGTACCGCACGACGGGCACCGACGCCGTCGAGCGTGCTCCCACCTCGTCGATCGAGAGGTGCTCCATCGGAACGGATCCGGCGATCTCTGCCAGACGTGCCACGTGCGACGGATGCATCTCGATCCGTTCCGTCAGGCCCAGGGCGCACACGATCGGCTCCCGGCCCGAGGGCACCGCGTCGAAGGCGTCGAACACCTCCTTCGCAGCTTCCGGGTCGACCGCCACGTTCCATTCGGAGGTGGGCGTCGTGTTCCCCGGGTGATCGATGCTGCCGCCCATGATCACCAGACGCTTCAGCAGCACGGGTAGTGCGGGCTCGAGCCGCAGTGCCAGAGCCAGATTCGTCATCGGACCGGTCACCAGCCCGACCAGCTCGCCCGGGTTCTCGCGCGCCAGGTCCACCCACGCCTGCGCCGCCGTCCGGTCGGAGACGGTCATGGTGGGCGCCGGCAGATTCGCGTAGCCCACTCCCAGCGGACCGTGCGTGTCCTCCGTCGTCATCAGCGGGGCGACCAGCGGTGCGTCGACGCCGACGGCCACCTCCACGTCGGTCAGACCACAGATCTCCAACCAGGACAGCGTGTTCCGTGTCACCTGCGCGGTGGGCACGTTGCCCGCCGTGCAGCACACGGCCACGATCTCGGCCTCCGGACTCGCAGCCAGATAGACCAGAGCGAGGGAATCGTCGATTCCGGTGTCGACGTCGACGAGGAGTCGAGTGCGGGCGGGGGAGTCGACGTCGGTCATGCCGCCATCCTGTCAGGACGGGAAGCGCGGCTCGTCGCATCCCCACGGGCGGGCCGGGAAGGGGTGATCGTCGTACTCCGCGAGCGCCGGTCGGGCCGTGCGCACGTCGTCGTGGAGGACGGTGTGCTCGTCCGTCGGCAGCACGGGGTCGGCCGGAGTGTCGACCCTGCCGTCGGCATCGAGCAGCCAGGCGGCAGTGCGTGCCAACGAGACCGACACCGTCCTACCGATGCCACCGTCGAGGCGCTGGGTCAGAGCGTCGACGATCCCCGCCGCCAGCAGGTGGCCGGACGCGTGGTCGAGCGCCTGCACCGGCAGCGCCCCCGGAACCCCGGTCGTCCCGCCGTCATCCGACCGGCCTCCGGCCTTCCCGCCGTCATCCGACCGGCCTCCGGCCTTCCCGCCGTCATCCGACCGGCCTCCGGCCTTCCCGCCGCACATGTTCGCGATGCCGGACGCTGCCTGCGCCAGGCTGTCGAATCCGCGCCGCCGTGCCCACGGCCCCCGGCCGCCCCACGCACTCACCGTCCCGATGATCGCTCCGCTCGGCCGGTGCGCTCGGAGGTGGTCGTCGATGTAGGAGCCCGGCCGGTAGCCGCCGACCACCACGTCCACCGACGACATCAGCGCCGTCAGTCGCTCGTCGTCGTCGTCGACGAGCACGTCCAGGAGAGTCGAGTACTTGCCGGCGCCGGTGTCGAGGTGCTGGGCTTCGATCTCCGGCAGCAGTGGGGAGTCGACCCGCAGTACCGATGCACCGAGGAGGGCCAGATCGCGCGTGGCGACCGGGCCGGCGATGACCCGCGTGAGATCCAGTACGCGCACCCCGGCCAGCGGTCGCATCGGGTCGGTCGGTGGTTCGGGAAGCGACGGCAGACCGTCGGGACGCACGGTGGACGAGACGATGGGGCCGGAACGTGTGAAACGGCCGGGCGCCGAGCCGAACCACTCGTCCGGGGTCCGCACCGCCACGACGAGCGCGCCGAGTTCTGCTGCACGCTCCTCCACGTCCAGAGCCTCGCGGCGGAGGAGAGCCGCCGCGACGGCGGTGTGGTCGGAGTCGTCGGCGAGCTCGAGGAGCGAGAGCAGTCGCGCCCGGTGGTGCGGGTAGTTGGCGTGGGTGCGCACCCACCCGTCCGCGGTGCGGAAGAAGCCGGACAGGGCGGCGAACCCTGCGACCGGCCGCCCGTCGATGCGCAACAGTCTGTCTCCCGCGAACGACGCCGCGACCCGATCACCGACCACCACGTGCGGTGACGGCGCGGTAAGCCCCGAGGCGACGCGGAACCGGTCGACCGCGGAACCGAGTGCAGCGACCGCACCGACGGCCAGCGCGGCCACCGGCAGGGTCGACGACAACACGCCCTCGGACACGGGTCGCACGGTGATGTCGGCGGCCTGAGCGAGACCCAGGTCGGCCTGGTACCGGTGCAGCAGGTCGGTCATACCTTGCGCGCGGAGATCTCCATGCCGGCGCCGCGGAGTCGGTGGATCAGCGCGTCACCGATTCCGGAGGCCGGGGTGAGCACGCCGCCGCCGACGGAGGGGAGTGCGTCACGGTCGAGCGCGAGCGCCAGTGCCGATTCGCCCAGCATCATGGCGGTGGCCGCGTAGCCGGGATCTCCCTTCGCCTTCACGCGCGAGACGTACCGGTCACCGGTGCTGGTGGTGGTGTAGACGTCGATCGTGAAATGCCCCTTCTGCCGGGTCTTCTCGCTGGGACCGTCGCCCGGCTTGGGCAGGATCTTGTCGAGGAGGAAACGGGTGGGCTTGAAGGCCATGCCCGCGACGAAGGCGCCCAGTCCGGCGAGCACGGCACCGGCGATCACCGGGGAGGCGGGCGACGAGCCGACGCTCATGACCTCGCTGTAGCGGAAGTTCTTGCCGTACGGGTATCCGAGCAGCGCGTTCGTGCGGCGCACGACCCGAGTGTTGTACGAGGACATCACGAACGGTGCCTTCCACCCCTTGAGATCGGGGTGGATGTCGGCGCCCTTGACGATGGGGGTGTCGCTCTGGCGTCCCAGATCCGGCTCGATCGAGCGGTCGGGGCTGAGCGAGTAGGGGCTCGCCGCCATCTTCGCCGCGGCGCGGTCCTTCGTGATCTCGTCGATCTGGCCGCGCAGCGAGTCGATGGTGCCGCCGCTGACTCCGCCGCTCATCGACGTCACGACGAGGGTGGTGTCTGTCAGGTCGCCTGCTCCGTCCTCGTGGACCTTGGAGTAGAGCGCGTGCACGCCGATGTCGGACGGCACCGAGTCGAAGCCGCAGGAGTGCACGATCCGAGCGCCGGTGGAGTGTGCGAGATCGTGGTTCTGGTCGGCACTGAGACGAGCGAACAGCACTTCGCCGGTGAGGTCGACGTAGTCCGTGCCCTGCGCCGCGCAGACGTGCGCGAGCGTGCGTCCGAACTTCGCGTACGGCCCGACCGTGGTGATGACGACCTGTGTGCGAGAAGCGATGTCGGTGAGCGCGGCCTCGTCGTCCGCGTCCGCGACGAGCAGTGGCCAGTCGGCGGCGCGGGACGGCAGACCGCGACGGGTCGACTCCAGCTTGGATCGGGACCGGCCCGCGAGAGCGATCGACGTGCCCTGCGGGGCATGATTCGCCAGGTACTCGGCGGTGAGCGCGCCCACGAAACCGGTGGCGCCGTAGACGACGACGTCCAACTCGCGATCCCCTGCCGTGTCGAGATCGGACGCAGTGTCGAGTTCGGATGGGTCAGGTGCGGAAGTCTCGGCCATCACCCGAGCCTACAAGCGCTCCTGTGACCCACCACCACTCACCAAGACCACGTGTGGACGGCCTCGCCCTCGTGCATGAGCTGCAGGTAGTCGGACAACATGCCCGCCACGGCGCGCTCGCGCGACTCCCCGGCACGCTCGCGTGCGACGACGGCATTGCGTTGCCACACCGATCCGGACTGACGGCGCAGGCATCGACCCTCGATGACCCGGAGGTAGCGGTCGCGCACCTCGGTGTCCACGCCGTACGACGCGAGACCCGCCTCGGCCATGGGCAGCAGTCGGCGCAGGACCAGCTCCTGCGGCGAGATCCATCCGACCTCCGGCCAGTAGAGCCGCGAGTCGAACCCGCCGCGGGCCGCCGAGTGCAGGTTCTCCACGGCGGCGTCGAACGACATCTGCGTCCACACCGGCCGGTCCGCGTCGACGAGCGACCGCAGGGTGCCGTAGTACAGCGCCGCGTCGGCGAGGACGTCGAGCACGGTCGGCCCTGCGGGAAGAACGCGGTTCTCGAGGCGGATGTGCTGCTCGCCGTTCGAGGTGTCGTAGATCGGACGGTTCCATCGGTAGACGGTGCCGTTGTGCATCTTCAGCTCGGTCAGGCCGGGCGCTCGGCCCGCCGCGAGTTCGGCCATCGGATCCTCGTCGGACACGACCGGCAGCAGCGCGGGGAAATACCGCGAGTTCTCCTCGAACAGATCGAAGATCGACGTGATCCAGCGCTCGCCGAACCACACGCGGGGTCGTACTCCCTGGTTCTTGAGTTCCTGTGGGCGCGTGTCCGTCGCCTGTTCGAACAGGGGGATCCGGGTCTCGTGCCACAGTGCCTTGCCGGCGAGGAAGGGGGAGTTGGCGGCCAGTGCCACCTGCACTCCCGCCAGCGCCTGCGCGGCGTTCCA
Source organism: Rhodococcus sp. SORGH_AS_0301 (assembly GCF_030818285.1). Taxonomy (NCBI): domain Bacteria; kingdom Bacillati; phylum Actinomycetota; class Actinomycetes; order Mycobacteriales; family Nocardiaceae; genus Rhodococcus; species Rhodococcus sp. SORGH_AS_0301. The sequence continues at coordinate 1,831,839 of NZ_JAUTAC010000002.1, forward strand.
GTGCGCGGGGAACTCCGTCGGCGAGACCTGCAGGTGTAGTTGCACGGAGGTGCACGCGGCCTCGGGGAGGATCGTGTCGGAGATCTCGTTCAACGACTCGATGTCGTGGCTGCCGGGCAGAGGGACCCCGGTGATCGACAGTTCGATGTCCTCGCCGCGCGCCGCGAAGATCTGTTGGTTGAGCAGGTCGTATCGCGGATTGCTGGACAACCACTGGTGGGCGAAGTGATCCTTGCCCAGCGTGGGCAGCATCCCGATCATCGCCAGGGCGCATCCCTGCTCACGAGCACGGGCGTCCGCGGTGTCCAGGGAGGTGCGTAATCCGTTCTCCAGGATGCGCATCCGGTCGCCCGCCAGCGGTTCCGGGGCCACGTTGATCTCGATGTTGAACTGGCCCAGCTCGGTCTGGAAGTCCGGATCGGCGATCGCCTCGAGCACGGCCGCGTTGGCCATGGCCGGCTGCATCGACTCGTCCACCAGGTTGAGCTCGATCTCCATGCCCAGGCGTGGCTCGTCCACCCGGAAGGTGTCGTCCGCCAACATCGCCGCCAGGGCGTCCAGACACTCCTGCACCTTGTGCCGGAACATCTGCCGGTCCTTACGGCTGAACGTGCGCTGCTCGACCTCGTCGCCCATCACGACATTGCACCACGTGGGCGGCCGCCAGGCGCACGACACGGGGGTTCGGCGGTGTCACCAGGGCGAGGCCGCGTAGTCCTTGAGGAACTTCCCGTGCAGATCGACACCGAGCTCACCCTGGACGATGGGGTCGTAGACACGAGCCGCGCCGTCCACCAGATCCAGGGGCGCGTGGAAGCCCTCGTCGGCGAGGCGGATCTTCGTCGGGTGCGGGCGTTCGTCGGTGATCCAGCCGGTGTCCACCGCGCTCATCGAGATGCCGTCGTCGAGCATCTCGTTCGCACTGGTGCGCGTCAGCATGTTCAGTGCGGCCTTGGCCATGTTGGTGTGCGGATGACCCGCTCCCTTGTAGCCGCGGCCGAACTGGCCCTCCATCGCGGAGACGTTGACGACGTAGGACCGGCGATGCGGCGACGCCGCCAGGGCGGCGCGCAGGCGCGAGACGAGGATGAACGGCGCCACCGAGTTGCACAGCTGCACCTCGAGCAGCTCGACGGGATCCACCTGGTCGACGGTGTGCACCCAGCTGTTGGTCGGCGCCTCGTCGGGTACCAGCCCACCCGCGTCGATCGCCGTTCCGGCAGCCATGCGCTGCAGGGACGCCGAACCGGCGACGAGGGCCATGGAGGTCACCTGCGACGGCCCCATGTTCGCCATGACGGCGGTGTCGAGAGCGACGGTGTCGCCGTCGGTCTCGCCGAACGCTCCCACCAGCGCTGCCGGGTGGGCATCGCTCGTCGCGCCGAACGTGCGCACCCCGAGCGCTGCCAGATCGACGCCGTGCTCACCGTCCTCGAGGGCGGTGTACGAGCCGGCGGACCGCTTGACGGTCTGAGCGGCGTTGTTGATCAGGATGTCGAGCGGGCCCTCCGCCGCGACGGAGTCCGCGAACGCGACCACCTGCGCGGGATCACGCAGGTCGATGCCGACGACGGACAGCCGATGCATCCAGTCGTGGCTGTCGGACATCGAGGAGAACCGGCGCACCGCGTCCGCGGGGAAGCGCGTCGTGATGGTCAGGTGAGCACCGTCGCGCAGCAGGCGCAACGCGATGTACATGCCGATCTTCGCGCGCCCGCCGGTGAGCACGGCGCGGCGGCCGGTGAGATCGGTCCGGGCGTCCCGCTTCGCGTGGTTCAGGGCGGCGCACTCGGGGCAGAGCTGGTGATAGAACGCGTCCACCGTCGTGTACCGCTGCTTGCAGATGTAGCAGGGACGTGCACGCTGCAGTGTGCCCGCGGTCTCGGTGGTGGTGGCCGACGTCAGCGCCAGCCCGGCGGTCTCGTCGTCGATGCGGTCGGGTGATCCGGTCGCCGTGGCGGCGACGACGGCGCGGTCGGCGTCGGCGACGCGGGCGCGCGACTCCAGGCGGCGACGCTTCTTCGCGGCCTTGAACATGCCGGCCGTGGCACGCTGCACGGTCACGGCGTCGGGGTGATCGTCGTCCAGGGCCGCCGCGCGGTCGAGCACGCGCAGGCACGCGGCGAGTTCGTCGGGGTCGATGCCCGTCACGCTGTGCTCCGTCATCGCCGCCTCCACGCTCCCGTGTCATGACGAAAGCCCCGATTCCGTGAGGAATCGGGGCTTTCGTCGGTCTGTCTTCGGTGTCCGAGGGGGGACTTGAACCCCCACGTCCGTTAATAGGACACTAGCACCTCAAGCTAGCGCGTCTGCCATTCCGCCACTCGGACAACCCGCGTCACACCCTGCTGGTCACACACAGTTCACGATCGCGTCGCACCCGTGTTCTCGGTGCGGTCGCTAAATCTAGCCGATACCGCGCCCTGGACCAAAACCGCACGTCGGAGCACCTGCCGAGGCACCTGGAGTGGTAGGAACGAGCTGTGTCCGCAACAGGAGAGAACGACCACCAGACCGAGAAGCAGACCGTGGCCGTGGACGAGGTGGTCGACCTCGTCTCGTCGCTGATCCGCTTCGACACCTCCAACACCGGTGAGCTCGAGACCACCGCCGGCGAGAAGGAGTGCGCCGAGTGGGTGGCGCGCCAGCTCGAGGCCGTGGGGTACGAGACCGAGTACGTCGAGTCGGGTGCGCCCGGCCGCGGCAACGTCTTCGCCCGACTGGCCGGCGCCGACAGCTCACGCGGCGCGTTGCTCGTGCACGGCCACCTCGACGTCGTTCCGGCCGAGCCCGCCGACTGGAGCGTGCATCCCTTCTCGGGTGCCGTCGAGGACGGCTACCTGTGGGGACGCGGCGCCGTCGACATGAAGGACATGGTCGGCATGGCCCTGGCGCTGGCCCGACAGTTCAAGTCGGCCGGCACCGTCCCGCCCCGCGACCTGGTCTTCGCGTTCCTGGCCGACGAGGAGGCCGGCGGCAGGTACGGGTCGCACTGGCTCGTCGAGCACCGACCCGATCTGTTCGAGGGTGTCACCGAGGCCGTCGGCGAGGTCGGCGGCTTCTCGCTGACGGTGTCCACCCCCGAGGGCGACGAGCGTCGCCTCTACCTCGTCGAGACGGCGGAGAAGGGGCTCGCCTGGATGCGTCTGACGGCCAAGGCTCGCGCCGGTCACGGATCGTTCCTGCACGAGGACAACGCCGTGACGTACCTCGCCGAAGCCGTTGCAGCACTGGGTAACCACCAGTTCCCGCTGGTGATGACGGACTCGGTGACCGAGTTCCTCGCCGCCGTGAGCTCGGAGACCGGCCTGGCCTTCGACCCCGAGTCGCCCGACATCGACGGCACCCTCGCCAAGCTCGGCAGCATCGCCCGCATCGTCGGCGCGACACTGCGCGACACGGCAAACCCCACGATGCTCTCGGCCGGGTACAAGGCCAACGTCATCCCGCAGACGGCCTCCGCCACCATCGACTGCCGCGTCCTGCCGGGACGCAAGGCGCAGTTCGAGCGCGAGGTCGACGCGCTCATCGGTCCGCACGTCGAACGGTCCTGGATCACCGACCTGGAGCCGTACGAGACCACATTCGACGGGCACCTCGTCGACGCGATGAACGACGCGATACTGGCGTTCGACGAGAACGGTCGCACGGTGCCCTACATGCTGTCCGGCGGCACCGACGCCAAGGCGTTCGCCAAGCTGGGCATCCGCTGCTTCGGCTTCGCGCCGCTCAAGCTGCCGCCCGAGCTCGACTTCGCGGCGTTGTTCCACGGCGTGGACGAACGGGTACCCGTCGAGTCGTTGATCTTCGGTACCAAGGTCTTCGAGCACTTCCTTCTGCACAGCTGACAACCCCCGAACCCATATCTCCCGAGAGGACCTCATGTCACACGATCCCTACGCCGCACTGCCGTCGCTGCCGTCGTTCGAGCTCACGTCGGACAACGTCACCGACGGTCAGCCGCTCCACGAGGACCAGGTCAGCGGCATCATGGGCGCGGGCGGCCACGACAACTCGCCGCAGCTCTCGTGGTCGGGTTTCCCGGAGGAGACCAAGAGCTTCGCCGTCACCGTCTACGACCCCGATGCGCCGACGGCGTCCGGTTTCTGGCACTGGGCGGTGGCGAACATCCCCGTCTCGACCACCACCCTGGTCACCGGAGCGGGCGACGACAGCTCCACCGGGTTGCCGAACGACGCGATCACGCTGCGCAACGACGCGGGCCTGGCCCGGTTCATCGGTGCCGCACCCCCGCAGGGGCACGGACCGCACCGCTACTTCGTGGCGGTACACGCCGTCGACGTCGAGAAGCTCGAGATCGACGAGAGTGCGTCACCGGCGTACCTCGGATTCAACCTCTTCAGTCACGCCATCGCGCGTGCCGTCATCGTGGGCACGTACGAGCAGAGCTGACGAGAACCGAGTCAGCGCGGCCCGGGCCGCGGGACAGTCTCCGTGCCGACCGCGTCGGCCACCGAGGCGAATCCCGCGGCCCGGGCTCGTCGAGCCAGGCCGACGGCGACGCGACGCGCCCAGAACGGACCGCCGTAGACGAAGCCGGTGTACCCCTGCACGAGGGTGGCACCGGCGAGGATGCGTTCCCACGCGTCGTCGGCGGTCTCGACACCGCCGACCGAGATCAGCGTCATCGAGTCCCCGACGCGTGCACGCAGTCGGCGCAGCACCTCGAGTGATCGGTCCGCGACGTACGGGCCGGAGACGCCACCCGCTCCGAGATCCGCGGCCCCGGCCGTCCGCAGCCCGTCGCGCCCGATGGTCGTGTTGGTCGCCACGATGCCGGCGGATCCCAGCTCCATGGCCAGGTCTGCCACCGCGTCGACGTCGTCGTCCGACAGGTCGGGCGCGATCTTCACCAGGACGGGCACCGTCACGACGCTCGCCACGGCGGCCAGCAGAGGCCGCAGCGATTCCACCGCCTGCAGATCCCGCAGTCCGGGGGTGTTCGGCGAACTCACGTTGACCACGACGAAGTCCGACAGCGGGCCGAGCAGCCGCGCACTCTCCGTGTAGTCGATCGCGGCGTCCGCCGCGGGAACCACCTTGGTCTTGCCGATGTTGGCGCCGACCGGGATGTCCCCGCGTCGTCCGCGCAGACGCTCGGCCACCGCCGCAGCACCCGGATTGTTGAAACCCATGCGGTTGAGCAGGCCTCGGTCGGCGGGAAGCCGGAAGAGTCGAGGCTGTGGGTTTCCGGGTTGCGCCTGCGCGGTCACGGTGCCGACCTCCGCGAAACCGAACCCCAGCGGACCCCACGCGTCGACACCCTCACCGGTCTTGTCGAAACCGGCGGCCAGCCCGACCGGGGTGGGAAACGTCACGCCGAAGGCGGTCGTCCGCAGTGCCGGATCTCGGACCGAGAGCACGCGCGAGACCAGCGCACGCAGGGGCGCGAATCGAGTCACCGCGACCATCGCCGCGAATGCGAGGTGATGAATGCGTTCCGGAGGGAGCAGGAACATCGCGCGGAGCAGCAGCCGGTACGGGCTCACAGCCTGGAAACCTCTCGTCGGGGAATCTCGTCGGTGGTGCGGCGCCGCCACTCGGTCAGAGACCGGGATCGGGCACGTGGTGCGCGGTCTTGCGTCGTTTGAGAAGTACTCGCCTGCTGCCGTCGGTGTACAGCCGGACCCGGGAGAGCTCCCACCCACCGAACTCGGCGGAGATGGCCAGCCGCATCGAGGCCGTCACTCGGGTGACGTCCGGCGGCAGCTTGATGGGCACGTACTCCCAGTCGTCCGACTGGGTCTCCCAGCCGACGGGCATCGCACGGTTGTTCCGGTTCACGGATCTCGCTCTCGTCCTCGCGGGCACTCACGCCCGGGTCGGGATCACCTGGACCCCGGCGCCACTGTTCGAGCCTACGAAAAGTTCGCCGGACTGCGAGTCCACGGCGAGCGAGTCGGGCTGGCGCACTGTGGGGAACCGTGCCGACTCGACAGGAATTCCGGAGGTGATGTCAAATCCCACCACCTCGTTCAGTGCGGTCACGGTCACCCACACGGTGCCGTCGTCCTCGCACGCGACGGCGAACGGGGAACCGGCGACGGGGTAGCGCTGTCGCATGATCAGATCGGGGTCGCCCGTGAAGACGAGCAGTTCGTCGTCGGTCGTGTCGGCGACCACGACGGCACCGTCGGCGCATCCGGTCATGCGGGTGGCCCCGTCGCCTGCGCGCAGCGCGGCGCCGAGACGTTCGGCACCGACGTTCACGGACGTCACCGACGTCTGCCGGGTGTCCAGGGACACCAGATCGTCTCCGGTGCGTACGAGACCGTCGACCGACGCCTGACCGGGGATGGTGCTCTCGACCGCGCCGTCGGCTCCCGTGATCACGACGGTTCCGGTCGGCGTCCCGACGGCGTACCCGTCGTCCCACGGCGTCACCGAGGCGGCGCCGCCGTCGATCGCGACGTCGGTCGCCTCACCGGACTGCGCGTCCACCCGGCTGATGCCCGACGACGACGTGACCAACAGTTCGCCGTCCCTGCCGGCGGAGACGGATGTGCCGGGTGCGGAGAGTCGCACCGAGCGCGGATTATCCTCCGAGTCGAGCGGGGTCAGCAGCAGCGTCGTACCGTCGTCGGTGAGGATCCCGGCGATCCGGTCGCGAGGCTCGATCGCGAGGCCGTCGACGGTGGCCGGACCGCCGAAGCGCGGGTCGGCCGTGACGCCCGCCGGCGTGACGGTCGTGTCGGGGGACACCGCGGCGACCTCCGGCTCACGCGTGTTCAGCTGCTCCGGATCGTCGGAGTTCGCGCATCCTGCTGTGACCGTCGTCACCAGGGCGAGGCCGAGAAGGACGAAACGGGTACTGCTGCGTCGTGCCGACTGGGCACTGGTCGGTCGGGGTGCCATGGGGGTGATTCTCCTTCAGGTCTTCTCTCATCCGATCATCTCGCCGTCCCGGCGCGAGCACAGGGGAGGGATGTGTCCACCATGACGCGTCTGTACGTTTCGACGAGTGCCTGTCGACGAGAGAGAGCGAGGGAGGGCGCATGACGGGGCCGAGCAATACGGAGTTCTCGGTGGAGGACGTGTCGGTGGGGGCGCACGCCCACGGGTTCGGGTCCACTCCGGACGGGCGGAGCTTCGCCTTCCGGGTACGCGGTAAGTCGTTGCGCGTGGAGGTCTACCGCTCCGACCTGGCGCAGGCCGTTCCCGACGATCTCGACGTCGACGCGGTCGCGGAGCGCGATGTCACGGACGTCGACCTCTCGGACGAGCGCTCGATCGTCGCCGCGGTCCGGGACGCGGTCGCCGACGTCCGTCCGCTCGACTCGCCGCAGCCGCCCGACACCACACTCCTGCGATCGCTGCTCGGGCGGCTGGGCAACGCGATCGACCCGAAGTGACGGTCAGGAACTGACGTCGTCCAGCGCGGAGGTGATGGCCGACGGAAGCGCGACCTCCTCGGCGGCCAACACACCCGTCAGCTGACCGATGTCCCGCGTCCCGACCACGACCGACGCGACACCGGGGCGATCTCGGGCCCACGCCAGAGCCACCGCGAGTGGCGACGTGCCCAGACCGTCGGCCGCCGTGAGGACAGCCTCGACCACCTTCCCGCCGTCCTCACCGAGGAAGGGTGCGAGCGCGTGGCGTCGGTGATCGTCCGCGCCGCGTGAATCCGCGGGCACACCGTCCCGGTACTTGCCCGTGAGCACGCCGCCCGCCAGAGCCGACACAGCGAGAACGCCCACGCCGTGGTGGTCGGCCGCGGGGAACAGCTCGTCCTCGGCGCCGCGCGCGAGCAGGGAGTACTCCGCCTGCGCCGCGGTGATGTCGACGGACGCCGACACGGTGGCCAGCTGCCACGCCGTGAAGCCGCGAACACCCGCGTAGCGGACCCGCCCGGACGAGACCGCGTGCTCCAGAGTCGCCGCCACCTCACCGAGAGGGGTCTGCGGATCCCACGCGCCGACGCTCCACAGATCGAGGTGATCGGTGCCGAGCTCGCGCAGTGTCCTGTCCAGGTCTGCGAGGAGCGCGCGCCGCGAGCAGTCGACGGTCCAGTGCCCCGAGGTGTCCGGACGCGAGACGCCGGAATCGATGCTGAGAACCAGCTCACCGCGCGGAACCACGTCGTCGACGATTTCGGCCAACACCCGCACCGCGCGTCCGTCTCCATACGAGGCGGACGCGTCGACGAGGGTCCCGCCCGCGTCGACGAACGCCGTCACCTGCGCCGCGGCGTCGTCACCGTCGACTCCGCGTCCCCATTCACCCGTTCCGAGCCCCAGGCGTGACACCCGCAGCCCGCTGCTCCCGACCGTTCTGTGCTTCATGAAGGCAGTGCATCCGTTTCGCCGTGTTCCGTCCGTGTCTCGTCCTGCCGACACGGTGGTCGAGGCACGACCCTAGTACGGTCGTGCCTCGTGACTTCGACAGGAAACCTCGTCGGTGGCGTCTGCGCGCCGCGGAATCGGACGGCAGGAGAGCAGCGATGATCGCGGAATCGATGTCCTGGGTGCAGGCCCTCGTGCTCGGCGCCGTGCAGGGGTTGACCGAGTTCCTCCCCATCTCCTCCTCTGCACACCTGCGCATCGTCTCCGAGGTCTTCTTCGGTGACGACGCCGGCGCGTCGTTCACCGCGGTGACGCAGCTCGGTACCGAGGCCGCGGTCCTGCTCTACTTCGCCCGCGACATCGGGCGCATCGTCGCGGCGTGGTTCCGCGGTATCGCCGACAAGTCCCAGCGCGACACGCTGGACTACCGCATGGGGTGGTACGTCATCTTCGCCACCATCCCGATCGGGGTGCTCGGCTTCGTCTTCAAGGACGCGATCCGGACGGGTGCGCGCAACCTGTGGATCATCGCGACGCTGCTCATCGTGTTCGCCGTGGTCATCGCCGTCGCGGAGAAGGTCGGCCGACAGACGCGACCGATCGAGAAGCTCACCACCCGCGACGGCCTCGTCATGGGCGCGGCGCAGTGTCTCGCGCTCATCCCGGGCGTGTCCCGATCCGGCGCCACCACGAGTGCCGGTCTGTTCATGGGGCTGACGCGTGCCGCCGCAGTCCGCTTCTCGTTCCTGCTCGCGATCCCGGCCGTCACCGCGTCCGGACTCTTCTCCTTGCCGGATGCCTTCGAACCGGCGGGCGAAGGTCTGCAGGCATCGGGTTCCCAGCTCGTCGTGGCGACGCTCGTGGCCTTCGTACTGGGGTACGCCTCCATCGCCTGGTTGCTGCGCTTCGTCGAGAACCACTCGCTGTACTGGTTCGTCGGGTACCGCATCGTCGTCGGCGTCGCGGTTCTCGGCCTCCTCGCCACAGGTGTCGTCGCAGCGAACTGATGCCACCGCGACGCCGGGCGCCCCTCGCGTCTCACTAGGCTGAGGTCATGACGGTCATACTTCTGCGCCACGGACGCTCGACGTCCAACACGGCCGGCACGCTCGCGGGCAGGTCGGACGGCGTGGAACTCGACGATCTCGGTCGGGAGCAGGCGGAGCGTGTCGTCGCCCGTCTCGAGGTGCTTCCGCTCGCGGCGATCGTGCGATCACCGTTGCTCCGGTGCGAACAGACGATCGCGCCTCTCGCTGCGGCGCGCGAGCTCGAACCCGTCGTGGAGGATCGGCTGCTCGAGGTCGACTACGGCGAGTGGACCGGCAAGCCGATCAAGGATCTCGTGGGGGAGCCGCTGTGGAAGGTGGTGCAGCAGCACCCGTCCGCTGCCGTCTTCCCCGGGGGTGAGAGCCTCGCCGACGTGCAGATCAGGGCGGTGCGCGCGATCCGTGAGATCGACGCGCGGCTCGCCGCCGAGCACGGCGCCGACGTGCTGTGGGTGGCCTGTTCGCACGGCGACGTCATCAAGTCCGTCCTGGCCGATGCTCTGGGGTCGCACCTGGACCAGTTCCAGCGCATCGTGGTGGACCCGGCGTCGATCAGTGTCGTCCGGTACACCGAGACGCGGCCGTTCGTCCATCGTCTCGGCGATCTCGGTGGGGATCTGACGCAGTTCGTTCCGACGCCGCCCGCCGAGACGGACACCACTGCCGAGGCCCCGTCCGACCAGGCTCCGACCGCGTCGGAATCGGACGCCGTCCCCGGTGGTTCCACCGGACAGTGACAACACGCGGATAATGGGAGTCACAGCCGCGGCAGTTCGGCGGCGCGATCTTTGGAGGTGCAGATATGCCACGCGCGATTCACGTCTTTCGCACCCCCGACCGGTTCGTCGCCGGAACGGTGGGTGAGCCCGGCGATCGATCCTTCTACCTCCAGGCAGTGCACGACGCCCGAGTGGTGTCGGTGGCGCTCGAGAAGCAGCAGGTTCAGGTCCTGGCCGACCGTGTCGGGCTCCTGCTCGACGAGGTGGCGAGGCGCTTCGGTACCGATGTGCCACCCGAGGAAGCCGATCCGAGCGACGTCGACCCACTGGTGATGCCCGTGGACGCCGAGTTCCGGGTCGGGACCATGGGTCTGGGCTGGGACGCCGACGCCGGCGCCGTCGTGGTGGAGCTGCTCGCCATCACCGAGACCGAGATCGACGAGTCGGTGGTGCTCGACGACACGGACGAGGGTCCGGACGCCGTGCGGGTGTTCCTGAGTCCGGAGCAGGCCCGTGAGTTCGCCGCGCGCAGCGAGCGCGTCATCGCTGCCGGTCGGCCCCCGTGCCCGCTCTGCGGTGAGCCCCTCGCGCCCGGTGGTCACATGTGCGTGCGGACCAACGGGTACCGGCGCGGCACCGTGCTGGGAAGCGACACCACCGAGTTCGGGGACGAGTCCTGACCTCCGCCGGCGACGCCACCGCGCCCTGGACCGACGACGACACGGACCTGCTCGCGCACGGCGAGATGACCATCGTCGGTCGCGTGGTGCAGGCGTCCAACGCGACGCTCGTGTGCGAGATCGAGCGTGAGGATCCGGCGCCGGCACTGCGATGTGTCTACAAGCCGGTGCGCGGGGAACAGCCGTTGTGGGACTTCCCCGACGGCACGCTGGCGGGCCGCGAGATCTCGTCCTACCTGATCTCCGACGCACTGGGCTGGGGCGTCGTGCCCACGACCGTGCTACGGGACGGTCCGCTCGGTGTCGGCATGGTGCAGCGGTGGATCGACACCGTCGAGCGCCTCCCCGAGAAGGGCGAGGGCTACGACATGGTGGACCTCTGCCGCCCCGACCTCGTGCCCTCGTCCTACATCCCCGTGCTCCGGGCCTACGACGATGCCGGCGACGAGGTGGCACTGGTGCACGCGGACGATCCGCGGCTGCACCGGATGGCTGTTCTCGACGTCGTCATCAACAACGCCGACCGCAAGGGCGGACACGTGCTCGAGGCACTCGACGGCTCCGTGTACGGCGTGGACCACGGCATCGCCCTGCACCGGCAGAACAAGCTGCGGACCGTGCTGTGGGGGTGGGCCGGTCGACCCGTCGACGCCGCTCTGGTGGCCGACCTCGTCGACTTCTCCCGCGACCTGCGCGGTGCCTTCGGGGACACCCTCGCGCCACACATCACCGACGAGGAGATCGAGGCGCTGGCCGGTCGCGTGTCGCGGTTGCTCGCGGAACCGGTCATGCCGGCGCCCGACTCCAGCAGGCCCATTCCCTGGCCCGCGTTCTAGACCGGGCACGCGGCGGCGGCTCCGGCCCGACCGGATAGTCTTCACCCATGCAGTCGTGGCCCGAAGTGGACGTTCCCAGCGTGCCGGGCGAGGGCCCGCCGCTCCGTTTGTACGACACGGCCGATCGCGCCGTGCGTCCCGTCGCGCCCGGTTCGACCGCCACCATGTACGTCTGCGGCATCACCCCGTACGACGCGACGCACCTGGGCCATGCGGCCACCTACCTGACGTTCGACCTCGTCAACCGGGTCTGGCGCGACGCCGGCCACGACGTGCACTACGTCCAGAACGTCACCGACGTCGACGACCCGCTCTTCGAGCGCGCGGCACGCGACGGCGACGACTGGGTGTCGCTCGGACAGCGCGAGACCGACCTCTTCCGGTCGGACATGACCGCGCTCCGCGTCATCCCGCCGCGCGACTACATCGGCGCGGTCGAGTCCGTGACCGAGGTCGTGGAGCTCGTCGAGAAGCTCGTCGCCTCGGGCGCTGCCTACGTGGTGGACGACGCCGAGTACCCCGACGTGTACTTCCGCGCGGACGCCACCGAGCAGTTCGGCTACGAGTCCGGGTACGACCGGGCGACGATGGACACCTTCTTCGCCGAGCGCGGCGGAGATCCCGACCGCCCCGGCAAGCGCGACCCTCTCGACGCCCTCGTCTGGAAGGCCGAGCGTCCGGGCGAGCCGTCGTGGCCCTCGCCGTTCGGTCCGGGGCGCCCCGGCTGGCACATCGAGTGCGCGGCGATCGCGTTGAACCGCATCGGATCCGGCTTCGACGTGCAGGGTGGCGGCAGTGACCTCATCTTCCCGCACCACGAATTCTCCGCGGCTCACGCCGAATCGCTCACGGGCGCAGACCGTTTCGCGCGACACTACGTGCACACCGGCATGATCGGCCTCGACGGCGAGAAGATGTCCAAGTCGCTGGGCAATCTCGTCCTGGTCTCGAAGCTCACCGCTGCGGGCGTCGATCCCGGTGCCATCCGCCTCGGTCTCCTCGCCGGCCACTACCGGCAGGACCGCACCTGGACCGATGAGATCCTCGCCGCTGCGCAGGACCGACTCGCGTTGTGGCGCAAGGCCGTGGCGCTCGAGTCGGCACAGTCCGCCGAGGACACCGTCGCCCGCGTGCGCCAGCACCTGGCCGACGATCTCGACTCCGCCAAGGCACTCGACGCGATCGATGCGTGGGCACACGACGCCGTGACGCTCGGCGGCTCCGACCCCGCGGCGCCGGGGCTGGTGTCGCTGGCGGTGGACGCGCTGCTGGGTGTGAAGCTCTAGCTCGTCGGGAGTGGTGTTTTTGCTCCTCTCGGTGCGATATCTAGCGGGATCCCGCCGATTCGGCGCTCGAGCGGAGCAGAAACTCCACATCCACAGGTAGCCGTCCGTCCCCGGGGTCGACCATCGCCGCAGATCGCCGTCATCGGGCAGTGTCCGCGATGGGCCATCGTCGATGCTGTGCCCGTCACTCGAGTGTCGACCCTCGCCCAGTTGACCGGTGCCGGAATGTCCGCCACGACAATTCGTCGACGCTTCCACCGCGTGCTGCCCGGAGTCTTCTGCCAGGAGGAGCCCGCCTGGTTCGACCGCTGCCTGGCCGTGACTCTGTGGCGCCCCGACGCGTTGCTGAGTCATACGAGTGCTGCCCGGCTGTACGGGTGGATCGGCGAACCGTCCGGTGTTCACGCTCTGGTCGGCGAATTCGCAAGGCCACGGGCACCTGAATGGTTGACGGTGCACAGACGCAGGCAGGGTGCCTGCGACGAGGTGCTGGGGTTGCCGGTCACCACTCGGGAGCAGACCCTCATCGACTGCGCGGCGGTGCTGAGCGATGCCGCTGCCGAGCGGCTCGTGGACGACGCTCTGGTGCACGAGGTCGACGAGAACCGCGTTCGCGCGCTCCTCGACGCACTACCTGGCCGGCGCGGGCACATCCGTGCGCGGCGCCTCGTCGACACCGCTGCGCGCGGCTTCGCCTCCGAGCCCGAGCGAGTTCTCGGGCGTGAGCTGATTCGGCGACATCTCCGCATGCAGACCAATGTCCGGGTGGGTGCGTTCGTGGTGGACTTCTACGACGAGCTCGCCAACCTGGTGGTGGAGGTGGACGGGTACGCATTCCACAGTGCACCGAAGGTGTTTCGCCACGACAGGCGACGGCAGAACGTTCTGATCCTCGGCGATCTGCGAGTTCTGCGGTATGCCGCGTTCGACGTGCTGAAGGATCCCGGTGCCGTCGCCGACGAGATCGTCGCGGAGGTACGACGTCGTCGGCACGCGCGGCGGTGATGGTTCTGCTCCGCTCGCCCAGCTTTCAAGCGGGTTCCCGCTCGAATGGGGTCACGAGAGGAGCAGAACACCCACCATCACACCTCGGCGAAGTCCAGCCCACCCTCCGCGGGGAGGTCGACGCGGCGGCTCAACGGCGAGCCCAGTGCCGCCGCCAGGTCCGACCCGTCGTGCTCCGCGAGCAACTCCCCGTTCTCCCACACGAGAAGCGCTGCGCTGACGGTGTTCTCGACCGTCGAGTGCGCGAGGTCGTAGTGGGCGCACCCTGGCACGTCGCGGTAGGTGATCCAGAGGTCGTAGCCCGTCATGAAGAGGTCCAGGTCGAACTGCACACTGAGACCGAGGAGTTCGCTGCGACCGTTGTCGTCGACACCCGCGAACGCCTCGTCCAGTGCGAGCAACCGCGGTGAGTGCGGGTCCGCGGACGACAGCATCACGTGCGCCGCCGCGAAGAGCGGGAGGTGCAGCGACACCGACTGCTCGCCGCCCGAGAGCGCACTGTGGCGTGCGACGGTGAGCCTGTCCTCGGAGCCGTCACCGGAGATGAGCGTGAACGCGAAGACGCGCCACTGCCGGTAGTCCAGTGCGGCACTGAGGATCTCGGGGTACGAGCGCTCAGGATGCTGCGCCCGCGCCGTCCGGATCTGTGCCGCGAAGTGCACACGCATCTCGGCCAGTTCCTCGGGTCCGAGCGCGGAGGCGTCCCGCTCGAGCAGCTTCGACACGGCACGGGTGCTGTCGTCGAGGTTGTCCGCGAGCACCCAGTGCACGCCGATGGTGTTGCCCGACGACATGCGGCGCTGCTTCATCTCCGATCCCATACGGGCGATCAGTTCGCGGGCGTCGACCGTGCGCTCGTGGATCTGCTGCGCCAGGCCGGTGAGCAGAGCGTCCTCAAGGATACGGCGCTCGGCATCGGTGAGCAGCGTCTCCTGGTCGCGTCGTGCCGCGTCGATGCGATCCGCGAAGTCGGCGATGGTGGAGTGGCCCTGCTCGTCCTGCACCCGCACCACCGTGACCCCGTCGGCCGCGTCCCAACTGAGCCGGAAATCCTGACCCGACGCGGCCAGCTGAGCGTCGAACTCCTGCAACGCCGCCGTCAGCGCGCTGCGTGTGGAGCGGCGGCTCGCATCGCTGACCTTGACCTGCGCCGTCGCCTCGGTCAGCTCGGTGTGCAGTCGGTGCACTTCCGGGGGCAGCACGTCCGGGGCCTCGTCTGGCCCGGCAGCCGTGTCGGTTCGGTAGAGCAGTTGCTCGACCGTCGACCAGGCCGCGTCGCTCGCCGGCCAGGAGCAGTCGCGCGCCGCACCGAGCACCGCCAGCAGATCGCGGTGCGCGTAGGGAGCCAGTCGCGCGGCGTCGCTGAGCGCTTCGGTCAACGCGGTCGTCAGTCCGGCGACGGCCGTCTCGTGCGCGCCCTCCGCCTTGCCGATGGCCTCGCCCGATTCACGGTCCGCCTTCGTGGCGGCGCGCTGCTCGGTCTTGCACGCCTCGATGCGCATCCTGATCACGTCGAGTTCGGCATCGATCTTCTCGGCGCTCGCACCGAGCGAGTCCCGCAGCATCTCCAACTTGGCGTGCTGTTGCTCGTAGTCGGATTCGGCGATGGCCGCTTCCTCCGCGTACTCCTCGGCCAGAATCATGGCCTCGTCGAGGCGCCCGGCAGCTTCCCGGTCGCGCTCGGCGGACCGGTCCGCGTCGCCGCGGTGGCGCAGGATGGCGGAACCGGTGTTCTCGAAGTGGCGGATCGCCGCCGCGAGCGCGTCGAGGTCTCGCGGCGTGAACGGAGCCCGCCGCGCGACGGCGTCCGTCCGCAGACGTCGTTCGGCGGCAGACAGTTCGGCGATCGCGTGGTCCAGTTCTCGGTCGGCGGACGCGACCGACTCGGTCGTCGATCGGAGAGCGCCGGCGGCCGACGTGACCGCTCGGAGCGCCGCGGTGACCTCCGACGTACGAGGAACCGTCGAGACGGCGGCGCGGATCGAGTCGAGACGTTCTCGACACTGCTCGGCGACTCGATCGGCCTCGTCGCGCCGCGCGGTGGCCACCTCGAGGGCCTCGTCGATCTCCGCGATGCGGGACGTGCGCCGTGCAGCTCGTGCCGTCGCGCCGATGTACTCGGCGGCGTCCTTGTGGTGCGCGCCGCGCACGAGACCGTGCGCGAAGCTCCCGTCCCGTCCGACCCCCACAGAACTGCCCACGTCGTCCAGAGCGATCGAGTCGAGGATCGCCCGCACGGTGCTGTGCTGCACGGGGATGTCGTCCTCGACGACGAGGACGTCGGCCAGCGATCGCCCGCTCACCGGTGTGGTGGCGGTCAGGTACTGATCCGAGACGAGCCCCGTCGGAGCCGTGTCGGCGACCCACGCGTCCAGCAGGGTGGCCGCGTCGAGCGCGGCCTCGAGGTCCGCGGCATCGTCGGCGCTGACGTCGTCGGCGAAGCGGACGAGTGTCCAGAACGGTGCGCCGTCGAGACCCGCACGGTCGCCGGTACGGGTGCGCAGCGCCGGGGGAGCGTCGTCGTGCTCGGCGGCGACCGACGCGCGCTCGGCCGTCGACTCGGCGATGGTGCGCGCCGCGTCGTCCCGGTCCTGCAGTGCAGCACTCCGTCGGTCCCGCACCGTGTCGAGCAGCTCGCGAACTCCGTCGCCGAGTACCTCGCCGAGCGTGGGTGCGTCGTCCTCACCGATGCGTGCGAGCGCGGTGTGCAACGACTCGAAGATCTCGCCGTCGTCCAGCACCGAGGCGTGCGTGGCCCACCACGCGCGCAGCGATTCCGCTGTCGCGGCACGGGACGACTCGACGGCGGCCTCGGCCTCGCGGACGGAGGCCACCGCGGCGTCGTGCAGTGTGTGGGCGCGGTCGGCGGCCCGTTCGGTACGGGCACGCTCGGTGGTGGCACGGTCGACGACGGACAGCGCGGCACGCACGGCCCGGACGTCCCCGTCCCGCTCCTCGGCATGACCGCGTACCGCTGCCGTGATCTGGTCGGTACGGGCGTCGCGGGGGAGTGGCGTCCAGGCGATGCCGGCGTCCTCGGCGGCCGCGAGGAGCTCGTCCTCGGCGCGGACGATCGACGCGGTCGACTCCCGCAGCGCCACTGCGGCCTCGTCTGCCTCTCGTCGCCGGACGTCGACGGCCTCCGTCGCCTTGCGAGCCTTGTCGCGCTGCTGCACGGTGGACACCTCGAGCTTGCGGACCGCATCCGCGAGATCGTCGAGCTGCTGCTTGCCCTCGTAGGCGGTGGACCGTTGCAAGGTCTGCTGGTCGGCGACGGCGAGATCGAGTGCGCGCTCGGCTGCCTCGTACCGCTTCTCCGCCTCGACGCGCTCGACCCGTCGTCGTTCACGCAAGCCCTTGGCGGCGAAGAGGGCGACGGTGGCGTGGTCGACGGCCTCGAGACGTCGACCGACCTGATCGACGTCGGTGCGCGCCTGGACGGCAAGGTACTTCGAGTAGACCTCGACGAACCTCTTCGACGCGTGGTCGGCCTGCACCAGTCCCTCGAGGGCGCGGCCCACCTCCTCCATGTCGCTGAAGGAGCGCGCCGCCTCGAGGACGAGGTGCTCGTCGAGGGGGCGCAGTCCGTCGGACAGCGCACGGGACAAGCCCTTCGGGTCGAGGTTCTTCGCCAACTGCGGGCGTCGCAGCGTGAGAATCAGGGTGATGAGCTGGTCGTACCGCTCGGCGCCGAGACCGAACAGTCGCGCGTCGATGGCGGCGCGGTAGTCCACCGGCCGATCGACGATGGCGTCGGTCCCGATCTGCTCGGCCAGTTGCTTCTTCGTCAGCGGCCTGTCGTCGGTGCCCAGCAGCGAGAAGTCGACGCCCACGCGGCCGTCGGCGACGAAGTACCAGCGCGTCACCTTGTCCGCCGACCGTGTCGCACGCATGCCGATGCCGACGGTCACCGCTTCGGGCTCGTCCCGATCGCCACGTGCGAACTCCATCCACACGTACGAGTGCGCCGAATCCTGGCCGCGGTAGAGCAGATTGGACTTCATGGTGCGTTCCTCACCCGCGAACGGGTTGAGGCGACGCGGCTCGATCCGGCCGTCGAACACGAACGGGAACAGCACCTCGAGTGCCTTGGTCTTGCCGGATCCGTTGGGGCCACGCAACACCAGCCGACCGTCGGCGAACGAGAACTCCTGATCGCGGTAGTCCCAGAGGTTGATGATGCCGGCGCGCGTGGGCCGGAATCGGGTGCTGCGCGTCACGGGGTGTGCTCCTCGAGGGTGCTCGTGTGATCGGTGGGAAAGAGGCCGGCGGACGCCTGTTCTCGGACGGTGACGACCACTCCCCGATAGCGCGCCAGGGCCGGCAACGCGACGATGCCCCCGCGTACCGGTGCCACCAGAGTGAGGTTCGTCAGGAGTGCGACAGCGGCCGCGCGAACACCGGCACGGTCCGCCTGCCACTGAGCGGCGAAGGTGCGGCCGTAGGCGTCGACGAGGGCGCCGACGGTCTCGTCGAGCCAGGAGTCCGCGACGAACGGGTGCCGGATCGTCTCGTCCGACGCCTCCACCGTGTCCGGGGCGACAGAGTCGTCGACCAGGTCGTCCACGACGCCGCCGTCCGGGATCGCGCTGTCGAGGGCCGCGAGCAGCGCGTCGGTAGGGTCGATGTCCGCCTCGAGCATGGTCCGATCGTCGGCATCGGGATCGAGTACCCGCTCCGCGATCTCACCGGCGAGGAGAAGGGCGACCTGCGCGACCGTGCCGGTGGACGGAAACCTGATGTCCGACAGGCGTCCCGACGTGTCGATGAGCGCGATGCCCTCCGCCCGGCGTTCGACGGACAGTCCGGTCAGCAGCCGGACATCCTCGACGGACCGGTCGTCCGGCACCGAGTCGGGGCCGTGGACCACGGGCTGCTCGACGAGCGCACGGCGGGCACGGCGAGCGCGATCGGCCGGGTCGTCCGTGGTGCTGTGCAGCAGGTGTGCCGTGCTGCGCAGATGCTGGAGCGCGCGCGGTGGACGAAACAGGGCCACGACGACGGAGCGGTCGATGTCGTACAAGGCCTCTCCCGCGTCGGGGTTGTGCGCCCACCCGCCGGCATCGCCGTCGGCCAGGGTGATCGCACCGCGAACGGACAACCAGCCGACGGCGTCGACGAAGGCGTCCCGGTCGGTCGCGCGTTCGGTGTCGAGGTCGACCCCGACCACCCGTCCGGCATCGGAGGCGACCTGAACCGCCAACTCGGACAACGTGATCTGGTCACCCGCGCGACCGAGTGCCGCCAGGGTGAGCGCCAGGAATGCGTAGCGGCGACGGTCGAAGACGCGGTCGGAGGTCGTGCGGGCCGGTCGACTCGCGTCCAACCGGTCGAGTACGGGGTAGAGCCGGGCCGTGGTCTCCGTGACCTCGAGTCGGTATCCGAAGAGATCGAGCATGTCCTCGCGCAGTTCCGTGGCCCATCGGCGAACCAGGGGCAGGGCGATGCGGTCCGGGTAGGTGCGGGTGATCAGGTGGTGGGACAACACGACTCGGGCGGCGCGCTGGTACGAGTCGAGTGCCAGGCTCGGAATGGTGCGTGCTCTCATCGCCGCGCGCCGATGGTGAGTGACAGCCGTTCGAGGTGCAGTAGACCGCGTTCGGTGCGCACCACGGTGGACTGCTCGTGCGGTGCCAGTGTCAGGGTGACGCCACCCTCGGAGCCGGTCGAGCTGCCCACGCGGCCGCTGACCGGGACGCGTGCGGTGAGGGCGGCGTTGAGCAGCCCGAGCAGCACGTCGGTCTCCTCGTTGGTCAGATCCCGTTCGTACACCCCGTGTTCGGCGAGTGATCGCGCGGCCTGAGCGCGGCGACGCTGCACGCTCAGCTGTTCCTCGCGCAGACGCCGGACACCGGCGTCGTTGCGGTGGACCCTGGCAGGAGCACCGGCGGCGGGGGGCCGACCGGTCTCGGCGAGCGTGCGCGAGATCTCGACAGGCGGAGCGTCCCACCACGATCGCGTGGTGGGAATGATGTCGTCGTCGGGGTGGACCATCGACAGGTGACGAGGCCGGCCGAGGCCGAACACGGCACCGAACAGGGCGTGGGCGGACTCCTCGGAGGGAGCGGACGCGAACCACCCGGCGAGATGTCGCAGCTGGGACTCGCGACTGACTCCGCCCCTGCGGGTCTCGGTGACGCGGCGCAGCAGCGACAGCACGGCGGCGATGGCGCTCATGGTGCCCTCCCGCAGACGATCCGACTCGGTGAGCTCGCCGTCGGTGGAGGTGAACCAGTGCACGAGACCGGTCCACCGGCCCGCCCAGTCGGCGCGGCGCTCCTCGCGGCTGAGGAAGACGCGTTCGTCACTGGCTGCCACCCGGTCGAGCAGCGAGTCGAGTCCGGTGGCATCCACCCGCTCTATGGCGGCGGTGAGCTTGGGGCCGAAGCGGGCGAGGTCGAGGGAGAACTCCCGCATGTGGGAGAGCAATGCGTCCTTGTGTGCCAGGAACGACTCGGGTGTGACGTCCGTGGTGCGGACGAGGTCGCCCAGCGACAGGTAGAAGTGCGCGGCGCGTGTGGCCATGTCGTTGAGAGCGGTGTCGAGCCGATCGAGTTTGCGGTACACCAGCTCGGCGTCCCCGGCGAGGTTCGCCGCCGCGAGATCCTCCAGGTCGGCGAGCAGCTCGGGCAGCACCAGACGCGAGAGCGAGGCGTCCTCGGGGCGGGCGGCCAGGACGTCCTCGACGGCGCGGTATGCCTGGTAGCCGACCTGACCGAACTGGTAGACGTAGTGGCGATTGCGGTACTCGGCGAGCGTGGCCGCGCGGGTGCCGTCGTAGCTGCGTTCGAGGACGCCCCACGTGTGCAACTGTTCGAGCAGCGGGCCGATCTCGACGCCGGTCAGAGTGTCGCCGCCGTCGGTGCGGGCCAGGATCTCGGCCACCTCGCCGGCGTGCAGAAGAACGACGTAGCCGGTGCGTGCATGTTCGAAAGCGCGCAGAACCCGCAGGTAGTCGGCCCGTTTCTCGGCTGTCGCGAACGAGAA
Organism: Rhodococcus sp. SORGH_AS_0301; assembly: GCF_030818285.1. Classification (NCBI taxonomy): domain Bacteria; kingdom Bacillati; phylum Actinomycetota; class Actinomycetes; order Mycobacteriales; family Nocardiaceae; genus Rhodococcus; species Rhodococcus sp. SORGH_AS_0301. Next base: position 1,852,704 of record NZ_JAUTAC010000002.1, read on the forward strand.
GAGCCGGAGCCTGTCGTCCACCACGAAGGAGTCGGCGGATTCGGTCACTGCAACAGGGTAGGCGGTCAGGACAGTCGGACAGCCACCTGCCCGTCGACGACGTCGGCACGGTGGGTCGCGACCGTTCCGATGCCGTCGGTGGTGCACCGGCCGGTGTCCAGGGAGAACTGGTACTGGTGCAGTGGACACACGACGACGGCCCCGTCGATCTGCCCGTCCGCCAGCGGCCCGCCGCGATGGGGGCACACCGCGTCCATGGCGCGGACCGTCCCGTCGGTCAGGAGGAAGACGGCGATCTGTCGTCCGTCGACCACGTAGGTCCGGCCCTCGCCGGGGGTGAGATCGTCGACGGTTCCCACCACGGTCGCCTGTGCCGTCGTCATCGAACCGGCACCTGAGGCAGCGGGAGAAGCGGGAGGGAGGGCGCGAACTGGGCCGGTGACCGCGGCGCCGCGCGTTCCTTCCACGGATCGGTGTAGCCGTCGATGGATATCTGGATGCGCTCGTCGAGTCCTGCACAGAGACCCTCGGCGTCGTCGACGAGCAGTCGCTGCAACGTCTCGAGGCCGACCCGCGGGACGAAGGCGTAGGTCCGCTCAAGCCACTTCGCCTCCTCGCGGTAGTACTGGATGAATCGGCCCGCGAGGGTCAGGACCTCCTCGGGGGAGTCGACCGTGGCGAGGACGTCGCCCTTGCGGATGTGTGCGCCGGCCGCGCCGCCGATGTAGATCTCCCAGCGGCCGTCGCCGACGGCCACCACACCGAAGTCCTTGCAGAGCGCCTCGGAGCAGTTGCGGGGGCATCCGGCCACGGCCAGCTTGAGCTTTGCGGGAGTTTCGAGACCCTGGAACCGTTCCTCGATCGCGATGCCGAGTGCGGTGGAGTCACCGAGCCCGAAACGGCAGAAATCGCTGCCGACACAGGTCTTCACGGTGCGCATGCTCTTGCCGTACGCGAACCCGGACGGCATGTCGAGATCGCCCCACACCTTCGGCAGGTCCTCCTTCTTGATGCCGAGAAGATCGATGCGCTGTCCACCGGTGACCTTGACCAGCGGGACCCCGTACTTGTCGGCCACATCGGCGATGCGCCGCAACTGGTCCGGGGTGGTCACGCCGCCCTTCATCTGCGGCACGACGGAGAAGGTGCCGTCTCGCTGGATGTTGGCGTGAACGCGGTCGTTGATGAACAGCGCGCCTCGCTCGTCGACCCAGTCGGGTCCCCAGACCACGCGCAGCAGCGAGGCCAGCGGCATCTTCGCGGTCGCGTCCTCGGCGTCGGCCAACGCATCGAAGACTGCGGAGACGGACCGGAGGTTCTGCGAGCGGACGGCCTCGATCAGCTCGGGCTTGGACATCGGGATACAGGGGACGTACCAGTCCGCCGCGGGATCGACCGCGAGCGCTCCACCGGCGGCGCAGGCGACGATGTCGGCGACCAGGCCCTTGCAGGATCCGCATCCCTTGCCCGCACGGGTCTTTCCCACGACCTCGGAGACGGTGGTGGCCCCGCCGTGCACGCAGGCGACGATGTCGCCCTTCGTGACCCCGTTGCAGTTGCACACCTGGACATCGTCGGACAGTTCGGCGGCGCCGGTCTCCGCGCTCGGCGTGCCCATGTCGAACAGCATGCTGATGCGCTCGTCGGGAAGCGGTACCTTCTCGTCGAACGCCTGAGTCAGGAAGCTCACCTTGCTGATGTCGCCCAGCAGCATCGCGCCGATCAGCTTGTTGTCGCGCACGACCACCGACTTGTAGGTGCCGCTGCGGGGTTCGTAGAACTGCACGAACTCGTCGGTGTCCCGCTCGGGACCCTTGACGCCCATCGCCGCAACGTCGATGCCCGCGACCTTGAGCTTCGTCGTCAGTCGCGAACCATGATAAGCCGCAGCCGGATTCGCACCGGTCAGCACGTCGGCCAGGACCGACGCCTGCTCCCACAAGGGAGCCACGAGGCCGTACACCTCACCGCGATGCTGGCAGCATTCTCCGACTGCGTGGATCGCTCCCTCGTCCTCGCACCGCATCTGATCGTCGACGACGATGCCGCGCTCGATCACCAGTCCGGCACGCCGCGCGAGGTCTACGTTGGGGCGGATACCGGCCGTCACGACGATCATGTCCGCGGGCAGGGTGGAACCGTCGTTGAACGCGACCCCGGTGACGGCACCGCTCTCGTCCCGCAACACAGCCGTGGTGCGCTTGGACGTGTACACGCCGACGCCGAGGTCCTCGATCTTGTTGCGCAGCACGCGTCCACCACGTTCGTCGAGCTGCTGGTTCATCAGGTGACCGGGGGAGTGCACGACGTCGACGTCGATGCCTTGAGTGCGCAAACCGTAGGCGGCTTCGAGTCCCAGCAGTCCGCCACCGATGACGACGGCGCGGATGCCGTCGCGGGAGGACGCCATCTGCAGCATCCCGTTGGTGTCCTCGATCGTCCGGAAACCGAAGACGCCGCGCGCCAGTCTGCCGTCGGCCTCTCGAAGTCCGTCCATGTTGGGAAAGAACGTCGTGCTCCCGGTCGCGATGATCACGGTGTCGTACGGGACGACTCGCCCGCTCTCGCATGTCACGTTCTTGGCGAATCGGTCCAGCGCGACCGCCCGGTCACCGACGTGGAGGGTGACGCCGTTCTCCCGGTACCAGGCCATGGGGTTGAGCATCAGATCGTCGTCGTCGATGGACGACTCGCCGGAGAGCACGTGCGAGAGCATGATGCGGTTGTAGTTGCCGTACGGTTCGTCGCCGATCATCGTGACGTCGAACTTGTCGGGGTCGCGGCCGAGGATCTCCTCGACGGTGCGAGCCCCCGCCATTCCGTTGCCGACGACGAGCAGGCGGTGCCGTTCCCCTGCAGCCGACATCAGAAAATCATCATCCCGAAATCGACGACGACCTCGCCGCTGCAGCCGTCGGGCGCCGCGACGGTGAGCTCGAGGACCGAGTCGGGATCGACGTCCTCGACGACGCGTAGCGGAACGTTGACGCTCGCCTTCGCGCCCATCGGGAACACGCGCATCGACTCTCCGTCGCGCGTGAGCGTGACGACGACCAGTTCGTCGGAGGAGTTACCGCCGCGGAAGTAGAGCGGCTGGGCGGTCAGGCCCGACGGAACGGTGTACGCCGTGGCGGCGTCGAGAAGCTCGGACTTGCCCAGGCCGTGCCCGACGAAGGGAAAGACGCCTTGGATGAACTTCGGAGTGCTGGCCATGGGTCGACTGTCCGTGCACGCGGTGACGGCACTGCTGCGCTCGTGTTACGGCGGCGTCATCATTCACTCTCGAGCGCGACCGGCGCGCTGTCAGGTCTTCGGCCCGGTCATCACCAGCGGCGCGACGACTGCCAACAGAACGGCGGGGATGACGAACGCCAGCGTCGGGTGCACCCCGTACAGCGGGGTGAGCGCGAGAGGAGCGAAGGCCGCCCCGGAGAACCGGAACGACTGGACGACCGACACGGCGCCGCCGCGGTTCGCCCCCGACGAGCCGAGGACAGCGGCGTTGACGCCGACGAGGATGAACTGGCTGGCCACACCCGCTGCCGCCCAGACGAGGCCGACGACCACCAGGCTGGGCATGGTGCCGGCGAGGGCGATGAGGACTGCGCCGACAGGAGCTGCGCCGACGATCGCTCGACGTGGACCGATGCGGTCGATCAGTCCACCGACGCGTCGTGCCACCAGGATTCCGGCGACCCCGAACACGGTCAGCAGCAGTCCGCGCTGTGTGGAGGACAGACCGAACGTGTCCTCCGCGCGGAAGGCGACGAGGAAGTTGAGTCCCCCGAGGGCGCCCCAGCCGAGGAGCGCGACCACTGCCACGCGGAGGACCGGGACGGTGAGAGCGTCGCGCAACCGTTCGGGACGACCGCCGGGGGTGGACGGCGCGGTGGCCGCGGGGAGCCCGACCAGCCCGAGGATCGCGGCGACGACGGCCAGCACGACGAACGCGTACCGCCAGTCGAACTCGGCGGCCAGGCCACCGACCAGCGGCGCACTGGTCTGACCCGCCGCCTGCAGGGCGCCGAAGGTACCCAGCACCCGTCCCAGGCGCTCGCGGGGAGTGACGGCCGCCAGTGACGCGAGGAGCAGCGGCGTCGTGAAGGAATTGCCGATACCCTGCAGTGCGCGCGCACCCAGCAACAGGTCGAGCGTGGGCGCGACCGCACACAGGAGCGAGGAGACGACGTAGAGCAGGTAGGCGAGGCGCACGGTGCGCACCCGGCCCCATCGCGCGCCGAGAGTGCCCGACACCAGCATGGCCAGAGCGAACGGAAACAGGTACGCGCTGAGAGTCGATGCCGCCGACCCGGTGGACACCCCCAGATCCGCGCCCATCTCGGGCAGCATCGAGGACACCACTCCGCCGCCGAACGGGCCGAGGAAGCCACCGGCGTACAGAGCGCCGATGCGGAGCCGTGCGAGTCGTGCGCTCACCGGTGACGAGCGCGCGTCACAGCCCGAAGCTGCCCGGCCCGCGTCGGCGCAGGTAGCGCTCGAACTCGGCGGCCAGCGCATCGCCGTCCACCTTGGAGACGGCCTCGGACATGTCGACCTCGGCGTCGCCGCGCTCCTCGAGGGTGCGGACGTACTCGGCGATCTCGTCGTCGTCCTTGGTCATCTCGGTGACCGACTCCTCCCAGTCCTCCGCCTGGGACGGCAGCTCGCCGAGCGGCACCTCGATGTCGAGGACGTCCTCGACACGCTGGAGCAGGGCGACGGTGGCCTTGGGGTTCGGCGGCTGGGACACGTAGTGCGGGACCGCCGCCCACAGGGACACTGCCGGAATCCCCGCTTTGACGCACTCGTCCTGCAGAACACCGGTGATGCCGGTCGGGCCCTCGTACCGGGTCTGCTCGAGGTTGAACTGCTCCGCCGACTCGGTGCTGTACGCGGTGCCGGTCACGGGAACGGGCCGGGTGTGGGGCGTGTCGGCGAGCAGTGCGCCGAGAATCACGACCGTCTCGACCCCGAGCTGGTCGATGAACTCGAGCAGGTCGTCGCAGAAGCTCCGCCACCGCATGTTGGGCTCGATACCGCGCAGCAGCACGACGTCGCGGTCGCTGCCGGGAGGCGAACACACCGACAACCTCGTCGACGGCCACTCGATCTCGCGCGTCACACCGTCCACCTGTCGGACCGTCGGGCGGTTGACCTGGTAGTCGTAGTAGTCCTCGGAGTCGAGCTCGGCCAGGGGCGTCGCGTCCCAGATCAGTTCGAGATGCTCCACCGCGCCGCTCGCGGCGTCGCCCGCGTCGTTCCATCCCTCGAACGCCGCGACGAGAATCGGGCTGCGCAGGGTCGGCAGGATCTCGTCCAGCTCGGACTCGTCCGTCGCGGAGTCCTGATCGTCCGCTCCGACACCGGCCACCAGCTCGGCAGCGACGCCGGCGGCGAGGTCTGTCGGGGGGTCCTGGACCACGGGGAGATCGCCCTCGGGCGTTTCTGGCGCACTCACCCGCCCAGCCTACGACCAGAGCTGTCGGGACAGACCACTACGCTTGGGGGCATGCCTGTCGAATTCCGATCACGCCTGCTCGATGCGCTGTCCCAGCGTGTTGTCATCGGCGACGGTGCCATGGGAACGATGCTGCAGGCCGCAGACCTGACGCTGGACGATTTCCGCGGCCTCGAAGGCTGTAACGAGATCCTCAACGACACGCGTCCCGACGTGCTCCGCCAGATCCACCGGGAGTACTTCGAGGCGGGCGCGGACGCCGTCGAGACCAACACCTTCGGGTGCAACCTCCCCAACCTCGCCGACTACGACATCTCGGACCGCATCCGCGAGCTGTCCTACAAGGGAACGATCCTGGCCCGCGAGGTCGCCGACGAGATGGGTACCGGGCGAGACGGCATGGGCCGCTTCGTGCTCGGGTCCATGGGGCCGGGCACCAAACTGCCCACCCTCGGCCACGCCCCGTTCCGGGCGCTGCGCGACGCCTACGCCGAAGCTGCGCTGGGAATGATCGACGGTGGCGCCGACGCCGTCCTGATCGAGACGTGCCAGGACCTGCTCCAGGTGAAGGCCGCCATCCTCGGCAGTCAGGCCGCGATGGAGCAGCTGGGCATCCGCATCCCGATCATCACGCACGTGACGGTCGAGACCACCGGCACGATGTTGCTGGGCAGCGAGATCGGCGCGGCACTGACCGCGATCGAGCCGCTCGGGGTCGACCTGATCGGCCTCAACTGCGCCACGGGCCCCGCCGAGATGAGCGAGCACCTGCGTCACCTCAGCAGGCATGCCACCGTGCCGGTCTCGGTCATGCCCAACGCCGGCCTGCCGCAGCTCGGCCCCAAGGGTGCCGAGTACCCGCTCGGTCCCGACGAGCTGGCCGAGGCGCTCAGCGGCTTCGTCACCGAGTTCGGCCTCTCCCTGGTGGGTGGCTGCTGTGGAACCACCCCGGAGCACATCCGCCAGGTCGCCGACGCGGTGCACGACGCGCGCCGCGGAGTGCGGGACCCGAAGCCCGAGAAGGGTGTCTCGTCTCTCTACGCAGCGGTGCCGTTCGAGCAGGACGCCAGCATCCTCATGATCGGCGAACGCACCAACTCCAACGGTTCGAAGGCGTTCCGTGACGCGATGCTGGCCGAGGACTACCAGAAGTGCCTCGACATCGCGAAGGACCAGACGCGCGACGGCGCGCACATGCTCGATCTCAACGTCGACTACGTCGGCCGCGACGGTGCTGCCGACATGTCGGCTCTGGCCTCGCGCCTGGCCACCTCCTCGACGCTGCCGATCATGCTCGACTCCACCGAGCCCGCAGTCCTGGAGGCCGGGCTCGAGCACCTCGGTGGGCGCAGCGCGGTCAACTCCGTCAACTACGAGGACGGCGACGGGCCCGACTCGCGCTTCCAGCGCATCATGACGCTGGTCAAGCGTCACGGAGCGGCGGTCGTCGCGCTGACGATCGACGAGGAGGGTCAGGCCCGGACGGCGGACTGGAAGATCCGCATCGCGGAGCGGCTCATCGCCGACATCCGCGACAACTGGGGTCTTCCGGAATCGGACATCATCCTCGACACCCTGACGTTCCCCATCTCGACGGGCCAGGAAGAGGTCCGGCGGGACGGCATCGAGACCATCGAGGCCATCCGTCGACTGCACGAGAGTCATCCCGAGGTGCACTTCACCCTGGGTATCTCGAACATCTCGTTCGGCCTCAATCCTGCTGCGAGGCAGGTGCTCAACTCGGTCTTCCTGCACGAGTGCACGGAGGCCGGGCTCGACACGGCCATCGTTCACGCGTCGAAGATCCTCCCCATGGCGCGTATCCCCGAGGAGCAGCGCCAGGTCGCGCTCGACCTCGTGTACGACCGTCGCCGCGAGGGCTACGACCCGTTGCAGGCGCTCATGGCGCTGTTCGAAGGCGTCTCCGCGGCGTCCGCACGCGAGTCGCGGGCGCAGGAACTGGCCGGCCTTCCCTTGTTCGATCGCCTCGAGCGCCGCATCGTCGACGGTGAGCGTGCCGGGCTGGGAGACGATCTCGACGAGGCGATGCAGGAGAAGCCGCCGCTCGCGATCATCAACGAGACGCTGCTGTCCGGCATGAAGACCGTCGGTGAGCTGTTCGGGTCCGGGCAGATGCAGCTTCCGTTCGTGCTGCAGTCCGCCGAGGTGATGAAAGCGGCTGTGGCACACCTCGAGCCGCACATGGAGGCGTCCGACGAGGACGGCAAGGGCCGCATCGTGCTCGCCACCGTCAAGGGCGACGTCCACGACATCGGCAAGAACCTCGTCGACATCATCCTGAGCAACAACGGCTACGAGGTGGTCAATCTCGGTATCAAGCAGCCCATCTCGGCGATTCTCGACGCCGCGGTGGACAAGCGTGCCGACGTCATCGGCATGTCCGGTCTGCTGGTGAAGTCCACGGTGGTCATGAAGGAGAACCTGCTCGAGCTCAACGCCAAGGGCGTCGCCGAGAAGTTCCCCGTCATGCTCGGTGGCGCAGCGCTCACCCGGTCCTATGTCGAGAACGATCTCGCCGAGGTCTACGAGGGTGAGGTGTCGTACGCGCGTGACGCGTTCGAGGGCTTGCGCCTGATGGACACGATCATGAACACCAAACGCGGTGTGGCGCCGGCTCCCGACAGCGAGGAGGCGCTCGCCGCTCAGCAGAAGACCGCGGAGCGCAAGGAGCGGCACGAGCGGTCCCGGCGCATCGCCGAGAAGCGCAAGGCCGCGGAGACACCGGTCGTCGTTCCCGAGCGCTCCGACGTCTCCGTCGAGAAGGAGCTTCCGGCGCCGCCGTTCTGGGGCAGCAGGATCGTCAAGGGCATCTCGCTGTCCGAGTACTCGGGGCTTCTCGACGAGCGTGCCCTGTTCCTCGGTCAGTGGGGTCTGCGCGGCGCACGCGCCGGTGAGGGCCCGTCCTACGAGGACCTCGTGGAGACCGAGGGCCGTCCGCGCCTGCGGTACTGGCTCGACCGCCTCAGCACCGACGGCATCCTCGCGCACGCGGCACTGGTGTACGGGTACTTCCCGACAGTGTCCGAGGGTGACGACGTGGTGGTTCTCGAGTCCCCGGAACCCGATGCGGCGGAGCGCTTCCGGTTCACGTTCCCGCGCCAGGACCGCGGCAGGTTCCTCTGCATCGCGGACTTCGTGCGGTCGCGAGACCTCGCCCGTGAGACGGGTGTGGTCGACGTCCTGCCGATGAACCTGGTGACGATGGGTCAGCCCATCGCCGACTTCGCCAACGAGCTCTTCAAGGCGGATGCGTACCGCGACTACCTCGAGGTGCACGGCATCGGCGTGCAGCTCACCGAGGCGCTCGCAGAGTACTGGCATCGCCGCGTCCGCGAGGAACTGGTGCTGCCCAGCGGCCGCTCCCTCGTGGATCAGGATCCGTCCGACGTGGAGGGGTACTTCAAGCTCGAGTACCGCGGTGCCCGGTACTCGTTCGGGTACGGCGCGTGCCCCGATCTGGAGGACCGCATCAAGCTCGTCGCGATGCTCGAACCCCAGCGCATAGGGGTGGATCTGTCCGACGAGTTGCAGTTGCACCCCGAGCAGTCGACAGATGCGTTCGTGCTGCACCACCCGGAGGCGAAGTACTTCAATGTCTAGCGGGCAGGCCGGAGCCGGTCGGAGTTGAGCGGGCAGGCCGGAGGCCGGTCGGATGTCTGAGCTCCAGGCCGTCTTGTTCGACATGGACGGGACGCTGTTGGACTCGGAGCGCCTGTGGGACATCGCGGTGTACGAGCTGTCCGAGTCCCTCGGGCGCGAGCTCACTCCGGAGGTGCGGGAGTCGACTCTGGGCAACTCGATGATGGGTGCGCTGGCGAAGGTCTACGCGCACGTGGGACGGGAGGCGTCGCCGGAGAACCTGGCGGAGTCCGCTGCCTGGCTCAACGGCCGTGTTGTCGAGCTGTTCGCGGGTGGTCTGCCGTGGCGTCCGGGTGCGGAGGCGGCGCTGGATCTGGTGCAGTCGGCCGGTCTGGGCTGTGCCCTCGTCACCAACACCGAGCGCATGCTGACGGAGATCGCGCTCGAGACGCTGGGCCGTCACCGCTTCGGCGCGACCGTGTGCGGCGACGAGGTGACGCACGCGAAGCCCGCTCCCGATCCGTACCGCCGGGGCGCAGAGCTGCTCGGTGTCGACACGGCGTCGTGCGTCGCCGTCGAGGATTCGCCCACGGGAACCGAGTCCGCCGTCTCGGCGGGATGCGCCGTCGTGGTGGTGCCTTCCGAGGTGCAGGTGCCCAGCGGACCGGGCCGTACGTTCCGCACGACCCTCGAGGGGCTCACCCTCGACGATCTCCGGTCTGCGCGCGCCGGGGGACACTGATAGCGGTCCGCGGGCCGCGTCGTGGAACAATCATCACCCGTGAAGAACTTCGAGTCCCTGTTCGCCGAGCTCACCGACCGCGCTGCCACCAGGCCCGAGGGCTCGGGCACCGTCGCCGCGTTGGACGCGGGTGTGCATCAGCAGGGCAAGAAGATCCTCGAGGAGGCCGGCGAGGTGTGGATCGCCGCGGAGCACGAGACGGACGAGGCGCTGGCGGAGGAGATCTCGCAGCTCCTGTACTGGATCCAGGTGTTGATGGTCGGGAAGAACCTCTCCCTCGAGGATGTCTACCGACATCTGTGAGCGGACCACCCCACTTCCACCGCCACCGATCTTCCCGCACCCCAGGAGTCCCACCATGCTTCGCGTCGCCGTCCCCAACAAAGGTTCCCTGTCCGAGCTCGCCGGAGAGATTCTGAGCGAGGCGGGCTACCGTCGCCGCGCCGATTCCCGCGATCTCACCGTGCTCGACAACGCCAACAACGTCGAGTTCTTCTTCCTCCGTCCCAAGGACATCGCCATCTACGTGGGCTCGGGTGAGCTCGATCTCGGCATCACCGGCCGGGATCTGTCGCTCGATTCGGGCGCACCCGTGACCGAGCGGCTCGCACTCGGATTCGGCAACAGCACCTTCCGCTACGCCGCGCCGGCCGGCAAGGAGTGGACCCCGAACGATCTGGCCGGGCTCCGCATCGCCACGTCGTACCCCAACCTGGTCCGCCGGGACCTCGCGGCGCGGGGCCTCGAGGCCACCGTGATCCGTCTGGACGGAGCCGTCGAGATCTCCATCCAGTTGGGTGTCGCCGATGCGATCGCCGATGTCGTGGGCTCGGGACGCACACTGCGCCAACACAACCTGGTGGCGTTCGGTGAATCCCTGTGCGATTCGGAGGGCGTGCTCATCGAGCAGGCGGGCTCGCCCGTCGACGACAAGGCGCGCAACCAGCTCATTGCGCGTGTCCAGGGCGTCGTCTTCGCCCAGCAGTACCTGATGCTCGACTACGACTGCCCGCGCAGCATCCTCGACGACGCCGTCAAGATCACGCCCGGCCTCGAGTCGCCGACGTTGTCCCCGCTCGCTGACGAGGCGTGGGTGGCCATTCGTGCCATGGTTCCGCGCAAGGGACACAATGCCGTGATGGACGAGCTCGCCGAGCTCGGCGCCAAGGCGATTCTGGCGTCCGACATCCGGTCGTGCCGCGCATTCTGACGCGTCCGCTCCGTTGTGATCGGTCCCAGTAGTTTCTGATCGGTACCGACCAGTCTCCTCTCGTCGCTAGAGTCGCGTCGTCGAGAGGATCCGTCATGACCGTCGTCGATTCTGCGAGCCCCGACCTGCTGGTCTCGCTCGCCGCCGCACTCACCGGAACACTGTCGCGTCCGGGGGAGCCCGGATACGAGCGGTCGGTGCCGTGGAACGTCGCCGTCCCCGTCGATCCGGTGGCAGTCGTCGCGGCCGCCACCGCGGACGATGTCGCCGCCACCGTGCGGGCAGCGCGCGAGGCCGGGCTTCGCGTGGCCGTGCAGGCCACCGGACACGGGGCGGTGCACATCGGTCCGGACACGATTCTGGTCCTCACCGGTGATCTCGACGAACTGACGATCGACCCCGACACGCGCGTCGCCCGGCTCGGCGCCGGGGTCCTGTGGCAGCAGGTTCTCGACGCCGGTGCGCCGTCCGGATCGGCGCCGCTGTGTGGGTCGTCGCCGAACACCGGCGTCACGGGATTTCTGACCGGTGGGGGAATCGGGCCGGTGGCTCGGACGTACGGGGTCTCGTCGAGTCGTGTGCGCGCGTTCGATCTCGTCACGGGCGACGGCACACTGCGCCGGGTGACACCGGACAGCGACGCCGATCTCTTCCGCGGCCTGTGTGGGGGCAAGTCGACACTCGGCATCGTCACCTCGGTCGAGACGGAGCTGCTGCCGATCGCCGAGTTCTACGCGGGCGCACTGTATTACGACGGCCGGCACGCGGCGGCGGTACTCGAGGCGTGGCGGGTGTGGAGCGCCACGCTGACCGAGGAGCACAACACCTCGCTGGCGTTCCTCCAGCTTCCACCGCTGCCCGGCGTGCCGGAACCATTGGCCGGGAAGTTCGTGGTCGCGGTGCGTTTCGCATCGGTCGCGGAGCCGGGGATCGCAGCCGACGTTCTCGCGCCGATGCGCGCTGCGGCCCCGACCGTCATCGACACGGTCACGACCATTCCGTACGCGGCGGTGGGGTCGGTGCATGCCGACCCGGTGGATCCGATGCCGACACGTGAGGCCACGACGATGCTCCGCGTATTCGACGAGGAGGCGGCAGCGACCGTGTTGGTCATGACCGGCCCCGCGTCGAGTTCACCGCAGGTGATCGTGGAGCTGAGGCTGCTCGGCGGCGCTCTCGGCCGGCCGGGACCGCATCCCGACGTGTACTGCCATCGCGAGGCCGCCTACAGCCTCCTGTGCATCGGAGTGCTGGCGCCTCCCGTCGCCGATGCGGTGATCGCGCACGGCGAGGCAGTCGTGGAGGCTCTGGCACCGTGGTCGACCGGTGGCGCGTTGCCCAACTTCGCGGCGTCCGACGACCCCGCTCACCTCGCACGGGTCTACGACGAGGACACTCGGGCCTGGCTCGGAGCCCTGGCCGAACAGCACGATCCCGCGGGGATCTTCCGCGTCGGACAGGTGGTCCGGCTCGGCTGATCCGGTGTGGAGACGTCAGGCGCGAGCGCGCACCTCGAGTGTCTGGAACGTGCGGCCCACCGACCCCGTCGCGTCGTACAACGTCGAGGTGCACAGCCCGATGCCGTCGTCGCCGATCGCGGTGCGGGCCTGCACACCCACCCATTCGCCGACGGGTTCGCGCACGATCTGCACCGTCAGATCGGTGTTGAGGAACGTCCACTCCGTCGGATCGAGAAGCGCCGCGACGCCATTGGCGATGTCCGCCACGGCGAACAGTCCGACGATCGGCGACGTCTGCTCGCCTGCCACCACGGGATACCTCGGACGTGCCCACACCCGGCCGGGCTCCGACGCCGTCACCGGGCGGGCGCCCCGGAACTCGAGACTGTCGAGGAACCCGCCGTGCCAGTGGTCCGGAAATGCCCACCCGGCCTCGGACTCGTCCGGACCGGGCACCAACGGTGGATCGAGAGTCTGCCCGGCCGCCGAGGTGTCGGTCATCGCCACGCGCCAGGCCGTGGCACGCGCGACCGCCCTGGTCGACCCGTCGGGCAGATCCGCGACGAGGTCGGCCGACAGCATGGCGACCCGTCGACCGGGGCGTTCCACACGGGCCTGAACGGTGAGTTCTCCGACGGGCACCGGCCCGAGGATCTCCATCGTCACCCGCGCGAGCCGGGTGCCCGGCACCGGCGAACACTGCTCCAGTGCTCGCGCGAGCAGCGCCGACGGGGGAGCGCCGTGTTGCATGGTCTCCGCCCACACACTCGTGGTGAGCCGCGTGGCGCGATAGCGATCGGTTCCCTCGACACGGACGAAGAGTGCATCCTCGCTCACGCCGTGACCTCCGTCGGCTCGCTCGGCCACCCCGGGTACTCGGGCGGAGTGCCGCCGAAGGACGGGCACAGGGCCTGGAAGTCGCACCACCCACACAGCTTTCCGGGCTTGGGGCGGAAGTCGCCCGTCTCGCCGGCGGACCGGATGGCCGTCCAGATGGCGGACAGCGTCCGTTCGAACCGGCGGAGCTCGTCCTCGTCCGGGGCGTAGGTGAGAATCTGGCTGTCCTTCAGGAACAGCAGGCGCAGCTGCGCGGGAACGATGCCGCGCGTGCGCATCAGCACCACCGCGTAGAACTTCATCTGGAACAACGCCTTGGCCTCGGCGATCTCGCGCGGCGCCTTGCCCGTCTTGTAGTCGACGACGCGCAGCTGCCCGGTGGGCGCGACGTCGATGCGGTCGATGTAGCCGCGCAACAGCACGCCGTCGTCCAGTTCGGTCTCGACGAGCTGCTCGCACGACTCGGGGTCGAACCGTGTGGGGTCCTCGAGCGAGTAGTAGGACGCCACGAGCGACTGCGCCTCGGCGACGAACTTCTCGCGCTCGTGCTCCTCGACGAGATCGGCCGCGTACTCGTGCGACACGACCATGGCGTCCCATTCCTCCTGCACGAGGGTGCCGGCCCGCGTCGAGACCCGGTCCGCCGCGGGCAACGCGTAGAGCGACTCGAGGGCGGAGTGCACGAGGGTGCCGCGCAACTGCGCCTTCGACGGCGGTGCGGGCAGGCGGTCGATGGCCCGGAACCGGTAGAGCAGGGGGCACTGCTTGTAATCCGCTGCGCGCGAGGGCGACAACGCGGGACGACGGCGAGGACGGTCGGGTGCCGCCGCGGCGACGTCGGTGACGACGGGGTCTTCGGTCGAGATGCTCACGGCGCCGACACTATGCCCGCTCACCGACACGATCCGGTATCTGCCCTACAGTTCCCCGGGGCGCGTCGCGCCCCTAGAGCGCCCCGCTTCGTGGGCGGGACCAGAGTGCACCGGAAAGAGGACCACCCGTGGAACCGACCGACACCGACACGTCTGCGCGCGCGAGCGGACCGTTCCGCGTCGGTGATCGCGTGCAGCTCACCGACGCCAAGGGGCGGCACTACACGGTGGTGCTCGACGCGGCCAAGGAATTCCACACCCACCGCGGCGGGATCCGCCACGACGATCTGATCGGTGTCGACGAGGGCAGCGTCGTGAAGTCGACGAACGGCACCCCGTATCTCGCTCTGCGCCCGCTCCTCGTCGACTACGTGCTGTCGATGCCGCGCGGCGCGCAGGTCATCTACCCCAAGGACGCCGCCCAGATCGTGCACGAGGGCGACGTCTTCCCGGGTGCCCGCGTGCTCGAGGCGGGTGCCGGTTCCGGCGCCCTGACGTGTTCGCTGCTGCGTGCCGTCGGTCCGCAGGGGCGCGTCATCTCCTACGAGGTGCGCGAGGACCACGCCGTGCACGCGGTGCGCAACGTGGAGACCTTCTTCGGCGAGCGGCCGGAGAACTGGGACCTGGTGATCGACGACGTCGCCGCGTTCGACGTCGCGCGTCACGAGGGCATGGTCGACCGGGTGGTGCTGGACATGCTGGCGCCGTGGGACGCACTCGACGCCGTCGCCGGTGCGCTGGTTCCGGGCGGCGTGCTGATCGTCTACGTGGCCACCGTCACGCAGTTGTCCAAGGTCGTCGAGGCCCTGCGTGCGCAGGAGTGCTGGACCGAGCCGCGGTCGTGGGAGTCGATCGTGCGGGGGTGGCACGTCGTCGGGCTGGCAGTGCGACCCGAGCACCGCATGCAGGGGCACACCGCGTTCCTGGTCAGTGCGCGTCGTCTGGCCGAGGGCACCGTCACCCCGAAACCGCAGCGACGGGCCGGCAAGACCCCCACCGAACCCGCCTGACACCGGGGGTTCATGCACCGACCGTGTGCCGTTCGTCCGCTGTCTGTCGGTGGTCGGTGACAGTGTCTGACCACGGTCGTCACACACGTTTGCGTTTCGCCCGGTAGCGTTGAGAAATCGCTTTGGGAGGAGTCCTGCATGAGCCCTACAGACAACCCGGACCAGTCCGCAGTCCTGGCCGAACTCGATGCCCTGCGAGCCGAGGCCACCGTCCTGCGTCGACAACTCGACGCTTCCCGTGGGGGTGCGCCGTCGGCGGACACCCGTAACACCGACGTGCGTGATCTCGAGTCGCGGGTCGACTCGCTCTCCACACGCAACACGAAGCTGATGGAGACGCTCAAGGAGGCGCGCCAGCAGCTCATCGCCCTGCGCGAGGAGGTCGACCGGCTCGGCGCACCGCCCAGCGGTTACGGCGTCCTGGTGCACACCTACGACGACGCGACGGTGGACGTGTTCACCTCGGGCCGCAAGATGCGCCTGACGTGCTCGCCGAACGTCGACGCCACCGCACTCCGGCCCGGCCAGACCGTGCGTCTGAACGAGGCCCTCACCATCGTCGAGGCGTGTGAATTCGAACGCGTCGGCGAGATCAGCTCCCTTCGCGAGATCCTCGAGGACGGCAAGCGCGCCCTCGTCGTCGGCCACGCCGACGAGGAACGTGTCGTGTGGTTGGCGACTCCGCTGCAGGAGATGGCCGACGACGAGGCACCGGAGGATCCGGACGGGCCGTCGCGCCGCCTGCGCCCCGGCGACTCGTTGCTGGTCGACACCAAGGCCGGCTACGCGTTCGAGCGCATTCCCAAGGCCGAGGTCGAGGACCTCGTGCTCGAGGAGGTCCCCGACGTCGGCTACGAGGACATCGGCGGCCTCGGGCGGCAGATCGAGCAGATCCGCGACGCCGTGGAACTGCCGTTCCTGCACAAGGATCTGTTCCGTGAGTACTCGCTGCGCCCGCCCAAGGGTGTGTTGCTCTACGGGCCTCCCGGCTGCGGCAAGACACTCATCGCCAAGGCGGTCGCCAACTCACTGGCGAAGAAGATCGCCGAGGCACGGGGGCAGGACGCACGCGACGCGAAGTCCTACTTCCTCAACATCAAGGGCCCCGAGCTGCTCAACAAGTTCGTCGGTGAGACCGAGCGCCACATCCGGTTGATCTTCCAGCGGGCTCGCGAGAAGGCGTCCGAGGGCACTCCCGTCATCGTGTTCTTCGACGAGATGGACTCCATCTTCCGTACCCGTGGGTCGGGCGTCTCGTCCGACGTGGAGACCACCGTCGTTCCTCAGCTGCTGGCCGAGATCGACGGTGTCGAGGGCCTCGAGAACGTCATCGTGATCGGTGCGTCCAACCGCGAGGACATGATCGACCCGGCCATTCTGCGCCCGGGCCGTCTGGACGTGAAGATCAAGATCGAGCGGCCGGACGCCGAGTCCGCGCTCGACATCTTCTCGAAGTACCTCGACGACTCGCTGCCCGTCAACGCCGACGATCTCGCGGAGTTCGGCGGCGATCGCGCCGCCTGCATCCGCGGCATGATCGAACGCGTCGTCGAGCGCATGTACGCCGAGAGCGACGACAACCGATTCCTCGAGGTCACCTATGCCAACGGCGACAAGGAGGTCCTGTACTTCAAGGACTTCAACTCGGGCGCGATGATCCAGAACATCGTCGACCGCGCGAAGAAGTACGCCATCAAGTCGGTGCTCGACACCGGGACACCGGGTCTGCGCGTCGGACACCTCTTCGACTCCATCGTCGACGAGTTCGCCGAGAACGAGGATCTGCCCAACACCACCAATCCCGATGACTGGGCCCGCATCTCGGGCAAGAAGGGTGAGCGGATCGTCTACATCCGCACGCTCGTCACCGGTAAGAACGCCAGTGCGAGCCGCTCGATCGACACCGAGTCGAACACGGGTCAGTACCTCTGACCGCCCACCTGTAGCAGCGCCGAGACGATCACGCGGGTGTCCGGAACGAAGGGCCACGCGGGATCGTCCAGGTGTGTCAGCACCTCGACGTCCGACCACCACCAGCCGTCCGCGATCTCGGACGGCTGGTGGTGCATCGGCCCGTCGTGGCGCACCTCGTACGCGAACAGGTGGCAGCGCACCGTCGCAGCGCCGGATCGTCCCGTCCAGCGGCCGACCACCGGGTCGCCCGTCACGTCCGCTACGACGCCGAGTTCCTCGGCGAGTTCTCGCGAGGCGGTTTGTCGAGGGTCCTCCCCGGTATCGACGACCCCACCGGCCAGAACGTCGTGCATCCCCGCGAACACCGACTTGGTCGTCGTGCGGCGGTGGACGTACACGCGTGACCCGTCGGTGGATCGCACCAGCACGCCGGCACTCGCGTGCCACAGACCGCGCTCGTACACCTCGGTGCGCGGCGCCGCGCCCACCACGTGGCCACGCTCGTCGTACACGGCCACGATCTCGTCGTCAGGCATGTGTCACCGCTCCCACTCGATCAGGGGTCACAGGGTCGATAGCCTAGGGTCGAGAGCATGCAGCGCATCATCGGCATCGAGGTCGAGTACGGAATTTCCTCTCCTACCGAGCCTTCCGCCAATCCGATCCTGACGTCCACCCAGGCGGTGCTGGCGTACGCCGCCGCGGCGGGTGTGCCGCGGGCCAAGCGGACGCGCTGGGACTACGAGGTGGAATCCCCGCTGCGTGACGCACGCGGGTTCGACCTGGGCCGGTTCAGTGGCCCGGCGCCGATCATCGACGCCGACGAGGTCGGCGCGGCCAACATGATCCTCACCAACGGCGCGCGTCTCTACGTCGACCACGCCCACCCGGAGTACTCCGCACCGGAGGTGCGCGATCCGCTCGACGCCGTCATCTGGGACAAGGCGGGGGAGCGCGTCATGGAAGCGGCTGCGCGCCATGCCTCGAGCGTGCCCGGCGCCCCGCGCCTGCAGTTGTACAAGAACAACGTCGACGGCAAGGGCGCGTCCTACGGCACCCACGAGAACTACCTGATGTCTCGCGAGACCCCGTTCTCCGCGATCATCGCCGGGCTCTCGCCGTTCTTCGCCTCCCGCCAGGTGTTCACCGGCTCGGGCCGCGTCGGCATCGGTCAGTCCGGAGACGAGCCCGGATTCCAGCTCTCGCAGCGCGCCGACTACATCGAGGTCGAGGTGGGCCTCGAGACGACGCTCAAGCGCGGCATCATCAACACCCGCGACGAGCCGCACGCCGACGCCGACAAGTACCGGCGCCTGCACGTGATCATCGGTGACGCCAACCTCGCCGAGATGGCGACCTATCTCAAGGTCGGAACGACGGCCCTGGTGCTCGACATCGTCGAGGCCGGCGTGGACCTGTCCGATCTGCAGCTGGCCCGTCCGGTGACGGCGGTGCACCAGATCAGTCACGACCCGACGCTGCGCCGCACGGTCGCGCTCGCGGACGGTCGCGAGCTGACGGCGTTGGCACTGCAGCGCATCTACCTCGAGCGCGTCTCCGCGCATCTCGACGCACAGGGCGAGAAGGATCCGCGCGCCGCCGACGTGGTCGAGAAGTGGGCGATGATCCTCGACAAGCTCGAGCGCGACCCGATGGACTGCGCGTCCCTCCTCGACTGGCCGGCGAAACTGCGGCTGCTCGAAGGGTTCCGCAACCGCGAGGGACTCGGCTGGTCGGCGCCGCGACTGCACCTCGTGGACCTGCAGTACTCGGACGTCCGCCTCGACAAGGGTCTCTACAACCGGCTCGTCGCGCGCGGATCGATGGAACGGCTGGTCGCCGAGCAGGACGTCATGGACGCCGTCTCGAACCCCCCGACCGACACCCGCGCGTACTTCCGCGGCGAGTGCCTCCGCAAGTTCGGCCGCGACATAGCGGCCGCGAGCTGGGACTCCGTCATCTTCGACCTCGGTGGAGACTCGCTGGTGCGTATCCCCACCCTCGAGCCACTGCGGGGGAGCAAGGCCCACGTCGGTGCTCTGCTCGAATCGGTGGACTCGGCCGCAGAACTGGTGGACCAGCTCACCACCTGACGGTCCGCCCGTGCCGGACGTACGGTGGGTTGTCACCCTGTGACGGCGCATGCTCGGTAGGGTGAAGTTTCGCTGCGTGTCGAGAGAACACGCGGTTCGTGACGAGGAGGTCGGCTATGGCACAAGAGCAGACCACACGCTCCGGCGGTGGCGATGACGACGACGGTTCGGCCGAGGGCGCATCGGGTCAGGAACGACGCGAGAAGCTCGCCGAGGAGACCGACGATCTCCTCGACGAGATCGACGACGTGCTCGAGGAGAACGCGGAGGACTTCGTCCGCGCCTACGTGCAAAAGGGCGGCCAGTGACGGACGCGAACTCCGTTCCCCGTCCCCACGAGAGCGACACCACCCTGCGCTACGGGTCGCCGTTCTCCTCCTTCAGTGAACACCTGCGCGCCTACGCACCGCACCTGTTGCCCGAGAACCGTTTTCGTGCGGATCTCGCTCTGTCCCCGGAGGCGACGATGCAGTCCGACATCGCACCGCACGGCACCACCATCGTGGCCGTCACCTTCGACGGCGGCGTCATCCTCGCGGGTGATCGCCGCGCGACGATGGGCAACCTCATCGCCAGTCGCGACGTCGACAAGGTGTACGTCACGGACGACTACTCGGCCGCCGGCATCGCGGGAACCGCCGGCATGGCGATCGAGCTGGTGCGGCTGTTCGCGGTCGAACTCGAGCACTACGAGAAGATCGAGGGCGTCTCCCTCACCTTCAACGGCAAGGCCAACAAGCTGTCCTCCATGGTGCGGGCCAATCTCGGTGCGGCCATGCAGGGTCTGGCTGTGGTTCCGCTGCTCGTCGGTTACGACCTCGACGCCGTCGACGCCCGCCATGCGGGGCGCATCGTGTCCTACGACGTGGTCGGTGGCCGCTACGAGGAACGGTCCGGCTACCACGCGGTGGGATCGGGATCGCTGTTCGCGAAGTCGGCGATGAAGAAGCTCTACCGCGAGGACATGACCGAGGACGAGGCACTGCGCGTCGCGGTCGAATCGCTGTACGACGCTGCCGACGACGATTCGGCGACCGGCGGACCGGATCTGACCCGCGGCATCTACCCGACGGCGGTGGCCATCGGTGCCGGGGGAGCGAACCTGGTGGGATCGGACCGCATCGAGGCTCTGGCCCGTGCGGTACTGCAGGACCGATCGGAAGAAGGGGGTCCGCGCCGATGACGATGCCGTACTACGCGTCCGCCGAACAGATCATGCGCGATCGTTCGGAACTGGCGCGCAAGGGAATCGCACGCGGTCGCAGCGTGGTCGTGCTGACCTACGCGGACGGCGTGCTCTTCGTCGCCGAGAACCGGTCCTCCGCACTGCACAAGGTGAGCGAGCTGTACGACCGCCTCGGCTTCGCCGCGGTGGGCAAGTACAACGAGTTCGAGAATCTACGTCGCGCCGGCATCGTGCACGCCGACACCAAGGGCTACACCTACGACCGTGCGGACGTCACCGGACGATCGTTGGCCAAGGCGTACGCGCAGACGCTCGGCACCATCTTCACCGAGCAGCTCAAGCCGTACGAGGTGGAGATCTGCGTGGCCGAGGTCGGTGCCGTCGACGAGAGCCCCCGGTCCCAGCTCTACCGCATCACGTACGACGGCTCGATCGTCGACGAGGTCGACTTCGTGGTCATGGGCGGTGCCACCGAACCGATCTCGACGGTCCTGCGCGAGAAGTACCGCTCGGGGCTCGATCTCGACGCGGCGGTCGCGCTGGCAGTCGGTGCGCTCCAGGACTCCACGTCGAACCCGCCGACCAACGGTGCCGCGAGCGAGCCCGCGGAGAAGCGCGTCCTCGAGGTCACGAGCCTCGAAGTGGCCGTTCTCGAACAGACGCGGCCGAGGCGTGCGTTCCGGCGGATCTCCGGAGCGGCGCTCCAGGGACTGTTGCCCCCCGGTTCGGAACCTGCGGGCACCTGACCGACCGGCTACGAAGCACCCGTCACGCGCGCGGCGCGTCGGCGGTGCCCGTTCCGTACAGCGTGAGCAGCGAGGGCCGGGCCCGGTAGTCGAAGGCCCGGCCCTTGCCCGCCACCTCCCCGTCCACCGCCACCGCGACCGTGGTCTGCAGGTTGCGCACCGAGACCGCCGGCACCCGCAGATGGCGGTAGGTGGGCGACGTGCCGAGAGTCCCGGTCATCGCGGCGAGTGCGAGGCGGGTACGCGAGAGCCGCATGTGCGCGCGCAGGAACCGCACGTCCAGCACACCGCTCGCGATCGACGGCCGCGACATGGGCACCTGATCACCCGGCGTGTAGGTGCCGTTGCCGACGAACATCATCCACACCGAGTCGCGGCGCCCGTCGATCTCCACGTGCATCGGCTCGGCCACCGCCAGGACGGCCACCATCGCGGCCGCGGCCGCGGGCCACTTCCCGATGCGTGAGCTCCACTTGTCCCGCAGCCGAACCGAATCCGGGTAGCCCCCGATGCTGGCGGTGTTGACGAAGAGGATCTCCTCACCGCCGTCGATGCTCACACCGCCGAGATCCACCCGGCTGGACGCGCCGCGAGTGACGGCGTCCGCGGTGACCGACACCTCCACCGCGCCGACGTCCCGTGCGAAGTGGTTCAGCGTGCCGCCGGGGAACACCGCGAGAGGAAGCCCCGTCCGCACCGCGGCCGCGACGGCAGCGGCCACCGTGCCGTCCCCTCCGCAGACTCCGAGCGCGAGCACGTCCGATCCTGCGGCGCGGACGAACTGGGCGGTGAAGTCGTCGTCGGCGTTCGGCTCGAGGAACCGCGCCCTCGGCAGGGCCTTCGCCACGTCGGCGACGACTTCCGAATTGTGGGTGCCCGCGCCCGGATTGACCAGCACAAGCATTCCCTCACCCTCGTGCAGGGCGGGCGCCGGCCCCGCGGGGCCCAACTCGGCCGACTCGGTGGAGCGCACGGCCCACCAGCGGCGGGTCGACAGCGCGACCGCGACCCCGAGCGCCGCGCCCACCACCACGTCCGACGGCCAGTGCACACCGACGTGCACTCGCGAGTACGCGACGGTCGCGGCCAGCGGGGCGACGAGGAGACCGGCGAGCGGAGCCTCGAGCGCCACGCCCGTCGCGAACGCCGCGGCGGAGGCGGCGTGACCGGACGGGAACGACGACGACACGGGTGGGGTCATGATCCGCCGGAGCGCGGGGACCGACGCGGCCGGTGGACGATCGCGGGGGAGCAGCGGCTTGAGCACCCCGTTCGCGAGCGAGCTGGCACCCACGACCGCGAGCATGCCGCGTACGGCACCTCGTCGTCGGGGGCCGCCGGACGCGGCGAGCGCCGACGCCACGATCGCCCACAGAACACTGTGATCGGCGAGCCCGGTGAGCGTGCGCAGCGCGGGGTCCAACCCCGACGGTCGCGACGCGAAACTGGCCTTCACCAGCGCCAGATCGACGGAACGGGTGCGGCCGCGCAGCGATCGGGGATTCACCTGCGCCACACTACGGCTGCCACGGGCTCGGGTAGCCGATGCCGCGGTCGATGCCGTTGTACTGTCGAAGTGTGCAGCGACGAATCATGGGGATCGAGACCGAGTTCGGTGTGACGTGCACGTTCCACGGGCACCGTCGACTCAGCCCGGACGAGGTGGCCCGGTATCTGTTCCGGCGTGTCGTGTCGTGGGGACGCAGCTCCAACGTGTTCCTGCGCAACGGTGCGCGGCTCTACCTGGACGTCGGCTCCCATCCCGAGTACGCCACTGCCGAGTGCGACAGCCTTCTGCAGCTGGTCACGCACGACCGCGCCGGCGAGCGTGTTCTCGAGGACCTGCTCATCGACGCCGAGCAGCGTCTCGTCGAGGAGGGCATCGGCGGCGACATCTACCTGTTCAAGAACAACACCGACTCCGCGGGCAACTCCTACGGCTGCCACGAGAACTACCTCGTGGTGCGCGCCGGCGAGTTCTCCCGCATCTCCGACGTGCTGTTGCCGTTCCTGGTCACCCGCCAGCTCATCTGCGGCGCGGGCAAGATCCTGCAGACGCCGAAGGCCGCCACGTTCTGCCTCTCGCAGCGCGCCGAGCACATCTGGGAGGGCGTGTCGTCCGCGACCACCCGCTCACGGCCCATCATCAACACGCGTGACGAACCGCATGCCGACGCCGAGAAGTACCGTCGTCTGCACGTCATCGTCGGCGACTCCAACATGGCCGAGCCGACGACCATGCTCAAGGTCGGCACCGCAGCGCTCGTCCTGGAGATGATCGAGGCGGGCGTCTCGTTCCGAGACTTCGCCCTGGACAACCCGATTCGCGCCATCCGCGAGGTGTCCCACGACTCGACGGGGCGGCGCCCCGTCCGTCTCGCGGGGGGACGCCAGGCCAGTGCACTCGAGATCCAGCGCGAGTACCACGCCCGCGCCGTCGAGCACCTGCGCAACCGCGAGCCGGACGCGCAGATCGAGCAGGTCGTCGACCTGTGGGGCCGCACCCTCGACGCCGTCGAGGCGCAGGACTTCGCCAAGGTGGACACCGAGATCGACTGGGTTATCAAGCGCAAGCTGTTCGATCGCTATCAGGACAGGTACTCGATGGACCTGTCCGACCCGAAGATCGCCCAGCTGGACTTGGCCTATCACGACATCAAGCGCGGCCGCGGCGTCTTCGACGTGCTGCAGCGCAAGGGACTGGTCAAGCGCGTCACCGAGGACGACCAGATCGACGAGGCGGTGAACACGCCGCCGCAGACGACACGCGCGAAGCTGCGTGGCGAGTTCATCAGCGCCGCACAGGAGGCGGGACGCGACTTCACCGTCGACTGGGTGCATCTCAAGCTCAACGACCAGGCTCAGCGCACGGTGCTGTGCAAGGACCCGTTCCGCTCGGTCGACGAGCGCGTGGAGCGCCTGATCGCGTCGATGTAGAGGCCGACGGTCCTCCTTCTCCACAGGAGTCCCGCCCTCCCCACCCCGGCGATGCGCACGGGTGGGGAGATGCTCAGCCACTAGGCTGGGTCGGTGGCGATCTCCAAAGTCGAGCGGTTGATGAACCTCGTCATCTGCCTGCTCTCGACACGGCAGTACCTGACCGCCGAGCGCATCCGCGAGTCCGTCGCCGGATACGAGGACTCGGCGAGCGACGAGGCCTTCAGTCGCATGTTCGAGCGCGACAAGAACGAACTGCGTGATCTCGGCGTCCCGCTCGAGACCGGTCAGATCTCGCGCTTCTCGACGGTCGAGGGGTACCGCATCAACCGCGATCGGTACGAACTCCCCGACGTCGACCTGGCCAGCGACGAGGCCGCTGCGGTCGCCGTGGCCGTCCAACTCTGGGAGTCGCCCGAGCTCACCTCCGCCGCTCAGAGCGCGATGTTGAAGTTGCGCGCCGCGGGCGTGCAGGTGGACACCGAGAACTCGCCGGCCGCCGTGACCGCCGTTCCGTCCCGCAGTCGAGGTTCCGAGCCCGCGTTGGGCAAGCTGCTCGCCGCTATCGACGCCGGCCGGTCCGTGCGGTTCTCGCACCGCTCCACCCCGGCCGCCCCCTTCCGGGAGCGCACCGTCGAGCCGTGGGGAGTGGTCACCCACTCCGGACGCTGGTACCTCGTCGGGCACGACACCGAGCGCGACGCCGTCCGTACCTTCCGCCTGTCACGGATCGGGGACGACGTCGTGGCCTTCGGACCGGCGGGATCGGTGCGCAAGCCCGACGACGTCGATCTCGGTGTCATCGTGGCCCGCGCCGCCGCGAGCGGTGACGTGGCGGGCAGCGCCGACGTCTGGGTGTCGGAGGGACGGGGACTCGAGCTGCGCCGTCTCGGCACCGAGGTGGAGACACGTGATCTCGTGGGGCGACGCGGTTCCGTGGTCCGCATCCCGGTGCGGTCGTGGGAGTGGATCGCCCGGGTGGTCGCCGGCCACGGCGCCGACGCGATCGTGCTGTCGCCGACCGAACTCCGCGACATCGTCGTCGGCACCCTGTCCGTGAGCGCGCACCGCGCGCCGACCGACGCCGTCTCGCCCGGGAGCAGCTCATGAGCGTTCGCCTGTCCTCGCGGCTGGCCCGGCTGCTCAACCTCGTGCCGTACTTCATCGCCAATCCGGGTATCAGCGCGGCCGACGCCGCGGCCGAGCTCGGGGTCACGACCAAACAGCTGATGGACGACCTGAACCAGCTGTGGATGTGCGGACTGCCCGGATACGGTCCGGGCGATCTCATCGATCTGTCGTTCTCCGAGGACAGCATCGAGGTCACGTTCTCCGCCGGTATCGACAGGCCGCTGCGTCTGACGTCCACGGAAGCGACCGCGCTGCTCATCGCGCTGCGGTCACTCGTCGAGATGCCCGGCATGGTGGACCCGTCCGCGGCGTACCGCGCCATCGCGAAGATCGAGGCCGCGGCGGGTGTCGCGGCGGCCGAGGGGCCGGACGACACGCCCGAGCCGCAGGAGAGTCCCAGTGTCACGACCGTCCGTGGGGCGCTCGCCCGCGGTCGCGCGCTGCACATCACCTACTACTCGGCATCGCGGGACGTGGTGTCCGAACGCACCGTCGATCCGTTGCGCATCGTCCTCGTCGACGACCAGAGCTACCTGCAGGCCTGGTGCCGCGACGCGGAGGGCGTCCGGCTGTTCCGGCTGGACCGCATCGATGCCGCGACCGAGCTGGACGAGCCGTCCGCACCGCCCGAGCAGGCCCGGACCGGTGGGGACGCACTCGATCTCTTCCACGACGATCCGTCGCTGCCGCTCGCACGGCTCGTCGTCGCACCCGACCACGTGTGGATTCTGGACTACTACCCCATGACGCAGACCGCTGCGCACGACGACGGCTCGATCGAGGTCTCGATGCGATTCGCGACGCTCGACTGGATGAGCCGTCTGGCGCTGGGTCTGGGGTCGGGAGTGCGGGTGCTCGGACCGCCCGCACTGGTTCGTGAGGTCACCGCTCGGTCGCGCGACGCCCTCGACGTCTATCGCGCCGTCTCGGGAGCGTGACCGGCCCATCTCGAGTCGTCCGGACATGCAGGACTCGTCCGGTGAACTCTCGGCGAACGGTCGGTACGCGGGTCCACCGGACACCGGGTGGGAGCCCTCGGGTCCGGTAGCATCGAATCCACCGAAACTGGGAGGTTTTCATGGGTGCGTTACAACCCTGGCACTGGATCGTCCTGATCGTCGTGCTCGTACTGCTGTTCGGATCGAAGAAGCTGCCCGAGGCCGCACGTGGCCTGGGACGCTCGATGCGCATCTTCAAGAGTGAAGTGCAGGAGATGCAGAACGACGGCAAGAAGCCGGACACCACCACGAACACGGCGCCGGCACCGCAGTCGCAGTTGCCGTCCCCGAACACGGTCACCCCGACCGTCGCGTCGACCGAACCGACGCACGAGCAGCACCCGCGCTCGGCCTGACACTCGCAGGCACCACGGTCGGGGCGATGTCGCCTCGGCCGTTTCGTGGGTGGTGACCGAGGTTCGCGCCCGCTGCGGCGTGCGCACCTCGGCACCCGTCACCGCCAACCACAGTCTTCAGTCCAGGCACCGCAGTCGACAGGCGAAGAGTCACCGTGCGCATACCGTTCGATCCGCGACAGCGCAGGCGTCGCGTCAATCCCGACGGCACCATGTCGTTGGTGGAGCATCTCTACGAGCTCCGCACGCGTCTGCTGTGGTCGATGCTGGCCATCGTCCTCACCACGATCGTGGGGTTCTTCTGGTACTCGCACTCGCTGCTGGGCATCGAGTCGCTCGGTGACCTGCTCCGCGGGCCGTACTGCTCGCTCCCGTCCGAGAGTCGCGCCGAGCTCACCGACGACGGCACGTGTCGGCTGCTCGCCACCGGACCGTTCGAGCAGTTCATGCTCCGGTTCAAGGTGGCCATCACCGCGGGCGTCGTGCTCGCCTGCCCCATCTGGCTCTATCAGGTGTGGGCGTTCATCACGCCCGGCCTCTACCGCCAGGAACGGCGCTACGCCATCTCGTTCGTCACGGCGGCGGCCGTGCTCTTCGTCTCCGGCGCCGTCCTCGCCTACATCGTCGTCGCGAAGGCCCTGCACTTCCTGCTGACCATCGGCGACAACGTCCAGGTCACCGCTCTCAGTGGCGCCGAGTACTTCGGCTTCGTCATCAACCTGCTCGTCATCTTCGGCGTCAGCTTCGAGATCCCGCTCCTGATCGTCGCGCTCAACGCCGTCGGCGTCCTGAAGTACGAGAAGCTCCGCGGCTGGCGTCGCGGGCTCATCTTCGCGATGTTCGCCTTCGCCGCCGTCGTCACGCCCGGCGGTGACCCCTTCTCGATGACCGCGCTGGCGCTCGCGCTGAGCATCCTCGTCGAGTTCGCCATCCAGATCGCGCGCGTCAACGATCGACGGCGCGCACGGCGCGAGACCGAGGAGTGGGGGAACGTCTCCGACGACGAGGCGTCGCCTCTCGACACCTCCGCCGCCCCGGTCGGCAGGCCCGTCCCGGTGCGTCACGACGCCGAGGCCGACTACTCCGACACTCTCTGAGCTGCCCACGCTGTCTGAGTGACCCCCATCGGCGGACACCCTCTAATCTGGAGTCGTGGCCAATCACAGCGGGCAGCAGAACACCGGCGACATCCGGACTCGACTCGTGGACGGGCCGAAGCTGACGGAGTTCGCGGCGTCGCTTCCGTTCCCGCTCGATCCCTTCCAGATCCGCGCCTGCTCGGCCCTCGAGGACGGGCACGGCGTGCTGGTGTGCGCGCCGACCGGAGCCGGCAAGACCGTCGTCGGCGAGTTCGCCGTCCACCTCGCACTCACCAGCGGCGCGAAGTGTTTCTACACCACCCCCATCAAGGCACTGAGCAACCAGAAGTACGCCGAGCTCGTCGCGCGCTACGGCAAGGGCTACGTCGGCCTGCTGACCGGTGACCAGAGCATCAATTCGGACGCACCGATCGTCATCATGACCACCGAGGTGCTCCGCAACATGCTGTACGCGGAATCGCCTGCGCTGCGCGGACTCTCGCACGTGGTGATGGACGAGGTGCACTACCTCGCCGACCGGTTCCGCGGCGCCGTGTGGGAGGAGGTCATCCTGCACCTGTCCGAGGACGTCCGGCTCGTCAGCCTGTCGGCGACGGTGAGCAACGCCGAGGAGTTCGGCGCCTGGATGGAGACGGTGCGGGGCAACACCACCGTCGTCGTCGACGAGACCCGCCCGGTTCCGCTGTGGCAGCACATCCTCGTCGGTCGCCGCCTGTTCGACCTCTTCGACGTCGAGGCGAACAACGGTGCTCCGGGCGGCGTGGTCGTGGACAAGAACCTCGTCCGGTACGTCAAGGAACGAGTGCAGGCCGAGCGCATGGGCGCCTGGGAGGCCCCACGCGGCCGTGGCCCGCGGTCGGGTCGGTCCGGTGGCCGCCCCGGCCGGCCGGAATCTCGTCCGATCCCGCGGCCCGACGTCATCAAGCTCCTCGACCAGGAGGGGTTGCTTCCCGCCATCACGTTCATCTTCAGCCGCGCCGGGTGCGACGGCGCCGTCGATCAGTGTCTTCGATCGGGACTGCGGCTGACCTCCGAGGAGCAGGCGCGCGAGATCACCGAGGTCGTCGAGCGCCACACCGCCGAGATCCCGCGCAGCGACCTCGAGGTGCTCGGCTACTGGGAGTGGCGCGACGCCCTCGAGCGGGGCATCGCCGCGCATCACGCAGGGATGCTGCCGGTGTTCCGGCACACGGTCGAGGAGCTGTTCGTCCGCGGTCTGGTCCGCGCGGTCTTCGCGACGGAGACCCTCGCCCTCGGCATCAACATGCCGGCGCGGACGGTGGTGCTCGAGCGCCTCGTGAAGTTCAACGGTGAGGCGTACGCCAACCTGTCGGCGGGGGAGTACACGCAACTCACCGGCCGCGCCGGTCGTCGCGGTATCGACGTCGAGGGTCATGCGGTAGTGCTGTGGCAGTCGGGTGTCGAGCCGACCGAGGTGGCCGGGTTGGCCTCCACCCGTACGTTCCCCCTGCGGAGTTCGTTCCGCCCCTCGTACAACATGGCGGTGAACCTGGTCGACCGGATGGGTGTCGACGCGTCCCGGATGCTGCTCGAACGGTCGTTCGCGCAGTACCAGGCCGATGCGTCCGTCGTCGGGTTGGTGCGCGGTATCGAGAAGAACGCCGTGGCTCGGCGCGAGTTGCTCGGCAAGTTGGGCGGCGAGGACTCGCCCTACGTCGAGTACACCGCCCTGCGCGCGCGCCTCAAGGAGCGCGAACGCGAGCTCGAGCGTCAGGGCCGCACGGATCGTCGCAACGATGCCGTCACGTCGCTGGTGTCGCTGCGGCGCGGCGACGTCATCTCCATCCCGTCCGGTCGACGCTCGGGACTGGCTGTCGTCCTGGAGACCGACGCGAACTCGGTGGACCCGCGGCCGCTGGTGCTCACCGAGGACAAGTGGGCGGGGCGCGTGTCGTCGGCTGACTTCCCCACACCGGTGTCGGCTCTCGGCCACATGCGCCTTCCCCGCCACGTCGATCACCGCACGGCGCAGACCCGTCGGGACCTGGCGTCCGCGCTCCGTGGAACGGGAATCAGCGCGCCGGGACGCGGTCGGCGCCGGCAGTCGTCCGCAGGCGACGATCGCGAGCTCGGAGTGCTGCGCCGCGCCGTCCGCTCGCATCCGTGCCACACCTGGCCGGATCGTGAGCATCTCGCCCGGCTGGCCGAGAAGTACAGCCGGCTCGAACGTGACACCGATGCGATGAAGCAGAAGGTCGCCGCGACCACCAACTCGTTGGCCCGTACCTTCGATCGCATCCTGGCGCTGCTCACCGAGCGCGGCTATCTGGCCGCCGGTCCTGACGGCGAGGTCGCGGTCACCGACCGTGGAGCCAAGCTCGGACGTCTGTACTCGGAGTCGGACCTGCTGGTCGCGGAGTGCCTCGCCGAGGGAATCTGGCGAGGCCTCGGGCCGGCCGAGCTCGCCGCCGTGGTCTCGACCGTCGTGTACGAGTCGCGCCAGGAGGGTGAGAGCGCGGAGCAGGGTCCGACCGGGAACATCCGACACGCGTTGACCCGCACCGTCGCCGCGTGGCACGAGCTCCGCGCGGACGAGATCCGACTGAAGCTGCCTCCGACGCGGGAACCCGACACCGGGTTCGCGGTGGCCGTCTACAAGTGGGCTCGCAAGGAGTCGCTCGAGGACGTGCTGTTCGCCGCGGGTCAGCACGGCCGCGCCCTGTCCGGCGGAGACTTCGTACGGTGGTGCCGCCAGGTCATCGATCTGCTCGACCAGATCCGCTCGGCGTCCCCCGACGACGAGGTCACCGCGACCGCCACGAAGGCGATCTCGGCGATACGGCGCGGAGTCGTCGCCGTCGATGCCGCATGATGGTCTCCACAGTCACAGCAGTCACCACAGGCACCCACCGGAGGCGATGATGAGCGGCCCGTACAACCCCGACGACCGTTCCTCGGCCGGTGAGGACACGCCCACCAGCCAGTACCCGAGCGGACAGCAGCCGGGCTACGACCAGCAGGCTTACGGTCAACAGCCCTACGGTCAACAGCCCTATGGTCAACAGCCCTATGGTCAGCAGCCGGGCTACGACCAGCAGGCCTACGGTCAGCAACCCCAGTACGGGCAGCAGCCTTACGGCCAGCAGCCCCAGTACGGCCAACAGCCTTATGGCCAGCAGCCCCAGTACGGCCAGCAGCCTTACGGCCAACAGCCCTACGGCCAGCAGCCCCAGTACGGCCAGCAGCCCTACGGACAGCCGGGTTACCCGCAGGGCAACCAGCAGTGGAACGCCGCGCCGGCGCAGAAGCAGTCGAAGGTGCCGTTCATCGTGGGCGGCGTCGTCATCGCCGCGATCGTCGTGGCGGGTGGGATCTACGCGGCCACGTCGCTGGGCGGCGACACTCTGGACAACTCCGCGGTGCAGAGCGGAGTGGCCAAGATCGTGACCGAGTCCTACGGCGCGATCGACGTCTCCGCGGTGTCCTGCCCGTCGGGCCAGAAGGTGGAGGCGAACACGACCTTCTCCTGCGACCTGACGGTGGACGGTGAGGCGCGCTCGGTGACGGTGACCGTCAAGGACGACCAGGGCACCTACGAGGTCGGCCGGCCCCAGTAGCTCACCGCGCCATCGCGGTGAGAAGGCGGCCGACGGAGTTCTGCACGCCGAGTTCCTCGGCGAGCGCCGCGAGGCGTTCCGGATCGACGGGCTCGTGCGGCAGCACGTCGGGGCGCGACCAGATGATGTCCGCATCGGTCACCACCCGTACCACCGGGAGGGCGGCGTCGATGTAGTCGCGGGAGCTCTGGATCTTCGCGCGCACCCCGGCCGACATCTCGGGGTCGCCCGAGTCGGCGGCGGCGAGCAACGCCTCGAGGGAGCCGAACTTCTTCATGAGCGACGCCGCGGTCTTCTCCCCGACGCCCTTCACCCCGGGCAGTCCGTCGGACGAATCACCGCGCAGCAGTGCGAGTTCCGCGTAGCCCGGCCCGGGTCGGTCCGCGGGCACCCCGTACTTCTCGGCCACTTCTGCCGGGCCGAACAGCTCGGCTTTCGCCAGTCCGCGTCCCGCGTAGAGCACACGCACCGGAACCGGATCGTCGGAGACGACCTGCAACAGGTCGCGGTCTCCGCTGACCACCACCACGGTGCCGTCGCGCTCGGTGGCGGCGAGGGTGCCCAACACGTCGTCCGCCTCGAGACCCTCCGCTCCGGCCGTCGCGATGCCCGCGGCCTCGAGGATCTCCAGGATCAGGTTCACCTGCGGACCCAGAGCGTCGGGTGCCTCCTCCGCGTCCGGGCCAGCAGCGGACTCGGTGAGCACCCGATGCGCCTTGTAGGACGGCACCAGATCGACCCGGAAGGTGGGACGCCAGTCGAGGTCGAGGCAGACGGCCAGTCGGGACGCACCCGTCCGCGTGATGAGGGACGCGACCATGTCGGTGAAACCACGCACCGCGTTCACCGGCCGACCGTCGGGCGCCGTGATCGATTCGGGCAACGCGTGGAAGGCCCGGAACCACAGGCTCGCCGCATCGAGGAGAAGTACCGTGTCTCTGCTCTCGGCCGTCATGCGCCACATCCTGCCGCATGTGGGCGGCACCGGAGTCGATAGCCTGGCGTCATGACGTCTCGGTTTCCCTCCTCCGTGTATCGCACCCGCCTCGACCGAGCGGCGGCTCTCGCCGCCGAGGCCGGTCTCGACGCGCTGTTGATCACGCCCGGACCCGACCTGCGCTATCTGCTCGGCTCGCGCGCCGAGTCGTTCGAGCGTCTGACCTGCCTCGTCGTCCAGGCGGACGGCACGCCCGCGTCGGTGGTGGTACCTCGCATCGAACTGGCGGCGTTGAAGGACTCGGCCGCGGCCGACCTGGGAATCGAGCTGCGGGACTGGGTCGACGGCGTGAATCCGCATCAGGCAGTCGCGGCGCTGCTTCCCGGCCCGGCCCGGACCGCTGTCACCGACGCCATGCCCGCCCTGCATCTCGTTCCGCTGACCGAGGCGCTCGGCGCGATGCCCGTCCTGGCGACGGCGGTCCTGCGCGAACTCCGGATGACCAAGGACGACGCGGAGATCGGCGCGTTGCGCACGGCGGGCGCCGCCATCGACCGCGTCCACGCGCGCATGGGCGAGTTCCTCGCGGCCGGGCGCACCGAAGCGCAGGTCGCTGCCGACATCTCGGCCGCGATCCTCGAGGAGGGGCACACCGAGGCGGCGTTCGTCATCGTCGGCTCGGGCCCGCACGGCGCCGACCCGCACCACGAGGTGTCCGAGCGCGTCATCGAGGAGGGCGACGTCGTCGTCATCGACATCGGTGGCCCCGTCGAGCCGGGCTACAACTCGGACTCCACCCGGACCTACAGCATCGGCGAGCCGTCGGACTCGGTCGCTGCGACCGTGGCGGTCCTCGAGCGCGCGCAGCAGGCAGCTGTCGATGCAGTACGTCCCGGAGTCACCGCGGAGGCGATCGACGCCGCCGCACGCGACATCCTGGTCGACGCCGGCTACGGCGACGTCTTCGTGCACCGCACCGGGCACGGCATCGGCCTCTCGGTGCACGAGGAGCCGTACATCGTGGCGGGCAACGACATTCCGCTCGAGGTGGGGATGGCGTTCAGCATCGAGCCGGGGGTGTACTTCACCGGCGAGTGGGGCGCCCGCATCGAGGACATCGTCATCGTGACTCCGGAGGGGTGCGAGTCGGTCAACACGCGGCCGCACGGCCTGACCGTGCTTCCGGTGCGATGAGCCTCGACCTCCTCGCCACACTGCGACGCGAGGGCGACCGCCTCGCGTCGATGCCTGTCGATGCGCTGACGGCGCCGGTACCCACCGTGCCGGGATGGACGCTCGAGCACGTGGTCCGACACACGGGCAAGGTCCACCGGTGGGCGAACGCGGTGATCCTGGCGGGCCCGGGTGCGGACACGGGCGCGGTGGCGAAGCAGCAGGTCGAGTCGTTGCCCAAGGGCCCGGACAGTCTCCCCGCGTACCGATCGTCGCTGGAGGCGATGGTCGCCACGTTCGAGTCGACGGATCCCGAGGCGGTCGTGGAGACGTTCGTCGGCGCGCGCACGGCCGCGTGGTGGCTCCGACGGCAGGCACACGAGGTCGCCGTGCACCGCATCGACGCCGCCGACGCCGTCCGCGCCGCCGGGGGAGTGGCGCCCGAGGCGCTCGATCCCGACGCCGCCGCGGACGCCGTGGCCGAGCTGACCGAGGTGCAGTATCCGCACCGACTGCTCCTCGACCGCCTGACGCCCGAGTCGATCGGGCGCACCGTGCACGTGCACGGAACGGACGTGGACGACCTGGAGTGGACGTTCACGCTCGGGGCCGACGTCCTCGCCAGTGCGCGCGGGCACGGGAAAGCCGATGTGGCACTGCGGGGTACGGCAGAGCACCTGCTGCTGGTGCTCTGCCGTCGTCGACCACTCGACGTGCTCACCGTCTTCGGTGACACCTCGGTCGCGGAGTCACTGCTCGACGCGTCCCGCTTCTGACGTCACTCGAGGAAGTCGAGCAGCGCCGTGTTGACCTCCTGGTAGTGGGTCCACAGGAGACCGTGGGGCGCGCCCTCCACCTCGACGTAGGTGGCCTCGGGGAAGGCGTCGTGGAACGGGCGACCCGTCGAATCGATCGGCAGGATGTTGTCCGCGGTGCCGTGCAGGATCAGCGTGGGCTTGCCCGACTCCCGGACGGTTTGTACGTCGGCGCGGAAGTCGGTGAGCCACGTCGGAACCACCGCGTACGCGGCGATCGGCGCACTCGCCGCCGCGACATTCCAGCTGTTGCGGACGGCGGCCTCGCTGATGCGCGTGCCGAGCGTGTCGTCCAGGTTGTAGAAGTCCTTGTAGAACGCGTCGAACCAGGCGAAGCGGTCTCCGCGTGCGGCGGCTTCGATGCTGTCGAACACCGACTGCGGCACACCCGTCGGGTTGTCGTCGGTCTGCAGGAGGAACGGCTCGAGCGACGCGAGGAAGGCGAATTTCGCCACACGGTCGGTCCCGTATCGCGAGGCATACCGCGCCAGTTCACCGGTACCCATGGAGAATCCGACGAGAATCACGTCGCGCAGATCCAGCGCTTCTAGCACCTCGTTCAGGTCCGAGGCGAAGGTGTCGTAGTCGTACCCGGACGTGGGCTTGCTCGACTGTCCGAAGCCTCGACGGTCGTACGTCACGACGCGGTGGCCGGCGTCGAGCAGAGCCGCGGTCTGGCGCTCCCACGAGTGTCCGTCGAGCGGATATCCGTGAATGAGGACGACGGGCTGTCCACTGCCGTGATCCTCGTAGTAGACGTCGATCGGGGTGCTGTTCTCGTGTCCGACAGTGATGTGTCCCATGGCGTGCGCGACCTTTCGACGGGAATGTCTCTCGTGGAGAACGAGCGTTCTCGCTCGTGTCGGCTACAGTAGAGAACGTTGGTTCTCGCCGCAAGTGCTCACGACGACAGGAGGGTTCGTGGAGACCGATCATCGCGCCAGAATCCTCTCGGCGGCAGACACGCTGTTCTATGCCAAGGGGGTGCAGGCCGTCGGTATGGACGAACTGCGCACCGAGGCGGGCGTTCCGCTCAAACGGCTCTACGCGGAGTTCCCGTCCAAGGCCGCGATCGTCACCGCGGTGCTCGACGGCCGGACGACGATGTGGAACAACCGCATCGACGAGGCCGAGAGCGCACACGAGTCACCGCGGGACAAGCTGTTGTCGATATTCGACTTCCTGCACGACTGGTTCCGCGAGGACGACTTCCGCGGGTGCGCGTTCATCAACTCGTTCGGGGAACTCGGCGCCACGATGCCCGCGGTGTCCGATGCCGCGCGCGCCCACAAGCTGACGTTCATCGACCATGTCACGACGCTGGCCGTCGCGGCCGGGGCGTCGCCCACCGTGGGACTGCAGATCGCGCTGTTGGCCGAGGGTGCTCAGACCACCGCGGCCATCACGCGGTCGAGCGAGACCGCGCGGGCGGCCAGGGAGGCCGCCGCCCGATTGCTCAGTCCCGCAACGACTGGGAGCCCATCACCCGGGTGACGGTGATCTCGATGACCACGCGCTCCGGGTTCTCCCGCGGCGTCCGGTAGCGCTGGGCGTAACGGTTCTCCGCATCACGCACGGCGTCGGGTTCGCGCAGGATGCGTGCCGGCCCCTCGAGGGTCAGCCATCGCGCCCCGTCGACCTGAGTCACGGCGCCGTAGCCGCCGCGCTCGGCGTTGCGCACCTTCTGCGATCCGTCCCGCGTGATCACTCGCGCCAGACCTGCCTCCGGATCCCAGGTGAATCCCACCGCCACCACGTGCGGTGTGCCGTCCTGACGCTTCGTGGCCAGCGTTGCCAGATGACGCTCGGTGAGGAAGGTTCCGGCGTCGGCGTTCAGCGAGGAGGGGGTGGCGGGCATGACCGCCACGATAATCGAGGACACTGGACGCCGTGACCCACCCACCGGCCGGCCGTGACCTGACCACACCCGACCAGTCGAGCACCGGCATCCTGCTGCTCCTCGGTGGTCGCAGCGACATCGGTCTCGAGATCGCGGAGCGCCTCGCGCGCGGCCGCCACGTCGTCCTCGCCGCCCGGCGGTCCGACGATCTGGTCGCCGAGTCGGAACGAGTGCGCGCGGCCGGCGCGAGTCGGGTGACGACGCTCGAGTTCGACGCCGACGACCTGGCGTCGCACGACGGTCTCGTGACGTCGGTTCTGGCTCACGGGCCGATCGACACGGCGGTCCTGGCCTTCGGCATCCTGGGCGATCAGACGCGCGCCGAGACGGATGCGGCGCACGCGGTGGCCGTCGTCCACACGGACTACGTGGCGCAGGTCAGCATGCTGACACATCTCTCGACGGCGCTGCGCGAGCAGGGATCCGGCCGGCTCGTCGTCTTCTCTTCCGTCGCCGGCGCTCGGGTCCGCCGGGCGAACTACGTCTACGGGTCGGCGAAGGCCGGACTGGACGGATTCGCGTCCGGTCTCGCCGACGCGCTGCACGGGACCGGCGTGCGGTTGCTGCTGATCCGACCGGGTTTCGTCATCGGCCGGATGACCGAGGGGATGTCTCCCGCGCCGATGTCGAGCACACCCGGCCAGGTGGCCGACGCGGTGGTCCGCGCGTTGAGCTCGCGGACCGACGTCGTGTGGGTGCCCGGCCGTCTGCGCCTCCTCGTCGCCCTGATGCGCGTCCTCCCACGTCCGATCTGGCGCCGGATGCCGCGATGATCGACGTCGTGGGCGTGGGCGCCGACGGGTGGGCCGGGCTGTCGCCGACCTCCCGTGACGCCGTCGAATCCGCGGACGTCCTGTTCGGCTCCGAGCGTCAACTCGACGCGGTGCCGGGCACCGCGGCTCGGCGAATCGCGTGGCCCACCCCGATGCTGCCCGCTCTGACCGGTCTCCTGGACGAGCATGCCGGTACGCGGCGATGCGTGCTCGCGAGCGGTGACCCGATGTTCCACGGGATCGGCGTGACGTTGACGCGGCTCCTCGGCGCCGATGCGGTGCGCGTCCTTCCGCACCCCTCGTCGGCGTCGCTCGCGTGCGCCCGTCTCGGCTGGGCGCTCCACGACGTCGAGGTGGTGTCCCTGGTGAACAGGCCGATCGAGACCGTACTGCCTGCCCTGACACACCGACGCCGCGTCCTCGTGCTCGCCGAGAACGAGAGCACCGCTGCCGAACTCGCGACTCTGCTGCTGAGCCGCGACCTCGGCTCCAGTGCCATGTCCGTGCTCGAGCAACTCGGGGGACCGCGCGAGCGGGTGCGTGCGCTGCCCGTCACCGACTGGGTACACGCGCGCGACGTCGACTCACTGAACGTCGTCGCGCTCGAGGTGCGGGGCCACACCGTCTCGCGCGCACCCGGACTCGACGACGCGCTCTACGTGGGCGACGGTCAGCTGACCAAACGCGAGGTCAGGGCGCTGACTCTCAGCGCCCTCGCGCCCTCACCGGGTGAACGTCTGTGGGACGTCGGCGGC
Organism: Rhodococcus sp. SORGH_AS_0301; assembly: GCF_030818285.1. Taxonomy (NCBI): domain Bacteria; kingdom Bacillati; phylum Actinomycetota; class Actinomycetes; order Mycobacteriales; family Nocardiaceae; genus Rhodococcus; species Rhodococcus sp. SORGH_AS_0301. The sequence goes on from NZ_JAUTAC010000002.1 coordinate 1,890,285, forward strand.
GGGTCGGGAAGCATCGCGATCGAATGGATGCGCACGCATCCGGCATGTTCCGCGATCGCGTTCGAGCGCGTCGAGTCCAGATCCGCCACCATCCGGACCAATGCTGTCGCCCTGGGCGTTCCGTCGCTCGTCGTCCGCGGCGCGGCACCCGATTCCTTGTCCGGTGCGCCCGAACCCGACGCCGTGTTCGTCGGGGGCGGCGCGACGCAACCCGGAGTGATGGACGCCTGCTGGGACGCCCTGCCCGAGGGTGGGCGGCTGGTGGCCAATGCCGTCACCGCGGAGTCGGAATCGCTACTTCTGCAGTGGTATTCGCAGCACGGCGGTCTGCTGCGACGACTGCAGGTGCACCGCGGCGAACCGCTCGGCGGATTCACCGGGTGGCGTCCGCAGATGCCGGTGACGCAGTGGAGCGTCGTGAAGAACGAGAAGGAGACAGCGTGACCGTCAGATTCGTCGGCGCGGGACCCGGTGCAGCCGATCTCGTGACCGTCCGCGCAGCCCGCATCATCGCGTCGAGCCCGGTCTGCCTGTACGCCGGGTCGTTGGTGCCACGCGAACTGCTCGACACGTGCCCGGCAGACGCCCGCGTCGTGAACACCGCTCGCATGACGCTCGATGCGATCGTCGACGAACTCGTCACCGCCTCGCGTGACGGCCTCGACGTCGCCCGCGTGCACTCCGGCGATCCGTCGCTGTACAGCGCCGTCGCCGAGCAGTCGCGACGACTCGACGCGGCGGGTGTGGACTACGAGATCGTGCCGGGCGTTCCGGCGTTCGCCGCAGCTGCGGCCGCGCTGGGTCGCGAACTCACCGTGCCCGGGATCTCGCAGAGCGTGGTGCTGACGCGGGTGTCGACGTTGTCGACGGCCATGCCCGACGGCGAGGATCTGCCCACGTTGGCACGGAGCGGGGCGACACTGGTCATTCATCTCGGTGCGCGCCAGATCCACAGCATCACCGAGCAACTCGTGCCGCACTACGGATCCGACTGTCCCGCAGCGGTGGTGGCCTTCGCCAGCCGCGCGGACGAGGTCATTGTGCGGGGCACCCTGGCCGATCTCGCGGACGCGACGGTGGCGGCGGGCATCGTCAAGACGGCGGTCGTGGTCGTGGGCCGCGTCTTGTCGGCCGAGGGCTTCCCGGACAGCTTCCTGTACTCGGCGGCCCGGCGACGGCTCGATCACTGACCGTCCGGGGCCGGTAAGGTCGCCCCAATGCATGTTCTGGTTCTCGGTGGCACGTCCGAAGCACGTCAGCTCGCGATCAAGCTGGACGGACTGCACGGCACCACCGTGACCTCCTCGCTCGCCGGCCGAGTGGCCGATCCCGTGCTCCCGGTGGGGGAGGTGCGGATCGGCGGCTTCGGTGGAGTGGACGGTCTGCGCGAGTGGATCACGGAGCACGAGGTGACGCACGTCGTCGACGCCACGCATCCCTACGCCGCGACGATGACGGCGCACGCGGTCGAGGTCTGCACGGCGGCCGACGTGCCGCTGGTGCTGGTGCGTCGCGCGCCGTGGAGTCCGCTGGCCGAGGACGACTGGATCACGGTGCCGTCGATGCCGGCGGCAGCGCAGGCACTCGCCGACCGACCCGCTCTCGCCCGCGTCCTGCTCACCATCGGCCGACAGGGCGTGCACCACTTCGCGTCCCTGGACGACCGGCACTTCATCGTGCGGTGCATCGATCCGCCCGAGGGCGAGGTCCCCGCGCACTCGAGCATTCTGGAGTCACGCGGGCCGTTCGACCTCGAGGGCGAGCGCGAGCTGTTGGACGAGCACCGCATCGACGTGGTGGTGAGCAAGAACAGCGGCGGCAAGCTCACGTCGGCCAAGCTTCAGGCCGCCCGCGAGCGCGGCATCCCCGTCGTCATGGTGGAACGGCCGCCCGTTCAGGACGACGTTCCCGTGGTGCCGACAGCCGACAAGTGCGTGACCTGGTTACTGAAGCGACGCACTCCCCGCGCCGCTCCCGACGCGGCCGATGGGATCGACGGTGTCGTAACGCCGTGACGTGAATACCCGCGGGCCGTCCGCGGTGTGATCGACCGTCGTGGTGGACGCTCCGACGATGAGCAGACAGCGCATGTCGATCGTGGCCGGGTCGAGATCCCCGAGCCGGACGACGGTCACCGATTCCTCGGGTCCCGAGACGTCGCGGCCCACGACGACGGGAGTGTCCGGGCCACGGTGCTCGAGCACGAGCGTCTTCAGCGCCTCCACCTGCCAGGTCCGCGAGCGCGAGGCCGGGTTGTAGACGGCGAACGCCATGTCGGCCGCCGCGATCGCGCGGATGCGGCGCTCGACCACGTCCCACGGCTTGAGGCGATCGGACAGGGACAGAACGGCATAGTCGTGGCCCAGGGGAGCGCCGACGCGGCTCGCGACCGCGTTGGCGGCCGTGACCCCGGGGCAGACGCGCACGGGAACGTGGCGCCATCGGTCCTGCGCCGCCACCTCGAGAACCGCTGCGGCCATGGCGAACACGCCGGGATCGCCGGAGGACACGACGACGACCCGACCGCCGCGAGACGCGAGATCGAGTGCCATCTCGGCCCGTTCCGATTCGACTCGGTTGTCACTCGCGTGTCGACGCTGGCCGGCTCGAACGGGCACCCGGTCGATGTAGGTGGTGTAGCCCACGAGATCGGTGGCGCGGAGCAGCTCGCCGCGCACCTCCGGCGTGGTCCACTCGGCCGAGCCCGGCCCCAGTCCGACGACCACCACCTCGCCCGACGCAACGGGTTCGCTGACCACGTAGGACGGGCTCGAGACCACGGCGATGGAGAAGTACGGAACGTCCGTCGCGTCGTCGGCAGCGAGAACGCGTTCGCCGGTGGTGCTCGCGCGCTCGACGTAGCGGGCGCGGTCGATCATGCCGCTGTCGCGCAAGGCTTCGCGCACAGCGGGATACGTACGGCCCAGCTTGAGGATCGCGGCGGAGTCGGTGTCCTCGAGTCGCCGCGTGAGCTCGGCGCGGGGCAGGGTCCCCGGCAGGATGGTCAGGACCTCGTCACCCTCGACGAGCGGTTCCCCGACCGCCGCGGACGCCGCACTGACCGACGTGACGCCGGGGATCACCTCGGTGTCGAAGCGGTGCGCGAGACGAACGTGCATGTGCTGATACGAGCTGTAGAACATCGGGTCGCCGGCGGCGAGCAGCGCGACCGAGCGACCGGCCTCGAGGTGCGCCGCCAGACGTTCGGACGCTTCGACGTAGAAGTCCGCGAGAGCGCCGTCGTACCCGCCGGGGTGGTCGGTGCCTTCCGTGGTCACCGGGTAGACCAGGTGCTCCTCGATCTGACCCTCGCGCAGGTACGGCTCCGCGGTGCGGCGAGAGATGCTCTTGCCGTGCCGGGCGCTGTGGAAGGCGACGACGTCGGCGGCGGTGATGACCCGCGCGGCTTTGACCGTCACCAGCTCCGGATCACCCGGGCCGATACCGACACCCCAGAGCTTGCCGCTCATTCGCGTTCCGTCGCAATGGCATTGACGGCGGCTGCGGCAATGGCGCTGCCACCGCGGCGGCCGAGGACGAGCAGGTGGTCGAGGCCGAGACCGGAGGCGACGAGATCGTCCTTCGACTCCGCGGCGCCGATGAAGCCCACGGGCCCACCCAGGATCGCGGACGGGCGCGGAGCGCCCTGCTGGATCAACTCCATGAGCCGGAACAGTGCGGTGGGTGCGTTGCCGATCGCGACGACGGCGCCGTCGAGGTGGTCGACCCACAGATCTACCGCTGCGGCCGTTCTGGTGGTGCCGCGCTCGCGCGCCATCTCCGGGACGTCCGGTGCGTTGAGGGTGCAGATCACCTCGTTGTCGGCCGGGAGCCGTCGACGGGTGATGCCGGACGCGACCATGGTGGCGTCGCAGAGGATGGGAGCCCCCGCGCGCAGCGCAGCACGGCCCTTCGCCACGACGTCGGCCGTCGACGCGATGGACTGCGCCAGATTCACTTCTCCGCACGCGTGGATCATGCGCACGACGACCTGGGCCACATCGTCGGAGAACGCCGACAGATCGGCTTCCGCTCGGATGGTCGCGAAGGAGCGCCGGTAGATCTCGTCGCCGTCGCGAATGTAGTCGTGCATGGCTCCACGATAGGGAGCGATGACGCGCCGTGGTCGGCCAGGGTCCGGCGCCGCGGCACGGGGGAGAGGCACCACGGATCGATACCGAATCGTAACGATGGGTCTGTTCCGGTCGTGCTGCAACGCCCGTAACGTTGCCGAGACGAACGACCGCGGGGTCGTCGACGAGAACGGAGCCGAACCATGTTTCCGAGCACTCTGTTCGACCTCGCCGGCCACTGGCTGGTCGACAACTACGCCTTCCCTGGCCAACAGATACTGGCTATCGGTGCCACGCTGTACTACCTGATCGTGACCTCACCGGGCTCCTGATCGGATGCAGGCGGCTCAGGAGCGCTGGTAACCGCTCTCGGTCGCGACCACGTCGGTGACCTCACCGCGGGGTCGGCCACATCGGCGCTCACACCCGACCCAGTGCTCCCGGCCGTCGCCCACCTCGCCGTTCTCCACGGCGACGTCGAGATCGGCGCGCACGTCGGAGTGCGACTTCGCGCAGCCGGGAGAGCCGACGCACGAGCTGGCCCGCACCCACGGTGACTCCGCGTCGAAGATCAGGCCCATCGGGGCCAACACACGCACGACCTGCTCGGCGACGCCCTCGCCGAGATCGAGGAGCACGATGCCGCGCCACGGCGTGACGTGGATCGGCTTCTCGACCGCCGCGAGGAAGAGGGCGGTGCGGGCCGGCAGCACGCCGTGAGCGAGTGCGGCACCGAGCGCGACGGTGGCGTCGTCCTGCACGAACCATCCGATCGGCGGCTCCACCGACGTCTCGACGGCGACCCGAGGGTGGTCGCCGACAGCGTGATCGACGTGACCGAGCACAGCCTCCACGCCGTGCGGCATCTCCGCGATGCGCCAGTGCCCCTGCCGCTCGCGGCGGAACCCGCGCGCCGCGTCGAGCATCACCGCGACCGCGTCGGCCCGCGGGACCCGGACGCCGCTGTCGGCGCCCGCGAGGATGAGGGCGAAGGAGTCCTCGTCGACGGCGTGGACGCCGATGTCGGCGCCGAAACCCGTCACATCGCCGCGGCCGTCGTCGACCGAGAAGAGCACCCGACCCGGCAGGTCGGCCAGCTCAGGATCACCCGTGAGCGAGGTGTCCAGCGAGGACACCAGGTCGCGGACGTCGGCCGTTCCGCCGAGACGACCCGAGAGTGGCGACGCCAGGATGTTGCGGACCCGCTCGTGGGTCTCCGACGGCAGAAGTCCCGCGGCCGCGAGTCGGTCGGCCAGGTCGTCGGGATCGCGTACCGCGCGGAGCTGGACGTTCCCCCGGGAGGTGAGCACCAACTCACCGTCGGACAAATCTGTCGACGCCGCCGCGAGCACACCCATCTGCTCGGCGCTGAGCGCGCCGCCGGGCAGACGCACCCGAGCCAGCAAGCCGTCCTTCGCCTCGTGCAGTTGGAGCGCCCCGGGGCAGGCGTCCCGTCTGGTCCTGTCCCCGGCATCACTCATGCAGTCCAGGCTACGACGTACGATCATCGCGAAGCACCCCGGAAGCCGGTGAGACTCCGGCGCGGTCGCGCCACTGTGACTCCAGCGTCTCCGGAGAAGTCAGACCTGGGGTGCACACCGACGCCGACGGGGCGCGAAAACCCCAGGGAAGGCTCCACCACCGTGATCTTGCTGCTCTCGACATCCGACACCGACCTGCTGAGCGCACGTGCCTCCGGCGCCGAGTACCGCTGGGCCAACCCGTCCCGCATCCTCGTCGACGCCGATCTGCCAACGCTCATGGACGGTGTCGACCTGGTGGTCGTGCGCATTCTCGGCGGGCGCCGGATGTGGGAGAGCGGTATCGACGCGGTGCTCCGCGGCCCCGTTCCGGTGGTCATGCTGGGCGGCGAGCAGGCTCCTGATGCCGAGCTGACGGAACTGTCGACGGTTCCGGCGAATGTGGCAGCGCAGGCGCACCAGTACCTGGCCGAGGGCGGCGCGGACAACCTCCGCGAGCTGTCGTGGTTCCTGTCGGACACCGTTCTGCTCACCGGTCACGGATTCGAGCCGCCCGCCCATCTCCCCACCTGGGGTGTGCTGCGCACCCGTGCGCCTTTTGCGCATCCAGAGGTACGCGAAAGGCGCACGGGGGCAGAGCCCACGATCGCCGTCCTGTACTACCGAGCCCAGCACCTCGCGGGCAACGTCGACTACATCCATGCCCTGTGCGACGCCATCGAGGCGAAGGGCGCCCGCGCGCTCCCGATCTACTGTGCGTCGCTGCGCAGCGCGGAACCCGAACTGCTCGAGGCGTTGCGCGAAGCCGACTCCATGGTGGTCACCGTGCTCGCGGCCGGCGGAACCCGTCCCGCCAACGTGGGCGCCGGTGGCGACGACGAGGCCTGGGACGTCGCCGAGCTCGCCGCGCTCGACGTGCCGATCCTGCAGGGCCTGTGCCTCACCAGCTCCCGCGCGATGTGGGACGCGAACGACGACGGCATGTCCCCGCTGGACGTCGCGACCCAGGTCGCGGTGCCCGAGTTCGACGGTCGCATCATCACGGTGCCGTTCTCGTTCAAGGAGATCGACGCCGACGGCCTCAGCACGTACGTACCCGACCACGAGCGCTGTGCGCGTGTCGCCGGCATCGCGGTCCGGCATGCTCGACTGCGCCGAATTCCCGCAGCCGACAAGCGCATTGCGCTGATGCTGTCCGCGTACCCGACCAAGCACGCCCGCATCGGCAACGCCGTCGGACTCGACACCCCGGCGTCGGCGATCGGTCTGCTGACGCGGATGCGCGAGTTGGGCTACGACATCGGACCCGTCGACGGTGACGACGCGGTGCCCGGCCTCGCCGCGCAGGACGGCGACGCCCTCATCCACGCGCTCATCGCCGCCGGTGGGCAGGACGCCGACTGGCTCACCGCCGAGCAGCTCGAGGGCAACCCCATCCGTATCTCGGCCGCGCGCTACCGACGCTGGTTCGACACGCTGCCGGAGGACCTGCGATCCGGCGTGGTCGAACACTGGGGCGAGGCACCGGGCGAGCTGTACGTCGACCGTTCGGCGGATCCGGAGGGCGAGATCGTCATCGCCGCACTGCGGTTCTCCAACGTCGTCCTCATGGTGCAGCCGCCTCGCGGGTTCGGCGAGAACCCCGTGGCGATCTACCACGATCCGGATCTTCCCCCCAGCCACCACTACCTCGCCGCTTACCGCTGGCTCGCGGCCCCGGAGGAGGACGGCGGTTTCGCCGCGGACGCCGTCGTGCACCTCGGCAAGCACGGCAACCTCGAGTGGTTGCCCGGCAAGACTCTCGGCATGTCCGCTTCGTGCGGCACCGACGCCGCGTTGGGCGATCTGCCACTGATCTACCCATTCCTGGTCAACGACCCGGGTGAGGGGACACAGGCCAAGCGCCGCGCGCACGCGACTCTCGTCGACCACCTCATCCCGCCGATGGCCCGCGCCGAGAGCTACGGCGACATCACCCGCCTCGAGCAGTTGCTCGACGAGCACTCGAACATCTCGACGCTGGACCCGGCCAAACTGCCGGCGATTCGTCAGCAGATCTGGACGCTCATGACCGCGGCCCAGATGCACAAGGACCTCGGCCTGGAGGAACGCCCCGACGAAGAGGTGTTCGACGACATGCTGCTGCACGTCGACGGCTGGCTGTGCGAGATCAAGGACGTGCAGATCCGCGACGGGCTCCACGTCCTCGGGCAGGCTCCGCGCGGTGAGGCGGAGGTCGACCTCGTGCTTGCCATGCTGCGGGCCCGTCAGATGTGGGGTGGGGAGCGCACCGTTCCGGGTCTGCGGGAAGCATTGGGTCTCAGCGAGGACGGCGACGAGGCCCGTACGTCGGTCGATGCCGTCGAGGAGCAGGCACGTGGTCTCGTTGCGGCACTGCACCGCGCCGACTGGTCGGTGGACGCCGTCGACGGCATCGCCGCGGGACTGCCCGACACGGTCGCCGAGATCCTCCGCTTCGCGGCCACCGAGGTGGTTCCCCGTTTGCGCGGGACCGACCAGGAGATCGACCGTGTGCTGCATGCGCTGAACGGCGGATTCATCCCGGCCGGCCCCAGCGGGTCGCCGCTGCGTGGACTCATCAATGTGCTGCCGACCGGCCGCAACTTCTACTCGGTCGACCCCAAGGCGGTGCCGTCGCGGCTCGCGTGGGAGACCGGCCAGGCGATGGCCGAGTCGCTCGTGGCCCGCTACCTGCAGGATCACGGCGAGTACCCGCGCTCTGTCGGGTTGTCGGTGTGGGGGACCAGCGCCATGCGTACCTCGGGTGACGACGTGGCCGAGGTGTTCGCACTGCTCGGCGTGCTGCCCGTGTGGGACGAGGCGTCGCGCCGCGTCACGCACCTCGAACCGATCGCTCTGGACGAGCTGAAACGGCCGCGTATCGACGTGACGGTCCGCATCTCCGGCTTCTTCCGCGACGCATTCCCGCACGTGCTCGCGATGATGGACGACGCCGTCCGCATGGTCGCGGGCCTGGACGAGACCGACGAGCAGAACTATGTGCGTGCGCACGCACAGGCCGATCTCGCGGAGCACGGCGACGACCGCCGAGCCACCACCCGCATCTTCGGATCCAAGCCCGGCACGTACGGCGCCGGACTGCTGCAGTTGATCGACAGCAAGAGCTGGCGCAGTGACGAGGATCTGGCGCAGGTCTACACGACGTGGGGCGGCTTCGCGTACGGCCGCGGACTGAACGGCGTCCCGGCAGCGGACGACATGCGTTCGTCCTACCGGCGCATCGCGGTGGCGGCGAAGAACACCGACACCCGCGAGCACGACATCGCCGACTCCGACGACTACTTCCAGTACCACGGCGGCATGGTGGCGACCGTGCGTGCGCTCACCGGAACGTCTCCCGAGGCGTACATCGGCGACAGCACCCGCCCGGAATCGGTGCGCACCCGCACGCTGCACGAGGAGACGTCCCGCGTGTTCCGTGCGCGCGTCGTCAACCCGCGCTGGATGGACGCGATGCGGCGGCACGGGTACAAGGGCGCATTCGAGATGGCCGCGACGGTCGACTACTTGTTCGGGTACGACGCCACCACGGGAGTCGTGCAGGACTGGATGTACGAGAAGCTCACGCAGGAGTACGTCCTCGACGAGACCAATCGGAAGTTCATGTCGACGTCCAATCCCTGGGCGCTGCACGGCATCTCCGAGCGACTGCTCGAGGCCGTGGAACGCGGCATGTGGGTGGAACCGGACCCGGCAGTGCTCGCGGACCTCCGTGCGGCCTACCTCGAGAGCGAAGGCGAGCTCGAGGGCGACTGACCGGCCTATCCTGTCTCGTATGAGCAACCCGTTCGGTGACGTCGGCACCGCGAAGTACGTCCTCCTGACCACGTTCACCAAGGACGGCACCCCCAAGCCGACACCCATCTGGGCGGCCCTCGACGGGGATCGGCTCCTCATGTGGACGCAGCGAGAGTCGTGGAAGGTGAAGCGGATCCGCAACACGCCGCGCGTCACGGTCGCGACCTGCGATCGCAGTGGAAAGAACGTGGGCCCGGCCATGGACGCTGTCGCCGAGGTGCTGGACGACGCAGGCACCGCGCGTACCCGCGACGTGGTGATCGAGAAGTACGGCATCACCGGCCGCATCGTGGTGACGATGAGCTCGCTCTTCAAGGGCAAGAGCAGCACCGTCGGTCTGGCGCTCCGCGTCGCTTGATGGCTGTTCTAGTAGACCTCACTGAACGCCTGCCGGATCAGGCGCTCCCGCTGACACTCCATGTTCCCGGAGGAGTTGCGAGGCGCCGCGCGGCCAGGTTCGAACATACGTTCTAGTTTCTGTCGGTGGAGTGAGTTAATGTTTGGTCAGGTCGTCGGGGGGCGGCCTGATCGGGGCATCACCGGGGGGTGAATTCGTGTACGACGCAACAGTTTCCATCGATGTGTTGGTGTCGGCGAAGGTCGACGCCCAGGCCTCGTTCGCCCGCACCGTCGCCGCGTCGTGCTCCTACATCCACTCCGAGTCCCGACGCCCCGCCGTGCTCGCCACTGGTGGGGTATTCGACGCCGACGCCGCCGAAGCATGCGCAGTCGCGGAGGTCGCGTCGGCGCTGTCGGTGTCCAACAGCACTGTCACGGAGTGGCTGTTTCTGATTCGCACCGCCCGTCCTGCGGTGCAGGAAGCGTTCGATGCGGGCCGGTTGGCGTACGCGGCGTTCCGCACGGTCTGCCGATCCCTGGCCGGGTTCCATCATGTGACCGAAGCATTACTGCAGCGGGTCATTGCTGTCGCAGCCCGGTGCACGCCGGGTGCGGTCGCGTCGGCGATCGACCGAATCCTCGCCGACTTCGACGCCGACTGGCACCGCATCGTCCGTGAACGGGCAGCATTGGAGCGGTCGGCGACGGTCCGCAAGCTCCCGCGCGATCAGGCCGAGCTGAAGATCCGTGGTCCGGCCGACAAAGTCGCCGCACTGTGGCGGAACATCGCCGCTACCGCCGCACGCGGGGTGACGGACCCGAGTTCGTTGCCGTCTCGGTTGTTCGACGCGGCGCATTCGCTCCTGACGGGGGCCGTGTCGGGTACGCCGGCCAACCGTGCCGTGATCGTGCTCGATGCGGCCACGGCGGCGGGGTTGGCGGGGAATCCGGGGCATCTCGTGGGTTGGGGTCCCGTCCCGGCCGATGTGGCGCGGAGAATCGCCGGGGATGCGACGTGGCAGGCACTCATCACCGCAGCCGGCGGAACTGAACCGCGGGCGGGATGCAGCTGCCTATGCCCACAACACGACCCACCGACCGACTCCGAACCACCGGCCCCGCCCGTGCCGATCGACGGTCGGGAAGTCCGCCGCACCCGCCGCATGCCCGCAGGCTGGACACCGACCACGGGGAAACTGGGCAGCACGACAGCCCGCAAAGCCAGGGAGCAGGTCGACTATCTCCGCACGCTCCCACCATCGGCGGTGGACCGTGCCGTCGCCGACCCCGACGGACATGGGGGATTCGCCGTACCCCCGGCCGGGGCGTTGACCTACCGGCCGTCCGAGGCGATCACGTCGCTGGTGACAGCGCTGTATTCGACGTGCGTTCACCCGGGATGTGCTGTGCCCAGCGAGGGCTGCGATCTCGACCATGTCGTCCCGTTCGACCACACCGACCCGGAGAGAGGCGGATGGACCGTCACCGGCAACCTCGCGCCGCTGTGCCGTCGGCACCACGGCCTGAAGACCCGGCGGCAGTGGCACCACCGCATGCTCCGGGACGGGATCGTCCATGTCCGCGACTCGCACGGCACCGACTACTTCACCGCACCCGGCGAATGAGGCCCCTCCTACTGGGCCGCGCTCACGGACGACATGTGGAAGTCGGGGATCCGCAGCGGGGGCATCGCTGCGCGGGTGAACCAGTCCGACCACTCACGCGGCAGGGTGGGAACGGTCGTACCCGCCTCTGTCGCGCGGCGCAGGATGTCGAGCGGGCTCTCGTTGAACCGGAAGTTGTTCACGGCAGCAGTCACTCGGCCGTCCTCCACCAGGTAGACGCCGTCCCGCGTCAACCCGGTGAGGAGCATGGTCGTCGGGTCCACCTCGCGGATGTACCAAAGTGTCGTCAACAAGAGTCCTCGTTCGGTGCGCGCGACGAGGTCGTCGACGGAACCGCCGGCGCCGCCCACCATGACGAGGTTGTCGCCGGGCACAGTGGGTGTGGTCCCGAATTCTGCTGCGGCGGAACGCGGGTAGGCAAGGGAGGTGATTGCACCGTCGCGGATCCAGTCGGTGCGGCCGGCGTCCATTCCGTTGTCGAACACCGACACCGCGTCGCTCGAGGATCCGGTGACCACGAACGGGGCGTACTCGAGGCCGTTCTCGGACGGGTCGGAGTACAGCGTGAGACCGAGGTGTCCGAGCACCTCACCGACGCGGGTGCCGCCGCCGGGAGCGGACAGGGCGGTGCGGCCCTCCTGCGCGCCCCGGCCGTCCATCGACCACAGCAGATCGATCATCAGATCGGCGACCGCGGACGGTGGGAGGATCGTCTCGTAGCGTCCCGCGGGAAGGTCGACGGTCCGGGCGGACCAGTCGAGCCGGCGCGTCAGTTCGGCCAGGGACGCATCCAGATCGATGTCGCGGAAGTCTCGGGTACCGGTGCCCACCCAGGCACTGGCACCGCCCGAGAGACCACCCCTCTTACCGTTGATCTCGAGCGACCCGACAGGTTCGACGACGCGCCGCCGCACCCCGGTGGACGTGCCCAGCCACACGGTACGGACCGTGTGATGCGCGAAGCCGTACAACGCATCGGCTCCGTCGAATCCCCGCGCCAGGCCGGGTACCACGGAGTCGAACACGTCGATCCCCGTGCGGAGCGGGACGTCGCCCCAGCCGGAGTCCGGCGTCGGGGCGCCCTCGACGAGGGGCATCGCATCGGTGGCGGGCTGAGCCACACGAGCGGCGTCCTCGGCGGCTGCCACGACGCCGGCGACATCATCCGGATCCATGCTCGTGGACGAGACCGTTCCCACCCGCGCCGCCGTGCCGTCCCGCACGATCGAGACGACGGTCCAGGACCTCGAGTCACCCACGCCGTTGGTGGTCATCGAGTTCCCGGCCCACCGCAGGGATGCCTCCGAGATGTCGGCGACGATCACGACGGTGTCCGAGACGGTGGCGTACGACAGCGCACGCTCCACCAGATCGTGGCCGCCGAGGGGAGTGCTGACGCTCACTGACCCGCCTCCGTTCGTGTGTTGAGGACGTTGACCGAACGGAAGAGAGCAGCGGGGCAGCCGTGCGACACCGCCGCCACCTGACCGGGCTGCGCCTTGCCGCAGTTGAACGCGCCGCCCAGACGCCACGTGGACGGTCCGCCCACCGCCTCCATCGAGCCCCAGAAATCGGTGGTCGTCGCCTGGTACGCCAGGTCCCGGACCTGGCCCGCGAGAGCCCCGTTCTCGATGCGGAAGAAGCGCTGGCCGGTGAACTGGAAGTTGTAGCGCTGCATGTCGATCGACCACGACTTGTCGCCCACCACATAGACGCCGTGCTCGACGTCGGCGATGAGATCGTCCACGCTGCGATCGACGTGCGGGTCCGGTTGCAGCGAGACGTTGGCCATCCGCTGGATCGGGACGTGGTGGGGCGAGTCCGCGTACGAGCACCCGTTCGACCGCTCGAGCCCGAGGCGGGGGGCGAACACCCTGTCGAGCTGGTAGCCGACGAGAACCCCGTCGCGCACCAGATCCCACGACTGCGAGGCCACGCCGTCGTCGTCCCACCCGATGCTGGACAACCCGTGGCGTTCGGTGCGGTCGGCGGTCACGTGCATCGACTCACTGCCGTAGCGCAGCGTGCCGAGCTGGTCGGGCTTCGCGAAGGACGTTCCGGCGTAGGCGGCCTCGTAGCCGATGGCTCGGTCGTATTCCGTGGCGTGGCCGATGGACTCGTGGATGGTGAGCCACAGGTTGGTCGGGTCGATCACCAGATCGGTGAGACCCGGCTCCACGCCGGGGGCCTTCGTCTTCTCGGCGAGCCAGTCGGGGATGCGCGAGAGTTCGTCGTCCCAGTCCCACAGTCCGTCGGCGCCGGTCCCGTCGGAGGTCAGGTACTCCCAGCCGCGTCCCGTCGGGGGAGCGAGGGTGCGCATCGAATCGAAGCCACCCGACGCGGAATCGACGGACACGGCGTCGATCTGCGGGTGGAGTCGCACCCGTTGCTGCGTGATGCGCGACCCGGCGAGGTCGGCGTAGAACGACTGCTCCTTGACCTGCAGCACGGAGGCACTCACGTGGTCGACGCCGTCCGAGGCCAGCAGACGGCCGGAGTACTCGCCCAGCAGATCGACCTTGTCGGTGGTGGGGACGTCGAAGGGATCGATCTCGTAGTCCGACACCCACGACACGTTCTCGTACACCGGCTCGGAGGCGAGCACGACGGGATCCCGGTTCAGGTCGCGCAACGCCTGCGCGACGAGCACGGCGCGCGAGGTGACGGAGACGGCCTCGTCCACCGACAGCACCGCGCCGGACGCGAAGCCCCAGGTGCCGTCGACGATCACCCGGACCGCGAGGCCGAGCGTCGTCGCCTCGACACTCGACTGCACCTCGCCGTCGCGGAGAGCGAGCGACTGCGTCCGCAAGCGATGCACCCGCAGATCCGCATGCGTGGCACCGGACGCACGTGCCGCTGTCAGCGCCGCGTCCGCGAGCGCGTGCAGTGGCAGGGCGACGAAATCGCTGTCGACGTCTCTCACATCGGTGACGCTAGCCGAACTGTTGCCACCCGAGTCGGATGACGAGCGCGAACACCACCACCAGCAACACGATGCGCACGAACCCGGCGCCCCGCGAGATCGCCATGCGTGAGCCGACCAGCGAGCCCGCGACGTTCGCGACGGCCATGGCGAGGCCGAGCAACCACAGGACGTCGTCGGTCGCCGAGAAGTACAGGAGGGCGCCGATGTTGGATCCCAGATTCAGCACCTTCGCCATCGCCGCGCTGCGCACGAACTCGGTGCCGAGCAGGGTGGCGAACGTGATGATGAGGAAGGTGCCGGTGCCCGGACCGAGGATGCCGTCGTAGAACCCGATGGCGACGGCGGCCACCACCACCACGATGGTGATGCGGCGGCGCGTCGGCGGATCACCCACCACGACGCCGACGGTGGGGCGCAGCGTCACCAGCACCGCGACGCCGACCAGCACCACCAGCACGATGGGGATGAAGAGGTCCTTGTCGATGAGGCTGACGGTGGCGGCGCCGAACGCCGCGCCGACCGCGGCCACCACTCCGGCGGGTGCGAGGAGCCGCCAGTTCATCGGGACCTTGCGGGAGAAGGTCAGCACCGCGGCGGTGGTGCCGGCGACGGAGGCCAGCTTGTTGGTGGCCAGCACGGTCTGCTGGGTCGTGGCCGCCGGCGTGACCAACAGGAGTGCGGGCAGCAGGATGAGCCCGCCGCCACCGACCACGGCGTCCACCCAACCCGCCGCCAGCGCGGCAGCCAGCAACACCGACCAGTCACCAGCACCCATGGCGGACATTCGATCACAGCTCCCGCGCTACGCTTCGACCACGATGCGCCGATTCAGCGAATGGCTCCGCCACCGTCCGTTCGCGGTCGACTGTGCGCTGGCGGTGTCACTCTTCCTCATCGAGCTCACGGCCGTCGCTGCCGTGGAGCAGCCACTCGTCTACGTGGCGATGGCGGTCGCCGTGTCCACGCCGATCGCCTGGCGCCGCCGCTACCCGGTGGCCGCCGCCTGGACGGCGCTCGCACTCGGCCAGGTCGCGACTCTGATGGTGTGGGCATCGGAGGAACCGCGCACGCTGCCGCCCGGGCAGCTCGGCTTCGTGGTGATGCTCTACACGCTGGCCGTGTACACCGACCGGCGCACGACCCTCCTCTTCGCGCTGGGCCTCGCGGCCGACATCGTCGTCGTGCGACTCGTGCTCGGGTCCGACTGGACCTCCACCATCTTCTTCGTCCTCCTCTACGCCCTGGCCTACATCACGGCGGAGTTCCTCGGGACTCGCCGGGCCTACGTCGCCGAGGTCAGCGCACGGCTCGCCGTCGCCGAATCCGATCGTGACCGACGCGCCGTCGAGGCGGTGTCCGCCGAGCGCACCCGCATCGCCCGCGAACTGCACGACGTGGTGGCCCACGCGGTGAGCGTCATGATCGTGCAGGCGGACGGGGCGTCCTACGCGCTGCGGTCGGACCCGGTGCGGGCCGCGGCGGCACTCGCGAACATCTCCGCGACCGGCCGCACCGCACTCACCGAACTCCGACGCACGGTGTCGCTGTTGCGGACCGACGAGTCGTCCGAGTCCCACCCCGAGTACGGCACCGCGGCCCTCGCCAAGATCGTGGAGTTGATGCGCGCCGCCGGACTGCGGGTGTCCATCGAGCAGACGGGCGAACTCGACGACCTGCCGCCGGCGGTGTCGCTCGGGGTGCACCGGCTGGTGCAGGAATCGCTCACCAACGTGCTGCGCCACGGCGGTGAGCGGCCCCGAGCCGTGGTGGCCGTGCGCCGCGAACCGTCCGCGGTGACGGTGTCGGTGATCAATTCCTCGGACGACACCGGCCCGGCCGTCGACATCCACGCCGCACCCACCACCAGCGGCTTCGGCGTCATCGGCATGCGCGAACGCGTCGCCGTGCTGGGCGGAGAGCTCCGCGCCGGTCCGCTGCCGGACGGCCGGTGGCGCGTGGCCGCGACGCTGCCCCTCGAACTGAAGGCCGCGCTGGGCGTCGACCAGGACCACCCGGACCGCTAGGTTGTCTCCCGTGTCCATCTCGGTGCTCCTGGTCGACGATCAGGAACTGATGCGCATGGGTCTGTCGATGGTTCTCGGCGCGCAGCCCGACATCGACGTGGTGGGCGACGTGCCCGACGGTGCCACCGCGATCGCCGCGGCCGCGCGCCTCGAACCGGACGTCGTGCTGATGGACGTCCGCATGCCCGGTATCGACGGTGTCTCGGCCACCGAACGCATCATCGCGGCGCAACCCGAGGTGCGGGTCATCGTCATGACGACCTTCGACCTGGACGAACACGCCCTGGGCGCACTGCGTGCCGGTGCCAGCGGATTCCTCCTCAAGGACACGCCTCCGGAGGACCTCGTGTCCGCGATCCGCAGCGTGGCGGCAGGGGACGCCGTCGTCTCGCCGCGGGTGACCCGACGTCTGCTCTCCCGCATCGTCGCCGGGCAACCCGCGCGATGTTCCCGGACGATCGGCAGCCGTCGAGTCGCTCACCGACCGTGAGCGCGAGGTGCTGCTGCTCATCGCCGCCGGCAAGTCGAACGCCGAGATCGCGGGTGAGCTGTTCCTGTCCGAGGCGACCGTCAAGACCCACGTCGGCCGCATGCTCACCAAGCTCGGGCTGCGCGATCGCGTCCAGGCCGTCGTGCTCGCCTACGAGCTCGGACTGGTCACTCCGGGCGCCTGACCGGCCGGGAGAAAAACGAGGCGGTCGCGCGTTGACACGGCAGACGGGTTCGACCAGTCGCCGAAAGGACTCCCGCGATGCCACTGCTCTACTTCTTCCTCTACCTCGTCGTCGAGATCAGCGCCCTCGTGTGGCTCGGCTCGGCGATCGGCATCCTGTGGACGGTGTTCGTGGTGATCGCACTGTCCGCTCTGGGCATGGTCGCGATCCGCTCCCAGGGTCGGCGCGTGCTCTCGGAACTGCGCTCGGCCAACGCCGGACGCCGCTCACCCGGCGGCGCGGTCGCGGACGGTGCGCTCGTGGCCCTCGGCTCGGTCCTGCTGACGATCCCCGGTCTCGTCTCGAGCGTCCTCGGCCTGCTGCTGATGATCCCGCTGACCCGCGCGCTGCTACGTCCGGTCATCGCGCGGTCCGCCGCCCGGCGCGTCGAGACGGCCGTGGCCTCGGGCCGTACGTTCCCGCCCGGCGGATTCGGGCCGCAGGGATTCGGGCCGCAGGGATTCGGGGCCGGTCACGTGGTCATCGACGGCGACGTGATGCCGGACCGCGGGAATTCGGTCCCTCGCGACACCCGCGGTGTGATCGACGGCACCACCGGCCGCGACGAGCGCTGACCCCCGACACCCCGGCCGCCCGACACCGGGCACACTGGCGAGCGTGAGTACGCAACTGCTGGTCGGCGGACGGATCTACAGCCCGTCCGCGCCCGACGCGACAGCCATGGCCGTCACCGACGGCACCGTCGTCTGGATCGGTGAGGATCGCCCCGCGCGGGCGCTGCATCCCGACGCCGAGGTGGTGGAACTGAACGGGGAGTTCGTGACTCCCGCGTTCGTGGACACCCACGTCCACACCACCGCCACCGGTCTGGCGCTCATCGGACTCGATCTGAGCGGCGCTCGGTCTCTCGACGAGTGCCTGCGCGCTCTCGCCGCGTACGCGGCCGAGGACGGGGGCACCCTGATCTGGGGGCAGAACTGGGACGAGTCGACGTGGCCGGAGGGGCGCGGCCCCACCACCGCGGAGCTCGACGCCGCAGCACCCGGACGGGCCGTGTACCTCTCGCGCATCGACGCGCACTCCGCGGCGTGCTCGACGGTGCTGCGTCGCGCCGCCGGAGACGTGGTCGCCACCGCAGATCCGCAACGGCCGCTCATCGCGGAGGCGCACCATGCCGTGCGCACCCGGGCGCTGGACCTGCTGAGCCCCGCGGGCCGGCACCGCGCCCGCGTCGCCGCGCTCGATCATGCTGCCGCGCACGGGGTCGCCGCCGTGCACGAGTGCGCCGGCCCCGACATCTCCGGCCGCGTCGACCTGGCCGAACTCCTCGCCCTCGAGCACGGCGTCGAGGTGCGCGCCTACTGGGGCGAGGCCGTCTCGACCCCGGACGAGGCGACGGCACTCCTGGCCGCGACCGGCGCGCACGCCCTGGGCGGCGACCTCTTCGTCGACGGTTCGATCGGCTCGCACACCGCCTGGCTGCACGACCACTACGCCGACCACTCCGGTTGCGGCCGTTCGTATCTCGACGTCGACGCGATCGCGGCGCACGTCTCCGCCTGCACCCGCGCCGGTATCCAGGCCGGCTTCCACGTCATCGGCGACGCCGCCACCACTGCCGTGGTCGAGGCGTTCGGACGGGTCGTGGCCGAGCTCGGCGGCCCCGCCGTGGCGTCTCGCGGCCATCGCCTCGAACACATCGAGATGGTGTCGTCCGAGCAGGCCGACGCCCTCGCGGCGTGGGGTGTCATCGCGAGCGTGCAACCGGTGTTCGACACCTACTGGGGCGGTGAGGAGGGCCTGTACGCCACTCGACTCGGCGCGGAGCGCGCTCGCGCACTCAACCCGCTGGCGATGATGGCGTCCGCCGGGGTGTCGCTGGCCATCG
Organism: Rhodococcus sp. SORGH_AS_0301; assembly: GCF_030818285.1. NCBI lineage: Bacteria > Bacillati > Actinomycetota > Actinomycetes > Mycobacteriales > Nocardiaceae > Rhodococcus > Rhodococcus sp. SORGH_AS_0301. The sequence goes on from NZ_JAUTAC010000002.1 coordinate 1,909,158, forward strand.
GGTCGGACGCACCCGTCACGCCGCTCGAGCCGTGGCGCGGTGTCCGCGGAGCGGTCAACCACCGCACACCGGGCAGTGCCGTCTCGCCCCGCGCCGCGTTCTCCGCGGCCACGCGCGGCGCCTGGCGCGCCGGGGGAGTGCGCGACGGCCTGGCCGGCACGCTGGTGCCGGGCGCGCCGGCCAGCTATGCGGTGTGGGATGCCGCGGAACTGGTCGTGAGCGCACCACGGGATTCGGTGCAGCGCTGGTCCACCGACCCGCGGTCACGAGTTCCGGCCCTGCCTCGCCTCGATCCCGAGGCGCCGGACCCGGTGTGCCTGGAGACCGTGCACCGCGGCGCCACGGTGTACCGCGCGTGAGCGTTCCCGCTCGACTGATCCCACCCGCGCGGCTCGCTCTCTCGGCCGGCGCCGGCGCGCTCCTGTTCGCGTCGTTCCCACCGCGATCACTGTGGTTTCTCGCGCCCGTCGCCCTGGCGCTCGTCACGTTCGTCCTGACCGAGCGGCGGGTCGACGATCCGGCGCGCGCCCTGTCGCTGAAGGGCGGCTTCCTGTACGGGTTCGCCTTCGGCCTCGGCTTCTTCCTGCCGCTGCTCCCGTGGATCGGCGTGTACGTCGGACCGCTGCCGTGGATCGCGCTTGCCGTCGCGGAGTCACTGTTCCTCGGTCTGTTCGGACTGCTCGCCGTGGTGGTGTCCCGCCTGCCGCTCGCCGCGGTGTGGATCACCATGGTGTGGTCACTGACGGAGTGGTTGCGCAGCACGGTCCCGTTCGGCGGATTCCCCTGGGGCCGTCTGGCCTTCGGTCAGTCCGAGTCACCCCTGCTTCCGCTGGCCGCACTCGGCGGCGCCCCGCTGCTCAGCGCCGCGGTGGCACTGATCGGTGTGTGCCTGACGCTGCTGTGCAGGACGGTGCGAACCGGCTTCGCCGTCACTTCGGTCGCCGGGCTGGTCGCGCTCGCCGCCGTGGCGCCGGTCGTCGCCCTCTCCGTACGCCCCACGCTCGCGGGTCCGCAGGACGGCGACGACACGATCACCATCGCGGCCATCCAGGGCAGCGTTCCCCGGCTCGGCCTCGACTTCAACGCGCAACGCCGCCAGGTGCTCGACAACCACGTGAACGAGACTCTCCGGCTGGCGGAGGAGGTCGAGGCGGGGCGGACCCCGAAGCCCGACGTCGTCATCTGGCCGGAGAACGCGTCGGACGTCGATCCCACCCGCGACGCGACCGCAGCGGCCGAGATCACGGCCGCCTCCGTCCGGATCGACGCACCGATTCTCGTGGGCGCGGTGCTGTCGAATGCCGACGGCACCTCCACCAACTCGGTCATCGCCTGGGACGGAGCCGCCGGACCGGGGGAGCGCCACGACAAGAAGATCGTCCAACCGTTCGGGGAGTATCTGCCGTACCGCAGCTTCTTCCGGCTGTTCTCCTCGTACGCCGACTCGGCGGGCAACTTCGTGCCCGGCGACGGCGACGGCGTCGTGCACGTGCCCGCCGGCACGGATCGCGAGCAGCGGGCTCTCGCCGTGGGAGTCGCGACCTGCTACGAGGTGGCCTTCGACCGCGCACCCACCGAGGCGGTGCGCGCCGGCGCCCAGATTCTCGCGGTGCCCACCAACAACGCGACCTTCGGCGACACGGAGATGACTTACCAGCAGCTGGCCATGTCGCGAGTCCGGGCGGTGGAGCACTCGAGGACCGTCGTGGTCGCCGCCACCAGCGGGGTCAGCGCCGTCATCGCGCCCGACGGTTCCGTGACCTCGCGAACCGCTCTCTTCGACGCCGACCATCTGGTCGCCACGGTGGGTCTGCGCACCGACACCACACTCGCGACACGGCTGGGATCCACCGTCGTGTACGTGTTCGTGGCCCTCGGCGTCCTGAGTGTGATCGGCGCCACGATACCGAACGTTCGACGGCGCCGGGCCCACTGACCGGGCACACGGCTCCGCGTCCGCTGGTCGGGGCGGTCTTTCCGCACTTTTCGTGATCTGTCACCGCGATGGACGTAACGTTTCGGGTCCGCAAACCGAGAAGTTGGTAAGTCTCACCCATCCACGGCGGGTGGTTGAGCGAATGCCACATACAGCTCAGTACAGAGTGCGACCACGGTCGGGGACACCGGAAGTCACACACAGCACATAGACGTGCGGCCTGATCGGCCGCGGCGTCGATGCTCTCTGCGTCCGTTCGGTGGAAGTGTGCGTCGTCTCGCACAGCCCGGGGAGCAGGACCGCTCCTCGGCCACGGGACCGACGAGGAGGAGCGAACGATGACGACGTCGGACAGCGCACCGAGAACCACCGAACCGGCCGACACGACACCTATCGTGAACCGGACAGCGTCCGATCCCTTCCCGCTCTCCCCGGCGCAGGCCAGCCTGTGGTTCGCCCAGAAGCTCGCCCCCGAGGTTCCCCTCACCGTCGCGCAGTACGTCGACGTGCAGGGCGACCTCGACATCGACCTGCTCGAGCGCGTGGGTGCCCGCGCGGCCGCGGAACTCCAGTCCGGCGAGATCAGGCTCGTCGAGATCGACGGTCAGCCGTATCAGGTCGTCGACCCGGCAGCCACCGTGCGCACCACTCGGCTCGACGTCCGGTCCGAGGCGGACCCGATCGCCGCGGCCCTGGCCTGGATGCAGAAGGAGATGCGCTCCCCGGTCGATCTGGACCGCGATCCGCTGACCGTCAACGTCGTCTTCCGCGTCGAGGACCACCGCTACTTCTGGTACACCCGCATGCACCACATCGCCGGTGACGGATACGGCGCCGTCACCGCCATGAAGCGCGTCGCCGAGCTGTACACCAACGAGCAGGCCGGCGTTCCCACCCCGGACAGCAAGGCCGGCGACCTGGCCACGCTCTACGCGGCAGAACGCGCGTACCGCACCTCCACCAGGTTCGAGACCGACCGCGCCTTCTGGCAGGACACGCTCGAGGGTCTGCCGGACACCTTCTCCCTCGCCGACCGCACCGCCCCGGCCGCGCCGAGTCGCCTGCGACTCAACGGTGTCACCGACGAGACCGTCGGCGACATGCTCACCTCCGCGGAGGAGCGATTCGACGCCAGTGCCGCTGCCGTCGTGGCCGCGTCCTTCGCCGCCTACCTGCACCGGGTCACCGGGCGCGCCGACGTCGTCATGAGTCTGCCGGTGTCCGTCCGCACCACCGCGGCGCTGCGCCGCTCGGGCGGCATGGTGTCCAACGTCGTACCGATCCGCGTGCACATCTCGCCCGACATGAACATCGGCGACCTGGTGTCGTCGGTGACCCTCGAGATCACCGGTGCGCTGCGCCACCAGAAATACCGCCACGAGGACATCCGCCGCGACCACGGCAGCTCGACCATGCACCGCGGGTTCTTCGGACCCATGGTGAACATCATGCTGTTCGACTGGACCGTCGGTCTGGGCGATCTGGTGGGCCGGCTGCACCTGCTCTCCAGCGGTCCCATCGAGGACTTCACCTTCAACGTCTACAACAGCGGCGGCAACTCGCTGAACATCGACTTCGAGGGCAACCCGTCGCTGTACGACGAGGACACCCTCGCCGCCCATCATCGGCGGTTCCTCGCCTTCTTCGAGAACTTCCTGGGACGCGGGGCACGAACTCGCGTCTCCGGTCTCGACGTCGTGCTGCCCGACGAGTACGACCGTGTGGTCACCGAGTTCAACGACACAGCCGTGAGCGTTCCGCGGACCACGCTGCCCGCGCTGTTCGACGCACAGGTGCGGCGCACCCCGGACGCGACGGCCCTGGAGTTCGCCGGCACCGCACTGACGTACGCGGAACTCGATCGTCGCTCGTCCCGCCTGGCGCGGGCGTTGATCGCCCGCGGCGTCGGACCCGACGTGCTCGTGGGCCTGGCCATGCAGCGCTCGCTCGACCTCGTCGTCGCGATGTACGCGATCGAGAAGGCCGGCGGCGCCTACGTACCGCTCGACCCCGATCATCCCGCCGAGCGTCTCGGCCACGTCCTCGACACCGCCCGGCCCGCGTGCGTGCTGACGGTGTCCACGCAGGGTGTCGTCCTGCCCGACACCGCTGCACGCGTCGACGTCGACATGCTCGATCTCGCCGGCCTCGCCGACACGCCGGTCGGCGACAGTGAGCGCACGGCGACTCTGCGACCCGATTCGCTGGCGTACGTGATCTTCACGTCGGGTTCCACGGGCCGCCCCAAGGGTGTCGGGGTGTCGCACCAGGCGATTGTCAACCGACTGCTGTGGATGCAGAACGAGTACTACCTCGGCGCCGACGACGCCGTGTTGCAGAAGACTCCGGCGACGTTCGACGTCTCGGTGTGGGAGTTCTTCTGGCCGCTCCAGGTCGGCGCCCGCCTGGTGATCGCGGAGCCCGACGGGCATCGCGATCCGCGCTACCTCGCCTCGATCATCGCCGGATCAGGCGTCACCACGGCACATTTCGTGCCCTCGATGCTCGGCGCCTTCGTCGCTGAACTGCGCGCGTCCGACGCCCGGCTCGGTGACCTGCGTCAGGTGTTCTGCAGCGGTGAGGCACTGCCCGCGGAGACGGCATCGGCATTCCGCTCGCTCACCGGGTCCGCGCTGCACAACCTCTACGGGCCGACCGAGGCCGCCGTCGACGTCACCTACTGGGAGGTGACCGACGCCGACGCCGTCACGGTGCCGATCGGACGGCCGGTGTGGAACACCGCGTTGCAGATCCTCGACGCCCGGCTCGAGCCGGTTCCGGTGGGAACGGCGGGCGAGCTCTACCTCGCGGGCGACCAGCTCGCCCGTGGCTACGTCGGTCGGCCCGATCTGAGCGCCGACCGGTTCGTCGCCGACCCGCTGTCGGCGCACGGCACCCGCATGTACCGCACCGGCGACCTGGCGCGTTGGCGGGCCGACGGCGCCGTCGAGTACCTGGGCCGCACCGACTTCCAGGTCAAGATCCGCGGACTGCGGATCGAGCTCGGCGACGTCGAGGCGGCTCTGGTCGCGCATACCGCCGTGCACCACGCGGTGGCCGTGGCCCACGTCGACGAGCGCGGCGAGACCACGCTCGTCGCGTACGTCGCACCCGAGCCCGGCACCGACGCGGCGAGCGTCGAGGTCCGCGCTGTCGCCGCGACCGTCGCCGACCGCCTCCCGTCCTACATGGTGCCGTCGCTGGTGATCGTTCTCGACGCACTTCCGTTGAGCGCCAACGGCAAGGTCGACCGCAAGGCACTGCCGGAACCGGTGCGCCGCCGGGCCGACGTGCCCTCGGTCCCGCCGCGCACAGAGGTCGAGCGACGCATCGCCGAGACCATCGCCGACGTGCTGGACGTCCCCGTTCCCGGTGTCCACGACAGCTTCTTCGAGATCGGCGGCAACTCGCTGCTGGCCACGCGCGTGGTCTCCCGCATCAGCGCCGAGCTCGGTGCCGACGTGGGCATCAAGGACCTCTTCGAGGCGCCGACCGTGGCACGTCTGGCGGATCGCGTCGCCCATGCGCCCGTGGTCACCACCGGGCCGCCGCTGGTCGCAGGACCTCGCCCGGATCGCATTCCCCTCTCGCTCGCCCAACAGCGACTGTGGTTCCTGAACCGGTTCGACTCGGCGTCCCCGGCGTACAACATGCCGTTCGCCATCACGCTGCACGGCGACCTCGACGCGGACGCTCTGACTGTCGCGCTCGCCGACGTTCTGGAGCGCCACGAGACGCTGCGCACCGTGTATCCCGACTCCGCCGACGGTCCGCACCAGGTGGTGCAGGACCCCGCGCACCACGACCTCGCGCCGATCGACACCGACGACTCGGCGCTGGCCGACACCGTGCGGGAGTTCGCGTCTCACGGATTCGACGTCACGCGGGAGCACCCGGTCCGTGTCCGCCTGTTCCGCACCTCGCCGACGTCGCACACGCTGGCCGTGGTGCTACACCACATCGCGTCGGACGGGTTCTCCTTCGGCCCCCTCGCGACCGATGTCATGACCGCCTACGCTGCGCGGACGCAGGGGAGTGCGCCGCTGTGGGCACCGCTCGACGTGCAGTACGCGGACTTCACGCTCTGGCAGCACGCCGCACTCGGAGACGAGAACGATCCGACCTCGATCCTGCGCAGTCAGATCGACTACTGGACCGCGCGGTTGGACGGCCTGCCCGACACGCTCGAGCTGCCGACGGATCGCCCCCGTCCCGCTGCACCGTCGCACCGCGGCGGCGCCCACGACTTCCACATCGACGCCGATCTGCACCAGCAGCTCCTCGTGCTCGCATCGGACACCTCGGCCAGCCTGTTCATGGTGTTGCACGCGGCACTGTCCGCGCTGCTGGGACGGCTCGCGGACTCGGACGACGTCGCGATCGGGTCGCCCATCGCGGGTCGCGGCCACCGCGCGCTCGACGGACTCGTCGGCATGTTCGTCAACACACTGGTGCTGCGGTCGACGCCCGCGCCGCACGTCCCGTTCACCGACCTCCTCCGCGAGGTACGCGATCACGACCTCGAGGCGTTCGCCCGCGCGGACGTCCCGTTCGAGCGTGTCGTCGACGCGGTGGCACCGGAACGCTCGACGTCGCGCCACCCGCTGTTCCAGGTCGTTCTCTCCTTCGAGAACCTCGCGCCGGTCCGCGTCGAGATGGCCGGACTGGATGTCGAGGTCGCCGAGATCGACTCCGGCACCGCCAAGTTCGACCTCACACTGCAGCTCTCGGAGCGCACCACGGTCGACGGTCGGCCCGACGGGGTCGATGCGCGCCTGGGCTACGCCCGCGATCTGTTCGACGACGCGACAGCCGCGACGATGGCGCAGCGACTGGTGTCCGTCATGCGATCGGTCGCGGTGGATCCCACCCGAGCGATCGGCGACATCGACCTGTCCACGTCCACCGACGCTCCTGCCGTCCTCGTGGGCGCGGCAGCCGGGCCCACCTCGTCGCTCGCCGACATCCTCGTCTCGGCCGCGCGACGCGATCCGTCCGCCACCGCCGTCGTCACGGCGGACGGCTCCGTCACGTACGGCGAACTCGACGACGCGTCGGACCTGCTGGCGCACGCGTTGATCGCCGAGGGAGTCGGCCCGGAATCGATCGTGCCCGTGTGCCTCGAGCGCTCGATCGACTCGATCGTCGCGACCTGGGCCGTGACGAAGACCGGCGCCGCCTTCCTCCCGGTGGATCCGCGCTACCCGGCGAACCGCATCGAGCGCATGGTCACCGACGTCGCCGCGTCCCTCGGCATCGCTGCCGCGGGAGCCGCACTGCCCGTCGCGGTCCGGTGGGTCACCGTCGATCACCGATCCGACGAGTCCTCGGCGGCACTGCCCGTACGGGTGCGCCCGGAGAACCCGGCATACCTCATCTTCACGTCCGGATCCACGGGCACCCCCAAGGCGGTCGTGGTGCCGCACCGCGGCCTCGCCGACTTCGCCCGCGAGCAGGTGGCGACCTACCGAGTCGGACCGCGTTCGCGCACACTGCATTTCGCCTCGCCGAGTTTCGACGCCTCGATCCTGGAACTGCTCATGGGATTCGCCGCGGGCGCGACCGTCGTGGTCGCCGGTACCGACGTCTACGGCGGCGACCGCCTCACCGCACTGCTGCGTGATCAGCGGGTGACCCACGCCTTCGTCACCCCTGCTGCTCTCGAGACGGTGGACCCTGCGGACCTCGACGCTCTGACCTTCGTCGGGGTCGGCGGCGACGTCTGCAGTCCCGCCCTCGTCGAACGGTGGGCGCCCGGCCGCCGCATGCTCAACCTGTACGGGCCGTCCGAGGCCACCGTCGTCGCGACCCTGACACCGCCGATGGCACCCGGCTCGCCCGTCACCATCGGCGCCCCGCGCCGCGGTGTCGACGTGCGGGTGCTCGATCGTCGTCTGCGCCCGGTGGTCCCCGGAGTTCCCGGCGAGCTCTACCTGTCCGGGCCGGCGCTGGCCCGCGGGTACCTCGGGCGCCTGCCGCTGACCTCCACCCGCTTCGTCGCCGATCCGTTCGGCACCCCGGGTGACCGTATGTACCGCACCGGCGACGTCGTCGCCGCCGTGACCACCACCGCGGGAACCGAACTGGTGTTCCGCGGCCGAGCCGACGACCAGGTCAAGGTGCGGGGTCACCGCGTCGAACTCGCCGAGATCGACGCGGTGCTCCAGCGTCATCCGTCGGTCACGTTCTCCGTCACGAGCGTGCAGAACGCGGGCCGGGCCGACGCCCGCCTGGTCTCGCACCTCACGCTCGCGCCGGGCGCCGCCGGAACCGAACCGGTGCTCGAGCACGCCCGCCGCACCCTGCCCGGGTACATGGTGCCGTCCGCGGTGGTCGTGCTCGACGAGGTGCCCCTCACCCCGTCGGGCAAGCTCGATCGCCGCGCGCTGCCCATGCCCACACCGGAGACGACGGAGGCGGCGTACCGCGAGCCCCGCACCGAGACCGAGTGGACCGTCGCCCGCGTGTTCGCGGACGTCCTCACGGTGCCCCGGGTCGGTCTGGACGACAGCTTCTTCGACGCCGGTGGCAACTCGTTGATGGCGACCCGTGTCACCAGTGCGATCGGCGCCGCGCTGAGCCGTGAGGTGGAGGTGCGCACTCTCTTCGAGGCCCCGACCGTCGAGGCGCTCGCGGCTCACCTCGACGCCGACAGCGGTGCGGCGTCGCGGATCCCGCTCGTCGCGATCCCGGCGGCGAGCCGTCCGGACCGGATTCCGCTGTCGTCGCCGCAGCAACGGCTCTGGTTCCTCAATCGCTTCGACCCCACCTCCGACGCCTACAACATCTCGTTCTCGGTGCACCTGGACGGCGTCCTCGACGCCCCCGCGATGGCACTGGCGTTGGCCGACGTGGTGGAACGGCACGAGAGCCTGCGGACCGTGTTCCCCGAGAGCGATCACGGACCGCACCAGGTCGTCGCACCGGCAGCACCCGTACCGCTCACAACGACCGTCGTGGACCGCGACGACGTCGCGGACGCGCTGACACGGTTCGCCCGTCGCGGGTTCGATCTCACGGTCGAGACCCCGCTGCGCACCACTCTTCTGTCGATCTCCGAGACGGAGCATGTGCTCGGTCTCGTCGTGCACCACATCGCCGCGGACGGGTGGTCCCTCGGACCGCTGACCCGCGACGTCATGGTCGCCTACGCCGCCCGCATCCGGGGAGCTGCCCCGCAGTGGACCCCACTTCCGGTGCAGTACAGCGACTTCACTCTGTGGCAGCGGGCCGTGCTCGGAGACGAGGCCGACCCGGAGAGCCGGGCACACCGCGAACTCTCCTTCTGGACCGACACTCTCGCCGACCTTCCGGACGAGTGCACCCTGCCCGGCGATCGCGTCCGCCCGGCGGCGCCGTCCCACCGGGCCGGCGTCCACGAGTTCGCCGTCGATCCGGCCGTGATGACCGCACTGTCGGCCGTCGCCGAGCGCCGGGGCAGCACCACGTTCATGGCGATGCACGCCGCACTCGCGGTCACGCTCGCTCGGCTCGCCGACACCCGGGACGTGGTGATCGGCACCCCGATCGCCGGCCGACGCGATCGCGCACTGGACGAGCTGGTCGGCATGTTCGTCGGCACTCTTGTCCTGCGCTCCGACGTGGCGCCGTCCGACACCTTCGCCGACCTTCTCGGCCGGGTCCGCAGCACCGATCTCGACGCGTTCGCCCACGCGGACCTGCCGTTCGAGCGTCTGGTCGACGCTCTGTCGCCGTCGCGGACGGCCGGTCGGCACCCGCTCGTGCAGGTCGTGCTGGCCTTCCAGTCCGACGGTGTCACCAGCGGCGAACTCGACGGTCTCACCGTCACCGCGTCGGAGATCGACCTGCAGCGCAGCAAGTTCGACGTCGAGCTCGCCGTCACGGAGAGCACCGACGCCGACGGCGAGAGGTCGTGGCGGTTCCGCGTCACCTACACGCGCGATCTCTACGACGAGAGCACCATCGCCGCCTTTGCGGACCGTGTCAGCGCCGTGCTCACCACGGTGGCCCGAGACCCGTCGGTGACCGTGGGCGACATCGATCTCCTGTCCCATCAGGAGTCCCGCGAGCTGACGACACGGGCCGGCGAGCGTCCCGACGCACCGGTACTGCTGCCCGACCTGTGGGCCGCCATCGCGCGGGAGAACGCGAACACCACTGCGCTGGTGCATGATCCGTCCCACGGCGTCGACGTCACGGCTCGGCGGTCGCGCACGTACGCCGAGCTCGATGCCGACGCCACCCGTCTCGCCCGGGTCCTCCTCGAACGCGGGGCCGGACCCGAGCGTGTCGTCGCCCTGGCGCTCACCCGGTCGGCGGAGTCCGTCGCGGCGATGCTCGCCGTGGCGATGACGGGCGCGGCCTGGGTCCCCGTCGATCCGCGCTACCCGGCGGACCGCATCGACCACATGCTCACCGACAGCGGGGCCGACCTCGGTGTCTGCACCGCGGCCGACCGCCCGGCGGCAGGACGGGACGTCGACTGGATCGTGCTCGACGACCCGGCCACCGTCGCCGACATCGCGACCCGGTCGACGGAACCCGTCACCGACCGTGACCGGACGTCCACGCTGCGGGTCGACCATCCGGCCTACGTCATCTACACCTCCGGATCGACGGGACTGCCCAAGGGCGTCGCCGTGACGCACTCGGGACTCTCCTCGTTCGCAGAGGTGCAGCGCACGACGTTCGGCATCACCGGAACATCGCGGACCCTGCACTTCGCCTCGCCGAGCTTCGACGCGTCGGTGCTCGAGATCCTGATGGCGATGGGCGCCGGCTCCACCGTCGTCGTCGCCCCGAGCGACGTCTACGGCGGCGCGGAACTGGCCGAACTGATCGACCGCGAGTCGGTCTCGCACGCCTTCGTCACCCCGGCCGCGCTCGCGACCGTCGACGTCGCCGCCGGATCACTGCCGAGTCTCACCACCGTGGTGGTGGGCGGCGACACGTGCTCCGCGGACCTGGTGCGGCGCTGGTCGGTCGGACGTTCGCTGTACAACGGGTACGGCCCGACGGAGGCGACCATCGTCGCCGCCATCGCGGAACTGCGTGCCGACGAACCGGTCACCATCGGTACGCCCATCGCCGGAGTCCGCGCCGTGGTGCTCGACGCGCGTCTGCATCCGGTGCCGGTCGGCGTCACGGGTGAGCTGTACCTGTCGGGTGTCGGCGTCGCTCGCGGCTACCTCGACCGCGCGGGACTGACGGCGGGCCGGTTCGTGGCCGATCCGTACGGCACCGCGGGGGAGCGGATGTACCGCACCGGCGATGTCGTGCGGTGGACTGCGGACGGCCAGCTCGACTACGTCGGACGCTCGGACACCCAGGTCAAGATCCGCGGATTCCGCATCGAGCTCGGTGAGATCGACGCCGCACTGACGAGGGACCCGTCCGTCGGCTTCGCGCACACTCTGGTGCACACCGATGCCTTCGGTCGCGCCTCGCTGGCGTCCTACGTCGTCGCCGCCACCGGACACGACATCGATGTCGACGCGGTCACGGGCGGCGTCCGCTCCGTCCTGCCCGGCCACATGGTGCCGGCATCGATGACGGTTCTCGAGCGCATCCCTCTCACTCCCGTCGGCAAGCTGGACGTGCGGGCGCTTCCCGCCCCGGTCGTCGTGGCCGTCGACCGCACTCACGACGCGCCGGCCTCCGAGACCGAGCGGACCGTCGCCGAGACCGTGGCGGCAGTGCTGGACCTCGACGTCGAGGTCGGACGCGACGACAGCTTCTTCGCACTCGGTGGCAACTCCCTGTTGGCCACACAGGTCGCGTCCCGCCTGGGTTCCACTCGCGGCGTTCGGGTTCCGGTCCGGGCACTCTTCGAGCACCCGACGGTCGCAGCCCTCGCCGCGCACATCGACGGGCTCGCCGAGTCCGCCGGCCCCGCTCTCGAGGCACGGCCTCGACCCGACCGGATCCCGCTGTCCTCGGCGCAGCAACGCCTGTGGTTCCTCAACAGGTTCGACCGGGCGTCGGGGGCGTACAACGTGCCCTTCGCGGTGCGCCTGACGGGACCGCTCGACATCGCCGCGCTGGAGGCCGCGCTGCGCGACCTCGTCGACCGCCACGAGGTGCTCCGGACCGTGTACCCGGACTCGCCCGAGGGCCCGCACCAGGTGATCCTGCCTGCGCACGAGGTGCCGGTGGCGCTGGAGCCCGTCGTGACCGAGCCCTCCGCGGTGACGGCCGCGATCGTCACGAGCGCGGCCCGCGGGTTCGACGTGACCACGCAGGCGCCCCTGCGGGTGGACCTGCTCGAGGTGGCGGCCGGGGACGAGCACGTCCTCGTCGTCACGCTGCACCACATCGCCGCGGACGGCTGGTCGCTGGCGCCGCTCGCCGCCGACCTGCTCACCGCCTACACCGCGCGGTCCACCGGCACGGCACCCGCGACGGAGCCACTGACGGTGCAGTACGCGGACTACACGCTGTGGCAGCGTGACCGGCTCGGCTCCGAGGACGACCCGTCGAGCCTCGTCTCGACGCAACTGGCGTACTGGACGGCGGCGTTGACCGGAGCGCCCGACCGTATCGACATCCCCACCGACCGTCCGCGGCCGAGCGTGCCGTCTCACCGGGGCGGGGTGGTCACCACCACGGTGGGTGTCGACACGCACCGGCGGCTCGTCGACCTTGCGCGGCGGGAGAACGCGACGCTGTTCATGGCCGTCCACACCGCCCTTGCCGTCGTGCTCGGCCGTCTCGCCGGCCGCTTCGACACGTCCGTCGGTACCGCGGTCGCCGGCCGCGGCGACCAGGCACTGGACGCGCTGGTCGGAATGTTCGTCAACACGCTGGTCCTGCGCACGCGGGTCTCGCCGACCGCGTCGCTGACCGAGGCGTTGCAGCACGTGCGCGCGGTCGATCTGGACGCGTTCGCGCACCCCGACGTTCCGTTCGAACGTCTGGTGGACGTGCTGCACCCGCAGCGCAGCACGAGCCATCACCCGTTGTTCCAGATCATGTTGTCGTTGCAGGACGACGTTCCGACGACTGCCCGCATGGGCGAGGTGACCGTCGACGCGGCCGAGGTGGACGTCGCCGTCGCCAAGTTCGACATCCAGTTCACGGTCACCGACCGGCGCACCGACGACCGGGAGCCGGCGGGGCTGACCGTCACCGCCGACTACGCGACCGATCTGTTCGACGCCGCCACCGTGAGCACCATGCTCGATCGTCTGGTGGGCGTGTTGGGCGTCCTGGCCACCGAACCCGACCGCAGCGTCGGCAGCGTCGAGATGTTGACCTCGCAGGAGCGAGCCCATCTGGTGCCCGTGCACGGCGGCGAGACCGATCCCGATCCGTCGCTGACCCTGTCCGAGGTGTTCGAGCAGACCGCACGCCGGGTTCCCGACCGCATCGCGGCGGAGTACCTCGGCGCCCACATCACCTACGGCGAGCTCGACCGACGTTCGACCACGCTGGCCCGAGCTCTCGTCCGGCGCGGTGTCGGACCGGAATCACTGGTGGCCCTGGGCTTCACGCGATCCTTCGACTCCCTCGTCGCGGTCCTGGCCGTCGCGAAGGCCGGCGGCGCCTTCGTCCCGGTCGACCCGCACTACCCGGCCGACCGCGTCCGTCACATGCTGACGGACTCGGCGACCACGTGGGGACTGACGACCGCGGAGCACCTGGCGGCCGTGGACGGAGTCTCGTCGACACGGTGGCTCGTGCTCGACGACGCGGACACCCTGGCCGAGCTGGCTCGTACGTCCGACGAACCCCTCACACCCGCAGAGCTTCTCGTACCCATCGCTCTCGTGCACCCCGCGTACGTCATCTACACCTCGGGGTCGACCGGGACGCCGAAGGGCGTCGTCGTCACCCACGCCGGCCTGTCGAACTTCGCCGGCGAGCTGCGCGATCGATTCGAGGTCGACGAGACGGCGCGCGTACTGCACTTCGCGACACCGAGTTTCGACGCCGCCGTCATGGACCAGCTGTTCGCGTACGGATCCGGCGCGACACTCGTCGTGTCACCGCCCGGGGTCTACGGCGGCCGCGAACTGGGCGACCTGTTGGGATCGGAACGCATCACGCACGCCTTCATCACGACCGCGGCGTTGTCGACCGCGGACCCGGCGAGCGCGACGTCGTTGCGACACATTCTCGTCGGCGGCGAGGCGTGCCCACCGGAACTGGTGGAGCGCTGGGCTCCGGGACGCTCGCTGTACAACGTGTACGGGCCGACGGAGACGACCATCGTCACGACGATGAGTGCGCCGATGGTGCCCAAGGGTCCGGTCACGATCGGTGGACCGATCCGCGGTGTCGCGGCGCAGGTGCTCGACCGCCAGCTGCAACCGGTGCCGTTCGGCGTCGTCGGCGAGCTGTACCTTGCCGGACCGGAACTCGCTCGCGGCTATCTCGGGCGCACGGCGTTGACGTCGTCGCGGTTCGTCGCCGATCCGCACGGCAAGCCGGGTGAGCGCCTCTACCGCACCGGTGACCTGGTGCGCTGGCGCGAGTCCGCCGACGGCGACCCGACCCTGTCCTACGTGGGCCGGACCGATCATCAGGTCAAGATCCGCGGGTTCCGCATCGAGCTGGGTGAGATCGACGCCGCGTTCGACGTGCACGACGGCGTGGACTTCGCGACCACGATGGGCCACGTCCTGCCCTCGGGGGACACCGTGCTGGTGTCCTACGTCCTGCCGCACCGGGAGTCGTCGGTCGACACGGCGTCGCTGCGTCGCCATCTGCAGGAGCGACTGCCCGGTTACATGGTGCCCCAGTCGATCATGCTGCTGGACGAGCTGCCGCTGACCGCCGTCGGCAAACTCGATCGGCGGGCGCTGCCCGCTCCGGAGTTCGCCGTCACCGGGGAGCATCGCGATCCGGGCACCGCGACCGAGCGCGCCGTCTGCGCTGTCTACGAGGAGATCCTGGGGGTGGCCGGAGTCGGACTCGACGACAGCTTCTTCGAACTCGGCGGCACGTCGCTGGTGGGGACGCGCGTGGTCGCTCGACTCGAAGAGACCCTCGGCACGACGGTTCCGATGCAATGGTTGTTCACCGACTCCACGCCGGCAGCTCTCGCCACGCGCATCGACGACACCGCGCATCTGTCGGCGGACGAGGTCGCGGCGACGGCCACGGCGTCACTGGACATGCTGCTGCCGCTGCGCCCGCAGGGTTCCGCGTCACCGGTGTTCTGCATCCATCCGGCGTTCGGACTGTCCTGGAGTTACAGCGGTCTGCTCGCCCACCTCGACTCGAATCAGCCGGTGTACGGCCTGCAGTCACCCGTCGTCTCGGGACGCACCGAGGAGTTCGACACGGTCGAGGAGCTGGCCCGGTACTACGTTCGCGAGATCCGGTCGATCCAGCCGCACGGTCCGTACCACCTGCTGGGCTGGTCGCTCGGCGGCCTCATCGCCCACGCGATGACCGTCGAGCTGCAGCGGGTGGGGGAGAGCGTCGCGACGCTGACCATGCTCGACAGCTACGTGCTCGCCGACGAGTACCTCGAGTCGACACCGTCGGTGCGGGATCTCATCGAGGAGTTCACCGGCCACGAGTTGCCGGCAGGCGTGGAACCGACGGTCGCGGAGGCTGCGGCCGCGCTGCGGTCCGAGGGTGGTCCGATGGCGGCGATGACCGTCGACACCCTCGAGCGGCTGTACGCGGGCTACGTGAACGGGACCTCGCTGGCGCACGGGTACTCACCGGGCGTCGTGGACTGCGACGTGCTGTTCTTCACCGCGACCGAGGACGAGGTGAATCGGAACGACGTACGGCGGACCGCCTCGGCCTGGCGTCGACACGTCCGCGGTGCCATCCACGATCACGCGGTGCCGGTCGCACACTCCGCGATGACCGATCCGCAGGCACTCGCGATCATCGGACCGATCGTCGCGCAGCACCTGCGCTGATCTCGGACGGACCCGAGACACACCGAGGGCCCCGGAGCAGATGCTCCGGGGCCCTCGGTGACGACAGGGGAGAGGCGGTCAGACTCCGGCGCCGCGACGCTTCGCCTTGAGCAGATCCATCCGCTCCTTGAGCAGTTCCTCGAGCTCCTCCACCGAACGCCGCTCGAGCAGCATGTCCCAGTGGGTGCGCGGGGGCTTGACCTTCTTGGCCTCGGGCGCGGTGCCCTCGATCAGACTGCCCTCGAGACCGTTGCGGCAGAGCCAGGTGCCGGGCAGCTCGGCGTCGTCGGCGAAGGGAACGTCGAACTCCTCGCCGTTGTCCGTCCGGTATCGAGCCATGCGCCGGGGCGCGAGGTCGTGGTCGCGATCGGTCTCGTAGCTCACCGCTCCGAGTCGACTACCTCGTAGAACGCGATCTGCCATGGTGGAGTCCTCTCTCGATCGTGGTACGCATGTCGCGTCCGTCGAATTCAACGCGCGTGGTGCGCGGAACGTTCCCGCACGCGAACACCCCATTCTAACCGGTGATGCGGCAGGGTCCGCGCACGTCGGTATCGTCGGGTCGATGCGGGGTGAATCCGGGACGGTGGGCGGTGGGATCGGTCGCTCCCGCGCACGGCGCCCGAGCACGTGTCTGTGGTGCGGTCGGCCGGTGGTCGAGGGCGCTGCGGGCCGGCGCCGACGGTACTGCCGTCAGTCCTGCCGTCAGCGTGCCTACGAACAGCGGACGTCGCTGAAGGACACGGTCGTCGCGGACGACGCCGTGGTGCTCACGGAGGCCGAGGCCGGTGCCGCCGCCGATCGCGCGTTCGGAGTCCGGTGCGCCGCCGAGGACGTGGCCACGGCCGTCGCGGAGGGCGCCGACGCGGCCGAACTCGCCGAGCTCTGCGACCGGTTGGTCACCCTGGCCAAGGACGCGGAACGACTGCGCTGATCCTGATCAGACACCCAGGTCGCTCGGGTGGTAGCCCTGCGGGTACCCGGGGTACGTCCGGTTGCGCGGATCCTGCGCCGACCGCGATGCCGTCCGCTTGGGCAGCAGACGCTCCACGCGGCCTCGGGCCTGCAGCGCCGACTCGAGCGCCGGGCGCACGGCGGGGACCGGGTCGCCGAACCCGAAGGCGCGGGTCATGTCCTGATCGATCATCGACAGCACGGCGCCGCGCACCGCGGAGCGGACCGGGCGCGGGTACCACGACGCCAGCAGGTCGCGGGTGTACTCGCCGATGGCCTTGTTGTCGTCGGAGTAGACGAACCGCTCGCGCTCGTACCGCACCTTGAACGCGTGGAAGTCGGCTGTCGACGCGGGAATGTCCCGGATGCCCATCCGGATCCCGACCTCGCGGTAGAACGCGACGCTCGCGATCCGTTCGTGCGGATGCAGGCGCCGCCACCCGTAGCGGTCGATCCAGTTCAGCGGATCGAAGGCGAAGGTGGAGAGCACGTACAGCATGTCGTCGTTCGAGATGTCGTAGCGCGCGTGCATGCGGTTGACCGCGCGGAGCGATGCGCGCCCGCGCTCGGAGTCGTACCCGTGTTCCACGAGTTCCGACATGAGCAGCGCGGTGTCGTCGTACCGCTTCTGGGGGCGGTGCTCGAACTCTCCCGTCCTGCGGAGCAACGCCGAGATGGTGGGCACGCAGTACGTGCGGAACAGCGCGAACTCCAACGCGCGCTGATAGTCCCAGGGAAACTCGCAGCCCGCCGTGATCTTGAGGACGGTGGCCGCGTCCGCCACCGGATCCAGCTCGTCGATCACCCGCACCCACCCGAACCGCCCGAAGCGCGGCCGGGGGAGGGTGGTCATCGCCCGTAGACCTTGGTCAGCAACAGGCGCGCGACCGCGACGTCGCGCCGCTTGCGCGTCATCGTCACCAGGCCCAGCGGGGCGGCGAAGCGTTGCTTCGTCACCGACTTCACCCGGGAGAACTCCCGCAACCCGTCGGCGCCGTGGATCCGTCCGAAGCCCGAGTCGCCGACTCCGCCGAACGGCAGCGCGCCCACCGCTGCGAAGCCCAGCACGGAGTTGACCGTCACCACTCCGACGCGGAGCCGGTCCGCCGCCCGCTCGGCCGCGGCCTTCGACGCGGTGAAGACCGACGCGCCCAGCCCGTACTTCGAGGCGTTGGCCCGCTCGATGCCCTCGTCGAGATCACGGACGCGGTTGACCACCACGGTCGGACCGAACGTCTCCTCGGCGACGGCCGAGCTGTCCTCCGGCACGTCGAGCAGCACGATGGGATCGACGTACGGCGCCCGGACGGATTCGAGTCCGCCGACGACGGCGCGACCACCGCGCGCCAGGGCGTCCTCGACCTGGTCCCGCACGATGTCGACCTGCTTCGGCAACGTCATGCGTCCGTACTGCGCATCGTCCGCGTCGCCGACCCGGAGGTCGCGTACACGGGAGGTCAGGATGTCCACGAAACGATCGGCGACCTCCTCGACCACGTAGATGCGCTCCACACCCGCGCAGGTCTGGCCCGCGTTGCCCATGGCGCCGAACGCGGCGAAGGTCGCCGCGGCCTCGAGGTCGGCGGTGGCGTCGACGATGAGCGCGTCCTTGCCGCCGCCCTCGACCACGATCGGCGTGAGCGTCTCCGCGCACACCGCCATGACCTTCTTCGCCGTCGCGGTGGACCCGGTGAAGGCGAGCTTGTCCACTCCCGAGCGGCACAGCGCCTCACCGACCCGACCGTCGCCGGTGACGGTCTGGAGCACCTGGTGCGGCGCCGCCAGCGACGCCCAGGCGTCGGCCAGCCAGGTGCCGGTGCGGGGAGTGAGCTCGCTGGGCTTGAAGACGACGGCGTTGCCGGCGGCCATCGAGTACGCGAGCGACCCCATCGGTGTGTAGACCGGATAGTTCCACGGGCCGATCACGCCGACGACGCCCATCGGTTGATACCGCACGGAGGCAGCGTGATTGATGCTCACCAGACCCGGGAAGACGGACCGCTCCCGCAGGACACGTCGCGCGTTCTTCGCGGCCCACGTGAGATGCTCCACCGCCAGCATGACCTCGAGCAGAGCGTCGTCCTTCGGCTTGCCCGTCTCCTCGCGCACGGTGTCGACGAGCGACCCCGACGTCCGGGCGATCCTGGATCGGAACTCGAGCAGCCACCCCTTGCGATCCGTGAAATCGAGAGCGCCCCACCACAGTGCCGCGTCACGCGCGCGGGCGACGGCCGCGTGCACCTCTCCGTCGGACGGCGTCGGTGCCGCGGTGCGTTCCGGAGAGTGCTGGACCGTCATGTGTGTACCCCTCAGTCAGCCGAATGATCCACTGTGATCGGTGACACTATGGCTGATCGCCGTCCGCGACAATGACCGAGCCGACCGCGGTCGGTGACCCGAACCGACCGTCAGGCGATGTCGCACCCTTCGGTGGGTACGTCGGCGAACCTGTCCATCAGGTACGCCGCGGCCGCACCGCCGTAGCCGTCGATGATCTGCGGACCGAAGTGGTTGGGCAGCACCGCACCCGGCAGGATCGGCGGCAGCGGGTTCGACCGGAACGTCACCGACGCACCCTGGCCGCACCACTCCTCCGCCAACTCCCGCGCCTGCCCGTACGGCACCGTGTCGTCGTTGATGCCGCTGGTGATCAACACCGGGGCCGACGGCCGCAGGGTGCCGGTACGCAGCTTCTCGAAGATGGGACCGGCCTCGGGCACGGATCTCAGATTCTCCGACATCGAGCGCCCGTCCTTCGTCAGCGTCTCGGTGCGCAGGAACGGATACGTCAGGATCGTGTCGGCGATGCACTGGGTCGACAGGTCGTTCAGCACCGTCTTGCCGTGATCGGAGACGCGCTCCTCGACGCGGGCCCGCAACGACGGGTTCCGCTCGAGGACTCCGTTCAGTGCGTACCCGATGACGCCGCCTATGAGAGTGCCGTCCACCGTGTTCAGCACGTCGAGCAGGTCGGCCGTCGGTGCGCCCGCCCAGGTGCCCTTGATGTTCAGTTCCGGTGCGTAACTCGCCGCCGACTCGGCCGCGGCGGCGGTGGCGCCGCCGCCCTGCGAATAGCCCCAGAGACCGATGGGGGAGTCGGGGTCGCCTGCCAGCGCGTTCGCCGCTCGCGCGCCGTCGAGCACCGCGTGCGCCTCCTCCGGCCGGTTGACGTAGGTGTGCAACCCCGGCGTGCCGAGACCGATGTAGTCGGTCACGAAGACGCGCGCGCCCATCGACCCCCAGAGCGTCGACGACACGAGTTCCTGGTTCGCCGAGAGGGACAGCGGGTCCGTCGTGAGGTTCAGCCCGAGCGGGAACGCCCGCGACGGCGCGCACTGGTCGCCCTGCCCCACCGTCCCCGGAGCGACCACGACGGTGGGTCTGGGGCCGGCGCCGCGCCAGGGAACGGCCGAGTCGATGAACGTTCCGGTCACCGCGACGGGCTCGTCGTTCTCGGTCCGCGAGGTGTACATGACGCGCTGCGCGGTGGCGGGATAGCGACCGTCCACTCCCGGCGCAGCGAGAAAGAGCGACATCGGCTCGGTGCGGAGCACCGTGCCCGGCGCACCCGCGACGTCCGTCGGTGGGGAGTAGAAGTCGTCACCGGGGGCTGCGTCGGCGAGTGCGGGTGCGACACCGATCAACGCCACGAGCACCGCTCCCACGATCAGACTGCGTGACAGTGTCATCGACTTCCTTCCCGCTGCGCGGACCCCCCGGCAGGCGCCCTGAAGTTAGACAGTTCCGGCACCAGGTGTCAAGGTCACGAGGTGAAGCCCGTCACTCCGGCGGCACGGTCATCGACGCCGGGAGCCACCGCAGGAGGAAGGCGCGGAGGTCGTCGTCGTCCGCGATGGACGGATCGTCGAAGAGCACGACGGACAGTCCGAGACGAGTGGTGATGAGGACGATGTCGTCCAACACCTCCGCGACCCGGGGGTCGAGTGCGGTCAGCGGGGACAGTAGATCTCGCACGACGGGAATGGCGTGCTGGACGACATCGGGATGCAGCACCGGGTTGATGCCGTCCAACCGCAGCAGCGCTCCCATCGCGGGAATGTCGCGCACCGCCCGCCGACCACCGATCACCATCTCCACGACGTAGTCGCGCACGGTCTCCGGGCCGTCGAGGCGCGACCGGATCTCGGTCATGACCTCGACCGCCAAATGCTCCATCGTGCGGGTCACCAACACCTCGCGCGTGCCGAAGATGGAGTACACGGTCTGTCGGGAGACCCCGGCAGCGGCGGACACACCCGCGATGGTGACGCCGTCGAAACCGTGCTCCGCGATCACCGCGAGGGTGGCCTCCATGATCTTGCCGCGCGATCGCATGGGACCAGTGTGCGGGATCCTCACGTCAGCTGCGGTCGCGCCGAGCCACCTCGAGCTCGAACCCGGCCGGCATGAGGGTGAGGCGTTCCTCGATGGCGAGCTCGTAGCCCGGATCGGGAGCGACGTCGAAGGTCTGGAGGATCGTGCCCAGCACCAGCAGCGACTCGTGGAGAGCGAACTGGCGCCCGATGCAGGCACGCTCGCCCGTGCCGAACGGCTTGTAGGCGTGCGGCGGCCTGGCCCGCACGTTCGCCGACAGGAAGCGGTCCGGGTCGAACACCTCGGGATCCGGCCCCCAGACGGGATCGCGATGCAGACCGGGGATGAGCACCAGGGCCCAGTCGCCCGCTGCCATGGGACGCCCGCCGACCGTCGTGTCGTGGCGTGCCTCCCGCGCGTAACCGGGGGCCGTCGGCCACAGGCGCAGTCCCTCGTCGAGAACCCGTCGGACGAAGCGCAACTTCGCCACCTGCTCGAAGGACGGCGTGTCCGCACCCCACACCTCGTCCACCTCCGCACGCGCCCGAGCCCACATCTCGGGATGCCTCGACAGGTAGTACAGGGCGAACGACAGTGAGCCGGAGGTCGTCTCGTGTCCGGCGATGAGGAAGGTGACGATCTGATGCCGGATGTTCACCTCGTCCAGCGCGTTGGGATCACCGTCGCGTGCCGCCTGGAGCATGATGTCCAGCAGATCGCCGTCGCCGCTCGTCTCACCGTCCCGGCGGGCCCGCACGATGTCGTCGAGCAGCTCGGCCATGAAGGCCTTGTCGGCATCGTTCCGCCGTTCGCGACGCCGGAACACCAGGTCGCCGACGACGGGGAGCGGCAGCAGTGCGCGGCGCTGGTTGTGCTGCAGGGTCCGCACCATGGCCCGGACGAACGGGTGCGTCTCGGCGCGGGTGAACGAGTCGAAGCTGTAGCTGAACCCGGTGCGGCCGATGGTCTCGAGCGTCAACTTGGTCATGTCCGAGGAGACGTCGACCCGATCACGGGACGACCAGTGCGACACCAGCTGTCCGGCGACGTCCACCATGATGTCGTGGTAGCTCCGCATGGCCGACTGCGTGAACGCCGGCCGGAGGAGATCGTGGGCCTTGCGCCAGTTCGGTTCGTGCGAGTACGCCGTGAACAGTCCGTCCCCGCCGATCGAGCGAAGTCCGGCGACCGCGGGTGCCACGTGCTTGACGAACCGCGACTCGTCGCTGAGTTCCTCCACGAGATCGGCGCCCGACACGATCACGAACCGGCGCCCCAGGACCACCCGCTCGAAGATGGGGCCCAGCTGCGCGGCCAGCGCCACCGAGTCCTGCACCGGGGTGCTCGCGTGTACGCCCAGCACGTCGCCCAGCACCGGGAGTCGTCGAGGGGGATGGGGAAGCGGAGAAGTGGACGAGATCGTGGTGACCACGGTCGGACCCTTTCGCGTGGGTGGCCGGCGTACTGAACCGGGATACAACAGCGGACGGTACCCCCTACTGAACGCGTGTCAAGTATCACGAGCAGTCCCGTAACATGGCGCAGGTCATGACCTCTCCCCGCAAACGCCTGTCACCCGATCAGCGTCGGCACCAGTTGCTCGAGATCGGGTCACGACTGTTCGCGGAACGGCCCTACGACGAGGTGTGGATCGAGGAGGTCGCCGACCTGGCCGGCGTCTCGCGTGGGCTGATGTATCACTACTTCTCGTCCAAGAGGGATTTCTTCGCCGACATCATCCGGCTCGAATCCGCTCGGATGGTCGAGATCACGGCTCCCGACACCACGCTGCCCGTCGAGCACCAGGTGTCTGCCGGACTGCGCGCCTACATCCGATACTCCACCGATCACGCTCACGGACTACGGGCCATCAATCGAGGAACGATGTCGGGCGACGTCGGTATCCAGGCGATCCTCACGGCCGAGTTCGAGACGCAGCAGCAACGGATCCTGGCGGCTCTGGGACCCGACGACGGCGCGGACGAGGTGACGCGGGTGGCCGTGGCCGGGTGGGTGTCGTTCGTTCGCGCCGTGTGCGTGGACTGGGTGGATCGGCAGTCGATCTCGGCCGACGAGGTGCATGATCTCTGCATGCGCGCACTGCACGGACTGCTGCGCCGTTCCTGAGAGGAGGACGCGTGACCGACACCGGTGCGGACTCGCGACACCTCGACGATCTGCGTCGTCTCCGTCGAGTACGGGATCGAATGGACCGCGAGTACGCCACGCCACTGAACCTCGAGACCCTGGCGCGCGACGCGCACGTGTCCGCGGGGCACCTGAGCCGGCAGTTCCGCGCCGCGTACGGAGAGTCGCCCTACGCGTACCTGATGACGCGGCGCATCGAACGAGCCATGGCGCTGCTCCGGGGGTCGGAGAGGTCGGTGACGGAGATCTGCTTCACGGTGGGGTGCTCCTCACTGGGCACCTTCAGTACCCGTTTCTCCGAACTGACCGGACTGTCCCCGTCCGCGTATCGGCAGCAGAACCAGTCCACGGAGGTCGGCGCGCCGTCGTGTGTCGAGAAGGTGGTCACCCGACCGATCAGGAATCGAGAAGCGGACCGCGTAAGGCGAACCTAGTGTCGTCGCCATGACACTCACCATCGCCTCCAGCTTCCTCCCGCAGGACGATCCGGAGGCCGCACTGGCCTTCTACCGCGACCTTCTCGGCTTCGAGGTCCGCCTCGACGTCGGGTACGAGAACCTGCGGTGGCTCACCGTCGGCCCGCCCGGGCAGCCGGACACCGCCATCGTTCTGACACCGCCCGCGGTCGACCCCGCCATCACCGAGGACGAGCGCCGCACCATCACCGAGATGATGGCCAAGGGCACGTACGGCGGCATCCTGCTCGCGAGCGACGACCTCGAGGCGACCTTCGATGCACTCCAGGCCGCGGATGCCGACATCGTGCAGGAACCGACCGACCAGCCCTACGGGATCCGGGACTGCGCGGTGCGTGATCCCGCGGGCAACCTGATCCGCATCCAGCAGCGTCAGCGGTAGTCGCTCAGATCGAGGTTCGCGTCGTCCGAGCCGCCGAACCTGCCGGCCAGCGCTCGCACCGGCGCCGAACCGGCCAGTCGCACAGCAGAGTTGAAGACCGCGAGCCCCACTGCCGTCTTCGGGTGCGCCAGCCTCGGCGTTCCCGGCGGCAGCGACTGCACCGTGTCGACGAAGGGCCGCATCCGCGCGTCCCACGCCGTGAACGCGGCCCGGTGATCATCGGTGCGGGCGAGTTCGGCGGCCAGTACGTAGGCACCGGTGATGGCCAGTGTCGTGCCCATCCCGCTCACGGGAGTCGCGCACCAGGCCGCGTCGCCCACCATCGCGACCCGGCCCGACGACCACCGTGGGGCGCGCACCTGAGCGAGACGGTCGACGTACAGCTCCGAGGCGGAATCGAGCGACTCCAGGATGCGGGGAGTCTCCCAGCCGGCGCCGGCGAACGTCGTCCGAAGGGCGGCGACGACCTCCGACTGCCCTGCCCGCTCGAGGCCGGTCGGCCCCGACAACCAGGACAGGCTGAAGCGCGTGGTGCCCTGGTTGTCCGGGCGCAAGCCGGCCACACGTCCGCCGGTCGCGTTGTACCAGCGCCACCATGCATCGTCGTCCGAGGTGCGGGGGAGCACCCCGTAGGCGGTGAACAGCCCGAGATCTCGCGTGACGGCCTCGCCGGGAAAGACGATCTCCCGGCTCCCGGACCGCACTCCGTCGGCGAACACCACGAGGTCGTAGCGCTCGGGAGCGCCGTGCTCGAACGTCACGTCGACACCGTGGGCGTCCTGATCGCAGCCCACGACCCGGTCGCCGTAGCGGTACTCGACGTCCGGTCCCGACGCGTCGACGAGGATGCGCGCGAGTTCGCCGCGGAGGATCTCCAGCTCGGCCGTCGTGCCTCCGCTGTCCGCCGTACCGGCCGGGAACGCCGCGATCGTCGCGCCCCGTCGATCGACGAACCGGGTGCCCTGTTCCGTCGTTGTCGCGGCGAAGAGAGCGTCCTCCAGACCCATGCGGCGTACGACCTCGCGGCCGGGACCACGAATGTCGATGTTCTGCCCGCCGAGCCGAGGCGACGGAGCGCGCTCGACGACCGTCACGGCACGACCCGACCTCGCGAGCCAGTACGCGAGGGTCGGGCCGGCGATGCTGGCCCCGGTGATCAGTACGCGTCGTTCCACAGTCACGATCTTCGCCTTCCGTGCTCACGACCTGTGCGGTACCTGAAGGACTTCGTCGACCGACGGTACGTCGGTGGACGTGCGACGCTCAGGCAGGGTTCCAGGTGAAACCGAATTGTGCCGATAATCTACATTATGTCAACTATCGTGAATCTCCCGCCCCCTACCGCGCCAGGTACCTCGCCAGGTGCAGTCCACCCGAGAACGTCCGCGTCTCCACCAACTCCAGACCCGCCCACTCGTCGAGCGCCGTGAAGAACGGCGTACCGGCGCCCACCAGAACGGGGTGCGTCATGATCACGTACTCGTCGATCAGCCCGGCCCGCATCGCAGCCGCGGCCAGTGTGGCGCCGCCGATGTCCATCGGCCCACCGTCGCCGGCCTTCAGCCGGACGATCTCCGCCACGGCGTCACCTGTGACGAGCCGCGCGTTGCCCTCCACCGCGTCCAGGGTGGACGAGAACACCACCTTGGGCATGTCGCGCCACCGACGGGCGTACGCGACGTGTGCGGGCGTCACCCCTGGCTGCCGATCGGCCGTCGGCCAGTGCGCGTTCATCGCCTCCCACAGCCTCCGCCCGTAGAGCGTGAGGCCCGTCGAGTCGACGCGGTCGGACCACCACTGGAACGCCTCGTCGCTCGGCACGCTCCAGCCGAGGTCGCCATCGGGCGCCGCGACGTAACCGTCCACACTCGTGTTCATCGCGAATCTCAGTGTGCGCATGACGTTTCCCCGTCAACGGCGCACATCGAACACCTGCTTCTGGACACCGTTGCCGTAGACCTCGTGCTCGACGAGCGTCAGCACCGTGGTGTCCTTGTCCGTGTCGCTGAACAGGCGCAGTCCGGCGCCGAGCAGCAACGGGAACACCAGCAGGTGGTATCTGTCGACCAGCCCGGCGTCGGCCAACGCACGTCCCAGCGTCGCGCTCCCGTGCACGAGGATCGGTCCGCCCTCGGTCTCCTTCAGCGCGGCGACGTCGTCGAGTGATCGAAGAACCGTTGCAGGCCAACGCGAATCATCATCGTCGAGCGTCGTCGAGACCACGTACCGCGGCATGGCGTTGTATCCGGCGAAGTCCTCCATCGTCGGCCACACGGGCGCGAACGCCTCGTAGGATCGGCGACCGAGCAGCAGTGCGGCGGCCTCCCCCTGCTCCCGCCCCTTGATCTCGTACGCGGCCTCGTCGAACTCGACGTCCGTGAAGGTCCAGCCCGCGTTGCGGTATCCGGCCTCTCCACCAGGCGCCTCCATCACGCCGTCGAGCGAGACGAACGCGGTGACGATCAACGTGCGCATGTGCACTCCTTCGTTCCCGGTGGGCGCTGGTCGGCCCACGAACACTCCGACCGACGCGCACCCCGAAAGTCATCGGTTGCGCCACACCCTGGATCGCCTGTAATACTTTCCCTTATGGCTAACCATATGGCAGAACTCGACGCCGTGCTCGCCGCCCTCGGAGATCCGACGCGGCGAGCAGTCGTCCGGCGTCTCGGTGCCGGTCCGGCAAGCGTCGGTGAACTGGCGGCGCCGTTCCCGATCGCGCTTCCCACCTTCCTCAAACACGTCCGCAGTCTCGAGTCGAGCGGGCTCATTCGCACGGCCAAAGTAGGACGCGTCCGGACGTGCACTCTGCACAGGGAACGACTCGACCTCGTCCAGGACTGGCTCGACGATCAACGACACCTCTGGGAGAGCCGCACGAATCGGCTCGAACAACTCGTCACCTCCCCGACTCCGACGGAAGAAGACTCATGACCGCGCTCCCGATCGATCCTGCCCTCGACCTCGTACTCGATCGCGTCATCGCGGCTCCTCGTCACCGCATCTGGGAGGCATGGACGAACTCGTCGTTGCTGTCACAGTGGTGGACACCGGCACCCACCGTCACTCGGGTGGACCACCTGGAGGTGCGACCGGGCGGGGCGTTCGTCACCGAAATGAGCGACGACGGAACGACATTCGTGCCCCACACCGACGCCGTGTTCCTCGTAGTCGAGCCCGACACCCGGCTGGTGTTCACCAACACTCTCGACAGCGGGTGGCGCCCCGCGTCGCCGCAGCCGGTCGCGATGTCAGCGGAGATCACGCTGACCGACCACCCGCGCGGCACTGCTTACCGGGCCGTCGTCCGTCACGGAGATCCGACGACACGCGATCGTCACGCGAGCCTCGGGTTCGCGGAAGGGTGGGGCTCGGTCACCGCAGCACTCGCCCGGCTGGTCGAGTAGTCGGGCGGCTGTAGCGTGTCGGGCGTGAACTCCTCTCGTACCCTCGGTGTCCTGCTGGCCTCGTCCGCGTCGCTCGTCCTGGTGCTGTCCGGATGCAGCTCCGACAACGACACGCCGTCTGCCGCCACCTCCTCCAGCGCCGCATCCTCGTCCGCGGGGTCGTCGTCGACCGCAGCTGCCGAGTCGTGCCCCACCGCGGCGCCCGAGTCCGGTGCCGCGGCCGAGTGGGACCTCGACGGTGACACGGGCAGCATCGCGGTGACCGGGTCCACCGACGATGCCGCTCCCCTGGTCACCGTCGAGGCACCCTTCAGCGTCGCGGAGACGCAGGTGCAGACATTGCAGGCCGGCGACGGCCCCGTCGTCGCGGCGGACGCCACCGTCTCCGTCTGCTACATGGGCGTCAACGGACGCGACGGATCCACCTTCGACAGCAGCTACGAGCGCGGCGCCCCGGTCGAATTCCCCCTCGACGGTGTCGTGGCCGGTTTCCAGAAGGCCATCGCCGGCCAGACCGTGGGATCGACGATCGGCGTCGCGGTGACCTCCGCGGACGGTTACCCCAACG
This sequence comes from Rhodococcus sp. SORGH_AS_0301, assembly GCF_030818285.1. Classification (NCBI taxonomy): domain Bacteria; kingdom Bacillati; phylum Actinomycetota; class Actinomycetes; order Mycobacteriales; family Nocardiaceae; genus Rhodococcus; species Rhodococcus sp. SORGH_AS_0301. The sequence continues at coordinate 1,937,208 of NZ_JAUTAC010000002.1, forward strand.
GTCAGCCGCGCGCGGGCATCCAGCAGGGCGATTCTCTGATCTTCGCGATCAAGGTTCTCGGCGTCAGCTGAGCAGCATGACGAGGGACGTGCCGGTCGACCGCGGACCGCTGTTCGACGGTGTCCGCATCGGCCGCCCGGCGACCGGTGCGTTGATCGACGCGGGGTATCGCACGGTGCACGACCTCCCGGCGAACCTCGCGACTTTGTCCGCGCTACACGGAGTGGGGCCGTCCGCGATCAGGCGGTTGGCCGAGGCACGCGACGATCGGCGATGAGGGGAACCTCGCCAGAATCGACGCGGCACTGCGGCACCGCAGGCGGAGACTCCGCACAACGATGCGCGAGAGGAGATCTGGGCGGTTCTGGGCGAGATCCTCGTCGACCGCCTCGTCGCGAACGTGTCGGCCGGAGAGCTGGCGTCGTCGCTGCGTGAAATCGACGAGCTCTGCGACCGAGTGGAGTCGTCGTGGCCGGTGATCGATGCTCCCGATCTCGTCGCCGACCTCTGGACTGTGCCGGCGTACCTACGCCACTGCGCACCCTGGCTCGACGACGATGACAGGGCGGCGGTCCGCAGGAACGTCGGGTCCCCCTGGACCACAGCAGATCTCCCGGTCCTCGATGTCGCTCGTCGCCGCCTCGGCGATCCACGGGCGACGGCGATGCGCGCGCGCCGCGCTCGTGCCACGCTCGGTGCGCACCACCGGCGTGGGCGTCCGGCACGCCGACGTCGACGACCTGGCGGCGGTGCTGGACGAGCGGGCCGCGACGAGTGAGGGTGTGGCCTGCGTCATCGGGATGCCGTCTCTACCGGACACCGCGAGGATCCGATCGTCGAGCGCACGATCGGCGAAGGGCCTCGGGTTCGATCTCGTCGACCGGTCGAGTGCGGACAGCGCCGTCGATCGCTACGTGGCGATGACCCGCGCGACCCAGCAGCTCGTCGTACTCCGTTGATCAGCTGTCGAGGGTGATCACGACACGCACGCCCCCCTTGTCGGAGACCACCGCCTGTGCGCTCCCCCGATGCTGGTCCCCCGCGATGTCGACGGTCACCGGGGCGGGATCGGGATGGAAGTTGCGCCACCAGGCTTTCTGGCTCGGTGCCGCGACCATCACGGTGACCCTGTCGCCCGATCGCCGGTAGGAGACGGGCAGCGAGATGGTCCGGCCGGACCGTCGGCCGGTGTAGGTGATGGTGGCCAGGCCACGCCCGAGTACGGCGGACAGCACAGGCAGTCGCATCAGCGGTCGAACGACCTGGTTCGCGGCGTTGGCGACGGTCTGGAACGCGGTCATCTTCGTACCCCTTGCGAGCGATGGATGTCGCCTCGCATCATGCCCCCGCGGGGGCCGGACGACACGCCGTTCGACCCGTGTTCGCGCCCCGTTTCCTGACTCATTCCAGAAAAGTCGTGCATACTGTTCGACGTGAGCCCATCGTCGAACTACCCGGAGATGCTGCGTGGTGCCGCGCTCCGAGTCACCCGCCCCCGTCTGGCGGTGCTCGACGCGGTGCACGAACATCCGCACGCCGACACCGACACCGTCTACGGAGCCGTTCGGGCCACCCTGCCCGACGTCTCCCGCCAGGCCGTGTACGACGTGCTCCACGCTCTCACCACCGCGGGACTGGTACGGCGCATCCAGCCGTCCGGCTCGGTCTCGCGGTACGAGAGCAGAATCGGCGACAATCACCACCATGTCGTGTGCCGCGCGTGCGGCACCATCGCCGACGTGGAATGCGCCGTCGGCGAGGCTCCGTGCCTCACTCCGTCGGAGGCCCATGGTTTCGTCGTCGACGAGGCAGAGGTCATCTACTGGGGCCTGTGCGAGAACTGCTCCACCAGCGTCAGCCCCTGATCTCGAGGCGCGAAGGCGCCGCGAAATCAGTTCATTCATCTTCTCTTGGAGGGAAACTCGTGTCCGAGGACCACACAACACGCGAAAAAGAGATGAACCAGGACCAGCCGCAGGACGCGTCCGGCGGCTGCCCTGTCATGCACGACAAGATGCCGATGCCGGTCGAGGGTGGCACCAACCACGAGTGGTGGCCCAAGGCACTGAACCTCAAGATCCTGAAGAAGAACCCCGCCGTCGGCGATCCGATGGGCGCCGACTACGACTACGCGGCCGAGTTCAACTCGCTCGATCTCGCCGAGGTCAAGCGCGACATCGAAGCGGTCATGACGAACTCGCAGCCGTGGTGGCCCGCGGACTTCGGCCACTACGGCCCCTTCTTCATCCGTATGGCGTGGCACGCAGCCGGCACGTACCGCAAGCAGGACGGACGCGGCGGAGCCGGAGCCGGCATGCAGCGCTTCGCACCGTTGAACAGCTGGCCGGACAACGCGAGCCTGGACAAGGCCCGTCGCCTGATCTGGCCCGTGAAGCAGAAGTACGGCCGCAAGCTCTCCTGGGCCGACCTCATCGTCCTGACCGGCAACGTCGCCATCGAGTCCATGGGACTGCCCACCTACGGCTACGCCGGCGGTCGCGTCGACGCCTGGGAGCCGGACGAGGACGTCTACTGGGGCCCCGAGCAGACCTGGCTGGGCGACGAGCGCTACGACGGTGATCGCACGAGCCTCGAGAACCCGCTGGCCGCCGTGCAGATGGGCCTGATCTACGTCAATCCCGAAGGCCCGAACGGCAACCCGGATCCCGTGCAGTCCGCACTGGACATCCGCGAGACCTTCGGTCGCATGGCCATGAACGACGTCGAGACCGCAGCACTGGCCGTCGGCGGACACACCTTCGGCAAGACCCACGGTGCGGCCGACCCCGATGCGCACATCGGAGCCGAGCCCGAGGGCGCCCCGATCGAGCAGATGGGTCTCGGCTGGAAGAACAGCTTCCAGAGTGGTGTCGGCGCGGACGCGATCACGAGTGGCCTCGAGGTCATCTGGACCCCGACCCCGACGCAGTGGGACAACACCTTCCTCGAGACGCTCTACGGCTTCGAGTGGGAGCTCTACAAGAGCCCCGGCGGCGCACATCAGTGGCGTCCGAAGAACGGTGAGGGCGCGGACCTGGTTCCGGATCCCGCGGACCCGACCAAGCGTCGCCACCCGTCGATGCTGACCTCGGACATCGCGATGCGCGTCGACCCGATCTACGAGCAGATCACCCGTCGCTGGCTCGACCACCCCGAGGAGCTCGCAGAAGAGTTCCAGAAGGCGTGGTTCAAGCTGACCCACCGCGACATGGGACCGGTCAGCCGGTACCTCGGACCCGAGGTGCCGTCGGAGACCCTGCTGTGGCAGGACCCGATCCCGGCCGTCGACCACGAACTGATCGACGATGCACAGATCGCCGAGCTCAAGTCCACCATCCTCGATTCCGGACTGAGCACCGAGCAGCTCATCTCGACCGCGTGGGCCGCAGCGTCGTCCTTCCGCGTCAGCGACAAGCGCGGCGGCGCCAACGGCGGTCGCCTGCGCCTGCAGCCGCAGGCGGGCTGGGAGGTCAACGAGCCTGACGAGTTGGCACAGGTCATCCGCGTGCTCGAGGGCATCCAGGAGTCGTTCTCCGGAACGGTGTCGTTCGCCGACCTCGTCGTCCTCGGCGGCGTCGCGGCACTCGAGAAGGCATCGGGCGTCAGCGTTCCGTTCACCCCGGGCCGCATGGACACCACGCAGGAGCAGACGGACGTCGATTCGTTCTCGGACCTCGAGCTGAAGGCCGACGGCTTCCGTAACTTCCTCGGCAAGGGCCAGAAGCTGCCGGCGGAGTACTCCCTCGTCGACCGGGCGAACCTGTTGTCACTCAGCGCACCTGAGCTGACCGTCCTCGTCGGTGGTCTGCGTGTTCTCGGCGCCAACTACCAGAACTCGTCGCACGGCGTTCTGACCGACAAGGTCGGCACACTGTCCAACGACTTCTTCGTGAACCTCCTCGACATGGGCACCGAGTGGGTTCCCACGTCCGAGGACGGCATCTACGAGGCCAAGGATGCTGCCACCGGTGCGACGAAGTGGACCGGCACCCGTAACGACCTGGTGTTCGGCTCGAACTCCGAACTCCGTGCCATCGCCGAGGTGTACGCCTGCGACGACGCGAAGGACAAGTTCGTCCAGGACTTCGTCGCCGCGTGGGACAAGGTCATGATGCTGGATCGCTTCGAACTGGCCTGATCTCGCTCCTGAACACCACACCACCCCCGCACCGAGTCCTCGGTGCGGGGGTGGTGTCGTCTCAGCGTCGGGTGCGGCGGACGGAGATGGGGAGCCCGGTCAGCGCTCTCGCCGCCGAGCCTGCCATGGCCAGATAACCCGCGGCGCTGCGCCACGACGCCGCCACCGAGAAGACGGTCCTGGTGGCCGCGAGTCCCGGTCGGCGCCCGGCGAACCGGTCGTCGAGCCATCGCAGCGTCAGCGGGACCGACAGCGGCAGCAGCGTGATGTGCTCGCTCGTGCGATCGCGGACGTACTCGACCTCGGCACCCGCGTCTCGATAGCGCGTCACCTGCCCGTCGACGTCGTCCACGGCGATGATCTGATCGTGCGTCGCCTGCAGGACGAGCAGCGGGAATCCGGGCGCCGACCGGCCCGGCTGGATCTCCTCGAAGATCGTCACCATCTCCGGACGAGCCATGACGTCGGCGATGGGAATGGTCGAGTAGGCGTCGAGGTCGAACCCGCGGAGCGCGATGATGGCCTGCATCGTGGTCATCTTGTTCGTCGACGCCAGCAGCTCGAGACCCTCCTCGGTGACGAACTCCTGCATGACGTCGTCCAGGGCCGGGTAGGTACGCCGCAGACCCTCGATGACGAGAGTCGGCAGCGCGGCGTAGCGGGTGGCGTTCAGCCGGAAGAACGCCGACGCCGGATCACCCACCGGCGACCCGAGAACGGCTCCGACGACATCGATCTCGGGTGCGTACTCCCCCGCGGCCTCCGCCGCCCAGGACGACGCGAGCCCGCCACCCGAGTATCCCCACAGTCCGACCGGTGTGGTCGTGTCGAGACCGAGCTCGTCGAACGAGAGCGCGGCCCGGACGGCGTCGAGAGTGCAGTACCCGGGCTCGAGCGGCGCACCCCAATGCCCCTCGGCGCCTTCGTGATCCGGGATCGAGACTGCCCAACCCAGACGCAGGGCGTGCAGGACGAGCAGGAACTCGTACTGCGGCACCGTGCCGCGCGCACGTGACCCGAGCCGGAGCGCGTACGACGGGAACGATCGACCGGACACGGCGTCGATGGCGCACTGATACGACAGGAGTGGTCGCGTCGCGTCGGGGACGGCTCCGGCGGGCAGCAAGACCGTGGTGACACTCACGCGTGGCACGCGCTCGAGATCCTCGGTGCGATACAGCAGCTGCCAGGCCTGCACGCGCTGCCGCACCCTACCGAACACACCGATGCGCACGGGTCTGGTGCGCAGGACGTCGCCGCACGCGGCACTCTCGAAACCGTCGGGCGCGGCGTAGAACGGGTCTCGCTCCGGGGTGGTGACCGGGCCCTCGGACCAGTGCTCGGTCTCGGGCGGGCCGCCCCCGTCCCTGTCGTACTGCTCGATGCTCATGCCCACGGTTACCCCTGTCGTCGGGTCACACTAACCTTCCGACCCGTGAGCAGGACCGATCAGCCCTCGACGGTGCCGACGCGGGTGGCCGGATCGTCGTCCGAGGCCTGTGCGAGCACCGGGACGAGCGCGTCCACCGCGTACGGAAGGCTGAGGGGGCTGGCGAAACCGAGAGCGGCCGGCACGGTGGTCCCGAATTCGCCGACGTAGACGGTGCGATCCTCCTTCACCACGTTCAGGCTCTGCAGCAGCGGATCACCGGCGACGTCCTCGGGAGTGACGCCCAGCAGCACGAGAGTCTGCTGATCGAGCAGGTCGTAGCGCTCCGGGCTCACCGTCCCGGTGGTCTCGGGCGTCGCGAAGCCGAGGTCGGTGAAGAACCTGTTCCGCGGGTCACCGCTGTCGAGGATGTAGAAGGTGCCGTCGAGATAGAGCGCGACCGCAGCCGTGCGGCCGGCGAAGGACGGGTTCTCGGTCGTGGCGTCTACGAACGTCGCGTCGACCTCGTCACGCACGGTCTCTGCCTCGGCCGTCTTGCCCAGGGCGGTTCCGTACGCGGCCAACTGGTCTCGCCACGACGGGGTCTCCGACCCGTCCGAGCCGGGGATGTCGCCGACCGTCGTGGCGATCTGTCCGAGCTGCTGGTACTCGGGCTCCTCCAGATAGGCGTACGTCGCCATGATGAGGTCGGGCTCCGCGGCCGCGACACCTTCGAGATCGAGTGTGTCGCTTCCCACCTCGGGAATCGTGGCACCGTTCAGTTGCTGCTGGGCCCACGGTCGGGTGGTGTAGTCGTACCCCGTGAATCCGCGGGTGGCCACGGGTGTGACACCGAGAGCGAGCGCGAAGTCCTGGTCGTTGTACCCGGCGGTCACCAGACGCTCCGGCGCACCCTCGACCGTCACGGTCCCGAACTTGTCGGTGACCTCGGCCGGGAAGGCTCCCGACGCGTCCGCGGCCGGCGCCGAGTCCGTGTCCGACGAGCTGCACGCCGCCGTTCCGAGCAGAAGAACGGTGGCCGCGACGGACACACCGACGGAGACGCGCATGAAGAACCTTTCGGGGACGACTGGTGGAGCAGGCTTGCGGTAAGGCTACCCTCAGCTCAACGGGAGAGCTCGAGGGCCTCACCGAGTCGACGCCAGTCGTCCACCGGCGGAACGTTCATCGCGGATCCGAGGACCTGGACGAGGACGCTGGTCGCCCCTGCCTCGATGTGCTCGCGCACTCGTGCCACGGTCGCGTCCAGTCCCCGCGTCACCATCGCCTCGGCGAGCTTCGCGCTGCCGCCGCGGACGAAGTCGTCCTGCCCGAAACCCAGACGCTCCCAATTGTTCCGGTAGTTCGGCAGCCCGGTATAGATGTTCAGATGCGCGTGCGCGCGTTCGGCCCACACCTCCGCGTCGGTGTCGGCGACCGGGTCCACCACCGCCGCCTGCTCGACGACCAGTTCCGGGCGCTTCTCGCCGTCCCCGGCATCGAGGATCTCGCGGGCCATCGCCGTGTGTTCCGGTGTGACGAGGTAGGGATGCGCCCCCGCGGTGCGATCGCGGGACAGCTCGAGCATCTTCGGACCCAGCGCCGCCAGCAGTCGTGGCGGGTGCTGCTCCTCCCCTGCCACTGCCGCGGGTGCGTTGTCGAGTGCGTCGAGATACTCCCGCATCGCCGCGACTGGCTTGCCGTAATTGTGACCGCGCATGCGTTCGACCAGCGGAGCGTGCGACACGCCGAGTCCCAGCACGAACCGACCACCCGAAACGGCGTGCAGGGTACGGGCCGCCGATGCGGTGGCCACCGCGTCTCGGGCGTAGATACTCGCGATGCCGGTGCCGACGATCAGCGACGACGAGGCGCCGAGGTACATCTGCGCGGCGGTGAGCGCCTCGCGGCCGTAGGCCTCGCCGAACCACAGCGAGTGCCAGCCCTGCGACTCCACCTCCCCCACCACGTCGGGAACCGCGGAGGCGGAGACCCCGTCGAGCGTTCCGGTCCAGATGCCGATCGTCGCGTGTCCAGTCATGGCGTCCAGTGTGCCCGCACTCGCACCCTACGAATCCCGGGGACCGTCGACGGTCTGCCGGAGCCGTTCGAGTGTCGCCGCGATGTGATCGCCGTTGACGGTGGCGCGGTCGCGGACACCCGTCGCGAGGCCGCCGACGCCGACGAACCACCGCGGCCGCCGGTCCCACATCCGCTCGGTCACCGTGGTCTCGCCGCCGGCGCCGTCGATGTCGTAGCGCCAGTGCGCGATCGGCAGCGAGAACGGGCCGTAGTGCACGTCGAAGGCGAAGGTTGCTCCGGGGTCGGCGGCGGTCACGGTGCACGTGGTCGACCATCGATGCAGACCGTTGCGGTTCCGACCGACGAAGGATGCACCGGGACGGGCGCCGGAGCTCCCCACCCACCGCATCGAGTGCGTCTCGTCCGCCAGATCGGCGAGCCGGTCGAGATCGGTCAGGAGGGCGTACACATCGGCGGCGTCGGCGCGGACCGTCACGGATCCAGACGCGAGCGGAGCGGTCGAGTCGGGCGTCATCGATGCACCGTAGCGACCCGACCGCCTCGATACGGGCGATCGACTACGGTGTCGCCTGGAGTCAAGAACGGCAGCAGGATCTCGGCGATGATCGAGACGTTGGTACCGCCGAGCTCAGGAGTTGTCATGTCGTCCTTGCCCCCCTTCCGCTTTCCTGGCGCCACCGCGCTCGTCACCGGCGCCGCCAGTGGCATGGGTGAGCAGATGGCCCACGAGCTCGCGCGACGCGGCACGGATCTGATCCTGCTCGACCGGGACGCCGATCGGCTCGCCGACGTCGCACGCGCCATCGAGTCCGCCTCACCGGCACGCAGCGTCGACGTCGTCGTCGCGGACCTCTCCGACCTCGACGCGCTCGGCGTGGTCATCGACGGTGTGATCGAGCGGCACGAGCGCATCGACCTGCTGATCAACAACGCCGGTATCGCGTTCGGCGGCTCGTTCGAGCAACTCACCGCCAAGGACTTCGACTCGGTGATGACCATCAACTTCCATGCGCCGGTGGACATCACCCGTCGTATGCTGCCGACGATGCGCCGATCCACGGGCGCGCACATCGTCAACGTGTCGAGCTTGTTCGGCATCGTGGCGCCTCCGGGGCAGTCGGCCTACTCGTCGTCGAAGTTCGCCATCCGCGGGTTCACCGAGTGCCTGCGCCACGAACTGGCGCCGACGATCGGCGTGACGTCGGTGCACCCCGGCGGCATCAAGACCCGCATCGCCGAGACGGCCGGTTCGGCCGCCGGAGCGACGGACAAGGAGATCGCGGACGGCAAGGCCACCTTCGCCAAACTGCTCACCTATCCCGCGGACAAGGCTGCACTCCGCATCCTCGATGGGGTCGAGAAGCGCAAGGGACGGGTCCTCATCGCCGCGAGTGCCCACACCGTCGACATCCTCGCCCGCGTGTTCCCGTCCGCCTACTACGCCGTGATGCGCCGCGGCATGTGACGGACGCGCTGCCGCTCTCAGGACAGATCGAGAGCGGCAGCGAGGTCGGTCTCCACCTGGTCCCTCGTCACGCCGAGACCACTGAGCAGCCCCGTCCCGTTCTCGAACTCCAGCATCGCGAGCAGCACGTGTTCGGTGCCGACGTAGTCGTGGCCGAGGCGCAGCGCCTCGCGGAACGTCAGTTCCAGAATTTTCGCCGTCGCAGCATCGAACGGAACGAGTGCCGGCGGCTCACCGTGCTCCCCCGCGGACGAACCTCGTGCCGAGACGGCGGCGCGTACGTCGTCGGGCGTCACCGATTGTGTCGCGAGCAGACGGGTGCCGAACGAGTCGGGGTCCTGCACCAGTCCGATCACGAGATGGTCGGGAGTGATCGACGACACCCGTTGCGCTCGGGCCTCGGTCTGCGCCGCCACCACGATGTTCTTCGCGCGCTCTGTGAAACGAGCGAAACCCTGGCTCGCGTTCAACGCCTCGTCGGCGTGCGGCCTGGCCACGAACTTCTTCTGCACGGCCTGTTTGCTCACTCCCATACTGCGGCCGATGTCGGTCCAGGACGCCCCGGACCGACGTGCCTGGTCGACGAAGTGTCCGACGAGGTGGTCGGCCACGTCGCCGAGGCGCTCGGCGGCGACGACGGCTCGCGAGAGCTGGATCAGAGGGTCGGTGTCGGTGCGGGAGACAGCGACGATCAGATCGTCGAGGCGCACACCGGGCGCGGGATCGGTGTCGGTCATGCGTCGACCGTAGAACGACGACCACCCATCGTCAACTCTGAGTTGACGATGGGTGGTCCTGTGCGTTGCGGGTCAGGCGACTCCGGCGGCGCGTCGCACCGACCGACGCGGCGTTCCCGAGAGGGTCTTGCCGAGGTCGCCCCGCAGCGTGGTGATGGAGTCGAGGATGTAGTTCTGACGCACCAGCCACGGGCCGTGATCGCCCTGCCGGGGAAAGGCGTCGATCGAGCGCTGGACGTAGCCGGACTGCAGGTCCAGCAGCGGACGCTCCTCGAGCGGGCCGTCGGGCTGCGGGACGATGGACGCGAAGTCCTTGTCGTCCATGTAGCCGAGCACGCGGCACACGAGACGCGACGTCAGATCGGCGCGCAGAGTCCACGACGCGTTGGTGTATCCGATGCAGATGGCGAAGTTCGGGACACCTGTCATCATGGCGCCCTGCCACACGAACTGCTTCGACAGATCGACGGTCACGCCGTCCACCTTGGGCTCGATGCCGCCGAAGGCGAGCAGTTGCAGCCCCGTCGCCGTGACGATCACGTCGGCGGGCAACGAGGCGCCCGACTGCAGGTCGATGCCGTCGGGGCGCACGGAGGCGATGCGGTCGGTGACCACCGACGCCTTCCCCTTCTTCATCGCCTTGAACAGATCGGCGTCGGGGACGGCGCACAGTCGCTGATCCCACGGGTTGTACTCGGGCGTGAAGTGCTCGGCCACCAGCTTCTCGTCGCCCAGGATCTTGGTCGAGAGGTTGGTGAGGAGTCGCCGTGCCGCCTGCGGACGACGCCGGCAGAACTGATAGAAGCCGGTGCTGAACAGAATGTTCTTGACCCGGATCACGCTGTGCGCCAGACCAGCCGGGAGAAGATCACGAATCTTGTCCGCCTGCTTGTCACGTCCGGGGACCGCGCTGATCCAGGTGGGTGAACGCTGCAGCATCGTGACGTGACCGGCGTCGCGCGCCATCGACGGCACGAGGGTCACCGCGGTGGCGCCACTGCCGATCACGACCACGTTCTTGCCGGCGTAGTCCAGATCGTCGGGCCAGAACTGGGGATGCACCACGGTGCCCTCGAACGTGTCGAGTCCCGGGATGTCGGGGTCGTAGCCCTTGGCGTAGTCGTAGTAGCCCGAGCAGCAGTACAGGAAGCCACACGTCATCTGCTGCTGCGAGGTTCCCGACTCGTCGGTCACGTCGAGAGTCAGGGTCCAGCGAGCCTCCGCGGTGGAGAAATCCGCGCCGACGACGCGGGTCCCGTACCGGATGTGCTCGTCGATCCCGAACTCCGCAGCGGTCTCCTCGATGTACTTCAGAATCGAGTGCCCGTCGGCGATGGACTTTGCTTCGCGCCACGGCTTGAACTGGTAGCCGAGCGTGTACATGTCGGAATCCGAGCGCACACCGGGGTAGCGGAACAGATCCCAGGTGCCGCCCATCGAGGACCGCGCCTCGAGGATGGCCCACGACTTGCCGGGATGCTCCGTCGACAGGCGGTAGCCCGCACCGACGCCGGAGAGCCCGGCGCCGACGACGATCACGTCGAGATGCTCGAGGGTGGTGTCGGTCGGGGACGAGTCGAGTCGATCGGTGGTGGACGTCATGACTCCAGTGTCCTCGTGCCACCACCCGAGGGCTTGACACCTCACGACAACTAGTTGACTTCAGACGACAACTGGCCCAAGGTGAGCGCTGTGCCCGCCATCCGCTCCGCCGGTCTCCGCGGCTTCCGCGCGACCGTGGCCGAACTGGGCGGGGACGCCGAGGCGTACGCCGTCGCGGCGGGGCTGCCCGTGGACGCGCTCGACGCCGACGACCTCCTCGTCGAGGACGTCGCCATGGCCGCGGTTCTCGAGATCGCCGCGGCGGAGCTGGCGTGCCCCGATCTGGGGTTGCGGATCGCACGGCGCCAGGATCTCGGCATGCTCGGGCCGCTCGCACTCGCGATCCAGAACTCCTCGACCGTGGGCGAGGCACTCGAGTGCACCGAGCACTACCTGTTCATCCATGCCCAGTCGCTCAGCCTGCGTGCCGAACCCGACCCGTACGGGACGCCGGGGATCGTCGCGCTGCGGTACGGAACGAAGCCCGGGGTCGTCGCGCCCGTCCAGGGCACCGACATGGGGCTTGGGTTCCTCCACCGCGCCACCATCGCACTGGTCGGCGGGTCGTACGGACTCCGCTCTGTCGAGCTCCCCTACGTGCCGGCGGCTCCGGTGTCGGTCTACGAGAACTTCTTCGGCGTCGCGGTCAGCGTCGGCCGTCCCGCCGCCGTCCTCCGGGTCCCGGCCACACTCCAGAACCGACCGCTCCACGGCGGAGACTCGAACCTCAAACGGCTGGCCCTGGCCTTCCTCGCTCGGCAGGGCGCCGGACCCACCACCGACGTGGCACCGCGAGTGCGCACCATCCTGCAGCAGTCCCTCGGCACCACCCCACCGCACATCGACGGTGCCGCACATCTGCTGAACCTGCACCCGCGGACGTTGCAACGCCGATTGGCCGGGGAGGGAACGTCGTTCGCGGCGATCGTCGACGAGGTGCGCCGCACGGAGGCCCATCGGTACCTCACGACGACGTCGCTGCCGATGAGTCAGATCGCGGCCGCTGTGGGACTGTCCGAGCAGTCCGCCTTCACTCGTGCGTGCCGACGGTGGTGGAACGCGACGCCCACCACCGTCCGCCGCGGCGCTCTCTGACCCGACTCAACTGAAGTCGGTCGACGCCAGATCCTTCTCGTCGTCCACGATGGCCTTGACGATCCGGTCGGCGACAGCGTCCGGATCGAGACCGTCCGGCATGGTGGGCGCCGTACCCGCGATCGCGCGCCCTGCCAGACCGGTCTCGGTGTGCGGCGGACGTACGTCCACGACCCGCAGCTTGCGCCGACGCGCTTCCGGTCGAGCCGCCTCGACGAACGCGCTGATGCCGGCCTTCGCCGCGCAGTACGCAGCCATCCCGCCGACGGGCTTCTCCGCGATCACCCCACTGATGCTGACGACGACGCCCCCGGACTCCACCTCGGTGAGTGCCGATCGCACCAGCCGCAGTGGCGCCAGCAGATCCACCAGCAGGAGATCGTCGACGGTGTCGTCGTCCACCTCGGCCGCGGGTCCGAACGCCACCACGCCCGAGGCGATCACGACGCCGTCGAGCGTTCCGGTGTGGCTCTTGGCCGCCGCGATCAGGTCGGCCGGGGCCGCGGGGTGGGTCAGGTCCGACGCCACGAGGTGCGCGCTGCCCAGGTCGACACCGGCCAGCGTCTGCTCCGAGCGGCCGGACGCGGTGACGGTGGCGCCGGCGTCGAGCAGGCGGCGAGTGATGCGCGATCCGAGAGCGCCGGAAGCGCCGGTCACCAGGAAGTGCTTGCCCGGGAGGTCCATGTCAGTTCTCCAATCCGGCGAGTGTGTCGACCACGGCTGCGGTGGCGGACCGGGTCCAGGTCACCGGGTCCTGTCCCTGCGGGCTCACGCACACGGTGTCGACTCCGAGCGCGGCGAACCCTTCCATCTCCCGGAGGAATCCGGCCTCGTCGGCCACCGGGTCGAGCGAGGTGATGATGGTCTTCTCGATCTCCGCGTAGTCGCGGTTCTCGCGCTCGCAGTGACCGCGCAGCACGTCGAGCTTGTGTGCCACGGTCTCCTGGTCGGGGGCGAAGAGGTTGCACAGCGAGGCGTACCGCGCGACGAACGCGAGTGTCTTCTTCTCCCCCGACCCGCCGACCATGATGGGCGGACCCGGACTCTGCAGCGGCCTCGGCTCGCAGAGCGTCTCGGCCAGCGAGTAGTGCGTGCCCTCGAAGGGTCCGTCGTCGTCGCTCCACATCTGTCTGCAGATGCGTAACGTCTCCTCGAGACGCTCGAACCGCTCGGCCGTCGACGGGAACGGCACACCGAGGCCGCGGTGCTCGCGCTCGTACCAGGCCGCACCGATGCCGAGCATCGCTCGACCGCCGGAGAGCACGTCCAGGGTCGTGACCGTCTTCGCCAGGAGCCCCGGATGCCGATAGGTCACGCCCGTGACGAGCAGGCCCAGGCGGATGCTCTCGGTCCGGCCCGCGAGGAAGCCCAGCGAGGTGTAGCCCTCGAGCATGGGGTCCTGCGCGGTCGCCAGATTCTCCATCTGGAACCAGTGGTCCATGAGCGTGAACAGCGTGCACCCGCCGTCCTCCGCAGCGCGCGCGGAGTCGGAGAGCAGTCCCGCCGTGGCCGCGGAGCCACCCGGAAGGGTGAAGTAGGGATAGTGGACTGCCAACTGCACGATGGTTCTCCTCGATGGTCGGATCAGCACTCCGCCGACGCGGTGCACTCCCGGGGAACATTCGGAGCACCGGGCACCGTTGGTCCTCGTATGACTGGTTCGAGAACGACACGCACCGTGGTCGCCACGGCCTTCGGTGGACCCGACGTCCTGGCGATCCGCGACGAGGTGGTCGACGAACCGGGTCCCGGACAGGTCGTCGTGGACATTCGCGCCGCCGGCGTCAATCCGTTCGATCACAAGCTCTACAGCGGCGCATTCGGGACGGACGAGAGCACACTCCCGCTGCACCTCGGCAGCGAGGCGTCGGGCGTGGTGTCCGCGGTGGGGCGCGACGCCGTCGGACCGGCGGGTCCCGTCCGTGTCGGCGACGAGGTCATCGTTCTGGCAGACGGTGCCTACGCCGATCGCCTTCTCGTCGATGTCGACGCGGTGCTGCCGAAACCGCAGGCGCTCGGCTGGGAGGAAGCGGCCGGGTACTCCCTCACTGCGGCCACCGCCTACGACATGGCGGAGCTCGCGAGCGTCGAGGAGGGCGACTGCGTCCTGATCCACGGAGCATCCGGCGCCGTCGGCTCGCAGGCGGTCCAGCTCGCCCTGCACCGCGGAGCACAGGTGATCGGCACCGCGAATCCCCGCAACCTCGACGCGGTGCGCGCCCTCGGCGCCGTCGCAGTCGCGTACGGCGACGGTCTGCTCGACCGGGTACGCACCGCGGCGCCCGACGGCGTGGATGCCGCGCTGGACACGGCCGGCACCGACGAGGCGATCGACGTGTCCCTGGTGGTGGTGCAGGACCGGACGCGCATCGTGACCATCACTGCCTTCGGTCGGGCAGCCGACGAGGGTTTCCGGTCCGCGGGCGGCGGGAACCACGAGAGCGCCGCACGGCGCAAGGAGGCGCGTCTGCCTCTGCTCGAGTTGGCCGGATCGGTGATCACCGTGACGGTGGCCGGGACGTTTCCCCTCGCGGAGGCGGCCACCGCCCACCGCGAACTGCAGACGCACCACCCGCGCGGCAAGTACGTCCTCGTCCCCTGACGACGGCCTCGCGGAGACGCGCGGGGGTGGGGAGACTACCGTTGAGCTCAGAACGCATAGACATCTAGGAGCGGATACATGAGCGTCGAGACGAACGAGAAGAAGCGCCACCGCGTCGTCGTCATCGGTTCCGGCTTTGGTGGCCTCTTCGGCACACAGGCCCTCAAGCGAGCCGATGTGGACGTCACGCTCATCGCGCGGACCACCCACCACCTGTTCCAGCCACTGCTCTACCAGGTGGCCACGGGCATCCTCTCGGTCGGCGAGATCGCCCCCGCGACCCGCGTCATCCTGCGCAAGCAGAAGAACGCCGAGGTTCTGATGGGTGACGTCGAGACCATCGACCTGACGAACAAGACCGTCACCTCGCGGCTGCTCGAGCGCGAGACCGTGACGCCGTTCGACAGTCTCATCGTGGCTGCGGGCGCACAGCAGTCCTACTTCGGCAACGACCACTTCGCCGAGTTCGCACCCGGCATGAAGACGATCGACGACGCCCTGGAACTGCGCGGACGCATCCTCGGCGCGTTCGAGCAGGCCGAGTTGTCCACCGATCCGGCCGAGCGCGAGCGCCTGATGACGTTCGTCGTGGTCGGCGCAGGCCCCACCGGCGTCGAGCTCGCGGGCCAGATCTCCGAGCTCGCGACGCGCACGCTCGACGGAGCCTTCCGCAACATCGACGCCAAGGACGCGAAGGTGGTGCTGCTCGACGCGGCGCCCGCCGTGCTCCCCCCGATGGGAAAGAAGCTGGGCGAGAAGGCCGCGAAGCGCCTCACCAAGCTCGGTGTCGACATCCAGCTCAACGCGATGGTCACCGGCGTCGACAACGACGGTCTCACCGTCAAGGACAAGGACGGCACCGAACGCCGCATCGAGGCGCAGTGCAAGGTCTGGTCCGCCGGCGTGCAGGCCAGCCCGCTGGGCAAGCAGCTCGCCGACCAGTCCGACGGCACCGAGGTCGACCGCGCGGGCCGTGTCGTGGTGGAGCCGGATCTGACCGTCAAGGGACACCCCAACGTGTTCGTGGTCGGCGACATGATGTCGGTCAAGGACGTCCCGGGTATGGCGCAGGGCGCGATCCAGGGCGCCAAGTACGCGGTGAAGCAGATCAAGGCGTCACTCGACGGACAGAACCCGTCCGAGCGCAAGCCGTTCTCGTACTTCGACAAGGGGTCGATGGCCACCGTGTCGCGATTCAGCGCGGTGTGCAAGGTCGGCAAGCTGGAGTTCGGCGGGTTCATCGCCTGGGTCGCATGGCTCGGACTCCACCTCTTCTACCAGGTGGGATACCGGAACCGTCTGACGACGGTGATCTCCTGGTTCGTCACCTTCCTGGGCAAGGGTCGGGCGCAGATGGCGTCCACCGAACAGCAGGTGTTCGCGCGCCTCGCGATCGAGCAACTCCACACGCTCGAGCAGGAGAACCGCGTCGACGGCGTGGCGATCCCCACCCGCACGGTCGAGGCGACCTCGAAGGCGGCGGACCGCGAGTCCGGTGCCACGGCCGACGCAGCGGAACAGAGCAAGCAGCTCGACAGCACGGAGAAGCGGGCCGCCTCCGGTGCCTCACCCACACCGGCGGAGCGTCAGGGCGAGGAGCCCTCCGCGAACGACGGAGCGGCGGAGACCGCGGAGGCGAAGCGCGCAGGCTGATCTCCCCGCGCCGAGAGCGCAGCGACCGACCGGGTCACCGGGAGCCGATGGCCGAGCCAGGTGGACAGTGTTCCGCCTCCGGCCATCGGCATCGTCGTCTCCAGACCGGCCACGGTGTCGCCGGAGGGACTGTCCGCCAGGCACTCCGGCCAGGTCAACGTACTGATCGACGCGGTCGGCGCGAACAGAGCGTCGTGCCCTGCGGCGCCCCTGCCCAGGTCGAGTCGGTGGCGGAGCACCGGACCGGCCACGCCGTCGACTCGAAAGAGACCCGACCACCGGCCGTCCACTTCCCCGGTGCGGCCGATCTGGATCCGTTCGCGCACGGCGGCGCGTACCCGGTCGCCGAGATGCAGCGACACCGACGATCGGTGGTCCGCCGATCCGGCGACAATGGTGGGTTCCGGGTCCACGATCACCTCGGCGCCGTCCTCGACGTCCACGGTCCACGACGCGTGTGACACGTCGGTCGAGCGCCCGGGCAACGCCACCGAGGCGGCGACACTGCACACGTGCAGCCGCGCCCCCGCCTCGACCACGATCCGGACGTCGATGGTGTCCCCACCCAGCGGGGTCGCGGCCGAGCCGACGAGGTGGACGCGGTCGACACCGGTCCGGCGCACGGCGAGCCCACCCACCGCCTCGATGCGCGGTGACCTGCTCCGCGACGCGACGACGAGCACCGTCGAGCGCAGCGCGCCGTGCGTCGTCACGTCAGGCGGCGACGGCAGCGAGCTGCTCGCGCACCCAGGTGAGCACCACCGTCGCGGCAGGATCCTCCGTGAGCGAGATCAGAGCGGTGGGACGACCCTCACGCACCCGCACCGCGTCGTTCTCCATGACCGTGAGGTCGGCACCCACCATGGGGGCGAGATCGGTCTTGTTGATCACGAGCAGATCCGAGAACGTCACGCCGGGACCGCCCTTGCGCGGCACCTTGTCACCGCCGGCGACGTCCACGACGAAGATCTGCACGTCGATCAGCCCGGACGAGAAGGTCGCGGTGAGGTTGTCGCCGCCCGACTCGACGAGGATCAGATCGAGTGGCGGATTGGCGTCGACCAGGTCGTCGATGGCGTCCAGGTTCGCCGTGATGTCGTCACGGATCGCCGTGTGCGGGCAGCCGCCGGTCTGCACGGCCGTGATGCGCTCGTCCGGCAGAACTGCGTGACGGCGCAGGAAGTCGGCATCCTCCGTCGTGTAGATGTCGTTGGTCAGCACGGCCAGCGACAGTTCTTCGCGCAGCTGGCGGCACAGCGCCGCCACCAGTGCGGTCTTGCCGGATCCGACGGGACCGCCGATACCCACTCGCAGCGCTTCCCCGGGTGTGCGGACGCGCTTGGGCCGGTCCAGGGCGTGGGAGTGGGGCTCGCCGTCGATGAGATGCGGAGGCATGGGTGTTCTCTCTTTCTGTGGGGTGATCAGGAGACGAAGAGGGGGCGTTCGCGCCGGACGTGACGTTCGCCGAGGTGGTCCAGCAGCGGATCCGATTCGTCGGACAGAGCCGGGAGCGCGCGTGCGACCGAGGCCGCGATCCGGTCGCACTCGGCCGCGAGCGCCACGGTGCACCCCGCCACGGCGCCCGGGTCCAACGCGAGAAGTCGCTGGGCGGCGATGGCGGCGCCCGTCATGGCCGTGTAGATCTGCACGGACGCCGTCTCGTACGGTCCCGCGCCGGTGACGGCACCGACGACTCCCGCCACGACGGGCAGGTGCGGGCGCCGTCCGACCGCCGTCCAGTCGTGGTCCGGCCACACCGTCTCGGCGAGGCGACGCAACCCCCTCCCCTGGGCGCGGGACGCGGCGCGAGCCGCAGGAGACGGCGTGCGGGAGTCGGTCTCGCGATCGGCGGCGTCCGCGGGCAGGACACCGGCGGCCACAGCGGCAGCGATGGACGCCGCCACGGCGCCGCTGATGCGCATACGCCGCAGCAGATACGCCTCGAGCGTCGGCAGGTCCCGGACGAGTCCCTCGGCGATCGCCTCCTCGACTCCCCCCGAGTGCACGTGCCCACCGATCGGGAGCCGTGAGTCGGCGAGGGTGAGCAACGTGGCGAGGCCGACACCGGAATGCGGAATCGTCATCAGAACAGGAAGTACCGCTGCGCCATCGGCAGCTCCGTCGCCGGCTGCTCGGTCCAGACGTCGCCGTCGATGCGGACGGTGAAGGTGTCCGGATCGACCTCGATGCGGGGAACCGCGTCGTTGTTCACCATCTGTGCCTTCCCGATGCCGCGGACGTTCCCGACCGGAACGAGTCGACGCGCGACGTCGAGGCGATCGGCCAGCCCGTCGTCGAGCGCCTGGGGCGCGACGAAGTGCACGGACGTGGCGGCCGCCGCCTTGGGTGCCGCTCCGAACATCGGTCGCGGCAGTTCCGGCTGCGGTGTCGGAATCGAGGCGTTGGCGTCGCCCATGGTGGCCCACGCGATCATGCCGCCCTTGATCACCAGATGCGGCCGGACACCGAAGAACGCCGGCTCCCACAGCACGAGGTCGGCCAACTTGCCGGGCTCGACGGATCCGACCTCGCCGTCGAGTCCGTGTGCCACGGCCGGGCAGATCGTGTACTTCGCGACGTACCGCATCGCGCGGTTGTTGTCCGCACGGTAGTCACCGGCGAGGAAGCCACGACGCTTCTTCATCACGTGGGCCGTCTGCCACGTCCGCATGACCACCTCACCGATGCGTCCCATGGCCTGCGAGTCGCTGCCGATCATCGAGATGGCACCCATGTCGTGCAACAGATCCTCGGCCGCGATGGTCGAGGGGCGGATGCGGCTCTCGGCGAACGCGAGGTCCTCGGGAATGGACGGGCTGAGGTGATGACAGACCATCAGCATGTCGAGATGCTCGTCGAGAGTGTTGACCGTGTGCGGCCGAGTCGGGTTGGTCGAACTGGGGAGCACGTGGGGCTGCGAGGCGACCGTGATGATGTCCGGCGCGTGCCCGCCGCCCGCACCCTCCGTGTGGTACGAGTGGATGCCGCGACCGGCGATCGCGCCGAGGGTGTCCTCGACGAAGCCCGCCTCGTTCAGCGTGTCCGAGTGGAGCGCCGCCTGCACACCGGCCTCGTCGCAGACCCGCAGGCACGCGTCGATGGCGGCCGGCGTCGAGCCCCAGTCCTCGTGCAGCTTGAATCCCGATGCGCCGGAACGTAACTGCTCCCACATCGCGTCGGGTGAGACGGTGTTGCCCTTGCCCAGCAGCGCTACGTTCAGCGGCCACCCGTCCATGGCCTCCAGCATCCGCGCCAGATGCCAGGCACCCGGGGTCACGGTCGTGGCCTTCGTGCCCTCGGCGGGGCCGGTGCCACCGGCGATGATGGTGGTGATGCCACCGCCGAGCGCCTCCTCCATGAGCTGGGGGGCGATGAGGTGCACGTGGCAGTCGATGGCGCCGGCGGTCAGGATCTTGCCGTTGCCGGCGATGATCTCGGTGGACGGCCCGATGACGAGACCGGGATGCACTCCCGGCATGGTGTCCGGGTTCCCGGCCTTGCCCAGCGCCACGATCCGTCCGTCACGCAGTCCGACGTCGGCCTTGATCACGCCCCAGTGGTCGAGGACCACGACACCGGTGATGACGGTGTCGGGCGCACCGTCGGCCCGCGTGGCCCGCGACTGTCCCATCGACTCGCGGATCACCTTGCCGCCGCCGAACACGGCCTCGTCGCCGGCGAGACCCGGCCCACCGCTGCGGTCCTCGGTGATCTCGATCAGCAGATCGGTGTCTGCCAGGCGGATCCGGTCACCCGTGGTGGGTCCGTACAGCTCCGCGTAGCGCGAACGATCGAGGTACGCCATCAGTGACCGTCCCGGGGTGTCGTGTCGTCCAGTGCGCCGGGCGGGGTGAGCGAGATGCCGTGAACCTCGCGGAGACCGCCGATGTCGACGAGCACGACCTCCTGCGCGATACCCGGTTCGAACCGCACCGCGGTGCCCGCCGGGATGTCGAGGCGCTTCCCGTGCGCGGCGACGCGATCGAACGTCAGCGCGGCGTTGGCCTGCGGGAGATGGACGTGACTTCCCACCTGCACCGGCCGATCGCCGTCGTTCACGACGTCGAGAGTGAGCGACGCACGACCGGCGTTGAGCTCGATCGACCCGTCCTCGGTGATGATCTCTCCGGGAATCACGCGCACTCCTTCACGAGATCGGGTCATGAACGGTGATGAGCTTGGTGCCGTCCGGGAACGTGGCCTCCACCTGCACCTCGTGCAGCATCTCCGGGATGCCGTCCATCACGTCGGCGCGGGTCAGCACCTCACGGCCCGACGACATCAGTTCCGCCACGGACCGCCCGTCGCGTGCGCCCTCGAGCAGGTGGTCGGTGATCAGCGCGATCGCCTCCGGATGGTTCAACCGGAGTCCGCGCTGCTGCCGGCGACGCGCCAGTTCCGCGGCGTAGCTGAGCAGCAACCTCTCCTGCTCGTGCGGAGACAATCTCATGGGGGACACTTCCCTTCGCGGCGAACGACGGCGACAGGCAATGCTGGCACGACCTCGGCCGTCGCGCTCGCCGGACGCGCGTCAGGACGCGCCGATCCGCCCCGTGTCCTCGATGTTCTGCAGTCGGACCTGGCCGCGGGCGATGAGACGGTCCGCGGCATCGGTGATGGTGACGGTCCAGATCTGCTGGGTCCGCCCGCGGTGCACGGGCAGTGCCTCGGCGGAGAGCACGCCCTCGCGGGCGGCGCGGATGAAATCGGTGGTGTTGTTGACTCCGACGACGTGGCCGCGATCCCCCAACCACAGGGCGCCCGCCGTGCTCGCCAGCGACTCGACGACGGCGCAGTGCACGCCGCCGTGCACGATCCCGAACGGCTGCAAGAGCTCCGGGCGCACGGTCCACTCCGCGGTGACCCGATCGGGCCCCAGTTCGCGGAACTGCAGACCCAGCACCTTCCCGAAACCGCTGTCCAGCTGCTCTCGAAGTTCGTCCGACACCGACGGTGACACATCGTTCATGGCGTTCAGTGAATCACGTGGACGGACACGAAGCGGCGGGCCTCGCAGTGTGTCGCGAGGCCCGCCGGGGCACGGACGCCGACGTCGCTGCAGCCCTCAGGACGTCGGCACGATCCGAAGTTCGTGTGGCTCGGACTATACAGGATAGCCTTGCCTAAGTCACGCAAGTCGCCGTAACCGAACGCGCCACCCCGCGTCGACGAACGCATCGAGGAGCATCTGCCCCCTGTGCCAGCCGCCGTCACGAGACACGCCACCCAGCAACGGAACTCGTGCCGAGGCGCCGAGGACCGACTCGCCCACGATGCGGCTCATCTGCGTGGCGTCCAGAGGACCGAGCGCGGACAACCCTGCCGCGGCGACCTCGAGCGAGCGAGCAGCGCGATGCGCGGTCCAGGCCGCGAGCGCCTCGTCGCACGGCATGACCACCGTTCCCGCGGTCGCGCCCGAGCCGGACACCGAGCGCAGCGCCGTGTCCCGCACGCCCGCCCAGTCGATGCCCACGTCGCTGTCGAGATGGATCCAGAGATTCTCGGGGCCGGGGTCCCACACCCGTCCACATCCGACGAACGCCGCGGCCGACCGTCCCACGACCGCGTGCACGAGTGCGGCCGCCACCTGGTCCACCGCACGACGCGGGTCCGGATGGTCGAGCGACGACCGGCGCAGCAGGGCCTCGAAGCGGCCCGACTCGAGCCCGGTGGCGAACGACCACCAGCGACGCTTGCTCTGCTCGGCCATGTCCGCGACGGCGTACACGCGGGGGGCCTCCGGATCGAGGTGTCGCAGAGCGGTCATGGTGTGCCGGAAGGCGGTGGACACCGCGGCTCGACGATCGTGCGGTGAGACGACGGTGTCGATCGTGACTGTCATCGGATGGAACTCCTCGTCTGCAGGTGCCCGGACGGTGACACGCACCGACCGGTCGAGGCGACCGGTCGAGTCATAAGGTAAGCCTAACCAATACATCAAAGACAACCGGGTGTGGTTCGCATCACCGCGAGACCGCGCCGCCACACGACTGCTTAGGCTTGCGTAACCTTCCATGAGAGACACCACCACACCGATCGAGGAGGACCGCGTGACCGACACCGCGTCCGGACCTCTCGCATCTCACCCCGGCCCCAACGACCTCCCCGAGCCCGGCACCACGGTTCGTCCCGATCGCGACTACTCGATCGCCGACGCGGATCGGCGGGCGCCCGGCCGGGTGACCGTCGCGGCAGCCTCGGCGGTCGACGTCGGTGTCGTCCTGCTCCCCCTCGTGCTCGGCCTCGTCGTCGTCCGATCGCTCGCCGACGACAACGGCGGCGGCCAGGTCGACCGCGCGGTCTTCGGCGTCATCGCGGTGCTCGCGGCCGCGGGTGTGCTGGTGTGGAACCGGGGGTTCCGGGACGGTCGCGCCGGACAGAGCGTCGGAAAGTCCCTGTTCGCCCTCGTGCTGCGGGACGCCGAGACCGGTGACGCGGTGGGCGTCCGACCTGCTCTGACGCTGCGTCGGAAGCCCGGTGTCGAGACGGTCCGGCTCACCGTCGCGGTCGCGGAGGACTTCGAACCGGTCGCTCCGGACACCTCCTCGGCAGCGACCCGTCGACGCCGAACCTCCGGACTGATCATCCTCGTCGCCGCCATCGTGCTCGTCGCGCTCATGAGCGTGGCCGTCGGTGCGCGGCCGCTCACCTTCGCCGAGATCTTCCATGCGCTGTTCTCCGCCACCGGGACCGACACCGACGTGATCGTCCGGTCGCTACGCCTCCCCCGCACGATCCTCGGACTCGTCGTGGGCATCGCACTCGGCGTCGCCGGCGCCCTGATCCAGGGCCACACCCGCAATCCGCTCGCCGATGCCGGGTTGCTCGGCCTCAACGCCGGTGCCGCCTTCTTCGTCGTCATGGCGATCTACCTCTTCGGCATCACGTCCCCCGGTGGCTACCTCTGGTTCGCCTTCGCCGGCGCTGCCGCGGCCAGCATCGTCGTGTTCGGTACCGCGTCTCTGGGCGGGGCGAGGGCCAACCCGCTGTCGTTGGCCCTCGCGGGAGCCGCGATCGCGTTCTTCCTGCAGGCCATGACCAACGCGGTGGTGCTGCTCGATCAGACCACCCTCGACAGCTACCGGTTCTGGGTCGTCGGCTCCGTCTCGGGACGCGGGCCGGACATCTTCTGGACCGTGCTCCCGTTCATCGTCATCGGGCTGATCATCGCCGTCGCGGGCACGCCCGCCCTCAACACGATCAGCCTCGGTGACGACGTCGCCCGCTCACTGGGCACCAACATCACCCTCACGCGCGTCGTCGGCATCGTGGCCATCACACTTCTGACCGGCGCGGCGACCGCTGCGTGTGGGCCCGTGGCCTTCGTCGGACTGGTGGTGCCCCACATCGCGCGTGCCATCACCGGCCCGGACTATCGCTGGCTGCTCCCGTTCGCCGGCGCGCTGGGCGGTGTCCTGCTCGTGCTCGCCGACGTCATCGGTCGCGTCGTCGTGCGGCCCGGTGAACTGCAGGTCGGCATCGTGCTCGCGCTGATCGGCGCGCCGTTCTTCATCGCCCTGGTACGCCGTCGGACGTTGGTGTCGCTGTGACCGCCCACCCGACCGTCCGTTCCGCGGCGACCGCGCCGTCGGTGGCGGGTCGCCCGGCCTTCCGCATGGGACCGCTGTCGACGGTGCGTCGCCCCGCCAGGGTGCTCGTCACCCTCGCCCTCGCGATCGTGCTGTTCCTCGTGTTCTGTCTGAACGTCGGGCGCGGCGACTACCCGCTGTCGATCCCGGACGTCGTGAACGTGTTGGTGGGCGGCGGCTCGCGGATCGAGCGTTTCGTCGTCATGGACCTCCGCCTGCCGCGTGCCCTCACGGGCGCGCTCGTCGGCGCCGCGCTCGCCGTCTCCGGCGCGTTGATGCAGTCGATCACCCGCAACTCACTCGCGAGCCCCGACATTCTCGGCATCACGTCCGGCGCGAGCGTCGCCGCCATCTCGCTGATCGTCCTGAGCGGCACCAGTACGGCCGTGGGCCTGTTCGCCACGCTCGGCGTGACCCTCGCCGCTCTCGTCGGCGGGCTGCTCACCGCAGCGCTGGTGTACCTGTTGTCGTGGCGGGGCGGAGTGCAGGGCATGCGGCTGGTGCTCGTGGGCATCGCGATCAACGCCATGATGGTCGCGCTGATCGGCTGGATGTTGGTCAATGCCGACATCACCGACGTCACCCGCGCCCAGCTGTGGCTCACCGGGACGCTGTCCGGCGCCACGTGGTCGCAGGTGTGGCCCGTCACCGCCGCCGTGGTCGTTCTGGGAGCGGGCTCGGTGATCATGTCGTTCCGACTGTCCGCCATGCGGCTCGGGCCGGACACCGCCCGCTCGCTGGGCGTGGACGTGCAGCGGTCCCAGGCCGTCCTGCTCGTCATCTCGGTCGCGATGGCCGCCATCGCCACGAGCGTCGCCGGCCCGATCGGCTTCGTGGCCCTCGCCGCGCCGCAGATCGCTCTGCGGCTGACCCGGTGCGCCGAGCCTCCGCTGATCGCCTCGGCCCTCACCGGCGCCGTCACCGTGGTGGGCTCCGACCTGGTGGCGCGCACGATTCTGCCGGTCGAGCTCCCCGTCGGCATCGTCACGTCCGTCCTCGGCGGACCCTTCCTCCTCTATCTGCTGGTCCGAGTCAACCGAAAGGCGACAGTATGAGCGTGCACGCGCATCCGGAGATCACCGGAGCCACACCTCCGCACCGTCTCGCCGCGGAGAACATCTCGGTCGGCTACGGCGACCGCATCATCATCGAGGGGCTCGACCTCGAGATCCACACCGGCGTCGTCACGACGGTCATCGGACCCAACGGCTGCGGCAAGTCGACTCTGCTGCGCGCCCTCGGCCGCCTGCTGTCCCCGCGCCAGGGCCAGGTGACGCTGGACGGCAAGGCGATCGGCCACATGAAGACCCGCGACGTCGCGCGCACTCTCGGGGTGCTCCCGCAGTCGCCGATCGCCCCGGAGGGGCTGACGGTGGCGGACCTGGTGGCACGAGGCCGCCATCCCCACCAGTCCTGGATCCGGCAGTGGTCCCGCGACGACGAGTCCGAGGTGGCGCGTGCGCTGAAGCTCACCGGTATCGAGGATCTCGCCGAACGTCCCGTCGACCAGCTCTCGGGAGGACAGCGCCAGCGTGCCTGGATCTCCATGGCACTGGCGCAGGGCACCGACGTCCTGCTCCTCGACGAGCCGACCACCTACCTCGATCTCGCGCACTCCATCGAGGTCCTCGACCTAGTGGACCGGATGCACGACGAGATGGGCCGGACCGTGGTGATGGTGCTGCACGACCTCAACCTGGCCGTCCGCTACAGCGACCGTCTCGTGGTCATGCACGAGGGAGCGATCGTCGCCAGCGGTACGCCGTCCGAGGTCATCTCCGAGAAGATGCTCTTCGACGTCTTCGGCCTGTCCGCGGCCGTCATCGACGACCCGGTCTCCGATCGTCCGCTGATCGTGCCCATCGGCACCCGCCACGTCCGGGCGGGCGCCGGCATCCGACCGGCCTGACGGTCAGCGGTCGATCATCGTCTTCACGAGCCGGACACTCTGACCGAAGGACACGTCCGGCAGGTAGGCCCGTCCGATGGCGTTACCGATGCTCGGTAGCGCAGCCGGATCGGGGAACGTCATGTACATCGGCTCGTACACCGGCTGGAACTTCGACTTGAACGCCAGCAACGACCGGAAGCCGTAGACCGGTTCGAGCGTGCGGCCCACGACGTCGAGCAGACGCTCGAGCATCCCCGAGAGTGTCGACGTCTGCGCCGTGTCCTCGGTCGGATCGCCCACCTTGGCCAGCGGCGCTCCCGACAGACTGAGGAACTGCGCGCCCTCCTCCTGCAGGGACAGTGCGGCGGACGCGATGAGAAATTCCATCGCGGGCCGGAAGCCCTCGGACCGACGGCGCATGAAGTCCAGGGTCCAGCCCACGACGACGCCGTCGCGGTACACCGGCATCCACGAGGTGATGCCGTGCACGGTGCGCTGCTCGTCCACGGCGATGAGGCACCGGACCTGCGGATCGTCGACCTCGTCCAGGCCGCCGAGCGTGAAGCCCATCTCGGGCATGCCCTTGTCGGCGACCCATTCCTCGGAGATCGCGGTGATCTGGTCCGTGGTCGCCAGCGGCGCCGTCGGGAACGAGATCCACTCGGCCTCGACACCGGCCTTCTTCGCCCGGTTCACCGCGGTGCGGACGTCCTGGAACTTCTTGCCCGTGAAGGCGAGATCCGCGAGCGGGAGCACGGTCTCCTCCCCCACCTGGATGCTCTCCCAGCCCAGAGCGCCGGTGATCGCCGCGACGTCCGGCGTCACCGAGTAGAAGCAGGGCGACCATCCGTTCGCGGCGGCGTACTCGGAGAAGCCGACGATGGCCGCCTCCCGGTCCGCGGGCGGACCCACCGGATCGCCGGTGGTGAGAGCGATACCCGAGATCACCCGGAACGCGACGTAACTGTGACCGTCGGGCGAGAACCAGTACCGGTTGCCGCGCCACGTCGTCATCCAGGACAGGGCGCTGCCGCTGCTGCTCGTCAGCACCGCCCGGGCGCGCTCGGTGGCGTCGGTCTCCACGCCGTACGCCGGTCTCACGAACGACCCCGCGGTCGCGACGACCAGCACCGCCCAGAACACGATGCCGGTCCATTCGTAGAGCACGGTGGCGAGCCAGCTCGTCGGCAGGAAGGGCGGGTCGAACCACTGCAGCAGAACCGGGGGCACGAGCCGCTGCGGGAAGTCGCCGAGCAGCGTCAGCACTCCCGGGCTGCCGTCGAAGCCGGACCGGATCAGCGCGCCGACGGCGACGTAGAGAACGGCGAGAAACGCGCCGGCCCCGACCACGGTGGCCCACAGTCGCGTGTACGTACCGGCAGGCGCGGACACGTCGAAGTTCGTGCGCGTGACCACCAGCAGTGCCATGACCGCCAGGGGGACGACGAACGGGACGGCGGTGCGGTAGAGCGTCGGATCTGCGACGCCGTAGAACAGCGTGTCGCCGTTGTCCAGATCGGCGAAGCGGATCAGGTAGTTGGCGAGCGCCAGGGCCAGGAGCACTACCTGCGAGACCATCGCACCGATCCAGGCGAACCGACGCCCGCGGCGCAGTCCGTCGCTGAGGACCAGCAGATAGACCGAGGGCATGACGCTGGCCAGCACCGGTCCCACTCCGCCGAGTCGGAGATCGAGCAGCCCGCGTCGGCAGTCGGTGGACCCCGGATCTGCACCACAGACGAGGTTCACCTCGTCGAGCGTCCACTCCTGGCTGCGGAACAGTTCGCGCAGGACGGCGAACGGGCCCACCGCATTGGGCGAGAAGGCAGCGATCATCGGGCCGATCGCGGACGCCGCGACGATGAGGGCCACCAGCACCCGACCCTCGCGGCGGGTACCGGCGAGATGGGTGGCGCGAGAGGATCGTCCGACGATCAACGGACCCGCCACTGCGCCGACCACGACCGAGCCGAGCGCGGTGATGTCGGCGAGATGGCCACCGAACAGGGCCATCACGACGGTCAGCGCCACGAGGCCCACCCGCACCCGCCGACGCCAGAGCGTTCCCATGTTCGCGCTGGCCACCATCAGCGTGCCGAGGATCCAGGCCGTGGGGCCCGAGGTGACGCCGAGATGAAGCTGGAAGCCCCACCCCTCGTCGAGCAACTGCCCGAGAGCGGCCAGCGCGAGACCCAGCAGCGAGCCGCCCACCTGGGTCACCAGGACGGCGACCGCGAAGCGCCGGGTACCCATCCGGTGCTCGATCGGCGCGGCCACGACGAGGAACAACGCGGTGGCGACGACGAAGGCGGCCACCCCCACGGCGAACAGCCCCGACGTGACGGGGGTCCAGAGCCGCAGGTTCTCGATCGGAACGATGCCCAGCGCGGTGTGGTGGTCGAGGAAGTTGCGATAGCTGCGCGTGGTGAGGGAGAGCACGACCAGCCCCACCCACATGACGGCCAGCAGTGCCAGGCTGACCGGAGCCCCCTTGGCGCCGTAGGCGATCGTGGACCACAACCGTGCGCCCTGGCGACGGGTTCGTCCCCACCACGCGGCGATGTCGGTCCGCGCACGGGCGACCGGACCCTGCGCGGGAGATCCTGCGGCGGACGGATCGGTCACGACGTCAACCCCAGCCGGGTGCAGAGCCAGTCCAGCTCCAGCTTCAGGCCCGCAGACCACGTCTCGTAACTGTGTCCACCCGGGACCTCGGCATAACGCACGTCCATTCCGGCTTTCTGTGCGGCGGCGAGCAGCTGCTTCGCCGAGTTCTGGTAATCGGGATCACTGGCGCCGACGACGAAGGCGCCGGCGCTGGTGGGGTACTGGCGTGTGGCCATGAGGTTCATCGGGTTCACGGCCTCGAATGCGGCCTCGCTTCCGCCGAACGCCGCGTCCAGCGTGCGCTGCTTGTCCCCCAACGTCGGTTCGAGCTGCCCCGAGAGAACGAGGAAGGTCGGGTACAGCTGCGGGTAGTTGGTGGTCATCTGCATGGCGCAGGTACCGCCGTAGGAGAGCCCGCCGATCGCCCAGTGCGCCGGATCGGTGTCCACCTGCAGGGTCGCGTTCACCCACGCCGGCACGTCCTTCGCCAGATAGGACGCCACGTTGCCGAGCGGAGAGTCGACGCAGAGCGGATTGGCGATGGTGGACCCGGTCGCGTCCGCCACCACCACGACGGGTGCGAGACCTGCGTGATCGGCGGCGTAGGCGTCCATCGTCTGGACCACCCGGCCGCCGGTGAGCCAGTCGTCGGGCGCTCCGGGTTGGCCGGCGAGCAGCACGAGGACGGGCAGCAGCGGCCGGCGTGCGGTGAAGTACGCGGGCGGCAGGTAGACCTTCGCGTTCCGAGCCGAGAAACCCGACTCCGTGCCCGGGATCGGCGTGTCCAGGATGCGACCACCGGTCGGCATGTCGGCGGGGGCGGTCCACACGCTCGCGAGAGGTGTACCGGTGATCGGGTCGGCGGTGCGGCCGGTGACGTCGTCGACGTCCACCTCCTGCACGGACGAGATCCCCAGGGCGGTACCGACGGTGGGGTAGGCGTCGAAGACCAGGTTGACCTGCAGCGCGGACGTCGCGACCACGGCCACCGTCGCGACCACGGTCACCACGCGGGTCCACCACCGTGTCGCGGCCAGCATCCGCGGCACGAGGAGGAACAGACCCAGGACTCCGAGACCGACCCAGACGTAGACCGACGTCTCGACGGGATCGGGGAAGACCCGCCAGATCTTCTCGATGCCGAACCACGCCGCCACCGTGAGGACGGCCGCCACCGCGACGGCCACCGGGACGGCGCGGGTGAGGTGCCGCCGACGCCGCGCGAGCACGAGCCAGACGAGCCCGAGCACTCCGACGACCGTGACGACGATCGGGACCGGTCCACTGACCAACGACGTGTCGACGAATGCCACGGCGCAACAGTAGCCGCGCAGTAGTTCTCGACGCGTGTTTCCGCGCCGGTGGACGCGCGCCGACGTGCGACGACCCGCTGCTACACCGTGTAGTACGCATTTGCGTCGGAGTGGCCGTATCATCTGACGAATGGCAGGCCTGGGCGATCTCGAACGAGCAGTGATGGAACATTTGTGGTCGAGTTCGGAGCCGCAGACCGTCCGTCAGGTCCACGAGGCACTGGCGTCGAAGCGTGAGCTCGCATACACGACGGTCATGACGGTCCTGCAGCGTCTGGCGAAGAAGAAGCTCGTCACCCAGCAGCGGGACGACCGCGCGCATCGGTACGCTCCGGTACATGGGCGCGAAGAGCTTGTCGCCAGCCTCATGGTCGACGCCCTCCAGCAGGCCGACCGCTCCGGCGGACGCGCTGCTGCCCTGGTCCACTTCGTGGGTCGGGTCGGCGCCGACGAGGCCGCCGCACTCCGGGAGGCCCTCGCGGCACTGGAGACGCAGGACGACGGTTCCTCCAACGCCTGACCTCTCGACCCTCGACGCTCCCTCCCACACGACGGTGAGGACATGAACGCACCGACAGCACTGGTCTTCGCGGTACTCGCGTTGATCCTGACGGGACCGGTTCCCGCGATGCTGTCCCGTGCGACATGGCCGCACCGGACACCGCGCGCCGCCCTGGTGCTGTGGCAGGCGATCGCACTCGCCGCGGTGCTCTCGGCCTTCAGTTCCGGTCTCGCGATCGCGAGCCAGCTGCTCGTCCCCGGACCGGACGGCCGGCCCACCACGGCGCCGACGGCCGAGATCGACGCCCTCGGCCTCCCGCTGTGGATCCTCTACGTGACGGTGCTCGCGATCACCCTCGTCATCGGTGCGCGGCTCGTCTGGGCCACGTCCCTGGTGGCGATCAAGACCCGACGACGGCGTGCGCGACACCGCACGCTGGTCGACATCCTCGATCGCAGTGCGGGCGAGACCAGTGCCCACGGAACCGACGTGCGGGTCCTCGAGAGCCTCGACCCCATCGCCTACTGCCTGCCCGGACTGCGGCAACGCGTCGTGGTCAGCGAGGGCACGTTGTCCAACCTGGACGACGACGAGCTGGCCGCCATCCTGACCCACGAACGCTCCCACCTGCGCGCGCGGCACGATCTCGTTCTCGAGGCGTTCATGGCCGTCAATCAGGCGTTCCCGCACGTCGTGCGCAGCCGGTCCGCGCTGGGGTCGGTGCAGCTGCTGGTCGAGCTGCTCGCGGACGATTCCGCGGTGCGCGTCACGGGCCCTCGTCCCCTCGCCCGCGCTCTCGTGGCCTGCTCGGGATCGTCGGCGCCGCGGGGAGCTCTGGCCGCGGGTGGGCCGAGCACGCTGGTGCGGGTGCGCCGGTTGGCCACTCCCGGTTCCACCCCGGGTGTCGCCACTCTCGCCTATCTCGCGTCGGCGGCCATCCTCGTGGTGCCGACCATCTACGTCGCCGTGCCGTGGTTGACCGAGCTGACGCGCCTCGCACGACACGGTTCGTGACTACTGGCTCACACGAGTCGGCATCGGCACCACTCGTCGCGTAGTGTTACCGGTGGTTCATCAGAACCATCCGTTAGTCGATATGGCACAAATTTCGCCGTCGCTCCGATCCGTCCCCTCGTGGACGCCACGGAGTCGTACCGGTGACAAGACACCTCACATTGCGCCCGAGCTCCGCTTGCGCATCGATGACCAGGTGATGTGTGCCCTGGCTCGTCACGCTGCGCGGTGATTCATCGTTGCTGTGCACCGACGCGCCTGCAACCCCGAGAGGTACCACCGCGTTGACCAGCGCCACCCCCGTTTCTGTTGCTGCCACCAGCACTCCCGAGGCGTCCGAGACCACGTTCTCCGACCTCGGACTTCCCGCGGCCATCGTCGCGGCGCTCGCCAAGAACGGCATCACCGTTCCCTCGCCCATCCAGAAGATGGCCATCACCGACGCCCTCGCCGGCCGTAACGTTCTCGGCCGCGCACAGACCGGATCGGGCAAGACGCTCGCGTTCGGTCTGCCGATGCTCGCCCGCCTGGCGTCGACCGGTACCAAGCCCGCCGCGAAGCGTCCCCGCGCACTGGTGCTGGTCCCCACCCGCGAGCTCGCCTTCCAGGTCGTCGACTCGCTGCAGTCCTACGCCACCGTCCTCGGACTGAGCGTGCGTCCGGCCGTCGGCGGCACCCCGTTCGGTCGTCAGGCCGATCAGCTCCGTCGCGGTGTCGACGTTCTCGTCGCCACCCCCGGACGCCTCGGCGATCACCTGCGTCAGGGCACCTGCGTCCTCGAGGCAGTGGAGATCACCGCACTCGACGAGGCCGACCAGATGGCCGACATGGGCTTCCTGCCCGAGGTGCGCGACATCCTCGGACAGACCGCGAACGGTGGCCAGCGCATGCTGTTCTCCGCCACGTTGGATCGCGAGGTCCAGTCGTTGGTCCGCCAGTTCCTGGCCGACCACGTCCAGCACTCGACCGGTGACAGCAAGGCCGCCGTCGAGTCGATGGATCACTACATCCTCAACGTCGGCCGCGGACAGAAGGACATCGTCCTGTCCGAGATCGCCGCTCGCGAGGGTGGCCGGACCATCATGTTCGCCCGCACCAAGCTCGGCTGCGACGGCATCACCGATCGCCTGCGCGCCGTGGGCATCCACGCCGAGTCGCTGCACGGCGGCAAGGCTCAGAACCAGCGCACCCGCGTGCTCGACCGCTTCAAGAGCGGCCGCACCCCCGTGCTCGTCGCCACCGACGTCGCCGCACGCGGCATCCACGTCGACGGCATCGACCTGGTTGTGCACGTCGATCCGCCCGCGGATCACAAGGACTACATGCACCGCGCCGGCCGTACGGCACGTGCCGGTGCGGCGGGCACCGTCGTCGCCATCGCGCTGCCCAACCAGCGCCGCATCATCAGCCGGCTGACCGGCCAGGCCGGGGTGAAGGTCACCTCGGTGGACGTCTCCCCCGGTTCGGTGGAGCTCGGTTCCATCACCGGAGCCAAGGCTCCGTCCGGCGAGCCGGTGCGTGAGGCACCGCGTCGCGAGCGTCCCAGTGGCCCCTCGCGCTTCGGCGCCTCGGGATCCCCGCGCACCGGTGGCTACCGCGGCGGCGACTCCGGCGGATACCGGGGTCGCGACGAGAACCGCACCGGTGGGTACCGCGGCGGTGAGTCGAGCGGTGGCTACAAGGGCCGCGACGAGAACCGCACCGGCGGCTACCGCGGCGGCGAGTCCACCGGTGGCTACAAGGGCCGCGACGAGAACCGCACGGGCGCAACGGCTTCGCGCACCGGCGGGTTCCGCAGCCGTGCTGCGGGCACCGCGCGCGACTGACAGCTCTCCCGTCCTTGTCCGGCCCCGACTTTCGCGTCGGGGCCGGGCAGGGAAAGCTGGGGGAATGACTTCCTCGGATTCTTCACCTCTCGCCCAGATCGGTGTCACCGGCCTCGCTGTCATGGGGTCCAACCTGGCGCGGAACTTCGCCCGCCACGGACACGTGGTCGCGGTGCACAACCGGAGTTACTCCAAGACACAGACTCTGCTCGACGCGCACGGCAGTGACGGCACCTTCGTCGCGTCCGAGAGCATCGAGGACTTCGTGGCCAGCCTCGAGAAGCCACGCAAGGTCGTCATCATGGTCAAGGCCGGCGATCCCACGGACGCGGTCATCGAGGAACTCGCCGGCGTCATGGACGAGGGCGACATCATCATCGACGGCGGCAACGCCCTCTACACGGACACCATCCGCCGCGAGTCCTCGTTGAAGGACCGCGGCCTTCTCTTCGTCGGCGCCGGCATCTCCGGCGGCGAGGAGGGTGCACTCAACGGCCCCTCGATCATGCCCGGCGGCCCCGCGAAGTCGTACGAGTCGGTCGGGCCCCTGCTCGAGTCGATCTCGGCACACGTGGACGGCACCCCGTGCTGCACCCACATCGGCCCCGACGGGTCCGGGCACTTCGTGAAGATGGTGCACAACGGCATCGAGTACGCCGACATGCAGCTCATCGGTGAGGCCTACAACCTGCTACGCGACGCGCTGGGCATGGATCCGGACGCGGTCGCAGACGTCTTCCGCCAGTGGAACGAGGGCGACCTCGAGAGCTACCTCGTCGAGATCACCGCGCAGGTGCTCGCCCACAAGGACGCGAAGACCGGGAAGCCGCTGGTCGACGTCATCGTCGACGCCGCCGAGCAGAAGGGCACCGGTCGCTGGACCGTCAAGTCCGCGCTGGATCTCGGAGTCCCCGTCACCGGCATCGCCGAGGCGGTGTTCGCTCGAGCACTCTCGGGCGCGCGCGGCCAGCGCGAGGCGTCCAAGGGTCTGGCGTCGGGAACGCTCTCGGCGAAGCCCGAGGACATCGAGACCTTCACCGAGGACATCCGTTCCGCGCTGTACGCCTCCAAGGTCGTCGCCTACTCGCAGGGCTTCGATCAGATCGCCGCCGGTTCGGCCGAGTACGACTGGAATCTGCACCCCGGCGATCTCGCCACCATCTGGCGCGGAGGATGCATCATCCGGGCCCGGTTCCTGAACCGCATCAAGGACGCCTACGACGAGAACCCGGAACTGCCCGCGCTGTTGCTGGCGCCGTACTTCCGTGACGCCGTCGAGAACGCCGTCGACAGCTGGCGTCGCGTCGTGTCCACCGCGACACTCCTCGGAATCCCGGTGCCCGGCTTCGCCTCCGCCCTGTCGTACTACGACGGACTGCGCGCCGAACGTCTGCCCGCCGCGCTGACGCAGGGTCTGCGCGACTTCTTCGGAGCGCACACCTACGAGCGCATCGACGCCGACGGCAAGTTCCACACCCTGTGGAGCGAGGACCGGTCCGAGATCGAGGCCTGACCTCCGCCGTGAGTTCGTCCGTGCTCGCGGTCGGGCTCTCGCTCGTCGCGGCATTTCTCTTCGCCTGCGCCGCCGTCGCTCAGCAGACGGCGGCGTCGGCGGTCGCGGACGGCGACTCGTTGATCTCGGGTCTCGTGCGCAGCCCGCGGTGGTGGGCCGGGGTGGTCGGCGACCTGGGCGGATACCTGGTGCAGGTGGCGGCCCTGGCCGTCGGGTCGGTGTCCGTGGTGCAGCCGTTGCTCGTCAGCATGCTCCTGTTCGCGCTTCCCCTCGCCGCGAAGTACTCCGGTCTGCGGATGCGGCGCGCCACCTGGATCTCGGCCGTGGGTCTCACGGTCGCGTTGGTGGCGTTCGTCGCGGTCGGCGACCCCACCGAGGGCACCGCCGACGCGCCGCTGTCGGTGTGGGCACTGCCGTTGGCCGCCGTGGTGGCGGTGGCATTGGTCGGCGCCGTCGCCGGTGTGCTCACGCGCGAGCCCGGTCGTGCGGCGCTGCTGCTCGGAGTCGGCGGTGGGCTGCTGTTCGGCGTCGCCGTCGCGTTCACCAAGTACGTCACCGACCTGGTGGAGTCCGATCTGCTCGGCGCCCTCACCGCGTGGCAGACGTACGCGTCGATCGCCGCGGGAGTCTCGGGCTTCTACCTGCAGCAGCGAGCGTTCCAGGCCGGTCCGCTCGCGGCGTCGCTGCCGGCGGTGACCGTGTGCGAGCCGCTGGCGGCGGTGTTCCTCGGCATCGTGGTGCTCGACGAACGGCTCCGCCTCGACGGACTGCGCGGCGTGGTCGTCGCCTCCGCCGTGATCGTCATGATCGTGACCACCGTGGTTCTCTCGCGGGAGCAGGGGCGTGCGGACGACGCCGTCCCGGTTGTCTGACCCACCCTCGACGTCGCCGCCGCAAGATATATCCGTCGGTCGCGTACGCTGGCGTCCCGTGCATTTCCTTCGCGACCAGCGCCCGCCCTACGACCTGACGTACGACGACGTGTTCCTCGTCCCGAACCACACGACGGTCACGTCCCGTTTCGACGTCGATCTGGCGAGTGTCGACGGCTCAGGGACCACCATTCCCATCGTCGTCGCCAACATGACCGCCGTGGCCGGCCGCCGGATGGCGGAGACGGTCGCGCGACGCGGCGGCATCGTCGTCATCCCGCAGGACCTGCCGACCGCGGCCGTCGCCGAGACGGTCTCCTTCGTCAAGAGCCGGAACCTGGTGGCGGACACCCCGGTCGTGTTGACGGCGGAGGACTCGGTCTCTGACGCTCTCGCCCTCATGCCCAAGCGTGCCCACGGCGTCGTCGTGGTCGTGGACGGTGACACGGCCGTGGGCATCGTCTCCGAGGCGGCGTGCACGGACGTCGATCGCTTCGCGCGCCTCTCGACGGTGATGGACAAGGACTTCGTGACGGCCTCCGTGGACACGAGTCCCCGCGAGATCTTCGAGCAGCTCGAGGCCCGGCACGAGAACCTCGCCGTGCTGACCGGACCGGACGGCGCACTCGCGGGAGTGCTCACCCGCACCGGTGCGCTCCGCGCCGGCATCTACCGGCCCGCCACCGATGCCGACGGACGCCTGCGCATCGCCGCCGCCGTCGGCATCAATGGTGACGTGGGCGCGAAGGCCGCCGCCCTGGTCGAGGCCGGGGCCGACGTCCTGGTGCTCGACACCGCCCACGGCCACCAGCAGAAGATGCTCGATGCGCTGGCCGTCGTCGCAGCGCTCGATCTGGGCGTGCCCCTGGTCGCCGGCAACGTCGTGTCCGCAGCGGGTACCCGTGACCTGATCGAGGCCGGCGCGGACATCGTCAAGGTCGGTGTGGGCCCCGGCGCCATGTGCACCACCCGCATGATGACCGGCGTGGGCCGCCCGCAGTTCTCGGCCGTCGAGGAGTGCGCCGCCGCGGCGCGCGAGCTGGGCAAGCACGTGTGGGCCGACGGCGGGGTCCGACATCCCCGCGACGTCGCGCTCGCCGTCGCTGCGGGTGCCTCCAACGTCATGATCGGGTCCTGGTTCGCCGGCACCCACGAGTCGCCCGGAGATCTCCGCGTCGACGCCGCCGGGGTGGCCTACAAGGAGAGCTTCGGCATGGCGTCGAAGCGAGCCGTGGCCGCACGCACCGCGGCGGACAGCGCGTTCGACCAGGCGCGCAAGGGCCTGTTCGAGGAAGGCATCTCCAGCTCGCGGATGCGCCTCGATCCGGAGCGGCCCGGTGTCGAGGACCTCATCGATCACATCTGCGCGGGTGTGCGCAGCACCTGCACGTACGCCGGTGCGCGCTCGCTCGAGGAGCTGCATCGGGATGCCGTGCTCGGCATCCAGTCTGCGGCGGGCTTCGCCGAGGGGCGGCCGCTCCCGTCCGGCTGGTGATCTCGGCCGCACTCGTGCTCACGCCGCCGACTCGGTGATTCCGGGTCGGCGACGATACGATGTGTGCGATAGCGGCGCCCCCGAGCGGGTACCGCTGTGACACGCGCCGATTCTGCGGCGCAGGCGTCGCCTCCACGCGAACGCCACACGACAGGAAGGACACCGGTGCCCGAGGCACCCACGACGACGCCGACCCCCGGGTCCGGCACTCCGTCCCCGGAACGACCGTCCCGAGACCGCCCCTCCCCCGACGGGGAGTCGTCCGGCGGTCTCTCTCCGGAGGGCTCCTCTAGGTCGCCGGGCTCACCCGGCGCTTCCCCGACGACCACCTCGAGTCGCAGCGAGGTGTGTCCCTCGTGACCGTTCTCGTTCCGATCCTGTCCCTCGTGGGCTTCGTCGCGCTGACGGCGGGAACGGCGATCTTCGTCGCCGCGGAGTTCTCCCTCACCGCACTCGAACGCAGCACCGTCGACTCGGCGGCCCGCGACGGTGACATGCGCTCCCGCCAGGTCCAGCACGCGCACAGGACGCTGTCGTTCCAGCTCTCCGGTGCGCAGCTCGGCATCACCATCACCACGCTGATCACCGGCTACATCGCCGAACCGGTGCTGGCGCGGTTCATCACCCCCGCCGCCACGGCACTCGGCGCGTCCGACTCGCTCGCCGGCGCCGTGTCACTGGTGCTGGCACTCGTCATCGCCACGTCGGCGTCGATGGTGTTCGGCGAGCTGGTGCCCAAGAACATGGCCATCTCCAATCCGATGAAGGTGGCGCGGGCGACGGCCGGCCTGCAGGCAGGATTCTCCCTCGTCTTCCGCTGGGCCATCAACGGTCTCAACGGTTCCGCGAACTGGGTGGTCCGCCGCCTCGGCGTCGAGCCCGCGGAGGAACTGCGTTCGGCGCGCTCGCCCCAGGAACTCGGGTCGCTGGTGCGCTCCTCCGCGGAACACGGCTCCATCGACCAGCGCACCGCTCTCCTCGTCGACCGCTCGCTGCAGTTCGGCGAGCGCACGGCGGAGGAGTTGATGACCCCCCGCGTGAAGATCGAGACCCTCGCCGCGGACGACACGGTCGCCGACCTCATCGACACCGCGGCCCGCACCGGGTTCTCCCGGTTCCCCGTCGTCAACGGCGACCTCGACGACACCGTGGGCGTCGTGCACATCAAGCACGCGTTCACCGTGCCCGCCGAGCGCCGCGCCGGAACGACGGTCAGCTCCCTCGCGCAGCGTGTTCCCAACGTCCCCTCGAGCCTGGACGGCGACACCGTCATGGAACGGGTGCGCGCCGACGGCATGCAGGTCGCCATCGTGGTGGACGAGTACGGCGGCACCGCGGGCATCGTCACCATGGAGGACCTCATCGAGGAGATCGTCGGCGACGTCCGCGACGAGCACGACACCCGCGAGGTCGACGTCCAACGCGTCGCCGACGGGTGGCTCTGCTCCGGACTCCTGCGCATCGACGAGGTCACCGAGTTCACCGGGTACGCGGCACCCGAGGGCGAGTACGACACCCTCGGTGGCCTGGTGTTGACGCAGTTCGAACGCATCCCCGACGCCGGCGACCAGGTCATCCTGCCGCCCCCGAGCGGAGACCTCGAGTCCGACGAGGGCGGCTGGGTCGCGCGCGTGGACGCGATGGACGGGCGCCGGATCGACCGGATCCTCGTTCGCCCGGCCGCGGAGGACGAGATCACCCGGCTGCGCGCCGAGACCGTCCGCGAGCACGACCGGGAGGCCCTCGATGGGTGACCTTCTCGCCGTCGGCCTCGCGGTCGTCCTCCTGCTCCTCAACGCCTTCTTCGTCGGTGCGGAGTTCTCTCTGATCTCGGCACGCCGCGACCGCCTCGAGAGTCTGGTGGTGCAGGGCAAGAAACGGGCTCAGACGGTCATCGAGGCCGGTCAGAACCTGTCGATGATGCTCGCGGCCGCGCAGCTCGGCATCACCATCTGTTCGATCCTGCTCGGGCGCGTGGCGGAACCCGCCGTGGCCCACCTGATCGAGCGTCCGTTCGAGCTGCTCGGCGTACCCGACTCCCTGCTGCACCCCATCGGGTTCGCCCTCGCCCTGGGCATCGTGGTGATCCTGCACATCCTCATCGGCGAGATGGTGCCGAAGAACATCGCGATCGCCGGACCGGAAGCGACGGCGATGTTGCTGGTGCCCGTGCATCTGTGGTGGTTGCGCGTCGCGAAGCCGCTGATCTCGTTCTACAACCTGTGCGCCAACGGCACACTGCGGTTGTTGCGCGTCGAGCCGAAGGACGAGCTGGACTCGTCGGTGTCGGCGGATCAGCTCTCCGACATGATCGGCGAGTCCCGTTCGGAGGGACTCATCGACGAGGAGGAGCACCGCCGGCTGACGCAGGCTCTCGAGACGTCGGGGCGCACCGTGCGGGAAGTCCTCATCCCGCTGGACAAGGCCCGCACGGTGGTCTGCGGACCCAAGGGGCCCACGCTGGGTGCGATCGAGGAGGCCGTCCGCGAGACCGGTTTCTCGCGGTACCCGGTCCGCGACGAGACCGACGGCATGATCGGGTATCTCCACATCAAGGACGTCCTCGATCTGATGGCGGACCCGCTGGCCGACTCGGAGACCATCATCCCGCGCTCGGACGTCCGCCTTCTGCCGATCATCGACGCGCGCACCCCTCTCGACGAGGCGTTGGCCGGTCTCCGCCGCCGCCGGAGTCACCTCGGCGCCGTGGTGGAGACGGGCAAGGGCACCATCGGCATCGTCGCTCTCGAGGACCTCGTCGAGGAGTTCGTCGGCACGGTGCGTGACGGCACCCACCTCGTGGAGGACGTCGTCCCCGGGCCCGACGCGCCGTGACGTCCGTCGTGTCGGACACCGATCTCGTCGTTCTCGGACCGGACGCGTGGCATCCTCGGCGGAACGCTCACGGCGAGCGGGTGGACGAGATGATCGGTGCCTACCTGGAGCGGCGCGCGGTCGGCGAGCCGCATCCGGTGCTCGACTTCCTCTTCACCTACTACAGCCTCAAGCCGGGCCATCTGCGCCGGTGGCACCCCGGTCACGGCTCGGTACTGACCGGGGCGGGCATCGAGGACTACCGCGGACGCTCCGGGTACGTGGACGTCGCCGTGGGCGGGCGACCCGGCGTCACGGTGTCGTCCGAGTTCCTCGACCGGCGGTCGTCCGCGATCGAGTTCGTGAGCATCCTGATCGGCCGGACGGCCACCCGCCCGGCGCAGCTGGGCTGCTTCGGTCTGCACGAGTGGGCGATGGTCTACCGCGGCGGGGACGAGGCTCTGCGTCACGACGTGCCGCTGCGCCTCGGTCACGACGGCACCGACGCGGTGGTGGAGTCGATGCCGTTGCGCTGCACCCACTACGACGCGTTCCGTTTCTTCACCCCGGACGCGGTCCCGCGGAACGCGCTCGAGCTGACGCCGGAGCACCGGCTCCTGACGGAACAGCCGGGCTGCCTGCACGCCTCGATGGATCTGTACAAGTGGGTGGCGAAGCTCGGACCGCTGCTGCCGTCCGAACTGCTGCTCGACTGCTTCGCGCTGTCGATGACGGCGCGTGAACTGGACATGCGGGCGAGCCCGTACGACCTCACGGCGTACGGCTACTCTCCCGTGCGTGTCGAGACCCCGACCGGGCGCGCCGAGTACGTGCGCGCCCAGTCGGCGATCGCGGAACGAGGCGCCGCTCTGCGAGTCGCGATCGGCGGCCTGCTCGCCGATCTGCGCTGACGGTTCGGGTCAGACGCCCACGGCCGAGAGTTCGGCGAACTCCTCGTCGCTGAGCTCGATGCTCGCGGCGGCGACGTTGTCCTCGAGGTGGGACACCGACGACGTTCCGGGAATCGGCAGCATCACCGGGGATCGACGCAACAGCCACGCGAGGGCGAGCTGTGACGCGGAGACGCCGTGCCGCTGGGCCAGCTCCGTCAGCGGGCTGCCCTCGCCGGTGAGCTTTCCGGTGGCGAGCGGGAACCACGGAATGAAGCCGATGTTCTGCTCGGTCGACCAGTCGAGGAGCTCCTCGGAGGAGCGGTCCGTGAGGTTGAAGAGGTTCTGGACGGACACGATCGGAGCGATCCTCTGTGCTTGTGTCACCTCCTCGACGGACACCTGGCTGAGGCCGATGTGCCGGATCTTGCCCTCGTCCTGCAGCGCCTTCAGTTCGCCGACCTGATCTTCGAGCGCGACGTCCGGGTCGATGCGGTGCAGCTGGAACAGGTCGATGCGGTCCACACCGAGACGGCGCAGCGACAACTCGGCCTGCTGGCGGAGGTATGCGGGACGACCGACCGGGGTCCACTGCCCGGGGCCTTGCCGGGTGAGCCCGGCCTTGGTCGCGATCACGATGTCGTCGGCGTAGGGACGCAGCGCCTCGGCGAGCAGGTCCTCGGCCACCTCCGGGCCGTAGCTGTCTGCGGTGTCGAAGAAGGTCACGCCCAGCTCCACCGATCGCCGCAGCACGCGGATCGCCTCGTCGCGGTCACGCGGCGGCCCCCAGACGCCTTCTCCGGGCAGCTGTATGGTGCCGTAACCGAGCCGGGTGATCTCGAGGTCTCCACCGAGCAGGAAGGTGCCGCTCGCGTCGGCGGGGCGGGAAGTCGTCGATGTCGTCATGGCGAGTACGACGCCGTGGGGGTCGCAGGTATTCCTGCTCGTGATCGTCCCGCGCGCCACCACCGGTGGGCTCCGCACTACCACTGGGTAACATCGGGGCGATCCAGCGCGGCACGACGCCGCGACAG
The DNA here is from genome assembly GCF_030818285.1 of Rhodococcus sp. SORGH_AS_0301. Classification (NCBI taxonomy): domain Bacteria; kingdom Bacillati; phylum Actinomycetota; class Actinomycetes; order Mycobacteriales; family Nocardiaceae; genus Rhodococcus; species Rhodococcus sp. SORGH_AS_0301. Next base: position 1,979,272 of record NZ_JAUTAC010000002.1, read on the forward strand.
GCGAGAGTCAAGTGAGGGGCTGTGATGACGGAACGCGTCCAGGTCGGCAATCTGCAGGTGGCGGCAGTGCTGCACGAGTTCGTGGAGAAGCAGGCTCTGCCCGGCACGGGTGTGGATCAGGATGCGTTCTGGGCGGGTGTGCAGTCCCTCCTCGAGGATCTCGCGCCCCGTAACCGGGCGCTCCTCGAGGCCCGCGACGAGATCCAGGGCAAGCTCGACGCCTGGCACTCCGAGCACCCCGGAGCCGGCTACGACCGCGCGCAGTACAAGGCGTTCCTGAAGGAGATCGGGTACCTGCAGGACGAGCCTGCCGCGTTCGCGATCACGACCGAGGGCGTCGACACCGAGATCACCACGACGGCCGGCCCGCAGCTGGTCGTCCCCGTCCTCAACGCACGCTTCGCCATCAACGCCTCCAACGCCCGGTGGGGCTCGCTGTACGACGCGCTCTACGGCACCGACGCCATCTCCGAGGACGGCGGCGCGGAGAAGGGCACCAGCTACAACAAGGTGCGCGGCGACAAGGTCATCGCGTGGGCTCGCACGTTCCTCGACGACGCGGTGCCGCTGACGTCCGGCTCGCACGCGGACGCCACGTCGTACGTCGTCGACGGGTCCGCCCTGGCGGTCACCCTGTCCTCCGGCGACACCGTCGGTCTCGCGTCACCGGACTCGCTGCTCGGCTACACGGGTGAGCCGTCCGCACCGACCGGAATCCTGTTCGTCCACAACGGCTTGCACTTCGAACTGCAGATCGACGCCGAGAGTCCCATCGGCAGCACCGACGCCGCGGGCGTGAAGGACGTGCTGCTCGAGTCCGCGGTCACCGCGATCATGGACTTCGAGGACTCCGTCGCCGCCGTGGACGCCGACGACAAGGTGCTCGGCTACCACAACTGGCTCGGTCTGATGCGCGGCGATCTCGCCGAGGAGGTGTCGAAGAACGGGAAGACCTTCACCCGCACCATGAATCCGGATCGCGTCTACACCGCTCTGGACGGCTCCGAACTCGTGCTGCACGGCCGGTCGCTTCTGTTCGTTCGCAACGTCGGGCACCTGATGACCACCGATGCGATCCTCGACAAGGACGGCAACGAGATCCCCGAGGGCATTCTCGATGCCGTCATGACATCCCTGACGGGCAAGCACAGCCTGCGAGACGACGTCGCGCTGAGCAACAGCCGCACCGGCTCGCTCTACATCGTGAAGCCCAAGATGCACGGTCCCGACGAGGTCGCCTTCACGAACGAGCTGTTCGCGCGGGTCGAGGACGTCGTGGGCCTCCCCCGCAACACCCTCAAGGTCGGCATCATGGACGAGGAGCGTCGCACGACGGTCAACCTCGCGGCCTGCATCCTCGCGGCGAAGGAACGCGTCGTGTTCATCAACACCGGCTTCCTCGACCGGACCGGCGACGAGATCCACACCTCCATGGAGGCCGGAGCCGTCGTGCGCAAGGCCGAGATGAAGAAGCAGAAGTGGATCGCCGCCTACGAGGACTGGAACGTCGACACCGGTCTCGCGGCGGGCCTCGAGGGCAAGGCGCAGATCGGCAAGGGAATGTGGGCGATGCCCGATCTCATGCACGACATGCTCGAGCAGAAGATCGGTCACCCGCGCGCGGGTGCGAACACCGCCTGGGTCCCGTCGCCCACCGCGGCCACGCTGCATGCCACCCACTACCACCAGGTCGACGTCTTCGCCCGCCAGGAGGAGATCGCGAAGGCTCGCCGCGCCACGGTCGACGACATCCTCGAGATCCCACTGGCTGCCGACACCTCCTGGAGCGACGAGGACAAGCAGCGTGAGCTCGACAACAACTGCCAGTCGATCCTGGGATACGTCGTCCGGTGGATCGACCACGGCGTCGGCTGCTCCAAGGTTCCGGACATCGAGGACGTCGCGCTCATGGAGGACCGTGCGACGCTGCGCATCTCGAGCCAGCTGTTGGCCAACTGGGTCCGTCACGGCATCGTGACCGAGCAGGACGTCGTCGCCTCGCTGACGCGCATGGCGCCGGTGGTCGATCGGCAGAACGCCGGCGACCCGACCTACCGACCGCTCGCCGAGAACTCGGATTCCAACATCGCCTTCAACGCCGCCAAGGACCTCATCCTCGAGGGAACCCGGCAGCCGAACGGGTACACGGAGCCGATCCTCCACGCGCGCCGTCGCGAGTACAAGGCAGCGAACCAGGCATCCTGACGGGGAGGCCGGGAGCAGCACGAGAGAGGACGGGTCCCGAGGGTGGGAGAGCATCGTCGCACCGCGTCCACGTCGGGTGGTCGTCGCGGTGTGAGCCGCGGACCCGTCGTGGTCGTCGTCGTTCTCGTGCTGCTCGTCGCGGCCGTCCTGGGCTGGTTCGCCCTGCGCGATCGCATCACCGACGAGGGTGAGCAGGCCGCGAAGGCCTGTGTGGAGGGTGACGCCGTGCTGGCCGTCACGGCCGATCCCGACATCGCCGACGCCGTGCGTACGGTCGCCGCGGCGTGGGACGCCACGGCGCCGGTGGTGCGCGATCACTGCGTCACCACGACGGTGACCGAGACGGCGTCGGACGTCGCGGCAGCGGCCCTCGCGGCCGATCCGTCCGACGCGGCGGCCGGTCCTCGTCCGTCGCTGTGGATTCCGGCGACTTCGGCGGATGCGGCGCCGCTGATCGACGCGCGGCGGGTCGACAGCACCCCCCGGTCTCTCGCCACCAGTCCCGTCGTCCTCGGCGTCGCGCCGACGCTCGCCGACACCCTGGGAGCGGCGGCCGTGGGGTGGGCCGACCTGCCTCGTCTCGCCGCCACCCCCGAGTCGCTCGACGCCATCGGCGCCGCGGGCTGGGGATCCCTGCGACCGGCACTGCCGGCGGGGTCGACCACCACCGCGGCTCTGGTGTCGGTGGCTGCGGCGGTCGTCGATCCCACCGCCTCCACCGCGTCGCTGACCGCCGATCAGGCTGCGTCCGCGCCCGTCGTGTCGGCGGTCTCCGCGCTCTCCCGCGCGGCGACGGACGCGACTCCCACACCGCCCGCCGATGCTGCGGCCGCTCTCGATGCGATGGTGCAGGGCGACGACCCCGCGGCCGCCCCGGTCCACGCCGTCCCGGTCACCGAACAGCAGTTGTACGGCCGGATCACGGAGGGCCAGCAGCTGGCCGCCTTCCGCCCGGCCGGTTCGACGCCGAGTGCCGACCATCCTGCAGTGGTGCTCTCGGACGGTGATGCGACCGGACGCGCGGCTGCGGCCGCGTTCGCGGAGTTCGCCCGCGGAGCCGATCAGCAGCAGGCGTTCCTGCGACAGGGATTCCGCGTTCCCACCGCCGACGGAACCACCGAGGCGACACCTCCGTCGGTGGCGGGACTGACGTTCCCGGCGATCGGTCAGCCCGCCGCGTCGCCCGAGCCGGCGGCGCGCACGGCGGTGCTCGACACCCTCGCGTCACCCACCCGCCCGTCGAGCACCACCGTCCTGCTCGACGTGTCGGGATCGATGGAGTCGATCGACGGGTCCGCCACGCGCCTGACCAACGTGACGTCCGCCCTGCGTCAGGTGATCGGCGCGGTTCCCGACACCAGCCGGATCGGCCTGTGGACGTACAGCCGGGCACTGGACGGATCACGGCCGTACCGGGTGGAGGTACCGCTCACGGAGGCGAACTCCGAGTCCCGCGCCGCACTGGACAGCTCTCTCGCCGGTCTGTCTCCCGCCACCGCCACCTCGACCTACGCCTCCGTGCAGGCGGCCTACGAATCGGCGGTGCAGAACTGGTCGGGCGACGGGACCAACTCGGTTCTTCTCGTCACCGACGGCCCGAACGATGACACCTCGATCTCCGCCGCGTCCTTCCTCCAGTCGATCGCGGCCGCGTCGGACCCTGCGCGTCCGGTCCGCATCGACGTGGTGTCTCTGACCCAGAACTCGGACATCGCGACGCTGCGCAGCCTCACGGGCCAGACCGGAGGCGACCTCGTCGAGGTGTCCTCCTCCGACCCCACACTCACCGCCACGCTCGACCGATTGTCCTCCGACCGGTGACGATCTCCACCGAATGCCGAAGGGCTTCCCCGTGATTCGCATGCTGACGTTCGCCGTGCTCCTGGCGATCGTGACGTTCGTCCTGCACCGCCGTCTGGTGGTGGCCACCGGACTCACCGGCGCCGCGCGCCTCGCGGCAGATGCCGTTCTCGTGGTGTTCTGGGCCGCCGCGGTGGTCGGGATCGGCAGCGGTGAGGTACTGGATCCCTCGTGGGCCCGCTACGTCGCGTACCCGGGTCTGACCTGGCTCGCCGCACTCCTGTACCTCTGCCTCGGTTCCCTGCTGGTCGCCGTGGGCGCCCTGGTGGTGCGGATCGGAGCGCGTCTCGCCCACCGCGACGGGGTGTCCGCACGGCGCACCTTCGTGCGTCCCGCCACCGCCGTTCTCGTCCTCGGCACCGTGGTGGCCGTCGCGTACGGAGTCGTCGCGGCCGCCACCCCGAAGGTGACCCGGACGACAGTCGAACTCGCAGCACTGCCCGCGTCGTTCGACGGTGTGCGGGTGGGACTGGTGTCCGACCTGCACGTCGGCCCGGCGCGCGGCGAGGCGTTCGTGCAGGGGGTCGTCGACACCCTCATGGCGGAGAAGCCGGATCTCGTCATCATCGCCGGGGACCTCGTCGACGGAACCGTGGACCTCGTGGGCCCGGCGCTGGCTCCGCTGAGCGAACTGTCGGCGCCGCTGGGTGTCGTGGTCACCAGCGGCAACCACGAGTTCTACGCGGGCGACGGCGGCGCGTGGCTCGACCTGTACGACTCGCTGGGACTGCGGGTCCTGCGCAACGAGACGGTCCCGCTCACCCGCGGCGTCGACACGATCGACCTGGTCGGCATCGAGGACCTCACGGCGCCGGAACCGTACGAGCCGGATCTGGCGGCAGCCCTCGAGGGCACCGACCCGGCCCGTTTCCAGCTGCTCTCGGCGCACCAGCCCAAGCAGGCGACGCAGGCGTCCGATCTCGGTGTGGACATGCAGGTCTCCGGCCACACTCACGGCGGACAGATCTGGCCGATCATGTATCTCGTACCGCTGCAACAGCCCTCGGTCCAGGGCCTCGACACCATCGGCGACACCACGCTGTACACCACCCGCGGCGCCGGCGCCTGGGGTCCCCCTGTACGCATCGGCGCGCCGCCCGAGATCTCTCTGCTGGAGCTCCGGACGGCGCGCTGATCACATCGCGCCAGTGTCAGTAGGTCAGGCGAAGGCCTCGATCGGCGGGCACGAGCACACGAGGTTGCGATCGCCGTGTGCGCCGTCGATCCGCCGCACCGACGGCCACACCTTGGCGCGCGAGGTGCCGGCCGGGTAGACGGCCTCCTCGCGCGAGTACGGGTGCGTCCAGTCCGTGACGAGGCAGTGCGCCGTGTGCGGCGCGCCCCGGAGCGGGTTGTCGTCCACGGTCCACTCCCCCGACGCCACACGTTCGATCTCCGCGCGGATGGCGATCATGGCGTCGACGAAGGCGTCGATCTCGTCGAGATTCTCGCTCTCGGTCGGCTCGATCATGAGGGTGCCCGACACCGGGAAGCTCATCGTCGGTGCGTGGAAACCGTAGTCCGCCAACCGCTTCGCGACATCGTCGACCGTCACCCCGGTGCGCTTGGTGATGGGCCGCAGATCGAGGATGCACTCGTGCGCGACCATCGAGCGATCGCCGGTGTAGAGCACCGGGAAGTACTCGTCGAGTCGGCGGGCGATGTAGTTCGCCGACGCGATCGCGGTGAGGGTCGCGCGCCGTAGACCGGCGGCACCCATCATGCGGATGTAGGCCCACGTGATCGGCAGGATGGACGCCGAACCGTACGGTGCGGCCGAGATCGCACCGGTCTCACCGAGACCCTCCACGAACGGGTGTCCGGGCAGGAACTGCGCGAGGTGGGAGCGGACGCCGATCGGACCGACGCCGGGGCCGCCGCCGCCGTGCGGGATGCAGAACGTCTTGTGCAGGTTCAGGTGGCTGACGTCGCCGCCGAAGCGACCGGGGCGCGCCACGCCGACCAGAGCGTTGAGGTTCGCGCCGTCGACGTACACCTGGCCACCCGCGTCGTGCACCGCGGCGCAGATGTCGCCGATCTCGTGTTCGTAGACGCCGTGGGTCGAGGGGTAGGTGATCATGATGGCGGCCAGCGACTCGGCGTGCTCGGCCACCTTGGCGCGCAGGTCGTCGACGTCCACGTCACCGTTGGTGCGGCACGCCACCACCACGACCTTCATCCCGGCCATCACGGCGGACGCCGCGTTGGTGCCGTGGGCACTGGACGGGATGAGGCAGATGGTGCGTGCGTCGTCCCCGCGGCTGCGGTGATAGTTGCGGATCGCCAGCAGGCCTGCGTACTCGCCCTGGCTGCCCGCGTTCGGCTGCAGGGACACCGCGTCGTAGCCGGTGACCGCGACGAGCCACTCCTCGAGGTCGCTGATGATGCGCGCCATGCCGGGAGCATCGTCCGCGGGCGCGAAGGGGTGCAGGGCGTTGAAGCCCGGCCACGTGATGGGCTCCATCTCCGCGGTGGCGTTGAGCTTCATGGTGCACGAGCCCAACGGGATCATGCTGCGGTCGAGGGCGATGTCCTTGTCGGACAGCGCGCGGAGGTACCGGAGCATGGCGGTCTCGGTGCGGTACCGCGTGAACGCCGGGTGCGTCAGGAACTCCGACGTACGGGAGAGGGCGTCGGGAACGGCGATCGGCGCGGAGCCGGAGGCCGGCTCGACACCGAAGGCCTGCAGCACGGCCTCCACATGAGCGTCGATCGTGGCCTCGTCGCAGGAGATGCCGACGTGGTCGTCGTCGACGAAGCGGAGGTTGATCGCGGCGGTCGTCTTCGCGGCGGCGACCACCTCGGCCGCGCGGCCGGGTACGCGGGCGAGGACGGTGTCGAAGTAATTCTCGTGCACCACGGTGACGCCACCGGCGCGCAGCGCGGCACCCAGCGAGGCCGCGTGGCCGGCGACGCGCCGCGCGATGGCGGTGAGCCCGTCGGCACCGTGGTAGCTCGCGTACATCGCGGCGACGACGGCGAGGAGCACCTGCGCGGTGCAGATGTTGGACGTCGCCTTCTCGCGGCGGATGTGCTGCTCACGTGTCTGCAGAGCCAGGCGGTAGGCGGGCGATCCGTCGGCGTCGACGGAGACGCCGACGAGTCGGCCCGGCAACTGACGAGCGTGGGAGGTGCGCACGGCCAGGTATCCCGCGTGGGGTCCACCGAAGCCCATCGGGACGCCGAACCGCTGCGACGTGCCGAAGCACGCGTCGGCCCCCTGCTCGCCGGGCGAGGTGACGAGAGTGGCGGCGAGGAGGTCCGCGCCGACGGCCACGAGGGCGCCCCGATCGTGCGCCTCGGCGATCACCGACGTGAGGTCGACGATGCGGCCCGATGCTCCCGGCGTCTGCGACACGACACCGAAGAACTCGCCCTCGGGCAGGCCCGCCGCGAGGTCGGCGTCGACGAGCTCGATGCCGAGCGGCTCCGCGCGCGTCGCGATGACGGCGCGGGTCTGCGGGAACAGGTCGGTGTCGAGGACCAGGCGGGCCGACTTCGACTTGCCGGCTCGGCGCAGCAGCGTCATGGCCTCCGCCGCGGCGGTGCCCTCGTCGAGCATCGAGGAGTTGGCGATGTCCATACCCGTCAGGTCGGACATCATGGTCTGGAAGTTGAGCAGTGCCTCGAGTCGGCCCTGGCTGATCTCGGGCTGGTACGGCGTGTACGCGGTGTACCAGGCCGGGTTCTCGAGGATGTTGCGCACCAGGACGGGCGGGGTGAGCGTGGCGCTGTAACCCTGGCCGATCATGGACGTCGCGACGGTGTTGCTCGCGGCCAGCGCGGCCAGTTCGGCGAGTGCCTCGTGCTCGGAGACCGGCGCGGGCAGCGCGTCCAGACCGTCCGCGATGCCGTCGACGGCCGCGTCGAGGATGTCGGCGGGAACCGCGGCGGCAGCGAGATCGTCCAGGCTCGCCACACCGATGACGTCGAGGAGTCGCGCGGTCTGCTCCGCGTCGGGCCCGATGTGGCGGTCGACGAAGGTACGGAGTCCGGAGGTCGAGCGGGGTTCGGCGGTCACGTGATCTCCCGTGGTGGTGACGAGGTGCACGCCCCACACGCAGGGAGGGACGCCCCTCTCCCTCTGTCGTGATGCCCGAGACACCGGGCGCCTGAGAGATTCGGCCGCCGCGTGCGGCGCCTTTCCCCGTGGGCGGGTGGACGATTCCACCACTTTCCAGAGGCGTCGGAGCCCGCACGGTCCCGGGTGCCTGAGAGATTGACGGAGAGGTGCTGCTCCTTCGGCGCTCGTCGGGCTCGGTCCTGTGACGGACCGCGTCCCGGCGAAGCTCTCCCGTGCGGCGTCGACGCTTCCTCAGTATATGGGAGTGCGCGCCGGCGGGTCAGCCGGTCTTGCGGCTCGCGCGATTCTTGCGGCGGGAGGCGAGCTCGTCCTCGGGCGTCGGCTGGCTCTCGCCGCCGTCGGCACGCTCGGCGGGGAAGTCGGCGATGGCGCCGGTCAGTTCACGCATGGCTCCGCTGACCGCGATCCCGAAGACGCCCTGTCCGCCCTGCAGCAGGTCGACGACCTCTTCGGCGGACGTGCACTCGTAGACGGTGGTGCCGTCCGAGAACAGCGTGATGCGGGCCAGATCCGCCACGCCACGACGACGGAGGTGGTCGACGGCGACGCGGATGTTCTGGAGCGAGATGCCGGTGTCGAGCAGTCGCTTGACGATCTTGAGGACCAGGATGTCCTTGAAGGAGTACAGCCGCTGGCTGCCGGATCCTGCCGCGCCGCGGATGGACGGCACCACGAGGCCGGTGCGGGCCCAGTAGTCCAGCTGCCGATAGGTGATGCCGGCGATCTGGCACGCACTGGGGACGCGGTAGCCGACCAACTCGTCCGGAACCGAATCGTCGGGGAAGAGACCGGGTTGCACCTCGTCCACGTCGTTCGATGCCAGCAGGCTCATCTGCTCCGGCTCCTGCGGCTGATCTGCCACGTGTTTCTCTCCCTCTCGGATGGTCCGCCTGGAGTCCTCGTCCGCGGACCTGTGCGGTACGCGCGGTGAGAACGACGATGACATCCGTGACGCTCGGCGAGGTCGAGAATACGCCCTCACCGCGGTGAGCGGCACGTCCTTCATCGACCCGAACGCTATGGACCGCGGAGCCGTGAGGCAACGCGCCACGCGGTAAGCCTCAACCTCAACTCAAGGGTGAGACTCGATCGTTATCTAACCGTCGGTCGCCTTGAAGTCGTCCGGCGAGATGGTGTCCAGGAATTCCTTGAACTTCTCCACCTCGTCCTCGCGCTCGTCGGGCATGACCAGACCGGCTTCGGCCAGAACGGGCTCCTCCGCGAAGATCGGCACGCCGGCTCGCAGGGCGATGGCGACCGAGTCCGACGGGCGTGCCGAGACACGCACGTCCTGGTCGAAGACCAGGTCGGCGTAGAAGGTGCCCTCCTGGAGATCGACGATGCGGACTTCCTTCAGGGATCGCCCGAGGGCCGTGACGATGTCACCGATGAGATCGTGGGTCAGCGGACGCGGCGGTTGCACGCCCTGCTGCTCCAGTGCGATCGCCGTGGCTTCCGTCTGGCCGATCCAGATCGGCAGGTACCGTTCGCCGTCCGACTCCCGCAACAGCAGAACAGGTTGATTCTGTGGCTGCTCCACCCGGATACCGATCACGCGCATCTCGCCCATCGCGCCGCCTCCCAGCTGCTGTGACTCGTCGCCCGCGCACTCGACGGGGCGGACGTGCTCTCCAGTGTATTGACCCGCGGCGCCGACGACCGGCCGTGCGAGCGGCCGACGCACGCCCTCGGGACTACTTGTCCAGTATCCCGTGCACCGCGGACTTGACCAACGACGTGTGGAGCGACAGCGACAACGCGGCCAGCTCCCGGACGAGCTCCTCGGCGCGGTCTCGCGCGCCCGCGTCACGGCCCAGCGCCACCGGCCCGGCGACCTGAGCCAGCAGGTTCGCCTCGCGGTCCGCGGCGAGCTTGAACGCGCGCAGATGCCGCACCTCGAGTCCGTACTGCGCCATCGCCCACGCGGTGCGCACGAGCACCACGGCTTCCTCGTCGTAGAAGCCGGCCGGACCCGCCGAGACGAGGCCGCTCTTCTGCAGTTCGAGCAGGAACGGCTCGTCCACGCCCGCACGCTCGAGCAGGTCGGCACGACTCATCCGGACGCGCCGCTCCCCGAGAAACTCGGTGGGCGAGACACTTCCGGGCGCCAGAGCCAGCACACGTGGCCCCTTCGGCGCCGCGGCGACACCGTCGGGACCCACGGAACGGATGCCGTTGTCCAGCGCGTCCAACTGCTCCTTGATGACCTTCAGCGGGAGGTAGTGATCACGCTGCGCCGTGAGGACGTAGCGCAGGCGCTCGCAGTCCTCGACGGAGAATCTCCGGTAACCCGACGCCGTTCGTTCCGGGGAGATCAGTCCCTCGGCCTCGAGAAAACGGATCTTCGAAATGGTGACGTCGGGGAAGTCCGGGCGCAGTCGATCGAGTACGGACCCGATCGACATGCCGCCACCGGACTGCTGCCCGACTGCCGTCATCAGCTACCTGCGCCGGCAGACGTCTCGCCGAGCTGGCCGCCTGCGGACTGACCCTTCGGACCGGTCAGGAACACGAGGCGGAACTTGCCGATCTGCACCTCGTCGCCGTTCGCCAGAACGGCGGAGTCGACGGGCTCACGGTTGACGTAGGTGCCGTTGAGGCTGCCGACGTCGACGACCTGGAAGTCCTCGTCGTCCTGACGGAACTCCGCGTGGCGACGGCTCACGGTGACGTCGTCGAGGAAGATGTCGCTGTCCGGGTGGCGTCCCGCGGACGTCGTGGGCTGGTCCAGCAGGAAGCGCGAGCCCGCGTTGGGGCCCCGCTTGACGACGAGCAGGGCGGAACCGACGGGCAGACCCTCGACCCCGGAGACCGGTGCGTCGGAGGAGCCCTGGGGCGCCGCTGCGGAATCGATCTCGTTCAGGAAGTCCGCTCGGAAGACCGAGGTGGTCTCCGCGGGGGACTCTCCGTAGACGCCGTCGTTGCCGTTATCGCTCACGTTTCTCCTCCTCGATCTGATCGCCCCTCACCCACGAGGCGATTCAGCACATTCTCTTGTCACGCTTGTCTGACGGTTCCGCGGTTCCCCGACCGGGGTGCCGCCGAACCACGTGAGGACCTTACCGACCGTACCTTGCACACACCGTCGCCCGGGCGTGCTTGCCCGCCCGCCGGGCACGGCTGTTACGTGGTCGTGATCGACGCGTACCCCTCGGCGTCCATCATCGCCTCGAGGGCGTCGTCGAGATCGCTCTCGGAGTCGACGGACAGGTCCACGAGCCAGCCGGCGCCGTACGGATCGCTGTTCACCAGTTCGGGGTCGCCGTCCAGTTCACCGTTCACCGCAACCACTTTGGCCGACAGCGGGGCGTAGATGTCGGAGACGCTCTTGGTGGACTCCACCTCGCCGAGCGACTCACCGGCCGACACCGCATCGTCCTCGGTGGGCAGCTGAACGAAGACGACGTCGCCGAGCTGCGACTGTGCGTAGTCGGTGACGCCCACGCGGACGGTGGTGGGGCCGGTCCGCTGGACCCATTCGTGCTCGGCCGTGTACCGCAACTCGGTGGGGATATCGGTCTGGCTCACGTGAACCGGGTCCTTTCGCAGGCGTTGTCGCGGTGCGGACGAGGAGAACCGCACTCGCGCTGAGCGTATTGGCGAGCTTTCCGCCTCCGCAAGGCGGGCGCTCCCCGGCTCATCGTGCGGCGAGCGGGAGGCGTCGGACCGGACCGAGCGCCAGGCCGAGGTACAGCGCACCCGTGTAGAGGTACAGCGCGGTCCCCCACACCAGCAGGGCCTGCGCGGGAACCGCGATCACGTCGGCGCCGACCCAGTCCACCCGCGCGGCGAGGAGGAACGGCAGGGCGCTCATCAGAACGAACGTCGCGGCCTTGCCGAGGTAGATCACCTCGGGCGGAGCGAGTCCCCGCCGCCGGTAGAGCAGCAGGGTGAGTGCGAGGATGCCGTCCCGCGCGATCAGGACCACGGCCACCCACCACGGGAGGATGCCCGCGAGGGCGAACCCCACCAGTGTGGTGACGACGTACAGGCGATCGACGAACGGGTCGAGCAGAGCACCCAGGGCCGACGACTGGTCGAGCAGCCGGGCGAGCTTGCCGTCCAACCAGTCCGTGGCCCCGCTGAGCAGGAGCAGCAGTAGCGCCCAGCCGTACGCCTGCTCCCCCAGCAACAACCACAGGAACACCGGCACCCCGAGCAGACGAACGACACTCAGAGCATTGGGCACCGTCAGGATGCGATCGCCGACGACACCGGCGACCACGTCGCGAGGGCTGTCGGACGCCGGATCGGTCATCCCCCGAGCTTTTCACACGGGCGCGCCGTCCGGACCCGACGAGCCGCTACCGCCAGGCGAAGACCGGCTGCTCGTAGTCGTGCACGCGGGTGTGCCGCCCACCGAGCACCACCTCGCGGAACTGGTGCACCACCGCGCCCGTGGGCGCGTGCACCAGGCTCGAGCGGAAAGGCCACTGCACCACCGGTCGCGGCGACTCGGCGATCGACACGAACCGGGCGTCGACGTCGAGCTCGTCCGCGGTGACGCGGTAGAGGAACTCCACCTCGTCAGGATTGGGCACCGCGTCCCCGGTCCAGTCCGCGATCCACACCACGAACGGACGGATGACGTAGCCGGAGCGGGTCCGATAGTCGTCGAGCGTCCCGAGCACGGAGTCCGGGCCGACTCGGATGCCGACCTCCTCGTCGAGTTCGCGCAGGGCGGCATCGACCGGTGTCTCGCCGTCGTCGACACGCCCGCCAGGCAACGCGAACTGGCCCGGATGCGCGCGCATCCGGGAGGGCCGCTTCGTCAGCAGCACGTGCCGATCGCCGGGCTCCCCGCCGACGGCCACCACGACCGAGGCGCGTCGTTCGTCACCGCCCTCGATGAGCCGACTCTCGAAACCGTCCAGCGTCCGCATGATCTCTGCACGTTCGAGGCGCGTGTCCATCAGGCGACAGTAGCCAGGCTCACCGGGCCGGTGCGCGCAGCGCGCGCACGGCCGGCGCCGCCGAGTACGGCAGGATGCGCGAGCGATCCGCCGGAAGGGCCAGCTCCACGACAGCGGACTCGTCGATCCGGTACGGCTGCGCGAGCACCACGCCGGCGAAGGCCTTGCGCAGCCGTGACATCTCGGCCCGGACCGTGATGGCACGGCCGTTGTCGCCGAACAGTTCCGTCGCGAGTTCTGCCGCGGTGCGCCCGTCCCTCCTCGCGGCGAGCAGGAAGAGGATCTCCGCGTGCCGAGGTGTCGGCTCGTGGGACCAGGTTCCGAAGGGACTCGACACCTCGACCAGGGTGCGCGAGGGGTCGGACACGTCGATGCGGATATTCGTCGGCGTCGACTCCCCGTCGACCACTCCGTCGCGTTGCGAGGACGCCGGTCGCACCATCCAGCCACCGGGCAGCGGCTCCAGATCGCACACGCCGAGCGTCGGTACCCACAGTCGGCCCGGCGCCACCTCGTCGGGGAGCAGCACCCGATTGCGCACCGGGACCGACGCCACCGCCGCGACCCACCCGTGCCCGTCGACGGCCAGCGCGGGCGTCTCCGACCGAGCCAGCATCGGCGCCGCCACCGAGCGCAGGTTGTCGAGCGTGCGTCGATGCTGTTCACGCAGTTGAGCTTCGGCGAGTCGAGACACGGCATCGATCAGCGCCAGCGTGGTCGGGTGCACCGAACTCGCGGGTCCGCTGACGTCGACGAGGCCCAGCACCCGGCCGGTACGCGGATCCTTGATGGGACTGCTCGCGCAGGTCCACGCGTGGTGAGTGCGCACGAAGTGCTCGGCGGAGAAGATCTGCACCGCCGAGCGCGAGACCAGTGCCGTGCCGATGGCGTTGGTTCCCACACTGTCCTCGGCCCAGTCGGCCCCCTCGACGAAGCCGAGCCGATCGGCGCGGTCGAGCACCGAGGGCGCCCCGCTGCGCCACAGCACCCGCCCGAGCCGGTCCGCGACCACCAGTAGGTTGTCGGAGTCCTGCAGAACCGAACGCAGGCTCCCGGTCAACTCCGGCAGGATCTCCACGAGCCCCGAGTCTCGACGCATCTGCTCGAGTGCCGCGGCGTCGACAGCATCTGCGGGTCCGCGGTTCTCCGGATCGACACCCAGGTTCATCACGCGCTGCCACGAGTCACCGATGACGTCGCGAGGGCGAGCGGGCGCGCGGGCACCCGACATGGTCGCGTCGTACACGGCGGACAGCAGCTGTGCGTACCGACGTGGGTCCTCACCTGCCGCGACGGCGGGCTCGGGTTCGGAGGTTCGAGTCATCGACACCGATTGTGCTCCACATCACAGTGCGCGTCATGCCCGGGTCTGTCCCGATCGGTCATCGGTAGACGAGTCCGCCGTCGATGAGACCGGCCTGACCGGTCATGTACGCCGCGTCGGGCCCGGCGAGGTAGGACACGTATCCCGCGACGTCGTCGGGAGTCTCGGCTCGGCCCAACGCGATACCGCCCACGAACTTCTCGTAGGTCGCGCCCTCCTCCGCGCCGGTCAGTTCGGCGAACCGCTTGTCGATGGTGACCCACATGTCCGTGCCGACCACACCCGGGCAGTAGGCGTTCACGGTGATACCGGCGGAGGCGTACTCCTTGGCGGCGGCCTGCGTGAGACCGCGCACGGCGAACTTGGTGGCGCTGTACACACCGAGCATCTCGAACCCGTCGTGCCCTGCGATGGACGACGCGTTGATGATGCGGCCGGGCCGACCGAGTTCGATGAACGTCGCGGCGGCCGCCTGGATACCCCACAGCACACCTTCGACGTTGATCGACAGGATGCGGCCGACCTCCTCCGGCGTGGCCTCGGACAGCGGGCCGACGAGTGCGATCCCGGCATTGTTGACCATGATGTCGAGACCTCCCAGCTCGGCGGCGGCCCGGTTCACGGCGTCGAACACCTGGCGGCGATCGCTGACGTCGGCGACGATCGTCGTGGCTGCGCGACCGAGCTCCCGCACCTCGTCGGCGACCTGGCCGATGCCGTCGGGGTGCACGTCGACGAGCGCGATGTCCGCGCCGTCCCGCGCGAGTCGGAGGGCGATTCCCCTCCCGATTCCCTGTCCTGCGCCGGTGACGAGTGCGACCTGTCCGTCGATGCTCATGCGTGTCTCCTTCATGTGATGGTGGATGTCCGGGACGGAGGTCAGAGCGACGGATCGACGAGAACCTTCATCTTCGTGCCGGCATGCAGTGCCTCGAAACCGTCGTCGATCACCGCGTCCATCCCGATGCGCGACACCCACCCGGTGGGGTCGTACACGCCGTCGGCCATCAGAGCGATGACGGCGTCGTAGTCGGCGGAGGTGTAGCAGAGCGACCCCTGGATGCGGGCCTCCTTCATCACCAGTTCGAGAAGCGGCGTGGTGAGCGGCTTCTCGTAGATCGCCACGCTGACCATCGGCTTGCGGGACCCGACGCACGCCAGCGCGGTCGCCACCGCCGGCGCGACACCGGCCGCGTCGTACACGGCGTCGGCGCCGCGCCCGTCCGTCTCGTCGGCCACCAGCGCGGGGACGTCGACGGACGTGGGGTCGAGAGTGCGTGCACCGAGCGCCTCGATCGCTGCCCGCCGGGTCGCGGACGGCTCCACCACGAGGATGTCGTCGAGCCCCGTGCCGCGCAGCGCGAACCAGAGTCCGATGCCGATCGGTCCCGCCCCGAACACCATCGCGGTGTCGCCTTCGCGCACCTCACCCAGAGTCGCCGCGTGGTAGGCCACCGACATCGGCTCCACCAGCGCACCCAGATCGAGGGACACCGAGTCCGGCAGCGCGTGCAGCATGTCGGTCGGCACCACCGTGTACTCGGCCATACCGCCGTCGGACATCAGTCCGTGGAAGCCGATCGACTGGCACACGTTGTAGTTGCCGGCTCGACACGGACCACAGTGCCCGCAGCGGTACAGCGGTTCGATGGCGACACGGTCGCCGATCGACCATCCCGTCACTCCCGCGCCGAGCTCGGTGATGGTGCCGGAGAACTCGTGTCCGAGAATCAGCGGCATCTGCTGACCGGTCAGGGCGTGCGGCTCGGTGGGAACGAAGATGGGACCGGCGTAGTACTCGTGCAGGTCGGTACCGCAGATGCCGTTGGCACCGACGGCGATCTTCACCTGATCCGGTCCCGGGTCGGGCTCCGGGACATCGGCGATCTCGACCTTGCCGGGCCCGTGGTACACCGCTGCGCGCATCGTTCGACTCCTCACCGGCCGTCCCAGCGACGGCCGTGATCACCGTTCTATGTGACACGCGGCACAGCACGACAGGGTTGCAGTCGGTTGCACCTGCGACTGCAACCCGCTGCAACTCTTCCTCGGACCGCGTCCACGGCGTGTGCTGTGCATCACACGAGCACGACCACGGAACGACGAAGACGGAGTTGTCATGACCCAGACCCTCGAGCCACCCACGCAGAGCATCTCGCCGCAGCAGCGGGTCGACGCATGGTTGGCCGATTTCGAAGCGGGGATCGCTGCGCGGGACATCGATCGAGTCGTCGCGATGTTCGCCGTCGACAGCTTCTGGCGCGACCTGGTGACGTTCACCTGGAACCTCAAGACGGTGGAGGGACGCGACGGTATCGCCGACATGCTGACGGCACGGCTCGCCGACGTCGCTCCGCAGGGTTTTCGCACGACCGAGACACCCGACGAGGCCGACGGTGTCACTTCCGCATGGATCGAGTTCGAGACCGCGACGGCACGCGGCAAGGGACATCTGCGGCTACGCACCGACGCGGAGTCCGGTGAGTCGCTCGCCTGGACCTTGCTGACGACGATGCAGGAACTGAAGGGGTACGAGGAACCGCGCGGGCACGCGCGACCGATGGGGGCTGTGCACGGCTCGAACAAGGAGACGAAGACCTGGGCCGAGCGACGCGAGGCGGAGGAGAAGGAACTGGGATACGGCATCCAGCCCTACGCCCTCGTCGTCGGCGGCGGTCAGGGTGGCATCGCTCTGGGCGCTCGCCTGCGTCAGATGGGCGTCCCGGCCATCGTCGTCGATCGCGGCGAGCGCCCCGGTGATCAGTGGCGAGGACGCTACAAGTCGCTGTGCCTCCACGATCCGGTCTGGTACGACCACCTCCCCTACCTGCCGTTCCCGGACAACTGGCCGGTGTTCGCCCCGAAGGACAAGATCGGCGACTGGCTCGAGATGTACACGAAGGTCATGGAGGTGCCGTACTGGACGAAGACGACCGCCCTGTCGGCGACCTTCGACGAGGCGGCCGGGGAATGGACCGTGGTGGTCGATCGTGACGGCGAGGAGGTGACGCTGCGACCGAAGCAGCTGGTGATGGCGACGGGCATGTCCGGCAAGGCCTCCATCCCCGACTTCCCGGGAATGGACGTCTTCCGAGGCGAGCAGCATCACTCGAGTCAGCATCCCGGTCCGGACGCCTACGTCGGCAAGAAGGTCGTGGTGGTGGGCTCGAACAACTCGGCGCACGACATCTGCAAGGCGCTGTTCGAGACGGGCGCCGACGTCACGATGCTCCAGCGATCGTCCACTCACATCGTCAAGTCCGACTCGCTGTGCGAGATCGCGCTGGGCGACCTGTACTCCGAGCGCGCCGTCGAATCCGGAATGACCACGCAGAAAGCGGATCTCACCTTCGCCTCACTGCCGTACCGCATCATGCACGAGTTCCAGATCCCGGTGTACCAGCAGATCGCCGAGAAGGACAGGGACTTCTACGACCGCCTTAAGAAGGCCGGCTTCCAGCACGACTTCGGAGACGACGGCTCCGGACTCTTCATGAAGTACCTGCGGCGCGGCTCCGGCTACTACATCGATGTCGGCGCCTCGGAGCTGGTGGCGGACGGCAGCATCCACCTCGTCGGCGGCCAGGTCGACCACCTGACGGAGAACGCGGTGGTGCTGTCCGACGGGACGGAACTCGAGGCCGATCTCGTCGTGTACGCGACGGGCTACGGATCGATGAACGGCTGGGTGGCCGACCTGGTGGACCAGGAGACGGCCGACAAGGTGGGCAAGTGCTGGGGTCTCGGTTCCGACACCACCAAGGACCCCGGCCCGTGGGAGGGCGAACAGCGCAACATGTGGAAGCCGACGCAGCAGGACAACCTGTGGTTCCATGGCGGCAACCTGCACCAGTCGCGGCACTACTCGCTCTACCTCGGCCTACAGCTGAAGGCTCGGTACGAAGGCCTGGACACCCCCGTGTACGGGCTGCAGGAGGTCCATCACCTGCGCTGACAGACGCGTGCGCCGTGTGCGTGTCCCTCGACACGCACACGGCGGTCGTCGGAGCGAGAGAACGTCACTTCACGGTCGGTGTGAGGCCGGTCGTCACTGACCGAGCCAGAGCCGCTTCCGGCAGACGGCGAGCATGGGCTCGACCAGCGCGCGGTCGGTGACCCGAACGCCGTTCTCCAGCAACACCTTCACACGACCGAAGAACTCGTGGGGCGTGAGTCCGAACTCCACCAGGATGTCCTCGGCGCGGCCGCCGCCGTAGACGTACCACCGCCGCAGGAAGGCGACCATCGCGAGGTCGGTCTCCGACGGATCCGTCGGATCGTTGGACAGGGGTGCTGCGCCGGGCGTCGTCGACCGGGAGGCTGCGGGGAAGGGTGTGCGTGTCACGACGCGAGTATTGCCCATCGATCCGACACTGCGGTGACGGATCGGTGAACATGCCGACGAGTCACAGCAATTTCTCAGCGGCTGTTCACTCCGGGACAGCGTGATCACCGGGCCGCGCGGGTATGTGATCCCCACCACGCCACCGCGGCGTCGTCCACCGTTCCGGTAGCGGAGGCAATAGATTCGACGGTGTTCGTCGTTCGTCGGCGGCACGACCGCCGGAGGGGCAGCACGATGAACGTTCGACACAGACGACCGGCCACCTGGTTCGCGACCGCCGCAGTGGGCGTCGCACTGGTCACCGCCCTCGCGGCCCCCGCGAGCGCCGCGCCCGCACCGGGCGACTTCTCCGGCGTCCCGGAGCGGACCTCCCTGTCGTACACCTCGCTCTCCACGGGCGTCCACGTCGGCACTGCCAACGAGAACGAGGCACGGCCGGGACTCTCCACGGTCAAGCTCTACCTGGCGGATCACGTGCTCCGACACGGTGATTCGTCCGCGGAGGACCGCGACCTCGCCGCTCGCATGATCCAGGTGAGCGACGACTGGGCCGCCTCGCTGCTCGACAGCAAGTACCCCGGCGCCATCGACGCCGCGGCGCGCGAGTACGGACTGACCGCGACCTCGCGAGGCAGCTTCTGGGGCGACTCCTACACCAGCACGGCCGACACCGTGCGCTTCCTCGACACCAAGAAGCGCACCGATCCCGGCAGCCCCGTCCTCACGTGGATGACCACGGCGCTACCGGTCGCGGCCGACGGCACGGTCCAGGACTGGGGCACCGGTCGACTCGCCGCCGCCACCGGAACGAAGTGGGGCTGGGCGGACGACGGGTCCAGCGTCGTCGCCTCGGCCTCCATCGGCGACGACTTCACGGTCGCTGCCAACACCTACGGCGGCCCGGCGACCCAGAGCGACGACGTACTCACCGCGCTCGGGGCGTTCGATCTGGCGACCCCGACGATCGTGACCGCGCCGAGTGTTCCGTCGCTGCTGGACGCCATCCTCGGCATTCGCTGACGCCGACATCGACCGGCCTCACGCCGACTTCTTGCGACTCCGATTACCGGATCGAGCGGAGACCGCACCCCCGAGCAGGATCATGCGCATGGTCCGTTCGGCGGCGTCGGTGAGCAACCGCTCGCCGTTCGCGACCGCCTCGGACAACGGCATCGGCACCGTGATGATGGACGCGATGGCGGCGATGCCCACGTCGTGCACCGCCGGCGCTCCGCGACCGAGTGATCCCGCCAACGCGATCACCGGCACGCCGAACTGCTGGCAGCGCCGCGCCACCTCCGCCGGGACCTTGCCACGCGGGGTCTGGAAGTCGATGGACCCTTCGGCAGTGATGACGAGGTCCGCCTTGCGGATTCGGCGGTCGAGGTCGATTCCCGACAGGCCCGAGTCCAGCAACGCATCGAAGCGGGACCGCAACTGCGCCCCGACCCCGGCCGCGAGTCCTGCACCCAGTCCGCCCGACGCTCCCGTGCCCGCTCCGGTCGCCACATCGCCGGTGGCCACACCGTCCCGCTCGAGGACGCGCGCCCAGTTGTCCAGGGCGGCGGCGAGTTCGTCCACCTGATCCGGGGACGCCCCCTTCTGCGGTCCGAACACGCGGGCGACACCGCTGGGTCCGCACAGTACGTTGTGCGGATTGCACGCGAGCACGACGTCGACCTCGGCGAGACGGGGATGCAGCGCCGTCAGATCGAGGTGGTGCGCCCGGATCAGTTCTCGACCGCCGCGGCCGATCTCACGGCCCTGCACGTCGAGGATCCTGGCGCCGAGCGCCTGCAGTGCCCCGGCTCCCCCGTCGCAGGTGCCGGAATCGCCGCAACCCACCAGGATCGTGTCCGCGCCCGCGTCGAGCGCCGCGGCCATGAGCTGGCCGACACCGTAGGTGGTGGTCGCGCCGGGATCGCGCCGATCGTGCGGTACGAGGGAGAGCCCCGCCGCAGCCGCCATCTCCACCACGGCGACGGAGCGCTCGGAGCCACCGAGTCGGGCCCAGTGCGAGGGCACCGGCTCCCCCACCGGTCCGACGACCGTCGTCTCGTGGAGGGTGCCGCGCGTCGCGGCCGCCAGTGTGCGTGCCGTTCCCTCACCGCCGTCGGCGATGGGCGCGGTGTCGACCCGAACTCCGGGTAGTGCGCGCCGCACCCCCGATGCGATGGCGGACGCGACGGACTCGGCGCAGAGGCTCTCCTTGAAACCGCTGGGGGCGACGAGGATGCGCTGGGGAACTCGTGTGGACATGGTTCTCCTGAGATAGGGGTGGGAGCAGTCAGGGCAGGTACAGCGGAAGACCGAGGGCAGGCCACACCCATACCGAGCAGACGAGAACGAGAGCGACGGACACCGGGGCGACCGCGGCGGACAGGCGGAGAAGGTGGCCTGCCGAGAACCCCGGGACGGAGTCGCTCGCGGCGAACATCGCCACCGGTTTGGCCGAACTGGTGAGGGTGAGGCAGAAGCCGGCGGCAGCGGTGGAAGCGAACGCCGCCGCGGCGGGATCGATGCCGAGCACCGGCGCAGTGGCGACGACGACGGGGACGAGCACCGCGGAGCGGGCGGACCGTGACTGGACCACGAGGTGGGACAGCAGCGACACCAGCACCAGTACGACCACGAACACGGTCGCGGCGGACGACCCGAGCGCGCTGATGGGCCCGAAGACCAGGTCGGCGAACCACTCGGCGGCACCCGTCGTGGTCAGCGCCACTCCGAGACACAGTGTTCCGGCCATGAAGAGCAGCAGGCTCCACGGGATGGTGCGGACGGCAGCAGGCAGCGTGGTGGCCCCGACGAACGGTGCCGACGCGAGTAGTGCGCCGATCATCGCGACGATGGCCGGTTCGACACCGTGCACCGGCTCGGTGCACCACAGGGTCACGACGGCGACCAGGACGAGCAGGACACGCTTCTGCGGGACGGTGAGTGGTCCGGCGGACCCGCCGAACGCGTCGCGTGTCACCGAGAGCGGTCGGCGTCGCTCCGCTCGATCGGTGAACAGGGACAGCGCGATCTCCGCCGCGAGATGCGACCACACGATCGCGAGCGGCAGTCCGAGGATCGCCCACTGCAGGAACCCGATGCCCGATCCGGTCGTCGTGCGCACGATCTCGCTGGTGATGAGGTGCGCGCCGGCCCCCAGCAGCGACCCGACCGCGGAGCAGAGGATCACCGCGGGGAAGACCAGGGACAGCGTCAGCACCACTCGGGGCCGTTCACGCAGAACGGTCGCCAGAGCGAGGAACACCGGCAGCGCGAGCGCAGCCCGGCCCGACGTCGACGGGATCGCGAAGGTCGTCAGGAGCAGCACGAGGGTGACCAGATGGACGAGCTGCCGCGGCGACCGGGCGACCGACAGCACGCGTGCCGCAACCCGAGCGGACAGGCCGCTGGCCGTCACCGCCGCGGCGATGACGAACGACCCGACCAACAGCCAGATCACGGTGTCACCCAGTGTGCGCGTGAAGGTCTCGGTGGACACGGGACCCAGGATCACCAACGTCAGAGCGGCGCCCAGAGCGACGTGGGTGTCGTCGAGGGGCGAGAAGATCCACATCCACACCGCGACGAGGAAGACCAGCACCGTGATGGTCCCGTGTGCGGTCAGATCGCCGGCCACTCCTGCCAGGACGACACCGACGGCGAGCACCGCGAGAATGACGGCACTGACGAGGGTCCGCGGCGACGGCGTCGGAACTCGCCGCGGCGTCCGGGTCGGGACAGGACTGGTGGGAGTACGCCGCCCGGGCGGCGTCGTCGCGAACTCGGTGACGGTCATCGGACGCGGTATCCCATCCCGCGCACGGTCTCCACACGCTCGGCGCCGATCTTCGCGCGCAACGCACGCACGTAGACGTCGACCACGTTCGAGGCCGGATCGAAGTCGTATCCCCACACCTGCCCGAGGATCTGCTCACGGGACAGCACCTGGTCGGGGTGGCGCAGGAACGTCTCGAGCAGAGCGAACTCGCGCGCCGTCAGATCGACGACCGACTCCCCCACGTGCACACGGCGTGACCGCAGATCGAGACGAAGGTCCCCCGAGGTCAGCGAGTTGTCCGCCGAACCTGCGGTGTCGTCCTGCAACCGCAGGCGTACCCGTGCGAGGAGCTCGGCGAACTGGAAGGGCTTGGTCATGTAGTCGTTGGCGCCGCCCTCGAGCCCGGCAACGGTGTCGCGCACGCTGTCCCGAGCGGTCAGGACCACCACGGGTGTCGACACACCCTCGCCGCGCAACTGTCGGAGCACCGTGAACCCGTCCATCGCCGGCAGGCCGATGTCGAGCACCACCATGTCGAAGCCACCGCCACGCGCCATCATGAGCGCGGTCTCGCCGTCGGCGACGTGCTCGGTGGTGTACCCGGCGGCCCGCAGACCCTTGCCGACGAAGGAGGCGATGTGGATGTCGTCCTCCGCGATCAGGATTCGGCTCATCGGATCTCCTTCGTGAGTGCATCGTCTGTCGTGGGCGCCGGGCCGGTCTCGGACCGCGGGCTGTGGCCCGGAGCCGGGAGGTCGAGGCCGAACGTCGCCCCCTCGCCGTGCACACTGCGCACCCAGGCGGAGCCGCCGTGGGCGTCGGCGATGGCACGGACGATGGCGAGTCCGAGGCCGGCTCCCGACCGCGCTGCCGGTGACGTCCGGTCGGCGGGCGATCCGCGTTGGAAACGGTCGAAGATGACGGGCGCGTCCTCGGGGCGGACGCCGGGCCCGTCGTCGGCGATCCACAGCGACAACCGTCGAGCGTCCCCGTCGTCGTGGAAGGTCGATCCGAGCCGGATGCGGCTCCCGTCCTCGGTGTGTCCGACGGCGTTGGCCGCGAGCTGGACCATGGCCTGCGTGACGCGCTGGGCGTCCAGAACACACGAGCCCTCCGCGACCTGCATCAGCAACCACTGCCGATCGCCGAGCGTCTGCACCTTCGACTCGATGTCGAGGACGAGTTGCGCCGCATCGACGGGGGCGGGCACGACGAAATCGGGCTGCTCGGCCTTGGCCAACATGAGCAGATCGCTGACGATCCGCCCCATGCGGGCGAGCTCGCTGTCGACGAGCGCCAACGTACGCCGCCGCTCCTCCGGGTCCTCCGACATGAGCTCGAGATGTCCCCGGACGATCGTGATCGGCGTGCGCAGTTCGTGTCCGGCATCGTCGACGAACTGTCGCTGGGTGGTGTACGCCTGCTCCAGCCGGTCGAGCATCGCATTGAACGTCTCGGCGAGATCGGAGATGTCGTCGCGCCCGTGGACCGGGACGCGCGCGGTCAGATCCGTCTCCCCGATCTCGGCCGCGACCGTGCGCACCGTGCGGACAGGAGCGAGAATACGACCGGCGACGAGATACGCGATTCCTGTCGTCAGCAGCAGTCCGACGGCGCCGACCACTGCCATGGTTCGCATGGTCCGATCGACGAGATCACGGTTCGCACCGGTGAACGCCGTGACGACGAACGTGCCGGCGCGGCCGGTCGCGTCGTCGATGACGACGTGCCCCCACCGCATCTCGCCGTTGTCGGTGTCCAGCACTCCGGCGGGTTCGGCCGACTGCACGACCGTCGTCAGGATCGGTGACCCCGGTGCGAGCACGGTCGGCACATCGACGCCGGGCTGAGTCAGTACCGAGTCGCCCACGACGCCGAACATCACTTCACCCGTGCCGGCCGACTGCCGGGCGAGGTACACCTCGAGAAGCCGCTCCACCGAGACGAACGGCTGCGTCGTCGTGGGATCGACCCCCTCGGACGCGAAGGTCCGGAACTCCTCGGCTTCCTGCGCGACGTCCCCGTTGGCGCGCACGTCGACGTCGCGCAACAGCAGATTGCGGGCGGTCACCAGCACGACCACCAACAGAAGAAGGGTCGTCAACATGATCCAGGCGGTGATCTTCCACCGTGCCGGAAGTGCCGATCCACGGCGAGCCGAGACACCGGCGGCGTCACTCATCGTCGTCACCGCCGTCGACGTCGTCGGCGCCGTCATCGCCGTCGTCCGCGTCGTCCGCGTCGTCCTCGGAGAAGTCGACGATCGGCGGTGCCTGCACTGGGGCCTGAACTGGCGGCGGTGTGATCGGAGCGGGAGCGGCCGGCGCGGGCGCGGGAGAGGCAGGCGGGACATCAGGTGTGGGAGCGATCACCTCGGGCGTCGGCTCCGGCGCCACACTCACCACGACGGGCGAGGGGTCGAGGCGTGGCGCCGGTGATCGCGTCACCAGGACCCCGGCGACGAGAACGCACGCGATGGCCACCAGGACGGCGGCCGCGGCGAGTGGGCGGGAGGAGCGCATGACAGCAACTATGCCGGGGGTCCATGACCGTCCCATGAGACGACGATGAAGGTTTCTTCATGTTCGACACGCCGTGAGTGGCCTCAACGGCCGAGCAGGACACCGATCTGCATCTCGATCTCTGCCGCCACGTCCGCGACACTCTTGGTCGCGTTCGCCGTCAGAGCCATGCTGAGAAACAGGATGGCGGAGACGATGTGGGCCTGCACCTGCCGGTCCGGGTGGTGCGTCGCGTCGTCGTCGTCGCGGCCGAGGATCTCCGCGACGACCGCCTCGGTCCGCGCGGCGAGTGACAACGCTTCACGACGATGAGGTTCCGTGTCGTCACCGAACACGACCTCTCGCTGATAGGTCCGGCCGTTCTCGATCTGCTTGCGGTTGCACTCGACGACCGGCATGAGGACGGCCATGACGGCCTCGACCGGGTCCACGACGTGGGCGGCCGCGGCGATGCCCCGCTCGAGCGCGCTCGCATAGTCCGAGTTCTGCACCAGAAGAAGCAGTTCACCCTTGTTCTTCGCGTACAGGAAGACCGTTCCGGTTCCCACGTCGGCGCGGTCGGCGACCTGTTGTGTGGTCACCTCACTCACGCCGTACTCGGCGAAGAGGTCGCGTGCCGCCGTGGTGATGCGGTCGAGCTTGTCCTGCTTGTTCCGTTCTCGACGACTCATCGCCGGGGAGGAAGACACCGCCGCTGCCCTCCTTCGCGCACTCCTGACGGGTGATGTACTCCCGTCATTCTCCCACGGCAGGCTCTCTCAGCTGCCGAGGAAGTCGACGACCACGGGCGCGGCCTCCGCGCGCACCGCACTGGACGCGAACATGGAAAATGGCCCCGGACAACCGTCCGGAGCCATTTCTGTGTCGGGCTGACAGGATTTGAACCTGCGACCACCTGACCCCCAGTCAGGTGCGCTACCAAGCTGCGCCACAGCCCGCGATCCCTCGAAAGGGATCGTGTGTGTCCCGAAGGGAACGAGCAAACACTACCCCAGTGGCGACGCTGGACGCCAATCGCCTCAGCAGCACCACCGGGGCAGTCGCCTACTTCTTCTTGCGGTCCCGCTTCTCCCGGATACGCACCGAGATCCGCACCGGACTGCCGTCGAAGTTGAACTCCTCACGCAGTCGGCGCTCGAGGAACCGGCGGTACCCGGCCTCGAGGAAACCGGTGGTGAACAGCACGAACGTCGGCGGCCGCGTGCTCGCCTGCGTGGCGAACATGACGCGCGGCAGTCGACCACCACGCATCGGCGGCGGCGTCGCGGCCACGACCTCCTTGAGCCAGGAGTTCAGCTGACCGGTCGTGATGCGCTTGTCCCACGACGCGAGCGACGTCTCCAGAGCGGGCACGAGCTTCTGCACCGCACGACCGGTCTTGGCCGAGACGTTGACGCGCTGCGCCCACGGCACGCGCATCAGGTCCCGGTCGATCTCCTTCTCGAGCTGGCCACGACGGTCGTCGTCTACGAGGTCCCACTTGTTGAACGCGATGACCAGTGCGCGGCCGGCGTCGGCGACCATCGAGAGCACCCGCAGGTCCTGCTCGGAGATGACCTCGGACGCGTCGAGCAGCAGGATCGCGACCTCGGCCGCGTCGATGGCGCCCTTGGTGCGGAGCGAGGCGTAGAACTCGGCGCCGCTGGCGTGACTGACGCGTTTGCGCAACCCCGCGGTGTCGACGAAACGCCACACCTTGCCGCCCAGTTCCACCAGTGAGTCGACCGGATCGACGGTGGTGCCGGCGACGTCGTGCACGACCGATCGCTCGTCACCGGTGAGCTTGTTCAGCAGGCTGGACTTGCCCACGTTCGGCTTGCCGACCAGGGCGACACGACGAGGGCCGGCGACACCGGTTCCCTCGCGGGGCGTCTCGGGCAGGACTGCCAGGACGTCGTCGAGCAGATCGCCGGTACCGCGGCCGTGCGTCGCACTGACCGGACGGGGCTCACCGAGACCCAGCGACCACAGCAGTGCCGCTTCGGATTCCGTGCGCTCGTCGTCGACCTTGTTGGCCACCAGGATGACCGGTGTCTTCGACCGACGCAGGACCCGTGCCACGGCCTCGTCCGTCGCCGTCGCACCGACGACGGCGTCGACGACGAGCAGGATGGCGTCCGCTGTCTGCATCGCCATCTCGGCCTGCCGGGCGATCGACTGCTGCATCCCCTTGGCGTCGGGCTCCCAGCCGCCGGTGTCCTGCACCATGAATCGACGTCCGGACCAGTTGGCCTCGTACGAGACACGGTCGCGGGTGACGCCGGGAACGTCCTCCACCACGGCCTCGCGGCGGCCGATGATGCGGTTGACGAGCGTGGACTTGCCCACGTTGGGCCGACCGACGACGGCGAGGGTGGGAACGGCGACCTCGGCCTCGGCCTCGCCGTCACCCTCGAAGTCGATGTCCTCCCAGTCCGACTCCTCGGACCAGATGCCGTCCGAGGCGTAGACCTCGGTCGCGTCGAGCGTGTCGAATGTGTTGTCGCTCATGAGCGTGCTCCTTCCGGGGCATGAGTCGGACGCCGGATGTCCAGACGCTCGGTGACCAGACGCGTCAATTCGTCGATCACCGCGTCCTTGTCGAGGTCGCTGGTGTCCACGGTGACCGCGTCGTCCGCGGGTCGCAGCGGGGACGTGGCACGTGTGGAGTCCGCGTGGTCCCGACGCTGGACGTCGGCGAGCACGGCGTCGTAGTCGTCCCCGCGGCCCTCGGCGATGTTCTGGTCGTTACGACGCGTGGCGCGCGTCTCCGCGGACGCGGTCAGATAGATCTTGATGTGTGCGTCGGTGAGGACGACGGTGCCGATGTCGCGACCCTCCACGACGATCCGACCGGCAGTGTCCGCGATCTCTCGTTGCAGCGCAACGAGTTTCTCGCGCACTGCGGGAACGGCGGACACCGCGGAGACGGCCGCCGTCACGGCGGACCCGCGGATCGGACCGGTGACGTCCTCGCCCGACACCTCGACCCGCTCCCCCGTGGGATCGGTGCCGATGGAGAGGTCGATGGACTCGGTGAGCGCAGCGACGGCGTCCGCGTCTCCGGGATCGACGTCGTTCGTCAGCACCCATGCCGTCGCCGCGCGGTACATCGCACCGGTGTCGAGGTAGGACGCACCGAGCCGGGTCGCCAACAGGCGGGAGACGGACGACTTGCCGGTACCGGACGGGCCGTCCATCGCGACGA
This sequence comes from Rhodococcus sp. SORGH_AS_0301, assembly GCF_030818285.1. Taxonomy (NCBI): domain Bacteria; kingdom Bacillati; phylum Actinomycetota; class Actinomycetes; order Mycobacteriales; family Nocardiaceae; genus Rhodococcus; species Rhodococcus sp. SORGH_AS_0301. The sequence continues at coordinate 2,007,487 of NZ_JAUTAC010000002.1, forward strand.
TCAGTCGATCCTCCGACGCGGTCACAGGCCGACCGCCCCGTACAGGCTGCCGACCTCGCCGCGACCGAGCACCCGCAGCGTGCCGGGTCGCTGGTCGCCGAGGGCGACGGCCCCGATGTCGGTGCGCACCAGGCGTTTCACCGGGAACCCGACCGAGTCGAACAGTCGGCGCACGATGTGCTTGCGACCCTCGTGCAGCACGACCTTCACGAGCGTCTTGCCCTCGTTCACGTCGAGCACCGCGTAGGAGTCCACCTTCGCCGGTCCGTCGTCGAGTTCGACTCCGGAACGCAGCTTCTTGCCCGCATCGCGGTCCAGGACACCCTGCACCGTGGCGAGGTACGTCTTGGACACCTCGAAGGAGGGGTGCATCAGCCGGTGGGCCAGATCGCCGTCGTTGGTCAGCAGGATCAGGCCTTCGGTGTCGGCATCGAGTCGGCCGACGTGGAAGAGCCGCTGTCCTGCCTGGACCCGCTCCGAGACGATGTCGCCGATGCAGGGCCGACCGAGGTCGTCCGACATCGTGGACTGCCATCCGCGCGGCTTGTTCAGCGCGATGTGGACCAGATCGGCCTTGATGACGACACGGGTGCCGTCCACCCGCACGACCGCGACCTCGGGGTCGACGCGGACACCTTGCTCGGTGACGATGCGGCCGTCGACCTCGACGCGTCCCTCGTCGATGAGCTGCTCGGCGGCGCGACGCGAGGCGACACCTGCCTGGGCGAGCACCTTCTGCAAGCGCACACCGTCCTCCGGAGCCACGTGCGGCCGCGGGCCGTCGGTGTGCTGGTGGCGGGCGGGCTTGGCGTTGCTGATGGTGGGAGCAGCCGTCGTCTTGCGCTCCGGCTTCGGCGACTTACCGGGCTTGGAGCCGCTGTTCTTGGGAGCCACCCGGGGGTACCCGGACTTGCCGCCGGGCTTACGGCTCTCGGTGCGCTTGCTGTACGCAGCAGCGGCGACCTTCTTGTTGGGGCGCTTCTTCTGTCGTTCGGGAGTGGAGGCGTCGGATGCGCCGTCCCGGTCCGGTGTGCCATCACGGCGAGCGGAGTCGTTCACGTTTCTTACCTATTCGTCTGTGGTGTCGGTGCCGAACTCGGTGGTCGAGTCCGACTCGGTGTTCTCTCGTCGACGCTCGGCACGCAGGACCCGCGGATCGGAGTCCATGCTGTCGCTGATGTCGTCGATCATGTCCACGCCCGGAAGCAGCGGAGCAAGTTCGGGGAGGTCGGACAGTGACGCCAACCCCAACCGTTCGAGGAACATTTCCGTGGTGACGTACTGCGTCGCCGCAGAGTCCGGGTCGGGACCCGCCTCGGCGATGAGACCTCTCGCGAGGAGAGTGCGCATCACGCCGTCCACGTTCACTCCGCGCACAGCACTGACTCGTGCGCGGGTAACCGGTTGACGATAGGCGATCACAGCGAGGGTTTCCAGTGCCGCTCGGGTGAGCTTGGACCGCGCACCGTCGAGGAGGAGCCGTTCGACATAGGGCGCGTACTCGGTGCGGGTGTAGAAACGCCACCCGTCGCCGGCGAACCGCAGGTCGATGCCACTGCCGCGGGCGGTGAGGTCGGCGGCCATGGCGGTCAGCGCCTGCCGGATGCGCGTTTCGTCACAGTCCAGGGCGGAGGCGAGCTGCGGGACGGATGCCGGGGTGTCGACGACGAGCAGCACCGACTCGAGCGCCGCGCGCACCTCGGCGTCCGACAGGGCGGCGGGAGCGTCCTCGCTCGCTGTCATCCGTAGTCCTCCATCCTCGAGACGTCCATCCGGTCGATGTCGGCAGCGTCGTCGTCGCCGGTCCAGGTGACCGCGAGATCGCCCAGCGCCTCGGGTTGGTCGAACGCGACGACCTTCTCGCGATACAGCTCGAGCAGCGCGAGGAACCGTGCGACCACCTCGACGGTGACCTCGCAGTCGCGGACCAGGTCGGCAAACGTCGCCCACTCACCCACTCCGCGGTCGCGCAGCATCGCCAGGATCGCCCGCGCGTGTTCCGGGACCGACACCGCCGACGCGTGGAGATGGCCGAGACCGACCGTCGGCACCTCGCGCGGGGTGAACGCCGCCGCGGCGATCTCGGCGAAGCGGCGCGGATCCACACCGAGCAACACCTCCGGCAGCAGCGACGCGAACGAGTCCTCGAGCGAGACCGATCGCGGATAACGCCGCAGCGCGGCGTTCTCCAGTTCGCCGAACAACTGCGCCACCTGTTTGTAGGCCCGGTACTGCAGCAGCCGGGCGAACAGCAGGTCCCGCACCTCGAGCAGTGCCAGGTCCTCGGCGTCGTCCACCTCGCCCGACGGCAGGAGGCGGGCGGCCTTGAGGTCCAGCAGGGTCGCCGCGACCACCAGGAACTCGGTGGTCTGGTCGAGACCCATCTCCGCGCCCATCGCGCGGGTGTACGCGATGAAGTCGTCGGTGACGGTGTGCAGTGCGACCTCGGTGACGTCGAGTCGGTGCTGCCCGATCAGGGTCAGCAACAGGTCGAACGGGCCTTCGAAGTTGGTGAGCCGCACCTGGAATCCGGTGGGCGTCGGCGCGTCCCCGACCGTCGTGTCCGTCACGACCGTCCCGTCGGTCAAGACTGGGGTGCGGTGTCCCGGTGGATGACCTCGCGGGCCAACGACCGGTACGCGTCGGCACCCGCGGACTTCGGCGCCCACGTGGTGATCGGCTCGCCGGCGACGCTCGTCTCCGGGAAACGCACGGTGCGCGTGATGACGGTGTCGAAGACGACGTCGCCGAACACCTCGACCACGCGATTCATGACCTCTCGCGAGTGCAGCGTGCGGGCGTCGAACATCGTGACCACGATGCCCTCGAGCTTCAGCCGCGGATTGAGACGATCGCGCACCTTGTCGACGGTGTCGTTGAGCAACGCGAGTCCGCGCAGACTGAAGTACTCGCACTCCATCGGGATGAGCACGGAATCGGCGCACGCGAGGGCATTGACGGTCAACAGGCCGAGCGACGGCTGGCAGTCGATGAGGACGTAGTCGTAGCGATCGAGAATCGGGTGCAGCACGCGTCCCAGCGTCTGCTCGCGGCCGACCTCGGTGACCAGTTGGATCTCGGCCGCGGAGAGGTCGATGTTGCTGGGGAGCAGGTCCATCCCGTCCACCCGCGTACGCATGAGGACGTCGTCGATCGCTACCCGCGGCTCCACCAGCAGGTTGTGCACCGTGAGGTCCAACTCGTGGTGTGGCACACCGAGACCTGCGGAGAGCGCGCCCTGCGGATCGAGGTCGACCAGCAGCACTCGGCATCCGTACTCGGCCAGCGACGCACCCAGATTGATGGTCGACGTGGTCTTGCCGACGCCGCCCTTCTGGTTGCACATCGCGATGACCGTCGCCGGTCCGTGCGAGGACAGCGGCTGCGGATCCGGGATGTCGCGATACGGGCGCCCCGTCGGACCCATGCCCGACGGGTGGGCCAGGGTCGGATGTTCCGGTTCGGGCTGACGAGTGCGGAACAGTGCTCCGTCGTCGTGCGCCGCTGACACCACCGGACCTCCATCCTCACCTCGTGCTGCAGTTCCCCTGAACGCTACCGCGTGTCGGGTGCAGCTTCGTGCGGACACGCTACCGTGCGCGCGGATGCGCCTCGGCCCACACTTCGCGCAACGTCGTGACGGTGACCAGTGTGTAGATCTGCGTGGTGGTCACCGAGGCGTGACCCAGAAGTTCCTGCACCACACGTACGTCCGCGCCGCCGTCGAGCAGGTGGGTCGCGAAGGAGTGCCGCAACGTGTGCGGGGAGACGCTGGCTCCGATCCCGGCGCGCTCCGCCGCGGTCTGCAGGACCTGCCACGCGCTCTGGCGTGACAACCGGCCGCCCCGCACGTTCAGCAGAAGCGCGGGCGTGCCCTGTGATACCAGTGCGGGTCGACCACGGACGAGGTACGCGTCGACGGCGTCGAGTGCGGGACGGCCGATGGGCACGATGCGCTCCTTGCCGCCCTTGCCGTGCAGGACCACGGACCGCGAGTCGGAGTCGATGTCGTCGACGTCGAGTCCCACGGCCTCGGAGATGCGCGCACCGCTGGAGTAGAGGAGCTCGAGCAGCGCCCGGTCGCGAAGACCGCGCGGGGTGTCCGCGGCCTCCCCGGCGACGGCATCGAGGAGCGCGAACACCTGCTCGACGGAGAGCGACTTCGGGAGCCGGCGGCCCGGCGCCGGCGGTTTGACCCCGGCAGCGACGTCGACGTCGACGATGCCCTCGGCCAGCGCGAAGCGGTGGACTCCGCGAACCGCGATGACCGTGCGCGCGGCGCTGCTCGCCGCGAGCGGCGGGAACAGCTCGTTGCCGGACCGGAGGGCCGTCACGAACTCCGCGACGTCCACCTCGGTGACGTCGCGGAGACTGTTCCGGTCGAGTTCACCCAGATGGCTGGCGTAGCGCGAGAGGTCGCGGCGGTACGAGGTGATGGTGTTGCGAGCTGACCCGCGCTCGACGGCGAGGTGATCGAGATAGGTCGCGATCACCTCGCCCGGCGAGTCAGCTGCCATGCGCGCCCTTGCGCTTCTCGAACGCGGTGGGTCGATCACGCCAGGGTGCATCGCTCGGCCGCAACGGAACCGAGCGTGACCGCACCGCCGCCAGCGCCAGGATTCCCGCCACCGCCGACGCGTTCACGATCTCGCCGCTGAACACGCGCGACACCGCCTCGTCCACCGGGACGCGGACGAGCTCGATGTCGGCTTCCTCGTCGTGAGCCTCCGGTCGATCGACCTCGGTCACCTCGTCGGCCAGGTAGATCCGCACGGTCTCGTCCGTGAACCCGGGTGACGCCGCCACGTCGACCAGCAACGACAGGGACGCCGCGGCGAGCCCCGTCTCCTCGGTCAGCTCACGCTTCGCGGCCTCGACGGGATCCTCCCCCGGCTCGTCCAACAGACCCGCGGGAAGCTCGAGCAGGCGACGCCCCAGAGGGTGTCGGTACTGACTGATCAGCACGATGCGCTCGTCGTCGTCCAGCGCGACCACGGCGACCGCACCGTGATGCTCGACGACCTCACGTTCGGCCCCACGACCGCCGGGCATCGTCACCTGGTCGAGCCGGAGCGCGAGAATCGCACCCTGGTACTCGACGGACGATTCGAGGATCTCGAACTCGTGACGATCGGCCATGGTCAGGCCTTCGTCGCGGCGGGTTCGGCCGGCTGCGCCGTGTCGGACTCGTCACCGTGGACGTCGACGGGCAGCCGCTCCTCGGACTTGTACGAGAGCGCAGCGGAGATCAGCGACGCGAAGAGCGGGTGCGGCCGCGTCGGCCGGCTCTTGAGTTCGGGATGCGCCTGCGTGCCGACGAAGAACGGATGCGCGCTCCGCGGCAGTTCGACGAACTCGACCAGGTGGCCGTCCGGGGACGTGCCGCTGAACTGCAGTCCACTCTCCGCGATGCGGTCGCGGTAGCTGTTGTTGACCTCGTAGCGATGGCGGTGACGCTCGGAGACGGACTCGCTGCCGTAGGCCTGCGACACCACCGACCCCTTGGTGAGCGTGGCGGGGTAGGCCCCGAGGCGCATCGTGCCGCCCAGGTCCGCCTCGCCGGCAACCGCCTGCTCCTGGTCCGCCATCGTCGAGATGACCGGCTGTGTCGTCTCGGGCTCGAACTCGGCCGAGTTCGCATCGGTGAGACCGACGGACCGCGCCGCCTCGATGACCATGCACTGCAGACCCAGGCAGAGCCCGAGCGTCGGGATCTTGTGCGTCCGGGCGTGGGTGATCGCGCCGAGCTTGCCCTCGATACCGCGGATGCCGAAGCCGCCGGGAATCACCACGGCGTCGATGTCGGCGAGCGCCAGCTTGGCGCCGGCCGCGGTGTCGCAGTCGTCGGACTGCACCCACACGAGTTCGACCTTCGCGCGGTTGGCGAAACCGCCGGCCCGCAGCGCCTCGGTCACCGACAGGTAGGCGTCGGGCAGATCGACGTACTTGCCGACCAGGGCGACGCGCACCGTCTCACGAGGCTGGTGCACTCGCTCGAGGAGGGTTCCCCACACGGTCCAGTCGACGTCCCGGAACGGCAGTCCGAGCTGCCGCACGACGTACGCGTCGAGACCCTCGCCGTGCAGCACGCGCGGGATGTCGTAGATGGAGGGCGCGTCGGGTGTGGAGATGCACCCGTCGACGTCCACGTCGCACATGAGCGCGATCTTCGCCTTGAGGGCCTGCGGCACGTCGCGGTCTGATCGCAGGATCAGCGCGTCGGGCTGAATACCGATGCTGCGCAACGCCGCCACCGAGTGCTGCGTCGGCTTGGTCTTGAGCTCACCCGAGGGCGCGAGGAACGGAACGAGCGAGACGTGGAGGAAGAAGACGTTCTCCCGGCCGACGTCGTGGCGGACCTGACGCGCCGCTTCGAGGAAGGGCTGCGACTCGATGTCGCCGACGGTGCCACCGATCTCGGTGATGACGACGTCGGGCTCCTGGCCCTGCAGATCCGGTCCGCGCATCGCGAGGATGCGGGCCTTGATCTCGTCGGTGATGTGCGGGATGACCTGGACGGTGTCGCCGAGGTACTCGCCGCGACGCTCCTTGGCGATCACCGTGGAGTACACCTGGCCGGTGGTCACGTTGGCGTATCCGGAGAGATCCCGATCGAGGAACCGCTCGTAGTGGCCGACGTCGAGGTCGGTCTCCGCGCCGTCCTCGGTGACGAAGACCTCGCCGTGCTGGAACGGGTTCATCGTTCCGGGATCGACGTTGAGGTAGGGATCGAGCTTCTGCATCGTGACGCGAAGGCCACGTGAGGTGAGAAGCTGACCGAGGCTCGAGGCCGTGAGCCCCTTGCCGAGCGACGACGCGACGCCGCCGCTGACGAAGATGTGCTTGATGTCGGCCCGCGTATGAATGCGTGACTGCAAAGAGACTCCCGTGACGGTGCGACCCGATGGTGACAGCGAGCGAATCGCTCAACATCGAGTGGTTCGGAACCTGGCCGACCCACGGGACTTCACGGTAACACCTTCACGCGAGTTCGGTCGACACCACGCGGGCGACGACGGCTGGAGTACCTAGCTCGGGGTCGCCCCGACCGTCACGGCCGTCGCGGCAGGACCCGTTCCGTACCGACCCGTACCACCGGCGAGCTGCTCACCGAGTGCCAAGGCGACGGTGATGCGCCCCGACGTGCGATCGACGTCGTCGACGGTGCTGGTCCCGGCTGCGAGGGCGGAATCCGACCGCACCACCGCGATGGGACCGCTGCCCTCAGCCGAACCGGCACGGCCCGCGAGCACGGTTCCGGCTCCGCGTCCGTCCAGAGCGCCGGCGAAGCGAGCCACGATCGCGCCGCGGTTGCCGTCCTCACCCGAGTCGGCGGCCTGTCCGGAGACCACCACCGCGAGCTGTGCCGGTGCCACGGCACCGTCGTCGTACGTGATGAAGCCGCCGCCGCGCAGGGTGTCGAGGGCCAGGCCCAGTTCCTCCGGCGTGCTCTGCGGTTGGGCGGTCTGTGCGTTCAGCAACAGCACCGTACCGAGCAGATCGCCCGCGAGGCTGCCCTGATCCACCGATCCCGTACGCAGTTGTGCGCCTGCGGGAACCACGTTGGTGAGGCGCGTGCGGAGATCGTCGCCGCTGGCGGCGGACACGAACGCCTCGGTGAGCCCCACTCGTCCGGTCACCGACCCGCCCGCGTCGGCGATGGTGCGCTGCACACCCTCCACGTCGGCGGGGTCTGCGTCGGGCGTGGTGACCAGCACGACGGTGCGGTCGGCCAGCGCTCCGGCGACCACCCGGGTCGCGACGGCCGCGTCGAAACCGTCGGCGGCGTTGAGTTGCTCACCGAGTGCGTTGTTCGCCGACTGCAGGTCGTTGACCTCGGTCTGCAGATCGTCCCGGTCGTCGCGGAGTCCGGACAGCACTCGACCGGACAGCAGGCCCGAGCCGAGGACGACTCCGACCGCGAGCGCCAGGAACACCGCGATCAACGAGATGGTGTGCTGACGAAGCGAAATCACTGAAGCAGCCCCTGCACCCACAGGGCGAAGCTGTTCCAGGTCTCGATCGCCCAGTCCAGAGTCGCACCGCTGCCGTTGGTCACGACGAGCGCCGCGATGACGGCGATGAGGGCTGCGAGGACGAGCAGCGCCACCGCGCCACCGGAGACCCGGCTGCGGTACAACGTCGCCATGGCCTTGGCGTCCACCAGTTTCGGACCGACCTTGAGTCGGGTCATGAACGTCGACGGTGTGTCCGCGCGCTTGCTGGCGTCGAAGAACTCGTCGAGCGACGCGGCACATCCGACCGTGACGATGAGTGAGGCGCCGTGGTGGTCGGCGAGCAGGAGCGCGAGGTCCGCCGGGGTGCCCGTGGCCGGGAACGTCATGGCTCCGATGCCCAGGTCCTGGATGCGCTCGAGGCCTTTGGCGTGGCCGTCGGAATCGGCGGGGAGCACCACCTCGGCGCCGGACTTCAGCGTGCGGCTGCTCACGTCGTCCGGGTCGCCGACGATCAGGTCGGGGCGATATCCCGCCTCCGACAGCGTGTCGGCGCCGGCGCCGACACCGATGAGGATCGGCGAGTACTCCTTGATGAACGGCTTGAGCGACTTGAGATCGGCCACGTGGTCGGTGCCCTCGGCGACGACCACGACGTGACGACCGTTCATGTCGACGTCCACCTCGGGCACTCCGACGCCGTCGATCAGCAGCGGCGACTCGGTGCGGATGAACTCGATCGTGTTGCCCGAGAACGCTTCCAGGTGATCGATCAGACCGGACTTGGCCTCGATCATGCGGTCGGAGATGTCGGCCTCGGACTGCTCGGTGCCGGTGGCGAGACGTCGCTCCCCGGCGTACACGTTGCCGTCGTGCAGGCGGATCTTCGAACCGTCCTTGACCTTCTTGAAGACGTCGGAGCCCACCTCGTCGATGAGCTCGATGCCGTTGGCGACGAGCACCTCCGGACCGAGATTGGGGTAGCGCCCCGAGATCGAGGCGGAGGCGTTGACCACGGCCGTCACGCCGGCCTGTACCAGCAGGTCGGCGGTGATCCGGTCGAGGTCGAGTTCGTCGAGAACGACGATGTCTCCGGGACCGACACGGCGCAGGAGCTTGGCCGTGGAGCGATCGACCCGAGCGATTCCCGTGACTCCGGGAAGTGAGTCATGACTACGCGAGAGCAGAGCCGGCATCTTCATGCACACGATGATGGACAACAACACGGCAGCATCGGCGGAGGCGCGCCGTAACAACTACCACATCATTCACATCAGTCACACCAGCACATCGCTCTCAGGCGGTCGCGGACTCCCGTTCCGCCGTCGCGGTGCGCAACAGTTCCTCGGCATGTGCCCGGCCGGTCTCGGTGTCGTCGAGCCCGGCGAGCATGCGCGCGAGTTCCACGACACGCTCGGAATCCGTCAGAGTGCGCACACCACTGTTGGGGCCGCCACGTTTTCCGTCGGTCTTGTTCACCACCAGGTGCGTGTCGGCGAACGCCGCGACCTGCGGGAGGTGCGTCACGACGATGACCTGGTGCGTCCTGGCCAGGCGTGCCAGCCGCTTGCCGATCTCCACGGCGGCGCGACCACCCACGCCGGCATCGACCTCGTCGAAGACCATGGTCGCTCCGGCATCCGATCGCGCGAGGACCACCTCGAGCGCCAACATCACGCGGGAGAGCTCACCGCCGGACGCGCTCTTGTTGAGCGGCAGCGACTGCGCACCGCTGTGCGCGGACAGACGGAACTCGATCTCGTCGGTGCCGGTCGACCCGGCGTGCAGCGCGGTTCCGTCGACGGACAGCGCCGACCGATCGTCCGCACCCGCAGCGCGGGGGCGCACCTCGACGTCCAGCTTGGCCTTGCCCATCGCCAGGCCGGCGAGTTCGGCGCTGACCGCCTTGGACAGTTTCGCCGCAGCCTTCACCCGCGCGGCCGACAGCTTGCGTGCGACCTCGGCGGTCGCTGCACCGGTGGTGGAGACGCGCTCGGTCAGCGCTGCCACGGCGTCGGCGGAGACGTCCAGTCCCGTCAGGCGGGTTCGTGCGTCCTCCGCCCACGCGAGCACTCCGTCCACGTCGGCGGCGTACTTGCGAGTCAGACTCTTGAGCTCCGCTTGACGCGAGAGCAGCGTGTCCAGTGACTCCGGATCGGCGGGCAGATCCTCGAGGTACGAGGTGAGCTCGGCTCCGACGTCGGTCACCACCGCGATAGCCTCGGCGAGACGTGGGCCGACGGCCGAGAGAATCTCGTCGTCGGTCGAGGCGAGTCGATCGCGGGCCTCGCCCAACAGCGCCATGACGGACACGTCGCCGGGGTCGTCGCCACCGGTGAGCGCCGTGTGCGCGGCGGACGCCGCATCGCGGAGCGAGTCGAGATCGCTGAGCCGCCGGACGGTCGCCGCGATGTCGGTGTCCTCGTGCGGTGCCGGTGCGACCGCGTCGATCTCGTTCAGGGCGAACGTGAGCTGGTCCGCCTCGCGCGCGAGTTCGCGAGCCTTCTCCGTCCGCTCCCGCAGTTCGGTCACCGCAGCGACCCACTGCGAGCGGCGAGTGCGGTACGTCTCGAGCAGCGGCCCGATGGCGTCCGCAGCGAAGCGGTCCAGAGCGGCCAACTGCTGATCGCTGCGTTGCAGACGCAGTTGATCGTTCTGTCCGTGCACCGTGAGCAACGATCCGGTGAACTCCGACAGGACGCCTGCGGGCACACTGCGGCCGCCGAGATGAGCACGTGATCGGCCGTCGCTGCCGACCGTCCGGAGGGCGATGATGCTGTCGTCCTCGTCGCGCCGACCGCCGGTGGACTCGAGCAACTGCTCCACGTCGCCGCGGACCTGGTCGGTGACGTGGTCGGTGGTGAAACGACCCTCGACCACCGCGCGGTCGGCGCCGACACGGACACGCCCGGCGTCGGCGCGCGCGCCGGAGAGCAGATGCAGGCTGGTGACGACCATCGTCTTGCCGGCACCGGTCTCACCGGTGAGCACCGTCAGGCCCTCCGAGAACGACGCCGTCGCCTCGGCGATGACTCCCAGGCCGTCGATACGAATTTCGGACAACACGTCGGTTACGTCACCCTCCCCCGCCAGCCGGTGACCGGCAAGGCGAACTTGTGTACGAGTCGATCGGCGAACGGCGCGGAGTCGAGCCGGATCCACTTGATCGGCTCACATCCTCGCACCACCTCGACGCGAGCACCGGCGGGCAGGCGCAGGGTGCGCCTGCCGTCGCAGAAGACCACCGCGTCGTGTCCACCGTCGAAGGTCTCGATGGCGATGTGTGACTCGGGACTGGTCACCAGCGGCCGCGCGAACAGCGCGTGGGCGTTACTGGGGATGACGAGGATCGCCTCGAGCTCCGGCCACACGACCGGACCACCGGCCGAGAACGCATAGGCGGTGGACCCGGTGGGGGTCGACAGCAGAACACCGTCGCACCCGAACGAGGACACCGGACGGTCGTCCACCTCGAGCACCACCTCGAGCACCCCGAGCCGCGACCCGTTCTCGATACTGGCCTCGTTCAGCGCCCACCCACGTTCGATGATCTCGCCGTCGACGTGCACGGTGATGTCCAGCGTCATCCGCGGTTCGATGCGGTACTCGCGGCGCACCACGATGGCCAGGGTCTCCTCGAGATCGTCGGCCTCCGCCTCGGCGAGGAATCCGATGCGTCCCAGGTTCACGCCGAGCACCGGGATGGACGCCACCCGCGCGAGTTCCGCAGCGCGCAGGAAGGTTCCGTCGCCGCCGAGGACCAGGACGAGCTCGCAGCCCACCGCCGCCGACGGACCGAACTCCACGACGGAGACGTCGGACTGCGGTGTGGAGAGCGCATCGATCCCCGACGTCGACTCCAACCGCGACGTGTCGTGCTCGTCGACGAGCACGCGCAGGGCGATCCCGTGATCGTGGAACACCTTCGCCGCGCGCAGAGCCGTCTGCTCGATGTCCGGGCGACCCGGATGCGCGACGAGCAGGATGGTGCGCTCGGGCACGGTCGACTCGCTCACTGAGGCCCCTTCTCCACGGCGTCGGACACCAGTTGCTCGACGGACGTCGACTGGGCTGTGCTGGGATCGTCGTCCGGACCCGGAACGGTGAGCCACAGGAAGTACTCGACGTTGCCGGACGGACCGGGCAGTGGGCTCGGCTCCACACCGGACGTGACCAGGCCCAGGTCGGCCGCGGCGCGCGCGACTCCCAGCACCGCATCTGCGCGCAGGGCGGGATCGCGGACCACTCCCCCTGCACCGACGCGATCCTTGCCGACCTCGAACTGGGGCTTGACCATCGGGAGGATGCTGGCACCCGGACGGGCACACGCGGCGAACGCCGGGAGTACGAGAGCCAACGAGATGAAGGACAGGTCGGCGACCACGAGGTCGACCGGCCCGCCGATGGCCTCGGCATCGATGCCGCGGACGTTCGTACGGTCGAGGACTCGCACCCGCTCGTCGGTCCGTAGCCGCCACACCAACTGTCCGTAGCCTACGTCGACCGCCACGACCTCGCGTGCACCCTTGGACAACAGCACGTCGGTGAACCCACCGGTGGACGCACCCGCGTCGAGACACCGCGCGCCCTCCACCGTGACACCGCGTGGCTCGAAGGCGGCGAGCGCGCCCAGTAGCTTGTGTGCACCTCGAGAGGCCCACGACACCTCGTCGGAGACCTCGGTGACCCGTAGCGCCGTGCCGGGCTCGACCGCGGTGGCGGGCTTCGTGGCCACGGTGCCGGCGATCAGCACTCGACCGTCCGAGATGAGCTCCGAGGCGTGATCCCGAGATCGGGCCAGACCGCGGCGGACGAGTTCCGCGTCCACCCGAGCGCGACGAGCCATGTCAGTTCTTGTCCACGGACGCGAGCGCGTCGACGAGTACCTCGTGCGCGCGGTCGAGGATGCGGGCCTGCCGCGTCAGCGTGACCAGGCCGTGCGGGTCGTCCGTACCCTCGCCGAACGGCGCCGACGCCGCCACGTCCGCCTCGGCGACCAGCGCGTCGACAGCCGAGACGACGGCGTCGGGATCGACGGACGTGCCCTCGACATCGGAGTGCGACGGCAAGTGCTGACCGGGGCGGGGAACGGGCGTGCTCATCGCGGACAACGCTAGCCGATACCCCCGACGACGTCGGTCGGCGGTGGTGACCGTCAGTGTCAGGCGGTCCACCGCGCGACGACATCCGCAGCCGCACCGGACGCGCCCTCGACGGTGTCGAAGCCGCCGAGCGCCCAGACCGCGGGGAGAACGTCGCGCAGTGCCTCGATCCAGAGGTCGCCGTCGGCGTCGACGTCGCCCGTGGTCTCGACTCGCAGCACGGAACCGGACAGCGACACCGACCAGGTGTCGGAAGCCTCGGAGGGAACGAGAGACGCGGCCGGCTCCTCGAGCAGAGCCGACAGGGACGACGCGAGGTACGTGGGGCGCTCGTGCGGGACGGCAGTGAGCACATCGTGCACGGTGCTCACTCCGGTGAGCACGAGGAGTGACGGCACACCCACCTCGTTGGCTCCCGCGATGTCCGTGTCCAGACGGTCACCCACCACCAGCGGCGTGGTCGACCCGCTGCGCTCGAGCGCGTCCTTCATGAGAGGTGCCTCGGGCTTGCCCGCCACGATCGGGGTGGCCCCCGTCGCTGCGGCGACCGCCGCGACCATGGCACCGTTTCCCGGCCCGAGACCGCGAGGCGTCGGCAGGCTGGTGTCGGCATTCGTGGCCACCCAGCGTGCGCCGGCACGGACCGCGTAGGTCGCCTCGGCGATGTTCGCCCACCCCGTCTCGGGGGAATGTCCCTGGACGACCGCGGCCGGAGTGGGGTCCGCTGTACGAACCGGCACCAGGCCGGCGGCGGACACCTCTGCCTCGAGGGCCTCGGTTCCGACGACCAGCACGGACGCACCTGCGGGCAGGAGACCAGCGAGAAGCCGCCCCGCCGCCTGGGAACTCGTCACCACCGACTCGTCGGGCGCACGGAAACCGAGATCGCGTAGGTGCTCGGCCACCTGAGCGGGAGACCGACTGGCGTTGTTGGTGACGTAGCAGAGCTGAGAGGAGCACTCGCGGAGAATGTCGACGGCACCGTCGATCGGATCGGGACCCCGGTACAGAGTCCCGTCGAGATCGAGCAGCAGGGCGTCGTGAGCGTCGGTCAGACGGGTCACTGACCGGTCAGTTCGTCGACTCGGTCCTCGGCGTCCGTCTCACCCTCGACGTCGGCGGCGGCGGCACGGAGGAACCACTGCACCCCGTCGTCCGCTCGACCGGCGGCCACGAGAGCGTCGGCGTAGGCGTAGTACAGCCGCGCTGCAGCCGACCCCGTGCGATCTCCCTCGAGATCCGGAGTCTGCAGCGTCACCACCGCCTGGTCGTACTGCCCCATGTCCATGCGGGCACCCGCGACGACGATGCGCAGTTCGGACGCATCGTCACCCGTCAGCTGGCGAGCCTCGTCGCTGCGTCCGAGCTCGATGGCGCGCTCCGGCCGACCGAGGCCCCGCTCACAATCAGCCATGACGGACAGCAGGCCTGGTCCACCGGCCATACGGCGGGCGGCGCGGAGCTCTGACAGAGCCTCCGCCCACTCTCCTGCGTGATACGCGGCGATGCCGGCCGTCTCTCGGACCACGGCGATGCGGCCGGCACGCTGCCGCGCCGCTCGCGCGTGCAGCAGTGCTGCGGCGGGATCGTCTCCGATCAGCTGACTGACCATGACCATGTGTCGTGCAACAGCTTCCGCGTTGCTCTTGTCGAGGCTCAACAGGTCTCGACGGACCCCGGGTTCGAGATCTTTCGCGTCGACGTCGTCCGGCAGATCGGGCTCGACCGGACGAGGAGCGCGAGAATCAGGGCCTCGCCCACCGCCGGCGCGCGGACCTGCGCTCCCTTCACCGCCGCGACGACGGGGAGGTGCACCCTGTCCTCGAGTGCGGTCGGGTGCCTGGCCCCTGCCGGAACCCTGCCGACGGTCGCCGGACGTCGATCGATCCCCGGAGCGCCCACGGTCGCCGGTGTGGCGACGTTCGTCCTGGCTCCCGGAACGGTCACCGGAGCGAGGGGCCGATGATCGGAACGACCCGCGTTCCCCCGCGCTGTCGCGGCGAGGTGCCCGGTTGTCGCGCGCGGGCGGCCGGCGGTCCGAATCGGACGTACGACCTTCCGATGACGGCTCTTCCGGCACGGTGGTTCCTTTCGATCGATCGGCGACCGAGCTCTCCCGCTCGTCACCGGTGGTGTCATCATGCCGCACTCACGATCGGAGTGCAGAAACACGAAAGGGGACCCATGTGAATGGGTCCCCTTTCGGAACGGATTGTTCGGCGGTGTCCTACTCTCCCACACCCTGTCGGGTGCAGTACCATCGGCGCTGGAGGGCTTAGCTTCCGGGTTCGGAATGGGTCCGGGCGTTTCCCCTCCGCTATGGCCACCGAAACTCTGTGAAACAACAGAGCACGAGGCACACACGTTCCCTGTCACCGGTGCTGCTGGTGACGGATCGGTGGTGCGGGTTTCAGTTATCTGCTGACCAACTCGTGTGTTGTCTCAGATACTGCACAGTGGACGCGTAGCTTCTTTGTGGTAAGTCCTCGGCCTATTAGTACCAGTCACCTGCACCCATTGCTGGGCTTCCAGTTCTGGCCTATCAACCCGGTGGTCTGCCGGGGGCCTTACCCCCTCGAGGGGGTGAGAAACCTCATCTTGGAACAGGCTTCCCGCTTAGATGCTTTCAGCGGTTATCCCTTCCGAACGTAGCTAACCAGCGGTGCTCCTGGTGGAACAACTGGCACACCAGAGGTTCGTCCGTCCCGGTCCTCTCGTACTAGGGACAGCCTTCCTCAAGTTTCTGACGCGCGCGGCGGATAGAGACCGAACTGTCTCACGACGTTCTAAACCCAGCTCGCGTGCCGCTTTAATGGGCGAACAGCCCAACCCTTGGGACCTACTCCAGCCCCAGGATGCGACGAGCCGACATCGAGGTGCCAAACCATCCCGTCGATATGGACTCTTGGGGAAGATCAGCCTGTTATCCCCGGGGTACCTTTTATCCGTTGAGCGACACCGCTTCCACTTGCCGGTGCCGGATCACTAGTCCCGACTTTCGTCCCTGCTCGACTTGTCAGTCTCACAGTCAAGCTCCCTTGTGCACTTGCACTCGACACCTGATTGCCAACCAGGCTGAGGGAACCTTTGGGCGCCTCCGTTACATTTTGGGAGGCAACCGCCCCAGTTAAACTACCCACCAGGCACTGTCCCTGAACCAGATCATGGTCCGAGGTTGAGGTATCCAATACGATCAGAGTGGTATTTCAACAACGACTCCACACACACTGGCGTGCATGCTTCACAGTCTCCCACCTATCCTACACAAACCGAACCGAACACCAATACCAAGCTGTAGTGAAGGTCCCGGGGTCTTTTCGTCCTGCCGCGCGTAACGAGCATCTTTACTCGTAATGCAATTTCGCCGAGTCTATGGTTGAGACAGCTGAGAAGTCGTTACGCCATTCGTGCAGGTCGGAACTTACCCGACAAGGAATTTCGCTACCTTAGGATGGTTATAGTTACCACCGCCGTTTACTGGGGCTTAAATTCTCAGCTTCGCTCCCGAAAGAACTAACCGGTCCTCTTAACCTTCCAGCACCGGGCAGGCGTCAGTCCGTATACATCGTCTTACGACTTCGCACGGACCTGTGTTTTTAGTAAACAGTCGCTTCTCACTGGTCTCTGCGACCCACACCAGCTCAGGAAGCAAGTTCCATCACCAGCAGGGGTCCCCCTTCTCCCGAAGTTACGGGGGCATTTTGCCGAGTTCCTTAACCATAGTTATCTCGATCGCCTTGGTATTCTCTACCTGATCACCTGTGTCGGTTTGGGGTACGGGCCATGTACCAGCTCGCTAGAGGCTTTTCTCGGCAGCATAGGATCACTGAATTCGCCTCATTCGGCTATGCATCACCTCTCAGGCTTGTGTGAGACCCGGATTTGCCTAGGTCTCGCCCTACAGGCTTACACCAGTGTTACCACTGACTGGCTCAGCTACCTTCCTGCGTCACCCCATCGCTTGACTACTACCAGGAAAGGTCCCGTGCATCACCACACCCGGCACCCGAAGGTGCTCCTGGCGGCTCTGGACGGTTAGTACTCCTGATTCATCATGGGCGCGGATACACGGGTACGGGAATATCAACCCGTTGTCCATCGACTACGCCTGTCGGCCTCGCCTTAGGTCCCGACTCACCCTGGGCGGATTAACCTGGCCCAGGAACCCTTGATCATTCGGCGGACGAGTTTCTCACTCGTCTTTCGCTACTCATGCCTGCATTCTCACTCGCGTGGCCTCCACACCTGGATCACTCCGGCGCTTCCCTGGCCACACGACGCTCCCCTACCCACCCACACACCTGCCGGAACCCTCGCAAGGGAACCGGGGGCTGTTGTGTGAGTGCCGCGGCTTCGGCGGTGTACTTGAGCCCCGCTACATTGTCGGCGCAAAATCACTTGACCAGTGAGCTATTACGCACTCTTTCAAGGGTGGCTGCTTCTAAGCCAACCTCCTGGTTGTCTTCGCGACTTCACATCCTTTTCCACTTAGTACACGCTTGGGGGCCTTAGCCGGCGATCTGGGCTGTTTCCCTCTCGACTACGAACCTTATCGCCCGCAGTCTCACTGCCGCGCTCTCACATCCTGGCATTCGGAGTTTGGCTGATTTCGATAAGCTTGTGGGCCCTCTAGACCATCCAGTAGCTCTACCTCCAAGATGAAACACGCGACGCTGCACCTAAATGCATTTCGGGGAGAACCAGCTATCACGGAGTTTGATTGGCCTTTCACCCCTACCCACAACTCATCCCCTCAGTTTTCAACCTAAGTGGGTTCGGGCCTCCACGACGTCTTACCGTCGCTTCACCCTGGCCATGGGTAGATCACTCCGCTTCGGGTCTAGAGCATGCGACTGAAACGCCCTATTCGGACTCGCTTTCGCTACGGCTACCCCACACGGGTTAACCTCGCCACATACCACTAACTCGCAGGCTCATTCTTCAAAAGGCACGCCATCACCCCCAGTGACAAGTCACTCGAAGGCTCTGACGGATTGTAAGCGCACGGTTTCAGGTACTATTTCACTCCCCTCCCGGGGTACTTTTCACCTTTCCCTCACGGTACTAGTCCGCTATCGGTCACCAGGGAGTATTCAGGCTTATCGGGTGGTCCCGACAGATTCACAGCAGATTTCACGGGCCCGCTGCTACTTGGGCATTCATCACGACAGTCACACAGTTTTCGTCTACGGGACTCTCACCCTCTACGACAGGCCATCCCAGACCACTTCGACTAACCGCATGATTTCTTACTGTCGGCCGATCCGGCAGAATCGACAAGACAAACCCCACAACCCCACACGCACAACCCCTGCCGGGTATCACATGCACATGGTTTGGCCTCTTCCGCGTTCGCTCGCCACTACTGACGGAATCACTGTTGTTTTCTCTTCCTGTGGGTACTGAGATGTTTCACTTCCCCACGTTCCCTCCACACACCCTATATATTCAGGTGCAGGTAACACGACATCACTCGTGCTGGGTTTCCCCATTCGGACACCCTCGGATCTCAGCTCGGTTGACAGCTCCCCGAGGCTTATCGCAGCCTCCTACGTCCTTCATCGGCTCCTGGTGCCAAGGCATCCACCGTACGCTCTTCATTACTTACAACAAAGATGCTCGCGTCCACTGTGCAGTTCTCAAACAACACACCCCCTTCGAACTCCCATCTGCACCATGCCCACCCGAAGGCGCGGTATGCCAGACATCCGAAAGAGATACATTCTTGCCTAGAAAGAAACACTCGCGTGTTCTCTCAGGACCCAACAGTGCATCGATATAGAACCAGCGGAACAACACTGAGGAAGTTCGCTACTGCCGGCTCTGGTTGTCAGTGTTCCACCCATGAGCGTCCGTCGTTCCACGTACGGGAACGAAACGGTCTCTGCGGGGCGTCCCTCCCACCTGTGTGGGTGGTACTGCCCCGAGATGTGCTCCTTAGAAAGGAGGTGATCCAGCCGCACCTTCCGGTACGGCTACCTTGTTACGACTTCGTCCCAATCGCCGATCCCACCTTCGACGGCTCCCTCCCACAAGGGGTTAGGCCACCGGCTTCGGGTGTTACCGACTTTCATGACGTGACGGGCGGTGTGTACAAGGCCCGGGAACGTATTCACCGCAGCGTTGCTGATCTGCGATTACTAGCGACTCCGACTTCACGGGGTCGAGTTGCAGACCCCGATCCGAACTGAGACCGGCTTTAAGGGATTCGCTCCACCTCACGGTATCGCAGCCCTCTGTACCGGCCATTGTAGCATGTGTGAAGCCCTGGACATAAGGGGCATGATGACTTGACGTCGTCCCCACCTTCCTCCGAGTTGACCCCGGCAGTCTCCTGCGAGTCCCCGGCATAATCCGCTGGCAACACAGGACAAGGGTTGCGCTCGTTGCGGGACTTAACCCAACATCTCACGACACGAGCTGACGACAGCCATGCACCACCTGTACACCGACCACAAGGGGGGCCGTATCTCTACGGCTTTCCGGTGTATGTCAAACCCAGGTAAGGTTCTTCGCGTTGCATCGAATTAATCCACATGCTCCGCCGCTTGTGCGGGCCCCCGTCAATTCCTTTGAGTTTTAGCCTTGCGGCCGTACTCCCCAGGCGGGGCGCTTAATGCGTTAGCTACGGCACGGATCCCGTGGAAGGAAACCCACACCTAGCGCCCACCGTTTACGGCGTGGACTACCAGGGTATCTAATCCTGTTCGCTACCCACGCTTTCGCTCCTCAGCGTCAGTTATTTCCCAGAGACCCGCCTTCGCCACCGGTGTTCCTCCTGATATCTGCGCATTTCACCGCTACACCAGGAATTCCAGTCTCCCCTGAAATACTCAAGTCTGCCCGTATCGCCTGCAAGCCAACAGTTGAGCTGCTGGTTTTCACAGACGACGCGACAAACCGCCTACGAGCTCTTTACGCCCAGTAATTCCGGACAACGCTTGCACCCTACGTATTACCGCGGCTGCTGGCACGTAGTTGGCCGGTGCTTCTTCTGCAGGTACCGTCACTTGCGCTTCGTCCCTGCTGAAAGAGGTTTACAACCCGAAGGCCGTCATCCCTCACGCGGCGTCGCTGCATCAGGCTTGCGCCCATTGTGCAATATTCCCCACTGCTGCCTCCCGTAGGAGTCTGGGCCGTGTCTCAGTCCCAGTGTGGCCGGTCGCCCTCTCAGGCCGGCTACCCGTCGTCGCCTTGGTAGGCCATTACCCCACCAACAAGCTGATAGGCCGCGGGCCCATCCTGCACCGATAAATCTTTCCACCACACGGCATGCACCGCGCAGTACTATCCGGTATTAGACCCAGTTTCCCGGGCTTATCCCGAAGTGCAGGGCAGATCACCCACGTGTTACTCACCCGTTCGCCACTCGTGTACCCCGAAGGGCCTTACCGTTCGACTTGCATGTGTTAAGCACGCCGCCAGCGTTCGTCCTGAGCCAGGATCAAACTCTCCGTTGAAGACTCTTATCAACCCCCGGCTAGAAACCAGGAAGCCAATGAAAACTAGAGAGCCAAATCCAGCAATAAAACTCACGCCAGCAATAACTCCATTGCTGACAAAAAAGAACCGGTCCCTCCCCGACGGGAAGAAGGAGAAGAACCAGCAAACCACAACAAAATATTGGCACTGACATTCATCGACACACTGTTGAGTTCTCAAAGAACACGCACACACCACCACCACCCACACGAAGCAGGAGGATCCGGGGCAACCGTTCCAGCCTAGCCAGCCGCACGGAGCCGAGTCAAGACTCGAACTCTTCGTTGACCAGGATGTCAGATGATCCACGGAGCCGGTGATCGAGGCCTTGCGGTCTCGGTCCGTGTCCGTGTCGCTCTGACTCGACAAAAGTTACGCGACGGATAACAGTGCGTCAAATCCGCAGGTCGGCCACACGACGGGCTCGCGACCATGCAGGTCAGCGCGCCGCTCCGGCGCCTCGCGGGCCTTCGAGTGCTCGAACCCCGACTGTGACCCCGCGCACGGGTGGCTCACACCGAGCGCCGTACGCCGGCCATGTTCTTCTTACCCCGACGCAGCACCAGCCACTCACCGTGCAGGAAGTCGTCCGCGGAGGGAGTCCAGTCCTCGGCAGCGATCTTCTGGTTGTTGACCGACACTCCCCCCTCCTTCACCACACGACGGGCGGCGCCCTTCGACTCGCACAGCGACGTGTCGACAAGAAGGTCGACGATCGTGCGCTCCTCCCCTGCCGGCAGCTCGGCGACGTCGGTCTCCGACAGCGCGGCCGACAGTGTCCCCGCGTCCAGGTCGCGAAGCTCTCCCCGGCCGAACAGGGCGGAGCTGGCAAGTTCGACGGCCGCGGTGTTGTCCGCGCCGTGCACCAGCGTCGTCATCTCCGCCGCCAGTCGCTTCTGCGCCGCGCGGGCCTGGGGTCGTTCTGCCGTCGCCGCCTCGAGTTCCGCCAGCTCGTCACGATCGAGGAACGTGAACCAGCGCAGGTACTTCACGACGTCGGCGTCGGCCGTGTTCACGAAGTACTGGTACCAGGCGTACGGCGACGTCATCTCGGGGTCGAGCCACAGGCTTCCGCCACCGGTGGACTTACCGAACTTCGTGCCGTCCGCCGCAGTGACCAGAGGAACGGTCAGTCCGTGCACGGCGTCGCCGTCCATACGTCGGGTGAGATCGATGCCCGCGACGATGTTCCCCCACTGATCCGATCCGCCGACCTGCAAAGTGCAACCGTGCTGCCGATGCAGGTGCAGGTAGTCCTGCGCCTGCAACAACATGTAGCTGAACTCGGTGTAGGACATCCCGTCCGATTCGAGGCGCTTCTTCACCGTGTCCCGCGCCAACATCACGTTGACGGAGAAGTGCTTGCCGATGTCGCGGAGGAAGTCGATGGCCGACAGCGACGCGGTCCAGTCGAGGTTGTTCGCGATGACCGCACCGCCGGCACCCTCGAAGTCGACGAAGCGAGAGAGCTGACCCTTGATGCGATCGGCCCACTCGGCCACCGTGTCGCTCGAGTTCATGATGCGTTCGCCGACGTCACGCGGATCACCGATGAGTCCGGTCGCTCCGCCGGCCAACACGATCGGACGATGACCCGCACGCTGGAAACGTGACAGGACCAGCAGCGGAACGAGGTGCCCTGCGTGCAAGCTCGGTCCCGTCGGGTCGAATCCCGCGTAGAGGGTGATCGGGGCGTCCGCGGTGGTCGCCGCTGTCAGTGCCTCGATGTCTGTCGACTGGGCTATCAGTCCACGCCAGGTCAGGTCCTCGATGATGCTCACACCGCTGATTCTTTCGCATGCGCGCACGTCACCCGACGGCGCCCTCAGGCCTGAGTACCGGGCTCCCCGGCGGGGTCTGTCGGAGCTCGCGGGCTCCGTCTATAGGCAGACACGGCCACCGAGGGAATCCAGAAACGCCACGGACGGTCGGGAGCGGTGGACACGCCGACACGAGGACCTGACTGTACCGGTGACGCCGTCTCGTCCGACAGCGTCACCGACACTTCCGCGCTCTCGGCGAAGACACGAACACCGTTGTGGGCTAACGACAGTGCGAGAACACTCCCGACGTTGCCAGGTCCGCGCGCAATACCGAACTCCGGTGCGCGGGGCCGCCGCGTCCTGGCGACCGCGAGACCGTCGACGACCTCACCCGCGCGGATCAGGACGGCGCCGGCCGTTCCGTCAGGACCACAGACGATGTTCGCGCACAGATGCATCCCGTAGCTGAGATAGACGTACAGGCGACCGGGCGGCCCGAACATGACCGAGTTGCGCGGTGTGGGGCCTCGGAACGAGTGCGCCGCGGGGTCGGGCCAGGGTCCGCCGGGATCTCCGCCGTACGCCTCCACCTCGACGATGCGCAGCGTGACGCCGGCGCAGGTCAGACTGGCGCCGAGCAGACGCGTCGCCGCGTCGACGGGAGTCGCGGACCCGAGAAGTCGTTCGGACGGCAGTACGGGGCCGGTCATGTCGGCGATCGACGAGTCGCAGTCGCTCCCGTCACTCCGCGATCGGATCGGGCGCGGTCGCCCGAGCCAGAATGTCCTCGTGCTCGGCGTCGGTGGCGTCACGCGCATCGTCGATGAGCAGCACCGGAATGCCGTTCTCGATGGGGTAGACACGGCGCAGCCGGGGGTTGTAGAGCAGCTCGTCCTGGATCAGCAGAAGCGGACCCTTGTCCTGCGGGCAGGCGAGAATGCTGTGCAAGCGAGCATCGACGCTCAAGAGGACTCCTCGTTCCGTCGTCGCGTCGGTCTTCCGACGCGGTCTCACCCTACTGATGCGCGGTGAAGCGCTCCGCCGCCACTGCCTTCGTCATGCGCTTGTACTCGCCGGACGTCGACGCCAGATACCAGGTCTTGACCCCCGGACCGGGCAGTCCGGCAGCGCGCAGCGTGTCGTCGAGTGGTCGGAACGCGCGGCTCAGCGGGATGTCCGCGACCACGTGCACGACGTCGGGTCGCTCGGCCGGATCCAACACCAGCAGCGCGTCCGACACCATCGATGCCGTGAGGTTCTGACCCGCCCGCACGGTCACCGCGCACACCGACCACTGGTCACCGTGCTCCCCGATGCCGTACGCCACGGCCAGGTCCACCGGCTCCGCCTCGCCGATCGCGTCGGCTATCGGCTGCGGGTAGACGGGTCCGCGTGCGGTGGTGATCACCGAGCGCTTGTGCCCGAGCAACCAGTAGTCACCGCCCTCGTCCCGGCGGAACAGCAGGTTGGTCGGAGTCCACACGTCGCCGGCACTGAAGACACCACGCATGAACGCGCCGCTGGAGTCGTCCAGTCCGGGGCGGCCGAGCAACAGGCCGGGTTCGCCGGTCTCACAGTGTCGGACGAATCCCTGCTCGTCCACGAGGTACCGACCCGAGACGGCGTCGTATGCCGCGAGTTCCACCCGTGCACTGCCCGGCAGCGGGCGACCCTTTGCCCCGATCTTCGTTCCCGCCACGTTCGCGAGGACGACGTCGCCCTCGGTGGACGCGTAGAACTCGAGTACCCGCGCAGGTGCCAGTCGTTCGAGCGTGTGCCGCCACAGGTTGGTGGGCATGCCCGATCCGATGAGGAGCCGTACGGCGTGCTGTCCTCGGTGCGGAAGGGACTCCGACGTCAGGATGTCCCGCATCATGGTCCACGTGTAGGACACGACCGTGACGCCGTAGCGCTGCACCTCGTCCGCGAAGCGCTCGGGCTCGACACCGCGCGACAGCGCGATGCGGGACCCGCCCGCCAACGCGCCGCCCACCGCCACGAGCAGTCCGGCCGAATGGTGCAGCGGCGCCAGGCAGTACACGGTGTCGCCGCGGGACAGACCTGCGGAGCTGGCCGTACCGAAGGCCGACAGAGCCCAGCGGTAGTTGGTGATGAACTTGGCATCCAGGGTGTCGTCGTTCCCGCTGAACAGCACGAAGGCGAGTTCCCGTGCGCGCCCGGGGTTGGGGACGTACCACCCCGGCAACTCCACCGTCGACGGGTCGACCTGCTCGAGATCCACGACCAGGTCGGAGTCCTCGATGTCGAGCGAGCGGGACTCGCCGCCGCCCAGGACCAGCACGTCCAGTCCGTGGTCGACGGATCCGGCCAGATTGTCGGGGTCGACGATCAGCAGTTCGACGCGCCCGAGTCGCAGCGACGCCGAGAGATCGCTGGTGGGCTGCAGCATGACGGCCACCGCACCGATGCGGGACAGTGCGGCGACGGCGGCGAGTGCGCTCGGACGTGTCTCCATCAGCACTCCGACGTGCATCGCGGGGCGTACACCGTTGACGATCAGGCCGCGCACCACGTTGTCGATGCGCTGGTCCACGGCGGCGTAGGAGTACACACGGTCGTCGAACACGAAGCACTCACCGGCACTCGCGCGCCGAGCCTGCTCACCGAGCAGACGACCGAGGGAGACCTGCGAATGAGGTTGCAGCTGGCCGAGTCTGGCGAGACGGGGCAGTGTGCGAGCGGCCTCGGACGAGATCTCACGAGACCCCTTCACGGCCCCCGGCCGCCGCCGAGGCGATGCCGCGACCGAGACCCAGGCCGACCTCGGCGATGGTGGCCGCGGTGTGGACGAGACGATTTCCCACCGACACGCCGCTCTCCGAGGCCGGGTGCTCGTCGTACCCCATGGCGTGCACCTCGACCGGCCGCGGCCCCAGGCCCTCGCGCCACCGGATCCACCCCGCCGTGCTCGGCCACGTCTGCGTGGCTGCGGTGCTCCCCACCACCAGTCCGAAGTGCCCGGCGCGGAGCCCTGCTTCGTACACCTTGGCCCGCGGAGCCGCCTTGCGGATGCCGCGCACCGCGAGCGGTTGGCCGATGTCGTCGACCTCCCCCACGAACGCGAGGATCGGCATGGTCAGTTCCGCGAGCGAGACGACCTTGCCGCGGATGGAGAACCCACCCGTCATCATGCGGTTGTGCACGACGAACTGCGTCAACAGTTCCGCGACCGCCGGGCCCGACCAGGCGACCCACCCGTCCATCGCGAGGAACCGGCGCTGGGACTCGCGGGGCAGGAGCGCGTCCCGGTCGTGGAGCTGGAGCAGGAAGTCGATGCGCGACTTGACGGTCTTGGCCGGGTCGAGCAACTGGAACCCGGTGCGGGCCATCCAGTCGGTCACCGCGAGACGCGTGAACACGTGCTCGGCGAGGAACTCGGCACCCTTGGTGGCCACGTTCGCCGGGATCCCGAGAGGGAGCGCCGCGAGGGTGTCCACCGGACTGCCGAACGTGATGATGCTGGCGATGTCGCGACTCGAGCGGTACGCGGCGGCCTGGTAACAGAACATGCCGCCCTGCGAGTACCCACCGAGGTGGACCTCGCGACCCGTTCGCTCGGCGACGATGTCGATGATCTCGCTGATCGCGACGATGTGGTCCGCCAGCGTCCGGTTCCACCCGCCCTCCTCGGTGGCCGGCGAACCGAAGTCGACCACCCAGGGGTCCATCCCCGCCTCGTGCAGGATACCGACGCCGCCCTGGTCGCGGGTGACGTCGTAGACGTCGGCCGACATCATCATCGGCGGTACGAGCACGACGGGCGGACCCGTCTGCTCGGACTCCGGGAAGTACCGACGCAGCCGGTACATACGATCGCGCGCGACCACCGAGAAGGGAGACGGAACGGCATCCGTCTCGAGTCCCCCGAGACGGATGACCTCGAGCCCGTTCTGCGCCGTGGCGACCACACGCCGCAACGACGTCGCGACCGACCCGGTGTCGATTCCCAGCAACTGCACTCCTCGAAGGCGGCATCGATTCGGTCGGTGTGGTCCACGACTCGTCGACCGATGAGGACACAGCGTCTCACACCACTCCGACCGCTCGGATCGGGTCGTCCTGTCAGGCCGTGATCCACGTCCTGAGCTCGCCCGCGGTGCGTTGGACCACGATGATCTGCTCCGCCACCCGCGCGGGCGCGGTACCGCCGCGGCTGTCCCGCGAGCCGATGGATCCGTCGACGGTGAGCACCGAGCGGACCTCCGGTGTGAGCGCCGGGTCGATCGTCGCGAACTCCTCGTCGGTCAGTTCGTCCAGACCCACACCGCGCGACTCCGCACGTCGCACGCAGTCGCCTGCCACCTCGTGGGCGTGCCGGAACGGCACACCGTTGCGGACGAGCCACTCGGCGATGTCCGTCGCCAGCGTGAATCCCGCCGGCGCCAGCTCGCGCAGCCGGTCGGTGTGGAAGGTGAGGGTGGACACCAACCCGGTCAGGGCGGGCAGAAGCATCTCGAGCTGGAGCACCGAGTCGAAGACGGGCTCCTTGTCCTCCTGCAGATCACGGTTGTACGCGAGGGGCTGAGCCTTGAGCGTCGCGAGCAGACCGGTGAGATTGCCGATCAGTCGCCCGGTCTTGCCGCGCGTGAGCTCCGCGACGTCCGGGTTCTTCTTCTGCGGCATGATCGAACTGCCCGTCGACCATGCGTCGGCGAGTGTCACGTAGCCGTACTCCGGGGTGCTCCACGACACGATCTCCTCGGCGAGACGCGACAGGTCCACGGCAGTCATGGCCAGGACGAACGCCGCCTCGGCGGCGAAGTCGCGCGAACTCGTCGCGTCGATCGAGTTCTCCGCGGAACCGTCGAACCCGAGCTCCGCGGCGATCTTCTCCGGGTCGAGTCCGAGCGACGAGCCCGCCAGGGCGCCCGAACCGTAGGGCGACACCGCGGCGCGGCCGTCGAAGTCCCGGAAGCGCTGCACGTCCCGCAGCAGCGGATGGGTGTGTGCGAGCAGATGATGCGCGAGCAGGACCGGCTGCGCGGCCTGCGAGTGCGTCTTGCCCGGCATCGCCGCGTCGGGATGTGCCTGCGCCTGCGCGGTGAGGGCCTCGACCACGTCCAGCACGCCCGCCGACACCCGCCGCACCGCGTCCCGCAGCCACATCCGGAACAGGGTCGCGACCTGGTCGTTGCGCGACCTGCCGGCACGCAACCTGCCGCCGAGCTCGGGACCGACCCGGTCGATCAGCCCGCGCTCGAGTGCGCCGTGCACGTCCTCGTCGGACTCTGCGGGACCGAACGCACCCGAGTCGACGTCGGCGGCGAGCTGATCGAGGCCGGTGAGCATCGCCTCGAGATCGCCCGCCGTCAGTAGGCCGGCCGAGTTGAGCACACGTGCGTGAGCCTTGGAGGCACGGACGTCGTACGGGGCGAGCACCCAGTCGAAGTGGGTCGACTTGCTCAGCGCCGCCATGGCTTCCGCGGGACCCGACGCGAAGCGCCCACCCCACAGAGCGCCCGCGTTGGTGCCGTGAGCGGGTGACGTCACAGGTCCGACTGTCCCTGCGCCGCCACCGCGCCACGGTCACGGCTGGCGGCGATCTTGGACGACAGGCCGTGCAGCTGCACGAAGCCCTTGGCCGACGACTGATCGAAGGTGTCGCCCGCGTCGTAGGTCGCGAGGTTGAAGTCGTACAGCGACTCCCCGCTGCGACGACCGTTCACGACGACGGTGCCGGCGTGCAGCACCAAGCGGATCTCGCCGGACACGTGCTCCTGGGTGTGCTGGACGAAGGTGTCGAGTGCACCCTTGAGCGGCGAGAACCACAGGCCGTCGTAGACCTGCTCGGCCCACTTCTGGTCCGTGTGCCGCTTGTAGCGGCCGAGCTCGCGTTCGAGGGTGACGTGCTCGAGCTCCTCGTGGGCACGGATCAGGACCATGGCGCCGGGAGCCTCGTAGACCTCGCGGCTCTTGATGCCGACGAGCCGGTCCTCGACCACGTCGAGGCGGCCGACACCCTGCTTGCCCGCACGGGTGTTCAGTTCCTGGATCGCCTGCAGCACCGACACCGGGCGGCCGTCGATGGCGGTCGGACGTCCCTTGTCGAATGTGATGACCAGCTCGTCCGGCGCGTTGAAGTTGGCCGTCGGATCCTCGGTGTAGTCGTAGACGTCCTTGGTCGGGGCGTTCCACAGATCCTCGAGGAACCCGGTCTCCACGGCGCGACCCCACACGTTCTGGTCGATCGAGAACGGCGACTTCTTGGTGACGTTGATGGGGATGCTGTTCTCCTCGGCGAAGGCGATGGCCTTCTCGCGGGTCCAGGCGTAGTCGCGCACGGGGGCCAGCACCTCGAGCTCGGGCGCGAGCGTGTTGAAGCCGACCTCGAAGCGGACCTGGTCGTTGCCCTTGCCGGTGCAGCCGTGAGCCACGACGGTGCCGCCGTGCGAGCGCGCATTCTCGACGAGGTGCTTGACGATGAGGGGACGGCTGATGGCCGACACCAGCGGGTAGCGGTCCATGTAGAGGGCGTTCGACTGGATGGTCGGCAGGCAGTACTCGTCCGCGAACTCGTCCCGAGCGTCGACGACGACGGCTTCGACAGCGCCGCAGTCGAGTGCGCGCTGCCGGATGACCTCCATGTCCTCGCCACCCTGGCCGAGGTCGATCGCCACGGCGACCACCTCCTTGCCGGTCTCGCGGCCGATCCAGCTGATGGCGACAGAGGTGTCGAGACCGCCGGAGTAGGCGAGGATGACGCGTTCGGCCATGGGGTGTGTGCTCCTTCGTGTGATTCGGACGTTCTGGGATTCGGACTGGTGGTTCAGCGCGCGAGATTCTCGATGCGGTCGGCGAGCTCGCGTCCGGACAGCGGATCGCGGGCAATCACGAAGATGGTGTCATCCCCCGCGACCGTTCCCACAATCTCGGGCAGTGCCGCCCGGTCCAGTGCACTGGCGAGATAGTGCGCGGCTCCGGGCGGCGTGCGGAGAACGGCCATCGTGGAGCTGGCGTCGGTGGAGACGAGCAACTCGCCGAGCAGCCGGGAGAGCCGATCGGTGCCGCCCGCGACCCCTCGGACCGGGCTGCCGTCCTCGGGAACGACGTAGACGCCCGCACCGCCGTCGGCGGCGCGAAGTTTGACGGCGCCCAACTCGTCGAGATCGCGGGAGAGAGTGGCCTGGGTGGCCTCGATCCCCTCCGCCGCGAGCAGCGACTGGAGTTCCTGCTGCGATCGGACCTGGTGGGTGGAGAGCAGGGCCACGACGCGCGCCTGGCGCCCGGCGCGCGTCGACGACGTCACCGGGCCCTGCGACTCGGCGGTCACGGCGTCCGTCGTCCCGATGCCGCCTGCTCGAGTAGCCACACCAGGACGGCCTTCTGTGCGTGCAACCGGTTCTCGGCTTCGTCCCACACGACGCTGCGAGGGCCGTCGAGCACCGTGTCGCTGATCTCCTCGCCGCGGTGGGCCGGGAGGCAGTGCAGGACGAGTGCCTCCGAGTCGGCACGGTCGAGCAGCGACTCGTTGATCTGGAACGGGCGGAGGGGTCCGACGCGGTCCAGGCCGTCGTTCTCCTGTCCCATCGATGTCCACGTGTCGGTGACCAGCACGTCGGCTCCGGTCGCGGCGGCGATCGGATCGTTCGTGACGGTCACGCTCGCTCCCGTCCGCTCACCGCGCTCCTGCGTGGCAGCCAGCACCGACGGGTCCGGCACGAAGCCCTCCGGGGCGGCGATCGTGACGTCGACGCCGGCGGTGACGGCGCCGAGCATGAGGGAGTGCGCCATGTTGTTGGCACCGTCGCCGAAGTACGAGAGGCGCAGACCTCTCAACGATCCCTTGCGCTCGGCGAGCGTCTGGAGATCGGCCAGCACCTGGCAGGGGTGGAAATCGTCGGACAGCGCGTTGACGATGGGCACGCTCGCCCCCGTCGCCATCTGCTCGAGGCGCTTCTGCCCGAACGTGCGCCATACGACGGCGTCGACGTAGCGGGACAGCACGCGCCCGGTGTCCTGCAGCGTCTCCTCGCGTCCGAGCTGCGTGCTGCGGCCGTCGACGACCACTGCGTGGCCGCCGAGCTGCGCGATGCCCATCTCGAACGAGAAGCGGGTGCGCGTCGAGTTCTTCTCGAAGATGACGCCGACGCCGCGCGGACCCTCCAGCGGGCGCCGCGAGAACGGTGCCTTCTTGAGTTCGGCTGCGAGAGCGAGGATCTCGGCCTGCTCCTCGGGGGAGAGATCGTCGTCTCGAAGGAAGTGCCGCAGTGTCACGAGGTCGCCTCTGCTGTCGGCCGCGCCTCGTCGAGGACCGCGGGAAGTGCACGGACGAACGATGCTGCCTGCTCGTCCGTGATGATCAGGGGCGGCGCCAGACGCAGGACGTTCGCCTGCGCCGCGTTCACCAGGAAGCCTGCGTGGCGGGCCGCGGTCTCGACATCGGCCGCCACCGGCTCGGTGAGGACGATGCCCAGCAGAAGGCCCGCACCCCGTACGTGATCGACGAGGGGATGTCCGAGCGCCTCGATGTCGTGTCGCAGGATCTTGCCCAGCCGGTCGGCGTGCGAGAGCAGATCCTCGGACGCGAGAGTGCGCAGCACCGCCAGGGCCGCCGCCGAACACACCGGGTTGCCACCGAACGTGGTCCCGTGCTTGCCCGGGGTGAGCATGGCGGCTGCCGGGCCGATGCCGATGCAGGCGCCGATGGGCAGTCCCCCGCCCAGCCCCTTCGCCAGGGTGATGACGTCCGGGACGATGCCGAACCGCTGATGGGCGTAGAACCACCCCGTACGGCCGATGCCCGTCTGGACCTCGTCGAGGATCAGCAGGGCGCCGTGGCGCGCAGTGATCTCGCGCGCTGCGGGCAGATAGCCCTCCGGCGGGACGACGACTCCGCCCTCACCCATGATCGGTTCGAGGAAGACGGCGGCCGTGTTCTCGTTGACCGCCGCCTCGAGCGCGGCGATGTCGCCGTAGGGAACGTGCGACACACCGGCGGGCATGGGCTCGAACGGAGCCCGCTTGTCCGCCTGCCCCGTGAGCGCGAGGGCTCCCATGGTCCGACCGTGGAACGCGTTCTCCGCCGCGATGA
This sequence comes from Rhodococcus sp. SORGH_AS_0301, assembly GCF_030818285.1. NCBI lineage: Bacteria > Bacillati > Actinomycetota > Actinomycetes > Mycobacteriales > Nocardiaceae > Rhodococcus > Rhodococcus sp. SORGH_AS_0301. The sequence goes on from NZ_JAUTAC010000002.1 coordinate 2,038,841, forward strand.
TGTTCGGTCGACCCGTGAGACGCGCGATCTTGAAGGCGGCCTCGTTCGCCTCGGTGCCGGAGTTGCAGAGGAACACCCGAGCATCGCCGCCGGCCGCGTGACCGAGGTGCTCGAGGAGGTGCTCCGCCAGTTCGATCGACGGCGGCGCCGCGTAGAGGTTGGACGTGTGGCCCAGCGTCGTCAGCTGGGCGGAGACCGCCTCGACGACGGCAGGATGTCCGTGGCCGAGGATGTTGACCGCGATCCCGGCGAGGAGATCGAGGTACTCCTTGCCGTCGGCGTCCGTCACCACGGCTCCCGAACCGCCGACCAGCGCCACGCGCGGCACGCCGTAGTTGTTCATCAGCGCATTCGAGAAGCGTTGCTGCAGTTGCTCCGTGCTGGTCATGCCCGTCCTCTCGTACTGCCGTCGTGCACCATCGTGCCGATGCCCTCGCCGGTGAACAGTTCCAGGAGCACGGAGTGCTCGAGTCGACCGTCGATGACATGGGCGCTGGGAACTCCCCCGCGCACCGCGCGCAGACACGCCTCCATCTTGGGGACCATGCCGGCGTCCAGGCCGGGCAGCAGTTCGGCGAGGACGTCCGCCTCGATCTCCGAGACGAGCGACCCGCGGTCCGGCCAGTTCGTGTAGAGCCCCTCGACGTCGGTGAGGACGACGAGCTTCTGCGCGCCGAGCGCCTCCGCGAGGGCCGCGGCCGCGGTGTCCGCGTTGATGTTGTGCACGACGCCGTCCGCGTCGGGAGCGATAGTCGAGACGACCGGGATGCGCCCGGCCTCGATGAGGTCGTGCACCGCAGCGGGATTCACCGTCGTCACGTCGCCCACCAGACCGATGTCGGTGGCGACACCGTCGACGGTCACGGTGCGTCGAGTCGCCGTGAACAGGTGCGCGTCCTCGCCGGAGATGCCGACAGCGTAGGGGCCGTGCGCGTTGATCAGTCCGACCAGCTCGCGACCGACCTGCCCGAACAGGACCATGCGCACGACGTCCATCACTTCGGGCGTCGTCACGCGGAAGCCGCCGCGGAACTCCCCCACCAGTCCGAGTCGAGTGAGCATGGCGGTGATCTGGGGACCGCCGCCGTGCACGACCACCGGGTGGATACCGACGGTGCGCAGGAACGCCATGTCGGCCGCGAACGCGGCCTTGAGTCGATCGTCGATCATGGCGTTGCCGCCGTACTTGACCACGACGACCTTGCCCGTCCACTGCTGGAGCCACGGGAGGGCGCCGGCGAGGATGCGTGCGGTGTCGTGTGCGGACACGGGCTCGGACGACGTCATGACGAGTACGCCGAGTTCTCTTCGACGTAGGCGTGCGACAGATCCGTGGTCCTGATCGACGCCGACGCGGAGCCGACACCGAGGTCCACCTCGACCGTGATGTCGACGGCCGAGAGATCGACCTCACGAGCGCCGGGCACACCCATGCTGTCGACGCACACGGGATTGCCGTTGAACGACACGACGATGCGATCGGGATCGAGCGCGACCGGCGCGATGCCCACAGCGGCGAGAACGCGGCCCCAGTTGGGATCGGAGCCGAACAGCGCCGTCTTGACGAGGGAATCGCGTGCGATGGTTCGCGCCGCCACTAGTGCGTCCTGTTCGGACTCGGCACCACCGACCCTGACGATGATCCGCTTGGTCACGCCCTCCGCATCGGCCATCAGCTGATCCGCGAGGTCGTCGCACACCGCGAGGACAGCGGCGTCGAGTTCCTCCTGTGTCGTCTCGATGCCGCTGGCACCGGACGCGAGGAGCAGCACCGTGTCGTTCGTGGAGGTCGCGCCGTCCACGTCGAGTCGGTCGAAGGACTGTGCCGTCGCGTGCCGGAGGGCGCGATCGAGCTGATCGGCGCTAGCCACCGCGTCCGTGGTGACGACACACAGCATCGTCGCCAGCGAGGGCGCCAGCATGCCGGCGCCCTTGGCCATGCCGCCCACGTTCCAGCCGTTCTCGTGGTGGATCGCGGCCTGCTTCGGCCGGGTGTCGGTCGTCATGATCGCGTAGGCCGCATCGGTGCCGCCCGAGATGCCTCCGGCGAGCTCGTGCACCACCTCGGTGACACCGCCGAGCACCTTGTCCATGGGCAACCGGTCGCCGATCAGTCCGGTCGAACACACGGCGATCTCGCCGGCGCCCGTCTCAGTTCCCCAGTCGCTGAGGGTCGATGCGAGGTGCTCAGCGGTACGGTGCGTGTCCTGGAATCCGGGCGCGCCGGTGCAGGCGTTGGCGCCGCCCGAGTTCAGGACGACGGCGCGGAGCCGACCGGAGGTCAGCACCTGCTGTGACCACAGGACGGGCGCAGCCTTGATCTTGTTCAGGGTGAAGACACCGGCCGCTGCCAGATCGGGGCCCTCGTTGACCACGAGGGCGACGTCGAGGCCCCCCTTGGCCCGGAGACCGGCCTCGACCCCGGCGGCCCTGAATCCCGCTGCCGACGTCACACCCTGTGTGCGGACGAGAACCCCGGGAGCGCGCGTGGGGGCGTCGGGAGAGGACTGGCTGTGGTCGGTCATGGTGCTGTTCCCACCGTGGAGAGTCCGGCGCTCTCGGGGAGTCCGAGAGCGATGTTCATCGACTGCACCGCGGCACCGGCGGTGCCCTTCGTCAGATTGTCGATGGCGGCGAGGACCACGAGCAGTCCCGCGTCCTCGTCGACCGCCACCTGCAGGTGGACCGCGTTGGACCCGAGCACCGACCCCGTCTGCGGCAGCTGACCCTCCGGGAGAAGGTGGAGGAAAGGTTCGTCGGCGCAGTACTTCTCGTAGACCGCACGCGCCTCGGAGGCCGACACTGTCGTCGGAGCGGTGCACGTCGCCAGGATGCCGCGCGGCATCGGAGCCAGCACGGGAGTGAACGACACGATCACCTCGGTGCCGGCGATGGCGGACAAGTTCTGCGTGATCTCCGGCGTGTGGCGATGTGCACCGGCGATACCGTAGGCACGGACCGACCCCATGACCTCGGAACCCAGCAGGTCCGGCTTCGCCGCACGACCGGCGCCGGAGGTGCCGCTCACGGCCACCACGGTCACGCGGGGCTCGACCATGCCGGCAGCGAACGCGGGCGCCAGAGCCAGCGACGAGGCCGTGGGATAGCACCCCGGGACCGCGATGCGCGTCGCTCCGACCAGGGCGTCCCGACCACCGGGCAACTCGGGCATGCCGTAGGGCCAGTGTCCGGCGTGTTCCCCGCCGTACCAGCGATCCCAGGCGGCGGCGTCGGTCAACCGGAAGTCGGCACCGCAGTCGATGATCAGCGTGGAGTCCGACAGCTGTTCGGCGAGGGCGGCTGACTTCCCGTGCGGGAGCCCGAGGAACACGACGTCGTGCCCCTCCAGGGCCGCGGCGTCCGTGTCCACCAGCACGCGGTCCGCGAGCGGAACGAGATGCGGATGGTGTTGCCCCAGCGTGGTTCCGGCGTTTCCACCGGCCGTCAGGGCGCCGATGGTCATCCGGCCGTCGAGCACTGCCGGGTGTCCGAGCAGCAGACGCAGGATCTCGCCACCCGCGTAGCCACTGGCGCCCGCGACGGCCACCCGGGTGCCCGTCGATGTCGATGCACTGTCCATACGATGATTATGCATGACGGTGCAAGCTCATTCAAAAGCGGCGCACCGTCAGTGTCGGAGTTCGGCTCCCACCGCCGTCGCCGCTGCCGCGACGGCGGCATCGCGAGCGGCACTCGCCTCGTCCTCGGTCAAAGTACGGTCGGCCGCTCGGAACCGCAGGGCGAAAGCCAGCGACTTCCGGCCGGCACCGACCTGATCGCCGGAGAACACGTCGAAGACACGAATGTCCTCGAGGAGTGGGCCCGCCCCGGACACCAGAGCCGACTGCACGGCGGCGGCCGGGACGGACTCGTCGACGACGACCGCGACGTCCTGCAGCACGGCGGGGAACGGCGAGATGGACGGCGACGGCAGCGGCTCGCGGGTGGGAACGCGATCGAGGTCGATCTCCACCGCGCAGGTCCGCGGCGGCAGACCGGCGCGCTCGAGGACACCGGGATGCAGCTCACCCGCGTGCCCGACCACGACACCGTCGACAACGACTTCGGCACACCTGCCCGGATGCCACGGAAGGTACTGGGCGGACCGGAGTTCCACCTCGACACCGGACGCGCTCGCGATCGTCCTCGCTGCGCTGAAGGCATCGGTGGCGTCGGCAGGACGGCCGGGGGCCCCACGGCCCGGGTGCCGTCACCGCACCGGTCAGGACGACGGCAGCGTGCAGCGGCTGCACCGGCAACGACTGCTTCAGAGCGTCGATCTCGTCCTCGGTGGGACGACGGTCGACGGCGAGCGCATCGATCGGGCGCGTGCCCTCGCCCGGTTCGACGACCTGCGCGACGGCGAACAGCGCCAGATCCCGCTGTCCGCGCGAGACGTTGCGCTGGGCGATCTCCAGGAGGCCCGGGACGAGAGTGGTCGCCAGTTCGGGTCGGTCCGCCTCCAACGGATTGAGCACCCGCGTGGTCACCCGGCGCGGATCGTCCGCGTCGAGTCCCCAGACGTCGAAGACCCCGGCCGGCAGGAACACGGGCGCGAGGACCTCGACGTGCCCCGTGTAGGCCAGTGCCCGACCCACCGCCCGGCGACGACGCTGGGCGGCGGTGAGTCCGCGGCCCGCGGGAGCGTGCGGCAGGACGGACGGAATGGACTCCAGTCCCTCGAGTCGCAGCACCTCCTCGACCAGGTCGGCGGCCTGACGGAGGTCGGGACGCCACGTCGGCGGCGTCACTACGGCCACCCCGCGCCCGGCCTCGGACACGTCCACGACGACCTCGCACCCGACCTGGGTGAGGCGGCGCACCGCGGTTCCGCTCGGATAGGTCACACCCGCCACCCGGTCCGGCAGGTCGAGATCCATGGTCACGGTGTCGGACACCGTCGGTGCACCGATGTCGGTGAGCAGCGGCTCCACCCGGCCGCCCGCGATCGAGGCCAGCAGTGCGGCGGCACGGTCGAGCGCGCGCACCGGGAGAGCGGAGTCCACCACTCGTTCGTAGCGACGGCTGGCCTCACTGGGCAGCCGGTGACGGCGCGCGGTGCGGAACACGGCGAGCGGGCTCCAGATGGCCGCCTCGAGCAGGATGTCGGTGGTCTCGTCGCCCACCTCGGTGGATGCGCCACCCATGACACCGGCCAACGACACCACGCCGGACTCGTCCGCGATGACGACGTCCTCCGGGTCGAGGGTGCGCACGGTGTCGTCGAGGGTGCGGAGCGTCTCCCCCGCCTCGGCCCGGCGGACCACCAACCCGCCCGAGAGCGCGGAAGCGTCGAACGCGTGGAGTGGTTGGCCCAGTTCGAGCATGACGTAGTTGGTGACGTCGACCGCGGGCGAGATGGGTCGCACCCCGGACAGCAGCAGCCGCCGCTGGATCGTCCAGGGGGTCACCGCCGCCGGATCGATGCCCACGACGCGGCGCGCGGCGAAACGGGTGGCACCCGACTCGGAACGGACGTCGACGGGCCACGCCTCGCCCTCGGAGGCGGCCGCGGACACGACGGGCTGCGGGGCGTCGGCGGGATCGACGAAGTCCACGTCGAAACCGCACGCCAGTTCGCGGCCGAGACCGCGCACGCTCAGGGCGTATCCGCGATCGGGCGTCACATTGACGTCGAACACGGTGTCGTCCATGCCCAGAACGGCGAGTGCGTCGTCGCCGGGCTCGGCCGTGCCGGCAGGCAGCACGAGAATGCCGGAGTGATCCGAACCGATACCGAGCTCGGACACCGAGCAGATCATGCCGTCGGACGTGCGCCCGTACGTGGACCGCGCGGCGATGGCGAACCCGCCGGGCAGAACACTGCCGGGAAGTGCGGCCACGATGAGGTCGCCCTCCGCGAAGTTCCGTGCACCGCACACGATTCCGCGGGGCTCCGCCTCGCCCACCTCGACCAGGCAGAAGCGGATCGGCTTCTTGAACTCGGTCAACTCCTCGATGGACTGCACACGGCCGACGACCAACGGGCCCGTGATCACAGGAAGGGGGATGACGTCCTCGATCTCGAAGCCGACGGACACGAACCCCGCGTCGAGCTCGTCAGCAGTGACGCTCCACTCGGGAGCGGCCTTCCGGACGACCTCGGTCAACCAGGACTGGGGCACTCGCACGACTTCTCCACTCTCTCTGTCTGAATGCTTGTCTGCAGGGGCCGAGCGTCAGCCGGCCACGCCGAAAGGCAGGCTGAACCGCACGTCGCCCTCGACGATGTCGCGCATGTCGGGAATGTCGTTGCGGAACTGCAGCGTTCGCTCGAGGCCCATACCGAAGGCGAACCCGCTGTAGATCTCCGGGTCGACGCCACAGGCGCGCAGCACGTTCGGATTCACCATGCCGCAGCCACCCCACTCGACCCAGCCCGCTCCACCCTTCTTGCGGGGGAACCACACGTCCACCTCCGCGGACGGCTCGGTGAACGGGAAGTAGTTGGGGCGCATCCGGGTCCGCGTCTCCGGGCCGAACAGCGCACGCGCGAACGCGTCGAGCGTGCCGCGGAGATTGGCGAGCGTGAGCCCCTTGTCCACGGCGAGTCCCTCGACCTGATGGAAGACGGGCGTGTGCGTCGCGTCGAGTTCGTCCGTACGGAACGTACGCCCGGGGCACACCACGTAGATCGGCAGGTCGCGCTCGAGCATCGACCGCACCTGCACCGGCGAGGTGTGCGTGCGCAGCACCTGACGAGATCCCTCGGGCGCGACGTGGAACGTGTCCTGCATCGTCCGCGCGGGATGGTCGGGCAGGAAGTTGAGCGCGTCGAAGTTGAAGTGCTCGGTCTCCACCTCCGGGCCCTCGGCCACCTCCCACCCCATCGCCACGAAGACGTCGGCGACCTGATCGGCGATGACGGTGATGGGATGGCGGGCACCCACCGGGCGGCGGACGGACGGCAGGGTCACGTCGATCGCCTCGGCGACGAGCACGGCCGCGTCACGTTCGGCGAGCAGCACCTCACGACGATCGTCGAACGCGATCCGCACGCGGTCACGCGCCACCTTGACCCGCTTGCCGGCGTCGGCCCGCTCGGCCTTCGGTAGCGAGCCCAACGCGCGCTGTGCGAGCGCGAGGGGCGCCTTGTTCCCGATGTGGTGGATCTTGGCCTCGGACAGAGCGTCGATGTCGGACGCGGCGGCGAAGGCGGACTCGGCCTCGGTGACGGCTGCGTCCAGCGCCGCGTCGGTCAGCGCCTCCGCGTCGGCAGCGGCCTGATCGGCCTGCGCTTCACCCTCGTTGCGCTCCACGTCCACACACTCCATCGTCTCGATCGGCGAGCACCTCTGTCGCGGTGCTCCTCACGGTCGCCGGGCAGAACCCGGCGGGGAAAGCCTAGGCGGTGCCCCCGCGGCGCTGCACCCGCGCACCGGCGTACAGACACACGGCGGCCGCGGTGGCGAGGTTGAGACTCTCGGCGCGGCCGTGGATGGGAATGCGCACCCGGTGATCCGCAGCAGCCGCGACCTCGCGGGACAGCCCGTGCGCCTCGTTGCCGAACACCCAGGCGGTGGGCCCGGCCAGCGCGTCGTCGGCGTCGTCGAGGTCCAGTTCACCGTCGACGGTAGTCGCCAGCAGACTGGCGCCGGTCGCACGGACCGCGTCGAGTACCGCCGTCACCGAACGCTCCCGTGCGACGGGGAGATGGAAGAGACTTCCGGCGGACGCGCGGACGCTCTTGCCGTTCAGCGGATCGACACTGTCCCCGGCGAAGATCACCGCGCCGGCGCCGGCGGCGTCCGAGACGCGCAGGATGGTGCCCGCGTTGCCCGGCTCGGAGATGTCGACGACGACCGTCACGAGTGACGGGTTCGCGGCCAACGCCTCGGCCAGGGAGACGACGACGGACGTGCACACGGCCACGATTCCCGGCGGCGTCACGGTGTCCGACAGCGATTTCGCCGCGCGCTCGGTCATCAGCTGCGGCTGCGCACCGGCCGCGGCCGACGCCTCGAGCAGTCCGCGGTGCTCGTCGAACCAGCGCTCGGTGGCGAACACCTCGCGCACGACACCGGCGGCGACCGCCTCGGTCACCGCGTTCTCGCCCTCCGCGAGGAAGAGGCCGGTTCGCCGACGTTCGACGCCGCGCTGCAGCTTGACAGCCGAAACGACCCGCGGAGTCCGCTCGGTGAGCGGCGCCGCGGGTCGTGACGGAGTGTCGTCGAAGCGCCTGATCAGGCTGCTTCTCCGGCCGGTGCGTTGATGTCGGCAGGCAGTGCCGCCTTGGCGATCTCGACGAGTGCGGTGAACGCCGCAGCGTCGGAGACCGCGAGCTCGGCGAGGATCTTGCGGTCGACCTCGACCTCGGCGATCTTCAGACCCTGCACGAAACGGTTGTACGTGATGTCGTTCGCCCGAGCTGCCGCGTTGATACGCGTGATCCACAGCTTGCGGAAGTCACCCTTGCGAGCGCGGCGATCGCGGTACGCGTAGGTGAGCGAGTGGAGCTGCTGCTCCTTCGCCTTGGTGTAGAGACGCGAACGCTGCCCGCGGTATCCGCTGGACGCCTCGAGAATCGAACGACGCTTCTTCTGGGCGTTGACCGCCCTTTTCACGCGTGCCACTGGTGAATCCTGTCGTAGTGGGGCCTAGGGCCCGGGTGGGAAAGAGATCAGAGACCGAGAAGCCGCTTGACGCGGGGAACGTCGTTGGGGCTGACGACGGCCTTGCCGTCGAGGCGACGCGTCACGCGCGAGGACTTGTGCTCGAGCAGGTGGCGGCGGCCGGCCTTCTGGCGCAGGATCTTTCCGCTACCGGACACCTTGAATCGCTTCGCGGTGCCGCTGTGAGTCTTCGACTTGGGCATGAGTCCTCAGTTCTGTTACTTCGGTCGGTGGTGCTGGTGGATCCGAACGCTCAGGCGCTCGGTGTGGCTGGTGCCTGCGGCGTCGCCGGCGTCTGCGGAGCAGCGGGTGCCGGCGGTGTCGCCTCGGCGGCGGGTGCAGCAGTCGGCGCGGAGGCCGGCGGCGGCACGGTGGCGCGCGGTGCGTTGGACGCCTCCGCTGCCTTCGCCCTGGTCTTGGCGCCCTTGTGCGGAGCCAGGACCATCGTCATGTTGCGGCCGTCCTGCTTGGCCGAGGTCTCGACGAAGCCGTGCTCGGCGACGTCGGCGCCCAGGCGCTGCAGGAGGCGGTAACCGAGTTCGGGCCGCGACTGCTCGCGTCCACGGAACATGATGGTCACCTTGACCTTGGACCCGGCCTCGAGGAAGCGGACGACATGGCCCTTCTTCGTCTCGTAGTCGTGGTCGTCGATCTTGGGACGAAGCTTCTGCTCCTTGATGACCGTGAGCGTCTGGTTCTTGCGCGACTCACGAGCCTTCTGCGCGGCTTCGTACTTGAACTTGCCGTAGTCCATGATCTTGCAGACCGGCGGACGGGCGTCGGGTGCGACCTCGACGAGGTCGAGATCGGCTTCGACAGCCAGGCGGAGTGCATCTTCAACACGCACGATCCCCACCTGTTCACCGCCAGGTCCGACGAGTCGGACTTCGGGAACTCGGATGCGATCGTTGATGCGGGTCTCAGTGCTGATGGGGCCTCCTCGGTAGTGCGGTGACGGATGGTGGTGCTCGACCCGATGCGGTGCGCCGTCCTACGCGCTCCACACCGGCGCTCGTGCTCTCCGTCTACCTCGACACCGTGGCCACCCGATTTGTTCCCGCGGGAACCTTCCGAACGACGAAAACCCCGTCGCTCACGATCGAGATCGCGAGCAGCGGGGTCCGGTACCGACCGGTCGACGGATGTCACCATCCGCGGGCCACCTCGTCTCGTCGACGAAGCGCACCACTTCCCGATGTGGCTGGGAAGGACCGGAACCACTGCCCGGCGAACCGTGCGGTGGTGGGAGTCGGACTCCACTTGCTGCCTCCGGGTTCCGCATCCGTGCCCGGCACTCACGCGCCGACACGGACACACCTGAAGGCGGTCGTGGAAAGAAGAATAACACCAGGTGCCCTCGCGGACCGAATCCGTCCGGTCACGCACCGGGCGGGGACGTCGGTGTCGGCGCATCGTGGCATCGTCTGATGTCATGACGACCCCCGATGATGCCGTTCAGGCCGGTGCTCCACAGGTGGAGGGCGATGCGCCGCAGCTCGAGCCGGACGTGCGTGAACTGGCCGACGTCCCTGCGATCGAGGTCATCAGCCGCGCCGCGGTGATGCTCATGAGCTCCGCCGCCGAGAAGCTGGGACTCTCGGACGCGGATCCGTCCGACAGCCCCCACCTCGACCTCGACGAGGCGCGACGCGTGATCACCGCACTCGCCGGACTGGTCACGGCCTCCGTGGAGTACCTGGGGCCGCACGCCGGCCCCATCCGCGAAGGGCTGCAGGCGCTGCAGAAGGCGTTCCGCGAGCAGTCGGCGCACCCGGACGCGCCCGGCGCCGGGCCCGGCGAGAAGTACACCGGGCCCGTCCACTGACCGTCACGCGACGGCCCGGTCAGGAGACCGCGACAGGCTCGCGCTTGCGGGTCCGCTTGACCGGGACCGGTGGGGTCGAGGCGGCGTCGAGAGACTCCTGCAGGAACTTGCCGGTGTAGCTCTCGGGCACGGCGGCGATCTGCTCGGGAGTGCCCTCGGCCACCATCGTTCCGCCGCCGGATCCGCCCTCGGGTCCCATGTCGATGACCCAGTCGGACGTCTTGATGACGTCCAGGTTGTGCTCGATGACGATGACGGTGTTGCCCTTGTCCACCAGACCGTTGATCACCAGCAACAGCTTGCGGATGTCCTCGAAGTGCAGACCCGTGGTCGGCTCGTCGAGGATGTACACCGTGCGTCCCATGGAGCGCTTCTGCAGCTCTGCGGCCAGCTTCACACGCTGCGCCTCGCCGCCGGACAGCGTGGTGGCCGGCTGCCCCAGACGGACATAGCCCAGGCCCACCTCGTTCAGCGTCTTGAGGTACCGGTGGATCGAGGTGATCGGTTCGAAGAAGTCGGCCGCCTCCTCGATGGGCATGTTCAGCACCTCGGCGATGGTCTTGCCCTTGTAGTGGACCTCGAGCGTCTCCCGGTTGTACCGGGCACCGTGGCACACCTCGCACGGCACGTAGACGTCCGGCAGGAAGTTCATCTCGATCTTCAGGGTGCCGTCACCCGAGCACGCCTCGCACCGGCCGCCCTTCACGTTGAAGGAGAACCGACCCGGCTGGTAGCCGCGGATCTTGGCCTCGGTCGTCGCGGCGAACAGTGTCCTGATCTTGTCGAACACCCCGGTGTAGGTGGCCGCGTTGGACCGCGGCGTACGGCCGATGGGTGACTGGTCGACCCGGACCAGCTTGTCCAGCTGGTCGAGGCCGTTGACGCGGGTGTGCCGACCGGGTACCTGACGAGCGCCGTTGAGCTTGTTCGCCATCACCGTCGCCAGGATGTCGTTGACCAGCGTGGACTTGCCCGATCCCGACACCCCCGTCACGGAGGTGAGCACTCCCAGCGGGAAGCTGACGTCGATGTCCTGCAGGTTGTGCTCCCGGGCACCGATCACGGAGATCTTGCGCTTGGGATCGATCGGGCGACGTACCGCCGGGACATCGATGGCCGAGCGACCCGAGAGGTACGCCCCGGTGAGGCTCTCCGCGTTGGTGAGAAGCGTCTCGTAGGTTCCGCTGTGCACGACACGTCCGCCGCGCTCACCGGCGAGCGGGCCGATGTCGACGACCCAGTCGGACGTGCGAATGGTGTCCTCGTCATGCTCGACGACGATGAGCGTGTTGCCGAGGTTGCGCAGCCGCGTGAGCGTGTCGATGAGCCGGCGGTTGTCCCGCTGGTGGAGGCCGATGGACGGCTCGTCCAGCACGTACAGGACTCCGACGAGACCACTGCCGATCTGCGTCGCGAGGCGGATGCGCTGCGCCTCGCCGCCCGACAGCGTTCCTGCCGCGCGCGACAGCGTGAGGTACTCGAGTCCCACGTCCAGCAGGAAGCCGAGGCGGGCCTGGATCTCCTTGAGCACCTGGCCGGCGATGGCCTCCTCACGCGGACCGAGCGTCAGCGTGTTGAGGAAGTTCGAGCACTCCGAGATGGACAGTGCACACACGTCGGCGATGGACTTGTCCCCGAAATCGCCCGCGGCGATGGTCACGGACAGGATCTCGGGGCGCAGGCGGGCACCCTCGCACACCGGGCAGTCGACCTCCCGCATGTAGCCGTCGTAGCGCTCCTTCATCTGCTCCGACTCGGTCTGATCCATCCGACGGTGCAGGAAGGGCATGACGCCCTCGAACTCGGCGTAGTAGGACCGGGTGCGTCCGTACCGGTTCTTGTAGCGGACGTGCACCTGATGCTCGCTGCCCTCGAGGACGGCACGCTTCACCTTGGCCGGCAGCTTCCGCCACGGGGTGTCGATGTCGAAGCCCATGGCGTCGGCGAGCCCGGACAGCAGCCGGCCGAAGTACTCGGACGTCTGGCCCATGGACCACGGCGCGATGGCGCCGTCCGCCAGGCTCAGATCGGGGTCCGGAACCACCAGTTCGGGGTCGACCTCCTTGCGGATGCCGAGTCCCGCACACTCGGGGCACGCGCCGTAGGGCGAGTTGAACGAGAACGCGCGGGGTTCGAGTTCGTCGACGGACAGCGGGTGCCCGTTGGGGCACGCCAGACGCTCGGAGAACCGGCGCTCACGGTCGGCGGCGTTCTCCTCGCGGTCGACGAAGTCGAGCACCAGGATGCCGTCGGCGAGGCGCAGCGCGGTCTCCACCGAGTCGGTGAGTCGCTGCTTGGACGACGCCTTGACGGTCAGGCGGTCGACCACCACCTCGATGTCGTGCTTGTCCTGCTTCTTCAGCTTGGGCGGATCGGTGAGCTGGTGCACGGTGCCGTCGACGCGGATACGCGAGTAACCCTGCGTGTTGAGCTGCTCGAAGAGATCGACGAACTCGCCCTTGCGGGTGCGCACGACGGGAGCGAGCACCTGGAAACGCAGGCCCTCCTCCATCGCGAGTACCTGGTCGACGATCTGCTGGGGCGACTGCTTGGCGATGCGCTCACCGCACTGCGGGCAGTGCGCCGTGCCGGCGCGTGCGTAGAGCAGGCGCAGGTAGTCGTAGACCTCGGTGATGGTGCCGACCGTGGACCGCGGGTTGCGGTTGGTCGACTTCTGATCGATCGAGACCGCGGGCGAGAGGCCCTCGATGAAGTCGACGTCCGGCTTGTCCATCTGGCCCAGGAACTGGCGCGCGTAGGCCGAGAGCGACTCGACGTAGCGGCGCTGACCCTCGGCGAAGATGGTGTCGAACGCCAGGCTCGACTTGCCCGACCCGGACAGACCGGTGAACACGATGAGACTGTCCCGGGGCAGATCGATGTCGACGCCCTTGAGATTGTGTTCGCGTGCGCCCTGCACTACCAGGCGATCCGCCACGGTTGTCCTCTCCTTCGTCACGGCCCACGGCCGTGCAACGTGCTGCGTCGACTCTCTCGTCGACCGCGTGAACTGCCCACTCTTCGTCGGACATGTCGTGTTCGGACACGACAGGCTTCGACGACCATATGCCCGAGGTCCGACAGACTCGACCGGCCGACGGGCTCCGCGCCCGGCTCACGACCGGTCATCGTGGGTAATCTCACGCTCATGACCGAGAATGCACCGACGATCTCCGACGACTACACCGGCGAGGTGTCCGTGGGGACGGGCTCGCAGCGCCGGACCCTGTCGCACGCCACGATCGTGAAGACCTCGGTGGGCCCGATGGACAACAACGCCTACCTCGTCGTCTGTTCCCGGACGGGCCGATCGCTGCTCGTCGACGCCGCGAACGACGCTCCGACGCTGCGCGCCGTCGTCGACCACGTGGCACCCGAGGTCTCGCTGATCGTCACGACGCACCAGCACTTCGACCACTGGCAGGCGCTCGAGGACGTCGCATCGGCGACGGGCGCCCCGTCGGCGGCACATCCGCTCGATGCGGAACCGCTCCCCGTCGCCCCCACCCGCCTGCTCGACGACGGCGACTCCGTGCAGGTCGGCGACGTCACCCTCGACGTGATCCACCTCCGCGGCCACACTCCCGGGTCGATCGCGCTGGCGCTCACGGACCCCGAGAGCGGCGTCGTGCACCTGTTCACCGGCGACTCGCTCTTCCCCGGCGGCGTCGGCAAGACCGACGGAGAGGCGAACTTCGTGTCGCTGCTGGACGACGTGGAATCGCGGATCTTCGGTCGCTACGACGATCGAACGGTCGTCTACCCGGGCCACGGCAAGGACACGACGCTGGGCTCGGAACGTCCTCACCTTCAGGAATGGCGGACCCGCGGCTGGTGATCCGTCACCACGATCCGGTCCCCCGCCCGCCCCGCGATTCAATCGCCGGGGCGGGGGGTATGGATACAGTTCGAGAGCGTCACATGCATGTCATGGGCGTGAACAACCGCACTCGTGCAGCCAGAGCAGTCCCCCACACCACAGCCGCAACGCAGGAGGCTCAGTGATTGTCCGCCGGATCGCCCGACCGATGCTCGCATCCATCTTCATCGCAGGAGGCGTGGATGCGCTGCGCAACCCCGCCGGAAGGGCTCAGGCCGCGAAGCCTCTGATCGAGAAGAGCCAGGACGCCCTTCCCGACGAGGTGACGCAGAACGTTCCCTCCGACCCCGAGACGCTGGTCAAGATCAACGCCGCGGTGCAGATCGGCGGCGGATTCCTTCTCGCGACCGGTCGGGCGCCGCGCCTCGCGTCCACCGTGCTCGCGGGCAGCCTCGTCCCGACGACCCTCGCGGGTCACTCTTTCTGGAACGAGACGGACCCGCAGGCGAAGGCGCTGCAGCGCACCCAGTTCATCAAGAACGTCAGCCTCCTCGGCGGCCTGCTCATCGCCGCCGTCGACACCGAGGGCAAGCCGTCCGTCGCCTGGCGCGGTCGCAAGGCGGCCAAGTCGGCCAAGGTCGCCGTCGCCGGCGCCCTCCCGCTGGTGTCCTCCTCGGACAGCTCCGAGACGCTCGCCCACGCCGGCGAGCGCGCCAAGGAGCTCGCGGGCGTCGCCGCCGAGCGCGCACAGCCGCTCGTCGAGATCGCCTCGCAGCGTGGCGCCGAGCTGGCGGACGTCGCCCAGGATCGTGGCGGCAAGCTCGCCGAGCTGGCGAAGGAGCGCAGTGCCAAGTGGGCCGATCTGGCCGCGGCACGCGCATCCGAGTTCGCCGACGTCGCCCAGGATCGCGGCAGCAAGTACGCCGAGATCGCCGCGTCCCGCGGTGCCGAGCTGGCCGAGAAGGCCAAGGCCGACGGCAGCGATCTGGCGGAGAAGTACGGCAAGAAGGCCCGCAAGCAGGCCAAGAAGTCCGGCAAGGACGCGCGCAAGCAGTTCGACGCAGCGCGCAAGGAGTACAAGAAGCAGTACAAGTCCACCAGCAAGGACGCGCAGAAGCAGTTGCAGGCCTCGCTCGAGGACGCCGAGAAGCGCGCCAAGGAGGCACGGGCCCGCGTCGAGGGCACGGTGCACCAGTACCTCTGATCTTTTCCCCGCAGCACACGGCCGGTGTTCCCGAGAGATCGGGGGCACCGGCCGTTGCCGTCGGGAGCCCGTAGACTTTTCTGGCGCTTCCGTGCGCCGCCGAGAGGTGCACGACCGCCCTCGTCACCCCGCCCCACTCGCGTACAGGAGACCATGTGCCGGATCAGGGCACCCCGACAGATCTGCACGACGCCGACCTCGATCAGGAACAACAGCGCGTCACCCTGCTCTACGACCGCCTCGACGCTCTGCGGACCTATGCACGGTCCCGGCTCAGCGCCGTCCTGCTCCAGACGGGCGGGACACCGCAGGCGCGCAGCGAACGCGAGTCCTACTCGGCTCTCTACAACGACGACATCGCGAAGTACGACGCGTCCGAGAACGGTCTGTGTTTCGGCCGGATCGACGTCGAGGACGACGCGCCGCGCTACATCGGCCGTGTCGGCATCCTCGACGAGGACGACGACTACCAGTCGTTGCTCTACGACTGGCGCGCCCCGCTGGCCCGCCCGTTCTATCTCGCCACGCCCGCCGCCCCCGAGGGCGTCGTACGCCGTCGCCACATCCGGACGCGCAGTCGACGCGTCACCGGGGTGGCGGACGAGTACCTGGACCTCCGGACGGCGCAGGACGCCGGCGTCGCCACCGGATCGGACGGTGTCGCCGGTGAGAGTGCTCTGCTGTCCGCGCTCAACGCCGCACGCACGGGACAGATGAACGACATCGTCGAGACCATCCAGCGCGAGCAGGACGACATCATCCGGTCCACGCATCGCAGCGTCCTGGTAGTGCAGGGTGGTCCCGGCACCGGCAAGACGGCGGTGGCCCTGCACCGCGCCGCCTACCTGCTGTACACGTACCGCAAGCAGCTGGACAAGAGCGGCGTGCTGATCATCGGACCGAACAGCACCTTCCTGGACTACATCGGCCAGGTGCTGCCCTCCCTGGGCGAGACGGGGGTGCTGCTGTCGACCATCGGGGATCTGTACCCGGGTGTCGACGCGAGCCGCGAGGACTCCGCGCGCGCGGCGGAACTCAAGGGCTCCCTCGACATCGTCGACGTCCTGATCGCCGCCGTGCGCGACCGTCAGGAGCTTCCGCCGGAGCCGGTGTCGGTCGACTTCGACACCTACACATTGCGGATCGACCGCAAGATGGTCACGCGCGCACGGGGACGAGCGCGGTCCTCGCGTCGACCCCACAACCTCGCTCGACCGATCTTCGTGTCCACCATGATCGATCTGCTCGCCGACCAGTTCGCCGCCATCGTGGGCGGTGACGTGCTCGACGGGTCGAATCTGCTGAGCCGTGACGACATAGCCGATATCCGCGACGAGATGCGGGAGAGCCCCGAACTGATGGGTGCGATCGGCGCACTGTGGCCGGAGCTGTCCGCCCAGGACGTTCTCGCCGGGCTGCTGGCCTCGGCCGAACGGCTGCGGACGGCCGCACCGGGGTGGGACCCCGAGGACCGTGCCGCCCTCGAACGGTCGGACGACGGACGCTTCAGCGGTGCCGACGCTCCCCTGCTCGACGAGCTCGCCGAGCTCCTGGGTATCGACGACGCCGCGGAACGCGAACGGGAACAGCGTCGCTGGCGCGCCCAGATCGAGGACGCCCAGGGCGCTCTCGACATCCTGACCGGATCGGCACCGCAGGATCTCGAGGACGAACTCGATCCGGAGATCCTCATGGCGTACGACCTCATCGACGCCGACAGACTCGCCCAGCGTCAGGGGCACGGACGCCGGTTGACGGCGGCCGAACGCGCGGCCGGCGACCGCACGTGGACCTACGGCCACGTCATCGTCGACGAGGCGCAGGAACTCTCGCAGATGGCGTGGCGGATGGTCATGCGCCGCATACCCAATCGATGGATGACCCTCGTGGGCGACGTGGCCCAGACGGGCGACACGGCGGGTGCCTCGTCCTGGCAGGACGTCCTGGGCCCCTATGTGGCGCAACGGTGGAAGCTGACCGAACTCACCGTGAACTACCGCACCCCCGCGGCGATCATGGAGATCGCCCGGCGAGTTCTCTCGACGCTCGACCCGGCCGCATCGATCCCGCGGTCGGTGCGGGACAACGGTGAGACGCCGTGGGCGCATCGAGTCACGGAGGACGATCTGGTGTCGGCGGTCGAACGCCACGTCGCCGCGCATCCGCGCCCGGGGATGTCGGCGGTGCTGGCACCCGCGGACATCGCCGCGCGGCTCGCACACCTGGGGGCCGACGACGTCCGGGTGTGCACGGTGCGCGACGCGAAGGGACTCGAGTTCGACTCGGTGCTCATCGTGGAACCCGCACGGATCGTGGACGACTCGGCCCGCGGCCTGAACGATCTGTACGTCGCGCTCACGCGCGCGACACAGCGGCTGGGAATCGTCCACACATCGCCGCTACCGGACGTGATGGGACCCATCGCCCCCGTGACGCAGTGATGCCGTCACGGCACGAACGGATCGTGCCGTGACGGCATCCAGCGGTGGTTCGAGCGTCAGTGCGTGGTGTGCACGATCAACACGTCGCAGCGCGCCTTGCGAGCCGCATCGGACGGAACCGAGCCGAGCAGGCGGCCGGTGAGCGAGTTCAGTCCACGGTTTCCCACCACGAGCAGATCCGCCTTCACCTCGCCGACGAGCTCGAGCAGCGAGTCGACGGGGTTGCCCACCACGGGACGCTCCTCGATCGACGAGGCGCCGGCCGCCACCGCACGCTCCCGCGCGACACGCAGAATCTCCTGTGTCGGAGCGGATCCCGTGATCTGGTACGCGTCGTCCTTCAGTGCGTCCGCGTCCTGCGAGGACGCCTTCGAGTCCGCCGGGTAGTACGCACACGCGATGTAGAGCGTCGCGGCGGAATCGCCCGACAGCGCTGCCGCCTTCTCCACGGCCCGCAGTGACGAATCGGAGCCATCGGTTCCGACGACGACGTTGCGGTAAGCGCTCATACATTCCTCCAGTGGTCATGTCCCGACGATCATCGAGTGTCGATTCGAGACATTAGTCGCAGCGGCGACCGCCCGACGCGGCTTCCGGTCGAAAGCACGTGTCTCTCCCCTCGCATACATTGAAGTAATGCCACGACCCCGATTCCGGTTGCCCGGACGCGCCTCGACGCTCGGACGACCGGTGATCGTCGTCGTCGCGGTGCTCGTCGTCCTCGCCCTCGCCGTGGCGTCGTTCGCACTTCTGCGCGACTCGAACGGTTCCGCGTCGTCGGTGCGGACCGAGGACGCCGTCCGCACACTGCCGGAGAGTCCGGGCAGCAGTGCCACCGTCGACATCGACACGACGCTGTACCTGCCGGACACGGACGGGCCCGTACCGGCGGTGTTGTTGGCCCACGGCTTCGGCGGCGACAAGAACTCGGTGGCCGCCCAGGCACGGGATCTCGCGTCGCGAGGGCTCGTCGTCCTCGCGTACAGCGCGCGCGGCTTCGGCCTCAGCACCGGCAGCATCGGCCTCAACGATCCCGATCGTGAGGTGGCCGACGCTCGCGGGCTGATCGACTACCTGGCCACTCGCCCCGAGGTGCAACTCGATTCCCCGGGTGACCCTCGGGTCGGCGTCGCCGGTGGTTCCTACGGCGGCGCGCTCGCGCTCATGGCGGCCGGAACCGATCCTCGCATCGACGCGGACGCCGCCTCGATCACGTGGAACGACCTGAACCAGTCCCTCTTTCCCAACTACTCGGTGGCCGAGCCGTCGTCGCAGGCACCGACACCCGCCGTGTCCGAGGGCAGCGACGCCGGCGTCCTGAAGCGCGGCTGGGCCGGCATCTTCTTCGGCGCCGGTGCGGCCCCCGTTCCCGGTGGAGCCGGCGACGCTCCGACATCGACCGCCCCCGCTGGAGCATGCGGCCGGTTCGCCCTCCAGGTGTGTCTCGCGTACGCGGAGTCCGCGGTGAGCGGACAACCGTCCGAGGCCACCAGCGAACTGCTGCGTGCGCGCTCGCCCCGGTCGTTCGCCTCCTCGATCACCGCACCCACCCTGCTCGTGCAGGGCCAGCGCGACACCCTCTTCGGACTCGACCAGGCCGACGCCACCGCGCGGCAGATCGCGGCGGCCGGTGGCTCGGTCCAGGTGCGGTGGTTCGACGGCGGCCACGATGCCGGCGGGACCGACTCCACCGCGGACGGTGCGGTCGCGGACTTCCTGGTGCAGCATCTGATCGGGGACGGGACCGACTCCCCGCGCGCCGATTCGGCGTTCACGTACGCGTTGGCGGGCGATCCGACCGACCAGGGCGATCGGGCTCGCGAGCTCACCGCCGCCGCATATCCGGGGCTCTCGGACGCCACTCCGACCGAACGCCAGGACTTCCCGCTCACCTCGGCCACCGGCAACGACACTCAGACCGTCGTCCGGCCGCCCGGTGGGTCCCCGGCTGCTCTCACGTCTCTGCCCGGGGTCGGCTCCGCCTCGGTCCTCGGCGGCGCCGCGGCCGGGCTCGGCGGGGCCGCGAGCGCACTCCTGACGGGCGACATCCCGGGACAGACCGCGTCGTTCGTCACGGAGCCGCTCGACTCGTCGTACACGATCGTCGGTACGTCGTCGGTGTCCGTCACCGTCGGTCCGACCACCTCGCCGAGCGGCACCGTGCTCTTCGCCAAGCTGTACGACGTGTCCGACGACGGTCGACGCACTCTGCCCAACGGCCTGGTGTCCGCGGTGCGGGTCCCCCCGTCCGACCAGCCCTCCGCGGTGAACGTCACGTTGCCGGGCATGGCATACCAGGTCGCCGCCGGGAATCGCGTCGAGGTGGCGTTCTCCACCACCGACCAGGCCTACGCCGTCCCGCTCGAGCCCGCGGCGGTGTCGGTCACACTCTCCGACGCCACGCTCGCGCTGCCCGAGGTACCCGCCGAGAACGCGGAGTCGACGTTCCCGTGGGTCCCCGTCGTGGGCATCGCGGGGCTCGCCGTGCTGGTCGCCGCCCTCGTCGCTCTCGCATCGTTCATCTCCCGGCGTCGCACCGTCGCCGAGGTGGACGAGTCGCTGGTGGACGTCCCGCTGGTGATCACCGATCTCGCGAAGAGCTACTCCAACGGCTTCCGCGCGGTGGACGGCGTGTCGTTCCGCGTCGGCGCGGGGCAGGTGCTCGGGCTCCTCGGCCCCAACGGCGCCGGCAAGACCACCACGCTGCGCATGCTGATGGGCCTCATCACGCCCTCCAGCGGCGAGATCCGGGTCTTCGGGCACCTGGTCTCTCCGGGGGCGCCGGTCCTGTCCCGACTCGGTTCCTTCGTCGAGGGGTCCGGATTCCTTCCCCATCTCTCGGGGATGGAGAACCTGGACCTGTACTGGAAGGCGACCGGCCGACCGGCGGAGGACGCCCATCTCGAGGAGGCACTCGAGATCGCCGACCTCGGCACGGCGATCCACCGCAAGGTCCGGTCGTACAGCCAGGGCATGCGGCAACGGCTCGCCATCGCGCAGGCGATGCTCGGACTCCCGGACCTCATGGTCCTGGACGAACCCACCAACGGGCTCGACCCGCCCCAGATCCGCACCATGCGCGACGTCCTCATCCGCTACGCGCAGACGGGACGCACGGTCCTGGTCAGCAGCCACCTGCTGGCGGAGGTCGAGCAGACCTGCACGCACGTCGTCGTCATGAACAAGGGCGTCGTCATCAGCTCCGGGACGGTCGACGATCTGATCGGCGCGAGCGGTCCGCTGGAGTTCCGTGTCGATCGGCCCGCCGATGCCGTCTCGGTGCTGCGAGGCATCGACGGCATGGGCGAGGTCGTCGAGGCGGAACCGGAGGGCGCGATCAAGGCGCAGCTCGGAGTGCTCGATCCCGCGATGGTGGTGCGGACGTTGGTGGGCGCCGGTATCGGCGTCTCCTCCGCGTCGCGATCGACACGACTCGAGGACGTCTTCCTCGACCTCGTGCACGACGACACCGACCGACTCCGTCATGCGGCGGAAGCATCCTCGGGGAACGGAACGACCACATGAGCGCCGACAGTCGACCGACGACCACCACCGCGGCGCATCCGGACGGCCGGGTCGCGGGGTACACCCCCGCGGGCACGCTGTCGCTACGGACCGAGCTGACGCGGCAGTTCACGCGGCGGAGAACCCAGTTGTCCCTGGGCTTCCTCGCGTTGCTGCCCGTCATCATGGCCATCGCGTTCACGGTGGGCGGGTCGGACTCCGACACCGCCAGCGGGAGCCTCATCGACCTGGGCACGCAGAGCGGGGTGAACTTTCTCGTCTTCGCCCTGTTCGTGTCGGTGGGATTCCTGCTGATCGTGGTGGTGGCGCTGTTCTTCGGCGACGCGATCGCCAGCGAGGCATCGTGGTCGAGTTTGCGCTACCTGCTCGCGGTTCCTGTTCCGCGAGGTCGGCTGCTGCGACAGAAGGCCCTGGTGTCGGCGATCCTGTCGCTCGCCGCGCTGCTCACGCTCGTGGGGGTGTCGCTCATCCTGGGCAGCGTGCTGTACGGCCTGGGGTCGCTGGTGTCACCCTTCGGCGATGCCCTGTCGTTCGGGCTGTCGATCGGGAGGCTCGCGATCGGCGTCGTCTTCATCGCGATCAATCTGACGTGGGTGGCCGGGCTGGCACTCGCCCTGTCGGTGTCCACCGACGCGCCCCTGGGCGCGGTCGGCGGCACGGTGATGGTGTCGATCGTGGCCCAGATCCTCGATCAGATCACGGCACTGGGATCACTGCGCAACCTGTTGCCCGGCCACTACTCGACGTCGTGGACGGGCGTGCTGTCACCGACGCTGTCGTGGAACGACCTGCTCGACGGCGCCTTCTCCTCGCTCGCGTACGCCACGATCTTCGGCATCATCGCGTGGCGACGATTCGCGACGAAGGACATCACGAGCTGACGACGAGGCCCGGCACCGTGTCCGTCGGTGCCGGGCCTTCTCGTGTGCGAGGACGGGTCAGGACAGGCCCGCGGCGTCCATCCCGCGCAGCTCCTTCTTGAGGTCCTGGATCTCGTCGCGCAGACGGCCTGCCAGCTCGAACTGAAGTTCGCGCGCCGCGTTCATCATCTGATCGGTGAGCTGCTTGACCAGGTCTGCCAGCTCGGCGCGCGGCATGGTCGAGACGTCGCGCCCCTCCACGACACCGCTGCTGCCGGCTCGTCCCGCCTCGCCGGGCGCCCGCCGGCCACGGCTCGCGTTGCGGCCCGATCCACCGATGTCCACGGTGGCCTCGGTGTCCTCCGCCTCCTCGTACACCTGGTCGAGGATGTCGGCGATCTTCTTGCGCAGCGGCTGCGGATCCACACCCATCTTCTCGTTGTAGGCGATCTGCTTGGCGCGGCGACGCTCGGTCTCCTCCATGGCGTACTGCATCGAGTCGGTGATCTTGTCGGCGTACATGTGCACCTGGCCGGACACGTTTCGGGCCGCACGGCCGATGGTCTGCACCAGGCTGGTCCCGCTGCGCAGGAAGCCCTCCTTGTCGGCGTCCAGGATCGCGACGAGGGAGACCTCCGGGAGGTCCAGACCCTCACGGAGCAGGTTGATGCCGATGAGCACGTCGTACTCGCCGAGCCGGAGCTGACGTAGCAGCTCGACGCGTCGGAGAGTGTCGATGTCGGAGTGCAGGTAGCGCACCCGGATACCGAGCTCGAGGAGGTAGTCGGTGAGATCCTCCGCCATCTTCTTGGTCAGCGTGGTGACCAGGATGCGCTCGTCCTTCTCGGTGCGCTGGCGGATCTCGTGCACGAGGTCGTCGATCTGGCCCTTGGTGGGCTTGACGACGATCTCGGGGTCGACCAAGCCGGTCGGGCGGATGACCTGCTCGACGACCTCACCGCCGCTCTGTCCCAGCTCGTACTTGCCGGGGGTGGCCGACAGGTACACCGTCTGCCCGATGCGCTGCGTGAACTCCTCCCACGTCAGGGGGCGATTGTCGGTGGCCGACGGCAGCCGGAAGCCGAACTCCACGAGGTTGCGCTTGCGCGACATGTCCCCCTCGTACATGGCACCGATCTGGGGCACCGTCACGTGGGACTCGTCGATGACGAGCAGGAAGTCGTCCGGGAAGTAGTCGATGAGTGTGGCCGGCGCAGTCCCGGCAGGTCGCCCGTCGATGTGGCGCGAGTAGTTCTCGATGCCGGAGCAGAAGCCGACCTGCTTGATCATCTCGAGGTCGTACTGCGTACGCATGCGCAACCGCTGGGCCTCGAGCAGCTTGCCCTTGCCCTCCAGATCGGCGAGCCGCTCCTCGAGCTCGGCCTCGATGTCCCGCACCGCACGCTCCATGCGCTCGGGCCCGGCGACGTAGTGGGTCGCCGGGAAGATGCGCACGCTGTCGACCTGGCGCACCACGTCGCCGGTGAGGGGGTGCAGGAAGTACAGCGCCTCGATCTCGTCACCGAAGAACTCGATACGGACGGCGAGTTCCTCGTAGGACGGGATGATCTCGACCGTGTCGCCGCGCACACGGAACGATCCGCGGGTGAACGCCATGTCGTTGCGGGTGTACTGCACGTCGACGAGCAGCCGGAGGAACTTGTCGCGCGGGACCTCCTGCCCCACCTCGAGATGCACCGACCGGTCCACGTAGGACTGCGGTGTGCCGAGACCGTAGATGCACGACACCGAGGCGACCACCACGACGTCGCGACGGGACAGCAGATTCGCCGTCGCCGAGTGACGGAGCCGCTCGACGTCGTCGTTGACCGACGAGTCCTTCTCGATGTAGGTGTCGGTCTGGGCGATGTAGGCCTCGGGCTGGTAGTAGTCGTAGTACGAGACGAAGTACTCGACGGAGTTGTTGGGCAACATCTCTCGCAGTTCGTTGGCCAACTGCGCAGCCAACGTCTTGTTGGGCGCCATGAGCAACGTGGGCCGTTGCACCTGCTCGATCAACCACGCGGTGGTGGCCGACTTTCCGGTGCCGGTGGCGCCCAGGAGCACGATGTCCTTCTCGCCCGCCTGGACCCGCTTGGTCAGCTCCGCGATGGCCGTCGGCTGATCGCCCGCAGGGCTGTACTCGCTGACCACCTCGAAGGGACGATCGCTGCGCTCGATGTCGCCCACGGGACGGAACTCGGAGTGCGCCAGGACGGGTTGTTCAGCTGCAAAAGCCATACCACCAGAGTAGGCCCGACCACCGACACAGTCGCCGTTCGGCGGGTCACACGACCCGGCCGCGGGTACACCGACCGTCGCTGTCGGACCTGCGCGTCACAATGGGCCCATGCTGCTCGCACGCGTCGTCGAGACCTCGGCCACGGTGGCCGCCACCCGGTCCCGCAAGGCCAAGGTCGTGGCGCTCGCCGCGCTGCTGTCCGAGTGCGCTCCCGAGGAGGTCGCCCTGGTGACGCTCTACGCGTCCGGCACTCTGCGTCAACGCCGTACCGGCCTGGGTTGGCGCAGCGTCGCCACTCTTCCCCCGGCCGCCGACGCACCGACGCTGACGGTCGCCGCCGTCGACGCGGCGTTCGACGCCGTCTCGACGATGGCGGGTCCGGGATCGCAGGCAGCACGCGCGGCGGCGGTGTCCGCTCTGTTCGGCGGCGCCACCGACACGGAACAGACTTGGCTGCGCGGCGTGGTCACCGGTGAGGTCCGCCAGGGTGCGCTCGACGCGCTGGTCCAGGAAGCCGTGGCGGCCGCGGCCGACGTCCCGCTCCCCGAGGTGCGCCGGGCCGCGATGCTGTCGGGATCCACGGTGACGGCCGCGACGGCCGCGTTCACCGGCGGGTCTGCGGCACTCGCGGAGCTGGGACTGACCGTGGGCAGAGCAGTGCTCCCCATGTTGGCCTCCAGCGCCCCCACCGTGGCCGAGGGTGTGGCGAAGGCGGCCGGTGGCGCCGCCGGCGCCGTGGCGCTCGACACCAAGCTGGACGGCATCCGTGTGCAGGTCCACCGTCGCGGTGGAGACGTCTCGATCAGCACCCGCAGTCTCGACGACATCACCGCACGCCTGCCCGAGGTCGTCGAGTTCGTGCGCGCCCTGCCGCTCACCTCCGTGGTGCTCGACGGCGAGGCACTGGCCCTGGACGAACAGGGACGTCCGCGGGCCTTCCAGGAGACGGCGTCCCGCACAGCGCAGTCGACGGGTGTGGCCGTGACGCCTTTCTTCTTCGACATCCTGCACCTGGACGGTGAGGACCTGCTGGACCGTGCGCTGCACGAGCGGCTGGCCGTTCTCGACGCTCTGATCCCGGAGGGCAACCGTGTGCCGCGGCTGGTGACGGCCGACCTCGAGGCCGCGGACTCGTTCGCGGCGTCGGCGGTCGCGTCCGGTCACGAGGGTGTGGTCGTCAAGAACCTCGATGCGCCGTACGACGCGGGACGGCGCGGCGCCGCCTGGGTCAAGGTGAAGCCGGTGCACACGCTCGACCTGGTGGTGCTCGCAGTCGAGTGGGGATCCGGTCGCCGGTCCGGTCTGCTGTCCAACATCCACCTGGGCGCAGTGGATCCTGCCGGCGGGTTCGTGATGCTGGGCAAGACCTTCAAGGGCATGACCGACGAGATGCTCGCCTGGCAGACGGAGCGGTTCCTGGCTCTCGAGACGGGACGGACCTCGCACGTGGTGCACGTGCGGCCCGAGCAGGTCGTCGAGATCGCGGTCGACGGACTGCAGCGTTCCTCGCGCTATCCGGGCGGCATCGCACTCCGATTCGCGCGCGTGGTCCGCTACCGCGACGACAAGGTGGCTGCGGACGCCGACACGCTCGACGGCGTGCGCAGCATGTTCGCGCCGCCCGCTCCGTGACGGTGCGCGGTACGGTGCGGACCATGACGGGTCTGGCACACGTGCACCCACCGAAGGTCGAGGTGTTCGACGTCGCGGGACGCACCAACACCGATCCGAAAGGTGTCGTCCGCCCGGTCGACGTGTACGAGACGACCGACTGGGGGCTCTACATGGCCCGTCCGTCGGACCATCCGTCCTTCGACTACCTGGAGTCGTGGATCGTCCCCAGCCTGGGTATCCGCGCGTCGATCTTCCACTACCTGCCCACGCATGTCCGCGACCAGAATCACTACGTCGACATCGGCGAGTTCGTCCGCGACGGGAACGTGTGGCACTCGGTCGACCACTACCTCGACATCGTCGTCCGTACCGGCCGCGACGCCGAGCTCCTGGACGTCGACGAGTTGCTCGTCGCGCACAGCACCGGGGTGCTCGACGCGCGGACGACGGAGGCCGCCATCCGTCGGGCGTCCGACGCCGTGGACGGAATCGCGGCGGCGAACCACGACGTCGACGGATGGCTCGCCGCTCTCGGCATGACGACCCACTGGGCGGATCGCTGAGGAGCGATCAGTCGGCTTTCCACCCCGTCCGAGCCGCCCATTCCACGACCTCGGGATACACAGTGTCGAAGTACGGCGCCTTCTCCCCCACGTACGCCTCGATGGCCTCCACGTACTCGCCGTGTTCCGCGGCTCGCGAGGCAGCACGGGTCTTCACGTCGAGGTACGCCTCCCGAGCGCCGGGGTCGGCGCGAAGCCGGTCTCGGAACATGAGCGCGAAGACCTGTCCGGGGTACCCGTCGACCCGGAGGTGGATGTTCACCGGTCTGCCCGGGTCGGCTGCGCCGTGCAGACGCTTCTCCCACAGTGCAGGATCGGCTTCCCCCGGCACCGCCGACGGCTTCGGGTCGTCGGCCGTGATGTGTTCGATGCGCGGAAAGGTGGCCGCCGTCAACGGATCGCGCAGTGCGTCCGCGGTGGCGAGATCCGCCACCGTCACCTGGATGTCGAGGACGTCCTTCGCCGGGAAGTCGGGAACCGCGGTGGATCCGATGTGGTCGATCCGTAGCGCTCGGTTGCCGCAGGAGAGGCGCACACGATCGATCACGCGCTGTGCCTCGGCGGGCCACATCGGGTCGGCCGGCACCACGCGGGGGGCGGTCCGGGCCACGGTCTCCGAGCGGAGGTTGGCCGCGAAGAGCTCGAGACGATCGGCCCAGAGTTCACGGACGGTGGCCTCCAACGCCTCCGGTGTCCCGGAATTGTCGAGCCACACGTCGGCGGCGGCGCGGCGCTGCTCGTCCGTCGCCTGGGCTGCGATGCGGGCGCGGGCGTCGTCCTCGTTCAGTCCACGCGAGGCCACCAGCCGTCGCACCCTCTCCTCCGCCTCGACGTGGACGACCACGACGAGGTGAAAGGCTGCGGCGGTGCGAGATTCGACGAGCAACGGGATGTCGTGCACCAGGACGCAGTCCGGCGGAGCGCTGTTCACGAGTTCGGTCGTGCGCTGCCCGATCAAGGGGTGCAGGATGCCGTTCAGAGCGAGGCGGGATTCCTCGTCCCCGAAGGCCTTGGCCGCCAACGCCGGTCGATTCAGGCTGCCGTCGTCAGCCAGGATGTCCCCGCCGAAGCGCTCGACGAGGGCGGCCAGTCCGGGCGTGCCCGGTTCCACGACCTCGCGCGCGATCTTGTCGGCGTCCACCACCACGGCGCCGAGGTCGGCGAGGGTGCGTGACACCGTCGACTTCCCCGCGCCCATTCCACCGGTCAATCCGATTCTCAACACGCACCCAGTGTGGCCGAGTCCGGCGCGCAGCGCATCAACACGCCGCGAATCACCAGTCTCAAATGCACCATGTTTCCCAACCTGTCGGTTATCTTCGAGGCGCACAACAGGCTTTCGTATTTTCTCCGGAAGGCTCCGCGAGACGGTACTCGACAGGTAAAGGACGGGCATGAACACCATTGCGGGAGAGGGAGTCGGTCGGATGCAGTCCGGACGGCACCGCCTGGGCATGTCCGACGGCGTCCACTGCATCCTGATCCCTCAGGTCGCCGATGCGCTGGCGGAACATCGCCGCAACTGGTTCACCTCGCTCATCAGCCCTGCTCGCCACAGCTTCGCGTCCATGCGCAAGCGCGGCGTGCAGATGGGCACCGGCTGGAGTGCAGCCGCAGCGAGCTGACCCACCGCACCACCGACCACACGAGAGAAGGCCCGATCCTGCGCGGATCGGGCCTTCTCTCGTGTGTGGAGCCGGTCGGGTGCCGGTGCCACGAACGGGAGAAGCCCCGAACCTGTGCGGTTCGGGGCTTCTCTCGTTCAGCGGTCGATCAGCGGATCATGCTCCGCCGGGTCGGCGAATCAGGCTCCGCCGGACAGCTTCTCGCGCAGAGCGGCGAGCTGAGCGTCACTGGCGAGCGATCCGCCGGTGGACTCGGGAGCTGCTGCCGCCGGTGCACCCTGTGCGGACGGGGTACCGGTCTCCGATGAGTAGCCGGCCGCTGCGTTGGCAGCTTCCTGCGCCTCGTCGGCTGCGGTCTTCTCCATCTGCGCGGTGTGCATCTTGTGGCGACGCTCCGCCTCGGCGTAGCGGCCTTCCCACTCCTCGCGCTGCTTGTCGAAGCCCTCGAGCCATTCGTTGGTCTCGGGATCGAAGCCCTCGGGGAAGACGTAGTTGCCCTGCTCGTCGTACGAGTCGGCCATGCCGTACTTGGACGGATCGAACTCGGCGCTGTAGTCCTCGTTGGCCTGCTTCAGCGACAGCGAGATGCGGCGACGCTCGAGGTCGATGTCGATGACCTTGACGAGCGCGTCGTCGCCCACGGTGACGACCTGGTCCGGGACCTCCACGTGGCGCTCGGCCAGCTCGGAGATGTGGACCAGGCCCTCGATGCCCTCTTCGACGCGCACGAACGCACCGAAGGGAACCAGCTTGGTGACCTTGCCCGGGACGATCTGACCGATCGCGTGGGTACGGGCGAACTGACGCCACGGGTCTTCCTGCGTCGCCTTGAGCGACAGGGAGACACGTTCGCGGTCCAGGTCGACGTCGAGAACCTCGACCGTGACCTCGGTGCCGACCTCGACGACCTCGGACGGGTGGTCGATGTGCTTCCAGGACAGCTCGGACACGTGGACCAGGCCGTCGACTCCGCCGAGATCGACGAACGCGCCGAAGTTGACGATGGAGGACACGACGCCCTTGCGGACCTGGCCCTTCTGGAGCTGGTGCAGGAACTCGCTGCGCACCTCGGACTGCGTCTGCTCGAGCCATGCACGGCGCGAGAGGACGACGTTGTTGCGGTTCTTGTCGAGCTCGATGATCTTGGCCTCGATCTCCTTGCCGACGTACGGCTGGAGATCGCGGACACGACGCATCTCGACGAGCGACGCGGGAAGGAAGCCACGGAGACCGATGTCGAGGATGAGTCCACCCTTGACGACCTCGATGACGGTGCCCTTGACGGCCTCGTCCTTCTCCTTGAGCTCCTCGATGGTGCCCCAGGCGCGCTCGTACTGTGCGCGCTTCTTCGACAGGATCAGACGACCCTCTTTGTCCTCCTTGGTGAGGACGAGAGCTTCGACCTCATCGCCCACGGAGACGACCTCGTTGGGGTCGACGTCGTGCTTGATGGAGAGCTCGCGAGAGGGGATGACGCCTTCGGTCTTGTAACCGATGTCGAGCAGGACCTCGTCACGGTCGACCTTGACGATCGTGCCCTCGACGATGTCGCCATCGTTGAAGTACTTGATCGTCGCGTCGATCG
This sequence comes from Rhodococcus sp. SORGH_AS_0301, assembly GCF_030818285.1. Classification (NCBI taxonomy): domain Bacteria; kingdom Bacillati; phylum Actinomycetota; class Actinomycetes; order Mycobacteriales; family Nocardiaceae; genus Rhodococcus; species Rhodococcus sp. SORGH_AS_0301. Next base: position 2,068,757 of record NZ_JAUTAC010000002.1, read on the forward strand.
CGGCGAGAAAATCCTCGGCGGAGCCGATGTCGTTGACGGCTACCTGCGGCGAGGTGACGGTGGATGAGGCCATGTGGTGAGTTGCTCCGGACGGGTTGGGGTCGGTGGATGGATGTTCGGTCGGACAGACTCGTTCTTCCTGCGGACAGGACACGCGTGCTGCCGTATCTTGAGCGCTGGGAGACGAGACACGACGCAGTCCCCCCGGACACGCCACGGACCCTCGCCGACGAGCGGGAGTCCGACCACGTGCACGCGAAGACAGACATTCGCGTATCGAAGACTACTCGGTGCCCCGCGCACCGAGCAAACCCGGTTACCGTGTTGCGCGTGTCCACAGAAACCCCCGGCGATCTCGGTGTTCCGGCACGTCCGACCGGGTCCACGCCCGGCCACGCTCCCGCTGCCGAGGCGGCCCCCTCGGAGCCGCTGCCCGGTCGCCGCCGCGTCGACTCCCGATCCTCCGAGCGGGCGTCCCGGTCCTGGTGGGACCAGGATTCCGACGAGTACCATCGCACCCACGGCGACTTCCTCGGCGTGACGAGCGAGGCCGGCGAGTTCGTGTGGTGCCCCGAGGGTCTGCACGAGGGCGACGTGCACCTGCTCGGTGACGTCGAGGGGCGCGACGTGCTCGAGATCGGATGCGGATCCGCGCCCTGCTCGCGCTGGTTGGCCAGTCACGGTGCCCGCGCGACGGGCCTCGACATCTCGGCCGGGATGCTGGCGCACGGCGCTGCGGCGATCGCGGCCCGCGAGGCATCGTCCCCCGGCAGTGCGTCACCCGCACTGATCCAGGCCTCCGCGGAGAACCTGCCGTTCGCCGACGCGTCCTTCGACGTGGTGTGCTCGGCCTTCGGCGCGATCCCGTTCGTCGCCGACTCCGCCGGAGTCATGCGTGAGGTCCGGCGCGTGTTGCGCCCCGGCGGACGGTGGGTGTTCTCGGTCAACCACCCGATGCGGTGGATCTTCCCGGACGATCCGGGCCCGGCCGGGCTGACCGCCACCATCCCCTACTTCGACCGCACGCCGTACGCCGAGTTCGATCCTGACGGCACCGCCACCTACGTCGAGCACCATCGCACGGTGGGCGACCGCGTTCGCGAGATCGTCGCCGCCGGGCTGACTCTGGTCGACATCGTCGAACCCGACTGGCCGGAGTGGCTCGATCGCGAGTGGGGTCAGTGGTCGCCGTTGCGTGGAGAGCTCTTCCCCGGCACCGCGATCTTCTGCTGCACCGCCTGACCTGTCACAGACCGCGCACCACGTGGGCGTCGACCGTCTCGAGGAACTCGCTCGTGGACGCGAGTCCCCCGATGTCCGCGGTACCGACTCCCGAGGCGATGGTCGCCTCGACCGCCGCGCGGATCCGCTCACCCACCCGTGCGTGATCGGCGGGCCCGGGTCCCGCCGCGAGGTGCTCGAGCATCGCGGCCACCGACAGCAGCAGCGCCGTCGGGTTGGCGCGGTTGCGGCCCGCGATGTCGGGGGCCGCGCCGTGGGCGGCCTGAGCCATCACCTTGGTGTCCGAGGCGTTGATCGACGGTGCCGTCCCGAGCGACCCGGCCAACTCGCCGGTGAGGTCGGACAAAATGTCTCCGAACATGTTCTCGGCCACCAGGACGTCGAAGGTCTCCCCCGACCGCACGAGCTTCGCCGTGAGGGCGTCGATGTGCTCGTGGTCCACCTCGACGTCCGGGTGCCGCTCGGCCACCTCCATGCACACGTCCTTGAACAGCCCCGTCGTCAACCGCAACACGTTCGTCTTGTGCACCACGGTCACGTGACGCCGACGAGTCTCCGCGAGGGCGAACGCCTGCTCGGCGATGCGTTCGCACGCTCGACGGGTGAACACCGCCACGGCCAGGGCGACGTCGGGAGTGGGCATGAACTCCCCGGATCCGACGGCCATGTTGCGGTCGGCGTAGAAGCCCTCGGTGTTCTCCCGGACGACGACCAGGTCCATGTCCGGACTCGTCGCCCGCACGCCCGGCAACGCGCGTGCCGGCCGGATGTTCGCGTACAGATCGAACTCCTTGCGGATGCGACCACCCGGCGTCAGCTGCCCCCGCGTCTCCTCGGGGTAGGACGCGCTGTCGTGCGGTCCGAGGACCCAGGCGTCCAACTCTGCCAACGCGCTCAGGGTGCGCGGCGGTACCGCGTCGCCGAACTCGTCGAGTGCCGCACGACCGAAGGGCAGCTCCACCCACTCGACGGGCGTGGCACCCAGGGCCTGCACGGCCGCATCGACGATCTGTACGGTCCCGGGCACGATCTCGGTGCCGATGCCGTCGCCGTGCAGGACACCGATGCGGTGCGGTGCGCGGCGCGAACCGGCACCGGAGTCGTCGGACCGTGAGGCCCCGGGATGCGCTGCACTCGTCATGGCCGCCATCATTACCCATCATGGTGCAGTCGGTGGAACTCCTCCTGGACGAGCGCAGCGACGATGCGATCCGGCGCGAGTGGAACTACCTCGCCGAGCTGGGCCTGCCGAGTCAGGCTCGCCACGCGGGGGCGTCCAACCGTCCGCACGTCACCATCGCGGTCGCGTCGAGGATCGACGACGTCGCCGAGCGCCGGCTCGCCGCTCTGATCGCCGACGGACGAGACGCCGGGTCGTGGCGGTTCCCCGAGTCGGTACGCCTCGGCGGGTTGGTGGTCTTCGGCGGATCGCGGGCGGTCCTGGCCCGCTCCGTCGTGCCGACCGCGGCTCTCCTGGATCTGCACGCGCGGGTGTACGAGGCGCTCGCCGACTCGCCCGGCATTCCCCCGCATCTCGAACCCGGGCACTGGACTCCGCACGTGACCCTGGCGATGCGCGCACGTCCCGAGGACATCGGTTCCGCGGCATCGCATCTCGTGACCGATCTTCAGGACGTCGACGCCGAGGTGTCGGCCGTCCGTCGCTGGGACGGCGACGCGAGAGCCGACTGGCTCATCGGGTGACAGGCGGCGCGGCCACCGAGGCGGCTCGGCGCCTCGTCGTGACCACCACCCCGACGATGATGAGCGCGGTACCGAGCACCGCGTTCGCGGTGACCGACTCGTCGAGCACGAGGGCGCCGAGCGCGATGCCGACGACGGGACTGAGGTACGTCACGGTCGACGCGGCGGACGGTCCCCATCCCGTCACGACGTTGGTGTTCCACAGGAAGGCCAGCCCGGTGCCGGCACAGCCGAGCGCGAGCGTCGACGCGACGACGGGCACGTCGAGACGCACCGCGTCGCTCGCCACCACGGGTGCCGCGACCAGCATCATCATCGCGGCGAGACCGATCTGCATCGTCGCCACCGCCAACGACGGCACACCCAGCGGGATGACGAACCGACGCAGGTACACCAGCGCGACACCGTAGGACGCGGTGGCGCCGAGGCACGCCAGCTGCGCACGCGGGCTGCCACTCAGACCGCTCTCCCACGGCGCGAACACCACGACGATGCCGGCGAAGCCGATCAGGAGGCCCGCGGCGCGCAGCAGAGTCGGCCGTTCGGCGGGAAGAACGGCGAAGGCCAGCACCGTCGTCATGAGCGGCGTCGTCGCGTTGACGATGGATGCCGTGGCCGAGTCGATCTCCTGCTCCGCCCACGCGAACAGCAGCCACGGGAGGATGCACTGCACCACCGCGAGGAACGTCGAGTGGAGCCACACGACTCCTCGCCGCGGGAGTCGAACATGCATGGGACGCAACAGGATCAGCAGTGTGGCCGCACCGAGGACGAGTCGCGCCAGCACCACCTGGACGAAGCTCAGCCCCTCGAGGCCCACCTTCATGAACAGGAAGCTCGCGCCCCACACCGCTGCGGTGGCCAGGAACTGCAGTACGAGCACGATCAGAAACGGTAGTCGCCGTGGCGGGTCACCTCGGCATGGGTGTCGGGTGTCCGATCCGCGAGTGCGAGGGCGGCCAGGACAGTGAGGAGGAGCAGGACTGTCGCGAGAACGAGGAAGAAGGTCATGCGAGAAATACTCCGTCGCAGCGGATTCCACCAACAGTGGCAGTAATGACATATTTCGTCGTTTTCCTGCCATACTGGGCGACATGCTGACGAAGGTGGTCGTCCCGCTCCTGCCGTTGACCGAGGCGTTCGAACTGGGTGTCGCGTGCGAGGTCTTCGGATTCGACCGGTCGGACGACGGACTGCCGGTCTACGACTTCTCGCTGATCGCGGCCGTCCCCGACCCGATCCGCACTCGGTTCGGCTACTCCATCGACGTCCCGTACGACCTCGATCGACTCGACGACGCGGATCTGATCATCATGTCCGCGGGTGGTACCGCGACGGCGCCGGACGGCACGTTCGCCTGCGGCACCGGTGACGGCCACGACCTCGAGCCGCTGGCCGAGAAGTTGCGCGCTGCCGTGGCGAGAGGCGCGCGCGTCGCGAGCCTGTGCACCGGCGCCTTCGTTCTCGGCGAGGCGGGACTGCTGGACGGACGTCGGTGCACGACCCACTGGCGCCATGCGGCGCGCCTGGCCGAGCGCTTTCCCGGCGCCACGGTCGACTCGAACGTGCTCTACGTCCAGGACGGCAACGTCTACACCAGCGCGGGAACCGCTGCCGGGATCGACCTGTGCCTGCACATCGTGCGGTCCACACAGGGCGCCGCGGTGGCCAACGGCATCGCACGACGCATGGTGGTGCCCCCGCACCGTGACGGCGGCCAGGCCCAGTACGTCGCGGTGCCCGTCCCCACCTGCGACTCGGACACCCTCGCCCCGCTCATCGACTGGATCGCCGAGAACCTGCGCGAGGACCTCACCGTGGACGTCCTGGCAGCACGCGTCTCGATGTCGCCCCGCACCTTCGCTCGCCGATTCCAGGCGGAGACGGGCACGACCCCGGCACGCTGGATCAGCGATCAGCGCGTTCTCGAGGCGCAGCGACTCCTCGAGTCAAGTGACCTGTCGGTGGACGCCGTCGCGGACACCGTGGGATTCGGTTCCGCGGCGGTGTTGCGCCAGCACTTCCTGCGGCTACGCCGCACCACACCGCAGTCCTACCGGCGCACCTTCCGGGCGGCGCCCGTCTCGGTCTGATCGAATTCGGGAATGACGGCGCGGGTCCGCCTGTTGACGGTGGACAGAACACCATGCCGGAGCCCACGCGAGGTGGGTCGGCACTCACGACGAAAGGATCCTCGTGGCAACGCAGACCCTCACCCAGCAGAACTTCGACGAGACCGTCACCGGTAACGACGTCGTTCTGGTCGACTTCTGGGCCGACTGGTGCGGACCGTGCAAGCAGTTCGCCCCGACGTTCGAGAAGTCCTCGGAGCAGCACCCCGACGTCGTGTTCGGCAAGGTCGACACCGAGGCGGAGCAGGGACTCGCCGCCGCCGCGAACATCCGCTCGATTCCCACGCTCATGGCGTTCCGCGAGGGCGTCCTCGTCTTCGCGCAGCCCGGCGCACTTCCGCAGGCGGCGCTCGAGGACCTGGTCGGCCAGATCAAGGGCCTGGACATGGACGACGTCCGCAAGCAGATCGCGGAGCAGCAGGCCGCGGCCGAGTGACCACCGCGGGCTGACACCCGCACCACGACGGCGGGCGACGGAAGAGATTCCGTCGCCCGCCGTCGTCGTCGTGTGGTCGCCTCAGTGTGCGGCGTCGTCCCAGGTGCGACCCGTTCCCACGGAGACGTCGAGCGGCACCGACAGCTCGATGGCGTGCGCCATCTTGTCTCGGACCAACGCCTCGACCTCGGCGCGTTCGGACTCGACGACCTCGAGCACCAGTTCGTCGTGCACCTGGAGGAGCATCCGCGAGGTGAGCCCGGCCTCGACCAGTCCGAGCTGGACGTCGATCATCGCGACCTTGATGATGTCGGCCGCGGTGCCCTGGATGGGGGCGTTGAGGGCCGCGCGCTCGGCGACCTCGCGGCGCTGACGATTGTCGCTCGTGAGATCCGGCAGGTAGCGGCGACGTCCGTAGAGAGTCGAGGTGTAACCGACCTTGCGCGCCGCCTCCACGACCTCGTGCAGATAGTCGCGCACCCCACCGAACCGGGAGAAGTACGCCTCCATCTGCTCCTTGGCCTCCTCGGTGGAGATCTTGAGCTGCTGGGAGAGGCCGTATGCACTGAGCCCGTACGCCAGTCCGTACGACATCGCCTTGACCCGGCGGCGCAACTCCGGAGTCACCTCGTCGATGGGCACCCCGAAAGCGCGCGACCCGACGAAACTGTGCAGATCCTCGCCGGTGTTGAAGGCCTCGATGAGCCCCTCGTCCTTGGAGACGTGCGCCATGATCCGCATCTCGATCTGGCTGTAGTCCGCCGTCATCAGCGAGTCGTAACCCTCGCCGACGACGAAGCCCTCCCTGATGCGACGGCCCGCGGACGTCTTGACCGGAATGTTCTGCAGGTTGGGCTCGGTGGAGGACAGCCGACCCGTCGCGGCGATGGTCTGGTTGAACGTGGTGTGGATGCGCCCGTCGTCGCTGACCGACTTGAGCAGACCGTCGACCGTCACCTTGAGCCTCGTGGCGTCCCGGTGATCGAGTAGGTGCCGGAGGAAGGGATGCTCGGTCTTCTCGAACATCGACTGCAGCGCTTCGGCATCGGTGGTGTAGCCGGTCTTGGTGCGCTTGGTCTTGGGCATGTCGAGCTCGTCGAACAGGACCACCTGCAACTGCTTGGGTGACCCGAGGTTGATCTGCTTGCCGATCACCGCGTAGGCCGCCTCGGCGGCGACGCTCACCTCCCCGGCGAACTGGCTCTGCAGGTCGTGCAGATGATCGAGATCGATCGCGATGCCGGTGTTCTCGACGGTGGCGAGCACGCCGAGCAGCGGCAGCTCCATGTCCGAGAGCAGCGGCGCGGACTCGATCTCGTCGAGCTCACGGTCCAGCGCGTCCGCGAGATCCAGCACCGCCTGCGCTCGCAGGATCTCCCCCTCGGCCACCGCTGCCTGCGTCTCGTCCTCGCTGTCGAGCAGGGACAGCTGGGCGTCGCCGGCGTCCTCGATGCGCAGCTCGCGCTTGAGGTACCGCAGCGACAGGTCGTCGAGCGCGAAGCTCCGCTGCCCCGGGCGGACCAGGTAGGCCGCGAGTGCGGTGTCGCTGGTCAGCCCCGCGACGGGCCATCCGCGACCGCGCAGCGCATGCAACGCCCACTTGGCCTCGTGGAGAGCCTTGGGCCGCGACTCGTTCGCGAACCAGGCCGCGAGTGCCTGCTCGTCCTCGGCGGTGAGCCCGATGGTCTCGACGTAGGCGCCCTCCCCGTCCGCCGACGCGAACGCGACGGCCGACGCGTCACCGTCGAACGGGGACCGCGTCCCCACGACGGAGAGCCCGGTGCGGACACCGTCCTGCGTGTGCGCCTCGAGCCACTCGGCGAGCTCGCCCGGTTCGAGCGCGCGGCCCCGCACCTCGAAGCCCTCCTCCGCCTCCGGCTCGGTCGACGAGAGGGTGGCGAAGAGCCGATCGCGCAACACACGGAACTCGAGATCGTCGAACAGCGCGTGCACGCGCTCGCGGTCCCACGGCGCCAGCTGCAGCTGATCCGGTGTGTACGGCAGAGGGACGTCGCGCACCATCTCGGTGAGTTGACGATTGAGGACGACGCTGGAGAGATTGGCGCGCAGCGCGTCGCCGACCTTGCCGCGCACGGTGTCGACCTTGTCGACCAGGTCCTCGAGGCTGCCGTACTCCCGGATCCACTTGGTGGCGGTCTTCTCACCTACCCCCGGGATGCCGGGAAGATTGTCGCTGGGGTCTCCGCGCAGCGCCGCGAAGTCCGGATACTGGGCCGGGGTGAGTCCGTACTTGCTCTCGACCTCCGCCGGCGTGAACCGCGTCAGGTCGGAGACGCCCTTGCGCGGGTAGAGGACGGTCACCTGGTCGTTGACCAACTGCAGCGAGTCCCGGTCGCCGGTGACCACCAGCACCCGGTACCCCGCCGCGACCGCCTGCGTGGTGAGGGTGGCGATGATGTCGTCCGCCTCGAAGCCCGGCTCCGCCATCACCGGGATGCCCAGTGCTCCGAGGACGTCCTTGGTGATGTCGATCTGGCCCGCGAACTCGTCGGGGGTCTTGATGCGGTTGGCCTTGTACTCCGGGAACTTGTCCGCTCGGAAGGTCTGGCGAGAGACGTCGAAGGCCGCGCCGACGTGCGTGGGCGACTCGTCCCGCAGCAGATTGATGAGCATGGAGGTGAACCCGTACACCGCGTTGGTGGTCTGCCCGCTGGTGGTCTTGAAGTTCTCGGCGGGCAGGGCGTAGAAGGCGCGGTACGCCACCGAGTGACCGTCGATCAGCATCAGGAGGGGCGAGGACTCGGTTACTGGACTCACGCAGGTCAGTCTAGGGAGGCGTACCGACACGGGCGTGGTCGGCGGTCGACCGCTTCGAAACAAGACTGAAACATCGAAGAAATCGAAGCGGCCGTTCTCGATACCCGGAGCCCGATAGAGTCCGACAATTGCAAGCAGAGCCGAGATTCCTCGGCGTTAGTCGACCGTCCGAGAGGACCCCCGTGCCCCCCTCGAGTCCTCGACGGCCCGGACGAACGACGGCCACCGCCGCCCTCGTCCGCGCGCTCGTCGTCGTACTCCTCGGCCTCATCGCCGCAGCCACCTTCGGTGGAACGGCCCTGGCCCAGGAACCCACTCCGTCCCCCACTCCGAGCTCGAGCTCCCCACCCGCGAGCGGCTCCGAGTCCGACTCCGCTCCACCCGCCGACGCGGTGAACGTCAGCGGCAGCCTGAACAACGCCGGTGAACGCCTCGTCGGCGTCGACGTCGTGGCCCTCGACTCCGGAGAGTCCGAGGTGGCTCGCACCACGTCGGAAACCGGTGGGCGATGGACACTTCCGGTCTCACCCGGCAGTTACACGTTCCGCGTCGACCCCGAGACCCTGCCCGACGGTGTCTCCGTGCAGGGCGACGTCGAACGCACCGTGGAGGCAGGTCGCGCCAACACCGTCATCTTCAGTTTCGGTGAGGAACGCAGCGCCACGGTCGTCCCGTTCTACGAGAAGTTCCTGCGCACCACCATCGACGGGCTGCGCTTCGGACTGGTCATCGCGCTCGCCGCGATCGGTCTGAGCCTCATCTTCGGCACCACCGGGCTCACCAACTTCGCCCACGGCGAGTTGGTCACGCTCGGCGCCGTCGCGGCATGGGTCTTCAACCAGAAGCTCGGGATCCAGCTGATCCCGGCGACCGTCCTGGCGGTGATCGTCGGTGTGGCGGTCGGCTGGGCGAACAACGCCGGACTCTGGAGACCGCTGCGCAGACGCAAGACCGGCCTCATCGGCCAACTCGTCGTCTCGATCGGTCTCGCGATCGCCCTGCGGTACCTGATCCTCATCTTCTTCTCCGACCGCGCCGAGCCCTACAAGGACTATCAGGCGCAGGTGCAGCGTGAGTGGGGGCCGTTCGCCATCACCGACGTCAACCTCGCCTGCATCGTCATCAGCGTCGTGGTGCTCGTGCTCGTCGCGCTCATGCTGCAGAAGACCCGTATCGGCAAGGCCATGCGCGCCGTCGCCGACAACCGCGATCTCGCCGCGTCGTCCGGCATCAACGTCGAGCGCGTCGTGACCTTCGTCTGGTGCATGGGCGGCGGTCTCGCCGCTCTGGGCGGCGTGCTGTTCGGGCTCTCCGAGCTCGGCGGACGCGTCCAGTGGGAGATGGGCTTCAAGCTCCTCCTGCTCATGTTCGCCGGCATCACCCTCGGTGGCCTCGGTACGGCGTACGGCGCCCTGCTCGGCTGTGTCATCGTCGGTCTGCTGGTGCAGTGGTCGACGCTCGTGATCAACCCCGACCTCAAATACATCGGAGGATTGCTCGTCTTGATCGTCATCCTCATCGTCCGGCCGCAAGGCATCCTGGGCTCGCGGCAAAGGATCGGCTGACCATGGACATCATCGGAGCAATCCAGGTATCGCTGGCCCAGCTCGTCGGGCCCTCCGCGATCTTCTACGCACTTCTCGCCATCGGACTGAACCTGCACTTCGGCTACGCAGGACTGCTCAACTTCGGTCAGATCGGCTTCGCCCTGCTGGGCGGATACGGCGTCGGCATCATGACCATCACGTACGAACAGCCGCTGTGGCTCGGCATCCTCGTCGGACTCGCGGCAGCCGGTCTCCTCGCGCTCGTGCTCGGTATCCCCACCCTGCGACTGCGGGCGGACTATCTCGCCATCGTCACCATCGCGGCGTCGGAGATCCTGCGACTGGTCTTCCGGTCCACCGCGTCGAACGGTGTCACCGGATCGACCAACGGCCTCTTCGGTTTCGCCGATCCGTTCACCAACCTCAGCCCGTTCGACTCGGGCAAGCAGTACTCGTTCGTCGGCGTGAAGTTCTACGGCGACGACCTGTGGGCCATGGTGGTCGGATGGTCACTGGTGCTGATCCTGTGCGGACTCGTGTACCTGCTCACGCACAGCCCCTGGGGACGCGTCCTCAAGGCGGTGCGCGAGGACGAGGACGCCGCCCGCTCGCTGGGCAAGAACGTCTTCGTCTACAAGATGCAGGCCCTCGTCCTCGGTGGCGTCATCGGCGGTATGGGCGGCGTGTTCAACGCTCTGCAGACCAAGTCGATCAACCCCGACTTCTACTCGACGGCGCAGACCTTCTTCGCCTTCGGCGCACTGATCCTCGGCGGTGCGGCCACGGTCTTCGGTCCGGTCGTCGGAGCCATGCTCTTCTGGTTCTTCCTGTCGATCCCCGACGTGCTGCTGCGTCAGGCCGCCGCCGGCGACGACCCGCTCATTCCGATGACCGAACAGCAGGTCGGCGCCACACGATTCGTCCTCCTCGGCATCCTCATCGCGGTGCTGATGATCTTCCGCCCGCAGGGACTGCTGGGCAACAAGCGGGAGGTACAGCTCGATGCCAAGTAACACCATCGCGGCACGCAAGCCGCTCAGCGCCGAGGTGCGCGCGGCGTTGTTCGCCGACGTCGCGAACACCCCCGGCGTCGCCAAGCCCGACCCGACCATGGTGGTCGACGGCGTGTCCCGGACCTTCGGTGGCCTCAAGGCCGTCGACGTGGCACACCTCGAGATCCAGCGTGGCTGCATCACCGGTCTGATCGGCCCGAACGGCGCCGGCAAGACGACCTTGTTCAACCTGCTCACCGGGTTCGACCAGCCGGACACCGGGTCCTGGTCGATGGACGGCAAGTCGCTGGGCAGGATGACGCCGCACCAGGTGGCGCGCCACGGCGTGGTGCGCACGTTCCAGCTGACGAAGGCACTGTCGAAGCTGACCGTGCTGGACAACGTCCGGCTCGGTGCCACGGGACAGAAGGGTGAGCGGATCTTCAACACGCTCATGCCGTGGACGTGGAAGGCGCAGGAGCGGGAGGTGACCGAGCGTGCGCGGGAACTGCTCGCGCGATTCAAACTCGACGCGAAGTCCGAGGACCTCGCGGGATCCCTCTCCGGCGGACAGCGCAAGCTGCTCGAGATGGCGCGAGCGCTCATGACCGATCCCGCCGTCGTCATGCTCGACGAGCCCATGGCCGGCGTGAATCCCGCACTGACGCAGAGCCTTCTGGGCCACATCAAGTCGCTGCGCGACGACGGCATGACCGTCGTCTTCGTCGAGCACGACATGGACGTCATCCGCGACATCAGTGACTGGGTCGTGGTCATGGCTCAGGGCAGCGTCATCGCCGAGTCCGCGCCCGCGCAGTTGGCGGACAACGAGGCCGTCGTCGACGCGTACCTGGGAAGCCACCACGATCAGGCGCTCGAGTTCGACGCCGACGGAAATCCTGTGGGCGCCACGGCAGAACTGGCCGAGGCGCTCGAGCAGGCCGAGGTCGAGACACTCGAGTCGGGCGGAGATCTCTCCGCGGCCGAACCCGAGATCGGGACGGACAAGAGGACCACGACATGACCGAATCCGGAGCGACCACATCCGGGGGAACCGGGCTCACCGCAGCAGAATTCGCGGCGACACCGGACGAACACCGCCGCCTGGCCACCGACGCGCTCGTGCGTGCCGACGACCTGGTGGCCGGATACATCCCCGGCGTGAACATCCTGAAGGACTGCAACTTCTATCTGAACGACGGCGAGATCGTCGGCATCATCGGCCCCAACGGTGCCGGCAAGTCGACGTTGCTCAAGGCACTCTTCGGTCTCATCCCGATCCGCAGCGGATCCGTCACGCTGCGCGGCGACACCATCACCTCCGCCGAGGCACACGTGCTCGTGACGAAGGGCGTCGGTTACGTTCCGCAGACCCAGAACGTGTTTCCCTCGCTCACCATCGAGGAGAACCTCGAGATGGGGATCTACCTGCGGCCGAAGAAGTTCCAGGAACGGTTCGACTTCGTGAGCGAGCTTTTCCCGCTGCTGTCGGAGCGTCGCAAGATCAAGGCGGGCGCACTGTCCGGTGGCGAGCGGCAGATGGTCGCCATGGGCCGCGCGCTGATGATGGAACCGTCCGTGCTGCTGCTCGACGAGCCGTCGGCCGGACTGTCTCCGATGTTCCAGGACGAGGTCTTCATCCGCTGCAAGAAGATCAACGCGGCAGGCGTCTCCATCATCATGGTGGAGCAGAATGCTCGCCGGTGCCTCCAGATCTGTGACCGCGGCTACGTGCTGGATCAGGGCAAGAATGCGTACACCGACACCGGCACGAACCTGATGAACGACCCCAAGGTCATCGAGCTGTACCTCGGCACGTTGGCGGGGAGCAAAGAGAAGAAGTAGTACCCGCGCACACCGACAGGGGCGCTCCGAGTTCGCTCGGGGCGCCCTTCTCGCTGTCTGCGGCCCCTCACCCTCGGCGAGTACGTCCGAAGTGCCGTGCAACGAGCCGTATTCACAGCACTGTCGACGTACTCGCGGACGGGGAGCCCCGAGCACGACAGCAGAACGGGCCCGACTCCGGTGGAGTCGGGCCCGTTCCGGGTTACTGCAGATCAGCCGCCGACGACGATGTAGTCCTCGGTGGTGAGCTTGTTGTCCGGTCCGAAGACCAGCTTGCCGTACGAGCCGACGGACGGCTCACCGCCGTCGGTGAACGCGAGCTCACCGGTGACACCGTCGTAGTCGATGTCGGTTCCGGCCTTCACCAGCGGCAGGCACTCCTGGAACGTGGTGCACTTCGTTCCGTCCTTGGTGACGGAGTTGATGTTCGCCGCGATGTCGACACCCGCGGTGGACTTCGCCTGCTCCGCGGCCAGGGCGGAGATCACGACGGCGTCGTAGGACTCACCGGCGTAGTTGAAGTCGACCAGAGCCGGGTTGACGGCCTTGAGACGGTCCTGGAAACCGGCGCCCACGTCGGTGAGCGGCGTGGTGCCACGCATGGTGTCGAGCAGGCCGGGTCCGACCGACTCGCCGAGGGCGTTGCCCATGTTGCCGTCGACGCCGTAGACGGCGGTGCCGTCCGACGGTCCGATGCCGATCTCGTGCATACGGGTGATGATCTTCGCCGACTCCTCGAAGCCGATGATGGCGACGGCGTCCGGGTTGAAGTTCTTCACCTGGTCCACCTCGGCGTTGAACGACTGCGCGTTGGGGTCGTAGATGATCTTCTGGATCTGGTCGGACGCGATGCCGGCGTCCTCGAGGTTGGTGACAGTGTTGCTCGCCAGGCCCGTACCGTACGGGTCGTTGAGCGCGAGGATGGAGACGCGCTGGCCGCCGTCCTCGGCGATGAGCTGCGAGAGCGCCTGTGCCTGAAGCACATCGGTCGGTGCCGTGCGGAAGTACTGGCCCTTGTCCGCGTAGCAGACGAACTGGTCGGAGGTGTTGGCCGGCGAGATCTGCACGACGCCGGCGCTGGCGATCTTGTCGATGACCTTGAGGGACACCGAGGACGACGCTGCACCCAGGATGACACTGACGCCGGCCGCGAGCTCGCGGTCGACGGTGCTGTTCGCGGTGTCCGTGGTGGTGTCGCCCGAGTCGCCGGGGATGAGCTCCATCGGCTGGTCGAGAACGCCACCGGCGCCGTTGACGTCGTTGACTGCGAGCTGCACGCCGGCGACCTCGGGCGGGCCGAGGAAGGCGAGGCTACCGGTCTCGGGAAGCAGTGTGCCGAGCTTGAGCGGAGTGGTCACCGGCGTCGCGCCGGCAGTTGCCTGCTCGGGTGTGCAGTCGGTGTCCACGGTGGCCTCCGCAGCTGCGGAAGAGCCGCCGGCAGCGCTGGTTTCGCTGCCGGAACTCGAATCGTCGCTCGAGGAACAGCCGAACAGGGCGAGCGAAGCGACGCTCACCACCGCAGCCGTCCGAACGATGGTTCGTCTTGCCATCTGTCGTCTCCTAGAAATATGTGCGTCACGCACCCGATACCGTGACGCTCGTGAAGGAGAACCTATCGCTCCCCGACGGTTCGCGACCCGTGGAACAAGCCCTGTGACCTTACTGTGACGTCTACGCAGCCAGTTTTAACGCAGCCGTAGCCTGGCACAGTCTTCGAGGCCGGATCACGGCACTCGGTGTCACGCGACGGGGGCGTCTCCGAGCGTCTCGATGACGACGGAGGCGACCGCTTTCATGGTGGTGCGTCGGTCCATCGCGGCCCGCTGGATCCACGTGAAGGCCTCCGGCTCGGAGAGCGACTGGGACGTCATCAGCAGACCCTTGGCGCGCTCGATGAGTTTGCGCGTGTCGAGGCGGTCGTGGAGATCCGCGATCTCGGTCTCCAGCGCGGAGATCTCGGTGAACCGGCTGGCGGCCAGTTCCACGGCGGGCACCAGGTCCGCCTTCGTGAAGGGCTTCACCAGATACGCCATGGCGCCGGCGTCGCGGGCCCTCTCGACGAGTTCGCGCTGGCTGAAGGCCGTCAGGATCACGACCGGAGCCAACCGAGCCGCGGCGATCTCGGAGGCCGCGTCGATACCGTCTCGACGCGGCATCTTCACGTCCATGATCACCAGATCCGGAACCAGGGCGCGGACGAGGTCCACCGCTTCCTGACCGTCCGCGGCCTCGCCGACGACGTCGTACCCCTCCTCGCGCAACATCTCCACGAGGTCCAGCCGAATGAGTGACTCGTCCTCCGCGACCACCACACGACGTGGCTGTGACGGTGCCGGTGTGTTCACGCTGACTCGCCCTCCCTCGATGCACTGCTCCCCCGCGGCGGCGCCGTTCTCGACGCTGCGCCCGGGCCGTCGTCAGGGTACCGGTGCACCGCATCCGGCACCGATCTTCTACACTCGGTGACCGCACCAGCTCGCCCCGCGAGCGGTTCGCCCTCGTATCCCAATTGGCAGAGGAAACGGATTCAAAACCCGTGCAGTGTGAGTTCGAGTCTCACCGAGGGCACCAGTACATCTCCCCCGCAGCCGCTCAGGCCATCGATCGAACGTCCAGCGAGAGCGCGAATCCCGGATCGGCCGCCCCCGTCGTCAGGCGCAGCACGTGGCGCCCCACCCGTCGGCATGCGAAGGAGATCGGGAACGCCACAGCCTGCTGCTCCCCCTCGAGGTGACCGGCGACGGGCAGTTCGAACACGTGCAGAGGCTCGTCCTCGCCGTCCGTGATCTCCACCCGTACCCGCTCACCCGACACGTCGTCGGGGCCACGCTGCAGCAGGACCACCAGGTAGGCCTCGACGGGCTGCGCGAGGGACGGGACCACACACCAGTCCCAGATGCCGCCGAGCACGTCGAGCTTCTGGTCCGACTGGCGCGCGTAGTCGGCGAAGAAGGCACTCGTGACGATCATCGGACGACCCCGGCGGTGGGCACCGTGATCTGATGGGACGACAGAACCGCCGCATCATCGAAAGGCTCCGTCGTGTCCGTTCTGCTCTCCGCCGCCGTCGTCGCGGCGGGTGTCGGTTCCGCTGCGGTGGCCGGCGTCCTGCTGGCCTTCTCCATCGCCGTGATGCCGGCGCTGGGCGTACAGCCCGCGTCCGCCGCCACGGCGGTGATGACGCGCGTGAACGTGGTCATCGTCGCTCCCGTCTTCATGGTCCTGCTGTTCGGTACCGCGGCGGCATCGGTCCTCGCCGCCGTCACCGCGTTCCTCGAGCCTGGCACACCCGCCGTTCTCGTCGCAGCGGCGGCGGCGCTCTACGTCGCGGGCTGCCTCGGCGTGACCGTCGCCGTCAACGTGCCGCTCAACGATCGGCTCGCTGCCGCGGAGGACGTGTGGCCCGAGTACCTCACTCGGTGGACCCGGTGGAACCACGTCCGCGTGGTCGCAGGACTGGGTGCGTCGGTGCTGTTCGTCGTCGCCGGTGTCGCAGCATGACGGTGGTGCACGGCTTCGCCCCGCTCGTCGGCGACTCGCCGCACACGCTGGTGCTCGGTTCCATGCCGGGGGTCGCGTCGCTGACGGCCGAGCAGTACTACGCCCATCCGCGGAATGCGTTCTGGCCCATCATGACTCACATCTTCCACCTACCCGGGGATGTCGGTTACGCGGAGCGCGTGCGCGCACTCACGGCCGCGGGCGTCGCGGTGTGGGACGTTCTCGAACTGTGCACTCGCGAGGGCAGTCTCGACTCGGCCATCGAGAGCGACACGGTGGTGCCGAACGACATCGACGCGCTGCTCACGGCCCACCCCACCCTGGACCGCATCGTGTTCAACGGCGCCGCGGCGGCGCGGCTGTTCGCTCGCCACGTGGCGCTGTCCCGGCCCGTCGAGACGTTCCGTCTGCCGTCCACCAGCCCTGCCCATGCCGCCCTGAGCGCGGCGGCGAAGGTCGACGCCTGGCGCATCGTCGCGAGGGAAGACCGGTGACCGCGACGGCCTCGAGTCTGCGCTTCGCGCTCCTCGTCACCGCTGCGAGCGGGTTCCTCGATGCCTACACCTACGTCAGCCGAGGCGGCGTCTTCGCCAACGCGCAGACGGGCAACGTGATCTTCCTGGCGATCGAGGTGTCGCGGACGCACTGGCGGGACGCGGCCCAACACCTGTGGCCGATCCTCGCGTTCGTGGTCGGTGTCTCGATCGCCAACGTCATCAAGACGGGACGCGCCGAACGCCGAGTGCACCGGCCGATCCGGTGGTCCATCGCGGCGCAGGCAGCCATCCTCGCCGTGGTGGGCTTCGTACCCGCCACGGTGCCGAATGCGCTGGTCACCGTGCCGATCTCGTTCATCGCCGCGCTGCAGATCGCCCTGTTCCGGAACATCGGCGATCTCAACTACATCGCGATCGCGATGACCGGAAATCTGATGCGCGTGACCGAGGCCGGCTTCGCTGCGATCGTCGACCGCGACTCCGCCGGCCGACGGGCGTTCGGTGTCTACAGCGCCGTGATCGCCGTGTTCATCCTCGGCGCACTGGCCGGCGCCGCCGCGACCGGGTCCGTCGGCGTCCGCGCCGCGTGGATACCGGCCGCGGTGTTGGCGGCGACGCTCGCGATCTTCGTCATCGACGAGCGCACGCCCTGAACACCCCGGTCAGTCGTGGCTCACCGGTGACCCCGATGCGACCATGCCCCGCGCCAACTCGAGTCGACGTCGGACGGCCGTGATCAACTCGTCGTCCGTCAGCGCGGCGGCGCTGGCGGCCAACTCGATCGACGCGTCGACTTCTCGAGGCTCGAGGTAGCGCGCGACGACGAGCGCCTCCACCGGATTCCGACCGAAGTGCCGTGCGACCGCGATCACGCGATCCGCACTCGGCGTGTTCTTCCCCAGTTTCCATCTCGAGACCGACGCGGGGTCCACCCCTGCAGCCCGCGCGATCTCCACTTGTGATGCTCTGTCTGTGACGCGGTTCAGATACTCCCACCACGTCTCCCCCACCCCGGACGTCTGATCCATGGCGCGAACACTACTGACACGGACGCAAGTTCACGCGCAGTGTGTCGATTGCCCGCCCGCCAGTGCATGTGTACCTTTCGTCTCGTGCGCGCAACGAGCGCGACACGATCGATCACCGGGGGGAATCGATGGCGAATCTCGAGCTGGACCGCGACGGGCTGGAACGACTACGGCGCTTCGCTCACATCACGACCGACGGGCAACTGGCCGAACGCATCGGGGTCGACCCGGCCACGGTCTCCCGCATTCTCAGCGGGAAGTGCGCGCCCGGAACGAAATTCATCGCCGGCCTGCTCTCGGAGTTCGGGACCGACCGCTTCGACGACGTCTTCGTGGTGACCGACGACCGCGTCATCGTGCCGGGAAATGGCGGATGAGCCCTTCCTGCACCACGGTCGCCACCAATTCTCCTCCGCGCGAGAAGAATCGGCCGGTGGCCAGTCCGCGGGACCCCGCGGCGACCGGCGACTCGGTGGCGTAGAGCATCCACTCGTCGAAGCGGAACGGACGGTGGAACCAGATGGAATGGTTCACCGTCGCGGCCACGATACGGTCGAAACCCCAGGACAGGCCGTGTGTGGTGATGATCGAGTCGAGCACCGTCGTGTCCGACGCGTATCCCATCGTGGCGACGTGCAGAGCGGGATCGTCGGGCAACGGTCCGTCGGACTTCATCCATACCCTGTTGTGGTTCGACCGTTCTCCGGTGCCCTTCATGATCCAGGCCGGATCATTGGCGTACCGCATGTCGATCGGCTTCAGCGCGTCCACGAACATCTTCAGACGGTCCTCGTACCCGTCGAAGTGGTTGCCCAGCGGCGGCAGCGATTCCGGGTACTCCACCTCGGGCCACTCGACGCTGTGCTCGAGGCCGCCGCGCGAGTCCTGGTAGGCGGCGAGCATGACGAACAGCTCCTCGTCACCCTGGTAAGCCGTCACCTGACGGTTGGCGAAGGCGCGGCCGTCACGATGACGTTCCACGCGGAAAGTGATGTCTCGCTTGACATCTCCGCCGCGAATGAAGTGTGCGTTGATGGCGTGGATCGGCCTCGCCCCGCTGACGGTGCGGCCGGCCGCGACCAGCGCCTGGGCGACCAGCTGTCCGCCGAACGTTCTGCTCCCGACCTCTGCCGGGTGCCGGCCGACGTAGGTGTTCTCGTCGACCTCCGTGAGGTCGAGGATGTCCAGCAACACGTCGAGGTCGCGTGAGCGCCCCGCCGTGGCGAACGGCGCGTCCCCCCGACGCGCCGATTCCGGTCTGTCGACCGTTCCCCCCAGTTCGGTCACTTACCGGTCCTCTTCTCCGATTCGGTGCACGTGGATCAAGTTGGTGGAGCCTACAGTGCCGGGAGGCGCACCGGCGACGATCACGACCTGGTCGCCGCGGTGATAACGGTCGAGCTCGAGCAACGACTTGTCGACCTCACGCACCATGCCGTCGGTGGTGTCGACGAACGGCACCAGGAACGTCTCGGTGCCCCAGGTCAGAGCGAGCTGACTGCGCACCTCGGGGATGGACGTGAAGGCCAGCAGCGGCAGCCGCGAATGCAGACGCGCCATGCGCCGCACGGTGTCACCGGACTGCGTGAAGGCGACGAGAGCGCGTGCGTCGAGCCGCTCTCCGATGTCGCGAGCCGCGTAGGAGATGACGCCGCGCTTGGTGCGCGGAGTGTGGGTGAGCGCCGGAACCGCGTCGCCCTCCATCTCGACGGTCTCCACGATGCGTGCCATCGTGCGCACCGTCTCCATGACGAACTTGCCGACGGAGGTCTCGCCGGACAGCATGACGGCGTCGGTGCCGTCGAGCACCGCGTTCGCGACGTCGGACGCCTCCGCGCGGGTGGGACGCGAGTTCTCGATCATCGACTCGAGCATCTGCGTGGCGACGATGACAGGCTTGGCGTTGGCGCGCGCGATCTGGATGGCGCGCTTCTGCACCAGCGGCACCTGCTCGAGCGGGAGCTCGACACCGAGGTCACCACGCGCGACCATCACCGCGTCGAACGCGAGGACGATGGCCTCGAGGTTGTCGACCGCTTCCGGCTTCTCGATCTTGGCGATGACGGGGACCCGGCGGCCCACCCGGTCCATGATCGCGTGCACCAGCTCGACGTCGGCCGGCGACCGCACGAACGACAGTGCGATGAAGTCGACTCCCAGGGCCAGAGCGAACTCGAGATCCTCGGTGTCCTTGTCCGACATGGCGGGAACCGACACGTCCATGCCGGGGAGGGACACGCCCTTGTTGTTGCTGACGGGGCCGCCCTCGGTCACGCGGCAGAGGACGTCGTTGCCCTCGACACCGGTGACGACCAGACCGACCTTGCCGTCGTCGACGAGGAGGCGATCGCCTTCCTTGGCGTCCTGCGCGAGTTCCTTGTAGGTCGTGGAGACCCGATCGTGGGTGCCCTCGCACTCCTCGACCGTGATGCGGATCAGCTCACCGTTGGCCCAGGTGGTCTTGCCCTCCTTGAACCGGCCGAGCCGGATCTTCGGACCCTGCAGGTCGGCGAGGATGCCCACGGCCTTCCCGGTGGCGTTCGACGCCGCACGCACCCGCTTGTAGTTCGCCTCGTGGTCGGGGTAGTCGCCGTGGCTGAAATTCAGCCGAGCCACATCCATTCCGCTCTCGACGAGTTCCTTGATTCTCTCGTCGGTGGCAGTCGCCGGTCCCAGGGTGCATACGATCTTCGTCCGTCGGGTCACGGGCGCAAGCCTAGTCCCCGCCGGACCCGATTCCTATCGACGACGCCGCTCTATGTCCTGACAATTGGGCTACTGGCCAGTAGTTAACCGGGAGGTCGTTCAGGGTTTGAGAAGTCGGCCGTTCCCGTCGCGGACCTTGCTCACGAGCATCACGATGCCGTCGGCGAGGCACCACAGCCAGACGGCCGCGTAGAGCGGGATACCGATCAACGCGCCGATGATCGTCACGGTCAGCAGGACGCTCACGATGAACGACACGAGCTGCGCGACGCCGAGCACCGTCGAGCCGATGTAGAACCGGCCGATGCCGAGCGGCAGACCGAAGAGCAGCGGGGCCAACTGGAGAACGCCTGCCGTCACCTTCGACTTGTCGCCGAACGGTTCACCCGTCCCCATGTCTCGACCGAACGGCGCCATCGGATCGACGCCGTGGCCGCCCGCGAACGGTGGCTGCCCGTACTGCGGCTGCTGACCGTACTGGGGCTGCCCGTACTGCGGCTGGGCGTACTGCGGCTGGGCGTACTGGGGCTGACCGTACTGGGGCTGGGCGTACGGGGTGTCCGCGGCCGGCCGTGCGGACCAGTCCGTCGACTCGGGCTCACGATTCCAGGAGCCGTACTCGCCGACCGGGTAGCCGAAGGCAGCCGTGTCACCGGCCGACGGTTCGGGGTACGTCCCGGGCGACGGGTAGGACGGGTAGGCGCCGGAACCCGGACCCTCGCCGAAACTGGCGTTGGTGTTCCACCCCGGACCGGGAGTGCTCCCGGTGACGTCGTCGGACCCCACGGGGTCCGAGCCGGTCGACTTCTTCGTCAGGTCAGGCTTGTCCGGATCGGTCACGTCCCTCGTCCTCACTCGTCGTCGGGGTGGTCACCTCGTCGGTGGATCGGTCCTCGTCCTTCGCCGGAGCATCGGCGTCCGCCTCGTCCGTCACCTCGCCGTCAGGCTCGACCTCGTCGGTCCGGGTGCGCAGCGTGGCCGGTTCCTCACGACCCTTGGGCGCGAGGACGACGTACGCCAGCGCGAGCAGGAAGACGATGCCGGAGGTGAACGAGTTGACGCGGATGCCGCCGATCAGCGTCGCGAAGTCGCTGCGCATCAGCTCGATGACGAAGCGTCCGGCGCAGTAGCCCGCGACGTACAGGGCGAAGATGCGGCCGTGTCCGAGGCGGAAGCGACGGTCGACCAGCACCAGGAGCACGACGACAACGACGTTCCACAACAGTTCGTACAGGAACGTCGGATGCACGACCCGCTCGACGATTCCGGTGGAGACGCCGGCGAGGGAGTCGACCCGACCGTTGGCGTCGACGCGTTCGTAGATCTCGAGGCCCCACGGCAGGGTGGTGTCGCGTCCGTAGAGCTCCTGGTTGAAGTAGTTGCCGATGCGGCCGATGGCCTGCGCGAGGAGGATGCCCGGCGCGACGGCGTCGCCGAAGGCCGGGAGCGGTATCCCGCGTCGCCTGCAGGCGATCCACGCGCCGACACCACCCAGGAAGACGGCGCCCCAGATGCCGAGACCGCCCTGCCAGATCTTGAGGGCGTCGATCGGATTGCCACCCTCGCCGAAGTACGTCGGCGCGTCGGTGATGACGTGGTAGAGCCGACCGCCGATGAGACCGAACGGCACGGCCCACACGGCGACGTCGAGGACGGTCCCCTTGTCGCCGCCGCGGGCGACCCAGCGGCGGTCACCCCACACGATCGCGACGACGATGCCGACGATGATGAAGAAGGCGTACGCCCGCAGTGCGAGCGGCCCGACGTACCAGACGCCCTGCGGCGGACTGGGGATGTAGGCGAGCACGGCGGTGTTCGCCGCGAGCATCACGACGCGGCCTTCGCCGACCGCACGCCCTCGGCGAGTTCTGCGGTGAGCGCGGAAACGGCGCCGACACCCTGGTCGACGGCGGAGACGAGCGCGGATCCGACGATGACGGCGTCGGCGTACGCGGCGATCTCCGCGGCCTGGGCACCGGAACGCACCCCGAGGCCGATGCCGATGGGGATGTCGGAGTGCACGCGGATGCGGGACACCAGTGCGGGCGCGGCAGAGGACACCGCATCGCGGGCACCCGTCACGCCCATGGTCGACGCGGCGTAGACGAAACCGCTGCTCGACTGCACGGTGCGCGAGAGACGCTCCTCCGTCGACGACGGTGCGACGAGGAAGATGCGATCGAGCCCGTGCTCCTCGGAGGCGCCGAGCCAGTCGCCGGCCTCGTCGGGGATCAGGTCCGGCGTGATCATGCCGAGGCCGCCCGCCGACGCGAGATTCGCGGCGAACTCGGTCACGCCGTACTTCATGACCGGGTTCCAGTACGTCATGACGACGGCCTTGCCACCGGCGTCGGCGATGGCCTCGACCACGGTGAAGACGTCGCGGACGCGGGCGCCGTTGGCCAGGGCGCGCCCTGCGGCGGCCGCGATGGTGGGGCCGTCCATGACGGGATCGGAGTACGGGACGCCGACCTCGATGATGTCGCAGCCGCTGTCGACGAGCGCGCGCACGGCGTCGATCGACTCGGGCACCGTCGGGAACCCGGCGGGCAGGTAGCCGACGAGGGCCGCGCGGTGCTCACCGCGGGTGTGGTCGAAGACCGGGCCCAACCGCGACGGACCGGAGTGCACCGGGATGGGGGTGGGGGTGCTCACGTCACGTTGCCCTTCTCGTCCAGGATGCCGAACCACTTCGCGGCGGTGTCGACGTCCTTGTCTCCGCGACCGGAGAGGTTGACCAGGATCATGGCGCCGTCACCGAGTTCACGGCCGAGCTTCACGGCACCCGCGATGGCGTGCGCGGACTCGATCGCCGGGATGATGCCCTCGGTCTTGCACAGCAGAGTGAAGGCCTCCATGGCCTCCGTGTCGGTGATGGGTCGGTACTCGGCTCGCCCGATGTCGTTGAGGTACGAGTGCTCCGGTCCGACGCCCGGGTAGTCGAGCCCGGCGGAGATGGAGTGCGAGTCGATGGTCTGACCGTCCTCGTCCTGCAGCAGGTACGAGAAGGCGCCGTGGAGGGCGCCGGGCGAGCCCGCACCGATGGTCGCGGCGTGGCGACCCGTCTCGATGCCGTCGCCGGCTGCCTCGTACCCGATCAGCCGGACGTCCGCGTCGTCGATGAAGGCGTGGAAGATGCCGATGGCGTTCGACCCGCCGCCGACGCACGCGGCGATGGCGTCGGGAAGCCGGCCGTGATCGTGCAGCATCTGCGCGCGTGCCTCCATGCCGATGATGCGCTGGAAATCGCGGACCATCATGGGGAACGGGTGCGGTCCGGCGACGGTGCCGAAGCAGTAGTAGGTCTCGTCCGCGTTGGTCACCCAGTCGCGCAGCGCCTCGTTGATGGCGTCCTTGAGTGTGCGCGAGCCGGACGTCACCGCGACGACGTCGGAACCGAGGAGCTTCATCCGGGCGACGTTGAGGGCCTGACGCTCGGTGTCCACCTCGCCCATGTAGACGAGGCACTCGAGGCCGAGCAGCGCACAGGCCGTGGCCGTGGCGACGCCGTGCTGGCCGGCGCCGGTCTCGGCGATGACGCGGGTCTTGCCCATCCGCTTGGCGAGCAGCACCTGGCCCAGCACATTGTTGATCTTGTGCGAACCGGTGTGGTTGAGGTCCTCGCGCTTGAGGAAGATGCGGGCCCCACCGGCCTGCTTCGACAGATTCGCCGCCTCGAAGATCGGCGACGGGCGACCGGTGTAGTCGCGCTGCAGACGATCGAGCTCGTCGAGGAAGTCTCGATCTCCGCGCGCCTTGGCGTACTCGGTGGTGACTTCCTCGATGACGCCCATGAGCGCCTCGGGCACGTAGCGGCCGCCGTACTTACCGAAGTGTCCGCCGAGGTCGGGGTCGTGATCGGTGCGATCGGTGATGCCGTCGCTCGAGTTCGGAAGATAGCTGGTAGTCACGGTGTCGAGTCTGCCCGATGACACACCGGGACGACGAGCCGGGTGGAGCCTGAAATCAGCGCGCAGGCTTCGGGCAGGAGGGGTGCGTTCCGGCCGCGACCAGGTCACGCACCGCGGACCGCGGGTCGCCGCTGGTGACCAGTCCCTCACCGACGAGAACCGCGTCGGCACCCGCTCCGGCGTAGGCCAGGAGATCGGCGGTGCCGCGGACGCCGGACTCGGCGACCCGGATGATGTCCGACGGCAGGCCGGGCGCGATGCGGGAGAAGGTGTCCGGGTCGACGTCGAGTGTCTTGAGGTTGCGGGCGTTGACGCCGATGACCTTGGCGCCGGCCTCGAGCGCGCGGTCCGCTTCCTCCTCGGTGTGCACCTCGACCAGCGGGGTCATGCCGAGCGACTCGGTGCGGTCGAGCAGGGACGCGAGGGCGTCCTGCTCCAGAGCCGCGACGATCAGCAGGATCATGTCGGCGCCGTGGGCGCGAGCCTCGTGGATCTGGTAAGGCCCGACGATGAAGTCCTTGCGCAGCACGGGGATCTCGACGGCGCGACGCACGGCGTCGAGATCGTCCAGCGATCCGCGGAAGCGGCGCTCCTCGGTGAGCACGCTGATGACGCGCGCTCCGCCCGACTCGTAGGCACCCGCGAGCACGGCGGGGTCCGGAATGTCGGCCAGCGCACCCTTGGAAGGGCTGGCGCGCTTGACCTCTGCGATGACGGCGATGCCCGGCTCGATGAGCGCGGCGGCGGCGTCGAGAGCCGGCCGCGCGGCGGCGGCGGCCTTCTTGACGGAGGCGAAGTCCACCACGGATTCACGGGCCTGCGTGTCGGCCCGTACACCGTCGAGGATCGAATCGAGAACGGTCATCGGTGTCCCCCGCGTCCTTCCGCCAGAGTGGTGAATGTCTGCTCGACATCGCAGTGGATGTGTGGCGCTGCTCATCCGGTGCGCTCAGAGTAGAGGCCGGAGTAACACCACCGACTAGCGGGTCTCACCGCCGCGGGGTCGGTCGTCGACACCGGTGGCGTCGTCGGTCACGGTCGGGTCGGCACCGGAGTCCAGCGCGTCCCAGATGGCCCGCTCGCTCGGTTCCTCGTCGGCGTCCACGGCGGCAGACCGAACGTCCTGTTCGGCGCGCTCACGGCGCACCGCGGGACTGTCGTACCGGGCCGACAGGCCGGCCTTGGAGCGGGACGTGCGCGCGACCACGACGGCGGCGGCCAGCGCGAGCAGACCGCCCAGGAGCGCGAGTGCGGCGGGCGCGCGGCTCGCCTCCGCGGAGAGGACCTCGGCACGACCGGGTAGTTCCGCCAGCGCGCCGGCGCGCTCCGGATCCACGCCCGAGACGATCAACTGCACCGCGGGAACGGCGGCTCCGACACCGACGAGCGCGACGAGCACCGCGAGCAGCACCGTCCACCGTCCGCGGATCGCGAACAGAGCCGCCACCGCAGCGATGGCCGCGATGGCCAACGGCGTGGTCGCCGCGGCCCACGTACCCCCGACGAGCGAGGACGTCTGCTGCTCCCCCAGCCCGTCCGAGCTGACGACCCGGACCCAGGTCATCCGCGACGACGCCCACAGCGCCAGCGCCGCGAGAGCCAGGAGCAGCGCGGCGAGACCGACGCCCCCGCGTTTCACTCGGCGCCTCCGACGGTGGTCACCGTCTCCGCTGCGGCCACCGCGCTGAGCACCGCCATCGCCTTGTTGCGCGCCTCGGTGTCCTCGTACTCGGCGACCGAGTCGGCCACCACGCCGGCACCCGCCTGGACGTACGCGGTGCCGTTCTTGATGAGGGCGGAGCGGATGCAGATCGCCGTGTCGGCGTCCCCGTCGAAGTCGAGGTATCCGACGATGCCGCCGTAGACGCCGCGGCGGGTCGGTTCGAGTTCCTCGATGAGCGCCATCGCCCGCACCTTGGGAGCGCCCGACAGCGTGCCCGCCGGGAAGCAGGCGCGGACGGCGTCGAGTGCGTGCCTGCCCTCGTCGAGCCGACCCGTCACCGTCGACACCAGGTGCATGACGTGGCTGTAGCGCTCGACGTGGCGGTACTCGGTGACCTTGACCGTGCCCGGCTCGCAGACCCGCCCGAGATCGTTGCGTCCGAGGTCCACCAGCATGAGGTGCTCGGAGTTCTCCTTCTCGTCCACGAGGAGGTCCTTCTCGAGCAAGAGGTCGTCCTCCTCGGTGGCGCCGCGCCACCGGGTCCCGGCGATCGGGTGCGTCGTCGCGACACCGTCGGCGACCGTCACGAGGGACTCGGGGCTCGACCCGACGATCGAGAACGCGGTCTCGCCGTCCGCGCCGGGGACGTGCATCAGGTACATGTACGGGCTGGGATTGGAGCGTCGGAGCATGCGATAGACGTCGAGCGGCGTCGCGGTGGTCTCCATCTCGAAACGCTGGGACAGCACCACCTGGAACGCCTCGCCCGCCTCGATCTCCTCGACCAGGCGGTGCACGTCGGCGCCGAACCCCTCGGAGGTCCGCTGGCGCCGGAACTGCGGCTCGGGTCGCGAGAACGACGCCACCGTGGACTCCGCGGCGGACGACAGTGCGAGGGTCATGCGGTCGAGCCGTGCCACCGCGTCGTCGTACGCCTCGTCGACCCGCTCGTCGGTGCCGTTCCAGTTCACCGCGTTGGCGATGAGGGTGATCGCACCCTCGTGGTGGTCCACCGCGGCCAGATCGGTCGCGAGGAGCATCACCATCTCGGGGATCTGCAGATCGTCCTCGGTGAGTTCGGGCAGTCGCTCGATGTGGCGCACCGCGTCGTAGCCGAGATACCCCACCATCCCGCCGGTGAGCGGGGGCAGGTCCGGCAACCGTTCGGAGCGGAGCAGCTCGATGGTGGCTCCGAGTGCGTCCAGCGGATGGCCACCCGACGGGGCACCCGCCGGCGTCTCCCCCATCCACGCGGCCTCGCCGTCCACGACCGTGAGCGCACTGGGGCTGCCCGCACCGATGAACGACCACCGGGACCACGACCGCCCGTTCTCGGCGGATTCGAGCAGGAACGTGCCGGGCCGGTCCCCGGCGAGCTTGCGGTACGCCGACAGCGGAGTCTCGGAGTCCGCGAGAACCTTGCGGACGACAGGGACCACGCGATGGACGGCGGCCAGTTGGCGGAACTGCTCCCGGGTGGTGGTTCCGGGTGCCGGGTCCTTCTGCGAATCCATGGGTGTCATCTTCCCGGGTGCCGTCCCGCCGGGTTCGGGAGGTGCCGAACGCGGTGGTCGCACGGGCGGTGGGACACTCGACGAGTCGGAAACCGAACTGGTCGGTCGTGATCCGGCACGAGGAGAGGAACGCGCACCCGATGACCGCGACACCGCCGTCCGAGACGCAGCCGGATGAGATGCGCTGGCTCACACCGGCACAGCAGGACGCCTGGCGCGTGCTGGTCGCCTTCGTGACCCGGTTGCCCGCCGCGCTGGACACCCAGTTGCAGCGTGACTCCGGACTGACGCACTTCGACTACTTCGTGATGGCGACGCTGTCCGAGGCTCCGGATCGTCGGCTGCGCCTACGTGACCTCGCGGACTTCGCCAACGCGTCGCTGTCCCGGCTGTCGCACGTGATGACCAAGCTCGAGCGCGCCGGATGGGCCCGGCGGGAGAGCATCAGCGGCGGCCGCGGCTCCCACGCCGTTCTCACGGACGAGGGGTACGCGAAGGTGGTCGCCACGGCTCCCGGCCACGTCTCCACGGTGCGGTCACTCGTGTTCGACGGGCTGGACGACGAGCAGGTCGAGACGATGCGAGCGCTCGCCGAGGTCATGGTCACCAACCTCGACGCCGGCATCGCCCGCGACGGCGGTGGCTGACCGCCGGTACTCACGCGGTCGGGGGCTCGCTCAGCAACACGTCGGCGTCGAAGCACGAGTGATCACCGGTGTGGCACGCGCCGCCGGTCTGATCGACCGTCAGCAGGATCGTGTCACCGTCGCAGTCGAGGCGGACCTCGTGGACGTACTGTGCGTGTCCGGACGACTCGCCCTTGACCCAGTACTCCTGCCGTGACCGCGACCAGTACGTGCCCTTGCGCGTCGCGAGCGTCATGGCCAGGGCCGTGTCGTCCATCCACGCGACCATGAGCACGTCACCGGTGCCGCGTTCCTGCGCGACGGCGCACACCAGTCCGTCGTCGGTGCGCTTGAGACGGTCGGCGATCGCCGGATCGAGAACGGGGGCGCTCATCGAACCTCCACACCGTCCGCGCGCAGAGCGCCCTTGACGTCGCCGATGGTCATCTCGCCGAAGTGGAAGACGCTGGCCGCGAGAACGGCATCGGCACCCGCGGCCACGGCGGGCGCGAAGTGCTCGACGGCGCCGGCGCCGCCACTGGCGATGACCGGGACCCGGACGGCCGCGCGGACAGCGGTGATCATGGCGATGTCGAAGCCGGCCTTCGTGCCGTCCGCGTCCATCGAGTTGAGCAGGATCTCGCCCACCCCGAGTTCGGCCCCGCGGTGTGCCCACTCCACGGCGTCGACGCCGGTACCGCGGCGGCCGCCGTGCGTGGTCACCTCCCAACCGGACGCCGTCGGCGCCTCGCCCTCGGGCACCGTCCGGGCGTCGACCGACAGCACGATGCACTGCGATCCGAATCGAGAGCTCAACTCGCGCAACAACTCCGGTCGCGCGAGCGCTGCCGTGTTGACGGACACCTTGTCGGCGCCCGCTCGCAGGAGCGTGTCCACGTCCTGCACGGTGCGGACACCGCCGCCCACGGTGAGCGGAATGAACACCTGCTCCGCGGTGCGGGTCACCACGTCGAGCATCGTGGCGCGACCACCGGACGACGCGGTGACGTCGAGGAAAGTCAGCTCGTCGGCACCTTCGGCGTCGTACTTCGCGGCGAGCTCGACCGGGTCACCCGCATCGCGCAGATCGGCGAAGTTGACACCCTTGACGACGCGACCGGCATCGACGTCCAGGCACGGGATGACGCGTACGGCGACACTCATCTCCGGACTCCTTCCCGCGCGCGCGATGTCGGTGTGTACGTGGACGGCTCGCCGACTCCGGCGAGCACCTGCAGCAGTTCCTCGTGCACGCCGGGGGCTGCGGCGAGCACCGACGTCGAGGTCACCGTCCACGGCTCCCCCGCCAGATCGGTGACGATTCCGCCGGCGGCGCGGACCAGCATCGCTCCGGCGGCGTTGTCCCACGCATGGTGGCCGAACACGATCGACGCACCGAGTGTTCCCGCCGCGGTGTACGCGAGGTCCAGTCCGGTCGACCCGTGCATCCGGATGCGAGACGAGACGCGGCTGATGTCCGAGAGCACCTGTACCCGATAAGCGCCGGGCAACCGGCCGCGGCTGTCGATGTTGAACGCACCGAATCCGACGATGGAGGAGGCGAGTGCGGAGGTGGGCAGCGCGGGGAGCGCCTCCCCGTCCCGGTGCACGGGTCCGCCCTCCACCGCCCAGAAGCGTTGGCCGATCAGCGGAAGCCACGTCAGACCGATGACCGGGCGCCCGTCGACGAGCAGCGACAGCAGGGTGCCCGCCGTGGGCAGCCCGAACGAGTAGTTGAAGGTCCCGTCGATCGGATCGAGCACCCACACGGTGCCGGACTCGACGGGTGGCCCGCCGAACTCCTCGCCGTGCACGGGGATCTGGGTCTGCTCCTGCAGTTCCTCGACCAGCCGACGTTCGAGCTCGAGGTCGACCGCGGTGGCGAAGTCGTCCGGCCCCTTGGCCACGGCGCTGGGCGCGCCGGTGCCCGCGACGAACCGCTCGTGGGTGCCGTCGAGCAGGGTGCGCGCGGTGGCCGCGAGAGCGTCCAGGTCCACGGCGGTCACGTCGCCGACGATGCGCTGTCCGCGACGGCGGCGAGGGCCTCCGGCAGCGTGAAGCGGCCGGCGTAGAGGGCCTTGCCGACGATGGAACCCTCGACGCCCTTGTCGGTCAGCGTGGCGATGGCGACCAGATCCGCGACGGTGGACACTCCGCCGGACGCGATGACCGGCGCGTCGGTGACAGCGCAGACCTGTTCGAGCAGTTCGAGATTGGGGCCGGTCAGAGTGCCGTCCCGCGTGACGTCGGTGACCACGTATCGCGAGCACCCGTCGCGGTCGAGCCGCTCCAGCACCTCCCACAGATCGCCGCCGTCACTCACCCAGCCGCGACCGCGCAGGCGGTGCTCACCGTCGACGATGCGCACGTCCAGTCCCACGGCGACACGATCGCCGTACTCACCGATGGCGCGGCGGCACCACTCCGGATCCTCGAGTGCGGCGGTGCCGAGGTTGACGCGCGCGCAGCCCGTCGCGAGCGCTGCCCGCAGGCTCTCGTCGTCGCGGATGCCACCGGACAGCTCGACCTTCACGTCGAGTTCCCCCACCACGCTCGCGAGGAGGTCGCGGTTCGAACCGCGGCCGAAGGCGGCGTCCAGATCTACCAGATGCACCCACTCGGCGCCGTCGTTCTGCCAGGCCAGCGCGGCGTCGCGCGGAGAGCCGTAGGCGGTCTCGCTGCCTGCCTCTCCCTGCACGAGACGAACAGCTTGACCATCGGCGACATCGACTGCGGGGAGAAGTACCAGGCTCACGTTCGACGAGGTTACCGGCACGATCCGCGGCGACACCGGGCAGGGCGGCGCGTCAGTCGGACGGCTCGGACCCGTCGGGCTCCTCGCCGAAGGATCGGCGAACGGACGCCTTCGCCACCAGCGACGCGCAGACGCCCGTGGCGACGAGTCCGACGGCCACCACCAGCAGCCCCACCGGACCACTCGGCTGCAGCAGCCAGAGGACGAGGGTGGTCGCAGCGAGCATCAGGGTCGCCGCACCGAGGACGAGCCCGGTGTGGCGACCCAGTGAGAACTCGCGGGGCTCGCTCATCCGAGGGTGCGGAGCCAGTTCTCGAGCAGCGTGGCGCCGGCGTCGCCGGACTTCTCCGGGTGGAACTGTGTCGCGGACAGAGGGCCGTTCTCCACCGCCGCGA
Source organism: Rhodococcus sp. SORGH_AS_0301 (assembly GCF_030818285.1). Lineage (NCBI taxonomy): Bacteria > Bacillati > Actinomycetota > Actinomycetes > Mycobacteriales > Nocardiaceae > Rhodococcus > Rhodococcus sp. SORGH_AS_0301. The sequence continues at coordinate 2,100,029 of NZ_JAUTAC010000002.1, forward strand.
GGAACTCGCCGCCGTGATCGGCCCACGTGAGAACCGGAGCGGCAAGCGACTCGCTCGGTGCCATCTCCCAGTCCTGCACGCCGTACGAGTGCACGAAGTAGAAGCGCGTGTCGGGGTCCATGCCCGCGAACAGCACCGAGTCCTCGCCCGGGCGCACCGTGTTCCAGCCCATGTGCGGGAGCACCTCGGCCTGCAGCTTCTCCACGGTGCCGGGCCACTGGCCGCAGCCGGTGGCGGGCACGTCGAACTCGACGCCGCGGTCGAACATGATCTGCATGCCGACGCAGATGCCGAGCACGGGGCGGCCCCCGGCGAGCCGCTTGTCGACGAGCTCGTCGCCGCGCACCGACAGCAGACCGTCCATGCATGCGCCGAACGCGCCGACACCGGGCACGACCAGTCCGTCGGCCTGCAGCGCGACGCGGTGATCGGACGTCACCGTGACGTCGGCGCCCACACGTTCGAGTGCGCGCTGCGCCGAGTGCAGATTCCCCGAACCGTAATCCAGCAACGCGACAGACTTGCCTGCTCTTCCCGGCCGGCCTCCGGCCTTCCCGCCGATCTCCGGCCGGCCTCCGGCCTTCCCGCCGATCTCCGGCCGGCCTCCGGCCTTCCCGCTGCTCACAAGCTTCCCTTCGTCGACGGCACTCCCGTGACCCGCGGATCGGGCTCGACGGCCGCGCGGAGGGCGCGAGCGACGGCCTTGAACTCGGCCTCGGTGACGTGGTGCTGGTCGCGTCCGTACAGCACCCGGACGTGCAGGGCGATACGCGCGTTGGACGCGATGGATTCGAAGACGTGGCGGTTGATCACCGTGGCGTACGGGGTTCCCGGGTAGCCGCCGATGATCGCGTGCAGCATGTGCTCCGGTTCCCCGGTGTGCACGCAGTACGGCCGACCGGACACGTCGACCGAGGCGTGTGCCAGCGTCTCGTCCATCGGAATGAACGCGTCACCGAAACGGCGAATTCCCTTCTTGTCGCCGAGTGCCTGGCCCAGCGCCTGTCCGAGGACGATAGCGGTGTCCTCGACCGTGTGATGCGCCTCGATCTCGATGTCGCCCTTCGCGTGCACCGTGAGGTCGAAACTCGCGTGCGTCCCGAGCGCGGTGAGCATGTGGTCGAAGAACGGCACACCGGTGGACACGTCGACGATGCCGGTGCCGTCGAGATTCAGCTCCACCGTGATGGACGACTCCTTGGTGGTCCGCTCGATGCGCGCGATGCGGTTCGGGGTCATGATGCTGCTCACTGGTCGGATCCTCTGTTGGGGTTCAGGTGGCGGGGGCGGACGAGTGGACGACGTCCTCGGACAGGTCGGCGCTGACCTCGAGGAACCGATCGTTCTCGGCCTCGGTGCCGATGGTGACGCGGAGATGCCCCGCGATGCCGACGTCGCGGATGAGTACACCCTGATCGAGGTACCGCGACCACACCGCGGGCGCATCGTCGAACAGGCCGAACAGCACGAAGTTGGCGCTGCTGGGCACCACTCGGTAGCCCAGGACGGCGAGCCGGGCGACGACGCGATCACGCTCGGCCGCCAGCTCGGCCACCGAGGCCAGCGTGTCGTCGGCATGGCGCAGTGCGGCGCGCGCAGCAGCCTGCGTGAGCACCGACAGGTGGTACGGCAGCCGCACCAGGAGCAGTGCGTCCACGACAGCCGGAGCGGCCACCAGGTACCCGAGTCGCCCACCCGCGAACGCGAAGGCCTTGCTCATGGTCCGGCTGACGACGACTCGGCTGGGGAACTCGTCGATGAGGTCGACCGCGCTGGGCGCCGCCGAGAACTCGCCGTACGCCTCGTCGACGACGAGGATCCCGGTGGTCGCGGAAGCGAGACGCCGGAGGTCGTCGAGCGAGAGACTGTGTCCCGTCGGGTTGTTGGGGCTGGTGACGAACACGACGTCCGGCGTCATCGACTCGATCGCGGCCACGGCCGCGTCGACGTCCAGCGAGAAGTCGTCACGCCGATGCAGATCGAGGAACTCGGTCTGGGTGCCCGCCGAGATGATGGGGTGCATCGAGTACGACGGCACGAATCCCAGCGCCGTGCGTCCCGGCCCCCCGAATGCCTGCAGCAGTTGCTGCAGGATCTCGTTCGATCCGTTCGCGGCCCACAGGTTGTCGACGGTGACGGGCACCCCCGTACGGGCCGCCACGTACGCGGCGAGATCCGTGCGCAGTGCGACGGCGTCCCGATCGGGATAACGGTGCAGCGACGCTGCCGCCTCCCGCACGGAGCGGGCGACGTCCTCCACGAGCGCTGCCGACGGTGGGTGCGGGTTCTCGTTGGTGTTGAGCTGCACCGGCACCTCGAGCTGCGGCGCACCGTACGGAGACTTCCCGACGAGCGAGTCGCGCAGCGGCAGGTCCGACAGTGAGGTCCCGGCGCCGGGCGCGGCCGTCACGATCGGCTCTCGAACCGCACGCGGACGGCATCACCGTGCGCCGGCAGATCCTCCGCGTTCGCGAGGGCGACGACGTGCTTCGCGACGCCGTCGAGAGCGTCGCGCGAGTAGTCGACGATGTGGATGCCGCGCAGGAAGGTCTGCACCGACAACCCGGACGAGTGACGGGCGCATCCGGCCGTCGGCAGGACGTGGTTCGACCCGGCGCAGTAGTCGCCGAGGCTCACCGGCGACCACGGTCCGACGAACACCGCTCCGGCGCTGCGGATGCGGCCCGCCACCTCGGAGGCGTTCTCGGTCTGGATCTCGAGGTGTTCCGCCGCGTAGGCGTCGACCGTGCGGATGCCGTCGTCCACCGTGTCCACCAGCACGATGCCCGACTGCTCACCGGACAGCGCCGTCGCGACGCGTTCGGAGTGCTTGGTGGTGAGCGTGCGCTCGGCGACCTCGCGCGTGACGGCATCCGCCAGGGCGACCGAGGTGGTGACGAGCACGCTCGCCGCCAGCACGTCGTGTTCGGCCTGCGAGATCAGATCGGCGGCGACGTGCACCGGGTCGGCGGTGTCGTCGGCCAGGATGGCGATCTCGGTGGGCCCGGCCTCGGAGTCGATGCCCACCGCTCCACGGCACAACCGCTTCGCCGCGGTGACGTAGATGTTGCCCGGGCCGGTGATCATGTCCACGGGCTCGAGCGGCGCACCGTCGGTGTCCACGCCGCCGTAGGTGAGCAGTGCGACGCCCTGGGCACCGCCGACCGCCCAGACCTCGTCCACGCCGAGCAACGCTGCCGCCGCCAGGATGGTGGGGTGCGGGAGGCCGCCGAAGTCCGCCTGCGGCGGCGAGGCGACGACGAGGCTGCCGACGCCGGCGACCTGCGCGGGGACGACGTTCATGACGACGGACGACGGGTACACGGCGTTGCCGCCCGGTACGTACAGTCCGACTCTCTCGACCGGGACCCACTTCTCGGTGACGGTTCCACCGGGGACGACGGTGGTCACGGTCTCGGACCGACGCTGATCCTCGTGCACGATGCGCGAACGCTCGATGGACACCTCGAGTGCCGCCCGCACGTCGGGATCGAGCTGGTCCAGAGCCTTCGCGAGCTCGGCGGCCGGGACTCGCACGGAGTCGGGACGCACGCGGTCGAACGTCTCGCTGTACTCGAGCGCCGCGTCGGCGCCGCGCTCACGCACCGCCTCGACCACCGGGGTGACCAGATGCAGCACCGAGTTCACGTCCACTCCACCCCGTGGGAGAACCGCGCGCAGCTCGGCGGTGGACGGAGAGCTGCCGCGTAGATCCACGCGTCGCAACTCGGTGCGGGCAGTCATGGGTGATCCTCTCGGGTCGAGCAAGGGCGCGCCGGTCGGCGCACGTCGATTATCGCTCGAGCCCCGACCGGCGCCCCGAGGGGGACGATCCACCTGGTCCCACCGACCGGCCTCCGGCCTGCCCGCACCATGGTCTCAGGAGTAGCGGGCTGCCAGCTTCTCCAGCGTCTTCGTGATGCCGTTCGCGTTCTGTGCCGTCTGCTTGGTCACCTCGAGCATCTTCGGGATCTTCGCCGTTCCGTAGACGAACGATTCCGTCACCTCTGTGGACGAGGGGCCCACCGCGACGAACTCCCAGCGCCACTTGTGGCCCAGCGGGTGCTGCCACTCGATCACCTTGGTGTCCCCGGTATCGGTGAACTCCGTGACGGTGCTGGTGATGCGGTAGGGCACGCCGAACTGCTTCATGCCCACCGAGAACTTCGCTCCGCGCGAGAGCGTCGTCGGACCCTTCACCGTGTCCTTCACCGTTCCGGAGCCGTCCAGCTCGCCGTGCCGGTGCGGATCCGCCACCTGAGCGAAGAGGTCGTCGGCAGGGGCGTTCACGGTCACGCGGCGGGCGATGACGCGATCGCCGCGGTCCACAGTGCTCACAGATGTCATGTGCGGTCCTGTGCCCGGATCCCGCTCACGCGAAACGTCACTCGAAGTCGAGCCCCAGGTCGAGCACCGTCACGGAGTGGGTGAGCGCGCCGACCGCGAGGAAGTCCACACCGGTGCCCGCGTACTCGGCGGCCGAGTCCAGGGACAGCCCGCCGGACGATTCGAGCTTCGTCGCGGGAGCTGCTCGATCCCTACGTTGCACCGCCATCTGCGTCTGCCACAGCGGGAAGTTGTCGAGCAGCACCAGGTCGACGCCCTCGGCCAGCACGTCGTCGAGCTGCTCGAGAGTGTCCACCTCGACCTCGCACGCGATGTCCGGCGCCGCGGCTCGGACGGCGCGCAGAGCCGCCACCACCGAGCCCGCGGCGACCACGTGGTTGTCCTTGATCAGTGCCGCGTCGCCGAGGCCCATGCGGTGGTTCTGCCCGCCGCCGGCACGCACGGCGTACTTCTGCAGTGCACGTAGCCCGGGCAAGGTCTTGCGACTGTCCCGTACGACGCATCCCGTGCCGGACACCGCGTCGACCCACGCCGCGGTCGCGGTCGCGATGCCGGACAGGTGGCAGAGAATGTTGAGCATCGTCCGCTCCGCGGTGAGCAGGGCCCTGGTCGGTGCCTCCACCGACAGCACCACATCACCCGGCTCGACCCGGGTGGTGCCGTCGGCGATCCGGGAGAGCACGACGTGGTCGCCGATCACCTCGTCGAGCACCGCCAGCGCGGCGTCGAGGCCCGCCACGACGCCGTGTGCCCGCGAGACGACCGCGGCGCGGGTGCGCGCGCCCTCGGGCACCGTGGCGAGGCTCGTCACATCGGGCCCGTATCGGAGGTCCTCCTCCAGCGCGCGGCGCACGACGAGGAGGATCTCGTCCCGATCGACGGGGTCGAGAGCAGCGGCGGGTGTGGTCATGAGACTCCTATCGGGCCGACCTGGTCGGCGCTGCGGGCATTCCGCACGATCGCGAGGCTGCCGTCGTCGGCCAGCCGGAAGACGGTGCTGCGGCGCTGTGCGTCGTCGGACCGGGGGTGATCGGCGCGGGTGTGCGCACCCCGCGTCTCGGTGCGGGCGAGAGCTGCCGAGGCGGTCGCGGACGCCAGCAGTGTCAGTGCGGCGTCCTCGACGTCGTGGGTCGACGTGAGCTCGCGCGGGACAGCGGCTCCCACGATCGCCGCTGCCTCGCGCAGACCTGTGTCGTCGCGGACGACGCCGACGTGACGGGTCATCGCGGACTGGAGGACGTCCCTGTCGAGCCGGGGCGCCCGGTGTCGCGCAGACGGATCGCCGGACGTCAGGGAGCGGACGGACACCCGGTCTCGGGCGCTGCGAGCCACTCGGGTCCCCAGCACCACGCCCTCGAGCAGCGAGTTCGACGCGAGACGGTTCGCTCCGTGCAGTCCTGTGCGGGCCACCTCGCCCGCGGCGTGGAGCCCGGCGACGCAGGTGCGGCCGTACTCGTCTGTGACGACACCGCCGCATGCATAGTGCGCTGCAGGGGCCACCGGGATCGGCTGCTCCGTCGGGTCCACGTCCTGAGCGAGGCAGGCCGCGGTGACGGTGGGAAAACGCAGGGCCATGTCGGGCACGGACCGCGCGTCGAGAAAGACGTGATCGGCGCCGCTCTCGGCCAGCCGAGCGGCGATCGCCCGGGACACGACGTCGCGGGGAGCGAGATCACCCAGCGGGTGCACGCCCGCCATGATCGAGCGGCCGTCCGCGTCGACGAGACGCGCGCCCTCACCGCGGACCGCCTCGCTGACCAACGGGAGCCGCCCGCGGCCGCCGGGGCGGAACAGCACGGTCGGGTGGAACTGCACGAACTCGACGTCCGCCACGTCCGCGCCCGCCCGCAGTGCGAGAGCGAGGCCGTCGGCCGTGGCGCCGGACGGGTTCGTGCTGGCCGAGTACAGCATTCCGGTGCCACCGGTGGCGATCAGCACGGCGGGTGCGTGCACCACGCCGAGGTTCGCGTGGAGATCGTCCGGCGAGAGCGATACGAGCACGCCCGCCACACCGCGGTCGCCGACCAGGACGTCGAGCACGGTCGCGCCGTTCACCGTCGCGGGCGCCGCGGACGACAGAGCGCGCTGGATCTCGCGCCCCGTGGCGTCGCCGCCCGCGTGCACGATGCGGCCGACCGAGTGGCCGCCCTCACGAGTGCGGGCCATGGAGCCGTCCGCGCCGCTGTCGAACCGAGCACCGATGCCGGTGAGCACACTCAGCGCGTCGGCGCCGGCCCCGACGATCGAGCGCACCGCGGCCTCGTCGCACAGACCGGCGCCCGCGACGATCGTGTCGCGCACGTGAGCCTCGACGTCCTCGCCGATCGCGACGGCCATGCCGCCCTGGGCGTACTGCGTCGCCGTACCCGCCGCGTCCTTGCTCAGCACCAGCACGCTCAGCCCGGACCGGGTCGCCTCGATCGCCGCGGCGAGACCGGCGACTCCCCCGCCGACCACGACGAGATCGGCCGCGGCCTCCCAGCCCGGAGCGGCAGCGACACTTCCGCCCGGAGTGGCCGCAGTGGTCACTCGCCGCCGCCGGGCGAGCCGATGGCGATCATCCGCTCGACGGACGCGCGTGCGCGTTCGGCCGTCGCGACGTCGACGTGCACCTCGTCCCTACCCTCCGTGAGGCACCGGAGCAGCGCCGACGGGGTGATCATCTTCATGTACGGGCAGGACGCGCGGTCGTTCACGGCCTGGAAGTCGACACCGGGCGCCGCCTTGCGCAGCTGGTGCAGCATGCCGATCTCGGTGGCGACGAGAACCTGCTTCGCACCCGTGGTGCGCGCCGCGTCGAGCATGCCGCCGGTCGAGAGGATCTTGACGCGGTCCTCGGGCACGAATCCCTCGCCGGCGAGGTAGAGCGCGGACGTCGCACAGCCGCACTCGGGGTGGACGTAGAGCTCGGCCTCGGGGTACGCCTGCGACCGTGCGGTGAGCTCGTCGCCGTTGATGCCGGCGTGGACGTGGCACTCACCGGCCCAGATGTGCATGTTGGTGCGACCGGTCTGCCGACGGACGTGGGCCCCGAGGAACTGGTCCGGCAGGAAGAGCACCTCGCGGTCCGGGTCGATGGACTGCACGACCTCGACCGCGTTGGACGAGGTGCAGCAGATGTCCGTCAGTCCCTTCACCTCGGCGGTGGTGTTCACGTACGACACGACGACGGCGTCCGGGTGCTCGGCCTTCCACTCGCGCAGCTGGGCCGCGTCGATGGAGTCGGCGAGAGAGCAGCCCGCCCGCTCGTCGGGAATGAGGACCGTCTTGGACGGCGCGAGGATCTTGGCCGTCTCGGCCATGAAGTGCACGCCGCAGAAGACGATGGTCTCCTCCTGCGCCTCGGCGGCGATGCGCGAGAGCGCGAGCGAGTCGCCGACGTGGTGGGCGATGTCCTGGATGGCGGGCAGCTGATAGTTGTGCGCCAGGATCGTCGCGTTCTTCGCCTCTGCCAGGCGCAGGATCTCCTCGGCCCACTCCGGGCCGGCATCGACGCCGGCGTAGCCCGTCGGTCCGTCGAAGACCGCGGAGTTCCCGCCGAATCGCGTGGTGGTGATCGCCATGTCGTGCTCCTCGCGTGCGTCCAGCGCTCGCGTGCGCCGGTGCCGATCCGCCGGAATGGACCCGACGGGGTTTTCGACTTATGATCGAAAACGTGATTCATCGTAGCACCGCCGCCGACGGACCGACCGGAAGTGCCCCCGATCCGGCCACCCGACCGGTGCACGAAGTGCTGTCCGTCGTCTTCCAGGTGCGCGAGCTGCAGCCCCGCGAGCCTGCCGAACTGTGCGTGCTGCTGTGGCAGCGCGCACTCGCCCCGGCACGCGGAACCTGGTCACTCCCCGGCGGGCTCCTCCGGGGCGACGAGAACCTGACCGACTCCGCGCGACGTCAGCTGGCGGAGAAGGTCGACGTGCGCGAGGTACGCCACCTCGAGCAGCTGTCCGTCTTCTCCGATCCCGGGCGGGTCCCCGGCGATCGCCGCATCGCCTCGACGTTCCTCGGTCTGGTCCCAATCGTCGGCGACCCGCGACTTCCCGTCGACACTGCGTGGCACCCGGTCGCGACGCTCCCCGAGACCGCCTTCGATCACGGCACGATGGTGGCGCACGCCCGCGCGAGACTGGCGGCCAAACTGTCCTACACCAACATCGCCTTCGCGCTCGCGCCCGTCGAGTTCAGCCTGTCGACCTTGCGTGATATCTATTGCGCCGCATTGGGTTACCAAGTCGACACCACCAATCTCCAACGGGTGCTCACCCGGCGGGGCGTCATCGAGTCCACCGGCCACACCGCTCCCCCGGGCCCGTCCGGAGGACGTCCCGCCGCGCTGTACCGCTTCCGGGACAGCGCACTACGTGTGACCGACGAGTTCGCCGCGCTCCGACCACCTACGTGAGAGTGCCGTAGCCGACGACGGCATCGCCGCCGTCCGCCTTGGCGGAATACATCGCTCGATCGGCACAGATGAGGAGCACCTCCACGTCGTGCGAGGTGACGACCCGCTCCTCGCGAGCGACCCCGATGCTCAGACTCGACTCGTGGTCCGACCGCGCCGTGTAGGCGCTGCGCAGCCGCCGCGCCCGGTCGAGCACCTCGTCCATCGGCAGCGCGGTCACGACGGCGAATTCCTCCCCGCCGGTGCGGGCCGTGATCGACGGAGACGGGAACATCTCGTCGATGGTGTCCGCCGTCCGACGGATGACGAGGTCACCGTGGTGGTGTCCGAAGCGGTCGTTGATCGACTTGAAGCGGTCGATGTCGATGACCACCGCGACGAGACCGTTCCGGGTGCCGAGCAGTTCGCCCGCCGCGACGGTGAGTCCCCGCCGGTTGCGCAGGCCGGTCAGCGGATCCACGTACGCGGCGGTGACGTCGCCGCGTTGCAGGAACTGCAGGCGGTAGATGGAGATCGGTGCGAGGAAGAGAACCATCACGATGAGCAATCCGTAGGTGACGGCGAGCGAGGTGCGCGCCGCTCCGAGCACGGACTCCGAGCCGATCGCTCGGACGAACAACCCGACGCACACCACCACGGTGAGGGAATGGTGGACGGCGAACACCCGCGGCGTGTGGAACGTCGCCACGTAACTGCTCGCGACGCCGAACAGGATCGCGCAGGGCAGCACGGCGAGCGGGTCGGACAGCGAGAGAAGCACCACGGAGAGTCCGACGTCTGCGTACACGACGAAGGCCGTCGACATCCGGCGTGAGGGCCACGGTCCGCGGATCCAGGCGAGCCCGACGCCGGCGGTCCCCACCGCGTTCACGAGCACGATCGTCAGTGCTGCTCCCGTCGGCGCGGTCGGCGGGGCGAGTCCGGCGACGACGTACAGGACGGAGAACAGGAGGCAGGACAGACCGATGAGGACGCGGGTCGAGCCGAGCGCGGTGTTCGTCTCGAAGTAGTGGACGGTCCACGCGTAATCGACGGGTCTGGTCAACCACCGCCGAATGGTGTTCGCCACGTCCTGGAGACCCTCGCCGTTCGAAGAGGTCGGCCCCCGCCCGCGGCCCGTCGTGGGCCGCCCTGAGAGCGCTCATTCAAGCAGACGAATCCGGCGTCCGAGACCCGAACGGATCACTCCTCGGGGGACTCGTCCCGACCCAGATCGTCCGACGGCGACAGCGCCGTGACGAGAACGAGCGTGACCGCCCGCAGCCAGAGGTTGCGCGAGCAGAGCCAGCCACGTCGAGACACCGGGGGCGAGTGCGACGACATCGCCGCGAAGGGCGCCGTCGGCACTCGGATACCGCACCGCGCCCACGGCGAGGCCGGCACCGATCGCCGCGGCCGACGCCAGCGCCGACGCCACCACGATGTCGAGGACCAGACGCGGTCCTCGCTCGGCCACGCGAGCCCAGACGGCGACCGTGGTCAGCACCCCGGCCGCGGCGGTCACGCAGAGGAACAGAGCCAGTGCGTCGAAGCGATGATCGCTCTCGCCGGTCAACACGATCGCGCGGCCGTCACCGACGGCGGCGGCGTGCTCCACGGGCGCGAGCAGAGCCCACAGGATCCCGAGGACGGCACCGACCACCGCGGTCGCGAGCACGATCCGGATCGAACGCCGGGTGAACGCGCCGCGCGACGGCCGACCCGCATCGCCGATCCCGGGTGCGGTCGAGGCGAACCCCGTCGTGTCGACATCACTCACGTCGGCCAGCCTAGGCTGTCGCTGCGTGGCCGACGGGCCCGCGACACGAGTCGGGAGAGGTGCGGAATGCAGTTGCGCAGAGACGACGTCGTCGACGGCGCACTGACCATTCTCGACGACTACGGTCTCGCCGACCTCACGATGCGCCGACTGGCAGGCTCGCTCGGTGTCGCGCCGGGCGCGCTGTACTGGCACGTCGCGAACAAGCAGGCGCTGCTCGGCGCGGTGTCCGATCGCATCCTGAGCCGCCTGGACACCGTGCCCGCTGACGTCACCTCCGATGTGCTGGACGCCGTGCGCGGCCGCGCTCACGGACTTCGAGACGCTCTCCTGGCTCACCGGGACGGCGCCGAGGTGGTCGCCTCCAGCCTGGCCGCCCGCACGGTGACGCACCCCGTGCGGACCACGGTCGTCGACGATCTCCGCGCCACCGGGCTGACCCCGGAGGACGCCGGACACGCCGCGGACGCCCTGCTCTACTACGTGCTCGGTGCGACGAGCGACGAACAGTCCCGGCTGCAGATGGAGTCCGCGGGTGCGCTGGCCGCGGATCGACACCCAGACGACGGTGACCTCGATCGAGATGCCACCGCTCGGTTCGATTTCGGCCTCGAACTCTTCGTCGACGGCGTTCGGAGCCGCGTCCGTACGCTGAACGAGTGACCTCCTCGACCTCTCCCGTCACCGTCCTCGGAGCCGGTATCGCCGGTGCCGCGTGCGTTCGCGTGCTCCGCGACGCCGGTGTCCCGTTCGTGCTGCGTGACCGGGGCCGCGCCGTCGGCGGTCGAATGTCGTCCCCCGAGTTGCACGGACGCCGAGTCGATGTGGGCGCCGGCTACTTCACCGTCCGCGACGACGGGTTCCGGGACGTCGTGTCCGACTGGGCCTCTCGCGGTCTCGTGCACGAGTGGACAGACACCTTCACGGTGGTGCGGGCCGGGGCGGAGCCGGAACAGAAATCGGGACCCACGCGGTGGGGAACGCCGGCGGGCCTGCGATCTCTGGTCAAGGACCTGCTGTCCGGCATCCCTGTCGACGCCACCGAGGCTCGGGCGTTGCCCGACGGACACGTGGTCCTGGCCATGCCCGACCCGCAGGCCTCCCGCCTGGTGACCGTGCCCGACGCCGTCGACTACGACCCCGTCGTCGCGGTGGTCCTCGGGCTCACCGACGACGACGCCGCCGGACTCCCCTTCCCCGACGCCGCCTTCGTGTCCGACGACGCGGACGTCGAGTTCCTCGCGCGCGACGGCGCACGCCGGGGAGACGGAGCCGCGGTCCTGGTCGCCCACACGTCCGCGCAGCGCGCCCGGCGACACCTCGACGATCCCGCCGGTGCGATCCCCGCCGTCGTCGACGCCGTCGCCGCGCTCACGGGCATCGGCACTCCGATCTGGACGCACGCCCACCGCTGGACCTTCGCCAAGCCCGCCTCCCAGCACGACGCGAGCCACGACATCGTCTCGCACGGAGACCGTCTGGTCGGCTTCGCCGGGGATCAGTGGTGCCCGGAGGGCTCGCCCCGCGTCGAGAGCGCCTGGCGATCGGGCACCGACCTCGGGCACGCGCTGATCGCACGACTGGGCTGAGCCCGGGCGGCCGACGCTCCGGCCTGCGACGGACCTCGCCGACAGGTGGCCTTCGCCGCTGCCGGGATAGGGTTCCGAGCATGTCCGTCGACCATGCACACGAACCATCGATCCAGGTATGGCCCGGCAGCGCGTATCCCCTGGGCGCCACCTACGACGGCGCCGGAACCAATTTCGCGCTCTTCTCCGAGGTCGCCGAGGCCGTCGATCTCTGCCTCATCGACGCCGACGGTCACGAGACCCGCGTCCGCCTCGAAGAGGTCGACGGGTACGTCTGGCACGCCTACATCCCCCAGGTCCAGCCCGGCCAGCGGTACGGCTACCGCGTGCACGGCCCGTGGAATCCCGGAGCGGGACAGCGGTGCGACGCGAGCAAGCTGCTGCTCGACCCCTACGGCAAGGCGTTCGTCGGATCGTTCGACGGTGACCGCTCGCTCTTCAGTTACGACATCGACATCCCCGAACGTCCCGTGCCCGCAGCGCAGGAGAACGACGACGCCGTGCATCCCGGCGAGGCGCACGTCGCCGGCCCCGCGGGATCGGCCACCGCATCGCGCACCGTCGACGCGACCCGCGCCAACGTCGCGACTGCCAGAACCGTTGCACCCGAGCCTGATCCAGAGCCCGAGTCCGAGAACCACTTCCCCCAGCACGACTCGCTGGGGCACACGATGACGACGGTCGTCGTCAACCCGTTCTTCGACTGGCAGAACGACCGCTCGCCGCGTCGCCCCTACAACGAGACCGTCATCTACGAGGCCCACGTCAAGGGCATGACGATGACCCACCCGGACATCCCGGAGGATCTGCGCGGTACGTACGCCGGTCTCGGCCATCCGGCCGTGATCAGCCACCTGGAGAAGCTCGGCGTCACCGCCATCGAACTGATGCCGGTGCATCAGTTCATGCAGGATCAGACACTGGTGGACAAGGGACTTCGCAACTACTGGGGCTACAACTCGTTCGGTTTCATGGCCCCGCACAACGAGTACGCGTCCTCCCCCATGGCCGGTTCGGCCGTGTCGGAGTTCAAGACGATGGTGCGCTCGTTCCACGAAGCCGGCATCGAGGTGATCCTCGACGTGGTCTACAACCACACCGCCGAGGGCAACCACATGGGTCCGACCATCGCGTTCCGCGGCATCGACAACGCCGCGTACTACCGGTTGGTCGACGACGACCCGTATTTCTACATGGACTACACGGGCACGGGTAACAGCCTGAACGTTCGTCACCCGCACACCTTGCAGCTGATCATGGACTCCCTGCGCTACTGGGTCACCGAGATGCACGTCGACGGCTTCCGCTTCGACCTCGCATCGACCCTGGCCCGCGAACTGCACGACGTGGACAAGCTGAGCGCGTTCTTCGACCTGGTCCAGCAGGACCCGGTGGTGAGCCAGGTCAAGCTGATCGCCGAGCCGTGGGACGTCGGTGAGGGCGGCTACCAGGTCGGCAACTTCCCCGGTCTCTGGACCGAGTGGAACGGCATGTACCGCGACACCGTCCGCGACTACTGGCGCGGTGAGCCGGCGACACTCGGCGAGTTCGCGTCGCGGCTCACCGGATCCTCCGACCTCTACGAGGCGACGGGTCGCCGCCCCGGTGCGAGCATCAACTTCGTCATCGCGCACGACGGCTTCACGATGCACGATCTGGTGTCCTACAACGACAAGCACAACGAGGCCAACGGCGAGGACAACAACGACGGCGAGAGCCACAACCGGTCCTGGAACTGCGGTGTCGAGGGGCCGACGGACGACCCCGAGGTGCTGTCGCTGCGCGCCCGTCAGATCCGCAACATGCTGGCGACGCTCATGCTGAGCCAGGGCACGCCGATGCTCGCGCACGGCGACGAGATGGGCCGGACCCAGCAGGGCAACAACAACGTCTACTGCCAGGACTCCGAACTGGCCTGGATGGACTGGTCGCTGGCGGAGACGAACGCCGATCTGGTCGAGTTCACGTCCCGCGTGATCGCACTCCGCAACGACCACCCGGTGTTCCGTCGACGACGCTTCTTCGAGGGCCGGCCGATCCGCAAGGCGGAGCAGACGCGCGACATCGCGTGGCTCACCCCGACCGGCGAGGAGATGACCGAGGAGGACTGGGACAGCGGCTTCGGCAAGTCGCTGGCGGTGTTCCTCAACGGCGAGAACATCCCCGAGCCCGACAACCGGGGCAACCGGGTCGTCGACGACACGTTCTACCTGTGCTTCAACGCCCATCACGAGCCGATCGACTTCACCACACTGGACGGCAAGTACGCCGACGAGTGGACCGTCGCGCTCGACACCGCCTCGGCCACCGGAGCCGACGATCGAGTCATCGTCGCCGGCACCGCTGTCGAGGTGCAAGCACGGTCACTGTTGGTGCTACGGAAAACGGGGTAAGGAAGCGACATGAGCCACGCGATCACCTCGACCTATCGATTCCAGCTACGGGGTGATCGCTTCACTCTCCGCGATGCCGCGTCGCTGGTTCCCTATCTCGCCGAACTCGGTGTCTCCCACGTCTATCTGTCGCCGATCCTGACGGCGGCCGAGGGCTCCACCCACGGGTACGACGTCACCGATCCGCGCACCGTCTCCGAGGCACTCGGTGGTCGAGCCGCTCTCGAGGACCTCGTCGCCGAGTGCCGGTCCCACGGCCTGGGCGTCGTGGTCGACATCGTGCCCAACCACCTCGGTGTGGCCACGGCGCGGGAGAACCCGTTCTGGTGGGACGTGCTGAGACACGGACGCGCATCGCAGTACGCCTCGTGGTTCGACATCGACTGGGCCGGTGCGGAGCGCATCGCGCTCCCCGTGCTGGGCGACGATGCCGACGTGAACGAACTCTCGGTCGACCGGTCGGGAGACGAGGCCACGCTGGCCTACTACGAGAACCGCTTCCCGGTGGACCCTGCGACCGACGACGGCGGGGACGACGCGAAAGCACTGCACGACAAGCAGTCCTACGAACTGGTCGGATGGCGCTCCGGGCGCATCGGGTACCGCCGGTTCTTCTCCGTCAGCGACCTGGCCGGTCTCCGTCAGGAGGACCCCGCGGTCTTCGACGCGACGCACGCCGAGGTCGGCAGCTGGTTCCGCGACGGTCTCGTCGACGGTGTGCGCGTCGACCATCCGGACGGGCTCACCGCACCGGCCGAGTATCTCGCTCGCTTGCGGGGCGTCGTCGGACCCGACTCGTGGCTCGTCGTCGAGAAGATCCTCACCGCCGAGGAGCCGCTCGACGTCACCCTTCCCGTCGACGGAACCACCGGGTACGACGCTCTCGCCGATCTCGGTGGGGTGTTCCTCGACGCGTCGGGTGAGGAGCCACTGACGCGACTGTCGGCGGACGTCACCGGCCACGCGGGGGACGCACACTGGGTGCACGAGGCCGAGCGGACCATCAAGGCCGACACGGCGAGCACACAGCTCGCTCCCGAGGTGCGGCGCCTGGTTGCGGCGATCGCCCGCGACACCGGAACGTCGTTGGACGCCGACCTCGCCCGCGAGGCCGTGACCGAGATCGTCGCCCGCATGCCGGTGTACCGCTCCGACTACGCGCCGCTGGCCGGCATGCTGCCCCGCCTGCTCGGCGACGTCGCCGCGGATCGCCCCGAACTGGTTCCCGCCCTCGATGTCGTCGCGGCCGCCGTGGCCGCACGCGGCGAGGCGTCGGGACGTCTGCAGCAGGTCGCGGGCGCCGTGATGGCGAAGAGCGTCGAGGACTGCATGTTCTATCGCACCTCGCGGCTGGTCTCGCTCCAGGAGGTCGGCGGTGACCCGTCCCGCTTCGGTCGGTCGGTGCCGGAGTTCCACCTCCGCCTGTCCGAGCGGGCCCGGCTGTGGCCTGCCGCGATGACGACCCTCTCGACACACGACACCAAGCGCGGCGAGGACGTCCGGGCGCGCATCGGCGTGCTGTCTCAGGTGCCCGACCTGTGGCGCGCGTGCCTGAGCGACTGGGAGGAGCAGGCTCCGTCGCCCAACGGGTCCACCGGACTCTTCTTGTGGCAGAACATCGTCGGCACCTGGCCGACCGACGGCGTGGTCACGGACGAGTACCGCGAGCGACTGCACGCCTACGCCGAGAAGGCCATCCGCGAGGCGGGCTCGTACACCGGCTGGAACGACGTGGACGAGGACTTCGAGTCTGCCGTCCACACGTGGATCGACGGCATCGTCGACGGAGCGGTGGCTCCCTCGCTCACGACGTTCGTCCAGCAGATCGCTCCGCACGCATGGAGCGATTCGCTCGGACAGAAGCTCCTCCACCTGGCGGGTCCCGGCATCCCGGACATCTACCAGGGCACGGAGCTGTGGGAGGACTCTCTCGTCGACCCCGACAACCGCCGGGACGTGGACTACGACGCCCGCAAGGCTCTCCTGGACATCGACGGGACGCCGGCGCTCGACGCGAGCGGCGCCGCCAAGTTCCACGTGACCCGGTGTGCCGCACGGCTGCGCCGCGACCGTCCGGACAGCTTCGTGGGCGGGTCCTACGTTCCGGTGTTCGCGACCGGCGCCGCCGCCGACCACGTCGTGGCGTTCGGTCGTGGACCCGCCGACGGTGACGCCGACGTCGTCGCCGTCGCCACGCGGTGGTCGATGCGCCTCGGCGAGGCCGGATGGGGTGACACCTCGCTGGCGTTGCCGGACGGTGAGTGGACCGACCTCGTGAATGGTGGGTCGTTCAGCGGAACGGTCACCGTGTCCTCACTGCTCTCCGCGCTCCCGGTCGCGCTCCTCGTCCGACGGTGACCTGATCTCGAGGTGAACCGGTCACGCGCGCAGACCACCCCTCCTCGGGGCTGCGTGCGTGACCGGAAGTCGGGCCCGCTCAGGCCTTGCGGGGCGGGAGCGGAACGAAGTAGCTGGTGCGCTGCTGGTACTCGCGATATCCGGGCCGCTCCGCCATGTGCTGCTCGAGCAGCCGCGCACCCGTCGCGAACACGAGGAAGTACGTCATGGCGACCGGCGAGAGGACGGTCAGCACACCGGGCCAGTGCGCCGCGGAGACCAGGAAGACGCCCCACCAGACACAGGCATCACCGAAGTAGTTGGGGTGGCGCGTGTACCGCCACAAGCCCCGGTCCATGATGGTGCCCTTGCGGGACGCGTCCGCCTTGAAGGCGTCCATCTGACGATCCCCCACCGTCTCGAAGACGATGCCCAGGACCCACAGAGCGACGCCCACCGCAGAGACGACGCCGAACGATCCGTCGGACACGGCGGCGACCTGCACCGGCAGCGACACGAACCACAGCGCGACACCCTGCGTGAGATAGATCTTGCGGATCGCGTACACAGCGGGGCTGCCCGGCGCGTTCGACAGCATCTTCTCGTACCGCGGGTCCTCGCCCTTGCCCCGTGAGCGGCGGAACATCGAGACCGCGAGACGGGTGCCCCAGGCTCCGACGAGCACCAGCATCAGCACTCGCCGCCACCCGTCGCCGGACCCGGCCAGTGCCGCGGCGATCGCCACCGCGACGAAGCCTGCCCCCCAGCTCACGTCGACCACGTTGTGCCGACCGATACGGAAGCCGACGACCGCGGTGACGGTGAGGACAACCGCCACCGCCAGCAGGGAGAACGCCGACACGACGGCCAGATCGGACCAGGAGAAGTCCGTCATCCGTGCGTCCGCCCCAGCGGCATCGAGGACACGCCGCGGTCGTCGGGGCGGACGGACAGGATCTGGTCGACACCCATCCGGCCGTCGCGGAACGCCATTCCGCCGCCCACGAGGTACAGACGCCACACCCGCGCCACCTCGTCTCCGACGAGTGCGACCAGATCGTCCCAGCGGCTCTCGAAGGTCGCGTACCAGGCGTCGACGGTGCGGACGTAGTGCTCGCGCAGGGCGTGCACGTCGCGGACCTCGAGACCCGACTCCTCGATCATGGCGACCGTCGCGCCCACGGGCCGCATGTACATGTCGGGGGCGATGAACGACTCGATGAAGGCACCGCCGCCAGGGTTGTCCCCCGCCTTGCGCGACATCTGCTGCACCAGCACCCGGCCGCCGGGCACCACGTTGTCGTGCAGCGCCTTCGCGTAGATCGGATAGTTCTTCTCGCCGACGTGCTCGCCCATCTCGATGGACGCGACGGCGTCGAAGGGGCCGTCGGGCACTTCTCGGTAGTCCTGGATGCGGATCTCCACCCGGTCCTGCAGGCCGCGGTCCGCGATGCGCTTGTCGATGAAGGCCTTCTGCTCGCGGGAGATGGTGACGCCGACGACCTGCGCGTCGAAATGTTCCGCCGCGTGCAGGCTCAGCGACCCCCATCCGCACCCGACGTCGAGGAACCGCATTCCGGGGCGGCCGAGGCCGATCTTGCGGCACACGAGGTCGAGCTTGTCGCGCTGCGCGTCCTCGAGGCCGTAGTCGGGCGAGTCCGACGTCCAGTAGCCGCTCGAGTACGCCATCTGCGGGTCGAGCACCATCTCGTAGAACTCGTTCGACAGGTCGTAGTGGTGGCTGATCGCCGCGCGATCGCGCACCAGCGAGTGCAGCCGACCCTTGATGACCGCCTGCGAGGCGGGGGCGGGAAGAGGGCGGGCCTGCTTCACCCCGACGACACCGAGCGACGCCGCGGTGCGGATGAGCTCGACGATCGCCTTCGGGCTGGGCCGCACGGCCGTCAGCCGACGGGTGCGCACCACGTCCCACACGTGCGTCAGCGCCTCGTCGAGGTCACCTTCCACGTCGAGTTCACCGGTGACGTACGCCTGAGCAGCACCCAGTTCCCCCGGGCTCCACAGCAACCGTCGCAGGACGTTCGGGCTGTACAGCGTCACCTTCGGCGCGTCGGTGGGGCCGGCGGTCGAGCCGTCCCACGCAGTCAGGTGCACCGGCAGCGCGCCGCCGACGAAGGGGGCGATCAGGTCTTCGAGCCGTGCGGCCACGGTGGGGGTGCCGGTCATCGGTCGCTCCTTCGTTCGAGCAGGATCTGCTGGACATCGATGTAGCCGGAGCCGAAACCGGCCTCGGAATAGCAGAGGTAGAAGTGCCACATGCGGGCGAACACGTCGTCGAAGCCCAGCATCCGGGCCTCCTCGGCGTGCGCGTGGAAGCGCTCGTCCCACAGGCGCAGGGTGCGGGCGTAGTGGTCGCCGATGGACAGACGCTCTCGCACGCGCAGCGTCGTCTCCTTCTCGGTGATGCTCTCGATCGCGCGGATCGACGGGAGGAACCCGCCGGGGAAGATGTACTTGTGTACCCACGTGTACGTGTTGCGCGTGGCCAGCATGCGCTCGTGCGGCATGGTGATGGCCTGGATCGCCACCTTGCCTCCGGGGGCGAGCAACGAGTCGATGGTGCGGAAGTACTCGCCCCAGTACTGGTGTCCCACGGCCTCGATCATCTCGACGGACACGATCGCGTCGTACTCGCCGTCGACCAGCCGGTAGTCCAGGAGATCGACCTGGACCCGGTCGGCGTGGCCGGCGGCGTCGATGCGCTTGCACGCGAGTTCCAGTTGCTCGGTGGACAGGGTCACCGTCCGCACCGTGGCTCCGCGTTCGGCGGCGCGGATGGCGAGTTCGCCCCAGCCCGTGCCGATCTCCAGGACGCGTGTTCCCGCGGTCACCCCCGCGCGATCGAGCAGTCGATCGATCTTGGACCGCTGCGCGGCGGCGACGTCGTCCCATCCGGGCTGCGGGGTCAGCGACGGGAACAGCGCACTCGAGTAGGTCATGGTCTCGTCCAGGAACAGTTCGAACATCTCGTTCGACAGGTCGTAGTGGCGCGAGATGTTCGAGCGCGTGTTGCTCGTGGTGTTGGTCTCGGAGACCGGCTGCTTGGGGATGTACAGGCCGCGCAGGCGTTGCAACCACTTCGGGATGAGGGTCGCCATGCGTTCGGCGAAGACACCGAGTGCCGCCGTGAGGTCGGGCGCGTCCCAGTCGCCGGCCATGTAGGCCTCACCGAATCCGATGAGCCCACTCTCCCCCACGCGCGCCGCGAAGTCGCGTGGGCGGTGGATCGTCATCACCGGGGCGGTGGGATCGTTCGCGCCACCTCCGATGACGACGCCGTTCGGCATCTCGACCCGGATCGCGAGATGTTCTGCCGCCCTGCGGAAGAGAGCGTCGGCGACGGGCGCGGCGAGGCGCGCCTTGACGGTGACCGGCGCCGTCGCGATGGAGGGCCAACGTTCGGCGTCGACGGTCGATGCCACGGCGTACTGAGTCATCCTGGTGCCTTCTGATCGAGGGGGTACTGCCGGGCCGAGCGGAGTGGAGAGCGGACCGTGCCGGTCCACCACGGCGGGTACGTCGCCGCGCACCGGCGGACGCGGAACCGTGCGGAGTCCACGCGCCCACAACCCGATCCCCTGACGCCGGATGCGCGCGGTGACCACGTGCGGGGCGAGGGGGGCTCGTGCGAGAACGCCCAGGACGCGGCCCGTCGTCGCGGAGCGTCCGGTGCCGGACATGACCGCGACGAACGGGGGGTGCCCGTCCCGGAGCAGCGTGATCGACAGGGCGAGGGAGCCATCGGGCTCCGGGAGCCGCATCGCATACTCCCCGCTGACGTCGTTGAACGGCGAGACGTAGAACTCCTTGGGCGTGCGCGCCGCCCCGCGCGCGTCCGTGTCCAGCAGGTAGCGGTGACGTTCGCCGTAGGTGTTGTGCACCTCGGCGACCACGTGCTCGACGCGGTCGGCGCCATCGTGCAGCCAGTAGACCGTCAGGGGGTTGAAGACGTACCCGAGAACACGAGCGTTGGTCAGCATCGTGATCCGCCCCGCGACGGGTACCCGGCCGTGTGCCCGGAGGAAGTCGTCGAGATTGGCCCGCAGCGTCGCCGACGGATCGCCCACATGGTCGGCGGCGTCGATCTTCGCGAACGGCGCGAGCGGACCGGGCAGCGACGGGAGTGCGTCGATGTCGACGAACCACGAGTAGCTGCGATACGTGAACTCGTTCTCGATCGGCTCGCGCCGAACGTGCCTGATGGAGGTCTCGTAGATCATGGCGGTGCGAGTACCGGCCGCGGCGCGGGTGTCGACGGCGGTCATGCCCAGACCCCGCCGAGACGTTCCGCCGCGCGCAGGCCCGAGGCCGCACCGTCCTCGTGGAAGCCCCACCCGTGGTAGGCGCCCGCGAAGGCGACCAGGTCGGTGTCGAGCTCCCCGAGTCGCGCCTGCGCGGCGACCGACTCGGACGTGTAGAGGGGATGCTCGTACCGCATCGTCTCGAGCACGGCGGACGGGTCGAGTGCGGCACCCTCGGCCGTGGGATCGTCCTCGTCGCCCAACGTCACGAGGTACCGGGAGCCGGTGTCGGGCAGCCGCTGCAGCCGTGACATGTCATAGGTGACCACCACTCCGCCCGGCGCCGCATCGCACGCCGGCATGCGGTAGTTCCACGAGGCGCGGGCACGCCGCAGACGCGGGAGCACGCTCTCGTCGGTGTGGAGCCGAGCCACGTTGGGCGAGTACGGCATGGCACCGAGAACGAGGTGCTCCGTCGAGGTGGGCTCGGCGAGCATCTTCAGCGCCTGCTGGGGATGCGTCGCGACGACGACGGCATCGACCGTCTCCGTGTGCCCGGAGGCGTCCTCGATCTCGACCGACCGGTCGCCCCGACGGATGGCGGCCACCGGTGTGCCCGAACGGATCTTGGCGATCGTCTCGGCGACACGCTCGACGTAGCGGGCAGATCCACCGGTCACGGTGCGCCAGGTCGGCGAACCTCCGACGCCGAGCATCCCGTGATGTTCGAGGAACGAGAAGAGGTACCGGGCCGGGTAGTCCAGGGCCCGTGACGGCTCGCACGACCACACGGCGGACACGAGGGGCGTCATGAAGTGCGATTCGAAGTACTGCGAGAACTCGTGCCGGGCAAGCACATCGGCGACCGTCGCATCATCGTCGTCGGACGCGAGCAGCGCACGGGCGACACGGTGGAAGCGGGTGACCTCGAGCAGCATCCGCAGGTAGCGACCGCGGACCACACTGCCGGGGCCGGGGATCAGCCCGGAGAGGCCCTGCCCACCCGAGTACTCGAGCCCGCATCCGTCGCAGCGGATCGACATGCTCATGTCCGATTCCTGTGTCGGAATGTCCAATTCGCGAAACAGTCGCTGCAGTGTCGGGTATGTCCGGTCGTTGTGGACGATGAAGCCCGTGTCCACGGGCAGATCACCCTCCGGGGTGGACACGACGTGGGTGTCCGCGTGACCGCCGAGACGGCCGTCGGCCTCGTACAGCGTGACGCGAGCAGTCTTCGACAGCACGTACGCTGCCGTGAGGCCGGCGACGCCGGCGCCGACCACGGCGATGCGCCGGTCGGTGTGAGCATCGTGAGCCATGTGTCTTCTCCCTACGTGATGCGATCGGCCGGCCGCTGTGCGTCGGACCGCTCGCAGTGTCACTCGGGTTTCGTAGACGACACCTCGCGCGATTGGTCGACGACGAACTCCCGTACCCGCCGCGACCATGTCCGCGGTGATCGAAGCATGAAGTGACCCGCTCCCGCCATCGGAACGAACAAGGCGTCGACACCGCGCGCGGCGGCGCGTTCGGTCGCGGCGCGGGACGCGACGGGGTCGGTCCACCGGTCGACGGTGCCGTGCAGGACCAACAGGCGCTGATCGGCGCGCAGGGTGTCGGTCTCCCTGCCATCGGGCCACCACGGCGCCAGCGCGACGAGAGCCACCACGTCGGGGTGCCCCGCGATCGCTGCTGCCGTGCGACCGCCCATGGAGTGACCGAGCACGGTGATGGGAGTCCCCGGTCCGTACGTGTCGCGGATCTGCTCGCACGCCCACCACGCGTCCGCGACGGGACTGCGGTCGGCGCCGTTCCAGCCGCGATACCGGTACTGCAACTGGGTCACCGCGACCGATGGCCCCGTCGCGCGCCGGAGCATGCGCGTGAAGGGGACCATGCGCAGGGCCGACAGCTGCCACGGACGGGCACGGTCGTGGCTGGTCACCTTGCCGCCGTGCAGAACCAGCACCGCGGAGTCTGCGGGCCCGGACCGGAGCCCGTGCAGAGTCGGGGCCGCGACGTCGTCAACACTCATGGTTCTTGATTCGGGGCGCTCCGGCCGCTGGATGCCTGGCAGTGGCGAACGTCGCGCCCTCACTGCCGGACGTCAGGGGGGTGACACGACGACGGCCGGACACCTGATGGTGTCCGGCCGTTCGGTGGAGCTGCCGGGAATCGAACCCGGGTCCTGTGTCGGTTTGCCAGGGCTTCTCCGTGCGCAGTCTGCTAAGCCTCTACTCGGATCTCCAGATCTCGCAGACAAGCCTGGATGACGATCCCAGCCACTGTTTGATGTCCCACATCACTCCGTGACCGAGTGACCAGGTGAGCCCTCTAGCTGATGCCAGTACCCGACCCGAGGGCAAGATCGGACTGACAGACACGCAGTCGCTACTTAGGCAGCGAGTGCGTAGTCGCGCTGATTGGAATCGGCGCTTATATTTTTGCGATGACGCTTGCGGTGGTCTCTCGCCTGCACCGGCACGCTTCCCCTGACTAGACGCACACAGTCGAAACCGTTCAGCCCCTTTCCTCCGCTGTGGCGAAGTCTCGTCCCACCGGTCTTCCCGGTGGTCACGTCAGTCTAACGTCATCCGACGCGGGTTTCATCCCGTTTGTCACCGGTGTCGGCCGCGCGTTCGGCCTTGCCCGTGATGTTCTCGAGCATGCCGCGGAAGATCACACCGTGGAACGGCATGATGGCGAACCAGTACAGCCGTCCGCCCAGCCCCCGCGGGAAGAAGATCGCGCGCTGCTCGTAGCGGGAGCGGGTCCCGCCGTCGCGCGGAAGGACGCGCAGTTCCAGCCAGGCACCGCCCGGCGCCTTCATCTCGGCGCGCAGACGCAGCAGCGACCCGCGCTCGATCTCCTCGACGCGCCACCAGTCGAGCGCCTCGCCGTTGACCAACCGACGCGGATCCCGACGGCCGCGCTTGAGTCCCACGCCCCCGACGATCTTGTCCATCCAGCCGCGGATGACCCAGGCAGCGGGGAACGAGTACCACCCGTTCTCACCGCCGATGCCCTCGACGACGTCCCACAGCAGCTCCGGTGGCGCGTTGCAGTCCTGCGCACGTTCGTCGACGTACACCACCTCGCCGGCCCAGTCCGGGTCCGACGGCAGCGGATCGGAGGGGGCGCCGGCATCGGTCGCGTTGGACCACGTGGTCTCCACCTCCCCGTCCTCGATGCGCCGCAGCGCGAGGTGCACGGAATCGGCGAATGTGGTCAATCCACCCTCCGGCGGTGGGACGACCGTGTCGATGTCCTGTTCGTGGGCGATGGCGTCGTACTGCAGTGACTCGATGAGGGGCATGGCCAGTCCGCGTGGGATGGGCGTGACCAACCCGATCCAGTGACCGGCGAGTCGGGGCGTCAGCACCGGCAACACCAGCATGCGACGCTTGCGCAGACCCGCCACACTCGCGTACTCGTTCATCATCTCGCCGTACTGCAGGACGTCCGGCCCACCGATGTCCCAGGTACGGGACGTCTCGAACGGAGCGGTCGCCGACTCGATCAGGTAGTGCAGCACGTCGCGGACGGCGATCGGCTGGATCTGGTTGTGCACCCACTTGGGGGTCGTCATGACGGGCAGTCGATTGGTGAGGTGCCGGATCATCTCGAACGACGCGGATCCGGAGCCGATGACGACACCCGCCTGCAGCACCACGGTGAAGACGCCGGACTCGATGAGGATCCGGCCCACCTCGGCACGCGATTCGAGGTGCGGGGACAACGCGCCGGTCACCGGGTGGAGGCCGCCGAGATACACGATGCGCTGCACTCCGGCGGCCTTCGCCGCTTCGGCCACGTTCTCCGCACTCCGACGCTCCGCCTCGGCGAAGTGGTCGGATCCCCCCATGGAGTGGACGAGGTAGTAGACGACGTCGACGTCCCGGAACGCGTCGTCCAGCGACTCGCGATCACTCAGATCGCCCTGCACCACCTCGACGTCCGCAGCCCACGGCACGTCGCGAAGCTTCTGAGGCGACCGGGCGAGGACGCGGACCCGGTAGCCGGCCTCCGTCAGTCGCGGGGCGAGTCGACCGCCGATGTAGCCCGTCGCTCCGGTGACCACGACACGGGCGCCTGCTTCGGTGTTCATGCACTCCATTCGTAGCAGAGGAGCACCTCGAGTGTGGCGCCCACCCGGAGCGAGACCACCGCCAGGTGGTCAGGCACCCGCGGTGATCAGCCCGACCGCGCCCAGGGCGATGACCATGCCGACGATCTGCACCTTGGCCACGCGCTCCCCCAGCATCACCATGGCCAGCAGCACGGTCGCGGCGGGATACAGCGAGGCGATCACGCTGACGAGGGACAGCAGCCCACCCTGGAAGGCATAGAGCAACGCGGCGTTGGCGGCGACGTCCAGAAGAGCGATCCAGGCGGCCAGCTTCAGAACGCCGCCACGGGGGAACGAGAACATGCCGGTGCCGAGGGCGACCGCCCACACGAGGGCGGTGGCGGTGACCCGGTTAGCAAGCAACGGCCACAGACCGGCGTCGTCCTCCCCGGCCCGGTCGAGAAAGATGAACGTCAACGCGAATGCCAGACCGGAACCGACGGTCAGCCATGCCACCCGGGGCGTGAATCGCAGAGTCCGTCCGCCGGCCACGTCACCTGCGGCGTCGTCGGGTGACTCCTTGCTGACCATGAGCACGGCCACCAACGCCAGCGCGATGCCGATGTATGCCAGGACCCCGGGTCGCTCGCCCAGGACGAGCCCGACGCCGACCGGTACACCGGCCACCAGAACGGCCGTGATCGGCGACACGACGGCCATCGGCCCGGCGGCGAGTGCCAGGTAGAACCACCACACGGCGACACCGCCGGCCAGTCCGGACAACGCACCCCACATCACGGACGACGCGGTGAGAGTGCCTCCGACGAAGGGCATCACCGCCGCCACGACGAGTACCGAGACCGGGTACGAGACGATCACCACGCGCAGCGCGGCGACGCGTCGGGACGCGACTCCTCCGACGAAGTCGCTGATGCCGTACCCGAGCGCCGCGATCAGCGCGAGGACGATCGCGGTCAGCGCATTCCCTTTATGCGACGACCGAGCTCACGGGTGACCTCGCGTTCCGCCGTTCGGCGAGCCAGGTCCTGACGCTTGTCGTAGTCCTGCTTGCCCTTCGCCAGGGCCAGCTCGACCTTCACCTTGCCCTCGTTGAAGTACATGGAGAGCGGTACCAGCGTCATGTTGCCCTCACGCGTCTTGCCGATGAGGACCTCGATCTCCCGCTTGTGCAGCAGAAGCTTGCGGTTGCGCCGCGGCGCGTGGTTGGTCCAGCTTCCCGCCATGTACTCGGGAATGTGCAGGCCGCGCAGCCACACCTCGCCGTCGTCGACGGTGGCGAAGGCATCGGCCAGCGACGCCTTCCCGTCACGCAGGCTCTTGACCTCGGTGCCGACGAGGGCGACTCCGGCCTCGTAGACGTCGAGGATCGTGTAGTTGTGTCGCGCTTTGCGATTGGTCGCAATCGCCTTGCGACCTTTCTCCTTCACAGCTGGAACTCCTTCGGGCGCGGGTGGACGTGACTTCTGACAACCATAAGGACTCCGTCCACCCGTTTGTTCCGGGTGCCGGGTGCGCTACTGCCGGACGTACAGGCGCAGGGTGATGTAGGAGGTGATCGTGGCCATGCCGACGCCGACCAGAAGCAGGATCGGCGAGACCAACAGGACGTCGCTCGTCGTCACCCGAGCCAGGATGTTGGCCTGGTACAGGTCGTCCAGCACCGAGTCGATGAACGCCGCCTTGGCGGTGAACAGTCCGGCGATGGCGAGCACCGCACCCACCAGCGATGCCGCGATGGCCTCGAGCAGGAAGGGCAGCTGCGTGTACCACCGCGTGGCGCCGACCAGGCGCATGATGCCCACCTCGGTCCGACGGGTGAACGCGGCGATCTGCACCATGTTGGCGATCAGCAGGACCGCCGCGACGGCCTGGACCACAGCCACCGCGAACGCGGCGTTGCGGACGCCCGCGAGGACACTGAACAGCCGGTCGACCAGTTCGCGTTGGTTGAGCACGCTCTGCACACCCGGCCGCGCCCCGAACTCGTCGTTGATCACGCCGAACCGCTCGGGATCGCTGAGCTTCACCTTGAACGACGCGGGGAAGCTCTCGGGTGACACCAGGGATGCCAGCTCCGGCTGATCCTTGAAGACGCGATCGGTGGCGTCGGCGACGGCGTCCTCCCGGTTGAGGTACTGCACCGACACCACGGACGGCGTCGATTCGAGGTCCGTGCGGAGGCCGGCGCAGATGCCCGAGGTGCAGTCCGGGTCGGTGGTCGAGATGTCGTCGGTCAGGAAGATCTGGACCTCGACGCGATCCAGGAAGATCTGCTGCGTCTTCCCCGCCATCTGCACGACCAGCAGGCCACCACCGAACAGACCGAGGGAGATGGCGGTGGTCAGCACCATCGCGATGGTCATCGTGATGTTGCGGCGCAGTCCGGTGAGAACTTCGCCGAGAAGGAAACTAGCGCGCACGGTTCACACACTTTCTTCGAGAGGTCGTTGCGCCGAGGCGCGAGCAGAGGACGGAGCCGAGAGCGGGATCTAACGACCCACGCCGTACACCCCTCGTGCCTCGTCGCGGACCACCCGGCCGTTGTCGAGCTCGACGACGCGGCGACGCATCGAGTCGACGATGTGGTTGTCGTGAGTGGCCATGAGGATGGTGGTGCCCGTGCGGTTGATGCGCTCGAGCAGCAACATGATGTCCTGGCTGGTGTCGGGGTCCAGGTTGCCGGTGGGCTCGTCCGCGAGCAGCACGAGCGGCCGGTTCACGAAGGCGCGGGCCACGGCGACTCGCTGTTGCTCGCCGCCGGACAGCTCGGACGGAAGCCGATCCGCCTTGCCGGACAGGCCGACCAGCTCGAGCACCTCCGGCACCGTCCGCTCGATCACCCCGCGCGGCTTGCCGATCACCTCGAGGGCGAACGCGACGTTCTCCGACACCGACTTGTTCTGCAGCAGGCGGAAGTCCTGGAAGACGCATCCCATGCTCTGCCGCAGCTTAGGCACGCGCCGCCCGGCGAGCTTGTTCACGTGGAAGTCCGCCACCGTGATGTCGCCCGAGGTCGGCATCTCCTCGCGCAGGAGCAGGCGCATGAAGGTCGACTTGCCCGAGCCCGACGGCCCGATGAGGAAGACGAACTCGCCCTTCTCCACCTTCACCGACACCTTGTCCAGTGCGGGTCGAGTCGAGGACTTGTAGGACTTCGAGACGTTCTCCACGCTGATCACGGGTCGCCAGTGTAGCCGCGCGTCCCGACGGTGCCGCTACAGCGACGCGCGGGTCAGTTCGTTCCGCTCGGCAACGGCAGACCGGGGATGGTCGGCAGCTGGAACCCGGGCGCTCGCGTCGTCGTGCCGGTGGTGGTCGTGGGCGCCGGCGCGGTCGTCGTGACACCGTCCTGCGGCGAGGCCGGATCAGTCGTGGTCGGCACGGGCGTCGTGGTCGACCGGAACGTGGTGGTCGTCGGGGCGTAGTTCTCCGCCGGGGGCGGCGCCTCGGACGACGACGGCGCGGGCGGGACGTACACCGGCGAGTTCTCGTTGAGGGTCGGGTCGAAGCGCACGTTGTTCCACAGCACCAGTACTGCCAGGAAGGCGAGCACCATCACCACGGTGGTCGTGCGGAAACGGCCGAGGATGCGCGCCGGTATGCGCGACATCCACCCGGGGCGGAACGTCGATCGCGGAGCGTCCGGGTGCTCGGTCGCCGAGCTCTCGGGTTCGTTCGAGGTCACTGGTCGCCTCCCACGGGACGGTCGGCGGAGAGTTCGGGCGAGACGGTGATGCCGTCGTTGCGCAGTGTCAGAGCGATGCGCGCGCGGAGCTCACGTCCCACCTCGAACTGCTTGCCCGGCAGGGTGCGGGCGACGAGGCGCAAGTTGACCTGGTCCACCTCGATGCTCTCGACACCCATGACGGTGGGCTCGTCGAGCAGCAACTCGGTGAGCCGACCGTCGCGGTAGGCCTCCTCGCCCACCGACTTCAGCAGCTCGGTGACGCGCGAGAGATCCGCGGACGGCGGCACCGGCACGTCGATGACAGCGCGCGCCCAGTCCTTCGACAGGTTGACCGCCTTGACGATCTGCCCGTTGGGCACGGTGATCACCTCGCCCTCGGCCGACCGCACCCGCGTGACGCGCAGTGTCACGTCCTCGACGGTGCCGATCGCGTCGCCCGCGGTGCCGGTGATCGCGAGCTGGACCACGTCGCCGTACCCGTACTGACGCTCGGTGATGATGAAGAACCCGGACAGGATGTCCTGGACGATGCGCTGGGCACCGAAACCGAGCGCGGCACCGAGCACGGTCGCCGGAGCCACGAGGCTGGTGATCGGGA
The DNA here is from genome assembly GCF_030818285.1 of Rhodococcus sp. SORGH_AS_0301. Lineage (NCBI taxonomy): Bacteria > Bacillati > Actinomycetota > Actinomycetes > Mycobacteriales > Nocardiaceae > Rhodococcus > Rhodococcus sp. SORGH_AS_0301. The sequence continues at coordinate 2,129,491 of NZ_JAUTAC010000002.1, forward strand.
AGCCGAGGCGCTGCAGGACCCGGATGGCGACCAGCACGTAGATGAGTGCCACGACCACCCAGGTGACGACCTGCGCCACCGAGTGGCGGTGTTTCGCCGCCTCGGTGCGCACGAGCGCGTCGGTCTGCTGGTAGGTCCGGTCGATGCGGCCGGTGATCTTGCCGCCGGCCCACCCCACCGCCCGCGCCGCGAGCATGCCGCCGAGGATCCACAGGATCATCTCGAGGAAGTTGTTCTGGAGCCAGAAGACGAAATCGGGAGGCAGTGGCCAGAAGGCGCTCACCTGTTACTCCTGCTCTGCACGCATACGCCAGCGGATGCCCGACTCGATGAAGCCGTCGATGTCACCGTCGAGCACCGAGGACGGGTTGTTGACCTCGTACTCGGTCCGCAGATCCTTCACCATCTGGTACGGGTGCAGGACGTACGAGCGCATCTGGTTACCCCAGGAGCTGCCGCCGTCGCCCTTGAGGGCGTCCATCTCGGCGCGCTCCTCCTTGCGCTTGACCTCGAGCAGCTTGGCCTGCAGCACGCGCATGGCGGACACCTTGTTCTGCAGCTGCGACTTCTCGTTCTGGCAGGTGACGACGATGCCGGTCGGAATGTGTGTGAGCCGCACGGCGGAGTCGGTGGTGTTGACGGACTGACCACCCGGTCCCGACGAGCGGTACACGTCGACACGGATGTCGTTCTCGGGGATCTCGATGTGATCGGTGGTCTCGACGACCGGCAGCACCTCGACCTCGGCGAAGGACGTCTGGCGGCGACCCTGGTTGTCGAAGGGGCTGATGCGCACGAGACGATGCGTGCCCTGCTCGATCGACAGAGTTCCGTAACTGTAGGGCGCCTTCACCGCGAAGGTGGCGCTCTTGATGCCGGCCTCCTCGGCGTACGAGGTGTCGTAGACCTCCACGCCGTATCCGTGCTTCTCGGCCCAGCGGATGTACATGCGCATCAGCATCTCGGCCCAGTCCGCGGCGTCGATCCCGCCGGCGCCGGACCGGATGTTGACCAGCGCGTCACGCTTGTCGTACTCACCCGACAGCAGGGTCCGCACCTCGAGCAGCTCGACGTCGGTGTGCAGGGAGACGCGCTCGGCGTCCGCCTCCGCGAGCGCCTCGGCGGCGGCCTCGCCCTCTTCCGCCTCGGCGAGCTCGTACAGCACCGGAAGATCGTCGAGCCGCTGGCGCAGCGCCTCGACCCGCCGCAACTCGGTCTGCGCGTGCGACAACGCGCTGGTCACCTGCTGGGCGTGGTCCTGGTCGTTCCACAGCTCGGGGTCGGCAGCCTGGTGTTCGAGCTCGTCGATCCGGCGACGGAGTTCCTCGATGTCGAGCACCGACTCCACGGTCTTGAGGGTGGTGTCGAGTTCGGCGATGTCAGCGGATACGTCAGGATGCACGCGCCCGAGGTTACCGGCAACGACCGACGGGCCCGCACCGCAGTAACGTCCTGTGCCGTGACCGACCTCGCCGACGATCTCACCCTCGCCCTCCGTCTCGCGGACGCGGCCGACGCCATCACCACGGCGCGATTCCTGGCCGTGGACCTGCGCATCGAGGACAAGCCTGATCTCACACCCGTCTCGGACGCGGATCTGGCCGTCGAGACCGAGATCCGGCGGCTGCTCGGCGAGGTCCGACCGGGCGATGCGGTGTTGGGCGAGGAGTTCGGCGGCGACGCCGTCCTCTCCGGGCGTCAGTGGGTGCTCGATCCCATCGACGGCACCAAGAGCTTCGTCCGCGGTGTGCCGATCTGGGCGACGCTGGTCGCGCTGCTCTCCGACGGCGTGCCGGTCGTGGGAGTGGTCAGCGCTCCCGCTCTCGCGCGGCGATGGTGGGCGGCCGACGGGCTGGGAGCGTTCGCACGCTTCGGTGCCGACGAGCCGCGACGGTTGTCGGTGTCGTCGGTGGCGTCTCCGTCCTCGGCGAGCCTGGGATTCTCCAGCCTCAGCGGGTGGAGGGACGCCGGTCTGCGAGAGAACTTCCTGGATCTGACCGACGAGGTGTGGCGCGTCCGCGGCTACGGCGACTTCCTCTCGTACTGCCTGGTCGCCGAGGGATCGATCGATGTGGCCGCCGAGCCCGAAGTATCACTGTGGGACCTGGCTCCGCTCGACGTGCTGGTACGGGAGGCGGGCGGCCGTTTCACCGCTCTCGACGGTGCGGCGGGGCCGCACTGGGGCAGTGCGGTGGCGTCGAACGCGCTTCTGCACGACGCCGTCCTCGGGCGCCTGACGCGCCGACCTTACTCGACGGTAGACACCGAACTTACCGGCGAGTAAGATAGGTCCCGTCCACGACCGAACACCGAGAACAGCTGGGTGATCATGACGAAGAACGACAGCGCCCCCACGACCAAGACCGATGCGTCTCGGCGCCCGGTGCGCGACACGTCAGCGGTCGGGCTCAACCCGATCCGACGCGACGCCATCGGAACCGCGATGCGCGTGCTCACCAAGCTCTCCGGCTCCGACCTGGCCGAGAAGTACAACCTGCGCCAGACGATCGACCGTGTCACGTACGAGAGCACGAAGACCGGCTTCAAGACGCTCGGTGCCGCCACCCGGACCTTCTCCAAGGTGTCCGGCGGAGGCAAGCCCGAGCGTCTGCCCGAGTCCTCCACCAAGGGACTCGACTACTTCGACCTGACTCCCGACGACGAGCAGAAGATGATCGTCGAGACGGTGCTCGAGTTCGCCGAGGAGATCATGCGCCCCGCAGCGCACGACGCCGACGAGGCCGCGGCATCGCCGGACGACCTCGTCGCTCGCGCCGCCGAACTGGGCATCACCCTCATCAACGTCCCCGAGAACCTCGAGGGCGCGGCCAGTGAGCGCGGCGCCGTCACCAACGCCCTCGTCGCCGAGGCGCTCGCGTACGGAGACATGGGCCTGGCCCTGCCGATCCTCGCCCCCAGCGGCGTGGCGGTGGCGCTCACGCAGTGGGGCACCGAGACTCAGCAGAAGACGTACCTGCCGTCCTTCACGGGTGAGAAGGTGCCCAGTGCGGCTCTCGTCGTGAACGAGCCGCGCGCGCTCTTCGACCCGTTCGCGCTGCAGACCAAGGCGGTCCGCTCCCCCAGCGGCTACAAGCTCACGGGCGTCAAGAGCCTCGTGCCGTCGGCCGCCGCCTGCGAGCTCTTCATCGTCGCCGCCGAACTCGACGGCCGTCCCGCTCTCTTCATCGTCGAGTCGGACAGCGCCGGGTTGAGTGTCGAGGCGGACCCCAGCATGGGTCTGCGTGCAGCGGGCATCGGCCGACTGCATCTCGACGGCGTCGCCGTACCCGAGGCCAACCTGCTGGGCGACGGCGACGCGGACGCCCACGTGTCCGACTACACCGACGCCATCCGGCTCGCGCGTCTCGGCTGGGCGTCCATGGCCGCCGGCACGTCGAAGGCCGTCCTGGACTACGTGGTCCCCTACGTCAACGACCGCACCGCGTTCGGCGAGCCGATCAGCAACCGTCAGGCCGTCGCCTTCATGGTGGCCAACATCGCGATCGAGCTCGACGGTCTGCGCCTGGTCATCCAGCGTGGTGCGTCCCGTGCGGAGCAGGGACTGTCCTTCGCACGCGAGGCCTCGCTCGCCCGTCGACTCGCGACGGACAAGGGCATGCAGATCGGCCTCGACGGTGTCCAGCTTCTCGGCGGACACGGTTTCACCAAGGAGCACCCGGTCGAGCGCTGGTACCGCGATCTCCGCGCCGTCGGCGTTGCCGAGGGCATCGTCCTGATCTGATCCGACACCCCACCTTTCGATTGGAACTCTCATGATCAATCTCGAACTTCCTCGCAAGCTCAGGGCGTCGGCCAACCAGGCTCACCAGGTCGCGGCCGAGATCATGCGCCCCGTGTCGCGCAAGTACGACCTGGCGGAGCACGCCTACCCGGTCGAGCTCGACACCATGGCCGCCATGATCGAGGGCATGAGCGACGCCGGCGGTGAGATCGGCGGCGCCAAGGGCGGCCGTGAGGCCAAGGGCGACGCTCCGAAGCCGAGCAAGACCGCAAATGCCAACGGCGGCAACATGTCCGCTCTGGTCAACGTCATCGAGACCTGCTGGGGTGACGTGGGTCTGACCCTGTCCATCCCCTACCAGGGCCTCGGCAACTCCGCCATCGCCGCCGTCGCCACCGACGAGCAGCTCGAGCGCTTCGGCAAGGTGTGGGCCTCGATGGCCATCACCGAGCCCTCGTTCGGTTCCGACTCGGCCGCCGTGAGCACCACCGCGGTACTCGACGGTGACGAGTGGGTCCTCAACGGCGAGAAGATCTACGTCACGGCCGGCGAGCGCTCCACGCACATCGTCGTGTGGGCCACCGTCGACAAGACCAAGGGCCGCGCCGCGATCAAGTCCTTCGTCGTCCCGCGGGACGCACCGGGCCTGTCCGTCGCACGCCTCGAGCACAAGCTGGGCATCAAGGCGTCCGACACCGCAGCCCTGCTCCTCGACAACTGCCGCATCCCGAAGGACAACCTCCTGGGTTCCCCGGACGTCGACACGGACAAGGGCTTCGCCGGCGTCATGCAGACGTTCGACAACACCCGTCCTCTGGTCGCCGGCATGGCCATCGGAGTCGCCCGTGCAGCGCTCGAGGAGCTCCGGTCGATCCTGACCGACGCCGGAGTGGTCATCGACTACGACGCTGCCACCTACAGCCAGTCGGCCGCTGCTGCGGAGTACATCCGGCTCGAGGCCGACTGGGAGGCTGCTTACCTGCTCGCTCTCCGCGCTGCGTGGATGGCGGACAACAAGGAGCCCAACTCGCTGCAGGCGTCGATGTCCAAGGCGAAGGCAGGCCGTAGCGCCACCGACATCACACTCAAGGCGGTGGAACTGGCCGGCACGCTCGGCTTCTCCGAGCACCTGCTGCTCGAGAAGTGGTCACGCGACTCGAAGATCCTCGACATCTTCGAGGGCACCCAGCAGATCCAGCAGCTGATCGTGGCTCGCCGCGTGCTCGGGAAGACGTCCGCCGAGCTGAAGTGACGGTCACGCGACCCTGAGAAAGGCCCGGCACGTGTGCCGGGCCTTTCTGCTGTTCTGGCAAGCTGGAACGGACGAAGCACGGCGAACACGAGGGAGACTGCCATGTCGGACTGGGCGAAGAAGATCGAGGACAAAGCCAAGGGCCTCGTCGCGGAGGCCGAGGTGGGCCTCACCCACCTCGAGGGTGCGGACGCCGTCGATCTGGACGAGACGGACGACTCGGGGGACCTTACGGACGCCGGCGGGGACGTCGACGAGAACGACGCGCCCAGCACGGGCATGACGTCGGCGGATCCCGACATCTCTCACTGAGCACCAGGCACCAACGTCGCTCTGATCCGATCGAGTCGACGCCGGTGCCTGCGGCAACGCAAAAGGCCCGACAGTCTGAGACTGTCGGGCCTTTCGTGGTGGTAGCGGGGACAGGATTTGAACCTGCGACCTCTGGGTTATGAGCCCAGCGAGCTACCGAGCTGCTCCACCCCGCGTCAGCGTCGAGAACCTTTCGGCTCCGTCTGCGGTGCAAGCTGTACTGCGTTCTTGCTGAACAAGAAGTTACCGGACGGCGTCGGTGAATTGCAAATCGCCTGCTGAGCAACGAGATCGAGCCTCGGAGGGTGACCGCGGTCTCTTTTCACCCGTGTTCCCCCTCACATAACGATGGGGTCACGAAGAGGACACGAGACGGTTGTCATCCGTCATGACCTGCAGAGATGTCACGAACCCACCATCTCGCCCGTTTCCGACCTCGCCAGAGGGCCGGGTGACGGCTCGTGATTGTTTCGTTACCGTCGCGCTCGGCCCGAAACAAGGGCCAGGCCGACCCGCCGCTGGATTCTTCTGCCCCGCGGGATCGGAGACCCGACTCGATGGGGGCAGGGATTCGAGCGAATGCAGGCGTCACTCGCCTGCGCGCTCACGTCGACCAGCGCTGAGAGGATCTACCCCGCATGACCACTGCACGTAACTTCACCACCCGCGCGCTCGGATGGGCCGCCGTCACCGGCGCCGTCGTCGCCGCACCGCTCGTCCTGAGCACCGGAACCGCCTCCGCAGCACCCGCCCACAACTGGGACGGCGTCGCACAGTGCGAGAGCGGCGGCAACTGGGGCATCAACACCGGCAACGGCTACTACGGTGGCCTGCAGTTCTCGCAGAGCACCTGGGTGGCCAACGGCGGCTCCGGCACCGCGTCCAGCGCCTCCAAGGCCGAGCAGATCCGCGTCGCCGAGAACGTTCTCGCGACCCAGGGCGTCGGCGCATGGCCCACCTGCGGCCAGTACCTCTCGTCGGGCACCACGTCGGTCGCCGAGGCGCCCGCACCGGCACCCGCTCCCGCGCCTGCTGCACCCGCCGCACCGGCACCCGTGCAGTCCGCCGTCGAGCAGGGCGCAGCACTGGCCCAGCAGTACGGCGTCGGCCAGCAGTACCAGGACTTCGTGGCCGCCAACTCCGGCGTCCTCGCGGGCCTCGCTCGCTAGAGCATCCTCTCGAACGTCCGAAGCGGGCGCACCCGATCATCGGGTGCGCCCGCTTCGTCGTGTGCGGTGGGTGCGTGCTGTCGCGCCACCACGCTCCGGCACTGCACGGGGTGTGCACACCCCCTCCGCGCACCGCACACCCCCAGCAGCCGACTGGAAAGGGTGCGCGGCCACCACAACAGGTGTGCGCTCGGCCGGACCGGGCGGCGCGCCCTCGCCGAGCCACCACGCTCCGGCACTGCACGGGGAGCACACACCCCCTCCGCGCACCGCACACCCCCAGCAGCCGACTGGAAAGGGTGCGCGGCGACCACAACAGGGTGCGCGCGCAGCCAAGCCGCCACACAGCGACGCCCCGCCCTCGTGAATCGAGGGCGGGGCGTCGCGTGGTGCAGAGCCGACTAACCGCCGGTGCTGTTGTACTGGTCGATCGCGCGCTGCAGGTTGTCGAACGCGGTACCGAGCTGGGCGAAGTCACCCGACTGCTGCGCGGTCCGCACTGCTGCCAGCGCACTGTTGAGGTTGTTCACCGCCGCCGTCCGGTCGACGGGCGCAGCGGGTGCGGCCGACGTGGACGGAGGCGTGGTGGCAGACCCCTCGGTGGGTGCCGGGGTGGTGCCGGTCGACGAGCCGTTGTCCGGCTGGGGCTCTGTCGCCTCACCGCCCGGCGCGGTCGCCACGCTGCCCGTACCGGAGCCGAACACCTGGTCCAGTGCCTCGGCCAGCGTCGCCGCGTACCCGACGCGGACACCGCCGCCCGCACCCGGCTCGCGATAGCTCACGAGTACGCGGGACAACTGCGGGAACGTGGAGGTGTTCGTCGTGTTGCGCTCGGTGTACAGCGGCTCGACGTACAGGATTCCGCCGTTGGCGATGGGCAGTGTCAGCAGGTTGCCGTATTGGATCCTGTTGGACTGCTGCAGCAGCGTTCGGTCCGACGCCACACGGGTGTCCGACGTCATCGAGTTCTGCGCCTGCTGCGGACCCTGAGTCTGCGTGTCGGTGGGCAACTGCAGCACCGTGAACTCGCCGTAACCCTCCGGATCGGAGCGCACGGAGATGTACGCGGACAACAGCTCTCGGTTGAAGCCCACCATCGCACTGGTCAACCTGAACGACGGCTGGCCCGTGTCCGGATCACCGATCAGGACGTAGTACGGCGGCTGGTTGAGGTTGGTGCCACCCTCGACGGTCGGGTCGCTGGGGACCGACCAGAACGCGTTGTTGGTGAAGAACTCGCCGGGATCGTTGACGTGGTACTTGGCGAGCATCTCGCGCTGGACCTTGAACAGGTCCTCGGGGTAGCGGAAGTGCTGACGCAGTTCGTCGGAGATCGCCGACTCGGGCTGGACCGCACCCGGGAACGCGCCCATCCACGCGGCGAGGACGGGATCGTTGTCGTCCACCTGGTACAGGTTCACCGACCCGTCGTAGGCGTCGACGGTGGCCTTGACCGAGTTGCGGATGTAGGACACCTCGTCACGCGGAAGCAGTCGACCGGTGTTGGCGTCGATGCTGTCCTGCACCAGTCCCTCGAGCGAACTGCGCTGCGCGTAGGGGTACTGGTCCAGCGTGGTGTACGCGTCGACGATCCAGACGATCTTTCCACCGACCACGGCCGGGTAGGAGTTGCCGTCCGCGGTCAGCCACGGTGCGACCTTCTGCACGCGCTCACGAGGATCGCGGTTGAAGATGATCTTCGAGTCGTCGCCGATGGCGCCCGAGAAGAGGATGTTGCGTTCGGTGTACTTCGCCGCGAACGCCAACCGGTTGAACCAGTTGCCGATGCTGACGCCACCCGAACCGGTGTAGGTGTAGCGCGAGGTGTCGGTGTCGTACTCGCGGCCGTCCGAGCCTTCGCTGCCACCGACGATGGCGTAGTCGGGGTTGGACGACGCGATGACCTCGCCGTAGTAGATGCGGGGCTGCTCCACCGGGATGACCTGGTCGTCCGCGGCCTGCGACGCGAGGTCGCTGACGGTGTAGATCGGGTACCCGGAGTTGCTGTTGGACTCGGTGCTCGTCGCGTCCTGCACGGCGGCGTTCACACGGTTGGCCGGGGCCGCCACGAAACCGTTGCCGTGCGTGTACACCGTGTGGCGGTTGATCCAGTCGGTCTGGTTGCCGGTGAGGCTGTTGGGAGACAGCTCACGCGCCGCGACGATGTAGTCCTGGAGCTGCCCGTCGATCTCGTAGCGGTCGACGTCCAACGTGGACGGGAACCCGTAGAAGTTCTTGAGCTGCTGCTGCTGGGTGAAGGTGCGCGAGAGCACGTTCGGATCGAGCAGACGGGTGTTGGCGATGGTGGTCTGGTCCGCGGGGACGTCCCGCGGCGACGCGGAACCGACGCCCGTGTAGTCCTCGTAGGTCACGGTGTCGTCCGTGATGCCGTAGGCGGCTCGGGTGGCCTCGATGTTCCGTTCGATGTACGCCCGCTCCTTGTCGGCAGCGTTGGGGCGCACCGAGAACTGCTCGACGACCAACGGCCAGACGGCGCCGACGAGAATCGACGACAGGACGAGAAGCGCGGTGGCGAGTGCCGGGATCCGCAGATCGCGCAGGAAGATCGCCGCGAAGAAGGCACCCGCACAGATGACAGCGATGGCCAGCAGGATGAGCTTCGCGGGCAGGACGGCGTTGATGTCGGTGAAGCCGGGGCCCGTGAACGTGGGCTCCTTACGGCTGCTCGACAAGAGTGCGTAACGATCGAACCAGTACGCCACCGCCTTGAGGACGACGAAGGTGCCGGCGAGCACGGCCAACTGGATGCGCGCCGACTTGGTCAGCGCACCCTCGCGGCCGCTGAGGCGCAGGCCGCCGAAGATGTAGTGCGTGACCAGTGCCGCGAAGAAGGCGATGACGACGGCGACGAAGAGCCAGTTGAGGATCGACCGGTAGAACGGCAGATCGAAGGCGTAGAAGCCGACGTCCAGGTTGAACTGCGGATCCTGCACGCCGAAGGATCCACCGTGCAGGAACATCTGCACCGTGACCCAGTTGCCCTGTGCGACAAGGCCGGAGAGCAGGCCGATGACGACCGGGATGCCGATACCGAACACGCGCAGACGCGACATGACGGTGGTGCGGTAGCGAGCGATGGGATCGTTCGGTCCGGCCGTGGGCACGAAGACCGGACGCGACCGGTAGGCGACGGTGAGAGCACCGAACACCGTGCCGCCCACCAGCAGAGCGACGACGAGGAACGTGATCACGCGAGTGAGGAGCACCGTCGTGAAGACGTTGCGGAAGCCGACCTCCCCGAACCACAACCAGTCCGTGTACGTGTCCACCAACCGGGGACCGATGAGCAACAGCGCGGCCAGAACCAACGCCAGGACCAGTAACGTACGGCTCCGTCTCGACAACGACGGTAAACCGGTTGGGGGCCTCATGCCCACGTGCCACACTCCAAGATCTCGCGCGCCGTCGCCTCGTGACACCACCGTGACGACACCACATGTCCGTTTTCGACCACTGTACGGACACCCTCGAACGCGAAGTGTCCCGCCGTGGCGACGTCCACGACTCTAGCCCTCGATGCGAGGATGGAGCGGTGAGTGACAACGAGGATGCATCGTGACCGGGAGCGAGTGGTTCGATCCCGAATCCGGGGACGCCCGCGCCGAACGCGCCCTCGCCCGCTGTGTGCGCGAGGTCGTCGACTACGTGGACGCCGGCGGGTGGGACCAGGGGCCTCAGTTGTTCGCGTTGGTCCCGACCGAGGATCTGGCGGCCGCGGAGCCCAGCCTGCTCGACCAGCTCGAGGACGGCGCCGACCTGACCCCTGTCGCCCAGGAGCGGCTGCCCGCCGACGTCGCGGGCGGATCGCACGCGCTCGACGAGTTCCTCGGCACGACCACCTGGCCGGCCTCGGTCGCCGGGTGCGCACTGGTCGAGGAGATCGTCGTTCTGCCGCCCGAGGCCGAATCGGATCTCGACAGCGCCCTCGCTCCGCTCCTGGCGGATCGCGACGCGGCGGACCAGGCCGCGCGCCTCACGGCCGAGGAGCACCCCGACCGGCGCGACGGGCGGCTCATCGTCGCCGTACTTCGGGACGGTCCGTCCATCGCCCTGCTGCAGCTGCGTCCCGAGAACGAGGACGACAGCAGTTTCGACGAGGCGCCGGAGCTACTGACCTACGAGAACCTGGCGCCGAACGTCGTCGCGGCGCTGCACGCCACGCTCGACGCGGATCCCGAGGACGAGGACTACTGACGTTCGCACCCGGATCGTCACGAGCAGGACGGGGCGTCTCCCCCACCGGCCAGAGCGTCGAGCGACCCGATCGCATCGTCCAGGCTCGTGACCTTCACCAGGCGTAGCCCCTCCGGCGTCCGCGGCGCCGCCTCGGCGCAGTTGTCCGCGGGAACGAGGAAGATCGTCGCGCCGGCCTCGCGTGCGGCGACCAACTTGTACGGGATCCCGCCGATGGGACCCACCACGCCGTCGGCGTCGATCGTTCCCGTGCCGGCGACGAAGGCACCGCCGCTGAGGTCGCCGGGACTGAGCTTGTCCACCACCGCCAGCGAGAACATCAGTCCGGCGGACGGGCCGCCGACGTCGGCGAGATTGAACTCCACGGTGAACGGCACGTCCGGTGTCTCCTCCGGGGTGATGCCGAGATAGCCGCGCTCGGCGTCGTCCGGACGGGCGGCGACGGTGACGTTCTCCGTCGTCGTCGCGCCGTCCCGCGTGACGTCCACCGAGATGGTCGTGCCGGGATTCACGGCACCGACAGCTTTCTGGACGTCGGCCACAGTGGACACGGGCGCGCCGTCGATCGCGGTCACCCGGTCACCCTCCTCGAGGACGCCCGCCGCGGGGCTGTCGTCGCCGATCTGCGCGACCGTGAGCACCGTGGGCAGTCCGAGGTGATCCAGGGCTGCGAGTTCCGCACTGTCCTCGGATTCCGCGAAGTCGGCCTGGTTGGCGTTCTCGACCTCTTCTCGGCTGCGATCGGGCGGGTAGATCTCGTCGCGCGGGACCAACCCCTGCCTGCCGCTGAGCCAGAGGCCGAGAGCGTCGAACACCGTCAACTCGTCCCGAACCGCCACGGTCGTCATGTTCAGGTGGCCGGACGGCCGATCGACGTCGGTGCCCTGGACGTCCACGACGGGCTTGCCGTCCACCTCACCGAGTGTGTCGAACGTCGGTCCGGGCCCGAGGGCCGCGAACGGAACGGTGACCGCAGATCCCAGAACTCCGAGGACGACCACCGGCAACAGAGCGACCAGGAGCGTCGCGATCCTTCGATTCACGTCACCACAGTAGAGAACGACACCGTCAGCGCTGTCGGGGAGACGCGTCGACGTCGCCCGTGGCGTCGCTGTGTTCGCGCTCGGCGCACTCGGCATCGCCGCCGAACCCGTGTTCGGCTTGTACCGTTGAACCATGACCAACACGCCTTTCGGATTCTCCAATTCCGACGACGACCCGGACAAGAACGAGGGGTCGAGCGGCGGCTCCGGCACGCCCGGAGGTGGTGCCGGCGGATTCGGTTTCGGCGCCGAGGGTTTCGATCCGGCGGCGCTCGGCCAGATGTTCACGCAGATGGGTCAGATGTTCAGCGGGATGGGATCCGGTGCCACGTCCGGACCGGTGAACTACGACCTGGCGAAGAAGCTGGCCCTCCAGCAGATCGGGTCGACCACCCCCGTGCGGGAGGGATCGAAGTCCGCCGTCGTCGACGCGGCGCACCTGGCGGAGCAGTGGCTGAACGAGGCCACCATCCTCCCGGCCGGCGCGGTGCGCACCGAGGCGTGGACTCCGCAGGAATGGTTGGACAACACGCTCGACACGTGGAAGCGGTTGTGCGATCCCGTCGCCGAGCAGATCTCCGGCATGTGGACCTCCGCGTTGCCGCCGGAGGCGCAACAGATGGTCGGTCCGATGATCGGCATGCTCGGTCAGATGGGCGGCATGGCGTTCGGCTCACAGCTGGGCCAGGCATTGGGCCAGCTGGCCAAGGAGGTCCTCACCTCGACCGACATCGGCCTGCCGCTCGGCCCGTCGGACACTGCGGCGCTGCTTCCCGACGCCGTCGCGGTGTTCAGCGAGGGCACCGAGCTGCCCGAGCGCGAGGTGCTGGTGTTCCTGGCCGCGCGCGAGGTCGCCCACCATCGTCTCTACTCGCACGTGCCGTGGCTGCGTCAGCGCGTTCTGGCCACCGTCGAGGAGTACGCGCGCGGCATTCGGATGGACTTCGGTGCCATCGAGGAGGCGGCCCGCGGTATCGATCCGTCCGCGCTCACCGACCCGAGCCAGCTGGAGAAGATCCTGCAGCAGGGTGCGTTCGAGCCGCAGACGACCCCGGAGCAGAAGGCGGCCCTGGAGCGCCTCGAGACACTGCTGGCCCTCGTCGAGGGGTGGGTGGACACGGTGGTGACCACCGCTCTGGGCGAGCGGCTGCCGGGAGCGTCCGCGCTGTCGGAGACGATGCGGCGCCGTCGCGCGTCCGGCGGCCCGGCCGAGCAGACCTTCGCGACGCTCATCGGCCTCGAATTGCGGCCGCGCAAGGTGCGTGAAGCATCCGATCTGTGGCGTCGACTGACCGACGCTGCGGGTATCGACGGCCGCGACGGTGTGTGGGCCCACCCCGATCTGCTGCCCGACACCGCGGACCTCGACGACTCGTCGTCCTTCATCGATCGCATCGTGGGCGGGGACACCGGGTCCTTCGACGACCCCATCGCTCAGCTCGAGGAGTTCGAGCGCAAGCGCGCGGCCGAGAAGAAGGCCGAGGGAGACGACGAGGGCCCCGCCCCCGTCTGATTCCGTCGACCTGGGACTTCCCGACGTCCGCGTGACTGGATCGCAGGTCGGAGCGCCGCACACCTGTGGACAAGCGGCGCGAGACACCCCCGTCCGCAGTGTGGGGCGTGCCATCGTCTGCGCATGACGGAGACACGCCACGCGAGCTCGCCCGAGATCGCCCGCACGCGCGCCGACCGGGACGGCCTCCCGCACCTGGCCGAATCGGTCACGCTCCTCGTGCGCCGAGACGGTCGGCTGCAGGTCGGCTGGCATCCTGAGCGCCGGGTGGTCCTCACCCCGCCGGACGGCGTGACACCGGCCGTCATGGCCTCGGTGCTACGTCTCCTGGACGGACGGCGGTCGATACCCGACGTGTACTGGCGTGCAGCCGAACTCGGCGTGGACGCGGCAGTGCTCACCGCGGTGCAGGCCGAACTCGAACGACTGGGCGTGCTCGGACGTCGTCGTCCGCGGTCGTCCGCCGTCCGCACGGTCCTCGTTCTGGGACGCGGTCCCCTGTCGGATGCGGTGTCCATCGGGTTGTCCCCGACGGGCCGCGTCCAGCGCCGGCACGTGTCGCTCCCCCACAGACACGCGGACGTCGACTGCGTGGTCGTGGCGGACACCGTGCTCTGTGCCCCCGAGGTCTCCCGGGTGCTCATGGACGACGGCATCCCGCACCTTCCCGTGCGGCTGCGCGACGGCGTCGGCGTGGTGGGACCGCTAGTCCTTCCCGGACACACGCCCTGCCTCGAGTGCGTCGAGCTGACGCGGTGCGACTACGACCGGGAGTGGCCGCACCTCGCCGCGCAGCTCCTCGGCACCGTCGGGTCCGCGAGCGGCGCCACCATCGCCGCCACCGCGGCGTTCGCGGTCGCGCAGGTCACCGAGTTCCTCGACGCACACGCGGACTCGCCCGCACCGATGACCGTCGGGCACAGCCTGGAGGTGGACCTCGTCGCCGCGGCCACCCGCCGTCGACGATGGCCGCGTCACCTGTTGTGCACCTGCGCTCGTCGGTGACGGACGGTGTGACGTGTCACGGATGCGCGGCCGGGTCTCGACCGGTCGCGGCGCGTCGGCCGATCGTCAGACATGATGGAGTCATGCCCGACATCCCCCGCAGCAGTTCCGCCCGGACAGCCAAGCTGGCCAGCATCCCCCTCGGGATGGCAGGCCGCGCAGCGATGGGCTTCGGACGCAAACTCGCGGGCGGAAATCGTGCGGAGATCGACGCCGAACTCAGCGCCAAGGCCGCCCAGCAGATGTTCGCCGTTCTCGGCGAACTCAAGGGCGGAGCGATGAAGTTGGGTCAGGCTCTCAGCGTCATGGAGGCGGCCGTACCCGAGGAGATGGCAGAGCCCTACCGCGAGGCGCTGACCAAGCTGCAGGCCGAGGCGCCCCCGATGCCGATCGCGACGGTCCATCGGGTGATGGATCAACAGCTCGGCACCGGGTGGCGCTCGCGCATCTCCGACTTCGACGACACGGCCACCGCGTCGGCCTCCATCGGGCAGGTGCACAGAGCGACTTGGTCCGACGGTCGCGACGTGGCGGTCAAGATCCAGTACCCGGGTGCGGACGAGGCGCTGAAGGCCGACCTCAAGACGCTGTCGCGTTTCGTCGGCATCCTCGGCACCATCGTGCCGGGAACCGACGTGAAGGCCGTCCTCGACGAGATGTCGGCGCGCACGGAGGAGGAACTCGACTACCGGATCGAAGGCGAGAACCAGCGTGCGTTCGCCGCGGTCTACGACGGGGACGAAAGATTCGCCGTGCCTCGTGTCGTGGCGAGTGCTCCCAAGGTGGTCATCACGGAGTGGATGGAAGGAACGTCCCTCTCCTCCGTCATCGCCACCGGAACCGCGGAGCAGCGCAACACCGCCGGCGAGAACCTGGCCCGCTTCCACTTCGAATCGGCGGAGCGCGTCCGCCGCATCCACGGCGATCCGCACCCCGGCAACTTCAAGTTGCTCGCCGACGGCAGGCTCGGCGTCATCGACTTCGGTGCGTGCCTCACTCTCCCCGACGGTCTGCCCCCGGAACTCGGTCGGATGGTGCGACTCTCGCGCGACGAGGAGTTCGACGAGCTGACGGAACTGCTGCGCGAGACGGGATTCGTGATTCCCGGCCGCGAGGTCACCGAGCAGGAGATCGCCGACTATCTCCGCCCCTTCACCGATCCGATCAAGACCGAGTCGTTCCACTTCACTCGAAAGTGGCTGCAGGGCACGGCAGGCAAGGCCGCGGACTTCAACGGTCCGCAGTTCCGTACGGCCCGGTCCCTCAATCTGCCGCCGCGGTACGCGGTGATCTTCCGCGTTCTCCTGGGATCGGTGGGCATCTGCGCCCAGCTCGACGCGAATGCTCCGTACATGGCGATTCTCACCGAGTGGATGCCCGGGTTCGCCGAGTAGCCGGGCGACACCCGCACCGACCGTCAAGCACAGACGACGGACGGTGCGGGTGTGACCGGGTTCTTGCGGGGACGGCCGCGAGACCGCTTGCGCGCGATGACGACTCCCTGATCGAAGATCTCGCCGCCCCACACTCCCCACGGCTCGGCACGGTCGAGCGCCGCGTCGAGGCACCCCGACCTGATGGGGCAATGTGCGCACAGCTGCTTGGCGCGTTCGAGACGGTCGGGCGACTCGGCGAACCAGAGATCCGGATCGGCTCGGCGGCACGGCAACTGATCTGCGACGAAGTCGTCGATGGCGGCCACGGACCGGTCGGTCGTGGTGTCGTCGGTGCGGCATGTCGTCCGGGTGGTGGCGGGTGACACGTCGTTCTCCTCTTCTGCTGCGATTCACGGTGGTGTCGAACTCGACAGATCTGGCGAGATCCGTGAACGGCGTCGAGGGGTGTCCCACGACGAAGGCCACGGTTCGCAGGTGCGAATCCGTGGCCTTCGACGAAGGAATGCTGTGCGGTGCCTATCGAGTGATGTCCCGATCGACTCCGGTGCCCACGGATGCGCGATGCGCCCAGCGCTCGCGGTGACGGCGCGGCAAGGGTGCCACTCCGAAACCGTTCGTGCTCAGTGCGAGTGCTTCGGCGACTGCGCCTGCGCCGGCTTTGTTCATGCCGGTGCTGCAGACGGCAGACTTCTGCTGCAGAAGCGCTGCGGTGGTGTAGATCTCCACGGGTGACACCTCCTTCGGCGGCGAGTCGGAATCGAGCAGGTCACGCACCGGAAACCCTCACGGGGCGCGCGGTACGAAATACACAGTAAACGGCTGCCTCAGACCGCACAACCCTTTTTCGACCTGCGGAGATGCGCTCACTCGGTGGCGGAGAGACGGGCGTCGACGAGCGCCAAGACGTCGGCTCCGAACCGCTCGAGCTTCTTCGCCCCGATACCCGGGATCGCGACGAGCCCGCGATCGTCGCGTGGCCGTTGCTCCGCGATGGCGGTCAGCGTGTTGTCGCTGAAGACCACGTAGGCAGGAACCTTGAGCGCCTTCGACGTCTCCGACCGCCAGGTCCGCAGGGATTCGAGCAGAGCGATGTCGACGTCGGACGGGCAGTTCTCACACCGGCCGAGCATGGTGGCCACCGTGCCGATGACGGGCTTGCCGCACACACGGCAGACCGGCCGCTTCTTGTGGACGGTGGGTGCGGCGATGCGCGATGCGGGCGACGACTCGGGAACCAGGTCGACCAGGAACCGCGAACGCCGACGCGACTTGCGACCGCCCTCGTTACGGGCCAGCGCCCAGGACAGTTCGAGGTGCTCCCTGGCGCGCGTCACACCCACGTACAACAGGCGACGCTCCTCCTCCACCGCGGCCTCGTCGGGCGACGAGTTGTTGTCTCCCAGAGCGTGACTGATGGGCAGCGTGCCGTCGGTGAGACCGACGAGGAAGACCGCGTCCCATTCGAGTCCCTTGGCGGCGTGCAGTGACGCCAGCGTCACCCCCTCCACCACCGGAGGGTGCCGAGCCTCCGCGCGCATCGCGAACTCACGCACCAGTCCCTCGAGATCGAGATCGGGTACCTGGACGACGAGATCCTCGGTCAGCGCGACGAGAGCCCGCAACGCAGCCCACTTCTCCCGCGCCTGAGCACCGTTCGGTTCCGTCGCCGACAGTCCCAGGGGAGCCAGCACCGCTTCCACGAGGCGCGGCAGCCCGGCCCCGCTGCGTGCGTCGGACGGCAGGTCGTCCCGGGCGGCGCTCGACCGAACGGCGGCGACGGCCGACCGGACGTCCTGCCGCTGGAAGAAGCTCTCGCCGCCGCGGATCTGATACGGAATTGCCAGATCCGTCAGCGCCTTCTCGTGCGCCTCGGAATGAGCGTTGATGCGATAGAGCACAGCGATCTCGGACGGCGCCGTGCCGGTACGGATCAACCGTTGAACGGTGCGCGCGACTCCCGCTGCCTCGGACGCCTCGTCGTCGTACTCCACGAAGGTGGGGTCCGGTCCCGCCGCGCGCTGTCCGATGAGCTGGAGCCGTGTCCCCGCGATGCGCCCCTTCGCCGCGCCGATGACCTTGTTGGCGAGCCCGACGACCTCCGGCGTGGACCGGTAGTCGCGCTCCAGGCGCACCACCGTCGCCTCCGGGAACCGCCGCGAGAAGTCGAGCAGGAACCGCGGTGTGGCCCCGGTGAAGGAGTAGATGGTCTGGTTGGCGTCGCCGACCACCGTCAGGTCGTCCCGATCGCCCAGCCAGGCGTCCAACACACGCTGCTGCAGTGGAGTGACGTCCTGGTACTCGTCCACGACGAAGCACCGGTACCGCTCGCGGAACTCCTGTGCGACGGACGGGCTGTTCTCGAGCGCCGCCGCCGTGTGCAGCAGCAGATCGTCGAAGTCGAGGAGCACAGCATCGGGATCGCGGTTCTTGAGTTCCTCGTAACCCTCGTAGACCGCGGCGACACGATCCGCGTCGGTCGGCGTGTCGCGGTGCAGCCGTGCGGCGGCGGCCGGATAGTCCTCGGGCGCGATCAGCGAGGCCTTGGCCCACTCGATCTCACCCGCCAGGTCGCGGACACTGTCGGTGGACGTCGAGACGCCGGCAGCGGAGGCGGCCTGCCCGACGACGCCGAACTTGCGATCCAGCAGACGCCAGTCCGTGTTTCCCACGACCTGCGGCCAGAAGTACTTGAGCTGCCGCATCGCGGCGGCATGGAACGTGCGCGCCTGCACCTGCCCGTCGGACGACTGCCCCCGGATACCGAGGACGCGGAGCCGTTCGCGCATCTCCCCCGCAGCCCGCGCGGTGAACGTGACGGCGAGGACCTGACTCGGCTTGACGTGCCCGTCCGCGACGAGGTGGGCGATGCGACGGGTGATCGTCCTGGTCTTGCCGGTTCCTGCACCCGCGAGCACACACACGGGGCCTCGCGGAGCGAGCACGGCGGCCGACTGTTCGGGGTCGAGACCCTCCACCGCATCCCTGTCGTTCACGTGGCCATCATGTCAGCCCGCACCGACACCGCCGGCGCGCCCACCGCCCGATCGGAACAACCGTCGATGACTCCGCGTTGAGAGTTGCGTGACCACAGCACAGCAGAAAGACACAGCCCACGTGCCCGCAGTGACGATGTACTCGACGACCTGGTGCGGCTACTGCCGACGTCTCAAGACGCAGCTCGACGAGAACGGCATCGCCTACACGGAGATCGACATCGAGAAGGATCCCGCGTCCGCCGAGTTCGTCGGGAGCGTCAACAACGGAAACCACGTCGTGCCGACTCTGAAGTACGCCGACGGTTCCACTGCGACCAACCCCAGCCTCGCGCAGGTCAAGAAGGCCATCGGCCTGAACTGAGGCGTGGGCGCTCGCGTTCGTCAGGACTCGAGCGCCGCCCACGACTCCACCATCGCGCGGGCGATGGAGATGCTTCCCGGAAGCAGGAGCGGAGCGTCCTCCGAGGCGCTCCAGTCCCCGGCGGCGAGGGCGGTGCGTACCTCGTCACGGGTGAACCATCGCGCCTCCGCGATCTCACCGTCGTTGAACGACAGCGGTTGTGAGGCGTTCGCGCGCGCCGCGAACCCGATCATCACCGAGCGCGGGAACGGCCAGGGTTGACTGCCGAGATAGGTGATGTCGGACACGTCGAGACCGACCTCCTCGCCCACCTCGCGGCTCACGCACGTCTCGAGCGACTCCCCCGCCTCCACGAAACCGGCGAGCACCGACATCCGACGCTCCGGCCACATCGGCTGGCGTGCGAGGAGGACGCGGTCCGCCCCGTCGTGCACGAGGACGATGATCGCCGGGTCGGACCGAGGCCACTCCTCGTGGCCCGTGAGGGTGCTGGTGCGGGACCACCCCGCCGACGAGAGCACGGTCGGTGATCCGTCGCGCGCACTGAACGCCGCTGACCGGTGCCAGTTCAACAATGCCACCGCCGTCACGACCAGCCCTGCCGACGACTCCGTGAGGACGTCGCCGAACGACCGCAGATCCGTCACCTCGCCGGCGAGTGCGGAGACGGAGACCGCCCAGACGTGGTGGTCGTCGACGACTCCCAGGAACACCGCGTCCTCCGGCGGCGAGTCCGCCGTGTCGACGGCCGGTACGAGCGCCACTCGACCGTCCTCGACCGGCACGCGACCCTGACTGTCCACGCGCAACAGCCGTGCGGTGGGCCACCCTGCGGCGAGTGCCGCGTCGTCGCGACGCAATTCCTCGGCGCGGTCGATCGGGGAACGCGAGAGCATGGGCTCGGACAGAAGTCGGAAGGACACGTCACGACCCTACTGACCGGGTCCGACGGCGGCAGATCCGGTGCACCGCAGTGCGGCTGGTCAGTTGGAGACGCGTCGGATGTAGAGCAGTCTGTCGTCCGCCTCGATCGCATCGACCTCGGGCGAACCGACCCGCACCAGGCGACCGTCACGGACCACACCGAGCACGATGTCCGACAGGTGGCGGGGCGATCCGCCGACCTCGTCGCGTTCGACCTCGCGCTCGGCGATCGCGAAGCCCGCCTCGGGGGTCAGCAGGTCCTCCATCATCTCCACGACGCTCGGCGTGGTCGTCGCGATGCCCAGCAGTCGCCCGGCGGTCTCCGAGGAGACCACCACGGAATCGGCGCCCGACTGGCGCAGGAGATGCACGTTCTCCGCCTCGCGCACCGCGGCCACGATCTTCGCCTTGGGCGCGATCTCCCGCGCCGTGAGCGTCACCAGCACGGCGGTGTCGTCCCGGTTGGTCGCGACGATGATCGACGCGGCGTACTGAGCACCGGTCAGGCGCAGGACATCCGACCGGGTGGCCGAGCCCTGCACGGTCACCAGGCCCAGGTTGCTCGCCGCGTCCAGGGACGACTGATCGGTGTCGACGACCACGATGTCCGAGGCCGACACCCCGTCTCCGAGCATCGCGGCGATCGCGGTGCGACCCTTCGTGCCGTACCCGACGACCACGGTGTGATTGCGCACGTTGCGCCTCCATCGCTGAATCTTGAACGCCTGGCGCGAACGTTCGGTGAGCACTGACAGGGTGGTGCCGACGAGCAGGATCAGGAAGAAGACGCGCAGCGGCGTGATGACCAGGATGTTCACCAGGCGCGCGGACGGGGTGATGGGCGCGATGTCGCCGTAGCCGGTGGTCGACAGCGACACGGTCGTGTAATAGAAAGCGTCGAGGAAGGACAGCTGATTGTCTTGGTTGTCGGCGTACCCGTCCCGGTCCACGTAGACGACCATGGCGGCCACGAAGAGCGTGGCGAGCGCGATGATGATGCGCTGGTAGATCGCCCGCCAGGGGCTCTGCTCGAACTCCGGGATCCGCAGGACACCCACCAGTGCGAAGTCGGGGCGATCCGTGAGTCCGGTGTCGGTGTTCAGCAGCCGATTCCGCAACCGTCCTGCCATGAATGTGGTCCTCGTCCGTCGCTCGTGGTCGTCGATCCGCCTCGTCGGCTGCCGTGACTGTATCGGAGCATCGAGCCGCCGACCCCCATCAGTCGCTGCAGAACTCCGGTGCTCCACCGTCCTGTTGGCAACGAGCAGACGATGGTGCAGGCTGCGACCATGACGCTCCGCACCCTGCCGCTGCTCGATTCCGTTCGACTCCCGTCGCGCCGACGGGCGGCGGACAGGGCGGCGCAGCGACTCGCGGTCCTCCTCGGCGGAGCCGGTGTCCTGCACTTCGTCACACCGGCGCCGTTCGATTCCCAGGTGCCGCACGTGCTCCCCGGATCACCGCGGACGTACACGTACGTGTCGGGAGTGGCGGAGCTCGGACTGGCGGCCGGACTGATCGTTCCCCGCACTCGTCGCCTGACCGGCGCCGCGGCCGCCGCCTTCTTCGTGGCCGTGTTCCCGGCCAACCTGCAGATGGCCGCGTCGTGGTTGCAGAGCGAGAAGACCTCGACCGCGATGAAGGTGGGGGTCGTGGCTCGACTGCCGCTGCAGATCCCGCTGATCACGCAGTCCTGGAAGGTGTACCGCGACGCGCGCTGATCACGTCGCCGGGTCCGCGCCCGCCGTGGAGATGATCTCCGCCAACCGTTCCGCGTCCGGGAGATCCGTCGGAGACACGGTGACTCCCGATCGCACGTAGTGGAAGGCCGCCCGCACCGTGGTGAGGGGCACCGGCTCGGAGCGGGTCGCCGACATCAGCTCCGCCCAGGCGAGTCGGTAGGCGGCGAGCTGGATCGCCACCGCACGTTCCTCGGCCGGTGTCGGCTGCGCGCCGGTCTTCCAGTCCACCACCGTCCAGCCACCGTCGGAGTCCGCGAACACGGCGTCCATCCGTCCCCGCAACACGACTCCACCGACCGACGTCTCGAACGGGACCTCCACCTCGACGGGACTGCGCAACGCCCACGGTGACGCGTCGAACGCACGCTGCAGCTCCTCGAGGTCCGTGTCGGCGGCCGAGGCGCCGTCCGCCGCGCCGGGCAGCTCGTCCAGGTCGAGCAGGCGGGTCGCCCCGAAGCGTCGTTCGACCCAGGCGTGGAACGCGGTGCCGCGACGCGCCAAGGGGTTGGGCGCGAACGGGACCGGTCGCCGCAGCGTCGATGCCAGGGCGTCCGGATCCGCGACGAGGTGGACCACCTGGCTCACCGACATGGTGTCGGGCACGACGACGTCGGTTTCCGGCCGCGACACCGCATCACGTTCGGCGAGAAGCAGTTCGACGTCACGCGCCCACCCGTCGGAGTCGTCGTCGTCCGGATTCTCGGACGACGATTCCTCGACCGATGCCGACTCGACGAGTGCGGCGCGCACGGCTGCAGACCCCATGATCACGTCCTCACGGCGGGCACCCAGCGGATCGGCCGGCCAAAGTGCCGTCAGTTCGACTGTCGCGTAGGGGTTGTCGGCTCCGTCCGGCGGAGTGGGTTCCCAGTGCTGCACGGTCCCGATCTCCGCGCCGCCGATCGCCGAGGTGGTCTCGACGAGGCCGTGCAGTTCGGCGAGGAACGACGAGGGACCCTTCGGCGACGAGGCGCCGGGAGCCCAGTGGTGCGCCGAGACCAGCAACACCCGCTCGGTGCGCGTGAGGGCGACGTAGAACAACCGTCGGTCCTCGTCGAGTCGGCGACGTGCGAGCGCAGCCTTGTGTTCGGTGACGGCGTCGGCGATGTCGCCGCGGTGAGTCGCGCCCTCGAGATCGAGAACGGGGACGCCCCCGGCGTCGTCACCCGGAATCGCCCTGTCACCGCGCAGGGACGGCGGTAGCTCGGCCACCGAGCCCAACCAGGACGCGGACGACCTGGTGGACGGGAACACGCTCTCGCAGACGTGCGGTACCGCCACGACCTCCCACTCCAGACCCTTCGCGGAGTGCACGGTGAGCACCTGCACCCGGTGCGGGTCGACGTCGACCTCGCCGGGCGCGAGGCCGTCCTCCACGGACTCGGCGGCGGACAGGAAGGACAGCAGTCCGGTGAGAGTCGCCGTCTGCTGATCGCCGTACTCGGCGACCACCTCGGCGAAGGCGTCGAGATGCTCGCGCCCGCCCGCGTCCCCCGACGGACGACGCGCCCCCGCCTCCACGTCGATCCCGAGCACTCGCTCGACGTCGGCGACCAGATCGGGAAGTGGCTGACCGAGCCGGTGGCGCAGTGACTGCAGTTCCCCGCCGAGGGCGAGGATGCGCCGATGTCCCGCCTCGGAGTAGCGCGACGGGTCGCCCGGATCCGCCAGGGCGTCCACCAGCCCGGACTGTTCCGATCGCTCCCCGGGCATGCCGTCCTCGAGCGCGCGCCCCAACTCCTCGGCGTCGGTGACCGTGCCCGTCCGCCCGCGGCCGGTGTGCGCCGCGATCTCCCGCGCTCGCCTCCACAGGGCACGCAGATCGGCGGCACCCAGTTGCCAGCGCGAGCCGGTGAGAACGCGCATGGCGGCGCTGCCGGCCAGCGGGTCGCTCACCAGCCGCAGCATCGCCACGAGGTCGGCGACCTCGGGCGTCCGGAGCAGCCCACCGAGTCCGACGACCTCGACGGGCAGGCCTGCGCCGCGCAGAACCTCGGCCATCGGCCCCGCATCGGCGTTGCGCCGCACCAGGACCGCCGCGGTGGGCGGAGTGCGCCCGTCCTCCCGCGCCGTGCGGTACTCCCGCGCGATCGCCTCGGCGATCCACCGGCGCTCGTCGTCCACCGTGGTGGTCAGCGCGAGCCGGACATCGCCGGGCACCGCACCGGGACGCGCGCGCAACTCGTCCACCGCGACACCGCGCATGCGCAACGGGGCAGCCACCGCATTGGCCAGCGCGAGCGCCTCGGGCGGGTTGCGCCAGCTGGTCGACAACTGACGCACCGGGGCCGGGTAGCGCGCCGAGCGTGGGAAGTCGGTAGCGAACCGGGGAAGGTTCGCGGCGGACGCACCGCGCCAGCCGTAGATCGACTGCATCGGGTCGCCGACGGCCGTCACCGTCAGAGTGGAGTCACGGCCACCCCCGAACAGCGAGGACAGCAGGACGCGCTGCGCGTGACCGGTGTCCTGGTACTCGTCCAGCAGCACCAGCCGGCACCGCGTGCGCTCGTCGCGGCCCACGTCCGGGTGGTCCGCCGCGACACGGGCGGCCAGGGACATCTCCCGCCCGAAGTCGAGCAGTCCGTCACGGGTCATGACCTCGTGGAGCCGCGCCACCAGGGGCAGCAGATCGAGCCGGTGTTCCTGCACCTGCAGTATGCCCAGCAGGTCCTTGGTGGGACCGCCGCTCTTCTGCTTCGGGCCCGGTGGCAGATGGTGGATCAGCTTCTCGAGCTCTGTGTGGGCCTCTCCCAGGTCGCCCGGTTCGACCAGGTGCTCGGCGAGCTGACCGGACAGGGCGAGCACGGATTCCGTGATCGACGCCGGTGCCCGGTCCAGTGGGACGTCGCCGTCCCATGCGGCCACCACGCGGTGGGCCAGCTGCCACAGCTCGGTCTCCGACACGAGGGTCGTGGACGGTTCGAGCGGCAGCACCATGCCGTGGCGTTGGAGCAGTCGGCCCGCGTACGAGTGGTACGTGCTCACCTCGGGCTCGCCCGACAGGACGGTGCGCCGCAGCTCACCGGACGGATCGAGACGCCGCAGCAGGTCGGACCCGGCCAATCGGGCCAGCCGTTGGCGAATGCGCGTGGTGAGCTGCTGGGCGGCCTTGCGCGTGAAGGTCAGGCCCAGCACCTCCTCCGGCCGGACCAGACCGTTGGCCACCATCCAGACCACTCGCGCCGCCATGGTCTCCGTCTTGCCGGCACCGGCGCCGGCGACGACCAGCAACGGACCGCGCGGAGCCGCGATGATCTCCGACTGCTCGTCGGTGGGCGGAAACTGGCCGAGAGCGACGGCGACCTCGGCGGGGCTCACTCGGGCCACGTCTCTCATCCTTCGGTCACCTGCCTGCCTCTGTCCTGTGCCGGGCAGGACGACGCTATCGGGCAGTGCCGACAGCCGTCGTTGACGCGAGCCTCGAACACCGGGCCCCGCGTGGCACGCGCCGCGTCGACGACGACGGTGCGCCACTGCTCGAGGGTCTCCCCCGTGAGTGCTGCCTGCGCTCGTTCGGTGGCACCGGTCCTGGTGTGCGGCTTGGCGACGTAGACCAACCGCCCGCCGCCGGGACTGCCGGCCGGTTCGCCCTCGACCGCACCGGCGGCGAGTGCCACCTGATACGTCGCGAGCTGCGCGTGCTCGGCCGTCGCCGCGGCCGTCGCCGCGTTCTTACCGGTCTTGACGTCGACGACCACGGGTCGTCCGTCGGGGTCACGTTCGAGCCGATCGATCCGTCCGCGCAGCGCGACGGCGGGCTCGTCCGGCGTGCGCGGTTCCAACACCCCGTCCACCGGCACCTCGACACCGGCCTCCGTCAGCTCGCCGCGTGAACGTGACATCCACTCCTGGAACGTCTCGATCATGGTGGCGGTACGTGCGAGCTCCTTGCGCGAGAACCACGCAGATCCGAGATCGACTGCCACCCAAGCTTTCTCCAGCTCTCTGCGCACCTCGTCCGGCGGCACCCGACCGGCCACTGCCTGCACCAGCGTGTGCACCAGCGTTCCGGTGACCGCGTGCACGGTGTCGCCGTCGGTGCCCCCGTTGCGTTCGAGAGCCCACCGCAGCGGGCACGCGGTGAGCACCTCCACCGTGGACGGCGACAACGACACCGGCCCGTCCGCCGGATCCCACAGCGCCATCTCGGTACTGGTTCCGGACAGCCCGTACCACTCGTCCGGGTGGGCGCCGCGAACCCCTTCACTCGCCAGTCGCGCCAGGTGCCGTGCGGCGCGCGCATGGCGGTCGGGGTCGTTCTCCGCGACACGACGGTCGCACACGACCGCACGCAGCTCGGCGACCAGAGCGGGCAACGCGAGCACCCGGCCGAGAGGCGCGGTGGGGCCGGCACCGGAGTCGCTCTCGTCGACGTCCGAGTACCGCACGGCATCGGACGCGAGCAGGTCGTCCACGAACCTCGACCGCACGGTGTCCGCGCCACCGGTCACCGAGTCGACGGCGGTGACGAGCAGGCTCGACCGTGCGCGGCTGCACGCCACCAGGAACAGGCGACGTTCCTCCGCGAGCAACGGTGCGGTCCGCGAGACCCGATCGTCCAACTCTCGATCGCCGTCGGAGACACCCGCGGCGAGATCCACCAGGGCCTCGACCCCGAGCAGCGATCCGCGCGGGCGCAGCGCGGGCCACAGTCCCTCCTGTACGCCCGCCACCGCGACGACGTCCCACTCGCGCCCGACCGCGGCATGGGCACTCAGAATCCGCACCGCGTCGGGAACGATCGCGGGACGCCGCCCGTCGCCCACGGGAACCTCCTGGTCGGTGACGTACTCGACGAACCCCTCCAGGGTGCCGCGCGGGAGTGCGTCGACGTACGCGGCCGCGGCGTCGAACAACGCGACGACGCTGTCCAGATCCCGATCTGCCTGCACGCCGAGAGGCCCACCCCGGGCGGACGACGCCACCCACCGGCGTTCGAGCCTGGTGGCCCGCCACCCGGCCCAGAGTGCGTCCTCGACGCGACGACCGGCTGGGCCCACCGCCTTCGCGATGGCCGTGACCACGGCACGGACGCGGGTGAGCGGTGCCTTCTCGACGTCGGACAGACGTGCGACGAGCGGGTCGACCGAGGAGCCGATCATCGCGGCGCGCAGCAGCACGGACGAGTC
Source organism: Rhodococcus sp. SORGH_AS_0301 (assembly GCF_030818285.1). Taxonomy (NCBI): domain Bacteria; kingdom Bacillati; phylum Actinomycetota; class Actinomycetes; order Mycobacteriales; family Nocardiaceae; genus Rhodococcus; species Rhodococcus sp. SORGH_AS_0301. The sequence goes on from NZ_JAUTAC010000002.1 coordinate 2,156,291, forward strand.
CCGCTCGCCGCCCTCGGCCACGTCGCCCCGCCGTAGCCCGCGACGCAGTCTGCGGACGGCGAGCGGATCCGCCCCTCCGATGGGACCTTCGAGCAGTGCCAACGCAGCGTCGTCGGAGAACACCGCCGCCGACCGCTCGGGTGCGCACCGGGCAGCGGCGACCGCACGCATCGCGAGCAGCAGGGCAGCCGCACCACGGTGCCGATGCAGGGGCACGGCCGTGGCGGACGACACCACCGGCACCCCCGCGGCGTGCAGCGCGCGACGCAGGGACGGCAGCGACCGCGGAACGGAGCGGACGACGACGGCCATCTCCGACCAGGGCACGCCGTCGGCGAGATGCGCGCGGCGGAACGTGTCGGCGATGGCGGTGGCCTCCTTCGCCGTCGAGGACGCGACGACCACCCGCACCGGCGGAACCGCGCGGGTCTCCTCCTCGGCCGACGGGTGTTCGTCCTCCGCCCTGTCGTCGCGGAACTGCGTGCCGACACGGTGTGCGACCCGACCGGACAGGTGCGCGGTGATCGCCCGCTGCACCGAGCCGACACCGGAGTCCGAACGGTGGTTGCGGGACAACACGACACGACGACCACCGTGCCCGTCGTCCAGATCGGTGAGGAAGTGCGCGTCCGCGCCGCGGAAGGAGAAGACCGCCTGATCGGGATCGCCGGCGACGACGGTGGACGACGCACCGGCGGAGAGCAGCCGCACCAGCTGGGCCGCCTGCGGATCGAGGTGCTGGGCATCGTCCACCAGCACGTGGCGGATGCGCCGACGTTCGGAGACGAGCAGGTCCGGATCCGTCGCGAACGCCGTGAGCGCTGCACCCACGAGCTCGGCCGCGTCCAGTCCGGGCGACGTGGCCTCCGGAGTCTCGACGCCGACCGATCCTCGAAGCAACATCGCCTGTTCGTACTGTGCGGCGAACTTGCCCGCAGCTACCCACTCGGGCCGAGAGTGCTTCCGCCCCCACGCGATCAGGTCCTCCGGACCGAGCCCGCGTTCCGCGGCGCGCAGGACGAGATCACGGAGCTCGGACGCGAAGCCCACCAGTCCGAGCGCCGGGCGCACGCGCTCCGGCCACCGGGCGGCGCCGTCCGCGATCTCACCGCGGAGCATCTCGCGGATCACGGAGTCCTGCTCCGCGTTGGTGAGGAGACGCGGCGGCGGATTGCCGTAGGCGGACGCCTGCAACCGCAGCACGGCGAAGGCGTACGAGTGCACCGTGCGTACGAGTGGCTCGCGTGTCGCGCGGGGCTCGGAGGACACGCCCAACAGCCCGGCGGTGATCTGCTCGCGCATGTCGACGGCCGCCTGACGCGAGTGCGTGAGCACCAGGACCGACTCCGGATCGCTTCCCGGCGCCGTCATCCGCGCCACCGCCACATCGGCGACGAGCGCGGTCTTCCCGGTGCCCGGACCGCCCAGAACCTGCCACGGCCGGGAGTCGCCGGGCTCACTCGGCGCGACCAGCGGCGCACACTCCTGCGGCCACGTGCGCACCTGCGCGACACGGTGCGTCCGGCGCACCAGCCGGATACCGCCACGGGTGACAGCCGCGTCTCCGGTGGTGCCCGCGCCGTCGTCGTTCATGAGGCGCATTGCATCATGGGAGTCCGACACACCCCCAGTTCCCACACAGCCCCCTCTCCGAGACCGACTCGGTTCCGCCACCGCGTCGACACTCGACCGCTCAGGAGACCCCATGCCGACGACCTCCGAATCCCCCGCCCCCACGACGGATGCCGACGACGTCGCCGTGTACGGCCCGGCGTCCGGACCGGTGGTCCTGGCGATCCACGGCATGACCGGCCACGGCAGGCGCTGGCATCGGTGGAGCGAGCACCTGCCCGAGGCCCGCGTCGTCGCTCCGGACCTGGTGGGTCACGGCAGGGCACCGTGGACTCCGCCGTGGTCGATCGAGCGCCAGGTCGATCGGCTGGCCGACGTCCTACGGGCCCACTCGGCCGGGCCCGTCGTCGTGGTCGGCCACTCCTACGGGGGCGCGCTCGCGATCCATCTCGCGCGGTCGTTCCCGTCGCTCGTCGCGGGACTGGTGCTGCTCGATCCCGCCATCGGCCTGTCGCCGGACTCGATGCTGGAGACGGCGCAGTCGACGGTGCTGTACGACGACTACACCGATGCCGCGGAGGCACGCTCGGAGAAGCTCCACGGCGCGTGGTCCGACGTCCACCCGGCTCTCGTCGACGAGGAGATCGCCGAACACCTGGTGGACACCGACGACGGGCGAGTGCGATGGCGGACGTCGACGGCCGCCGTCGTCGCGTCGTGGGGCGAGCTCGCGCGCCCGTTCGTGCTGCCGCCCAGTGACATTCCGGTCACCGTCGTGCGCGCCGCGCGGGTGGACCCGCCGTACCTCACACCGGAGTTCCGGGACGCACTCGTCCGCTCGTCGCCGGACGTGCGGATCGTCGACCTGGACTGCGACCACATGGTGCCGCAGGCGAAGGGTCCCGAATCGGCAGCTCTGGTCGACGAGATGATCCGACGCGTGACGACGTCGTGAGCCGCATCACCGACGAACAGGTCGAGGCCGTGCGCGCCGTCGTGGCCGCAGTCCCCCCGGGCAGTGTCACCACGTACGGCGACATCGCCCGGGTCGTCGGACTGCCCAGCCCACGCATCGTCGCGTGGATCATGCGGACGGACTCCTCCGATCTGCCGTGGCACCGGGTCATCCGTGCCGACGGCCGCCCGGCTCCCCACCTCGTGACACGTCAGCTCGCGGCGCTGGCCGAGGAGGGGGTGTCGTCCGTCGACGGCCGCATCGCTCTGGCCTCGGTCCGGTACCGCCACGAGCCCTGATCGAGTATCAGACCATCGCTTCGGGGACGGCGTGCGACGGAACGCTCTCGCGGGGCCCGGCATCGACTCCCGCTCCCACCAGTTCCGCCAGGACGGCGACCGCGTCCTCGATCTCCTCGGGGCTGCGGGAGAACGGGATGCGTTGGCACTCGTCGAAGGCGTATCCCGTCCCGAAGCGTGACCCGGGGGCGAGCAGCAGTCCGCGCCCGCGGGCCGATTCCACCAGGTCCGTCGACCGGACACCCGGTGGCAATGTGCACCACAGCGACAGTCCGCCGCGCGGCCGGTGGAAGGTCCAGCCCGGCAGCGACCGCGTCACGGCCGCCATCGCCGCGTCGCGACCCGCCCGCAGCTGATCGGCGCGGTGCGTCACCACCGCGTCGTACTCGCCGAACAGTTCCACGGCCGTGTACTGATCCATCATCGACACCGAGAGCTGCCGCCTCGCGTAGGTCGTGGCCACGCGCGCCAGGTGCACCGGGTCCGCGCGCACCCACCCCACCCGCAGCCCGCCCCAGACGGTCTTGCTCAACGATCCGACCGTGATGCAGGCGCGGTCCGGGACCGGTGCGCCGAACGGCTCGACGTCGGCGTCGCCGTCGAGACGGAGGTCGGCCGACGCCTCGTCCACCACGGTCACCACGGCGTGCCGATGCAGCGTGGCCGCGAGCCGACGCCGGGACGTCTCGGGCAACACCGCTCCGGACGGGTTGGAGTGGTCGGGCATCAGGTAGGCCAGTACCGGATCATGTTGCCGCGCAGCCCTGTCCATGTTCTCCACGAACGTGTCGGGATCATCCGGATCGATGGCCACCGGAACACACTTGCCACCCACGGCTCGCACCATGTCGATGGCGCCCGGGTAGGTCGGGTGTTCGGTCAGCACACGATTGCCCTGTTCGACGAAGGTGTCGATCACGGCGTGCAACGCATCGCTGGCGCCCGCGGTCACGAGAATCTGGTCGGCGCTGGTGGGGAGCCCGCGAGCGGAGTAGTACCGGGCGATCGCCTCGCGCAGTCGGCCCACACCGGTGGGCACGTAGCCGACGTGCAGGCCCGTCGTGCTCAGCGCGCGGGCAGCAGCGTCGTAAGCGGGTCCCAGCAGGGCCGAGGCCGGCGGCGCGGCGTTGACGAATTCGAGCACGCCCGGTTGGGTGCCGCGCAGGATGCCGCCCCACGGCTGACTGTCCCCGCGCGGAACGACGAAGGTGCCCGCCCCGTGCACCGACACCGCGATGCCGTGCTCACGGAGTTCGCGATAGGCCGACGCGACCGTCACACGGCTGACCCCCAGCACCGACGCGAGGACGCGCTCCGCGGGCAGGCGGGCATCGGCGGCCACCGCGCCTTCCTCGACGAGACGGTGCAGTTCCTGCGCGAGTCCGAGGTACAGGGACCGACTGTCCCGCGCGACGGCGGTCATGTCGATCGCGGCGGCGAGTGCGCGCGCCGACAACCCGTCGCGCAGCCGTGCGGGAGTGGATGCCATGCCGCCACTATGCCACAGTCCACTCGAGTCCAGTGGACTGCTCCATCAGGCCTCTCGCCGGTCGAGACTCTGTCCATGATCGTCATCGGAACACTTCTGGCCCTGTCCACTCTCAGCATCGGGTTCGGCGCCGTCGCCGTCGCGGGCGGCGGTCGCCACTCTCCCGAGGGCCCACCGCGCAGTCGGCCCGTGTCCACCACCGGTCGGTGAGGCTGCCGCGTCGCCTCCACTACTGTGGATCACATGTCGGGACGCACAGCGCGCACGGACGCGCTGATACTCGCCGGCGGACGCAGCTCACGGATGCAGGGAACCACCAAGCCTGCCGCGCTCGTGGACGGAGTCACCCTCGTCGATCGGGTGCTGGGAGCGACGTCGTTCTGCACCGTCACCGTCCTCGTCGGACCGGACGACGTGACTGCCGACCCGCCGGGACCGAGGCGTGTCCGCCGCACCCGCGAGGACCCGCCGTTCGGAGGCCCGGTACGTGCGTTGGCGGCCGGGCTGGCCGTCACCGTCGACGACGGTGACGGTCCGCGGGAGAACGACGTCGTGTTGACCCTGTCCGCCGACCTGCCGTACATCACCGAGCCTGCACTCCGACTGCTCGTGCGAGAACTGCTGCGAGACACGACAGTCGAAGCAGTGTTCGGAACCGACTCGACCGGTCGCACCCAGTACCTCGTGGGCGCCTGGCGTCGCGACGCCCTCGTTCGAGGCGTCACCGCCGCGCTCGCACGCTGTCCGGCGGACGCCGAGCGCGGCCCGTCCATCCGCGACGCCCTGCCGGACGTCGTGGGCACCGTGGCGCTCACCGGCATCGACGACGTGGACACGCCCACCGAACTCGCGGCCGTCCGCACCGCGTCGAGACGCCCCTCCGTCGAGGTGGCGCGCGTCCTCGTGGGGAGCAGACTCACCGCGATCACACCTCGTACCGCGTCCCTGGCCGACAGCCTCGGCGGCACGCTCGCGGAGCCGCTGATCGCCGCGCGCCCGTTTCCGAGCTTCGTCACGTCCGCGATGGACGGCTACGCCGTGCGCGGCGACGGACCCTGGCACGTCGACGACGCCGTGGTGGTCGCCGGCGCCACCGACGACGTCGTCCTCGACACCGGCCACGCGGTGCGCATCGCCACCGGCGCAGCGGTTCCGGCGGAGGCGGGCGTGGTACGCGACGAGTTCGTCGTTCTCGACGACGACGGTCTGCTCCACCGGTCGGACGGCGCACCCGTGCGCGACGACGCCCGCAGTGTCGCCGAGGACTGGGACGGCGGAAGCGAACTCGCGCCGGCGGGCACCGTCATCTCCCCCGCCGTCGTGTCGGCCGCGCTCTCTGCCGGCGTGATCCGGGCGTCGACGCGCCCCGCCCCGACCGTCCGACTCGTCCTCACGGGCGACGAGATCGGCGACGACACCGCGCCGGTGGCCGGGCGCATCCGCGACACCATCGGGCCGGTCATGCCGACGTACCTACGGTCGTGCGGGTTCGCACTCGCCGACGTCGCGCACTGCGCCGACACCGACGATGCCTTCGACGCGGCGATCCACGGCGGTGCGGACTCCGCACCGCCGGACGTCGTCGTCATCATCGGCGCGACCGGCGGCGGCGCCGCGGATCGACTGGACGACGCACTTCGACGCGCCGGAGCACACCGTGTCGTCGACGGACTCGCCTGTCGCCCCGGCGGTTCCGCCTCCGTCTCGAAGCTGCCCGATCATCGTGTGGTCCTGGGTGTCCCCGGCAATCCGTATGCCGCCGTCACCACGGTGATGCTGCTCGGCCCCGCCATCGCCGCGGCCTTGACCGGACGGTCCGTCCCGATACCGCTGACCGGGACACTGGCCACCGAGGTCGATGCCGGTGACGTCACTCGAGCCCTGCCCGCGTCCTACCTCGGCGCGGGTACCTGGCGGTGCGAGAGCTCCGTGCGTACAGCACATCTCGCGGCGCTGGTGGGCCGTGACGGCATCGCCGTCGTCACTGCGGGCCGGAGTCCGGGCGCTCCCGTCGAGATCGTGCCGCTGCCGCAGAGATGACGTCGACACCCTCGCGGTAGCGATCGACGAGCAGCTGCACCACTCCCCCGTGCAGCCCCAGCGGTTCGGTGACACCGTCCGCTCCAGCGGACTGCAACCTCGTGTGAAAGAGGCCGGGCGCCAACAGGTACGAGGCGACGAAGACCTTCTCCCCGGTGGCCTTCAGAGTGGGGACCAGGTCCGCCGCGCGCGGCTCGCCCGTGGCGACGTAGGCGACGGTGACCGCCGATCCGGTGACGGCGGCGAGCTGATCCGCCGCGGTGTGCACGTCGTCGAGGGCCCGCACGTCGGAGGAGCCCGCCGCGGCGAGGACGATGCGATCGCCGGTCGTCCATCCGATCTGCTCGAGCCTGTCACGCAGTACCCGCGCGAGATCGAGATCCGGGCCCAGTGCGCGGGTGACGTGGACGTCGTCGTGACCGCTCTCGGCGATCTCGCGGGGCACGTCCGCGTGCACGTGATAGCCCGAGGCCAGGAAGGCGGGCACGACCACGACGGGACCGTCGACATCGCGCAGAACCTCCGACGGAGTGGGTCCGAGCACGTCGACGAAGGCGACCCGCACCGGGCCCACGTGCGAAGCCACGGCGTCGGCCAGCGCGGCGATCACCTCGACGCCCGCGGGGTTGCGCGTGCCGTGTGCGACGAGGACGAGTCGAGGATCGCTCACGACGCCTCCCCCGTCCGGCCGAGGCCGCCGCCCGGAACACTCGACACGGCGTCGATCAGGTCGTCCGCGCTGTCGTCGACGGCGAGGCGGTATCCCCGCTTGACGACGGTCTGGATCGCTCTGGGTGCGCCGAGCGCGGACCGCACTCGCGCCATGGCCGTCTCGACGGCATGGGTGTCGCCGCCCCCGCCCGGCAGAGCGGCGAGCAGGTCCTCACGGGAGACCACCTGTCCGGGACGGCGAGCGAGAGTCTTCAGCACGGCCATGCCCGCGGGTGACAGAGCCTTGGGTGTGCCGTCGACGACGACGCACGCGCCGAGAACGCGCAACTCGTGACCGCCGGCCCGGACGATGCCCGCTCGACGCGGAAGTTCGTCGGCGACGTGGCGCACGAGAGCTCCTACACGCGCCCGCGCGGGCGCCGTCGTGGGAACACCCAGTACGTCGAGCGGAGCGGAGGTCACGGGCCCGACGCACACGGCGAGCACCCGGTCGCGGAACGACTGCAGCATCGGTTCCAGCACACCGTTCTCCTTGGCGCGCATCAACATCGAGGCCACGGCGGGGGCACTGGTGAAGGTCACCGCATCGAGGTCACCACACAGTACGGCTTCGATCATGCGGTCCATCGGTGCCGAGTCGTCGGGTTGCACCCAGCGGTAGACCGGAACCGGGATGACCGTCGCGCCGGCCTGCCGCAGCACCTCGCAGAAGTCCGGAACGGGCTCCCACTCGGTGGTGGCGCCGTGCAGTTGCACCGCGACGCGGACGCCGTCCACGCCCTCCGCCAACAGATGTTCCAGCACCTCCGCGGACGACTCGGACTCCGGTGACCACTCCTCGCGCAGACCTGCTGCACGGATGGCCCCCTTGGCCTTCGGCCCACGGGCGAGGATGCGGGTGCCCTCGAGGGCCCGAGTGAGCTCCTCGGCGTCGCCCCACCCGTCGGCGGCCTCCATCCAGCCACGGAAACCGATGCCCGTGGTGGCCACGGTGACAGCCGGCGGAAACTCGATGATCTCGCGGGTACGACGACCGAGCTCCGCATCGTCCGACAGCGGAATGATCCTGATCGCCGGGGCTTGCACCACGTTCGCTCCGCGCCGTACCAGCAGCGAGGCCAGTTCGTCGGCGCGTCGAGCCGCGGTGACGCCCACGGTGAACCCCGCGAGGGGAGCGTCGGACGAGGTCGGCTGATCGATCACGGGGATGTCGTCTCCGTTCCACTTCTCGGCCGGACGGATGTGCCCGAGGTCTGGGTCGATGCGCCCGAGGGCTGGGCGGACACTGCGACGACGCCGTCGATCACGGTGACCTCGTGTACCGCCAAGGTCGTGTCCGGGTCGTCGAGGCAACGGCCGTCCACCAGCGAGAATACCTGCTTGAGCAACGGCGACGCGACGGTCGGCTCGCCGCCGCGGTCCCCGACCAGTCCGCGCGACATCACGGCGGCCCGTCCGAAGGGGTCGATGTTGCTCACGGCGAACAGCTCCTCGTCGCCGGTGCGGAACAACGCCACCTGCGCCCCGGAAGGCAGCAACACGGCGACTCCCCGACCCGGGGTGAGTTCCGAGAGTGCGAGCGCGGTGATCCACTCGTCGGTGTCGCCGCTGGTCACGGTCGTGGAATGGCGAGGTGCTGAGTCGATGACAGTCATGGTGGTCCTCCCTGGGGACAGTTCTACGGGGCTGGTGTTACTCGGCCGTTACGGCGACATGACCGCCACTCACCCGACCGGAACGGACGGCATCCCCATCAGGACCGGAACCTTGCGGGCACCGGACTCGTCGAACGAGACGGTGGGGTCGGACTCCTCCGTGGCGTTGACGAACGAGACGAAGCGCGCGAGCTTGGTCTCGTCCTCCAACACACCCCGCCACTCGTCCCTGTAGCCCTCGACGTGCGACGCCATCGCGGCCTCGAGGTCCGCGGCGATACCCAGGCTGTCCTCGCACACGACGGCGCGCAGGTGGTCGAGTCCGCCCTCGAGACTCTCGACCCACGGCGCCGTGCGCTGCAGGCGGTCCGCCGTGCGCACGTAGAACATGAGGTACCGGTCGATGTACCGGACGAGGGTGGTGTCGTCCAGCCCCGACGCGAGGAGTTGCGCATGCTTGGGCGACTGCCCGCCGTTACCGCCGACGTACAAGTTCCAGCCACTCTCGGTGGCGATGATGCCGACGTCCTTGCCGCGCGCCTCGGCGCATTCGCGGGCGCAGCCGGACACACCGAACTTGATCTTGTGCGGGGACCGCAGACCCCGGTAGCGCTTCTCGAGGTCGACGGCCATGCCCACGGAGTCCTGCACGCCGTAGCGGCACCACGTGGACCCGACGCAACTCTTCACGGTGCGCAACGACTTCCCGTAGGCCTGACCCGACTCCATGCCGGCGTCGACCAATCGCTTCCAGATGGCGGGGAGCTGCTCGACGCGCGCGCCGAACATGTCGATGCGCTGACCACCCGTCACCTTGGTGTACAGACCGAAGTCGCGTGCCACCTCACCGATGACGATCAATTGTTCGGGAGTGCACTCTCCACCCGGCATCCGCGGCACGACGGAGTAGGTGCCGTTCTTCTGGATGTTGGCGAGGAAGTGATCGTTGGTGTCCTGCAGGGCAGCCTGCTCACCGTCGAGGATGTGTTCCGAGGACGTGGACGCCAGGATCGAGGCCACGACCGGCTTGCAGATGTCGCAGCCGGCGCCGCGGCCGTGAGCGGCGACGAGACCGGAGAACGTGCGGATGCCCGCGCCGGCGACGATCTCGAACAACTCGCGCCTCGACTGGGAGAAGTGCTCGCACAGGGCCTTCGACATGACGACGCCCGACGCGGCGAGCAACTGCTTGATCGTGGGGAGACAGCCACCGCACGTGGTGCCGGCGTCGGTGCAGGACTTGACCGAGGCGATGTCGCAGGCGCCCGCAGCGATGGCCGAGCAGATGGTCCCCTTGTCCACACCGTTGCACGAGCACACCTCGGCATCGTCGGGAAGCGCTCCGGCGCCGAGCTTCTCGCCGCTCGGCGAGATCAGTGCAGCCGGATCGCCCGGGAGTTCGCGGCCGACGAGCGGGCGCAGCGTCGCGTACGCCGACGCGTCCCCCACCAGGATGCCGCCGAGCAGAGTCCTCGCGTCGTCCGACAGCACGAGCTTGGCGTAGGTGCCCTTCGCGGCATCGTTGAGCACCACCTCGAGTGCGCCCTCGGTGGTGCCCATCGCGTCCCCGAAACTGGCGACGTCGACACCGAGCAGTTTGAGCTTGGTCGAGAGGTCCGCGCCCGGGAACTCGGCGGTACCGCCGACGAGCCGATCGGCGACGACCTCCGCGCTGGAGTACCCCGGAGCGACGAGGCCGTAGCACCGGCCCTCGATGGCCGCACACTCGCCGATGGCGTAGATCGCGGGATCCTCGGTACGGCAACCGATGTCGGTGAGTATGCCACCACGCTCGCCGACCGGGAGGCCGCTGGTGCGGGCGAGAGCGTCCTGCGGGCGGACACCCGCCGAGAACACCAGAAGGGCGGCATCGATGACGCTGCCGTCCGCCAGAGTGACGTCGATGCCGTGATCGTTCTCGGCGATGGCCGAGGTGCCGACACCGGCGTGGACGGTGACACCGAGCTCGGTGACGAGCTTCGCCAGGACCGCACCGCCGCCCTCGTCGACCTGCAGCGGCATCAGTCGCGGCGCGAATTCCACCACGTGCGGCGTCATGCCCATCTGCTTCAGGGCGTTCGCGGCCTCGAGACCGAGCAGGCCGCCGCCGACGACCACTCCCACTGCGCCGGGGCCGGCCGCGTCGGCGCAGGTGCGGATACGATCCAGGTCGTCGATCGTGCGATAGACGAAGCAGCGATCGAGGTCGTGCCCCGCGATGGGCGGGACGAACGGGTAGGACCCCGTGGCCATGACCAGCGCGTCGTACGGCACCACCGCACCGTCCGAGGTGGTGACCACCCGAGCGTCGCGGTCGATCGACTCGGCCCGCACGCCGGTACGCAGGGTCACCGCGGTGTCCCCGACATAGTCGTTGCCCGCCAACGCGAGTTCCTTGTGGTCCCAGGCGCCGACGTAGGACGAGAGCCCGACGCGGTCGTAGGCGGGGAGGGCCTCCTCGCAGAGGACGGTGACGGACCACTCGCCGGCCGTGTCGCGTGCGCGCAGCGCCTCGACGAACCGGTGGCCCACCATTCCGTGTCCCACCACCACGACTGTGCGGTGAGCGGTCTGGTCGGTCATGACAATCTCCTCGGGAAACGGTGAACGGGTGGTGTGACTCGGGTCGGTCATGCGGTGACCGGGAAGGCCGGAGGCCGGTCGTTGTCGGTGACCGGGAAGGCCGGAGGCCGGTCGTCTGTGACCGGGAAGGCCGGAGGCCGGCCGTTGTCGGGGACGGGATCCGCTCGGTGCAGCCAGTCGCAGAGGCCGTCGACGACGCCCACGCAGCTACCGCAACCGGTGGTGGCGCGGGTCTTCTCGGCCATGGCCTCGGGGGTGTGGGCACCGCCGCGCCACGCGCTGACCAAGTGCTTCTTGGTGACGGTGTTACAGCGGCAGATCACGGCTGCGTCGGGCATGGTCGACGGGTTGGCGCTCTCGGTGGGTCCACCGACGAGGTGCCCGAGCAGCAGGGTCATACGGTCGACGGGGACGAGCGATCCGCCGTCGAAGTACTGGCTGAGCGTTCCGACGACTTCCGGGTTGCCGAGCATCACCGCGCCGACCAGGCGGTCCTTGCGGACGACGACCTTCGCGTACCGGCCGCGGGTGGGGTCGCTCATGACCAGGACCTCGGACTCGGTGTCGTTCGGGTCGACGTCGATCTCGCCCATCGAGGCGAGGTCGACGTCGTGCGCCTTGAGGCGGGTGATCTGCGCGGTGCCGTGGTACTCGGCGCGGGACGCGCTGCCGCACAGCTGGTCCGCGACCACCCCGGCCATCTCCCAGGCGGGCTGGACCAGGCCGTAGACCTCACCGCGGTGCTGGGCGCACTCGCCGATCGCGCGGATGTGCGGGTCGGAGGTGCGCAGGTCGTCGTCGACGACGACAGCGCGGTCGACGTCGAGCCCGGCCGCGACGGCGAGGTCGATGTTCGGACGGATCCCGGCCGCGACGACGACCAGGTCGGCGGGCAACGCGCTGCCGTCGGACAACACGAGTTCGCGCGTGCCGTCGGGCGAGGTACGCAGAGCCTCGGCCCGAGCGCCCAGCGCCACGTCCATCCCCAGCTCTCGCAACACTCGGGTCAGCACGGCGCCACCACCGGCGTCCATCTGCTTCTCCATCGGATACGCGCGGGGGTGGACGATGGTGACGTCCGATCCGCGCATGAGGGCGCCGCGTGCGGCTTCGATGCCGAGAAGCCCGGCGCCGATCACGACGACGCGGGAACCGGGTCCCGTTGCTGCGGTGATGGCGTCGCAGTCGGCGAGAGTGCGGAACGCCACCACACCGTCCGCGGGGTGACCGTCCGCGTCGGTCATGCCGGGCGCGGGCGGCAGGAAGGACCGCGAGCCGGTGGCGAGGACGAGCGTGTCGTAGGTGTCCGTGGACCCGTCCGAGCGCGTGATCGTGCGGCGCTCGCGATCGATCGACGTGACCGCGACCCCGATGTGCGTCTCCAGACCGTTGCGCTCGCACCAGTTCTCGGGCTTGATTCGAGTGTCCCTCGGGGTCAGGTGCCCGGCGACCACGTTGGAGAGCAGGATGCGGTTGTACGCGGCGTGATTCTCGTCGCCGTAGACGACCACCTGGACGCGGGCCGCATCCGAGTCGCGTCGGTGGATCTCCTCCTGCAACCGGGCACCGGCGAGGCCGTTCCCGACCACGACGACGCGATGAGGTGCACTCATGCCGTCTCCCCGTCCGTCGCGCCGACCAGGTGCGCGGCGATGCGCACCGCGCAGACCTTGAACTCGGGCATCCGGCTGGTGGGATCGAGTGCCGGGTTGGTCACGAGGTTGGCGCGCGCCGCATCGGCGAAGTGGAACGGCAGGAACACCGTGTCGAGCCGCATCGACGCGTCGCACCGCACGCGGGCGACGACCGTTCCGCGGCGCGAGACGACGTCCGCGTCGTCGCCGTCCTCGAGCCCCGCGCGACCGGCGGTGTCCGGGTGGACCTGGACGAACATCGGGCCTGCCGCCTCCGACAGGGACGGCACGCGCCGGGTCTGCGCACCGGACTGGTAGTGCGTGAGCACCCGCCCCGTCGTCGCGAGGAGAGGAAAGTCGGCGTCGGTGGGTTCTGCGGGCCCGACCTGGTCGACCGTGACGAAACGCGCTCGCCCGGTGGGTGTCTCGAAACGATCGAGGAACAGTCTCGGTGTGCCGCCGTGCGTCTCCGACGGTACCGGCCAGTACAGCGCCTCCCCGGCGTCGAGACGCTCGTAGGTCACGCCCGAGTAGTCGGCGATGCCACCGCGGGACGCTCGGCGCAACTCCTCGAACACCGTCCGTGCGTCGCGGGGGAAGCGGTCGGCGGGCTGGCCCAGGCGAACGGCGAGATCGGCGAGGATGTCGAGCTCCCCGCGCGCGCCCTCGGGAGCGTCCACGGCCCTGCGCCGGCGCAGGATGCGGCCCTCGAGAGAGGTCATGGTGCCCTCCTCCTCGGCCCACTGCAGCGTCGGCAGCACCACGTCGGCCATCGCGGCAGTCTCGGAGAGCACGAAATCGGTGACGACGAGCATCTCGAGTGAGGCGAGCCGATCGACGACGTGACCGGCCCGCGGGGCCGAGACGGCGATGTTCGAGCCGTGCACCATGAGCGCGCGGGGACCACCGGGGGTGCCGAGGGCGTCGAGCAGTTCATAGGCGCTCAGTCCCGCACCCGGGAGTGCGGACTCCTCGATACCCCAGAGGGCGGAGATGTGTTCACGCGCTGCGGGATCGGTGATCTTGCGGTATCCGGGAAGCTGGTCCGCCTTCTGCCCGTGCTCGCGTCCGCCCTGTCCGTTGCCCTGGCCGGTGATGCAGCCGTATCCGGTTCCGTGTCGTCCGCACAGCCCCAGCACGAGAGAGAGTCCGATGACGGCCGAGACCGTGTCGGTTCCGGACGCGTGCTGTTCGGCGCCACGGGCGGTGAGCACGTAGGCGCCCGTACCCGCGTCCCGTGACTGCGCCAGCAACCGCACCGTCTCCCGCAGGCGAGCGACGGGAACGCCGGTGACGCGCTCGGTCCGCTCCGGCCACCACTGCGCCGCCGCCGTCCAGAACTCGTCGAAACCCTCGGTGCGTGAGTCGATGTAGTCGCGATCGGCGTACCCCTCGACCACCGCCAGATGCACCAGGCCCAGCGCGAGTGCCAGGTCGGTGCCCGGCGACAGTTGCAGGTGCACTCCGCCGGCGGACAGCGCCCGGTCCACCGTCGCGGTGCGCCGTGGGTCGGCGACGATGAGCCCGCCCGCGTCGGCGGCGGTCCGGAGATGCTGCACGAAGGGGGGCATCGTCTCCGCGACGTTGCCGCCCAGCACCAGCACGGCCCGCGCGGAACCGATGTCCGCCAACGGGAACGGCAGTCCTCGGTCGATTCCGAACGACTTGTTGCCGGCGGCCGCGGCCGACGACATGCAGAACCGCCCGTTGTAGTCGATGTTCGACGTGCCCAGCGCGACACGGGCGAACTTGCCGAGCATGTAGGACTTCTCGTTGGTCAGCCCGCCCGCCCCGAAGATCCCGACCGCGTCGGCGCCGTGCTCGGCCCGGACGCGTCGAAGCGTCGTGGCCACCGCGTCGAGTGCGGCGTCCCAGGTCGTCGGGACGAGTTCCCCGTCGACACGCACCAGTGGTGCGGTGAGCCTGCCGGGCACTCGCAGCACCTCGGCGGCGGTCCACCCCTTCTGGCAGAGACCACCCTTGTTGGTCGGGAACTGGCGGGCCTCGATCCCGGCGCTCGCTGCATCCGTGCCGGTGACGGTCATCGCGCACTGCAGCCCGCAGTACGGGCAGTGCGTCGCCGTTCCTGCTCGGGTGGCCGGTGGCCGAAGGGTCTCCGGCACGGATGCAGCGACGGTCATACGGTGACCACGTCCTGCTCGTTCGCGGTACGCGCGCCGGATCGGCGGAGGTACACGGCCCACGTGGCCGCGGCGCAGAGGACGTAGAAGACGAGGAAGACCCAGAAGGCGGACGTCGCCGACTTCTCCGCGCCCGAGTACGACGCGCGCAGGACCAGGTTGATGCCCACTCCACCGAGCGCGCCGATCGCACCGGCGATACCGATGAGCGCACCGGACATCCGGCGGGACCACGCGGCCTGCTCGGTGGCCGACATCCCCACCAGCAACGTCGACTTCGACGCGAAGATCGCCGGAATCATCTTGTAGACGGAGCCGTTACCGAGCCCCGAGAGCACGAACAGCAGGATGAAGCCGACGACGTAGAACACCATCATCGATCCGGTCGCCGCTCCTGCCGTGGCGTCGTCCGTCATCGACGTCGCGACCAGGATGCCGGCGGAGAAGATCATCGCGACGAAGGTGTACATCGTGATGCGGCCGCCGCCGACGCGGTCGGCGAACTTGCCGCCGATCGGTCGGGACAGGGAACCGAGGAGCGGGCCGATGAACGCGATCTGAGCGGCGTGCAGGGAGGCCTGTGCCTGCATGGCCGGGGTGACCGCACCCCCGTCGGCCAGACCGGCGAGGAAGTTGATCTGCAGGATCTGCCCGAACGCGAAGCTGTAACCGATGAACGACCCGAACGTACCGATGTAGAGGAACGCGATCCACCACGAGTCGGAGAAGCGCAGCACGTCGATCATGGAGCGGCCGTTGGTCTTCTGGTTGTCCAGGTTGTCCATGTACAGGGCCGCGCCCACGGCGGCGACCGCGATCAGGACGAGGTAGACGGCGCACACGATCTCGGGTGCGGTGTTGCCCACCGTCGCGATGACGAGGAGCCCGATGAGTTGGATGACGGGGACACCGATGTTGCCGCCGCCTGCATTCAGTCCGAGAGCCCACCCCTTCTCACGCTGGGGATAGAAGGCGTTGATGTTGGTCATCGAGGAGGCGAAGTTGCCGCCGCCCAGTCCCGCGAACGCGGCCACGACGAGATACGTCGTGTACGAGGCGGGATTCATCATGAAGTACAGCGTCAGCACGGTCGGGATCAGCAGCACGAGGGCGCTGAAGATCGTCCAGTTGCGGCCGCCGAACTTCGCGGTGGCGAACGTGTACGGGATTCGCAGGATGGCGCCGACCAATGTCGGCACGGCCACCAGGAAGAACTTCCCGGCCGGGTCGATGCCGTACTGCGCCATCGGCATGAAGAGCACCATCACGGACCAGATGGACCAGATGGAGAAGCCGACGTGCTCCGCGACGACGGACCAGATCAGGTTGCGGCGGGCGATGTGCTTGCCGCCGGCCTCCCAGGCCTCGACGTCCTCCGCGTCCCAGTTCGTGATGTGGTGCTTACGAGCGACTGCACCGGGGGCACCGGTGGGCGCCGTGGCAGCGCCGGTATCCGACAAGCTGGTCACGAGTGGCCTCCTGATCTCTGGGGAAGCCCAAAGATAGGAAAACCATGTTGCGGGGGCGCTGCACGCTGTGACCCGTGCGTGAACTTGACCTCACGTCCGTGTTTCCGGGTTGGTGAGGGTCTGCTTCGTGAGGGTCAGGGTCGCGACTGAGCCTGGCGGACGGGCCCGTCCTCGAGGACGCGCGGACGGCAGGCGGCCTTGGCGGCGACCAGCAGCACGGCGATGCCGCACGTGAGGAACGCGAACGACCACTCCCAGCCCCCGGTGTTCTCGTGCAGCACACCGAAGAGAATGGGGCCGGCGCAGGCGATGGTGTACCCGACTCCCTGCGTGAAGCCGGACAGGGATGCCGAGCCGACGGCCGTGCGCGTGCGCAGATTGATGAGCGTGAGCGACATCGGGAACGTCGTCGGACCTGCACCGACCAGGATCAGCCACAGCACCGTGCCCGTCGCGGGCGCCCACAGCAGGCCCGCGAAGCCTGCGAGATAGCAGACCGCGCAGCCGATGACGATGGGATAGGGGTCGACCATCCGACTGGTGAAGGACGGCGCGAGCAGGGAACCTGCGAGACCGACCGCGGCGAACACCCCGAGCGAGGCACCGGCGGCACCCTCGCTGATGCCGGCCTCGACCAGGAGGGAGGGCAGCCACGTCAGCATCGAGTACGTGACCATGGACGTCATCGCGAACATGCCGGCCATCCCCCAGCCGAGCGAGGTGCGCCAGACCGGGACGGGCGGCGCCACCGGCTGGGCCGACGGCTCGGTGAGCGGCCCGTCGAGCTCGGCCTCCACGGCGGCGTCCTGCGCCGGAGCCTCCGCACCGCGCACCGCGGGGGCGGCGGGGCGAGTGCGTCGCGTCAGCACGATGGCGGTCCACGGCACCACGGCGGCGACGGCGGCCACACCCCACATCGCGAGCGACCAGCGCCACCCGACCGCGTCGGCGACGGGGACCGCCGTGAGCGACGGGACGATGGTGCCCAGCTGCAGGAGGCAGATGTAGACGGTGCTCATCATGGCGAGCCGGTCGGAGAAGTAGCGCTTGACCAGCGGCGGGATGACCACGTTGCCGATACCCATACCGGCCAGGGCGACCGCCGAGAGCAGCGCCAGCGACCCGAGCCCGGGGGCGAACGCCCGCGCGAAGATGCCGACACCGGTCAGAGCCGCCGCGGCGAGTGCCGTCCGCTCGAGTCCGAGACGAGTCGCGATGACCGGGGTGAGCACGCCGAACAGCGCGAACATCGCGGTCGGGAGCATCCCGAGGAGCCCGATGGCGCCGGCGCCGAACCCGAGGTCGTCGCCGATCCGGGGGAACAGCGGCGACACCGAGGTGACCGCTGCCCGAAGTGTGAACGCGGACAGGATGAGTGCCGCGAACACCAACAGCCGTCCCTGCAGTGTCGAGCGTGACCCGGGCTCGGCAGTGGTGGCGGTCGCAGTCATGGGACGAATCATAGGATGATCCGACCTGTCTGGCAAAGGACTACTAGACTGGCCGAGACCGACACCACACGAGAGAAAGACACTGACGTGCAACCCGTACGCCGACAGAGCCTCATCGGGCAGGTCACCGACCAGTTACGAGGCGAGATCGAGTCCGGGACGTGGGCCGTCGGTACGCGGATACCCACAGAACCGGAGTTGACCGAGCTGACCGGCACGGGACGCAACACCGTTCGCGAGGCCGTCCAGGCGCTGGTGCATGCGGGCATGCTCGAGCGGCGTCAGGGATCGGGCACCTACGTGCTCGCGTCGTCGGAGATGCCGTCGGCCCTCGGCAAGTACTTCTCGACCGCGCGGCGACGCGACGTCCTGGAGCTGCGGCGGGCGCTCGACATCACCGCGGCCACACTGGCCGCCGAGCGGCGGACCGACGAGGACGTCCGGATGCTCGAGGACACCCTGGCGCATCGGACCGCACTGTGGGACGTCGACCGCACCCGGGCCCTGCATCTCGACGTGTCCCTGCACCGTGCCATCGTCGCGGCCAGCCACAACAGCATCTACCTGGAGGTCTACGACTTCCTGCTCCCCAGTATCGAGGAAACCATCCTCGACCACGACGCCGATTCCGACCGTGCGTTCCACGAGGAGCACGCGGCCCTGGTCCGAGCGGTCGTGTCCGGGGACGCCGACGCGGCGGCCACCGCCGCACGCTGCTTCTTCACCGAGCTCGCCGCGGACGGTGCCGATGATCGGGACACCGGCGCACTGCCGACCGACTAGAGGATCAGGCGCACCAGATCGGCGGTACGGGCCAGACCGGGAAACGCCTCGGCGGTCGAGCGCGGATGCAGAGCGTGCACCGCGAGGCGGAACATCACCGCCCGCAACAACATCTGCGGCCACTCGGGGAGATCCTCCCAGCGGCCGATGAGCCCGTCGTCCGCGCCGCCCCAGGAGAGCGCGTCGACGACCACCACGGCCGCGGCCCACGACGCGGGGCGCCAGTACGGGGTGATGTCGGTGATACCGGGAGCCTGCACGCCGTCGAACAGCACCGTGCCGAACAGATCTCCGTGCACCAACTGGTCGGGCTCGCGCACCGGCCGACGCAGGGTGGCCAGCTGACCGATCACCTCGACACTGCGCACACCGTCCGGCGACGTCGGCTCCACCGCTCCCCCGGCACGCGCGGAGCGGAACGGAACCTGTTCCCACGCAGCACGATCAGCGGCGACGAACACGTCCACGTCACTCCACGGCGCGACCGGCGTCTGGGTCAGGAACCGCGGCTTCTCGAGCTGCGACGTCGCGACGTGCAGCCGGGTCGCCAGCGAGACGACCTCGTCGTGGCGGGGTTCGGGAACCCCCTCGATGTACGTGTCCGCGCGCCATCCGGACACGACGTAGCGGCCGTCGGTCGACCGCACCGGCCGTGCGAGCCGAACCCCCTCCACCGCAAGGGTTTCGCGCACCTTCGCCGACCAGGCACCGCGGGCGTGATCGGCCACCGGGGACAGGACGACGTCACCGAGACGCCAACCGCCGTCCCAGTCCGCTCCCAGAGCCACCGGCGCGACGTCTCGGAGCCCGAACGTGCCGATGACGTGCTGGGGAGGTTCCGCCGATGTCATGACGGCCACCGTACCGCCGCCGCGGTGCGAGTCCGCAGACCCCGGTGAGCGCGTGTCCCGGCACGCGTGACCGAACCCGGTGTCAGTACGTCGGGACGGTGGGGTCGACGTCGCGCGCCCACGCCTCGAGTCCGCCGCGCAGGTGGTGGACGTCGGCCATGCCGGCGGACCGCAGGACCGCGAGTGCCTCGGCCGAGCGGACACCCGTCTTGCAGTAGAGCACCACCGGCCGGTCCGTCGGCAGCGACGCGACCGCGTCACCGGCCACCACCGTCGGCAGAGGCATCAGCGTTGCGCCGTCGAGGTGCACGATGTCCCACTCGACCGGATCCCGCACGTCGATCAGTGCCACCGGGGCACCGCCGTCCAGCAGCGCGCGCACGGCCGCCGGATCGAGGTCGCCGTCCACCGAGTCCACCGACGGCAGGGGCGAGGCCACACCGCAGGACACCTCGTAGTCCTCCTCCACCTCGGACACCCGCACGCGACCGGGGTCCCGGCGCAGGGTGACCGTGCGGAAGGTCATGGTGCGCGCGTCGTAGACCAGCAGACGCCCGAGCAGCGTGTCGCCCATGCCCGTCACCAGCTTGACGGCCTCGGTCGCCATGATCGAGCCCACGACCCCGCAGAGCACGCCCAGCACGCCGGCCTCCGAACACGACGGCACAGTGCCCGGCGCGGGCGGATCCGGGTAGAGGTCCCGGTAGTCGACGCCGAGACCGCCGGGTGCGGCATCCCAGAACACGGACACCTGCCCGTCGAAGCGATAGATGGATCCCCACACGTACGGGATGCCGGCGACGGCGGCCGCGTCGTTGACGAGGTACCGCGTCGCGAAGTTGTCGGTGCCGTCCACCACCAGGTCGTACTGGCGGAAGAGGTTCACCGCGTTGCGGGGCTCGAGCCGGACCTGGTGCAGCCGGACCTCGATGGTGGAGTCCACAGCCCGGATCGACTCGCGGGCGCTGACCGACTTCGGCCGACCGATGTCGGCCTCGCCGTGGATGATCTGTCGCTGCAGGTTGGAGGCGTCCACCTCGTCGAACTCGACGATGCCAAGGGTGCCCACGCCCGCCGAGGCAAGATACAGCAGCACGGGCGAACCCAAGCCGCCGGCACCGATCACCAGGATTCTCGCGTTGCGTAGACGCCGCTGGCCCAGCACTCCGACGTCGGGTAGCAGCAGGTGTCTGCTGTACCGAGCGACCTGCTCGCGGCTCAGCTCCGGGCCCGGTTCCACCACCGGGTCGACGATCGTCATGCTCCTCGTACCTCCCCGGTCAGGCCCTGGGGTACGGCCAGGGGTTGAAGCGACAGGTCTTGCCGTCCATCGGCACCACGCCCGCAGGATCGAGTACCGCGATGTCGTCGTTCGCCGTGCCGAAGGTCTGCTGCATCATGATCGGGGCCAGGCCACCGTCGGTCTCGCAGGGCTGGTGCGCCTGGTACCCGATCGCGTGGCCCACCTCGTGGTTGATCTGGTACTGCCGATACGACCCGATGTCGCCCTGGAACGCCACGGCGCCGCGCACCCAGCGCGGCTCGTTGAGCACCACCCTGCCGATACCGGGGTTGTAGCAGGACACCTCGAGCTGGATGTCGTACCCACACGCGTCGCGGATGGTCATCTGCGACGTCAGCGAGACCCGGAAGTCCGGATCACCGGTGTCGACGCGGCGGAACGCGAAACGCTGATCGTTCGTCCAGCTCTTGGGATTGGCGAGAGTCTGGTCGACGAGGCGACCGAACGACTCATCGCCTCCGAAGCCCGTCGTGTCCACGCCGTCCTCGATCTCGACGGTGTAGGTGAACGTGCGTTCGGTGCCCTGGCCCACCTGGTCGGTGACTCCCGGCACCACGCGCCACGTGCCTGCGCCCTGCACCGCGAACTGACCGCCGTCGGGCAGCTGACCGCTGGACACCGTCTCGGCGAAGTTCCCGTCGGCCTGCGGCGGGACACCGATGATGCCGGTGTCGTCGGTCGTGTTGCTCAGCGCGGGGAATCCGGGTGCCGAGTCCGTCGTGGACGCGGTTCCGGGATCGCGTATCGCGTCGACGACCACGAGCACCGTCACGACCGCGAGGATCGGGATCGCGTAGGCGCGCCAACCGTAGGTCGACGTGAACCGCCCCAGCCGGCTCTGCTTCCGGGCGCTGCGCTCCGGCCGTGCGGCGCGTGTGCGTCCGGGATCGACCGCGGTGGGATCCCACTGGGCGCGCAGAGGCTGATGCGAGCGTCGCGCACGGTCGTCACGCGTCGCAGGCTCTCTCTGCGGTTGCCGTCGGTCACTCACCGATCCAGGTTCTCACACGCGTCTGCGGCCTTCGGTCGGCGCGCCGGGGTATCGTCGTCACGATCCGGAAGAACTTTCATGCCGCGTAGTTCCGATGTCTGAGTGATCCTCGTCCACCGGTGTCGCGGCGGATGGGACACACGAAACACATGACAGACGTCGCCGACCGAAGCTCCTCCGTGGGCGGGACCGGGAGTGGCCGGCGCAGTGCTCGACTGCCCCGTGATGCACGCCGCGCCCAACTCCTCGCCGCTGCCGGGGAGATCTTCGTCGCCCGCGGGTACCACGCCGCGGGGATGGACGAGATCGCGGAATGCGCGGGCGTCAGCAAACCTGTTCTGTACCAGCACTTCCCCGGCAAGCTCGACCTCTACGTCGCGGTGCTGCAGAACTACGTCGACAGCCTCATCTCGGGTCTGCGCCAGGCGCTGCGGTCGACGACGGACAACCACAAGCGCGTCCGGGCCGCCGTGCTCGCGTTCTACGACTTCGTCGACAACGACAGCCAGGGATTCCGCCTGGTGTTCGAGTCGGACCTCATGGGCGATCCTCAGGTGCAGAGCCGCGTCGATCAGGCCACCGAGGCCTGCGTCGACGCCGTGTTCGACCTCGTCAGCCACGACTCCGGACTCGACCCGCACCGTGCCCGCATCCTCGCCGTCGGCCTCGTGGGCGCGAGCCAGTTCACCGCCCGCTACTGGCTCGAGGCGGATCGTCCCATCACCAAGGAGGAAGCGGTGGACACCACCGTCACCCTCGCCTGGGGTGGTCTCTCGCACGTCCCCCTGCAGTCCCAGTAGGCGACGCACCCCGGTCCCACGAACCACGACGGCCCCGCACCAGCAGGTGCGGGGCCGTTCCTCGTGCGCGGTGGGCGCGTCGGTCAGGCGGTGCCGGACGACGCGAAACCGACCCGACGACTGTCGGACGGACCGATCTCCACGTACGCGAGCTTGCCCGCGGGCACCAGGAACTTGCGGCCCTTCTCGTCCACCAACGACAGCACACCCTCGCCGCCGAAGGCCTTCGAGACCAGGGTCTCCACCTCGTCGGGCGTCTGCGCGCTGTTGATGACCAATTCCCGTGGGCTGTCCGAAATTCCGATCTTGACCTCCACGGCCGACCTCCGAAACGTTGTCGCGAACCTGCTGTCCACTTCAGGTTAGAGCAGCACCGGCCGCCGGTGAGTGCGTGACGCACACGCCCACAGCGAACACCGACACGAGTCAGACGAGGCCGAGAATCGCCATCCGCTCGGAATGCCGGACCTGCATGCGGTCGAACAGCGCCACGATGCCGTTGAAATCGCCCGACGCCGTCATGACCAGTTCGGTCAGCTCCTCGCGCTGCGCCAGGACGAACTGCGCCTGGGTGATGGCCTCCCCGAGCAGGCGGCGTCCCCAGAGCATCAACCGGTCCTTGTCCGCGGCACTCGCCGCGACACGCGCCACCACCTCGGTGACGACGAACTCCGAGTGGCCCGTCTCGGCGAGCACCTCGCGCACGGTGGCGGCGATGTCGTCCGGGAGGCTGTGCGCGATCTCGCGGTAGAAATCGGCGGCGAGGCCGTCGGCGACGTAGGTCTTGACGAGCACCTCCATCCACGTCGAGGGCAGCGTCGAGGCATGGTAAGCGTCGAGAGCGGCGGCGAAAGGCTCGGTGACCGACAGGACGTCCCGCCCGCGCTCCGCGAGGGCCGCCTCGAGCACCTCGAAGTGGTTCATCTCGGCGGCCGCCATGCTCGCCATGGCGATGCGGTCGCCGAGCGTCGGGGCCATTCGAGCGTCGTCGACCAACCGGTAGAACGCCGAGATCTCGCCGTACGCGAGAACGCCCAGGAGACTGATGATTCCGGGGTGATCACCCGGCACGGTTCCCCCGGTCGCAAGGCCCTCGTCGGACCCGGACGGGACGTTCGGAGTGGACCCGCCGTGCTGTGGATCCGAATCTGTTCGCATGGCTGCCGAGACTACCGTCGACACGGCTCGCGTGAGCGGAACCGCGGAGTCGGGTGCCGACCAGGTAGAATAGGTCGCGAGCACGCTCCACCGGTGCCGGCAGCAGGGACCGAGACAGTCCGCACGCCGGCTCGACGCACCGTGGTCACCTCCGTCGGAGGCGATCGCGGCGAGCACCGGGAGCCGTGCTCACGACATTGTGCGCGCACCTGATTCGTGTCTGCCGCCGATCGTGTCGCCGCATCTGCGGCCGACCCCGATCGCGCCTGTCGACGAATCGAGGGTTTCGACACCGGCCGCGGAGCGGCCTGGCCCTCGTCGTGCGTGCGAGGCGAGAGACGAGAAAGGCCGAAACACTGAGCAAGATCACTGTGGACCACGAGACCGACGACGTGGCGGAGACCACCGTCTCGGCCACCCTGGACACCACCCACACTCCCCCGACCTTCGCCGAGCTGGGCGTTCACCCCGAGATCGTCCGTGGGTTGACCGACATCGGCATCGAGCGCACGTTCGCGATCCAGGAACTCACGCTTCCCCTGGCACTCGCGGGCGACGACCTCATCGGCCAGGCCCGCACCGGCATGGGCAAGACGTTCGGCTTCGGCGTCCCGCTGCTGCACCGTCTCGCCACCGGTCCGGCCGACGGCTCGGGCACCACGGTCCTGGACGGCACCCCGCGTGCGCTGATCATCGTTCCCACGCGCGAGCTGTGCGTCCAGGTCACCTCCGACCTGGAGAACGCGTCGAAGCACCTGCACTCGGCCAACGGTCGCGTGAAGGTCATGTCGATCTACGGCGGACGGCCCTACGAGGCCCAGATCGAGACCCTGCGGACCGGCGTCGACGTCGTCGTCGGCACCCCCGGACGACTTCTCGACCTGGCCAAACAGGGCCACCTCGTCCTGGGCAAGGTCGGCGTCCTGGTGCTCGACGAGGCCGACGAGATGCTGGACCTGGGCTTCCTCCCCGACATCGAGCGCCTCATGAGCATGGTGCCGGAGAAGCGTCAGACCATGCTGTTCTCGGCGACCATGCCCGGGCCGATCATCACGCTCGCCCGCACGTTCCTCACTCGGCCGACGCACATCCGCGCCGAGGAGGCCGAGTCCTCCGCGATCCACGAGCGCACCGCCCAGCACGTCTACCGGGCACACGCACTGGACAAGGCGGAGATGGTCGCGCGGGTGCTGCAGGCCGAGGGCCGCGGCGCCACGATGATCTTCACGCGCACCAAGCGCACTGCCCAGAAGGTCGCCGACGATCTGGCCGAGCGCGGATTCTCCGTCGGCGCCGTCCACGGTGATCTCGGGCAGGTCGCCCGCGAGAAGTCGCTCGCGGCGTTCCGCTCCGGCAAGATCGACGTGCTCGTCGCCACCGACGTCGCGGCGCGCGGTATCGACATCGACGACGTCACCCACGTCATCAACTACCAGTGCCCCGAGGACGAGAAGACGTACGTCCACCGCATCGGACGTACGGGTCGTGCGGGCCGCACCGGTATCGCCGTCACGCTGGTCGACTGGGACGACATCCCCCGCTGGCAGCTGATCGACAAGGCCCTGGGCCTCGACATCCCCGACCCGGTGGAGACGTACTCCAGCTCCGAGCACCTGTACGCGGAACTGAACATCCCGCACGGCACCACGGGCAGCATCGCGAAGCGGCGCGCCGAGACTTCCGCCGCCGAGAAGACGGACACCCGCTCGAGCCGGAGCGAGAACTCGGACCAGGCGTCGGACGGCGAGGCCACCACCACGTCGCGCCGGAGCCGGTCACGTCGCCGCACCCGCGGCGGGGGCCACGCCGACGCTGCCGCCACCGCAGACAGTTCGGCCACGACAGGTCCCGCCGAGGCGTCCGGTGACGGATCCACGTCGGACAAGCCCCGTCGTCGCCGTCGACGCCGGTCGTCCGCCGGGTCCGCGGCGCACGCCGGTGAGAACGGCGCGTCGGCGGAGGCCTCGTCGTCCGCCGGTACGTCCGACTGACCGTCACGTACCTGACGTGCTCGCTCCCGAACGGCGCACCCGCGTCGACGTGATCGCCGCTGTGGTGATCGTCGTGGTCGTCCTGGTGGGCGCCTCGGTGATCTGGTTCCGCAGCGACGCTCGCGGCACCACGTCCGTGGTCGCCGACGTGCCTCTCACCGCCCCGGCGTCGGCATTGTCGGTGCCCGAGTCGTTCTCGGAGATCTGGCGCGCCGACGACACCGGAACCGGGGCACCGACCACCGTCGGCGGAGCCGTCGTCGTCTCCACCGGCGACGCGGTGACCGGACTCGATCCCGCCACCGGCTCGCCGTCCTGGTCCTACACGCGTGACCGGGCCCTCTGCTCGGTCGTGGGGGCGTGGGACGCGGCGGTGGCGGTGTTCCGGGACGGCCGGGGATGCGGCCAGGTCACCGAGCTCGACGGGTCCACCGGAGCGCGCGAGGACCAGCGCACCAACGACGCCGACGACCCGGTCCGGTTGTCGTTCGACGGCACGTACGTGACCGAACTCGGCGCCACGCGCCTCGAACTCTGGCGCTCCGACCTCGTGCGCACACTCGAGTACGGGCGTGTCGACGCCCCGGTCAACCCGCGCAGCCAACCCCGCACCGGATGCGACCTCGTGTCGAGCGCGTCCGCGAGCACCCGCCTCGCCGTGCTGGAACGGTGTCCCGGTGAGGAAGGCCTGCGCCTGACGTCGATGAACCCCGCACCGAAGGACAACACGGTGCCCGACGTGTACGGCTCGACCATCCTGGCCGACGTCCCCGCGGACGCAGCGGCAGCACGCGTCCTCGCGGTGGTCGGGGATCGCCTCGCGGTCTACCTCCCCCCGGCCGGGAG
Organism: Rhodococcus sp. SORGH_AS_0301; assembly: GCF_030818285.1. Taxonomy (NCBI): domain Bacteria; kingdom Bacillati; phylum Actinomycetota; class Actinomycetes; order Mycobacteriales; family Nocardiaceae; genus Rhodococcus; species Rhodococcus sp. SORGH_AS_0301. The sequence goes on from NZ_JAUTAC010000002.1 coordinate 2,182,974, forward strand.
CGAGGTCGCCCGGGTGGCACTCTTCGACGGGTCCGCCAACTTCGTCTCCGCGCAGGCCGTGACCGCCGACGTCACCACACCGTCCGCCGACGCCCTCGCATCCGACATCGTGCGTACCGGTTCCGTCGTCTCCTGGTGGACGGGCGCCGACACCGTCGGCTTCACGCAGTCCGATCTGTCACAGCGCTGGGTTCTCGCCGGAACTCTCGGCGCGGGTGCCGTGATGGCCGGTCAGCTCCTCGTCCCGGTTCCCGGCGGTATCGCGGTGGTGGATCCGGAGAACGGCGTCGCCTCCCGCACGATCGCGGTGGACCGCGGCGAGTACACCGGACCGGTCGCACTGTCCGTCCTCGGCACCAGCGTGTTCGAGCGCCGCGGTGCCGAGACCGTCGCCCTGGGCTGAGCCTCAGGCGTCGGCGTCGTACGTGGCCAGGGGTGCGCCCTCGGTCCAGTGCGCGGCCAGGTTGTCGGCGAGGTCGCGGTACGCCTGAGCGCCCTTGTTCTTACGTCCCGCGATCACCGAGGTGCCGGACGCCGACGCCTCCGCGAACCGCACGGTGCGCGGGATCGGCGGCGCGAGCACAGGGATGTCGTACCGACCGGACACGTCCGCGAGGACGTCACGGCTGTGCGTGGTGCGGGCGTCGTACAGGGTCGCGAGAGCGCCCAGGAGAGTCAGATCGGGGTTGGTGATCTGCTGGACCTCACTGACCGTGCGCAACAGCTGACCCACGCCGCGGTGAGCGAGCGTCTCGCACTGCAGCGGGATCAGCACGCTCGTCGCGGCAGTCAGCCCGTTGAGGGTGAGCACGCCCAGGGAGGGCGGGCAGTCCAGCACGATGACGTCGTAGTTCTCGAGGAGTGGTGCGAGGGCGCGTTTGAGGGTGTACTCGCGGCCCGGACGCATGAGCAACAGCGCCTCGGCGCCGGCCAGGTCGATGGTGGCGGGAAGCAGGTCCACACCCTCGTTCGTGCCGAGCACGGCGTCGCCCACGGGAACCCCGGCGGTGAGGACCTCGTGGATCGAGGTCTCCAGCTTGTCGGGGTTGTGCCCCAGCGAGAAGGTCAGACTTCCCTGCGGGTCGAGGTCCACCACGAGTACTCGTCGGCCCAGAGCGACGAGCGCCGCTCCCAGCGATGCCACGGTGGTCGTCTTGGCGACGCCACCCTTCTGGTTGGCCACTGCCAGGATCGTCGTCACAGCACGATCTTGGCATCACTCGGTGTGTCGAGCGACGTTCGGCCCGGCGTGGCGTGATGCCGCACCGGGCCGAACGGGGTGGAACGGAGGCCGAGCTCAGTGCAGCATCGCACCGCGCGCGACGGCGTCACCCTGGTCTGCACGCTGAAACTTCTTGCGCGGCAACAGAAGCGCGGGCACGAAGGTGAACGCGACGATGATCGTGGCCACCAGGAAGGTGCCGCCGAACGCGTCGGCTGCCTGCGCCAGTCCGGCCTGCACGGCATTCGGCCCGATCTGCTCGGCGATCGCCGGGTCACGCTGTGCCGCGATGGCGGGTCCCGCAGCCGCCCGGTCGAGCAGCTGGTTGGTGAGCACCACCGAGATCACGGCCGTACCGATCGACCCGGCCGACTGCTGGATGATGTTCATCAGCGACGAACCGCGGGCGACGGACGCGTCGTCCAACGTCTGGAGCGCGGCGGTCATGATCGGCATCATCGTCGCGCCGAGTCCCAACCCCATGACGAACAGGGCGCCGAGCAGGACGACGTACGAGGTCGAGGATCCCACCTGCGTGAAGACGGCCATGCCCAGCGTCACGAACACCATGCCGGTGATCACGATCTTGCCCGGCCCGATCTTGTCGGCGAGCTGTCCGGCGATGGGCATCGACACCATCGCCCCGAGTCCCTGCGGGGCGAGCAGCAGGCCGGCCATGAGCGTGGTCTCCCCGCGGACCTGCAGGAAGTAGCTCGGGAAGATCAGGCCCGCGCCGAAGAACGCGATGGCGAACAGGCTCATCGCGATCACCGCGACGGACAGGTGACGGTTGGCGAACAGCCGCAGGTCGATCAGCGGGTGCTCGGTCCGCAGGGCGTGGCGCACGAACGCCGCGACCAGGACGAGCCCCACGACGGCGGAGACCAGTACGCGAGCCGACATCACCGTTCCGGTCTCGGGGATCGAGGAGACGCCGAACAGGAAGAGCGCGAGGCCCGGCGACAGCAGCAGCATGCCGACGAAGTCGAAGGACTGCGAGGGCTCGGGTGCGTCCTTCGGGAGGATGACCCACGCGGCCACCAGCGCCACGGCGCCGATGGGCACGTTGATCAGGAAGATCCAGTGCCAGCTCGCCGCGTCGATGAGCCACCCGCCGAGGATCGGGCCCGCGATCGGACCGAGCAGCATCGGTACGCCCAGGACGGCCATGACACGACCGATGCGCTCGGGACCGGCTGCGCGGGTCAGGATCGTCATGCCGAGCGGCATGAGCATGCCGCCGCCGAAGCCCTGCAGGACGCGGAACACGATCAGCGACGTGATGTCCCACGCGACGCTGCACAGCATGGATCCGGCGACGAACAGGATCAGCGCCAGGATGTAGAGGCGTTTGGTACCGAACCGGTCCGCGGCCCAGCCGGTCAGCGGGATGACGGTCGCGAGAGCGAGGGTGTAGCCGGTCATGGTCCAGGCGACGTTGGCGTAGGACGTCTGGAACTCGAAGGCGAAGGTCGGCAGCGCCACGCTCACGACGGTCACGTCGAGGATCGACATGATGGCGCCGATGACGATGACGGCGGCGATCTTGAGGACGGCCGCGTCCAGCCCCTGACCGGTGTCGACACCACCCTGCCCGGGGGTGTTCGGGGACCCCTGCGCGCCCTTCTCGGTGCTCTGATCGGTCATGCGGAGTCTCCTGGCTGATCTGTATCCGCCGGCATCGAGGCCGGGTGTCGCGTGATCGGACCAAGGAAGTAAACACCCCACCGGCGGCGATCACCAGCGGATTTCACGAGACCTCCGTCACCGGGACGACCTCCGTCATCGACGCGGCGCGACCCGGGAGCATGATCGAGCCATGGCAGACCCCGACCCCCGTGACCCGGCACCCGCATCGTCCGGAGGGTCCGGGACGTCGCCGCGGCGCTCCGACGCCAGACTGGTGTTGATCCGTCACGGTCAGACGGAGTGGGCGGCGAGCGGTCGACACACCGGACGGACGGACATCGCTCTCACCGCCGACGGGGAGGACCAGGCCCGCGCCGCCGGGGACCGCATCGCGGCGCTCGGGCTCGAACGTCCCCTGGTGGTCAGCAGCCCCCGATCGCGGGCGCTGCGGACGGCGGAGCTGGCCGGACTGACCGTCGATCGGGTGTGGGACGCGCTGGTCGAGTGGGACTACGGCGACTACGAGGGCCTGACCACTCCGCAGATCCGGGAGACCGCGCCGCACTGGACCGTCTGGACGCATCCGTCGCCGTCCGGCGAGACCATCGACGCCGTGTCCGCACGGGCCGATCTCGTCCTGTCCGTCGTCGTTCCCACCCTCGCCGAGCGCGACGTCGTGCTCGTCGGACACGGCCACTTCTCCAGGTCGGTCATCGCGCGGTGGGTCGAGCAACCGGTGACCGAGGGAAAGCGCTTCGCGCTGGCGCCCGCCGGCTTCACCGTGCTGGGGTACGAGCACGAGTACCGGCAGATCCACACCCACAACGTGGATCCTCGCCTCGGTTCCTGAGCTGCCCGGCGTCGGTCGGAGAGCCGCTCAGACGTCGTCGGTCTCGACGTAGTCGTCGGCGAGCCACCGCGTGGCGGGGCCGCTGAACAGACAGACCAGGACGCCGATGACGACAAGGCCGAGCAACGAGCCCAGCACGGGCCGCCCGGAATCGGTGAGGAGCGACCAGACCACCGGGAGCAACAACAGCTGCGCGACGATCGCGATGGCGCGGCCCCAGCGGTGCCCGAGGATCAGGGCGATGCCACCGGTGAGCACGGCGCCCCCGAGTGCGGCGAACCAGATCGCGGTGCCGAAACCGTTGATGACGCTCTCGTCGGCGCCGGCGGCGCCGCGGATCACCAGGACGAGTGCCACCACGACCGCCGTGGCGCCCTGCACGGACACCAACAGGCCCGCGGCGCGCACCGGTGCCGGAACACCGGAATCGGGCAGCTTCGGACGCACCAGGCCACCCTAGAGCACACGCACGAGGTGGCCGACGGTCACGCGCCGGTGGTCGTGAGCCGCCGCCGCTCGCGTCTACTCTGAGTGATCGTGCGAGCCATCCTCATCGTCAACCCGAACGCCACGTCCACCACGGCTGCCGGCCGAGACCTGGTGGCGCATGCGCTCGCGAGCAGGGTGTCGCTCAGAGTGCTCCACACCACGCACCGTGGACACGCGAGCGAACTCGCGACCGAGGCCCGCCGGGCCGGTATCGATCTGGTGATCGTGCACGGCGGCGACGGAACGGTCAACGAGGTGGTGAACGGACTTCTCGGTGTTCCTGCCCCGACCTCCATGCAGTCGGTCACCGTGGGACCCGTGCCGCTGCTGGCGGTCGTCCCGGGCGGATCCGCCAACGTGTTCGCTCGCTCGCTGGGCATCGCGAGGGACCCGGTCGAGGCCACCAACCAGCTCATCGATCTGCTGGAGTCGGGAACGAGCAGGCGCATCGGCCTGGGGCACTGCGACAAGACATGGTTCCTGTTCAACGCCGGCCTCGGATGGGACGCGGACGTGTGCGACGCGATCGATCGAGGCCGCAAGGGCGGCGAGGCGGTCACGCCCTCGCGCTACGTCCGGACCGCGGTCACCACGTTCTTCCGCCGCAAGCGCCGCGACCCGCACCTCACCGTGGAGACCGACACCGGCGAGGCCGTGACGGGCGTTCACTTCGCGTTCGTGACCAACTCCGATCCGTGGACGTTCCTCGACGCACGCCCGGTCCGGACGAACCCCGGCACCTCGTTCGACAGCGGACTCGGCATATTCGCAATGCGATCCACGAAGGTGTTCACGACGTTGCGAGTGGTCGTGCAAATGCTGTCCGGAACGTCCGGTCCGCATTCTCGGGCGCTTCTCCGAGAGGACGACGTGAAATGGATTCGCGTGCGTTCGGTGGAACCGACCGGCCTGCAGGTCGACGGCGACTACCTGGGAGAACGCACCGAGGTCGAATTCGCGTCCGCACCGGACGCCCTCGCCGTCGTGGCGCCTTTACCTGGCGATACCCCGTAGGCCAAGCTACTGTGTTTCACATCTCCCGATCCGGGTACCAGACGTCGGGTGTGAAACCAAATCGGGTCCAGTGAGCTTGGCCACCCGCACCGCGTCATCTCTTGACTTCTGCTTGGTTCGTGAAAGCATTCACAAGTAACAGTGCGGAAACATTGGTTGCCGCGCTCGCGAACTGCAGGACAACAAGCCCACGATCCGGACGAGAGTCCAGGATCAGTTATTCGACAGCGCCGTCGTGCGCTCAGTGAGGAGTAAGAGGATGGATTGGCGCCACAAGGCTATCTGTCGCGACGAGGACCCGGAACTGTTCTTCCCGGTGGGAAACAGCGGCCCGGCACTTGCACAGATCGCTGATGCCAAGGTCGTGTGCAACCGGTGCCCCGTCACCGCGGACTGCTTGTCCTGGGCTCTTGAGTCCGGCCAGGACGCGGGTGTCTGGGGTGGGATGAGCGAGGACGAGCGTCGCGCACTGAAGCGTCGCAACGCACGGACCCGCGCACGCTCGGCGGTCTGACACAGCTAGTGAGACGCACGCAGGCCCGGCACCGCATGGTGCCGGGCCTTTTGTGTGTCCGACGGGGGTTCGCAACCCGGGTCAGCCGCGTGGCTCCCGGCGTCCGAGCGGGACGCGGAGCTCGGCGGCGGTGCCCCCGTCCCGCCCGGCCGCGACACTGATGGTGCCGCCCAGCTCCACCGTGACGAGTGTCGAGACGATCTGCAGTCCCAGCCGGTCAGACGCCGACGCGTCGAAGTCGTCGGAGACCCCGCGGCCGTCGTCGCGCACGGTGACCTCCAGCATGCGGGAGGACCGCCGGGACTCGATGGTCACGCGGCCTCGGGCACCCGGGTCGAACCCGTGCTCGAGCGAGTTCTGGACCAGCTCGGTGAGCACCATGACCAGCGGGGTCGCCCGTTCGGCCGGGAACACGCCCAGGCTGCCCTCACGACCGACGGTGACATCCGCCGACAGCGAGCCGATGTCGACCATGACGGGGACCAGGCGGTCCACCACCTCGTCCAGATCGACGACCTCGTCCACCGAGGTCGACAGCACGTCGTGGACGAGGGCGATGGAGGTGACCCGGCGGACCGACTCGCTCAGCGCGACCTTGGCCTCGTCGTTGTCGGTCCGGCGAGCTTGCAGACGCAGGAGAGCGGCGACGGTCTGCAGGTTGTTCTTGACCCGGTGATGGATCTCGCGGATGGTCGCGTCCTTGCTCAGCAGCGCGCGATCGCGACGCTTCACCTCGGTGACGTCCCGGACCAGCACCAGAGCGCCCACGGACGTGCCGGCCGGGCGCAGCGGAACCGTGCGCAGCAGCACGGTGGCACCGCGAGCGTCCACCTCCATCCGTCGTCCCCCGGCGGACGTGACGGCCGCTCCGATGGTGGCGGCGATCTCCTCCGCGTCGAAGGGATCGGTGACGAGCGACCGGGTCGACGCAGCGAGGTCGTGGCCGGGGAGATCTGCTGTCAACCCCATCCGGTGGTAGGCGGACACCGCGTTGGGGCTCGCGTAGGTGACCATGCCGGCGGTGTCGAGGCGGATGAACCCGTCGCCGACGCGTGGGCTCGAGTTGACGTCCGTCTTCTCGGACGGCGAGGGGAACGACCCCTCCGCGATCATGTCGGAGAGGTGGTGGGCGCAGTCGCGGTACGCGGCCTCCAGCAAGCTCGGCGGTCGGCCGGAGACCGGCGCGGAGTCACGCGTCAGCACGGCGACCACGCGGCCGTCGACGCGCACGGGAACGGCGTCGTGGGGCGGACCCTGATCGTCGGGGAGGCGACCACCGCCGCGCACGATCGACGCCGTGCGCAGGCACTCCGCGACCTCGGGATGTTCGGTCTCCCCGACCACCGCACCGACCGTGTCCGACGGGATCACCGTGGGGGCCGTCGTCGGACGACACTGCGCGACGCACACCACCGTCGCCGTGTCCGACGACGTCACCGCACGCGATCCGGGATGGTCGACGGGCACCCAGAGCAGCAGGTCCGCGAAGGAGATGTCCGCGAGGATCTGCCACTCCCCCACGACGCGTTGCAGATGATCGACCGCCGTACCCGGCAGGTCGGTGTGCTCGGCGAGCATCTCGGACAGCGTGGACACGACGAATCACCCTGTCCCGGTGCGGCGTCGGCTGATCAGAGTGGTGACCGGATCAGGAGATGACGGCGATCAGGTCGCCCTGCTGGATCACGTCGCCCACGGCGACTCCGATGGACGTCACGGTGCCCGCGGACTCGGCAAGCACGGGAATCTCCATCTTCATCGACTCGAGCACCACCACGGCGTCGCCCTCGTTCACGTGATCACCCTCGGCGACGACGATCTGGAACACCGTCGACACCATCTCGGCTCGGACGTCCTCGGCCATCACGGTCCCCCTGTTCCGTTCCGCTCGTCTGCACGCGCGTGTCGACTCGTTCGGTGAACGGACCACGCCGGAGGCACGGCCGCTCGTCGTACAGCCAACCACACGTGAGAAACTGTGTGGAACAGGAAGGAGATCCACCATGGGCAAGCGAGGACGCAAGAAGCGCAGCCGTAAGGGAAATGCAGCCAACCACGGCAAGCGCCCCAACAGCTGATCACGAGCACCACACGACGAAGGGCCGGGACGCACAGCGTCCCGGCCCTTCGTCGTGTAGGCGGTCAGTCCTCGGTGGCGGTGATGGTCACCGACCGCCGGATCTCCAGCGTCAGGCGCTCCCGCAGGCCTTCCGGAGCCCGCTCGCCGCCGCACTTGCGGCCGACCAGAGACTTGATCTTCTCCTCGATGCCGTACTGCGCGAGGCACGAACCGCAACTGTCGAGGTGACGCTGCACGCGCTGCCTGCTGGCCTCGTCGCACTCGTTGTCGAGCAACGTCCACACGTCGGCGATGACGGCCGAGCAGTCCAGGTCCTCGAACTCGTTGCCGCTCATCGTGCTACCTCCTCGGTCGCCGCGGCGGACCGGTTGAATCCACGGTCGCGAGCGACCTCCGCCAGTTCGTTGCGCAGTTGCTTGCGGCCGCGGTGCAACCGCGACATCACGGTGCCGATGGGCGTGCCCATGATCTCGGCGATCTCCTTGTACGGGAATCCCTCGACGTCGGCGTAGTACACCGCCATGCGGAACTCCTCGGGCAGCGCTTGCAGCGCCGCCTTGATGTCGTCGTCGGGCAGGGCGTCGAGCGCCTCGACCTCGGCGGACCGCAGACCGGTCGACGAATGTTCCGCGGTGGCCGCGAGCTGCCAGTCCGTGATCTCGTCCGTCGGGTACTGCGCCGGCTGACGCTGCTTCTTGCGATAGGAGTTGATGTACGTGTTGGTCAGGATGCGGTAGAGCCACGCCTTGAGGTTCGTGCCCTCGCGGAAACTCTTGAACGCCGTGTACGCCTTGACGTACGTCTCCTGGACCAGATCCTCGGCATCGGACGGGTTCCGCGTCATCCGCAGCGCTGCGCCGTACAGCTGATCGAGCAGCGGGAGCGCGTCACGCTCGAACCGCGCCGTCAGGTCCGCCGCGTTCTCGCGCGAGCGGATGCCGTCCTCGGTCTCGAGGATCGCAGGATCGACGGCGCCCGTCGTGGTGCCGGTCTCGGTACGTGGCTGATCGGTCACGCTGGCCCCTCTCGTGTGCCCCGCGGCGACCGCCCCGCCCTCCGAGGTGCTGACCTCGGACAGCCGGGAACCGGTGAGATCACCGTGGTCGTCCGGACTCCACTTTACCGGTGGGATCACCACCACATTCGTCAGCGTCGCCGAGAGCCTCTCGGCTCCGGAGCGCTCCGGTGCAACGACGTTCACACGCCCTCCTCCGTCGAGCGGCGGCGCACAGTGCGCGCCGTCCTGATGCTGCGTGCAACAGCCGTGGCCGTCGGCGTGTTCCCCCCGCTGCCGGATCGTCTCCGCGAGTACGGCGAGAATGTCGTGAACGAGCAGCCGATCACGACGTTCTCGACGTACTCGCGGGGGCGGGTGATCACGGTGGGAAAGGGACCACGACGCCATGGCCGGATCGGCTACTCCCGCGACGACGATGCTGACGCGGCTCGGAATCGAGTTCACCGTCCACACCTACGAGCACGACCGCGGCACCGAGCAGTACGGCGACGAGGCGGTCGACGCACTGTCCGCCCGACTCGGTGTGTCGGCGGATCGGGTGTTCAAGACCCTGGTCGTGTCGACGGGCTCCTCGTTGGCGGTCGCGGTTCTTCCCGTGCCGGACATGCTCGCCGTGAAGTCCGTCGCCGCTGCCCTCGGGGCGAGCAAGGTGTCGATGGCCGATCCCGCAGCCGTGCGCCGGTCGACGGGCTACGTCCTGGGGGGCGTCTCCCCGCTCGGTCAGCGCACGCCCCTGCCCACGGTCGTCGACACGTCGGCACTCGGGCACTCGACCCTCTTCTGCAGCGGCGGTCGGCGCGGCCTGGAGATCGAACTCTCCGCACAGGATCTCGTCCGGGCGACCGCCGCGACCGTCGCGGACATCCGACGCGCGTCCGCCAGTGAGAGACTGTGACCGTGACGTCCTGGATCGCGCCCCTCGCCCCGCAGCCCGTCCGTGCGACCGTCGACCTCCCGGGGTCGAAGTCGATCACCAATCGCGCCCTGATCCTCGCGGCGCTCGCGGACGGACCGTCGACGGTGACCGGCGCTCTGCGCAGCCGTGACACCGATCTGATGATCGATGCGCTGCGCACCCTGGGTGCCGTCGTGGAGTCTCCCGACGACGACGGGACGACGGTGCGGGTCACCCCCGGACCCGGCCGCGGCGGCGACGTGGACTGCGGGCTGGCGGGCACCGTCATGCGCTTCGTTCCCCCCGTCGCCGCGCTGGCCACCGGTCGCTCGCGCTTCGACGGCGACGAGCACGCCCGCTCGCGCCCGCAGCAGACCATTCTCGACGCGCTCCGCGCCCTGGGTGTTCCCGTGAGCGGGGACCGGTTGCCGTTCGTCGTCGACGGCACGGGCCGTGTCCGCGGGGGCACGGTCCGACTGGACGCGTCCGGGTCGTCCCAGTTCGTGTCGGGGCTCCTGCTCTCGGCAGCGCGGTTCGACGAGGGCATCGTCGTCGAGCACGTCGGTCCCCCGGTTCCGTCGATGCCTCACATCGACATGACGGTGGAGATGCTGCGCGAGAGCGGGATCGAGGTGGAGACTCCCGAGGACTCCGGCATTCCGAACCGGTGGCGGGTGCATCCCGGCGCCGTGGCTCCGGTCGACCGTGTCGTGGAACCGGACCTGTCCAACGCGACCCCGTTCCTCGCCGCGGCGGCCGTCACGGGCGGTAAGGTGACCGTGCCCCGGTGGCCTGCCCGGACGACGCAGCCCGGTGACGCGTTCCGCGACATCCTCACGTCGATGGGGGCCGAGGTGCTGCTCACTGCCGAGTCGCTCACGGCGCGGGGGCCCGAGAAGCTCGAGGGCGTCGACGTGGACCTGCACGACATCGGCGAGCTGACCCCCACGGTCGCGGCGATGGCGGCCCTGGCCGGGTCACCCTCGCGCCTGCGCGGGATCGCCCATCTGCGCGGGCACGAAACGGATCGGCTCGCCGCACTCACGGCGGAACTCGGCGCTCTGGGCTGCGGTGTCGAGGAGACCGAGGACGGCCTGATCATCGAGCCGGCGCCGCTGCACGGCGGACCCTGGCGGGCGTACGCCGACCATCGCATGGCCACGGCGGGCGCCGTGATCGGTCTGGTCGTCCCGAGCGTCGAGGTCGACGACATCGACTCCACCGCCAAGACGCTGCCGGGGTTCGCGACCCTCTGGAGCGCCATGCTGGCCGGAGGTGGTGCACGCTGATCCGGCGGGTGTACGACGAGTCGGACGTCCGCGTCCGGCCGGGCAAGGGCACGCGCCCACGAACGAAGACGCGGCCCACCCACGCCGACGCCTCGGACGCGATGGTGGTGTCGGTGGATCGCGGCCGGTGGGGCTGCGTGATCGACAACGATCCCGAGCGCCTCGTGGTCGCCATGCGAGCGCGCGAGCTGGGCCGGACCCCGATCGTCGTCGGTGACGCGGTGGGCATCGTCGGCGACGTCTCGGGACGCGTCGACGCCCTGGCCCGCATCGTCCGCGTGGACGAACGACGAACGGTTCTGCGGCGCACCGCCGACGACACGGATCCGTACGAGCGTGTCGTGGTGGCCAACGCGGACCAGCTGCTGATCGTGGTGGCGTTGGCCGACCCGCCACCCCGCTCGGGCTTCGTCGAGCGCGCGATGGTGGCAGCGTTCGTGGGTGGTCTCCGACCCGTGCTGTGTCTGACGAAGGACGACCTGGCGTCGTCCGACGAGTTCGCCGCCGTCTTCGCCGACCTCGACGTGCCGGTGGTGCTGGTGGGCCGGGACCGTCCGCTGGACGAGCTCCTGGCGATGATCACTGGGAAGTCGTCCGCGCTGATCGGCCACTCGGGGGTGGGCAAGTCGACCCTGGTGAACCGGCTGGTGCCGGAGGCACATCGCGCCGTCGGCATCGTCTCCGGCGTCGGCAAGGGACGGCACACGTCGACTCAGTCGGTGTCGCTGCATCTTCCGGGTGGAGGCTGGGTCATCGACACTCCCGGTATCCGGTCCTTCGGGCTGGCCCACATCTCGCCGGAGGATGTCGTCGCGGCGTTCTCGGACCTCGCCGTCACCATCGAGGACTGCCCGCGCGGCTGCACACACCTCGGGCCGCCGGCCGACCCGGAGTGCGCTCTGGACACCCTGACAGGACAGCAGGCGAACCGCGTCGCCGCGGTTCGCCTGCTGTTGGTGGCCGTGATGTCGAACGACTCCTACTGACGGAGCTCCGACCGATCGATCAGCGCGAGAGCAGCTTTCGCAGTCCCGTGCCGCCCTTACCCTGCTTGATCGCGCTCAGCAGACCGGAACGACGTCCGGTCACCGGGTCGACCGTCGAAGTGACGTTGCCCCCGAACTTGCGCTCGGATGCCGTCTCCGGTGCGTCGTCCGCAGTGGCCTTGAGGTACTTGTCGGGGAGCGACAGCTTCGCGATGGTGCGCCAGGACTTGCCGTACTGGGCGAGGAAAGGCCCTGTGGTGTAAGGGAGGTCGTACTTCTCGCACAGTTCGCGAACCCGCACACTGATCGCGGCGAGCCGGTTGCTCGGCAGATCGGGGAACACGTGGTGCTCGATCTGGTAGCAGAGATTGCCCGACATGAAGGCGAGGGTCGGTCCGGCGTGGAAGTTGGCGCTGCCCAACATCTGTCGGAGGTACCACTGCCCCTGCGTCTCGTCCTGGAGGTCGTGGCGCGTGAACTTCTCCGCACCGTCCGGGAAGTGACCGCAGAAGATGACGGCGTTCGTCCAGATGTTACGGATGACGTTCGCCATGATGTTGGCGGTCAACGTCTTACGGTAGGACGCGGCGGGCGACAGCGACGTGATGGCCGGCGTGATCGCGTAGTCCTTCAGCATCTGGCGGCCGACCTTGTCGCCGACCTCCTTCAGCTTGCGTCGCGTCTCCTCCTTGGGCACACGGCCTTTCACGGCCTTGCCCAGCTCGAGATGCTGTACCGCCACGCCGTACTCGAACAGGAGCATCAGCAGCGTGTTGTACACGAGGTTGCCGGCGTTGAACGGGACCCACTTGCGGTCACGCGTGACGCGGATGAGGCCGTAGCCCACGTCGTCGTCCATGCCCAGCACGTTGGTGTACTTGTGATGGATGTAGTTGTGGGTCTGCTTCCAGTGCTCGGACGGCCCGGTGTTGTCCCATTCCCACGAGGTGGAATGGATCTCCGGGTCGTTCATCCAGTCCCACTGGCCGTGCATGACGTTGTGGCCGAGCTCCATGTTCTCGACGATCTTCGAGACACCGAGCATCGCGCTACCGGCCCACCACGCGGCGCGGTGGTTGCTGGCGAGCATCGTGGTGCGGCCGAGGGCCTCGAGGGAGCGCTGGAAACGGATGGTGTTGCGGATGTACCGCGCATCCTTCTCGCCGCGCGACTCCTCGATCTCCCGACGCAACGCGTCGAGTTCATGGCCCAGCGCCTCGACGTCGGCCTCGGTGAGGTGGGCATATTCCTTGACGTCGGAAATCGCCATGTGGTCACTCCTCGGCAGGTGGTCGATGCCCGTGTGGGCCTGACCGTGGTTACTCTACCGGAAGTTACGCACCCGTAGGTTACGCCGTCGTATCTGTGACCCGCTTCACTGCCTGACGCGCCTCGAGCCGCGCCTCGTGCAGGGCAGACCGCAGTCCGCGCTTGCGACCGGTGACCGGATCGAACCGCACCCGGTCCACGACGGAGGAGCCGGAGCTCTGGAAACGGCGCTCCGAACTGGTCTCCGGCGCATCGTCCGACGTGCGACGAAGCAGCTGGTCGGGCAGCGACAGTTTGAAGATGGTGCGCAGCGCCTTCCAGTACTGGGTCGCCAGGTTGCCGGTGGTGTACGGCAGGTCGTACTTGTCGCACAGGGCGCGCACCCGGACGGCCACCTCGGCGTACCGGTTGCTCGGCAGGTCTGGGAACAGGTGATGCTCGATCTGGTAGCAGAGGTTGCCGCTCATGAACGCCATCGTGGGGCCGGCCGTGAAGTTGGCGCTGCCGAGCATCTGCCGGAGGTACCACTCCTCGTGGGTCTCCGTCTCGAACTGGCCCATCGTGAACTTCTCGGCGCCGTCCGGGAAGTGACCGCAGAAGATCACGGCGTACGCCCACAGGTTCCGCACCACGTTGGCGGTGAGGTTCGCCCCGAGTGCACGACGCCACGCCGGACCCGCGAGCAGCGGGAAGAGCACGAAATCCTTGCCGACCTGCGACGCGACCTTCCGAGCGAACTCCTTGTTCGGCTCCGAGAGCAGCTGCGTCGCGGGAACACCGGCCTCGAGCTTCGCTGCGTCCAGGTCGTGCAGAGCGATGCCCCACTCGAACGTCAGTGCCAGCACCAGGTTGCCCAGGGGCTGCACCAGGTTGCGTGGCCGCCACTTCTCGTCGCGGGTCATCCGGAGGATCCCGAAGCCCACGTCGTGGTCCATGCCGACGATGTTGGTGTACGTGTGATGCGAGTAGTTGTGCGCACGCTTCCAGTGCGCGGACGGACCGGTCTGGTCCCACTCCCACGAGGTGGAGTGGATCTCCGGATCGTTCATCCAGTCCCACTGACCGTGAGAGACGTTGTGGCCCAACTCCATGTTCTCGATGATCTTGCTGGCCGCCAGCAGACCTGCGCCCACCAGCGCGGCCGAGCGCCAGCGGGAACCCATGATCGCGAGCCGTCCGCCGACCTCGAGCGCGCGCTGCAGCGCGATGGTGCGGCGGATGTACTCCGCGTCCTTGCGTCCTCGGGTGTCCTCGACGTCCCGACGGATGGCATCGAGTTCACGACCGAGGGACTCGATGTCCTCGTCGGTCAGATGTGCGAACTCCAAGATGTCCGTGATGGCCATGCTGGTCTACTCCCCGGATCGCGGTATGCCGTTCCTCGCACCGATTCGGTATCGGCGGGCAGGCCTTTCCGAGAATAGCGGACGAGCCTGTGCGCAGGGTGTGTGTGCGATCACCCCTGCGGCGCGACCCGGGGCCGACGAAGTCAGAGTTCGAGCGTGCAGTCCCCGGCAGCCGCGGAGATGCACGTCTGGATCCGCTCGCCGTGCGCATGCTCCTTGCCCGAGCGCAGATCTCGGACGTGACCGTCGGTCAGCGGCACCACGCACGTCTGGCAGATACCCATGCGGCAGCCGAAAGGCATTCGCACACCTGCCTTCTCACCGGCCTCCAACAACGTGGTGGCGCCGTCCACCGCCACCGTGCGGTCGGAGACGGAGAACGTGACCGTGCCGCCGTCGCTCGGCGCGCCGGTGCGCACGATCTCGAAACGCTCGGTGTGCAGGTTCTCCGAGATGCCTGCCTCCCGCCACACCCTCTCGATGTCGTCGAGCATCGCCGCCGGACCGCACGCCCACGTCTGCCGCTCGCGCCAGTCCGGGTAGTGCTCGTCGAGCGAGCCCAGATCGAACTTGCCGTCCGAGCGGGTGTGCTGCACGTGGGACACGACCGAGTCGTACTTCGCGTCGAGCGCCGCCAACTCCGAGGCGAACATCACGTCGTCCGCCGTGGGAGCCGAGTGCACGTGCACCACGTCGGGCATGTGGCCGCGCGAGTCGAGACTGCGCAGCATGCCGATCACCGGTGTGATGCCGCTGCCGGCCGTGACGAACAGGATCTTGGCGGGTGGCGGCTCCGGAAGGGCGAAGTTCCCCTTCGGCGCGGCGAGCCGCACGATCGTGCCCGACGGCACACCGCCGACGAGATGCGAGGACAGGAAGCCTTCCGGCATCGCCTTGACGGCGATGGAGATCTGCTTGTCCTTCCAGTCGGGCGGCGACGTCAGGGAGTACGACCGCCAGTGCCACCGACCGTCGACGTGGAGGCCGATGCCGATGTACTGCCCCGGCCGGTAGTCGAAGTCGAAGCCCCATCCGGGCTTGATGACGATGGTCGCGGCGTCGCCGGTCACCTTCTCGATCCGCACGATGCGGCCGCGCAATTCGCGCGCGGACCACAGCGGATTGGCCAGGTGCAGGTAGTCGTCGGGAATCAACGGCGTGGTGATGCGCGCGAACGCACCGCGCACCACGTTCAGCGACGGCCGCCGCGGGGACGACACACTCGCGGCCGGGGCTTCGAGCCAGTCCTTGATTCCCATGTCACATCTCCTCGGTCGAGCGGCCACCACGGACGCAGTCGACGACTGCGACGAAACAGGGCGGTGTCGGAGCGGTTCCGGTGTCAGAGCAGTTCCGGTGTCAGAGCAGTTCCAGGAGAAACGGTATCTCCTGCGGTGCGTACCAGGCGAGTTCGTGATCCTCGACGTCGCCCAGCACGAACTCGGCGTCGGGATCCCCCAGGTCGGCCGCGTCCACCGCGGCGACAGCGGCGCTCACGGCGGACTCGGCCGCCGCGAGATCGACGTGGACCGCCGCCACCTCCGTCAGGGAGAGCGGCGCCGGCAGGCGGACCACGGCGTCGTCGAGATCGGGACGCAGGGTCACCGGATCGACGTCGGCGGCGATGACGACGCGGCGGAAACTCGGAGTGGCGTCGGCGACCTCGTCGGCGTCCCCGTCATGGTCGGAGTCGAGGTCCGGCTCACCGCCGATCAGCCGCAGCGACGCCCGCGCGGCCTCCCGCAGCGCGACGTCGGCCAACTCGTCGTCGTCACCGGAGACGTACGCCTCCCGCAACGTCGGTGTCACGGCGAAGGCCGTCCGACTGATCGGCGAGAACTGACCCTCGTCCACCAGTGTCTGCAACATCCGCATGGTCGCCGGAACGAACACCCTCACCTGCGCCTCATTCCCTCACCGTCGTCAGCGGACGTTCTTGTCGTCGCGCGCCGCGTCGACCAGTTCCTCGAGTGCCTCGTGCAGCAACGTGGTGATCACGTCGATGTCCGGCATCGCTGCCCGGTCCGCGTTCACACCGTAGTAGACGTTGCCGTCGTACGACGTCAGGCCGATGCTGAGCGCCTGATTGCGCACGAGCGGCGGCACCGGATACATCTCGAGCATGCGTGCACCGCCCGCGTAGAGCGGGAACTGGGGGCCGGGGGCGTTGGTGACGATGATGTTGAACATGCGCTGCGACAGGCTCGACCCGACGCGCGCACCCATCGCGTGCAGCGTGGCCGGCGCGAACCCGGACAGCGTGATGAGGGTCGACGCCGTCACACCGCGACTCTGTCCCAGGTGAGCCTCCGTCGCGTGCGACACGTGGGACAACCGCACCACGGCGTTCGGTTCGCCCACGGGCAGATCGATGAGGAAGGACTCGACCTCGTTGGGCGGCACGTCGCCCTCGTCGCCCGTCCCCGTGGCGGCCGCGTGCACCGACAGGGGCACCATCGCGCGCACCGTCGTGTACGGGCCGATGGGCTCACCGCGCGAGAGCAACCAGTTCCGCAGAGCACCGGACACGACCGTGAGCACGACGTCGTTGACCGTCCCCCCGAACTTCGACCGCACCATCCGGTAGTCGTCGAGATCGGTCTTGGCCACCGAGTACCGGCGGTTGCGGGAGATGGTCGTGTTCAGTGGACTCGTCGGTGCCGTCTGCGCCGCGGTGCGGACCACCGCCGCGAACTTGCCCGCGGCGCGTACCGCCTCGCCGGCGGCGCGGGTGACGTCACCGACGGCTCCGCGCACCGCCTCCACGCCCTCCCCCGGCCGCGACACCATCTCGGCGAGCGCCCCGGCGACGAGCGCCTTCTCCGACGGTTCCCGCGCGGGCATCCACAGCTCCTCGGCCATCGGAGTCGGAGCCTTGGTGGCGTCCAGGATGACCTGACTGATCTCGAGCGCTTTGTCGCCGTCCACGATCGACGAGTGCGACTTGGTGAAGATCGCGAACCGGTTCCGTGCCAGACCCTCGACCAGGTACATCTCCCACAGCGGACGCGTGCGATCGAGAGGGCGTGAGGTGAGTCGCGCGACCAGGTCGTGCAGCTGTTCGGTGGATCCCGGCTTGGGCAGCGCGGAACGCCGGATGTGGTACGTGATGTCGAAGTCGCGGTCGTCGACCCACACGGGGCGAGCCAGGCCGAAGGCCACCTCGCGCACCTTCTGGCGATAGCGCGGAACGAGAGCGAGCCGGCTCTCGACGAGGGTGAGCAGTTCGTCGTAACTGAAGCCCCCGCGCGGGAGCCGGAAGATGGCGAGCGACCCCACGTGCATGGGAGTCGTACTGGCCTCCAGGAAGTAGAAGGACGCGTCCTGAGTGGTGAGTCTGGTGGCCAACGCGCGAATCCCCTCGGTCGAGTGTGACGGGTCCCAGTCTCGCACGACAGATGAGACCGACCACGCTCACGATCGTCCTCGTGGTCCGCGCCGTGTCGGTTCCCCGTCGTCCTCGTCGGAATTCACCGACCCTGACGGGCTGCGGTGTGACGACGCCCCGCGTCTGCCTCGACGGGCCGGAACCGCGTCCGTGCGTGCGACACTCGCCGCACACCGGCCGTGGCCGCACAGGTACGAGCATGGAGGAGAACGCATGACATCGGAGGTCGTTCACGTGGCGCGGTTGCCGAGATCCGAGCCACCCGAGGTCGGCGCGACTCCCACGCGTGCACGCCCGACGACCCGGTCCGCGGGCCGAGCGCTCTCGTCGCCGCGCCCCGGCCCGCACTCGGGACGATCGACCTCGCGACCGACCCGGCCCGTCGTCGGACCGTCGGAGGCCGACGCGCGCACCGCCGCCGCGGCGCGGCACGTCGCCGATCGCGTCCTGCGTCTGACACTCGAGGTGGTGGACCGCCGCCGACCCGCGGCGTCCCTGCGCGCGGTGCTGTCACCGGCCATGGTCGGAATGGCGACAGCCCTGTCGACGGCGGCCGTGCCGGGCCGAACACTCGGTGTCGCCGTCGTCCGGACCGTGCACGTGCGCGCCGCCGGTCCGGTGCCCGACGGCGCCGGGCACGGCGACGTCGAGGTCTTCGGCACCTACTCGCGTGGTGACCGCGTGTTCGCCGTCGCGGCGCGACTGACGGCACGGCGCAACACCACCGGTCCGGCCTGGGTGCTCACGAGCCTGCGCCTGTCCTGAGGCGGCGGTCGCCGCCCCCGGACGAGCAGATCACTTGCGCCGCTTGGCCTTCGGTGCGCGCTTGACCGGCTTGACCCCGGCCCGAGCCGCCTCGCGGCGCTCGCGTCGGGTGCCGGAGCTCGACTCGCCCGTCGGCGACCCCGACCCGGCGCGGCGGACCGAGGTGCCGCCCGTCTCGTCGGGACCGGAATACGTCAGGCGACCGGTCGACTCGTCGTCCAACCCCTTGGCGCGCAGCGCGGCAGGTGCGGCGGGCCGCGGTTCGGGCGCCGATTCCGGCGTGGGTTCGGGTCGACGCTGCGCCGGCGCCGCGGGGGCGGCCGGCGCCGCGGGGGCGGCCTGCGCTGCGGGGGCGGCCTGCGCTGCCGGCGCCGGTCGGGCTGCGACGGGCGACTGCAGTCCCGCGCCCACCTGCAGGCCCGCGGAGGCCGCGGGGCTCGGCGCCGCCGCCTCGACCTGCAGGTTGAAGAGGAACCCGACGGACTCCTCCTTCAACCCGTCGAGCATGCCGGTGAACATGTCGTAGCCCTCGCGCTGGTACTCGACGAGGGGATCGCGCTGCGCCATCGCGCGCAGACCGATGCCCTCCTTGAGGTAGTCCATCTCGTAGAGGTGCTCACGCCACTTGCGGTCGAGCACGGACAGCAGCACCCGTCGTTCGAGCTCGCGCATACCGCCCTCGCCCGCGATCTCGTTG
This sequence comes from Rhodococcus sp. SORGH_AS_0301, assembly GCF_030818285.1. Taxonomy (NCBI): domain Bacteria; kingdom Bacillati; phylum Actinomycetota; class Actinomycetes; order Mycobacteriales; family Nocardiaceae; genus Rhodococcus; species Rhodococcus sp. SORGH_AS_0301. The sequence goes on from NZ_JAUTAC010000002.1 coordinate 2,202,425, forward strand.
ATCTCCGCCTCACGCGTGGCGTAGGCCGCGCGGGCGTCCTCGAGCAGCGCCTCGCGCAGGTCGTCCCGCGACAGGTCGCCCTTCTCGCCGAACTCGTTCTCCGCTGCGAGGTCAGTGTGCTGCACGCCCACCGGGTAGAGCGTCTTCAGCGCGGTCCACAGCTGTTCGAGGTCCCAGTCCTCGACGTAGCCCTCCGATGTGGCGCCGTCGACGTACGCGGTGACCACGTCGGTGATCATCTGCTCGACCTGGCCCTCCATGTCCTCTCCGCGGAGGATGCGGCGACGCTCCTCGTAGATGACGGTGCGCTGCTGGTTCATCACCTCGTCGTACTTGAGGACGTTCTTGCGGATCTCGAAGTTCTGCTGCTCGACCTGCGTCTGCGCGCTCTTGATGGCCTTGGAGACCATCTTGGCCTCGATCGGGACGTCGTCCGGGAGGTTGAGTCGCGTCATGATCGACTCGAGAGCGGCACCGTTGAACCGGCGCATCAGCTCGTCGCCGAGCGACAGGTAGAACCGGCTCTCCCCCGGGTCGCCCTGACGACCCGAGCGTCCTCGCAACTGGTTGTCGATACGGCGCGAGTCGTGCCGCTCGGTACCGAGGACGTAGAGACCGCCCGCGTCGCGGACCTTGTCCGCATCCTCGCGGACCTGGTCCTTGACCTTCTCCAGCGTGGGCTCCCACGCCGCCTCGTACTCCTCCGGCGACTCGACGGGATCGAGCCCCTGCCCGCGCAGCGCGAGGTCCGCGATGATGTCCGGGTTGCCGCCGAGCACCACGTCGGTTCCTCGACCCGCCATGTTGGTGGCCACCGTCACCGCGCCGGACCGGCCGGCCTCGGCGATGATGGTCGCCTCCTGCTCGTGGAACTTGGCGTTGAGCACGTTGTGCGCGACACCGCGCTTGGTGAACTGCTTGGACAGGTACTCCGAGCGCTCGACACTGGTGGTACCGATCAGAACCGGCTGACCCTTCTCGTGCCGCTCGACGACGTCGTCGACGACGGCACTGAACTTGGCTTCCTCGCTCTTGTAGATGAGGTCGCCGTTGTCCACACGCACCATCGGGCGGTTGGTGGGAATGGGGATGACACCGAGCGAGTACGTCTGGTGCAGCTCGGCCGCCTCGGTCTCGGCGGTACCGGTCATGCCGGAGAGCTTGTCGTACAGACGGAAGTAGTTCTGCAGCGTGATCGTGGCGAGGGTCTGGTTCTCGGCCTTGATCTCCACCTTCTCCTTGGCCTCGATGGCCTGGTGCATGCCTTCGTTGTAGCGGCGCCCCACCAGGATGCGGCCGGTGAACTCGTCGACGATGATGACGTCGCCGTCTCGGACGATGTAGTCCTTGTCGCGCTGGTAGAGCTCCTTCGCCTTGATGGCGTTGTTCAGGTAGCTCACCAGCGGCGAGTTGGCGGCCTCGTACAGGTTGTCGATGCCCAGCTGGTCCTCGACGAACTCGACGCCCGCCTCGTGCACACCCACCGTGCGCTTCTTGATGTCCACCTCGTAGTGGACGTCCTTCTTCATCATGGGGGCGATGCGGGCGAACTCCGGGTACCACTTCGACGACGCGTCCGCGGGGCCCGAGATGATCAGCGGGGTACGGGCCTCGTCGATGAGGATCGAGTCCACCTCGTCCACCACGGCGAAGTTGTGTCCGCGCTGGACCAGGTCGTCCAGCGAGTGCGTCATGTTGTCGCGGAGGTAGTCGAAACCGAACTCGTTGTTGGTGCCGTACGTGATGTCGGCCGCGTAGGCGGCACGCCGCTCGGCGGGCGTCATGCCCGAGAGGATCACGTCCACGCTCAGTCCGAGGAAGCGGTGAACGCGGCCCATCCACTCCGAGTCACGCTTGGCCAGGTAGTCGTTGACCGTGACGACGTGGACGCCGTCACCGGACAGCGCGTTCAGGTACGCCGGGAGGACGCAGGTGAGGGTCTTGCCCTCACCGGTCTTCATCTCGGCGACGTTGCCGAAGTGCAGCGCGGCACCGCCCATGACCTGGACGTCGAAGTGGCGCTGGGACAGCACCCGCTTGGACGCCTCGCGGGCGACCGCGAACGCCTCGGGCAGCAGTTCGTCGAGGCTCTCGCCGTCCTGGTGCCGCTTCGTGAACTCGTCGGTCTTCGCACGCAGTTCGGCGTCCGACAGGGACTCGACGTCCGGCGACAGGGACGACACGTGGTCGGCGATGTGCTTCAGCCGCTTGACCATGCGACCTTCACCGACACGGAGCAACTTGGACAACGACAACGTCGGCACGGGCTATTCGTCCTCAATATCGGGTACGTGGGGCGTGAACCGAGCCCGTCCACACGGGGGGGCGCAGTTCGATGCGAAGAGACCTCGTCGGTCTCCCGGCGGAACCATCGTAGGCGTCGAGCCTGACAGCGCGCTGTGAGGCACACCGGATGTTCCGCGCACGACACCGGGCGCCCGCCGGAGCGGACGCCCGATGTGGTCGGCGCGGCGGTGCGAGCGTCAGGACAGACGCAGCAGTCCGTAGTCGAACGCGTGGCGGCGATAGACGACCGACGGCCGGTCGGACTCCTTGTCGTGGAACAGGAAGAAGTCGTGGCCCACGAGCTCCATCTCGTACAGGGCGTCGTCGACGGTCATCGGCACGGCCGGGTGTTCCTTGACGCGCACCACGGTGCCCGGGCCCTCGGTGGCGTGGTCGTCGACGGCGGGCGCCTCCTCGACGGGGGCAGTGACGGCCTCCTCGACGAGCGCGGCGGTCGCCTCGGCCACCGACACGGGCCGCTTCTCCCCGTAGTGGACCTTGCGGCGGTCCTTCGTCCGTCGGAGACGGCTCTCGAGCTTGGTGGTCGCCGACTCGAGGGCGGCGTAGAAACTGTCCGCGCAGGCCTCGGCACGCGCGACAGGCCCCTTGCCCCGCACGGTGATCTCGACTCGCTGGCAACTCTTGGACTGACGACGGTTGCGTTCGTGGAACAGCTCGACGTCGAACAGATGGATGGTGGGATCGAAGCGCTCGAGGCGAGCGAGCTTCTCTGAGACGTACAGGCGGAAGTGGTCGGGTATCTCGACGTTGCGACCCTTGACCACGACCTCGGCGGCGGGTTCGGCGCTCGAGCTGTCGTCGGCCGGGACGGCACTGGGTGCATCGTCGAAGTAGACGGAATCCGCAGTGGTGTCGGTCGAGTCGAGGGCGGTGGAGTCGTTCTGCTCCGGACCATGGGCGTGAGCTTCGCGGGGATGCGCGTGCACCCGGTGGGTGCTCGTGTGTGCAGTCGTCACTGGTGACGTTGTCGTCATACGTACCTCCCGATAGAGGCCGCGCCGAGATCGCTTCTGGCGCAGCGGAAGAACGGTGACACCGGAGCGCGGACCGCCCGGCGCCTTCGGTGGTGAGGCATCACCTCCAGACCCGGTAGCGAGGATCGATCGTGGCCCTGACCGTAGTCGCTCCCCGGGTGGTCTGCCACTGTTCACGGGATATTCACGGGACCTTTTCAGGCTCCCTTTCCGGCACCGGGACAGGCACTGCGACGTCAGCGCACGGCAGCGAGAACGAGCACCGCGTCGACACCGACACCGGACCGTCGCAGTGCCGCCACCGACTCCGCGGCGGTGGTTCCGGTGGTCACCACGTCGTCGACGAGCAGCACCGGTCCGCGACCGATCGCGGCGATGCCCCCGCTCCGGACACGGACCCGCCCCCGCAGGTTGTCCGCACGCTCGTCGGCGGTGAGACCGACGGAGTCACGCACCTGCGCGTCCACCCGCAGCACCGACACGACGCGCACGTCCTCCGGTGCGAGCACCCGCGCGACACGGCGGCAGGTACGCAGGATCGGATCACCACCGCGCGCCCGTGCCGCGCGGCGTCGGGACGGGGCCGGGACCAGCACGAGGGGCGACAGCTCGGGTGGATCGATCTCCCCGGCGTCGCGCAGGCGCGTCACGGCGGCGGCGAGGGCGACCCCGAGCGGTGCCGCGAGATCCCGCCGACCGCGTTCCTTCATCGCCAGGATCGACGCACGGTGCGGGCCGGCGTACGGGCCGAGCGCCCAGCACGGCACCCCGGGATCGACACGCGGCCGCACCGACCCCGGCGCCGCGTCGAGCGCGCAGGCGCAGGCGGGGCACCACGAGGCGTCGACACGGGCGCAGCCGCCGCACTCGCGGGGCAGGATGAGGTCCAGCAGGGTCGTCGGCACCGGGACACTGTGTCGCGGGGCTCCGACAGAGTTCGCCGCTCGTCAGCCCGGCAGGACGGGCACGGACTTCGTGCCGGTCAGGCCGGGCACCTCGCGCCAGTAGCGGTCACTCGCCGGGTCGCTGTCGTCGATCTGGAACACGGCGCGCGAATCGGCCACGTAGGTGCTCGACGCGGAGGCGTCGACGGACACGACGGGAGCGGTGAGGTTGCGGCTGGGCAGCCCGTCGAGACGTGAGCCGTCGACGGCCACCTGCACGATCGGGATGTCGGTCGCCGCTCGGGCCACGACCACCGTGTCGCCGGTGCTCCAGTCCAGGGACAGCGCCGCGCTCGCCAGACCGTTGGCCACCGCCTCGGGCTCGCGGAGTGCGTAGGTGCCGTCGGCGCGCCGCACCACCACCGCCACGTAGACGGCGCCGTCCACGATGAGAGCCGCTCGCACCCCGTCGCGGGAGAGCCGCAGTTCGGTGATCTGGCCGCCGAGCTCGGCGATGTCGGCGGAATCGACGTCCACCACCGACACCTGTCCGGTGGCCGGGTCGCGGACAGCGCGCTTGACCACGGTGCCGTCCACGACGGCCCACACGGCGTCGCGGTCGGGACCCCAGGTGGGCCGGGTGATCGAGCCACCCTCCGCGACCGGGAAGGCGTTGCCGCCGTAGGAGCCGATGAGCAACGCGTCGGGCGGCTGCGGCGCCGCACGACCGGTGTCCGACACGGCCGCCACGAGCGTTCCGTCGCTGGACAACGAGATGGACCGCATGTTGTTGACGGTGCCGAAGTAGCCGGGAACCGGTGTCACGCCGTCGGTTCCGATGCGGACGAGCCCGCCGTTGCGCAGTGCGTGCAGGCCCACGTCGGCACCCGTCACCGCCAACGGATCGAATTCTGCGACCTCGGCGGTGGTCCAGCCGTCCGGATAGTTCGGGTCCAACGGCGCGCCGTCCGAGAGCAGGACGTAGGGACCCGACACCTCGGCCTCGGCCAGTGTCCAGATGATCTGCGCGGCAAGTAGTTCGCGGGTCGCGCGGTCCAGCGCACCGGCGCCCCGGAAGTCGATGCGGACACCGCCGAGACCGATGCCGACGGCCGAGGTACGCCCGTCGGCTTTCGTGATGGGACCGGCCGTGGTGACACCGTTGAACACGTTGCGCACCGCCGGCTCCAGCGACAGTCGCGGACCCGCCTGCAGCAGTGCCGTCAGGGTCTCTGTCATCCGGTCCTGCGTGGTGTTCACCCAACGCTGATCGGGCACCAGTTCGGTGCCGGTGGGATCGACGAAGTACAGCGACTTGCGCTGGTACGAGGTGAGGAACTGGGTGCGGTCCATGACGACTCCGGACGGCAGCTCGTCGATCCGCCACTCGCCGTCCTCGCGGGCCAGCGTCACCTGGGTCTCGAACGATCCCTGCTCGGCGCGGTACTGCCCACCCTGATCGAGCTGCCCCACCCGGTTGGCTCGGATCGTGTACTGCGCGGCGTCACTCGACCGGGAGTCCTCGAGGACGTCCACCTTGTCCACGACGATCGCGCTGGCGCCGTCGTTCCACTCCGAGCCGGCGTTCGCCGTCAGGAACTGACGTGCACCCGCGTGGTCGTCGGCCGGATCGGTGCTGGCCTTCACGAAGTCGCGGACCAGAAGATTGGGTTCACGACCGGCGGCGGGAACGGGTAGTTCCTGCTCGACGGGCCCGCGCGCGACGGTGCCGATGGCCTGCGGCGCTGACGACGCGGGCAACGACGCGCATCCGGACGCGACGAGCGCGAGCGCGGCCACGCACGCCACGAGGGCGGCTCGTCGCCGCGGCACGGTGCGGTCTCTCACGGTCGCTGCTCCCCCGCCGTGGCGCCGACACTCGTCGGGCGCGCCGCCGGAAGCGGCTGTCCCTGTGCGTACCTGCGGCCCGCGGGTCGCAGCGGCAGGGGGCTGGACACGACCTTGCGACCACGCACGCGCGGCAGCGTGAAGCGGAACCAGGCGCCCTGGCCCGGTTCGCCCCAGGCCTCGAGCTTGCCGTCGTGCAGGCGGGCGTCCTCGAGACTGATGGCGAGCCCCAGGCCCGTACCGCCCGAACGTCGCACGCGGGACGGATCCGACCGCCAGAAGCGGTTGAACACGAGCTTCTCCTCACCGGGGCGCAGTCCCACACCCTGGTCCCGCACGACGAAGGCGGCGGCGTCGTCGTCCGCGCGCAGGCGCAGCAGGACGGGCTTGCCCTCCCCGTGGTCGAGAGCGTTCGCCAACAGGTTGCGCAGCACGCGTTCGACACGGCGCGGATCCACCTCGGCGTTGACCGGCTCGTCGGGCATGTCGACGATCAGCTCGGTGCCCGTCTCGCGGGCGAGGTGCCGCACGGTGGACACCGCGGCGCGGGCGCACATACGGAGATCGAGTTGCTCGGACGCCAGTTCGGCGACGCCCGCGTCGTGGCGGGAGATCTCGAGCAGATCGTTGAGCAGTGTCTCGAAACGGTCCAGCTCGGCGACCAGCAACTCGGACGAGCGCTTGAGCAGCGGATCGAGACTCTCACTGGCGTCGTGGATGAGCTCGGCGGCCATGCGGACGGTGGTGAGCGGCGTCCGCAGCTCGTGCGAGACGTCGGACGTGAACTGGCGCTGCAGGTTTCCGAACTCCTCGAGCTGGGTGATCTGCTTCGACAGGCTCTCGGCCATCTCGTTGAACGACATGGCGAGCCGGGCGATGTCGTCCTCGCCGCGCACCGGCATCCGTTCCTTGAGCCGGCCGTCCGCGAAGCGCACCGCGATGCGCGACGCCGATCTGATGGGTACCACCACCTGCCGGGCGACCAGCATCGAGATGGCCGCGAGCAGCACCAGCAGGACCGCACCGCCGATGAGCAGGGTTCCGCGGACGAGGGCGAGGCTGCGATCCTCTCCCGCGAGGGGGAACACCAGGTACAGCTCGAGGGTGGAGAGGTCCGACGCGGTGGGACTGCCGACGATGAGGGCCGGACCCGAGTAGCCGTCCGGTTCCGACACGGTCGCGTACTGGTAGCTCACCTGGCCGGCCTGGACGAACGAGCGCAACGTCTGCGGGATCTGGTCGGCGGGACCGGTGAACAGCTCGTCGCGGGCTCCGTCGCCGGGGACGATGAGCACGGGGTCGAACGTGCCGGCGGACGTGCTGTCCGCGCCGCTCTCGGTGTCCCGGCTCGTCAGACCGGACCGAGCGAGCTCCAGACGGTTCGAGATCGACGTCGAGTCGTCGCCCGCCAACTGGCTCTCGACGGACGCACGCGCGCGATCGAGCTCCTTCGTGGCGGCGTCGATCTTGGTGTCGAGAAGTCGATCCGTGATCTGACTCGTGAGCACGACGCCGAGGATCGTGATCACGATGAGGGAGAGCGTCAGCGTGGACACGACGACGCGCAACTGCAGCGACCGACGCCACGCGTGACCGGCGGCAGCCCACATGGACCGGGACCATCGCACCAGAGGCGAGAAGGTTCCGTTGATGCGTCGACGGGAGCGGGACGTGAAGATCACCGACCGTCCCGCAGTCGATCGGCTCCGATCACGGCGGGCCGGCCTTGTACCCGACACCGCGCACGGTGAGAACCACCTCGGGGTTCTCCGGATCCGTCTCCACCTTGGCGCGCAGTCGCTGGACGTGCACGTTCACGAGGCGGGTGTCGGCGGCGTGCCGGTATCCCCACACCTGTTCGAGCAGCACCTCGCGGGTGAAGACCTGTCGAGGCTTGCGGGCCAGCGCCACCAACAGGTCGAACTCGAGCGGCGTCAGCGAGATGAGCGAGCCGTCGCGGGTGACCTTGTGCGCCGGAACATCGATGACGACGTCGCCGATCGACAGGAGCTCGGCCGGCTCCTCCTCGGTGCGTCGCAAGCGCGCGCGGACGCGGGCCACGAGCTCCTTCGGCTTGAAGGGCTTCATGATGTAGTCGTCGGCGCCGGACTCGAGTCCCAGCACGACGTCGACCGTGTCGGTCTTGGCGGTGAGCATCACGATCGGCACACCGGAGTCCGCCCGCAGCACGCGGCAGACGTCGATGCCGTTCATACCGGGGAGCATCAGGTCGAGCAGCACCAGATCCGGTCGGTTCTCCCGGACGGCGGACAGCGCCTGGGTGCCGTCTCCCACCACGAACGGCTCGAATCCCTCACCGCGCAACACGATGGTGAGCATCTCGGCAAGAGCCGTATCGTCGTCGACGACCAGAATTCGTGGCTTCATGACGACTATCGTGTCATCCCGTCGTACTCCGCAGTCTGATTGAGAAGTTCGGCGGCGAGTCTCGTCACGTCGACCTGCTCACCGTCCGCCTGCGCGCCGTTCACGACGAACCACGGCGACATCCACGACGAGGCCGCGAGTCCCGCGTAGACCGCCGCGGTACGGGCCTGGAGACCACCGTCGCGCTCGTACGCGTCGCGGGCCCGCGACGGATCATCCTGCTCCCGACCACGTGCGCGATGCTCCGCGACCTCGACCGGAACGTCGAGGAGGATCTGGGCGGAGGGACGCGGCAGGACGAGGCGGTCGAACTCGAGCGCGCGCACCCACTCGACCATCGCACCGTCCGCGTCCTGGTGGACCCGCGCGGCGGAGTACGCCGCGTTGGACGCGACGTAGCGATCGAGCAGAACGACGTCGTGCCGGTGCAGCATCCGACGGAGATCGGACACCGCACCGGCACGATCGAGGGCGAACAGCACTGCCATCGAGTTCACCCCGGCGGCGAGATCGCCGTGCTCACCGGCCAGCGCCTCGGCGGCCAGGTCGGCGTGGATCGACTCCCCGTAGCGGGGGAAGCCGACGCGGACGGCGTCCACCCCGGCGGCCTCCCACGCGTGCGTGAGGCGGGACGAGAGCGTGAACTTGCCTGCTCCGTCGACGCCCTCGATCGCGATGAGAGTGCCCATCGACTCCACTCCTGCCTGTCGAGTCCTACGGGACCGAGTGTCAGTACCGGTAGTGCTCGGGCTTGTACGGGCCCTCGACGTCGACACCGATGTACTCGGCCTGCTCCTTGCTGAGCTTGGTCAGCGTGCCACCGAGAGCCTCGACGTGGATCTTGGCGACCTTCTCGTCGAGGTGCTTCGGCAGGCGGTAGACCTCGTTGTCGTACTCGTCGGGCTTCGTCCACAGCTCGATCTGCGCGATGACCTGGTTGGAGAAGCTGTTGCTCATGACGAACGACGGGTGACCGGTGGCGTTGCCGAGGTTCAGCAGACGACCCTCCGAGAGGACGACGATCGACTTGCCGCTGGAGAAGATCCACTGATCGACCTGCGGCTTGATGTTGATGCGTGTCGAACCGGACCGCTCGAGACCGGCCATGTCGATCTCGTTGTCGAAGTGGCCGATGTTGCCGAGGATGGCCTTGTCCTTCATCGACCGCATGTGGTCGAGCGTGATGATGTCCTTGTTGCCCGTCGCGGTGATGACGATGTCGGCCTTGCCGATCGCCTCGTCCACCGTGACGACGTCGAACCCGTCCATGAGCGCCTGGAGCGCGTTGATCGGGTCGACCTCGGTGACCTGGACGCGCGCGCCCTGGCCGGCCAACGACTCGGCACTGCCCTTGCCCACGTCGCCGTAGCCGCAGATCAGGACCTTCTTGCCACCGATCAGCACGTCGGTGCCGCGGTTGATGCCGTCGATCAGCGAGTGGCGGGTGCCGTAGGTGTTGTCGAACTTGCTCTTGGTGACCGAGTCGTTGACGTTGATCGCCGGGAAGGTCAGCTCGCCGGCCGCGGCGAACTGGTACAGGCGCAGCACGCCGGTGGTGGTCTCCTCGGTGACACCCTTGACCGACTCGGCGATGCTCGTCCACTTGGTGGCGTCCTGCGCGAGCGACTCGCGGAGCAGTCCGAGGAAGACCTTGTACTCGTCGGAGTCGCGGTCCTCGTCGACGGGCGGCACGACGCCGGCCTTCTCGAACTGCGCACCGCGCAGAACCAGCATCGTGGCGTCTCCGCCGTCGTCGAGGATCATGTTGGCGTGGCGGGGAGTGCCGTCCTCGGCGACCGGCCAGGTCAGCATCTTCTCGGCGGCCCACCAGTACTCGGCCAGCGATTCGCCCTTCCAGGCGAACACCGGGATTCCCTGCGGATCCTCGGGCGTGCCGTGGGGTCCGACGACGATCGCGGCGGCGGCGTGATCCTGGGTGGAGAAGATGTTGCACGATGCCCACCGCACCTCGGCTCCGAGCGAGACCAGCGTCTCGATCAGGACGGCGGTCTGGACCGTCATGTGCAGCGACCCGGAGATCCGTGCACCCTTCAGCGGCTGCACGTCGGCGTACTCGCGACGCAGGGACATGAGGCCGGGCATCTCGTGCTCCGCGAGGCCGATCTCCTTGCGGCCGTACTCAGCCAGCGAGAGATCCGCGACCTTGAACTCGATGCCACCGCGGATGTCCGCCTGCAGCGCCTCGGTGCTCGAAATGTCGGGGGATGTCGATGTCGTCATTGTGTGATGCCACTCCTGTCGGCTGATGATCGGCTTCCAGGCTATCGGCTCACGGCTGCCCGCGGGTGGGTCGGGGCCACGACGTGTCCGGTTCCGTCGTCTCGCGCCGACGGGTCAGGCTGCGGCGGCGCGTTCGGGAACGGTCGCCCAGCGCCGTTCCAGTCGAGCGCGGGCGCTCGGCTGCAGGTTCGCGCGGGTGACGTCGCCGTCGTAGTGCGCGACGACCCTGGGGTCCATCACGCGACGCCACAGGGGCGGGACGGCCGCGAGGACGACCATCGTCGCGTAGCCGGCCGGCAGTTGCGGCGCCTCGTCGAAGGTGCGCAACGTCTGGAACCGGCGGCCCGGGTTCGCATGATGGTCGCTGTGCCGCTGCAGGTGGTACAGGAAGATGTTGGTGACGATCCGATCGCTGTTCCAGCTGTGCCGCGGCGCGCACCGCTCGTACCGGCCCGTGGGTGTCCGTCCCCGGAGCAGCCCGTAGTGCTCGATGTAGTTGACGGACTCGAGGGTCATCACGCCGACCACCGCCTGGAGCACGAGGAACGGCAGGATGCCGACGCCGAAGACGGCGACCAGGACACCGAGGAGTGCAGCGGACATCGCCCACGCGTTGAGCACGTTGTTGCGGAACGTCCACACGCCGCTGCCCTTGCGCTCGAGACGCTGCTTCTCCAGCTCCCAGGAGGACACGAGGCCGCCGCTGACACTGCGGGACAGGAACCGGTAGAGGGACTCGCCCATGCGCGCGCTGGCCGGGTCGGCGGGCGTCGCGACACGCGCATGGTGTCCGCGGTTGTGTTCGACGTGAAAATGGCCGTACAGGCTCTGCGCCAGAGCGATCTTGGCCAGCCAGCGCTCGGTGCTCTCCACCCGATGACCGAGCTCGTGCGCCGCGTTGATCCCGATGCCGGCGACGAGACCGACACTGACCGCGTACCCGATCTTGTCGACGGCGGACAGGGTGCCGAAGGTGACGAGGTAGCACGCGACACCGAGCCCCGCGTACTGCACCGGAAGGAACAGGAACGTGCACCACCGGTAGAAACGGTCGTGCTGCAGGTCCTGCACCTGCGCGTCGGACGGATTGTTGCCGTCCTCCCCCGCCAGCGCGTCGACCACGGGGATGACCAGGAAGAACAGCATCGCGCCGCTCCACCAGAAGGCCGACACCCCCGTGTGCAGAACCAGTTGGGACGGCAGCAGTGCCGAGGCGGGCGCCAAGATCCCCAGTAGCCAGAGCAGCTTCTTCGGGTCGTGCCACCGCCGCGCCATACGTCAACTCCTCGACATCGAGTGGACTCCGTGGCGGACTCGTGCCCACCGCAGAAACAAACTTCCGGTCTCGAATCCGAGTGTAGAGCAAGTAGCGCGACGGCCCGCCGATCCGAATGGTGAGATCGGTCCGTTATCGGCGCGAAATATGGTGACTAGTGAGTGTCGTCCGCATGCTGCCGGGCTCCGAGCACCGAATGGCGGCGGCTGTAGCCGAAGTACACCACGACTCCGAGCGCCATCCAGACGACGAACCGCAGCCACGTCTCCACCGACAGGTTCAGCATCAGCCACACGCAGGCCAGCACGGCGAGGATCGGCACCAGCGGAACCAGGGGGACGCGGAAGCCGCGCTTCAGGTCGGGACGGGTTCGACGCAGGACGACGACACCGATGGAGACCAGGACGAAGGCGAACAGGGTGCCGATGTTGACCATCTCCTCGAGCGTCCCGATGGGGAAGAACGCCGCGAGAAGGCCGACCACGATGCCGACGAGCACGGTGATGCGCACCGGGGTGCCACGGCTCCCCGTCTTCGCGAGACGACGCGGCATCAGACCGTCGCGCGACATCGCGAAGAGCACGCGCGACTGTCCCAGCATGAGCACCATGACCACGGTCGTGAGTCCGGCCAGCGCACCGAAGGAGATCACCTTCGACGCCCAGGTGATGCCGTTCAATTCGAACGCCGTGGCCAGGGTCGCGCCCTCGCCACCGAGTTCGGTGTACTTCACCATTCCGGTCAGCACCAGGGTGACCGCGACGTACAGGATCGTGACGATCAGAAGCGATCCCAGGATTCCGCGCGGCAGGGCCTTCTGCGGATCGGACGCCTCCTCGGCCGTGGTGGCCACCACGTCGAAGCCGATGAACGCGAAGAACACGAGACTCGCGGCGGCCAGGAGTCCGTACCAGCCGAAGTTGCTGCCCTCGGCGCCGGTGACGAAGGAGAACAGCGACTGGGTGAGGCCCGACTCCTTCTCGGCGGGGACGGCGGGCGGGATGTAGGGCGAGTAGTTCGCCGCCTTGATGTAGAACGCTCCGACCACGACGATGAGCAGCACGACGCCCACCTTGATCGCGGTGATGACGAGGGAGACGCGCGAGGAGATCTTCACACCCGTCGCGAGCAGGACGGTGAGCACCGCGACGATGACCAGGGCACCCCAGTCGACGTCGAGTCCGCCGACGGACACCACGGGCGACGACGTCCCGAGCACCTCACCGAGGTACAGGGACCAGCCCTTCGCCACGACGGCCGACGCGAGCGCGAACTCCAGGATCAGGTCCCAGCCGATGATCCACGCGACGAACTCGCCGAAAGTGGCGTACGAGAACGTGTACGCGCTGCCCGCGACCGGCACCGTCGAGGCGAACTCGGCGTAGCAGAGCGCGGCGAGTCCGCACGCGATCGCGGCGAACACGAAGGCGAGCGAGACGGACGGGCCCGCGACGTTCCCGGCGGTGCGCGCCGTCAGGGTGAAGATGCCCGCACCCACGGCGACCGCGACACCGAAGACGGTGAGATCCCACGATGACAGGCTCTTGCGAAGTTTCGTGTCCGGCTCGTCCGTGTCGCGCATCGATTGCTCGATGGACTTCGTTCTGCGCAGACCGGTGTTGCGCGAACCGGGTGCGTCCTTGCCGTCGATGGTCACCGTCGAAACTCCTCACGTCCTCCGGGCGGCCGTCGACCGCCCGAGGTCATCGTCACACGAACAGTGAACTCGGCGGGACGTATCCGCCAGCGTGTCGGGGCCGTCAGATCCCGCCGACGCCCGCCACGAACACGCGAGCCGAGTCGGTGAGAGCACACAGCTGCGGGTCCGGATCGGACGCGGCGATCCAGACGGCACTTCCCCGCTCCACGACCAGGGTGGACTCACCCGAGGACACCTGTACCCGACCGTCGACACACAGGACGATGCGCGGCGCGGCGTCACCGTCGTGCGCGAGCGTCCACGGCTCACCGTCGCCGGACGCCGCGGACAATTCGACACCGACGAGTGCGAACTCCGGTGCCGGCGTGGGATAGCGCACCACGTGCGGACGGCTGGTGTCGGCGACGAGGACCGGTGAGTCGAGCGGCTCGAAGTCGAGCACCCGCAACAGTTCCGGGACGTCGACGTGCTTGGGCGTGAGTCCCCCACGCAACACGTTGTCCGAGTTGGCCATGATCTCCACCGCGGTTCCGCGCAGGTACGCGTGGAGGTTTCCGGCGTCCAGGTACAGAGCTTCGCCCGGCTGCAGCGTGACCCGGTTGAGCAGCAACGCCGCGAGCACGCCCGCATCGCCGGGGTAGTACTCCCCCAATTCCAGTGCGGTGCGCAGTTCCGGCACGAAGGTGCGGTCCCCGGTCTGCTCGGCACGTTCGAGAGCGCGGACGCACGCGTCCAGCACGGCCGGCAGCACGGAGTCCAACGCCCGCTGCGGCAGAGTGATCCACGAGGTGAAGAGGGTGCGCAGGCCGCTCGAATCAGGTTGCGCGGCAAGCATCTCGAGGTAGGGACGCAGCTCGTCCGCATCGAGCCGACCGAACAGCTCCACCGTCTCGGCGGGACTGCGGAACCCGGCGAGCGCGTCGAACTCCGTCAGGGCGACCACGAGCTCGGGCTTGTGGCTGGCGTCCTTGTAGTTCCGGACGGAGGCGTCGAGGGGCACGCCCGCGGCGTTCTCCCGTCGGAAACCCTCGCGCGCCTGGTCCGAGGACGGGTGAGCCTGCAGCGACAGCGGCTCCTCGGCCGCCAGGAACTTCACGAGGAACGGCAGGCGCGGACCGTGCCGCTCCACCACACCGGTTCCGAGCAGTCCGGTCGGATCGGAGTCGATGGCCTCGAGCAGCGAGACCCGACCGCGCGGCGTGACGAGATGCGCCGGGTCGCCCGGATGAGCACCGAACCACATCTCCGCCTCGGGATGCCGGGTGGGTGCGGGGACGCCGCGCAGTTCGGCGAGAGCCGTGCGCGAACCCCACGCGTAGGACCGTGCTGTTCCGTCGAGGAGATTCACCGACCACCACCTGCCGTCGTCATCGCTGCGAACCCGGACACGGCTGGGGTCACTCCCTGCCTCCCGAGGCCTGAGAATTCGAGAGTTGGAGATAGGCCGCCGCGGCCTCGATCCGCACCGCCAGGACGAGCGCCCTGCGCAGCGACGCCCCGACCGGCGTCGTGGGACCGGGCACCGCGGCGGGCGCGGGCGCCTCCAGATCCGTGCGGGGACCACCGTCGTCGTCGGCGCGCACCACGTCGACCTCACCCAGGACGGCCACCCGACGGCGGACCAGACTGTCGTCGGGGTCGGTCGACACGGTGAACACCCGAACGGGATCGGCCGGGGGTGGACCGTCGAGTTGGTCGTCGTGGAACAGCGGGTCGTAGTCGACACTGCCGCTCTCGGCGGAGTCCCCACCGATCGCGCCGAGGTCGTGGATCACACCGACGGCATCGGAGAGTTCGGTGGCCGCCGCCACGACGCCCGCGGCACGCAGCAGGGACGCGGCTCCGTGCCGGGCCACCTCGGTCGCCACCACGCCGTCACCGGTCATGAGGACCCGACGACCCGCCATCCGGGACGCCAGACCTTTCGCGGGATTCTGGAACACCTCGACGGACGCGTGGTGCCGCATGGCCTCCGCGTCCACCGCATCGGCCACCGCGTCGAGGTCACCGACCGACGACGCCGGGTCCACCGCAGCGAGAACCGCGGCCATCACCGCGACGTGCCGGGCGTAGGAGTTGCGATCGAGGACACGGACTCGCGGCGGGAAGGACACCACCCGGCCGGCGCCGGCGTCCGCGACAGGACCCTCGTCCGGTACGGCCACCACGACCTCGGCACGCCGACGTACCCCGGCGGCGACGGACTCTGCGATGGCCGGATCGCCGGCGTCGTCGCCGGCCACCACCACGACGTCCAGGGGTCCGACCCACGGCGGGGTGGCGGGGAGCGAGACGACCGGCACGCCGGCGGTCGGAGCGAGAACCGCGGCGACCAGCGCCGACGCCCTCCGGGCGGGACCGGACGCGGCGACGAGCACGACACTGCGGGGACGCAGACCGTCCAGCGGCGCCAGCAGGCCCTCGCGGACGGCGGACGCGGTGGCGCGGATCTGTGCGCCGGCCAGCGCGGCGGAGTGCAGTGCGCCCAACGAGTCCGCAGCCAGTATCGCGCTCGCGTCGTCGAGATCGACGTACGCCGAAGGAGCAGTCATGGGCACCTCACCCGCCTCTCTCGTTCCGTATCCCCCACTATGACAGTCCGCAACCGTCACGCGCGGACGATGCTCAGGATCTCCGTCGTCAGGCGGTCCACGTCCTCGGGGGTGCGTGCCTCGACATTGAGTCGGAGCAGGGGCTCGGTGTTGGAGGCGCGGAGGTTGAACCACGCGCTGTCACCGAGATCGACCGTCACACCGTCCAGTTCGTCGGTGGAGACGGTGCGATCGGCGAACGCCGCGACCACCGCGGCGGTGCGCTCACGAGCGTCGGCCACCGTCGAGTTGATCTCGCCCGATGCCGCGTACACCTCGTACTTGCGCATCAGGGCGGACAACGGCTCGTCCTGTGTCCCGAGCGCGGCGAGCACGTGCAGCGCTGCGAGCATGCCCGAATCGGCGCCCCAGAAGTCGCGGAAGTAGTAGTGCGCCGAGTGCTCGCCGCCGAACACCGCGCCGGTCTCGGCCATCAGTGCCTTGATGAACGAGTGGCCGACCCGGGTGCGCACGGCGGTACCGCCGAGCTGCTCCACCAACTCGGGCACCGACCGTGAGGTGATGAGGTTGTGGATGATGGTCGAGGAGGGGTGCTTGCCCAGCTCCCGCTCGGCCACCAGCGCGGTGATCGCGGACGGTGAGACGGGCTCGCCGCGTTCGTCCACCACGAAGCAGCGGTCCGCGTCGCCGTCGAACGCGAGGCCGATGTCCGCGCCCGTCTCGGTGACGAACTTCTGCAGATCGACGAGGTTCGCCGGCTCCAGCGGGTTCGCTTCGTGGTTGGGGAACGTGCCGTCGAGTTCGAAGTACAGGGGGTGCACGGTCACCGACGTCGGGTCCAGGACCGCGGGCACCGTGTGCCCGCCCATGCCGTTGCCGGCGTCCACCGCGACCGACAGCGGACGGATGTCGCTGATGTCCACGAGGTCGCGCACGAACGTGGCGTAGTCCTCGAGCACGTCCTGCTCGCTGATCGTGCCCGGCGCACCGTCGAACGTCGGGACGCCGTCGATGATCTCGGCCGAGATGGTGGCGAGTCCCGAGTCCTGGCCGACGGGCTTCGCGCCGGCCCGGCACAGCTTGATCCCGTTGTACTTCGCCGGGTTGTGGCTGGCGGTGAACATCGCACCGGGGCAGTCGAGCCGACCGGAGGCGAAGTAGAGCTGGTCGGTCGACGCGAGGCCGATGAGAACGACGTCGAGACCCTGTGAGGTCACCCCTCGCGCGAAGGCGGCCGACAGTGCGGGAGACGAGTCGCGCATGTCGTGCCCGACCACGACGCGCTGCGAGACGCCCTCGCCGCGTACGAGTCTCGCAAAGGCGGCCCCCACGTCGGCGACGAAGTCCTCGTCGATCTGCTCTCCGACGACACCGCGCACGTCGTACGCCTTGATGACGCTGTGAACCAGGTCAGCTGGTCGGGCCACTGCACACTCCTGCATCTGGGACGAACCGGACGGATCACGCACGACGACGAGTCGGCGAGACCATGCTGGGAGCCTAGTGCCCGGGGGCGACGCGCGAGCAGTCCTGCAGCCCGACGCCGCGCGCAGGAACAGTCGTTCAGCTGGTGGGGTCGGGCAGAACGCGCAGATGTCCGCGTCGACCCGTGCGTGTCGGCGCGGCGGCCGGTACGTCGGCGGAGGTGCGCGTGTCGGACGACGAACCACGTCGACCGAGGGACGGAGCGGGACGCTCACGCGCACCGGCCTCGCGGACGGCCTCGGCGAGTGCGGTCAGATCGTCGTCGTCGGGGCTGGACGTGGAGAACCCACCCTCGTAGCGCACCATCTCCCACCCCTTGGGGGCGGTGATCGACGAACCGTGCACCTCGCACAGATCCCAGGAATGGGGCTCGTCCACGGTGGCGAGAGGTCCGACGACGGCGGTCGAGTCGGAGTACACGTACGTCAACGTCGCGACGGCCGGTCTCTTGCATCCCGGTCGGCAGCATCCCCGCACAGCTCTCACAGGTCGAACCCTAGCGCGTGTCCTCCGGCATGCCTCGCAGGACACGGTCGTAGCATGGGCGCGTGTCGTTCACCGGATCCTCTCAACCCCGCGGCCGCGCCGGCGGCCGTCCCGGACGGGAACATCGGGCGTCCAGCTCGCGGTCCGCGGCGCGGCGCGGTCGCGGAATGCGCGGCACCCTGTTCCCCGACACGGTGCCCGCACGCAGGTCTCGCGCCGAGAAGTTCGATGCGGCGGTGCTGGACGCGTTCGCCGAGATCGACCGCAAGTGGCACGACCGGCTGACGAAACTGGACATCGCCGTCGACGACGTGCCGAAGATCCGTGCGGTGGACCCGGAATCGGTGAACTGGCCACCCGAGGTCGTGGCCGAGGGCCCGGTGCCGTTGTCGAGACTCGTTCCGGCGGGAGTGGACACGCGCGGAGCGACGACGCGGGCTCGGATCGTGCTGTTCCGTCGGCCCCTCGAGCGGAGAGCACACGACTCGCTGGAGCTGACGGACCTGGTGCACGACGTGTTGGTGGAGCAGGTGGCGACCTACCTGGGGGTCACGCCCGAGGTGGTCGACCCCGACACCGAGGACGACTGACACCCCGGCGCATGCGGCGCGTCGTTCGGCGGCTGCGGTGACGCGACGCGTCAGATGATGCCGCGCTTGAGGCGGCGACGTTCGCGCTCGGACAGCCCACCCCAGATGCCGAACCGCTCGTCGTGCGCCAAGGCGTACTCGAGGCAGTCGTCCTTCACCTCGCACCCGAGGCAGATGCGCTTGGCCTCGCGCGTCGAGCCGCCCTTCTCCGGGAAGAACGCCTCGGGATCGGTCTGAGCGCACAGAGCGCGCTCCTGCCACTGATCCTCGAGCGGGTCCATGTCGCCCGGCACCAGACTCAGATGCAGTGCGGGCGCAGGCATTCCGAGGCTCGTGAGCGGCGGGTCGACGTCGTCGACCGAGACGTCCTCCGGGTCGATCCCGTCCACGGGTTCCGCCGGGGCGTCCTCCGTCACGGCATCCACGTGCAGTACGTCGTCGAGTTCCCCGACGGGGGACTCCTGTCGACCGAGGTCGTGGTGTTGTTCCGGCATCACGTCCGCCTCCTCACCTGTTCGAGCGCAGTTGTTGTCGGTCACTTGTGTCGATGATCGACCGCGAAGCCGGATCGAAGAGCGAAGCCTCGTGTCACCATGGGACGTGACGCTGCGGAACGCAGCGCGCGAACTCGTGTCGACTCATGGGAACACGTGTTCGAACGGTGGTTCGCTACAAGCGATTCCGCTGTTCGAACCGTTAATGACATGACTGTGATTAGACACGCCGCGGTGTGTCGCGGTCAAGCGGACCGCTCGATTTGCAATACCATCCGATCTCCGGTTTTCCCGGAAGGCGAGACTTCCCCGGTGTTTCGCGTCGGACACGCCGTGGTTCGCGCCCACCGGCCCGATCGCGCCGACGGCGACCGCCTAGGGTCGAGGGTCATGAAGGTGACTGTGGTGGTGGGCGGCGTCGGTGGCGCGCGGTTCCTCCAGGGGGTTCGAGAACTGCTGGGGCCGGACGGCGACGTCACGGCCGTGGTGAACGTCGGCGACGACGTCTGGATGCACGGCCTGCGCATCACACCCGACCTCGACACCTGCATGTACACGCTCGGCGACGGCATCGACACCGAGCGCGGCTGGGGTCGACGCGACGAGACGTGGAGCGTCAAGGAGGAACTCGCGGCGTACGGGGCCCACCCGGACTGGTTCGGGCTCGGGGACCGCGACATCGCGACGCATCTGATCCGGACGCGCATGCTCCGCACCGGGTACCCGCTGTCCGCAGTCGTGGAGGCCCTGTGCGACAGGTGGTCTCCGGGTGTCCGCCTGCTGCCCGTCACGGACGACCGCAGCGAGACCCACGTGGTGATCACCGATCCCGACGACGGCACCGACAAGGCCGTTCATTTCCAGGAGTGGTGGGTGCGCTACCGCGCTGCTGTGACGACTCACAGTTTCGCGTACGTCGGAGCGGACAAGGCGACCCCGGCGGACGGCGTCGTCGAGGCGATCGAGACCGCGGACGCGGTACTGCTCGCACCGTCCAACCCGGTGGTCAGCATCGGCGCCGTCCTGGCGGTGCCCGGCATCCGCTCCGCACTGCGCACCACACCCGCGAAGGTCGTCGGGCTCTCCCCCGTCATCGACGGCAAGCCGTTGCGCGGCATGGCCGACGAGTGCCTGTCCGTCATCGGTGTGGAGACGACGGCCGAGGCCATCGGCCGCCACTACGGCGCCCGCTCGGCGGCCGGCATCCTCGACGCCTGGCTGATCCACGAGACCGACACCGCCGACGTTCCCGGCGTGGACGTGCGCGCGGTACCTCTGCTCATGACCGAGCCCGCGGTGACCGCACGGATGGCGCGCGCCGCGCTCGAGGCAGCGGGCGTCCTGTGACCCGATCCGACGGTCCCGGCGATCATGCACCGGGCGGTTCGATCGAGGTGATTCCCGTCGCGGGACTCCCCGAGTTCCGGCCGGGCGACGACCTGGTGGCAGCAGTCGTCACGGCAGCACCGTGGCTCGCCGACGGCGACGTCCTGGTGGTCACGAGCAAGATCGTCTCCAAGGTCGAGGGACGCCTGGTGACCGCGCCGACCGACCCGGAGGCGCGGGACTCACTGCGCCGCATCCTCGTCGAGCAGGAGGCCGTGCGCGTCCTCGCCCAGCGCGGTCGCACGCTCATCACCGAGAACCGCCTCGGCATCGTGCAGGCCGCGTCCGGCATCGACGGATCCAACGTGTCGACGGACGAGTTGGCCCTGCTCCCCGAGGATCCCGACGCGTCCGCCCGGGCACTGCGCGACGGTGTACGCCGTTCGCTGGGCGTGGCCGTCGCCGTCGTCGTCACCGACACGATGGGCCGCGCGTGGCGGAACGGCCAGACGGACAACGCGATCGGATCGGCCGGGTTGCCCGTCCTGCACGCCTACGCCGGTGGTCGCGACGCGCAGGGCAACGAGCTGATGGTCACCGAGGTCGCGCTCGCGGACGAGCTGGCATCCGCTGGGGATCTGGTGAAGGGCAAGCTCGGCTCGGTTCCCGTCGCCGTGGTCCGGGGTCTGCACTACGCCGACGACGGCTCCTCCGCCCGCGATCTGGTGCGGCCGGGCGAGGACGACCTCTTCTGGTTGGGAACGCAGGAGGCGCTGCGACGAGGTGCACTCGGCGCGGTACCCGCTCGTCGCTCGGTACGCGAGTTCGACTCGGCCCCGGTCGATCCCGCTGTCGTCGAGGCCGCCGTGGCGGACGCCGTCACCGCGCCGGCTCCCCATCACTCCCACCCGATGCGCTACGTCGCCGTCCGGACACCGGCGGTGCGCACCGCACTGCTCGATGCGATGGCAACGCGGTGGCGCGCCGATCTCGAGCGAGACGGACGGACCGCGGACTCGATCGAAGCCCGTCTGGCACGCGGTGATCTGCTGCGCACCGCGCCGGAACTGATTCTGGCGTTCGCGGTGCTCGACGAGGCGCACGACTATCCGGACGCGGAACGGCAGTCCGCGGAGACCGTCATGTTCACGGTGGCGGCGGGCGCGTCGGTGCAGGCGTTCCTGGTGTCCCTCGCGGCGCGCGGCCTCGGCAGTTGCTGGGTCGGGTCGACCATCTTCGCCGCCGACACCGTGCGCGAGACGCTCGATCTACCCGCCGACTGGCATCCCGTCGGGGCCGTCGCCGTCGGGCACCCGCTCACTCCCCCGTCGCCCCGCGCGCCGACGCCGCCCGGCTCCGCGTTCCGAGAACTGTGAGGAACCGTCCGTGAGCGCCGAGAGCCTCCACGAGTCCGCGAGAGAACTGCTCCACACCTGGTCGACCACCGAGCCGCACGACGACTCGATGCGCCACACGATGCTGGCGTTCCTCGACAGTGCGCCGCGTGGCTGTCTCCGCGAGAACGTGGCCGGTCACGTCACCGCGTCGGCGCTGGTGCTCGATCGGAGTGGGTGCCACGTGCTCCTGACGCTGCACCCGCGGGTCGGACGATGGCTCCAACTGGGCGGACACTGCGAGGTCGACGACGAGACCGTCCGGGACGCGGCTCTCCGCGAGGCGCGTGAGGAGAGCGGCATCGACGACCTGGTTCTCGAGCCGGAGCTGCTCTCCATTCACACACACCCGATCACGTGTTCGCTCGGCGAGCCGACGCGCCATCTCGACCTGCGCTTCGTCGTACGCGCTGCGGACGGTGCACACATCGTCCGCAGCGCGGAGTCGAACGACCTGCGGTGGTGGCCCGTCGACGACCTCCCCGACGGGGAGGCGGGCGCCGAACGAGACGCGTTGCAGGACATGATCTCCCGCGCGGCGGCTCGCTGAGCCTCGGGCGCCCTGGATTCTCGGACGCCCTGGATTCTCGGACGCCCTGGATCCTCAGACGTCGGTCGAGAAGCGCACTCCACCGTCGGGCAGCGTCACTCCGGGCCACACCCGGGCGCCGCGGAGCAGCTCGCACCGCGCGCCGATGTTGGCTCCGTCGCCGATGACGGCGTCGCGCACGAGTGCCCGCGGTCCGATGCGCGCACCGAATCCGAGGATCGATCGTTCGACCACCGCGCCGGCCTCGACCACGGCACCGTCGAAGAGGACGGCACCGTCGAGACGGGCGCCCGCTCCCACCTCGGCGCCGCGTCCGACGACCGTGCCGCCGATCAGCAGCGCGCCGGGCGCGACGCCCGCGCCGGGATGGACCAGCGACTCGCCCCGCGTCCCCGTCAGCGCAGGCGACGGTGCGATTCCGCGCACGAGGTCGGCGGAGCCCTTCACGAAGTCCTCCGGCGTACCCATGTCGCGCCAGTAGGCGGCGTCGACGTGTCCGAAGACTCGCTTGTCCTCGGCCAGCAGTGCGGGGAACACCTCACGCTCGACGGACACCGGACGATCGGACGGGATCTTCTCGATGATCTCCCGCTTGAACACGTAGCAGCCGGCGTTGATCTGGTCCGTCGGCGGATCCTGGGTCTTCTCGAGAAACGCGGTGACACGGCCGGACTCGTCGGTGGGCACGCAGCCGAACGCACGCGGGTCACCGACGCGGACGAGGTGCAGGGTGACGTCCGCCTCGGTGGTGCGGTGGGTGTCGAGCACGCCGCGCAGATCGGTACCGCCCAGCACGTCACCGTTGAAGACCATGACGTTGTCGGCGCGGAGCCGGGGCAGGACGTTGCGGATGCCACCGCCGGTGCCCATCGGCTCCTCCTCGAACACGTACTCGAGCTCGAGGCCGAGTGCGCTGCCGTCACCGAAGTGCTGCTCGAACACCTCCGACTTGAAGGACGTGCCGAGCACCACGTGATCGATCCCGGCATCCTTGATGCGCGCCAGGAGATGGGTGAGGAACGGCAGACCTGCCGTGGGCAGCATCGGTTTGGGGGCGGAGAGCGTGAGCGGACGCAGTCGCGTGCCCTTTCCTCCGACCAGAACTACGGCATCGGTCGCCGGAGCAGTCATCGCGTATCGCCTTTCTCAGAAACTTCTCACGAGCTCGAACCTGACCCGACCGTGTCGTCGCGTTGCCGCAGTGCAGCAGTCACGACCACCCTGGACCGCAACGCCAGTCCGGCGCGCAACGTCCACCGGAGAGGAGCTTGCCATCTCCGCGGGTGTCTATCAGCTTGGAAGCGGTAGGCGCTGCGGTGGTGCGCCGGCAACATCGACTCCGGATGACGCCCCGCGGCATGACCTTTGGCGTGCGTCACGACGGCCGTGGGCACGTAGATGTTGGTCCAGCCCGCTCGTCCGAGGCGATCTCCGAGATCGACGTCCTCCATGTACATGAAATACCGGGAATCGAACCCGTCCACCGAGTCGAACGCGGCACGGCGCAGCAACAGGCACGAGCCGGACAGCCACCCGACCGACCGCTCGCTGACCTCGTCGTTGTCCTGCCGGTAGCGCTGCGTCCACGGATTCGACGGCCACACCGAACCGAGCAGTGCGTGCAGCGACCCGGACGTGAGATCGGGAACGCGGCGGGCGGACGGGTAGCGCGAACCGTCCGGCTCGAGGATGAGGGGCCCGAGCGACCCGGCCCGCGGATGCCGTTCGGCGGCCGCCAGCAGCTCGTCGATCGACCCGGGGCCGAACTGGACGTCGGGATTGACGACCATGACGAACTCGGTGGCCGGATCCACCTCGGCGACAGCGCGATTGGCGGCGCCGCCGTAGCCGATGTTGGCTCCGGTGCGCAGCAATCGGACGTTGTCGTACGCGGCCTCGGCCGCCTCGGGCGCGCCGTCGGTGGACCCGTTGTCCGCGAGAATCACCGACACCGGCCGCGTCGTCGCATCCCGCAGGGACTCGAGGAATGCGTCGAGGTGCTCGCCGGGCGAATAGGTCACCGTCACGACGGCCAGGGGGGCACTCACGCCGGTCACCCTACTGGGCGGCTCCGGGCGGGTCCGCGACCGCCCGAGCCGCCAGCGCGGCCGTCAGCGCGTCGCGCCAGGGCCGCAGCGGGGTCAGCCCGGCACCCTTCCAGGCCGCGGGCGAGAGCACCGAGTAGGCGGGACGCGGCGCCGGCCGCACGTAGCGATCACTGCCGCACGGGTGAACACGGTCGGGATCGGCGCCCACGGTCTCGAAGGTCGCCCGAGCGAGGTCGAACCAGGACGCCGTCCCGGCGTTGGTGGCGTGCAGGATCTGCGGCAGCGCTCGCGGCGACGTCGCCGCCTCGAGGAGCGCGTCCGCGAGATCACCCGAGTACGTCGGCGAACCCACCTGGTCGTTCACGACGTCGAGGGTCTCCCGCTCGGCCTCGAGCCGGAGCATCGTGGCGACGAAGTCGGAGCCGGTGCCGGTGTAGACCCACGCGGTCCGCACGATCGTCGCGGACGGCAACGCCTCCAGGACGGCCCGTTCCCCCGCCAGCTTGGTGCGCCCGTAGGCGGTCGCCGGCGCGGTGGGATCGTCGGGTTCGTACGGGGTCCGCGCGTCTCCGGCGAACACGTAGTCGGTCGAGACGTGCACGAGACCTGCACCGACCTCGGCGCACCGCTCGGCGAGCAGGCGCGGTCCCACCTCGTTCAGCAGTGCGGCGCGGTCCTCCTCGGTCTCCGCCGCGTCGACCGCCGTGTGCGCTGCGCAGTTGATCACCACGGTGCCCGGCACCACGGCGGCGGCGATCGACTCCGGATCCGTGATGTCGAGGTCGGCCGATCCGAAGCCGAGCACGCGGGCCCCGCGGTACCCGTCCCGCGCGCGGTCGACGAGTCGGCGACCGAGCTGACCTCCGGCTCCGGTCACCACGATCGTCCTGTCCGAACTCTGCTCTGCGTCGGTGGTCACAGCGACAGAGTGTGGCACGCCGTGGCGGGTTGCGCGGAGCACGGCGACCCTGCCGTTAGCCTGGGGATCGTGACGGATTCTGTGACGGGCCCCGGGACACCGCGCGATCCGTACAGACCTCGGACACAGCGCGGTGCGCAGCGGCGACCCGATTCTCGCGAGTCGGAACCGGGTGCGCGGCGCTCCTCCACCCGCTCCGACCGGGGGCGTCGACCTCCGACCAGCCACCGCCCCTCGCGGACACCGGGGCACTCCAATGCCGGCCGGATCGCCGTCGCACTGTTCTCCGCCGGCGCGTTGCTGGTGACGGGTGTGGCATGGCAGAGCATCGACTCGCTGCGCAGCAACCTCGCGACGGTGTCGAACCTTGATCTCGGCGACGGGGCCGACGGTGCGGTCGACATCCTGCTCGTGGGCACCGACAGCAGGACCGACGCGCACGGCAACGCGCTCTCGCAGAACGAGCTCGACTCGCTCCGCGCCGGCGACGAGGTGGCCAACAACACCGACACCATCATTCTGATCCGCGTTCCCAACGACGGATCGTCCGCGTCGGCGATCTCGATCCCGCGCGACGCCTACGTGAACGTGCCCGGCATCGGCGACAGCAAGATCAACGCCGCGTACGGAGCCACCAAGGAGGAGAAGCGCCTCGAACTCGTCGAGAGCGGGGTGCCCGACGCCGAAGCCGACAGCGAGTCGACGCTCGCGGGCCGCAAGGCGCTCATCGACTCCGTCGCGGGCCTCACCGGCGTGACGGTCGATCACTACGCCGAGGTCGGGCTGCTCGGATTCGTCCTGCTCACCGATGCCGTCGGCGGCGTCGACGTGTGTCTGAACGCGCCGGTCGACGAGCCCCTCTCGGGCGCGCGCTTCGCGGCCGGGCAGCAGACGCTCTC
The DNA here is from genome assembly GCF_030818285.1 of Rhodococcus sp. SORGH_AS_0301. Taxonomy (NCBI): domain Bacteria; kingdom Bacillati; phylum Actinomycetota; class Actinomycetes; order Mycobacteriales; family Nocardiaceae; genus Rhodococcus; species Rhodococcus sp. SORGH_AS_0301. The sequence goes on from NZ_JAUTAC010000002.1 coordinate 2,228,746, forward strand.
GGGTGCCGACGCCCTCAGCTTCGTGCGCCAGCGCCACGATCTCCCCCGTGGCGATCTCGACCGCATCGTCCGTCAGCAGGTGTTCATGGCGTCGCTGGTCCGCAAGGTGCTCAGCGCCCGCACGCTCAGCAACCCCGGCACGTTGGGGCAGCTCGGGTCGGCCGTGCAGCGCTCCGTCACCATCGACGACGACTGGGACGTCCTCGACTTCGCCACGAAGTTGCAGGACGTCGCCGGCGGCGCGGTCACCTTCGACACCATTCCCGTCGCGGACATCAACGGCGTCACCGACTACGGCGAGTCGATCGTCGCGGTCGACCCCGTCGAGGTCCAGACGTGGGTGCGAGGCCTCATCGGCGACGCGGCGCCGTCCGAGAGCGTGACGCCGACGCCCACCGTTCCCGACATCGACGCCTCGAGTGTCACCGTGGACGTCGCGAACGACAGCGGCGTCGACGGTCTGGCGTCCTCGGTCTCCGACACTCTGTCGGGCGAGGGCTTCGTTCCGGGCGAGGTCGGCAACAACGAGGGTGCGAGCGTCGACCGGACCACCGTGTACGCCGCGTCGTCGGACGGTGACGCCGCGGCGGCCGTCGCCGCGCGGGTCGGCACCGACCGGACCGAGACCGACGACTCGCTGCCGTCCGGGACCGTGCGCGTCGTGCTGGCCTCCGACTACTCCGCTCCCGCAGCGGCGGGATCGCTTCCGGCCGGTGTCTCGCCCGCAGGCGACACCGCCACCCCGGCTCCCGCGGCCGCGGACCCGATCGACGCCGGGTCCACGGGGCCCCCAGTGCGTCAACTGATCGGGCCCGTTCGGAAGAATGTCGTCGATGACCTCAGGTGGCACGACGCTCACGGACGCGCTTCTCGGACCCATCCTCGCGGCGGACGCGGCGGGACCGCGCATCACCTACTACGACGACTCGACCGGTGAGCGCATCGAGTTGTCCGCGCTGACTCTGGCCAACTGGGCCGCGAAGACGGCCAACTTCCTCAGAGACGAGCTCGGTGTGTCGCCCGGCGACGTCGTCAGCGTCGTGCTCCCCGCGCACTGGCAGACCGCCTCGGTGCTGCTCGGCGCGTGGTGGGCCGGCGCCGAGGTGACTCTCCGGCCCGATCCGGACGCGGCGGTCGCACTGGTGACCGCCGCGGGTGTGGAGACCGCCGACGCCGGTGAGGTGGCCGCGCTGTCGCTCGACCCGTTCGGTCGGCCCGTCGACGACCTCCCCCTCGGAGTCACCGACTACGCGACGTCGGTTCGCGTGCACGGCGATCAGTTCGTTCCCGTCGGCGCCGGTCCGGCCCTGGAGGGTCGCTCCGTCCAGGACGTTCTGACCGATGCACAGGGCCGCGCCGCAGCGCGCGGACTGTCGGCGACGGACCGGGTTCTCGCGACCGGGTCGTGGGACGACGCCGACGGACTGCTCGACGGTCTCGTCGCGGTGCTCGCGGCCGGCGCGTCACTGGTTCAGGTGACCGCGCTGGACCCGGCGGCACTCGATCGCCGCGTCGCCACGGAGAAGGTCACGACGGTCCTCGAGTGAGATAACCCCCGTCGCCGAGTCCGGCCTCCACCTCGAAGCGGTTGGCGGCGCCCGGCCGGCGCATCTCCTCCACCAGGTACCGGATCGCGAACGAGAAGCCGTGGCGGGCCCACTGGTCGGCGTGCACGGACTCGTGGCGCAGCATCGCCCGCCGTCGACGGGGATCGACGAGCGCGTGTCCGGTGAGGAACGCTCCGCCGAAACACGTTCCGCCGCGGGCGTATCCGCCTCGCATCGCCTCGCACACGATCAGGTTCGACGACGCGTCGTACGAGATCCGCGAGCGCCACAGACGAGCCCAGGTGAGCGCCGTGGCCGTGACGACGAGCGATTGGAGGCTGCCGCGCGACACCCGTCGCAGCGGGCTCGACCCCCGCGGACCGGAGGACGTCACACCGAGCTCCCACCCGACGCCGCCCACGCGAGAGCCAGTCCACCGGCGCAGGCCAGGACGGAGACGATCACGGTGGTCCCCGCGTTCGCCGCGGCCGCCCGGTGCCGACCCTCCTGCACGAGTCGGACCGTCTGCACGCTCGCGGTGCTGAACGTGGTGTACCCGCCGCAGAACCCGGTGCCGGCGACGGCCTGCCACTCGGCGGGCCGACCGGCGAACAGCACGAGCCCGGCCAGGATGCCGAGAAGGAACGACCCACTGACGTTGACGATCAGAGTCCCCAGGGGGAACGGCCGACCGAAACGAGCCGTCACCTCGCCGTCGACGACGAAGCGGACCACCGCCCCGAGCGCACCCGCGAGCAGCACCGCGGCGACCGTCATGTGCGTGGCCTCCGATGGAGGGTGCCACCGGTCACGATGCCCGCCCAGGCACAGATCAGTCCCGCCACGACTCCGACGGCGGCGTAGGTCAGTGCAGTCGTCGGTGCGCCGTCCCGGAAGAGCTCGACCGTCTCGAGGGCGAACGTGCTGTAGGTCGTGAACGCGCCACAGAAACCGGTGCCCGCCACCAGGCGCACCCACCGACGCCGCCCGGCGTCCGGTCCCGAGCGCGCCAACGCTTCCAGCAGCAGACCGAGGACGAACGCACCGCTCAGGTTGATCAGGAACGTGGCCCACGGCCATCCCGTTCCAGAGTGCGGCACCCAGGACTCCCCCGCGTAGCGGGCACCCGTCCCCGCGGCACCGCCGACGACGACCGCGGCCAGGGCAGCGGGCGTGCGGTGCAGAGGACGGACCGAGTCCGCGGACGCGGTCATTCCAGCAGACTGCGACGCAGCGCCTCGTCCTTGTCCAGCACCATCTGCTCGAGTCCGCGCTGGAACTCGGCCATCCGTCCACGCAGCTGCGGATCGGCGGCACCGAGAATGCGCACGGCGAGCAGACCGGCGTTGCGTGCGCCGCCGATGGAGACCGTCGCGACGGGCACCCCCGCCGGCATCTGGACGATCGACAGGAGCGAGTCCATCCCGTCGAGGTACTTCAGCGGAACCGGGACACCGATGACGGGGAGCGGCGTCGCGGAGGCCACCATGCCCGGCAGGTGAGCGGCACCGCCGGCGCCGGCGATGATCACCTCGACTCCGCGGTCCGCCGCGTCCCGCGCGTAGTCGAGCATGCGCTGCGGCGTCCGGTGCGCGGAGACCACGCCCACCTCGAAGCGGACGCCGAACTCGGCGACCGCCAGGGCGGCGGCCTCCATCACCGGCCAGTCCGAGTCGCTGCCCATGATGATGCCGACCCGGACGGCCGTGCTGTTGCTGTTCTCATCCATGATGCGGATCCCATCCGTCGGTCCAGACGCCGTGCGAGAGCCAGTGCGCGGCACGCTCGGCACGCTCCCGGACCTCGGCGACGTGCTCGGCATCGGACGCGGAGCCGTTCCGCGGGCCCACGATGTTGACGTGGCCGATCTTGCGGTCCTTGCGCTCACCCTTGTCGTAGAGGTGCACCTTGGCGTCGGGCATCCGCGCGAACAGGTGATGCACCCGCTCGTCCATGGTCGAGGACGGCTGCTCCTCGGCGCCGAGGACGTTGGCCATGACGGACACCGGCGCGAGTGGCGCGCAGTCACCGAGGGGATAGTCGAGTACCGCGCGCAGGTGCTGCTCGAACTGCGAGGTCCGGGCACCGTCCTGCGTCCAGTGGCCCGAGTTGTGCGGGCGCATGGCGAGTTCGTTGATCGACAGGGTGCCGTCGACCTTCTCGAACAGCTCCACGGCCATGACTCCCACCACACCCAGCTCGGACGCGATGCGGAGCGCGATGTGCTCGGCGTCCGCAGCCAGGTCCTCGGACAGGCCGGGGGCGGGTGCGATGACGACGGCGCACTGTCCGGACCGCTGCACGGTCTCGACGACGGGCCAGGTCGCTCCCTGCCCGAACGGGGACCGCGCGACCATCGCCGAGAGTTCGCGCGCCATGTCGACACGCTGTTCCGCCATCAGCGGCACTCCGGCGGCGAGCTGGTCGGACACCACGGTGCGCGCCTCGTCGGCGTCGTCGGGCATCCAGACGCCGCGACCGTCGTAGCCGCCGCGCACGGCCTTGATCACGATGCGCCAGTCGTGGGCGTCACCGAAGGCGACGACGTCCTCGACGGACGCCACCTCCGTGAAATCCGGTACCGGTAGTCCCAGTTCCCGCAGGCGAACGCGCATCCGCAGCTTGTCCTGCGCGAAGATCAGCGCCTCGGGAGGCGGCTGGACGTTGACGCCCTCGGCGACGAGGACGTCGAGATGCTCGGTGGGGACGTGTTCGTGATCGAACGTCAGTGCGTCGGCACCGGCGGCGACCGCACGCAGTGCCGCGAGATCGGTGTGCTCGCCGAGCACCACGTCGGCGCTCACCCGAGCCGCCGGATCGTTCTCCCCGGCCGCGAGCACGCGCAGGGTCTGACCCAGCTCGATCGCGGCCTGGTGGGTCATCCGTGCGAGCTGTCCTCCGCCGACCATCGCGACGACGGGCAGGGACGAGGTGCGCTGCCGCGGCGGGTCGGTGCGCGGGGTCTGCTGGGGGATGTCCGAATTCACGGTGTCTCCTGCTGTCACGCCGCTCATCGTGTCACGAGTCCGATTAGTGTTTGGTCACTGCTCTTCGTAAAGTGGGTCACCGTGCCTCTGATCGACCGTGTGGTTGCCGGTATCCCGCAGCCGTTCCGAAGCATCGCCCTCCGCCACTCCGAACTGATCAAGTTCGCGATCGTCGGCGCGACCACGATGGTGTTCGACCTCGCGATCTTCTACTCACTGAGCCTCACCGTGCTCGAGTCGAAGCCCGTCGTCGCCAAGATCTTCTCCGGCGTGATGGCGACGATTCTCAGCTACATCCTCAACCGCGAGTGGTCGTTCAAGAACCGTGGTGGCCGCGAGCGTCATCACGAGGCACTGTTGTTCTTCACCATCAGTGGCATCGGCGTCATCCTCGCCGCCGCTCCGCTCTGGATCGCGAACAACGTCTTCGACATCCGCGAGGGACAGACCACCCTCACCGCGTTGATCATCATCGACTTCGTCCTCAACTACGTCATCGGCAATCTGCTGCAGATGGTCTTCCGATTCTGGGCACTGCGTCGCTTCGCGTTCCCGGACGAGAACGGCCGCGGAATCATCGCGAATCCGCTGATCGAGGACGAGCCGGACCCCGATCTCGATCCCGACGTCGACCCGGACGACGAGCAGACGCAGTTCATGGGTCACAGCTGACGCGACGCGTCAGGCCACCTCTCCTCACCCACCCGGCGACGGGCCCGCTGGTGCGCTGCCGCTCAGCGGCGACAATAGGTCGACTATTGTCATATCCGGATACACATGGTTTAGTTCTGTCATCCCACTCGTCAGAACCATCCCAGCACCGAGGCGGTAGTCGTCATGAGCGTTCGCGACACGATCATCACGAGAACACAGGCACTGGTCCCGATGGAGCGTCAGATCCAGGGACTGCATCTGTGGCAGCGCGCGAAGAGGCTCGTGGTGAGCGACGGGCAGCCGCACTTCCGTGAGTCCGCGATCCCCGACGTGGCGGAGCTGGACCTGACCGAGATCGACGTCAGCAACCCGTTCCTGTGGCGGCAGGGATCGTGGGAGGCCTATTTCCGGAGACTGCGAGACGAGTCGCCCGTGCACTTCCGGGCCGACAGCGCGTTCGGGCCGTTCTGGTCCGTCACGCGCTACGACGACATCGTCGCAGTCGACCGGGATTTCGAGACGTTCTCGGCGGAACCGCAGATCATCCTGGGCACACCGCCGGAGGGCCTCGACATCGAGATGTTCATCGCGATGGACCCGCCGCGCCACGATCAGCAGCGCGCCGCGGTGCAAGGCGTCGTCGCACCTCGGAATCTGGAGGAGATGGAGGGTCTCATCCGCTCGCGGGTCGCGGAGGTCCTCGACGAGCTCCCGGTGGGCGAGCCCTTCGACTGGGTCGACCGGGTCAGCATCGAGTTGACCTCGCGGATGCTCGCGACGCTGCTCGACTTCCCGTACGAGGAACGACGGAAGTTGGTCGAGTGGACCGATCTGGTGGCCGCGAGCGCGTCGGCCACCGGCGGGTCCACCGACACGGACGCGGCGTATCGGGCCGCGGCGGAAGCAGCGCGCAGTTTCAGTGCGCTGTGGCACGACAAGGCGGCGCGCCTCGCAGCCGGCGAGAAGCCCGGGTACGACCTCATCACCCTCATGCAGCTCTCCGAGGACACGAAGGACCTGATCGACCGCCCGATGGAGTTCCTGGGCAACATCGTCCTGCTCGTCGTGGGCGGAAACGACACCACCCGCAATTCGATGACGGGCGGACTGCTGGCCCTGAACCAGTTCCCGGAGCAGTTCGATCGCCTGCGCGCCGATCCGGGCCTGGTACCGAAGATGGTCCACGAGATCCTGCGGTGGCAGACGCCCCTCGCCTACATGCGCCGCATCGCGACTCGAGACACCGTCCTGAACGGTCAGTTCGTCCGCGAGGGCGACAAGGTCGTCATGTGGTACGCCTCGGCCAACCGCGACGAGCGCACGTTCGACGACCCGGACAGCTTCGTGATCGACCGGCGCAACGCACGGCATCACCTCGCGTTCGGCATCGGCACCCACCGCTGCATGGGAAGTCGGCTCGCGGAGATGCAGCTGCGGATCCTCTGGGAGGAGCTGCTGACGCGCTTCGACGACATCGAGGTCCTCGCGGAGCCGACGCGCGTGCAGTCCAACTTCGTTCGTGGCTACAGCTCCATGATGGTGACGACGACACCGAAGGGCGGGGAGCGTCGACGGCACGGCACCTACCGCACCGACCGGAAGGCCGCCGGCGCCGCTCCCGTGGTGGACACGTCCACCGTCACGCCCCCTCGGCAGCGCCGCGACGGCGACGGAGCAGAGCGGACGCAGCTCGATGTGCGGGTCGCACACCGGCGTACCGCGGCGGAGGGCGTCGTCGAACTCGTCCTCACCGATGCCGCCGGCGGATCGCTGCCGTCCTGGACGCCCGGCGCGCACGTCGAACTGATGCTGCGCCCCGACCTGGTCAGGCACTACTCACTCTGTGGAGATACCGCCGACGAGTCCTCGTGGACGATCGCGGTCCTGCGCGAGCCGGACGGCCGCGGCGGCTCGGCGCACGTGCACGACCACCTGCCGGAGGGAGCCACTCTGCGAGCACGAGGGCCGCTCAACCACTTCGCACTCGATCCCGCACCGAGCTACCTCTTCATCGCCGGCGGCATCGGCATCACACCGATCCGCGCCATGATCGCCGCTGCCCGAGCCGACGGCGCCGAGTGGAACCTGGTGTACACCGGTCGATCTCGTTCGTCCATGGCGTTCCTCGACGAGTTCGACGGCGACGACCGCGTGACGGTCTGGGCCAAGGACGAACGCGGCGAGCGTGTCGATCTCGACACCGTGCTGGGTGAGCCCCGGCCCGAGACCCTGATCTACTGCTGCGGGCCCGGCCCGCTCCTCGATGCCGTGGAGAACGCGTGCGCGGCGTGGCCGGACGGGAGCCTGCGCCTGGAGCGTTTCGCGGCCGAGACCGTCGAGGCACCCGACGACGCGCTCGACTCGTTCGAGGTCGAGTGCGCGCGCTCGGGGGTGACCGTCACCGTCCCCGACGGCACGTCGATCTTCGACGCCGTCGAGAAGGCCGGTGCCGACGTCATCGGGTCGTGCATGGAAGGCATCTGCGGGACGTGCGAGGCCGACGTCCTGAGCGGCACTCCCGACCACCGCGACTCCGTGCTGTCGCGTCGCGAACGCGAACGCGGGGACACGGTCATGATGTGTGTCTCGCGATCGCTGTCGTCGAAGCTGGTGCTCGACCTGTAGTGCGCCGGGCCGGTGGGACCGAGCCGAGTCCGCTCAGGCGAACCCGCGGACCACCCGGTCGATGCGATCCACCGCCTCGTCCACGTCCACGGACGGTTGCACCAGATGGCTCAGCGTCAGTCGAACCACGCAGTCCACCAACGCGTCCGGCGCTCTCTCGCCCACCAACGCACCGACGGCACTGTTCGCGTGGCCCAACACGGCGTCGGGGTGGACCGTGACCAGGGCGAGCAGACCCGAATCGTGCCCCGGCCGCAGAACGGCTGCGAGAGCGACATTGGCCCGACCGTGTTCGAGCACGCCCCGAACGGCAGCGGAGATGCCGTCCTCGAAGCTGTCGGGATGCGCTGCCAGCCCGGTGCGCACCTGCTCCAGGAATCGCTCGACCTCTCGGTCCACGACGGCGCGACCGAGGTCGTCCTTGGTACCCACCTCCTTGTAGAGACTCTGCCGGGGCACCCCGGAACGCTTCGCGACCTCGGTCATGCTCAGGCCGTCCCACCCGCGGTCGGCGATGATCTCCACCCCGGCGTCGAGCACCCGCTCGAGTCGCAGAGTCCGCAGTTCGGAATAGAAGTCGGGCGCAGTCACGTCGCGAGCCTAGGTGAGTCGAGCCGGTCAGCGCGGTTCGGACATCCCGGCCGGGATCACCTGGTCCACGCGTGCCGCGGGCAGGAACACCGCGAAGAGCGCCGGACGTCGGCGCTGCAGTTCGAGTCGTCCCCCGTCCGCCTCGACCAGCGCGCGGGCGAGGGCGAGGCCCACCCCGGTGGATCCGGCGCCGGAGAAGCCACGGTCGAAGATGTGCGGCGCGAGTTCGTCTTTGACACCGGTTCCCTCGTCGGAGACCTCCACGACCACGGGCGGCCGTGGTCCGTCCTGCGCGGGTGCACGCGACTCCCCCACGAGGCGCACCGTGACGACGCAGCGCCCGCCGCCGTGGTCCAGCGCGTTGTGCAGCAGCACCGACACCGCCTCGCGGAGCCGGGAACCCGTGACCAGGGCGGTGACCGACGAGTCGCCGCGCAGCTCGAGGTCGCGCCCGGCATCGGCGAACGGCCCGCGCCAGTCGTCGATGACGGGTTCGAGTTCGCCGCGCACGCGCACGGTCGAGGCGTCGGCCGCGCCGTCACTGCGGGACGACCGCACGAGGTCGTCGATCGCGGTGGTGAGCCGGTCCACCTGGGCCATCGCCTCGTTGGCCTCGGTGACCACCTCGGGATCGGGGTGTCCGGACAGCTCGTCGAGACGCAGGCGCACCGCGGTGAGACGGCTGCGCAACTGGTGGGAGACGTCCGCGACGAGGGAGTGTTCGCGTTGCAGGCGCCCCACGATCTCCACCGATGCGGAGTCCAGCACGTCGGACACCCGGTCGAGTTCGGGAATGCCGTGGCGGGTGGGGTCCTTGCGGAAATCGCCCTCGGCCAGCCGGGCGGCCCGCCCCGCGACGTGCTGCAGGGGCGTGGAGAGTCGACGGGACGTGAGGACGGCGACGACGGTGCCGGCCGCGATCGAGGCCAGGACGACGAGCGCCACCGCGCCGACGGCCTGCTTCTGGGCGGTGCGCATCTCGTCGGACGGCACTTCGAGAAGCAGCGACCCCGAGGTGCCCATCGAGAGGGACTCCTCGATCGGATCCTCGACGGACGGTGCGCCGATGTCCATGCGTGACGCCGGGTTCTCGGGGGTGGGGTAGACGACGACGAGGCGCCCGCCCATGGGCACGACGAGACGCAGCGAGGCGGTGTCGAGGCCGCCGTCCACGCGGCCGTCCCCGCCCTCCTGATCGATGATCTCGGACGCCATGCGCTCGAGCCGGGTGCGCAGGTCGCCGCGAGTGAAGTCCTCGACCCACAGCCAGGCGGTGTAGGTCAACGGGATGCCGAGCAGCATGCCGGTGAGGATGACGACCGCGAGGATCGACTGCAGGATCCGACGCCTCATGCGGTGGCCCGGTCAGTCCGTGTTGATCCGGAAGCCGACGCCGCGCACGGTCGCGATGCGTCGTTCGGCCACCGAGCCCTCGTCGCCGATCTTGCGGCGCAGCCAGGACATGTGCATGTCCAGCGTCTTCGAGCCGCGCAGCTCGGCGTCGCCCCACACCTCGCGCAGAATGGTCTCGCGCGAGACCACCTGACCGGCATGGTCGAGCAGGATCTTGAGAAGTTCGTACTCCTTGTTGGCCAGGGGGATCTCGTGGCCGTCGAGCAGGACGCGCCGTGCGGCGGGTTCGAGGCGCAGGCCGCCCACCTCGATGGTGCCGTCCTCGGAGGCCGCGCCGCGGCGCCGGAGCAGGGCCCGGACCCGCGCCATGAGCTCGGCGACGCGGAAGGGCTTGCTCACGTAGTCGTCGGCTCCCGCGTCGAGACCGACGACGAAGTCGACCTCGTCGGTGCGTGCGGTGAGCATCAGGACGGCGAGGTCGGACCTGGTGGCGCGGATCTGCCGGCACACCTCGAGGCCGTCCATCCCGGGGAGCCCGAGATCGAGGATCAGGAGATCGAACGAGCCTTCCAGGGCGCGCGAGAGCGCTGCCGGGCCGGTCTGCTCGACCGTCACCGTGTACCCCTCTCGTCCGAGTGCGCGGGACAGCGGGGTCGCGATGGCTTCATCGTCTTCGGCGAGCAGGACTTCGGTCACCGGACCACCCTACGTAGTGCGCGCCGGACCGAGATCGTCTCCGTCGTCCCAGCCGTGATTCTGGGAGTCGAAGACCTGGTGGTACAGCAGGGAGTGGACCCGCTCGACGTCGGGGATGTCGTCGAACTCGAGGGGGTCGTCGGAGCTCGCCACGATCACCAGGGTGCCGGTCTTCAGGAGCCGGTCGAGAAGACCGTGACGGAACTGCACGTTGGACACCCGGCGTACCGGGATGTCGATGCCCGAGTGCGACAGCACACCCTGGCGGACGAGGACGCGTCGGTCGGTCACGACGAAATGTGTGGACCGCCACCGCAGTACGGGGACAGCGGTGCGCCAGGCGATCAGCCCGAGCCACACCACCGCGACGGCGATCAGCGCGGCGGACCGCGCCGTGGACTCCAGCGACCGTCCGATCAGACCCACGAGGAAGCCCGCGAGAAGTGTCGCGACGAGGAACGTCAGCACCGGCAGCACGAGCATCTTCCAGTGCGGGTGCCGATGCAGGATCAGGTCCTCCTCGTGCCCCAGTGCGTCCTGCGGAAACGACATGCGATTCTCCTGAGGGGAAGGGGCGGTCAGGCGTCGAGCGCGCGGAGGTGAGTGACGTCGCCCGCCGAGACGGCGACCGGCGTGGTGTCCCCCGACTCGGGCACGATCACCACCCGACCGTGCTCGTCGATGTCGGTCGCGACGCCCACCAGCTCGGTGTCGCCCGGCATCGTGACCCGCACGCGGCGGCCGAGAGTATCGCACCGGGAGCGGTACAGCTCCGCGATCGGCGCGGTGTCCCACCCCGACTCCCGCCACTCGTCCAGTGCCGAACCCATGGCCCGCAGGAAGGCGCGCACCACGGTGCCGCGATCGATCACCGCCGCGCCGGCCAGTTGCAGGGACGTCGCCGTCGGGACGGGCAGCTCCGCCTCGGTGAGGCTGACGTTGATGCCGACTCCGGACACCGCCGTCACGACGGGATGGGTCGAGGCCACCTCCACCAGGATGCCCGCCACCTTGCCTCCGGCGTAGCCGGACGACTCGTCGCCGCGGATGAGGACGTCGTTGGGCCACTTGAGCACCGCGTCGACCTCGGTGACGGTGCGCAGCACGTCGACCACCGCGACACCGGTGAGCAGCGGGAGCCACCCCACCGATCCGGGCGGCACGCCGGGCAGCTTGACCAGCGCCGACACGATGACCTGCGACCGCGCGGGAGCGGTGAACGACCGCGAGTGCCGTCCGCGGCCCGCGTCCTGGACGTCGGCGATCAGCGCGGTGCGGTCACCGGCGGTGTCGGCGACGGCCAACAGGTCCGCGTTGGTCGATCCGGTCCGCGCCACGACGTCGACACGCGACCACGATCCGCGGGGTCCGTCGACGAGTGCGCGCGTGAGCGCACGCCCGTCGAGCGGCGGTCTGTCCAGGTTCTCCCACATGGGGCCGAGCATAGAGACGCGGCCGACGCACCACCCCTGCCACGTCCGGCGGCGCGGCGTCGATACAGTGCTGGTCTATGACGAGTGTTCAGGATGCGTCCGCGCAGGAATCAGTGGCTCGAGAAGAGACGGGGGCTGCCGCACCCGACATCCACACCACTGCCGGAAAGCTGGCCGAGCTCGCCGCCCGCCAGGCCCAGGCCGAGAAGCCCATGGGCGAGGCGGCCGTGGAGAAGGTGCACGCCAAGGGCAAGCTCACCGCCCGCGAACGCATCACCGCGCTCCTCGACGAGGGCTCGTTCGTCGAACTCGACGCCCTCGCCCGCCACCGCTCCGTCAACTTCGGCCTCGCCGACAACCGCCCCTTCGGCGACGGTGTCGTCACCGGCTACGGCACCGTCGACGGCCGCGACGTGTGCGTGTTCTCCCAGGACGCCACCGTCTTCGGCGGCAGCCTCGGCGAGATCTACGGCGAGAAGATCGTCAAGGTCATGGACCTCGCCCTCAAGACCGGACGCCCCCTCGTCGGCATCAACGAGGGCGCCGGCGCCCGTATCCAGGAAGGCGTCGTCTCCCTCGGCCTCTACGGCGAGATCTTCCACCGCAACGTCCGCATGTCCGGCGTCGTCCCCCAGATCTCGCTGATCATGGGACCGGCCGCGGGCGGGCACGTCTACTCCCCCGCCCTCACCGACTTCGTCGTCATGGTCGACAAGACCTCCCAGATGTTCGTCACCGGACCCGACGTCATCAAGACCGTCACCGGCGAGAACGTCACCATGGAGGACCTCGGCGGCGCCCACACCCACATGGAGAAGTCCGGCGTCGCCCACTACGTCGCCTCCGGCGAGCAGGACGCCCTCGACTACGTCCGCGAACTCCTGGGCTACCTCCCCTCGAACAACCAGGCCACCGCGCCCCGCCTTGCCCCCTCGGACCCCATCGACGGGGCCATCGCCGACTCCCTCACCGCCGAGGATCTGGAACTCGACACCCTGATCCCGGATTCGCCGAACACCCCGTACGACATGCACGAGGTCATCCGCCGCATCCTCGACGACGACGAGTTCCTCGAGGTGCAGGAAGGGCGGGCCCGCAACATCATCGTCGGGTTCGGCCGCGTCGACGGGCGCAGCGTCGGCATCGTCGCCAACCAGCCCACCGCGTTCGCCGGCACCCTCGACATCGACGCCTCCGAGAAGGCCGCCCGGTTCGTGCGCACCTGCGACTGCTTCAACATCCCGATCATCACCCTCGTCGACGTCCCCGGCTTCCTGCCCGGCACCGATCAGGAGTTCAACGGCATCATCCGCCGCGGCGCGAAACTGCTCTACGCGTACGGCGAGGCCACCGTCGGCAAGATCACCGTCATCACCCGCAAGGCCTACGGCGGCGCCTACGACGTGATGGGGTCCAAGCACATGGGCGCCGATCTCAACCTCGCGTGGCCCACCGCGCAGATCGCCGTCATGGGCGCCTCCGGCGCCGTCGGCTTCGTCTACCGCAAACGCCTCCTCGAAGCCGCCAAGAACGGTGACGACGTCGACGCACTGCGCCTCGAGCTGCAGAACGAGTACGAGGACACCCTCGTCAACCCGTACGTCGCCGCCGAACGCGGCTACGTCGACGCGGTGATCCCCCCGAGCCACACCCGCGGACAGATCGTCACCGCACTGCGCCTGCTCGAACGCAAGATGGTCACCCTGCCTCCGAAGAAGCACGGCAACATCCCGCTCTAGACCTCACCAGAACGAGTGCTCGAGTGACCACCGGTCGAGCTCCGCGGACACCGTCTCGCGGAGCCGGCCGGTGTCTCCCGCGTACTCGGGGTGGATGCCGAACACGGTGACCGTCACCTTGTCGCCGTACTCCACCGCCCACGCGGCGATCGCCGGTCCCTGTCGACGCCGGGCGGCCGCGTCGCGGCCCTGCATGATCGCGCGGATACCGAACGACTCCGCGACCTGATCACCGAGTTCGAGGGCGCTCTGCGGCGCGGCGCCCAGGTTCGACACCGTGGTGTCCGGCCCGGCGATGGACGTCATCATCCGCCCGAGCACCCGGTCCGGAAGCAACCTGGCCACCGCCTGCAGGTGGTCGGTGACCGCGTCGTCCGTGGTCGCGTACTTCGCGAACGCCGCCTTGCTCAGCGCGCGGATCTCGCCGAGCCCCACCTCGGGTCCGATCGGCCCGGGCACCCGGATCCACACGCCCCCGGACGCATTCGCTCTGTCGTCGCCGTCGGCGCGGTTGCTCACCGCGATGCAGATGCGCGTGCCCTCGGGACCCGTCGGATGGCCGGACGCACGCAGAACCCCGCCCATGACGGCCGTGAAGAGGCTGTTCGGCGTACCACCGTGCTCCGCCGCGCGGGCGACCCACTCACGGCGATCGAGATCCACCACGGCGAGAGTGGTGTCGGACTCGGTCGGAGTGGGTTCGTCCGCGCGAGCCGCGACCGGCGCGGCGGTCGGGGCAGTCTCGTCGGATCGCGTGATCCCCGTCCGCAGCGCCGTCGCGCCCGCCGTCGCCGCCGCCTTCCCGATCACCGCGAGAGCCCGCGCCACCGCCGGAATCTGCGCCCCCGCGTCACGGAGATCGCCCCGCACGCCGGCCCACCCGGCGACGTCACGCCCGGTGGGCAGTGCCGAGCGCGTCGGCCCCCGGCGAGCCGCATCGAGCGCCGCGTACACGGCCTGGCCATCGGCGATCATGTGCGAGACCAGCAGTGCCAGAACGGTTCTCCCGGTATCGGTGTGCGCGCACTCGAGCGTGAAACCGCGTCCGGCAGACGGGTCGAGATCGGCCGCACGGAGCCGCGCATCGACCCAGTCCCCCACCGCGTCATCCGCGATGGTGCCCGGTTCGGTGTACACCGTGGCGGGGCGCTCGGCCCGCACCCATCGGTCGTGGCCGAACGGCACGGAGGTGGGGACCACCCGGCGGTCGAACGATCCCGACGCGAGCCGGTCGGCGAGCGTCGCGACGGCGTCCGCACCCGGGTCGGCCGGGAAGATCCACAGGTACTGGATCGGCGCCGTCCATCCGAAGAGTCGCTCCGCCAACGCGTACGACTCGTCGGCACCCGCCACGCGGTCTGCCGGGCGGACCTGAGCAGTGGTCACGTCACCAGAACTCATGCGGCACATCCCATCCGGTGAGCTCCGCGGACAGGGCTGTCGTCAGCGCCTGCGCGGAACCCACGCGTGTCTCGTCGAACCCGGCCACGGCGAAGGTCGCCGCACCGTCCGTCTCCAGGTACCAGGACTGCACGCCCTCGCCGAAGCGTTGCGTGCCGGCGGGGTCGACGTGGTGCGCTGTTCCCCGGAAGGCGACGTCCGTGGCGGTACGGCCGCCGACCCGGCGGAGACCGTCGAAGGACCCGAGATTCGACGCGACCACGTCGGGCATACCGGACCCGCCGCCCGTCACCACGGACGTCACGACGGACAGCGGGAGTACCTGGAGCAGTGGCTGCAGATGAATCATCGCCGGCCGGCGTCCGGCGGACAGCGCCGCGAACGCGTCCCGGCACAGCGCGCGGACACCGCCCAGATCGGAGCCCGGAACCACGCGCTCGGCGAGTGAGATCGACACGCCCCCGGTGGCGTTGCTGCGCTGATCGTCGTCACCCCGGCGCAGACTCATCGGGATGCCGACCTTCACGGGCAGCCCGTCGTCTGCGTAGCCGGTGGCGACGAGCGCACCGGCGAGTACCGCGACGAACAACGAGTTCCGTGTCCCGCCGTGACGCTGCGCGACGGCGTCCCACTCCGCCACCGGCACCGTGACCGTCGCCCAGGACGGACGAGCCAGCGGCGCACGGGTGTGTGCGGGGGTGCGCGGGGTGACGGAGGCCGGACGTGCGACGCCGGAGTCGGTCGAGCGGAGATCGGACACCACCGCGACGGCGGTCCGTGCCACGCCGGCCACGGCTCCGACCACCTGACGTGCTGCGTCGCCGACGTCCCCGACGAGTGCGGACGGCCCGGTCGGCGCGGCGCCGATGTCGTCGCGCACCCCGGCCGTGTCGGCGACGGCGGCCACAGCGGCCGCCGTCATCGCTCGGCCGTCCGCGACGAGGTGCAGGCAGGTGAGAGACAGCGCCGATCCACCGGTGGTCGTCCGGGTGGACCGCAGCGCCCAGCAGCGCCCCGCCTCGGCGTCGAGGTCGACGGTCTCGAGATCGCGCGTCGCCCAGTCGAGGACCTCGTCCGGTGTCACAGACTCGTCATCGAGCCGAACGGCGGGATCCCGGTCGGACCGGACCCAGCCCGGGCGGGCGACGGGAATCGACGGTCGCACGATGCGTCGATGCAGTGCTCCGCGCGCGAGTCCCACCGCCATCGCCGTCACGTCGGCGTCCGGCACCGCGTCGTCGAAGCGCCACACGAGTTGCAGGACCACGTCCCACCCGAACGCCTCGGAGAGGAACCAGTAGGTGAAGTCCTGATCCTGAAGCCGCGCCGTCATGCGACCACCGCGTCCGTCGGTGCGGGGCGGGCCGACTCCACGAGGTCGGACGCGCGGCGGACCGCCTCCGCGGGACTCGTCATGGCGGCGGCCACGGCGGCTGCGCCCGCGGCCGCCTCGGGCGTCAGAGCGAGGCGCAACGCCTTCTCCAACGACTGCGCCGTGATGTCGGAGGCGGACATCGCGGCGCCGCACGACAGGGCGACGACCCGCCGACCCCAGAAGGGCTGATCGGACGACACCGAGCACACCACCGTCGGCCGTCCGGCCCGCAGTCCCGCCGCGGTGGTCCCCGCGCCGCCGTGGTGCACGACGGCGCGGCACCGGGGGAAGACCGCGGTGTGGTCGACGGCGCCGGTCACACGGACGTGATCACCGAGCGCGTCGGCGGAGTCGACGTCGTTCCAGCCCGCGCACAGCAGAACCCGTTCGCCCACGCGCGCCGCGGCATCCGCGACGGCGGCCAGGACGGCCGCCGGGTTCGTCACCGGCATGGATCCGAAGCCGACGTAGACGGGCGGGGGGCCGTCGTCGATCCACTCGTCCAGGGACGGGTCGGACGGTTGCGGATCCATCCGTGCCCGCAGCTCCGGGGACACCTCGAGGAAACCTGTGAGGGGACGCGTGCCGTCCCAGTCGACGGCGAGTTCGGGGCAGAACACCCGGTCGTAGGCCTGGATCTCGACGGTCCGGCGACGGGCCATGCGACCGGGAAGCGGTGACGACACCGTGGGGATGCCCAGGGAGCGGCGCAGCGTGTTCTCGCGCCGCCGGGTCGCCGTCCACAGGACATGGTCCAGCACGGTCCAGGCAAGTCCGACGACCGCAGCCGGCGCACCGTCGATGCCGGGCACCGGTGAGTACCGCGGGTTGGAGCGCACCGGCGCGTGATGCAGCGCGACGAGACCGATCCCGCGCGCCTCGGCGAGGGGCAGCGCGATCTGTTCGGTGGTGATGCCGGTGAGCAGCACGTCCGGCGCCGTGGTGTCGACGACGTCGCGCAGTTCCGTCACCATCTGGTCCCACCCGAAGTTCCACAGTGCGGCGAGCGCCCGCGCACGGTCGGCGACCGACCCGCGGGACAGGCCGTGACGGACCAGGTCCGAGTTCATGTGCTCGCGGGTGTCGTACCCGAACGGCACCGTCTCGAGTCCGACCCCGCGGGCCAGGTGCACGAGGTTGGGCGGAACTGCCATGACAACGTGGTGGCCCCGGCCCGCCAGATCCGAACCCAGGACGACGGCAGGTTGTACGTCGCCTCGCGTTCCGCTGACGGCCATGACGATGCGCACGACTCGATTCCCCCTCGGACATACCTGATGTGGAGTGCGCCGGAAATGGCGTCTCGTCCGCTTGTGTCACTTGTTCGTACCATTCGACGCACGGGACGGCATGTCGTGGTGCCGATCCGAGAACTGGACCACGGACAGACCTCGAGGTCGGGAACGCACGTTGGTCACAAGCAGCGCCGCAGTCGACTTGTCAAGGCTGACAGCAGAATACGCCGAACAAGGAGGTCGGGTCGGCGCAGCGGCGTGGGATGTCACGACGGGCCCGATCGCAACTCGGACAGCGAGACACTCGTCACCCTGGCGTGTCGGTGTGGCGTAGGACGTCACGATTGGCGGAGTCCCACCATGTCTGCAATGGTCGTTCCACGAACAGTTCGCGGAGGTCATCAGTTGCGGACGCTCGGCGCGCGGGGGTCGCGGAGCAACGCTCGAGGGGGTGAGACATGCAGTTCACGTTGGTATTTCAGGGAAGTAGAGGCGACGTGCAGCCCGGCGTCGTCCTGGCCACCGAGCTGGAACGACGTGGACACCGGGTGGTGCTCGCCGTTCCGCCGAACCTCGTCGCCTTCGCCGCGTCCGCCGGCCTCGATGCTCGCCCGTGCGGTGTGGACACCGCGGAGCTGCTCACCTCGCCCCTCGTGACCCGAGACATGGCCTCGCGCAACCCGCGCCGCCGGTTGGCAGCCGTCACGGCCATCACCGTCGCGGGAGGTCGCGCCGCGCGAGCCGCACTGACCGACCTGGCCGCCGGCAGCGATGTCCTCGTGGGGTCGTCCGTCGGTCAGGAGAGCGCGTACGACGTCGCCGAGGTGCACTCGATCCCCTACGCACCCCTGCACTTCTGCCCGGTTCGCAGCAACGGCGTCGCCTCCGTCGTCCCGGTACCGTCGGCCCTCCCGGGTTTCGTGCACCGCGCGGCGTGGTGGGCGCTCGACACCACACTGTGGCGCGCCTCCCGTGGTGCGCACACCACCCTCCGAGCAGAACTCGGACTTCCGCCCATGACATCCAGTGTCGCTGGGGCGCTGGCGCGTTCGGGCGTAACCGAGATCCAGGCGTACGACGCGGCGCTGTTTCCCGGGCTCACGGAGGAATGGGGCCCGGCGCGACCGCTCACCGGTTTCCTGCATCCCGACGCCCGCACTCGCGCCGCGGTGCAGCGAGCTGCCCCGGTCACCGACGGTCTCGATTCCTGGCTCCGCGCGGGCACACCACCGGTGTACATCGGGTTCGGCAGCATGACGGTCCCCGGCGGCGCGGCTCTTCTCGACGAACTCGTCGCTGCCGTTCGGCGTGCCGGGAGACGCGTTCTGCTCGTCGGCGGCTGGGACGACCGGCTGCTGCGCGAGAACGCCCCCGGTTCCAGCGAGTTCGGGCACGATGTCCTCTCGGTGTCGGCCGTCGACCACACCGCGGTGCTCCCGCAGTGCGAGGCCGTCGTCCACCACGGCGGCGCCGGGTCCACCGCCGCCGGTCTGCGCGCCGGTCGACCCACTCTCGTGTGTCACGTCGGTGCCGATCAACCCCTGTGGGGACGACGCGTCGTCGCCTCGCGAGTCGGCGCGAGCGTCGCCGCACGATCGGCGTCCTCCGCCTCGCTCGATGCCGCTCTGACCCGGGTGCTCCACCCACGGACAGGTTCTGCTGCAGAGCGTCTCGCGGATTCCCTCGTCTCGCCCACCGATGCGGTCCGGCGGTGCGCCGACCTCGTCGAGGCGGCAGCGCAGTGCCGCAGGGCCCCGCTGCACCCGACCGCCTCGCGAACGGAGACCTCCCGATGAACCGACTGTCCCTGTCCGTCGTCGTCCCGGCATTCGACGAGGAGGAGTGTATCGGCGCGTGCCTGGACCTGCTGTGCACCCAGCTCGACTGCATCACCGAGATCATCGTCGTGGACAACAACTCCGCGGACGGCACCCGTGACATCGTGCGACGACATGCCACGGACCACCCCGAGATCCGCGTGGTGACCGAGAAGCAGCAGGGTCTCGTCTTCGCCCGGAACGCCGGTATGGATGCGGCGTCCGGGGATCTCGTCGCCCGGATCGATGCCGACACCCGCGTGCCCGATGACTGGGCGGCAACGATTCTCGACTTCTTCGCCGCCGACGTCGACCAGCACTGGGCCGCCGCGTGCGGACGCGGTGAGGCGTACGAGCTGCCCTACGGCGACGCGGCCGCCCGCATCAAGGCGCGGTGGTCACCGCTCGCCCGGCGGTCGCCGTCCACGCCGGAGGTCCGCGACGTTCCGGTCCTGTACGGCTCCAACATGATCCTGCGCCGCGAGACGTGGAAGCTGATCCGCGAGGACGTCTCGCTGCGCCGCGACGTCTTCGAGGACGTCGACATGGGGCTCTGCGTCCAGGAGTCGGGCGGGCGCAACGCCTTTCTGCCCTCCCTCACCGTGGGAGTGTCGCCGCGGCGCATGGAATCGGGAATGCGGTCCTTCGTCCGCTACATGGCGTGCCTCCCCCGAACCCTGCGACTGCATCGACGCCACGCGCTCGCGGCGGCAGCGCTCGTGCTGTACGTGCCGGGGGTGTCCGCGCTCCACGCCTGCCGACTCGTGATGATCCGCGCCTACGACAGCGACAGCGGATCCTTCTCCGCGCGACATCTCCTGCGCCCCCGCACCGATCGCGGAATGCCCTGAGCGCACCGCTCCACTTCCCGACCCTGCGATCTCGACCCGAACGGACGTGAGACCGAAGATGGAATTCACCGAGCTCGCCGATCACCCGCTCCCCCGGGGCGTGGTGACCGAGTGGATCCCCACCGTCACCGCGACCGACCGCTGGTATCGGGACGACCGACCACTGGCCTACACGCACGAGGAACATTGCCGTCACAGCCTCGCCAAGGCTGCCACGGGATCCTCGGACGAGATCGGCGCCGCCTGGATCGGGGCGGTGTTCGAGATCCACGACCGGTACGACGCCGAGGCGCTGCGTCGTGCTCTGCGCGCGTGGACCTCTCGCCACGAGACCTTCCGCTCGACGGTCACGACGGACGGCGTCGACGCCGACGGCGGCGCCCGTCTCGCCCGCTCCACCGTCCCGGAGGATGCGGTGGACGTGGTTCCGCGTGTACTCGGGCGTCGGCGCACGGGATCCGACGTGCACGCCGACGTCTCGGACTTCTTCGCCCGCACCCTGTCGCCGTTCCGGTGGCCGCACTGCGTGGTCGCCACGGTCGAGGACATCGCCCCGAGTTCGTCGACCGAGGAGGACGACGAGACTGACCGGTTCCTGCTCGTCTTCGGAGCCGACCACTCCGTCATGGACGCGTACTCGATGCTGTTGGCCGTCAGCGAACTCCGCCGGCTGTACGAGTTCGAGATCCACGCGCGCGATCCACGGCTGGCGGCGATCGGCAGTCATCTCGACTTCAGCGTCGTCGACCGGGAGACCGGTGACTGCCTGACCCCCGACCACGAGGTGGTCCGCACCTGGTCGTCCTTCCTCTCCGACGGCAGCTTCCCCCCGTTCCCCCTCCCGGTCGGCGCCGACGACGAGCACGGTCCCGAGCGGCAGAGCAGTCTCTCCCGGTACCTGTTGAGTGCGGCGGACACCGACGCGCTCGCCGCACACACCCGCGCGCGGGGTGCGTCCATGACCGCGGCCGTGGTCGGTGCGCTGGCACTGACCTCCCGCGACCTCGCGGGTGAACACCGACTGCGTGTGACCATGCCCATGCACACGCGCTTCGAGCCCCAGTACGCCGAATCGGTCGGCTGGTACGTGGGAGTGGTGCCGGTCGACGTCCACGTCGACCCCGCCTCGGACGTGGACGACGCCGTGCGCCGCGCTGCCGCCGGCCTGGACGCCGTCAAGGGCTATGCGCGCCAGCCGTACTCCCGTGTCGCGCGGCTGCTGAACGTGGACTCGGTGCCGCAGTTCGTGGTGTCCTACCTCGATCTGCGCCACACCCCCGATGCCGAGTCGTGGCCGCTGTGGAACACGCGCACACTCCGCAGTGCCACCGCCTCCCGCGACGAGGTCTACTTCTGGATCCTCCGCACGCCGCTCGGCCTCAGCATCGCGGCCCGGTTCCCCGGCCACGAGGAGGCGGTCCGCAACGTGCACGCCTACCTCGCCCGATTCCAGGAGGTGTTGCGCGAGTCCGCCGGCGCCGTCGTCGAGAGCGGGGCGGACAGGACGGTGCACGCATGATCATCACGGCGATGCGCAACTGGAAACCCGCACCCGGCGAACTGCTCGAGTGGCATCCGGTCGACGACGCACGGCCGCTCGTCGAGTCCGCACCGGTCGATCCCACCCCGCCGTCGTTCCTGCAGGAGAACCATGTTCGCGGTGTGCGCGCGGTGGCGGACCGGGGAGGCACGCACACCGCGTACCTCGGCTCCGCGACCGAGGTCGCCGGAGATCTCGACGTCGCCGCGTTGACCCTCGCCTTCGAGCAGTTCCTCCTGCGCCACGAGGGACTGCAGACGTGGTTCGAGACGGACGGCGGCGCGGTCGTGCGGCGCCGCGTTCCCCCGGCGGCCGCGCGCCTGCGGGCCGTCTCCGCGGGCGGGTGCTCGGCGCCCGACCAGTTCCTCGACTACGTGCGCGATCGGCTCTCGCGGGACGCCACACCCCTGAGTTGGCCCGCCGTGGCGTTCGGGGCGGTGGCGCGACCGGGGGGATTCACGCTCTACTACGGAGCGGACCACGCGTTCTCCGACGGCGCCTCGCAGGTCCTGGTCCTGGCGGAGCTGATCGATCTCTATCGCGCGGCGCAGTCGAACCGTGCACCCACCGACATCTCGGCGTGGACCGGGAGCTTCCTCGAGCACGTCGCGATCGAGAACGAGAAGGCCGAGGCCGTCGACGCCGACTCCCCCGAGCTGGCCGAGTGGATCGACGTCGTGCGAGCCCACGGCGGCGCGATGCCGTCCTTCCCGCTCGACCTCGGACTCGCACCGGGTGAGACCGCTCCCGTCGAACCGATCGAGATGGACCTGCTGGGCGCGGACGACACCGCGGACTTCGACGCCGCGTGCCGGGAGGCGGGTGGGAAGTTCGTCACGGGCCTGTTCGCCGCGGTCGCGATCACCGATCACGAGCTCGCGGGCCGAGACGACTACGCCGGCATCACCGTGCTCGGTACCCGCCACCTCGGGGACTTCGCCCTGTCCCAGGGCTGGTTCTGCAATTTCGCGCCCGTGACGTTCCCCGTGGCGGGCGCCGGCGACTTCCGCACCCTCGTCGGTCGGGCGAGCGAGGCCTACGCCCGCACGAAGGCCACCGCGGCAGCGCCGATCGGGAAGGTGCTGCAGCTGCTCTTCGAGTCCGGTGTCGGCGGCGCCGGACTGGCATCGAGCCCGCACCTGTTGTCCTACATCGATTTCCGCTGGTTCCCCGGCCACGGCTCCGAGGCCGACGACGACGCGATCCTGTTCACCGGCGAGGGCCGCACCGCGAACGCGTCCATGTGGTTCAACCGGGACGATCGCCACTTCTATCTCGGGTCGCAGACTCCCGCGACGCCCGAGGCTCAGCGGCAGGTGGCGCGATACCACCAGCACCTGCGGGAGGTCCTGCAGACGGTCGCGCGGGACGGGAACCGCGTCGTCGGTGGTGGCGCGTGCACGTGATCGGAGTGGACGCCTGGGCCCCGCGCCCCGGCGTCGTCCTGCAGTGGCTCGTGCGTTCCGACGCCGAACCCGTTCCGTCGACGGTCCCGCCGTCGTTCAACCAGAGTGCGCACCTCGCCGACGTCGACGACGGAAGCACCTGGCTCGCAGCATCGTTCGACGTCCCGGGGCCGCTGGACACCGATGCCCTGGAGCGTTCTCTCGAGCGGTTGGTCGCACGCCACGGTTCGCTCCGGACCGGGTTCGTGCGGTCCGACGCCGGTCCGTCACGCGTGAACCATCCGCAGGGTGCGCTCACCCTCCGACGACGACCGGACATCGCGGTCCCGTCCGTCCCGGAGGCGCACCGCGTCGTGCGCGCCGCGCTCGACGCCGCGTGCGCTCCCTTCTCCGCACCGGCCTACACCTTCCTCGCCATCGATCGTCCGGACGTCTCCACGGTGGTGTGCGGGTTCGATCACGCGCACGTCGACGCCTATTCGCTGGCGGTCGTCATCGACGACGTCCGTCGGGGCTATCTCGGCGAGCCGGAGACCCGCGCCGGATCCGGGTGACTTCGTCGACTACTGCGCAGCCGAGTCCGCGGGCACGCCGATCGACCTCGCGGACGACCGGCTCCGCACGTGGGTCGACTTCCTGCACGCGGGCGCCGGCGCTCCGCCACAGTTCCCTCTCGATCTCGGAGTCCCGCACGGGCGCACGGACCGCTGTGCGGTCCGCGTCGACACCCTGCTCACCGCACGGGAGGCCGACGCGGCCGAGACCGGGTGCCGGGCCGACGGGGCCAGCCTCTACGCCGGTGTGCTCGCGGCCATGGCGCACGCGGTACGCGACCTCGGTGGTGCCGCCACGGTTCCCCTGCTGTTCCCGCTGCACACCCGTCGATCCGCGGCGTGGCGGTCGTCCGTCGGCTGGTTCGTCACCAACGCGCCGCTCGAGGTCGTCACCGAGAGCGACCTGAGGGCCACGATCCGCTCGACCGGTCCGGCGGTGCGACGCGCGGTCGCGCTGGGCGAGGTGCCCATCGCCCGCGTGGTCGAGGCCGCGGGCGGACTCCGGCGCCCGCGCAAGGACGTCTTCATGGTGTCCTACGTCGACTACCGGTCGGCCCCCGGACACGACCTGCTGCGCAGCATCGACGCCCACCACATCTCCAACGTCACCGTCTCCGACGACGCGCAGTTCTGGATCTCCCGCACCGCGGACGGTCTCGCACTGCGGAGCCGGTTCCCCGACAACCCGACCGCCCGCACCACGATCGAGGCCTTCGTGGCCGCCGTCACGGACCACCTCGCACTCGTCGCCCAGCCGTGCGAGGCCGCCCTACGGTTCGCGGTGGACACCCGGACCGCGGCCGACGCGCCGGTCACCGTCCCCTAGAGTTCGGGGAACACCTGCACCTGGAGGAGACGCTTCGTGACATCAGCCGACGACCGGACCGAGTCCGGTACGGACGAGACCGCTCCCTCGGCGCCCTTCCTGCGCGTCGAGTCGGGCAACCCGACCGACGAGGAGATCGCCGCCCTCGTGGCCGTCCTGTCCGCCGCCACGGCCGACGCCGGGCCGACCGAGATCCCCGTGCTCGATCACTGGGGTCGCCCGTCCACCATGCACCGCGCGGGCACGGCCTTCTCGCCCTACTCGTTCACCACCGGGGTCACCGGACCGCGGTGACGGTCCGGTTCGTACTCGCGTCGCGCTCGCCCGCCCGCCTGGCCGTGTTGCGGGCAGCCGGGGTGGATCCGATCGTCCGGGTCTCGGACGTCGACGAGGACGCGGTCGCCGCAGCACTGCCCTCCGACTCCCCGCACGAGGTGGTGGTCACCGAGCTGGCCGCGGCCAAGGCGGCCGTGATCGCAGAGGCTCTCGCCCACGATCCGGAGCTGTCGACCGGCACCGTCGTCGTCGTGGGCTGCGACTCCATGCTGTCGATCGGCGGCGACCTCGTGGGCAAACCACGAGACGTCGCCGTCGCTCGCGAACGCTGGGCGGCGATGGCCGGTGCGAGCGGTGACCTGCTCACCGGTCACTGCGTCCTACGGCTCGACGACGGCCGGGTGACCGCACGCGGCGCGGCCCACTGCGGGACCACGGTGCACTTCTCCTCGCCGACCGAGCGGGACCTCGAGGCCTACCTTCGCTCGGGCGAGCCACTCGCCGTCGCGGGGGCGTTCACCCTCGACGGTCTCGGTGGCTGGTTCGTCGACGGCATCGAGGGTGACCCGTCGTCCGTCATCGGTATCGGGCTGCCGCTGGTACGCCGGTTGCTCGCCGAGGTGGGTGTCGGCATCGCCGATCTGTGGGAGAGCGCCGCGGCGCATCGTGACGGGATCGACGACACCAGCGTCTGACGCCGTCCCGACGCGCGCCCTAGGATCGTGTGGTCACGCACAATCAGTTCGACCCCCCGTCTGACAACCTCAGGAGACGCACGTGTCCGTCGCGCCAGATCCCCACCCCGCCTTCGCGTCGTTCGCGCACCCCGAACGACTCGTCACGACGCAGTGGCTCTCCGCCAACATCGGCACACCCGGACTCAAGGTCGTCGAGTCCGACGAGGACGTGCTCCTCTACGACGTCGGCCACATCCCCGGCGCGGTCAAGATCGACTGGCATCTCGACCTGAACGACCCCGTCACGCGCGACTACGTCGACGGCGAGAAGTTCGCCGACCTGATGAACCGCAAGGGCATCTCGCGCGACGACACCGTCGTCATCTACGGCGACAAGAGCAACTGGTGGGCCGCGTACGCGCTGTGGGTCTTCACCCTGTTCGGCCACGAGGACGTGCGCCTGCTGGACGGTGGACGCGACGCCTGGCTCGCCGAGAACCGCGACACCACACTCGACGTCCCCGACATCTCCGGGGCGGACTACCCCGTCGTCGAGCGCGACGACGCAGCCATCCGTGCGTTCAAGGACGACGTCCTCGCACACCTCGGATCCGGCCCGCTGGTCGATGTGCGGTCCCCCGCCGAGTACACCGGCGAGCGCACCCACATGCCCGACTACCCCGACGAGGGCGCGCTGCGCGGTGGACACATCCCGACAGCGCTGAGCATCCCGTGGGCGAAGGCCGCGGCACCCGACGGCCGGTTCAAGTCCCGCACCGAGCTCGACGAGGTCTACGGGGACGTGTCCTCCGACGCCGACGTCATCGCGTACTGCCGCATCGGCGAGCGGTCGTCGCACACGTGGTTCGTGCTGACGCATCTGCTCGGCTACGAGAACGTCCGGAACTACGACGGTTCCTGGACCGAGTGGGGCAACGCCGTGCGCACACCGATCGCGCGCGGCGAGGAGCCCGGAGCCCTGCAGTGAGCGGAACACTGCCCGCGCCGCTGGCCGAGATCGTCGACGACTTCGCGGCCGTCGAGGGCCAGGACAAGATCACGATGCTGCTCGAGTTCAGCAAGGAGCTGCCGGCCTTGCCCGCAGGTCTCGAGCAGGCCGCGATGGAGCCCGTCCCGGAGTGCCAGTCACCGCTGTTCCTGTCGGTGGACTCGTCCGACCGGTCTGCGGTGCGCCTGTACTTCAGCGCCCCGCCGGAGGCACCGACCACGCGCGGCTTCGCGTCGATCCTGGCGCAGGGGCTCGACGGTCTTCCCGCCGACGACATCCTCGACGTCCCGGACGACTTCTACACCGAGCTGGGACTCGCGGCGGCCGTGAGTCCGCTACGGCTGCGCGGGATGTCGGCGATGCTCAGCCGCGTCAAACAGCACCTGCGGTCCTGACTCGCCGCTTTGTTCGGACAATGTCGCTCTCGGCGGTAGACTGAGGTACCGAGAGCGGCGTCCGGACGGGGCGTCGCGCCGGTGTGGAAGGACAGCCGAATCGTGGAGTTCACCGAACTGGTCGACTACCCGATTCCGGCAGGCACCCTCACCGAATGGATCCCGAGTGTCGGTCCGCACGCATCGACGCCGGAGGACGCGGGGTGGCTGCCCGACGATCGGCCCACCTCCTACGTGCACGAGGCGCACCTGCGTCGCACCCTGGCCTGGCCGTCCGCCGGTCGCGAGTCGTGGCTCGGCACCGCGTTCGACATCGCGGGCCCGCTCGACACCGCCGCGTTCCGGCGCGCGGTGCTGGCGTGGATCGACCGGCACGAGGGCATGCGGTCCAACGCCACCGTCGACCCCGACACGGGCCTGCTCTCGCGCGTGACGGCCCCGGTCGGTGCCACCGACATCTGGGTCATTCAGCAGGACGCGTGCACGCAGGCCGGCGAGGTGTACCAGCATCTTCAGCACCTGTTCGACGAGTACACGTCGCCGCTGGTGTGGCCGTCGTACGCGTTCGTCACTCTCGAACCCACCGGACACTCCGGCGGCGACGCGGCACCGGACCACTTCACCGTGTTCTTCGCCGCCGATCACTCGATCATCGACGGACTGTCCATCGTGCTCATCGCGCACGAACTCACCCGCCTCTACGAGCAGGAGACCACCGGCGCCCCGGCAGGGCTCTTCCCCACCGGCAGTTACCTCGATTTCGGCGAACTCGAGCGCACCCTCTGCAGCGGCGTCGACCGGACGCACGACGCCGCCGTGGAGTGGGCGAACTTCCTCGCCGAGGACGGGGGACGATTCCCGTCCTTCCCGCTCGACATCGGACCTGTCCCGGAGGTGCCGATCCCGCAGGCCGGACTGTCCGCGTGGATCCTCTCGCCCGAGGAGGCGGACGCGTTCACCGTGGCGTGCCGCCGCGCCGGTCCGGGCTTCTCCGCCGGCCTCATGGCCTCGATGGGCGCTGCGGCGGCTGCCGTGTCCGGTGCCGGGCGCTTCCGCACGGTCACCCCGATGCACACCCGTCACGACCCGTCGTGGGCCGCGTCCCTCGGCTGGTTCGTCGGCGTGGCTCCCCTCGCGTTCGACGTCGCGGACGGCGAGTCGTTCGGAGACGTCGTCGTGCGCGCGGGAGCCGAGATCGCACGCACTCGTCCGATCTCGCGCGTCCCCCTCGATCTCGTCGCCGAGGCGATCGACCTGCACGACACCCCGCGTTTCGTCGTCTCCTTCATGGACGTGCGCTTCGCACCCGACGCGCGGACGTGGCCCGACGTCAACGCGCGCGCACTGCGGAGCAGGAAGTACGACCACGACGTCTACCTGTGGGTGCATCGCACTCCGCAGGGCGTCAACATCTCGGCCCGGTTCCCCAGCAGCGAGGTCGCCACCGCTGCCGTCCACCGGTTCGTGGCAGAACTGCGGACCGTGCTCAGCGACGTCGTGACCACCGGGACACACCTCGTGCGGGCCCGGAGTGACCTCACCCCTACACTCCGAAACTAGGATGACCAACCGATGGCGCGGGCGAAGGCCCGTGCTCGTCCGCCGGAGCGACACCACGCGACGGCCCACCCGACCTCACAGGAGGCTTCGTGCCCAGCCACGCCACTGCCCGCATCAGCAAGGTTCTCGTCGCGAACCGCGGTGAGATAGCGGTACGTGTGATCCGCGCAGCGGCCGACGCCGGCTACACCTCCGTCGCGGTCTACGCCGAACCCGACGCCGACGCGCCCTTCGTCCGCCTCGCCGACGAAGCCTTCGCCCTCGGCGGTCAGACCTCCGCCGAGTCCTACCTCGCGATCGACAAGATCATCGACGCCGCCGCCAAGTCCGGCGCCGACGCGATCCACCCCGGCTACGGCTTCCTCTCCGAGAACGCCGACTTCGCCCAGGCCGTCCTCGACGCCGGCCTGATCTGGATCGGACCGTCCCCGCAGTCCATCCGCGACCTCGGCGACAAGGTCACCGCCCGCCACATCGCCACCCGCGCGAAGGCCCCCTCCGTGCCCGGCACGTCCGAACCCGTCAAGGACGCCGACGAGATCCTCGCCTTCGCCGACGAGCACGGCCTCCCCATCGCCATCAAGGCCGCCTTCGGCGGCGGCGGACGCGGCATGAAGGTCGCCCGCACCCGCGAGGAGATCCCCGAGCTCTTCGATTCCGCCACCCGCGAAGCCGTCTCCGCCTTCGGCCGTGGCGAGTGCTTCGTCGAGCGCTACCTCGACAAGCCCCGCCACGTCGAAGCACAGGTCATCGCCGACCAACACGGCAACGTCGTCGTCGCCGGCACCCGCGACTGCTCCCTGCAGCGCCGCTTCCAGAAGCTCGTCGAGGAAGCTCCCGCACCGTTCCTCACCGACGACCAGCGCGCCGAGATCCACGCCTCCGCCAAGGCCATCTGCAAGGAAGCCGGCTACTACGGCGCCGGCACCGTCGAGTACCTCGTCGGACAGGACGGACTCGTCTCCTTCCTCGAGGTCAACACCCGCCTGCAGGTCGAACACCCCGTCACCGAGGAGACTTCCGGCATCGACCTGGTGCTGCAGCAGTTCCGCATCGCCAACGGCGACGAACTCTCCATCACCGAGGACCCGGCACCGCGCGGACACTCCTTCGAGTTCCGCATCAACGGTGAGGACGCCGGCCGCGGCTTCCTCCCCGCCCCCGGACCGGTCACCACCTTCATCGCCCCCGAGGGCCCCGGCGTGCGCGTCGACTCCGGTGTCGAGTCCGGCTCCGTCATCGGCGGCCAGTTCGACTCCATGCTCGCCAAGCTCATCGTCACCGGCGCCACCCGCGAGGAAGCCCTCGCTCGCTCGCGCCGCGCCCTCGCCGAGTTCCGCGTCGAGGGCCTCGCCACCGTCATCCCGTTCCACCGCGCCGTCGTCTCCGACCCGGCCTTCATCGGCGACGGTCAGTCCTTCGACGTCCACACCCGGTGGATCGAGACCGAGTGGGACAACACCGTCGAACCGTTCACCGCCGGCGCCCCCATCGAGGACGACGAGAACGGACCCCGACAGAACGTCGTCGTCGAGGTCGGCGGCCGCCGTGTCGAGGTGTCCCTGCCCGGCCAGTTCTCGCTCGGCGGCAATGCTGCTGCCGGTGGCAACGTCATTCGTCGCAAGCCCAAGGCGCGCACCCGTGGCGGCGCCGGCAGCGCTGCCGCGTCCGGTGACGCCGTCACCGCACCCATGCAGGGCACCGTCGTCAAGGTCGCCGTCACCGAGGGCCAGGAAGTCGTCGCCGGCGACCTCATCGCCGTCCTCGAGGCCATGAAGATGGAAAACCCCGTCACCGCCCACAAGGACGGCGTCGTCACCGGACTCGCCGTGGAGCCCGGCTCCGCCATCACCCAGGGAACTGTTCTCGCAGAACTGAAGTGAGCCGGCCGGACGCCCGCCCCCGTTACGCTCCTCTCATGGCCGACGACAGTCCGCACGTGAGAACCGATCGACGAGGGCGGGCGTTCCCGTCTCCCGGCTCGTACGGGCACGCGTCGTGACAGAGGTCCGGGCCGCTCTCTTCGACGTGTTCGGCACCGTCGTCGACTGGCGCGGGGGAATCGCCGACGAGGTGCGGCGCTGGCTGGAGGAGTACGCCCCCGAACGCGACGACATCGATCCGGGCGACTTCGCGGACCTGTGGCGTGCGAGGTACCAGCCCTCGATGCAACCGATCCGGACCGGTGAGCGCCCCTTCACCAAGCTCGACGTGCTGCACCGCGAGAGTCTCGTGGAACTGCTGGCGGAGTACGTGCTCCCCACCGAGGCGGTCGACGATCTCACTCTGGCGTGGCACCGGTTGCCGCCGTGGCCGGACTCGGTCGCCGGTATCGCAGCCGTCCGCGAGTCCGTCATCGTGGCACCCCTGTCCAACGGCAACGTGTCGTTGCTCCTCGACATGGCCAAGCGTGCCGGCATCCCCTGGGACGCGGTCCTCGGCGCGGAGGTGGTGCAGGCCTACAAGCCGACTCCCGAGTCGTATCTGCGGACGGCGGAGTTGCTCGATTTCGCTCCCGGCCAGTGCCTGATGGTCGCGACACACAACGATGATCTCGCCGCCGCCCGTGGGTGCGGACTACAGACCGCCTTCGTGCGCCGCCCGCACGAGCACGGACCGCAGCAGACCGAGTCCGAACCCACCGACGACTGGGAGTTCGTCGTCGACGACCTCGAGGAACTGGGCAGGCTTCTCCGGTCCGGTCAGGCGAGCAGTCGTTCGTAGACGCCGACCTCGGACCCGAGTTCCCAGGCGCCGATGCCCTCGAAGGAGGACAGCACGCGCTCGTGATTCCAGTCCTCGTCGACGTGGATCTCGTGCGGATTGCCCTCGATCTCGTGCTGCGGGTAGTGGACGATCGGGATCGACAGGTACGCCGCCCGCGTCGCGGCCGCACAGCACTTGGCCCACAGCGCCACCGCGTCGGCCTCGGTCATGTGCTCCGCCACGTCGCCGATGATCACCACGTCCGCCGTCGGCAGGTCCACCGTGCGCGCGTCACCGAGGATGATCTCGTCGTAGTACTCGTGGAGGCGGTAGGTCTCCACGTACGGCTCCCAGATCTCGACACCGATGATGCGGGAGAGCTGCGGCCCTGCAAGCAGTTTCGCGTAGGTCCCCACCCCCGGTCCGATGTCGAGCACGGAGACGGGTCGCTCGGACCCCAGGGCGTGGACACGGTCGCGGGTCCAGGACTTACCTTCGGACGAACTCATCGGCATGACTGTCCTGTGCCCAGCCGGGCCTCGGCGTAATCGTCAGGGGCTCGGGCGGTCGTGATCGCGACCCGTCGCGAGGTCCCCGCACTCGACGGTGATCACGTCGGGGTTGCCGCGGAGGAAGGTGCGGGCGCCCTGATCCCCCGTCGCCGCCTCCGCGACCTCCGCCCACCACCGGCGCGCGAGCACCACGGGGTGACCGGGAGTGTCATCGAAGGTGGCCCGCGCGATTCCAGTGCTCGCGGCGTGGTCGAGAACCCGCCCCACCACCTCGGCGCCGATGTCGGGGGTGTCCACCAGGTGCAGCACCGCGAGGTCGGCGTCGGTCGTCTCACATGTCTGCAGGCCCACCCGGACCGAGCTGCCCATGCCGGTGCGCCACTCGTCGTTCACCACGGCCTGCGCGCCGGGAGGCATCTCCGGTGCCGCGGCACCCACGACGACCAGGACCTCGTCGCACCCGCCCTCGCGCAGCGCCCGCACCGCCAGGTCCAACCAGAGCCCGTCGTGCGCCAGGATCTTGGGGGCGCCGTACCGGGTGCCCGCACCCGCCGCGAGCACCACGCCGACCGTCGTCATGCGACCACCCTGCACGGGCTGCGTCCCCGGCGCCAGTGCGCGTCGAGCACCTCCCGGGCGCCACGTCCCACTTTTCGCACCCACTCGCGGGAACCCGCCCCCAGCGCCCGCGAGTGGAACACCCCGCGCACGTGACGCTCCGCTCGACGCCGAATGGCGCGGGATCCCGCCCCATCCGCCGCCGAGGGCAGCAGAAACTCCACCTCCCGGGCGCCACGTCCCACTTTTCGCACCCACGCGCGGGAACCCGCCCCCAGCGCCCGCGAGTGGAACACCCCGCGCACCCCCCGCCCCCTACTCCAGCCGCGCCTCGAGCTCGGCGATGCGGTCGAGCAGCACCTTCTCCCGCGCCGCGGCGTCGCGCTCGTACAGCGCACCCATCCTGCTCACGTAGTCCTGGTCGTAGCGCGGGATGATGCTGCGGGTGCAGTTCCAGTCGATCGCCTCGACGGAGATCACGACGCTGCGCTCGCACCGCGACTCGACGGTGCCGCCGGGCACCTGCCGAAGTCGCTCGAGCAACGCCGGGTCCGCACTTCCCTCGACCACCGTCGCGCGCCCGTAGATCTTCACGCGCTGGCGGCGCGGGTAGTCCACGACGATCAGCGCCACGCGGTCGTTCGCGTCGAGATTGCCGGCCGTCACGTACTGGTTGTTCCCGGCGAAGTCGGCGAACGCGAGTGTGTGGTCGTCGAGCACCTGCAGGAACCCGGCCGGCCCGCTGCGGTACTGGACGTAGGGCCATCCGGTCTCGGTGACCGTCGACAGGTAGAACTGGTCCGCGGCGCGGATGATCACCTTCTCGCGGCCGTCGAGTGCGTCGGGTCCGTCGTCGCCGCGTTCCGTCTGCGCACCGTAGGCCGTGTAGCTGCCCTTCGCGCGCTGCCGCGCCAGCGCCGAGGGTCCGAACACCAGGTGGTGATAGTGGTTGCTCATCGCCCCTCACTCTTCACCACCTGTTGGCGGATCACCCAACGACCAGCGCGGACCGGTGCCCCGACTTTGTGCGGTCTCGACTGGCGGGGTGGCCCCGCATGGCGGAGTCTGATCGCACCGCACTCCGGTCACTCGCCGCCCTGCACCGTCGCAGGGCACCGCCTCAGGCCTTTTCGGCCCTCGCCTGGAACCAGGTCCACTCATGACTGTTCGCTCCGCCGTCACGCGGCGTCACCCCGTCGACGAGGTTCTCCCCGCCCACAAGCTGGCGGCCTACGGGTTCCAGCACGTCGTCGCCTTCTACGCCGGGGCGGTGCTGGTCCCGATCATCATCGGTGGGGCCATCGGCCTCACCAACGAGCAGTTGATCCACCTGATCAACGCCGACCTGTTCACGTGTGGCATCGCCTCGATCATCCAGGCGGTCGGCTTCCGAAAGATCGGTGTGAAGCTGCCGCTCCTGCAGGGCGTCACCTTCGCCGGTGTCAGCCCGGTCATCGCGATCGCGATGGCGAACGGCGGCGGGACCGAGGGCCTGCTGTACGTCTACGGCGCCGTCATCGTGGCGGGCCTGTTCACGTTTCTCATCGCCCCCTGGTTCAGCAGGCTGCTGAGGTTCTTCCCACCGGTGGTGACAGGGACGGTGATCGCCATCATCGGTATCGCCCTGCTGCCGGTGGCCGTCAACGACGCCGTCACGAATCCTGCGACCCACGAACAGGATCCGACGAACGGCCGCTGGATGGCCTACGCGATCGGCACGCTGGTGATCATCGTGCTGATCCAGCGGTTCTTCCGCGGCTTCACCGCCACCATCGCTGTGCTGCTGGGACTCGTCATCGGCAGCGCCACCGCGTACGTGTTGGGCGACATGACGTTCGACGGTGTCTCCGAGGCGTCGTGGGTAGGGTTCACGCAGCCGTTCCTGTTCGGCGCGCCCAAGTTCAGTGTCATCGCCATCATCTCGATGATCGTGGTCCTGATGATCACGGCGGTCGAGTCGACGGGCAGCGTCTTCGCGACGGGTGAGATCGTCGGCAAGCGGATCACGAAGGACGACATCGCCGCTACCCTGCGTGCCGACGGCGTGGCCACGGTGATCGGCGGCTCCTTCAACTCGTTCCCGTACACGGCCTTTTCGGAGAACGTCGGCCTGGTGCGCCTGACGCGCGTGCGCAGCCGCTGGGTGGTCGCCGCCGCCGGTGCCATCATGATCGTCCTGGGCCTGCTGCCGAAGACGGCGGCGGTGGTCGCGTCCATTCCGTCACCCGTCCTGGGCGGCGCCGCGCTGGCGCTCTTCGCCACCGTGGCGGTCGTGGGCATCCAGACCCTGTCGAAGGTGGACTTCACCGACCACCGCAACCTCATCATCGTCGCGACGAGTCTCGGTCTGGCCCTGCTGGTCACGATCCAGCCGACCGTATCGGAGGGTGTCCCGAGCTGGCTCGAGCTGCTGTTCTCGAGCGGCATCGTGCTGGGTGCGTTCACCGCGATCGTCCTCAACATCCTGTTCTTCCACGTGGGTGGCTCGCGCGGGGCGACGGTGGCGGGCTCCCCCGGCGACTCGATCACCCTCGACGCCGTCAACGAGATGAGCCTCGACGACTTCTCGACGACGTTCGGCGA
This sequence comes from Rhodococcus sp. SORGH_AS_0301, assembly GCF_030818285.1. Classification (NCBI taxonomy): domain Bacteria; kingdom Bacillati; phylum Actinomycetota; class Actinomycetes; order Mycobacteriales; family Nocardiaceae; genus Rhodococcus; species Rhodococcus sp. SORGH_AS_0301. The sequence continues at coordinate 2,263,652 of NZ_JAUTAC010000002.1, forward strand.
CGTGGTGCAGGGATCGGACTGGGTGGTGCGTCGCGCGTACGAGCAGCGGCCCTACGCGGATGCTCATGCACTACGGGAGGCGTTCCAGGATTCCCTGCTCGCAGGCACCACGGAGGAGCAGGTCGAGCTGATCAGCGCCTTCCCCGATCTGGGCAGCGAGGACGACACCGGCACCGCGTTCGCCAAGGACCACGTCTCGCTCGCGCACCTCGGCGACGAGGAGCACCGCTCGGTGGTCGACCTGGCCACCGCCTACCGGGATCACTTCGGCTTCCCCCTCGTCATCTGCGCGGCCGAGACCGAGCACTACGACCGGGTGCTCGCCAACGGGCGGTCGCGGATGGAGAACTCACCGGGTGCGGAGCGGTCGTTCGCCATGATCGAGGTCGCGAAGATCGCGAACCACCGGTTCGACGACCTGGTCGCCGATGCGAATCCCATCGCCGCGGCGCGTTTCGGCAGACTGAACGACCTGTCCTGATCCCCACCACAGAAGGGAACGCTCGTGTTCCTGCACGAAGCACTCGGGCTCGACGGATTCAATCGGCTGTCCGATCGCGCCGCGATGCACGCCTTGTTCGAGTGCTGCTCGTCGTCCATCTGGGCGCGCCGGGTGGCCGTCGGTCGCCCCTTCGACAGCGCCGAAGCCCTTCTCGACCGCGCCGACAGCGAGTTGGCGGAGCTGTCCGAGACCGAGATCGACCGGGCTCTCGACGGTCATCCGCGCATCGGTGCGTCGGTGACCGCCGGCTCGTCGTCGCAGCGCGAGCAGGCCGCGGTGAGCGAGGCGGACCAGAGTGTCAAGGACGCGCTCGCGGCAGGTAACCGGACCTACGAGGAGAAGTTCGGCCACGTGTACCTGGTGTGTGCGACCGGCCGACCGGCGACGGAGCTTCTCGCTATCCTCACCGAGAGGCTCGACAACGATCCGGAGACGGAGAGGCGCGTGATGAGAACAGAACTGGCGAAGATCAATCGAATCAGGTTGACCCGCATGCTGACCGAGCGGACCGAACAGTGAGTGTCAGCACCCACGTCCTCGACGCGGTGCACGGGACACCGGCGACGGGGGTGGGTCTCGCGGTGGTCGACGAGCACGGCGACGTGGTCACCACCGGCATCACCGACGAGGAGGGACGCGCCAAGGAACTGCTCCCGGACGACGCGGTGGCCGGTGTCTACACACTCGTGTTCGACACCGCCGCGTACTTCGAGCAGTCCGGGACGCAGACCTTCTACCCCGAGGTGTCCATCACCTTCACCGTCCTCGATGTCGATGCGCACCACCATGTTCCGCTGCTGCTGTCCCCGTTCGCGTACTCCACCTATCGAGGAAGCTGACCCCATGACCGATCTGACCGGGAACATCGTCCTGGGAGCCAACCAGTACGGCAAGGCCGAGAACCGAGTGGTGCGCATCTACCGCGACACCGCCCGCCACGAGATCCGGGACATCTCCGTGTCCTCGGCACTGCGGGGCGACTTCTCCGCCGCCCATCTCGTCGGTGACCAGGGCGCGGTCCTGCCGACGGACACCCAGAAGCAGACCGCGTACGCCTACGCGAAGGAGAAGGGCCTGCTGCATCTCGAATCGTACGGCCTGGATCTGGCACGGCATTTCGTCGACGACGTCGAGCCGGTGACGGAGGCGCGGGTCGAACTCGAGGAGTACTCGTGGGAGCGTGTCACCGTGGACGGCCGCCCCCACGATCACACCTGGGTGCGCAAGGGCCAGGAGACGCGGGTCGTCTCGGTCACCGTGGGCGGCTCCGGAGCGGAGCAGAAGACCTGGGTCACCGCGGGTTTCAAGGATCTGATCATCCTGAAGTCGACGGGCTCCGAGTTCGCCGGCTTCCTCGAGGACTCCTACACCGTGCTCGCCCCGACTCATGACCGCGTCATGGCCACCTCGCTCGAGGCCCGGTGGCGCTACACCACCACCGACGTCGACTGGGACGAGGTGTACGCCGGCGTCAAGGCAGTGATGATCGAGCAGTTCGCCACACTCCAGTCGCTCGCGTTGCAACAGACACTCTTCGCGATGGGACGCGCTGCGCTGGAGGCATTCCCGTTCATCGCGGAGATCCGGATGAGCGCACCGAACAAGCATCACTTCCTGTACGACCTCGACCGTTTCGGTGTCGAGAACAACGGCGAGGTCTTCCACGCCGACGACCGTCCCTACGGGCTCATCCAGGCGACCGTCGAACGCGAGGACGCCCCCGACGCGGGATCCGCCTGGCGGGGTTACAGCGTCGTCGGCTGAGGCCCGAGCACGGCCAACGCGACGAAGACGTCGGTGCGGTCCTCCGTCGTCCCCAGGTCTCGGTCCGTCAGCGCCTCCACCCGTCCGATGCGGTACCGCACCGTGTTGACGTGCACGTGGAGGGCGTCCGCCGTGCGACTCCACGAACCGTCGTGGTGCAGGTACGCCCGCAGCGTGTCCAGCAGTCCCGCGTCGGTGCGGCTGTCGTGCTCGAGCACCGCGCCGAGCACCCGCCGGGCATAGGCAGCGCGCAGTCCGTCCGGCACCACCGAGAGCAGGACGGCGGCCGACCCGGTGTCCGCGCTGGTCCGCACGGCGATCCGGTCAGCCGATGCCGCCGCCACCTCACGCGCATGCTGTGCCGTCCGCACACATCCGACGAGGGCCGCGGCTTCTGTAGCCGTACCCACGCCCACGGCGATCCGTCCGGTCACGGTGTCCTCGAGTCGACGCAGCGCAAGGGCGAGATCGGCGGCCATGCGGGTGGACGTCCGACCGAAAGGTAGCCCGACGACGCCGATCACGAGGTCCCCGCCGGTGACTCCCACACTCACCGCACCGTCGACCGGTTCCCGCACCGCGTCGGTGAGCACCGCGGCCAGGACCTCGACAGGCATATCCGCGGTGGCGGCCAGCGCGACGACGTCTCCTGTCACGTCGACGCCGATCTGTCGAATGCGTTCCAGCGCCTGCTCTCCGGATCCGTCGACGAGGAGTTCGGCCGCGCGGTCGGCCATGGTGCGCAGCACCCGCGCGCCGTCGTCCACGCGCACGCGATCGAGGGCCGCGATGCTCGCCAGCTGACCGAGCGCATCGAGAACCTGCCCGTCCAGGCACTCGTGGTCACCGTCCACGACGAGGTACCACGCAGTCGCACGGTGACCGAAACTCGATCCGACGGGCAGCACGGACCGCACCGTGTTCTCGGTGAGCACGCGGCACGGAAGACTCTGCGCCGCAGTGCGGACGAGAGCGTCCACCACCTCCGTGGCCAACGGCTCGGCGGACACCACGGGCCGGCCCACCGCGGTGATGATCCGGCAGGTCACGCCCGTGTCCCGCGCCGTCTCGTGCGTGAGGTCCGCGAGCGCGCGTCCGTCGGTGACCGCGGTGAGCAATCGGTGCTGGCGGGCCAGACTGGCGGAGAGCCGCGCCACCCGATCGCCGGTCACCCGGCTGGTGACGGCCGCGATGACGTCCGCGAACGCGACCGCCGAGGGCACCGCGAGCAGCGGTAGCGAGTACTTCTCGCACGCATTCACCACGTCGTCGGGGACGGAACCGAACACTTCGTCGCCCGCCGCGAGCGCCACCGCGCCCGCCGCGACGACCGACGCCACGAAGGCATCGCTGTCCTCCGGCGCGCGGCGCCACACCATGCCGGTGACGACCAGCTCGCCGCCCACGATGTAGCGCGACGGGTCCGGCAGATCGGTCGCGAAGGCCCACCGCACGGTCCGACCGAGTTGGTCGTCGGTGCCGACGAGGCGCCGCAGCGCGAGTTCCGGTACGTCGAGCACGTCCTGGATCAGCACACCCGTTCACCCGCCCGCATCGTCGTTGGAGGATCCGACAGTAGGCGGCGCTCGTTTCGGCCACGTTTCGTCGGCGCGCGCCCTGCGCGGGTGGCCGACACGGTGTTGACTCGGTGACACAGCGAGGACAGGAGTACGACGTGCCGGACCGCATTCTCATCACGGGCGCCCACGTGATCACCGTGGATCCCGCCCGCTCCGAGTGGGCGGCGGGCTGGGTCCTGATCGAGGACGGGCTCATCGCGGCGCTCGGCGACGGGACACCGCCGCCGCGTCCCGACGGTCCGGAGGTCACCGTCATCGACGGCCGCGGTTGCGTCCTGACTCCCGGCCTCGTGAACACGCACCACCATCTCTATCAGTGGATCACCCGCGGTCTGGCCGCGGACTCGACGCTCTTCGAGTGGTTGACGACGCTGTATCCCGTGTGGGCCGGCATCGACGCCGACTCGGTCCGCGTCGCGGCGACGGGTGGGCTCGCTCGGTTGGCCGCGACCGGATGCACCACCACCACCGACCACCTCTACGTCTTCCCCCACGACGGCGGCGACGTGTTGGGCGCAGAGATCGACGCCGCGAGGACGGTCGGTCTGCGGTTCCACCCGACGCGCGGATCGATGGACCTGGGACACAGTCGGGGTGGTCTGCCGCCGGACAGCGTCGTGGAGTCGCTCGATGCGATCCTGGCCGCGAGCAGCGCCGCGGTCGACCGCTGGCACGACCCGTCCTTCGGATCGATGCTGCGCATCGCTCTCGCACCGTGCTCGCCGTTCTCCGTCACCGGCGACCTCCTTCGCGAATCGGCGACGCTGGCGCGCGAGCTGGGCGTCCGGTTGCACACACACCTCGCCGAGACCCTGGACGAGGAGGAGTTCTGCCGCAGCAACTTCGGCATGACGCCGGTGCAGTACATGGAATCGGTCGGCTGGGTCGGCGACGACGTCTGGTACGCGCACGCCGTGCATCTCGACGACGCCGCGATCGCGACCATGGCGGCCACCGGAACCGGGGCGGCCCACTGCCCCACGTCCAACGCGCGGCTGGGCGCCGGTATCGCCCGAGCGCGCGATCTGATCGACGCTCGGGTTCCCCTGGGGCTCGGCGTCGACGGTGCCGCCAGCAACGAGTCCTGCAGCATGCTCGAGGAGGCGCACCACGCAGCACTGTTCGCACGGGCGCGCGGCGGACCCCGGGCCATGACTGTGCGCGAGAGCCTCGACCTCGCGACACTCGGCGGTGCCCGAGTCCTCGGGCGCGAGAACGAGATCGGCTCGCTGGAGGTGGGCAAGCTCGCCGATCTGGCGCTGTGGCGCATCGACGGCGCCGCCCACGCCGGCATCACCGACCCCGTCGCCGCGTTGGTACTGGGCGACCGGCCGCCCCTCGAACGGCTCCTCGTGCACGGGCGGGTGGTGGTCGAGAACGGGGTGGTCATGACCGTCGACGAGGAGACGGTGGCCCGGGACGTGGCGGCGGCGCACACGGCGCTGCTCACGAAGGCCGGGCGGTGATTCCGTGGACCTGAACACCGTGCGCGAGGTCGTCCGGGCTCGTACGCGGGGCGATCTCTCGGTCATCGACGGCGGCACCGCCGTGGTGGCAGGTGGGACGTGGGTCTTCTCGGAACCGCAGGTGGGGGTGCACCGACTGGTCGATCTGACGGACCTCGGCTGGGAACCCGTCGTCGTCGGTGAGGGGCTGGAGATCGCCGCGACGTGCACCGTGGACACGCTGCGTCGGATGTCGTGGCCGCCGCGGTGGCTGGACCTCGAGTCGCTGGTGGCCCTCTGCTCCGACGCGTTGCTCGCGTCGTTCAAGGTGCAGCAGTTCGCCACGGTCGGTGGGAACATCGCCCTCGGACTTCCCGCGGGATCCATGACCTCGCTCTGTTCGGCGCTCGACGGCGTCGCGGTGATCTGGACCCCCGACGGTCACGAACGGCGCGTGCCCGTCGCGGCGCTGGTCACCGGACCCCAGCGCACGTCGCTCGCACCGGGCGAGGTGATACGCAGCATCGAGATCGACGACGCCGTTCTGCGCTCCCGATTCGCCTGCCGCAGAATGTCCTTGGCACCTCGCGGGCGCTCCGGCGCCGTCGTGATCGGTCGCCGGGACGCCGACGGATCGTGCGTCCTCACCGTCACCGCGTCGACGCGCCGCCCGCACCAGCTGCGACTCGAGGCAGTGCCGCACGCCGAGGACGTGGCCGCGCTGCTCGACGCCGCGATACCCGCCGACCAGTGGTACGACGACGTGCACGGAGCACCGGACTGGCGACGCCACGTGAGCGGCGTGCTGGCACAGCAGATCTGCGAGGAGCTGTCATGAGAGTGGGAGTCAACGGGGAGACCGTGGAGATGTCGCCGCGACCGGGCCAGTGCCTGCGCACGGCCCTGCGCGACATCGGACGGTTCGAGGTGAAGAAGGGGTGCGACGCGGGCGACTGCGGCGCGTGCTCGGTGCTGCTGGACGGTGCCGCCGTCCAGTCGTGCATCGTTCCGGCCTACCGCGCCGAAGGTCGGGAGGTCACCACGGTGGCCGGGCTGGGCACGCCGGACGACCTGCATCCGATGCAGCAGCGATTCGTCGACGCCGCCGGATTCCAGTGCGGCTTCTGCACGGCCGGCATGATCGTCACCGCCGCCGCCCTCACCGACGAGCAGACCGAGGATCTGGACACCTCGCTCAAGGGAAACCTGTGTCGCTGCACCGGGTATCGGGCGATCACCGACGCGGTCACGGGTGTGCGCACCATCGAGAAGTCCACCGAGGGACCGGCGTGCGGACGCTCCGTCGCCGCGCCGGCCAGCGCTCGCGTCGTCACGGGAACGGAGCCCTACACGCTCGACGTCGCGATGCCGGGTCTACTGCATCTGTCGGTGCTGGGGAGCCCCCACGCCCGTGCGCGCATCGTCTCGATCGACACGTCGGCCGCGCTGGCCGTCGAGGGCGTGGTCGCGGTGCTCACCCACGAGGACGCGCCGCCCGTCGCCTTCTCCACCGCACGCCACGAGTCACGGGACGACGATCCCGACGACACACTCGTTCTGGATCGCGAGCTCCGCTACGTCGGGCAGCGGGTGGCGGCGGTGATCGCCGAGTCGGTGGCCGCCGCGGAGGAGGGCAGACGGCGCCTCGTCGTCGAGTACGAGGTGCTGCCCGCCGTGCTGCATCCCGCGGACGCGCTCGCACCGGGAGCCCCGATCGTCCACGCCGGCAAGGGTCCCGAGGCCAGGATCGCGGACGTCGAGCGCAACGTCGTGGCCGAGGTGAGCGGTACGACCGGCGACGTCGAGGCGGGCCTGGCGGCCGCGGACGCCGTGGTGACCGGAACGTGGCGCACCGCCCGCGTGCAGCACACTCACCTCGAGACGCACGGTGCGATCGCCTGGTTCGCGGAGGACGGGCGCCTGACCGTCCGCACGAGCTCGCAGGTCCCGTTCCTCGTACGGGACGAGCTGTGTCACATCTTCGACCTCGATCCCGACACCGTGCGCGTGTTCACGACGCGGGTCGGTGGCGGGTTCGGCGCCAAACAGGAGATGCTCACCGAGGATCTCGTGACGCTCGCCGCTCTGACGGTGCGTCGACCGGTACAGCTCGAGTTCTCCCGTGCCGACCAGTTCACCGTCGCGCCCTGTCGGCATCCCATGGAGGTGTCGGTCACCGCAGCCGCCACGGCCGACGGCACGCTCACCGCGCTGACCCTCGACGTGCTGAGCGATGCCGGCGCCTACGGCAACCACAGTCCCGGTGTGCTGCACCATTCCACCGACTCGATCGCCCTCTACCGCTGCGCGGCCAAGCGCGTCGAGGCGAGAGCGGTGTACACGAACACGATTCCGTCCGGCGCGTTCCGCGGATACGGCGTCGGGCAGACCGGTTTCGCCGTCGAGTCGGCGCTCGACGAGTTGGCGCACCGATTGCACATCGATCCGATCGAGTTCCGGCGTCGCAACGTCGTCGTGCCGGGTGATCCGTTCGTCGCCGCGCACGTCCTCGACGGCGACCTCCTGTTCGGCAGTTACGGACTCGACCAGTGCCTCGATCTCGTGGACGAGGCACTCGCCGAGCCCGGATCGCCGGCGCCCGACGGATGGCAGGTGGGCGTCGGCGTGGCCATCGGCATGAATGCCACCGTGCCGCCGCGCGGCCACGTCTCCGACGCGTCGATCACCGCTCTGCCCGGAGCGCGCTACCTGGTGCGCGTCGGCACCGCCGAGTTCGGTAACGGCACCACGACGGTGCACGGTCAGATCGCGGCGTCGATCCTGAACACGACCGTCGACCGCATCGAGATCGCACAGTCGGACACCGACGTCACCTCCCACGACACGGGCGCCTTCGGGTCGGCGGGCACGGTGGTCGCCGGCAAGGCTGTCGCACTCGCCGCGGAGTCGTTGCGCGAGAGCATCATCGGTGCCGCATCGAGCCTGACCGGATCGCTGCCGACGCAGGGTGTGCTCGGTCCGGAGGGCGTCACGGTGGACGGCGCACTGTGCTCCCTCGACGAGATCGTCGCGGCCCACGGCGGACCGTTGGCGGCGGACGGGTACCACGGCGGATCGCCTCGCTCGGTGGTGTTCAACGTCCACGGGTTTCGGGTCGCGGTCGACCCCGGGAGCGGCCGCGTCGCGATCCTGGACTCCGTGCAGGCCGTCGACGCCGGCACGGTGATGAATCCGGTGCAGTGCCGTGGGCAGGTGGAAGGTGGTGTGGCGCAGGCGCTGGGCGCGGCACTGTACGAGGAGATGAGGCTCGACGAGACGGGGCACGTGACCACAGCGTCGCTACGGAATTACCACATCCCGCAACTCGCCGACGTTCCGACGACCCGAGTGTTGTTCGCGGACACCTATGACGCGCTCGGGCCGCTGGGTGCCAAGTCGATGAGCGAGTCTCCGTACAACCCCGTCGCACCGGCGTTGGCCAATGCCGTCACGGACGCCGTCGGCGTACGGCCGCACGCACTGCCGATGTCGGCTGACCGCGTCTGGAGAATGCTGCAGCGCGATCAGGAGTCGTAGAAGGTCTGCAGAATGATGGTACTGCGGGTCTGCACGTTGGCAGTGGTCCGGATCTGCTGCAGGAGTCGCTCGAGATCCCGCGGTGACGCGACGCGGACCAGCAGCACATAGCTGTCCTCCCCCGCCACGGAATGGCACGCCTGCACCTCGGGCAGCGGCCGCAGACGCGCGGGCGCGTCGTCGGGCGCCGTCGGATCCAAGGGGGTGATGGCCACGAACGCCGACAGTGGCTGGCCGATGGCCTCCCGATCGACGCGCGCGGTGTATCCGAGGATGACCCCGGACGACTCGAGCCTGCGCACTCGTGACTGCACGGCCGAGACCGAGAGGCCCGCCCGCTCCGCGAGGTGAGCGAGAGTCGCGCGGCCGTCGGTGATCAGTTCCTCCACCAGCACGCGATCGGTGGCGTCCAGATCGTCCGAGCGGACGGACTTGCCTCGTGCACCGGTCATGGGCGCTACCCTGCCACGTCCCGATCGGGCAGCGTCAGGCGAACAGTGGTGGCATGGCGAAGACCATGACCGTCGACCACGCGACGTGCGTCAGGATCGGCGCGAGAATGCCGCCGGACGCCCGGCGTTCGAGTCCCAGCACGAAACCGAGGGTGATGGCGGCGAAGCCGAGCATCGGGTTGCCCGTGGCCAGAGTGGCGATGGTGTAGACGATCGTCGAGATGACGACCGGCCGCTTCACGCCGATGGCCGAGAACAGAGCGCCGCGGAAGAAGATCTCCTCGGCGACCCCGTTGAACAACGTGATGAAGACGATGAGCGCGAGCGGTCCGACGCGCGCGTGATCGAGGACGTTGGCCGTGAAGTCCCGCAGCGGCGGGATCTCCCGCACGACGAGTGCGCCGAGGATGAACACGCCACCTGCGGCCAGACCGATCGCGATCGGCGTGATGATCGGCCGCCGCAGGGTCCCGCGGAAGTTGATGCGACCGAGGTGCAGTGGCCCGGACAGGAACCCGCCGACGATCCACACCAATGCCAGCGCGATGGTCAGCGTGTAGAACATGGGGTCGCCGGGCTCGGTCGACAGCGACACTCCCAGCAGCGTCGCGCCCACGACGAGCACGACCGCCACGATGATGCGCCGCCGTAGGAAGGCGCGATCGGTCTCGTGATGGTCGCGGTCGACCTTGTCCACCAGCGCGTTGCGCACGATGGATTCGGCCCTTATCTGCCAGGACACCATGAAGTACTCCTCCGGCTCGTCGAACCTGTCGGTCGTGTCGGAACTTGCGGTCGGTGAACGAGAGACCGACTAGAACTTCAGAAGAGACCGTACCCGGGACGAGACCGCGGCAACCACGTCCAGATTGGTCCGGACGACCGGAGCGACGGGCCACGAGTAGAGCACCGCGCCGATGCCGAGTGCCTCGGCGAGCTTCCACCCGTCCTCGCTCAGCAGTTCGGCGCCGCGGCGGCGAATGCTGCGGACGTCGCCGCCGGTCCACTCCGCGTCCGAGGACACCAGGCGCAGCGAGTCGGGCGTCGTGGCCAGGCCGCGGGTGGCGCTCGCGCCGAGCAGGCTTCGGCGCATGGCGTCGTCGACGTCGGTGAGACCGCCCTCGGGCTCGGGGACGAACTCCGAGATGCGGTTCTCCGAGGCGGTCATCGAGTTCACGAGAGACTGCACCAGGTCGTCGGCGAGCAGTCCCGGAACCGGGATCAGTCGGCCGATCACGAGAGCCGCGAGCTTGGTCGGGATGCCCGGGGTGGGCACACCCAGACGATGCAGCTCGGCGGCGCGGACGTAGGCGAAGACGAGGTCCTTGTACGGAAGGATCTCGGGGCCCGCGATGTCGTACGCGTCGGCGGGCACGTCGGGTGACGCGCACGCGAGGAGATAGTGCACGACGTCGTCGACGGCGATCGGCTGCACCGGCTTGCTCAACCAGCTCGGGAGCGGCAGCACAGGCAGCCGGTCCGCGAGGTACCGGATCATCTCGAAGGACGTCGATCCGGCGCCGATGACGATGGCGGCGCGCAGCCACACCACCTCGATGCCGTCGATGGTGAGCGCCTCGCCCACCTCGGCGCGGCTCGCGAGGTGCTCGGACAGCTTCTCGCCCTCGGGGACGAAGCCACCGAGGTAGACGATGCGGCGGACACCCGCGGCGCGTGCCGCCTCGGCGAAGTGCCGGGCGGACGCGAGGTCGGTGGCCCGGTAGCCGGATTCCCCGATGGCGTGCACCAGGTAGTACGCGACGTCGATGTCCTCCGCGGACAGCGCCTCGGCGCACGAGTCGGCGTCGGTCACATCGAGTCGCACCGCCCGCACGTCGTCGTGCCAGTCGAAGGCGGTCAGCCTCTCCGGCGTGCGCGAGCCCACGACGACGCTCTCGTCGGCCGACACGAGCGCGTCGACGAGGCGAGAACCGATGTAGCCGCTGGCCCCGGTCACGAAAGCAGTCATGCTCTCGACATTACGGGTGCGGTGCGCTCGCATACCGCCGCGTGAGGGGCGTCACCGTGCAGACTGTGCTCATGGCCGACGTGGATCGACACCGAGCACCCGACAACGATCTGTCGGTGCGTACCGTCCGGCTGCCCGTACCGTCACTCGGCAACATGCTCGGACTCGCCCGCGGGACCGTTCTCTGGTCGCTCGACACCGTCGCGTTCGTCGCTCAGCTGCCCCGGCGGATCGACGACCTGTTCGTTCGTGTCGACGAGGTCATCGCCGCGATCGAGCGCATCACCGACCAGGCCCAGACGGTCATCGGCAAGGTCTCGGCCACCACCGAGGACGCGCAGGGCGTCATCGTCGGAGCGGAGTCCGCCTCGTCCAAGGCGCTGGCGATGATCTCCGAGCTCGAACCCATCACCGCGCGCGCGATCCCGCTGGGCCGCACCTTCGTGGACAACTTCTCCGAGGCCGAGGTGGAGGCGGCGGTGAAGCTCGTGGACCAGCTGCCGGAGCTGGTGCAGCGGATGGAGGGGATCATGCCGATCCTCGCGACGCTCGACACGGTCTCCCCCGAGATCCACGAGTTGCTCGAGGTGACCAAGGACGTGCGCAAGGCCGTCATCGGAATCCCGGGGTTCAAGTTCTTCCGCAATCGCGGCGAGGAACGCCTGCACGACTGATCGTCGCGCCGCCACACCTCGCGAGTACGTCCAGAGTGCTGTGATCCCGGCCTTCTCAGCGACCTTATCGACGTACTCGCAGGGGTGGGGACGCTCATCCGGCGACCGTGTCGGTGGGTCCGTGCACTATGGAGAGGTGAAGAACCCCACCGCTCCGTCGCCCGAGGACGTGCTCGCGCGGTTCACGGCTCCGACGCGGGCGTGGTTCGACGGCGCCTTCCCCGCGCCCACCGCCGCTCAGCTCGGTGCGTGGGACTCCATCTCGAGCGGCGCGCACACCCTCGTCGTCGCCCCGACCGGCTCCGGCAAGACTCTGTCCGCGTTCCTGTGGGCGCTGGACAAGCTGGTCAGCCGTGATCCCGAGGACACGGCACCCGGCACCCGCGTGTTGTACGTCTCGCCGCTGAAGGCGCTCGCGGTGGACGTCGAGCGCAACCTGCGCGCTCCCCTGGTCGGCATCACGCAGACGGCCAAGCTGCAGGGCGTCGCGCCGCCGGAGATCTCGGTGGGCGTGCGGTCCGGCGACACCAGCCCCGCCGATCGTCGTCTGATGCTCAAGACGCCGCCGGACATCCTCATCACGACACCGGAATCGTTGTTCCTGATGCTGACGTCCGCGGCGCGCGAATCACTCGAGCGTGTCGACACCGTCATCGTCGACGAGGTGCATGCCGTCGCCGGCACCAAGCGCGGCGCGCACCTGGCGCTGTCGCTGGAGCGTCTCGACGCGAGGTTGGACAAGCCCGCTCAGCGCATCGGTCTGTCCGCCACCGTCCGTCCGCACGAGGAGGTGGGACGCTTCCTCACCGGGTCCGCACCCATCAGCATCGTGTGCCCGCCGTCGCCGAAGACGTTCGACCTCTCGGTGCGCGTTCCGGTGGAGGACATGACGGAACTCGGCACCACCGAGCCGCAGGAGGGGTCGGCCTCCGCCGCTCCGCAGCAGGGGTCCATCTGGCCGCATGTCGAGGCGCAGATCGTCGACCTCGTCCTGGAGCACCGGTCGTCCATCGTCTTCGCCAATTCTCGACGGCTCTCGGAGCGACTCACCGCGCGCCTCAACGAGATCTACGCCGAACGCCTCGGTGACGGTGCCCCCGTCGATCACGCGCCGCCGTCCCAGATCGGCGCGTCCGGGGACGTCGTCCACGGCGCCGAGCCGCTGCTGGCCCGCGCACACCACGGCAGCGTGAGCAAGGATCAGCGCGCGCTCATCGAGGACGACCTGAAGTCCGGCCGACTGAAGTGCGTCGTCGCCACCAGCAGCCTCGAACTCGGTATCGACATGGGCGCAGTCGATCTGGTGGTGCAGGTCGAGGCGCCGCCGTCCGTGGCCAGCGGTCTGCAGCGTGTCGGTCGCGCCGGCCACCAGGTCGGCGAGATCTCCCGCGGCGTGCTGTTCCCGAAGCACCGCACCGACCTGATCCACTGCGCCGTGACCGTGCAGCGGATGACCGACGGGCACATCGAGGCGCTGAAGGTGCCGGCCAATCCCCTGGACATCCTCGCCCAGCACACGGTCGCCGCGTGCGCCCTCGAACCGATCGACGCCGACGAGTGGTTCGACATGGTCAGGCGCACCGGCAATTTCGGGTCGCTGCCCCGGTCCGCCTACGAGTCCACACTGGACCTGCTGTCGGGAAAGTACCCGTCGGACGAGTTCGCCGAGCTACGGCCGCGTTTGGTCTGGGACCGTGACGGCGGGTCGCTCACCGGTCGCCCCGGCGCCCAGCGTCTGGCGGTCACCTCCGGCGGCGCCATCCCCGACCGCGGACTGTTCGGCGTCTTCATGGTCGGCGAGAAGGCCAGCCGCGTCGGCGAACTGGACGAGGAGATGGTCTACGAGTCGCGCGTCGGAGACGTCTTCGCCCTCGGTGCCACCAGTTGGCGCATCGAGGAGATCACCCACGATCGAGTTCTCGTCAGCCCGGCCTACGGGCAGCCCGGCCGACTGCCGTTCTGGCACGGCGACGGACTCGGTCGCCCGGCCGAACTGGGCGAGGCACTGGGCGCGTTCCTGCGCGAGTCGTCGGACGACGACGCGCTGCGCGGCCGGCTGCAGGAGAGCGGGCTCGACGTCAACGCGGTGAACAACCTGTCCGCGCTGCTCACCGAGCAGCGCACGGCGACGGGCCACATGCCCACCGATCGCACGTTGGTCGTCGAACGGTTCCGCGACGAGCTGGGCGACTGGCGTCTGGTGCTGCACTCCCCGTACGGCCAGCAGGTGCACGCACCGTGGGCCCTGGCCATCGGCGCGCGCCTCATCGAGCGGTACGGCATCGACTCGCAGCCCACGGCATCGGACGACGGCATCATCGTGCGCCTCCCGGACACCGACGACGAGCCGCCGGGCCCGGACCTGTTCGTCTTCGAGAAGGACGAGATCACCGACATCGTCACCGAGCAGGTCGGTGGCTCCGCCCTGTTCGCGTCGCGGTTCCGTGAATGTGCCGCGCGCGCACTGCTTCTGCCCCGCCGCAATCCGGGCAAGCGAGCGCCGCTCTGGCAGCAGCGTCAACGCGCCGCGCAGCTTCTCGACGTGGCCAAGAAGTACCCCACGTTCCCCATCCTGCTCGAGACGGTGCGCGAGTGCCTGCAGGACGTGTACGACCTGCCCGCACTCGAGGACCTGTGTGTGCGGATCGCACGCCGCCAGATCCGCATCGTCGACGTCGAGACCGACTCCCCGTCACCGTTCGCCACCTCGTTGCTCTTCAGCTACGTCGGCCAGTTCATGTACGAGGGCGACTCTCCGCTGGCCGAACGTCGCGCTGCTGCACTGTCTCTCGACGCCTCGCTGCTGGCGGAGCTGCTCGGACGCGTCGAACTGCGCGACCTGCTCGACGGCGACGTCGTCACCGACACCGAGCTCGAACTGCAGCGCCTCGTCGACGACCGCAAGGCACGTGACGCGGAGGGCGTGGCCGATCTGCTGCGCCTGCTCGGCCCGCTCACGACGGCGGAGATCGAGGCACGCATCGAGTCGCCCGGCTCCGCAGCGCAGTGGGCGGGCGAGCTCACCGCGGCGCGCCGCGCCCTCGAGGTCTCGTTCGCCGGGTCGCAGTGGTGGGTCGCCATCGAGGACGCCAGCAGACTCCGTGATGCGCTGGGTGTCCCGTTGCCCATCGGCACCCCGGCGGCGTTCATCGAGCCGGTCGAGGATCCGCTCGGGGACCTCGTGAGCCGCTACGCGCGCACCCACGGTCCGTTTTCGGTCGCGGACGTCGCCGGCCGCTTCGGCATCGGGTCGGCGGTCGCCCGCGACGTGCTGCTGCGCCTCGTCGCCCAGAAGCGCGTGGTGGAAGGGGAATTCCGGCCCGGCGGTTCCGGCAGTGAGTGGTGTGACGCCGAGGTGCTGCGCAGGCTCCGCCGACGTTCGCTCGCCGCCGCACGCCAGGACGTCGAACCCGTGTCCACCGGTGTCCTGGGTCGCTTCCTGCCGCGCTGGCAACACGTCGGCGGCACCCTCCGCGGACTCGACGGCGTGGCCACGGTCATCGACCAGCTCGCCGGCGTCCCCGCGCCCGCCTCGGCCTGGGAATCGCTGATCCTGCCTCAGCGTGTCCGGGACTACTCCCCCGCGATGCTCGACGAGCTCACCGCCACCGGCGAAGTGGTGTGGTCCGGCCACGGCGCGATCTCCTCGAAGGACGGGTGGATCTGCCTCCATCCCGCCGACGCCGCACCGGTGACGCTGCCGCCCGCCAAGGACGACGAACTGACGGATTTGCAGCAGACCGTGCTGCAGGTGCTCTCGGGCGGCGGCGCGTATTTCTTCCGGCAGCTGTCCGACACCGTCGGGCAGCTGCATCAAACCGAGTCCGGCGCCCCGGCCGACGACACGACTCTGGTTGCGGCACTGTGGGATCTAGTGTGGACCGGGCACCTCACCAACGACACGTTCGCCCCGCTGCGAGCGCTGCTGCACGGCACCACCCGTTCGGCGCCGAGCCACCGCCCCGCGCGGCGCTCGCCGCGGGCGCGGTCCTACCAGCGGTTCGCGCGGCCCTCATTACCGACGCGCACGGGCCCGCCGTCTGCCGGTGGGCGGTGGGCACTGCTCCCGGAGGCCGAGTCGGACCCCACCATCCGGGCACACGCCACCTCGGACATCCTGCTCGAGCGCTACGGCGTCGTCACCCGAGGGTCCGTCATGAACGAGGGCGTCCCCGGCGGCTTCGGCGGTGTCTACAAGGTGCTCACCGGCTTCGAGGACAGCGGCCGGGCGCGACGCGGCTATTTCGTCGACTCGCTCGGCGGCGCCCAGTTCTCCACCTCGGACGTCGTCGACCGACTGCGCAGCGAGTCGGAACGTCCTGTCGGAGCCGTCGCACTTGCCGCGACCGATCCCGCCAACCCGTACGGCGCCGCACTGCCCTGGCCCAAGAGTCCTGTAGACGCCGCCTCGGGCCACCGCCCCGGACGCAAGGCCGGTGCCCTCGTCGTCATGGTGGACGGCGAACTCGTGCTGTACGTCGAGCGGGGCGGCAAGACGGTGCTCACCTTCACCGAGGAGCGCGACGTGCTGGTCACCGCGGCGTCGGCTCTCGTGTCGTTGGTGACCACCAGGTCCGTCGACAAGCTGGTGATCGAACGCACCGACGGGAGCGACATCCACGGCTCCGTCTTCGCGACGATCCTCACCGAGGCGGGCTTCTCGGCGACGCCGCGTGGCCTCCGGATCAGGGCCTGATCCATGCCCGAAGGCGACACCGTCTGGCGCACGGCCAACAGTCTGCGCGACGCACTCGACGGCAAGGTTCTCACCACGTGTGATGTGCGCGTGCCGCGCTACGCCACGGTCGACTTCACCGGCGAGACAGTGGAATCGGTTCTCTCGGCGGGAAAACACCTCGTCATCGAGGTCGGCGGCAAGGTCATCCACTCCCACCTGAAGATGGAAGGCGCCTGGCACGTCTACCAGCCGGACACACCGTGGCGACGGCCCGCCTACCAAGCGCGCATCGTGCTCGGGACGAGTGACAGGGTCGCAGTCGGATTCGAACTCGGTGTCGTCGAGATACTGGATACCGTCGAGGAAGCGGTCGGATATCTCGGGCCGGATCTGCTGGGGCCCCTGTGGGATCCGGCGGAGGCCCTTGCGAATCTCGAAGCGGAGCCCGACAGGCCGATCGGTCTCGCTCTGCTCGACCAACGCGTCATCGCCGGTCTCGGGAACGTCTACCGCAACGAGATCCTGTTCCTGCGCGGCGTCGATCCCCACACTCCCGTTGCCGAGGCGGGCAATCTGGCCAAGATGATCGATCTGTCACACCGGACGATCACGGCCAACAAGAACCGCAACGCGCGCACCTTCACCGGTGATCTCCGTGCGGGCCGGCACTTCTGGGTCTACGGCCGCGAGAACAAGCCGTGCCGCCGATGCGGAACGCGCATCCGCGAGGGGCTGCTCGGCGACAACCCGCTCGAAGAGCGGCAGATCTACTGGTGCCCGAGGTGCCAACCCGCTCCGTGAACCGACTGTCCGGTCACGGCTCGTGGGACACCTCCGGTGCACCCAGCCGCGCGGAGGCGTCGAGCATCGTCTCGGTCCGATCCCGGTGCGAGGTGGCCGGAGACGTGGTGTCCGGCCAGTCCTCGATCTCCGCCAGCGCCCAGTCGCTCCACTCGACGATGTGCGAGAAGTGTCCGACCATGAAGCGATTGGCGAGAGCCATCAGGTGCTGACGCTCGGGAAACGTCGCGACGGTGGTGTCTCGCAGCGTGACGGCGTGCCGCCCGAAGAGTCGGCGGGTGGCGTCGGCCTGTTCCCGCATCGTCCGTAGGTTGCCGCGCAGGTCCTCGATGGAACCCTGCTCGGCGAACAGCACCCGCATCATGCCCTCGAACTCGAGAGCCGACGGGCGAGACTTCTCCGCCAACCATGCCGTCAGGGCTGCGCGCCCCTCGTCGGTGATCGAGTAGACGGTGCGGGGACGCGCGCCCACCGCATCGGCCCTCGCTGTCACGAGCCCACGCTCGAGCAACTTCTTCGGCGCGTTGTAATGCTGCCGTCCCGCCCGAGGCCACAGTTCGCCGACACCACGACCGAACAGTTCCGAGATGTCGTACGCGGTGAGGTCCCGCGACACCAACATGCCGAGCACGACGTACGACGTCGTGGTGAGGTCGCCCTGAGCCACCGGTTCCACCTCTGGATTTCTCCCCCGGTAACGAGCCTACTTGCCGGTGTCCTCCGCCACCTCTTCGATGTCGTCGGCTGTGTCCTCGGCGCCGGATGACGGCCCGGACTGCTGCGGGTACAGGGCTTTCGCCAGCGACCCGGCCAGCGCCGCTGCCGGCGCACTCCCGTCCGTTCCGGGCGCCATGTTCGCCCAGACCACCATCGTCAGGTCGTTGACCGGGTCGTACCCCATGAAGGAGTTGTACCCGGGCATCTCGCCGATGTGGCCGAACATCGGTCCCATCTGCGCGAGCCCGTAGCCGTACCCGGCAGAGGACGGGTTGTCGGGGTCGGTCGGCTGCACACTGTCCATCCGCAACGTCTGGGTGTCCGCGTCGAGCAGGTCGCCCTTGACCAGCGCCCGGACCCACGTGGCCAGATCGTTCGCCGTCGAGATGCCCTGACCGGCCGAGCTCGTCCACGACGGGTTGTCGTTCGTCGTGTCCCTCGGCTGGACCGAGCCGGCGTCGATCGAAGCGATCCGGTCCGGTGACAGCGCTTCCTTGCCCTCCCCGAGCGTCTCGACGTTGCCGCTGTAGCTGTAGCCGCGGGTGAACGGCGCCGGAATGCTCGTGTCGGTGGTGGCGGGATACGACGTCCCCGCCAGCGCCAGCGGACCGAAGAGCCTGTCCTGGAAGATCTGAGCGATGGGCTTGCCGTCGAGCTTCTCGGCGATCAGTCCGAGCAGCACCGTGTTGGTGTTGGAGTAGCTGTAGCCCTCTCCCGGTGGGAAGTTCGGCGGGTTGCTCAGCCCCAGTGCGACAAGCTCCTCGGCGGTCCACACCCGGCCGGGATCGGTGTCGAGTGCCTCGTTGAGCTCCACGGTCTGGGTGTAGCTGTAGAGCCCACTGCGCATGTCGAGCAATTGCCCGATCGTGATGGCATCGCCGTTCGGCACATCGGGTCGGAACGTGCTCACCGGATCGTCGACGGACAGCAACCCCTCCTGGACCATCTGCAGGATGACCGTGCCCGTCCACGTCTTCGTGTTCGACCCGATCCGCACCTTGGTGTCGAGCGTCGGGGCCTCCGACCGATCGGCCGCCACCGAACCCCAGGTCTTGACGTACTCACCGTCCGGCGTGGTGATCAGCACGACCATGCCGATCTCCCGCGACGTCGTGGCGACGTCCTCGACCATCGCGTCGAGAGCTGCGGGATCGAGTGGCAGGAGAGCCGATTCGGTCGCTGACGACGTGGCCGGTGCCGGCGACTCGCCGCTGCCGGACGAGCAGGCCGCGATGAAGATCAGGGCAGAGGCCGTCGCGATACCGACGGAACGGGAGACAGTGCGAACAGTCATGAGCGTGTGAACCTTCCGAGTCCCTGCTTGTCGAGGTATTCGACCGTGAACGATGCGGGAGCACCGTTCACGATCTCGAACGTGACTCCTGTCGGTCCGACCGCGTTCTCGCCGGACGTCTCGAAGAAGTAGGTGTCACCGTCGTAGTGGGTCAGGGGGTACGTCAGCCGGCCGTCTTTTCCGACGGTGAGCGTGAGCCGATCACCGTCCGCCGAGACCCGAGCCGGACCGTGGAACGGGCTGTCGAACGTTCCGACGTACTCGGTCGCGGGACGAGCAGGGGTCACCGAGGCCGGCGGTGTCGCGTAGTCGATCGGCGACGCCTCCTCCTCTGCGATCCCGTCGAAGATCCCGGCGATCAACGGTGCCCAATCGACGGTCTGCCGACCGTTCCTCACCTGGTCCATGAACTGCGCGGCAACAGTTTCCGAGCCCCCGACCGGTGCCGAGTTGGACAGGACGACGATGCCCAGCTGTTCACTCGGCAACATGAACACCGTGGTGCTCGCCCCGAGGGCGAACGCTCCGGAATGCGACAGCTCGACGCGCCCCTTGTCGTCCGTGCCCACGTTGAACCCCAACCCGTAGAACGAGTCTCGCGCGCCCTCCGTCCCGGACGCGCCCGATAGGGAGTGCGAGGTGTGCGTGTACTGCAATGCGTCCGCGTCCACGATGCGACGTCCCTCGAACTCTCCCCCGCCGAGTTCCATGCGGATCCACTTCGTCATGTCGTCGACGGACGAACTCGCTCCTCCGGCAGGTGACTGATTGTCGGGCTCACGGACGTACTTCGCTTCCCACTCGGTGGTCGAACCGTCGGCGAGCACGTGGTTCACCGCATGGTTGGGCGAGTTCGCCCAGTCCTCGAATCGTGACGAGGTGTCGGCCATGCCGAGGGGCTCGTAGATGCGACGACGAGACAGCTCGGGCCAGTCGGTGCCCTGCGCCTTGGCCGCGGCGTTGCCGGCGGCGGTGAACCCGAAGTTCGTGTACGCGTAGCTGTCTCGGAACGATCCCAGCGGGAGCTGGTCGAGGCGGCCCATGATGTCGTCGTAGTCGTAGCCGAAGTCCTCGAGCACGTCACCGGCGTGATCGGGCAGACCCGATCGGTGCGAGAGCAGATCGACGAACGTCGCGTGCTCGCTCACATACGGATCCGCCACCGCGAATTCGGGCTCGTACCTCCGCACGGGATCGGCCCAGTCGACCGCTCCGTCTCCGACCGAGGCAGCGATGACGCTGGACGCGACCGGCTTCGACACCGACGCGAGCTGAAACCGGGTGTGGGTGTCGACGGCCTCGTCGGTACCGACCTTCCGGACACCGAATCCGCGCGAGTACAACACCTCGTCCTGGTACACGACGGCAGCCGCGACTCCCGGCGTCCCGGTTCGCGCCATCATCGCCTCGACGTACCCGTCGAGATCGCCGACGGCCGCGTCGACGTCCGCGCGGTCGATCTGGGCGGCAGGGACGGCCGGCGGGCTGTCCGCGAGTGGCTCCGGCGACGCCTCCTCCGAGCTGCATCCCGCTGCCACCAAGGCCAGCGTCAGTACCGTCGCAGCAATTCTCGCGGCCATCTCGTCTTCCCCGTTCGACGTGCCGAGTCCCCGTCCCACGAACATGGGCTGGAGACCGATCGGTTCGAGACCCTACGCCGACTGTGTACTTTGCACCATGCAAGTTGCACCATCGACAACCGGACGGTCGTGTGTGCCGACAGCACTTCCCGGGTATGAGCCCCACACCGGACAAGAGGAATCGGCAGACGGAAGGAACCGACACATGTCGAAGGACGAGTTCAGCAAGGGCGACAAGGTCGAGTGGAAGACGCACGGCACCACGACCGAAGGCGAGGTGGTCGAGAAGATCACCTCCGAGACCGAAGCCGGTGGGCGGAAGGTCAAGGCGTCGAAGGACGACCCGCAGTACCGAGTGGAGAGTGACAAGTCCGGCAAGGACGCGGTGCACAAGCCCTCCGCTCTGGACCCGAAGGACTGACCCGCACTCACGCCTTGTCGTCGACGCCGGCCTTCTTCCGTTTCACCTGGTAGAGGTCGGCGTCGGCGCGTGCGAGGACGTCCGACGCCGACTCGCCGGGAAACGCGGACACTGCGCAGCCGACACTGACGTGCGGGAAGGCAGCGGCGGTCGCGTCGGCGAAGGCACGGCTCACGGTCGGCGATGCACCGTGCACGAGAGCCGCGAACTCGTCGCCGCCCAGCCTCGCGATCACCGTGCCCGGGGGTGCCAGATCGGACCACGAGCGGGCGAGTGAGATCAAGAACCGGTCGCCGGCGGAATGGCCGGACGTGTCGTTGATGGCCTTGAAACCGTCGACGTCCAGCGCGACGACGGTGATCGACGACGTCGTCACCTCGCTGACGGCCATCTCCCACCCCGCCCGGTTCCGCACACCGGTGAGCGGATCCGTGTGGGACGCGTCGATGAGCGCCCTGGTCACCGATCCGAACGCCTCGGCAGCTCCGACGATCGCGACCACGAAGACCAGGTAGCTGATGGGATACAGCGTCGCGGGGGATGCCGCCGCGGCACCACACACGGCCACCACCAGCACGACCACGAGAACGAGTGCCACCGTCCGTCCATGGAAGGCCCGGATGTACATGGCCAGGAACATCACCGCGATCAGGCACATGAACTGCGATGCGGTAAGCACATGGAACGCCATGACGGCGGGCGTCGCGATCAGGGCGGCGCCCACCGCGATGCCGAGAGCGGTGCGTCCGCGCGGTCGGACCGCCAGGACGAGCAGCGCCGCCACGCCGAGGACGACAGCCACAACGCCGCCCGCCACCGGTGACGTCACCCGGTCGCCGTGCGGCAGCAGCGAGACGGTCACCCCCACCGCATAGAGGCAGGTGGTCACCAGCAGATACTGGCGCAGCAGGCGGGTGCGGAGTTGGGCGGTTCCGTGCCGAACACTCGGTGGCTGGACGCCGTCGACGGACCGCATGCCGACACGATGCCAGGTTCGGCGGGAGTCGGAAAACCGGAGGCGACTACCGCGCGACGTGCGCAGTGGCGAGACGTCGCACGGCCTCCCGCAGCTCGTCGTCGGTCGACGTCGCGAAGCAGACGCGCAACGCGGTACCGAGTTCGTCGCCACCGGCCGGATCGAAGGCGCGACCGGGAACGTACGCGACGCCGCGGTCCAGCGCTGCCGGCAGCAGCGCCGACGTGTCCGTGCCGTCGGTGAACTGCACCCACAGGAACATCCCGCCACGGGCCGCATCGACCTCGATCGCCGAACCGAGTTCGCTCCGCAGTGCTCCGACCAACACCTCCGCCCGTGCCGAGTAGACCGCACGCACGTCGTCCAGATGCTGTCGCAACCATGGCTCGTCGGCGATCAGGTCCGCCGCGACCAGCTGCGTCAACGACGAGCCGCACAGATCGGCGCTCTGCTTGATCCGCTCCACGGCGTCGCACACCGGTCGGGCCGCGGTGAGCCACCCGACGCGCAACGACGGTGCGAGGATCTTGGACGCCGAGCCCAGACGGATCACCCGATCGGACGCGATGGGGCCCGGCGGGGGTGCGTCGAACCACACGTCGCCGTAGGGATCGTCGTCGATGACCCAGAAGCCGTACCGTTCCGCGAGGTCGACGAGGGCGCGGCGACGCCCGACCGACAGCACTCCCCCGCGAGGATTGTGGAAGTTGCTGACGGTGTGCACGGCGCGAGGGCGCACTCCTGACTCGAGCAGCCGCGCGAGGGCATCGGTGTCGGTGCCGTCCGCATCGACCGGGACCGACTCGATACGGGCACCGACGGCCTGGAACGCTTGCAGCGCACCGGGATACACCGGTCGATCGACCACGACGACGTCGCCGGGATCGACCAGCACGGACGCGAGCAGGCTGAGCGCCTGCTGGGAGCCGTGCGTCACCACCACCGAGGTGGACGGCACCTCGTCCCGAACGAGCGCCGACTCCCGCGCCGCGATGACGTCTCGGAGCCGCCGCACCCCCGTGGTCTCCGCGTACTGCAGGGCGGCGGTGTCGCCGCTCAGTATTCGATGCGTGACGTCACGAATGGTGCTGTGCGGCATGACGTCCGGCGACGGAAGACCGCCGGCGAGGGACAGTATGTCCGGCCGGGCGGTCAGCGTCAGCAGGTCACGGATCGCTGATCCGGTGATCGCCGAGGCGCGGACGGACAGGGGTGGCAGAACAGAGGACGACATGGATTCTCCGAGCATCGTGGGACACGAGGCGTCGCGGCGCGCTCACCGGGGTGGGCTCGGAGTCGGTCGTGACGAGAACGGTGCCGCGGGTGGGGCACCGTTCTCGTAGCGTAGCGCGGCTTTTCACACAGTGGAACCACTGTCTCACAGTGTGGGATACAGTCGAGCGAGGGTGTCAGTCCAGATCGTCGTGGCGCATGAGCTGACGCGCCGCCTCGGTGATCGATCCGGTGAGAGACGGGTAGACCGAGAAGGTGGCGGCGAGATCGTTCACCGTCAGGTTGTTCTGCACAGCGATGGCGATGGGGAGAATCAGCTCGGACGCGGTGGGAGCGACGACCACTCCGCCGATGACCACACCCGTCGCGGGACGGCAGAAGATCTTGACGAAGCCGCGACGCAGGCCGGACATCTTGGCGCGGGGGTTCGTGTTCAGCGGCAGCATGACCGTGCGCGCTGGGACGTCCCCGTTGTCGATGGCGGACTGGCCGACACCCACCGTGGCGATCTCGGGTCGCGTGAACACGGCGGAGGCGACCGTCTTGAGCTTGATGGGGCTGACGCCCTCGCCCAGCGCGTGGTACATCGCGATGCGGCCCTGCATGGCGGCGACGGAGGCCAGTGGCAGCAGGCCCGTGCAGTCGCCCGCCGCGTAGATGCCGGGCACGCGGGTACGCGAGACCCGGTCCACGCGAAGGTAACCGCCGCGGTCGAGCTCGATGCCGACGCTCTCGAGGCCGAGGTTCTGCGTGTTCGGGACGGAGCCGACCGTCATCAGCGCATGCGAACCCTCGACGGTCTTGCCGTCGGACATCGTCACGACTATGCCGTCGGCGGTGCGGGTCACCGAGTCCGCGCGTGCGTTCTTGATCAACGTGACACCACGCTCGGACAGGACGTCCTCGAGCACGAGTGCCGCGTCGGCGTCCTCACCGGGAAGGACGCGGTCGCGACTGGACACGACGGTGACCTTGACGCCCATCTCGGTGTACGCGGAGACGAACTCGGCTCCGGTCACGCCGGACCCGACCACGATGAGGTGGGTGGGCAGGGAGTCGAGGTCGTAGAGCTGACGCCAGGTCAGAATGCGCTCACCGTCGGGCTCGGCACCGGGCAGGATGCGCGGGCTCGCACCGGTCGCGATGAGCACGACCTCGGCGTCGATCTCCTGCGTCGACCCGTCCGCCAGGGTGGCCTCCACCTGGTGGGCGGCCAGGCCGGGCTGCGTGTCCACCACCTTCGCCGTTCCCGACAGCACGGTCACGCCGACCGTCTGCAGACGGGCGCGGATATCGGAGGATTGAGCCTGCGCAAGGGATTTCACGCGGTTGTGGATCTGCGGCAGGTCGATGGTGGCCGAGGTCGGGTCGAGCTCGATACCGAGGTCGGACGCGCGACGCATGTCGGTGCGGATGCCGGTCGAGGCGATGAAGGTCTTGGACGGAACACAGTCCCAGAGGACGCAGGCGCCGCCCACTCCGTCGGAGTCGATGAGCGTCACCGTCCCGCCGTGCTGGGAGGCGACCAGAGCGGCCTCGTATCCGGCCGGTCCGCCTCCGATGATCACGATGCGGGTCATTCGTCCTCCGTTGCGGGTTTTCGGGAGAGTCCTGGCGAGTGAGGGTTGCTCACAGCATCAAACCTATTCCACGGGGTGCCGCGGCTGCACGTCAGGCCGAGCCCATATCGGTGGGCACCTCGATCCGCGCGAATCGGGTACGACGGTTTAGGCTGACCGCCGTGCCGATCTATGCCGCTTACGGCTCCAACATGCACCCCGAGCAGATGCTCGAGCGGTGCCCCCACTCCCCTGCGGCCGGAACCGGGTGGTTGCCGGGGTGGCGTCTGACCTTCGGCGGCGGCGACATCGGCTGGGAGGGCGCGCTCGCGACCGTCGTGGAGGACCCCGACTCGAAGGTGTTCGTCGTGCTCTACGACGTCTCACCGGAGGACGAGGAGAGCCTCGACCGGTGGGAGGGTTCCGAGCTCGGCATCCACCGCAAGATCCGCCTCCGCGTCGAGACGGACGACGAACCCGTCCTGGCGTGGCTCTACGTGCTCGACGCCTACGAGGGTGGGCTGCCCTCGGCGCGCTATCTCGGCGTCATGGCCGAGGCCGCGGAGATCGCCGGCGCCCCGGCCGACTACGTGCGCGACCTGCGCACCCGCAACAGCCGCAACGTCGGCCCCGGGACCTCGTCGCTCTGATCCTCGGGCAGCTTTGATTCTCAGGCGACGGGGTCGTCTCCCAGTCCCAGCGCCAGTGCCGTCATCGTGCGGACACCGACGGCCAGCGCACGCTCGTCCAGGTCGAACGTCGGCTGATGGATGTCGAGCTGAGGTCCGACGCCCGACCACACGCCGAGACGCGCCATCGCGCCCGGCACGTGCTCCAGGTACCACGAGAAGTCCTCGCCGCCGCCGGACTGTGCGGTGTCGGCCAGGGCATCCGGGCCCAGCGAGCGGATGGCCGCCTCGAAGCGCCGGGTGGCGTGTTCGTCGTTGACCACCGGCGGCACGCCGCGGCGGTAGTGCACCTCGTACTTCACACCGGTGGGCGCGAGCACGCCGGCGACGATCTCCTGCACCAGCGGCTCGAGCAGTGCCCACGTCTCGTGGTCGCCCGTCCGGACCGTGCCCGTGAGCATCCCCTTCTGCGGGATGGCGTTCGGGGCCTGACCTGCGACGACTGCGCCCCACACCATGACGGTGCTGGTGCGCGGGTCGACGCGGCGGCTCAGCAGTCCCGGCAGACCGGTGATGACCGTGCCCAGCGCATACACCAGGTCGGACGTCAGGTGCGGACGGGAGGTGTGTCCGCCGGCCGAGTCCAACCGCAGTTCCACGGTATCCGCCGCGGAGGTGATCGCGCCCACGCGGATGCCGACGCGTCCGACCTCGAGACGGGGATCGCAGTGCAGCGCGTAGATCTGCGACACGCTCTCCAGCGCGCCCGCGGCCACCATGTCGAGAGCGCCCCCGGGCATGACTTCCTCGGCGGGCTGGAAGATCAGCCGGACGCCGTGCGGCAGCGAGTCGAGTGAGGCCAGCGCCAGCCCGGTCGCCAGCAGAACCGTCGTGTGGGCGTCGTGTCCGCACGCATGGGACACACCCGGGACCGTCGACGAGTACTCGGCGCCGGTGAACTCCGTCAGGGGCAGCGCGTCCATGTCGGCCCGGAGAGCGACGCGCGGACCGGCGGGGCCGATGTCGCAGATGACGCCGCTGCCACTGGGAAGCACCACCGGGGACAGTCCCGCGGCGGTGAGGGTCTCGGCGACGAACTTGGTCGTCTCGAATTCCTGCCTGGCCAGCTCGGGGTGCATGTGGATCCGTCGACGCCACGTCACGAGATCCGCCCCGTGTGCTGCGATCCAGGCGTCGGCCGGATTCATCGTCGTACCGTCCTCTCGTGTGTGCCCTCGACGAGTCGAGAGCGTTGCTGTGGGTCGGTGGCCGCCGCGACGGCCACCCGAGCGAGGGCGCGGGCCCCGTCGACGACGGCGCGGTCGGCCGACTCGGTGATGCACGCCGTGGTGAAACCTGGCTGGTGAGTGACCGCGCCGCCGGAATCGAGACCGATCACCGGATGGATGCCCGGGATCCGCGCGGTGACGTTGCCCATGTCCGTGCTGCCGAACGGGCGCGAGGTCTCGAACTCCTCGGGAACCAGTGCGCGACCGAGAGTGCTTGCGACACGACGGTATTCGGCCACCAGCCAAGGATCGGGAGTGAGTTCGGTGTAGGTCGGGGACACGGTGACGATCTCGTGGGTGCACCCGGTGGCCACCGCTCCGGCCTCGAAGCATCCCCGCGCGCGACGATCGAGATCGGCGAG
The DNA here is from genome assembly GCF_030818285.1 of Rhodococcus sp. SORGH_AS_0301. Lineage (NCBI taxonomy): Bacteria > Bacillati > Actinomycetota > Actinomycetes > Mycobacteriales > Nocardiaceae > Rhodococcus > Rhodococcus sp. SORGH_AS_0301. Next base: position 2,291,114 of record NZ_JAUTAC010000002.1, read on the forward strand.
TGCCTCCGCAGTGTCCGCGCGCAGGTAGTAGAACATCTCCGCCGATCCGGGGACGATGTTCGGGGCGGTGCCGGCGTGACCGACGATGCCGTGGATCTGCTGACCCGGACGCAGATGCTGGCGCAGCAGGCCGACACCGACCTGCGCGACGGTGACGGCGTCGCCCGCGTTGATGCCCCACTCGGGCGCCGCGGAGGCGTGCGCTTCACGCCCTGCGTATCGAACGGCGATGTCCGACAGCGCGAGTGAGCGCGCGGCGGCGATGTCGAGCGGACCGGGGTGCACCATCATCGCCAGCGAGACGTCGTCGAACACCCCGGCGTCGAGCATGAGGACCTTGCCGCCGCCGGACTCCTCGGCCGGGGTGCCGAGCACCCGGACGGTCAGCCCCAGCTCGTCGGCGACCGACGCGAGGGCCAGCCCCGCACCGACCGCCGACGCCGCGATGATGTTGTGTCCACAGGCGTGGCCGATCTCCGGCAGTGCGTCGTACTCGGCGCACACGGCGACCACCAGCTCGCCCGAACCGTAGGTCGCGTCGAATGCCGTCGGCAGGCCCGCGACGCCCCGCCGCACCTCGAATCCGCCACCTGCGAGCAGATCGGCCGTCGCCGCCGACGCGAAGTGCTCCTCGAAGGCCAGTTCCGGACGCGCGTGTACGGCGTGCGACAGGGCGACGAGATCGCCGGTCGCGGCGTCGAGAACGGAATCGAGGGTCGAGGACACGGGACTCAGTGTGTCACTGCCCCAGTGAGAAGGTGCTCTCCGCCGTGGGGACGGACAGCGCGGCGAGGGTGCGCACGTGGATGCTGTCCTTGATGGACGTGAGGTTGGCGCCGCGGGTGGACACCCGTTCGGCCGCCTGCGCCACCGCGGTGGTCAGCAGCTCGTCCTCGCCGGCGACGGCCTGCACGATGCCGAACTCGAGAGCGTCCGCGCCGCCGTAGCGACGGCCGGTGGTCATCGCGTCGATCATGGTCCGACTCGGCAGGCGCTCGGCCAGCAGCGTCGACATGCCCTCGGTGAACGGCATGCCGAGGTTCACCTCGGGAAGGCAGAAGAAGCCCCGGTCCGCGCGCATGACGGACGTGTCGTGGCACAGGGCGAGCATCGCGCCGGCGCCGAAGGCATGGCCCTGTACGGCGGCGACCGTGGCCATCGGGAAGCGCAGCAGCCGGATGTAGACGGTGTGCACCAGGTCGAGGTACTCCGGAATGGAGTCCGCGTGGCTGAACAGGTAGTCGGTGTCCAGGCCGTTCGAGTAGAACTTGCCGCCGCCGACGGTCACCAACGCGGCCGGACCCTCCGACGCCTCGGCCTCGTCGAGGAGCGTGTGCACCTGCTCGATCCACTCCGGGTGGAAGCGGTTCTCCGGGTTGACGCCGTCGGCGTGGGCGAGGCTGAGGACGAAGACGTCTCCGTGGCGATCGAGTGAAGGCATGGACGGATGGTACTCGTCGGTAACCAGACCCCGATCGACGCCGGCGACGCTCGGTTGCGCGGGACCGATTTCCGGAGGACCGTGCAGTCATGGCTCTCGCGGCGATCCTCCAGCTCGGTGTGATCGTGCTGCTCGCAGCCCTCTCCGCGATGCTGTTGTTCGTCGGCGCGTTCGGATCGGGCGCCGTGATCGCCTCGGCCGCGTCTGTGTGGTTCTGGCGTCTCTACCGAGCCCACACCTGACACTCCGCCGTCTCGCCTGCCGCAGCGAACACCCGCCCGCGGCGATAGGGTCGGACGTGTGAGCACTCCCCCCGTACCGGCCGACTCGGAGAACGCACTCGTCGATCCCGAGACCGATCCCACCGGAGCCGCGGAGGCGGCCGCCGCCGCCCTGGCCCGGATCACCGGCATCGCCGAGCATCCCGTGGCAGTGGTCCTCGGATCCGGGTGGCAAAAGGCCGCGGAGCAGTTCGGCACACCCCAGCACATCGTTCCCATGTCCTCGCTGCCCGGCTTCGCCGCACCGAAGGCGCTGGGCCACTCCAACGCCATGTGGTCCGTGGACGTCGAGGGCACACAGGTCCTGATCCTGCTCGGGCGCACCCACGCGTACGAGGGACATCATCTCGGCCGCGTGGTCCATCCCGTCCGCACGGCGGCCGCCGCCGGCGCTCGCACCATCGTCCTGACCAACGCGGCGGGCGGCATCCGTGAGGGCATGGCTGTCGGCGATCCCGTGCTGATCTCCGACCACCTCAACCTGACGGCACGGTCACCGCTGATCGGCGCCCAGTTCGTCGATCTGGTCGACGCGTACTCGGCCGACCTGCGCGAGGTGGCCCGAGGAATCGACCCGAGCCTGACCGACGGCGTCTACGCCGGACTGCCCGGCCCGCACTACGAGACGCCCGCCGAGATCCGCATGCTCCGCACGCTGGGCGCCGACCTCGTCGGCATGTCCACGGTGCACGAGACCATCGCGGCTCGGGGTGCGGGTGCCCGTGTCCTCGGTATCTCGCTGGTGACCAACCTCGCGGCCGGGATGACCGGAGAGCATCTGGACGGCGACGAGGTGATCGCCGCCGGCGCCGCCTCGGCCGAGCGGATGGGAACTCTGCTGCGACGGCTGGTCCCGCAACTGTGACAGAACTCGACGCCGTCGTCCGGCAGTGGATCGAGGACGATCCGGACCCCGCGACGCAGGCGGAACTGCGCGATCTCGACGCGAGTGATCTGGCCTCGCGGTTCGCCGGTGCGCTCACGTTCGGCACCGCGGGTCTGCGCGGACCCGTGCAGGCCGGGCCCGGTGGCATGAACGTCGCCGTCGTCACGAGGGCCACACACGGTGTGGCGCAGTATCTCTCGCGTCATCACGCGACAGGCTCCGAGGTGGTGGTGGGCCGGGACGCCCGGCACGGCTCCGCGGAGTTCGCCGTCGCCGCGGCCGAGGTCCTGGCCGCGGCGGGCTTCCGCGTCACCCTGCTCCCGGACCCGGCGCCGACCCCGGTGCTCGCGTTCGCCACGAGGTCACGCGGCGCCGTCGCCGGCATTCAGATCACCGCTTCGCACAATCCCGCGGCAGACAACGGCTACAAGGTCTACCTCGACGGCGGCGCCCAGTTGGTGTCGCCCGCCGACCGGGAGATCGAGGAGTTCATCCGGCAGGCGCCGGGTGCGTCCTCGATCGCACGCACCGCCGTCACGCCCACCGCGGACCCCGTGATCGAGCAGTACCTCGACCGGGTGGCACAGCGCGTTCCCGAGCGGCCGTCGCACTCCACCCTCCGTGTGGCACTCACTCCGATGCACGGGGTCGGCGGGCCCGTGGCCGTGGAGGCGTTGCGCCGCAGCGGTGTCACCGACGTCCACATCGTGACGTCGCAGTTCGACGCCGACCCGGACTTTCCCACCGTGACCTTTCCCAACCCCGAGGAGCCGGGCGCGGCGGACCAGGTGCTGGCGCTCGCCGCCGAGGTCGACGCGGCACTGGCCATCGCTCTGGACCCGGACGCGGACCGGTGCGCGATCGGCGTGCGCGGACCGAACGGTGTCCGCATGCTCACCGGCGACGAGACGGGAGCGGTGATCGCAGACCACATCCTGCGGTCGGCGCCGCCGGGATCACTCGTGGCCAGCACCATCGTGTCGTCGAGCCTGCTCTCGGCGCTCGCGCCGGCCCGCGGTGCCCGCTACCGGCGCACGCTCACCGGCTTCAAGTGGCTCGTGCGCGCCGGCGACGGCCTGGTGTACGCCTACGAGGAGGCGATCGGACACTGCGTCGACCCGGACGCGGTGCGAGACAAGGACGGCGTCTCGGCGGCCGTGCTGCTCGCACACATCGCGGCCGAGCTGGCCGAGGAAGGACGCACGATCCTCGACGTCCTCGACGATCTCGACCGCGAGTTCGGAGCACGCGTGGGCACCCAGGTGTCGCGGCGCGTCACCGACCTCTCGGAGATCGGCGACATGATGACGCGCCTGCGTTCCGCCCCACCGACGACGTTGGCGGGTGCGACGGTGACCGTACGCGACCTGAACACCCCCGACGCCGAACTCCGCACCGATGCAGTGGAACTGACCAGCGAACGGTTCCGCGTCATCGTTCGGCCGTCGGGAACCGAACCGAAGCTGAAGGCCTACCTGGAAGTGGTCGAACCGGTGGCGACGGCGGAGGATCTGGCGCCGGCCAGGTCACGCGCGGCCGACACGCTCGAGTCCCTGGCCGACTTCGCCCGCTCGCTCTAGCGGGGACCGAACTGGCGGTCCCCGGCGTCACCGAGGCCCGGCACGATGTACGCGTTCTCGTTCAGACCCTCGTCGATGCTGGCGGTGACGAGGCGCACGGGCAGTCCCGACGACGCGAGTGCCTGCACTCCCTCGGGGGCGGCCACGACGCAGATGCACGTGACGTCGTCCGCGCCGCGCTGCACCAGCAGCTCGATGGTGTGGACCATCGACCCGCCCGTGGCGAGCATCGGGTCGAGGACGTACACCGGGTAACCGGCCAGGTCGTCGGGCAGCGATTCCATGTACGGCACCGGCTGATGTGTCTTCTCGTCGCGCGCGATGCCGACGAAGCCCATCCGCGACTGCGGGATCAGCGAACTGGCCTTCTCCACCATGCCCAGGCCCGCGCGCAACACCGGCACCAGCAGCGGCGGCGACTTCAGGCGCGTCCCGGTGGTCACCGCGACCGGCGTCGTGACGTCGAACTCGACCACGGGCGCGTCGCGCAGCGCCTCGTAGACCAGCATCTGCGTCAGCTGGCGCAGTGCGGATCGGAACGCGGGGTTGTCCGTCGACTGGTCGCGCATCTGGGTCAGCAGCGCGGACGCGAGGGGGTGGTCGAGTACGCGGGTGTCCATGTCGGGCGTGGTGTTCACCGGGATCACCCTAGTCGGCGATCGGCGCCCGCTCCCGGTCGAACGGATCCGCGTGATCGGGGAACCGCGAGCCGCTCCGCACCGTCTGACTTCGAGACGGTGCGAGCACGCGAGTGAACGGTGGACTGCAGTGGCCGAGAGCGGTACGACATTCGACGTCCGAGTGGACGGTCTGCACGACGGTGCCGGTCGTCTGACCGATGCCGCACTCCTCGTGCGGGACGCGTCCGCGGCGGCGCGGGCGGCAACGGGCTCTGCGGCGATGCTCGGCCTCGTCGGAGCCGACTTCGGAGTCGCGTTCGCCGGTGCCGCGGCGCGCTACGCCGACGGCCTCGGCGCGCTGTCCGACCTGTTCGAGCACCTCGGGTCGTCCGTGCAGTCCGCAGCGCGGTCCTACGGCGACGGCGACACCGCGCTGTCCGACGTGCTGATCGGCACCGGTGCACCGCGATGATCGATCTGTTGGCCGCGCCCCTCGAGACGCTGCTCCGCTCTCTCGGCACCGGCTGTCCGTCCCCGGACACCGATTCCCTCGACTCGGGCATCGCGTCACTGTCCGACGCCTCGCGACAGATGACCGACGGAGTCACCGCTCTCTCGGACGCGTGGTCCGGACCCGCGTCCGAGGCCGCTCTCGACCACACCGTGCGCGGCGCCGCCGCGGCCGGGTCGATGATCGAGCACGCCGGCGCGCTGCAGTCACTCGCCGCCGAGGCGCAGGCGAGCGTCGCGCGTGGGGTCGCCGAGCTGCAGACCATCATGGCCGCTTTCCTCACGGGCGCAGCGGCACTCGCGCCCGCGGCCCTCACTCCCCCGGGACAGACGGCGCTCATCGCCCACGCGACACACCACCTCGACAATGCTCTCGCCGTCCACGCTCGGGTGCGAGCAGAGCTCGATGCCCTGGCCGCCCGCGTCGGCACACTCGTCGTGCCGGAAGTTCCCACGCTTCCGTCTCTGCCCTCGTCGCCGGACGCGGCTCTCCGCGGGCTGTTCGCGCCGACGGCTCCGGAGCAGCCGGCCGATCCGGCGTCGCCCGGCGCCGACGGGACCGGCACGCTCGTGACGCTTCCCGACGGCAGCACCGCCATGGCGCCGAACGAGCGCGCGGCCGGAGCCGTCCGCTTCGCGCTCGCCCAGCAGGGCACGCCGTACGTGTGGGGCGGCACCACCCCCGGGCAGGGCCTGGACTGCAGCGGACTCACGCAGAGCGCGTACGGCACCGCCGGAGTGGACCTGCCGCGGCTCGCGGCCGACCAGGCGGTGGGCAGCCCGGTGAGCGCCGAGGACCTGATGCCGGGCGACCTCGCCGTGTGGGACGGTCACGTCGCGATGGTGGTGGGGAACGGTCAGATGGTGGAGGCGGGCGACCCGGTCAGCGTCAGTGCCGTCCGGACGTCGAACGTCGGCATGAGCTTCCACGGCTTCTACCGGCCGACCGCATGACCGGCGGACACGCCACCTCGCGCGCCGGACGCATCGTGGTGCTGCCGTCCGGCGAGATCGTGGACCTGGAGCTCGAACGTAGGGAGCTCGCCTTCGGGGGTTCCGCGGTGGCTGCCGCGGTGCGGATGCTGCACGGGCTCGCGCATCCGGTGGCGCCGGTGCCCACGGCGGGCCCTGCCGACGACGAGCTCGTCGAGATCGACTCGTCCGGTTCGGCACGACGCGTGTCCGCCCTGCTGCACCGGACTCTCGACGACCTGGCCCGCGTGCGCGGTCGCAACGACAGGGACGACGCGCTCGTCCGGGCCGAGGTGGACGCGCACGGACGTCTGGTCGGCCTCACCGTCGAGGACGACGTCCGAGAGATGCGCTGTCATCGGGTCGAGGCGGCGATCGTCCACGCGGTGAACACAGCCGTTCTGGCCGTCGTTCTCGAGCGTGCCGACATCCACGCCGCCCTGCGTCTGGGGCTGGACACGGCGTCCAGTGAGGACGCCCGGCGGCTGGGATAGGCTCGCGGCCATGGCTGGAGACATCGTCCCGATCGAACTCGGTGTGACTGCCGGCGACCTCGTCACCCTGTGGGCGCCCGAGTGGCGTGAGGACGGCGAGGAGTGGGAGGCCTTCCTCGGTCGCGAGGACGATCTCTACGCGTTCCCGTCGGTGGCCGAGATGGCGGCGTTCATCCGCACCGACACCGACAACGACCTCGTCGACCATCCGCAGTGGCGCACCGTCGTCGCGCTCTCCGCAGCGCACATCGAGCCGGACGACGACCACGTCTACGACCTCGTGGGCGTTCCGGAGCTCGCCGCGGGGGATCCGGACGAGGACTCCATCATCGAGCTGGCCCGCTCCCTCGAGATGGCACGCACCCTCGGCGAGGTCTGCGAACTGGATGCCGTCACTCGCTTCTTCTCTGCCAATGCGCTTCTCGGCGTGCTGTCCCGCGGCGCCGACGCGTTCGTCGGGCGTGAGGGCTCGCAGCTGTGGAACCGCATCGGTGCCGTCGTGGCGAAGGGGTGGGACGCCGTCCTCGACGCCATCGACACCGTCCTGACCACTCCCGACGTCGATGCCGAGGCGACCGCCGTGGCCGATGCGGAGATCACGGCCGCAGCCGAGAACATCGTGGACGCAGAGGATCTGGACGACGAGGACATCGACACGGACGACGACACCTCCTCGGACGACTCCGACGTAGTCGTGGTCCCCGTCGACACCGATGACGAGGACGAGGACGAGACCTTCTGGGGCTCGGTGGGTATCGATCCGGTGCGCATCATCACCTCCGAGGACACGTACTACACACTGCGCTGCTACCTCGACGACGAGCCGCTGTTCCTGGGACGTTCGGGCGCGATCTTCGTGTTCGGCAGCGAGCGCGCGCTCGCCCGCTACCTGGCCGACGATCACGACCACGACCTCACGACGGTCAGCACGTACGACGACGTGCGCACCGCGGCCGTCGACGGTTCTCTCGACGTGCAGGTGACCGACGAGAACGTGTACGTGCTGCCCGGGCTCGCCGACGACCTGGCCCGCGGGCCGGAATCCGTCGACGCCGATCAGCTCGATCTCGCCGTCGAACTGTTCACCGACGCAGCCGACTACGCCAAGGACGCGTCCGTCGAGGAGGCACTGGCTCCGGCCACTCCCCTCGGCTGGCTCATCTCCTACATCCTCGAGCCGGTGGACGGACGCATGGCTCCGAGCGTCCCGTTCGACGCGGAGGCGGAGTCGTGGCGCGCCCTGGAGCGCGAGTTCGAGACCCGGTTGCGTCCGACCACCTGACGGTCGGCGCGCCGATCAGGCGCGCAGGATCTTCGCCATCGGTCGCCCCTTGGCGAGCTCGTCGACGAGCTTGTCGAGGCGACGGATGTTCTGCATCAGCGGATCCTCCACCGACTCGACCCGCACCCCACACACCGACCCCGTGATGAGCGGCGCGTTCGGGTTCAGCTGCGCGGCCTCGAAGAAATCGAGGAACGTCGTGTCCGCCGAGAGGTGCTGCGCCAACTCGGCGTCGTCGAAGCCCGTGAGCCAGCGGACGACCTCGTCGAGCTCGTCCTTCGTCCGACCCTTGCGCTCCACCTTGGTGACGTAGTGCGGGTACACGGACGAGACGGGGGTGGTGAAGATGCGGTGCACGGGTGGGAGTGTATTCGGCTCGTCGGCCACGTGGTGCGATCCCATCAACTGACCGGTTCGACCCGAGCGCACTCACCTGCTTCACATCACCATTCACGATCGAACCGTCGGGTACGTTCCAGGAATGGCGCCGAGATGGGAGCAGTTGCGAGGTTCCAACTACGGGACGATGGGCCGGTCCGTTCGAGGAGTCGTCCACCGACCGGACGGATCGTCGCAACTCGTGCGCCATGCACCTGAGTCCAGCTGGCGTTACGAGAATGAACTCGGCGAGCCCACATACGTGGAAAATGCGACCGATCGGTGGTCTCGCGATCAAGACGCGGTGATGGTTCATACCGTCAAGCACCCCGGAACCGTGTACGTCGTCATGGGTCCCGGCTCGCCGTCGCTGCTACTTCGCGCGTACGACCTCTTCCCTCCGAACCCCACGCCCGGCTATCACGACCAGCTGTTCGGCGAGCCGAGCACGCCGCGGGCAGCCCGAGTGCGGGGCCGCGACGGTTGGGAAGTGAGTGGTCAGGACAGCCAGATGAACCTGACCGTGACGTACGTCTTCGATGCGGAACTCGGCGTCGCCATTCGGTGGCAGCGCGGCGACGAGTGGATGGAACTGACCGACCCTCACCTCGACGATGCTTTTGATCGAGAGCTGTTCACGTGGTCCGGACCGTCACGACCGTTCGAGGAAGCCGTATCGCGGGCGCAGCGCGAATACGACGAACGCCAACGTGCGCTGGCCTTGATCCCGCAGGCAGTCCCGACGTGGCTTCCGTTGACGACGAATGTCCATCCACAGTCCGGCGATGCCCGTACAGGCGAGCTGAGCCTGGACATCACCGGTCACGCCCCCCAATTCACGCTGCGGCGGTGGGTGACATCGATCGGTGAGCCGGCTCTGGCGTGGCCGAACGAGAACACGCCGGAACGCTACCGGCGGACCATCGGCGACTGGACGTACGAGATCCGCAGCTACAACGACTTCTCGGAAACCGACTGCGCTCGCATCATCGAGTCCATCGTTCCGGTCGCTCCACCCGATCGCGATCCAGCAGACATCCTGGCCGAGCTCGCCGACGAGGAGTCCGACCGACGCGAGGCGGAGGTGTCCGAGAGCCTCGGGACCGGGCGCGTGATCACCGACCATCTCGGCGGCGAGTCTCTCCTCATCCGAACGGATTTCACCGACGACGCACGATGGCGCGACGTCGCGGTAGCGGCGATGGCGCCCGTACCTAGTGGCGGCGAAGGGGAGTTCGCGGCGTACCTCACGTGCATCGACAACCGGCAGTACGACGGCCTGACCGTCGACGGACTGATCGACATCATCGGGGATGAACCGACCCACTACGTCTTCCTCGTCGACTCCGTTACCGTCTACGATCCCGAGATGCCCATCGTTGCGGTGCATACCGGTCCCGACAACCCGGAAAGCCCGCGCGGCAGAACGTTTCGTGTCATTCCCACGGAGATGTGGGGGGTGGAGAACAATCTGTCGATCTCCAACATGGACTTCGAGTCCTTCGCCGACAGCGTCGACGAGGACGGCGTGTTCCGCGGGTTTCCCCAGCCGCCCCAGCCCGTCGAACAGGTGACCACACGTGACGTCGCGCAGTGGATCGCCGACGACCTCACCACGGACGCACTCCGTGACTTCCACGCCGAGATCTCCGGGTGGAAATACCGCTACCCCGTCCAGCTGTTCGACGTCGACCTGAGCGACGTGAACGCCCAGTTCGGAGACAGCAAGGTGTCGGCACCGGGCGCACCCTCGGGGTACGAAGAGTTCGTGGCCGCGACAGCCGAAGGCGGCACCGCTCTGCGTGGGTCCGTCTGGACACACGACGGGCACTGGACATTTCTCGTGCATCACGACTCTCACCGCCCGATCGCCGCGTACCGCGTCACACTCGCTCCCTACGCTCCCCCGCCGCCGCAGGAAGGCGTACAGCAGACCCCGAGATACGAAGTGCCGTTCGTGTGCACCGAGCCGAGATCACCGATCCTCACCGACGAGGACGACCTGGTCGACCGCGATCTCGTACAACGGGCCGTCCTCGCAGAAGCTGCACGGCTGCACCCCGATGCCGACATCACCGGAGGAATGCCGCTGATGAATCGGATCCCTCGCCTAGTCGGTATACAGATCGGCAGCCACGTCCAGATCGACCGTCAGCCGGTCTTCTACGTAGCCATCGTGACCGATGTCCAGGACGAGTTCCTGATCATCGAGGTGCCACAGGAGGGACTGAGAATTGTCGGACCCGGCGAACCCTGATTGTGCACCGAGATACCCCGGTGGGTTCGGGCACAAGCTTCACCCCAAGCCCAAGGTGTTGCGGTGACGTCTCTGCGTACGCGGGGCGCCGGTCCGATGCCTCACGACTTCGAGGTGCCCGCGCTCGTGCGCCTGCTGTTCCCTCAGAAGCGGGACGGTGAACGAGATCTATCAACGAGTCGAATGCACTGGATCAGCAGCTTGCGGGGAAACTGACACCGACTCGTTGCGGAGTCCAAAACAACCACGTCAGAGGCAGTCTCGACGGTTGCCGCAGCGGTCATCCGCGCGTCGTATACGCGTAGTACAGGCCATCCCTCCAGCGCAGAAAGACTGATGGCCCGGCGCCGTCTCGTGGGGTGAAGATGTCGTACCAGAGTGGCCACATGTGATGGTCAGCGATCCACGCCACGGTCGGCGGCAGGCTCGTGGTGGCTGGCGAGGACGATACCAACGCGTACCCGGTGCCCGCGATGTAGAGCGTGGGCGGTGGATCGATGAACCAGGTCACTGTCCCGTAAAAGGGATACAGGGCCATGAGCAGGGCAACGACCAGTGCAACGAGCAACATCACGGAAGTAAGTAGCCGGCTGCGCATCTTCTCGCTCATCGCACCTACCTGCTTCCGTCGGATCCACAGCCACCGTGCGCACAACGTATCTACTGTTGACGCACCGCCATCTCGACTCTCTCGTGGATGGGTGTTATGCGAGCTGTCCGCTCTTTTGTGCCGATCGTAGATTTTGCCGTTGATCACCGAATGTCAACCGCAGGCCATCGGCCGCGGCTTTGGTAATACTGAGTCGATTCCGGCTCATCGGTGTACTCCATCAGGTTTCCCACCTGTTGCGCGAGAACGGTCCTCACCTCCGACGGGCGCGCGAAAAAGTACTCCCGTCGCAGATTCGCGTGGTTCAGTCGGCGGTCCGAAAAAGCATTGTGCAGCGATGCTTCCAGGGCGACGGCGTCGTCGGAGAAGTACAGCGCGTGCACGTCGAACGGGAACGGCACCGAGGCGCTGCCGAGCTCGCGGACTCGATCCATCGGTTCAAGCCTCCGGGTCATGCCGATCTTCACCACGTCCGGACCGAATGCACCCTGGTTGCTGATCACATAGACGTATCCGGCTCGAATGTTGGCGCGGCGGTAGTCGTTCTGCTCGATCGCCGACTCCAGATCCGCCAGTCTTTTCCGCACACGCCGGGCCTCGTCGTCGTCGCGGTCCACCATTGAATCGGCCACGTTCTGATAGTGCGAGCGTTCCTTGTCGAGCTTCTCCCGTTGCGCGGCGAGTTCCTGCTCGACCTTGCGTTCCTCCCGTAGCCGCTCCCGCTCCTCGCGTTGCGCGAGCTTCTCTTCTTGGACCTTCATCAGATAGTCCGCGGTGAGTTCGAGTTCCGTCACCCGGAGCCGGTGATAGTCGTCGGAGACGTGCATCTCCATCATCGCTCCGAGCTTGGCGATCGTGGCGGCCGCCTTCTCCAAGCGGTTGACGGCGGTGGCGAGGTTGCCCGCCTTGAGGGTCCGCACGCAGTTCTCCGCCTCGGCGTTGTACGCGCGGAGCATCAACTTCGACAGATCCGCCGTCATTTTGCGACCCTTGGCGAGGGAGTTGTTGAAGGAGAACATGTCTGACGCTTCGACGGCCGCGGTGGAGATCACGGACTGCTTGATCCGGTCGCGCACATCGGCCAGCCGTTCGCGGTAATGCTCGGCGTTCTGCAGGGGGTGTTGGTAGGTGTAGATGCCTACTTCTTGCAGAACGACGCGGTCGTCGGTCTCGACGACGCCCGGTGATGCCGTGGACACGGCCGCGGGCATGGGCGTCGGGGGCGGTGTCGACGCGGTCCGCACGGCCTCGTCGCGTTCGCGAGTGGCCGCCGCGAGTTGGTCCTGCAGGGAGTGCAGTTCGCGTTCCTTCGCCACCAGTGTGCCTCGAAGTGCCCGGATGACATCTGCGCCGGCATCGTCGGTCATGCCCTGCACCTCTCGGACCGAGCGTCGATACAGGCTCTCGTCATCCTCGAACTCCTCGGGAGTTGCTGACCGGGACCAGGTCGTGCGGGTTCTTGGAGACACCAGCCCGGAGGTGGTCCAGCGTCGCCCTCGCGTCGACCCGGCCGAGGTCAAGGACTTCGAAGCTCGCTCTGTCAGTGGCCAACTGGACCAGCTCGACGAAGTGGTCCCGCCCCGTTGCCGGGTCGACGGCGTCCACACCGACGGTCATCGACAATGTCGCCACGATGCCGTCCCGGTCGGCTTCGAAGATCTCATGCGCGGTGCGCAGAGCGACCTGACACACCGCCGTCGCGTAGCGGTCCTTGCGGGCCTTGACCGGCAGAGGAGTGCTGGTGATCGAGTCGCTCGCCTTGGTGTACTTGAAGGCCTTCTCGGTTGGCAGCGCGTCCGGGTGCGGAACGTGCACGGTGAGAGTGAGTTCCCCCGCCGCACCGTCGAACGCGAAGTCGAGTTCGACCTCGAAGCACTCCGGGTAGGCGGAGTTTGCAAGCACGATGGACACGTACTCCTCCAGCGCCGCAGGCTCGCGCTCCTGCAGGCCTGTCATGAGCTTCTCGAGGCGCACGTTGGCTGCCAGGATCTCGGTGCGCCGTTGTGCGCACTCCGCCTCGTACTGTGACTGGGCGGCGGCCAGAGCGTTCAACCGCTGCGTCTCACGTTCCCGGTGCGCAGTCTCGGCCTGCTGGTGCGCAGCGTGGTGCTCGCTGGCGTACTGCTCCCACTGTCGGCGGTGTTCCCAGTACTGCGCCTGCGCCGCTTCGATGGCAGCGGCGTGCTTCTTCTTGCCACCCAGCACGGCCCCGATGCGCGCGGGAGCAGCGGGTTCGACGTAGACCGGTTCCGGAGACAACGGCGGAGGTAAGGGGGGCGGCGCGGGCTGGGTCAGGTCGGGGCGGGAGAACGGCGGGTGCTGCACCGGCTGCCGCAGCGAGGCCAGATCCACGTAATCGTCCACCTCGAGCGTGGCGGCGAGAATTGCGTCGATGTCCTCGAGCTGCTGCGCCAGGGTGGCGTTGAGCAGGTCGACCTCGGCCTGACGCGCCTGGACGTGCAGGCGCGCCTGCTCCTTGATCTGCGCCGCAGTGAGGGCGGCGGCGCGGCGGGCGTCCGCTGCTCTATTGCGTTCCCACTCCTTCCTCGAACGTTCCGCTTCGCGCGTCGCTCGGGCGTGCGCTTGGGCGGTGGCGCGCTGCTGCTGCCGTTCACGCTGTTCCCGAAGTCGGTTCTGGTGTTGAATCTCCGCGAAGAATCCGCGTCGTTTCGCCATGTGAGGTCCTCATCGTTGCGGGATAGTGCTTCAGGTCGGTCTCGACGCACCGCGCGAAGCGTGAGCCGGTGGACGTGTGGTGCGGGCGGCACCACGTGCTGCCACAAGTCGAGTCGGTTATGCGTTGATTCGTGATGAGCATTCTCCGCTCGGGTCAGCCAGTCCGTGTCGATCGGCATCCGTAGAGGTCACACACGACGCCGTCTGCCTCCGTGATGCCGCACGCGTACCCGGACTCGCACGTGAACTCGGTCGGGCCCGACTCCGGAGCGTCTTGGCCGCGCACGAATTCGCCTCGGACCTTCTGGCAATATTCGCTGGATCCCGTGACCGAGCCGTCCGACCATGTCGTCTCGACTGGGTCATCTCCGGCCTGACACCCCACAATGCTGGCCGACTCGGACGAGAGTGCCACTGGCGGAGGAGAGCTGGGCACAGCTGGCCCGGATGTGGTCGGAAGCGCCGTCAGTGCAGGCGTACTGAACGCGGTGGTCGCCACGGTCGAACTGATCTCCGAATGGACGGTCGTCCGGCCGCTGCCACATGAGGTGACGACCACGGCAATCGTTGCCACGGTGATCGCACCGAGTACGCGTCTCACGAATCGACCTATCCTCTGTTCGGCGTGAATGGGCTGTCGGTGACCATTCGAGTCGCCGCTGGTCCAGACGAAAGCCCTCCGAGCATGATGAAACATACCGCAGGGTCCACGCGATAGGTCGACGAATACTTCTTCCCGCTCAACCACCGCAGCCAGCATTGCCTCAACCTCGAGAGTGACCATGAAACTCGCTATTGCCCTCGCCGCCGTCGCCCTGCTCAGCACAGCCGGGCTCTCATCCTGCAGCTCCGAAGAACCCACGACGACCACCACGACACCCACGACCTCGACCGCCGTCCCGTCGACCACAGTTGCGCCGACAACAGTCGCGCCGATCAGCTCAGAGACTCCCGCCGATCCTGCGCCGGCACCGATCACCTTCGAATGCGGTGATCTAAGCCTGTATCAATCCGGCACCGCGCTGTATTCGGATGGAACGACTGGTTACGAAAGCACGTGCGACACCTATGTACCTCCCGTCGAGAAGATCCTTTGGTACTGCGATTACCCCGAGACAGCCGTATACACCGACGGCACGGCGTCATCGTCCGACCCCGCTTGTATCAGCGATGAGCCGATCAATCCAAATCCCGGTGGCGGGTTCCCCTACATCGCAGAAGAAGACCGCAACGGAGACGGCGTGGTCAACGGATATGAACGCTGCGGTATCGCGTGCGGACAAGAACCCACCAGCGGTGACATTCAGACCAGGAACGGCTGCGAGGACGGATATATCACCGGGCCACTGTGCGAGAACTTCGATGGATGAGAAACCATTCACGGTCAATCGCCGATGCGGATACGCCCCGAAGATCGAGGGCAATCACCATGCCATTCGAGGGGAGCGTCGCGTGCTCCTCTCAGCGGAGCGCTACGCGGACGACCGCTACCCCAACAACACCCGATACCCCGGCTTCACGACGTCGTCGATCAACGCCAACCTCTGATCGAACGGCAGGAACGACGACTTCAGCGCATTGATGATGAACCGCTCGAGGTCGGACCACCCGTAGCCGAAGGCCGTGGCGAGCCGGTACATCTCCTTGCTCATCGAGGTGTCGCTCATCAACCGGTTGTCCGTGTTCACGGTGACGCGGAACCGTAAGCGGGCCAGAATGTCGAAGGGGTGCTCCTCGATGCTGGCCACGGCGCCCGTCTGGACGTTGGAGCTGGGGCACAGTTCCAGCGGAATGCGCTTGTCTCGCACGTAGTTCGCGAGCTGACCGAGTTCGCGGGCGCCGTCGGCGTTCGTGGTGATGTCGTCGACGATGCGCACACCGTGGCCCAACCGGTCCGTGCCACAGAACGCGATCGCTTCGTGGATGGAAGGCAGGCCGAACGCCTCGCCGGCGTGAATGGTGAAGTGCGCGTTGTTCGTACGCATGTACTCGAACGCGTCGAGGTGCCGGCTCGGGGGGAAGCCCGCTTCCTTGCCTGCGATGTCGAAGCCCGCGACACCCTGGTCGCGGTACCGGACCGCCAGTTCGGCGATCTCGCGGGAACGGGCGGCGTGCCGCATCGCGGTGAGGAGGCATCCGATGACGATGGGTCGACCGGCCGCACGGGCGGCGCTCTCGCCCTGGCGGAACCCTTCCAGGGTGTGCTCGACCACCTCGTCCAGTGTCAGCCCCTTCTCCAGGTGCTGCTCGGGCGCGTAGCGCACCTCGGCGTAGACGACACCGTCGGCGGCCAGATCCTCGGCGCACTCGCGCGCCACGCGCTGCAGGCCCTCGGCCGTCTGCATGACGGCGACGGTGTGCGCGAACGTCTCGAGATACAGCTCCAGCGAGCCGCTGTCGGCGGCGTCGCGGAACCACCGGCCGAGACTCTCCGCGTCCGACGCGGGAAGCCCGTCGTACCCGCACTCGCTCGCCAGTTCCAGCACGGTCGACGGCCGGAGCCCGCCGTCGAGATGGTCGTGCAACAACGCCTTCGGCGCGCGGGCGATGTTCTGCATGTCCAGGGGTGCCGGACCGCTCAGTCGTGCCGCGCTGTCCGGAGCAACCGTCAGATCGTCATCCATGTCCCGACTGTAGTGTTCGCGGCCGCGCCTCGCGCCCCTCGCCTACAGCGGGTCGAGGATGCGTTTGAGGAACTGTTGCGTCCTCTCCTGCGCCGGGTGCGTCAGCACATCGGTGGGGGTGCCTCTCTCGACCACGACTCCCCCGTCGACGAACAGCACCTGGTCGGCCACCTGCTGCGCGAACCGGATCTCGTGAGTGACCACGACCATGGTCCAGCCCTCGCTCGCGAGGTTCTTCATGACCGACAGCACCTCGCCGACGAGCTCGGGATCGAGCGCCGAGGTGGGCTCGTCGAACAGCATGAGCTCGGGCGCCAGGGCGAGTGCACGGGCGATCCCGACGCGTTGCTGCTGGCCACCCGACAGCTGGAACGGGTACTGGTCCTCCTTGCCGGTGAGACCGACCTGCGCGAGCAGTTCCCTGCCCGCCGCCTCGGCCTCCGCCCGCGGGTGCTTCTGCACGATCACGGGACCCTCGACGACGTTCTGCAGCACCGTCTTGTGCGGGAACAGGTTGTGGCTCTGGAACACCATGCCGCTCTGTGCACGCAGCGCTGCCGTCGCCGACCGGACGCGGCCACGCGGAGCCGACGCCAGCTCACCGAAGTCCGCGGACACGTCGCCGATGCGCACGGTGCCGGAGTCCACCGGGTCGAGCGCGTTGAGCCCGCGCAGCAGCGTGGTCTTGCCGGAGCCCGACGGACCCACGACGACGGTGACCGTGCCGCGGTCGGCGGTGAAGTCGACTCCCTGCAGGACGTGGTTGTCGCCAAACGACTTCCGCAGTCCCGTCGCCTCGATCAAGGGCTTCTCGGTCATCGCGCCACGTACCTGTCCAGTCGGGTCTCGAGTCTGCCCTGCACGGAGGACAGGACGATGCAGATGATCCAGTAGTACACCGCGGCCACCGAGTAGAGCGCGAAGAAGTCGAAGGTGGGGGCCGCCGCGAGCTGCGCCACGCGGAGCAGCTCGGTGACCAGGATCGTGGACGCCAGTGATGTGTCCTTCACCAACGAGATCAACGTGTTGGACAACGGCGGCACCGCGGTGCGCAGCGCCTGCGGCAGGACGATGCGCTGCAGCGTGGTGCGGTACCCCATGCCGATGGTCTCGGCCGCCTCCCACTGGCCCTTGGGCACGCCGAGAATGGCCGCCCGCACGATCTCGGCCGCGTACCCACCGACGTTGATGCTGAACGCCACCACCGCCGCCGGGAACGGCGAGATGACCACCCCGAACTGCGGCAACGCGTAGAACACGATGAACAGCTGCAGCAGCAACGGCGTGCCGCGGACGATCGAGACGTAGAAGCGCGCGAGCAGCGACAGGGGTCGGATCGACGAGATCCGGGCCAGTGCCACGGCCAGCGCGATCGCGAGACCGATGACGAAGCTGATCGCGGTGAGCGGCAACGTCGTGGTGACGGTGGCCTTCAGCATCGGCACCAGGTTGCGGGTGATCAGTTCCTGAGTCGATTCGGTGGCCCCGGCCTCGGCGGTGGGGGCGGTGGCCGCGGCGGTCTGCGGATCCGGCACCGCGACGTCGGACCCGAAGTAGCGCTGCGAGGCCGCCGCCAGCGTGCCGTCGTCCTGCAGCTCCGCCAGCGCGGTGTTCACCTGCTCCATCAGACCGCTGTCCTTGCGGGCGGCGAAGGCCTGCAGGCTGGTGTCCCCGGTCTGGGCGGCGACGGCGACACCCGTGTCCCCGGTCTGCGCGAAGTACTCGGCGATGGCGAGCGAGTCGTTGACGGTGGCGTCGACACGGCCGTCCTTGACCAGCGTCACCGCCTGGACGAATCCCTCGACGGCCTGCACCTGAGCGCCTGCGTCGGTGGCCACCTCGGCCCAGTTGCTCGTCGACGACTGCGCCGTGGTCCGGCCGGCCAGATCCGCCAGCGAGGTGATCGACGTGTCCCCGGCCCGCGCGACGATCTCGCCCTCGGAGACGGTGTACGGCCGCGAGAGGTCGTACTTGGCCTGCCGTTCGTCGTTGACGGTCACCTGGTTGGCGATGAGGTCGAACCGGCCGGACTCGAGACCGGCGAAGATCGAGTCGAACGGCGTCTGGACGAACTCGACGCGTACGCCGAGTTTCTCCCCGACCGCGCGGACGACGTCGATGTCGTACCCCGTCAGGTCACCGTCGGACCCCTGGAAACTGAAGGGGCTGTACGTGCCCTCCGTGCCGACCACGAGCACACCGTTGTCGGTGACCGTGTCGATCAACGGCTCGTCCGAGGACGACCCGCACGCGCCCAGCAGGATCGCGAGCATCACCCCCACCAGCGTGACGAGGAACCACCGAGCGCGCGTCACACTACGTACCGATCCGATCCAGGATCAGCGGCGAGACGGCAGGAGCGTCGTCGCCGACGGCCCATCCGTCCGTCAGTGCCTCGAGCGCACCGTCGAACCGTTCCGGGGTGTCCGTGTGCAGCGTGAAGACCACACTCCCGGCGGACACCCGCTCTCCCGGTCTGACATGCATGCGCACCCCTGCTCCTGCCTGGACCTGCTGGCCCTGCCGCTCGCGCCCGGCACCCAGCCGCCAGGCAGCGATACCCACCGCCATGGCGTCCACACGGGTGACCACGCCGTCGCGGTCGGCCACGACGTCGTGAGTATGTCGTGCCACGGGCAGCGGCGCATCGGGATCGCCACCCTGTCCGGCGATCATCGCCCGCCACCGGTCCATGGCCGTGCCGTCGCGCAGTTTGTCGGACGGATCGACACCGTCGAGTCCGGCGGCCGCGACCATCTCGCGCGCCAGCGCGAGAGTCAGCTCGACGACGTCCGCGGGGCCGCCGCCGGCCAGGACGTCGAGGGATTCCTGCACCTCGAGAGCGTTGCCGGCGGTGAGGCCGAGCGGGGTGGACATGTCGGTGACCAGGGCGACCGTTTTGACGCCCGAGTCGGTGCCGAGCTCGACCATCGTCGCGGCGAGCTCGCGCGCCTGATCCAGCGACTTCATGAACGCACCCGATCCGCACTTCACGTCCAGGACCAGTGCGCCCGTCCCCTCGGCGATCTTCTTGCTCATGATCGACGCGGCGATCATCGGGATCGACTCGACGGTGCCGGTGACGTCACGCAGGGCGTAGAGCTTCTTGTCCGCCGGGGCCAGATCCGCACCCGCGGCACAGATGACGGCGCCGACAGCAGGATCGTCGAGGAGTCGGGTCATCTCGTCGGCCGTGAGATCGGCCCGCCAGCCCGGAATGGACTCCAGCTTGTCCAGCGTGCCGCCGGTGTAGCCGAGACCGCGTCCCGACAGCTGCGGCACCGCCGCACCGCACGCCGCGACGAGGGGTGCGAGCGGGAGCGTGATCTTGTCCCCGATACCGCCCGTGGAGTGCTTGTCGACGGTGGGACGCGAGATGGACGAGAAGTCCATGCGGCTGCCCGAGGCGATCATCGCGTCGGTCCACTGACGGATCTCCACGCGTGTCATGCCGCGCAGCAGAATGGCCATCGTGAGGGCCGACATCTGCTCGTCCGCCACGTCGCCACGGGTGTACGCGTCGACCATCCACGAGATCTGGTCCGAAGAAAGGGTGTGGCCATCGCGTTTGGTGGCTATCACCGATACGGCATCAGGCATCGGTCACCGCCTTCTCGGCGGTGCTCGAGACCTGCCCGGCGGCGAGATCGTCGGGGCCGAACGCCTCGGGGAGGAGGTCGCTCAGTGGACGCACACCCGACGCCGTGTCGATCAGCAGATCGCCTCCGCCGAACTCGAACAGAAGCTGCCGACAACGGCCGCACGGCAGCAGGATCGAGCCTCGACTGTCGCAGCACGAGAACGCGATCAGGCGTCCGCCGCCGCTCGCATTCAGCGCAGACACCAGTCCGCACTCGGCGCAGAGCCCGAGACCGTATGAGACATTTTCCACATTGCATCCGGCGACGATGCGTCCGTCGTCCACTGTCGCAGCGGCCCCCACGGGGTAGTTCGAATAGGGCGCGTAGGCGTGGGTCATAGCCTCACGAGCACTGTCGCGCAAGGATTTCCAGTCGACTTCCGGCATGAGGGCGATCCTGTCACGTCGAAGCTGCCACTGCAGGCAACTCCGAGCGACCCACCAGGTCATTGGACAGGCAAACCTAACTTCCGGTCGGCAGGGAAACGCCAGGCCCAACGCGAATTAGTGCGTGTCCGAGCATGGGATTAGAGTTCGAAGAAGTCGTTTCACACACACGATCGAGCTGGATTTCTCCGGTAACTCTCCGGGCGTCTTCGCTCGTCGCGTCCATCAATGATGTTGGAGGCACTGCACTCGATGGCTAGCACGACCGAAGCCGCCCCGACGCGGGAGCGCACGCGGTCTCTGTACCGCGGAGACCCTGGCATGTGGTCCTGGGTTCTGCACCGGATCACCGGTGTCGTCACGTTCTTCTTCCTGTTCGTGCACGTCCTGGACACGGCGCTCGTCCGCGTCGATCCCCAGGCGTACAACGACGTGATCGACACGTACAAGACGCCGATCGTCGGCCTGATGGAGCTCGGCCTGGTGGCCGCGGTGCTCTACCACGCACTCAACGGCATCCGAGTCATGCTCGTCGACTTCTGGTCGAAGGGAACCCAGTACCAGCGCCTCATGCTGTGGGTCATCCTGGGCATCTGGTTCGTCGTCATGATCCCGGGCGCGGCACGCATCCTCTACAACACCTTCACCGGGGGGCACTGAGCCATGGCGACCACCGACGCAGGTGCCAAGCAGGCACGCACGCTGGGAACGTCTCACGACCGTCCCGCCAGCCTCGACAATCCGCGCTCACCGCGCCGGAAGAACCGCGGCAACTTCGAGCTCTACGCATGGCTGTTCATGCGCTTCTCCGGACTCGCGCTCGTCGTCCTCGTCCTCGGCCACATGTCCATCATGTTGCTGCTCGACGACGGTGTTCACCGCATCAACTTCGCCTTCGTGGCCGGCCGCTGGTCGAGCCCGTTCTGGCAGGTGTGGGACCTGACGATGCTCTGGTTGGCGCAGCTGCACGGCGGCAACGGTCTGCGGACCGTCATCGCCGACTACTCGCGCAAGGACTCCACGCGGTTCTGGCTCACCACGCTTCTGGTGCTCTCGATGATCCTCATCATGGGTCTGGGCACGTATGTCATCTTCACGTTCGACCCCAACATCACCGCCAGCTAGGGGAGAGTGCACATGCAGGAACATCGTTACGACGTACTGATCGTCGGTGCCGGTGGTGCAGGTATGCGCGCGGCGATCGAGGCCGGTCCGCGCGCCCGCACCGCGGTGCTCACGAAGCTCTACCCCACTCGCAGCCACACCGGCGCGGCTCAGGGCGGCATGTGTGCTGCCCTCGCCAACGTCGAGGAGGACAACTGGGAGTGGCACACCTTCGACACGATCAAGGGCGGCGACTACCTGGTCGACCAGGACGCTGCCGAGATCATGGCGAAGGAGGCCATCGACGCGGTCCTCGACCTCGAGAAGATGGGCCTGCCGTTCAACCGCACGCCCGAGGGCAAGATCGACCAGCGTCGCTTCGGCGGGCACACCCGTGACCACGGCAAGGCGCCCGTGCGCCGTGCGTGTTACGCCGCCGACCGCACCGGTCACATGATCCTCCAGACGCTGTACCAGCAGTGCGTCAAGCACGACGTGGAGTTCTTCAACGAGTTCTACGCACTGGACATCGCGCTGACGGAGACCGACGAGGGCCCCGTGGCCACCGGCGTCATCGCCTACGAGCTGGCCACCGGCGAGCTGCACGTGTTCCACGCGAAGTCGATCGTGTTCGCCACCGGCGGTTCGGGTCGTATCTACAAGACCACCTCGAACGCCCACACCCTCACCGGTGACGGCATGAGCATCATCTTCCGCAAGGGCCTGCCGCTCGAGGACATGGAGTTCCACCAGTTCCACCCGACCGGCCTCGCCGGACTGGGCATCCTCATCTCCGAGGCCGTGCGCGGTGAGGGCGGAATCCTCCGCAACGCGGACGGTGAACGCTTCATGGAGCGCTACGCCCCCACCATCAAGGACCTCGCGCCGCGCGACATCGTCGCCCGCTCGATGGTGCTCGAGGTGCTCGAGGGTCGCGGTGCCGGACCGAACAAGGACTACGTCTACATCGACGTGACCCACCTCGGCGCCGACGTCCTCGAGGAGAAGCTCCCGGACATCACGGAGTTCTCCCGCACGTACCTGGGCGTCGACCCGGTCACCGAGCTGGTGCCCGTGTACCCGACGTGCCACTACGTCATGGGCGGCATCCCCACCAAGATCCGCGGTGAGGTGCTCCGCAACAACGACGACGTCGTTCCCGGCCTCTTCGCCGCCGGCGAGTGCGCCTGCGTGTCCGTGCACGGCTCCAACCGTCTCGGCACCAACTCGCTGCTCGACATCAACGTGTTCGGCCGTCGCGCCGGCATCGCTGCCGCCGAGCACGCCAACAGCGTCGACTTCACCCCGCTGCCCGAGGCTCCGCAGAAGATGGTCGAGGAATGGCTCGAACTCATCCTCTCGGATCACGGCAACGAGAAGGTCGCGACCATCCGCACCGAGCTGCAGCAGTCGATGGACAACAACGCGTCCGTCTTCCGTACCGAGGACACCCTCAAGCAGGCCCTGAGCGACATCCAGGGACTGAAGGAGCGCTACGGCCGGATCACCGTGCAGGACAAGGGCAAGCGCTACAACAGCGACCTGCTCGAGGCCGTCGAGCTCGGCTTCCTGCTGGAGATGGCGGAGGTCACCGTCGCCGGTGCTCTCAACCGCAAGGAGACTCGCGGCGGACACGCCCGCGAGGACTACCCGGAGCGCGACGACGTCAACTTCATGCGCCACACCATGGCGTACAAGGTGGGCGAGGGTCTGCTCTCCGATATCCGCCTCGACTACAAGCCCGTGGTGCAGACCCGCTACGAGCCGATGGAGCGTAAGTACTGATGAGCGCACCCGCTATCGACAAGTCCGAAGACAAGGGCGGTCTGCCTGCGGTTCCGGACGAAGCAGTGATGGTCACACTGAAGATCGCTCGCTTCAACCCGGAGGACGACAAGGGTTCGCACTGGGACAGCTTTCAGGTCCCCACCCTGCCGACCGACCGTCTTCTCAACCTGATGCTGTACGTGAAGAACTACCTGGACGGCACGTTCTCGTTCCGCCGCTCGTGCGCGCACGGCGTGTGCGGCAGCGACGCGGTCCGTGTCAACGGTGTCAACCGCCTGGCCTGCAAGGTCCTGATGCGCGACATGCTCCCGAAGGACTCCTCGAAGTCCCTCACCATCACGATCGAGCCCATCCGCGGTCTGCCCGTGGAGAAGGACCTCATCGTGAACATGGAGCCGTTCTTCGACGCGTTCCGTGCCGTCAAGCCCTACCTGATGACGTCCGGCAACGAGCCCACGCGTGAGCGCATCCAGTCGGCCGCCGACCGCGCGCGGTTCGACGACACCACCAAGTGCATCCTGTGCGCGTGCTGCACCACCTCGTGCCCCGTGTACTGGAACGACGGCAGCTACTTCGGTCCCGCCGCCATCGTCAATGCACACCGCTTCATCTTCGACAGCCGTGACGAGGGCGCTCCCGAGCGCCTGGACATCCTCAACGACGTCGAGGGTGTGTGGCGCTGCCGCACCACCTTCAACTGCACCGACGCGTGCCCCCGTGGCATCCAGGTGACGAAGGCGATCCAGGAAGTCAAGCGCGCACTGCTCTTCGCACGCTGATCCTCGCGCACCACCACGAGAGCCCGCTCCTGCACTGCAGGAGCGGGCTCTCGTGCGCTTCGGACTAGACGAACGCCGAGTACCCCGTCACTCCCCTGCCGACGATGAGGTTGTTCATCTGCGACGTGCCCTCGTACGAGTACAGCGCCTCGGCATCGGTGAAGTAACGGATCACGTCGTAGTCGAGCACGATGCCGTTGCCGCCCATGATCTCTCGGGCCCAGCCCACCACCTCACGCAGTCGCGTGGTGGTGTAGCTCTTGGACAGTGCCGCGTGCTCGTCGTGCTGCACCCCGGAGTCCTGCAGCTGCGATACCCGCAGTGCCATCCCGAGGCACGCGGTGATGTTGCCGGCCATACGCGCGATCAGGTCCGAAATCAACTGGAACGACGCGATGGGCGCCCCGAACTGCTCGCGCTCCTGTGCATAGGCCACCGCCTTCTCGAAGGCACCGATCATCACTCCGACCGCGCCCCACGCGACGCCGCCGCGGGTGAGGGACAGGACCTTGGCGGTGTCGGCGAACGAGTTCGCGTGCTCGAGCTTGTTAGCGGCGGGCACCCGGCAGTCCTCGAAGTACAGATCCGCGTTCTCGACCGCGCGCAGTGAGTACTTGCGCTCGATCTTCTCCGCACGGAATCCCTCGGGGAAGCCGTCGTCGCCCTTCTCGAGGACGAAGCCCTTCACCTCACCGTCCGCCTCGTCCTTCGCGTAGACGATGATCAGGTCGGCGAAGGTGGCGTTGCCGATCCACCGCTTGCTGCCGTTGAGGATCCAGTGGTCGCCGTCGAGCCGCGCCGTGGTCTCCAACCCGCCGGCGACGTCGGAACCGCCGTGCGGCTCGGACAGGCCGAAGGCGCCGATCTTCTCCATGCGGCGCATGGCCGGGAGCCACAGCTCCTTCTGCTCGTCCGAGCCCAGGATGGCGATGCTGCTCATCGCGAGCCCGCTGTGGACGGTGAACATGGTGCCCGTGGACGGATCGACCCGCGAGAACTCCATGCCCAGCCACCCGGTGAAGACCTTGCGTGCGGGCGCGCGACCGTCGAACTCGTACTCCAGACCGACGATTCCTAGATCGGCCAGGCGCGGGAGCAGATGGACCGGTGACTCCGCCTTCTCCCAGAACTCGTTCGCGCGCGGGGCGACCTCGTCCTCGAGGAAGCGACGCACCACCCCGACCGTCTCCGACTCCTCGTCCGTCAGAATGCCCTGGTAGCCGAACATGTCCGCGGCGAGGAACCCCTTCGAGAGAGGTCCCAGCGGTTCGTGCTTGCTCATGTGCGGCTCCTGTGTCGGTCGTCCGGCGAGTGGTCGGGTGACGCCTGTGTCTGTCACCGTGCTGCACGGATACCCCGACTGTCCCGAGATCAGTCGAACCCGTCGAACGGATCTCGAGGTGTTCTCGAGGTCTCCGGAGTCCCCGCTGTGCGGTCTCGACGAGGTGGGGCCATAGTTGAGCGGTGACAGAACCCGGGGGCAGCTCGACGACCGAACCCACCATCGGCCGCGGGCTGGTCCTCCTGCTGGCCGTCACCTGCGGTGTCCTGGTCGCGAATCTGTACTACGCGCAACCGCTGCTCGACACGATCGCCCGCTCCTTCGACATCGAGGAGGGCACGGCGGGGATCCTCGTCACCACCGCGCAGATCGGCTACGCCATCGGTCTGGCGTTCCTCGTCCCGCTCGGCGACCTGATCGAACGGCGGCGCCTCATCGTCACCGCCGCCCTGATCTGCGCCGTCGCGGACGGCATCGCCGTGGTGTCCCCCGGCTTCCCGATGCTCGCCGCCGCCCTCGTCCTCGCCGGGGTGGGAGCGTCCGCCGCCATGGTCATCGTCCCGCTCGCCTCGGCCCTCGCCGCGGAGGAGGATCGCGGACGCACCGTGGGCACCGTCATGAGCGGCCTGCTCACCGGAATCCTGCTCGCCCGCACCGTCAGTGGGTTCCTGTCCGAACTGGGCGGCTGGCGGTTGGTCTACGGGGTGGCCGCCGTGGCCATCGCCCTGCTCGCGGTGGTGCTGCGGAAGTACGTCCCGGTGTCGACCCCGGTGGTGACCGACACCTACCGCGGCATTCTCGGCTCCATCCTGACGCTCGTACGCGAACTCCGGGAGCTCCGGTTGCGCATGGCTCTGGGCGCGCTCCTCATGGCCGCGTTCTCGGTGCTGTGGACCGGGCTCGCGTTCCTGCTCGCGGCTCCGCCGTTCTCCTACGGTGACGCCGTCATCGGCCTGTTCGGCATCGCCGGGGTCGCCGGTGCGTTGATGGCACCCATCGCCGGGCGCATGACCGACAAGGGACACGGAGGGCGCGCGACGACGCTGTGCCTGACGATCCTGCTGGCCAGCTGGGCGCTGCTCTTCCTCGGATCGGGCAGCTCCGCCGTGTGGGCCGTCGTCGTCCTGATCGTCGGCATCATGGCTCTCGACCTGGGCACCCAGGGCGCGCACATCAGCAATCAGAACGTCGTGTTCGTCCTGGATCCGCCGGCGCGAAACCGTCTCAACACCGCGTACATGGTGAGCTACTTCGGCGGCGGCGTCCTCGGTTCCGTCGCTGCGTCCGTCAGCTATTCCGTCGGTGGGTGGGCGGTGCTGTGCCTCACCGGGGCAGCGATCTCCCTCGCCGCACTCGCCATCTGGCTCCTCGGCCGGAGCGCGTCATCGGGGAGTGTTGTGCGGAGTGACCACGTGCACGGGTGACGGCTCGTCCCGAACACCGTCCAGGGCACCGGCGGCCTGCATGAGCAACCGGCACGCCGACCGCGCGTCGGCACGGAGATCATGGTGCAGCACAGCCGAGATGGAGCGCTCGGCCAGCAGCCGACGGTTGTCCGCGTCGAGGTCGTGGGCGATGAACACCCGGCACCGACGACCCACCCGCTCGAAGGCCCGCACGGTGGCGACGTTGCCGCCGCCGATGGAGTAGACCGCCTCGATGTCGGGGTGCTGCGTCAACGCCTCGACCACCAGGTCCTCGACCGTGTCGTCGAGTCCGCTGCTGCGGGCGATGTCGAACACGGCCCGCGGCACCCCGGACGCCGTGCGGCGCAGGGCCCGACGGAACCCGATCTCCCGTTCACCCTCGTTGCGGAACGTGTCGTGGCTCAATGTGACCAGCACGCTCGACGTCGACTCCCCCAGCCACTGATCGACGAGGTACGCCGCGGTGGCGCCGGCGGCGCCGTCGTCGATGCCCACGTACGCGGTGCGCGCGCTCGACGGCACGTCGCTGACGTAGGTCACCACCGGGATGCCGGCTGCCACGACGGCGTCGAGCGCGTCGGACACCTGCGGATCGTCCGGCGCCTTGACGATCAGTCCGTGCGAGCCGCGCGCGCGGATGCCGTCGAGCGTCTCGAGCATCGCGGGCACCGACTCCGTCTCCCGGAAGTGGAACCGCGACCGGACCACGGCCGGTGACAGCATCGGCAACTCGGCCTCGAGGGCGGACCGCACCTGGGAACAGAACCGCTCGGGTGCCTGCATGACCACGTCGACGAAGAACTTGCGCCCCGACAACCGCAACTGGGTGCGCTGCTTGTCGAGGTCGGCGATGGCCTGGCGCACCTCCGCTCGGGTGTCCTCCCGGACACCGGGCCGCTCGTGCAGCACCCGGTCCACGGTCGCCTCGCTCAGGCCCGACTGCTGCGCGATCTCCCGCACTTTGTAGCGATGTCCCACAGCAGTGTCCTCTCGAGGTGTTTTTGATGCGTTCAGAGTGTTGATCACCGGCGCCGGGACCGCAAGACTTCCCGGTGTGGGCACTCTTCTGGACGACACCGTCGTTCTCGTCAGCGGCGGCACGTCCGGTGTGGGCGCCGCCGTCGTGCGAGCGAGCCTCGCCGCGGGCGCACGCGTGGCCTTCAGCGGCCGACGTGACGAGGTGGGCACCGCGTTCGAACGCGAGCTGCGTGCCGACGGCCACGACGCGACCTTCGTGCGCGCCGACATCGGCGACCCCATCGAGGCGATCGCGAGCGTCGAGCGCACCGTCGAGCACTACGGCCGCGTCGATGCCGTGTGCAACGCGGCCGGACTCACCTCCCGAGGGTCACTGCTCGACACCACCCCCGAGCTGTTCGACCAGCACATGGCCGTCAACCTGCGGGGACCGTTCTTCGTCATGCAGGCCGCCGTCCGAGACATGCTCTCGCGCTCGGCTCCCGGCACCATCGTGAACATCGGCTCCGTGAGCGGCCGCGGCGGGCAGTCCTACCTCGCCCCGTACGTGGCGGCGAAGGCCGGCCTGTCGGGGCTGACCAAGAACGCGGCACACGCTCACCGGTTCGACCGGATCCGCATCAACGCACTCGACATCGGCTGGACCGAGACCGAGGGCGAAGCCGTGACGCAGAGGACGTTCCACGACGCGCCGGACGACTGGGCCGCCGACGCGGCCGCGCGCATGCCGATGGGCAAGCTCGGACAGCCCGACGAGATCGCCGACATGGTGGTGTTCCTGCTGTCGCCGCGCAGCGGCGTCGTCACCGGCTCGGTCATCGAATGGGATCAACAGGTAGTAGGAGGGCAGGACTGATGGGCAACGACGTTCGGAACCAGCGAATCGGAGTCGTCGGACTAGGACGCATCGGTGCGTTCCACACCGAGACTCTCGCCGGACTCGACGGGGTCTCGAGCCTCGTGGTCACCGACGGACGACCGGAGGTCACCGACGCCGTCGCCGCGAAGTACGGCGCGGAGAAGGTCGACGGGGTCGACGCGATGCTCACCGCCGGCGTGGACGGCATCGTCGTCGCGACGGCCACGCCCGCGCACGCCTCGCTGCTGCTGGCCGCGGTGGACGCCGGGATCCCCGTCTTCTGCGAGAAGCCGTTGGCCTTCACCGCCACCGAGAGCAAGGCCGTGGTCGACGGCATCGCGACCTCCGACGTGCCCGTCCAGATCGGGTTCAACCGGCGGTTCGATCCGGCCGTCGCGGCCGCCGAACGTGCCGTGCGCAGTGGGGATCTCGGGTTCCTGCACACCGTGCGGTCCACCACTCTCGACCCCGCTCCCCCGCCGATGGCGTACATCGCGGAGTCCGGCGGCATCTTCCGCGACTGCAGCGTCCACGACTTCGACGTCGTGCGCTGGATCGTCGGCCGCGAGGTCGTGTCCGTGTTCGCCACCGGCTCGAACCAGGGCGATCCCGCGTTCGCCGCCGCCGGCGACGTCGACTCCGCCACCGTGCTCCTGACGTTCGAGGGTGGCGCCGTCGGTGTCGTGTCGAACTCCCGCTACAACGGCCGCGGCTACGACTGCCGGCTCGAGGTCCACGGCCGGGACGACACGGTCGTCGCCGGCTGGGATCCCCACACCCCGGTCCGGAACATGGAAGCGCCCCAGCTCTTCCCGAACGGCGAGCTGTTCCCGTCGGACACGCCCCACGGGTTCTTCATGGACCGGTTCGCCGCCTCCTACCGCGCCGAGCTGTCCGCGTTCCTGGAGGTCTGCGCCGGCACCCGCCCGTCCCCCTGCACCGCGCAGGACGCCCTCGAGGTCGCCTGGATCGCCGAGGCCGCCACCGAATCCCTGCGCCGCGGCGCACCCGTCACCCTGGAAGAGGTCCGCTCATGACCGCCGCACCCGTACGTATCGCCGGAGCACCCATCTCGTGGGGCGTCTGCGAGGTCCCCGGCTGGGGATACCAGATGGACAACGACCGCGTGCTCCGAGAGATGCGCGGCGCCGGACTCACCGCGACGGAGAACGGTCCCGAGGGCTTTCTCCCGGCCGATCCGGCATCCCTGGCCGCAGTGCTCGCCGGTCACGACCTCACCTCCGTCGGGGGCTTCGCTCCCGTTCTGCTGCACGAGGAGTCGCACGATCCAGTGCCGACCATCGCCTCGCTGCTCGACGGCTTCGTGGCCGCGAACGCCGACGTCATCGTCCTCGCCGCGTCCACCGGCCAGGAGGGCTACGACGCCCGTCCGACGCTCACCGCCGATCAGTGGACCGTGTTGCTGCGCAACCTCGATCGTCTCGCCGCCGCCTCCGCCGAGCGGGGAATCCTCGCCGTCGTGCATCCCCACGTCGGCACCATGATCGAGCAGCGCGACGAGGTGCACCGCGTGCTCGACGGCTCCTCCATCCCGCTGTGCCTGGACACCGGGCACCTCATGATCGGCGGCACCGATCCGGCCGAACTGGCCACCGCGGCAGCCGATCGCATCGCGCACGCTCACCTCAAGGACGTCGACGCCGCCCTCGCAGCACGGGTCCAGGCCGGCGAGCTCACCTACACCGACGCGGTCCGCGCCGGCATGTACACGCCGCTCGGAACCGGGGACGTGGGCATCGGCGGCGTCGTCGACTCGCTCCTCGACGCCGGATACACCGGCTGGTTCGTGCTCGAGCAGGACACCATCCTGTCCGAGGAGCCGGGCGAGGTGGGCGGCCCGGTGACGGACGTCGTCGCCAGCGTGCAGCACCTCCACGACATCGTCGCCGCCCGAACGGCCGCGGTGTGACGGCACCTCTGCGCATCGGGGTCCTCGGCGCGTCGCGCATCGCGGAGCAGGCGATCATCGGACCGGCTCACGCGCTCGGTCATCGACTGGTGGTCGTCGCGGCACGCGATCGCGGCCGCGCCGAGGCCTTCGCACAGCGGTACGGCGTCGAGCGCGTCGCCGACGACTACGACGCGGTGATCGACGATCCCGAGGTGGACGCCGTCTACAACCCGCTCGCCAACGCCCTGCACGCCGAGTGGAACATGCGCGCGCTGCGCGCCGGCAAGGCCGTCCTGACGGAGAAGCCGTTCGCGCGCAACGCCGCCGAGGCGCGGGCAGTGCGCGATGTGGCTCGCGAGACGGGCGCAGTGATCGTCGAGGGGTTCCACTACCTCTTCCACCCGGTGACGCGGCGGCTGCTGGACATCGCCGCGAACGGCACCCTCGGTCGCCTCACGCGGGTCGAGGTCGTCATGGCCATGCCCGCACCCGCCGACGACGATCCGCGATGGTCGCTCGACCTCGCGGGCGGTTCCGTCATGGACCTGGGCTGCTACGGGCTCCACGTGCACCGCCTGCTCGCCGACGTCGCCGGCGGGCCTCCCCGCGTGGTCTCCGCCGTCGCCACCGAACGTGACCCCGGCGTCGACGCGACGTCGACCATCGAACTCGCGTTCCCCGACGGCGCCACCGGCACCGTGACGAACTCGATGGAGCACGCCGAGCACGAGTTCACGGTGCTGCTGAGCTTCTCCGAGGGAACGGCGTTCGCGCACAACCACATCAAGCCGAACACCGACGACCGCGTCTCCGTCACGGATGCGTCGGGGACGACGGTGGAGCACCTCGGCACCCGCCCGTCGTACGAGTACCAGCTCGAGGCCTTCGCGGCGCACGTGCAGAGCGGCGCTCCGATCCCCCTCGACGCCGACGACGCGGTGGCCACCATGGAGCTCGTCGATGCCGCGTACACGGCGGCAGGTCTCCCTCTCCGCTAGCCCCCGAGAACGACGGCCCCGCACCCCTGAGCGAAAACCCGGGGTGCGGGGCCGTCGTCGTCGGTGCAGTTCTGCTCACGAGCACTCGCGCGCGCGGTCCGGGTGCCGACACGACACGGGCCCCGCACCTCGTGTGAGGTGCGGGGCCCGGGAGTCGAGCGTCAGCGGCGCAGTTCGTGGGTGAGCGTCTCGAGCTCGTCGCCGCCGGCCATCTCCTTGGTGAGATCGTCGAGGCTGATCTCGTCGTAGGAGCAGTCGAGCTTCTGGCGGCCACGGTTGAGCAGCACGAAGTGGTCACCGACCATGTACGCGTGGTGCGGGTTGTGCGTGATGAACACGACGCCGAAGCCCTGCTCCTTGGCTGCCGAGATGTAGCGCAGCACCATGCCGGACTGCTTGACGCCCAGCGCGGCGGTCGGCTCGTCGAGGATGAGGACACGGGCGCCGAAGAAGATGGCGCGGGCGATGGCCACACACTGGCGCTGACCGCCGGAGAGCGAGCCGATGGGGGCGTCCACGTCGGGCAGGTCGATGCCCATCTTGTGGAGTTCCTCCTTGGTCGTCGCGCGCATCGCGGCGGCGTCGAGGGTGCGGAAGACACCCTTCTTCCGGAGCTCCTGGCCCAGGAAGAAGTTGCGCCACACGGGCATCAGGGACACGACGGCGAGGTCCTGGTAGACCGTCGCGATGCCCTTGTCGAGCGCGTCCTTGGGTGAGGAGAACTTGACCTCCTCGCCGTCGACGAGCAGCTGGCCCTCGGTCTGCTGGTGCAGGCCGGCCATGATCTTGATGAGGGTCGACTTGCCGGCACCGTTGTCGCCGAGAACACCGGTGACCTCGCCGGCGCCGACGCGCAGGTTGATCCCGCCGAGGGCGATGATGTTGCCGTAGCTCTTGCCGACGTTCTTCAGCTCGATCAGCGGGGTCTTGCCGCCACTGTTCGATTCGAGGGGAGTCTCGATGGTTGCACTCATGTCAGGTGTCACCTTTTCGCAGCGTAGGAACGGAAGCTGTTGTTGGCGATGACGGCGAAGAGCAGCATCGCACCGAGGAAGAACTTGAACCAATCCGGGTTCCAGCCGGCGTAGACGATGCCCTGGTTGGTCATACCGAAGATGAAGGCGCCGATGGCCGCACCGATGGCGGTACCGAAACCTCCGGTGAGCAGGCAGCCACCGATGACCGCGGCGATGATGTAGAGGAACTCGTTGCCGACACCCTGGCCGGACTGGACGGTGTTGAAGGCGAAGAGCAGGTGCATGCCGACGAACCAGGCGCAGAAGCCGACGAACATGAACATGCCGATCTTGACCTTGGTCACCGGCACACCGATGGCGCGAGCCGAGTCCTGGTTGCCGCCGACCGCGAAGATCCAGTTGCCGACGCGCGTCTTCATCAGCACGTAGGTGGTGATGAGCGTGAAGACGAGCCACCACAGGACGGTGATGCGGACCGAGACACCGAAGACCGAGAACGACGAGGCGAAGACCTTCTTGGCGGACTCGAACCCGTCCATGTCGGAGATGGACTGCGTCGCGACCTGGCCGGTGACGAGCTTGGTCACCGCGAGGTTGATGCCCGTCAACATCAGGAACGAGGACAGGGTGATGAGGAACGACGGGATCTTCGTCTTCATCACCAGGTACCCGTTGAGGAATCCCACCCCCAGTGCCAGCACCAGGGCGAGGACCGAGCCGATCCACACGTTGAGGTGGAGGTTGTAGGCCAGCATGGACGCGGCGATCGAGGAGAACGTCACCGCCACACCGGTCGACAGGTCGAACTCGCCGCCGATCATGAGGACCGACACGCCGCACGCCATGATGCCGATGGTCGACGAGGCGTACAGCACGGTGGCCAGGGCCTCGGGGCTCCGGAACGGCGGGGCGACGATGGCGAAGAACACGAAGATGATGACGGCGCCGAAGAGGGCACCGATCTCCGGACGGACCAGCAGACGCTGGAACGGCTTCTGCTTCTTCACCCGCTCGTCGGTCACGACGGTATGCGTGGCGAGATCGAGATCTGCCTGAGTGGACATGGACTTCCTTACCTGACGGGGGATTCTCTGCGCTGGCGGAGCATTCGTTCGGATGACACCCCGTGAGGGAGGCGAGCGGCGAACGTTCCGTGTGATGTCGATGTAATACGCATCACAGCCATAAGTCAATACTTTGTTCGGACATTAGGACTGCAGCCGGACATACCCGCTAGAGCGTGACCCACCTTCCCGACTCCACCGACTCCGTCATCGCGTCCAGCACCGAGGCGCTGCGGACAGCATCCCGCACGGTCGCGCCGACGGAGGCGTTCTCGGCGATCGACTGCAGGAAGCGCGCCGCCTCGACCACCTTCAGGTCGTCGTACCCCATCGCGGACGCGGACCCCGGCTGGAAGACGCCGTACTCGCCCGCTCCCGGACCGACGAAGAGCGTCGACTGCGGCTGGTCCTGATACAGCGGCTGATCCTCGCCGGCCGCCCGCAGGCCCAGCTGCAGCTCCCCCATCCGACGGAAGTCCCACGAGACCGAGCCCTTGGTCCCGTGGATCTCGAACCCGTAGGAGTTCTGGTCACCCACCGCCACGCGGCTGGCCTCGAGGACACACCGGGCGCCGGTCGCCATGCGCAGCTGCGCGGACACGAAGTCCTCGTTCTCCACCGGGCCCTGCTCACCGCCCGAGGCGCGCATGTGGCCGCTGGTCACCCCCGTCGGCTTGGCACGCTGCGGGATGAAGACGGCGGTGTCCGCCACCAGTGAGGCGATGTCGCCGAGCAGGTACCAGATCAGATCCGCGCCGTGGGACGCCAGATCGCCGAGCACGCCGCTACCGCCACGCTCACGCTCGAAACGCCAGCTCAGTGCGCCGTCCGGGTGGGCCGCGTAGTCACTGAAGAACCGGAAGCGTGCATGTGTCACGTCGCCCAGTTCGCCGGACGCGATGATGCCGCGCGCCTGCTCCACGGCCGGTGCATTGCGGTAGTTGAAGCCCACTGCCGTCTGCACGCCTGCCTTCTCCGCGGCGATCGCCACTGCACGGGCATCGTCCGCCGACAGTCCCACGGGCTTCTCGATCCAGAGGTGCTTCCCGGCCTCGGCGACCGCGACGCCCATCTCCCGGTGCAGGAAGTTCGGCGACGTCACCGACACGGCACCGATGGACGGGTCGGCCACGACGTCGCGCCACGACTCGGTGGACGAGCCGAATGCGAACTGCTCGGCAGCCTCGGCGGCGCGGCCGGGCACCTCGTCGGCCACGGTCGCGAGAACGGGCAGGGGTCGGAGCGCGGGGTAGTGGTGGCGCACGCGGCTGTAGGCCTGCGTGTGGACGCGGCCCATCCAGCCGAAGCCGACGACGGCGACAGGCAGAGTGGTGAGGCGAGGGTCGGACATGGGTGCACTCCAGACAAGGGGGTTGTTGGACCGTTCCAAACGGTAGACTGTCCGCAGTCTGCCCGTCGCTCGATCGCGCTGTCAACGCTCTTCCGTTCACCGCGTCCGTCCCGCTAGGCTGCGTTTGGCACAGTCCAACTCGGCGGGGCCGCCTCACCGGACGGAGCGAGCCGTGACGAACATCGAGCGGCCACCCACGATCCGCACCGTGGCCGAACGCGCCGGCGTGTCCAAGTCGCTCGTCTCCCTGGTCCTGCACGACTCCCCCAACGTCAGCGACGAGAAGCGCGCGGCCGTGCACGCCGCCATCGACGAGCTGGGCTACCGGCCGAACCTGTCGGCCCGCAACCTGTCCCGGCAACGGACGGACATCGTCGGGGTCCTCATCAACGACCTCCGCAACCCGTGGTTCGTGGACTGCCTCGAGGGCATGGCCCCGGTGCTCGAGGCACACGGGCTGACCATGATGCTCGGCGACGGTCGAGCCGACCGGAGCGGAGACGACACCGTCGTCCGCAAGTTCACCGAACTGCGACTCGACGCGCTCGTCCTGGTCGGCACCCGGTCACCCACTCCCCTGGTCGCCGATGCCGCGACGTCCATGCCGACGGTGATCGTCGCGAGCCGCGACCTCGAACTCCCCCGCGCGGACGTCGTGGCCAACGACGACACCGCGGGATCCGCGCTGGCGGTGGCGCATCTCGCGGAACTGGGTCACCGCCGGATCGCCCACGTGGCCGGGTCGTTCGGCGCCGTGTCCGCTCTGCGCGCCGACAGCTACCGCGCCGCGATGGCGTCGCGCGGTCTGGACACCGACGGCCTCGTCGAAGCGTGCGACCTCACCGAGGACGGCGGATACGACGCCGCCCGGAGACTCCTCGCCCGCACCCCCCGCCCGACCGCCGTGTACGCGGTGAACGACATCGCCGCGGTCGGTGTCATGACGGCCTGTCAGGAAGCGGGACTGGCCGTGCCGCAGGACATCTCGATCGTCGGATACGACAACACCTCCATCGCACAACTGCGCCACGTCTCCCTGACGTCGGTGGACAACGCCAGCGCGTCGGTCGGTCGCCGGGCCGCAGCGGCGGTGATCGACCGGATCGCTCGTCCGACGGCAGCCGGCACCCTCGACCTCATCGCGCCGACACTGCAGGTGCGCGGAAGCACGGCACCGCCGGCCGACACGTAGCTCCCCACGCGGCCTCCCGGGTGACTTAGGGTACCCCTACCTCCGCGGTCTCCGGAGGCATCGCGAGCAGCAGGGGTACCGCATGCGCAGCACGACATCACGACGATTCGCCACGGCCGTCGCCGTTCTGACACTCCTCACCGCGGCCGGGTGCAGCAGTGATCAGGCGTCCGACGCGGTGCCCGACAGCGACGCCCCGACGGGCACAGTGACCATCGAGCACGCACTGGGCTCCACCGCGATCGACCGCGCCGAACTCGGGTCCGACCCCCGCATCGTCGCCCTCACCGCTCCGGCCGTGGACGCAGCGCTCGCCCTGGGGGTGCAGCCGGTGGCCTTCGCCTCGGACACGACCGGGGCACCGGACGGCCGCTATCCCTGGCAGTCGGAGCTGGCGGTGGACGTACCGCTCATTCCCGTCCCCGTCGAGGGCACCCTCCCCATCGAGGAGATCGCCTCGTACGCACCGGATCTCATCCTCGCCGACTTCGCCGCGTCGACACCGACCCAGTACGAGCAGTTGACCGCACTGGCCCCGACCATTCCCGTCATCGGCGACACGGTCTCGCCCTACGACGCGCTGACGCGCGCGCTGGGCACGGCGCTCGGCCGCGAGGACGACGCCGACGCGGTGATCGCGCGGACGCGGACCGCCCTCGCCGACGCCGCCGCGGAGCTGCCCGGACTGGCGGGGAGGACAGCGCTGCTGTCGCAGTACATCCCGGCCACCCAGCAGCTCGTCGTGGTCGCCGATCCCGACGACGGCGCCTCGGCGTTCTACCAGGAACTGGGGATGACGCTGCCGGCCGTCGACCTGCCCGCCACGGCCGGCAACCGGCTCGTCGTCGGGCCCGAACGCGTCGACGTCCTGAACTCCGACCTGGTGATCATCCTCGTGAACGGCGGTACCGCGGCCGATCTCGAGGCACTGCCCGGCTGGGCCGATCTGCCCTCGGTGCGATCGGGCGGCATGCTGATCACGGACTACGCGACCATCATCGCGCTGAACACACCGTCACCGGCGTCGCTGACGTACGCGCTGGAGAAGGTTCGGCCGACGCTCCGGTCGATCGCAGGCTGACGCCTCCGGGTCAGCGGTCGACGAGGGTCGTGTCGAAGTAGTACCGCGACGCGCGGTACACGTGCGACCCGTACTCGACCACCTTGCCGGAGTCGTCGAACGCCGTGCGGTGCATGGTGAGCAGCGGCGCCTTCGGCTTCTCGTCCAGCAGGTGCGCCTCGTCGCGATCGGCCGCCTTCGCGCCGATGCGCTGGCGAGCGAGGCGGATGTGGACTCCTTTGGTGCGAAGCGACTGGTACAAGCCGTGCGCCTCGAGCTCGGCGGGCTCCGGCGCCACGTCGACGGGCATGTAGTTGATCATCAGCGCGAGCGGTTCACCCTTGGTCAGTCGCAGACGCCGCACGGTGACCACCTCGGACTCCGGCCCGATGTTGAGCTCGCGCGCCACGTCCTCGGTGGGCAGCCCGACCGAGTACTCGAGCAACTTCGTCGTCGGGTCCTGGCCGGCGCGCGCCAGGTCGTCGAAGAGGCTGGTGAGCTCCACCGGTCGATGCACCGGGCTCTGCACCACCTGTGTGCCGACGCCACGCTTGCGCACCAGCAGGCCCTTGTCCACCAGTTCCTGGATGGCCCGACGCGTGGTCGGCCTCGACAGGTTCAGGCGCTTCGCGAGGGCGAGCTCGTTCTCGAAGCGGTCACCCGGGGCCAGACTGCCGCCGAGGATCGCGCCCTCGATGGCCTGCGCGAGTTGGTAGTAGAGCGGAACGGGACTCGACCTGTCGAGCTCCACGGCGAGCGGTTGACTCACGTACCAGCTCCGATCCGAAACTAGGCGGGTGTGCGGGCGGGCTGCCCGAGAACAGAGTGTAAGTGACCGTGCGCAATATGACGGCAAGTTAGAATGTCAGGACAAACTATTGACAGGTTGGTGTGGCGCGGAGCACAGTGATACCGGCCCCCACGCACACGCCCCGAGTATCGATGGAGCAGACCTTGACCACAGTGAACAACACCGGCCCCACCGGTGATGCACGTTTCGACGTGCTCGCCATCGGACGCAGCGGAGTCGACATCTATCCCCTGCAGGTCGGTGTGGGCCTCGAGGACGTCGAGACGTTCGGCAAGTTCCTCGGTGGCAGCGCCGCCAACGTCACCGTCGCCGCCGCGCGACTCGGGCGCCGCACCGCACTGATCTCCGGCGCCGGCGACGATCCGTTCGGCCGCTTCGTGCGCGCCGAGCTCGCCCGCCTCGGCGTCGACAACCGCTACGTCGTGGTCGACGGCCAGTACGCCACCCCGGTCACGTTCTGCGAGATCTTCCCGCCGGACGACTTCCCGCTGTACTTCTACCGCAAGCCCACCGCGCCGGACCTGCAGGTGCGCCCCGAGGACATCGACACCGAGGCCGTCCGGAGCGCCGCTCTGTACTGGTCGACGGTCACCGGTCTGTCCGAGGAGCCCTCGCGCAGTGCACACTTCACCGCCTGGGAGGCGCGTGGACGCGCTCCGCTGACGGTGCTCGACCTCGACTACCGGCCCATGTTCTGGGAGAGCCCCGCCGCCGCGACCGAGCAGGTCCAGCGCGCACTGCGACACGTCACGGTGGCCGTCGGCAACCGCGAGGAGTGCGAGATCGCCGTCGGCGAGACCGAGCCGGACCGGGCCGCCGACGCGCTGCTCGACATGGGGGTGGAACTGGCGATCGTCAAGCAGGGTCCCAAGGGCGTACTGGGCAAGACGCGCACCGAGCGCGTGGAGGTGCCACCGAACTTCGTCGACGTCGTCAACGGACTCGGTGCCGGCGACAGCTTCGGTGGATCGCTGTGCCACGGACTGCTGTCCGGCTGGCCACTCGAGAAGATCCTCCGCCACGCCAACGCGGCCGGCGCCATTGTCGCGTCGCGCCTCGAATGCTCCACCGCCATGCCCACCGCCGACGAGGTCGCCGCCCTCGCCGAGTCCGCGGTCACCGCACCGGGTTCCGATCTCGCCGATTCCGAGGAAGCACATGTCTGAGACCATCACCGCGACCTGCACCACGTACGCCGACGTCACCGAGATCCGGGCGCACGACCCGGGCGCGATCGACCGCGCCTGGGCCTCTCGCGTCACCCGTGAGACGGTGCGCGGAGACGGGCGGCTCATGATCGTGGCCGCCGATCACCCCGCCCGCGGTGCCCTGTCGGTCGGCTCGAACCCGACGGCCATGAACAGTCGCACCGAACTGCTCGACCGCCTGCGTACCGCGCTGGCCGACCCGGGAGTCGACGGTGTCCTCGCGACGTCCGAGATTCTCGACGACCTCGTCCTGCTCGGCGCCCTCGACGACAAGGTCGTCATCTCCTCGATGAACCGCGGCGGACTCGCCGGCGCGTCGTTCGAGCTCGACGACCGGATGACCGGCGCGACCGCGGCGTCCACCGCGAAGGCGCGGATGAACGGCGCCAAGATGCTGACCCGCATCGACCTCGACGATCCCGGCACGCTCGGCACCCTCACCGCCTGCGCGCAGGCCATCGACGAACTCGCGGCCGAGGGCCTCATGGCCATGGTCGAGCCGTTCCTGTCGTCGCGCCGCGACGGCAAGGTGGTCAACGATCTGCGTGCCGACGCCGTCATCAAGTCCATCCACATCGCCCAGGGCCTCGGCGCCTCGTCGGCGTACACCTGGATGAAGCTGCCCGTGGTCGACGAGATGGAGCGCGTCATGGACGCCACCACGCTCCCGACGCTGCTCCTCGGCGGCGACCCGCAGACCGCGCCCGACGAGACCTTCGCCAGTTGGGCACGCGCACTGAAGATCCCCGCCGTCCGCGGCCTCATCGTGGGCCGCACACTGCTCTACCCGAAGGACGGCGACGTCGCCACCGCGGTGGCGACCGCAGTCGACATGGTGCGGGGCGGGGCGGACGAGTGAACAGCGAGTTCTACATTCCCGCCGTCCCCGGTGCCGGAGTCACCGTCACCCCGGAGAGCGCGGGATGGACCGAGTCCAGTCTGCGCACAGTGCTTCTCGCACCCGGCAAGTCCGTCGATCTCTCCTCCGACGACGACGAGATCATGGTGGTCCCTCTGCAGGGATCCGCGACCGTCACGTGCGGCGAGGAGTCGTTCGCACTGACGGGGCGCGCGTCGGTCTTCGACGGGCCCTCCGACTTCGCGTACGTCGGCCGTGACAGCAGCTACACCCTCCGCAGCGAGCAGGGTGGACGTTTCGCGTTGTGCGGCGCACGCGCCTCGCGGGCCCTGCCGTTCCGCTACGTTCCCGCCGCCGACGTCACCGTCGAACTGCGCGGCGCGGGCAACTGCAGCCGGCAGGTGCACAACTTCGGCACCGCCGACACGTTCGAGGCCGACTCGCTCATCGCGTGCGAGGTCATCACCCCCGGCGGCAACTGGTCGTCCTACCCCGGCCACAAGCACGACGAGGAGACCGAGACCGAATCGGCACTCGAGGAGATCTACTACTTCGAGATCGACAGTGGCCGTGACGGTTCCGCCGGTTTCGGATACCACCGCGTGTACGGCACACCCGAGCGTCCCATCGAGGTGCTCGAAGAGGTGCGCACGGGTGACGTCGTCCTCGTCCCGCACGGGTATCACGGGCCGTCCGTCGCGGCGCCCGGCTACCACATGTACTACCTCAACGTCATGGCCGGACCGGGCAGCGAGCGCGCCTGGAAGATCGTCGACGATCCCGACCACACCTGGATCCGCAGCACGTGGGACGGCCAGGACGTCGATCCACGCCTCCCCCTCACCCCCCGACCTCCGCTGGACTCAGCGCACCGTGGAAAAGGAGCCTGACGATGGTGTCCACCGCACCGATGTCACAGAGCAAGACCGAGAACGCCGAGCCGATGGTGCACCTCACGGTGTCCCAGGCCATCGTCCGCTTCCTCGCCAACCAGTACGTCGAGCGTGACGGGGTCCGGACCAAGTTCTTCGCGGGCTGCTTCGGCATCTTCGGCCACGGCAACGTCGCCGGTCTCGGACAGGCGTTGCTGCAGGCCGAGATCGACGCCGTCGAGGCGGGCACCGAGCCGGAGCTTCCCTACGTCCTCGGCCGCAACGAGCAGGCCATGGTGCACAGCGCCGTCGGCTTCGCCCGCCAGAAGGACCGTCTCCAGACCTGGGCCGTCAGCGCCAGTGTCGGACCGGGCTCGACCAACATGCTCACCGGCGCGGCGCTGGCCACCATCAACCGGTTGCCCGTCCTGCTGCTCCCGGCGGACACCTTCGCCACCCGCGCCTCCTCACCGGTGCTGCAGGAGCTCGAGCTCCCGTCCAGCGGCGACGTCACCGTCAACGACGCGTTCAAGCCGCTCTCGCGCTACTTCGATCGAGTGTGGCGCGCCGAGCAACTGCCCGCGGCTCTGCTCGGCGCCATGCGCGTCCTCACCGACCCGGTGGAGACCGGCGCCGCCACGGTCGCCGTCCCGCAGGACGTCCAGGCCGAGGCACACGACTGGCCCGAGTCGTTCTTCGCGCCGCGCACCTGGCACGTCGCCCGCCCGCTGCCCGAGCGGTCCGTCGTCGCCCGCGCCGCCGAGATCATCCGCTCGGCGAAGGCGCCGCTGATCGTCGCCGGCGGCGGCGTCATCTACTCCGGTGCCACCGAGGCGCTCGCGTCGTTCGCGGAGAAGACCGGAATCCCCGTCGGCCAGAGCCAGGCAGGCAAGGGCTCCCTCGTGTACGACCACCCGCAGTCGGTCGGAGCGATCGGGTCCACCGGCACCACGGCCGCCAACGCCCTCGCGACCGAGGCCGACGTGGTCATCGGGATCGGCACGCGCTACAGCGATTTCACCAGCGCGTCGCGCACGGCCTTCTCCAACCCCGACGTGCGGTTCGTCAACATCAACGTCGCGTCCATCGACTCGGTCAAGCAGGGCGGTCTCTCCGTGGTCGCCGACGCCCGCGAGGCGCTCGAGGCACTGACCGACGCGCTCGCGGACCACGAGGTGAGCGCCGAGTACCGTGCGCGCGCCACCGAACTCGCCGCCGAGTGGGATCGCACGGTCGCCTCGGTCTACGCCGTGGACGACGACAACCTCGGCATGAACCAGAACCAGGTCATCGGTCTCACCAACTCGCTGTCCGACCCACGCGACATCGTCGTGTGCGCCGCCGGCTCGATGCCCGGAGACCTCCACAAGCTCTGGCGCACACGCGATGCCAAGGGCTACCACGTCGAGTACGGGTTCTCCTGCATGGGCTACGAGGTGGCCGGCGGCATCGGCGTCAAGATGGCGGCACCGGATCGCGACGTCTTCGTCATGGTCGGCGACGGCAGCTACCTCATGATGGCCACCGAGCTGGTCACCGCGGTCCAGGAGGGCGTGAAGGTCATCCTGGTGCTGGTGCAGAACCACGGCTTCGCCTCCATCGGATCACTGTCGGAGTCGCTCGGCTCCCAGCGCTTCGGCACCGCGTACCGCTACCGGTCCGAGTCCGGTCGACTCGACGGCGGTGTGCTGCCCGTCGATCTGGCGGCCAACGCCCAGAGTCTCGGCGCCGACGTCATCCGCGTGAACACCGCCGGCGAGTTCGCCGACGCCGTCAAGGTGGCCAAGGCGGCGGACCGCTGCACGGTCATCCACGTCGAGACCGATCCGCTGATCGCCGCTCCGGACAGCGAGTCCTGGTGGGACGTCCCGGTCAGCGCCACCTCGACGCTCGAGAGCACGCAGACGGCGTACGAGACGTACGAGGCGTGGAAGAAGGTCCAGCGGCCGTACCTCCGGCCGTCCGCCGACTGACTTCTCGATCCGGACACACCCGGTCACCCGGGGCGGCGTGCGCGAGCGCGCCGCCTAGGGTGACCGGTG
Source organism: Rhodococcus sp. SORGH_AS_0301 (assembly GCF_030818285.1). Lineage (NCBI taxonomy): Bacteria > Bacillati > Actinomycetota > Actinomycetes > Mycobacteriales > Nocardiaceae > Rhodococcus > Rhodococcus sp. SORGH_AS_0301. The sequence goes on from NZ_JAUTAC010000002.1 coordinate 2,334,315, forward strand.
ATGAACATTCACGACCGCACCGGACGCGGCCGACGGACAGCCGCGGCGATCACGACGGCGGTCGTGCTCGTGGGTACGCCGGCACTCCTTCCGAGTCTCGCCGGGGCGCAGCCCGCACCGCCTCCGACGTCCACCCCGTTCCGGACGCCCGACACCGACGCCTGTCCCCACCGTGACGTGCCACCACCGGCCATCGATGCGTCCGAGGTCCCCGCTCCCGGCGACGCGGAACCGCAGCCCGTACCCGTCCCGGCCGAGACGGTCGGCGGCGAGGAACTGGCGGCGTGCGGTGTGATCACCGCGGCCGGTGCGCCCGCTCTTCCCGCGGACATCTCGGCGGCGGGATGGGTGCTCGCCGATCTCGACTCCGGCGCGGTGATCGCGGCGAAGGATCCGCACGGCCGGTACCGGCCGGCGAGCACGATCAAGGTCCTGCTGGCGCTCGTCGCGCTCGACGAGCTCGATCTCGATCGCACCGTGGTGGCCACCGCGGAGGACGCGGCCGCCGAGGGCAGCGCGGTGGGCATCGGTACCGGCGGCGTGTACTCGGTGCGCCAGCTGATGCAGGGGCTGGTGATGGCGTCGGGGAACGATGCCGCGCACGCTCTCGCCGTCCAGCTCGGCGGCGTCGACACCGCCGTGGAGAAGATGAACGCGAAGGCCCGCGAGCTCGGTGCCCTGGACACGCGCACGGCGTCGCCGTCGGGTCTCGACGGACCGGGCATGGCATGCTCACCCTACGATCTGGCGCTCATCTTCCGGGCCGCGATGGACGATCCGACCTTCGCGGAACTCGTTGCCACCGAATCGGTTCGGTTCCCGGGCTATCCCAAGGACGCGTCGAAGCCGGACAACCCCTCACGGCCCGACATGCCCGGCGTGCCGGTGAACCCCGATCTGCCGCTCAACGAGGACCGGCCGGGCTTCACCCTCGCCAGCGACAATGCGCTGCTGTTCAACTACCCGGATGCACTGGGCGGCAAGAACGGCTACACCGACGACGCACGCCAGACCTTCGTCGGCGCGGCCGAACGCGGTGGCCGCCGGTTGGCCGTGTCGCTCATGAATGCCGACGTGCTGCCCATCCGGCCCTGGGAGCAGGCCGCCCGCCTGCTCGACTACGGCTTCACGCAGCCTGCCGACACGGTGGTGGGCGCCCTGGTGACCGGGAGCCCGGACGCGTCGGCGGCGCCGACGACCTCGTCGACCCCCGCCTCGACCGCGCCGACCGATCGGCGGACCGAGGCGAGCAGTGGCGGCGCCTATGCGGGAGTGGACGACGAGAGCGAGGTGGCGATCAGGGTCGGTGCGGGAGTTCTGGGTCTGATCGTCGTGATCGGGCTCCTCCTGTGGGCGCGCACGCTGCACCGCAGACGGTCCTGACCACACTGCACGTCAGCGTCAGCGTCGGCGCCGGCCGCGCCATCCGCCCAGGCCGAGCACGGTGAGCACGCCGGCGCCGACGAGAGCTGCCGCACCGACGGGTGAGACCCCTTCGCGGACCACCACCTGCGGTGCGATCACCGCACTGTCGGGCACGGCGGGTGCCGCGAGGGACAGGTTCTCCGTGGCCGTCGCCGCCCACGCCGTCGAGAACAAGAGGAAGCGTGACGTCGTGAAGGCGAACACGAGGATGCCGATGATCGGTCCGAACGTGGCACCGGCCGGACCGGACGTGACGCTCTCGAGGTAGACGGCGCCGACCTGCTTGAAGATCTCGAACACCACGGCCGCCAACAGCGCGGCGCGTGCCGCGCTGCGCACGGTCACGGGCTCACGGGGCAGCCGGGCGATGACCCACACGAACAGTGCCCACGTCGCGGCGATCGCCAGGGCGAACGACGCGATCTGCACGGCGACGCCGACACCGGGAACATCGTCCAGATTGACGGCCTTCAGGAGTGCGGGGACCACCGACCCGCTGGCCACCGCCGACAGGCCGAGCGAGATCACCAGGGCCAGACCCAGACCGAGCAGCGCTCCGAGATCCTTGGCCTTGGTGGCCAGGAAGCTGCCCGCCTCGTGCGGCGTCTCCCACATCGCGGTGAGCGCCTCCCGCAGATTGGCCGTCCATCCGAGGCCTGCGTAGAGCGCACCCAGGAGACCGATGATGCCCACGCTGGTGCGCGACTCGATGGCACTCGAGACCAGTTCGTTGATGGTGCCCGCGAAACTCCCGGGAACGTTCTCGGCGATCTGGGACTGCAGTTCCGTCAACAGGTCCGGCCGGGAGGCCAGAACGAAGCCCACCACGGCGAACGCGACCATCAGCAGCGGGAAGAGGGCCAGAACGCTGAAGTAGGTGATACCCGCGGCGTAGTAGTCGCCCTTCTGCTGCTGGTACACCGAGCCGGCCCGCGCGAGGTGATCGAACCACGGCCGCCGCCGTCGACGTTCCTCGATGATCGCCGCGAAGTCCGGCATGGCGCTCAGCCTTTCGGTGGAAGGAATCCGACCCTGTCGTACACCTGTGCCAGCGTCCTGGACGCGATCGAGCGTGCGTGCTCGGCCCCGTCCCGAAGAATCCGGTCGAGTTCGGCCGGGTCGTTCATGTACTCCGTGAACGCCGTGCGCACCGGGGCGGAGAACGCCGACACCGCATCTGCGGTGTCGCTCTTGAGATCACCGTATCCCTTTCCGACGTATCCCTCGACGAGCGTCGCGACGGGCGTGCCGGTGAGGGCGGACTGGATGGTGAGCAGATTGCTGACACCGGGCTTCTCCGCCGTGTCGTAGCGGATCTCACGCTCGTTGTCGGTGACCGCCGAGCGAATCTTCCTGGCCGACACGGCGGGGTCGTCCAGGATGTCGATCCGGCCCGACACGCCGGAGCCGGACTTGCTCATCTTCGCCGTCGGCTCCTGCAGGTCGTAGATCTTCGCGATACCGGTGACGATGTGCGCCTCCGGCACGACGAACGTCTTCTTGTAGCGCGAGTTGAAGCGTTGGGCGAGATCGCGGGTCAGCTCGAGGTGCTGGCGCTGGTCCTCCCCCACGGGCACTCGCTGCGGGCGGTAGAGCAGGATGTCCGCGGCCTGCAGCACGGGGTAGGTGAACAGGCCCACACTCGCCTGATCGCTGCCCTGGCGTGCCGATTTGTCCTTGAACTGCGTCATGCGGCCGGCCTCGCCGAATCCGGTGATGCAGTTGAGAACCCATGCGAGTTGGGCGTGTTCGGGTACATGGGACTGCACGAACAGCGTGGAGCGCGCGGGGTCGATGCCGACGGCCAGCAACTGCGCTGCGGCGCGGCGAGTCCGGGCGCGCAACTCCTTCGGATCCTGCGGCACCGTGATGGCGTGCAGGTCCGGAATGAAGTAGAAGGCGTCGTACTCGTCCTGCAGTTCGACCCATTGCCGCACCGCGCCCAGGTAGTTGCCCAGGTGGAAGGAATCCGCCGTGGGCTGGATGCCGGAGAGCACTCGGTGCCGAGGTGCGACTCCTGCGCTGTCGGTCGCGGTGTCGGTCGTCATGATCTACAGATTCAATCACCTCTGGTCGCAGGGTCTGCGCCATGACCGTCGCAGGGTCTGCGCCATGACCGTCGTAGGGTCTGCGCCATGACCACTGACAGGACGTCCGACACCGCCGTAACCATCGGCTCGGCGCCGGGGATCGAGGTGGAGGTGCTGCCGTACGGTGCGACCCTGCTGCGCCTGACCGTCACGGGCGGGGACGGTGTGCGCCGCGACGTGTCGGTCGGCGTCGCCGGCGAAGCCGAGTTGCGCGCGGGCACGGACTACCTCGGGGCGACCGTGGGGCGCTACGCCAATCGCATCGCGCACGGGCGATTCGACCTCGACGGTGAGCGGGTGGAGGTGTCGCGCAACGACGGCGACAACCACCTGCACGGCGGAGTCGACGGCTTCGACTCCCGCACCTGGACGGTGGAGCGGGTCACCGCTGACGAGGTGGAACTGTCCCTGGTGAGTCCCGACGGCGACCAGGGCTACCCCGGCGAGGTGCGGGCACGCGCCGTCTACTCGGTCCGGGGAGACACGATGCGCATCGAGTACCTCGCGCAGACCTCACGTACGACAGTGGTGAACCTGACCAGCCATGCCTACATCGATCTCGACGGACACGGTGTCGACGACCTCGAACTGCAGGTGGACGCGGCCTCGTTCGTGCCCGTGGACTCCGCGGGAATTCCCACGAACGGTGTCGTCCCGGTCGACGGCACGGCACTCGACCTGCGGCTCCCGCGCCGCATCGGCGACGTCGTCCGGTCCGACGATCCTCATGTGGCGGCCACGCGAGGGGTGGACCACAACTTCGTCCTCGACGGACCCGAGGACGGCGGGGAGTTGCGCCGCGCCGCGCGTGTCACGTCGCATCGCAGCGACACGACGCTCGAGGTGTGGACGAATCGGCCCGGGCTGCAGGTCTACACCGGCAACTTCCTCGACGGCAGCACCGTGTCCCGACGCGGTACCGCGCTGCGTCAGGGCGACGGACTCGCGCTCGAGCCCCAGTTCTTCCCCGACAGCCCGAACCGGCCGGCGTTCCCGTCGGCCGTCCTGCGCCCGGGCGAGACGTCTCGCTGCGTGATCGAGTACAGGTTCGCCGCGCGATAGTCGGCCCACCTCCAGCCTTCCCGCGGTGTGGTCGTCCGGCCCTGCCGCCTCAGGACCGGCCCATGATGCCACTGATGTGAGCGTTCACATCACGTTTCGGCAATGTTCGCGAACCTCTTGACGCGGAGGAATGTTAACGCTCACACTCTGTGTCACGCGTCACACGGCGTGATGCCTACAGAGGAGACCACGATGACGTCGAAGAGAGTCGTTGCAGCGAGCACGTTCCTGGTGAGCAGTGCGCTGATCCTGAGTGCCTGCGGCGGCGGAGGCGACTCCGCGAGCGGCGGAGGCGGGACCGTTCTGGGGTTCTCGCAGGTCGGAGCCGAGAGCGGCTGGCGCACCGCCAACACCACGTCGATCCAGGGCGCGGCGAGCGAGGCCGGAATCGATCTCAAGTTCTCCGACGCACAGCAGAAGCAGGAGAACCAGATCAAGGCCATCCGCACCTACATCCAGCAGAAGGTGGACGTGATCGCCTTCAGCCCGGTCGTCGAGACGGGCTGGGAGCCGGTGCTGCAGGAAGCGAAGCGCGCGAACATCCCCGTGATCCTCACCGACCGCTCGGTCGACACGACGGACGAGTCGCTGTACGCCACGTTCCTCGGATCCGACTTCGTCGCCGAGGGCGTCAAGGCCGGCGACTGGCTCGTCGAGAACAGCGCGACGTCGGACGTCAACGCCGACGGACGCATCAACGTGGTCGAGCTCGAGGGCACGACGGGTGCCGCACCGGCCATCGATCGTGCCGAGGGCTTCCGCGAGGCCATCGCCGCACAACCGACCATCGCCATCTCCAAGTCCCAGACCGGTGACTTCACCCGCGACGGCGGCAAGCAGGTCATGGAGTCGTTCCTGAACTCCGACAAGGCCATCGACGTGGTCTACGCCCACAACGACGACATGGGCCTCGGCGCCATCGAGGCCATCGAGGCGGCCGGCCTCGTCCCCGGCAAGGACATCAAGATCATCACCGTCGACGCGGTCAAGGACGGCATGCAGGCGCTGGCCGACGGCAAGATCGACTACATCGTCGAGTGCAACCCGCTGCTCGGACCGCAACTGATGGACCTGACGAAGAAGGTCGTCGCCGGCGAAGAGGTACCCAAGCGCGTGGTCACCGAGGAGACCACCTTCACCCGCGAGCAGGCCGCCTCCGTGCTCGCCGACCGCCAGTACTGACATGAGCACCGAGATGATCGTCCCCCCGCCGACCACGACGGCGACGGAACCGATCGTGGAGATGACGGACATCTCCATCACCTTCGGCGCCGTCCGTGCCCTCGACAGCGTCTCCCTGCGGCTCTACCCGGGCGAGGTCCACTCGCTGATGGGCGAGAACGGTGCCGGCAAGTCGACGTTGATCAAGGCGCTCACCGGCGTCTACCCGATCGACAGCGGCACCGTCACCGTCGACGGGACCGTGCACGAGTTCGCGAGTCCGGCGGCCGCTCAGGCCGCCGGCATCAGCACGGTGTACCAGGAGGTCAACCTCCTGCCCAACCTCACCGTGGCCGAGAACATGCTGCTCGGGCGCGAGCCGCGGCGGCTCGACCGACTGCTCGGCAGCACCGGCGGCGCGGTGCGCACCGTTCTCGACGCCGTGGGCGGTATCGACACCCGGGCGATGAACCGCCGCGCACGTGCGACGCTCGATCGACTGGGCCTCGCGGTCGATCCCGCGTCGGTGCTCGGCGATCACCCCATCGCCGTGCAGCAGTTGATCGCGATCGCTCGTGCGGTGGACGTCGACGCCCGCGTGCTCATCCTCGACGAGCCCACCTCCAGCCTCGACAAGGACGAGGTGGAGACCCTGTACGGGGTCATCGAGCGGCTGCGGGACGCGGGTACGGCCGTCGTCTTCGTCTCCCACTTCCTCGACCAGGTCTATCGCATCTCGGATCGCATGACGATCCTGCGTAACGGACGCCTGGTGGAGGAGCGGTCGGTGGCGGACACCCCGCAACTGACCCTGGTGGAACTGATGATCGGCCGGGAGCTCGACACCCTGCGCGAGTTGGACGACCGCGAGCCCACGGTGGTCGATCCCATCACCGAACCCGTCATGGAGGTGCTCGGCCTCGGCCGCAAGGGCGCCCTCGAGGCTACGGATCTCCGGCTGTACGCCGGGCAGGTCGTCGGCGTCGCGGGGCTGCTGGGATCGGGCCGCACCGAACTGGCGAGGTTGCTCGGCGGGGCGGACCGCGCAGATTCCGGCACCATCGAGATCCACTCCACCCGTCGACGTTTCCGCACACCACGCAACGCGGTCGATCGACGGGTCGCGCTCACCAGCGAGGACCGCAAGGCGGACGGCGTCGTGGGCGACCTGACGGTGGCCGACAACATGATGCTCGCGCTCCAGGCCACTCGTGGGTGGATGCGCCCGATCCCCCGCGCCACCCGCACCGCCCTGGTGGAGAAGTACATCACTGCACTCGACATCCGCCCCGCGGACCCGAACGCGTTGATGCGCAACCTCTCCGGCGGCAACCAACAGAAAGTGCTGCTCGCGCGCTGGCTCGTCACGGAACCGGAGATCCTGATCCTGGACGAGCCCACCCGCGGAATCGACATCGGCGCCAAGGCGCAGATCCAGGCTCTCGTGGCCGATCTCGCCGAACGCGGGATGTCGGTCGTGTTCATCTCGGCCGAGCTCGAGGAGATCCTGCGCCTCAGCGACCGCGTCGTCGTGATGCGCGATCACCACCTGATCGACGAGCGCGTCAACCGAGGAGTCTCCGTCGACGACGTCCTCGCGACCATCGCGGCGGGAACCCGCGCAGACGACAGGAGTTCCGAGGCATGACCGACACTCTGGGAGTACGACCGACGTCGACTCCCCCGCCACGGCCGGCGTCCGACGCCCCGGCCGGTCGCCGGACCCCGGGATGGATGTCGCACCCGGTCGTCTGGCCGCTGCTCGCCCTGATCGCGCTGATCGTCGTCAACGTCGTCGCGACACCGGACTTCCTCGACATCAGGATCGAGAACGGTGGCCTGTTCGGCAACGTCGTCGACATCGCGCGGAACTCCGCACCGCTCATCCTCGTCGCGGTGGGCATGACGCTCGTGGTCGCGACCCGCGGCATCGACCTGTCGGTCGGCGCCGTCGCCGTCATCGCGGCGGCCGTGGCCTGCACCCGTATCGCGGCCGCCCCGGACGAGGGCGCCGTCACCACCGTCGTCATGGCCGTCGTGTGGGCACTGGGAGCCAGCGTGCTGCTGGGCCTGTGGAACGGACTGCTGGTGTCGGTGTTCGGGATTCAGCCGATCATCGCGACCCTGGTCCTCATGGTGGCCGGCCGCGGCCTGGCCATGCTCATCACGGACGGTCAGATCACCACCGTGCAGGACGGGGCCTTCAGCTCGCTCGCCTCGGGGATCGTCCTCGGACTCCCCGTGGCGCTGCTGATCGCGCTCGCCGTCGTCGTGGTGACCGCCCTGCTGACCCGCCGTACCGCCCTCGGCATGCTCGTCGAAGCGGTCGGCATCAATCCCGAGGCCAGTCGTCTCGCGGGAGTGAGCGCCCGCACGATCGTGTGGACCGTCTACGTCTTCGCGGCGACATGCTCCGGCATCGCCGGTCTCATCATCGCCGCCAACACCAACTCGGTGAACGCCAACAGCCTCGGTCTGTGGATCGAGCTCGACGCGATCCTCGCCGTGGTGATCGGCGGCACGGCACTCACGGGCGGACGCTTCTCGCTCGCCGGCACCGTGGTCGGTGCGCTGCTCATCGGCACCCTGACCCGCACCATCCCGAATCTCGGCATCCCCTCCGAGGCCAACTACCTCTTCAAGGCTCTGGTCGTCATCGTCGTCTGCCTCCTGCAGTCATCGCGTGCCCGAGCGTCACTGCTGGGCCTTCGACACAGGAGACCGACGACTCGAAAGGCGGCCCGGTCATGACCGATCTGCTGACACGCCCCCCGGCCACCTCCACCGCGCCGTCCCGCTGGGACCGCATCCGGCGCTATTCGCCGCCGAGCAGGTTCCTGCCGGTCATCGCCACCTTCGCCTTGCTCGTCGGCCTGTTCGGCGTCGGCGAGATGCGCTACCCCGGCTTCGCCGACCCGCAGCTGTTCCTCTCCCTGTTCGTCGACAACGCGTTCCTGATCGTCCTCGCGGTGGGCATGACCTTCGTCATCCTGACCGGCGGCATCGATCTCTCCGTCGGCTCCGTCGTGGCGCTGTCGACCATGATCGCGGCGCGCACACTGCAACTCGGCTGGTCCCCCGTCCTCGTCATCGCCACCGTGCTGCTGTGCGGCACGCTGCTCGGCACCACGATGGGCGTGTTGGTGCACTACCTCCAGATCCAGCCGTTCGTCGCCACGCTCGCCGGCATGTTTCTCGCCCGTGGTCTCTGCTACATGATCGGCGTCGAGTCCATCCCCATCACCGACGAGACGTTCAGCTCCATCGCGTTCGCCGTGATCGAGCTCCCGGGCGGCTACACCATCACGTGGAGCGTCGTCATCGCACTCGTGACCGTCGCGGTGGCGGCCTACGTCCTCGCATGCACCCGTTTCGGCCGGTCGGTCTACGGCATCGGCGGCAACGAGGCGTCGGCCGTGCTGATGGGACTGCGTGTGGCGGCGGTGAAGGTGGGTGTCTACTCGATCAGCGGTTTCTGCGCCGCGCTCGGCGGACTCCTGTTCGCGTTCTACGCCCTGTCGGGTTACAGCCTCCACGCGGTCGGCATGGAGCTCGACGCGATCGCCGCCGTCGTCATCGGTGGGACGCTGCTCACGGGTGGCCGAGGCTACGTTCTCGGCTCGGTCGTCGGTGTCCTCATCCTCGGTGCCATCCAGACGTTCATCGCGTTCGACGGGACCCTGAGTTCGTGGTGGACCCGGATCACGGTCGGAACACTGCTGCTCGTCTTCGTCGTCGCTCAGCGTCTGACCACGGTGCCGCGGGCCCGCTTCCGTCCGAGGCGAGCATGACCACCACGACCGGCACGGACGGTCGACCTCCCGTCATGGCCGACGTCGCCCGGCTCGCCGGCGTGTCCCATCAGACGGTCTCCCGAGTCATCAACGGACAGAACAACCTTCGCCCGGAGACTCGGGAACGGGTCCAGCGTGCCATCGACCAGCTCGGGTACCGGCCCAACCGGGCCGCCCGCGCCCTGGTGACGAAGCGGTCGGCCACCATCGGCATCATCGGCTCCAAGCTCGGGTTCTGGGGCCCGAGCACCACCCACCGCACCGTCCAGAGCGCCGCCCGCGAGGCCGGTTTCTCGGTCAGCGCGGTCAGTCTCACGACCCTCTCGCGCGACGAGCTCGTCGACGCGATGCACCACCTGCACGACCAGGGCGTCGAGGGCATCGTCCTCATCGCCGCGACCGACGACGCGGTGGCCGCGGCGCGCTCCGAGGAGGCGGTGGTGCCCGTCGTCGTCGTGGAGGGCGATCCGCTGACATCGCGCTGGACGGTCGGCATCGACCAGGTCGGCGGCGCCCGCCTGGCCACCCGTCACCTCGTCGATTCCGGACATCGACGCATCGCCCACCTCGCGGGTCCGCTGGGTTGGGCCGAGGCTCGCGCGCGCGAACAGGGGTGGCGGGAGGTCCTCGACGAGGCCGGGCTGCCGTGGACCCCTCCGCTCCGTGGTGACTGGTCCGCGCGCGGTGTGGGTTCGAGCGCGGCTCCCGGTTGGCGGCCGATCCCGACGTCACGGCGGTGTTCTGCGCCAACGATCAGATGGCGCTGGGCCTGCTGCGTGCGTTCCACGAGCACGGCCGTCGGGTGCCGGAGGACGTGAGCGTCGTGGGCTTCGACGACATCCCCGAAGCCGCCTATCTCATCCCTCCGCTGACGACGATCCGACAGAATTTCACCGAGGTGGGCCGACGCGCCATCGAGATCCTGCGAGCGGCGATCGACGGGACCGGCGGTCCCGAGACGCAGATCGCTCCGGAACTCGTCGTGCGCGCGAGCACCACCCGAGCCACAGGAGAACAGCCATGACGACGCCCGATCACGAGACCTACACCATCGGAGTCGATTTCGGCACGCTGTCCGGACGGGCCGTCGTCGTGCGGGTCTCCGACGGTGCCGAGCTGGGTACGGCCGTGCACGAGTACCGACACGGAGTCCTGGAGTCGACGCTGCCCGGCGGCTCCGTGCGACTCGGCGACGCCTGGGCCCTCCAGGTTCCCGACGACTACCGCGACGTGCTCCGCACCGCCGTTCCCGCAGCCCTGCGCGATGCCGGTGTCCCGCCCGACCGGGTGGTCGGCATCGGGACCGACTTCACGGCGTGCACGATGGTGCCCACGCTCGCCGACGGCACCCCGCTCGACGAGGTCGCCCAGTTCGCCGATCGGCCGCACGCCTACGTGAAGCTGTGGAAACACCATGCGGCGCAGGGCCAGGCCGATCGCATCAACGCCCTCGCCGCGGAGCGCGGCGAGGCGTGGCTCCCCCGCTACGGCGGATTGATCTCGTCCGAGTGGGAGTTCGCCAAGGCGTTGCAGATCCACGAGGAGGACCCCGAGGTCTACGACGCCATGGAGCGGTGGGTCGAGGCGGCGGACTGGATCGTCTGGCAGCTGTGCGGACGCTACGTCCGCAACGCCTGCACGGCCGGCTACAAGGGCATTCTCCAGGACGGCGAGTACCCGTCGGCCGAGTTCCTCACCGCCCTGGCACCCGGGTTCGCCGCGTTCGTCACCGACAAGCTCGACCAGCCGATCGGCGAACTGGGTTCTCGTGCAGGGTCTCTGACCGCCGAGGCCGCCGCGTGGACCGGACTGCCCCAGGGAATCGCCGTGGCCGTCGGCAACGTCGACGCGCACGTCACGGCGCCGGCGGCCCGCGCCGTGGAACCCGGTCGCATGGTGGCGATCATGGGCACCTCCACCTGTCACGTCATGAGCGCCGACGTACTGCGGGAGGTTCCGGGGATGTGCGGCGTCGTCGAAGGCGGCATCGTCGCGGGGTCCTACGGGTACGAGGCCGGGCAGTCCGGAGTCGGCGACATCTTCGGATGGTTCACGCGCACCGGGGTTCCTGCCGACTACCGCGACGCCGCCGCCGAGGCCGGCGAGTCGGTCCACGAGTACCTGACCCGGCTGGCGTCCGAGCAGGAGGTCGGCGAACACGGGTTGGTGGCCCTCGACTGGCACAGCGGCAACCGATCCGTCCTGGTCGACCACCGACTGTCGGGACTGTTGCTGGGTGCGACTCTCGCCACCAGGCCCGAGGACATCTATCGGGCACTGCTCGAGGCCACGGCCTTCGGCACGCGGGTCATCGTCGAGACCTTCCGCGCCAGCGGTGTTCCGGTCGAGGAGTTCGTCGTCGCCGGCGGACTGGCGAAGAACCCACTGCTGATGCAGATCTACGCCGACGTGCTGCGCATGCCGCTCTCGGTCATCGGGTCCGACCAGGGTCCGGCGCTGGGGTCGGCGATCCACGCGGCAGTCGCGGCCGGCTGCTACGCCGACGTGCCCGTGGCCTCGAAGGCGATGGGCCGCGTGCACCGCGGCGCGTACCAACCCGACGAGGGCCGGTCGCAGGCCTACGACGCTCTGTTCCGCATCTACTCCGATCTTCACGACCACTTCGGACGTCAGGTGTCCACCATGCGCGACCTGCGGGCCCTCCGCGGCGACGTGCTCGACCGGAAGGCGGTTCGACGATGACCGTTCTCGACAGCGCTCGCGGCACCGTGGAGGCGGTCCGCGCCGAGGTGTGCGCGCTGCACGCCGAACTGGTGCGGTACGGACTGGTGGTGTGGACCGCCGGCAACGTGTCCGCTCGGGTCCCCGGCCACGACCTCTTCGTGATCAAGCCGAGCGGCGTCTCCTACGACGACCTCACCCCCGAGAACATGGTGCTGTGCGATTTACACGGCACCGTGGTCGAGGGCGATCATGCCCCGTCCTCCGACACCGCGGCCCAGGCCTACGTCTACCGCCACCTCGATCACGTCGGCGCCGTGGTGCACACCCACTCCCCCTACGCGGTGGCGTGGGCCGCCCGCGGCGAGCCGATCCCGGTGGTCACCACGATGTGCGCCGACGAGTTCGGCGGCGACATCCCCGTCGGACCGTTCGCCGCGATCGGTGACGACTCGATCGGACGCGGCATCGTCGACACGCTGCGTGGCAGCAGGTCGCCCGCCGTGCTGATGCAGAACCACGGCGTCTTCGCGGTGGGCCCGACGGCGCGGTCCGCTGTCAAGGCAGCGGTGATGTGCGAGGACGTCGCACGGTCGGTGCATCTCGCACACCAGCTCGGCCGGCCGCTGCCCATCCCGCCGGACGCCGTCGACGCGCTGCACGACCGCTACCAGAACGTGTACGGCCAACGCTGAACCGCCGCAGCACCACTCGCTTCGCACCCGACTTCACCCGCACTCGTTCCACCGCCTCTGCGGTGACCAGGAGGTTCCCATGTCCGTCGTCGAAACCAGGTCCGCCCCGTCCCCCTCGCCCGCACCGTCCGGTGTCGCCCGACCCGAGGTCTGGTTCCTCACGGGCAGCCAGAGTCTGTACGGTCCCGAGACTCTCGAGCAGGTGGCGGTGCAGTCCCGCACGATCGCCGAGAAACTCGACGATGCACTGGGTGTGACGGTGGTCTGGAAGCCGGTGCTCCTCGACGCGTCGTCCATCCTGAACCGGATGCGCGAGGCCAACACGACCGACGACTGCATCGGGGTGATCACCTGGATGCACACCTTCTCCCCCGCCAAGATGTGGATCGCCGGCCTCGACGCCCTCGACGTGCCCCTCCTGCATCTGCACACGCAGGCCGGGATGTCGCTGCCGTGGTCGACCATCGACATGGAGTTCATGAACCTCAACCAGGCCGCGCACGGCGACCGGGAGTTCGGTCACATCCAGTCCCGCGTCGGTGTGCTGCGGACCACCGTCGCCGGACACGTCGACGATCCCGCCGTCGTCCGGCGCGTCGAACAGTGGACGTGTGCGGCGCGCGGTCGCGCCGACATGCGGTCGCTCCGGCTGGCGCGCTTCGGCGACAACATGCGCGACGTGGCCGTCACCGAGGGCGACAAGGTGGAGGCTCAGCTGCGGTTCGGCGTCTCGGTGAACACCTACGGTGTCAACGATCTCGTCGAGGTCGTCTCCGCGGTGAACGAGGCCGCGGTGTCCGCCCTGGTCGACGAGTACGTCGAGACCTACGACGTCGCGTCCGCGTTGCGGCCGGGCGGCGATCGACACGAGTCGCTGCGCTACGGCGCACGGGTCGAGGCGGGAATGCGACAGTTCCTGACCGAGGGCGGATTCGGCGCCTTCACCACGAACTTCGAGGACCTCGGCGGCCTGCGTCAGCTCCCCGGACTCGCGGTCCAGAGGCTGATGGCCGACGGGTGGGGCTTCGGCGGCGAGGGCGACTGGAAGACCTCGATGTTGTTGCGCGCCATGAAGACCATGGCCACCGGGCAGCCCGGCGGCACGTCGTTCATGGAGGACTACACGTACCACCTCGTGCCCGGCGAGGAGAAGATCCTGGGGGCACACATGCTCGAGGTGTGCCCGTCCATCACCACGGCGACCCCGACTCTCGAGATCCATCCGTTGTCGATCGGCGGGCGCGAGGATCCCGTACGACTGCGCTTCACGGCGGATCCCGGCGCCGGCATCGTCGTGGGCATCTCCGACGTCGGCGAACGGTTCCGCCTCACCGCCAACGTCATCGAGGTCGTCGAGCCGGACGAGGCGCTGCCCTCCCTGCCGGTGGCCTGCGCCGTGTGGAAACCGCAGCCCTCGCTGTCGGTGTCCGCGGAGTCGTGGCTCACAGCCGGCGCACCGCATCACACGGTGCTGAGCACCGCGCTCGATCTGCCGGTACTGGAAGCGTTCTCGGACATGATCGCGGTGGAGCTGCTCACGATCGAGGAGGGCACCACCACTCGAGACTTCCAGCGCACGTTGCGCTGGAACGCCGCTTACCACCGACTGGCCGCCGCGTTGTGAGCCGACCGGTCAGCGGTAGACGACGGTGACCGGTGCGTGGTCGGACCACCGCTGGTCGTAGGTGTCGGCCCGCTCGACCACGGCGTCCTTCGCGCGGTCCGCGAAGTCCCGGGTGGCCATCTGGTAGTCGATGCGCCACCCGGCGTCGTTGTCGAAGGCCTTACCGCGGTACGACCACCAGCTGTAGGGCCCGTCGACGTCCGGGTGGAGCGCTCGCACCACGTCGACCCACGCTCCCGACTCACCGACGAGAGCGTCGAGCCAGGCGCGCTCGCTCGCCAGGAAGCCGGACTTGGTGCGGTTGCCCTTCCAGTTCTTCAGATCCCGTTCGGTGTGCGCGATGTTCCAGTCGCCGCAGACCACGTGATGCTCGCCCGAGGACGCGAGCGCCGCGAGACGGTGCTCGAACGAGGCCATGAACCGTTCCTTGGAGTCCTGCTTCTCGGTGCCCACCTCACCGGACGGCAGGTAGAGACTGGCGACGGTGACGGCCGGATCTGCTCCGACTGCCGGGAGGCAGGCCTCGATCCAGCGCCCCGCGTCGTCGAACTCGGCGCTCCCGAACCCGACGACGGCACTGTCCGCAGGAACCCGCGACAGGATGGCGACACCGTTGCGGCCCTTCGCGGACGGCTCGGCGGACACGAGATGCCAGCCCTCGCCCAGCGCGGGAGCGAGGCAGGCGAGCAGCTCCTCGTCCGTCGCCCGCGTCTCCTGCAGGCAGACGATGTCCGCCGCGGACTGCTCGAGCCACTCGAGCATGCCCTTGCGCACCGCGGCGCGCACTCCGTTGACGTTGACCGACGTGATGGTGTGAGACACCGCAGCACCGTATCCGACAGGGCGGACAGGACCGTCAGGCGGCGAGACGAGCGTCGGTGCGACGCTGCATCGCCACCGACGTGGCCAGAACGGCGATGCCGGCGATCGCGAGACCGGCACCCACCACGGCCGGCGCCGTGTAGCCGAAGCCCGCTGCGATGACGGCGCCGCCGAGGGCGGCCCCCAGCGCGTTCGCGAAGTTGAACGCCGCGTGGTTGAGCGAGGCGGCGAGGGTCTGCGCATCGGCGGCCACGTCCATCAGTCGCGTCTGCAGTCCGGGCACGATGGCGGATCCCGATGCGGCGATGAGGAACACGACGATCAGAGCGGTCACCGGGTTGTGCGCCGCGGCGACGAACACCGCCAGGCTCACCGCGACGGACGTCATCGCCAGGAAGAGCCCGGGGACGAGCATGCGGTCCGCGATCCATCCGCCAGCCATGTTGCCGACCACCATGCCGAGGCCGTAGATCATCAGCGCCAGGGGCACCGCGGCCTTGGACAGACCGGCCACGTCCGTCAATGTCGTGGCGATGTAGGTGTACACGGCGAACATGCCGCCGAAGCCCACCATGCCCACGAAGAGGGTCATCCACACCTGCGTGCGCCGGAAGGCGCCCAGCTCGGTCCGCGGGTTCGTGGTGGGCATCGAGTCCAGTCGCGGCAGCCACACCGCGAGGGCGGTGACGGTGAGGGCACCGATGACGGCGACGATGCCGAACGCGCTGCGCCAGCCGAACGCCTGGCCGATCCACGTGGCCGCCGGCACACCGACGACATTGGCGACGGACAGTCCCATCATCACCATGGCCACCGACTTGGCACGCGCACCGGGATCGGCGAGGTGGGCGGCCACCAGCGCTGCCACACCGAAGTACGCGCCGTGCGGCAGTCCGGCGACGAAGCGGGAGGCCATCAGCTCGTGGAAGCTGGGCGCGAACACCGTGCCCAGGTTGCCGAGAGTGAACGCCACCATGAGGGCGAGAAGCAACGTCCGCCGCGGCACCCGCGCCGCGAGCGCGGCGATGACGGGCGCACCCACCACGACACCGACGGCGTAGGCGGAGATGAGGTGGCCGGCGCTGGGCTCGGACACCCCCATCGTGGTCGCCATCTCCGGGAGCAGGCCCATCGAGACGAACTCCGTGGTGCCGATGCCGAAACCGCCGAGCGCGAGCGCCAGCATCGCGACGCGTCGGCGGCGCACCCGCAGCCGATCCGCCGCGGGGTCCGCGGCAGCAGCGGGAAGGACGTCGAACGCGACGGAGGGGGGTGTCACGAGCTCACTTTCGGGTCTGCGCCCGTCGTCGATCGTTCATGATCGATTCAGAAGCGCTGGGGTGGTCAACGACGACGGGCGCCCCGAGAGGCGCCCGATCACCTGACCAGTCTGACCGTCGGCAGGATCATTCGCCAATCGAACGATCGTGAGTTCGGCCACCCTCGTGCCGTCGACACCCGACCCGCTACCATTCCCGCCAAGGTCATGAGTGCCAGCATCGAGCCCCGGCTTGCTGGCCGGCAACCCTCCAACCGCGGTGGGGTGCCCCGGGTGATGACCGGGTTACTCGGCCCGCACGGGCCGAGAGCAAGCGCGGGCCCGTCTCCTCGGGCCCACCGACCGACGATCTCGGAGGTACCCATGTTCTCCCACCGACTGTGTTGTAGCCGGCGATAGGCCCCGACCCTTCTCTCCACGAAGATCGGCTCGCCTACTGCGCTCTGCACACGGTGAGGTGCCTCTCGTGCTGCGGGCGTGGCGGCTGCCGACGTGGACCCCACTCGAGCACTCCACTCGAGCACCACCCCCACGAGGAGCACGACACCCATGACCGATCACACTTCCGACACCGGTGCCACCGAGGGCGACGTCGTCGACGCAGCCGGAGCACCCGTCGAGGATCCGGCACTGAACTGGAGCTTCGAGACGCGGCAGGTGCACGTCGGACAGGTTCCCGACGTCACCACCCACGCGCGCGCCCTGCCGATCTACCAGACGACGTCCTACACGTTCGACAACACCGACCACGCCGCCGCGCTGTTCGGGCTCGCCGAGCCGGGCAACATCTACACCCGCATCATGAACCCGACGCAGGACGTCGTCGAGCAGCGCATCGCGTCGCTCGAGGGCGGCGTCGCCGCACTGCTCGTCTCGTCCGGACAGGCCGCCGAGACGCTGGCGATCCTGAACATCGCCGAGACCGGCGACCACGTCGTCTCCAGCCCCCGTCTGTACGGCGGCACGTACAACCTCTTCCACTACACGCTGCCCAAGCTGGGCATCACCGTGTCCTTCGTCGACGATCCGGACGACCTCGACCAGTGGGAGAAGGCCGTCCGCCCCGAGACCAAGGCGTTCTACGGCGAGACCATCTCCAACCCGAAGAACGACATCTTCGACATCCGCGGAGTGTCCGACGTGGCACACCGCCACGGCATCCCGTTGATCGTCGACAACACCGTGGCGACGCCGTATCTGATCCAGCCGCTGAAGCACGGTGCGGACATCGTGGTGCACTCGGCCACCAAGTACCTCGGCGGCCACGGCACCGCGATCGCCGGCGTCATCGTCGACGGCGGTGGCTTCGACTGGACACAGGGTCGCTTCACCAACTTCACCACCCCCGATCCCAGCTACCACGGTGTGGTGTTCGCCGATCTCGGCGCTCCGGCCTTCGCACTCAAGGCCCGCGTGCAACTGCTGCGCGACATCGGCGCGGCGGTCTCCCCGTTCAACGCGTTCCTCATCGGCCAGGGCATCGAGACACTGTCCCTGCGCCTCGAGCGACACGTGCAGAACGCGACGGCGGTCGCACAGTTCCTCGAGCAGCGCGAGGAGGTGACCAGCGTGAACTACGCCGGGTTGCCCTCCTCCCCGTGGTACGAGCGCGGACAGGAACTCGCCCCGCGCGGAGCGGGTGCCATCGTGGCGTTCGAACTCGCGGGCGGTGTCGACGCGGGCAAGCGTTTCGTGGATGCGCTGGAGCTGCACAGCCATGTCGCTAATATCGGAGACGTGCGTTCACTGGTGATCCATCCCGCGTCGACGACGCACTCGCAGTTGACGCCCGAGGAGCAGCTGGCCTCCGGAGTCACTCCGGGCCTGGTGCGACTCGCAGTCGGTATCGAGGGAATCGACGACATCCTGGCCGATCTGGAGAAGGGTTTCCGGGCCGCATCTTGACACTCGATCTCCACTCGCCTGCCCGTCCGTCGGCATTTCCGCCGGCGGACGGGCAGGTGGGCACCGTGCACATCGGCGACGTTCCCCTCGAGAGCGGACGCGTGGTTCCCGACGCGACGGTCGCCGTGCAGCGGTGGGGCGAGGTCTCGCCCGCGCGGGACAACGTCGTTCTCGTCCAGCACGCGCTCACCGGGGACTCGCACGTCACCGGACCGGCCGGACCGGATCACCCGTCGCCCGGGTGGTGGACCGGCATGGTGGGTCCCGGCGCACCCCTCGACACCGATCGCTGGTGCGTGGTGGCGACGAACGTGCTCGGCGGGTGCCGAGGTACCACGGGTCCCGCGTCGCTCGATCCGGACGGTGTCGCGTGGGGATCCCGATTCCCGGCCATCTCCATCCGCGACCAGGTGGCGGCGGAGCGCATGGTCGCCGACGCCCTCGGCATCGACCGCTTCGCGGCGGTCGTCGGCGGCTCCATGGGCGGTATGCGCACTCTCGAGTGGCTGGTCTCCTACCCGGACCGTGTCGCCTCGGCACTGGTGCTCGCCGTCGGTGCGCGCGCGTCCGCGGACCAGATCGGCACCCAGACCACGCAGATCGCCGCCATCACCGCCGACCCCGACTGGCAGGGCGGTGACTATCACGCCTCCGGTCGCGCTCCGCGTGCCGGACTCGCCGTCGCTCGGCGCATCGCGCACCTCACCTACCGCACCGAGCACGAACTCGACGCCCGGTTCGGCAACGAGCCCCAGATCGGCGAGGACCCGCTGAACGGCGGGCGCTACGCGATCGCGAGCTACCTCGAACATCAGGCGACCAAGCTCGTCGACCGCTTCGACGCCGGGACCTACGTGCTGCTGTCGGAGGCCATGAACCGGCACGACGTGGGCCGCGGGCGAGGCGGGCTCGAGGCGGCCCTGGGGTCGGTCCGCACGCCCACCATCGTGGGCGGCGTCGACTCCGACCGGCTGTACCCCCTGCGGCAGCAGCAGGAGATCGCCGATCTGATCCCCGGGTGCGACGGGTTGCGCATCATCTCCTCGCGCGACGGCCACGACGGCTTCCTCACCGAGCCCGACGCGGTGTCCACGATGCTCGTGGCCACCATGGCGTTGGCCTCCGACGCACTCGCGGCGAAGGACTGACCCTCACGCTCCCCTGAGCTTGGCAACTCTCACAAAGAAACCTGAAGTCCTCGAGGACGAGGGAAATCAAGTTTCTGGTTTGTTAGTGTTCGACATCGTGTGGTCTGCACCGCAGCGCTCGACGCTGCGGTGACCGAAGGGCCCACCGTGGGGATGCGAGCGAGCCGGGGGAACAGCATGTCGGACGATCACCCGGGCTCGGGCGCGGGAGCGGACGACTACACGGAGGTCTTCGATCTCACCCGCGCGCAGCGGGACATGTGGTTGCTGCAGGAACTCGACCCCGAGGTCACCTTCGCCGTCGCGCACTACATGGACATCCGCGGCCCGCTCGACGTCGACCTTCTCGAGCAGGCCATGCGCCTCGCCACTCTCGACACCGGCTCGATGCTCACCCGACTCGTCACGAGTGACGCGCAGGACGAGCGCGTCGACTCCGACTCGCTCCGCCAGCGGCTCGACCTCTCGCTCCTCGACATCGACCTCGATCGCATCGACGTCAGCGACGACGAGTTTCCCGAGGAGGCGGCGGCCGAGATCATGACGGAGTTCACCCGTCCCCTCGACATGTATCGGGACGCGCTGGGCTACACCGCCGTCATCACCCTGGCCGAGGACCACCACTACTGGTACGCCCGCGGCCATCACGTGGCCATCGACGGCTACGGAGCCTCGGTCGCCGCCGCTCGCACCGCCGAGATCTACACCGCGCTGGTACGCGGCGAGGATCCACCGCGTTCGCGAGCACGGCATCCCCGAGCCTTCGCCGAGGCCGAGGCGCGCTACCGGGCGTCGTCGCGGTACGAGCGCGATCGAGCCCACTGGGCCGGTCTGCGCGACGTCCTCGGCGAGCCGGTCTCGATGTCCGGGCGGGTCGCGCCGCCGTCCGCGTTCAACCACCGCTGCGACACGCTGCTCGGTACCTCGGCGGACCGGACGGTTCACGACGCGGCGGAGCGTCACGGATCCACCGTCGCGGTCGTCGTCGCCGCCGCGTTCGCCGCGTTCCTCGCGCGTGTCACCGACACACCCGACGTCGTCCTGACGATGCCGATGGCCGCCCGCGTGACGTCGTGGATGCGCGAATCGGCGTCCATGGCCGCCAACGCGGTACCCGTGCCCGCGCACTGCGGCGGCGGCGTCGACATCGGCTCGGTGGTCCGCGAGGTCGGGAACCGCGTCAGCGAATCACTCCGTCACCAGCTGCTTCCCGCCTCGGAGATCGCCCACCTGCTCGGTGCCCCCGGCGTCACCCTCGGTCCCACCATCAACCTCATGATGTTCGGCGAACGTGTGGTGCTGGGCGACATCCCGGCCGATCTCGAACTACTGACCTCCGGACCGACCGCGGACATGGCCGTGACGGTGCACGAGAGCACCACCACGGGTCGCCTGCGGGTGGACCTCGAGGGCAACCCCGCCCTGTACACGGCTGACGAACTGGTCGTCCACAGCGAACGGTTCGCCCGCTTCCTCGTCGACTTCGCCGAGGCCGACGTCGACACACCGCTGCGCGCGCTGTCCCTCGTGACCGACGAGGACCGCGCCGCCGTCCTGCCGGCACTCGATCCGCTGGTGCCGCCGTTCGCCACGTTCGCCGACATCCTCACGCACGGGCTGGTGCTGGGCGAGAAGGTGCCCGCCGTCGTCGACGGCGACATCGCACTCTCCTATCCCGAGCTCGACCGCCGCTCGGACGCCCTGGCCCGCGAGTTGCTGGATCTGGGTGTCGGTCCCGACGTCATGGTCGTGTCCGCGCTCCCCCGCTCCCACGCGTCCGTCACCTCGGCCTGGTCCATCGCGAAAGCGGGCGGCGCGTACGTGCCGGTCGACCCCGCCCTGCCTGCCGACCGGATCACCACCATCATCGGCGACAGCGGCGCACTGGTCGGCATCACGACGAGCGCACTGGTGAATTCGCTTCCCGCGCAGGTCGAATGGGTCCTCGTCGACGAGGACAGAGCACCGCTCACCGGCGAGGGCCTCGTCGGAGCACGGCGCCCCGGACCGGACGACCTCGCCTACGTGATCTACACCTCCGGCAGCACGGGGACGCCGAAGGGCGTCGCGGTGACGCACCGGGGCTTCGCCGCGATGACGTACGCGGCCGTCTCGGCGCACCGCCTGCCGCGCGGCGCGCGGGTGATGCACTTCGTGTCACCGGGATTCGACGCCTCCGTCCTCGAGATGGTGCTGGCCTTCGGGTCCGGCGGGACGCTGGTCGTCGTGCCGACCGACGTGCACGGGGGCGAGGCGCTGGCCGAGGTGCTCGACTCCCAGCGCATCGACGCCGGTTTCATCACGCCCTCGGCCCTCGCCACCGTTCCTGTGGCGCCGGGCGCGCGTCCGCGTGCCATCGGAGTCGGCGGGGACGTCGTCCCGGTCGCGCTGGTGGACGAGTGGGCGCCCGGACGCCGGATGGTCAACGTGTACGGGCCGACCGAGAGCACGGTGGCGGTGACGTTCGGTCCCCTGGTCGCCGAACACGAGGTGGAGCTGGGGTCGCCCTACCCGGGTATCCGCGCCTTCGTCCTCGACAGCTCGCTCGCACTGACACCGCCCGGCTGTGTGGGTGAGCTCTACCTCGGCGGTACCGGCATCGCTCGCGGGTACCTCGGCCGTACCGCCCTCACGTCCGAACGTTTCGTCGCCGATCCGTTCGGACACTCCGACAGGCTCTACCGCACAGGCGATCTGGTGAAGTGGACCTCCCGCGGCACCCTGGTCTACCTCGGGCGCCGGGACAGCCAGGTGAAGGTGCGCGGATTCCGGATCGAGCTCGGCGAGATCGAGGAGGCGCTGCGCGCGCTGCCCGACGTCGCGGACGCCGCCGTGGTGGTCCGCGGTGACGGCACCCTCCGCACCGTCGAGGGCTACGTGCGCATGACGCACGCGGGCGCCGTCGCCGACACGCTGCTCGACGATCTCGCTCTTCTGCTCCCCCACTACATGGTGCCGAACCGGCTCACGATCCTCGACGAGATGCCGTTGACGCCGAACGGCAAGATCGACAGGCGACGCCTCCCCGAACCGCGTGCCCGTGAGAGCCGTCCCGCGCGCGCTCCGGAATCGGAGAACGAACTCCTGGTGGCGAGCGTCCTCGCCGACGTCCTCGGCCTCGACGACGTGGCCGCCACCGACGACTTCTTCGAACTGGGCGGCAACTCCCTGCTCGCGACGAGGGTCGCCGCCCGGATCTCCGCGGTGGGGGGCCATGCCCTCGGGGTTCGCGAGGTGTTCCGGCATCCCGTGGTCGAAGCGCTCGCACTGCACCTGGACGACGGCACCCCGTCCACCGGCGATCAGGACGGCCCCGTGCCCGTCGACCGTTCCGTGCCGATCCCCGCCTCGCCGTCCCAGCGCAGCATGTGGTGGATCGAGCAGTACCGGCCGTCGGCGACCTATCACGTGCCGCTCGCTCTCCGCGTCACCGGTACGTTCTCGGTCGAGGCGGCGCGGGCCGCGCTTCTCGACGTCCTCGATCGTCACGAGAGCCTGCGCACACTCTTCGACCGCGACGACGCCGTCGACGGCCCCGTGCAGCGTGTCCTCGACATCGACACGGCCACAGCTCTGTTCGATGTCGACGTGCTCGACGCGCCGGACACGGACGCCGTCCTCCCGGCGCTGACGGACGTCGCGTCCCGCCCCTTCGATCTCGCCGTCGACCTGCCCCTGCGCGCCCGGATCGTTCGCGTCGCCGGCACGTCCGGACCGGCGGCCGATCACGTCCTGGCTCTCGTCCTCCACCACGTGTGTGTCGACGGGTGGTCGCTCGGCGTGCTGGCCACGGACCTCGTCGTCGCGTACTCCGCGCGGCTCGAGGGTCGCACCCCGGCGTGGTCCCCGCTGCCCGTGCAGTACGCCGACGCCTCGGAATGGAAGCGGCTGGCACTCGGGTCCGCGGACGATCCGGAGTCGGCTCTCGCGACGTCCGCGGCCTGGTGGGCCGACGCGCTCGCGGATCTCCCCGACGTCCCCACTCCCGGTGCCGATCGCCCGCGTCGCGCGGAACCGTCCGGACAGGGCGCGACGGTGTCCGTCGTCCTCGACGGCGATCGTGGAGTGCACGTCGATGCCCTCGCCCGCCGAGTCGGTCTGTCCCACTTCATGATCGTGCACGCCGCACTGGTCCTGGTGCTGAGTCGGTCCGGAGCAGGCGACGACGTCACCATCGGCACCGCCGTCGCCGGACGCGATCACCCGGACCTCGACGGGGTCGTCGGCATGTTCGTCAATTCCGTGGTGCTGCGCACCGTGGTCGACGGCGCGGCGACCGTCGCCGACCATCTCGACGCCGTGCGGGCGGCCGACCTGGACGCGTTGGCCCGAGCGGACATGCCCTTCGACACCCTCGTCGATCTCCTCGACCCACCGCGCACTCCGGGCCGCCACCCGCTGTTCGACGTCATGCTCACCACCCGCAGCACGCCGGACACGTCGGGCGCGGTGGGCGATGCACGGGTGACCGCCCACGGGATCGACGTCGCGCGGGCGAAGTACGACCTGGAACTGGTGCTCGACGAGTCACCCGGGCATGCCGGCCCGCGGTCGAGCATCGATCTCACCTATGCCACCGACCTGTTCGACGAGCGCACCGCGCGGGCAGTCCTCGATCGACTGCTGGCCGTGCTCGACGCGATCGCCGCCGACCCCGACGCGCTCGTCGCCGACATCGACGTCCTGCTGCCTCCCGAGCGCGCGGCGACGGTACCGATGCGGGAACGAGCGCGAGCTCGGTCGACGGACTCGACCTCCGCGCTCGACGCTCTCGTGGCGCATCACGCCGAGGCCACTCCGGACGCGGTGGCCGTGGTCGACGGCGACCGGCGGACCACCTACGCAGAGCTCGAGGCACTCGTCGCCCGCGGCGCCGCACGCCTCGTCGACAACGGCGTCTCCGCCGACACGCGTGTGATCGGCCTGCTGCGACGCTCGACCGAGTCGGTGGCCGCGATCCTCGCCGTCTCACGCGCCGGCGGTGCCATCGTGCCGGTCGATCCCGACTACCCGGCGGACAGGCGCTCGTTCATGGTGCGGGACAGCAAGACGCTGCACGCCGTGTGCTCCGATCCCTCGGACGTCCCGAGCGACGGCTTCCTGTGGTCCACGACCGACTCACTGTTCGCCGAGGAGAACGTCCCGACGTGTCCCGACGACGGTGGCTGGGTGGTTCCGCTCGGCTGCACGGCCTACGTCACCTACACGTCGGGAACGACCGGACGCCCCAAGGGCGTTCAGGTCACACGTCAGGGATACGCGAACATCACCAGCGAACTGGTGCGCGCCTACGGGGCGGACACCGACGCCCGCGTGCACGCCTTCGCCTCTCCCAGTTTCGACGCCTCGATGCTGGAACTGGGCCTCGCCTTCGGATCCGGAGGCGCGCTGGTGGTGGTGCCCCCCGGAGTCGTGGGCGGTACGGAACTGGCGACGCTGCTGCGCCGCCACGACGTGACGCACTGCTTCCTCACCCCCTCCGTCCTGTCGACGCTCTCCGCCGACGACCTCGTCCCCGGCGACCCGGTGCTGCTGTCCGCACTCGGCGTCGGCGGCGAGAACTTCGGCTCGGAACTGCTCGATGCGGTCGCGCCCGGACGCACCGTCATCAACATCTACGGGCCCACCGAGACCGCGATCTGCACCCACGCCAGGACGCTGCACGAGGGTGACGACGTCGCACTCGGGCGCCCCGTGGCCGGGATGCGGGCAACCGTGCTCGACGCCTCGCTGCAACCGGTGCTGCCCGGAGTCGAGGGCGAACTGCACCTCGCCGGAGTACAACTCGCACGGGGTTACCTCGACCGGCCGGGTCTCACGGCGACACGCTTCGTCGCCGACCCGTTCGGCCCGCCGGGAAGCCGGACCTACCGCACCGGCGACCTGGCCCGGTGGACCTTCGCGGCCGATCCCGACAGCAGCGAACCGGTCGTCCGCATCACCGGTCGCAGCGATTTCCAGGTCAAGATCCGTGGTCTGCGGATCGAGCTCGGCGAGATCGACGCCGTGCTCGCGTCGGCACCGGGTGTCGGTGGAGCCGTCACGCTGACGACGCCCGGACCGACCGGCGAGACCCTGCTCGTCTCCTTCGTCCATCCCGTCGTCGACGAGCCGGCCGCCCTGCGATCGAACGATCTGCTCCGCCTCGCCCGCACTCGGCTGCCGCGTCACATGGTGCCCACCGCGATCGTCGTCGTGGACGCGTTTCCGCTGACACCGGTGGGCAAGCTCGACCGTGCGGCGTTGCCGATGCCGTCCGTCCTCGTCGACGAGGACGACCGCGCTCCCGGAACCGCCGCGGAGGCAGCCCTCGCGGGTGTGCTCGCGCAGGTCCTGGGTGTCGAGCGGGTCGGTGTCACAGCGGACTTCTTCGCGCTCGGCGGAACGTCGCTGACCGCGACGCGCTACGCGGCGCGCATCACCGAGGTCACCGGTGTGCCCGTCGCCGTGCGCACCATCTTCGATCGACCGACGGTCGCCGAGCTCGCCGAACTGCCCGAGTTCGCCGACGTGACAACAGATCCGGGCACCCTCCCATCGGCCGCCGCGGTGACACCCGCGGAGCGACCCGATCCCGTCCCGCTGACGCCGGCGCAGCTGTCGATGTGGTTCTCGTCGAAGGTGGCGAGCACCGCCACGGCGTACACGATCGTGGCCGGACTGCTCGTGGAGGGTCCGCTCGACGTCGACGCCGTCGGTGCAGCCGTGAACGACGTGGTCGCGCGGCACGAATCGCTGCGCACCGTGTATCCCACGGTCGCGGGCGAGCCGGTGCAGGTGGTCCTCGACGCCGCTCCCGTCTCCGTCGAGCTGGTCACTCCCTCCGACTCCGACCTCGATCCGTCGGCGCCCGAGGTGCAGGCGGCACTCGACGACGTCGCCCGGCGACGGTTCGATCTCGCGATCGAGGCTCCCGTCCGTGCCGTCGTGGTGCGCCTGTCGGAGCACAGCCACGTCGTCGGCGTCGCAGTCCATCACATCGCCGCCGACGGCGAATCGGTGGCGCCGCTCACCACCGACCTGCTGCTGGCCTACGAGGCTCGCCGCACGGGAGTCGCACCGGTGTGGCCGACGGAGCCGGTGCAGTACATCGATCACGCGCTGGCACTCACACTCTCGGTGGGCAGCGCCGACCACACCCGCGCCGTCGACTTCTGGCGCTCCGCCCTGGACGGCGCTCCCCCCGTGCACTCGGTACCGCTGGACAGCCCGCGCCCCGACCGGCCCACCGGCCGCGCCGACGTCGTCGACGCGGTCCTGAGTCCGCAGGTCCGCGAACGCGTGCTCGCCTGTGCGGCCGATCACCGCGGTACCGAGTTCATGGTGGTGCACGCAGCACTGGCCGCGGTGCTGGCCGCGCACACCCCCGGGATCGACCCGCTGCTCGGAACGGCGGACGTCGTCGTCGGCACCCCCTACGCGGACCGCGCCGGAGCCGAGTCGATGGTCGGCATGGCGGTGAACACCCTCGCGCTGCGGGTGCCGGTGTCGTTGGCATCCACCTTCGACGAGGTCGTCGAGCTGGTGCGGGACCGCGATCTCGCGGCGCTCGACCATGCCGCGGTTCCGTTCGAGACGCTGGTGTCGACACTGCAGCCCGAACGTCATCCGGCACGCCACCCGATCGTACAGATCATGCTCTCGGTCCACGCCGCACCGCCGCTGCACCTCGATCTAGGCGGGCGCATCGTCTCCGCGCTCCGCCTGCCCGTGGAGCGATCCGCCTTCGATCTCGTCGTGACCGTCCGCGCCCGGACGGACGGTGGTGCCGACGTGTCGGTCACCTATGCCCGAGACCTGTTCCTGCCCAGCACCGCTCGTCACCTGGCCGACGCCGTGGTGGACACCTTGGACCGCGCCACGTCCGATCCCGCACTGTCGATCGCGAGCCTCACGGGCCCGTCCCGCCTCCCGTCCGAGACGGAGTTCCTGGACGTACTCGTCGAGCGTGTCGCGCGCGACTCCCCGGAGCGCGTGGCCGTCGTCGCTCCCGAGGGCACCCGCACCTACGGTGAACTCCTCACCGCTGCAGACGCTCTCGCCGACCGCCTCCGCGCGGCCGGCGCCGGGCCCGGACGCACCGTGGCGCTCGCGATGAGCCGGTCCGCGTCCTCGGTGACGGCGTTCTGGGCCGTCGCGAGGACCGGTGCGACGATCCTCCCTCTCGATCCGACGTATCCCGAGGAACGTCTGAGCTACATCCTCGACGACGCGAAACCCGTCCTGGCATTGCGAGTCGCCTCGGATCCCGTCGTCGCGCCGGACGCCGTCAGGTGGTGGACCCTCGACACCGACGGAACGCCCGATCACCCCTCCACGCCCGACGCGGCCCTGCCGGCCGCGGTCCGGCGCAGCCTCGACGACGTCGCCTACCTCGTCTACACCTCGGGAACGACCGGGCGCCCGAAACCCGTCGGCGTCACCCATCGCGGCATCGAGAGCCTCGCCGTCGCCCTCGGAACCGCGTTCGACACCGACCGGACGTCTCGCGTCCTGCACGCAGCGTCACCGGGGTTCGACGCGGCGATCCTCGAGATGTTGCTGATGGTGATCCGCGGATCGACGTCCGTGGTCGCGCCGCCCGCCGCCTACGCCGGCAGGGCGCTCGAGGCCCTGATCGAGCGTGAGCGCGTGGACGTGCTGTTCCTGACGCCTGCCGCGCTGGCGACCCTGGATCCTCACACCGTGTCCGGCGTGCGGTCGGTGGGCACCGGCGGCGAGGCGCTTCCCGCGGCTCTGCTCGAGGCGTGGGCCCCGGGTCGCCGCATGGTCAACGCCTACGGCCCCAGCGAGACCACGGTGGCGGCGACGATGGGCGTCCAGCGCGCCGGCCGCGCACCCCACATCGGACTCGCCGTGCCCGGGACCGCCCTGCGCGTGCTCGACACGACACTTGCCGAGGTCGCCGACGGCGACGTGGGTGAGCTGTACGTCTCCGGACCCGGAGTGGCACAGGGCTATCCGGGACGCCCGGGGCTCACGGCGGCACGCTTCGTGGCCGACCCGTCCGGCCGCCCGGGCGGCCGGACGTACCGCACCGGCGACCTGGTGCGGGTCGCATCCGACGGCATGGTCGAGATGACGGGCCGATCGGACACCCAGAGGAAGATCCGCGGTGTCCGCATCGAACCCGCCGAGGTGGAGGCCGTGCTGGCCGCACATCCGGCCGTGACGTCGGTGGCCGTCGTCGTCGAGGAGAACTCCGTCGGCGCGGCGCTCGCGGCACACGTCACGGTGCACGGCACCGTCGACTCCGCCGCCCTGCGGAGCTTCGCCGCCGAGAAGCTCCCCCGTGCCCTCGTCCCCGCGACGGTCACCGTGCATTCGTCATTGCCGCGCACCCCGCACGGCAAGGTCGACCGACGCGCACTGCTCATCCCCCTGGGCCGGCTCGAACCGCTGGCTCCGGATCATCTGAGCGCCGCACCTACCCGGACGACCACCGCCACGGCGATCGCGCCCGCCCGGTCGTTGCTCGACACCGTCCGGAGCGTCTTCGCCGACGTGCTCGGGGTGGACGCCGTCGGCCCGGACGACGACTTCTTCGCTCTCGGCGGGAACTCCCTCGCCGCGGTGCGGGTCATGGACGTCCTACGCGAGCGCCTCCGTGCCGACATCGCTACCGACGTCGACCCCGATTCCATCGACGTCACCTGGTTCTTCGACGCAGCCACCCCGGCTGCGTTGTCCGCTCGCTTACAGGAGCTGATCATGCTCGACGACAATCACGGCACCCGAGGCGACGGCGGCAGCCACGCGAACGGTTCCTCCACGAACGGCTCGGGCACGAACGGGTCCGCAGCCAACGGAACCGCCACGAGGACCGGATCACACGCGGCACCCCCGCCCGTCGCCGAGCCGTCCGCTCGCACCCCGAAGCCGCCGGTCCGCCGCACCAGCACCGACGCGGTGCTGCCGTTGCGTGCCGGCGACGACGGTGTGACTCCCCTCATCTGCGTGCATCCGGCGATCGGGCTCTCCTGGAGCTACACCGGACTGCTGCCACACCTCGATCCGTCGATCCCGGTGCTGGGTCTGCAGGCCCGCGGCATCGGCATCCCCGCACCCGAGCCCGCGTCGGTCGCGGAGATCGCGCGCGACTACGTCAACACCGTGCGCGCCCAGTTCCCCACCGGCCCCTATCGACTCCTCGGGTGGTCACTCGGCGGTCTCATCGCCCACGCGATGGCCGTGGAGATCGAGAAGCTCGGCGACGAGGTCGAACTGTTCGTCATGGACGCGTATCCCCTCGCCGGCAGCGACCGCCCGCGCACCGAGATGTCCGTGGCGTCGCTGATGCGTGAGTTCCTTCCTCTCGAGGTGACCGTCGACGACGACATCGATCTCGACGAGGCCATCGCCATGATCCGCGGCGCGGGGGGACCGACCGCCCATCTCGACGAGGGGCAGATGCGACGGCTGTACGAGCGCTACCAGCTTTTCGTCGACCTCGGCCACGACCACACCCCGGCCCGGTTCTCGGGCGATCTCCAGTTCTTCTCCGCGACCGTCGATTCCGATCCCACCCTCACGCCGTGGGCATGGCGGCGCTACATCGCCGGGTCGATCACCGACTACCCCGTCGACGTCCCGCACAACGCGATGGGCACGCCGGACGCGCTGGCCGCCGTCGCACGTCGCCTCGGCGGTGTGCGTCCGGCGCTGCTCGCCGGTGCCCGGTGACCGCCGGTTTCTCCGGAGGAGCGACTCTCGCCGTCGACGTCCGATCGTTGGTCAAGGACTACACGGGACGACGTAACACGCACCGGGCCCTCGACGGCGTCGACCTCACGGCCGCTGCGGGACAGGTCACCGCGGTACTCGGCCCCAACGGCGCCGGCAAGACCACCACGGTGCGGATCGTCGCGACGCTGATCCGGCCCACGTCGGGTTCCGTCCACGTCGCGGGCGTGGACGCCGTGAAGGACCCGCGCACCGTGCGTGGGCTCATCGGGCTGTCCGGCCAGTACGCCGCCGTCGACGGTCGGCTCACCGGCTACGAGAACCTCCGTATGCTCGGGCGGCTCTACGGGCTCAGCAGCAGAGACGCACGCGCGCGGGCGCGCGAGCTCCTCACCCGGTTCCGCCTCGACGACACGGGAACCCGCTCGGTCTCCACATTCTCCGGCGGTATGCGCCGTCGTCTCGATCTGGCGGGCGCGCTGGTGGCGCGGCCACCGCTCATCGTGCTCGACGAACCCACCACCGGTCTCGACCCCCGCAGTCGGAACGACATGTGGGACATCGTCACCGACCTCAAGGCGGACGGAACGGCAGTGCTGCTCACCACCCAGTATCTCGAGGAGGCCGACCGACTGGCCGACGCGATCGTCGTCGTCGACGGCGGTGTCGTCGTGGCCAGGGGCACCCCGTCCGATCTGAAGTCGCGCGTCCGTCCGCCGTCCGTCGAGGTGCGCCTCGCCGACCCTCGTGACCTGCGCCTGGCAGCGGATCTGCTCCCGCGGATGAACTTCCGCGTGCACCGCGCCTCTGCGTCCGCCGGGTGGTTCACGGTGGATGCGCCGTGGGGCAGCGAATCCATGGTCGACGTGCTGAGTCGCCTGCACGGCACCGGTATCC
Organism: Rhodococcus sp. SORGH_AS_0301; assembly: GCF_030818285.1. NCBI lineage: Bacteria > Bacillati > Actinomycetota > Actinomycetes > Mycobacteriales > Nocardiaceae > Rhodococcus > Rhodococcus sp. SORGH_AS_0301. The sequence goes on from NZ_JAUTAC010000002.1 coordinate 2,365,582, forward strand.
GTGTCGGCGACGCGCGGGTGAACGTGCCCGATCTCAACGACGTCTTCTTCCAGTCGACCGGTAGCGCCTCCCCCGCCGCCCCCTCCCTCGCGACGGCCACCGCATGACCGCCGAACTGGTCGGTCCCCGCGGCGTCCGGGAACAGAACGCGTCCAGCTTCCTCGTCGACTGCGTGACCATGACCCAGCGCAACCTGCTGACCATCCTGCGTGTCCCACAGTTGTTGCTCGGGGCGACGATTCAGCCCCTCATGTTCGTCCTGCTCTTCAGCTACGTCTTCGGCGGAGCACTGGGCGGTGCCACCTACCGCGAGTTCCTCATGGGCGGCATCTTCACGCAGACCGTCGTGTTCAGCGCCGCGTTCACGGCCATCGGGCTCGCGACCGACAGCAAGGAGGGCATCGTCGACCGGTTCCACTCACTACCGATGTCGCGTCTGTCCATCGTGCTGGGGCGCACTCTCTCCGACATGCTCGTGTCGGTGGTGAGCATCGCCGTGATGATCGGCGCGGGCTACGCCGTCGGGTGGCGTATCCGCGGGAGCGCTCTCGACGCGCTGGGCGCCGTACTGCTGCTGATGTTCTTCGGCTTCGCCATGTCGTGGATCGGCGCCGTGGTCGGATCCGTCGCCAGCACTGCCGAGAGTGCCCAGAGCGCGCTCATGATCATTCTGTTCCCGATCACGTTCATCTCGTCCGCGTTCGTGCCGTCCTCGACGCTGCCGGGTCCGCTCCGCGCTGTCGCACAGTGGAATCCGATCACCTCGGTGGCCCGGTCGACGCGCGAGTCGTTCGGCAATCCCACCGCGCCGTCCGTCGCGATCCGCGAACCGATCAACTGGGCGTCGACACACCCGATGCTGTATTCGGTGATCGTCTCGCTGCTGATCCTCGCGATCTTCGTCCCGTTGACATTGCGGGTGACCCGCTCACGCGAGGGCTAGTCCGTCCCGAGCGGATCGATCGAGACGGCGAGCCACACCACCGCGCTGCCCACAGCAGCCAGGGAGAAGGTGTCGAAGGCACGCGACCGCACGGCCAGGATCCCGACACGCTCACTTCCGAGGCATAACCGGCACCCGGCGGCGATCAGGGTCGCGACACCGAACACGAACGCGCCGCGGCGCCACCGGTCGGCGAGCACCAGGACCACGGCGACGACGATCACCAGCACGACGGCGACCACCGGGATGCTGCGCCGGAGCATGTCCCGCGCCGGCCTCCGCCGCGTCGGCTTTCTCACGAACGGCCGGCCTCCGGCCTTCCCGCCCGTCACCGACCGGCCTCCGGCCTCCCCGCCCGTCACCGACCGGCCTCCGGCCTTCCCGCTCATGACGAGACCGACTCCGATGCGGCCAGCATGCGCTCCGCGCGCTCGACGACGTTGCTCAGCAGGAAGGCGCGCGTGAGGGGTCCGACGCCGCCGGGATTCGGGGACAGGAAGCCGGCGACCTCGTCGACACCGTCGGCCACGTCGCCCTTCAGCCCGTCGTCGGTGCGTGAGACGCCGACGTCGATGACCGCGGCACCGGGCTTGACCATGTCCGGGGTGATCAGTCCGACGACGCCGGCACCGGCGACGACGATGTCCGCGCGCCGCACCTCGGTGGCCAGGTCACGGGTACCGGTGTGGCACAGCGTCACGGTGGCGTTCTCGGAGCGGCGCGTGAGGATGAGCCCGAGAGGCCGGCCGACGGTCACGCCGCGTCCGACGACAACCACATGGGCACCGGCGATGGGGACGTCGTAGCGACGCAGCAGGTGCACGATGCCGCGGGGAGTGCACGGGAGGGTGGAGTCCTCGCCCAGGACCAGTCGGCCGAGGTTGACGGGATGCAGGCCGTCGGCGTCCTTCTCGGGGTTCACGCGTTCGAGAGCGCGGTTCTCGTCCAGGTGCTTCGGCAGCGGGAGCTGCACGATGTAGCCGGTGCAGGCCGGGTCGGCGTTCAGCCCGTCGATGACGGCGTCGAGCTCGTCGCTGGACACGTCCGCCGGGAGGTCGCGCCGGATGGAGGCGATGCCCACCTTCGCGCAGTCGTTGTGCTTGCCGCGCACGTAGGCAGCGGAGCCCGGATCGTCACCGACCAGCACCGTCCCCAAGCCGGGGGTTATCCCACGCTCGCGCAATGCGGTGACCCGCGCGGTGAGGTCGACGAAGATCTCGTCGCGGGTGAGTTTGCCGTCCAGTCGCGTTGCGGTCACACCGCACAGTTTCCCACGCTCGGGCAGGCGGGTGGGACGTGGCAGTCTGATCAGGTGTTCCGTCTGATGTTCCACGAACCGCGTATCCCGCAGAACACGGGAAACGCCATCCGCCTCGTCGCCGGTACGGGGTGTGAGCTGCACCTGATCGAACCGCTCGGCTTCGACCTGTCCGAGCCCAAGCTGCGGCGCGCCGGCCTCGACTACCACGACCTGGCGTCGGTCACGGTGCACCCGAACCTCGAGGCGGCGTGGGACACCCTCGCGCCCGAGCGGGTCTTCGCCTTCACCGCCCATGCCACCACGTCCTACGCGTCGGTGTCCTACCGGCCCGGCGACGTGCTGCTGTTCGGGCCGGAACCCACCGGTCTGGCACCGGAGGTTCTCGCCGACCCCCATGTCACCGATCGCCTGCGCATTCCGATGCTCGCCGGGCGCCGGTCGATGAACATCACCAACGCCGCATCCGTCGTCGTCTACGAGGCCTGGCGTCAGTGCGACTTCGAGGGCAGCGTCTGACCCTCCTGGACAGACCACAGGATCAGCGGAAGTCTCGGGAGCGCAGCAGCACTCGCAGGTCCAGCGTCTCGAGCTTGTCGGCCACCAGCGTCACCACCCCCTCGGCGTTCTGCACGATGCCGCGGATGAACAGGGCCTGTGACAACTGCGCCGCGGAGCGGTACTTCTGCCACAGTCCCACCGAGCACACAACGTTGATCATCCCGGTCTCGTCCTCGAGGTTGATGAACGTGACTCCCGCGGCGGTGGCGGGACGCTGACGGTGGGTGACCGCCCCGGCCACGAGCACCCGATCTCCATCGGCCACCGACAGCAGGCGGTCCGCAGGGACCACGTCCATCTCGTCGAGCCGCTCGCGCAGGAACTGGGTGGGGTAGCTGTCGGGCGAGACCCCGGTGGCCCAGATGTCCGCGGCGGCCAACTCCCACGCACTCATTCCCGGCAGCGACGGCGCGCGCGTCGACGCACCGAGAGCGGGCAACCGGTCGGGGCGCTCGGCCGCCGCGGCCCCGGCAGCCCACAGCGCCTCTCGACGTGTCACACCGAAACACGCCAGGGCGCCGGCGGTGGCCAGCGACTCTGCTTGCGTGACGGAGAGTTCGACACGTCCGGTGAGATCGAGCAGAGACGTGAACTGCCCGCCGGACTCCCGCGCTGCCACGATCTTCTCGGCCAACGCCGTCCCGATGGACCGCACGTCGGACAATCCCAGGCGCACCTCGAGGCCGTCGTTCTCCACGGTGGCGTGGGCGAGACTGGCACGGACGTCCGGCCCGTGCACCAGGACACCGTGCCGTCGAGCGTCGGCCACCAACGATTGCGGCGAGTAGAAACCCATCGGCTGAGCGCGGAGCAGCCCGGCACAGAACGCCGCCGGGTGATGCAGCTTGAACCACGACGAGTAGAAGACCAGGGACGCGAAGCTCTGCGAATGACTCTCGGGGAAGCCGAAATTGGCGAAGGCGTAGAGCTTGTCGAAGATGCGGTCGGCCTTGGCGCCGGTGATGCCGTGCAGGTCGCGCATCCCGTCGTAGAAGCGTTGCCGCATGCGGTCCATCTTCTCCGGACTGCGCTTGGACCCCATGGCCCGGCGCAGTTGGTCCGCCTCGGTGGCCGAGAACCCTGCGACGTCGACGGCCATCTGCATCAGTTGCTCCTGGAACAGCGGGACACCCAGTGTGCGTTCGAGAGCACGTTCGAGCGAGGGATGGTCGAACGTCACGGGCTCGAGTCCGTTACGTCGCCGGACGTACGGGTGCACCGAATGTCCTTGGATGGGACCGGGTCTGATGAGGGCCACCTCGACGACGAGGTCGTAGAACTCCCGCGGCTTGAGGCGAGGAAGCGTCGCCATCTGGGCCCGCGACTCCACCTGGAACACCCCGACCGAATCCGCGCGCTGCAGCATCTCGTACACCGCGGCCTCGCCGAGGTCGAGTTCGGCGAGATCGACGTGCAGTCCCTTGTGCTCCTTCACCAGGTCGATCATGTAGTGCAGCGCCGAGAGCATGCCGAGCCCGAGCATGTCGAACTTCACCAGACCCACTGCGGCACAGTCGTCCTTGTCCCACTGCAGCACGGTGCGGTTCTCCATGCGCGCCCACTCGACGGGGCACACGTCGGCGATCGGCCGATCGCAGATCACCATGCCGCCGGAGTGGATGCCGAGATGCCGTGGGAAGTTCTCGATCTGCGCGGCGAGTTCGAGCACCGGGAGCGGGATGGTGGTCTCGCGGGCCTCGGCGGACAGGTCTCGCCCCGGCACCCCCGACCAGCGGGTGATCTGCTTGCTCCACGCGTCCTGCTGACCCTGCGATGCCCCCAGCGCCTTCGCCATGTCGCGTACCGACGACTTCCCGCGGTAGGTGATGACGTTGGCCACCTGCGCCGCGTAGTCGCGGCCGTACTTGGCGTAGACGTGCTGGATGGCCTCTTCCCGACGGTCGGACTCGATGTCCACGTCGATGTCCGGCGGGCCGTCGCGCTCGACGGAGAGGAACCGCTCGAACAGCAGACCGTTGCGCACCGGGTCGACGTTGGTGATGCCGATCGCGTAGCAGACAGCGGAGTTAGCCGCGGATCCTCGCCCCTGACACAGGATGTCGGCCGTCTTGCAGAAGTCGACTATGTCGTGGACCACCAGGAAGTAGCCGGGGAAGTCGAGTTCGGTGATGACGGCGAGTTCGCGGTCGATCTGGGCGTAGGCCGCAGGTTCGTCCTCGCGTCGACCGTAACGTCGCTCGGCACCGCGCATCGTCAACTCGTGGAGCCACGTGATCTCGGTGTGGCCCTCCGGCACGTCGAACGGCGGAAGCTGCGGCGCGATGAGGTGGAGATCGAACGCGCACTCCTCCCCCAGCGCCCCGGCATGGGACACGGCGGTGGGATAGGCGGAGAACATCGCCGCCATCTCGGCCCCGGAGCGCAGATGGGTTCCGCCGAGCGGCGGGAGCCACCCGGACGCGTCGTCGAGACTGCGCCGCGCACGGACCGCGGCCATGGCCATCGCGAGTCGGCGCCGACTCGGCCGCGCGAAGTGCGCCGACGTCGTCGCGATGACCGGGAGCGACAACCGCTCGGCCAGTTCCGCGAGCACGTCGTTGCGGTCGTCGTCCTCCGCGATTCCCTGACGGGTCAGCTCCACCGTGACCCGGTCCCGACCGAACCTATCGACGAGTTCGCGTAGTGCCTGCTCTGCCGCCGCCGGCCCGCTCTCGGTCAGCGCGCGACGCACGCTGCCCTTGCGGCACCCGGTCAGGATCTGCCAGTGCCCCCCAGCCGCCTCGGCCAACGCATCGATGTCGTAGCGCGGACGCCCCTTCTCGCCCCCGGCGAGATGCGCGGTGGCGATCTCCCGGGAGAGCCGTCGGTAGCCTTCCTGCCCGCGAGCGAGTACCAGCAGATGAGTTCCGTCCGGATCGGCTGCGCCGGTGCGTGATTCGGTCGGCATGCCCAGGTCACCGAGCGACAACTCGGACCCGAAGACGGTCTTCATCTCCAACTCGCGTGCCGCCTCCGCGAACCGCACGACGCCGTACATGCCGTCGTGATCGGTCAGCGCGATGGCGTCCAGACCCAGCCGTACGGCCTCCTCGACCATTTCCTCCGGCTGGGAGGCTCCGTCGAGAAAGCTGAAGGACGAGTGGGCGTGCAGTTCCGCGTAGGGAACGGTGTCACGCGGCCGCACCACCGCACCCTCGTAGGGATCACGCTTGCGCGACCACGCCGGACTGTCACCGCCGTCGCCCATCGCGAGCGGATCGATGACGCGGGGCTTTCCCGAGAGCAGACGCTCCATCTCGGTCCACGTGGGCGGCCCGTCGTTCCAGCCCATGACGCACCCCCACTCTTCGAACGTATGTTCCCATTGGACCATCACCTCCACTCCGACGGCAAGTCGACGGAAACCGTGGTCTCGCCCGGAACCACACCCCCACGGGGACACCCGGTACGAAAGGTGCCGAATGGTCCGCTTCCGTTGCACACTTCCCCTGGAAGCGACCATCGACGACGAAGAGGACATGCCGTGCGAATGCTCACCCGAACCCTTCTCGGCACTGCAGCAGCGATTCCCCTGGCCCTCGCCAGTCCCGGTCTCGCGGCCGCGGCGGAACCCACCGACGTCACCTACTCGTTCGCTGTCGACGGCACGTCCGTCACCAACACCATCACCTCTGCTGCCGACGGCACCCTCAGCTGTGCCACGTCGTTGGCCCCCGCACCGGACGGCGTTCTGCCGCCGCTGGAAGACATTCTCGGACCCGGGCAGACCCTCTACGACGGCGGTGACATCGAGCCCGGCACGTCGACCCAGACGGTGTCCGACGTTCCTCCCGGCTCGTACGTCGTGCTGGCGACGTGCGCACTCCAGGACGGCGACGCGACCGAGGCGATGTGGGTGTCCGACTACCCCGGTTTCACTGAGTACATGGCCACGGTGTTGCCCTGGACCGTGTACACGGTCCAGCAGGCGTCGACGGTGATCACGGTCCCCGAGGCAGCACCGGAACAGGCTTTCCCGTCGCTCGACGACCTCGCGGACGCCTTCGGCAGCTGACCTGTCGACCGTTCGACGGCGGGTTTGGGGAACGGACGAATCGGGCACATCACGGCGATGTCGACTGCCGAACACGCGCCCACCGCCACCGTCTTCGCGCCGTCCCCGCTGCTCACCATCACCCTGGACGCAGCGCCGAACGGCGACACCGAACTCCACGTGCACGCCGGCGGCCAGGGCCACTGGATCGCCCGCATGGCCACCAACCTCGGCATGGACGTGACGCTGACCGGCGCGTTCGGCGGCGAGAGCGGCGGCGTGCTGCGCGATCTGATCCACCGCGAGGGCATCACCGTGCGTGCCGTGGACATCGGTGACGAATCCGGGTCCTACATCCACGACCGGCGCGACGGCGACCGCACCGAGGTGGCGACGATCGATCCCCCGCACCTGGCCCGGCACGCGCTCGACGATCTCTACGGGATCACCCTCGAGTCCGGAGCCTCGTCCGACATCGTGCTGCTGGGGGGCCCGCACACCGAGTCGGTGGTACCCGCAGACTTCTATCGACGGCTCACGACAGATCTGCGATCGCTGTCGAAGCCCGTCGTCGCAGATCTGTCCGGACCGACCGCGACGGCGGCTCTACAGGGCGGTCTCACCGTGCTCAAGATGAGCCACGAGGACCTCATCGAGGACGGACGCGCGGAGTCGGAGGACCCGGACGCCCTCATCGAGGCGATGCGCTCCCTGCACGACGAGGGTGCCGACATCGTGGTTCTCTCCCGCGCAGCGGACCCGGCGCTCGCCCTCGTCGACGGCACGGTGCTCGAGGTGGTCACTCCCGACCTGGAGCAGACGGACCACCACGGTGCGGGCGACTCCATGAGCGCCGGCATCGCCACCGGACTCGCCCGCGGCATGTCCATCGAGGAGGCACTCGCCCTCGGCGGCGCCGCCGGCACCGCCAACGTGACCCGCCGCGGACTGGGTACAGGACAGCAGGGGCTCGTCGAGACCATCATGTCGACGGTCGAGGTACGCCCCTTCTCGTCCTGACCGGCTGCACCCACTCGCAGGAGGCACACGTGCGCGTGCTCATCACGAACGACGACGGAATCGACAGCCACGGGATCGCCGTGCTCGCTCGGGTCGCCCTCGAGGCCGGTCACGACGTCGTGGTGGCGGCGCCGCACGAGGAGCGCAGCGGTGCGAGTGCGTCGCTGTCTGCGCTGCAGAACCGCGACCAGCTCGTACTCTCCCGCGCGTCGATCGCCGATCTCGATGTCGACGCGTTCGCCGTGCAGGCCTCGCCCGCCATGATCGCGTTCGTCGCGACGCGCGGAGCCTTCGGTCCACGGCCGGACATCCTGCTGTCCGGCATCAATCACGGTCCGAACACCGGCTCCGCCGTCCTGCACTCCGGCACCGTGGGGGCGGCCCTCACCGCGTCCACCCACGGGGTTCCGGCGATGGCCCTGTCCCTCGCCGGCCTCGACACGGCGTCTCTCGCCGCGCCTGGCGACATCCACGACCGGATCGACCGTGAGGTCGCCTCGGGCGCTCCGAGCTGGGACACCGCCCACCTCGTGGCCCGTCGCGCACTCGACTGGTTCGTCGACCACGGTGCGGCGGACTGGGTCCTCAACGTCAACATCCCTCCGGTCGCACCATCGGAACTCCGCGGCATCCGCCAGGCCGACCTCGCGGCCTTCGGCGCCGTCCAGGCGGAGATCGGCGACACCGACGACGAGTTCGTCACCGTCCGCTTCGACGCCATCCACGCGCGGGACGACGACGACAGCGACGCCGGCCTCGTCGCCCGCGGATGGGCGACGACCACCGCACTGCGACCCCCGTCGAGGGTGGACGTCGACCTGGCAGAGTTGGAGTGATCGCGTCCTGTCACAGCAGGAGCAGCACGGCACCGACGAGGAGCAGGCCCGGGCCACGCAGGACCTGACGGATCACGTCGACCGGCACCATACCGAACATGGTCACCACGGCGAGACCGTCGTAGACGCGGGGCGGCGCGGTACGGGACCGGACCACGGCGATCAGCGTCGTCGACCCGACAACGATGCCCGCCCACCACGACACCGCCGCCGCTACCGTGACGGCGACGGTGAGCGCCACCAGCGACGGCACCACGAGGAACGCACCGGCCATCGTACGGTCCGGCAGCGCGAGTGAGAACCGTAACGATTTATCCGCCAACATGTCTCGGAACCCGATGCTGGCCGCCGACGTCGCCACGTACCCGGCGAGAAGGCCCACGACGCCCGCCCAGAACGGCATCGACACCGCCGACGCGGCGAGCACGAGACCGAGTCCGGTCGCCAGGACCGCCGGCAGCATCGTGTTCCGGCGATGCCGCATCAGGTCGGACCGCACCAGGGCGCGAACCGGGCCGACCAATCCTCCGGCACGACCCCGCGGGCGCACCGCCCCTCGGCGTCGGTGGGCCCTGGTCTCCAGCGCGGACACGAAGAACCCGACGTCGAGGAAGGACAGTCCCGCCGACCCGGCCGCCAACAGATCGGCCCCCGACGTCAGGGACGTCCGACGAATCCGCCCGAGGCGGGAGACGGCCGCCCACCATCCGGTGACGGCCGCGACGGCGAGCACAGTTGCGCACGCGACAGCTGGCAGAGGCGGTAGAAGCGTCGCGACGCCCGCCGACACGACTGTTCCGAGCTCGATCATCGGCAGCGCGAACGACGAGCTGCGGGACTGCTGCCCCAACACCGCCAGGGCGACTACCAGCGCACCGGCCGCCGCCCCGACGACGGCCAACGGCCACCAGGACGTCGCGCCCGCTATCAGTGCAAGCAGACGAGCGACCAGCACTCCGAGTGCGACGAGCGCGCCGGTCCAGGCGAGCACCCGGCCGCGCAGAAGAGTGCGTCGATCGAGCGGCGTCGAGACGAGCCAGTGCGTCGTGGCCGCATCGGTGACGATCGGTCCGACGACGCGCAGGACATGGAGTGCGGCCGCCGCGACGAGGATTCCGACACCCGCCGATGCCGACGCCGACAGCACCGGGTCCAGCGTGAATCCCGTTCCACGGCCGGACAGCACCCACAGCGCGACGGCCACCGTCGACAAGGCGCCGCCACCCCAGATCGACATCTGCTCGACCGCACTCTCGGTGCTGCGGCGTCGGCGGCGGAGCTCTCGGTGCAGATCGGCGACGGAGGTCATCGCCATGCGTCCGCGACGACGACGACGTCGGCGACCGTGTCGACCATCGCCCTGTCGTGCGAGGCGAGCAGCACGGCCACTCCGGACTCCTTCTCCGACGTCAGTGTGCGAGCGAGCCAGGCGCGCCCGTCCGAGTCGAGATGCTGCTCCGGTTCGTCGAGGACGAGGACGCGACGAGGTCGCACGAATGCAGAGGCCAGTACGAGCCGCCTGCGCTGACCGCTGGACAACGTGACCGGGAGCTGATCGGCGGCGGCGGACAGGGCGAGTCCGTCGAGGATCGCCGTCACGACGGCCTCCGCGTCGTCGACCGCGTGGGCCGTGGCGATCAGTGTCAGATGTTCGCGCACCGACAGGTGAGGAAACATGCCCCCGTCGTCAAGGACGGCCGCGATCGCCGCGCGGGTGGCGGGGTCGGTCTCGTCGAGGTCGGTGCCGTCGAGCAGCACACGCCCCTCGTCGACGTCGTCTGCGCCGACAGCGCAGCGCAGAAGCGTCGATTTTCCGGAGCCGTTGGCACCGACCACGGCGCAGGCCGAGCCGGGACGAGCGGTGAGATCGACGTGCCGGAAGACGGTGAACGCTCCGTGGACACGGGTGATGCCGGACAGGTGCAACATGAGGTCTCTCTCCCACGATCCGAGATGTGAACGGTGTCGTCGGTGCGGAGACGCAGGGCGCCGATCAGCTCGGCTGCGCCTCCGCGAGAGGTCCGGGCGCTCGGGGCATGGGGCGGCCCGGCGTGGCGGGATGGGACTGACGGCGGAAGGACCCGCGCAGTCGGCGTTCGTCGGCGGGAGGGCCGTTTGCCGACTCGACGCGCGTTACGAACGACTCGGGTCGCAGGAACGCGGCGGCGAGCAGAGCCGCCGATACGGTGACGGCCACAGCTACGGCGACCTCGATGGGTTGCAGCATCGCGACGATCAGCGTGAGAGTCGTCGAGAGCACGAGCATCGCCACCGTCAGCCGTTCGCTGATCTGCCGTGCCGTTCGCATGGCTCGAACTGTACCGCCCGGTCTGTCCCCGCTCTCAGAGCTTCCCCAGAACCGTTCACTACAGTCACACACGACCGTGGATGCTCTACCTGACCGATATGGGGATTTTCTGTGACTCGCTGGGCTTCGTTCGTGGTGTCGCGGGCACGGTGGGTCCTGACCGCCGCGATCGTCATCGTTCTGGCAGGCGCCACGTGGGGACTCGGGGTCTTCGGCAGCCTCAGCCAGGGCGGATACGAGGATCCCGGCAGCGAGGCCGTGCAAGTCGCCCGACAGATCCAGGGCCTGGGTACCGCCGCCCCGGACATCATCGTCATCTACTCCGCGCCCGACGGCCGCACGCTCGACGACATCGGCGCGGACGTCACGCCGGTGCTCGACGCGTTCCGGGCGGAGGTGGGTCCGAACGACATCACCTCCTACTGGACGGCCGGACCGGTGCAGAAGCCGTTCCTGGAGAGCAAGGACGGCACGAAGGGACTCGCGACCGTCACCCTCGGCGACGCCAGCGGCATCACGGTCGCGTCGTTCTCGGAGTTGCTCCCCAAGCTCGAGGTCGCCGGCATCGACACGCAGTTCGCGGGCGCCTCCGTCGCCGGCGTCTCCTTCAACACCCAGCTCCAGGAAGACTTGGTCCGTGCCGAGATCATCGCCATCCCGATCACGCTGATTCTTCTGGTCGTCATCTTCGGCGGCGTCGTGGCCGCCGCAGTGCCCGTGATCGTGGGAGCGCTCTCGGTGGCCGGCGCGCTGACCGTCCTGCGCATCTTCACCACGTTCACCGAGATCAGTTCCTTCGCCGTCAACGTCGCCAGCCTGCTGGGTCTCGGACTCGCCATCGATTACGGCCTCTTCATCGTCAGCAGGTTCCGCGAGGAACTCAGGGGCGGAGCCACGTCCCACGGGGCCGCACGACGCACGATGCTCACCGCCGGGCGCACCATCGTCTTCTCCGGTCTGCTGCTCATCTGCGCCTTCGCGGGGATGCTCGTCTTCCCGCAGGCCATCATCCGATCCCTCGGCTTCGGCGCGATGGCGGCCGTCGGATGTGCGGCTCTGCTGTCGTTGACGGCTGTACCGGCCGTCCTGGCCATGCTGGGTGACCGCATCAATGCCATCACCTGGTCCAGGACCGCCTCGGATCGCGGAGATGCACGCGCACACAGGTTCTGGGGCGGGGTCGTCACGAAGGTGATGAAGCGCCCCATCGCTGTCGCCACCCTGATCATCGTCGGCCTGCTGGTCGTTGCCGCACCGCTGGTCAAGGCTCAGTTGGGCGAGGTGTCCTACACCGCGCTGCCCGCCGACGATCCCGCGCGTATCGCGTTCGAAACCCTCGCCTCGGACTTCAGCAGCACCGGCGACAGCGCCACCATCGTGTTGGACGGAGAGTCGGCGCGGCCGGACGGCCCCGCCATCAATGCGGTCACGACGGCTGCGCGCGCTGTGAGCGGGATCGCCAACGTTCAGTTCGGCACGGCCAGCGGCGACTTCGTGGTCATCAACGCGACCTTTTCCTCGGACGTGTCCCAGGAAGCGCAACAGGATGTGGTGCAACAACTCCGCGCGATCCCGGCACCCGACGGAACCGACCTGACGGTGGGCGGAGCGGCGGCCCTGGTCCTCGACGGCAACAACGCCATCGTGAACTGGCTGCCGGTGATGCTCACCATCATGGTGGTGTCGACGCTGATCCTGCTGTTCCTGGCGTTCGGCTCGGTGGTGCTGCCGATCAAGGCTGTTGCCATGGCGGGACTGAGCATGGCCGCGACGTTCGGGGCTCTGACGTTCATCTTCCAGGAGGGTCACGGGGCGGGCCTGCTCGGCGTCACACCGGCACCGCTCGAGGCGACGTTCGTGGTTCTCATCCTCGCGGTCGTGTTCGGGCTGTCCACCGATTACGAGGTGTTCCTGATGTCCCGCATGGTGGAGGCGCGCACGGCCGGTGCCACCACCGAGGAGGCGGTGCTGATCGGCGCCCAGCGGACCGGACGCATCGTGACCGCGGCGGCGTTGATCCTGATCATCGTGACGGGGGCGTTCTCGATGTCCGGACTGTCCATCATGCGATTCCTGGGTGTCGGCATGATTCTGGCGTTGATCATCGACGCCACGATCATCCGTATGCTGCTGGTCCCGTCGCTGGTCAAGCTCATGGGCGAGGCCAACTGGTGGGCACCCGCGTGGATGAAGAAGGTGCACGAAAAAGTCGGCATCGGTCACTGATACCGCCGGTACTTACTCCGCGGTAAGGTCCGCGCATGAGTACTTACGTGGTCACCGGTGGCACAGGATTCCTCGGCCGGGCAGTGGTGCGCCGGCTGGTCGAACGCGACGCCAACGCTGTGGTCCACGCTCTCGTGCGACCGACCTCGGAACACCGCCTGAGCGGCGTCGCGGAGTCGTCCGGTCACCGCGTTCGCCCGCTGATCGGCGATCTCGAGCGACCCGGTCTCGGCATCGACGACTCAGCACTGTCCGCTCTGACAGCGGTCGACCACGTGATCCATCTCGGCGCGATCTACGACCTGACCGCCGGCGAGGAACAGGAATCGACCAACGTGCAGGGAACGGCCGCAGTCGCCGAACTCGCCCGGTCACTCGGCGCCACCCTGCATCACGTGTCGTCCATCGCGGTGGCCGGAGACCATCGAGGGGTGTTCACCGAGAACGACTTCGACCTCGGTCAGAACTTTCCGACGGCGTACCACCGCACGAAGTTCGAGGCGGAGAAGGTGGTCCGCGAGACTCCGGGCCTCACCTGGCGGGTCTACCGACCGGCAGTAGTGGTCGGTGACTCGACCACCGGCGAGATCGACAAGATCGACGGCCCGTACTACCTCTTCCGGCTCATCTCCCTCCTCGCCGAGTTGCCCTCGGCCCTGCCGATGACGGTGCCCGCACTCGGCGCGACCAACATCGTCCCGGTCGACCACGTCGCCGACGCGCTGGTCGCCCTCCTGCACGCCCCGGATCTCGACGGCCGCGTGTTCCACCTCGTCAACCCGCGTCCGCAACCGATGCGGGAGATCTACTCCGCTCTCGCCGACGCGGCCGGCGCACCCCGCGCCGTGGGGAGCATTCCCGGCTCCGTCGTCACGCCGCTGCTCCGCTCGACCAATCGTCATGTCGTCGCCGCCCGCGACGCGGTGTTCGAGAACTACGACATCCCGCCCGTCATGGCCGAGCACCTCACGCTGCCCACCCGATTCGACTCGACCCTCACCCGTGCCGCACTGAACGAGGCGATGGGCGAGAACGCGGCCCGCGTACCGGAGTTCCGCACGTACGCACCCGCACTGTGGTCGTACTGGCGTGCGCATCTCGACCCGTACCGGGCGCGACGCGATGATCCGGCCGGTCCGCTGGTCGACCGACACGTCGTCATCACCGGCGGTTCCTCGGGTATCGGCAAGGCCTCGGCCTTCGCGGCGGCGCGCAAGGGGGCTCGGGTCATCCTCGTCGCCCGCGACGAGGAGAAGTTGACGGCGGTGGTCGAGGAGATCCGGGCGACCGGCGGCGACGCCCATGGCTACGTCTGCGACATCACCGACGACGCGTCCGTCGCCGAGACCGTGCCCGCGATCCTGCGCGACCACCACCACGTCGACATGCTCGTCAACAACGCGGGCCGATCGATCCGGCGCTCGCTCACGCTCTCGACCGACCGTCTGCACGACTTCGAGCGGACCATGGCCGTCAACTACTTCGGTGCGCTCCGCCTGATCCTCGCTCTGCTCCCCCACATGCGCGAGCGGAAGTACGGCCACATCGTCAACATCAGCAGCGCCTCGGTGCAGAGCCATCCGCCGCGCTTCGCCGCGTACGTGGCGAGCAAGTCCGCGCTGGACGCCTTCACCTCGGTCGCCGCGTCGGAGACTCTGGCGGACGGCGTCTCGTTCACCACCGTGCACATGCCGCTGGTCGACACCCCGATGATCGCCCCGACCGGCAACAAGAACGTCAACAAGGTCGAGACGCCGGAGAAGGCCGCCGCGATGGTGATGCGGGCACTGATCGAGAAGCCCAAGCGCATCGACGTTCCCACCGGAACCGCCGCGGAGTGGGGCAACCTGCTGATGCCTCGCTCGAAGGACCGCGTGCTGGCGTCGTACTACAAGGCGTATCCGGACAGCGCCGCCGCCAAGGGAATCACCGACACCAGCTCGTGGTCGTCCGGTCCCCGTGCACCGAAGAAGAACCGACGCGAGTTCCGGATGCCCCGGGTCGTGCGGCGGGCCGGACGATGGGTTCCCGGCGCCCACTGGTGATGTCACAGATGCCGGCTCTCTCTCGTCCTACTCTCGAACGGGTTCCACCGAGGACTCGCACGAGGGAAGGATGACGCCATGCGGATCGCAGTGGCAGGCGGAACGGGCGCAGCGGGGCGGCACGTGGTGGAGCAGGTGCGGGCGCGAGGACACACTCCCGTGGTACTCGCGAGATCGGCCGGAATCGATCTCGTGCGGCCGACGCCGGAGCTCGACCGGGCACTGACGGACGTCGACGCGGTGATCGACGCCGCGAACGTCACGACGATGTCGGCGCGCGCGTCCGAGAAGTTCTTCGGCGCCGTCACGTCGACGTTGCTGGCCGCCGGTGAGCGCGCGGGAATCCGTCACCACGTGGCGTTGTCCATCGTGGGGTGCGATCGTGTCGACTACGGCTACTACGCCGGTAAACGTCTGCAGGAGAAGCTCGTACGCGAGTCGACGCTGCCATGGACGATCCTCCGTGCGACGCAGTTCCACGAGTTCACCGATCAGGCTCTCGCGATGACTTCGGGTCCGGTCGCGATGGTCCCGGCGATGCGGAGTCAGCCGGTCAGCACCGCCGAGGTCGCCGCCCACATCGTCGACCTGGCGGTGGGGACACCGCTCACCTCGGTCGTGGAGTACGCCGGTCCGCGCCCGGAGTACCAACCCGATCTTGCCCGGAGGCTGCTGCGCGCGCGTGGATCGAAGCGTCTCGTCCTCCCCCTGCGGCTGCCGGGCGCCGGGGGTCGCGGCATGGCGAACGGTGGGCTCCTTCCCGGTCCGGACGCTGCGCACGGTGACGAGACGTTCGATCAGTGGCTCGCGCGCGTGGGTGCCTCGACCCGGTGAGTGTCACCGACGACTTCGTCCGCGTCCGCCCACGGCTGGTCCGCATCGCCTACGCCGTCCTCGGTTCGCACGCCGACGCCGAGGACGTCGTGTCCGACTGCTGGCCGAAACTGGTCGCGGCCGATGCGACGTCACCCGTTCTCGACGTCGAGGCGTGGGCCGTGGTCGCTGTCTCGCGCGCAGCACTGGACGTGCTGCGGTCGGCCCGCGTGCGACGAGAGACGTACGTGGGACCGTGGTTGCCCGAGCCGTTGGTCGGACCGGCCGACTCGCCGCCCGACCGGGTGACGCTCGACGAGAGCGTGCGCTTCGCGCTCATGGTGGTGCTCGAGACGCTGTCCCCGGCCGAACGCACGACATGGGTCCTGCACGACGTGTTCGACGTCCCGTTCGACGAGATCGCGCGGATCGTGGGCCGCACTCCGAATGCCGTGCGGCAGCTCGCGTCTCGTGCACGACGGCACGTGACGGAGGGGGCTCCACGTTTCGCGGTGTCGCCCGAGCTGCATGCCGGCGCCGTGCGTGACTTCACCCGTGCCGCCGGTACGGGAGTGCTCGCCGATCTGCTGACGACGTTGGACCCCGACGTCGTTCTCGTCAGCGACGGGGGCGGAGTCGTCTCGGCGGCACGGCGTCCCGTGATCGGCGCCGACCACGTCGCGAGATTCCTCCTCGGCATCGCGGCGAAGGCGGGAGACGGTCTGCGGGTGCGTCCGTGCCGTGTGAACGGCAGAACGGGACTCGCCCTCGTGGCGGGCGACGGGTTGGTCGGCGTCGTCTCGTTCGAGGTGTCGTCGACGGGCCTGGTGTCGCGGATCGACATGATCCGGTCACCAGCCAAGCTCGCGCTCGTCGACCCCTCGGTCTGGCAGGACCGACCCGACAGCTAGCGGCCGATCGAGTCGAGGGACGCGAGCGTGCGCACCACCGCGCTCGCTGCCTCGACACCCTTCTTCTCGAGGTGCTCCGCGAAGAAGCTCGTGTGGTCGGCATGCTCGTGGAAGTGGTGCGGGGTCAGCACCACCGAGAACACGGGCACATCGGTGTCGAGCTGCACCCGCATGAGTCCGTCGATGACGGCCGTCTCGACGAAGTCGTGCCGGTAGATACCGCCGTCCACCACCAGCGCCGCCGCGACGACGGCCGAGTACCGGCCCGTGAGCGCGAGTCGCTTGGCGTGCAGGGGGATCTCGAACGCACCGGGCACCTCGAAGGTGTCCACGTCACGCCCGAACTCCCGCACGAAACCCTGGCGCACCCGGTCCACCAGTTCGCGATGCCAGGTGGCCTGGACGAAGGCCACCGAGGGAGTCGCGTCCGTCGTCATCGAACGGGCGCCAGCACGGTCAGCACCGGCGCCGCGGTGACGATCGAACCGAGTTCACTGCGACCCTCGGGCGTCGCCCGGAACGCGCGGTAGGCGGCGTCGGCCTCGACGCTGGCCCAGCTCTCGACGATGACGACGTGCGCCGGATCCTTCACGTCCGCCGTCACCTCGACACCGAGGCATCCCTCGAACGCGCGGGTGGCGACGAGGGTCTCGTCGATGATGCGGTGCGACTCCTCGAGGCGGGCGGGATCGAGACGCAGTTCGAGCAGAGCGGTGATGGCCACGGGACGTCCGTTCGGTCGGGGATCGCTGTCGATGCCAGTTCACCACGCGTGTGGTCAGCCCCAGTTGGCGGCATCCGTCAGGCAGAACGGATGGCCGGCCGGATCGAGGAGAACGCGCCACGTCTCGCCCGGCTGCGGCTCGGCGAGCGTCGCCCCCAGCTCGATCGCACGGGCCTCGGCCACCGGGATGTCCTCGACTTTGATGTCGAAGTGGAACTGCTTGCTCCCGTCGGGGTTCGGCCAGGCGGGTGGGCGATAGCCGTCCACGCGGCCGAAGCCCAGCGCCGGGCCCCCGTTCGCGGGAGAGAGCATGGCGTAGTTCTCGCCGTCACCCATCGTCTGGGTCAGACCGAGGAACGCCGCCCAGAATTCGGCCACCGGAGGAACCTCGGCACAGTCCAGGGTCGTCATCGCCAGTCGCGTCGTCGTCATGACCTCAGCCTCCCTCACGATCGGCACCGTGACTTGAACAAACGCGCCAGCCCGAGCGGTACGGTTCGCTCCGTGGCGGAGGATCCGTTGACCCGAGCAGGCCGACGCGCGCAGTCGGCGATCCTGCACCCCGCGCGTGCGGAGGGTCGGATCACCGTCGGCCGCTCCCGCCCTCCCGACGACCTCTCGACCCTCGTCGACTACTTCTGGTGGGTGGAGTGGCACTGCCCCGAACCGCACGTGCAGGAGGTCGTCCCGCGCCCGGTGGTCCATCTGACGGCGGAATCTCGGGACGGCGCTCCGCGGCTGCTGGTGCACGGCGTGATGCGACGTCGCTTCCAGCGCACCCTCGTCGGCGACGGGCGCACGGTCGCCGCAGCGTTCCGTCCCGCAGGTTTCCGCCCCGTTCTCGGCCGGCCCGTGAGCTCGATGACCGATCGGGTCGGGACCGTCGCGGACGTGCTGGGCACCGACGATCGCCGACTCGCCGGTCTCCTCCTCGACCCGGACGCGGACGTCACCACGTGTGTGGACCGACTGTCCTCGTGGCTGATCGAGCGGACAGCGACGGCCGACCCCGTGGCCGCCGACATCGCGGACCTCGTGGAGCTGGCCGAGACGGACACGACGGTCATCCGGGCGCAGCAGCTCGCGGATCGTGCGGGAGTGAGCCTGCGGACGCTGCAGAGACAGTTCGCCGACCATGTCGGCATCGGGCCCAAGTGGGTGGTGCAGCGGTGCCGACTCCTGGACGTCGCGGGTGCCGCGCACACCGACGGCACGGTGGACTGGGCGGCGCTCGCCGCCGACCTCGGATACGCGGATCAGAGCCATTTGATCCGGGCGTTCACCGCCCTGGTGGGTGGTCCCCCCGCGCGCTACCGAGCGGACACCTGAGTCACCCGTCCCGCGTGTGCGCCTCCCGCGCCTCGTCGACGAGGCGATGGATACGGCGTGCGACCTCGTCCAGCTGATCGACGATGTCGCGCCGAAGTTGGTCCACCGCATCCTGATCCAGCGGCACCGCGGGCGCACGATCGGGGTCACCGATCTCGATGAGCAACTCGATGTTGGTGCGCAAGGCGGTGAGCGGCGCCAGCAGCTCGGTACCCGCGTCGACGATGAGGTGGTTCTGTGCGAGCCGCGAGCGTTGCAGGGCCGCCAGCATGTCGTTGAACCGATCGGCGAGATGCGCCAGCTCGTCGTCACCCACCACGGCAACCGGACTGAGGTCGCCGGTCTCGGTGATCCGCCGCGTGGCGCGGGTGAGTCGGCCGACCGGTCGCAGGCCCGTCCGCGCCACCAGGTACCCCGACAGCCCTGCCAGCACCACCAGTGCGCCGCCCACCGTGACGAAGATGAGGAGCAGTCCACTCATCACCCCGTCGAGCGACCGGTAGGATTCTCCGACCAGCACCGTCGACCCGCTCGGCGCCTTCTCGATGGCCACCGCGTAGCCGTTCAGGTCGGTGACGACGCGGTCCGACTCCCCCGCGACCACCGACGCGACCACCGGTTCCAGCACGCCGTCGGGAGAGGCGAACGGAGTGAAACTTCCGGACGCGGAGTACACGTCACCGTCCTCGCTGACGATGCCCACCTGCAGATAGCGTCCCGCGCGAGGTCCGGCAGCGAAACCGAAGGCCGCGGGCGAGAGTCCGGAGGAGTCACTGGCGATCAACTTGTCGGCGTCCCGGCCGACCCGATCGGCGAGCTGCGCACGCAGAGCGTCCTCGGTGACCATGTAGATCACGAAGGAGCAGATCGCGACGGCCAGCGCCGCCACGCTCACCGTGAGAAGTCGGATGCGACTCCGCAGCGACAGCGTCGCCGCGCGGGGCCGGGTGACGGTCATGACACGACGGTAACCGGCGGATCGTTCGGCGGCTGTGCGGTCCTATCGACCGCGTGCGAACCGGTACCGCACGGCTCGGCCCCAGATCGGGAGGAAGCCGACGGTCATGTAGGCCAACGGTCCCACCGTCCCGCCCCACTTGACGATGCTGAGCGCACTCGACACGGTCGCGGTCGTGTCGGTGATGCGGCGGGTGTCGCGGTGGAGGTAGAGGTTGACGACGTTCTCGGTGATGTCCGCGGTGGCCGCGACGGCCGGGGCGGCGACGAGCACCGCGCGCAACGACCGCGACATGGGAACCAGCTCGGCGAGCCGCACGGCGCCCAGCCGCAGCGCCGCCGCGTAGAGCACCGGGTGGTGGAAGTTGGCGTGGTATCCGTTGGTCAGCTCCCGCGCAGCGCGTGGACTCATCCCGTCGACGACCGACCGGTAGCGCGCACCCGACGGACACACCTGCAGTTGCGCGTAGGCGGCCCCGCCCTGGCCGGTGACCCTGATGAGGCTGAGCTCGGACACGGCGTACATCAGGGCCCGAGCAGCGAGTTCGCCGTCGGTCCGGGTCACGGTGAACTGCTGGGTGGGTGCCGTCATGCGCCGACGGTAACGACTGTGGTCGCCAGGGACGGCGAGGACGTCGTCGGTTCTGGACGCCTCACAGGGCGCGGGGAGTTTCCTGGTGCTCGGCGAGGAACGGGCCGACCGCGGCGTCGAACTCGGCGAACCGATCCCGATGCACACTGTGGCCGCTGTCCACGGCGACGACCCGGCTGCGCGGCACCAGCGCCGTCATCGCCTCGAGGCGCGCGCGGTCGACCATGCCGGTGGGACCACCCACGACCAACAGCACATCACTCTCCATGTGCGTAAGCGCCTCCCACCACAGCGGATCGGGGGCGCGGAACTGGGTGAGCGCGGACGAGGTCATCGACCGATCGAAGGCCAGCACGGCGCGGGGGTGTCGGATCACGCTGGTCGTGGCGTGCAACAGTTCGCGCGCGGACGGGAACTTCGTCGTGATCGACGGGGTCTCGTCACCAGGACGGATGGGGAGTGGGGCCTCCTCGACCACGAGCTTGCGCACCGTCGTCGGACGGCGTTGGGCGACGAGCGTCGCGGCGTGGCCTCCCAGGGAGTGGCCGACGAGGTCGACGCGAGTCAGCGAGAGATGATCCAGGAGCGCCTCGAGGTCGTCGCCGAACTCACCGAACAGGTAACTCCGTGCGCGTCCGCTGCGGCCGTGCCCGCGGAGGTCCGGGACGACGACACGGCGGCCCCGCCGAACCAGTGTGCGCGCGAACGCGTCCCAGGTGTGGCCGTCGCCGCCCATGCCGTGCACCAGCACGACGGGCGACCCCAGCACGTCGTCACCACCGGAATCTCGATAGTGCAGCCGCACGCCCTCGGCGTCCACCACACCGTCCGTCATGATCATCGAGCCATCCTCCCAGAGCCGCCGACCCTCACTCGTGGAGCATGGGCACCGATGTCTGCTCCTCTCGCCCGAGCAGCACACCGCGCGTGAGCGCGGAGGTGCCGAACCGGCGCTGCACTCCGTCGAGCGCCTCGTCCAGGGCCGTCCGGTCGATGGTCGGATGCTCGTCCTCCGGCGTCTCGAACGGCAGCTCGAGCTGCATCGCGGCGCCGTCCTCGAGATTCGACACCGCCACGCCGACAAGGGTGAGGCCCTGCATCGTGATGGTCGACATCGATGCGCCCAGCAGCGATCGGGCCGCGGTGAGCACGACGTGGGTGTCGGCCGTCGCACGGC
Source organism: Rhodococcus sp. SORGH_AS_0301 (assembly GCF_030818285.1). Taxonomy (NCBI): domain Bacteria; kingdom Bacillati; phylum Actinomycetota; class Actinomycetes; order Mycobacteriales; family Nocardiaceae; genus Rhodococcus; species Rhodococcus sp. SORGH_AS_0301. Next base: position 2,387,276 of record NZ_JAUTAC010000002.1, read on the forward strand.
TCAGCGTCGTGGATCGCGTCGCTCGCGTGAAGTCGTCGAAACGCAGGCGCAGCGTGATCGTGCGACCTGCCCGGTGACCCTTCCGCATGCGGTGAGTGACACGGTCGACCAGTCCGACGAGGGCTGCGTCGATGTCCGCCGGGGTCTTGTGACGACGCCCCAGAGCATGTTGGGCACCCACCGACCGCCGGCTCGTGCCGGTGCTCACCGGGCGCGCGTCGACACCGTTCGACAGGGCGTGCAGGTGCCGACCCGCGGCCGATCCGAGGACGGCGGCCAGCGCGCCCTCGCGGTGCGCGGCGAGGTCACCGATGGTGCGGATGCCCTGCGCGTGCAGCTTGTCGGCGGTGATCCTGCCGACGCCCCACATGCGCTCCACCGGAAGCGGATGCAGGAACTCGAGCTCATGGTCCGGCGGAACCTCCAGCAGGCCGTCGGGCTTGGCGACGGCACTGGCGATCTTGGCGAGGAACTTGGTGCGCGCCACCCCGACGGTGATGGGGAGACCGACATCCTCCGCCACCGTGCGACGCAGGTCCCGAGCGATGTCCGACGGCGATCCGGACAGCCGCGCCAACCCGGTGACGTCGAGGAAGGCCTCGTCGATGGAGATGCCCTCGACCAGCGGGGTGATGTTCTCGAACACCTCGAAGACGTCCTTGCTCGCCTGCGAGTAGGCGGCCATCCGGGGCGGCACCACCACCGCCTGCGGGCACAGAGCGCGCGCCTGCCGGCCACCCATGGCCGTCTTCACGCCGAAGGCCTTGGCCTCGTAGCTCGCCGCCAGAACCACACCACCGCCGACGATGACGGGTCGCCCGCGCAGCGACGGGTCGTCCCGCTGCTCCACCGAGGAGTAGAAGGAGTCGAGGTCCGCATGCAGGATCGTGGCCTCGCCCGTGCGTTCCCGTGCGCGTTCCGCCGTCATTCGTAGATCCCTTCCACGAACCATCGTCCACCGTCGTGCAGGACCAGCAGGGCACGGGTGTCCTCCAGCAGCACCTGCGCCCGTGCCACCTGGCGGGCCGTGGAGGTGGCGCCGAGATCCCACCACCGCTCGTCCGCCGCCCACGGTCCCGCCCAGCCGTGCAGCACCCAGCTCCGCGATCCCCAGTCGACCCGGCCGGGCACGCGATCGAACATGCCGCGCTCGGTGACCTGCACCGCCACTCCCGACTCGTCGGTCACGGCGATCTCCGGACGCGTCGGCATCAGCGCCGAGGGCGACGGGGACGGCAACCGGCCGGGCCACGGAGCGGAGGGATCAGCATCGGGCACCGGCTCGTCGCCCCACGGCAGCATCGTCACGCGCTCACCCGGCCCCCGACCACCGCTGAGCACACCCACCTGGACGGCGTCGCCGCCCAGCAGACCCTGCACCCGCACCAGGGCACGGCGGGCCCGCTCGTCCTCGTCGCCGACTCCGCCCCACAGTCCCAGCTGCAGCGCACCCGCCGACACCACCTCCACCGGCTCGAGACGCAGCAGGACGATGCCGGCGGTCGGCTTGTTCTCACTGCGGCCGGTGAGCCAGCCGTCGAGCTGCCATCGCACGCGATCCGCGGTGCCCTCGGGAGTGAGCGGTTCCGCGCATCGCCACGTGCGGGAGAGGTGTTCACCGTTGGCCGTGGTGGCCTGCACCAGCAACCGGGTGCAGGCCACGGCCGCGGCCGACAGCGTCACGTGCAGTCTCTCGGCCAGGGCGCGACCCGCGAACGCCGCCGCGTCGACGCGATCGATCGGAGGGTCGCAGCGGTACTCGACCTCGAGATCGGGAGGAAGCACGCGCGCCGAGGGCGGCCGCTCCGGCTCACCTCGCGCGCTGCGGTGCGCGAGAACCGCGTCGGTGCCGAAGCGGGAGGCCACGTCCACCGGTGACAGTGCCCCGAAGTCCCCCACCGTGCGCAGACCCAGCCGCACCAGCAGATCCACCAGATCCACCCGCTCCGGCGCCGCGAGAGACGGTTCCGCCGACAGCTCGGCCACCGGGAGCGGAGCCAGGAACTGCGCGCCGCTCCCCCGCGGCACGATCGCGCCGTGCCGAGCCGCGACGACGGCCGTCGACACCTCGTCGGCGATCCCCACCTGGCACTCGACACCGACCGCCGCGACGGTGTCCACCAGTCGCTCCGCCGCGGCCTCCTCCGAACCGAAGTACCGCGCCGCACCGCGCGCCGACAGCAGCAACAGGCCGGGCCGCAGCACCTCGATACCGGGCACCACCTCGTCCACCGCCGACGCGACCGGCTCGAACAGTCGCGCGTCACGATCCGGATCCGCCCGCGCCACATACAGTTCCGGACAGCGGGCCTGCGACTCACGGCGTCGGCCGCCGCGACGGACCCCCTCGGCGCGTGCCGTCGCGGAGCAGGCGACGACACGATTGGCGGAGACCACCGCCACCGGCGACGAGGCCGGGATCTCCGCCGCGGCGGCAGCGGCCACGGCCGGCCAGTCGGGGCACCACAGAGCCAGCACCCGGCTCCGACGGTCGGTGCTCACGACGGCAGCGCTTCCAGCACCGGATCCTGATGCGACACGGCGGAGTCGGCCGATCCCCACTCGACCCCGTCGCCCGTGGACGTCAGGGTCAACCGGCCGGTCCGCGGCCGGACGGCACGGCCCTGCACCTCGACGCCCAGATGCACGGCGCGCACCCGGCCGTGACCCGTACGGGCCCCCGAGCCGAGCCCGCCGTACCCGCGGATGCGGGCGTCCAACCGGAGTTCGGCGCCGTCCCAGCGTCCGTCGGTGACGATCAGCGTGGCGCCCTTGTTGCGCGCCCGAGCGACCACCGCCCGCGCTCGCGACGGCGGCACCGACATGCCGCCCAGCCCCAGCACCACCAGATCGATGCCGTCGAGCAGCACGGCGGCGACCTCCACCGGGTCCGGCCCGGGATCCGGGACCAGCGCCACCCGCTGCAGATGCGCCCCCATCTCCGACGCCGCCAACAGTCCCAGCCGCGGCAGACCGATGACGGCGGCGTGCCGTCCCGATCCGGTGACCGACGCCAGGATCCCGAGGAGCAACGATCCGGCGCCGGACACCGAGACCACCGTGCCGCGGGCCAACCCACCCTCGGGGAGCAGCGCCGACAACGCCTCCGGGACCGGGAGAACCGGGCGGACCCGGGCCGGCGCGGGATCCGGGGCAGGCGCGGTGGCCGTGAGGGTGACCGGTGCGGCAGGAGCGGGGGCATCGGCCACACGCGCAGGTGAGGACCGGATACGACGCCGCAGGAACTCGATCCGCTCGGTGCGGGACAGCCCTTCGAGGCCTTCGAGATCAACGGAAACAGGCATACTCACTCCCCGGTCGGGACGGTCGAGACTGCGTTGGAGACCCGGGGGAAGACCGAGAATTCGAACATACTTTCGAACGCTCACATCAGTAAAGCCGCTGCCCGTTCGAACGTCAAGACGCCCGGAAACGTCCTGGTGACAGCCCTGCCCGGCACTCGATCGGCTCGTCCGATAACCTCGAACACCGTGACTGATCACCAGCAGCCCAGCGGAGCGGTGGCCGGCTCGGGGCGCACGCGACCGGTCATCGGACCCGACTACCTCCTCGCCGGTCGCTACCGACTCGACTCCAAGCTCGGCGGCGGCGGAATGGGCGCGGTGTGGCTCGCGAGCGACACGTTGCTCAGCCGCAAGGTGGCCGTCAAACAGGCCACCTCGACCGTGGACCTCACCCCCGAGGCCGCCCGCGAGATCCGCGAACGCGCCATGCGCGAGGGGCGGATGGCGGCCCAGCTGAACAACCCGCACGCCATCGCCATGCACGACGTCGCACTCGACAGCGGCGAGCCCTGGCTCATCATGGAGTACCTCCCCGCCCGCAGCCTCGCGATGGCCCTCAACATCGCCGAGTCGCTGCCCCCGGACGAGGTCATCCAGATCGGTGCCCAGATCGCCGACGCCCTCACCGCCGCCCACGCCGCCGGCATCGTGCACCGCGACATCAAGCCGGGCAACATCCTGGTCGCCGATCGCGGCAGCGCGCTGGGCATGGTCAAGATCAGCGACTTCGGCATCTCGCGCGCCAAGACGGACACGCACGAGGAGAACAGCGCCGTCATCACCGGCACCCCCGCGTACTTCGCACCCGAGGTGGCGCGCGGCGCGGACCCCACCGAGGCCAGCGACGTCTTCTCGCTCGGCGCCACGCTGTACACCGCGACCGAGGGACAACCACCCTTCGGCATCGACGCCGACTCCATCGCCCTGCTGCACCGCGTCGCCGGGGGGCGCATCATCCCGCCGCGCAAGAGCGGACCGATGACGGCCACGTTGCTGCACATGCTCGAACCCGACCCTGCGCGCCGCCCCACCATGGCCGAGGTCCGCACCCGCTTCGTCACCCTCGCCGTGGGCAAGAACGGCAACGCCGGATCGGTGATCAACCACCCGCTGCGCGCGGCCGACGGTCAGGTCCCGTTCTGGGCGCTGCGCGGCTCCCGAGTCCCGGGCACCTCCCGGCGAGGCGAACGCATCCACGGCCGCACCATGACGGGGCTCCCGGCAGCGGACACCGCCACCCCTCTGGATCGGGTTCCGCGTCCGACCGCGGCGTCCACCACGCCGGCACCCGGGCCGGCCCCACGCCCGACGTACTCGCCGCCCGCGTTCGAGACGAAGGAACCCAAATCCTTCAGCGCCCCCGCCGGGCTGCCGCTCTACCTCGCGATCGGCGGCGCGGTGCTGCTCCTGCTCATCGTCCTGCTCCTGGTGCTCTGACCCGCTCCCGACCCGGCGAGAGATCGAGGTGGGTCAGGGGACGTCGACGGTCGCGACGAGCCCCCGGTGATCCGATCCCACGATGTCGACCGGCTCGAGCGAGCGCACCTGCGCGTCCCGCACCACGACGTGGTCGATCCCGACCACCGGTGGGTACCACGTGTCCATCGGGTAGGTCGGGATCAGCCCGGCACCGACAGCGTCCGCGGCGTCCACGTAGCCACCGGTGAGCAGATCGCGGAACCGCTTGTGCGCGTGCGTGGAATTGAAGTCACCGCCGACGATCACCGCTCCCGGCGACGCCTGCGCCAACTCGTCACCGAGCATGTCGAGCTCCGACGCCCACACCGGGGTGGGTGTCGGCCAGGGCGGCACCGGATGCACCGCGTAGACCCGGAGCGGCTGCGCCGCACCGACATCGAGATCTGCCGTCACGCTCGCGAGCAGGTAACCGGGCAGTTCCCGGCCGTTCGACAGCGGGAACCGGCTGTAGATCGCGGCGCCCGCGCCGCCCTGATACGGCGCCACGAACCGGTAGGGCAACGCGGCGGAGAGCCCGGCGGCGTCGAACACCCCCACCGACTCCTCGGTGAGCTCCTGCACGGTCAGGACGTCGATGCGGCGCTCCCGCACCGACTCCACCAGTGCCTGTGGATCCGCCTCTCCCAGTTTGACGTTCGCCTGCATCACGCGCAGCGGCTCACCGGGGGCGGCATCGGCGACTCCCGCGGCGCCCGGTACGTACAACGGCACCACGACCACTGCGGCCGACCCCAGGAGAACGGCCGACGCCGCGGCGATCCACCACCGCCGCGCGAGCAGGCACACCAGGACTCCGACGACGGTCACGCACAACAGGATCGGCGCCGCGGAAGCGGGACCCACGACCACCATGCTGCGGGTCTCGAGCATCGACGAGACGACGGCCACCAGACCCGCGGCGAGCCCACCGAGGCCGACGACGACGGCCGCGACCGCACGGGCCCTCATTCGATGCGCCGTCGGTGTGCCCAGCGGGTGAGGGCGTTCCTGTTGGACTGCTGCGTCTTCCGCAACACGTTCGAGGCATGGGTCTCGACGGTCTTGATCGAGATGAAGAGCGTCTCGGCGATCTCGCGGTAGGTGTAGCCACGGGCGAGCAGACGCAGCACCTCCATCTCGCGCGGCGTCAGGGAGTCGAGCTCCGGATCGAGCGGCGGTTCCGGTGCCGCGGAGCGACCGGTGAACGAGTCGAGGACGAACCCCGCCAACCGCGGTCCGAACACGGCGTCACCGCCCGCGACGCGGCGCACCGCGTCGGCGAGATCGGACCCCGAGATGGTCTTGGTGACGTAACCCCGAGCACCGGCGCGGATCACGGCGATGACGTCCTCGGCGGCGTCGGACACGCTGAGCGCCAGGCACACCGGGCCCTCCGCGATGGACTGTAGAACGGCGACCCCACCGCCGTCGGGCATGTGCACGTCGAGCAGGACGACGTCGGGACGGATCTCGTCGATACCGCGGACCGCGTCCGCTACGCCCCCGGCCTCACCGACCACCTCGATGTCGGTCTCGCGCCCCAGTTCCGCGCGCACCCCCGACCGGAACACTCCGTGATCGTCGACCAGGAAGACTCGCAGGGTCACGCGGACCGTTCCTCTCTCGCGGTGTCGGGCACGGAGTCCGCGTGCCCGGTGGTACCCGTGCCGCGCACCCGCGGCACACAGATGTGGATCTCGGAACCCTGCCCGGGTGCGGACCGCACCCGCACCGAGCCGCCGCGGCGTTCGATGCGTGCCCGCACACTGCGCGCCAGGCCCTGGCGATCCTGCGGCACGCTGTCCGGATCGAATCCGCACCCGCGGTCGCGGACGAAGACCTCGACGGTGTCGCAGCCCGCCTCGGCGTACAGGTCGACGGAGGTCACCCCGGAGTGCTTGGCGGCGTTGACGAGTGCCTCGCGCGTGGCTCCGAGCAGAGCAGTGGCGACCTCACGGCTCAACCCCGAACTCTCGACCGGCTCGTCCAGAGCCACGTCGCCCACGGTCACGGGATCCACGGTCACACCGTAGTGGTCCTCGACCTCACCGGCGATGGTGGCCAACGCGCGGACGAGAGACGCGTGGTCGTCCCGGTCTCCCCCGAACAGCCACTTGCGCAGCTCTCGTTCCTGACTGCGCGCGAGGCGCATCACCTCGGCGGAGTCGGTGGACTGCTTCTGGATCAGGGCGAGGGTCTGCAGCACGGAGTCGTGCAGGTGCGACGCGATCTCCTCGCGTTCGTCGTTCCGGATGCGTGCCGCGCGCTCGTCACCGAGGGCGCGCCACAACCGCATCCAGAGCGGGACGGTGAGCAGTACCGCCCCGACCAGCGTCACGACGACGGCGAGCAGGGACGACTGCAGCGCCCGCACGTCCACGCGGGCGACGAGCACGACACAGAGCCCGATGATCACGAGCGTGACCCCGGCGACGATGCGCGCCCACCCGAGTACCGACGTGCGTGCGTGCCGAGGCCGGGTGTCCGCTGTCCGGGTCCCGGCCGCGTCGAACTCCCGCCACACCAGCGCGGCGCCGAGCGCGACGACGACGACAGGGGCGATGATCGTGGACGAGCTGCCCGTCAGCCCGGACCCCAGCGCGACGGCGCCGCCGATCCCGAGGGCGATCAGCCCGTACGCGCGACGCTTCTCCGAGCGGTCCGGCCTGCGGACGTCGGTACCCGCGGAGGTGAAGATCCACAGCAGTCCGTAGGCGACGGCACCGGCGCCGGCCGCGGCGCACAGCACCGCGAAGACGACCCGCACCCGGAACACGTCGACGTCCAGGTGATCGGCGACACCGCCCGCGACACCGCCGACGACACGTCCGGCGGCACGGCGACGGAGCGCCGGCGTCGGCAACGGCGGACGGCCGGGGGGCTCCCGCGTGTGCGGAGGCTGTGCGGGCAGGGTGGACACGCCTCGATACTGGCACGGCTCACGGCTCCGCGGTATCGGGGTTCTCCCCCATCTCGGTCGAGTCGCACGACGCGTGGACACCGGCGAAATCAGGGTTCGCCCCGATGTGCCGGGACGCCTCGGCAGCCCAGGATGTATCCATGACCCACGCCACCGCGTCCGCCCAGCTGTCCGAGATCTGGCGAACCCGACCCGTGCGCCTGCCCGATCAGGGCCCCGGTGCCGGTGTCGCCGCCGGAATCGGGCACCGCTACCGCGTCGACCCCGTTCTCGTCCGTGTCGCGTTCGTCGTCTCCACCCTGTTCGGTGGATCCGGCCTGGTCCTGTATCTCGCTGCCTGGCTGGTGCTTCCGCGCCGCGGCGATGTCGTGTCGCCGGCGGAGTCGCTGCTCGGCCGCGGCCGCACGTCGGACTCCCACACGACGGCCGTGGTGCTGTCCGTCGCTCTCGTCATCTCGGTCCTCACGGTCGGACCACTCGGAATGGGATCGGGGCTGGTGTCCACGATCGCCATGCTGGGGGCCCTGTACCTGCTGTTCCGTCGGACTCCGAGCGCGCCGACACCGGCCGAGCTCGCCGGCGCTCCCCTCTCCGCGCACGATCCGGCCGCACAGCAGTGGAACGCCTACTCGACGCTCCCCGACCAGTACGTTCCGGAACCCGCCGCCCACCCCGCGCCCGTCTCGTTGTCGAAGGACGACCCGGACACACCGTCCACTCCGCCGCCGCCGAGCTGGGATCCTCTGGGAGTCGCCCCGTTCGCCTGGGACCTCCCCGAACCGGGTCGGCCCGTTCTCCCGGTCCCCGCACCGACGCGGAAGTCGCACCTGACGTCCACGGTGATCGGCCTCGCCATCATCGCCTCCGCCGTGACCATCGGCATCGGCGCCGCCACGGGCGCCGCCGTCGTGACCGCGCCCCGTGTCGGCGCGGTGGCGCTGACCGTCGTCGGCATCGGACTGATCATCGGCGCGTTCCTGCGGCGCGGCTACGGCTTGCTCGTTCTCGCGGCCCCGCTCGCCGGGTTCGTCCTCGTGTCGTCCCTGGTCGACGTGCAGGACCTGCGCGGTGTCGAGTCGCCGAACATGGGCAACGTGACGATCGCGCCCACGTCGATGGCCGCGCTGGCGCCCGCGTACGAGTCCGGTGTGGGGAACTTCGTCCTCGACCTGCGCGGGCTCGACCTCACCGAGGACCGCACCGTGACCGTGGAGAAGGCCGTCGGCAACACCGAGATCCTGCTGTCACCGACCATGAACGTCGTCACCGACTGCAGTAGCGCCGTCGGCAACGCGAACTGCATCGGCGCCGGCGGGGTCGACGGCGGATCCGACGGGACGGCAGGACCGACCCTGACCATCGAGGCCAGCACTGCGCTGGGAAATCTGGAGGTGCACCGTGACCGATGAGACCGGACACGACACGAGCGGTACCGATCGCCGCGGACCCTCACCGGTCCTGCTGATCGCCGGTGTGGCGGCACTGCTGCTGGCGATCCCGACACTCGTCGGCGCGGACCCCACCGCGATCGTCGCCGGCGCCGCGTCGGGCTGGACCCTGGTGATCGCCGCGATCGTCGTCGGCGTGGTCCTCGTCCTGGCACCCGTCAGGCGCCGGAAGTCCCGCTCACAGTAGAGCTCTCGCCGTTCGACCGCAGGCGATCCGCCGCCGGGCTCACTCCCATTCGATGGTGCCCGGCGGCTTGCTCGTCACGTCGAGCACCACCCGGTTCACCTCGCGCACCTCGTTGGTGACCCGGGTGGAGATCCGTTCGAGCACGTCGTACGGCAGCCGGGTCCAGTCCGCGGTCATCGCGTCCTCGCTCGACACCGGACGCAGGACGATGGGATGACCGTAGGTCCGGCCGTCGCCCTGCACACCCACACTGCGGACGTCGGCGAGCAGCACCACGGGACACTGCCAGATCTGGGAGTCCAGACCCGCCATCGTCAGCTCCTCGCGGGCGATGGCGTCGGCATGGCGCAGCGTCGCCAGGCGATCGGGCGTCACGGATCCGATGATGCGGATGGCCAGACCCGGGCCGGGGAACGGTTGCCGCGCCACGATCTCCTCGGGCAGGCCGAGCTCCCGGCCGACGGCGCGGACCTCGTCCTTGAACAGCAGCCGGAGCGGCTCCACGAGCGAGAACTGCAGATCCTCGGGCAGACCGCCGACGTTGTGATGGCTCTTGATGTTGGCGGTACCGCTGCCGCCGCCGGACTCGACCACGTCCGGGTAGAGCGTGCCCTGGACGAGGAAGTCGATCGACTCCCCGTGCGCCGCACTGTCACCCAGTTCCGCGCTCACCGCACCCTCGAACGATCGGATGAACTCGCGGCCGATGATCTTGCGCTTGGTCTCCGGATCCGAGACGCCGTCGAGCTCGCGCAGGAAGGTGTCCACGGCGTCCACCGTCACCAACCGGGCGCCGGTGGCGGCGACGAAGTCCTGCTGGACCTGCTCGCGCTCTCCCGCTCGCAGCAGTCCGTGATCGACGAACACACACGTCAGTCGGTCACCGATCGCGCGCTGCACCAACGCCGCGGCGACCGCCGAGTCGACACCGCCGGAGAGACCGCAGATGGCCCGGCCGTCGCCCACCTGCTCGCGCACCTGCTCGACCAGTGCGTCCGCGATGTTCGCCGCCGTCCACGTCGGCGCGATGCCGGCGATGTCGTGCAGGAAGCGGGACAGCACCTGCTGACCGTGCGGGGAGTGCAGGACCTCCGGGTGATACTGCACCCCGGCGAGGCGTCGTGCCCGGTTCTCGAAGCCGGCGACGGGGGCGCCGGCACTGGTCGCCACGACCTCGAAGCCCTCGGGAGCCTCGGTGACGGCGTCGCCGTGACTCATCCACACGGGCTGCGTCGACGGTAGCCCGTCGTGCAGCGTTCCGCCGGAGACGTCGATGTCGGTGCGCCCGTACTCGCGGGTGCCCGTGTGGGTGACCGTGCCTCCCAGCGCGCCCGCCATTGCCTGGAACCCGTAGCAGATACCGAAGACCGGGACGTCCAGGTCGAACAGCGCCGGATCGAGCTGCGGCGCACCTTCGGCGTAGACGCTCGACGGACCACCGGACAGCACGATCGCCGCGGGCTTCTTCGCCGCGATCTCGTCGACCGTCATCGTGTGCGACACGACCTCGGAGAACACCCGTGCCTCACGGACGCGCCGGGCGATCAACTGGGCGTACTGCGCGCCGAAGTCGACGACGAGCACCGGATTCGCGTTCTCGAGGGGCGGGACGGGATCCTGCTGCGGGGAGTCGGTCACGCGCACAGTCTAGAGAGCGCGTCCGCCCTCATGCCGCGCCGGTGCTGCCCGCGTGGCTGACGACCCGCGTCGAGGACGGCGGCGTACTCGTCGGCGTCCGGATCTCGACGATGGGCAGCACGAGCGCCGCCGGTGCGTGCGCGGGAACCACCGGGCTGCGAGGTGCAATGGGCTCGATGCGCTCGTACGGCAGTCCCTGCGCGGGCCGAAGGTCCTTCTCCCCCTTGTTCGGCCACAGCGACGCGGCCCGCTCCGCCTGCGCGCTGATGGTCAGCGAGGGATTGACGCCCAGGTTGGCGGACACCGACGAGCCGTCGACGATGCTCAGCGTCGGGTAGTTGTGCACGCGGTGGTACGGGTCGATGACGCCGTTCTCGACGTCCTCGGAGATGACGCAGCCGCCGAGGAAGTGGGCGGTGAGCGGGATGTTGAAGACTTCTCCCCACGTCCCGCCGGCGATCCCGTCGATCTTCTTCGCGATGCGCCGGGTGGCCTCGTTGCCCATCGGGATCCACGTGGGGTTCGGCTCGCCGTGTCCCTGCCGGCTGCTGACGTGGCGACGCCCGAACGGACCACGCTTGGTGAAGGTGGTGATGGAGTTGTCGAGGTTCTGCATCACCAGCGCGATGATGGTGCGCTCGCTCCAGTGCCGCGTGTTCATCATGCGCAGGAACCGGACGGGGTTCTTGACCACCTCGGCGAGGAACTTGAGCCACCGCGGGGTGCGGCCGCCGCCGTCCGTCATGAGCGTCTGCAGCAGGCCCATCGCGTTGGAGCCCTTGCCGTAGCGGCACGGTTCGATGTGCGTGTCCGCACTGGGGTGGAACGACGACGTGATCGCGACACCGCGGGTGAGGTCGATCGACGGGTCGTAGGTCAGCTTGCCCGCGCCGACGATGGACTCCGAGTTGGTGCGCGTCAGGCGCCCGACCGTGGGCGAGAGGTTCGGCAGTGAACCCGTGTCGCGGAACTTGTGCATGAGCTGCTGGGTGCCCCACGTGCCGGCGGCGAGGACGACGTGCCCCGCGGTGTAGGTGGCACGGCCCTTGCGCAGGCGCGCGCCGGTCCGCTCGGTGGACACGACCCACGAACCGTCCGGTCGCGGTGTCAGGTCGGTGACGGTGGTCATCGGCACGATGTCCGCGCCGGCCTTCTCCGCGAGGCCGAGGTAGTTCTTGAGCAGCGTGTTCTTGGCGTTGTGGCGGCAGCCCGTCATGCACTCGCCGCACTCGATGCAGCCGGTGCGGTCCGGGCCCATGCCGCCGAAGTACGGATCGGGCACGGTCTTGCCGGGCTCGTCGCCGAAGAACACGCCGACGGGCGTCTGGATGAAGGTGTGGCCGACGCCCATGTCGTCCGCGACGGACTTCATGACGTGGTCCGCCGGGGTCATGTGCGGGTTCTGCACGACACCGAGCATCTTCTGCGCCTGCTCGTAGAACGGCGTCAGCTCGGAGTGCCAGTCGGTGATGTGCGACCACTGCTGGTCCTGGAAGAACGTCCGCGGCGGCTGGTAGAGCGTGTTGGCGTAGTTCAGCGACCCGCCGCCGACGCCGGCGCCGGCAAGGATGAGGCAGTCACGCAGCAGGTGGACGCGCTGGATGCCGAAACAGCCCAGCTTCGGCGCCCAGAGGAACTTCTTCAGGTCCCAGCTGGTCGCCGCGAAGTCGTCGTCCTCGAACCGACGCCCGGCCTCGAGAACGCCGACCGAGTACCCCTTCTCGACGAGCCGCAGCGCCGTGACACTGCCACCGAAGCCGGACCCCACGACGAGTACGTCGTAGTGCGGGGTGGCGCTCGTCGTGGTTGCGTCGCTCATCGAGACCTCCTGATAGACCCGGACGTGATCGGCACCACGATACCGTACGTGTGAATCCGGGTGACAGGAACTGGTCGCGACTATCCGCGGATGTTGAGGCCCACCTTCTGGAACTCCTTGAGATCGGAGTAGCCCGACTTGGCCATCGACCGTCGCAGGCCGCCGACCAGGTCCAGCGAACCGAACGGGTCCGTCGACGGACCGGACAGGACGCGGTCCAGCGACGGACGGTCCTCGCCGAACGACACGGGCAGGAACGCACCGCGCGGCATCGACGGGTGCGCCGCTGCCGACGGCCAGTACCAGCCGCGGCCGGGAGCCTCGTCGGCCAGGGCGAGCGGTGCGCCGAGCACGGCGGCGTCCGCACCGCAGGCGATGGCCTTCGCGAGATGACCCGATGTCGAGATCCCGCCGTCGGCGAGCACGTGCACGTACCGGCCGCCGGTCTCGTCCAGGTAGTCACGACGGGCGGCGGCGGCGTCGGCGATCGCGGTGGCCATCGGGACACCGATACCGAGGACCTCGCCCGTGGTGGTGGCACCCTCGGTGGATCCGTACCCGACGATGACACCCGCGGCGCCGGTCCGCATCAGGTGCAGGGCGGTGCGGTGGTCGCTCACGCCGCCGGCCACGACGGGAACGTCGAGCTCGGCGATGAACGTCTTCATGTTGAGCGGTTCCTCGCTCGGGTGCCCCACGTGCTCCGCAGAGATGATCGTGCCCTGCACGACCAACAGGTCGATGCCCGCGGCCACCAGTGCCGGAGTCAGCGACCGTGCGTTCTGGGGACTGACGCGCACGGCGACCGTGACACCGGCCTCCCGCACCTGCGCGACGGCGGCGGCCAGCAGATCCGGCTGCAGGGGTGCGGCGTGGAGCTTCTGCAGCATCTTCACCGGCGCGTCCGCGTCGACGTCCGATTCCGCGAGCTCGACGAGCTGATCGATCACCGACTCCACGTCGGCGTGGCGGCTCCACAGGCCCTCACCGTTGATGACGCCGAGGCCACCGCGCTTGCCCAGCTCGATCGCGAACGACGGAGACACCAACGCGTCGGTCGGGTGCGCGACGATCGGGATGTCGAAGCGGTAGGCGTCCAGTTGCCATGCCGTCGACACCTCCTTCGACGACCGGGTACGCCGGGACGGGACGATGTCCACGTCCTCGAGCTCGTACGTCCGTCGAGCCGTGCGGCCCATGCCAATTTCCACCAGGTCGCGCACGCGCGTCCTCTCTCGTAGGCCTCGCGGACCTCGTGGGTCGGGAGGCGCTCGACTCCGGCCGGAATCGAGTCAGCGGGCAGTGTAGTTCGGTGCCTCGACGGTCATCGTGATGTCGTGCGGGTGGCTCTCCTTGAGTCCGGCAGAGGTGATCTGCACGAACTGCGCCTCCTGCAGCTCCTCCACCGAGTTCGACCCCGTGTAGCCCATCGCGGCCCGCAGTCCGCCCGTGAGCTGATGGATGACCTGGGACAGCGGGCCTCGGAACGGCACGCGCCCCTCGATGCCCTCGGGCACCAGCTTGTCCTCGGCCAGCACGTCGTCCTGGAAGTAGCGGTCCTTGGAGAAGGACTTCGTCGCGCCGCGTCCCTGCATGGCGCCCAGCGAACCCATGCCGCGGTAGCTCTTGAACTGCTTGCCGCCCACCAGGATCAGCTCACCGGGCGACTCGGCGGTGCCCGCGAGCAGGGATCCGAGCATCGCGGTGGAGGCGCCGGCGGCGAGAGCTTTGGCGATGTCACCCGAGAACTGCAGTCCGCCGTCGGCGATGACTGGCACACCGGCGGCCTTGCACACCGCGACCGCCTCGAGGATGGCCGTGATCTGCGGGGCACCGACGCCGGCGACGACGCGGGTGGTGCAGATGGAACCGGGACCCACGCCCACCTTCACGGCGTCCGCACCCGCCTCGACCAGGGCGCGCGCTCCCGAGCGGGTGGCGATGTTGCCGCCGACGACCTGGACACGCTCGCCCACCTCGGCCTTGATCTTGCTGACCATCTCGAGGACCTGGGAGTTGTGCCCGTGCGCCGTGTCGACGACGAGCACGTCGCACCCTGCCTCCGCGAGAAGCATCGCGCGGGACCAGGAGTCGTCGCCGACGCCGACGGCGGCACCGACCAGCAGGCGACCGTCGCGGTCCTTGGTGGCGTAGGGGTGCTGCTCGGTCTTGACGAAGTCCTTGACGGTGATCAGACCGGTGAGCCGGCCGTGTCCGTCGACGATGGGCAGCTTCTCGATCTTGTGACGACGCAGCAGGCCCAGCGCGGCGTCGGCCGTGACACCCTCGCGCGCGGTGACCAGCGGAGCCTTGGTCATGACCTCCGCGACGGTGCGGTTCTGGTCGACCTCGAACCGCATGTCGCGGTTGGTGATGATGCCGACCAGTTCGCCGCGCTCGTCGGTGACGGGCAGGCCGGAGATGCGGAACTTGGCGCACAGCGCGTCGACCTCGGCGAGCGTGTCCGACGGCGAGCACGTCACCGGATCCGTGACCATGCCGGCCTCGGACCGCTTGACCACCTCGACCTGCGCCGCCTGATCGGCCGCGGACAGGTTGCGGTGCAGGACGCCCATACCGCCGGCGCGAGCCATGGCGATGGCCATGCGTGCCTCGGTGACGGTGTCCATGGCGCTGGACACCAGGGGGACGCGCAGCCGGATCTCGCGGGTGAGCTGGCTGGACGTGTCCACCTTGCTCGGAATGAGATCCGATGCGGCGGGTATGAGGAGAACGTCGTCGAAGGTGAGGCCCAGCATGGCAACCTTGTTCGGGTCGTCGCCACCGGTGCGGACACGGGTCGCCTCGACGCGGGCGGTCGAGTCCTCTGCGGCGGTCACGGGCCTGTCGGGGGTACTCATACGGATCGGGCCCTCCTGAGCTGCGGTCGATCGATGTGCGAGCCGGGGACTTCCCTCGTCCGCTCGCGGTACATCGTATCGGTCCCCCGCCCGGCGCAGGTCACCCCGTGCGCCGGAGGCCGCCGGACCCCCGCGGAGCCGTGTAGCGCTGGCGCAGACCGGCACTTGCTGCGTACCGTGGACGTGTGCGCGATCAACTGCCTCCAGGTCTGCCGCCGGATCCCTTCGCCGGCGATCCAGCCGACCCCTCGGCCGCCCTCGACGCCATCGAGCCCGGACAGCCCCTCGATCCCCAGGAACGCCTGGCGGTCGAGGAGGATCTCGCGGATCTCGCCGTTTACGAGGCACTGCTCGCCCACCGCGGCGTGCGAGGCCTCGTCGTGTGCTGCGAGGACTGCCAGCAGGACCACTACCACGACTGGGACATGCTGCGCGCGAACCTGCTGCAGCTTCTCGTCGACGGCACGGTGCGTCCCCACGAGCCCGCGTACGACCCGATTCCCGACGCGTACGTCACGTGGGACTACTGCCGCGGATACGCGGACGCGTCCATGAACGACGCGCTCCAGGGCGACGGGTACGACTCCTAGGGCGTCGGCGCGCGACACCACTTCACGACGAAGGCCCGCAGACAGTGTCTGCGGGCCTTCGTCGTGCACGTGGTCGGTGACTCGAGGTCAGTTGGGCACCACGGACGTGTCCGGGGTGACCGCCGCCGTCGTCGACGGCACGGGCGCAGGGGCTCGCAGGATCTCCGGCGGGATGGTGACCGTTGTGGTGGGCGCCTGCGGGAACAATTGCAGGTCCGTCGGCAGCGGGAACGGCAGCTGGATGTCGGTCGGCAGCTGCGGGATCTCCGTCGGGAGCGGGACCTGCGGGAGCTGCAGGCTCGGATCGACGGGGATCTCCGGGATGACGTCCTGCGGCACGGTCGGCACCGTGGTGACCGGCGTGGTCGGCAACGCCGGCGGCGGAACGGCGGCCGGCGCTGTCAGCTTTGCCAACTCGTCCGACAGGCGCGTCCACCACATCTGCAGCTGGGCACGCTCGTCCTCGTCGCGGATGCTCTCCGTGCGCTGTGCGGCCTCGGCCAGACGAGTCTTGGCCGTCTCCGCGTCACCACGAGCGAGCAGATCCTCGACCTCCTGCAGCGCCGACGTGGTGTCGACCTGCGCGACCGTCGAATCGGCCTGCTGGGTGAAGACGACCTCCTTCACCTTCCACAGGGGATCGCCCGGCATCGCGCTGTACGAGAACGCCGTGACACCACCCGCGAGGAACGCGACGGCGGCCGCGGCACCGGCGACGGGGCGCAGGAAACGCATCCGGCTCCGCGTGCGCTGACGGTGCAGCGCGTCCTCGGCCAGCGCGAGATCGATCGCCGCGGCGACCTGATCGAGATCGGGACTCTCGGGGAGCGGGTCGGCGAGGATGTCGGAACGCCATTCGGCCAGCAGACTGGCCAGGCGATACTCGTCGGAGTCGACGGTCGCGACGGGACCGTCGCTCGCGATCGCATCGATGAGCGCGTCGTCACGGCGCACGGCCATGATGTCGACCGGGCCGGACGACTCGAGGTCGTCGACGGCTCGGGGATCGACGCCACCTGCGCCGGAGGCGTCGGGGCGGCCGGTGGCTCCGTGTCCGGAGGCGCCGTGCCGAGAATCTCCAGCGCTGCCGCGCCACGAGTCCCTAGCCATACTTGTCACCTGCTCCCACTACTTCGTTCTTCAGCTTCGCTATTGCCCGGTGCTGCGCCACACGAACGGCGCCTGCGGTACTACCCACGGCGGCGGCCGTCTCCTCTGCCGACAACCCGACCACCAACCGGAGCACCAGGATCTCGCGGTGCTTCTCCGACAGCGTCGACAGCAGTTCGTTCATGCGGCGTCCTGCCTCCGAATCCAGCGCCCGTTGCTCGGGGCCGTCCTCGATGGACATGACATCCGGTACATCGGCCATCGGTTCGGATTTGTTACGCGACGAGCTGCGATGGGCGTCCGCGACCTTGTGCGATGCGATCCCGTACACGAACGCCATGAAGGGGCGGCCCTGGTCCTCGTAGCGCGGCAGCGCTGTCATGACCGCGAGGCACACCTCCTGGGCGACGTCGTCAGCAGACAGTTGACCCCTCTCACCTGCACCGACGCGCGCCCGGCAGTACCGGACCACGATCGGCCTGATGGTTTCGAGGACGACGGAGAGAGCCCTTCGGTCGCCGCGAGCAGCTGCGGCGACGGCCGAGTCCAGCCCCTCACCCGTGGCAATCATCGTCAGAGTGTTTCCCACCTCACATCGGGCCCGCTCCGGAATCGAGCGCGCTTCCTCCCGGTCCCCGACGGCCCGGTGCGGAACCTCTCAAGGATAGTCGCCGCCCGACGCGGCTCGACCGAACCGTACGGTTCGGTCACGAGAATTGCCCACCGCGTGACCGGATCGCAACCTCGAACCCTCGTCGGACAGCGCCGGCGTCGCGGTCACCGCACGCTTCGGACAGGCAGGCGGAGGCCCACGCGAGCGGGAGCAGGTCGGCGTCGACGGCGTCGTCGCGCACCGCGCGCGCTGCCGTCGCGGCGCCCGCGTGATCACCCCCCACCAGCAGGGCCGCGGCGTGCACCACACGGGACTTGACGAGGTGCCGCGGCGACCGGAACTCCCGTGCCGCCCGAACGGATGCCTCCGCCGCGTCGAGGGCGCGCCGCGCGTCACCCGACGCCATCGCCACCTCCGCCCGGACCCACATCACGCGGAGTGACACTCGCTGGTGCCCCGGCCGGGTGGCGAGCACCGACTCCGCCCGGGCGAGGAGGACGTCGGCCCGCGCGAGGCGGCGGGGACCGATGGCATCGGCGGCGAGACCGACGAGGGCGTCCACGGCGGCGTCGACGTCGATCGCCCGGCGCGGACCTGTCCCACGGGAGAAGCCGCTGTCGACGAGCGCCGCGCCGTCACGCACCGCGGCGTCGGTGTGGCGGCCGAGTTGGCGCAGCAGCGACCCCTCGAGGCTCGCGCTCAGGGACCGCACGGCCGGATCGGCGTCGCGCCGCAGCGACCGGGCCCAAGTGAGCGAGGCGGCGTACCACCCGCGGGCCCCGGCGTCGACGGCCTCCGACCACCGTGTCAGGGAGTCCGGACCGGGCACGGGAGGACACGAGGACTGCACGGGAAACAGAATAGTCTTCGGGCGTTATCCAGGAATTTACACACGAAATATCACGACATTTCCGGGCACAGTGTGTCGGTGTCTTGTCGACGATGTGACAGGGACATTACGAGGACTCCCCTACCGGCTCGACACCAGAGAAAAGTGTCGTCCGAGTTAATTAATGCCTGCTCGGAGTATGCAGATCACCACGATCGAGACTGTTGACGGTGAAACTCGCCCGGCTCTACGGTTGCGACAGATCGTGAACTGCACCAGAAGAATTCACGACCGTGCGTGAGAGTCCTAGGAGTACACAATGCCCCAGCCCAATCACCTTCCCGGACCCAATGCCGATATCTGGGATTGGCAGATGCACGGATCGTGCCGCGGCGAGGACTCGTCGATGTTCTTCCATCCCGATGGTGAACGAGGACGAGCGCGAGCGCAACGCGAGATGAAGGCCAAGGAGATGTGCCGCGCGTGCCCCGTCCTCGCCCAGTGCCGGAGCCACGCGCTCGCCGTGAGCGAGCCGTACGGCATCTGGGGCGGCATGTCCGAGACCGAGCGAGAGGTCTTCGCGCGGCGCAACCGTCGCCGTCTGGCCTCCTGACCCCACGAACGAGCGAGGCCCCACCGGACAGTGTCCGATGGGGCCTCGCTCGTCGAGAGGGTGGTCAGTGGTTGTGGCCGTGACCGTGGCCGCCCTCGTCCTCGACGACCTCGGGCTTGTCGACGACGGTCGACTCGGTCGTGAGGATCATCTTCGCGACGGACGCGGCGTTCACCACGGCCGAGCGAGTGACCTTGACCGGGTCGATGACGCCGTCGGCGACCAGGTCGCCGTACGTCAGCGTGGCGGCGTTGAAGCCGGTGCCGTCGTCCGCGTCGACGAGCTTGCCGACGACGACGGAACCGTCGATACCGGCGTTGCTCGCGATCCAGTACATCGGGGCCCGCAGCGCGAGGCGCACTGCCTCGACGCCGATGGCCTCGTCGCCCGTCAGACCGAGGTGGTCCTTCAGGCCGCGGCTGGCGTGCACGAGCGCGGCGCCTCCACCGGAGACGATGCCTTCCTCGACAGCTGCCTTGGCGGCGTTGACGGCGTCCTCCACGCGGAACTTGCGCTCCTTGAGGTCGGTCTCGGTGGCGGCACCGACCTTGATGACCGCGACTCCGCCGGCCAGCTTCGCCAGACGCTCCTCGAGCTTCTCGCGGTCCCAGTCGGACTCGGTCGCCTCGATCTCGCGACGGAGCTGTCCGACGCGGTCGGCGATGGCCTCCGCGGTGCCCGCACCCTCGACGATGGTGGTCTCGTCCTTGGTGACGACGACGCGGCGTGCGCTGCCGAGCAGGTCGAGGCCCGCATCCTTGAGGCTGAGGCCGATGTCGGAGTTGATGACGGTGGCACCGGTGACGATGGCGAGGTCCTCGAGGAACGCCTTGCGGCGGTCTCCGAAGAACGGCGCCTTCACCGCGACGGCCTTGACCGTCTTGCGGATCGAGTTCACGACGAGCGTGGACAGTGCCTCGCCCTCGATGTCCTCGGCGATGATGAGAACCGGTTTGCCCGACTCCGCGATCTTCTCCAGGAGCGGCAGGAAATCGGGAAGGGACGAGATCTTCTCGCGGTACAGCAGGATCTGCGCGTCCTCGAAGACCGCTTCCTGACTGTCCGGATCGGTGACGAAGTACGGCGAGAGGTAGCCCTTGCCGAACTGCACGCCCTCGGTGATGACGAGTTCGGAGACGAGCGAGCTCGACTCCTCGACCGTCACGACACCGTCGGCGCCGACGCGGGTGAGCGCCTCGCCGACCATCTGGCCGATGACCTCGTCGCGGGACGACACGGTGGCGACCTGCGCGATGGACTTCTCGCCCTGCACGGGAACCGCGGCGGCGAGCAGTGCCTCGGACACGTGCTCGACGGCCTTGGTGATGCCGGCGCCGAGCGCGATGGGGTTGGCACCGGCGGCGACGTTCTTGAGCCCCTGCTTGACCAGGGCCTGTGCCAGTACCGTCGCCGTCGTCGTACCGTCACCGGCGACGTCGTTGGTCTTGGTGGCGACGCTCTTGACGAGCTGTGCGCCGAGGTTCTCGAAGGGATCCTCGAGGTCGATCTCACGGGCGATGGACACGCCGTCGTTGGTGACGGTGGGACCACCGAAGGCTTTGGCCAGCACCACGTGCCGGCCGCGGGGCCCGAGGGTGACCTTGACGGCGTCGGCGAGCTTGTCGACGCCCCTCTCGAGGCTGCGTCGTGCGACCTCGTTGAATTCGATTTGCTTGGACATGTGGCCTACCAACTCCTCATCAGTACGGCGTGACGCATTCCGCCCCGGGTCCTCGAGACAAGGACACCGGGGCGGAAGGCGTGGGGCTTACTTGGAGATGACTGCCAGCACGTCGCGTGCGGACAGGATCAGGTACTCCTCGCCGGCGTACTTGATCTCGGTGCCGCCGTACTTGCTGTAGATGACGGTGTCACCCTCTTTGACGTCGACAGGGATGCGATTTCCCTTGTCGGTCACTCGGCCTTCACCCACGGCCACCACGGTGCCCTCCTGGGGCTTCTCCTTGGCGGTGTCGGGGATGACCAGGCCGGAGGCGGTCGTCGTCTCGGCCTCGACGGCCTGGACGAGGATCTTGTCCTCGAGCGGCTTGATGTTCACGCCTGCCACGATGAGCCCTCCACTTTCACGATTGTCGGTCCGGGGCTGGTCCCCGGCACGGATTGTGCTGGTGTTCGTCCTGCTGGGTACTGCTCTGGTTCACGACGCACGATTGCGGTGGCCCGTCGTCGCGGGTGCCGGGTCACTGAACCTGTCGTCGACTAGCACTCTATACACGCGAGTGCCAGCACTCAACCTTCACGAGTGCACATTCTCGTGTCGCGTCGAGGACGCCATCGCCTCGCGGACCAGAGGCGCGACCTCGCGGCCCAGAAGTTCGATGGAGCGCAGCACCGTCTCGTGGGGCAGCGTGCCGACGCTGATGCGTCAGACGGATGCGCTCGGTCCCGCCGCGATCGCCGCGAGCACGACGGCGGGCGCGGACGCGGCGAAGTCCTCGCGGTGATGCTCACCGACGCCGTACACGTCCAGTCCCACCTCGTCGGCGAGCTGGGCCTCCTCGACCACCTCGCGCAGTCGTCGACCGTGGCCGCGCACCTCCTGGACTCCCTCCTCCGGGTAGGTCTCGGCGAAGGTGGTGATGCCGATCTCGACGCTCGCAGACACGGTGACGCGCCCCTTTCTCACTTTCGTGACGTCTCGTCATTGCACTGGTCAGGAAGGGGTTCGGTGTCCCTCCGCGGCCGGAACCAGCGCGGGATGTGCACTATTTCCGGCGGAGTTCGGTAACATTCGTATAACGGCAGCGTAGGAACGACCGCCCGAGGAGGTGCATGCACGTGTCGGACACACAGCAGGAGAGTGTGGTCCCCGAACCCACCATCGGGGTCTCGGCAGGATCCGAGGTGGTGTGCTGCGCCGTCCTCACCACCGCTCCCGACGGCACCGAGACCTTCGACTACCGCACCGTGACCGCCGAGGGCGCCCGCTCCGACATCGGTGACCTGGTCGCCACCTCGCTCGATCTCGCGTCCCACCACCTCGTCGACGACGACACCCGCCCCGCCACGTCGGGCGGACGTATCGCCGTGGCGCATCGCGGCGGCCTCGGGTCGCGGTCCATTCTGTCGGCGACCCGTCGTCATCACGTGACGGACGACCATCTGGTGACCGACACCGACGCTCTGCTGTGCTGGCTCCGGCACACCGGCGAGGTGGCGCGGTACGGCCACGTCCTGCTCGTCGACGTCGGCGCCTCGGGCACCACCACGACGGTGATCGATCAGGTCGACGGCACCGTGCGCGCGGTCCGGCGCACCGACGAGGTCAGCGGAGCCGTCCTCGACGCGCACCTCCTCGCCCTGACCGCCGAGAGGCTGCCCGCGGTCACCACCTCGGATCGCCCGGTGGTCGCGGCACGTCTGCGCACGGCCAAGGAGCAACTGTCCTTCCACGAGTCCGTCACCGTGGATCTGCCCGGA
Source organism: Rhodococcus sp. SORGH_AS_0301 (assembly GCF_030818285.1). NCBI lineage: Bacteria > Bacillati > Actinomycetota > Actinomycetes > Mycobacteriales > Nocardiaceae > Rhodococcus > Rhodococcus sp. SORGH_AS_0301. The sequence goes on from NZ_JAUTAC010000002.1 coordinate 2,410,108, forward strand.
GCCGAGACGCTCACCGTGACTCGCGCCGAGATGGTCGTCGCCATCGCCGCACCGTTGGCTGCGCTGCGCGAGCTGGTTCTCGAGGTGCTCGACGAGGCCGGCCCGACCGCACGCCCCGAGGCGGCCGCCGTGGTCGGCGGCGGCGCCCACGTGCCCGCCGTGGTCGAGACCATCACCCACGCCGCCGACGTGCCCGCGGTGCCGACGCCCGAACCCGATGCCGCCGTGGCCAAGGGCGCAGCCCTGCTGGCCCGCGACCTCGGCCACTCGGTGCTGCCCGCGTCCACCCGGCCGCCCACCTCGATCGCCGGGGGCCTGCGAACGGTCGGGCTGCTCGCCGCGGCGTGCGCGGCCATGGCCGTCGTGCTCGCGTACGGCGTCCAGGCCCTGACCCCGTCGAGCGAGCCGGCCGTCACCACGGTGGCCACCTCGGAACTCCCGAACTCGACCACGGAGGAGACGGCCACCAGCGCGTCGGCACCCGAGGCGGCGCCGCCCGCTCTGACCGGTGGCTGGGAGGACGACGCGCCGGAGCCCACGGCCGCGGAACCGTGGCCGACGACCGACTACACCTACACCCCCGAGGTGCGTCCCTACCCGACTCGCTCGTCGTCACCGTCGGCCACGGCGACGACGACCGTGGCGCCGCCGACGTCCTCCACCCCGACACTCCGCCCGGCTCCCGATCTTCCGGTCATCGTCCTGCCGGACGTTCCCGGCATCCCGCCGTGGTGGACGGACCTGACCAGTGTGCTGCCGACCCCGCCGGTGACGACGCCGGAGAGCACGCCCGAGTCCGGATCGACACCGGTGTCGCCCGCGCCCGGTGCCGTGGTGCCGGAGTCCGTGCTCCCCGAGGGCCTCGTTCCCGTACCGACCACGTCCGCTCCGACGGTCACACCGTCGACTGCACCGCCCGCCTGACGGGCCGTCAGACGACCTGGCTGACCGAGACGGGCAGGCCCGGATCGGTCGCCGCCGTCAGCGGTGACGGCTCGGCTCCGGATGCAGCGATGTGCGCCCCGAGCGTGGCGATCATGACGCCGTTGTCGGTGCATCGACGCGGAGTGGGCACGCGCAGCGTCACCCCGGCCGCGGCGCACCGCTCCTCGGCGAGCGATCGGATACGCGAGTTCGCAGTGGCACCGCCGCCCAGGACGAGGGTGCCGATCCCCCGGTCGGTCACGGCGCGCAGCGCCTTCATCGTCAGGACATCGGCGACGGCCTCCTGGAACGACGCGGCCACGTCGGCCACCACGATCGGACGGCCGGCGCGCTGCGCCGACTCGACGTGGCGAGCCACCGCGGTCTTGAGGCCGGAGAACGAGAAGTCGTAGCGGGAGTCGCGTGGTCCGGTCATGCCGCGAGGAAACGCGACGGCGCGCGGATCACCCTCTGCGGCGAGCGCGTCGAGCACGGGACCGCCGGGATACCCGAGTCCGAGGAGCCGGGCGACCTTGTCGAAGGCCTCTCCCGCCGCATCGTCGACGGTGCTGCCCAGTTCGACGATCGGTTCGGCGAGGGAGGACACCTCGAGCAGGTGCGTGTGTCCGCCCGAGACCAGCAGCGCGACACACTCCGGCATCGGGCCGTGCTCGAGGGTGTCCACCGCGACGTGACCACCGAGATGGTTGACCGCGTAGAACGGCACGTTCCACGCGGCCGCGTAGGCCTTCGCCGCCGCGACACCGACGAGGAGCGCTCCGGCGAGGCCCGGTCCGATGGTGACGGCGACGGCGTCCGGGCGACGGATGCCCGCCTGCGCCAACGCTCGTCGCATCGTGGGCACGATGGCCTCGAGGTGTGCGCGCGATGCGATCTCGGGGACGACACCACCGAAGCGGGCGTGCTCGTCGACACTGGACGCGACCTCGTCGGCGAGCATCTCGCACGTGCCGGTGCCCGACGCGTCTCCGGTGTAGCGGACGATGCCGACACCGGTCTCGTCGCACGAACTCTCGATCCCCATGACGATCACGGGTGACCACCTCTCGTAGTCGGGGCGGGCCTGGTCATGGTGTACGCGTCCGCACCGCTGGGCTGGTAGTAGCGGCGGCGCGTCCCGACGATGTCGAAGCCCGCACGGCGGTACAACTCGATGGCCGACTCGTTGTCGGTGCGCACCTCGAGGAACACCGGACCGCCGTGCAGGTCCGCCTCGTGCAGCAACGCGTCGAGCAGTGCCCTGCCGATACCGCGACGCTGCGCGGCGGGATCGACGCCGATGGTGTGGACCTCGGACTCGGTGTCCTCGCCCTTGCCCAGCAACGCGATCCCGGCGTACCCGACGGCCCGACCGTCGTCCTCTCGCACGACGAAGTACCGCACGTGCGGGCCGCGCAGTTCCTCGACGAAGGCCGATGCGGGCCAGGGCCCGTCGGTGGGGAACAGCACGGCCTCGAGCTCCGCGCACCGGTCCGCGTCCTCGACGCGCATCGGTTCGACCGTGCCGATCATGCGCGGGTCTTCGCCGCTCGATCGGCCGTCGCGACCGCGTCGGGACGCCGGAGATACTGCGGCAATAACGACGTCGGCTCCGCGCCGGAGCGCAGCGCCTGCGCGGCCACGGCGACGAGGCATTCCGGGGACGGACTCTCGACCGGTTCCACGGGCAGGTCCACCAGATCGACGTGCAGTGCCGATCCGGCCACCACCGTCGACTCCCCCACGACGATGTCCGCGGCGGGCGAGACGAACGGTCCGGCGACGCGCTCGGCGCCGCGGAACCGTGCCCAGTACACCTCCCGGCGACGCGCATCCGTGACGACGAGGACCTCGCGATCACCGGGCACGGCCGCGGCGATGGCATCGAGACTGCCGACGCCGTGCACCGGGATGCCGAGGGCGTCACCGAAGGCGGCTCCCGTCGCCATGCCCACGCGCAGGCCGGTGAACGGCCCCGGTCCGGTGCCGACGACGACAGCGGACAGGTCGTCCGCGGTGATGCCGGCGTCGGCAAGGCACTCGAGGATGTGTGGGGTGAGAACTTCGGCGTGCTTACGGGCGTCGACGGTGACGCGCGTCGCGAGCGGCTGCGGGCCGGTGTCGTCGAGCCGCACCACCCCGGCCGTCACGGCGGGAGTGGAGGTGTCCACGGCGAGTATCAGCACGGGGATCCAGATTACCCGTGCTCACCCGATCCACTGCCACGTGGCGGTGCGGACGTCGGACTCCGGCTCGCGCCGCAGCCGGATCAGCAGGTGCCGGTCGGCGAGGGCCTCCGCGATGCCCTCGCCCCACTCCACGACGACGACGGAGTCCGCCAGCTCGGTGTCGAGGTCGAGGGCGTCGAGCTCGTCCATCGCCGAGGCGCCGGTTCCGAGCCCCAGCCGGTAGGCGTCGACGTGCACGAGCCCGGGGCCGGTGTCCCCGCCGGCGCGGTGGGTGCGCGCGATCATGAACGTCGGCGAGCTCACGCGGCCGAGCACGCCGAGTCCGCGGGCGAGACCCTTCGTCAGCGTCGTCTTACCTGCGCCGAGGGGTCCGTCGAGCACCACGACGTCGCCCGCTTCGAGCTCCGCGGCGAGGCGCTCGCCCAGGAGCTCGGTGTCCTCGGCCGTCGAGAGGACGGCCTCCCCCTCGACCGGCACCGCGTCAGCCAACGGTTCGCCTCGTCGGTTCGGCGCGGACCCGTCCGTCGCGTGCACGCTGTACCAGACGGTCCAGGGCGTCGTTCACCTCGTCGGGGAACTCGAGCTGCACCAGGTGACCGGCGCGGCGGACCCGGACCATCTCGGCGTGCGGGAGCGCGTCGGCCAGCTGCTCCGACTTGTCGAACGGGATGACCCAGTCGTCGTCGCCGCACAGCACCAGGGTCGCCGTGTCCGCGATGACGGGCAGCGCCTCCAGTTCGTCGTGCAGCTCGAGCGCCTGGAGAAAGTTGACCATCGTCACCACCGAGGTGTCGTGGATCATCTGCTCGGCGAACGCCTCGAGGGCGGGACTGACCGCGGTGCCGAACGACGCCGCGCGCAGCACCGGGGCGATGACCCCGCGCACGACACCGCGGCCGAACTGGACCGCACCCGGAGCGGTCCGCACCGCGAGCCGGAACGCGTCGACGGCCGGATTCTGGAGGTTCCGTCCGAGACCGGTACGCGCGAGACCCGCTGCGGTGGTGGACATCAGCGCGACTCCGACGACCCGCTCGGCCACCGCGTCGGGGAACTGGCGAGTGGCCGCGAGCACCGACATGCCGCCCATCGAGTGGCCCACCAGCACCAGCGGCCCACGCGGTGCGACGGCCCGGATCACGTCGGCGAGATCGATGCCGAGGCGGGCGATGTCGCACTCGTCCGGCGAGACGTCACCGGATCGGCCGTGACCGCGCTGGTCGTAGAACACCATCCGCACGTCGTCGCCCCACCGGCGGGCGAGCTCGCGACGCTGGTAGTGCCAGCACTCCATGCGCAGGCAGTATCCGTGCACGAACACCACGGTCAGCGGCGCCTCGAGTGGACCGACCTCGCGCACCGCCAGCGGCACTCCGTCTCCGCTGGCGACGACGCACCCGCGATCGAACTCCATCGACTCGAAGTCCTCACGCCGACCGGCGTCGGGCACCGGCGGGCCCACCCGGCGCCGCACCGCCGTGATGCCGGCCACGGCGGCCACGGCCGCGATACTCGCCGCGCCCCCGGCCATTCCGGCGAGACGGGCGCTGATCACGAGACCCCTCTGGCGAACGTCCGTCGTACTCGACCGCGGATACCGGTCACCACCTCGTAGTTGATCGTGTCGAGCGTCTCCGCCCAGTCCTGGGCCGTGGGCTCCCCGTGGTCGCCCGGTCCGAAGAGGTACGCGGTGTCCCCCTCGGCGACGTCTGGGCGGCCGGGTCCGAGGTCGACGACGATCTGGTCCATGCACACCCGGCCCACCGCCGGATACCGCACGCCGTGGATCGACACCTCGTATCGGTTCTTCAGCGCGCGCGTGATGCCGTCGGCGTAGCCCACGGGCAGCAGCGCCACCGTCGTGTCGACGGGAGCGATCCACTCGTGGCCGTAGGAGACGCCGTCGCCGGCAGCCACCCGCTTGAGCAGGATCACCGTGGCGCGCAGCGTCATGACGGGGCGCAGTCCGAACCATCCGAGATGGGGTGCCGGGGACAGGCCGTACAGCGCGATGCCCGGTCGGACCATGTCGTAGGCCAGGTCGGGGCGGGTCAGGGCACCGGCGGAATTGGCGATGTGCCGTACCTCGGGTGCCACGCCCGCTCGGGCCATCGCGCCTGCGGCGGCGTCGAAGCGCTCCTTCTGCCGGTCGTTGATCGGATCGCCGGGCACGTCCGCATCGACCAGATGGGAGAACAGGCCGCGCACGCGCAGCGCGCCACCACGCTGCTCCGCCACCAGGGCGTCGACGGCCGCGTCGAACTCGTCCGCACCCACCCCGTTGCGATTCATGCCGGTGTCGAGCTTGAGGGACACCACGGCGGGACGGCCGACACGGCGTGCGGCGTCGGCGACCTCCGCTATCTGACGGGGCGAGGACACGCCGATCTCGACGTCCGAGTCGATCAGTCCCGTGAAGTCGGTGCCGGGGGCGTGCAACCAGCACAGCACCGGCGCCGTGAGACCCGCGGCGCGCAGTCCGAGCGCCTCCGCAGCCGTGGCGACACCGAGTTCGCTAGCACCGGCCGCGAGCGCCGCCCGCGCGACCTCCACTCCGCCGTGGTTGTAGCCGTCCGCCTTGACGACGGCCATCACCGCAGCATCGCCGGCGTGCTCGATCAGGATGCGGGTGTTGTGCGCGACGGCGTCCAGATCGATCAGCGCCTCGGCCTGCGGGCGAGAAGTCGGAGCCGGTGCGACCGGACTCGTCGGCACCTCCTGCGCGCTGTTCACCGGCGTCATTCTGCCATCGACACCCCGCACCGACGTGCGGTGGCGGGTGTCAGGCCTGTGCGCGGAGGTCGCCGACCGCGTCCGGAACGGCGCGGAGCAGCGGTGAGGCGGAGATGGGAGCAGCGGTACGCCGACCTCGATCGGTGGCGGCGAGCGCGGCCGCCCGCGAGTGCGCGCGAGCGCCCATGACGGCGGCGGTGCGGGCCGGCACGCCCGCCGCGAGGAGCGCTCCGATCATGCCGGACAGCACGTCGCCGGACCCGGCCGTCGAGGACCAGGACGACCCCGCGTCGTCGACGGAGACGGTGCCGTCGGGATCCGCGATCACCGTCGCTCGCCCCTTGAGCAGCACCGTCACGTTCCAGTCGGCCGCGAGGGCACGGACGGACCGGACACGATCGGGTCCGGGCGCGGACCCGGTGAGTCGCTCGAACTCTCCCGCGTGCGGTGTCAGCACGGTCGCCGACGACCGTCCGCGCACCAGCTCGGGTCGCCGCGACAGCACGGTCAGTCCGTCGGCGTCGACGAGGACCGGGACGTCGGACTCCAGGACGGAGCGCAGCCGGTCGGCCGCGTCGTCGTCGGTGCCGAAGCCGGGCCCGACCACCCAGGCCTGTACACGTCCTGCCTCGTCGACCGAACGGGCGGTGACCACCTCCGGGTAGTGATGCACCACCTCGGCGCCGCCCTGCCCGACGTAGCGGACCATGCCGGACGTCGCCGCCACCGCAGCGCCCGTGCACAGCACGCCCGCGCCGGGATACTTCTCGCTGCCCGCCATGATTCCGGTGACGCCCTGGGAGTACTTGTCGTCCGCAGGTCCGGGTACCGGCCACGCGCGGCCCACCTCGACGTCGTCGGGAGACGTGATCGTCGCGGCGGCCGGAACGAGGCCGATGTCGATCAGGTGCAGCTCGCCGCACCACGCGCTCGCGAGCACGTGCACCGGCTTGTAGGCGCCGAACGCCACCGTCACGGCGGCACGGACGGCGGGACCGTCGACGTCGCCCGTGTCCGGGTCGACACCCGACGGCAGGTCCGCAGCCACGACGGGGGCGGTGAGTCCGTCGACGATCGCGGCCGCGTCCGGTCGGAGCGATCCCCGCGCGGACAGGCCGACGATGCCGTCGATCACCAGATCGGGGTCGCCGGCCAGCGTCACCACACGTCCCGTGGCGGCCCGGAACGCCGCCAGTGCGGCGGGGTGGGCGCGATCGGGGCGGAGCAGCAGTGCCTCCACGGCAACGCCGCGCCGCCGTAGTTCGGCGCCGGCGAACAGCGCGTCGCCGCCGTTGTCCCCGGATCCGGCGAGAACGAGCACCCGTCTGCCGACCACCCCGCCGGTGCGGGCCCGGAGTTCACGAGCGACGACCGTCGCCAGTCCGTGGGCCGCGCGGCGCATCGCCGCGTACTCGGGCAGTCGGGCCAGCAGCGGGGCTTCCGCCGCTCGCACCTCGTCGGCGGTGTGGAAGTGACGCATGCGTCCCACGGTAGCGCCGACAGGCCACGATGCACGGCAGGTCTACCGTGGGAATCATGGCTCGCCTGACAACACTCGCGGCGACGATCGGAGTCACTGCCGCACTGGCACTGTCGCTCACATCGTGCACCGAGGACGCCCCCACCGCCGAACATCCGACCGGGCCGAACGTCGTCACGGTCGCCGCGATGGCCTACTCCCCTGCCAGCGTCACCATCTCGCCCGGCGACACCGTCACGTGGTTCTTCGACGACACCGGTGTCGCGCACAACGTGATCGGCATCGACGCGGCGTCCCGTCTGCTGCACAGCCCGATGATCTCGTCGGGTCAGTTCAGTCAGACGTTCGACGACCCCGGCACGTACCCGTACTTCTGCTCGGTGCACCCGAACATGACGGGCACCGTCATCGTCCGAGAGAGCTGATCACTCGACGGTGACCGACTTCGCGAGGTTGCGCGGCTTGTCCACGTCGTAGCCGCGCGCCTGCGCGACCTCGGCGGCGAACACCTGCAGCGGCACCGTCGACAACAGCGGCTGCAGCAGTGACGGCGCGGCCGGAATCTCGATGAGGTGATCGGCGAACGGCCGCACCGTCTCGTCGCCCTCCTCGGCGATCACGACGGTCCGGGCGCCGCGCGCCTGGATCTCACGGATGTTGCTGAGCATCTTCGAGTGCAGCACCGCTCGGCCCTTCGGCGACGGCATCACGACGATCACGGGCAGGTCGTCCTCGATGAGGGCGATCGGACCGTGCTTGAGCTCGCCGGCGGCGAAGCCCTCGGCGTGCATGTACGCGAGCTCCTTGAGCTTGAGCGCACCTTCGAGGGCGACCGGGTAACCGACGTGGCGACCCAGGAACAGCACCGTCGGTGACGACGCCAACTCGCGGGCCAGAGCGCGAACGGGCTCGACCGTCTCGAGCACCTTCCTCACCAGGTCCGGCATGGCCTCGAGATCCGCGTACTCCCGTGCGACCTCGTCCGGGTACTTGGTACCGCGAGCCTGCGCCAACGCCAGACCGACCAGGTAGTTGGCCGTCACCTGGGCGAGGAACGCCTTGGTCGACGCGACACCGATCTCCGGTCCCGCCCGCGTGTAGAGCACCGCGTCGGCCTCGCGCGGGATCTGGGAACCGTTGGTGTTGCAGACGGCCAGGACTCGGGCCTTCTGCTCCTTCGCGTGCCGGACCGCCTCCAGCGTGTCGGCGGTCTCGCCCGACTGGGAGATGGCCACCACGAGTGTCGAGCGGTCGAGAACGGGGTCGCGGTAACGGAACTCGCTGGCCAGCTCCACCTCCACGGGGAGGCGCGTCCAGTGCTCGATCGCGTATTTCGCCAGCAGCCCCGAGTGGTACGCGCTGCCGCACGCGACGACGAACACCTTGTCGACGTCGCGCAGCTCCTGATCCGACAGTCGCTGCTCGTCGAGGACGATGCGACCGTCGGTGAAGTGTCCGAGGAGGGTGTCCGCGACCGCCGCGGGCTGCTCCTGGATCTCCTTCAACATGAAGTAGTCGTGACCACCCTTCTCGGCGGCGGCGAGGTCCCAGTCGATGCGGAACGGACGCCCCTCGGCCTCGGACCCGTCGAAGTTCATGACGTCGTAGCCGTCGGCGGTGATCACCACGACCTGGTCCTGCCCGAGCTCGACCGCGTCGCGCGTGTGCTCGATGAAGGCGGCGACGTCGGACCCGACGAACATCTCGCCCTCGCCGACGCCGACGACCAACGGGGTGGAGCGACGGGCCGCGACGATGGTGTCGGGGTGATCGACGTGGGTGAACACGAGCGTGAAGGCGCCTTCGAGGCGCTGCAGCACCGCGAGGGCGCTCTGGACGAAGTCTCCGGCCGTGGGGCCCTCGTCGTAGGCGGCGGCGACCAGATGGACGGCCACCTCGGTGTCGGTGTCCGACTCGAACTCGACGCCTGCGTTCTCGAGTTCGGCGCGCAGCGGCGCGAAGTTCTCGATGATGCCGTTGTGCACGACGGCGACGCGGTCGGCGCGGTCGCGGTGCGGGTGGGCGTTGCGATCGGTGGGCCGTCCGTGGGTGGCCCACCGGGTGTGGCCGATCCCGCTGGTGCCGACGAAGGTGTCCCGCCCGAGTTCGTCCAGTTCGGCCTCGAGGTTGGCCAGTTTCCCGGCCTTGCGCTCGACGGCCATTCCCCCGGACCCGTCCAGGACGGCGATGCCGGCCGAGTCGTATCCGCGGTACTCCATCCGGCGCAATGCCTCCACCACCACCGGTAGCGCTCGACGATGTCCGACGTACCCGACGATTCCGCACATGGGACGACAGCCTACTTCGGCGCGGACGGCGCTCCGGCCGCCCGCACGTCGACGGCATGGCGAACTGCCGCGTCGACTACGGTCAGTGCTGTGCCGAAGACGCAGAAGTTGGTCGCCGACCTGACCAAGCGGGGTCCCCATCGCGTGCTGCGCGGTGACCTCGCTCTCGCGGGCCTGCCCGGTGTGATCTACACGCCCAGTGAGGGCACGGGACTGCCGGCGATCGCCTTCGCGCACGGCTGGATGACCGGCGCCTCGCACTACGACTCCACGCTGCGGCACCTCGCGTCGTGGGGCATCGTCGTCGTCGCGCCGAACACGCAGCGCGGACCGGTGCCCTCCCACAGTGCCCTGGCGCAGGATCTCCTCGTCGCGCTCGACGTGTGCACCGGCATCCGTCTCGGCACCGGCGACATCAGCGTGCACCCCGCCAAGCTCGGCCTGGTGGGCCATTCCATGGGCGCGGGCGCCGCGGTGATCGCCGCGGCTCAGCGATCGGACGTCGCCGCTCTCGGTGCGCTCTATCCGGCGCCCACCTCTCCGCGCGCCCTGTCGCCCGGCATCGCCGACGCGGTCACGGCGCCCGCTCTGGTTCTCGGCAGTCCCTCCGAACTGAACTCCCTCACCGCCGAGCCCGTCGCGCTCGCCGATGCGCTCGGTGGCCCCACCCTGCTCCGCGTGATCGACAAGTCGGAAGGTGACGGCATGGTCGAGGGCCGGAAGCTGCTCAGCTTCCTCGGCGTCGGCAACGCCCAGCCGAAGACTCGGCGCTCGGTGCAGGCACTGCTCACCGGCTTCCTCCTGCACCGCCTCGCGGGCGACGACACGTACTCCGACTTCTCCGATCCCGACGCCGTCGTCAAGGGCACCGAGGTGGTCGACCCGAACGCGCCGACCGCGGACGCCCCCAAGAAGGTCAGCGCGATCCGTCAGCTGAGCCACCTCGCCGGTCGCTGAGGCGCCCCCGGCGGAGCCTCGTCGCCGGCCACCGCCTCTGTGGGCGATCGCAGGATCACTCCGGCGCGACGCGGCACCACCCGCGCGGCCTCCGAGCGCTTCCGAGCCTCCTCGTCGATGGCTGCGAGGCGGGTCCGCACACGTTGCGTCGCCCGCCGGTGCTCCCGCACGACGGCGTCGATGATGTCCGCGGTGTTCTGCGAGTTCACAGCGGACCGGCTTCCGCGAGCTCGGGTCGCGCCGGCTCGCCGACCGTCGCCGCCTCACCGATCGGATCCGTGACCGGTTGCGGCGCAACGGGTTCCGTGACACCGCCGGATTCCACCGCAGTGGGAATGCAGTCCGGTGGTGCGACGACCGGTGGCGCGACGACCGGTGGTGCGACGACCGGGGCCTCGACGACCGGGAGCCCTTCATCCGCTGCGTCCTGTTCGACTGCCTCCCGATGCGGCTCGTCCCGTTCCGCTGTGTCCGGGGTCTCGGACGACGGCTCCGACGGCTGATCCGATTGCGGCGCCGCCTCGTCCATCACCTCGGTGAGGACGGGCAGTCCGAGAGGCCCGGCAGCGAGAGCGAAGTGATGGGACTCCCCCGCCGCGTCGTGGGTGCGGATGTCCACAGCCCCGTCCGCGCCGAGGGCGACACTCACCCCGCGCCCCTCGAGCTCCGCCTCGAGGTGACCGCGCTCGACGTTCTCGGCAGGCGCAGTCAGCGCCGCCTCCGGTGAGATCTGCGCCTCGGCGGGCGGTGGGTCGCACGGCGCCGCAGTCGACACCACCTCGGTCACCGCGTCCCGCACCGCCCGCCCGATCAGTTCGGCGAGCGGTGAGCGATCCTCGACGGGAGCGACAGGCAGCGTCGCGGGCGGCTCCGCGACCACAGGAGAGGGCGCGACGGCGAGCGACGGCGGCTCGGGTGCAGCGGCCGGCGCCGTCACCGACGCCAGCGTGGTCGCTGCAGCCGGCACGGTGCCTTCCGCCGGCACACACTCGCACGCGTCGTCCTCGACGGACCGGTGACCACTCGGCCACGGGGAGCCGTCGATGTCCGCCGCAGCGGCGCAGAGTGCCGCGTAGATCTCGGACACGGCGGTCTCCGTCGAGGTGCACAGTTCCTCGAATGCGGCCACACGCTCGGTCATCGCCGGCACGAACACGGTGTCCAACCACTCTCGGCATCGGGCTGCGACCGGTTCGAGGACCTCGGCCTGCCGCCGGCCGGGATCCGACGCGGACAGCAGCATCGCCTCGAGGCCCGGGAACACCGAGGCCAGCGTCCGCACCGCGTCGGGTGCGGATGCACCTCCGGCTCCGGCGATGGTGGCCGCGACCTGCGCTGCATCGCGACCGCCCACCTCGTCGGTGCGGAACGCGGAGGCGGCGATCGACTTGTCCTCGACGATCGCGTGCAACCCCGCCGACGCGGAGGCGATCGCTGAACCGATCGCCTCGAGCTGATCGGCGTGGCCGGCCGACCTCGCGCACTGCCGTCGAAGGAGGTCGAGCGCGGCGTCGGCGGCATCTCCCGACCAGGCCTGCCCCAACGACTCCGCTGCGTCGGACTGACGCCCGATCTCCGCGCGCGCCTCGGCCGCCGCGGCGCCGAGCCGGTCGGCGTCAGCCCGGAGAGCCTCGGTGTCGAGTCCGCGTTGCTCGTCGTAGCGAGCGCAGAGCGCGACGTGGGTCGTGGTCATCGGCGCGCCGCTCGCTCCGACCAGCGGGAGGAACGTCGCGAAGAACGTCAGGCCCTCACTCCCGAGATCCAGCAGACCGTCGATCGTCGACGGCACCGGTGCGGTCACCGGTCACCTCGCTGTGCCGGCACACCCGGCGCCGCGACGCGCAGGGCGGTGACATCGTCGAGCGACACCGAGCCGTCGATCGACGCCCGCAGGGCGGCCGACGTCGCAGCGGTGGCGTCCGACCAGGACCGCAGGCCCTCCGACAACCGCCCGAGGCTGTCCTGCAGGGCGGCCGCCTCCGCCCGGTGGTTCCGGCCCGCCGACTCGACACCGAACAGACCGCCCACACCGCGCTCGGCGGACCTTCGTACGGCTGTCGCGGACTCCTCGAGGGCCGCGATCGCCGCCCGGGCTGCCCCCTCGTCCAGCGTCGTTCCGCCTCGCGACGTTCCACTGGCCATGTCGTCCCTTCCGAAGTGATGCTCGAGAGCGCGATCCCCACAGATCAGACGCACCGCCGCTTCCCCGCGTTCCCGCGAAACGGCAGCCGTCGGTGGGCACGGCCGGTAGGACCGGTAACCTCCGAATTCACAGGTGAGTAACACACACTTCGGCGATCAGGGAGCCCCATGCGCATCGGTATGCAATTGAACTACTCGGGCGGGTTCAGCGAGACGGTCGAGGAGGTCGGGGCCCTGGAGAGGGCGGGAATGGACATCGCGTTCATTCCCGAGGCGTACTCGTTCGACGCGGTGAGCCAGATCGGCTTCCTCGCGGCGAAGACCTCGACGATCCAGCTGGCATCGGGCATCTTCCAGATCTACACCCGCACGCCGTCGCTGCTCGCGATGACTGCCGCCGGTCTCGACTACGTCTCCGGCGGACGATTCGTGATGGGTATCGGCGCGTCCGGCCCCCAGGTGATCGAGGGATTCCACGGCGTCAAGTACGACGCCCCGCTCGGCCGCACCCGCGAGATCATCGAGATCTGCCGCCAGGTGTGGCGCCGCGAGAAGGTGCAGTTCGAAGGCAAGTACTACCAGATTCCGCTGCCCGCCGATCAGGGCACGGGTCTGGGCAAGCCGCTCAAGCTCATCAATCATCCTGTGCGAGCCGACATTCCGATCGTCATCGCGTCACTCGGACCCAAGAACGTCGCGCTCACCGCCGAGCTGGCCCAGGGCTGGGAGCCCATCTTCTTCCATCCGGAGAAGGCCGAGTCGGTGTGGGGCGAGTCGCTCGCGGCCGGTAAGGCGAAGCGCGACCCGTCTCTGGGTGAGCTGGACGTCTACGCCAGCCCCGCCGTGGCCATCGGCGACGACGCCGACCAGTTCCTTCCGTGGATCAAGCCCCAGCTCGCGCTCTACATCGGTGGCATGGGCGCCAAGGGCAAGAACTTCTACAACGACCTCGCGGTGCGGTACGGGTACGAGGCGGAGGCAGAGAAGATCCAGGACCTCTACCTGGCCGGCAAGAAGGAGGAGGCCACGGCCGCCGTTCCCGACGAGCTGGTCCGGTCGATCTCGCTGATCGGCACCGAGAGCTACGTCAAGGAGCGCCTCGCCGCCTTCGAGTCCGCGGGTGTGACCACACTGAACATCCACCCCATCGCAGCCGACACCGCTGGCCGCGTGGGTCAGGTGGAGCAGCTCAAGGCCCTCATCGGCTGACGGGCCGAGACGTCAGCCGACGGCGCCGACCACATCCGCGATGTGGTCGGCGAGCCGGCGGGCGGTGTCTGCAGTGTCCGCTTCCACCATCACGCGGACGAGCTGCTCGGTTCCCGAGGGACGCAACAGCACTCGCCCCTCTCGTCCGAGCTCGTCCTCTGCACGGGTCACCGCGTCCTGCACGAGCGGAGCCGACGTCGCGGCGGACTTGTCCTGCACGGGCACGTTGATCAGCACCTGGGGCAGCGTGCGCATGACGGACGCGAGGTCCTCGAGGGTGCGTCCCGTCTCGGCCATCCTGGCCATGATCTGCAGGCCCGTCAGCACACCGTCACCGGTGGTGCCGAAGGCGGGCAGGACGATGTGCCCCGACTGCTCACCGCCGAGTCCGTAATTGCCGGCGCGCAGTTCTTCGAGAACGTAGCGATCGCCGACAGCGGTGGTGCGCACCGTGATTCCGGCGTCACGCATCGCGATGTGCAGTCCGAGATTGCTCATGACGGTGGCGACCAGCGTGTCGTCGGGAAGCTCGCCGCGCTGGTGCATCGCGATCGCGAGGATCGCCATGATCGCGTCCCCGTCGACCACGGCGCCGCTCGCGTCCACTGCGAGACAGCGGTCCGCGTCGCCGTCGTGGGCGAGTCCGAGGTCTGCGCCGTGCTCGACGACGGCCTTCTGCACCACGTCGAGGTGAGTGGACCCGCATCCGTCGTTGATGTTGAGGCCGTCCGGGTCGGCGTTGATGGCGATCACGGTCGCGCCCGCGGCGCGGTAGGCGTCCGGCGCGGCGGTCGAGGCGGCTCCGTGAGCGCAGTCCACGACGACGGTGATGCCGTCGAGGCGTCGGGTGACGATGGTCGCGAGATGGCTCTCGTAGCGGGCGAGGGCGTCCGGGGCCTGTCGCACGCGGCCGATGGCGGCACCGACGGGGCCCGTGGCGGGCGCGTCGAGCAACGCTTCGATGCGGTCCTCCTGGTCGTCGTCCAACTTGTGGCCGCCGGCCGCGAAGAACTTGATGCCGTTGTCGGGCATCGCGTTGTGCGATGCGGAGATCATGACGCCGAGCTGCGCGTCGTAGTCGTCGGTCAAGTAGGCCAGGGCCGGGGTGGGGACGACACCGACCGTGAGTACGTCGACTCCGGCGGAGGACAGTCCGGCCACGATCGCGGCTTCGAGCATCTCGCCGCTCGCGCGCGGGTCCCGTCCGACCACGGCCAGGGGGTGGGTGGTCGACGAGGCGACCTCGCCGAGCACCGCTGCGGCGGCACGGCCGAGTCGTAGTGCGAGGTCTGCCGTCACCTCCTCGTTCGCCAGTCCCCGAACTCCGTCGGTACCGAACAACCGGGCCATGACAGTTACCTCTTCCGAGCAGGTGGAGCGAATGCAGGTGCCGTGACATGAAGCAGGCGCCCGCGGCGGTCCGAGGACCAGCCGGAGCGCCTGCTTCTCCAGAAGTGCTGAGATCAGCGCTTCGAGTACTGCGATGCCTTACGAGCCTTCTTCAGGCCGTACTTCTTGCGCTCCACGGCACGCGGGTCACGCGTGAGGAAGCCGGCCTTCTTGAGGGCGGGGCGATCGTCCGGGGTGACCTCGATGAGGGCACGGGCGATGGCGAGACGCAGGGCGCCTGCCTGGCCGGACGGGCCGCCACCGTGCAGGAGGGCGACGATGTCGAAGCCGTCCGCACGCTCGACGGTGACGAACGGGGACTTGATGAGCTGCTGGTGCACCTTGTTGGGGAAGTAGTCCTCGAGGGTGCGGCCGTTGAGCTTGAAGTCGCCCGAGCCGGGGGTCATGCGCACGCGCACGACGGCTTCCTTACGACGACCGACCGTGGTGACGGGGCGATCGATGTAGATGGCGGGACGAGCGGCGGCCTCGATGTCGGCGACGACCTCGGGCTCCTCGACGGAGACGAACTCGTCGGCGATCTCGACGGAGTCACCGATGGGGACGGTCTCTTCGGCCGTCTCGGTCACGACGTTCTCTTCGGGAGCGGTCACTGGGACACCTGCTTGATCTCGTACGGGACGGGCTGCTGAGCCGTGTGGGGGTGATCGGGACCTGCGTAGACCTTGAGCTTGCCGGCGATCTGGTTGCCGAGCTTGGTCTTGGGGATCATGCCCTTGATGGCCTTCTCCACGACGCGGTCGGGGTTCTTGTCCAGAACCTCACCGATGCTGCGCGCACGGAGACCGCCCGGGAAGCCCGAGTGGTGGTAGTGGAACTTGTCGGTCCGCTTGTTGCCGCTGATCGCGACCTTCTCAGCGTTGATGACGATGACGAAGTCTCCGCCGTCGAGGTTGGGGGAATACGTGGGCTTGTGCTTGCCACGCAGCAGAGTTGCTGCCTGGACTGCGAGGCGGCCGAGAACGACGTCGGTGGCGTCGATCACGTGCCAGGTCCGGGTGACATCCCCGGCCTTTTGGCTGTACGTGGACACAGAACTTCCTTGTCTCATCGCTGATGGTGCTGGCCAGGCGCGTGGTCGATCGTCTCGGCGGCCAGTGGAGACCCGAGGGACCGGTATCGGTCGTGCATGACGACTCGATGTACCGAACGCCAACGGTGTACCTTACCGGCCCACGTACTGGCAGGTCAAAACCCCTCGACCGTCATCGCCGACGAGAGGTGCAGTCGATGCAGCGGCGAGCAGTGGGCAGCGCCTCGAGGCGGGGGTCGGAGATCGCCCCGCCGCACACCTCGCACTGTCCGTAGGTGCCGCGCTCGATCCGCATCTCCGCGTCGTCGAGTTCGCGCAGGTCCTCCCGCGCCTCTCTCGACATCGATGCGATGGCGGCGCGCTCGAATGCGATGGTCGACCCCTCGGGGTCGTGCTCGTCGTCGTCCGTGGTCCACTGCGACCCTTCGACGATGGCCTGGTGCTGTCGTGCGAGCGACACGATGCGGGCCTCGGTGAGCGCACGTTCCGCCGCGACCCGGCTGCGGGCGATCGCCCGAGCCGCGTGGTCGCGGTCGCTCGGGTCGGTGACGGGCTGATTCGGCTGTGTCATGACGACGTCCAGTATCCGCCCCGCGCCGACCGGAGTCGTACGGACCGTCGGAGATGGGCAACCGGACACCCCCCACGCCCCGGTTGCCCACCTCGTCCGTGATCAGGCGAACATTCCCCGGTTCGCCGCCTCGCGTGCCTGCATGTCGGCGTTGCCCTGACCGACGGCACTGCCGACCGCCTCGAGAACCTGATTGAGCTCCAGGGCCGCCGAGTCCCACTGGCGCTGCTTGTCCTGGTACGACTCCGACGCCGTGCCTTCCCATTCCGCCACCAGCGGCGAGATGATCTGGCGCAGTTCGTCGAGCTTGCTGTTGAGAGTGGCCTGCTTCGCGTCGATCTGAGCAGTGACCTGGTCGATGGCACCGAACACGTATCTCATGGTGAACGTCCTTCCTGACGTGAGTGATGGGCAGATCGGATGATCGGCGGGTCAGAGGTTGAGCGAACCGCCCGCGGCGGTGACGGTGCGCGTGTTGTCGTCGTCGGCAGCGCCGTAGGCGGTCCCGCTCGACTTGATGGCGTCCCCGATCGAACCCAGCGCGAGTTGCAACTTGTTCGCGCTGCCGTCCCAGCTGGTCATGACGTTCTGGAACGCGATCGCCGCCGCGCCTTCCCAACTCCCTCCGACGGCCTGGACGTCGCCACGCAGCTGGTCCAGCAGCGCCTTGATCTCGAGCGTCAGCTGGTCCACCTTCCCTGCGGTGACGTGCATCGTCTCGACGGTGGTCTTCATCTGCGACATGGTCTCTCGATCCCCCCTCGGTGTGGTCCGGGCCGGTACCCGGAACTTCCCCTGCACCTCCTTCGACGCGACGACTCGGCGAACGGTTCCGTCTCCGCCACCGCGTCACCCGACGACGAGGGACGCGAGGACCGCGGTGCAGACCTCCGCCATCACGGGGTTCGCGGCCTCGGTGCTCTGACAGCCGAGACTCGTCTGCTCCCCCGGTGACACGATCACCGTCCACGCCACCGTCGAGCCGTCGGACGCCTTCTCGGTGTAGACGAGCGCGGGACGATCGGATACGTCCGACCGTCGATCGAGCCCGCCGAGTCGATCGGGTGCGGCGTCGACCCCGGCCGACAGGGTGGCCTGCACGTCGGGGAGTCCGACGCCCACACCGAGTTCGCGGACCACCAGCACCAGTCGCATGCCGGCGGGTGCGTCGGGACGGATCTCGACCCGCTCCGTACCCGGCTCGACATGCCACCCCACCGGCACGATCAGGTGTGTTCCCGCGATCGAGAAGTCGGTACCGGCGGGGGCGCTCGTCGTCGTCGCGGCGCCCGGCTCGGTGGTGGGCGCGGTGGGTCGAGTGGGCCCGGCCGGGACCATGGACGGTTCTGCGGCTCGTGGTCGCTCCGTCGCAGGCGCGGGCGACTGTCCGCTGGTCAGTGCCGCGACGCCGATGCTGACGCACACCACCGCGGTCGCCACCGCTGCCACCAGGACCGGCCGTCGGGTCGTGCGCCGACGGTCCACGGCCGCCGCGGCGGCTCGTTCGGCCAGCCACGCGCCCGTCCTACCGGGCGTGAGCTCGGCCGGTACGGACGTTGTGACGGGCGGAACCGGGAGGGAACTCGCGCCCGCGCTCGGGACCACGGCTGCCGCCATCTCCTCGTCGTCAACCGTCACCACCGTCAGATCGCTCATCTCGTCGAGTACGGCTCGCGGCAAGGTGTCACTCGTGCCGTGCACGACGAGTCGGCAGGCCGGCGCGGCAGCGAGAGCTCCGTCCACCGCGGCACGAGTGCGCGACACCGTCAGCTCGTCGTCCCCTCCGATCGCGGGGTCGGTCAGAACACAGTCCACGACGTCGCTGCTGATGGCCGTACTCACCACGGTCGAGACCGTGGTGCGGTGCGGTGTGCGGTCGAGAACCACTGTTCGGCAGCGTGATCCACCGCACGGGCAGGGCCGGGCCGACTGCGCCGCGTCCCGCGCGACGAGCGCCGACGACACGAGGAGGACGTCACGCGCGAGGGGGTCGCGCGGCCGCGGTGAGGACGCTGCAGCGCACGGCTCCCCAGTGCGGTGAGTGCACCAGCACCAGGTCGTGATCCCCACCGTGCACCCCCGCATCGCGCAGAGCGTCGGTGAACATCTCGGACACCATCGTCGACACCTCGACCTCGCGTCCGTCGGCGAGAGTGACGACGCGGTCGTCGATGTGGCCGAGGACGTCCACGGACGCGGAACCGTCTGCGGGAGTTCTCGACAGCACCCCGAACCGTGAACACCACACCGCGTCCACGGTCGTGACGAGCCCGACGGGCGACGTCACCGCTCGTCCGGCGCGGTCTCGCACAGCGCGGTCTGCACCAGTGTCGCCGTTTCGCGCCCGACCAGCACACCGCGTCCGGGTGGGAGTTCGGACGGACGGACGGAGCCGAGCAGGACGCCCTCCTCTCGGCTCCCGCTCATCACCAGTCCCGGTGATGCCAGGTCCTTGAGCCTCGCGAGGACCGGTTCGTACAGTGCCCGAGCGGATCCGCCGCACCGACGTGCGACGACGAGATGCAGACCGACGTCCCGCGCCTGCGACAGCAGTTCCAGCAACTCGGTCAGCGGGTTTCCGTGCGGCGTGACGACGAGGTCGTAGTCGTCGACGACCACGACGATCTCGGGACCGGTCCACCAGGATCTCGCAGCGAGTTCGCGACGAGTGGTGTCCGGTCCCGGACGGCGGGCACGCAGGTAGGTCGCGAGTTCGGCGACCATCGTCGTGGCCTGCTCGGCCGTGGAAGCGTGACCGGCGAGCCGATCGGACGGGATGTCGCCCAGCAGGGTTCGTCGGTAGTCGACGGCGAGGATTCTCAGCGACGTGGCGTCGTTGGCCTGCGCGAGCGAACGGCAGATCGATCGCAGCAGACTGGTCTTCCCGCAGCCCGAGTCGCCGAGGACGAGAAGGTGCGGATGCTCGGCCAGATCCAGAACGACCGGCGCGAGATCGTTCTCGTCGACACCCACCGGCACGGTGGCGACGAATGTCCCCGAGGCGGACGGTGGCCACCACGCCGACACGGACGACAGAAGGTCGTCGCGCTCGAGTCGACGCGGCAACAGTCGCACCGGGGGCGTCGGTGCGTCACCCCGCCACCGGTGGACCGACTCGGCGATCGCGCGGTCGGTCCCGTGTCCGAGATCGTCCGTGTCGGCGATGCCGTCGACACGCGGGAGCGCGACGAGCAGATGCAACCCGTCCGGGGTGATGCCTCGACCGGGCCGACGCGTCGGGACGTGCATCGCCCGTGCTCGGCCGATGTCCGAGTCCGACGGATCACCCATGCGCAGTTCGACTCTCGTGGTGACGGCATCCTTCACCGCGGGACGGAGCTCGGCCCACCGACTCGCGGCGAGGACGACGTGCACCCCGTAGGAGAGTCCGCTCGACACCAGCTGGTGCAGGGACGGTTCGAGGGCCTCGAACTCGGCTCGGATCGTGCTCCACCCGTCGACGACCAGAACGATGTCCGGCACCGGCGGTGCACTGTCTCCACCCGACTCTCGCCTGCGCCGCGCGTCGGCCATCGACCGGATCTCGCCGGTGCGGAACAACTCCTCGCGGCGTCGAACGGTTCCGACCACGTCGGCGACGATGCGTCGCACGGCGTCCGCCTCCGAGCGGACCGCGACGGATCCGACGTGAGGAAGGCCTACCAGCCGTCCGACGGATCCACCGCCGAAGTCCAGGACGTGGAACTGCACGTGGTGCGGGGAGTACCGCAGAGCCAGATCGAGGACGAGCGTGCAGAGCGCGGTGGACTTGCCGGACTGCGGTCCCCCGACGATCGCCACGTGCCCGGACGCACCGGTGAGGTCGAGTTCGAGTGCATCGCGTCGCTGGTCGTACGGCCGGTCGACCAGTGCGACCACGGCGCGCAGTGACCCCGCCGCGTCGGGCCGGTCACCGCCGAGCGCCGTGTCCGGTGACACCGAGTCGAGTGTGACGGGCCGGTCCAACGGCGGTAGCCACACCCGGTGTGCGGGACGCCCGTGACCGCGCACTCGCGCGACGACGGCGGAGAGGATGGTGCCGCCGTCCGACGACTCGGACGGAGACGGCGGTTCGCCCGCCGGTTCGAGGGCGGTCTCGTCGAGCAGCGGCACCGGCGCCGCCGTGAAGAGACGGGGCCCGGTCGAGCCTGCGCCGACCGAGAGCGCTGCGGGCTCGTCGCTCCGCAGACGGGGACCCGAGACGAACATCGCGGTGAAGCGCACCAGCTCGCTGGAGTCCGTTCTGAGGAACCCCACTCCCGGACCCCCGGTCACGTGATGCGCGTCGGCGACACCCAGAACCGATCGAGATTCGGAGGCCGAGAACGTCTTCAGACCGATGCGGTAGGAGAGATGACTGTCGAGTCCGCGCAGCCGACCCTCGTCGAGCCGCTGGCTCGCCAGCAACAGATGGATGTGCAGCGAGCGCCCGAGTCGCCCGATCGCGACGAAGAGCTCGGCGAACTCGGGGAACCGGGTCAGCAGTTCGGAGAACTCGTCGACGACGACGAAGAGCGCCGGTAGAGGCGCGAGTGCGGCACCACCCTCGCGCGCACGGGTGTAATCGGAGACGTTCGCGTAATTGCCGGCGGCCCTGAGCAGTTCCTGCCGTCGAGTCATCTCGCCCGCGAGCGCGTCGCGCATCCGCTCGACCATCTGCGCTTCCTCGGACAGGTTGGTGATGACGGCCGCGACGTGAGGCGCCGATTCCAGTCCGAGAAACGTGGCCCCACCCTTGAAGTCGACGAGGACGAGATTCAGGACGTCGGGCGGGTGCGTCGCGACGAGTCCGAGCACCAGCGTCCGCAACAGTTCCGACTTTCCCGATCCCGTGGCGCCGATACAGAGTCCGTGCGGTCCCATACCCCCCTCGGCGGCCTCCTTCAGGTCGAGCTCGACGACGCGACCGTCGTCGTCGAGTCCGAACGGGACGCGCAGTCGCGACCGCCCGGAACGGGAGGACCAGGCGACGCCGGGGTCGAGACTGTCGGGAGACGTCATGCCGGGCAGGTGTTCCCATGCTCGGACGCGCGGGCCACCCTCCGCCCGCACGACGGTGTCGCCCGTCCGGAATCGAGCGAGTCCCCGCGCCACCACGGCGGCGGTGACCACGTCCACACCGTCCGCGGTACCGAACATCTCGACTCCGGCCGCGCTCCGTGCGCCGAGCGCAGGCCTGTCCGCGCCGTCGCCGACGACCAGGACGAGTGTGCGATCCGCGGTGCCGTCCCGGCCCGCACCGGACACGGTCAGGACCGTCACGTCCCCGCCCCTCGTCACGGTCTCCCATGTCTCGGCATCCTCGACACCGTCCTCGGCACCGCGATCCACGACCACGATGCGATGGGGCCGCGCACCGGTCGACGAGTCTGCCGCCGGGACAGCGAGGTCCCGCGCTGCCTCCGCCGGCGATCCGAAGGTCAGCCGCCGTCGCCCGCCACCGTCCGACGCGGTCTCGTCCCCGTGGTGCGGCAACCACTTCGTCCAGTCCCACGTCGCCGCGGTGCAGTCGTCCACGACGACCACCACACTGATGTCGTCCGGACTGTGGAAAGTGCACGCCTGCAACACCATCGAGCGCACGAGCGCTCTCGCCGCCTCGACGGGGCCGTCGACACCGATCACGGAGAACGCGCGCAACGAGACCGCGGTGGGAAGGTCCGACACGATGGCATGGGTCCGGACGAACGAGCGCAGGAGGGCGGCCGACACAGGCTCGAGACCCTCGGGCGGACCCGTGTCGGGTGTGACGAGGCGAGTGGCGAGTCGTTGGTCGCCCACGCCCACCCGCAGATGGACGAAGTCGTCGTCTGTCGACCGCCTCTCCCACATGCGTGAGGTTCCGGCGAACGAGGACAGCGTCGACGGATCAGGATGGGAGAAGGCCAGTGCCTCGTGCTGCGCCGACGCCGTCGACCGGACCCGCTCGCGCATCGCACCGAGGTACGTCAGATAGTCCTTGCGCGATTCGTCGAGTTCGGCCGTCCGTGGCCCGCCTCCGCGGCCCCCACCGGCGAACATCCCCAGCATGGACACCACCATCATGGCCGGGAACAGCAGCGTCATCGGGTTGGCGGCCGCGCCCGACGTGATCATGAGGGCAACCATGCCGACCATCGCGACCACCATGACCAGAGGCAGCATCTTCAGGAGCGGGTTCCCCGGGACCACCCGCGGAATCTCCGGTGGCGGCTCCATCTCGACGGTGCCGCCCGGCACCCGCGGCGCGTCCTCGCGCGGCGGTCGACCATGGACCACCCGCGTGTCCACCGCCGTCGCGTACTCGCCCTCACGTCCGACCACCACGTCTACCCCCCCCAGTGGCTCGCCGCCCCGTTCGGCGAGTCGGGTCAGACCGTAGCGCCGGACGCCGACGACCGGGAGGGAAGACGACGAGGGTTGTGGACGAACCCTCGTGCCTGTGCATATCGCGAGGCGATGTCACCGAACTGACCTATAGTGCTCGCACGACCCGCGGTGCGACCGCGGGAAGAGAGTTCGGGGGGACTTTCGATGACCATCGCGCCGACCGCTGCGCCGCTGTCCACGACGCGCGAATCCGCGGTACGCCGGATCGAGCCGGCCGTGCTGCGCATCACCGTGATCACGGGGGACGTCGAGGTGGACGTCTCGGTTCCCGGCGGAGTCGCCGTCGCCGCGACGGTGCCCGCTCTGACGGCGCTGATCGACGAGCGCGCGGACTCGGATCGTTCGCCGGGCCCACGGTCGCTCTCCACGATGGTGGGAGTGCCGCTCGACGCGCGTCTCTCGTTGCTGGACAACGGTGTTCGGGACGGCGACGTGCTGGTTCTCCACCGCGGACGAGAGTCCTCACCGCCGGTCTTCGACGATCTGACGGAGGCGGTGGCCGTTCTCTGCAACGGCCACTCGTGGACCCGGTCCGACTCGGTCGTCGCAGCCACCGTCGTGTCGACGGCGGCACTGGCGACCGCGGGATGGACCGCGACGAGAACGAGCGGAGTCCCTGCGGCAGCGAGTCTCGCCGTCCTCGCGCTGCTCACCGTCGTGGCCGCGTGTGTGTGCACCGCGGCGCGCGTCCCGTCGGCCCTGAGCTTCGGTCTCAGGTCGACCGGGTGTCTCCTCGCGTTCGCCGCGGGCACGATGCTCGTTCCCGGACAGGATGCCGCGGCCGACGCCGTGCTCGGATTCGCGCTGAGCGCGGCGGCGTCCGTCGTCACCTCGATGATCGCCGGCCGCGAGGGACGCGCCACGTTCACCGCGGTGTCGACGGTGAGCCTCGTGGGCGCCGTCGCCGCTGCTGTCGAGGCGCTGAGCGACGTGCCCACCGTGACGATCGCGGCGGTCACCGCCGGCGTGTGCACCCTGGCGCTCACCCGCGCCCCGCGACTGTCGGCCGCACGAGCCGGAATACGCCTTCCCCCGGTACCACTCGCCGATGCCGGCGCTCGTCTCGACCACCCGGGACACGAGGGACCGCCGACGCGGCCGTCGGAAGCCGCCCTCGTCGCCGCACACGAGTCCGCTCTCGCCGACGTCGACGTCGTCGCGGAACGAGCTCGCACAGCTCAGCAGTACCTCACCGGCTACACGACGGGGTTGTCCCTGCTCGCCTCGGCGGGGGCGATCGTCGTGGCCACGCACGACATCGCCGCGACCGTCGATCCCGGCAGACTCGCTGCCGCTGCCGCGATCGCCTCCGTCCTGTGCTGCCGGGGCCGCGTGGGTGTCGATCGTCTGCGCTGCGCCGTCGCTGTCACCGCGGGTGTCGCGGCCGTCCTCGTCGTCCTCGCAATCGGTGCGTCCACACGCGCCGACCTGTGGCCGTGGTGGACCGGGGCTGCGGTGGCGGTCGGCGTCCTCGCGATCCTGATCGGTGTCGTCGCGCCGGGTCGGCGATTCTCCCCCGTCGCGCGCCGGGCGGCCGAACTGGCCGAACTCGCCGTCGTGGTCTCGATCGTTCCTCTCGTCTGTCTCGTCGTCGGGGCCTACTCGGCAGCGCGCGGCCTGTGACGACTCAGCGACGACCAGGGGTGACCGCATGTCTCGTCGCAGCAATGGTCGTTCTGGCCCTGCCCACGGCGGGTACGGCAGCCGCAGACACACCGTTGATCGATCCCGGACTGCTCCCCGAGCCGGCTGCCGCGGCCCCGTCCGAACCGACCGAGCAGCGCACCCGGTGCGCGGCCGCCTCCGAGGCGCCCGTGACGGCGCTGGTACCCGCGGCTCAGAGGACGCTCCGGTTCTCGGACGTGTGGAGCCTCACCCGAGGCGCAGGTCAGATCATCGCCGTCATCGACACCGGGGTCGCACCACATCCGCTCCTCCCGACTCTGCGCGCCGGCGGCGACTACGTCTCGACGGGCGACGGGCTCGAGGACTGCGATGCACACGGCACCGTCGTCGCCGGACTCATCGCTGCTCGGCCGGTCCCGGGATCCGGCTTCGCCGGCGGAGCGCCGGACGCCACGATCCTCTCGATTCGTCAGTCCAGTGCAGCCTTCGCCGCGACGTCCTCGGAGCGGGAGGCCGACGAGAACGGTTCCACCTCCGCGGGGTACGGCGACGTCGAGTCGATGGCTGCGGCGATCCGCACCGCTGTCGACGCGGGCGCGGACGTCGTCAACATCTCGGAGGTCGCCTGTGCGAGCGCTGGATCGTCGATGGGCGACGGCGCACTGGGAGCCGCCGTGCGGTACGCCGCGGTGGACAGGGATGCCGTGATCGTCACGGCTGCAGGGAATCTGGACGGCCGTCGGTGCCGGACGCAGAACGACCTCATCCGCGGCATCGACGGACGAGACACGGCGCTGCCGGTGACTCTCGCGTCGCCGGCGTGGTTCGACGAGTACGTCCTCACCGTGGGATCGCTGGACCCGGACGGGCGGCCGTCGTCGTTCAGCTTGAACGGGCCGTGGGTCGACGTCGCAGCTCCGGGTACCGAGGTCACGTCCCTCGGTGCCACGGGTACCGGTCTGGCCGACGGCACCCTCGACGACGAGGGGCGCCGAACAGCCTTCACGGGAACGAGTTTCGCCACACCGTTCGTCTCCGCGACGGCCGCCCTGGTGCGGGCGCGTCATCCGGAGCTGTCCGCGGCGGATGTCATCGACCGCATCGTGACGACGGCGCACTCACCGGCAGGTGACTGGGACTCGGCTGTCGGCCACGGCAGTCTGGATCCGGTGGCGGCGGTGACGGGCAGCGCGGTCGCACGGGGTGCCGACGCGTCCGTGCGACTGTCCCCGCGCACGACACCGCCGGTCGCCGACCGTCGCGACGCACTACTCGCCCTGGCGTCCTCCGTCGGGATCCTGCTGCTCGTGTCCGGCGCACTGGCGGTACGCGCGGTGGTCCGGCGTCAGGACCCGTCGTGACCCACACGGGCCGCATCGACGGTCAGCGCCGGACCGGGCGGCAGCAGTCCCACGACGGGCCACGGCGCCGGTGCCGGATCGCCGAGTCCGAGTGCCTCCGCGTCCTGCGTGAACGGGACGCCGAAGCGGGTTCCCGTGTCGGCGACGTAGAAGGCGGAATCGCGGCGCGGGTCGTCGGCGGCCTGCCCGGTGGTGGCGACGTACAGCCCGGACCCCGGTGCCACGAAGAAGGTGTCCAGCCCATCCCCTGCACCGTCCGCCCCGGCCAGCGCCACGGCGCGCGCGTCGGCAGTCGCACCGATCGTCATCCTCGTCTGCGCCCCGCGCCCCGTCGACTCGTCCGGCCCGACCCACTCCACGCAGGTGGCGTCGCCGCCCGTCACGATGATCGGTGGTCGCTCCGGAAACGTGTCGACCGCCAGAGGTGCAGCGGTTCTCGGAGCCCGGGCGATCACATCGGGCGGGACGGTGTCGACACCCACCCGGCCGGCCGAATCGGAGAAGCGCAGCAACTGCGCGGTGGCCGCTCCGATCGCCTGCACGCCGTCCTGCAGAACCACGTAGTGCTCGCTGCGATCCCCGAGATCGACTGTCACCACGGATCCGACGGGCCGACCCCCGATCGGGTACGGGGCAGCAGCGCCCGACCCGATCACCGTGGGGGTCACGATCTCCGGCGCTTCGGGCACCGCGTCGAAGAGCCCCGCCGACACCGGAGTGGGTACCGCGTCCTCCAGGCCGAGGGCTCGGGTCACGGCGGTGTTCTGCAGGTCCACCCGCGCGCGCACCTGTCCGTGCACCAGGTAGTCGACGCCGTCCCGACGCCACACCAGCGCGTCGTCGGGGTCGAGTGCGCGACGCGGTGCGACGGACTGCGTCCCCACCGGTTCGACGGTCACATCGGTCGTGCCGTTGTCCGACTCCTCGCACACGGACCAGACCATCGCACCGGTCGTGACCGGAAGCGCCTGCGGCGTACCGCCGATACCGATCGCGGCGCCTCGGGCGCGTCGAGCGATCTCGTCCGGACCGACCGCGGTGGGCTCGTCCGGCCGACCGGCGAACAACCGGGCGGACGCCAGATCGGACGCGGGGTGGAGCGTGTCGTCCTCGACGACGTACAGAGCGCCACTCTCGTCGTCCAGCACGATCACGGCATCACCGATACGTGCGGCCGGTCGGACGAAGGCGAGTGCGGCGCAACCGGCGAGGATCAGGACCGCCACGACGACGCCGACCGCGGAGGCCCGCGCCGTCGATCGCAGCGGTTCGTGCCGCATCGACGTGTCGCCCAGGACCAGTGCGTGATCGAGCCGTCTCACAGAGAACCGATGCGCACCGATCTGCCATCGCGTGGTCGGTGTTCCTGCCATCGATATCCCCTGCCCTCGGTGCCGCGGCGACGCGGCCCGGCCCCCCGCCGGACACGCCGGACCCGATGGAGGGGTCCCGCGTGAGGGCACAGTACATCGACCGCAGAGAAGGAGCCATGGTGTCCGAGACTCGCCCGGGGATGACGGCCGCACGCGACGTCGTGGTGTCGCAGGCAGTGGCGCTCGGCGTGGCCGTCGCGCTCACGACGTCGGGAGTGCCTGCGCGATGGGCGATCACGGCCGCAGTGGTCGTCGTGATCGGACTCTGCCTCCCCCGGGACGGGCGTCCTGTCGTGGGTCACCTCTCGGCGTGGCCACGGCTTCTCGCGCATCGACCGGTACCCGCGCGCACGGTGCTGTCGTTCGATCGTCCCGGCGGTCCGATCGGTGTGGTGTGGAACGGATCCGACCTGACGATCGTCGCGGAACTCCGCGTCGAACCGGCTGCGGCCGGATGGTCGACGGTCGGCTCACGCGGTGCGACACCCGACGCCGTGGTGCCGCTCCGCGACCTCGTCCACCGACTGTCGCAGGGCACGGACACGCCCACCCACCTGGGTGTCACCTCCGTCGGCACGCGTCCGGCACGGGGTCGCCGCGCCGCGGACTGCTACCTGTCCATGGCCGGACCGCTCGCGTCGGTGGCGCGGCGGCGAACCTTCCTCTCCCTCTCGACCGACGTCCACGAGGGTGAGACGGCCGCGGCGCGTCGGGGCGGAACTGCTGCTGGGTCGGTGCAGATGCTCGCCACGACCATGGCCCGACTGCAGCACGTCCTGCGCACCCACGGTCTCGTGGGCAGCCTTCTCACCGCCGATCAGATCCGTGCGGCGGATCTTCTGGTGACGAATGGGGTTCCCCTCCGTCACGTCCGTCCGCAGTGGCGCTTCGCCCGGCTCGGCGGATCGACCTGGCGCTCACGGCGGCTCGCACCGTCCGCCTGGACCGCGGCGGCGGTCGACTCGATCGGCGATCACGACGCGGACGTCACGAGTCTCGCCGTCCGGGCGGCCCTCTCGACCACCACCGAAGCGACGGCGACCTACGGCTACCTGGCGGCCGAATCTCCGCAGCGCCGATCGATCCGGGTCGCGGGGTCCAGCACGCTCGACGGCCTGCATCGACAGGGCCTGGAGGACGTCCTCGTGTCGACCGCCCGGCCGGCGACGCCCACGCACCCCGTCGAGGGAGCGCAGTGGAGCACCCTCGTGCTGCCGGTCGCGGGATGCGGTCAGGTCGTCGGTGTCGACTCCGACGGAACCACCGTCACCGCACGACTGTTCGGAAGGGACGTCCACACCGTCGACGTCCACGGCGAGCTGTACGTGGTCCACCAGATCGTCTTCCGCGCCGTGGCCGTCGGTGCGGTGGTCCTGGTGATGACCGACCGACCCCATGCATGGCGCCATCTCGCCGTCGCGGTGGCGGATTCGGGCACCCTCTCGGTGGTGACTCCCGTGTCGGACGTCGAGTCCGGCACCGCGGTGGATCTGGTGGTCGCCGATCATGCCGGAGACAGACCGACTCCGGTACCGGGAACGGTGCTCCGGGTGAACCCTGCCTCGTCGACCGGCGGGACCGACATCGTGATCGACCAGTCCCCGAACGTCACCGACGAGGTAACCCTGACGATGGCGTCGCGGAGCATCACCCTGCGCCTCGTCACCACCGCGGCCGAGACCGAGGCCATCGGTCGACCGCGGGGTCTCCCACGACCGGGCTCAGCCGCGCGGGTAGGGCTGCCCGGCGCGCTCTGACCACCACAGCAACTGATCGATCATCCGCTGTGCGCCATCGATCGCGGCACCGTCGGACGTCTCGCCGTGCGCGTCGAACGCCTTCTTCACTCGGGGGAACAGCACGGCGTCGCGCACGGATGCCATGTGCAGCTCCGCGACCACCAGACGCAGCTGCTCCACGGCGCGCACTCCCCCGGCCGTGCCGCCGTAGGAGACGAAACCCACCGGCTTGCCACGCCATTCGAGCTTCACCGAGTCCAGTGCCAATTTCAGCGATGCCGGGCAACCGTGGTTGTACTCGGGAGTGACGAGCACGAAGGCATCGCAGCCGTCCACCCAGCGGATCAGCTCGTCGACACCGGGGCCACCCGAGAGATCCATCGGCAGAACGACATCCGCGAGGTCGAGTACCCGGACCTCGAATCGCCCGTCCGCCGAGGCGCGGCGCACGAACCACTGAGCCACTGTGGGGCCGACACGCCCCGTCCGGACCGAGCCGATGATCACGCCGAGAACAGGAGCCATGCCTGAAGAGGCTAGCCGCAGCAGGCACCGGGCAACGATCGCGTGGCCCGGGTCGTGCGACTGCGATCGGCCAGCTCCGCATCGACCGGGTAGTCGACACGCACCAGCGACAGGCCGTGCGCCGGGGCCACGGTGATCGAACTCGACCTCGCACCGGCTCCCAGCAGGCCGCGTACCCACGTCAGGTCACGGCGTCCTTCGCCCACAGCCAGCATCGCCCCGACCAGGGAACGCACCATCGACCAGCAGAACGCGTCCGCGCTCACGTGCGCGGTGAGATCGTCGCCGTCCCGCACCCAGTCGAAGCGCTGCAGCTCCCGCACGGTGGTGGCGCCGTCACGGCGCTTGCAGAACGCGACGAAATCGTGGAGGCCGACGAGAGTGGAGGACGCCTCCTGCATCGCCGCCACGTCGAGTGTGCGGGTCCACGGCACCACGAAACCCGCTCGGAGGGGCGGAGTTCCGTAGGGCGCGGTAGACAGTCGGTACTCGTAGTGCCGCCGCAGTGCGGAGAACCGGGCGTCGAAATCGTCGGACACCAACGTCACACGCAGGACGCGGACGTCCGTCGGCAGAAAACGCGCGAGTCGCCGCACCAGCAACGCCGGGTCGGGTGCGCGGTCGGGATCGCGAGGATCGATGCGGGCCAACGCGGTTCGCGGCACGTCGACGTGGGCGACCTGGCCCTCGGCGTGCACGCCGGCATCCGTCCGCCCGGCCACGGTGAGCTCGAGTGGGGTACCGAAGATGGCGGACAGTCGCTCCTCGAGCACACCGCACACGGTCCGTTGGTCGCGCTGTCGAGCCCAGCCGGCGAAGGCAGTGCCGTCGTAGGCGACATCGAGACGCAAACGGGCGAGCCCGCCACCCCCGAAAGGGGTGACGGGCTCGCCCAGAGAGTCCGAGGACACTCTTACTTCTTGTCTGCCTCATCGGCGTTGGCCGCGTGAGCGTCCTCTGCCTCGACACCCTCGATGACGGCGTCTGCATTCTCGACCTGAGCGTCGGTTGCCTCGGCCTCGACGGCCTCGACGACGTTCTGATCGGATGCAGCCTCGTCAGCGGCGGTCTCGTCGTTCGTGGCGGCAGGCGCGGCCTGCGATGCCTGGACACGACGAGCACGGTCCGCCTCGTTGGACACCGTCTGCTCGCGAACGAGCTCGATGATGGCCTGAGGAGCGTTGTCACCCTTGCGGGGGACGGTCTTGATGATGCGGGTGTAGCCGCCTGCGCGCTCGGCGAAGTGCGGGCCGATCTCTGCGAACAGAGTGTGAACGACGTCCTTGTTGCGGATGTCCTTCATGACCTCACGACGGTGAGCCAGCGAGCCGGCCTTCGCGTGCGTGATGATCTTCTCGGCGTAGGGGCGGAGGCGCTTGGCCTTCGACTCCGTGGTGGTGATCCGTCCGTGCTCGAACAACGCCGTGGCCAGGTTGGCGAGAATCGCCTTCTGGTGCGACGCCGATCCGCCGAGACGGCGACCCTTGGTGGGCTTGGGCATGTCAATCTCTCCTGATCAAGAGCTCGGGACGCGAGTGCGTCAGAGCTGTTCGGTCTCGGCGTAGTCCTGCTCGGCGCCGTCGGCATCGCTCACGGCGGTGTCGGTGTCGCTCCAGGTACCGGTGGCGGCGTCGTATCCGGCGACAGTGCTCGGATCGAACGTCGCGGGGCTGTCCTTGAGCGAGAGGCCGAGCGAGTGCAGCTTGACCTTGACCTCGTCGATGGACTTCTGTCCGAAGTTACGGATGTCCAGCAGATCCGACTCGGTACGGCCGACCAGCTCGCCGACGGTGTGAACACCCTCGCGCTTGAGGCAGTTGTAGGACCGGACGGTGAGGTCCAGATCCTCGATCGGCAGACCGAAGGATGCGATGTGATCGGCCTCGGCGGGCGAGGGTCCGATCTCGATGCCTTCTGCTTCGACGTTGAGCTCACGGGCAAGCCCGAACAGCTCGACCAGGGTCTTGCCCGCCGAGGCGAGCGCGTCCCGCGCGGTGATGGAGTTCTTGGTCTCCACGTCGAGGACGAGCCGATCGAAGTCGGTGCGCTGCTCGACGCGGGTGGCCTCCACCTTGTAGGTCACCTTCAGCACGGGCGAGTAGATCGAGTCGACCGGGATACGGCCGATCTCGGCGCCCGACGCCTTGTTCTGAACAGCCGGAACGTATCCGCGGCCACGCTCGACGACGAGCTCGATCTCGAGCTTGCCCTTGTCGTTCAGGGTCGCGATGTGCAGATCCGGGTTGTTCACGGTGACGCCGGCCGGAGGAACGATGTCGCCTGCAGTGACAGTGCCGGGGCCCTGCTTGCGGACGTACATGGTGACCGGCTCGTCCTCTTCCGAGGACACGACGAGACCCTTGAGGTTCAGGATGATGTCGGTGACATCCTCCTTCACGCCGGGGACCGTGGTGAATTCGTGCAGAACGCCGTCGATACGGATGCTGGTGACAGCAGCGCCGGGGATCGACGAGAGAAGCGTGCGGCGAAGCGAGTTGCCGAGGGTGTACCCGAAGCCAGGCTCGAGGGGCTCGATGACGAACTTCGAGCGGTTGTCAGCGATGACCTCTTCGGTCAGCGTGGGTCGCTGAGAAATGAGCATTGATGTCCTCCTGGGAAGAGCGTCCGCTATTTGACGCTCGGGATGTGGCCTACGGCCCCGTGCGCCTTTTGCGTATCCGGAGATACGCAAAAGGCGCACGGGGCGCGAAGCGCCCTACTTCGAGTAGTACTCGACGATGAGCTGCTCGGTCAGCGGGATGTCGATCTGCGAACGCTCCGGCTCCTGGTGGACCAGGATGCGGAGACGGTTCGGAACGACCTGCAGCCAACCGGCAACGGGACGATCGCCGTAGGTCTCACGGGCGATCTGGAAAGGCAGCGTGCTCAGCGACTTCTCGCGGACGTCGATGATGTCGTACTGCGAGACGCGGTAGCTGGGGATGTCGACCTTCTTGTTGTTGACCAAGAAGTGGCCGTGCGTGACCAACTGGCGTGCCTGACGACGCGTGCGAGCGAGGCCCGCACGGTAGACGACGTTGTCGAGACGCGTCTCGAGGATGCGGAGCAGGTTCTCACCCGTCTTGCCCTTGAGGCGGTTCGCTTCCTTGTAGTACAGCGAGAACTGCTTCTCCATGACGCCGTAGGTGAAGCGTGCCTTCTGCTTCTCCTGCAGCTGGAGCAGGTACTCGCTCTCCTTGATACGCGCGCGGCCGTGCTGGCCGGGCGGGTACGGGCGACGCTCGAAGGCCTGGTCGCCTCCGACGAGGTCGACGCGCAGTCGACGCGACTTGCGGGTGATGGGTCCGGTATAACGAGCCATGTTCTGTTACTTCCTTCCCGCTAGACGCGACGGCGCTTGGGCGGACGGCAGCCGTTGTGCGGCTGGGGGGTGACATCGGAGATGGTGCCGACCTCGAGGCCTGCCGCCTGGAGCGAACGGATCGCGGTCTCGCGGCCGGAGCCGGGACCCTTCACGAAGACGTCGACCTTCTTGACGCCGTGCTCCTGCGCCTTGCGCGCGGCACTCTCGGCAGCGAGCTGAGCGGCGAACGGAGTCGACTTGCGCGAGCCCTTGAAGCCCACGTGGCCCGAGGACGCCCACGAGATGACGTTGCCCGACGGGTCGGTGATCGACACGATCGTGTTGTTGAACGTGCTCTTGATGTGAGCGCTGCCGTGCGGGACGTTCTTCTTGTCCCTGCGGCGCGTCTTCTGGGTCTTCTTCGGACCGGAGGTGCGTGACTTCGGGGGCATTACTTCGCCTTCTTCTTGCCGGCAATGGTGCGCTTCGGTCCCTTACGGGTGCGCGCATTGGTCTTCGTGCGCTGTCCACGGACGGGCAGACCACGACGGTGGCGAAGGCCCTGGTAGCAGCCGATCTCGATCTTGCGACGGATGTCGGCCTGCACCTCGCGGCGCAGGTCGCCCTCGACCTTGAGCGACTCCTCGATGTACTCGCGGAGCTTGGTCAGGTCCTCGTCGGTGAGGTCCTTGCTCCGGAGATCGGGGCTGACGCCCGTGGCGGAGAGAATCTCCTGCGAACGGGTACGGCCGATGCCGTAGATGTAGGTGAGTGCGATCTCCATGCGCTTCTCGCGCGGAAGATCCACACCGGCTAGACGTGCCATGTGGCGTTTTCCTTCATTCGTGCGGAGGTCTGCTCCCAGTCCGTCCCCATACATGTGGTGCTCGGGGCCCCGGCCTCCGCGGCCGGGGGTGTACTACCCGCGTGTGGGCAGCTGGTGCTGGGAGGTCTTCTTCTGGCATGTGGAGCCAAGTAGATCTTCGAGAGGGGGGTTGATCAGCCCTGACGCTGCTTGTGGCGCAGGTTGTCGCAGATCACCATGACCCGGCCGTTACGGCGGATCACTTTGCACTTCTCGCAGATCGGCTTGACGCTCGGCTTGACCTTCACGTCTGTTCGATCTCCTGGTCGCGTCCGAGGATCACGCGCGAACGCGTCGAACCTCGGACATGGTT
The DNA here is from genome assembly GCF_030818285.1 of Rhodococcus sp. SORGH_AS_0301. Classification (NCBI taxonomy): domain Bacteria; kingdom Bacillati; phylum Actinomycetota; class Actinomycetes; order Mycobacteriales; family Nocardiaceae; genus Rhodococcus; species Rhodococcus sp. SORGH_AS_0301. Next base: position 2,444,519 of record NZ_JAUTAC010000002.1, read on the forward strand.
GATCCCCGGCTCGCGAGGAACCGGGGACTCTTGACTACTTGTAGCGGTAGACGATCCGCCCGCGTGTCAGGTCGTAGGGAGACAGCTCGACCACGACGCGATCCTCGGGGAGGATGCGGATGTAGTGCTGCCGCATCTTGCCGCTGATGTGAGCGAGCACCTTGTGACCGTTCTCCAGCTCGATGCGAAACATCGCATTGGGCAGGGGTTCGACTACTCGGCCCTCGACCTCGATTGCGCCGTCCTTCTTTGCCATATCCTCCGCGATCCTGGTTTGCACACCTGATTGACGTCTCGTAACCACACTTCGTGCAGGCACGCGTGAACGCACCGACGTTCCATGTTACCGGGTCGGAGCGAGCAGGCCAAACCAGCCGTCCACAGGCGCGGAGCACCCTCAGCCCGAATGGCCCCGATAGGTGCCGAAGGACCAGTGCACTCCCTCGGGATCGAGGCAGGTGAAACCCTGGCCGCCGTAGTCCTCGTCGCGCAGGGGTTCCACGATACGGGCGCCGGCCTCGCGCGCGCGATTGTGCAGTCGCGTCAGTTCGTCCTGTCCCACGGCAACGTAGACGGCGCCGACTCCGGGCGGCAGGCCCGCGATGGTGCTGTCCGGTCGCGCCGAGCCGAGCATGACGGCTCCGCCGCCGGGGCGGACGAGCTCGGCGTGGTCGACGCGCTCCCCCTCGCCGTACACGGCGGCCTCGGTGAAGCCGAGGACGTCGACGATAAAGGCGATCGCGGCACGCGCGTCGTCGTAGCGGAGTGCGGGCCAGACGACGGTCGGGGTGGTCTCGGTGTGCTGTGTCTCGGTCATGCCGTCGATCCTGTCGCCGCGAAGGTTCGCTCGTCTTGTACGGATGCGAACACCTCGTTCGCACGCCACACCGAGGGCGCCGATCCCGCCAGCGCGCGCCAGTCCCGTGCCATGTGTGCCTGGTCGAAGTAGCCGCAGACCGACGCCACCTCGGCGAGCCGGGGCGGTTCGGCCACCCGCAGCATCGCGTGCGCTCGGGCGAACCGCCCCAGCCGGACCGCGTCCCGCGGCGTGACGGCGTACTCGGAGGCGAACGCGGTCTCGAGGCGTCGACGGCTCCATCCGACCTCCGCGGCGACCTGCTCCACCGACATCGCGGTGGGACCGGTGGTCCGCGCCCACGCCCGCTCCAGCCGGGCATCCGGTTGCGGGGCCCGGCCCAGTCGCGCGCACAGCGTGCGGTCCAGCAGCGCGAATGCCTCACGCCATCCGGTCGCTGCGTGCACGCCGTCGAGAAGCCGAGCGGCATCGCGCCCGAGCAGGTCCTCCAACGGCACGATGTACTGGCGCAACTCGGCGGGCGGGACGTGGAGCAGCGCGCGGCACCCCGCCGGCGTCACCGTGATCTGGACACCGTGCTGCTCGCCGTCGTGGTCGATCACGACGGGTTCGGTCCCCAGACCCGACGCGAGGGCACCGAACTCCCCCGGCCGCTGATCCGCCATCGCGGTGCGGGAGATCGTGAGCGGTGGCCCGATCGGCAGAATGATCGTCAGGTCGACGGACGGCATGCCGACGTGCGAGCCCGGCGCGAAGCCGGAGAGGCGGTACCCCTCGTAGCGACGCACGAGGCCGCGGAGTGGCCGCGACGGCACCGCGGTCGCGCCGTCCGACACGGCTGTCATGGGCACACGGTAGAACGGTACGAGCGAGGCCGCACGGCATTCGTGCACACGCTGCGGACGAGGAGGACCGATCGATGGCCGAGGATCCAGGACGCGTCGAGAAGGCGTTGGTGTCGATCCTCGACAACGGGAGCCGACTGCAGGGCCCCGCCGTCGAGAAGTACGTCTGGCGAATTCGCCGCGCGCATCCCACCGAGTCGCCGGCGCAGATCATCGGTCGCCTGGAGAAGACGTTCCTGAACGCCGTGACGGGAAGCGGCGGGGCTGCCGGGGCCACCGCCGCGGTGCCCGGCATCGGCACCGTCGCGTCGGTCGCTGCCGTCGGCACCGAGACGGCCTTCTTCGTCGAGGCCTCCGCACTGCTCACCCTGTCGGTGGCCGCTGTTCACGGCATCGCCGTGCACGACCACGAACAGCGGCGTGCGCTGGTGCTGGCGGTCGCTCTCGGTGAGTCCGGCCGGGAGATCGTCGGCAGGACACTGGGCCGCGGCAACGTCGGCCGCGTGCTCACCGCCGGGATCCCCGGCGCGAACCTCGGCAGTCTGAACAAGCGGCTCGTCCGCAAGTTCGTCGCCAAGTACGCCGCGAAGCGAGGGGCGGTCATGCTCGGCACGCTGCTGCCCGCGGGCATCGGAGCCGTCATCGGCGGAGCCGGCAACCGCGCCTTGGGCAAAGGCGTCGTCACCAATGCACGGGACGCCTTCGGGCCGCCGCCGGCGCGGTGGCAGGACGCACCGGGCGTCGTCGAGCCGGACGCCTGACGCGTGCACGTCACCACCGAGACGAGCCCCGGACACGCGCTCGAGGCGCGTGACCTCACCAAGACGTACGGAACCGCGGTCGCCGCCGCGCGGATCGGGTTCGTCGTACCGCGCGGATCGGTGACCGGGTTGTTCGGACCCGTCGGTTCCGGCACGTCGACCACGCTGCGAATGCTCCTCGGGCTCGTACAGCCCGACGAGGGTGCGGCGCTGGTGGAGGGCCTGCCGTACGCGGCACTCGTCGAGCCGGGCCGCACCGTCGGTGCCGTGCTCGGCGGCGGCGGCGCGCACCCCCGCCGCACGGCGCGCGCACACCTGCGCACTCTCGCACCCGTCCTCGGTGTCGCCGACTCCCGTGTGGAGGAGGTGCTCGCACTCGTCGGTCTGCACGACGTCGCCGGTCGCCGCGTCGGCGAGTTCTCTCTCGGGATGCGGCAGCGCCTCGCGCTCGCGGCGGCACTGCTCGGCACACCTCGCATCCTCGTGCTGGACGAGCCGACCGACGGTCTCGACCCCGGCGGCATCGTGTGGCTCCGCGACTTCCTGCGCGGATTCGCTCGTGCGGGCGGCTCCGTTCTGGTGTCCGGCCACGTCGTTCGCGAGCTCGAGGCGGTCGTCGACCACGTCGTGATCCTCGACCGCGGCTCGGTCGTCTTCCACGGCAGTATCGGTGAGCTCCGCGGTACCCGTCCCGCCCGAATCCTGGTGCACAGTTCGAACCCCGCCGCCCTGGCACTGGGCCTCGCCGCGTCCGGCCACACCGACGCCGTGCTGGGTCCCGACGGCCGACTCGTGGTCACCGGTGTCGGCGAGGCCGTGATCCGGTCGACGGCGCACGCATCCGGGGTGACCGTCCACGGAACCGTGGTGTCCGCCGTGGACCTCGAGCAGATCTACCTGTCCCTCACGACCCCGGTCGGTCCGCATCCAGCCCTCACCGGAGCTCGGCGATGAGCCCCACGGCAGGCGGTCTGCTCCGAGCGGAGATCCGCCGGGTCGGATCGTTGCGGTCGTGGTGGGCACTGGGTCTACCGCCCGTGCTGATCGGCGGATTCGCCAGCGCCGTGTACGCCGCCATCGCGTCGTCGGACGCGCTCACCGGCGTCGACGACGCCAATCGCGTCGCCGCTCTCATCGGGTTGTACGTCACCGTGGGCGTGTCGGTGCTGTTCGCCGCCGTGTTCGGCGCGGTGCACGCCGCGACCGACCTGCGCCACGGCGCCGCGTCCACGACCTTCCTCGCCGCGCCGCGTCGCGGTCAGGTGGTGGCCGCCAGGATTCTCGTCTCGGCCGCCGTCGGTGCCGCGTACGCCGTGGTGTCCGTCCTCGTCAGCGTGGCGTCGCTCGCACTGTTCGGGGGCAACACAGTGGTGGACGACGGACTGGTGATCGCGGTCTGTCTTCTCGGCATCGTCGTCTCCGCGCTGTGGTGTGTCCTCGGCTGCGGGCTCGGGCTGCTCACCGGCTCCCCTGCCATCGCGGCGATCGTCGTGGTCGCGTGGCTACCGATCGGAGAGCTCGTCGTGATCGCGGTGCTCAGCGGCATCGGCGCGGAGGCGGTCGCCGCCCTGCTCCCCGGAGCCACCACCGTCGCGATCATGGCAGCGGACAAGGGGACGGACGGCGACATGCTGCTTCCGTTCTCCGCTGCCGTCGTCGGACTGCTGCTGTGGACCATCGGCATCGCCGGAGCCGGGTGGCTGCGCACCACTCGCCGAGACGTGACGTGAGCACTCCCGATTCGCGAGGGTGGATCCGCAGGCTGGCGTCGGACTGCTTCGCTCATCGCCGCGTCGCGGTGGGCGCACTCGCGGTGACCTTCGTGGCCGCTGCCATCGACATCATGTTCCCCCTCCTCACCCGCGCCGCCGTCGACGGCGCGTCGGCCAGCCGCACCGACCACATCGCCACCATCGCCGCGGCCATCGCGGGACTGGCCGTCGTCCGCTTCGCGTGCCAGTTCGGGCGGCGCCTCCTCGCCGGCGCCCTGTCCATCGACGTGCAACACGGACTGCGCCAACGCCTGCTCGCGTCGCTGCACCGCCTCGACGGCGAGCGGCAGGACGAGGTGCAGGTCGGTCAGGTGGTGTCGCGCTCGATCACCGACCTGCAGCTGGTGCAGGGTCTGCTCGCCATGGTCCCGTTGTCGGCGGGCGCCCTGCTGCAGTTCGTCCTGGCTCTCGGCGTGATGGCGTACCTGTCGCCGCTGCTCACCCTGGTGGCGCTCGCCGTCGTACCGGCCATCAGCGTGCTGGTCGTCCGCATGCGCCCCACGCTGTACGCGGCCACCTGGTCGGCCCAGCAGCAGGCCGCGGAACTGGCCGGGCACGTGGAGGAGACGGTCACCGGTGTGCGCGTGGTCAAGGGCTTCGGCCAGGAATCGCGTGCCGTGGACACGCTGGAGCGCATCGGCCGGCGGCTGTACGCCGAGCGCCTGCGCGCCGCCGTCGTGAACTCCCGATTCGCCCCCGGCATGGCGGCGCTGCCGCAGCTCGGTCTGGTGGGTGTGGTGGCCCTGGGTGGGTGGTCGGCTCTGTCCGGTTCCATCACCGTCGGCACGTTCCTGGCCTTCGCGAGTTACGTCGCCACGATGGCCGCCGTGACCCGGACACTCACGTCCGTCGTGGTCATGGCCCAGCTGTCCCGTGCCGCGGTCGAACGGGTGTACGGCGTCATCGACACCCGGCCGGCGCACGAGGAACCCGAGAATCCGGTACCGATCCCGGACGGACCGCTGGGGCTGCGTCTGCGCGACGTCCGATTCGGTTTCGACCCCGACGCCCCCGTGCTCGACGGACTGGACCTCACGGTCGCGCCGGGCGAGACGGTGGCGGTGGTGGGCCCCTCCGGCAGCGGCAAGTCGACCCTGTCCATGCTGCTGCCGCGGTTCTACCGACCGTCGTCGGGCAGCATCGTGCTCACGTCCGAGAACGGCGACGTCGACATCGCCGACCTGTCCGCCGACGACCTCCGCGCGGCGGTGTCGGTCGCGTTCGACGATCCGTTCCTGTTCTCCTCCAGCGTCGCGCGCAACATCGCCCTCGGTGCCCCCGACGCGTCGGAGGCGAGTGTCCGCGACGCGGCCACGCGCGCCATGGCCGACGACTTCGTCCGCGACCTGTCCGACGGTTACGACACCACGGTGGGTGAGCGCGGGCTCTCGCTGTCCGGTGGCCAACGCCAACGCATCGCGCTCGCGCGGGTCCTGCTGTCCTCCCCGCGCGTCCTGGTCCTCGACGACGCCACCTCGGCCGTCGATGCCCGCACGGAGGCAGCGATCTTCGACCGGCTGCGTTCCGGTCCACGCCGGACGACGGTGGTGCTCGCGCACCGCCGGTCGACGCTCGCGCTGGCCGATCGCGTCGCCGTCCTGGACCGGGGGCGCATCGTCGACATCGGCACCGAGGCCGAACTCGACGAGCGTTGCCCCCTGTTCCGCGCGCTGATGTCCGGCGCAGGCGAGAAGTCCGAGCCGGCGCAGGACGACGTGCCCGCCGACTCGCTGTGGCCGGATGACGGCGACTCCACCGAGTTCGCGTCCTCACCCGCCTCCCGCGCGAGCGCGGACGGCGCGGCTGCCGGCGGCCCTCCCGGTCCGGGCGGTCACATGGCGTCGTCACTCGGCGGCGCCGTGCCCACGGAGGCCATGACCGAGATCCTGGCCCGAATCGCCCCGGCCGACGAGGACCCGCGCGTCGACACCGCTGCCGCTCGGCGGGACGAGTCGACGTTCACCCTGCGGCGCACCCTCGCCCCCGTCGCCGGACTGCTCGCGGTGGTCATGGTCTGCCTGGCGTTCGACTCGGCCGTCACCATCGCCTTCCCGTCGATCGTGCGGTTCGCCGTCGACCACGGTGTCGCCGAGAGGTCCACCGGAATCCTCGCGGCGGTGTCGGGCATCGCGCTGGCGCTGGTGATCGTCGACTGGCTCGTGGTCCGCACCATGACGGTGGTGACCGCGCGGGCCGGTGAGCGCGTGCTCTTCGGGCTCCGCGTCCGCAGCTACGCGCACCTGCAGCGTCTCGGCCTCGACTACTACGAGCGAGAACTGTCCGGCCGGATCATGACCCGCATGACGACCGACGTGGACGCGTTGTCGACGTTCATGCAGACGGGTCTGTCGACGGCCGTCGTCAGCCTCCTGACGATCGTCGGCGTGTCGGCCGCATTGATCCTCACCGACGGGGTCCTCGCCGCGGTGGCCCTGTCGGTCGTCCCGATCCTGGTGGTGGCGACGCTGGTGTTCCGCCGCATCTCCGCTCGCGCGTACTCGACGTCACGCGAGCGCATCTCGGCCGTCAACGCGGAGTTCCAGGAGAACGTCACCGGACTACGGGTCACGCAGGCGTACCGGCATCAGACGGCTGCGGCACGCTCGTTCCTCGCCCGCTCCGAGTCGTACCGCCGCAGCCGGATGCGGTCGCAACGGGCCATCTCGGTGTTCTTCCCGTTCATCGCGTTCCTGTCGGACCTCGCCCTCGCCGCCGTGGTCCTCGTCGGTGCGTACCGCGTGGCCGACGGGCGCACCTCGGCCGGCGCCCTCGTCGCCTTCGTGCTGTACCTGGGTCTGCTCTTCGGCCCCATCCAACAGTTGTCCCAGGTGTTCGACGGCTATCAGCAGGCGTCCGTGGGTCTCACTCGCATCGGTGACCTGTTGCGCACCCGCAGCTCGATCGAGCAGGCCGGGTCGTCGACGCCGGTCTCGGTCCCACCGCGACTGCGCGGCGACATCGCGCTGAAGGACGTCACCTTCCGCTACGCCGGGGCTCCGCGGGATGCGCTGACGTCGGTCGACCTGCACGTTCCGGCGGGATCGACGGTGGCACTGGTGGGTCGCACCGGCGCCGGCAAGTCGACCATCGTGAAGTTGATGGCGCGGTTCTACGACCCGACCACCGGGGACGTCGTCGTGGACGACGTGCCCGTGCGGTCGTACCCGCTCGGCGACTACCGCCGACGTCTGGGAGTCGTTCCGCAGGAGGCGCATCTCTTCAGCGGCACCATCGCTTCCAACATCGCTTTCGGGCGTCCGGACGCGACGCGCGCCGACATCGAGAGCGCGGCCCGCGCCGTGGGGGCACTGCCCGCCATCGCCACACTCCCTCTCGGCATGGCGACGCCCGTCGGAGAACGTGGCCGCGGCCTCGCGGCGGGAACCCGGCAGTTACTGGCGCTGGCGCGCGCCGAGCTGGTCGATCCCGACATCCTGTTGCTCGACGAGGCGACGGCGACCCTGGACCCGGCGACGGAACGAGCCGTCCTGGACGCCGGCCGCACCGTGACCACCCGTCGGACATCGGTGATCGTGGCGCACCGCCTCGCGACCGCCGCGCGGGCCGATCTCGTCGTGGTGGTCGACGACGGGCGCATCGTGGAGAGCGGAACCCACGAGAACCTGGTGCGCTCGGACGGTTTTTACGCCGAACTCTGGGAAACCACCGAGGGACGTACCACGGCTGCGAGTGGCGCGGGTCACGCAGCCGACGACGGCACGACCACGCCACACACCGGTGAAGCCGATCACAAGGGTGATCCGGACACACGGCCGCGGACCGAAAGGTCTAACCTTGATCGTGCCGTGCGCTGAGCGAGAACGAAGAAGGAAACGAGGCGAACACCTGCCGTGAGCAGCAGCTCTACAACACAGTTCGGACAGAATCAGTGGTTGGTCGACGAAATGTACCAGCGTTTCAAGACCGATCCGTCGTCGGTCGACGAGAGCTGGCACGAGTTCCTCGCCGACTACACGCCCGAGCAGAACGGTAGCGGCGATCCCGCCACCGACACCGAGACCACCACAGCCGCACCCGCTTCCGCAAAGGCAGCTGCGCCGAAGGCGGACAAGCCTGCTGCGCCGAAGGCGGAGAAGCCTGCCGCGCCGAAGGCCGACAAGCCGGCCGCCGCGAAGACCGACAAGCCGGCACCGAAGGCGGAGACCAAGCCCGTGACCACAGCTGCCCCCGCGAAGTCGACCGCCGCCGCCGGGCCGGCAGAGAAGAAGTCCGCGGCCGTGCCGCCCGCACAGCCGGAGTCGGACGCGCCGAAGGAGGACACGACCAAGGTGCTCCGCGGCGCCTCGGCCGCGGTCGCCAAGAACATGGCCGCCTCGTTGCAGATCCCGACGGCCACCAGCGTGCGCGCCATCCCCGCGAAGCTGATGATCGACAACCGTCTCGTGATCAACAACCACCTCGCGCGCACCCGCGGTGGCAAGATCTCGTTCACTCACCTGCTCGGCTACGCCATCGTGCAGGCGGTCAAGTCGTTCCCCAACATGAACCGGCACTTCGCCGAGATCGACGGCAAGCCCAACGCGGTCACCCCCGCGCACACCAACCTCGGCCTCGCCATCGACCTGCCGGGCAAGGACGGTTCGCGGTCACTCGTCGTCGCCGCGATCAAGGGGTGCGAGGAGTTCACGTTCAACCAGTTCCACACTGCCTACGAGGACATCGTCCGTCGTGCGCGCGACGGCAAGCTCACCGCCGCCGACTTCAGCGGCGTCACGATCTCGCTGACCAACCCGGGCACCATCGGCACCGTGCACTCGGTTCCACGTCTGATGAACGGCCAGGGCACCATCATCGGCGCCGGCGCCATGGAGTACCCCGCAGAGTTCCAGGGCTCCAGCGAGGAGCGCATCGCCGAGATGGGCGTCGGCAAGCTGATGACGCTCACCTCGACGTACGACCACCGCCTCATCCAGGGCGCGGAGTCGGGCGACTTCCTTCGCACGATCCACAACCTGCTGATCAGCGACGAGTTCTACGACCAGATCTTCCACGGTCTGGCCATCCCGTACGAGCCGATCCGCTGGCGTCGCGACCTGCCCACCGGCGGCGTCGACAAGAACACGCGCGTCCTCGAGCTCATCGCGGCCTACCGGAACCGTGGCCACCTCATGGCCGACACGGATCCGTTGATGTTCACCAAGGACAAGTTCCGGATGCACCCGGACCTCGACGTGATCAGCCACGACCTGACGTTGTGGGACCTCGACCGCGAGTTCCAGGTCGGCGGCTTCCACGGCCAGGACAAGATGAAGCTGCGCGACGTGCTCAGCGTGCTGCGCGACTCCTACTGCCGGCACGCCGCCGCCATCGAGTACACGCACATCCTCGAGACCGACCAGGTGGCGTGGCTCCAGGAGCGCGTCGAGGCCAAGCACGTCAAGCCGACGGTCGCTCAGCAGAAGTACATCCTGAGCAAGCTCAACGCGGCCGAGGCGTTCGAGACGTTTCTGCAGACGAAGTACGTCGGACAGAAGCGCTTCTCGCTCGAGGGCGCAGAATCCGTCATCCCGATGATGGACTCGGTCATCGACCAGTCCGCCGAGCACGCCCTCGACGAGGTCGTCATCGGCATGCCGCACCGTGGACGCCTGAACGTGCTCGCCAACATCGTCGGCAAGCCGTACTCGAAGATCTTCACCGAGTTCGAGGGCAACATGAACCCGGCCGCCGCACACGGGTCGGGCGACGTGAAGTACCACCTCGGTGCCGAGGGCAACTACATCCAGATGTTCGGCGAGAACGACATCAAGGTGTCGCTCACGGCCAACCCCTCGCACCTCGAGGCGGTCGACCCGGTCCTCGAGGGCCTGGTCCGCGCCAAGCAGGACATGCTGAACAAGGGCGACTCGTCCGACGGCTTCTCCGTCCTGCCGCTCATGCTGCACGGCGACGCGGCCTTCGCGGGCCAGGGCGTGGTGGCGGAGACGCTGAACCTCGCGCTGCTGCGCGGGTACCGCACCGGCGGCACCGTGCACATCGTCGTCAACAACCAGGTCGGCTTCACGACGGCGCCGGAGCACTCGCGCTCCAGCGAGTACTGCACCGACGTCGCGAAGATGATCGGCGCACCGATCTTCCACGTGAACGGCGACGACCCGGAGGCGTGCGCCTGGGTGGCTCGACTGGCGGTCGACTTCCGTCAGAAGTTCCACAAGGACGTCGTCATCGACATGATCTGCTACCGCCGTCGCGGCCACAACGAGGGTGACGATCCCTCGATGACGCAGCCGGCGATGTACGACGTGATCGACACCAAGCGCAGCGTCCGCAAGAGCTACACCGAGTCGCTCATCGGTCGTGGCGACATCAGCCTCAAGGAGGCCGAGGACGCACTCCGCGACTACCAGGGCCAGCTCGAACGCGTCTTCAACGAGGTGCGCGAACTCGAGAAGTACACCCCGGAGCCGAGCGAGTCCGTCGAGCTCGACCAGCAGCTGCCCGCCAAGCTCACCACCGCGGTCGACAAGTCGGTTCTGCACCGTATCGGCGACGCGTTCGTCAACGTCCCGGACGGTTTCACCGTGCACCCGCGCGTGCAGCCCGTCCTCGACAAGCGTCGCGAGATGGCCTACGAGGGCAAGGTCGACTGGGCGTTCGGCGAGCTGCTCGCACTCGGCACGCTGATCGACGAGGGCAAGCTCGTGCGCATGTCCGGGCAGGACACCCGTCGCGGCACGTTCACGCAGCGGCACTCGGTCATCATCGATCGCAAGACCGGTGAGGAGTACACGCCGCTGCACAACCTCGGCAGCGACGATCCGGGCAAGTTCCTGGTCTACGACTCCGCGCTGAGCGAGTACGCGGCGGTCGGCTTCGAGTACGGCTACTCCGTGGGCAACCCGGACGCGCTGGTGCTGTGGGAGGCGCAGTTCGGCGACTTCGTCAACGGTGCCCAGTCCATCATCGACGAGTTCATCTCGTCCGGTGAGGCCAAGTGGGGACAGCTCTCCGACGTCGTGTTGCTGCTGCCGCACGGCCACGAGGGCCAGGGCCCCGACCACACCTCGGGACGCATCGAGCGGTTCCTGCAGCTGTGCGCCGAGGGATCGATGACGGTCGCGGTGCCGTCCACGCCGGCGAACTACTTCCACCTGCTGCGTCGTCACGCACGTGACGGCATCCAGCGGCCCCTGGTCGTGTTCACCCCGAAGTCGATGCTGCGCAACAAGGCTGCGGTCAGCAACATCGAGGACTTCACCGACGGCAAGTTCCACTCCGTCTTCGACGAGCCCACCTACGACTCGGGCGACGGTGACCGCAAGAAGGTCGAGCGGGTGCTCATGGTCAGCGGCAAGCTGTACTACGAGCTGCTCGCCTTCAAGCAGAAGAACAAGCGGGACGACGTCGCCATCGTGCGGGTCGAGCAGCTCTACCCGATCCCGAGCCGCCGCATCGCGGAGGCGCTGGACGGCTACCCCAACGCCACCGAGTACCGGTGGGTCCAGGAGGAGCCGGCCAACCAGGGTGCGTGGCCGACGTTCGGTCTCGCGTTCCCGGAGCTGCTGCCCGAGCGTCTGTCCGGCATCAAGCGCGTCTCGCGGCGTCCGATGTCCGCACCGTCGTCGGGTTCGAGCAAGGTCCACGCGGTCGAGCAGGCCGAGATCATCGACACGGCCTTCAACGGGTGACCGTTCACCTGTGACGCTGCCACTGAGCCGGGTCGAGTTCACTCCACGGAGGGGATTCGACCCGGCTTCGTGGTATCTGCAGGTACCCGTGGTCGCCGAGATCGTGCGCACCGGGCTCGACTTCGACAGTCCCGTGACCGTGATCGTCGGGGAGAACGGAACCGGGAAGTCGACGCTGATGGAGGCGCTGGCCGCGTGCTGGGCCTTCGGTCTCGGTGCGGCCGACGCGATGTGGTCACCCAGCGGCGGGGCGCAGGACACCGACCTGCACAAGCACCTGACGTGCCACGGTGCCCGACCGCGGCCGCAGGGCGGGTGTTTCCTGCGCGCCGAGACGATGCACGGATTGTTCGAGTCCGCGGACGCACGGCGAGTCCGCGACACCGACGTCGTCTACAACGCGCTGTCCCACGGACAGTCGTTTCTGCGCTATGTCGCGGATCGCCCTGTCGCAGTCGGACTCTGGTTGATGGACGAGCCCGAGGCGGCCTTGTCGTTCCAGTCGTGTCTGGCGTTGATCTCGGTGATGAAGGAACTGGTCGAGGAGGGCTCACAGATCGTGATGGCGACGCACTCGCCGGTGCTCGCGGCCATGCCGGGAGCACGCCTGCTCGAACTCGGCGAGGACGGTCTGTCGTCCACGACGTGGGAGGAGGCGCAGGTCGTCCGGGACTGGTCGGCGTTCTTCGACGCCCCCGACCGGTTCCTGCGCCACCTCTGACACGACTAGGCGGTCGGGGCCTCCGGCAACGTGACGACCTGGCCGGCGAACGACAGGCCGGCACCGAAACCGAGCAGCAGAGCGGTGTCGCCCTTCTTCGCCTTGCCGGTGCGCAGCACCTCTTCCACCGCGAGCGGGATCGAAGCGGCCGAGGTGTTGCCGGCCTCGGCGATGTCGTGTGCCACCGGGATGTCCTCGGCGAGCTCGAGGCTCTTCGCCAGCAGATCGGTGATGCGGGAGTTCGCCTGGTGCGGCACGAAGACGTCCAGCTCGGAGGCCTTGACGCCTGCCTTGTCGAGGGCCTCGCGCGCCACCTTGGCCATCTCGAACGCCGCCCAGCGGAAGACCGCGATACCGGTCATCGCGATCCACGGACGATCGGCGTTCGGATCCTCCTTCAGGTCCGCGAAGTACTGCAGCCAGTCCTTGTCCTGCTTGATGGCGTCGGCCTGCGAGCCGTCCGAACCCCAGACGACCGGTCCGATGCCGGGCTCCTCGGTGCGGCCGACGACCATGGCGCCGGCACCGTCGCCGAAGATCATGCGCGTGCCGCGATCGTCGGGTCGCGTCGTGACGCTCAGGTGCTCGGTGCCGATGACCAACACCTTGTCCGACGTGCCCGCGCGGACCATGTCCGAGGCGAGTGCGAGGCCGTAACAGAAGCCCGCGCAGCCCGCGCCGAGGTCGAAGGCGCCGGGGCCACCGGTGCCGAGTGCGTCCGCGATGATCGACGCGGCGGGCGGTGTGAGCAGCAGGTGAGTGGACGTCGCGATGATGACGCAGCCGATCTCGGCGGCATCCACGCCGGAGTTCTCGAGGGCGCGGCGTCCGGCCTCGATCGACATGGAGACCACGTTCTCGTTCTCCCCGGCGAAGCGGCGGGACTCGATGCCCGTACGGGTACGGATCCACTCGTCGCTCGAGTCGATGGTCTTGCAGATCTCCTCGTTGGTGACGACACGCTCGGGCCGGTAGGCCCCGATACCCAGGATTCCCGAGTGTCGCGTCTCGGTCGGGATACTGATCTGCGCGCCCATCGAAGGCCGTCCTCTCGTGCTGCCGACCGCCGCTCGTGCGCCGGTGTACGCCCTCACGTTACTGGTGCGGACCCGTCGATCGAAGGGGGTGTCGCTCGAGGTGTCATCCCGCGTCGGCACTCGCCCACGACAACTCGGTCGTGTCCGCCGTCGGCAGCGCCACGGCAGGCAGCGCGTGCACCAGCAGTTCGATCAGCTCGTCCCGGCTGAGGTCCTCCTGGTTCAGCCAGGTGATGGTGACCTCCTCGCAGAACGCCACCCAGCCGCGGATGGCCAGCGCGATCCGCGGGGTGCGCTCGACACCGAGCAGCGGGAGCTGCGACACCGTCCGTTCGACCATGACGTCGCGGGTGCGCTCGAAGACGGCCCGCATGTCGGGATCCCCGCTCGCGGTGCCGCGCAGCAGCGAGACGTAGCTGGAGCGGTGCTCGGTGACGTAGTCGACGTAGGACGCGAGTGCCACGGCGAGCGTCGTCAACGGGTCGAGCCCGACGGGCGGCTCGGTGGCGTCGAGCATCTGTCGGCTGGTGTGCTCGACGATCGCGACGTGGAAGTCGTGCTTGGACGAGAAATAGTGGAAGAGCAGCCCACGCGACACGCCCGCCTGGTCGGCGATGTCCTCGACCGAGATGGCGTCCAGCGTGCGCTCCGAGAGCATCTCGACCCCCAGGTCGATGAGCTGGGCCCGCCGCTGTTCCGGACTGAGCCGCGTTCGCTTCACGCTGTCCATGCGCTCCATACTACTGAACGTTCGTCAGTAACTGTTGACCTGCGCTCAATAAGGACCTAGTCTGGGTTCATGAGTCTTCCAGTCACAGATACCGACGCTGTCGCTGCACGCTACGTCGACACCATCATCATCGGCAGCGGTTTCGCAGGACTGGGCGCCGCGATCAAGCTGAGCCAGCAGGGAAGCACCGATTTCCTGGTCCTCGAGCGCGGCAGCGACGTCGGTGGCACGTGGCGCGACAACACCTACCCCGGTGCCGCCTGCGACGTGCCCTCGCACCTCTACTCGTACTCGTTCGCGCTGAATCCGGACTGGACCCGCTCGTTCTCCCGTCAGCCGGAGATTCAGAAGTACATCGAGAGCGTCGCGCGGCAGTACCGCGTGTACGACCGCCACGTCTTCGACTGCCACGTCGAGTCGGCCCGCTGGAACACCGCTACCTCGCAGTGGGACATCGTGACCACCCGGGGGAACTTCACGGCCAAGAAGGTCGTGTCCGCCGTCGGCGCCCTGTGCGAGCCGAACCTCCCGGACATCGCCGGCATCACCGATTTCCAGGGCGAGATCTTCCACTCGGCCCGCTGGAACCACGACGCGAGCCTCGAGGGCAAGCGCGTCGCCGTCATCGGTACCGGCGCCTCCGCGATCCAGATCGTCCCGGCCATCGCGCCGACGGTCGCCCATCTCTCGACGTCTACCAGCGCACCGCCCCGTGGGTCCTCCCGCGCTTCGACCGCGAGTACACCCGCATCGAGAAGCTGGCGTTCAAGTACCTCCCCGGCTACCAGCGTCTGTCACGCACCGGCATCTACGCCGCACGTGAGACCCAGGTCGTCGGCCTCACCCGCGTCCCCAAGCTCATGAAGGCGTTCGAGTTCATCGCGCGCCGACAGATCGCGAAGGGCATCCGCGACACCGAGCTGCGCCGCAAGGTGACGCCGAACTTCCGCATCGGCTGCAAGCGCATGCTGATCTCCAACAACTACTACCCGGCACTGGATCGACCGAACGTCGACCTGGTGACCGACGGTATCCGTGAGGTGCGGGCGCACTCCATCGTGACGGCCGACGGAACCGAGCGCGAGATCGACGCCCTGGTGGTCGCCACCGGATTCCACGTGACCGATTCCCCCACCTTCCAGGGCATCTTCGGCAAGGACGGGCGCTCGCTCGCCGAGGTCTTCGACGAGCGCGGACAGCAGGGATACAAGGGCGCCACGGTCGCGGGCTTCCCCAACCTGTTCTTCCTGGTCGGACCCAACACGGGCCTGGGGCACACCTCGATGGTGTTCATGATCGAGTCGCAGCTGAACTACGTGATCGACGCGCTCAACACGATCGACAAGCACGATCTCGGTGTCGTCGAGGTGCGCCGCGAGGTGCAGGACGAGTTCAACGCCGACCTGCAGACCAAGCTGAACAAGACGGTGTGGCTCAACGGCGGGTGCGCGAGCTGGTACCTCGACAAGCACGGCAACAACACGACGCTGTGGCCGGACTTCACCTTCGAGTTCCGCCGCATCACCCGCAACTTCGACCTCGAGGCATACGACGCCCTCGCGGCCGGCGACGTCACGAGGCCTGTGAGCGCCGTCGACGGCACCCCCACCCCTGCGACGACCGACAACGACGACGAGAAGGCGATCTCCCGATGAGCGAGTTCCGTGGACGAGTGGCCGTGGTGACCGGAGCCGGATCGGGGATCGGCCGTGCGCTGGCTCTCGAACTGGCTTCGCGCGGAGCACGACTCGCGCTGTCCGACGTCGACTCGGTCGGCCTGGCCGCCACCGTGGCGGCCGTGGAGCAGCGCGGCGGAGAGGTCCGCAGCGACCACCTCGACGTCAGCGAACGCGGCAGCGTGCTCGACTACGCGGAGACCGTGCGTCGGCACTTCGGTGTGGTGAACCAGATCTACAACAACGCCGGCATCGCTTTCCACGGCGACGTCGAGAAGACCGAGTTCAAGGATCTCGAGCGCGTGATCGACGTCGACTTCTGGGGCGTCGTCAACGGTACGAAGGCATTCCTCCCGCATCTCGTCGAGTCGGGAGACGGTCACGTGGTCAACGTGTCCAGCCTGTTCGGCCTCCTGTCGATCCCGTCCCAGTCCGCGTACAACGCAGCCAAGTTCGCCGTGCGCGGCTTCACCGAGGCGTTGCGCCAGGAGATGCTGATCGCCCGCCACCCGGTGCACGTCACGTGTGTCCACCCGGGCGGCATCAAGACGGCGATCGCCCGCAACGCGACCGTCGCCGAGGGCCAGGACCAGAAGTCGGTGGCCGAGTTCTTCGACCGTCGCCTCGCGAAGACCACCCCGGAGCAGGCCGCCCTGGTGATCCTGCGCGGAGTGGAGAAGAACAAGGCCCGCGTGCTCATCGGCAACGACGCCCGCGCGCTCGACGCCCTCGCCCGCATCACGGGATCGCGGTACCAGGACATCATCGTCAGGCTGTCCTCGCGCGTCCTGCCGCGGACGACCGCCCAGCGGTAGGGCTGACGGTAGGTTCGGGCGATGCGACCGATGACTCTGCCGTTGCCCGTGGTGTCGCGAGTTCTGAAACCCGTGTTCCGGGTGATTCTGAACCCGCGCCTCCCGGTTCCGGTGCAGCGCACACTGCTCGAGGTCGCGGCCCGGTCGCTACCGCTGCCGGAGGGCACGGTGATCCGCAGCGAGACCGTGGGCGGTGTCCCGGTAGAACGGGTCACCGTCGGTGCCACCGTCCGCCGCACCGCCGTGCTGTATCTGCACGGCGGCGCGTACACGCTGGGGTCGCCGCTGACGCACCGCGTCGTCACGTCGTCGCTCGCCCGCGACAGTGGCGCCGTCGTGGTGGCGGCGCACTACCGTCTGGCTCCGGAGCATCCCTGCCCGGCCGCGCTCGAGGACGCACTGGCCGTGTTCGACGGGCTGGTTGCCGACGGTGTCGCGGCCGATCACATTGCCGTGGTCGGTGATTCGGCCGGCGGCGGTCTGGCCGCGGCGACGACACAGGCGCTCGTCGACCGTGGCACACCACCGTCGTGCGTCGCGATGATCTCCCCGTGGGCCGATCCGGCGGACCAGGACTTCCCGGCGCCGCGCGACTTCCTGCTCGACGCTCGCTGGTTGCGGAACTCGGCGCGGCAGTATCTGGGCGACGGCGACCCGACCGATCCGCGCTACGCCCCCGTGCGTGGCACGTTGACCGGCTTCCCCTCGACGTTGATCCAGTACTCCGCCGACGAGATCCTGCGGCCCCAGATCCTTCGCTTCGTCGACGCACTGACCCAGGCCGGTGTCTCGGTGCGGTGCACCGAACTCACGGATCTGTGGCACGTCGCCCACCTGCAGGCCACCCTGCTGGCCGAGGCAGCGACAGCGGTCAGGGAGATCGGCGCCTTCGTCCGCGACGCGACCGCCCACTCAGAACGACTGCGTCCCTAGCCAACTCGCGGCGACCGCGCCCGGATCCTCGCCGCCGCGGACACGGTCGACCATCTCCGCGAGATCCGCAGTGGTGAGTTCGCCGGCGATGATCTGCAGCGGACGGTCCAGTGTCTCGTCCACGGAGCCCTTGCGGACGAGGGGGACGAGGACGTCGGCGGTGAGGCCGTCTCGATCGTCGGCGAGCACCACGTCGGTCGCATCGACCACGGCGACCCGGTCCGTGGCCCGGACGATCGTCACCTCGGTGGGGCCGGCAGGAGCGAACGCACAGTCGTAACTCTCGGCGAGGGCCCGTGTCACCGCGGACGCATCGACGGCCGGGTCGACGGCGGCGGACAGGCGGGAACACTGCGGAGACAGAGCCGACAGAGTGGCTTCGGGGAGAGCCGATCCCGCGGCCGCGGTGACGGACACCGTCGGCCCGTTCTCGGCGAGACCCTGGTCGGTGACCGCCAGCCACTCCGGCAGTGCACGCGCCAGATCGGCGTAGACGTCCTCCGGCGCCCGCGCGGCGGACGACGGATCCAGTTGCGCCAGAAACGATCCGGTGAAGCCGGGGACGAGCGCGACCGAGGCGTCGTCGAGGCCGGCGAGCGCGCCGGGGAGACCGTCGACCGTGTCCACCCGAGCGGCCGCTCCCCCGCGTGACAGCGCGTCGGCGTACAGGTGCGCCAGCACCGTCTGCACCGGAGTTCCGGTGTCGGCGACCACCAGCGGCTGCGAGCGCGTCGTCCCCTCGGGGCCGCCGGTACTCGAACACCCGGCCACCACCGAGGCCGCGAGCAGCGCCGCGACGGCCGACCTGCAGACCTGCATCGACCATCCTCTCGAACCCGGTACCGGCGTTCCGGCGCCGAAAGCGGGCCGGTGTCGGGGCCTATCGTTACACTCGAACAGTGAACACGACACGTCGCACCACCTCACGTTCCGTGCGCGTCGCCGCCACCGCTCTGGTGGCCGCTGCAGCACTCACCCTGTCCGCCTGCGGCGGCGACTCCGATCCACTGAGCAGCGGCGGTGAGGGTGGTAGCGGAGGCGATCCGAACACCATCGTCGTCGGTTCCGCGAACTTCACCGAGTCCGAGATCATCGCCAACATCTACGCCGACGCGTTGAAGGCCAACGGCTTCGACGCCAGCACACGCCTGTCCATCGGCAGCCGTGAGGCCTACATCCCGGCCGTGCGCGACGGCTCCATCGACCTCATCCCGGACTACACCGGAAACCTGTTGCTGTACTTGGACCCCGAGGCCACGGCCACGGCGCCCGACGAGGTGAACACCGCCCTCACGGCGGCACTGAGCGACGATCTCCTGGCATCCACGCCGGCCCCCGGCGAGGACAAGGACGCCGTCGTCGTCACGCGGGACACCGCGACGCGCTGGAACCTGACCAACATCGCCGATCTCGCGCCGTACGCGGGTGAGGTCAAGTTCGGTGGGCCGCCCGAGTTCGCCGAGCGTCCCGTCGGCCTGCCCGGCCTGCGCGACAAGTACGGCGTCGACATCCCGGCCGCCAACTTCGTCCCGATCTCCGACGGCGGCGGCCCGGCCACCGTGGCCGCCCTCGCTGCGGGGGACATCACCGCGGCGAACCTGTTCACCACCACGCCCGCGATCGTCGAGAACGACTTCGTGGCACTGGGCGACCCGGACAACAACTTCCCGGCGCAGAACGTGGTCCCGGTCTACAACTCGTCGAAGAAGTCGGACAAGCTCACCGCCGTCCTCGACGCCGTGTCGGCCAAGCTCACGACGGTCGAGTTGCTGGCGCTGAACCAGGAGGTGTCGGGCGACGCGAAGACCGAGCCCGCCGCCGCCGCGAACGCCTGGGTCGTCGAGCAGGGTCTGGACAAGCCGGTCTCGTGATCTCGTTCGAGGGAGTCACCAAGCAGTACCCGGACGGAACGCTCGCGGTCGACTCTCTCGATCTCCGGATCGAGGACCGGTCGTTCACCGTCTTCGTCGGCCCGTCGGGCTGCGGCAAGACGACCTCGATGCGGATGATCAACCGGATGATCGAGCCCACGTCGGGCACGATCAGCGTCGATGGTCGAGACATCTCGACCGTCGACGCCGTCAAGCTTCGGCTGGGCATCGGTTACGTCATCCAGAGCGCCGGCCTGCTGCCTCACCGCACCGTCGTCGACAACGTCGCCACCGTTCCGGTGCTGACGGGTCGTTCACGCAAGGAGGCCCGTCGCGACGCGATGGAGGTCCTCGAGCGCGTCGGCCTCGATCTGTCGCTGGCCACCCGGTACCCCCGCTCAGCTGTCGGGCGGCCAGCAGCAGCGCGTCGGGGTCGCGCGTGCCCTGGCGGCAGATCCTCCGATCCTGCTGATGGACGAGCCGTTCAGCGCCGTCGATCCGGTGGTGCGCGAAGACCTGCAGACCGAGATGCTCAGGCTGCAGGCCGATCTGAAGAAGACCATCGTCTTCGTCACGCACGACATCGACGAGGCCATCAAACTCGGCGATCGCATCGCCGTGTTCGGCACCGGCGGAACGTTGCAGCAGTACGACACCCCGGACGTGGTGCTGTCGGCTCCCGCGACCGACTTCGTCGCGTCCTTCGTCGGTCGGGACCGCGGCTACCGTGGATTGTCGTTCCGCCACGGTGACGGGGTGTCCCTGCATCCCATCACGACGGCGTCGGAACAGGACGCGGCGTCGATCCGTCTCGACCAGGGCCAGTGGCTTCTCGTCGTCTCCGCCGAGGGCCGTCCGCGAGGCTGGATGGACGTCACCGGCCTCGAGGCGCTCAAGTCCGGCGCCAGCATCGCGGACAGCACCTCCGCGGGCGGTTCGCTGTACCCGCCGTCGGGCGATCTGCGACAGGCGCTGGACGCGGCCATCTCGTCGCCGTCCGGCGTCGGCGTTGCGGTCGACGCGAACGGCGCCGTCCTGGGCGGTATCGACGCCACCGAGGTGGTGGCGTTGCTGGCGGACCAGCGTCGAGCCGAGGACCGCGAGCGCGGCCGCCAGTACTTCGAGAAGCCCTGATGCGCTGGCTGATCGACAACATCGACATCGTCCTCGAGCTGACGCGGACCCACCTGTACCTGTCGCTGGTGCCGCTGCTCGTCGGACTGGTCGTCGCGGTGCCCGTGGGCGCGGCCGTGCGCACGGTGGGCTGGCTGCGGCGTCTGACCCTGGTGGTGGCGAGCGTCGCGTTCACGATCCCCTCGCTCGCACTGTTCGTCACCATCCCGCTCATCGCGGGACTGCGTGTCCTCGATCCGTTGAACGTGGTCATCGCGCTCACGGTGTACTCCACGGCGCTGCTCGTCCGCGCAGTGCCCGAGGCACTCGACTCGGTGTCCCCCGCCGTCGTCGACGCCGCCACCGCGGTCGGCTTCGGACGGTTCCGCCGCGCCGCGACCGTCGAACTGCCGCTGGCACTTCCCGTGCTCGTCGCGAACGTCCGCGTCGTCGCGGTCACCAACATCTCGATGGTGTCGGTCGGGTCGGTCATCGGCATCGGTGGTCTGGGGCAGCTCTTCACCCAGGGCTACCAGCGCGACTACCCCGACCAGATCCTGGCGGGCATCATCGCGATCGTCGTGTTGGCCCTGGTCTTCGACGCGCTGCTGTTCCTGCTCGGGCGTGCGTTGACGCCGTGGACCCGCGCCGGTGCGCCCTCGACGCGCCGGCGACGAGTGACGGAGGCCCGCGCATGAGCATCTTCTCCGACGCGATCGGCTACATCCTCGACGGCGCCAACTGGTCCGGCGGCACCGGCATCGCGACGCGTCTCACCGAGCACGTCTGGTATAGCTTCCTCGCCGTGCTGTTCTCCGTCGTCGTGGCGGTTCCGCTGGGACTGCTGATCGGGCACCTGCGCCGCGGCGAGGTGGCCCTGGTCGGCCTGGTGAACAGTCTGCGCTCGCTGCCGACGCTCGGCGTGCTGACGTTCCTCGTCCTGCTGCTCGGGCTGGGCCTGGTGCCACCACTGATCGCCCTCGTGCTCCTGGGTATTCCGCCCATCCTCGCCGGGACGTATGCGGGTGTGGCCAATGTCGACGCCACCGTCGTGGACGCGGCACGGGCGATGGGCATGACCGAACGCCAGGTGCTGCTGCGGGTGGAGATTCCCAACGCGCTGCCGCTGCTGCTCGGGGGCATCCGCAACGCCACCCTGCAGGTCATCGCCACC
Organism: Rhodococcus sp. SORGH_AS_0301; assembly: GCF_030818285.1. NCBI lineage: Bacteria > Bacillati > Actinomycetota > Actinomycetes > Mycobacteriales > Nocardiaceae > Rhodococcus > Rhodococcus sp. SORGH_AS_0301. Next base: position 2,466,433 of record NZ_JAUTAC010000002.1, read on the forward strand.
GCCACCGTCGCCGCCTTCGTCAACCTGGGCGGCTTCGGGCGGTACATCTTCGACGGTCTGGCGCTCTACAGCTACGACCGAGTGGTGGTCGGCGCGATCCTGGTGGGCCGTGCTGGCTCTCGTGGCGGACGGCCTGCTGGCCCTCGCCGTGTGGGTCTCGGCGCCCGGGACGGGGCGGCTGCGCCGCGCGCCCCGTCTCTGAGACCTCTCAGGCGACGCCGTCCGCCTTCGCAGCCGCGGCCACTGCCGCCGCGACGGCTGGAGCGACCCGCGGGTCGAGTGGGCTGGGCACGATCATGTCGACGCTCAGATCGTCGCCGACCACGGACAGGATCGCGTCCGCGGCGGCGAGCTTCATGTTCTCGGTGATGCGCCGCGCGCCCGCATCGAGAGCACCGCGGAACACACCGGGGAACGCGAGCACGTTGTTGATCTGATTGGCGAAGTCGCTGCGTCCGGTGGCGACGATGCCGGCGTACTTCTTCGCGTCCTCCGGATGGATCTCCGGGTTCGGGTTGGAGAGGGCGAAGACGATGCTGTCGTCTGCCATCGAGGCGATGAGTTCGTGCCCGATCTTCCCCGCGGAGACCCCGAGGAACACGTCCGCATCGGTCAGGGCGTCGGCGGCCGTCCCGGAGAGGCCGCGCGGGTTGGTACGCGAGGCGAGGTCGACCTTCACGGGATTGAGGTCGGCGCGATCCGCACCGACGATGCCCTTCGAGTCGAGCACCACCACGTCCGAGATGCCCGCGGCGAGCAGGATGTTCGCGCACGCGACGCCCGCGGCTCCCGCACCGGAGATGACGACACGCAGACCCGCGAGCTCGCGCTTCTGCACTGCCACAGCGCCTTTCAGCGCAGCCAGGACGACGATGGCCGTACCGTGCTGGTCGTCGTGCATGACCGGGCAGTCGAGTGCCTCGACGACGCGCTTCTCGATCTCGAAGCACCGGGGTGCCGAGATGTCCTCGAGGTTCACGGCTCCGAAGCTGGGGCGCAGGCGGATCAGCGTCTCGACGATCTCGTCGACGTCGTTGGTGTCGAGCACCAGCGGGATCGAGTTGAGGCCGGCGAACTTCTTGAACAGTGCCGCCTTACCCTCCATGACGGGCAGCGAGGCGCGCGGGCCGATGTCGCCCAGACCCAATACCGCGGAGCCGTCGCTGACCACCACCACGAGTCGCTCGGTCCAGGTGTACTTGTTCACCAGCTCCTGATCGGCGGCGATCGCACTGCTCACCTTGGCCACCCCGGGGGTGTACGCGATGGAGAGGTCGCGCTTGGTCTCGAGCGGCGCGGTGAGCTCGACGGACAGCTTGCCGCCCACGTGGCTGAGGAAGATCTCGTCGTCCGTGATGGTCGTGAGGTCGTCGCGGGCAGGCCGGAGGCCGGTCGTGTGTTCGGTCGGATCTGTTGCGGCGGTCACTGGGCGCTCCTTCATCGTCCGCACGGAGGGTGCGGATCACAGGCGTGAGGGGAAGTCGAGATGCGCGCCCGGGGGATGAGAACCGAGGGCAGGCGACATCTCGATGCGTGCGCGGCGGGTGAGCCGACTTCGCGCGCCACCGACGAGCGGTGACCGTGGTCGATCACCACGGGGTGGCGGTGATCGCGAGTGGAGCCAGTGTGCCACCGCCGGTTCCTCGGGAGCAAACAGGTGCCGGTCAGCCCCACCACTGTCTCGTCAGCCCCACCCCTGGCTCGTCAGCCCCACCATTGCGTCCACAGCAGCGCTCCCGCGACCACCAGCACGCCCAGTGAGCCGAGGAACGACACCCCACGCGAGCGATGGTCGGCGATCCGCTGGAGCAGGAGCGCCGCGACGACGGCGGCGACGTGCCACGCGATGGACGCGGTGCCGGGGCCGGGGAATCCCCGATCACCTCCGACGACGGCGGCGGCGATGACGAGCGCCGTGAGGACGACGAGCCCCGCGGTGATCGATCCGCTGAGCGCCTTCACCGGCGGCCTCCGGGTACGACGAGCGGCACGCCCGTCGCCCGGCTCACCAACGCGTCGAACTGGTCCTCGGCGGTGGTGCGGGCCGCGATCGGCGTCGTCTTGTTGGTGCCGTGGTAATCGGAGGATCCGGTCACGACGAGATCGTGCTCGCGCGCGATGTCGCGCAGGACGTCCGCGTCCTCGGGGCTGTGGTCGGGGTGATCGACCTCGAGTCCGCCGAGTCGCCCACCGGCGGCGAGCTCCAGAATGTGGTCGGTGTGCAGGAGTCGACCTCGCGTGCGCGCGCGGGCGTGGGCGATGACGGGCACTCCCCCGGCGTCGGCGATCAACTCGACGGCGAGGTCGAGTGGGGTGTCCGCCTTCTCGACGTAGTACGTCCCACCGGTCCGCAGCAGGTCGGTGAACGCGTCGTTCACGGTCTCGACGACTCCGGCGGCGACGAGTGCACGGGCGAGGTGCGGGCGGCCCGCCGACGGACCTGCCGCGGCGAGGATGGTGTCGGCGTCGACGTCGTAGCCGTCGGCCGCCATACGGTCGATCATGCTGCGCAGACGCACTTCCCGCTCCCCACGTAACCGGCTGCGCTCCTCGGCGAAGGCGACGTGCCCGGGGTCGAAGAGGTACGCGAGCAGATGCACCGTGACCGGGTCACCGTCGGCTCCGCGGCCCTGGCACGACATCTCCATGCCACGGACGAGGGTGGGCGCACCGGGCGTCGCGGTCACCGCGGCCACGGCCTCGTCCCAGCCGTGAGTGGTGTCGTGGTCGGTCAACGCGATCACGTCGAGGCCCGCGGCGGTCGCCGTGGCGATCAGCTCGGTGGGCGTCTCGGTTCCGTCCGACGACGTGGAATGGGTGTGGAGATCGATCAGCACGCGCCCAGTCTGTCAGGTGCGCGAGCGCTCAGGTGGGCGGGCGCAGCGACGCCGCCGAGCGCCGCGGGTCGGCGATGTCGATGCCCGCCTCGGTCCACGCGTCGCGCAACGCATCGGCTCCGCGCAGGCGCACCCACGCGGCCTCGGTGCCGGTGATCGGGACTGCCCGCAGGAACCGCACCGGATCGTACGGTTCGGGCAGCTCGAGGTCGGCCACCCCGGACTCGGCCGTCAGCAGCACCGCCGTGAACGGAGCGCCGGGCCAGAGAGGCTCGCCGGCGTCCAGCAGGGCGTCGGGCACCAGCACGATGCCCTCCACCGCGGGCGACGCGGCGAAGACGGCGAGCGTGCGCCAGACCTCGGCGACGGACTCGTCGACTCCGCGCAGGGCCAGGATCAGCTCGGCGCGCGGGCCTCGCTGCGAGTCGGTGACCATGTCGGACGGGTCGGCCATCGGATGCCGCGAGCACCCGAGAGTGGTGAACCGCACGACTCCCTCGACGTCGGCAGCGAACAGCAACACCTCCAGCGGCTCGAGGCCCAGGAAGGTCACGGACGCGCTGGACGGGTCGTCCTGACCGAGCACCGTCTGCAGATGGGTTCGCACCTGCGCTGTCACGTCGCTCCCACTCACACCGTCCATCCAACCCCACGACGTCCGTACCGGCTCCGACGGGACCGGCGTGCCGGTACGGTCCTGCGTGTGGTGACTGTGCTGACCGTGTCCGACGAGGTGGTCGAAGGCCTGTGGAACGCCCGCACACTCCCGTTCGACGTCGACCTGGTCCTCGGTGCGGGCGACCTGCCGTTCGAGTACCTCGAGCACCTCGCCGAGGCCGCCGACGCCCCGTGCGTCTTCGTCCCCGGCAACCACGACGCCGACCTCACCGGGTACTCGGCCGGTCGAGCCGGCTGGATGCGTGCCGGGCTGCCGTCGAGCTGGCCCGGTCCGGACGGCGCCGTCAACGCCGATCGACGGATCGTCAGCGCCGCCGGTCTGCGGATCGCGGGGCTGGGCGGGTCCATCCGCTACCGCGACGGACCCAACCAGTGGACGGAACGGCAGCAGAAGCGGCGCTCCGGCTCCCTGATCCGGACCCACACCTGGCACCCGCTGCTGCGACGCGGAGCGGACGCACACGGGGTCGACGTCCTGCTGACCCACAGCCCACCGTTCGGTGTCGGCGACGCCGAGGACGCACCACACCGCGGTTTCCGGTGTCTCGATCCGCTCACCGAGCGGTTGCGGCCTCAGCTCCTCGTCCACGGACACATCCACCCGCACGGCACGAGGCCGGCCGACCGACAGCTGCACGGAGCCACGGTGATCAACACCGTCGGCTACGCCCTGATCGACATCACCCCGGGCGGCGACACCGCGCCCATCATCGAGAGGCGACGTCATGGCTCGTGACACCGGATTCCCCGCTGCCGACGCGCAGAACGACTTCTCCCGCCAGCGCCGGCGCGCGGACGTGGCGCGGCTGGTCGGCTGGCTGCGCCGTCAACCGGACGACATCAACACGATCCTGCCGTTCGACGAGGTGGTCGCCGCCCTGGGCAAGGTGCGGGAGCGCCGCGTCGGACTCGAGGTCATCCGGGTCGACTCGATCGTGGGCAGCGTGGATCGCACCCGCGACTTCGACCGGTACTTCCGCCCGACGTCGACGCGGACACGCGAACGCTGGCAGCGCCTCGCCACCGCCTGGCGCCGCGGCGAACCGATGCCGCCCATCGAGGTGTATCGCGTCGGCGGCATGCACTTCGTCATCGACGGGCACCATCGCGTGTCCATCGCCTGCGCGATGCACAGTCTCACCATCGAGGCCTACGTCACCGAGATCATCACCCGCATCTCCCCCGACGGCATCTCCACGAGGGGCGATCTCCTCGTGAAGGATCACCGGCGCATCTTCCTCAGCCGTGTCCCCCTCACCGGGAAGTCGCGCGAGGCGATCGAGTTCACGGATCCGTGGCAGTACGCCGAACTCTCGGATGCGGTGGAGGCCTGGGGTTTCCGGCTCATGCAGGAGCTCGGCGAGTTCGTCGACCGGCGCACCGTCGCCCGCCGCTGGTTCGGTGAGGAGTTCCTGCCGGTCGTCCGGATGGTGCGGTCCGTCGGGGGCATGTTGACCCGCCACACCGACGCCGAGGCCTACATGTGGGTGGCGCGCGAGCGTTACCGCCTGGTGCGCAGCCACATCTGGAACGACGAGATCATCGCGCAGCTCAAGGAGGCCGCGCCGAACTGAGACGGGCGCCGACCGAGACGGCGACGGCCCCCACCGTGCGGTGGGGGCCGTCGTCGCGTTCGAGCGGTCAGAGCGTCAGGTTGGCACCCGACTCGACGTCGAACACCGACACGCGCTTCTGGTCGAACCACAGCTCGATGGACTCACCCATGCGAGCGGCGGACTCGGCCGAGAGTCGAGCGACCAACTGGCCGCCGTCCGCGCCGGAGTCCGCGGCCAGCTCGTCGAGTTCGCGCGAGGTGACCTTGGGGCCCTCGGCGGAGAAGTAGATGTACTTGTCCGACCCCATCGACTCCAGCACCTCGACTCGCGCCGAGAACGTGCTGCCGTTGATCTTCTGGTACGACTCGACGAGCGAGGCGTCCTCGAGATGCTCGGGGCGGATGCCGACGACGACATCCCCCTTCGCGTTCTTCGAGGCGATCTTCTGCCGCGCCTCGTCGCTCAACCGGATCTCGCCGAGCGAGGTGGTGACCCCGCCGTCCGTCAGACGACCCGACACGAAGTTCATGGACGGCGACCCGATGAAGCCCGCCACGAACAGGTTTCGCGGGTGATCGTAGAGCTCCTGCGGCGAGCCGATCTGCTGCACCAGTCCGCCGCGGAGCACGACGACGCGGTCGCCGAGCGTCATGGCCTCGGTCTGGTCGTGCGTCACGTACACCGTGGTGGTCTCGAGACGCTTCTGCAGCTGGGCGATCTCGGTCCGCATCTGCACGCGCAGCTTGGCGTCGAGGTTCGACAGCGGCTCGTCCATGAGGAACGCCTTGGGGCTGCGGACGATCGCGCGTCCCATCGCGACGCGCTGACGCTGACCACCGGAGAGGTTGGACGGCTTGCGGTCGAGGTGCTGGCCGAGGTCGAGGATGCGGGCGGCGTCGTCGACCTTCTTCGCGATGTCCTCCTTGCTCATCTTGGCGAGTGTCAGGGGGAAGGCGATGTTGTCGCGCACCGTCATGTGGGGGTAGAGCGCGTACGACTGGAACACCATCGCGATGTCGCGATCCTTCGGTGCCCGCTCGTTCACGCGCTCACCGGCGATGCGCAGCTCGCCGCTCGAGATGTCCTCGAGGCCGGCGATCATGTTGAGCGTGGTGGACTTTCCGCAGCCGGAGGGTCCGACCAGGATGATGAACTCGCCGTCGGCGATGGTGATGTCGACGTCGCTCACCGCCGCGGCACCGTCCGGGTACAGCTTGGTCACTTTGTCGAGAACGATTTCGGCCATGGACTTATCCCTTCACTGCGCCGGACGTCAGGCCCGCCACGATACGACGTTGGAAGAACAGGACGAAGATGATGATCGGGATGGTGATGACCACGGCCGCAGCCGCGATCGAGCCCGTCGGTTCCTCGAACTGCGAACTACCGGTGAACTGTGAGATCGCTGCCGGCACCGTGACCGAACGCTCGGTGGCCGTCAACGAGATGGCTAGCAGCAGGTCGTTCCACGCGAAGATGAAGACGAGGATCGCCGCGGTGACGATGCCCGGTGCCGCGAGCGGTGCGATGACCTTGCGGAACGCCTGTCCCGGGGTGGCACCGTCCATCTTGGCGGCCTTCTCCAGCTCCCAGGGGATCTCACGGAAGAACGCCGACAGCGTGTAGATGGCGAGCGGGAGCGCGAACGTGATGTACGGGATGATCAGGCCCGGCCAGGTGTCGAACAGACCCAGCGCACGCTCGATGTCGAACAGCGGTGTGACGAGCGAGATCTGGGGGAACATCGCGATGAGCAGCGCGGCGCCGACGAGGAGCTTCTTGCCGGGGAAGTCGAGACGAGCGACGGCGTAGGCCGCCATCGTGCCGATGACCACCGCGATGAGCGTGGTGATGAGACCGATGCCGATGGAGTTGATCAGGGCGCTGGTGAACTGGGACGTCTGGAAGATGCCCTTGTAGTTGTCCAACGTCCACGTCGTCGGGATGAACTTGCCGTCGGCGATGTTCGCCACCGGCTTGAACGACAGGCTGATGATCCACACGAGCGGGATCAGCGCGTACAGAAGGACGAGAAGGTTGACGATCGACCAGCCGGCCTTCGTCTTCGTGGTGGCTGCCATGGGTCAGCGTCCTTCCGCGTCGGAGCCGGGTGCGGAGGCCCCGAACAGTTTGATGAAGACGAAGGCGATGATGGCCACGCAGAAGAAGATCAGCACGCTGATGGCCGACCCGATACCGAGGTTGAACGCCCCGAAGAGGTTGTCGTACCCGAGGATCGACACCGAACCGGTGCTGTTGCTGCCCTTCGTCAGAACGTAGATGTTGTCGAAGATGCGGAACGCGTCGAGCGTGCGGAACAGCAGCGCCACGAGGATGGCCGGCTTCATCAACGGGATGATGATGCGGATCAGTCGAGTCCACGCGCCGGCGCCGTCCACCTGGGCCGCCTTGAGCAGATCGTCGGGAACGAGCGCGAGACCGGCGAGCAGCAGCAGTGCCATGAACGGCGTCGTCTTCCACACCTCGGCGAGCACGACGATGGCGAGCGACGGAAGCTGCTGTGTCAGAGGCGCACTGCCCTCGGGAAGCAGGTTGGCCAGGTAGCCGGTCTGCGGTGTCCACGCGTAGTACCAGCTGTACGCGGCGGCGACGGTGACGATGCCGTACGGGATCAGCACGACGGTGCGGACGACGCCGCGCCCGAAGATGGTGCGGTGCATGACCAGCGCGACCGCGAGGCCGAGGACGAACTCGATGATCACCGAGATGACGGTGATGCCCACGGTCACCGCGAACGCCGTCCACCAGTAGCCGTCGGTGAGGACGGAGACGTAGTTGGACAGGCCGACGAATTCCTTGTCGTCCGGGAATGCCAGGTTGTACTTCTGCAGACTCAGCCAGAAGGCGTAGATGATGGGATACGCGGTGACGGCGATCATCAGGATCGCGGCGGGAGCGACCAGCAGGAGCCCCAGTCGGCGCTCCGCCTTCTTGCCCTCGGACACCGCCTCGGCCGCCTTGGCGTGCTTCTGCGGGCGTCGGGGCTCGTCGGTGACGGTCATGGGATCAGCCCTTCGGAGTTCACGGCCTGGCGGACCAGATCGGCGAGCCTGTCGACGTCTCCCACGGGATCGATGTCCTGCGGGGGGTTGAGCGCGTCGGTCAGGAGGATCGAGATGGACTGGTACGCGGGCGACACCGGTCGGACCGCGGCACTCTCGATCGAGCCGAGAACGCCCTCCCATGCCGGGTAGGCGGCCTGGAACTCGGGATCGTCGTAGAGCGAGCGGATCACCGGCGGCACACCGCCGTCGACGGCGTTGTTGCGCTGGTTCTGCTCGTCGGTCAGGCACGCGACGGCGGCCCACGCCTCGTCGGGATGCTCGGTGGTCTTGGCGACACCGATGTTGAACCCGCCGATGGTGACCTTGGCGGGCTCACCGGGGTTCACCGAGGGGTACGGCGCACTGCGGAACACCTCGTTCACCGCCGCGTCCTGCTGGTCGGCGGGAACGGTGGACAGGTCGAGGAAGGACACGCCGCCCGCGGCGGCGTTCTCCTTGAGTCCGGGGAGCACGAACGGGTAGTTCACCTCGGCGAACATGGTGCCCGCCTCGACGCCGAGACGTGCTGTGCCCTCGTCACTCTGGGAGACCGAGGGGTCGGCGCCCGGAGCGGTCGCGACGCTCTTGATGATCGAGAGCGCCTTCTCGGTGGCCGCGCGGTGCTCGGGGGTGTCGTTCAGTGTCACGGTGGTGCCGTCCTCGCCGACGACGGATCCGCCGGCACTCTCGAGGAGGGTGTTGAACCAGACCATGAAGCCCTCGTACTGCTTCGCCTGCACACCGATGGCCGCGGGCTTGCCGGAGGCGGCGTTCTCGCCGGCGGTGGCGATGAGGTCGTCCCACGTCGCCGGGGGCTGGCCGTTCGGCACCATGTCCGGGCGGTACCAGAGCAACTGGGTGTTGGAGTTCAGCGGGACCGCGTACAGCTTGTCCTTCTGCTCTGTCTCGGGGTCGAGCCACTCGGCGGTGGCGAGCGGGCCCTCGAGCACCGATCCGTCACGCAGCTTCGCCTCGAGATCGTCCGGAACCGGCAGTGCCCAACCGGCTTCGGCGAACTCGGCGGTCCAGACCACGTCGAGTGTCATCAGATCGAGCGTGCGGTCGTTGCCCGCCAGACGGCGAGCGAGCTGCAGGCGCTGATCGTTGGCGCTCTTGGGGAGCGTGCGCTGCTCCACCCGGTACGCGCCGCCCGACTGCTCGGTGCACGCCTGCGCCGCCGCCGCGTACTGCTCCGCGCCGTCGGCGGCGGTGTAGAAGCTCAACACGATTCCGTCGTCGGAGGATCCACACCCCGCCAACAGACTTCCGGCCACCACCGCGGCGGCCCCTGTCGCTGCGAGTTTCCTCGCCCTGTACCTCTTCGGCACGACCGCCTCCTCTGCCGCAAGAGAAGGCGCCACAGTCGGCCCGACTCCGCAGCGTGTGCTTCGTTGGACACGCATTCCCTGCGAAGTGGAACCTAGTCGAAAGCTGAGAGGAAAACGGTGGCTTGTTGCAATCCCGTGATGCTTTCGGTACCGACGGGTCGGTGGTGAGAGGTCAGATGGCGAGACGCGCCAGCAGATCGCGCGCCTTCTCGGCCGTCTTCGGCTCGCACAGCACGTCGTACCGCCCCGCGACCAACTGCATCGTCGACGCGAAGTCGCGCTGCCCCTTGGTCGCCGCGTAGGGAATGGTGGCCGAGATCAGTCCGAAGACGATGCCGCCCAGCACACCGACGAGGAGCGCGCTCAGGTAGTTGGTGTTCGTGATGATTCCGAGAACGAGTCCGAGGAAGACACCGAGCCAGGCGCCCGAGATGATGCCGCCGCCAATCACTTTGGCCCAGGTGAGGCGACCGATGACACGCTCGACCTGCATGAGGTCGACACCCACGATGGTGACGTCCTGGACCGAGAACTCCTGATCGGAGAGGTAGTCGACCGCGCGCTGCGCCTCGGCGTAGGTGGGATAGGAACCGATGGGCCAGCCCGACGGCGGGGTGGGGAGGCCCTGTCCGGGGCGGCCGGACTGCGACATGGGGTTCGTCATGACTCCATTGTGCCTGCTGGCGGGTCGGTCGTGGGGTCCGGTGCGGGCCGCGCACCGCTGCGCACCATGCCGGCCGCGTCGGCGGCCTCGACGAGGGCCCGAGCCATTCGATGACCCGCCTCGTCGACCATCTCGTCCCCCACCATGACGGCCCCGCGCGCTCCCCCGTCGACGGAGAGGTACCGACGGTAGGTCTCGACGATGTCGTGGGCGCGGTCGACGTCGGCCTGGCGCGGCGAGAACGTCTCGTTGGCGATGTCGATCTGCGAGGGGTGCAGCACCCACTTGCCGTCGTAGCCCAGAGCCGCGGAATGCCGGGCGGCGCGGGTGAACCCGTCGGTGTCGCGTACCTGCACCCAGGGTCCGTCGATGGCCTGGAGCCCGTGGGCCCGCGCCGACAGCAGGATCGTCATCAGCACGTGGTGGTAGGCGTCGCCGCGCTCGTAGCCGGGCGGCTGCTCCCCCACCGTGAGGGTGCGCATGCCGACGTCGGCCATGAAGTCACCCGGCCCGAACACCAGGGTCTGCACCCGCGGCGAGGCCGTCGCGACGGCGTCGATGTGGAGCAGACCCACGGCGTCCTCGATCTGCGGCTCGATCCCGATGCGGCCGACGGGCAGGTCCGACTCGCGTTCGAGTTGTGTCAGAAGCAGATCGAGCGCCTGCACCTCACCGGCCGAGCGCACCTTGGGCAGGACGAGGGCGTCGAGGTGGGCACCCGCCCGTCCGACCACCTCGAGCACGTCGCGGAACGTGGCCTCCGTCGTCCAGTCGTTGACCCGCACGAGCCGGAGCTGCGTGCCCCACCCGTCCCATCCGAGCGCGTCGGCGACGTCGATGCGCGCCTGCGCCTTGGCGGCCGGCGCGACCGCGTCCTCGAGATCCAGGAAGACGGCGTCGGCGGGCAGGCTCAGAGCCTTGCGCATCATCTTCGGACTGCTGCCCGGCACGGCGAGCACGGAGCGTCGGAGGCGGGCGCGCGGCACTGTGGTGGTCACCACGGCACACTATCGGCCCGCACCGCGTGCGAGGCCCCCGTCTACTGTTGCGCCCATGGCAGCAGTGAACAAGGTGTTCGCCGCCAGGCTCGCGGGCCTCGTGGTGCTCGGACCCGACGGTGAGAGCATCGGCCGCGTCCGCGACATCGTCGTGACCGTGCGCGTCGGCCGCCAGCAACCCCGCGTCCTCGGCCTCGTGGTCGATCTGGCCACGAGGCGCAAGATCTTCGTTCCGATGCTGCGCGTGACGGCCGTCGAACCGACGTCGGTGACGCTGACCACCGGCAACGTCAGTATGCGCCGCTTCGTCCAGCGACCGGGCGAGGTGCTGGCCCTGGCCCAGGTCCTGGACTCGCGGGTCCGGACCGACGATCCGGACGCCGAGGACCTGCACGGCGTGGACTGCGTCGTCGTCGACCTCGGTATCGAGCAGACCCGCACGCGGGACTGGGTCATCGCGCGCGTCGCCGTGCGCCCCCACCGCACCCGGCTGGGTCGCCGCGGCAGCATCCACGTGCTCGACTGGCAGAACGTGCAGGGCCTCACCTGGTCCGATCTGTCCCTGCCGGGTCAGGGTGTGTCACAGCTTCTCGCCCAGTTCGAGGGACTCCGGCCCGCCGACGTGGCCGACGCGATCCGCGACCTCCCGGAGAAGCGGCGACTCGAGGTCGCCTTCGCCCTGGACGACCAGCGCCTCGCGGACGTCATCCAGGAGATGCCCGACGACGATCAGATCGACCTGGTGCAGGCGCTCGCCCCCGCCCGTGCCGCCGACGTGCTCGAGGCCATGGACCCCGACGACGCAGCCGACCTGCTCGGCGAGTTGCCGGAGCCGGAGGCCGAATCGCTGCTGCGCCTGATGGATCCGCAGGACTCCGAGCCGGTGCGACGTCTCCTCGAGCACTCCCCCGACACGGCGGGTGGTCTGATGACACCGGAACCGGTGGTGCTGAGCGCGTCCGCGACGGTCGCCGAGGCGCTCGCTCGTGCGCGCAACCCCGACCTCACGCCCGCCCTCGCGTCACTGGTCTTCGTCGTGCGACCGCCGACGGCCACGCCCACGGGCCGCTACCTCGGCTGCGTCCATCTCCAGCAGTTGCTGCGCGAACCGCCCGCCAGTCTGGTCGGCGGCGTGATCGACACGACACTGTCGACGCTCTCCCCGGACGACAGTCTCGCCGCCGTCACGCGATACTTCGCGGCGTACAACCTGGTCTGCGGACCGGTCGTGGACGCCGAGGAGCATCTCATCGGCGCCGTGACCGTGGACGACGTCCTGGACCACCTTCTTCCCGACGACTGGCGCGAACAGGAGCACGTGGGACATGAGTGAGAAGTCGGCGGCGACCGCCAGACAGCGCCTCGACACTCCACGCGGATCCCGACGGTTCAAGCTCGACATCGACGTCGACTCGGTCGGCCGGACCGGCGAGAACGTCGCGCGATTCCTCGGTACGGGGCGATACCTGGCGATCCAGACGGGGATCGTCATCGTGTGGATCCTGCTCAACGTCTTCGCGGTGAGCCTGCAGTGGGACCCCTACCCCTTCATCCTGCTCAATCTGGCGTTCTCGACGCAGGCCGCCTACGCGGCCCCGCTGATCCTGCTCGCTCAGAACCGGCAGGACGACCGCGACCGGGTGTCGCTCGAGGAGGATCGCTCGCGCGCCGCGCAGACCAAGGCGGACACCGAGTTCCTCGCTCGTGAGCTCGCTGCGCTCCGGATCGCGGTCGGCGAGGTCGCCACGCGCGACTACCTCCGCCGCGAACTCGACGACCTGCGCGCGGCGCTGCTCGATCCCGCGCAGGCGGCGGCCGAGGAACAGAAGGCGCGCAAGAAGTCTCGCAAGAAGTCGGTCGACGAGGACTCCACCTCGTTCGCCGCCGCCCCTTCCGTCGAGGAAACAACTCGTTTCGACCACAGCGAGGACACGCGACGGTAACCTCGGTCACACTGCGCGTCGGGTCTCGGTGAGTGCGCAGCCGAGTGTTCGTGGGGGTTTGTCGTATGCGCGTCGGTCGAGACTCTCGACTCGGAGGTGCACTGAGTGCCTCGATTCTTCTTCTCAGCGCGGTCACGCTGGCCGCCGGCTCGGTGACGCCGAGTTCCGCGCACGGTTCCGTCGCGATGGCGGCCGCCGAATCGGTTGCGGCGCCCACACTCCCACCACGGGAGCGCGCTGTCGGCCTGGTCGAGCCCGCCGATCGGCAACCGGTCGCGTTCCGGTCCCCGAAACCAGCCGTCGCCGCGCCCGCGGGCGCCCCGGCCGCTGCTGCGGCGCCGCTGTCCGCCGTGCTCGTCGGCGCACTCGGCATTCCCGAACTCGTCCTGCAGGCCTACCGCTCCGCCGAGGCCCGGCTCGCCACCTCGACACCGGGCTGTCACCTGCCGTGGCACCTGCTCGCCGCCATCGGGCGCATCGAGTCCGGCCACGCGGGCGGCGGCCGCACCGATGCCGCCGGCACCACGATCACGTCCGTGCTGGGCCCGGTGCTCGACGGTCGATCGGCCGCGGACGCGGTCATCACCGACACCGACGGCGGCGCGCTCGACGGGGACGCGGGGCACGACCGTGCGGTCGGGCCGATGCAGTTCATCCCCGCCACCTGGGCCGGCTACGCCTCGGACGGCAACGGCGACGGTCGGAGCGATCCGAACAACGTCTTCGACGCGGCTCTCGCCGCGGGCAAGTACCTGTGCTCGGGCGGCCTGGACATGACGAATCCGGCGCAGGCGACCACCGCCGTCATGCGATACAACAACTCCGCCGCGTACACCGCCAACGTGCTGGCCTGGTCCGCCGCGTACTCCGGCGGCGGCACCCCTGTCGTCGGACGGATCGGCGAGGCGGCGCCCTCCCCCGCGGACGCGCTGGCCGTCGCCGCGGCGGCCGCCGCCGGTGGCGAGGTCACGGATCCCACGACCGCGGCCCCGACGACCACCGCCACGACCACCGCGATGCCGGACACCTCGCTCACTCCGGTGACACCACCGCCGGCGTTCGGCATCCCCGGACTGCCGCCGCTCCCGGTCATCGAGCTCCCCACGATCCCGTGTCTCCTGTGCCCTCCTGCACCAGTGGCACCACCCGCCCCACCTGAGCAGGACACGTCCGTCACGACACCGTGACTGGTCGTGGCTCACATCACGGGCCGGTAACGGATCGGCAACGGATCAGGTAGCCTCGCTCCGACAGCAAAGGTCGGAAGCGCCCCGGAACGGGGCGGGAACAGTCGTCGCGGATCACGAGTCTCGCGGGGGCGAGGAGGTTGTGTATCCGTGGGTCGGCACCGCAAACGATCGTCTTCCACTCTGCGACGGAACACGGTCATCGCGCTGACCGGTCTGATCCCCGCGGGAGCGATCACCGTGGCCAGTGGCTACGGCGCCAGCGCCGACATCCCGTTCCTCCGCACGCACACCACGGCCAGCGAGTCCGCCCTCGAGCCCACCGACGTGGCCCCGGCAGTGGACGTCGCGCCCGCACCCACCACGCAGTCCGCGCCCGAGCCCGTGGCACCGCCCGCGCCGGAGCCCGCTCCCGCCCCCGCGCTGCCCGAGTCCCTCGCGGCCGGCCCGCTCGGCGTCCCGGGCATCAACGTCGCCGCCTACAGGAGCGCCGAGACCCTCCTGGCGCAGACCACCCCCGGCTGCTCGATGAACTGGGCCCTCCTCGCCGGTATCGGCCGGGTCGAGTCCACCCACGCGAACGACGGCAAGGCGGGTGCCGACGGAACGCTGTTCGAGCCGATCCTCGGGCCGGTCCTGGACGGCAGCCTCGCCGGCAACAACGTGATCATGGACACCGACGGCGGCGAGCTCGACGGCAACGCCACGTACGACCGCGCCGTGGGGCCGATGCAGTTCCTGCCGGCGACGTGGAAGCACTACGCCACGGACGGGAACGGGGACGGCAGGGCCGACCCGCAGAACCTGTTCGACAGCGCCGCCACCACCGGGAAGTACCTGTGCGACGGCGGCCTGAACATGGCGGATCCGATCCAGGCCACACAGGCGATCCTGCGCTACAACAACTCGATGGCCTACGTGGCCAACGTGGTCGCGTGGTCGGTCGCCTACTCCACCGGCATCGCCCCCTCCGAAGCGGACCTGCCCCGAATTCACTGACGCGGTACCGCATACCATGGAGAGATGCCCGTAGCCACCGAATCGGACGTTCGCAGCGCCCTCGCGCGCGTGAACGATCCCGAGATTCGCAAGCCCATCACCGAACTCGGCATGGTCAAGAGTGTCGCGCTCGGTAACGACGGATCCGTGGACGTCGGCATCTATCTGACCACCGCCGGGTGCCCGATGAAGACGGAGATCTCCGACCGGGTACGCAAGGCCGTGGCCGACGTCGCCGGTGTCGGTGAGATCCGCGTCGAGCTCGACGTCATGAACGACGAGCAGCGCACCGAACTGCGCAAGTCGTTGCGGGGAGATTCCGCCGAGCCGGTCATCCCGTTCGCTCAGCCCGGCTCCCTCACCCGCGTGTACGCGGTGGCGTCGGGGAAGGGCGGTGTCGGCAAGTCGTCCGTCACCGTCAACCTGGCCGCCGCGATGGCCGCCAAGGGACTGTCGGTGGGCGTCCTCGACGCCGACATCTACGGCCACTCGGTGCCCCGCATGCTCGGTACCGACGCTCGCCCCACACAGGTCGAGCGCATGATCATGCCGCCCGTGGCGCACGACGTGAAGATGATCTCGATCGCGCAGTTCACGCAGGGCAACACGCCCGTCGTCTGGCGCGGTCCCATGCTGCACCGCGCCCTGCAGCAGTTCCTCGCCGACGTGTTCTGGGGCGACCTGGACATTCTTCTGCTGGACCTACCGCCGGGCACCGGCGACGTCGCCATCTCGGTGGCCCAGCTGATCCCCGGCGCCGAGATCCTCGTCGTGACCACCCCGCAGCAGGCCGCGGCCGAGGTGGCGGAACGTGCCGGCGCCATCGCCCTGCAGACGCGTCAACGAGTCGTCGGGGTGGTGGAGAACATGTCGTGGCTCGAGCTGCCCGACGGATCGCGGATGGACATCTTCGGTTCCGGCGGCGGCCAGGCCGTGTCGGAGCGACTCACCACCGCGGTCGGCGCGAAGGTCCCGCTGCTGGGCCAGATTCCCCTCGACACCGCGGTGCGCGAAGGCGGCGACTCGGGCGTTCCGATCGTGCTCAGCGATCCGGAGTCGCCCGCGGCCAAGGCCATGATCGAGGTGGCCGAGAAGCTGTCGGTCCGCAGTCGCGGCCTCGCGGGCATGAGTCTGGGTATCGACACCACCCGGCACCTCTGACGGCCGGAAGGACCTAGGTCGCGTCGGGGTCGATCGGGGGACGGTCCCCGGTCGGCAACGGTGCCGACCCGGTGGACTTCGTCATGTTCGGCGTCCCGGACTGCGGGGTCGACGACTGTGTCCCGGACTGCGGCTTCTCGTCGAACTTCCCGGTGAAGATCGAGTCGTCGCCGTCGAGCAGGTGCTTGGTGATGACCGCGCGCGGGGTCATGCCGCGGAGTTGGTTCAGGTCGGCCAGGGGCTTGCGAAGATCGTCGAAGTCCGTCCCCAGCTCGTCCTTGAGTTGTTGGCTGGCCCCACTGGCATAGTCACGGACCTGCCGGAGCGACCGGGTGGTCCACGTGATGGCCCCGGGCAGACGCTCGGGACCGAGGATGACGAGTGCGGCGACGAGAAGAACCATCATCTCGCCCCAGCCGATGTTCGAGAACACGTCTACACCTTACGCATCCGACACCGGAGTGACCGTCACGTCGACGGTCCGCCCCGAGCGGACGAGTTGCACCTGCACCGGCGTACCGATCTCCTGTTCCTGGACGGCGACCGTCAGCTCGTCGGCACCGGAGACGGTGCGGTCGCCGACGCGGACGATCACGTCGCCCTCCGCGATACCCGCCTGCTGAGCGGGGCCACCGGCGGTGACGTTGGCGATCTGCGCACCGCTGAGCGCGTCGTTGACGACGGACCGCGCGTTGACGCCGATGTCGGGGTGATTCATCGCGCCGGTCCGGATGAGGGACTGCGCGACCTCGGTGACGTCGTCGATGGGGATGGCGAAGCCCAGTCCCACCGATCCCCCGCTCTCACTGCGGATCGCGGAGTTGATACCGATGACGCGACCCTCGGCGTCGATCAGGGGACCCCCGGAGTTACCGGGGTTGATCGCCGCGTCGGTCTGGACCGCGTCGATGACGGCGTCGGTGTCCGTGCCCTCCCCGGACAGTCGCACGGGACGATCGAGCGCACTGACGATGCCGCGGGTGACCGTCTTGCTCAGTCCCAGTGGAGATCCGACGGCGACGACGTCGTCGCCGACCGCCACGTCCGACGAGCGGCCCAGTCGGGCGACGCTGAGGTCCGCGACGTCCGTCTTCAGAACGGCCAGATCCGTCTTGGTGTCACGGCCGACGATCTGCGCGGGCACCTTGGTGCCGTCGGAGAACGTCACGTTGAGCGTCGCGCCCGGGTTGGTCGCAGCCATCGAGATGACGTGGTTGTTGGTGACGATGTAGCCGGCTCCGTCGATGACGACTCCCGAGCCGGTACCGGCGTTGCCGCCGAACGTCTCCTGGACCGACACCACGGACGGCAGGACGGCCTCGGCGACCCTGGCCACCTGGCCCTGCGGGAGTTCGCTGCCGCCCTGTTCCAGGGTCACGCGCGAGCTGGTCAGCGAGCCGCCCAGATCGGCCGCGACACTACCGACGACGCCGCCGAGCAGACCGATGACCAGTGCGACGCCCGCGAGCGAGGCGAGGGCGCCGGCGGAGACTCGGCGGCCGAACAGTACTTCCCGCGCACCCAGTCTCGTGCCGGGCGTCAGCGGTGCGGGTTCCGGTTCGTCGAGCGCGGGCGAGACCGTCGTGACAGCCGACGAGGGCACGCGCCACGGGTTCTGAGGTTCGGGTTCCTGCTCGACCTCGGGAGCCTCGGGCTCGCGCACCAGGGATTCGGTGACACCGGGCGGCCGACCGAAGGCCTCGGTGAGGACGGGATCGGGCGCCGCGACGCGGATCGACGAACTGTCCCGTCGTCGAGTCTGCGCATCACCGAAGGAATCGCGGATGCCGTGGGGGCGACCGAACGCCCGCACCACGTGCGCGTCGATGGTGGGCCGGTAGAGCGGACGCGGAGGAAGCCGCGGCGCATCGTCGTCGGGTGCTCCCCCGTCCGCCGAAGAAGCCGTGGGGTCCGGTCGGTACTCGTCGGCTGGAGTCACCTCTGCACGCTACCGGCGCCGGAAACGTGACCCGACGACCGACCCCAGGCCATGACGCAGGCCGGAGCCGATGCCGGGTTCGGATCGGCCGGGCTCGGGAGACGTGCAGTGCGGGATCTGGTGCAGGAGACCCAGGAGTGAGGACGGCATGGACATCTCCGGCGAGCCCTGGAGGGCGACACGGGCCTGTTGCTGCGCCTGGACCTCGTCGGCACAGGAAGCGCATTCCGACACGTGCCGCGCGGCGCGCAGGTAGGCGTTCATGCGCAGTTCGCCGTCGACGTAGGCGGCCACCGCCTCACTGGCGAGGTGGTCGGTGGGGCTGAACTGCCGAGGATCACGAAACCGAGTCATGCTGCCTCCACTTCATGCCGTGCCGATGTGCGGATCGTCCCGGGTGAAACGCACGGCACCGGCCGGAAGTTCCCGGCCCGCATCCGTTCCCCACAGAACGGTACTCGCGTCGGCGGCTACTCGGCCGAGGTCAGCGACTCGCGGGTACGCCGACTGGCGGCGAGGTGGTCGCGCAGCGCCTGGCGGCCACGGTGGATACGGCTACGGACGGTGCCGAGCTTGACCCCCAGGGTCGCGCCGATCTCCTCGTAGGACAGACCCTCGATGTCGCACAGCACGATGGCTGCACGGAATTCGGGAGCGAGCGAGTCGAGCGCCGCCTGCAGATCCGGGTCGAGCCGGGCGTCGTGGTAGATCTGCTCGGGATCGGGGGTGTCGGACGGCACCCGGTCGTAATCCTCCGGCAGCGCCTCCATGCGGATGCGGTTGCGGCGACGCACCATGTCCAGGAACAGGTTCGTCGTGATGCGGTGCAACCAGCCCTCGAAGGTGCCGGGCTGGTAGTTCTGCAGCGAGCGGAACACGCGGATGAAGGTGTCCTGCGTGAGGTCCTCGGCATCCTGCGCGTTGCCGGACAGCCGGTAGGCGAGGCGGTAGACGCGGTCACCGTGCTCGCGGACGAGTTCGTCCCAGGACGGCATCGACGTCGCGTCTCCGGTCGCGTCGAACACTGCGGTGCCGGACAGCTCCTCGGGACCGTCGACGGTCTGTTCGGACTCGGCGGCGGGGCGGGAGGTCGGGGACGTGAGGGCAGCGTGTTCGCGCGGGCTGGTGATCATGTGGATCGTTCAATCCTCCTACTCGGGCGATCATCGCGGCGTGGTGTCGACGTGCGATGTGGTGTTACCCGTGTTCGGCGCGACCGAAGCGTGAGGACGATCCGACGAACCCGCGTAGGGAAACTATGTCGCGGGCAGGTGTGCGACCCGTGTGAGAAGGCTGAGTGTGGGCTGAGAGTCTGGACGCGAGGAGTTCGTGGGCGGGTTAGGGTCCCTTCGTGACTGCCGACGCCGCCAAGATGCTGCACTACGCCGAAGCCTCCGTCGTGGAGGACGAGATCCTGCAGGCCGCGCGCGAGCGCGCCGTGGATCTGGGCGCCGCGCCGATACCGGCGTCCGTCGGTGCCGTGCTCAGCATGGTCGCGCAGTTGTCCGGAGCGCGCACGGTGGTGGAGGTCGGAACCGGCGCCGGTGTCAGCGGGCTGTGGCTGCTGGACGGGATGCGGCCCGACGGGGTCCTCACCACCATCGACACCGAACCGGAGCATCAGCGCGCCGCCAAGGAGGCGTTCCGTTCCGGCGGCATCGGGGCATCGCGGACCCGGTTGATCAACGGCCGCGCCCTCGACGTGCTTCCCCGCCTTGCCGACGCGTCCTACGACCTGGTGTTCGTCGACGCGACGCCGCGGGACCACGTCGGATTCGTGACGGAGGGCGTGCGGATGCTCCGCCCCGGTGGCGCCCTGATCCTGCACAACGCGTTGCTGGGTGGACGCGTCGCGGACGCCTCGTCACGCGACGAGGCCACCGTCGCCGTCCGCGCGGCCGCCCGCGCCATCGCGGAGAACGACAGCCTGACAGCGGTCGTCCTTCCCCTCGGCGACGGCCTGCTGTGCGCCTCGCGCGTGCCGGAGTGACCTAGATCCAGACACCCTTGCCGACGGCGACCACGCCGTTGGCGCTCACGTTGAACCGCTCGCTGTCCCGCTCGCGGTCGACGCCGATGATCTCGCCGTCGTTCACCACCACGTTCTTGTCCAGGATGGCGTTGCGGACGACCGCATTACGACCGATGCGCACTCCGGGCATGATGACGCTGCCCTCCACGGTGGCGCCCGCGTCGATGATCACCGACGAGCTCAGCACCGAGTTGCGCACCGTCGCGCCGGACAGGATCGATCCCGCTCCGACGATCGACTCCTGAGCCAGACCGCCCTGCACGAACTTGGCGGGCGGCAGGTTGTCCGCGGCGCCGCGGATCGGCCACCGCTTGTTGTAGAGGTTGAAGATCGGATGGACCGACACCAGGTCCATGTGCGCGTCGTAGAACGCGTCCAGGGTGCCGACGTCGCGCCAGTAGCCCTTGTCCCGCTCGGTCGCACCCGGGACGACGTTGTCCTTGAAGTCGTAGACCGATGCCTTCCCGGCCGCGACGAGCGCGGGAATGATGTTGCCGCCCATGTCGTGATCGGAATCCGAGTCCTCGGCGTCGGCACGGATGGCATCGACGAGCACCTTGGTGGTGAAGACGTAGTTGCCCATCGACGCGAACGTCATGGTGGGGTCGTCCGGCGTTCCGGGCGGGTCCGACGGCTTCTCGAGGAACTCGGTGATGTTGCCCGAGGCGTCGCTGTCGATGCAGCCGAATGCCGTTGCCTCGGCGCGCGGTACGCGGATGCCGGCCACCGTGACACCGGCGCCGGAATCGATGTGCTGCTGCACCATCTGCTCGGGGTCCATGCGGTACACGTGGTCCGCACCGAACACGACGATGTACTCGGGATCCTCGTCGTACACGAGGTTCATGGACTGGAAGATGGCGTCGGCACTGCCGGTGTACCAGCGGGGCCCGAGCCGCTGCTGCGCGGGCACGGGGGTGATGTACTCACCCGCGAAACCCGACAGCCGCCAGGTCTGGGAGATGTGCCTGTCGAGCGAGTGCGACTTGTACTGGGTCAGAACGCACAACCGCAGATAGCCGGCGTTGACGAGATTGCTCAGCACGAAGTCGATCAGGCGGTACGCACCACCGAACGGGACCGCGGGCTTCGCGCGATCGGCTGTCATCGGATACAGGCGTTTGCCCTCACCTCCGGCGAGCACGATTCCGAGTACATGCGGCTGGGTCCTCACAACAGCCAACCTATCCGGTTGTGACGAGCAATCGCTACGTATAGGCCGAATGCACACCGACGCGTTACGTTCCTCTCATGCGAGTGGCGATGATGACCAAGGAATATCCCCCCGAGATCTACGGCGGCGCGGGCGTTCACGTGACGCAGCTGGTCGACCGTCTCCGCGCACTGTGCGAGGTCGACGTGCACTGCGTCGGCGCGCCGCGCGAGACCGCCGTCGTGCACTCGCCGGACCCGGCCCTGGTCGACGCGAACCCGGCCTTGACCACGCTCTCCACGGGACTGCGGATGGCGAACGCCGCCGGCGGCGCCGACGTGGTGCACTCGCACACCTGGTACACCGGCCTCGCCGGCCACCTCGCGGCCGAGCTGTACGGGATCCCGCACGTGCTCACCGCGCACTCGCTGGAACCGCGCCGCCCCTGGAAGGCCGAGCAGCTGGGCGGCGGCTACCGCATCTCGTCGTGGTCCGAGCGCAACGCCATGGAGTACGCCGACGCCGTCGTCGCGGTCAGCGACGGCATGAAGGCCGACGTGCTGGACTGCTACCCACGCATCGATCCGGACCGAGTTCACGTGGTGCGCAACGGCATCGACACCGAGGTGTGGCACGCCGGCGGCCCCGCGGACGGCGCGCCGTCCGCGCTCGAGGCGATCGGCGTGCGCACCGACGCCCCCATCGTCGCGTTCGTCGGCCGCATCACCCGGCAGAAGGGCGTGGGGCACCTCATCGCCGCGGCCCACTCGTTCGATCCGTCCATTCAGCTGGTGCTGTGCGCGGGTGCGCCCGACACCCCGGAGATCGCGGTCGAGACCGAGCGCGCCGTCACCGCCCTGTCCGAGAGCCGCGGCAACGTGTTCTGGGTCCGCGAGATGCTGCCGACCGAGCAGATCCGCCAGATCCTCTCGGCGGCCGCCGTGTTCGTGTGCCCGTCGGTGTACGAGCCCCTCGGCATCGTCAACCTGGAGGCGATGGCCTGCGAGACGGCCGTCGTCGCGTCAGACGTGGGCGGCATCCCCGAGGTCGTGGCCGACGGCCGTACCGGGGCTCTCGTGCACTACGACGCCGCGGACACCGCCACGTTCGAGGCGGACCTGGCCGCCGCGGTCAACGACCTCGTCGCCGACGAGAGTCGAGCAGCGCGGCAGGGTGTCGCCGGTCGCGAGCGCGCCGTCGCCGAGTTCTCCTGGGAGTCGATCGCGCAGCAGACGATGGAGGTCTACGCCGCGGCCCGCGCGTAGACACCGAGGGTCACCGACACGGTGACCTCGCGCGCGGGCGGCATCTCGTCGACCCGCGCGCGCAGATCCGCCGCCGGGATGTGGCGCGCCGACGGCCCCATGCTCACGACGTCGACGATCTCGTCCCGCGTGAGCGTGGTCGAGTAGGTGATCGGGACCCGGCGCACCCGCTCGAACCGGCTGCCGAGCGTGTCGCCCAACCTCTGCGTCTTGTTCTCGTCCACCCGGACGAGACCCAGATCGTCGACCAACTCGACGAGATGGCGCTCGGTGGGGGTGAGCACCACCAGCACCCCGGCGGGTGCGAGCACGCGCGCGAGTTCCTCGGCGTTGCGCGGCGAGAACACCGACAGGGCCGCGTCGATCACGCCGGAGCGGACCGGGATGCTCTGCCAGACGTCGGCGACCACCGCGGAGGCCCGAGGGTGCGATCGTGCGGCGCGGCGCGCAGCCGCCTTGGACACGTCGAGACCGACGCCGACGGCATCGGGGACGCCCGCGTCCAGCACGCGGGCGAGGTAGTGCCCGGTGCCCACTCCGACGTCGAGCACGCGGCGCCGGTCCCCCACGGCGTCGGCCACGGCGTCCATCAGCGGGTCGTAGTGCCCGCGGTCGAGGAACTCGGCGCGCGCAGCGACCATCTCGGTGGAGTCGCCGACGATCTTGCCGCCGGACCCGGAGAGCAGGCTGACGTATCCCTGGCGCGCGACGTCGAACGTGTGCCCGCGGTCGCACAGCAGCGCGGCAGATCCCGAGTCCGGATCGTCGGCCTCGAGGTCCGACCCGCAGTGTGGGCACGCGAGCAGGGCCACCGCATCGTCGTTCACGGTTCCTCCGCTCGTCGTGGTGGGTCGCTCGTTCGGTCGGGACGAGAACAGCCCCACCGGTCAGGGTCGGCCGGTGGGGCTGTTCTCACGGTGATGACAGGTGTGGTGTCAGCTGGTGACGCCCTTGAGCTCGTCGCCCAGAGCGGCTGCCTCGTCGGGAGTCAGTTCGACGACCAAGCGTCCTCCGCCTTCGAGTGGAACCCTCATGACGATTCCTCGTCCCTCTTTGGTCGCCTCGAGCGGACCGTCCCCGGTCCGGGGCTTCATGGCCGCCATTCTCTGCTCCCTCCAGATCTGCGCTGCCCTGCATCGCGCGCTGCATCAATTCGGTCGCGCCTCGCCGGGGTCCGACGGGGCTCGTGCACTTATTGTTCCCTATCCTCCGGATCCGTGGGCAACGGACACCCTCGAACGAGCGGGACACGGGTGTGTACTAGCGCGCGGGAACCCAGCATCCGGCGAGGTGATCGTCGACCATTCCGGTCGCCTGCATCAGCGCGTACGCCGTGGTGGGACCGACGAACGCGAAGCCGGACTTCTTGAGAGTGCGCGCGAGAGCGGTGGACTCGGGTGTCACCGCGGGAACGTCCTGCAGGCTCGTGGGGCGACCGCGGCGCGGCGGTGCGAACGACCACAGGAGCGCGTCGAGATCGAGGTCCTGATCGACGATGGCCCGCGCATTGCGCACCGCTGCAACGATTTTCGCGCGGTTGCGGACGATTCCCGCGTCACCCATGAGGCGTTCGACGTCGTCGTCTCCCCACCGTGCGACGACGGTCGGATCGAAGTGCGCGAACGCCGCTCGAAAGGCGTCCCGCTTGCGCAGAATCGTGATCCACGAGAGCCCCGACTGGAACGCCTCGAGGGTGATCCGCTCGTAGAGCGCGTCGCGGCCGTGGACGATGACGCCCCATTCCTCGTCGTGGTACCGGGCGTACAGCGGATCGGTCGTCGGGTCACCGGCCCAGAGGCAGCGGGCCCGTCCGTCCGAACCGATCCGGAGACCGGACTCAGACGTCGTCACCGGGCGCGTCCTCCACGACGGCTTCCGACGGCTCGGCCTCGCGCAGGCGTAGCCGCAAGCTGTCGATCTCGACCGCGAGTCGATCGAGGGCCCAGTCGACCTCGCGGGCGTCGTACCCGCGCAGCGTGAGGGAGAAGCGCAGCGCGCGCACGTCGCGCCCGGAGATGCCACGAGCGGGCAGCGCGGTGGCCGTGGTCCCCTCCGGCAACGGTTCCATCTCCTCCCCACGGCCGAAGACGACGGACGCGAGGAGGAACAGGGCCGCGGCCACGACCGCGATCACGACGACGTACAGCAGGATCGTCACCATGACACGGATCCTGTCACGACGAGGCGACAGGATCCGCGGCGGTGGTGCGCCTCTGCCGGCCTGGACTTCTCAGCCCCCCGACTTCTCGACTCCCGACTTGCCCGCCCACGGCCGCACCGTGCGCATGGGCGGCCGGTCGGCCAGCGAGACGTCGGTGATCGAGGGCACGAAGGTCTCCCCGTCGAGGACGAACTGCGTGAGACCGGCTCCCGAGTCGGCGATGCCGGCGCGCGCCAGCATGGTTCCGACGATCTGACGGCTCATGGCCCCCAGCTCCACGAGCGGCCGGTTGCGGTGACGCCGGACTCCGAGGTTCACCTGTCCGATCGCGTCCATGCCCAACCGGTCGTACGTGTCCATCAGCAGACCGATCTCCACGCCGTACCCGGGCGCGAACGGCACCGAGGACAGCAGTTCGCGGGTGCCCGCGTACTCCCCGCCCAGCGGCTGGATGACCCTTCCGAGCTCGGGACGCAGCGCGGCCAACAGCGGTCTGGCCACCAGTTCGGTCACGCGCCCACCACCGTGTGCTTCGGTCGACCCGCTCAGCGGCCGGCGGTAGTAGCCCTTGACCAGATGGATGCCGTCCCCCATGAGCAACGGCCCGAGGAGCTTGGGCACGAACTGCGGGTCGGGATCGATCAGGTCGGAGTCCACGAACGCGATGACGTCGCCCGTCGTGG
Organism: Rhodococcus sp. SORGH_AS_0301; assembly: GCF_030818285.1. Taxonomy (NCBI): domain Bacteria; kingdom Bacillati; phylum Actinomycetota; class Actinomycetes; order Mycobacteriales; family Nocardiaceae; genus Rhodococcus; species Rhodococcus sp. SORGH_AS_0301. The sequence goes on from NZ_JAUTAC010000002.1 coordinate 2,492,082, forward strand.
CCGCGATCGCGCGCCACAACACCTCCCCCTTGCCGGGAGCGGGGGCGAGTTCGGGAACCGCCTCCTCCCGGGAGACGACGGTGGCACCGGCGGCCGTCGCACGCACGGCGGTCCGGTCGGTCGACCCGGAGTCGAGCACCACCAACTCGTCGACCAGTCGCCCGAGGAGCGGCGAGATGGTATCGAGGACACCGGCGACGGTCTCCTCCTCGTTCAGTGCGGGAAGCACGACCGAGACGGTCCGGTCACCCTTCGCCGCCTCGAGCTCCTCGAGGGTCCAGGAGGGTGATTCCCAGCTGTTCTCGCGATCCCAGTCGGTCGCGGGGGTGAGCATGCCTGCGAGTGTCATGCCAGACCCCGTACCGTCCGGGCGGGAGCCCTGGTGCCTGCTATCGCTGCCACCATGTCGACCACCCGTCTCGTCGCTGCCACCTCGTGCACCCGGAACATCCGAGCACCCTGTGATGCCGTCAAAGCTGTCGCGGCCAATGTTCCCTCCAACCGTTCGGCAAGTCCTACACCCAGAGTCTCCCCGATGAAATCCTTGTTGCTCAGTGCCATCAGGACAGGCCATCCGGTGTTTACAAGACTGTCGATCCGGCGCAACAGTTCGAGCCCGTGATAGGTGTTCTTGCCGAAATCGTGGGTCGGATCGATGATGATCCCGTCCGCTCGCACGCCCGCGGCCAGAGCGTTCTCGGCCGATCGAGTCACCTCGGAGAGCACGTCGGCGACCACGTCGGGGTAGCGAACGCGGTGCGGCCGGGTCCGGGGAACGGCTCCGCCGGTGTGCGAACAGACGATGCCGGCACCGACCTCGGCGGCGACGTGCACGAGCTCGGGGTCCGCGCCGGCCCATGTGTCGTTGATCAGATCGGCGCCCTCGGCGCACGCGAGCCGAGCGACCTCGGCCCGCCAGGTGTCCACGCTGATCACCAGATCCGGGTATGCGGCGCGGATGGCGGCGACGAACGGCACGACCCGTCGGGTCTCCTCGGCGGCGTCGACGGTGGCGCCGGGTCCGGCCTTCACACCGCCGATGTCGACGAGGTCGGCACCCTCGTCCACCGCACGGCGGACCGCGTCCATCGCGGCGTCGTCCTCGAACGTCGCGCCGCGGTCGTAGAAGCTGTCGGGGGTGCGGTTGACGATGGCCATGACCAGCGCACGGTCGGTCGCGACCGGTCGACCGCACAGGGTGTCGGCGGGGACGGACGTCTCGGGTGCGCTCACACCACCATGATGCCCGTCCCCGGGGGCCACCTCAGCCCTTGGGCAGCTTGCCGGCACCGACCTCGTCGACGTACTCGTCGTAGCTCTCGACGTAACCGCCGGACTTGCCCTTCAGGACGAACAGGTCGCCGTCCCCGTCGCCGTAGCCCACCTTGCGGAGCTCGACCTTCTTGCTCTTGAACGTGGACGTGGCCTCGAGCGAGTCCACGACGCGGATGAACAGCGGCACGGCGTAGCCGGGCAGGTTCTTGTAGGCGTGCTCGGCGAAGCTCGCGCCGTCGAAGCTCTTGTCGTGGCGCAGGGTCACCGCCGCCATGCCCGCCTTGCCGTCGGTACCGGGAACGTCGACACCGAAGACCACGGCCTGATCGACGTCGGGGTGCGAATTGAGCGCGCCCTCCACCTGGGTGGTGGCGACGTTCTCGCCCTTCCACCGGAATGTGTCGCCGAGACGGTCGACGAACGCCACGTGCCGGAAGCCCTGCTGACGCACCAGGTCTCCGGTGTCGAACCAGCAGTCGCCGTCCTTGAACCCGTCCTTGAGGAGCTTCTTGTTCGTGGCCTCCTCGTCGGAGTACCCGTCGAACGGCGCGCGGTCGGTGATCTTCGACAGCAGCAGGCCCACGCCGCCGGACCCCACCTTGCGCAGCCGACCGTTGTCGTCCCGCTTGGCCTTGCCCGTCTCGTCGTCGTACTCGACGACGGCGTACGGCAACGGGCAGAAGCCTGCGGTGCGGTCGATGTTGAAGGCGTTGATGAACGCGATGTTGCACTCGCTGGCGCCGTAGAACTCCGCCACGCGCTCGATGCCGAAGCGGGTGGTGAACTCCTCCCAGATCTCCGGGCGCAGCCCGTTGCCCACGATCAGCTTGATCGTGTTGTCGGAGTCCTGCGGGGTCTCGTCCTGCGTCAGCAGGTAGCGGCACAGCTCACCGATGTAGGTGAACGCGGTGGCCTCGTTCTCGCGGACGTCCTTCCAGAAGTTGGACACCGAGAACTGCTTGCCGATGGCGATGGTGGCGCCGGACGCCAGCACGGACGACAGGGACACCGTCAGCGCGTTGTTGTGATAGAGCGGGAGGCAGCAGTAGAGGACGTCGTTCTTGTCCAGACGCACGCCCATGCTGCCGAGACCGGACATGGACTTCATCCAGCGGAAGTGGCTCATCAGGCTGGCCTTGGGCATGCCCGTGGTGCCGGAGGTGAAGATGTAGAACGCCTTCTCCTTGGCCTGGACCTCGGCCGTGGTGGCAGGGTTCTCCGCGCTCGCCGACGCCGCCTTCTCGTCCAGCTCGTCCGCGTGCAGGATGACCTTCTCCGGGAGCGCCTCGTCGAGGGACTCGAGGGCCTCGACGCAGTCGCCGTCCACGACGAGGACGCGCGCGTCGAGGATGCCGAGACTGTGCTCGAGCACGTCGCCGCGCTGATTGAAGTTCAGCATTCCGGCCGTGGCGCCGAGCTTGACGGTGGCCAGGGCCACCAGCAGCGTGCGCATCGAGTTCTTGGCCAGCACACCGACGACGTCACCGCGCCGGACGCCGCGGTCGGTGAGCACGCTCGCGTACCGGTTCACCAGATCGTTGGCCTGGCCGTACGTGAGGGTGTCTCCCTCGAAACGTACGAACGGGTGGTCCGGCGTCTTCGCCGCGACGCGCTGGAAGATGTGGCCGATCGACTCCTTGTCGTCGGGCTTGCGCAGGAACCCGGGCACACCCCGGAGGACACTGGGCAGCGCCGCCGTCATCTTCGGAAGTGTGGCGGCGATGTCGAGCAATCCGACCTTGTGACGAGCCTCGGCACCCATGCTGTGGTTCCCTCCCCTGGCGAGCCGGCTGCGTCTCCGGCTGTGACGACGCTTACCTTACTGATTGGTAATGTTCACGGTGCGCGTGCCCTGCACGAGCCCACACGCCGTCAGAGCCGTGTCCACGTCCGCCGTGACGACCAGGCGATCGAGCGAGCGCTCGGAGACGAATCCCGTCCCGACGAGCGAGCGCATCCAGTCGAACAGCGGTGTGAAGTGGTTCACGGGATCCAAGACTACGACCGGTTTGTCGTGCATTCCCAGATATCCGGCGGTCCAGGTCTCGAACAGTTCCTCGAGCGTGCCGATCCCGCCCGGGAGCGTGATGAACGCGTCCGCCCGGTCGTCCATGATGCGTTTGCGCTCGCGCATCGTCTCGGTGACCACCAGCTCGTCGGCATCGATGTCCGCCACCTCGCGGTGCACCAGGGCCTGCGGGATGACTCCCACCGTGAATGCCCCCGCGGCGCGTGCGGCCGCCGCGACGGCGCCCATCATGGAGACGTTGCCGCCCCCGGACACCAACGTGCCGCCGCGACGTCCGATCTCGGTGCCCACGGCGGCGGCCAGATCGAGGTGATGCTGCTCCACCGGGCCGGACGCGCAGTAGACGCACACCGCGATCGACCCGGTCACTGCTCGGTCTCGCTCGCCCGCGACTCGGTCGCCGCGATCTCGGCCGCCCGGCTCTCGTCGACCCAGCGGACCACCTCCGCGACACTGTCCGTGCAGCGGATCAGCTCGAGATCCGCCTCGGACACCGTGCCGGCGGCCACCAGCGTGGTGCGGATCCAGTCGAGCAGCCCGCCCCAGAACTGCGTGCCGAACAGGATGATGGGGAACCGGGTGACCTTGCGGGTCTGCACCAGCGTGAGTGCCTCGAACAACTCGTCGAGCGTGCCGAATCCGCCCGGCATGCAGACGAAGGCCTGCGAGTACTTGACGAACATCGTCTTGCGGACGAAGAAGTAGCGGAAGTTGACGCCGAGGTCCACCCACTCGTTGAGCGACTGCTCGAAGGGCAGCTCGATACCGAGGCCGACCGAGAACCCGCCCGATTCGCAGGCCCCCTTGTTGGCGGCCTCCATCGCGCCCGGTCCCCCGCCCGTCACCACGGCGTAACCGGCGCCGGCCAACGCGGTGCCCAGCTCGACGCCGAGCGCGTACTCCGCGGACTCGCGCGACGTCCGTGCCGACCCGAACACCGTGACGGCCCGAGGCAGTTCCGCCAGTGCGCCGAAGCCCTCGACGAACTCGCTCTGGATCCGCAGCACCCGCCACGGATCGGTGTGCAGCCAGTCGGCGGAGCCCCGCGAGTCGAGGAGCCGCTGATCGGTGGTGGACCCACCGAACTCCCGTCGGTCCATGACGGGCCCGCGGTAGTTCGTGGACCTCTCGCCGGCGTTCTCCCGGCTCTCGTGCGCTCCCATGACGGAGAGGCTAGTGGGCGTCGGTGGCGGTCAGATATCGGCGCAGGACGTCGGCGACATCGGTGATCTGCTGCACCGGTACACGCTCGTCGCGCTTGTGCGCGAGGTTGGGATCGCCGGGACCGTAGTTCACCGCCGGGATGCCCAGCGCGGAGAACCGGGAGACGTCGGTCCAGCCGTACTTGGCGCGGAACTTCCCCCCCGCCGCCGTGACCAGCGCCGCTGCCGCGGGTGCGGCCAGACCCGGCAGCGCGCCCGGCGACCTGTCGGTCACCTCGACGGTGAGATCGAGATGCTCCGCGTCGGTCGCCTCGCGCACGTGCTCGATCGCCTGCTCCACACTGCGGTCGGGGGCGAAGCGGAAGTTGACGTCGACGAATGCCTCGTCGGGGACCACGTTCCCGGCGACGCCGCCGCTGACACGGACCGCCTGCAGTCCCTCCCGGTACACGCAGCCGTCGATGTCCACGCTGCGCGGCGTGTACGCGGCGAGCCGGTCGAACAGCGTGCCCAGCTTGTGGATCGCGTTGTCTCCCAGCCATGATCGGGCCGAGTGGGCGCGCGTCCCCGTCGCGGTGAACCGCATGCGGAGCGTCCCCTGGCACCCCGCCTCGATGTAGCCACCCGACGGCTCACCGAGAATCGCGACGTCTCCGCGCAGCCACTCGGGCATCTCCCGCTCGATGCGACCCAGACCGTTGGCCGACGCCTCGATCTCCTCGCAGTCGTAGAAGATCAGCGTCAGGTCCGCGGTGGGCTCCGCGACCGTCGCCGCCAGGTGCAGGAACACCGCGTCCCCCGACTTCATGTCGACGGTTCCGCATCCGTGGAGGACGTCGCCCTCGGCGTGCCCGCGCTCGCGACGACTCGGCACGTTGTCGGTGATGGGGACCGTGTCCAGGTGACCCGCGAGGATCACCCGCGTCGGGAGCCCCCGGTTCGTCCTGGCCAGCACGGCGTCGCCCGAGCGCACGATCTCGAATCCCGTGGTCTGCTCGCGCAGCGCCCGCTCCACCGCGTCGGCCAGCGTGGCCTCGTCTCGCGAGACGCTGGGAACGTCCACCAGCGCCGCCGTGAGGTCGACGGGATCGGCGTGCAGGTCCAGGGAGATCGGTGCGCTCACGCAGCCGACCTTACGTTCGCCCGGCCGTCCGGTCGTCCTCTAGGCTCGGTCCCCGTGACCACAGGAGCATCGGCAGTCGGCATCGCACACATCACCCCGTCGGGAACGGTGCTGGACACCTGGTTCCCCGCTCCCGAGCTCGCCGAGGTGGCCGAGACCGGCACCGCACGGCTCGACGCGGCGGACGTTCCCCCGGAACTGGCCGCGCTGGTCGGACACGACGACGCCCGCGACCTCGACATCGTCGCGGTGCGCACCACCATCTCCTCCCTCGACGACGCCCCGGTCGACGCGCACGACGTCTACCTGCGCCTGCACCTGCTCTCGCATCGCCTCGTCCGGCCGCACGGCCTCAACCTGGACGGCCAGTTCGGCCTGCTGTCCAACGTGGTGTGGACCAACCACGGCCCGGCGGCCGTCGACGGCTTCGAGGCGACGCGCGCCCGTCTCCGTGCACGGGGCGCCGTCACCGTCTTCAGTGTCGACAAGTTCCCGCGACTCGTCGACTACGTGCTCCCCACCGGTGTCCGCATCGGCGACGCCGGTCGCGTGCGCCTCGGCGCCCACCTCGCGTCCGGCACGACGGTCATGCACGAGGGTTTCGTGAACTTCAATGCCGGCACGCTCGGCTCGTCCATGGTCGAGGGCCGCATCTCCGCCGGCGTCGTCGTCGACGACGGCTCCGATGTGGGCGGCGGCGCCTCGATCATGGGCACTCTGTCCGGCGGCGGCAAGGCCGTCATCTCGGTGGGACAGCGTTGCCTGCTCGGCGCCAACGCGGGGCTCGGCATCTCCCTCGGCGACGACTGCGTCGTCGAGGCGGGCCTCTACATCACCGCGGGCACCAAGGTCACCGGCCCGGACGGCACCGTCGTCAAGGCGGCCGATCTCAGTGGGCAGTCGAACATGCTCTTCCGTCGTAACTCCGTTTCCGGTGCCGTCGAGGTCGTGCCGTGGAAGGGTACGGGCGTCGAGCTCAACTCGATCCTGCACGCCAACGACTGAGCGATTCGGCGGCAGGCTGCGTCCGGGGGGACCGTGAGCCAGGAAGCGATACAGCAGGAACCGCGACTCGAGTCGGTGATCACCGACGATCTGAGTGACGCGGACGCCCACACGTGCGAGGGGCTGGTGCGCGGCGCCTTCGGCGAGCGCTTCACCCCGCACGACTGGCAGCACGCCCTGGGCGGTACCCACGTGATCCTCCGCGACGGCGACCGCATCATCGGCCATGCCGCCGTGGTGCCGCGCCTTCTCCACCACGGCGGCGACGAGTTCGACGGCGGCTTCGTCGAGGCCGTCGCCCTGGACCCGGAGTTCCGGGGCACCGGGCTGGGTGCGCGGCTCATGGCCGCGATCGAGGAGCAGATCGAGTCGGACGACGTGGTCGGCGTGCTCAATTCCCTTCCCGACGCCGTCGGGTTCTACGAGCGGCGCGGTTGGGTGCTGTGGCGCGGACTGCTCGGCGGCATCGGCAACACGGAGGAGCCGACACCGCCCGACGAGGACGACGCCGTCATGGTGTTCCGTCCCGAGTCCCGTCTCGATCCGGACGGCACGCTGCTGGTCAACAATCGCGTCGGGTCGCGCTGGTAGTCCTGCCCTCCCGAACATGTGAATCACCGTTCCGTCCTTGACACCAGTGCGGAACGGGCGTTCACTTCTTGCCATGGTGTACCGACGGACCGCTGCGGTCCAGGAGCGGCTCGATGCCGCCCGATCTCGAATCGTCACCGCTGCACTGTCTCTCGTGGCCGAGCGGGGGTACGCCGCATGTTCGATGGCCGACGTGGCCGCCCGCGCCGGCATCGGTGTGGGCACCGTCTACCGCTACTTCCCCGGCAAGGGCGAACTGTTCGCCGAGGTCTTCCGCGACGCCTGCAGCCGCGAGGTGGCCGCCGCGACAGCGGCGGGTCTGCGCGCCGCCGCGACCGGCACCCACACCGACAGCCTGCTCGCCTCGGTCCGCACCTTCTGCGATCGCGCCTGTCGCGCACCGACTCTCGCGTACGCGCTGCTGGCCGAGCCCATCGACGCCCTCGTCGACACCGAGCGTCTCGCCTTCCGGCAGTCGTTCGCGGACGCGTTCGCCGCCGCCATCCGTGCCGCCGCCCTGGCCGGTGAACTCCCGGACCAGGACGCGCCCCTGACGGCGGCGTGCATCGTCGGCGCCATCGGCGAGGCACTGGTCGTCCCACTCGCCCGCGGCGAGGCCGACGCTCGCGTTCTCGCCGCACTCGAGACCTTCACACTCCGCGCCCTCGGCGCCCCGACCGACAGGAGAGCGTCATGACCCCCACGCACACCGTCACCAATCAGGTTCCGCCGCTCATCGGCCACGACGTCGCCGACCACCCGGTCGTCCTGGAGGCCCTGCACCGCGAGGGCGCCGACGACGCGCTCGACGAGCTGCACCGGCTCGGTCGGCTGGCCGGGAGCGAGCAGGCGCAGCGCTGGGGCGATCTCGCCGAGGAGCATCCGCCCGTCCTGCACACGCACGACCGCTACGGGAACCGCATCGACGAGGTGGTCTACGACCCGGCGTACCACGAATTGATGCGCACGGCAGTCGAATTCGGCATGCACGGGGCGCCGTGGCGCGACCCGTCACCGCACGCACATCTGATCCGTGCCGCGAAGTTCAGCGTCTGGGGCGCGGTGGACGCGGGGCACGGGTGCCCGATCTCCATGACGTACGCCGTCGTTCCCGCACTCCGAGCGAACGCGGAACTGTCCGCGCTGTACGAACCGCTGCTCACCTCGTCGACGTACGACCCCTCGTACCGTCCTCCCGCGACCAAGACGGGTCTGATCGCGGGCATGTCCATGACCGAGAAGCAAGGGGGTTCCGACGTCCGGGCGAACCGCACGACGGCCGTGCCGCAGCCGGACGGCTCGTACCGGATCACCGGCCACAAGTGGTTCACGTCGGCGCCGATGTCGGACGTCCTGCTGGTCCTCGCGCAGGCGCCCGGAGGCCTGTCGTGCTTCTTCCTGCCCCGCGTCCTCCCGGACGGCACTCGCAACGCCATGGCGATCCAGCGCCTGAAGGACAAGCTGGGCAACCATTCCAACGCCTCGAGCGAGGTGGAGTACGACGACGCGACCGCCTGGCTCGTCGGCGACGAGGGTCGCGGCGTGCGGACCATCATCGAGATGGTCAACATGACGAGGCTCGACTGCACCCTGGGGTCGGCCACGGGAATGCGGGCGGGCACCGCTCAGGCCGTGCATCATGCGGTGCACCGGCAGGCGTTCGGGAAGAACCTCGTCGACCAGCCACTCATGCGCAACGTCCTCGCCGATCTCGCGATCGAGTCCGAAGCGTCGACGACCGTCGCCCTGTGGCTCGCCGCGCTCACCGATCAGGCAGCTGCGGGCGACGAGCGTGCCGCCGCACTGCGGCGCATCAGCCTCTCCGTCAGCAAGTACCTGGTGTGCAAGCGCGGCCCGGCGCATGCGGCGGAGGCCCTCGAATGCCTGGGCGGCAACGGGTATGCGGAGGAGTCGAGGATGCCGCGGCTCTACCGGGAGGCTCCACTGCTGTCGGTGTGGGAGGGTTCGGGCAACGTCGCGGCGCTCGACACCCTGCGCGCCGTGGCACGACAGCCGGAGACGCTCGCCGTGTTCTTCGACGAGCTCGACGGCTGCCGCGGAGCCGATGCGGCGCTCGACGCCGCGGTGCGGTCGCTGAAGGACTCCTTCACCGATATCGCCACCCTCGAACAGCGGGCACGCCGCGTCGTCGGCGAGATGGCACTGGCATTGCAGGGCTCGCTGCTCGTGCGGCACGGCCACCCCGCGGTCGCCGACGCGTTCACGACGAGCCGACTCGGCGGCGACTGGGGCAGCGTGTACGGCACCCTGCCGACCGGGGTGGACACGGCCGCCATCATCGAGCGATCGACGCCGAAGGTTCCCGCGTGACCGACGCACCCGCCCCGTGGCGGGAGGGGTGGGACGAGGGAGCCGACTCCCCCTTCACCGGCCGGACTCCACAGCAGGACTCCCCGACGTTCCGGACGCTCACCTACGAGGTCGACGGGCGGGTCGCCCGGATCACCTTCGATCGACCGGAGCACGGCAACGCCATCACCGCGGACACCCCCGTCGAACTGGCGGCGGCCGTCGAGCGGGCGGATCTCGATCCGCGAGTACACGTCATGCTGCTGTCCGGTCGCGGCAAGGGGTTCTGCGGCGGCTACGACCTGTCGATCTACGCCGAGAATCTCGATCGGCGCGACAGCGGGGCCGTGGACACGACGGGGACGGTTCTCGACCCCGTCGTCCAGGCCCGCAACCACGATCCGTCGGGCCAGTGGGACCCGATGATCGACTACGCGATGATGAGCCGATTCAACCGCGGATTCGCCAGCCTGCTGCACGCGAACAAGCCGGTGGTGGCCAAGCTGCACGGTTTCGCCGTGGCCGGCGGTACCGACATCGCGCTGTACGCCGACCAGATCATCTGTGCGGACGACACGCGGATCGGCTACCCGCCGACCCGCGTCTGGGGCGTTCCCGCCGCCGGGATGTGGGCACACCGCCTCGGCGACCAGCGCGCCAAACGACTGCTGCTGACCGGTGACTGTCTCACCGGGGCGCAGGCGGCGGAGTGGGGTCTCGCCGTCGAATCGGTGCCCGCGGATCAGCTCGACGCCCGCACCGAGGAACTGGTCGCACGGATCGCGCGCATGCCGATCAACCAGCTGATGATGGTCAAGCTGGCGCTCAACAGCGCGTTGATCAGCTCCGGCGTGCACACCTCCACGATGATCAGCACGGTCTTCGACGGCGTCGCCCGGCACACCCGGGAGGGCTTCGCGTTCCAGAACCGCGCTGCCACCGTCGGATTCCGGCAGGCCGTCCAGGAACGCGACGAACCGTTCGGTGATGCGAAGCGGAGGTGACGTGAGAACGGGGGGAACAGGCCCCGCGATAAATCGGTTGGCTCCGAGTACGGCTCGATGAGACAGTCGAGCGGTACGTGAGGAGTCGTGTGTGTCCACCGGAGTGCTCGATCGCGGAACGAGACGTGCGGTCGAGGCGTCCTCCGCGACGGTGACCTCGTCGCTCCGCCGCTTCGCCCCGTTCCTGGCGCCGTATCGCTGGTACTTCGTCGGGTCCATCGTGGTCTCGCTGATCGCCACGCTCACCGGCCTGGTGATCCCGCTCGTCATCCAGAGCATCATCGACGGCCCGATCACCCGCGGCGACGTCGCCGGCGTGTTGTGGCCTGCGGCGCTGGTGCTGCTGCTGGGAACGATCGATGCCGCCGGCATCTGGATCCGTCGCTACCTGGTGTCGGGGCCGTCGAGTCAGTTCGAGATCACGGCCCGCGCGCACGTGTTCGCGAAGCTGCAGCACGTGTCGGTGGCCGCGCACGACAGCTGGGAATCGGGCCAGCTGCTCTCCCGCGCCATCTCCGACCTGTCCGCGCTGCGCCGCTTCGTCGCCTTCATCGGACCGTTCATCATCATCAACGCGGTGACCCTCGTCGTGGGACTCGGTGTCCTGCTCTCCCGCGCATGGCAGTTCGGCGTCATCATGCTCGTCGTGGCGATCCCGCTGGTGTGGGCGTGTGTCCGGTTCGAGGAGCTCTATCGCGTCGTCGCACGCGACGCCCAGGACCAGGCCGGCGACGTCACCACCACCGTCGAGGAGTCCATCCACGGCATCCGGGTGCTCAGGGCGTTCGGCCGCAGCGCGCACCTGGGCCGCCGCTTCCTCGCGCAGGCCGCGACGCTCCGCACGACCGAGCTGACCAAGGTGCGGTACCTCGCGATCCTGTGGACCGTCATCGTCGGACTGCCACCGGTGGCCGTCGGCGGCATGCTCGCCTACGGGACGTACGCCATCGTGACGGGGACCCTGACGGCCGGAACCCTGGTGGCGACCATGGCCGTCGTCGCCTTCCTGCTGTGGCCCATCGAGTCCTTCGGTTTCCTGCTCGCCGAGTTGAACAACGCGCGGACGGCGGCGGATCGGTACTGGGAGATCATGGACACCCCGGACACCATCGTCGATCCGGCATCGCCCGTCCCCCTGCCCGATCCGGTGCGGGGGCACATCCGCGTCGACCACGTCTCCTTCGCATTCCCGGACGCGTCCGACCACCTCCTGCACGACGTCACGTTCGAGGTGCGTCCGGGCGAGACGGTGGCTCTCGTCGGCAACACCGGAACGGGGAAGTCTGTCCTGACGACGCTGATCCCTCGGCTGTTCGACGTCGACGGTGGCGCCATCACTCTCGACGGTGTCGACGTCCGATCGATGCGGCTGGCGGATCTGCGCTCGGTGGTCTCGGTCGCCTTCGAGGAGCCGGTGCTGTTCTCGGCCAGTGTGCGCGAGAACGTCGCGCTGGGCCGTCCCGACGCGACGGACGAGGACGTCGCGGAGGCACTCGAGATCGCGCACGCGACGGATTTCGTCGAGAAGCTGCCGTGGGGCCTCGACACCCGGATCGGCGAGCAGGGACTGAGCCTGTCCGGAGGTCAGCGCCAGCGTCTGGCGCTGGCGCGGGCGGTGCTCGGCCGGCCCCGCGTGCTGGTGCTGGACGATCCGCTCTCCGCGCTCGACGTGGACACCGAGGCGACGGTTCAGCGCCGGCTGCGCACCGTGCTCGCGCACTCCACGACCGTGCTGGTGGCACACCGCCCCTCGACCGCCGCGCTCGCGGACCGCGTCGTGCACCTCGGCCACGGCACGGTGATGGAGACCGGGACGCACGAGCACCTGCTCGCCACCTCGGCGGCGTACCGCGACGTGATGGGCTCGATGTCGGGAGCGGAGCGAGATCATGGCTGACACCGACTGGCGCGGCGTCGGCGGTGAGGACACCGACGTGGACCGGGCAGGCAACCTCGTCCTGGCCGGTCGCTCACGTCGACTGCTCTTCTCGCTGCTGCGTCCGCACCGCCGCCGCACGGTCCTCGCGATGGCGATCATCTTCCTGGACAACCTGGCGTTCGTCGCGGGACCGCTGTTCATCGCCCACGCTCTCGACACGGGCGTCGCCGCTGCCGTCGACGGACGATGGGCGCCGCTGGTGTGGACCGTGGCGGGATACGTCGTGGTCGGGTTCCTCGGCGCCGCCACCACGTACGCGTTCCTCATGGTCTCGGGCCGCCTGAGCCAGGACATCCTGTTCGATCTGCGCGAGCGGGTGTTCCGCCACGCGCAGGCACTGTCGCTGTCCTTCCACGAGAAGTACACGTCCGGCAAGGTGATCTCGCGGCTGACCAGCGACGTCGAATCACTGCAGACGCTTCTCGAGAGCGCGCTCAACGATGCGTTGACCGCGATCCTGTCGATGGTCTCGATCGCGATCATCCTGTTCTGGCTCGACGTTCCGCTGGCCCTCGTCGTGCTCGCGGGATTCGTTCCGCTGCTACTGATCACACGCTGGTCGCAGCGCCGCCAGCGCCGCGCCTACCGACGCACCCGGGTGTCCATCGCGCGCGTCGTGGTGCACTTCGTCGAGTCGATGGTCGGCATCCGCGCCGTCCAGGTGTTCCGCCGCGAGCGCCGCAACGACGCGATCCTGCTCGCGGAGGACACCGAGTACCGGGACGCCACCACCACTGCGCTGCGCGGAATGGCGAGCTACACCGGCATCGTGCGCTGGATCGGCAACGCCACCCTCGCCGTCATCGTGGTAGTGGGCAGCATGCGGGTCATCGGCGGTGCCCTCGACATCGGCGTGCTCGCCGCCTACGTGCTGTACCTCCGCCGCTTCTACGGGCCGCTCGACGAACTCGCGCAGGTGTTCAACGCGTACCAGTCGGCCGCGGCGGCGCTCGAGAAGATCTCGGGCGTGCTCGAGGAGGAACCGACGGTGGCGCCTCCCACCACCCCGGTGCCGATCGGAATCGCGGCCGGCGACGTGGAGTTCGACCGGGTCTCGTTCGGCTACGCCGCGGACGCGCTGGTGCTGCAGCCCTTCTCGCTGCACGTGCCGGCCGGACAGGTGGTCGCCATGGTCGGCGCCACCGGTGCCGGCAAGTCGACGGTGGCCAAGCTCCTCGCGCGGTTCTACGACCCCACGGACGGCCGGATCCGTCTCGACGGCATCGATCTCCGCGACCTGGCCGACGACGACCTGCGTCGCAACGTCGTCATGGTGACGCAGGAATCGTTCCTGTTCTCCGGATCGATCGCGGACAACATCCGCCTCGGCCGACCGTCCGCGACCGACGACGAGGTGCGGGCGGCCGCCGACGCCGTGGGCCTCACCCCGTTCCTGGCCGCACTGCCGCGAGGCATCGACACCGACGTGCGCAAGCGCGGTGGACGTCTGTCCTCCGGACAGCGACAGCTGGTGGCCTTCGCGCGGGTGTTCCTCGCCGCACCGTCGGTGATCGTGCTCGACGAGGCCACGTCCAGCCTCGACATCCCCGGCGAGCGCCTGGTCCAGCGCGCCCTCGAGACGATCCTGCACGGTCGGACCGCACTGATCATCGCGCACCGCCTGTCGACGGTCGCGATCGCGGACCGCGTTCTCGTCATGGCCGACGGACGGATCGTCGAGGACGGCACCCCGGAGGCCCTCGTCGCCGGCGACGGCAGGTTCGCGCACCTGAACACGGCGTGGCAGGAGAGCCTGGTCTGACGCGGGACGGTGGTCTCAGGCCACCGTCTCGTCCGGCTCGGTGACGTCGTCGATCTCGGCCGGTGTCGCGTCCGCCATGAGTTCGGTGAGGACGTCGAGCACCCGCGGATCCGACAGCAGCGCGAGGTGCCCGGTGCCGACGAGCGTGTGCAACTCCGTCATCGGCCCCCGTGCGCTGCGCAGCGTCACCAGTCCGTCTCCCACGGCGTCGGCCCACCAGGCCGTGTCGTCGGCGGCCAGGGTGGCGGCGACCGCGACGTGCCGGATCCCGGGGGCGAGCGCCACGTCCGTGGCCAGTCTCAGGTCGTCCACGCCGCGGCTGCGGACGTCGAGCAGGTCCGCCCACACCGCCGTCTGCCGCACCTTCCGCAGGGCACGGGAGAGGTGGTACACGCCCGTCGCGAGCGGTGCGCCCTCGTGCGGGGTGCCCAGGTAGCAGGCCGTGCGCACCAGCGGCAGCCAGGTCGCCCTGCTCGCCTCGACCGCACAGGCACGCCGCACCACGAGCCCGCCCATCGAGTGCCCGATGAGGTCGATCCGCTCGACAGGGACGGGCCAGACCGCGATCAGCTCGTCGAGGAGGCCGGCCAGTGCCGCCCCGTTGTCCTCGATCCCGGCGCCCGTGTTGTACCGCAGACAGACCGCGCTGATACCGTGCGCGGCCAGCGCCTCGCCGTAACTACCCCGCCCGTCGTGGCGGTAGTACCAGGCCTGCTCGGTCTCCCCCAGCCCGTGCACGAGCACGGCGACGTGACCCGTGGCCTTCGGATACGCGGTGGTCAGCATCGCGGTGTCGTTCCCGACGATGCGGCGCTCGTGATGCGGCCCGAGTTCCACCGTCAGGTCGTTGCCCTCGGCGGCGAGCCGGTCGCCCAGCAGCCCGTTGACGGCGCCGACCACGACCGATCCGGCCGCGGTGGACGTGACCGCGTGGGACACGCGGTCCTCGGGCAACAGCCGGGACACCGCGGTGACGGCCTCGGCGGCCGCCACACCGCCCCCGCGCACAGCCTCGTAGACCAGGTCGGCGATGCCCTCGTTCAGGATGCGCACGGGTGCCGCGGAACGGCCCAGCACCCCGAACACCACATCGTTGATCGCGCGGTGGGTCCCCTGGACAGGGCGGCTGAGGATGTCGATGGCCGTGGCCACGACGTCGGCAGCGCCCGCTACTTCGTTCCGATCGCGATTCGAGTGCACACGTGTACTCTAACCGTCACGCCACCTTGACGACGAGCTTGCCGAAGTTCTTGCCCTCGAGCAGCCCGAAGAACGCGTCGGGAGCGTTCTCGAGACCCTCGACCACGTCCTCCCGGTAGCGGAACGACCCGTTGTCGATCCACTCGGCGACCTCGCGCAGGAAGTCCTTGTAGAGCTCCGGGACGAATTCGCTCTGGATGAAGCCGCGGATTGTCAGGCTCTTCGTCAGCACGCGCGTGAAGAAGCCGGGCAGCCGATCCGGACCCTCCGGTGCCTGCGTGTCGTTGTACTGCGCGATGAGACCGCACACCGGCACGCGTGCGTAGAGGTTGAGCCGCGGGAGCACCGCCTTCGCGACGGCGCCGCCCACGTTCTCGAAGTAGACGTCGATGCCGTCCGGAGTCGCGGCCTTCAACTGATCCTTGAAGTCCGGGGCGCGGTGATCGACGGCGGCGTCGAAGCCGAGCTCGTCGATCAGGTACGCACACTTCTCGGGACCGCCGGCGATGCCGACGGCACGCGCACCCTTGATCTTCGCGAACTGGCCGACGGCCGAGCCGACAGGCCCACTGGCCGCTGCGACCACGACGGTCTCCCCCGCCTTCGGCTGCCCGATCTTCGTCATGCCGGAGTACGCGGTGAAGCCCGGCATCCCCAGCACGCCCAGCGCGGTGGACACCGGCGCCTTCTCCGGATCCAGCACTCGCACGGACGACGCGTCGACCACCGCGTGCGACTGCCACCCCGTGTAGCCGAGCACCACGGCGCCGACCGACACGGCGTCACTGCGGGACTCGATCACCTCGGAGACCGTGGCGCCCACCATCGTGTCGCCCACCTCGACGGGCTCCGCGTACGACTCGGCGTCGCTCATCCGGCCGCGCATGTACGGGTCCAGCGACAGGTACAGGGTCTTCAGCGAGACCTGACCGTCACCGACCTCGGGGAGATCGACCGTCTCGGTCCGGAAGTTCTCGGCAGTGGGTGCGCCGGTGGGACGAGAGGCCAGGACGATGCGAGTGGAGGAGGTCATGCCTCCCGACGCTACTCCAACAGGTTCTTGCGGACCTTGCCCATCCCGTTCCGCGGCAACGAGTCCACCACGCGTACCTCACGCGGCCGCTTGTGCACCGAGAGCTGTTGTGCCACAGAGTCGATGACGGATCGCGGCTCCACCTCGTCACCCACGACGAACGCCACGATGCGCTGGCCGAGGTCGTCGTCGGGCAGTCCCACGACCGCCACCTCACGCACTCCGGGAACGCCGAGGATCGCCGTCTCCACCTCGCCCGCGCCCACGCGGTACCCACCGGTCTTGATCAGGTCCGTCGACTCCCGGCCGACGATCCGATGGAAGCCCGCCGGGTCGATCGCCGCGACGTCTCCCGTCCGGAACCACCCGTCCTCCGTCCAGCAGGCCGCGGTGGCCTCCGACTTGTTCAGGTAGCCGTCGAAGAACCGGCCGCGCACCTCCAGCGAGCCGATGGACTCCCCGTCGTGGGGGACCTCCGACCCGTCCTCACCGCGCAGCCGAGTCTCGATGCCGCGCAGCGGAACTCCGACCCAACCGGGTCGTCGCTCACCGTCGGCGCGCGTACTCAGCGTGATGAGGGTCTCGCTCATGCCGTAGCGCTCGATCGGCTCGAGACCCGTGAGAGCGGCGATCTTCTCGAACACCGGCACCGGCAGCGGGGCACTGCCCGAGATCAACAACCGAGCGTGGGACAGCGCCGCGGCGGACTCCGGGTCGGCCGCCACTCGCGACCACACGGTGGGGACCCCGAAGTACATCGTTCCCCGCGCCGCGGCGTACCGCTCCGCAGAGGGATTGACGGTGTGGATCACCCGACTGCCGAGTCGGAGCGGACCCAGGACACCCAGCACGAGCCCGTGCACGTGATAGAGCGGGAGTCCGTGCACCAGAGTGTCGTTCGCCGTCCACCCCCACGCCTCGGCGAGCGCGTCGATGCCGGCGGCGAGTGCACCGCGGCTGAGGATCACGCCCTTCGGAGGGCCCGTGGTTCCCGAGGTGTAGAGCACGAGTCCGGTCGCGTCGTCGGACGGCTCCGCGTAGCTGTGCCAGGACCGTGCGTGCATGCGGACCGGGACGACGGGCAGACCGCCGTCGTGCTCGGGCGCGACACCCAGCCACCCGCGGGCACCGGAATCCGCGAGGATGTGCTCGATCTCGGTGGGCCCCGAGTCCGGGGGCACCGGCACCACGGCCACTCCGGCGATGAGCGCACCGACCACGGCGACGACGGTGCGGGCGGTCGGCTCCGCGAGGACGGCCACCCGGTCGACGCCCATGATGCGCTCGGCCACCGACGTGGCGGCCCCGAGCAGATCGCTTCGAGAGAGGACGACGTCACCGACGGTGACCGCGTCGTCGACGTCGCCGCCGTGGGTGATCGCGTACGAGTTCAGTGACCGGAGCAGCACACCGAGCAGTCTCTCACGACGCCCGCAGCTGCTCCGTGACCTCGACGCACGTGCAGCCCCCGGCGACCGCGGAACAGTCGACGACGAGGGTGTGCCGGACGGCGTGCAGCAGAACACAGGCGTCGTCGGTGCACTCGACCGCACCGTGCGAGTGGAAGACGAGCGTGCCGTGACAGTGGTCGAGAGCGCCGAGACACTCGACGCATCCCGTCAGCGAATCCTTCATGACTCCATCTGTACCACCGGCCCCCGACACGTCCTCGACCTCGCGGCGGCGCGTCGTCAGAAGAAGACGGTGAGAACGGTCGCGATGGACGCGGTGCCGATCATGGCGATCACCAGGACGGCCGCGACCATCTTCACACCGGACCGGGACGAGACAGGAGCGTCCGACCACTCGTCGAACGCCTCGACGTCGACGCCCTCCTGCGCGAAGTAGTGCACCTCGCCGGGCGGCTCCCACTCCTCGCCGCTGGCACGCACCCGGGACTCGAGCACCGCGAGCCGCTCGCGCACGCGAGGCGGATAGGCCCGCGACGGCGCGTTGATGGGCAGCCGACGCGCGAGCACCAACGGCGTCGGACACGCGGCGACGAACGAGTCGAGCGCGTGCCGCACCAGCGGGTCGGCGTCGTCTCGATCGGTGAGGAACCAGGCCGCACCGGCACCGGCCGGGTCGTCCATCGCCAGGCACGCGTAGCCGAGGAGGTCGAGCGCGGGTTGCGAGGCGGCGTCCTGATCCAGGAGCGCGGTCAGGCGCTTGCGCGCACTCCACGGTTCCCCGCGGGCCAGATCCTCCTGCGCGCGGTCGAGCGCTCCCACGGCGGGGCCTCAGACCGTGAGACGGGCGACGGCGGCGGCGATGCGCTCGTCGGTCGCCGTCAGCGCGATGCGGACGTGGGTGCCGCCGTCGGGACCGTAGAACTCCCCCGGAGCGACGAGGATGCCGCGTTCGGCGAACCAGCGCACGGTGTCTCGACACGGTTCACCGCGCGTGGCCCACAGGTACAGGCCGGCCTCGGAGTGATCGATGGTGAATCCGGCCGCCACCACGGCGGCGGCGAGGGCGGTCCGACGATCCCGGTAGCGCTCGCGCTGCACGTTCTCGTGGTCGTCGTCGCTCAGCGCCGCGGTCATGGCCGCCTGCACCGGAAGAGGGACCATCATGCCCGCGTGCTTGCGGACCGCCAGCAGTTCCGCGACCAGGGCGGGATCGCCGGCCACGAAGCCTGCGCGGTAGCTCGCGAGGTTCGACGTCTTGGACAGCGAGTGCACGGCCAGCAGGCCGGTGGTGTCCCCGCTGCACACCTCGTCGTCGAGGATCGAGACGGCGCGTCCCTCCCAGGTGAGTCCGAGGTAGCACTCGTCCGACACGACGATCGTGCCGCGTTCGCGGGCCCACTCGACCACCTTGCGCAGGTGGGCTACACCGAGCACCCGGCCACTGGGATTGGACGGCGAGTTGACGAACATCAGGGACGCGCGTTCGGGACCGAGACGCGACACCCCGTCCGCGCGCAGTGTGCGGCATCCCGCGAGCAGGGCCCCGACCTCGTAGGTGGGGTACGCCAGTTCCGGGATGACGACGAGATCGTCCGGGCCGAGCGCGAGCAGGGTCGGCAACCAGGCGATGACTTCCTTGGTTCCGATCACCGGCAGGATCGAGCGTTCGTCCAACCCACCGATGCCGTAGCGGCGTGCGAGCGCCTTGACGGCGGCCGCCCGCAGCTCGGGTGTGCCCACTGTCGTGGGGTACCCCGGCTGTGCGGAGGCCGCCGCGAGAGCGTCACGGACGACGTCGGCGACCGGGTCCACCGGCGTACCGACGGACAGGTTCACGATGCCGTGCGGATGCGACCGCGCCAGCGCGGTGACGTCGGCCAGCGTGTCCCACGGGAACTCGGGCAACAGGCTCGCCACGGATCGACGAACAGCGGGCGACCGACGCGAGACGACCGGTGCGTCCGTCACGCTCAGTTCTCACCCATGGGTGGCAGAGCCTTGATGAACGGCGGGTCGTAGTCGGTCTTGCCGACCTTGGCCGCGCCACCGGGTGAGCCCAGTTCGTCGAAGAAGTCGACGTTGGCGCTGACGTAGGCGGACCACTGCTCGGGGACGTCGTCCTCGTAGAAGATCGCCTCGACGGGGCACACCGGCTCGCAGGCACCGCAGTCCACGCACTCGTCGGGCTGGATGTAGAGCATGCGTCCACCCTCGTAGATGCAGTCGACAGGGCATTCCTCGATGCATGCCTTGTCGAGGACATCGACGCACGGTTCAGCAATCGTGTACGGCACTGAGGTTCTCCTTAGCCTTTCCGAACTCTGAGCGTGTCGCGGCCCCGCGGGGACGCGTTCGACGCGGACGTGCTGTTCTGCTCGACCCACCGGCGCCCCAGCTTCGCAGCTCGGGACAATGCGCCGCGCTCGCCGAAGTACCCGGCGACCGCACCGACCACGGGCAGGTTACCGAGCCATCTGTAAACGGTACGGCTGCGGGGCCGCTTGTCCAATTCGTCGGTGACGGCCTTGAGGATCTTGGTGACCGACCACAAGGTCGACAGCAACGCGAACGGGGACCGGGACAAGCGACCGGACGGCTCGGTGACACGGCTGTCGTCCGTGACGCCGTCGACGTCGGGTTCGGGCGCGTGGATGCTGGCACCCTTCGGCAGCTCGCGGTTGCACAGCACCGATGCCAGCAGGCGGACCTGCTCGTCCTGCTCGGTGATGCCGTACTCGCGGGCGACGGCCACGAGGACGATGGCCTGGTTCGCGAACCCGAGGACGTCGCCGAGCGGAAGTCGGCGAGCGAGCACACCGAAGATGCCGGGGAACGCCACCGCCACGGTGCCGATCCCGCCGACGCGGCCGACCCACCACGAGACGCGCTGGTCGACGGTCATCGACTCCCACGCCTTGGTTCCCGGTGTGTCGGCGGCGTCGAACACCGACGCGACGGCGTTCAGCGCCGTGTCGACCTTCGTGCCGCTGGCGTCCGCCTGCTCGCGGAACGTGCGCTTCTTGAGGCCGAGCGGGTCGCGGTCCGCGAGCAGTTCGAGTACCGGCACGATCACGCGCACGGCGGCCTTGAGAACTCCGGCGACGCGCTCGTCGCCCAATCGATCAGCGCTCATGCTGCTTCCGTCCGATCTGCGTAGGCGGTGGTGCGCTCGACTGCGCGTCGTCCGATTCCCTCGGCGATCGCGTGTAGTTCCTCGACGGTCTTCTCCGATCCGTGCTGCGATCCCGCCATCCGCGAGATCGTCTCCTCCATCAGCGTGCCACCCAGGTCGTTGGCGCCGCCGTTCAGCATCACCCGAGTTCCCGTCACGCCGAGTTTCACCCAGCTCGTCTGGATGTTGTCGATGCGGCCGTGCAGCATGATCCGCGCCAGTGCGTGGACGGCCCGGTTGTCGCGCTGCGTCGGTCCGGGTCGTGACGCCCCCGCCAGGTACAGCGGCGAACTCTGGTGCACGAACGGCAGCGGCACGAACTCGGTGAAACCCCCGGTGCGGTCCTGGATCCGCTTGAGCACGTTCAGGTGTCCCACCCAGTGCGAGGGGTTGTCGACGTGGCCGTACATCATCGTCGAACTCGACCGCAGTCCCACCTCGTGCGCCGTGGTGACGACGTCGATCCACGTCTGGGCGGGCAGCTTGCCCTTGGTGAGCACCCAGCGGACCTCGTCGTCGAGGATCTCCGCCGCCGTACCGGGGATGGTGTCCAGCCCGGCCTCCCGCAGTTCGGTCAGCCAGTCGCGCACCGACTGGCCACCGCGCGAGGCCCCGTTGACGATCTCCATGGGCGAGAAGGCGTGCACGTGCATCGACGGCACCCGCGCCTTCACCGCGCGCACCAGGTCGGCGTATCCGGTCACGGGCAGCTCCGGATCTATGCCGCCCTGCATGCAGACCTCGGTGGCGCCGAGGACGTGCGCCTCCCAGGCCCGGTCGGCGACCTCGCTGGTCGACAGCGAGAACGCGTCGGCATCGCCCTTGCGTTGGGCGAAGGCGCAGAAGCGGCACCCGGTGTAGCAGATGTTGGTGAAGTTGATGTTCCGGTTCACGACGTACGTGACGTCGTCACCGACGACGTCACGGCGCAGCTGATCGGCGAAGGCGGTCACCGCGTCGAGCGCCGCACCCTCGGCGGTGGCCAGCGCCAGGTACTCCTCGTCGGTGCAGTTGCCGGGATCCTTCTCCGCGGCACGGAGGGCGGCGACCACGTCGCGGTCGACGCTGTCCAGCGTCGCGAGGTGCGCCACCTGCTCGCGGATGGACTCCCAGTCGCCGAACGCGCTGCCCATGTCGCTGCGCGTCTCGGTGTTGCGACCCTCGGTGTCGATGCCGGTGTTGAGGTCGACGCGGCCGGTGGACTCCCACACCTCGTCGGGTTCCTGCCACGGCAGACCGGACGGGATCGTCTCGGGCACCGCCAGCCCGGTCGCGTCGTCGGCGAGCGCACGCACGTGCGCCGAGATCCGCGGATCGATCCACGGTGAGCCCGCCAGGACGTACCGCGGCTGCACCGCCGTGCGTTCGGTCAGCGTGAAGCCGGCGTCCGCGGACAGCTGCGCGAGAGTGTCGAGGTTCGGCCACGGCCGCTCGGGATTGACGTGATCGGGGGTGAGCGGCGAGACACCGCCCCAGTCGTCGACGCCCGCGGCGAGCAACGCCGCGCACTCCTGCGCGGACACCAGATTCGGCGGCGCCTGGATGCGCATGGCCGGGCCGAGAAGGATGCGGGACACGGCGATGGTGGCGAGGAACTCCTCCAGGCCGGCATCGGGTGCGGACCGCATCGCGGTGTCGTCCTTGGCCAGGAAGTTCTGCACGATCACTTCCTGCACGTGACCGAATGCCTTGTGCGACTTCCGGATCGCCATGATCGACTCGGCGCGGTCACGGATCGTCTCGCCGATGCCCACGAGGATGCCGGTGGTGAACGGAACGGTGAGACGACCGGCGTCGGTGAGCACGCGCAGACGCACCTCGGGGTCCTTGTCGGGGCTGCCGTAGTGGGCCTGCCCCTTCTCCTCGAACAGTCGACGCGAGGTGGTCTCGAGCATCATGCCCATCGACGGTGCGACCGGCTTGAGGCGCGACATCTCCTCCCAGCTCATCACTCCGGGATTGAGGTGCGGGAGCAGACCCGTCTCCTCGAGCACGCGGATCGACATCGCCCGCAGGTAGTCCAGCGTCGAGTCGTAGCCGCGCGCGTCCAACCACTCCTGCGCCTCGGGCCAGCGAGCCTCGGGGCGGTCGCCGAGCGTGAACAACGCTTCCTTGCATCCCAGTTCGGCACCGCGCCGCGCGATGTCGAGCACCTCGTCGGCCTCGAGGAACATCCCGTGCCCCTCGGCGCGCAGCTTGCCGGGGACCGTCACGAACGTGCAGTAGTGGCACGTGTCCCGGCACAGCCGGGTGAGGGGAATGAACACCTTGCGCGAGTAGGTCACCGTGCCGGGGCGGTTCTCGGCGAGCAGTCCCGCGTCCCGCACCCGCGCCGCGGACGCGCACAGATCGGTCAGGTCGTCGCCGCGGGCGTGCAGCAGCGTGGTCGCCTCGTCGACACTGATCACCACACCGTCGCGGGCACGGCGCAGCGCACGCCGCAGCGCCGATGCGGTCGGTGCCGGGCTGTCGGGAGGCGTCACTCGGGTGTCGGCGCGCGCGGGAGTACTCGGATCGGGCAACATCGTCACCGTTCGATCATGCGCCCTCCGGCCGGAGGCGTGCCACAGCAGGGGTGATGCGACGTGTCCGACAACAGTCCCGGTGTGGTCCTCACCGATCCCGCGCATCGCCCCGATCCGCGGGCGAAGATTCTGTGGGCCGTGGCAGCCGCCCTGCTGTGGCTCCCGGTGGTCGTCGCCGTGATCGTGTGGGCCGTGGTGCTCGCGGTGAACGTCGAGCGCCCGTCCTGGACGCCCGTGGTGGCCGCTGCCGTCGCCGTGGTGGTCCTCGCGGGAGCGCACGTGACCATCGCGCCGCAGTGGCGCTATCGGGTGCACCGCTGGGAACTGAGCGACACCGCCGTCCACACGCGCACCGGCTGGGTGACTCAGGAACGGCGCATCGCTCCCCTGTCCCGAGTGCAGACCGTCGACACCGCGCGCGGGCCGCTCGACCGGGCACTCGGACTGGCCACCGTGACGGTGACGACCGCGTCCTCCGCGGGAGCTCTGGAGATCGCGGGGCTCGACCTCGCGACCGCCGATCGCACCGTCGCCGCCATCACCGCGGCGGCCGCACGCTCACGAGGCGACGCCACGTGACGCAGGACGTCGGCCTGCGCGTCGACGAGTTGCCGTGGCTGCGACTCGACAAGCGCATGCTCCTGATCCACCCGGTCACCGAGCTGGTCCGCCTGCTGCCGGTGCTCCTGGTGTCCCTCGTCCTCGGATCGCAGAGCGGCACGCACGTCTGGGGCCTGATCGTCGTGGTCCTCCTCGTGGGCGCGGCGATCCTGCGCTGGTTCACCACCGGGTACCGCATCGGCTCGGACGACGTCCAGCTGCGCCGCGGGCTCTTCCAGAAGAAGGTGCTCTCCATTCCGCGTGGTCGAATCCGCAGTGTGGACGTGCGAGCCGGGCCGCTGCACCGACTGCTGGGACTGTCGATCCTCACCGTGGGCACCGGTCAGCAGAAGTCGGACAAGGCCGACTCGTTCGAGCTGAACGCCCTCGCCTCGAACCTGGTCCCCGCCCTGCGTGAGGAGTTGCTGGCGGGCACCGGCCGGACGGTGGGAGTGGATCCGGTCGCAGTGACCGAACCCGCCGTGACGCCCGAACGTGAGATCGCCCACTTTCGCACCGGCTGGGTTCGATTCGCCCCCTTCACGGCCACGGGCATCGTCGTCGTCGGTGCCGGATTCGGGCTCGTGTTCCAGTCCGGGTTCGCCGGTGACATCGCCTCTTCGCCGGCCCTCGACGACACCTATCAGGCCGTTCTGCGCCTCGGCATCGTGGTCGCGGTGGTCGTCGCCGCGGCCCTGCTGCTCGTCGTGTCGAGCATCGTCTCCGTGGTGCGCTACCTGGTCGTCTACGGCAACCTCTCCGTGACCGACGACGGCACCAGGCTCCGCGTCGGCCACGGACTGCTGTCGACGCGGCACACGACGCTGGACCGCGACCGCCTCCGCGGCGCGACACTGCGTCGACCGCTGGTCCTGCGGTGGGCGCGCGGAGCACGCCTGGATGCCGTCATGACCGGGGTGTCCGCTTCGGAGAAGGAGTCGTCGCTGCTCCTGCCGCCCGCTCCCCTGCCGGCCGCCCGCCACACGATGGACGACGTGCTGGCGGGTCTGCCGGAGAGCGCGCCGGCCACGGTGACACTGCAGAAGCACGGACCGGCGGCTTTGCGGCGCAGGCTCACCCGCGCCGTCGGGCCGGTCCTGCTGGTCGCTGTCGCACTCCTCGTGGTCCGGTCGACCGGCCGGGACGTCCCGATCGCCGCGTGGATCGGCGTCGCGCTCCTCGTGGTGGCCGCCGTCGCCCTGGCGCTCGATCGGTACGCCGCCCTGGGCCACCGTGCCCACCCTGGAGTTCTGATCACCGAGCACGGCAGCCTCGACCGGCGACGCGTCGTCCTCGACACCGACGGCGTGGTCGCCTGGGGTGTCCGGCAGACCTTCTTCCAGCGACGGGCCGGTGTCGCGACCATCGTCGCCGCCACCGCGGCCGGCACGGGCCGCTACACGGTCCTCGACGTACCCGCCGACCACGCGTGGTCGATCGTCGAGAGCGCTCAGCCCGGTGCCGGCGACGTGTGGGTCGAGCGCCCGTGACACCCGCCTCCGGTACACCCCGGAGCATCCCCGAACTCGATGTGGCGGTGTCGGAGTGCCGCGCGTGTCCGCGCCTGGTGGAGTGGCGTGAGCTGGTGGCGCGCGAGAAGCGTGCCGCGTTCCGTGACGAGACCTACTGGGGCCGACCGGTTCCGGGTTTCGGCCCCGTGGACGCTCGGCTGCTGATCGTCGGCCTGGCGCCGGCGGCGCACGGCGCGAATCGCACCGGGCGGATGTTCACGGGCGACCGCAGCGGCGACGTTCTCTACGCGGCCATGCACGCCGTCGGCCTCGCCACGCAGCCCACGGCGACCCACATCGCCGACGGCCTCGAGTTGATCGGCACGCGCATCACGTCGCCGGTGCACTGCGCTCCCCCGGCCAACAAGCCGACACCGGAGGAGCGCGACCGGTGCCGTCACTGGTTGGAGACGGAACTGCACATCCTGGCGCCGACCGTTCGGGCCGTGATGGTCCTGGGCGGATTCGGCTGGCAGGCACTGCTTCCGGTCCTCGACGGCGCGGGGTGGACGATCCCCCGACCGCGCCCGAAGTTCGGCCACGGTGCGCACGTCGTGCTGACGTCACCCGAGAAGGAGTTGTCGGACCTGCATCTGTTCGGGTGCTTCCATGTCAGCCAGCAGAACACCTTCACCGGACGGCTCACGCCGGCCATGGTGGAGCAGGTGCTCGCCGCGGCGGCCGATGCCGCCGGAATCGACAGGAGTCAGCCGCGTCCGAGTTCGGCGAACTGACCCATGCGCAACGCGAACAGTTGCACCACAGCGGGAAGCAACCCGCCTGCCACGAGGACCAGGGTGCGCCAGTCGGCCACGACGAGCACGTCTCCACCCGGTCCCCCCAGCATGGCCAGCACGAGACCCACGAAGAATCCCGCGACCGGGAGAGCGGCGCGGGAGACGTTGTGCGTCACCGAGAACGCGACCCGCACGAGGATCACGTTGACGATGCCGGCGAGGACACCACTGACGGGGAACGGAGTGCTTCCCAGATACAGCGGGAGGAACAGCACTGCGGTCACGGCGCACAGGAACCCGTCGAGCACCAGTGCGCCGACGATCGACGCCTTGATGCCGGACACCACGCCCTCCCCGGCGTGGCCCGTCATCGCGCCGATCCTGTCGGCGCCGTGAACGTCAGCGAGGAGGGAACCCGATCGACGTGAGGTAGTTGCTCACGAACGTCGCGAAGCCGCCCACGGAGTTCAGGTAGATCTCGCGCTGCAGATCGGCTGTGGGTCGCAGGGAATCCACGAACGCCACGATGGCGTACTGAAGATCGAAATTCATGGGAAGAGCTCCTTCGAGTCGAACTCACCGGGTACGTCCGACCCCGTCCGGTGATGCCGCTCACAGCATAACCCGGCACCGAGCCCGGTTCGGACCCGCACACCGTCCCCGGGCAGACACTGGGGGCCGTCACACGATCCCCGCGAACAGGTCGGTCTCGCGCCCGGACGAGTCGACCGGTCCGAGATCGCCGCGGACGAGGATGTACTGCTCGTCCTCGAGGACCGGCTGCGCGATGTCGTTCGACAGGGCGTAGACCCGACCGGACTCCGCGACGGTGACCTGAGTTCGGTGCGCGCGCAACGCGAGTCGTTTGAGATCGAGCACCGGGCGGACGTCGACGGACGTGGTGATCGTGTCGTCGGGCACGCTCGGCAGCTCGCCCTCGACAGGCATGCGCCACTGCTGGGGGACGTCGCCGAGGTCGCTCAGGCCTGCGGTCAACTGATGCAGACCGGTGACCGTCCAGTACATCTTGTCCACCGACCAGGCCGGCCCCGTCTCGGCGAACCGGGCAGGGTCCTCCGCCGCCTCGACGGCCAGTCCAGCCAGCCGGTGCACCTGCATGTGGTCCGGGTGGCCGTAGCCGCCCTCGGGGTCGTAGGCCACGAGGACCTGCGGGCGAACGTCACGGATGACCTCGACCATCGCGCCGACGGCCTCGTCCGGGTCGGCGTTGACGAAGGCACGCGGGTGGCGTGCCGCGGGGGTTCCGGCCATGCCCGAGTCGCGCCAGTGCCCGGCACCGCCGAGAAACCGCGGCGGCCGGCATCCGAGCGCCTCGAGCGCCACGGTCAGCTCGTGGATGCGGTACCCGCCCAACTGATCCGCGCGATCCGCGACCAGTCCGGCCCACGTCTCCCCGATCACCTCACCCTCCTCGCCGAGCGAGCAGGTCAGGACCGTCACGTCCACGCCCGCCCGCACGGCGCGGGCGATGGTGCCGCCGGTGGTGATGGTCTCGTCGTCGGGGTGCGCATGGACGACCAGCATCCGGGGCCGCTCCGTCACGGCGTCACCCGCATCCAGTCGTCCGCGTCCCCGAAGACACCGAGTTCGACGGGCCCCGCGAGCGTCGCGCCGCTCACGCCGGGACCCACGGCGACGACGGAACTGTCTTGCGCGATGGGAAGCACGGTGTGCAGGTTCCACAGCTGCGGCTGCGCCGCGATGACGGCCTCGGTCGGGTTCACGTCGCCTCTCAGGCTCTGGTCCATCACCGGCTCGAGCGACGGATCGCAGACTCCGGACAGGTTGCTCGCCGCCACCGGGTCGGCGTCGGAATCGGGTGCCGTCGTCGTCGACGTCGCGAGATCGGTTGCTGCACATCCGTAGCGCGACGACCAGGCGGTGGCCACATCGGTACCCACGTGGCTCCACCCGACGACGGCGTCGACCGTGCCCTCGAGCAGCGCGGTGCCGTACAACTCCTCCGGATCGGTGGGAGCGACGCTGGCGTCGACGCCCGCGTCGCGGAGTTGATCGGCGGCCGTGTTGGCCACCGCGACCGCGACCGCGTCGTTCTCGGGAGCGCCGATCACGACGGTCAGCGCGCGCGTGCTACCCGGCACCGGCGTCGTCGTCGCGGTGGGTTGGCCCGAGGTGGGAGCCAGGGCCGGCGGCAGCGGCACCGGCACGAATCCCGCGTCGGCGAGCAGCTGCAGTGCCTCGTCCCGCGGGAGAGTCTGCGGAGCCGTGGGGACGTAGCCGGGCTGGGACGGCGAGAGAACCTGCGCGCGAACGGTGTTCGCGGCCGTGCCGGTACCCGACGCGACGGTGGACAGCAGGTCCACGTCCAGCAGACCCATGACGCCGCGGCGCACGTCGGCGTCCGCGAGTTCCGGCACCCGGCCGTTCAACGTCAGTTCGAGGGTCCGCGAACGGAACCGGGTGTCCGTGCGGACGTTGGGGATGGCGCCCAGTTGCGCCAGTGTCGCCGAACCGCCACGCACCTCGGCGATCTGGGCGTCACCGGAGCGCATCGAGTCGGCGAGCTGGGCGTCGCTGCCCCCGCGTCGGAGGAGGATCTGATCGGGCGTGGAGGGTGACCCCCAGTAGCGGTCGTTGCGCTCGAGCAGGATCTCGTCGCGGCCACGATCGATCGACTCGATGCGGAAGTGTCCGCCGGAGACGGACACGTTGTCGCGCAGTCCGCGCTCGAAGCCGCCCAGCGAGTCCTTGAGCAGATGGGAGGGCAACAGATTCTCGAAGAGCTCGCGCCACGCAGGGTACGGCGTCGCCATCGTGACGGTGACGGTCTTGCCACCGTCCGAGGACGCGATGTCGTCGATCGCCTCGTAGCCTGCGGGATCCACCACGCCGGGCGCGTCGATCATCTGTTGCCACAGGTAGCGGAAGTCCTCGGCCGCGATGGGCGCACCGTCCGACCACTGCGACTCGTTGCGCAGCCGGTAGGTGATGGTGAACGGGGCCTGCGACGTCACCTCGGCCGACAGCACCAGCGACGCGTCGGGCAGCCACTCGACTCCTGTCCCCACCGACGCGGGGCGGAAGGGGCTGGGGAACACCAGCGTGGACACCGCGGTGTTCGCGGGCGACTGGTCGGCCAGCAGGTGCGGGTTGAATCCCGTACCGACGTCGTCGATGGCCACCACGACCGGATTACCCGTGGCCGCCGGCGCTGCGGGAGGCGTCGTCGTGGCCGTCTCGGTGCTCTGGATCGGCGGCGGCGGATCGGCCGTGCACGCGGACAGCGCGAGCAGGGCAGCGGCCAGCGCCGCACCCACCCGCGCCACCGACATGATTACAGAGCAGCCTTGTCACGCGACTTGCTGCGCGAACGCTCACGCGCACGCTCGTTCGAGTCGAGGTGCACCTTGCGCACGCGGACGACCTCCGGCGTGACCTCGACGCACTCGTCGCCGGCACAGAACTCCATCGCCATCTCGAGGTCGAGCTTCTTCGGCTTGGCGAGGGTCTCCATCACGTCGGCGGAGGACTGACGCATGTTGGTCAGCTTCTTCTCGCGGGTGACGTTGATGTCGAGGTCCTCCTGGCGGGGGTTGATGCCCACGACCATGCCCTCGTAGGTGTCCGCACCGGGCTCGACGAAGAACGTGCCGCGGTCGGCCAGCTGGATCATGGCGAACGGGGTGACGCTGCCCTGACGGTCCGAGACGAGCGAGCCGGTGTGGCGCGCGCGGATCTCGCCGGCCCACGGTGCGTAACCGTGGAAGACGGCGTTGGCGATGCCGGTGCCGCGCGTGTCGGTGAGGAAGTCCGTACGGAAGCCGATGAGACCGCGCGAGGGGACGATGAACTCCATACGAACCCAGCCTGCGCCGTGGTTCGTCATCTGGACCATCTTGCCCTTACGGGCGGCGAGCAGCTGCGTGACGCCGCCGAGGTACTCCTCGGGAGTGTCGATGGTGAGCTCCTCGAAGGGCTCGTGCAGCTTGCCGTCGACCTGGCGGGTGACCACCTGCGGCTTGCCGACGGTGAGCTCGAAGCCTTCGCGGCGCATCTGCTCGACCAGAATGGCGAGCGCGAGCTCGCCACGACCCTGGACCTCCCACGCATCGGGGCGACCGATGTCGAGGACCTTGAGCGAGACGTTGCCGATGAGCTCCTGGTCCAGACGCGACTTGACCATGCGGGCGGTCAGCTTGTGGCCGCTCACGCGTCCCACCAGGGGGCTCGTGTTGGTACCGATGGTCACCGAGATGGCCGGCTGATCGACGGTGATGCGCGGCAGGGCGACCGGGTTCTCGAGGTCGGCCAGCGTGTCACCGATCATGATGTCCGGGAAGCCTGCGACGGCGACGATGTCACCGGCGACACCCTTCTGACCGGGAACGCGCTCGACACCGATGGTGGTGAGCAACTCGGTGATCTTGGCCTTCTGGACGACGGGCTCGCCGTCGACCTCGCGCATCCAGCTCACGGTCTGACCCTTGTTGAGCTCACCGTTGTGGATGCGGACCAGGGCGAGACGGCCCAGGAAGGCGGAGGCGTCGAGGTTGGTGACGTGAGCCTGCAGCGGCGCCTCGACGTTGCCCTTCGGTGCCGGGATGTAGCTGAGCAGGATCTCGAACAGCTCGTCGAGGTTCTCCGCGTCGGGAGCGTGTCCGTTCTCCGGCTGCTTCGTCGACGCCTTGCCCTCACGGCCGGAGGCGTACAGGACGGGGAGGTCGAGGGCCAGCTCGGCAGCCTCGGAGGCCTCGTCGTCGAGGTCCGACGCCAGGTCGAGGAGCAGGTCGTGGCTCTCGGAGACGACCTCCTCGATGCGCGCGTCGGGACGGTCGGTCTTGTTGACCACGAGAATGACGGGCAGCGACGCGGCGAGCGCCTTGCGGAGCACGAAGCGCGTCTGCGGCAGCGGGCCCTCGGAGGCGTCGACGAGCAGCACGACACCGTCGACCATGGACAGGCCGCGCTCGACCTCGCCACCGAAGTCGGCGTGGCCGGGGGTGTCGATCACGTTGATGACGGTGGTGCTGCCGTCGGCGTTGCGCTTGTGCACGGCCGTGTTCTTGGCCAGGATCGTGATGCCCTTCTCCTTCTCCAGGTCACCCGAGTCCATCACGCGGTCGATGGCCTCGGCGCGTTCCTCGAAGGCACCGGACTGGCGCAGCATCGCGTCGACGAGCGTGGTCTTGCCGTGGTCGACGTGCGCGACGATGGCGACGTTGCGGAAGGTGGTGGGTACGGTCTGACTGGCGGTGGGGCTGGTCACGCGTGAAATCTCCTGGGTCGAATGCGGGGTGAAGAGCGAGCGGCTTCCTCTCCCAGAGAGCGCGCTGCGTCGCCGACGAGAAGCGCGACCGGATCAGTTTACTCGGTCGGCTCGGGTGACGGCGGTCACGCAGGCCGGGACGGTCGGCACGGGCTCCACCTCAGGGTACCCTCACCCGATGTCCTCGGCATCGAAGGTCGCTCGCGGCAAGGCCAAGAAGAAGTGCTGCCGCAGCAAGACTCGCTGTCTGACGTGTCCGGTGGTGATCATGCGGATGAAGAAACTGGAACAAGCAGGTGTCACGGGCAAGGACCTGAAGAAGGGTCTGAAGAAAGCCCGCGCGGCCTGACTACAGCAGCGCCGCGAGATCCGGCAGCCACGCGGCGTCCGCCGGCACCAGATCGACTCCGTGCAGATCCGCCGCGTCGACCCAGCGGAGGGCTTCGTGCTCGAGCGCCGTCGCCGTCCCGGAGAACCGTGTGACCGCGTAGGCGCGCAGTGTCAGCGACGCCGAGAGTGCGACGTCGACACCGACGGGCTCGCCGACGGTCACCACGATACCCAGTTCCTCGCGCAGTTCCCGGACCAGTGCGTCCTCGGGGGTCTCGCCGGGGTCGACCTTGCCGCCGGGCAGTTCCCAGAGTCCCGCCAGTTCCGGTGGGAAGGCGCGACGCGCGAGCAGCAGGCGCCCGTTCTCGACGAGGGCGCCCGCGACCACCAGCGCGGGCTCGGGAACTGGCACCATCGCAGTATGGCCGACTTGCTGAACGACACGGAGATCGACGACGCACTCACACGCCTGACCGACTGGCAGCGAGACGGGGACACCCTGGTCCGCACCGTCGAGTCGGCGAGCTTCCTCAAGGCGATCGACCTCGTCCGGCGCGTCGCGGAGGAGGCAGAATCGGCGGACCATCATCCGGACATCGACGTCCGATGGCGGTCGGTGACCTACCGGCTGTCGACGCACTCCGCGGGTGGACTCACCGGGAAGGACGTCCTGCTCGCGGCCGCGATCGACCGCCTGGCGAGGTGACGCGGCGGCCCACCACCGCGATCCAGACGAACAGTGCCAGGGTGCCGACGGCGTAGACCGATCCCGCCAGAGCGAGTGGCCACGGGCGCGAGATGTCCCAGATGGACGGTTGTTCGAAGCTGAGGATCCACGGCACGCCGATCAGGGTGACCACGAGCCAGTACCCCGCGAGCACGCGCGCTCCCGGCGCACCCGACAACGGACCGTGCATCAGCCAGATCGACATGGGCACCACCCAGACCCAGTGGTGGGACCAGGAGATCGGCGAGATCATCAGGCCCACGAACGAGACGACGACGAGCGTCCCCAGGCGATCGTCGCGTGCCAGCGTCCGCCAGGCCAGGAATGCCGCGGCCAGCACCACGGCCGCCGCGACCAGCCACACCGGCCCCTGGCCGACGTCCTGCCCGGCCACGCGTGACAGCGCTCCGCGCAGGGACTGGTTCCACACCGAGCCGACGGGACCGATCCGGTCCGCGTCGCCCAGCAGGGTGGTGAAGTACGTCGTCGCGGCGGACCCCACGAGCAGGAAGCTGATCGCGACCGTCGCCGCGAACGCGACGGCGGAGAACGCGGCGGCCGCCCACCGACGCTGCGCCAGGAAGTAGAGGCCGGTGATGGCGGGGGTGAGCTTGACGCCTGCCGCGACGCCGACCAGGGCACCCGACAGCCACCAGCGGGCGCTGCGGGCCGCGAGCATCGCCAGCAGAACCAGGAACACGTTGACCTGGCCGTAGTCCAGGGTGGTGCGCATCGACTCGGTCCACAGGCCCACCGTCGTCCAGAGCAACGCCGCCCGGTGTCCGGACCAGAGGCCCGACCCGACCATGCCCTGTGCGAGCCGGACCACCGCGTACAGCGCGGCGATCGTGGCGATCATCCAGGCAGCGCCCACCACCGGGAACGGCAGGAAATGCAGCGGATAGAACACGAGCGCGGCGAACGGTGGGTACGTGAAGGGCAGGGGGAAGTCGGGAGTCTCCTCCGAGTAGGTGAAGTCGTAGAGGTCGCCGCTGAACAGGCGGGCCGAACCGTCGACGTACACGTGGAGATCGACCCAGTTGCTGCCGTTGGGGGTGGCGACGGTCCACACCACACGCAGGATCAGCGAGATCACGAACAGGGCCGGTGCTGCTGCCAGCAACGTGCGCCCGGCCGATCGCCGTACTTCACTCACGAGTGTTCTTCCGATCGACGGGGGTCGAAGCCAGAGCGCAGCCTATCCGCACCGTGCGACGTGACTCTTCTGCACCACGGGGCCGCCGCGTTGTCACGCGACACGGCTCACAGCAGTAACGATCGCATCACTGTTCACTCTGGCAACACCAGACACTCTATTAACAGACTACCGTTCGAATCGGAGCGAGCGACACGGGTCGATCGACCGGTGAGCTGCTGTACAACCGTCACTCCGTGTACATAGAGTGACCCCGCGCCCGACTGCCTCGCACGGCGGTGACGGGCAGATAGTGCATCGTGGGTCGCCTCGGAACGGTTCGAGGCGGCCGGAGGAGAAACGGGGACATCATGCGGGACATCGGGACAACGGGAACGCGCGTCGCAGCGCGACGTGTTCTGAGCGGAGTGGCCGTCGCCGCCGCCTGCGCCTTCGTCGCACCCGCTGCGGCGGGCGCAGCACCCGCCCCAGTCCTGCCGCTGCCCGCCGAGGTTCCGGTGATGCCGGGCTACGAGGCACTGGCCGCCCTGGCCCCCACCCTGCTCGACGCCGCGGAGCGCGACGCAGCGTCGCCGCAGAGCGATCTGTTGGTGCGCGCGAAGGCGCTGCTGGCCACGGCCCCGCTGTCGGACCAGGCGAAACGCATCCTCACCAGCATCATCACGTTCCTCGACGGCAGCGGTGGTGGCGGCCCCGAGATCCCCCAGAACGGCCCGGTCATCTCGCAGTTCTTCTACCCCACCGTCGGCAAGGGCTGCATCTCGGCCACGGCCGACTCCGTCGCGAGCGCGCTCGCGGTACCCGGCCCGGCACAGTTGCCGCCTCCCGGACCCGCAGCCGGTCAGGCCGGCTTCGTCTTCACGGCACTCGGCACCGCACCGCTCGCCGACGTGCAGGCAGCGCCGCTGACGGCGAACTGGGTCAACGTCGACACGGGTCGCACCGGAGCGACCGTGCTCACGGGTGCCGCGGGGATCAACCCCGACGGCCCGGCCACGCTCTCGGCACTCGCGGACACCGGGACCGGTCGCGTCCTGGCCGCCGTCTCCGGGTCGATCAGCACCGAGGCCGGCATCACGTGCAGCTTCCTGCCGACCATCGGTGCCTTCGTCGTCTGACGATCGGGACGAGAACGGTGTTCAGGAACCGAACGCGGTCGAGATCTGGGTGTAGATCGCTCCGGCGATCGCGTACAGGTAGTCGATGAACTCCACGATGGTGCCTCTCCGTAGGTGTGACTGCTGTGACAGGTGTGTCGTGAGAGGCCGCCGCCGCGTTACGCGGACAGGCTCCACTGCCCGTAGTCCTCGCGCAGCACGGTGTTGACGTCCACACCCACTCCGTCGATCGCTCGCTTGTCGATCTCGATCTGATGCAGGTGGGCAGCCGGGTTCACGTAGCCCTTCGGCGTCCCCCAGTTGTGCTGCCAGTACCAGGCACCGAGTCCCGCTGCCGCCGCGAGGTCGATGGTCGGCGAGTTGGCGTACACGCCCGTGTTCTCGGCCCCGACCACCGACTGCCAGCCGAGCAGGTACGGCGCGATCATCGCGGCGAACTCGACCGCGGTCGGGTTGTCGTCGATCGACGCGTAGATGGGCCGGTCCGCCGGTCCGCCTGCCTCCGTGTGCAATTCGAGGCCGCGCGTCGCGTGCTTCACGCCGGCGGCGAATCCGCCACGCCAGTCGGCCGTCGCCCCCTTGCCGAACTGGTAGCACGACACCACCTGGAGACCGGCCGCGGTGAGCTCGTCCGCCTCGGCGGCGGTCATCGGCTTGCCCGTCATCCAGGACGCACCGGGTCGACGGTCCGAGACGTAGC
Organism: Rhodococcus sp. SORGH_AS_0301; assembly: GCF_030818285.1. NCBI lineage: Bacteria > Bacillati > Actinomycetota > Actinomycetes > Mycobacteriales > Nocardiaceae > Rhodococcus > Rhodococcus sp. SORGH_AS_0301. The sequence continues at coordinate 2,527,752 of NZ_JAUTAC010000002.1, forward strand.
GGATGGCGCCCAGATGGCCGGCGGCGGCGATGGCGGAGGCAGACGGCACTCCCCCGGCGTAGTCGACGATCGTGCCCAACGCTGCGGGTGCTGAGGGCGCGGCAGAGGCGACGCCACGAGCGGCGACACCGGTGACCCCGACCGCGACGGAACCGGCGGCGGCATAGCGGAACAATTGACGACGCGACACGTGCACTGGGGTCTACCTCTCGATTCGCCCGGCGCGCCTTCCTCGACATAACGCCCCGGGCTGGTAACTTCTCACGATTTCCGGCGCTATTGCACCACAGACCTCAGGGACCCCGCTAGTCCCGTGAGTCCCCTCGTCCCCAGCGATCAGTACCATTGCGTCCAGAACCGCGTGAGCACGCCGCCGCTCTGGGCCCACCCCGCGGGGACGCCGGACAGCTCGTACAGGGAGTACACCGCGTCGAAGAAGACGCGGTTGACCTGCGGCACGAACAGCAGGGCCACCACGATGAGAACCCCGTAGGGCCCGATCTGCGCGAACGACCGCCGCGCACCGGGCGACAGGTAGGGCTCGATCGCCCCGAAACCGTCCAGGCCCGGCATCGGGATCAGGTTCAGCACGACGGCGACCACCTGCAGGAAGGCGAGGAAGCTCATGCCGAACCAGAAGGAGGCGTGCTCGCTGCCCGGTGCCCACACCGCGACGATCGCCAGAAGGATCACCGCGAGAACGAGATTGGCGAACGGGCCGGCCAGGGACACCGTCGTCCGCTGCCGCCTGGTCATACCGCTGGTGTTCAGCCACACGGCGCCGCCCGGCAGACCGATCCCGCCCAGCGCGACGAAGATCAGCGGCAGCACGATCGACAGTCCGGGCACCGTGTACTTCAGGGGGTTCAGCGTGAGATAGCCGCGCGCGGCGGTGTCGTGATCACCGAAGCGCCAGGCCGTCACCGCGTGGGCGAACTCGTGGAGACACAGGGACACAACCCATCCACCGATGACGAGGACGAAGACACCGGCGTACGACAGGACGTCGCCCGGCCTGGTCGAGTTCCAGGCCAGAACACCGCCGATCACGGCGACGGCGACGACCGCGAGGAAGACGGGGCTGGGTCGTACCGACGTGGACAGTGCCATGTCAGCAGCGTAGGCGGGTCACCTGAGCGCTTCCCGCACTCGATCGACGGCCTCCCGCAGGCAGTCGGTGTACGCGTCGGCGTCCATGACGTCGTCGCTCGTCACGATCGAGAGGGTCACCACGTCGCCGATGCCGTGCACTCCGTGCGTGACGCCGACCGTCGGCGAGAGGGCCGGGAACCCGGCGCTCAGCACGACGGGCCGACCGCTCAGCGTGAGGTCGGCGACGCCTCGGTTCACACTGGAGACCACCGTGTGACCCGCCACCGTCGTCGGCGCCACCGACAGGTCGGCGCGGTCGACGTCGCGCCGGACGATCACCGCGGGAACGGTCTCCGTCGCGCGATCGCCGACCCCGAACGCGGGGTGTTCCAGCCGTCTTCGCCGATCTTGCAGGGAGTCGTCGATCGCCCGCGCCCGCGCGCGGAGATCCTGCACGGACGGGTGCAGATCCACCCCCGCGTTGTGAAAAGCATTGGCAGCAGCGGTGGTTCGACTCTCCCCCGGTATGGCGATCATGACCTCGGCCCCGAGGTCGTCCGGAACCGGCTCGCCCAGGGACGCGAGATGCCGACTCATCGCGTCCGACACCACGACGAGCGCGGCCACGGTGACACTGACGGTGTCGGTGCGGAGGTCCGACGCCGGGCACACCACGCACCGGATGCGGGTGGTCCCGCCTGCCGGGCGGGACAACAGCGTCGGCGCTCGGGGAAGCGGCGGGCCGGGGATGACGCCGGCCGCCGTGTCGGCCGTGCGCCGACGATCGGCCACCACCGCCTCACGTGCCCGACGCACCATGCCGATCACCCGCGCGGGAAGCTCGACGGCACCACGCGCGACCGCGAGGGGCGCCGACACCACCACCGTGCGCACCGCCGCTGACAGCTCGTCCGACAGCAACGCGCGAGCCAGCGCCGACACCCGCCCGCCGTCCCCGAGAGCGTGCGCGATCTGCAGGACGAGCACCGTCGCCGACCCCGTCGTGCCGGGCACCCCGTCGACGCACGGGTACAGATGCACGCGCCACGGCTCGCGGCGCGGCTCGACCTGATCCCCGAAGGTCTCCGCCACCCGGTCGAGGCAGTCCTGCCACATCCCGCCGGCGTGGACGCGGACCCGGTCGCGGGTCACCTCCGTGGGCACCCAGTAGGGGTAGTCGGCCGTCCACCGCGTCTCGCGCAGACGGACCGACAGCCCGCCCACCGCCCGCGCCCGACGCACGAGTGCCGTGGCGACGGCGTCCGGGTCGTCGAGCACACCGTCGAACGCGTAGAGCAGGAACTGGTCGCTCGGCAGGCGCCGCGACAGCCAGTACATGCGGGCGTCGGTGGCCGTGAGCCGACCGGTCACGTCAACGGTCCTGCTGCTCCGCCTGCAACTTCAGCGCGGCGAGTCCCTTCTCGAAGTCCCTGCCGATGAACCTGTCCATCGGCACGATCCTGCCGACGAGACGCGCGACGAGGTTCTGCTGTCCCGTCATTCGCCACGTCACCTCGGTGCCGCTTCCTGCCGGCGACAGCAGGAAGACAGTCACGTTCGTGGCCTTGAACGGTTTCGTGAACAGCAGATCGAGCACGACACGATCGTCCGTCGAATCCACGATGGTCATCGACCCGGCACCGGCCTTGCGATTACCCGACCAGGCGTAGGACGCCCCGACCCCGGACTCCGAGCCGCTGTAGGTGCGGGACAGATCGGGGTCGCTGCCCTCCCACGGCGACCAGGACGTCCACCGGTGCAGATCGTCGAGGAAACCGTGCACGGTCGACGCCGGAGCGTCGACGAGGACGGAACGTTCGATCACGAACTCGTGGACCCTGTCGGTGGTCATGGGGTGATGGTAGGGCGCAGCAGTCAGTCGCGCCTGCACAGGCAGAAGAGGTGACCGACGGGATCCTGCAACACGCGGAAACCCGGGTGTTCGCCGTCGTCGTCCAGCACGCGGGCACCCTGCTCCACAGCGAAGGCCTGCGCCGCCTCCATGTCGTCGACCACGAGATCGAGGTGGATGCGGATGCCCTCCCGAGGCCAGTACAGCGGGACGAAGTCGGGCGCCTTCTGGAAGGCCAGACGCGAGCCGCCGGTGCCCTCGATCACGGTCCAGTCGGGATCGTCCTGCACCACCTTCCACCCCAGCAGAGCGGTGTAGAAACGCCCGAGCGCCACCGGATCGGGACAGTCGAGAACCGTGTAGTCCATGTCGATCGTGGGTCGTGTCATGTCCGAATTCTAGCCAGGCGTGCCGATGCCCGAGAGACTTCCCGCTTGTCGGTACCCGGTCAGGACAACCCATTCCGCACCCTCGCGCCACGGTGCCACCGACCAGGTGGAGAAGCGCTGCACGGCCGTGAAGCCGGCCTCCCGGACGTCTCGTTCGGCCCGGTCGGCGGTGTACTCGCGGTCCGTCGCGAACCCCAGGATCACCACCCCGCCCGGGACCACCGCGTCGTGCCAGCGCCGGAGCACCGTCGACTCGGTGCCCGGGGCGAGGAAGACCATGACGTTGCCGGCGGCCACGATCGCGTCGAACGACTGCGGCTCCAGATCCATGGTCGCCAGGTCGCCCTCCACCACCGTGATGCCGTGCTGTCGACACGCCTCCTCGACCAGGACCGAGTCGAGATCCACGGCGGTCACCGTGTGTCCGCGCCGCGCGAGTTCCGCGCCCAGTCGTCCGGTTCCGCATCCTGCGTCGAGGACACGCGCGGCTCGGGGCAGCACGGCGTCGACGAAGCGGGCCTCCCCGTGCATGTCCGCGCCCGACGCCTCCAGTTCCCGGAAGCGGGCGACGTAGGCGTGCGAGTCCTCGGCACTGCGCTCGGCCGACCACCGGGTAGCGGTCACCGGTCGAGGTAGAAGCGCGCGGTCTCGGTCGCCACGTCGGACACCGCGGACGCCAGCCCGGGCTCGAGATCCAGGGCATCGGCGAGTTCGCTGCCGCGCAGCCCCTGCGAGCGCAGCAGGTCCCAGGCCTTCTCCACCAGACGTACCGACGTCGCGTGGTCGAGTTCCGGCCGGTTCGAGCGCAGGGCCGTCGCCGCCCAGTCCGCGTCGAACGTGCCGTTGGGCGGACCGAACACCCGCTCCCCCGTTGAGTAGGGCTTCGGGTCGGTGCCACCGGCGTGTGTCATGCCCGTGACGCTATCCCCTGCCCGTAGCGGGCGCCGCGATGCTCGTCTTGTTCCCCGCCGACCAGGCGTAGGGCAGGTCATCGCCGTTGAGCACGTGAGCACCCACCGAGCGCAATTTGTAGAGCACCGGGTTGTGCACGGAGATGGTGCGCGCGTTGCGCCAGTGCCGGTCGAGGGCCAGGGTCTCCGACACGATCGATGCTCCGCCGACCTCGAACAACTGCGTCGTCGCGTCCAGCACGAGGTCGACGACCACGGCCTGGGCGTGCGACGTGCTCAGCTCGGCCCGGTCGAGCGATGCGTCGTCGCCCACCTCGACGGCGCTCTCGACGTCCGCGGCCGCCGACAGGACCAGGGCGCGGGAGGACCAGGCGGCAGCTTCGAGCCGCCCGATGAGCTGCTGCACCACCGGATCGTGTCGCGGCAGGTCGGCGGCGGCGTGGGTGTAGCTGCGGGTGCGGGCGCGGACCCACGCGGTGACGTCGTCGGCGGCGCGGCGCGCGATGCCGGCCAGGACCGCGAGCTGGACCAGCTGCAGGTACGACGTCGCGTACGTGCGTCCGGGTGCGCCGTACCCCGGTCCGAGCAGGCGCGACTCGTCGACGGCGACGTCGGTGAACGTGGTGGTGCCGCTGACGGTGAGCCGCTGCCCGAAGCCGTCCCAGTCGTCACGCTGCACGACGCCGGGAGCGTCCGAGTCGACGAGCACGGACACCCGCTCGCCGTCGAGGTCGGCAGCGACCAGGATGTGGTCGGAGTAGAGACTGCCCGTGCTGTAGAACTTCTCGCCGTTCAGACGCAGACCGTCCGGGCCGCGCGTGACCGTCGTGCGGTAGTGGTCCACCGCCCCGACACCCGGCTCGGTGATCGCGTTGCCGACGAGAGTGCCGTCGGCGATCGCCCGCAGCCACGCGTCGCGGTCGGGTCCCGGTTCTGCCGCCACCTGGTCCTCGACGAAGCTCCAGTGCACGCGCAGCGCCTGCGGCAGATTCGACTCGGCGGCCGCGAGATCGACCAGCAGCGAGAACAACTGCGTCACCGAGGCGCCGTAGCCACCGTGCTCGACCGGCACGCGCAGTGCGCCGAAGCCGGCCTCGCGCAGCAGCGCGATCTCGTCGTGGGCGAGCCGTCTGTCCTTCTCGCGGGCCACCGCGCCCTCGGCGATGCGGTCGAAGACGGGCTGGAAGCGGGCGCGGAGGGCCTCGTCGGTCGCCGGGCCGTCGGTCACTCGGTCGTGTGTCGTCGTCACGGGAGACGAGACTGCACGTCGGCGCCGTCGGCCGACACCGTTGGACTCGAGGAGATTCTTGCCACGGCCGCTGCCCGAGGCAGTACGGTGACCCGAACGGGGGGAACCATGGCGCTGTCGCGCAGCATGAATCGACTGATCGCGGGGCGGATCACATCGGAGATGGCGGCGGATCCACACGCGGCCATCCTGCCGACCCCCATCGCCGGCGACTCCTTCTTCGACACGCCTGATCACGACCTGTCACCGGGTGTCCTCGTGCGCCACCGCGATGCGACGGGATGGTTCCCGCGACCACGAACCCGCCTGCGCCAGTTCATGGTCGGCTCCACCGACGCTCTCGGTCGTTCGGTGCCCGTCACCGCCACGCTGATGGAACCGAGGAGGCCGTGGCGCGGGTCGGGTACCCGGCCCGTGGTCGTGCACAACGTCGCGATCGACTCGCTCGGCACCCGGTCGACACCGTCGTATCGCATCGTCCACGGCGTCGGCCAGGACTTCCCCACGGTGGTTCCGCTCTGGCTTCAGCGCGGGTACGCGGTGCTGATCCCGGACCATCAGGGACCGCGTATGGCCTACGCCGAGGGGACCATGGCAGGGCACGCCGTGCTCGACAGCATCCGCGGACTCGTCGCGCTCGACCCGTCCTACGCGACGAGCCCGACCGCCCTCTACGGCTACAGCGGCGGTGCCATCGCGACGGCCTGGGCCGCGCAACTGCACCCCTCCTACGCGCCCGAGCTCGTCCTGCGCGGCGCCGTGGCTGGAGGATCACCGGTCGACGTCGGCTTGCTGCGCGGGACCATGAACGGCACTCTCGGAGCCGGCCTCTTCGGGGCGGCGATCATCGGCATGGCTCGCGAACACCCAGCCCTGGTCGAGCAGTTCAGCCCCACCGGCATCGTTCTCGCGTCGATGATCAAGGACCTGTCCGTCGTCCCGCTGGCCTTGTCCGGGCTGGCGCGGTTGCGAGTGGAACGGCTGTCCGTGGACCCGGGCGTGTTCGAGTCCGCCACCGCGCGCGCCGTCATCGAGGCGAACACTCCGGGGGCGGACGCGCCCGTCGTACCCGTGGCGTTCTATCACGGTGCTGCGGTGCCCCGGTTCGCCGATCGGTGGATCCCCGAGCAGGGCGTCCTGAACCTGGTCGACGCGTGGCGCGGACGCGGCGCGGACGTGGAGTACCGGCCTGTGTTCGGCGACCACTTCGTGGGCGCGCTGTCCGGTCTGCCGTTCGCGATGCGGTGGATCGACGCGAGGTTCCGGGACGGCTAGCCGTCCACCACCCACCAGGCGGCGTACGGCGGGAGCCAGACGGTGTCGTCGTCGACCGACCCGACGCCCGTCAGCACCTCCCGCGGAGCGACGATTCCCGAGCGGCCGAGGACGGACACCGCCACCGGGCGGTGTGTGTCGCTCACGTTGAACAGGGCGACGAGTGTGCCGCTCGGGTGCCGACGGCGGACACCCAGCACTCCGTCGTCCAGATCGCCCAGAACGTCGACCGGCGCCTCGGCATGCAGCATGGGCAGATCCGACCGCACGCGGGCTATGTGCGCGATGCCGTCGAACACCCGCTGCGCGTCGGAGCCCTGCTCGTGGCGTCGCGCCCTGTCGGCGTCGGTCACGCGCGGTCGGTGCACCCACCGGTTGTCGTCCTCGTGGCCGGGTTCCGCCGCCCAGTCGGGATCACCCGGCGAGCCGATCTCGTCCCCGCTCCACACCACGGGGATCCCGCCCCAGACCGCGACGAGGGCGTGGGCGAGGAACAGCCGGGCGAACGCGCCGTCCGGATCCCGTCGCTCCGCACCGAGGCCCGAGAGCGCCGCCGCCGTCCCGCTGATCCGACGGTCGCCGGTGTCCGGATTGTGTTGGAACACCAGACCTTCCGCCCACGACTGCGGGAACTCTCCGGAATACCAGTCGGCGAGGAAGTGTCGGTGGCCGGCGCCGGACAGACCCATCGCGGCCGCGTCGCCGTCGTCGATCGCCCATCCGATGTCGTCGTGGCACCGCACGTACGTCACCCACGTCCCGCCCGGCGGAGTCGGTGGCAGTGTCGACAGGGCGTGGCGCGCCAGCTCGGTACTGCCCGAGGCCAGCATCGACCACACCTGGACCATGAGGCTGTTGTGGTAAGCGATGTCGGACACCCGACCGGTGTGCGATCCGGTTCCCAGGTAGGGCAACAGATCTCGTGGTCCGACGATCGCCTCGGCCTTGAACAACAGCGCAGGCGAGGCCATGCGCGCCGTCGCCCGCAGGATCTGCGTGATCGCGTGCACCTCGGGCTGATTCTGACAGTTGGTTCCCAGCCGCTTCCACAGGAAGGCGATGGCGTCGAGACGGACCACCTCGATGCCCAGGTTCGCGAGAGCGGCGACGATGTCGACGAACTCGACCAGCACCGCGGGATTGGCCCAGTTCAGATCCCACTGCCACTCGTTGAAGGTCGTCCAGACCCAGCCGTCGACGCCGTCGTCCCACGTGAAGTTCCCCGGTGCGAAGTCGGGGAACACCTCGGGCAGCGTGCGCTCGTAGGCGTCGGGCGTCGACCTATCGGGATGGATGTGGAAGTAGTCGCGGTGGACTGCGTCGCCCTGTTGCGCCAGTTCCGCCCACTCGTGTTCGCGAGCAACGTGATTGAGGACCAGGTCGATCACGGGACTGATCCCGCGCTCGCGCAGGGTGGTGGCGAGCGCCCGCAGATCGTCGACCGTCCCGAGGTCCTCCCGCACCGTGCGGTAATCCATGACCGCGTACCCGCCGTCGTTGTCGCCCGGACGCGGCGTGAGCAGCGGCATCAGGTGCAGGTAGGTGACACCGAGATCCGTCAGGTGGTCCAGCCGATCCGCCAGACCGGACAGAGTGTCACCGAAACGGTCGACGTAACAGGCGTACCCGAACATGGTGGGCTGCTGGAACCAGTCCGGCTCCAGCAGACGCCGCTCGTCGAGCCGGTGCAGCTCGTCGGGCCGGTCCGCGAACGCGTGTGCCGCGCGCTCGACGAGGGTGCGCGCCACCGCATCGGGCTCCGCGTACAGGGCGGTGACGGCCTCGTGGAGATCGGGCCACCAGCGCTCGACACGGAGAGTGAAGGTGTCCCGCCGGTGCGGCGGGAGCGGGGCGAGTGCCGCACCGATGATGTCGTGGATCGCGTCGGGTACGGCGGTGCGCGGCATGGTCGGGATTCTTCCACGCCCGGCAGTGGGTAGCCTCGAACTGCAGCTCACACGATCAACGAGAGGACGACCGATGGTGAACTTCGGCGAGATCAAGCGCAAGCTCGACCAGAACGAGGAGAAGGTCGAACAGGCACTGGACAAAGCGGGCGACGCGGCCAAGAAGAAGTTCGCCGGGCACGACTCCCAGATCGACGGCGCGCTGGACAAGGCCAAGGACGCCATCGGCGAGAAGAACAGCGACCGCACCGACGGTCCTCCCGCCTAGTGGTCGCGGTGGGGAACTTTCTGACAGGAGTGCTGGACGAGGCGCTCGACCGGACGGTCGTGCCCGGCTACTCCCGTATCGGGTCGGCCGTCCGTCGTCGATTCTGGGCGGCCGATCCGGCCCCGTTCCCCGCCCCCATCGACGTGATCGTCACCGGCGGCAGCTCGGGTCTCGGCGCAGCTGCCGCCGGACAACTGGCCGTCCTCGGTGCGCGGGTGCACCTGGTCGGGCGTTCGGCGCGGCGGCTCGACGCCTCCGCGACCGAGATCCGCCACACCGTGCCCGGCGCCGAGCTCGTCGCGCACGAGTGCGACATGAGCGACCTCGATGCCGTGGCTGCGCTGGTCACCACCCTGACCGCTCAGCTGACGTCGATCCACGCGGTGGTGCACTGCGCCGGCGTCATGCCGCCCGAGCGCACCGAGACCGCACAGAAGCACGAGATGGCCTTCGCGACCCACGTGCTCGGGCCCGTCGCGCTCACGGTCGGGCTACGCGAGCTGTTCGACGCGGGGTCCCGCGTGGTGTTCGTCTCCAGCGGCGGCATGTATCCGGTTCCGCTGCAGACCACCGACGTCGAGTTCGCTCACGGCGACTACTCGGGCCTCACCGCGTACGCCCGCACCAAGCGCATGCAGGTGGTGATCACCGAGCAACTGGCGGAGCGCCTCACCGGGCCCGACGATCCCGTCGTGCACAGCATGCACCCGGGGTGGGCGGCCACACCCGGTGTCACGGACTCCATTCCGATGTTCGGCTCGGTGATGAAACCGATCCTGCGCACCGCCGACGACGGAGCCGACACCATCGTGTGGCTCGCGGCCGCCGATCAGCCACTCGCGTCCACGGGGATGTTCTGGCACGACAGACGACCGCGCCCCACGCACTACCCGTCCTGGCGGCGGGACTCGCCGGAGGCACGGGACGCACTGTGGGGCGCGGTCGTGGAGGCCACGGGTATCGACCTCGGCTGACGTCTCCGTCAGAGGAGATCGGTCAGGTTCGACACGATCGAGGACCAGACCCACGGTTGATTCCAGATCCAGAGCGAAAGCATGGCGGTAGTCCTCACTGCAGGGAACATCTGTCCCCGACAGTCAAGACGCGTCGTTGCAGGCGTGCACCTCGGACGGCGGATGTCGGTGACGAGTCACTGTCACGCTCGGTGCATCACGACATTCACGACGTTTCCGTCAGGAGCGCGCACGAGGAATCGTCGGACTCCCCACTCCTCCGTGGTGAGCGGATGCACGATCTCGTGACCGCGACGGACGGCCTCCTCGTACGCCGCATCGACGTCGTCGACGTGAACCGACATCGCCGACTCCACCGGACTCGTCGCATCTCGCGTCACCAGTTGTACGTGCGCACCGGTCTCCGGTGACGTGAAGCGGGCGACCCAACCGAGATCGAACTCCTCGACCGCGAGTCCCAGGAAATCGGTGTAGAACGACTTCGCGTCGGCGATGTCCTCGACCGGCAGGTTGGTGGTGATGCGCTCGACTCGCATGGTGCGCATTCTGCCCCTCTCGGCCTGTTCGTGTCGGTGCCCGCTGCTACCTTCGAACACATGTTCGAACAGGGGTGGGCGACGCGCGATCCGGAGGCCATGGGCCTACCCGGACACCTCGCCGACGTCACGGTCGACGGCGTCCTCGGCGCACTCACCCACGCCACCGCCGGCGCCGCGTACCTCGAATGGACCCGCTACCGGGCCGCGGCGGAACTGCACACCCGACTGGTCGCGCCGCTGGACACCGCCGACCGCCGCCGATTCGACGCCACCACTCACTGCGCCGCCCGCATCGCCGCAGTCCTGTCGATCACCCAGGGCGCAGGCGAGGGCATCCTCACCCGTGCCGTGGCCCTGCGAGATCGTCTGCCCGACGTTGCCGCCTGCCTCCGCGACGGCCTCGTGACCCCGAAGTACATCCACACCATCATCGCCCGCACCGACCTCGTCGACGGCACCGACCATGCCCACCTGGTCGATGCCGAGATCGCGGCGGCACTACGGCGACGCGGCTCCTGGTCAGTGGCCCGGATGCGCGACATGGTCGACCGCATCGTCTACCGCCACGACCCCGACGCCGTCCGCGAGCGTCGCACTCGCGCGAAGGACGACCGCGGCTTCTGGATCGACCCCGCACCCGACGGCATGGCTTATCAGTGCGCCACCATGCCCGCCGAGAACGCCGTCCTCGTCGCCGCTGCTGTCGACGACCTCGCCGGACGCGTCTGCCCGAAAGACCCGCGCAGCGCCGGCGCCCGACGCAGCGACGCCCTCTTCGCCCTCGCCACGCGCACCCCCTTCGAATGCCAGTGTGACCGTGACGACTGCGACGCTCCCGGCTGGACCGGCGAGGACGGCCTCCTGACCACCGTCATCGTGCACGTCGTCGCCGACGCCGCCACCGTGAACGCGGACACCACCTCCGCACAGCAGGGCAACCCGGGTTTCCTCGCGGGCCACGGCGTCATCTCCCCAGACCACGTCGCCGACCTCGCCGCGCGCCCCGACGCGGTTCTGAGGCCGGTCGCCGCCACCAACCCCGCCTCGCAACCCGCGGATCCCTACCGCCCGTCCAGTGCCCTCGACACGTTCGTGCGCATCCGCGATCAGTACTGCACCTGGCCCGGCTGCAGCAACGCCGTCTGGACCGGCGACCTCGACCACATCACCGAGTACGACCACGACAGCCCCGCGGCCGGCGGTCAGACGACCGACGTCAACCTCGGCGCCAAGTGCCGCTTTCACCACAACCTGAAGACGTTCGGCGACTTCGTCGACGACCAGTACCTCGACGGAGACACCGGACGAGTCGTCTCCACCATCGCCACACCCGAGGGACGCGTGATTCCGGGCCCGGCGCACAACGGGTACGACCTGCACCCCGGACTCGCCGACATCACCTTCGAACAGCCGGCGCAGGACCCACCGGATCCCCCGCGCACATCACCGACCAGGCGAAGAACCCGCCTGGCAGACAAGCATGCCCGGCGGCGGTCCGAACGCTCCCGAAACCGACGCAGACGAGAGTTCGCCGACAACGACGACCCACCACCGTTCTGACAGGACGTCAGTCCAGGCAGAACTCGTTGCCCTCGACGTCCTGCATCACCATGCAGGACTCTTCTCCGTCGCCCGCGGGCAGGAGCCGCACTCGCGTGGCTCCGAGGTCGACGAGGCGTGCGCATTCCGCTTCCAGAGCCCCGAGGCGCTCGTCACCGACCATGCCGACGCCCACACGGACGTCGAGGTGGACGCGGTTCTTGACGGTCTTCGCCTCGGGTACGCGTTGGAAGTACAGGCGTGGACCCACCCCGTTCGGGTCCACGCAGGCGAAGGCCGACCCCTGTCTCTCGGCAGGGAGCGAACGGTCGAACTCCGCCCAGTCGGCGAAGCCCGCGGGCGCCGGCGGCACCACGTATCCGAGAACCTCGCACCAGAATCGGGCGACTCGCTCGGGGTCCGCGCAATCGAAGGTGACCTGCACCTGTCTCACCTGAGCCATGGATCCACGCTAGGCGACAGTGGCGGCCGTCGGAAGGGAAATATTCGGGCGCCGTCAGCGTTCTCCGGTGCATGAAGAACATCGGGTTCCTGTCGTTCGGGCACTGGTCACCGTCGCCGCACTCGCAGACGCGCTCCGCATCGGACGTGTTGCTGCAGTCGATCGACCTCGCGGTCGCCGCAGAGGAACTCGGTGCAGACGGCGCGTACTTCCGCGTTCACCACTTCGCGAACCAGCTCGCGTCGCCGTTCCCTCTGCTCGCGGCCGTCGGTGCCAAGACCAGTCGCATCGAGATCGGCACCGGCGTCATCGACATGCGCTACGAGAACCCGTTCTACATGGCCGAGGACGCCGGGTCCGCCGACCTGATCTCCGGCGGGCGGCTGCAGCTCGGAGTGAGCCGGGGATCGCCCGAGCAGGTCATCGACGGCTTCCGCTACTTCGGCTACGCCCCGGCCGAGGGCACCGACAGCGGAGACATGGCCCGTGAGCACACGCGCATCTTCCTGGACCTGTTGGAGGGCAAGGGCTTCGCGGAGCCGAACCCCTCCCCCATGTTTCCCAACCCGCCCGGCCTGTTGCGCCTCGAGCCGCACTCCGACGGGTTGCGTGAGCGCATCTGGTGGGGTGCAGGTACTCGTGCGACCGCCGAGTGGACGGCGCAGCAGGGCATGAACCTCATGAGCTCGACTCTGCTCAGCGAAGACACCGGCGTGCCGTTCCACGAACTGCAGGCCGAACAGATCGAGCGCTTCCGCAAGACGTGGTCCGACGTCGGCCACTCGTTCGAACCGCGAGTGTCCGTGAGCCGCAGCATCTTCCCGATCGTCGACGACGTGGATCGTGCGTATTTCGGCCGCGAGGGCGGCAGCGGCGATCAGGTCGGCTACATCGACGGCGGCATCGCTCGTTTCGGCAAGACCTACGCCGGCTCACCAGACAAGCTCATCGCGGAGCTGGCGAAGGACGAAGCCGTCGCCGCGGCCGACACACTGCTCCTGACCGTGCCCAACCAGCTCGGCGTCGAGTACTGCGCACACCTCATCGAGTCGGTGCTGACGCACGTGGCGCCGGAGTTGGGCTGGCGGTAGCAGTCCCGCTCAGACGTTGAAGCGGAACTCCACCACATCCCCGTCGGCCATGACGTATTCCTTGCCCTCGATGCGGACCTTGCCGGCCGACTTGGCGGCGGCCATGGATCCGGCGGCGACGAGGTCGTCGTAGGACACAACCTCCGCCTTGATGAAGCCCTTCTCGAAGTCGGTGTGGATGACACCGGCGGCCTGGGGTGCGGTGTCGCCCTGATGGATGGTCCACGCGCGGGACTCCTTCGGCCCCGCCGTGAGGTAGGTCTGCAGTCCGAGGGTGTGGAAGCCGGCGCGGGCCAGGGCGTGCAGGCCGGGCTCGGTCTGGCCGATGCTCTCGAGCAGCTCCATCGCGGATTCGTCGTCGAGTTCGACGAGCTCGGACTCGATCTTGGCGTCGAGGAACACGGCGTCGGCGGGTGCGACAGCAGCCTTCAGCTCGGCGACCTTCGCGTCGTCGGTGAGCACCGACTCGTCTGCGTTGAAGACGTAGAGGAACGGCTTGGTGGTGAGCAGATTGAGCTCACGCAGTGACGACGCGTCGAACGTGTCCTTCACCGAGTACAGCGTCGTGCCGCTGTCGAGAATCGTCTGCGCTTCCTTGGCCGCGGCGACCATCGGCGCGCGATCCTTCTGCGTGCGAACTTCCTTCTCGAGACGCGGGATCGCCTTCTCGAGGGTCTGCATGTCCGCGATGATCAGCTCGGTCTCGATGACCTCGATGTCGGCGGCCGGATCGACCTTGCCGTCGACGTGCACCACGTCGTCGTCGGCGAACACGCGCACGACCTGGCAGATGGCGTCGGCCTCACGAATGTTCGCGAGGAACTTGTTGCCCAGGCCGGCGCCCTCGGACGCGCCCTTCACGATGCCGGCGATGTCGACGAACGTGACGGGCGCCGGAAGGATCTTCTCGGAACCGAAGATCTTGGCCAGCTCGTTCAGCCGCGGATCCGGCAACGGTACGACGCCCTCGTTCGGCTCGATGGTGGCGAACGGATAGTTCGCCGCCAGCACGTCGTTGTTGGTCAGCGCATTGAACAGGGTCGACTTACCGACGTTGGGCAGTCCGACGATTCCGAGGGTGAGGCTCACAGGGAGGAGAGTCTACGTGCCGCCCCCGACCGCCCTGTCAGTACGTGTAGTCGGTGCCCGATCCCGCCGAGATCGCGAAGGCGATGAGCAGCACGTAGAAGAGGATGAACAGCGCGAAGAGCCCCACGAAGATGTAGAGCGAGTACTTGCCCAGCTGCTTCGTGCGCTCCGACGCGTAGTGCGCACCCTGATAGTCGCCCAGCGACCACCGCGGGAGCACCGAGCTCGAGTGGTTGAACGCCGAGAACGCCAGCGGCCAGAAGAAGATCAGCGCGGCGGCGGCCCAGCCGGCGTTGGTCGGCGGCAGCGGCGGCGGGCCGTACTGCTGCTGGGGATAACTCGGCTGTTGCTGCTGCTGCGGGAAGGCTCCGCTGGTCGGGAACGCTCCGGTGTCCGTCGGCCCCTTCGTCAGGTCGGGCTCGTACGACGAACCGGTGTACGGCTGCTGCGGGTACTCGGGGTGGTCTGACACACGAGCATCGTAGGCAGTCGGGGCGCGCGAGTGGGGTCTCGTTGTCATGTCGTGACGTTCGGCGACGGTCCCGGACCGCTCGGCGCAACGATCCGCACACGCCAGGCTCACAACCGCACGAAATGTCGGTCGGTCTGCTTACAGTGACTGCGATCACACGATGATCGCCGCCCCTCCACCGCATGCCAGGAGCCCGCAGATGACTGCCGTGTCCGACAAGGGGAACTCGCACGTCGAGTTCCTCAAGACCGACGACGACCTTCCCCCCGTGGGCGTCGTCGACCGCTCACCGATGACGGTGCCCAAACGCATCGTCTTCGTCATCATCGGTCTGCTGGGCGCTGTCGCCTGGACCGTGATCGCCGTGATCCGCGGCGAGCAGGTCAACGCGGTGTGGTTCGTCGTCGCGGCGGTCTGCACCTACATCTTCGCGTTCCGGTTCTACGCACGCCTCATCGAGAACCGCATCGTCCATCCGCGGGACGATCGGGCCACACCCGCCGAGATCCTGGAGAACGGCAAGGACTACATGCCGACGGACCGTCGGGTGCTGTTCGGCCACCACTTCGCCGCGATCGCGGGCGCCGGTCCCCTCGTCGGTCCCGTCCTCGCCGCGCAGATGGGATATCTGCCCGGCACGATGTGGATCATCATCGGCGTCGTCTTCGCCGGCGCGGTGCAGGACTTCCTGGTGCTGTGGATCTCCACGCGCCGACGCGGCCGCAGCCTCGGTCAGATGGCCCGCGAGGAGCTCGGCGTGGTCGGCGGTATCGCCGCCCTCATCGGCGTCTTCGTCATCATGATCATCATCATCGCGGTGCTCGCACTCGTCGTCGTGAACGCACTCGCGGAGAGCCCGTGGGGCGTCTTCTCCATCGCACTGACCATCCCCATCGCCCTCTTCATGGGTGTCTACCTGCGGTACCTGCGCCCGGGCAAGGTCTCCGAGGTCTCTCTTATCGGCGTCGTCCTGCTGCTGCTCGCCATCATCTCCGGCGGCTGGGTCGCCGAGACCGAGTGGGGCGCCGACTGGTTCACGCTGTCCAAGGTCACCGTCGCGTGGTTGCTCATCGCCTACGGTCTCGCCGCGTCGATCCTCCCCGTGTGGCTGCTGCTCGCCCCGCGTGACTACCTGTCGACGTTCATGAAGATCGGCACCATCGTGCTGCTCGCCGTCGGCATCCTCATCGCTCGACCCGTCCTGCAGATGCCGGACATGACGTCGTTCGCCAGCGAGGGCAACGGACCCGCGTTCTCCGGATCGCTCTTCCCGTTCCTCTTCATCACCATCGCCTGCGGCGCGCTCTCCGGTTTCCACGCGCTGATCTCATCGGGCACCACGCCGAAGCTTCTCGAGAAGGAGAAGCAGATGCGGATGATCGGCTACGGCGGCATGCTCACCGAGTCCTTCGTCGCCATCATGGCTCTGGTCACCGCCTGCATTCTCGATCAGCACATCTACTTCGCGCTCAACGCACCGACCGCACTCACCGGCGGAACACCCGAGACCGCCGCGGCGTACGTCAACGGGCTCGGACTGTCAGGCGGGGACGTCAGCGCGGCCGAGCTGTCGCAGGCCGCGACGGACGTCGGTGAGGAGTCGATCATCTCGCGCACCGGCGGCGCCCCCACGCTCGCGTTCGGCATGTCCGAGGTGCTGCACCAGGTCTTCGGCGGCGAGAGCCTGAAGTCGTTCTGGTACCACTTCGCGATCATGTTCGAGGCGCTGTTCATCCTCACCACCGTCGACGCAGGCACGCGTGTCGCTCGCTTCATGCTGTCGGACTCGCTCGGCAACCTCGGCGGCGGCGCGAAGAAGTTCCGCGATCCGTCGTGGCGCGTCGGTGCCTGGATCTGCTCGGTCATCGTCGTCGCCGCCTGGGGCGCCATCCTGCTCATGGGCGTCACCGATCCGCTGGGCGGCATCAACACGCTCTTCCCGCTGTTCGGCATCGCGAACCAGTTGCTGGCCGCCATCGCGCTCACGGTCGTCCTGACCGTCGTGGTGAAAAAGGGTCTGCTGAAGTGGGCCTGGATCCCCGCGCTGCCGCTGGCCTTCGACCTCGTGGTCACCATGACGGCGTCGTACCAGAAGATCTTCTCCGACGTTCCGGCCATCGGCTACTGGGCGCAGCACAGCGACTTCAAGGAAGCGAAGTCGCAGGGCCTCACCGAGTTCCGGTCTGCCGCCACACCGGAGGCCATCGACGCCGTCATCCGCAACACCTTCATCCAGGGCACGCTGTCCATCGTCTTCGCGGTGCTCGTCCTCATCGTCGCGCTCGCCGGATTCGCCGTCTGCTTCAAGGCGATCCGCGCCGGTGGACTGCCCAGCAGCGAGGAGGAGGACGTACCGTCGAAGCTGTTCGCGCCCAGCGGTTTCCTCCCCACCGAGGCGGAGAAGTCGGTGCAGGCGGAGTGGGACGTCCTCATCGCCGACGGCACGGTCCGTCGGCCGGGAACGGGCCACTGACATGAACGCCGTCCTGAAGTCCGTTCGCGCCGCGACGTGGTGGATCACCTCCGTCATGGGTGATCACGACTACGAGCGTTTCGTCGAGCACCGGAACCGGGTCCATCCCGGGCACCCGGTGCCGTCCGAGCGCGAGTACTGGAAGGCACGTCATGCGGAGGCGGACGCGAATCCGGGCGCACGCTGCTGCTGAGATCATGACGGGGTGACGTCGCCGCGCTGGACCCTCGACACCTCCGAGCTGCCGTACTCCGCTCCGTACGACACGGGGTGGATGCGGTGGTTCCTGGCGGGTCACGCGGTTCCGGGCATGGAGACCTTCACGGACGGCGTCTACCGCCGGGCTCTGCGCCTCGATCACGGCCCCGCAGTCGTCACGTGCCGGTTCGTCCCGGGTGACGGCGGCGCGGGAGTCGTCCGGGTGGAGACGCGAGCCCGGGACGCGTCGGACGTCCCCACCGCGCTGTCCCGAGTGCGGCGGGTACTGGCCCTGGACGTCGACGCGGCTCCCGTCGACGCTGCGCTCGCGGCAGATCCTGCGCTCGCCGCGTCGGTGGCCGCGGCCCCGGGGATCCGCGTTCCCGGGGCGTTCGATGCCGCGGAGGTGCTTCTTCGCACGATGATCGGTCAGCAGATCTCGCTCGGTGCCGCGGCCACGCACACAGCCCGGCTCGTCGCGGCCCTCGGAGATCCGGTGGGCGACGACGAGGGCGAAGCCGACCACGGCATCACTCGCCTGTTCCCCACACCCGAGGCCGTGGCCACACACGGCACCGAGATCCTCACCGGTCCGGCGCAGCGGGTCGCCGCGATCGCGTCGACGGCCGACGCTCTGGCATCGGGCGCCGTGGACGTGCGCCACGACGGCAACGCGGCCACCCAGGAACGTGCACTGCTGGCACTGCGCGGTGTCGGCCCGTGGACCGCCCGCTACGTGTCGATGCGGTTGCTGGGCGACCCCGACGTGCTGCTCGACACCGATCTGGTGGTCCGGCAGGGCGCGGCCCTCCTCGACATCGATCTGTCGGACACCGCCCACTGGTCACCGTGGCGGTCCTACGCCTCCATGCACCTGTGGCGTACTGCCCTTCTCGCCCGCGGGCTCACCATCGGGTAGTCCCTCCGTCGCCATGCGTGCGGAATCGGCTTCCCGGGTACAGTCACAGCGCGTTCGACTCTGCGTTCGCCGCATCATCGTCAGACGAGAGGACACACGTGAGCGAGAACGCGCCCACCACTTCCGCAGGCTCCGCGTCGGGCCGTGATCGCAGCGACCTGTTCGGCGCCGGCGGACTCTGGCTGGCCAAGTGGTCCGCCGTGCTCCTCGTCGTCTCGGCAGCGCTGTGGATCGCCGGCTGGCTGGTCGGCCAGCTGTGGGTGATCATGCTCCCGGTTCTGCTGGCACTGGTGGTCGCGACGGTGCTCTGGCCGCCCACCAGGCTGCTGCGCCGCATCGGCTTTCCGCCCGCGCTCGCCGCACTGACCACACTCCTCGGCTTCCTCGCGGTACTCGCCGGTGTGGTCGCGTTCATCGTCCCCTCCGTCATCAGCCAGGCTCCCGATCTCGCGGACAGCGCCACCCTCGGCGTCTCGCAGGTCCAGGAGTGGCTCGAGGGCCCGCCCATCAATCTGGACGACGAGCAGATCGACAGCGCCGTCGAAGCCATCGTCACGCAGCTGCAGGACAGCGGCACGGCGATCGCCTCGGGCGTCTTCGCCGGCGTCGCCACCGCCGGGTCGATCCTGGTCACGCTCGGTCTGGTGCTCGTCCTGAGCTTCTTCTTCATCAAAGACGGCCCGCGCTTCCTCCCCTGGCTGCACGGACTGGCCGGACGCAAGGCCGGTGGTCATCTCGCCGAGGTACTCCGACGGGTGTGGGACACCCTGGGTGGCTTCATCCGTACCCAGGCCATCGTCAGCGCGATCGACGCGATCTTCATCGGCATCGGCCTGGTGATCCTCGGCGTGCCGCTGACCCCGGTGCTGATGACGCTCACCTTCCTCGGTGGCTTCATCCCCATCGTGGGTGCCTTCGTCGCCGGTGCCCTCGCCGTCCTGGTCGCGCTGGTGGCCAACGGGTTCACCACCGCGGTCATCGTCCTGGCGATCATCCTGGCCGTGCAGCAGATCGAAGGCAATGTCCTGCAGCCGATCCTGCAGAGCAAGTCGATGAACCTGCATGCCGCGATCGTGCTGCTGGCCGTCACCGCCGGCGGTTCCATCTTCGGCATCATCGGGGCGTTCCTCGCGGTCCCGGTCGCTGCGGCCACCGCGGTGCTGCTGCGCTACATCAATGAGCAGATCGAACTTCGGTCCGACGAGGATCCCGGCGCGAACGACATCGCCGAACGCATCCACGACGATCTCGGCACACCCGGTGACGACGCGCCCGTCGTCGTCCACGACGAGAAGACCCGATACGCGCCGGCGCCCTCGGACCAGTCCGACGACGTGGCACCGACTCCGATCGACGTCGACACGCACGAGGACGACGAGAAGAAGGACGACTGAGCGGTCACACTCCCGCGTGCACTCGTACCGTGGATCCGTGACGTTCGCGGATCACCTCGAGGCGTGAGGGGACCCGGTCACGGATCTCGTCGACGTGACTGACGATGCCCACCGTGCGCCCACCGGACCGGAGTTCGTCGAGGACTCCCATGACGGCGTCCAGTGATCCCGAGTCGAGGCTTCCGAACCCCTCGTCGATGAACATCGTGTCCAGGGTGATGCCGCCCGCCTCGGCCGCGACGACGTCGGCGAGACCCAACGCGAGCGCGAGCGACGCGCAGAACGCCTCGCCGCCCGACAGGGTGCCCGCCGACCGGACCACCCCGGTGTAGTCGTCGCGTACGTCGAGACCCAGCCCGCCGCGGGTGCCTCGGGGGCCCACGTCGTCGGAGTGCACGAACTCGAACCGGCCCTGCGACACCAACCGGAAGCGCACGGATGCCGCAGTGGCGACGTCCTCGAGCCTCGCGGCCAGCACGTAGGACCGCAGCGACATCCGGCGCGCGTTGGCGCCCTTGCCGGCCACCACCTCCGCCAGCTGCTCGAGTTCCGCGTGCTCGAGGTGGGCAGGTCCCAGACGGTCCGCAGCGGCCCACAGTTGGGCGACGAGGTCCTCGAGCATGCGTAGCCGACTGTCGGCGTCTCCGGCCGAGGCGATGGCCTCGTCCAGCAACCCCCGCAGTCGGATCTCCTCCGCACCGACGGCAGCGGTGTCGACGGTCTCCCCCACCATCGCCTCCGCCACGTCCGGCTCCGCGAGCACGGCCGCAGCCGCGGAGCGCTGCTTCTCGGCGTCGAGAACGGCGTTCTCCAGCACCGCGCACCGGGCCCTGTCACGGACCGCCGCCAGAGCGTCGGTGACCTCGGTGAATCCGTGCTCGCGCGCGCACTCCACCAGGTCGGTCTCGAGCCGCATCACCGCCTGATCGGCCGAGTCGGCGTCGCGGCGAGCGTCGCGCCACGCCACCGCGGCTGCGATGGCCGCGTCGAGTGCGGCACGCCGTTCCGCCACGGTGGACGTCGTCCCCACGGCGGCCGTGATGCGCGCGGTGGCCTCCGCGATCCGAGTCTCCAGCGCCTCCGTACGCCCGCGAGTGACGCCCAGTTCGGTCGTGATCGCATCGGCCCGCACCCGCAGACCTGCGGTCTCCTCGTCCAGCGCCGCCAGCGAGGTGTCGATCGCCGCGAGACGATCCGCGGCACGCCGCGCCTCCGCCAGTGCCGTCGTGGCCGCGTCCAGTTCGGCCGCGAGTTCCGCTGCGGTGCGATCCGCGCACCGGGTCGCGAGCTCGTCCACACGCTGTCGGCAGCGCTGCACCGCGGCGTCCGCCGTGGTGCGTTCCGCCTCGGCTGCACCGACCCGCTGTCCCGCGCGGTTCTCGTCGTCCCGGGACACCCGCCCCGCGGTCGGAGATGCGGGCGCCGGATGTTCCGTCGCGCCGCAGACTCCGCAGGGGGCGCCGTCCTCGAGTCCCGCCGCGAGCTCCGCGGACATCCCCTCGAGACGGCGTTCCCGCAGGTCCAACCATTCCGTGCGCAGATCGTCGTAGCGGGTCCGGGCACGCTCGGCCGTCGTGACGGCCGCCGCGAGGCGCTCGGACTCGCGAGCCCACTCGACGTGTGCGCGTGCCGCGTCCTCGGCACCGTGATGCCGCGCCTCCAGGCCGGCGAGACCCGCACGAGCCGCGACGGCTACTCGATGCTCGGCGTCCAGCGCCGCGCGCTCCTCGGGCACCGCGTCGAGACGTACCCGTACCGCCCGCAGGTCCGTCTCCAGACCGCGCACCCGGCCGACGGCGCGTTCCCGATCGGCCACCGCCGTCCTTCGATCGGACTCGTCGCCGGCGACACTGTCCAGCACCGCGCACTCGCCGCTCCACCGGTGCACCGCGGCATCGAGCACCTCCGCATCGGCAGGACGGGGCGGCCACGACAACGTCCCGACGAGCACGGCGGCCTCGGTCTCGGCAGCTGCCCGCTCCCGGCGCCGCATCGTCGCGGCGGCGGCGTCCGCGCGCTGACGGTGCTGGTCGAGGGTGACGGCGCGATCGCGCACCGGCAGCGCCCGACGCGCACGGTCCAGCTCAGCGATCTGCTGCGCGCGCTCGGCGTCGCCGTCCGCCAGCACCGTGAGTCGTGCTGCTGCCGCGGCCCCCCGCTCGCGTGCCTCCCGGCGGCGGTGCGCGATCCGAGCGGTCTCACGAGACGCGGCGTGTTCGGCGCGCGCGGTCCGCAGATGCTCTGTGCGCCCACGGGCCAGCTCGCGGGCACCGCCCAGAAGATCCGTCCCCCACTCCACCACGTCGGTGCCCGTGAAGAGGTCCACGCCGGCGGCGGTGGCCACCTGGGCAGCCAGTCTGTCGACGGACTCCGATCGCCCGGCGAGACGCTCCGCGCTGGCGCGACGCTGATCCTGGAACCACGTCTCGATGTCTCGGAACCGATCGGTGTCGAACAACTGCTCGAGCAGCGCACCCCGTTCCTCGTTGCGCGCCCGCAGGAACCGCGCGAAGTCCCCCTGCGGCAACAGGACGACCTGGAAGAACTGGTCCACCCGCATGCCGAGCAGGCGCTCGACCTCGAGTGCGATCTCGTCGATGCGCGTCAGGTTCTCGCCCCGGCCGTCGTGCCATGTCAGCGTCGCCTTGGCGTTCTGTTTCGTGGTTCCCACCCCGCGCCGCTTGGGGCGCAGGAACTCCGGCTGCCGGACGATGGTGAGGCGGCGGCCACCCAACGTCGCGTCGAGTTCGACGCGCGGAACCACACCCGGCGCAGCGTGATCCGACAACAGGCGTCGACTCTCTCGGCGCGAGCCGGGGAGAACGCCGTAGAGAGCGAAGGCGATGGCGTCGAGAACGGACGTCTTTCCCGCTCCGGTGGGGCCGTGCAGGAGGAAGAGGCCGTCGGCCCCGAGATCGTCGAAGTCGACGTCGACCGTGCCGCCGAACGGCCCGAACGCGGTGACCGACAACGCATGCAGTCTCACGCCGAGCGCACCCACTCGTGCTCGACGGGCGATGCGGACGTCGAATCCCGTTGACCCGTGACGTTCTCGACCGCACGATCGAGCAGCTCGACCTCGGACGACGAGGGCGCGCTGCGCACGTCCGCGAGGAAGCTGCTGAGCACCTCACGGTCCGACCTACCCTGCACCTTCTCGCGGTAGCTCCCGGAATCGACACCGGCCGGGCGCTTCCACTCGAGGTGCACCGCGTGCGGGAAACGCTCCTGCAGACGGCGCATCGCGTCGACGGGCCGCACCGCATCGGTGAGCACAGCGGAGACGTAATGCTCTGTCGCGGAATCGAACCGGTTCTCCGTGCAGAGCTCCTCGAGCGTTCCCTCCAGGACGGACAGGCCCCGCACCACCGGCAGATCGACGCGCGTGACGACGCGGCCACCCGAGCCGTCGATGTCGACGAGCCACGCAGCCTTGCGATGCGAACGCTCGCCGAACGAGTACGGCAGCGGCGATCCCGAGTACCGGATGTGGTCGTCGATGGTCTGCGGAGAGTGCAGGTGGCCCAGCGCGACGTAGTCGATACCGCCGAAGATCGAAGCCGGCACGGTCTCGACGCCACCGACGGAGATCGAACGCTCGGAACCCGTACCCTCGCCGCCGATCACGAAGGCATGGGCCAGCACCACCGAGCGGACCGACGAGTGCCGCGTCGCCAGATCGGCCGCGATGCGGCCCATCGCCGCCTGCAGCACCGCGGCGTGCGAACGAGCGCCGGGTACCCCGAGCTCGGCGCGGGTGGCGTCCGGCTCGAGGTACGGAATGCCGTAGAACGCCACGTCACCGTGCTCGTCCGCCAGCACGACCGGTCGGTCGACGGCGTCGACGGTGGTGAACAGATGCAGACCGCCGGCAGCGGAGAACGCCGACCCGGCACCGAGCCGGGCGGGCGAGTCGTGATTGCCCGACGTGGCGACGATGACGGCCCCCGCGTCACGGATGGCCTCGAATGCCCTGTTGCACAGCCGGACCGCGTCCGCATTGGGCACCGCACGGTCGTAGATGTCCCCGGGGACCACGACGACGTCCACACTCTGCTCTCGGACGACGGTGGCGAGAGCCTCCAGAGCACGACGCTGATCGGCCAGCAGGTCGACACCGTGGAAGGTGCGCCCGATGTGCCAGTCCGAGGTGTGCAGGATTCTCATGTCGCCGACGCTAACGGAGACCTACGACAAAGACGCTCGGGCCGAAGGTGTGTCGGTACCCCGGTTCATAGTGAGCCTCATGACCGCCCTCGCTGCCGTGACCACTCTCGTCACCCTTCTCGTCGGCCTGGGGTTGGGCTGGTGGTTGCGGGCCGCACGCGGCGACGTCGAACTCGCCCGTGCGGGTGAGCGGCTCGCGGTCTCCGCGGACAACGAGGAGACGCTGCGGCGGTCGTTGTCGCTGCTCAACGAGGACTCCGCGCGGCGCCACTCCGGCGCCATCGGTCAACAGGTCTCCCACCTGGTCGACCCGCTGCGGGAGGCGGTCGACGCACTCGAGGAACACGTACGGCTCGTCGAGCGCGACCGTGTTCACGCATACGCGGGACTGACCGAGCAGGTCGCCGGGATGCACCGCGCCTCGCGGCAGTTGGCGTCGCAGACGGACCAGCTCGTCACCGCGCTGCGGGCGCCACAGATTCGTGGCCGGTGGGGCGAGATCCAGCTCGAGCGGGTCGTGGAGCTGGCCGGCATGACGCGCCACTGCGACTTCGACACCCAGGTCGCCGCACCCGGCGTGCGCCCCGATCTGGTGGTCAAGCTCGCCGGTGGCAAGCGCATCGTCGTCGACGCCAAGGTTCCGCTGGTCGCCTTCCTCGACGCGAGCGCCGAGCAGGATCCCGAGACCATCGATCGGCATCTCGAACGCCACGCCAAACACCTGCGCACACACGTCGACCAGCTCGCCGACAAGAAGTACTGGCACGCGTTCGACCCGTCGCCGGAATTCGTCGTCCTCTTCGTTCCGGGCGACCCGTTCCTCGATGCCGCGCTGACGCGCGACCGCGGCCTGCTCGAACACGCCTTCTCCCGCAACGTGGTGCTCGCCACCCCGACCACTCTCATCGCCCTGCTGCGGACCGTCGCCTACACGTGGAAACAGGACGCACTGGCCGAGGACGCCGCTCGCGTGCGTGTGCTGGGCCGTGAGCTGTACGAGCGCCTCGGCACGGTCGGAGCCCACGTGGATCGCTTGGGATCACAGCTGGGCAAGGCCGTGGACTCGTTCAACGCGGCGGCGGGATCGTTGGACGCACGGGTCTTCGTCACAGCACGCAAGCTGCACGAGATGTCCCTCTTCGACGGCGAACCGCCGCAGGTCACGAGTGTGGACCAGCGGCCACGAACCATGACCGCGACTGCGATGGAGGGCACCTCGTCGACGTGTCGCGGGCATGCCGACGACGCAAGTCGTTGAATCAACGCTAACCTCGCTGTGTGTCTTCCCCCCAACGCGCACGCTCGGGAGTGCCTCTCGACCAGCGCTCCGCTGTGCCGTCGGTACCCGGAATCCCCGCATGGGGCGCCGTCGCGGTGGCAGTGGGCGCAGCCGTCCTGGGCTTTCTCGTCGATGCCATGCGTGGCGACGAACTGGGATCGACGTTCGCCGTCCTGTACGTGCTCGGTGCACTCATCGCCATCGTCGCGGTCCGCCATCGTGGACTCTTCACCGCCATGGTGCAGCCGCCGCTCATCATGTTCCTCGGCGTCCCCATCGCATACCAGATCCTCACCGACGGAGCGGGCACCTCGATCAAGGACATCGTCCTGACCGTCGCCGTGCCGCTCGTCGATCGCTTCCCGCTCATGGCGCTGACCACGCTGTTGGTCCTCGGCGTCGGTGGCGCCCGGCTCGCGCTCGATCGTCGCCCCACTCCGGTCCGGAAGCCGGCGCGCACAGCGCGACCGGCCGCGGCAGCGCGTGACGCCGCACCCCGACGGTCGCGCTCCGAACGTCCCGCCACTCGCGAGACGGCGGGACGGGCGGAGGAACGCCGCAGGACCCGCCAGGAACCGCGGACGGACGCACCCGACGCTCGACACGACCGCACCCGGCGTGCACGGCCCGCCGCACCGCAACCGCGCGAGGAGTCACGCGCTGCTCGGCCCGCCCCGCGCGCCTACGAGGGCCAGGTCACGGCTTCCGACAACGGTCGCCCACGGGAAGCTCGCCCCCGGTACGAACCCACGCCGTACGAACCCCGGCGAACCGGTGCGGAGAATCTGTCGCCGTACCCCGCACCACGGGTGCGCTACCGCGACCGGGACTGATCTCCCGGGCGCGGTCGGCTCAGACCCGGCTGGTGGTCCGCAGCTCGCGAGGAAGCGCGAAGACCAGCGTCTCGTTGGCCGTCGTCACCGACTTCACGTCGCCGAAGCCATGCGTCTCGAGCAGGTCCAGCACTCCACGCACCAGCACCTCCGGCACGGATGCGCCGGACGTGATGCCCACCGTCCGGACGCCCTCGAGCCAGGCGAGATCGATGTCCTTGGCGTAGTCGACCAGGTAGCTCGCCCGCGCGCCCGCGGCGAGCGCGACCTCGACCAGACGGACGGAGTTCGACGAGTTCGTCGACCCGACCACGATCACGAGATCGCATTCGGGCGCCATCGCCTTGACGGCGACCTGCCGGTTCTGGGTGGCGTAGCAGATGTCGTCGCTGGGCGGATCCTGCAGGTTGGGGAACTTCTCCCGCAGTCGCGCGACAGTCGTCATGGTCTCGTCGACACTCAGCGTGGTCTGCGACAGCCAGATGACGCGGTTCTCGTCCCGGACGGTGACGGCGTCGACGGAATCCGGACCGTCCACGACCTGCACGTGGTTCGGGGCCTCGCCCGCGGTGCCCTCGACCTCCTCGTGACCCTCGTGGCCGATGAGCAGGATGTCGAAGTCGTCGCGAGCGAACCGCTTGGCCTCCTGGTGCACCTTCGTCACCAGTGGGCACGTCGCGTCGATGGTGCGCAGGTTCTTGGCGGCCGCGGACTCGTGAACCGCCGGTGAGACACCGTGCGCGGAGAACACGAGCAGTGCGCCGTCCGGCACCTCGTCGGTCTCGTCCACGAAGATGACGCCCTGATCGGACAGCGTCTCCACCACGTGGCGGTTGTGCACGATCTCCTTGCGCACGTAGATCGGGGCGCCGTGCTTCTCGAGCGCCTTCTCGACCGTCTCCACCGCTCGGTCCACACCGGCGCAGTACCCGCGCGGCTCGGCGAGCAGAACGCGCAGCGGGCCGTCGTAGACCTCACCGGTGACCGCCGGCCGGGCGATACCCAGCTCGAGCGGGATGGCGGAGGAGGTGGTGGAAGACGAGGACACCGGAAGAGCCGAAGACATACCACGAGGATACGGGTAGTCGGGTGGGCGTCGCTTCCCGCGCACGTCGACTGGGAAAAATGCGCGACGTGGGGCACTCTGTGAGACATGATCCGTCCACCCTTCGCCGCCCGCGTCGCGCTCGGAATCGCCGTGACCGTCGTCGAGGAGGCTCGGCGTCTCCCCACCACCGCCATCTCCCTGCCGATGACCGCCGTGAGCGAGGTCCTCCAGACCGCGATGCGTCTGCAACAGACCGTCACCGAGCTGGCCATCAAGGGTGACCAGGTGTTCTCCCTGATCGGCTCCCGCCCGGTCGAGACCGCGGAGTGGGCGACCTTCGACGACGACGCGGACGTCGCACCCGCGCGGTACACGCAGGTGCCGCTGTCCACCGAGCCCGAGCCGGTCGGTGACCCGGCCGGAGAGATCGACGTGCCGGAGCCCGGTGCGCCCGCAGGGCGGTTCGCCCTGTACTCGACCCCGCCGTCGGAGATCGAGACGACCGAACCCGTTCCGGCCCCGGCTCTCGCGACCGCGCCGACCGCGACTCCCGAGATCGTGGAGTACCTCGACTACGACGCCCTGACGCTGGCTCAGTTGCGTGCCCGTCTGCGGTCGCTGTCGGTCGAGGACCTCACGTCACTTCTCGAGTACGAGACGTCGGCCTCGGACCGCGCGCCGTACCGGACCATGCTCGAGAACCGCATCACCACCGCCCGAGCGAAGTGATTCTCGGACCACGATGACCACGGCCGCCACCAGCACCGCCGAGAACCCGCTCCCCGTCCGCACGGTCGCGACGAAGGTCGCCGGGTGGATCGATCGCCTCGGCAGCGTGTGGGTCGAGGGCCAGATCACGCAGATCTCGGTGCGTGCAGGAACGCGCACGGCGTTCCTGACGCTCCGCGACCCGTCCGCCGACATGTCGCTGTCGGTGACGTGCTCACCGATGCTCATCCAGAACTCTCCCGTGCCGTTGACCGAGGGCGCTCGCGTCATCCTCTACGGCAAGCTCAGTTTCTTCACCGGTCGCGGCACACTGTCGTTGCGCGCCACGGAGATTCGAGCGGTGGGAGTCGGCGAGCTGCTCGCCCGCATCGAGCGCCTGCGCGGTCTTCTCGCGGCCGAGGGACTCTTCGATCCGCGACTCAAGCGGCCGCTGCCCTTCCTGCCCCGCGTCGTCGGGCTCGTCACCGCACGCGCCAGTGCTGCCGAACGGGACGTGCTCAGCGTCGCGGAACGGCGGTGGCCGGCGGTGCGCTTCGAGGTACGCAACACTCCCGTGCAGGGCCCGTCGGCGGTGCCCGGCATCCTGCGCGCGCTGGCCGAGCTGGACGAGGACCCCACGGTCGACGTGGTGATACTCGCCCGTGGCGGCGGCAGTGTCGAGGATCTGCTGCCGTTCTCCGACGAGGCGCTCTGCCGCGCGATCTCCCGTGCGACGACGCCCATAGTGAGCGCCATCGGACACGAACCGGACAGTCCGCTCAGCGATCACGTGGCGGATCTTCGTGCGGCCACCCCCACCGATGCCGCCAAGCTCGTCGTGCCCGACGCCGTGGCCGAACGGGAACTGGTCGCCGAGCTGCGGAGCCGCAGCGCCGCAGCGCTCCGCAGTTGGGTGCAGCGCGAGGCGCGCGCACTGGACGCCCTGCGGCACCGGCCCGTGCTGGCCGATCCCCTCTCCGCGGTCGCCCGCCGCGAGGAGGAGATCGCCGAGATGCGCCGCGTCGTCCGCCGCGACGTGGAGCGCGCGGTGTCGCGAGAGGCGACGACGGTGGAGCACATGCGCGCGCGTCTGACCACGCTCGGACCGGCGGCGACTCTGGCGAGGGGCTACTCGGTGGTGCAGCGCATGGTCCCCGGATCCGACCCCGAGGTGCTCCGGTCGGTCGACGACGCCGCGCCGGGTACGCAGCTCCGGGTCCGCGTCGCGGACGGCGTGGTCACGGCCGTCACGATGGGTCGCAGTTCCGCCACCTGACTCGTCCGCTGTCGGACTCTCGAGGCAGCATGGGGAATCATGAACGAGACACCGATCGCCGAGCTGGGCTACGAGGACGCGCGCGACGAGTTGGTCGACGTGGTCAAGCTGCTCGAGCAGGGCGGCCTGGATCTCGATGCCTCACTGGCGCTGTGGGAGCGCGGCGAAGCACTGGCGACGCACTGCGAGCAGCACCTGGCCGGCGCGCGCACGCGCATCGAGAAGGCGCTGGCCCGCGACGAGGAGTGAGCGAGCGCGTCAGCGCTTGTCGAGTACCGGAGCCGTCGCCGTGGCGGATGCCAGCGCGACGAACTCCTCCTGCGACCCGGAACCGGTGAGCATCGCGCGGGTGTCGCCGAGATCGGCCACCCAGTACGGTTCCGTGTCGTCGTTGCCGTAGACCACCCAGTTCAGCCCGGCGATGGCCTCCGCGCCGCCGGCGGACACCCGTGATCCCTCGGTCTTCGAGCGGACCAGCTCGTCCTCGGAGGCGTCGCTCTGGGTGAGCGAGAGGAAATTGCCGTTCTCGGTGACGAAGCCGACGGTGCTGGACTGGAACTCCGAGCCCGAGACAGGGCCACGGTTCGCCGAGTTCGGAATCCACTGATCGGGCACGTCGGGACTGCGCACCGGGAAGGTCAGCGCATTCGCGTCCGCCTGCAGGGACGCCCCCAGATCGATGCGAGGAACCTCACCCGCCTCGGGGCCGCCCACACGCAACGAACACTGACCGGCGATGGCCGCGATCACCAGGCATGCGAGAAGAAGCGGGATCAGGGACCAGGCCATGTCCTTGTTGTTCTGCAGGTACCTGGGTTTCTTGTCGGCCACCTCTCCAGTATCGCACCGAGCGCGCGGGGGCTCGCCATCCGCGCAGCTCCGCGCTTCCCCCGGCAGGCCGGGGCCGTGCGACTAGTGCGACAATCACGCCGAGTCTTTTTCGCCCGAGTCGATGTTCATTCCGTGCGGACGACGCCCGTCAGTCGGGCTGCGAACCGCGCCATGTGCAAGGAGGCACAGCCCCATGACGGCCAACACCGACGTTCCCACGCAAATGGCGCCGGATCGAAACCTCGCGCTCGAACTCGTCCGCGTCACCGAGGCCGGGGCGCTCGCGTCCGGACGTTGGGTCGGCCGCGGCGACAAGGAGGGTGGCGACGGCGCTGCCGTGGACGCCATGCGCCAGCTGGTGAGCTCGGTGTCGATGCGCGGCGTCGTGGTCATCGGAGAGGGCGAGAAGGACGAGGCGCCCATGCTCTACAACGGCGAGCAGGTGGGCAACGGCAACGGTCCCGAGGTCGACTTCGCCGTCGATCCCGTCGACGGCACGACGCTGATGGCCAAGGGCATGCCCAACGCGATCTCCGTGCTCGCGGTGGCCGAGCGCGGTGCGATGTTCGATCCGTCGGCCGTGTTCTACATGGAGAAGATCGCCGTCGGCCCCGACTACGCCGATGCCATCGACATCACCGCTCCGGTCGCCGAGAACATCGCCCGGATCGCGAAGATCAAGAAGGGGTCGTCCTCGGACGTCACCGTGTGTGTGCTCGACCGTCCCCGCCACACCGAGCTGATGCAGCAGATCCGCGACACCGGTGCCCGCATCCGGTTGATCTCGGACGGTGACGTCGCCGGCGCCATCGCGGCCGCCCGCCCCGATTCGGGCACCGACATCCTGATCGGCACCGGCGGCACGCCCGAGGGCATCATCGCCGCGGCGGCCATGCGCTGCATGGGGGGAGCACTGCAGGGCCGGCTCGCCCCGACGGACGACGACGAGCGCCAGAAGGCCGTCGACGCAGGCCACGATCTCGATCGCATCCTGAACACCAACGACCTGGTCGCCGGGGAGAACGTCTTCTTCACCGCGACCGGCGTCACCGACGGCGATCTGCTGCGCGGAGTGCGCTACTCCGGCGGCGGTGCCCACACGCAGTCCATCGTCATGCGCTCCAAGTCGGGCACCGTGCGGATGATCGACGCGTACCACCAGCTGAACAAACTGCGGGAGTATTCGTCCGTGGACTTCGACGGGGACACCTCCGGCGCCGTCCCGTCCTTCTGACGCGCACTCCGACTTCCCGACCCATCTACCGAGGCACGAGGTACATGACAGACAACGATCAGCAGTTCCGCATCGAGCACGACACGATGGGAGAAGTTCGCGTACCCGTCGACGCGCTGTGGCGTGCGCAGACACAGCGCGCCGTCGAGAACTTCCCCATCTCGGGCCGCCCCCTCGAGCGCACCCAGATCCGCGCGATGGGGCTGCTCAAGGCCGCATGTGCACAGGTCAACAAAGACCTGGGTCTGCTCGATGCGGACAAGGCCGACGCCATCATCGCGGCGGCCGGCGAGATCGCGGACGGCAAACACGACGATCAGTTCCCCATCGACGTGTTCCAGACCGGCTCGGGCACCAGCTCCAACATGAACGCGAACGAGGTCATCGCGAGCATCGCGAAGAACGCGGGCGTCGAGGTGCATCCCAACGACCACGTCAACATGTCGCAGTCGTCCAACGACACGTTCCCCACCGCGACGCACGTCGCCGCGACCGAGGCCGCGGTCACCAGCCTGATCCCGGCCCTCGAGTACCTGCACACCGCTCTGGCGGCCAAGGCGACCGAGTGGAAGACCGTCGTGAAGTCGGGCCGCACCCACCTCATGGACGCGGTGCCCGTCACGCTCGGCCAGGAGTTCGGCGGCTACGCACGTCAGATCGAGGCCGGCATCGAGCGCGTGCAGTCCACGCTCCCCCGCCTCGGCGAACTCCCCATCGGCGGCACCGCCGTCGGCACGGGTCTCAACGCCCCCGACGGCTTCGGCCCGAAGGTCGTGACCGAGCTGGTGAAGTCGACCGGTGTCGACGCCCTCACCGCGGCGAAGAACTCGTTCGAGGCCCAGGCGGCTCGTGACGGTCTGGTCGAGGCGTCGGGCGCGCTGCGCACCATCGCCGTCTCGTTGACCAAGATCGCCAACGACATCCGCTGGATGGGGTCGGGCCCGCTCACCGGTCTCGGCGAGATCCGGCTCCCCGACCTGCAGCCCGGCAGCTCGATCATGCCCGGTAAGGTCAACCCGGTTCTCCCCGAGGCGGCCACCCAGGTGGCGGCGCAGATCGTCGGCAACGACGCGGCGATCGCATGGGGCGGCGCAGCCGGAGCCTTCGAACTCAACGTCTACATCCCCATGATGGCGCGCAACCTGCTCGAGTCGTTCACGTTGCTCGCCAACGTCTCCCGCCTGTTCGCCGACAAGTGTGTCGACGGCCTCGTCGCCAACGAGGAGCACCTCAAGCAGCTCGCCGAGTCGTCGCCGTCCATCGTGACACCTCTCAACAGTGCGATCGGCTACGAGGAAGCTGCGGCCGTCGCCAAGCAGGCCTTGAAGGACAAGAAGACCATTCGCGAGGTCGTCCTCGAGCGTGGACTCGTCCCCGAGAAGTTGTCGGAAGAAGAACTCGACAAGCGCCTCGACGTCCTGGCGATGGCCAAGGTCCAGGACTGACCCAGCACTCCCCGCCCCGCATCACGGCGAAACGCTGTGGTGCGGGGCGATCAGGAGGAGTGTGACGTGTCATGACACGAACTGCAGTGGCACTCCTCGGCGGCGCCGCCGCGATCGGCGCGGCGCTGGCCGCCCCCGCACTGGCGTCCGCCGGACCCGTTCCCGACGGCGTCTACGTCGGCACCACGCCCGACGGCGCTCCCGTCCCGCTGTGGGACGGCAAGACCATCACCGGCGACACGACGGTCAACCGACTTCTCGGCGTGAACGCGATCCCGGGCGACGTCTACCGCGCCCCGAGCATCGCGACCGGGGCCGACGTGGTCCACGTCGACTACTCGCGCCTGTCCCCCGCCTTCGGAGCCGTCTTCCACGACGAGATGACGCGCGACGCCGTGAACCCGAACCGTTGGAACGGCACCGTGTACTTCGTCGGTGCCGGTCAGCCGGTGGTGGTGGGCGGGTTCGCGATCACGCGCTGATCAGGACGCGGCAGTGGCGAGTGCGCTCTCGAGCTCCGCGCGGGCCGCGAGGCCGTCCTCGCCGAGGCCGTCGAGGGTGAACACGTTCCACGCCTCGAGCAGTGGCTTGATCACCTCTTCGGTCTCGATGGTGCGGTCGTAGAGCCCGATGCCGGCGAGCAGTTCGGCGCTGCCGCCGCGGCCGGGGAGATCGACGGTGGGGACCGAGAAAGACGCGACGGTGTCGGCGATGGCGCGGACGGCGCCGTCGGCATCGACGCGGATCGCGGCGGAGACCAGGTCGGTGAAGAGCGTGGTCTGCAGCTCGTCGTCCTCGGCAATGCGGTCGAGGATGCTCGACAGGAGAGCGTCCTGCGACGACGCGGAGGCGCGACGGTGGCGCACGGCCGCTGCGCGCTCGTCGAGGGCGAACTTGGCGAGGATGTGCAGCACGTGCAGAGACGGTGCGGAGTAGCCGGTGGTCATGTGCTCGATGCGCACACGCTCGAGATCCACCGGGTCGACCGCGCGAGTTGTCATGAGGTAGTTGCGCAGCACGATGGCGTGCCGGTTCTCCTCCGCGGTCCACCGGCCGATCAGCTTCCACCAGACGTCGCTGCTCCGGAGAGCGAACGCCAGGTCGCGGTGGTACTCGGGCAGGTTGTCGGCGACCAGCACGCTGACGGTGGCACCGACGACCTCGGCGTCACCGAGCGTCACCTGCTCCGGAGACCAGTCCTCGCCGCCGAGGAACGCGAAGTTGCGACCCGAGTCCCACGGGACGTAGTCGTGGGGCTGCCAGTCCCGAGCAGCGTCGATGTGCTTCTGCAGCAGGTGCGCGGCATCGGCTTCGAGCTCGCTCAACAGGTCCTGGTCACTCTTCGGCATCACAGCAGCATAACGGCCGTAGGTGTCCACTCCGAACCTTCGGACCGCGCGACGCGGATTCCGGTGATCTCCCTGACAAAGAGGTCGGTGATAGTTCGGCGTCACACCGCGCCGGGCGGTCCGTGCCGCCCGGCGCGAACGGTGACTCAGGCCGGCCCGAACTCCTCGAGCATCTCGGTGACCAGTGCGGCGATGGGCGAGCGCTCCGAACGGGTCAGTGTGATGTGGGCGAAGAGAGGGTGCCCCTTCAACTTCTCGATCACGGCGGCGACACCGTCGTGGCGTCCGACCCGCAGGTTGTCGCGCTGTGCCACGTCGTGCGTGAGCACCACGCGTGATCCCGTGCCGAGCCGCGAGAGCACCGTCAGCAGGACGTTGCGTTCCAGCGACTGCGCCTCGTCCACGATGACGAACGAGTCGTGCAGCGACCGTCCGCGGATGTGCGTGAGCGGCAGCACCTCGAGCATGCCGCGTGCGGTGACCTCCTCGATGACCTCCGGACTCGCGAGACCGTCGAGCGTGTCGAACACCGCCTGCGCCCACGGGCCCATCTTGTCGCTCTCGCTGCCGGGGAGGTAGCCGAGCTCCTGGCCGCCGACCGCGTACAGCGGCCGGAACACGACGACCTTGCGATGGGTCCGTCGTTCGAGCACCGCGTCGAGGCCCGCGGTGAGCGCGAGCGCGGACTTGCCGGTGCCGGCCTTCCCGCCGAGCGAGACGATGCCGATGCTCTCGTCGAGCAGCAGATCCAGGGCGACGCGCTGCTCGGCGGACCGGCCGTGCAGGCCGAACGCCTCACGCTCGCCGCGCACCAGCTGCACCTGCTTGTTCGCCGTCACCCGACCCAATGCGCTGGACGTGCCGCCGAGCAGTCGAACACCGGTGTGGCACGGCAACTCTCGCGCTTCGTCGATGTCGGCGAATCCCTCGGCGAACAGGCCGTCGATGGTCGCGCGCGACGCCTCGATCTCGGCCATGCCCGTCCATCCCGACGGGACGACGTCGTGAGCGTGGTACTCGTCGGCCGGCAGACCCACCGCACCGGCCTTGACGCGCAGCGGGATGTCCTTGCTGACCAGCACCACGTCCTTGCCCTCGGCGGCGAGGTTCAGTGCGCACGCGAGGATCCGCGAGTCGTTGGAGTCGGTCCGGAAGCCGACGGGAAGAACAGCGGGGTCGGTGTGATTGAGCTCGACCTGCAGGGTGCCGTTCTCGGTGCCGATGGGCACGGGCTGATCGAGGCGCCCGTGGCGGATCCGCAGGTCGTCGAGCATCCGCAACGACTCGCGCGCGAACCACCCCAGTTCGTGATGATGCCGCTTGCCCTCGAGCTCGCTGATGACGACGAGTGGAAGGACGATCGCGTGCTCGGCGAACCGAGTCACGGCCCAGGGGTCCGAGAGCAGAACCGAGGTGTCCAGCACGTAGGTGCGGACGGAAGAACCGGAGCGAGCTGCAGTCACGTGGGGCTCCTAAGGACGCGCGGTCACCGCGCATCCGTCGATCGCTGGACCGGTCGATCCCGACACCGCAGGGACCGGGGCCGGCCCCTCCCGACCGAATGACTCAGTCATGTGTGAGGACCTCCCGTACGGACGGCTTCCCCGCCACCCGCACTGCTGACGCTAGACCGGATCGGGGGCGCAGGCTCGGCGACACGTGGGGACGTGTGGGTGAAGTCTGCGTTACACGCCCGTGCGCCTTTCGCGCATCCAGGAGTACGCAAAAGGCGCACGGGGCCGAAGGCCACGGTGTTAACTTCGGCCGATGCAGAACGCGCAGGAAATGCAGCAGCTCAGGGGAACCTACGGCACCGTCGCCTACCGTTCCTGGCCGTCCACCACGCCGGGATTCGTCGCGCTGCTCGCGCACGGATACGGCGAACACTCGGGTCGCTACGGCCACCTGGCGTCGACCCTGACGTCGGCCGGAGCGGCGGTGTATGCCCCCGACCATCACGGTCACGGGCAGTCCGACGGGACGCCCGCCGAGATCACGGACGTGGACGGCATCGTCGCCGATCTGCACTCGATCGCGGACATCGCCCGCGGCGAGCACCCCGATCTACCGGTGATGCTGCTGGGCCACTCGATGGGCGGTCTCATCGCCACGCGCTACGCGCAGACCCACCCCGGCGAGCTGGCGGCACTCGTGCTGTCCGGTCCGCTGGTCGGGCAGAACCCGGCCTTCTCGATGCTGCTGTCGATGGACGAGATCCCCGAGATCCCGATCGACCCGTCCGTGCTGTCCCGCGACCCCGAGGTCGGCGCCGCGTACCAGGCGGACCCGCTGGTCTTCCACGGCCCCTTCGCGCGCGTCACCCTCGAGACCTTCACGGCCGCGGTGGAGACGGTGTCGTCCTCCGGCACTCTCGGCGACCAGCCGACGTTGTGGCTGCACGGCGGCGACGATCAGCTGGTGCCGCTGGAGCCGACGACCGAGGCGATGCGCTCACTGCGCGGCCCGTCGTTCGAGGAGAAGGTCTACCCCGGTGCGCGGCACGAGATCCTGAACGAGACCAACCGCAGCGAGGTCGAGTCGGACATCCTCGACTTCCTGGGCCGCGCCGGCCTGCCGCTCACTCGCGACTGAGGTCGCGGGCGATCGACGAGTAGAGGCCGGGGCGGCGGTCCACCAGGTAGGGGTTGTCTCGATGGGCCGCCGCCACGACCTCGGTGTCCACCGTGCCGAGAATCAGGCCGGTCTCGTCGTCGAGCCGGTCGATCACCTCTGCGTCGGGGCCGACGATGCTGCTACGGCCGACGTAGGTGGTGGCGCGCTCGGTTCCGACGTGGTTGACGTACGCGACGTAGAGCTGGTTCTCCCATGCGCGGGTGCGGATGACGACGTCGGCCACGAACGTGAACGGCACCATCTGCGCGGTGGGAACGAGCAGGGCGTGCGCGCCCGCGAGGGCCGCGGCTCGGACGTTCTCGGGGAACTCGACGTCGTAACAGATCATCAGACCGAGCCGCACCCCGCGGAAGTCGACGACCGTCACCGAGTCGAGCCCGGGCGAGTACCACTCCCGGTCGAGCTCACCGTAGAGGTGCGACTTGCGGTGCTGCGCAATCACACTGCCGTCCGCATCGACGAGTGCGACCGTGTTGTACACCGCTCCCGCCTCGGTCTCCGGCAGACCCACGAGCAGCGCGATGCCGCGGCGGCGCGCCAGTGCGCACACCTCGGAGAGAAGGTCCCGTGACGTCAGGTCACCGAGGCGATCGCCGATGTCGTACCCGGTCACGAACATCTCCGGCGTGACCAGGAGGTCGGCTCCGCGCGCCAGAGCCGCCCCCGCGGCTCCGTCGAGTTCCGCGAGGTTGGCGTCGACGTCACCGGGTGACCCCGCCGTCTGCAGACCCGCCACGGTGAGCCGCATGTCGGATCAGCCCAGCAGTCCCCAGCCCTCGAGTCCCTCGTACAGCGGGAAGTCGTGGGCGAGCGTGCTGACGCGACCACGCAGGTCGTCGGTGGCCTCGCCGGTGGCGAGCGCCGTCGCGATGATGTCGGCGACCTCGGTGAACTCGGCCTCGCCGAACCCACGGGTCGCGAGCGCCGCGGTACCGATACGCAGACCGGAGGTGACCATCGGCGGGCGCGGATCGAACGGCACCGCGTTGCGGTTCACGGTGATGCCGACCTCGTGCAGCAGATCCTCGGCCTGCTGGCCGTCGAGCTGCGAGTTGCGCAGGTCCACCAGCGCGAGGTGGACGTCGGTTCCGCCCGTCAGCACCGAGACACCCTTGTCGGAGACGTCGGCGCCGGTCAGCCGCTCCGCGAGCAGCGACGCACCGAGCAGGGTGCGTTCCTGACGCTCCCGGAACTCGGGAGTGCCGGCGATCTTGAAGGCGACGGCCTTGGCCGCGATCGCGTGCATGAGCGGACCGCCCTGCTGGCCGGGGAACACCGCGGAGTTGAGCTTCTTCGCCCACTCCTTCTTGGCGAGGATGATGCCCGAGCGGGGCCCACCGAGGGTCTTGTGGACGGTGGAGGACACGACGTCCGCGTAGGGCACCGGCGACGGGTGCACACCGGCGGCGACGAGCCCGGCGAAGTGCGCCATGTCGACCCACAGAAGCGCACCGACCTCGTCGGCGATGGAGCGGAACGCGGCGAAGTCCTGGTGCCGCGGGTAGGCCGACCATCCGGCGATGAGCACCTGTGGGCGTGCGTGCAGCGCCTGCTTGCGCACCTCGTCCATGTCGATGCGGTGGTCTTCCTTGCTCACACCGTAGGACTCGACCTCGTAGAGCTTGCCCGAGAAGTTCAGCTTCATGCCGTGCGTCAGGTGGCCGCCGTGCGCCAGGTCCAGACCCATGATCTTGTCGCCCGGGTTGATCAGAGCCATGAGAACGGCGGCGTTGGCCTGGGCGCCCGCGTGCGGCTGCACGTTGGCGAACTCGGCACCGAACAGCTCCTTCGCCCTGGTCCGAGCCAGATCTTCGACGATGTCGACGTGCTCACACCCGCCGTAGTACCGACGACCGGGGTAACCCTCGGCGTACTTGTTGGTGAGGACGCTGCCCTGCGCCTGGAGCACCGCGCGGGGAACGAAGTTCTCCGACGCGATCATCTCCAGGGTGTCGCGCTGGCGTCCCAGCTCGCCGGCCATCGCCGCGGCGACCTCGGGATCCACCTCGGCGAGGGAGGCGGTGTCGATGTTGGTGGCAGAGACGGGCGCAGCAGTCATGCCGCCGAGTCTAATGCCCGTGATCAGCGCAGTTGAGACGGGATGAGGGGTTCGTCGAGCAGCCGCTCGAAGCGGTCGGCTCGGCCGTCCGCCGAGTCGGCCCGGTGCAGCCACGAGTGCAGCAGGCGATACCCCTCGACATAGGTGCTGGTGTAGGCACGCCAGAGCGGTGAGGACAGGAATCGCAGCATCTGACGGGCGCGTTCCGGTGTCGCGAGCGACCACTGCACCAGGAACGCGGCCACGTCGTCCTCGCTGCGGTGCTCGTCGTGCATCAGCAGCGCGGCGTCCTGACGGACCCCCAGCAGCTTCGCCGACGCGGTCTGCAGCGCCTCGGCGCGTTCCCCGTCGAATCGCAGGCCGAGGTCGGCGTAGACCTCCTGCGCCCACACTCCCCAGCCCGGCCCGACGATCGACTCGAGCGCCAGGTCCGCGAGGCCCTCGGCCATCAGGCACTGCGGAGTGTTGACGACGAAGAGCGTCTGCTCCGCCTGCCCGGCACCGCGCACGAGCCCGGCCTCCTTGCGGCAGTGCTCGGTGTGGTGGCCCGGGTACGACTCGTGTGCGATGAGATGGGGCAGATGCGCCATGTGCTGCTTGAGGTCCGAGTTGATCGCGACGGTGGACCGGTAGTCGCCCAGGTAGTAGTTGAACCCGGACCACGGCTTGTCGCCCACCACCTCGTAGGTGACCTTCTCGGTGTCGGGCAGCGGGTATCGGCCGCGCACCTTGTCGCGCAACGCACTGGAGAACGCCTCGACGCACTCGGCGAGCCGCTCGGGCGGGATCTCGTCGGCCACGCGGTGAGCGCGCACCCGCTCCCCCAGTGGCCCCGCCCCGGCCAGCACCTCGTCCATCAGGCGATGTGCCTCGCGGTAGTCGTCGGTGTCGCCCGGTGCGATCGCGACGTCGAAGTAGTCGTGCACCTCGTCGACGAATCCGATCTCGTCACCGGCCAATTTCCGTGCCGACGTCTCGAGCGCGCGCAGGTGGACGTCGAGGAACGCGGCGCGGTCCTCGGAGAGCCCCGACGAGGGCAGTTCGGTCCGCAGTTCCGCCGCCCGCCGCGCCAGCGCGCGGGGTTCGGGCGGGGGCGCGTTCTCGACCTGGCGTCGCAGAGCGGGGTCGCCGGTGTAGGCGTCGACGAACCCCTCCTCGAGGCGATCGAAGGACAACCCCAGCACGAGGTAGTCGTGGACGAGAGTGTCGGCGTGCATGACGCTCGACTCTAGTCACGCACCACCCGGCTGTCGGTTCGCCGGAGCCACCCAGCACAATTCAGTCATGGAGGCAGCGTGTCCCGAGTGAGCGAGTCGAGTCCGTACGTCGAATTCGACCGTCGACAGTGGCGCACTCTCCGGAACGCGACACCCCTGGTCCTGACCGAGGACGAGCTCACCGGCCTGCGCGGCCTGGGCGAACAGATCGACCTCGACGAGGTCGCGGAGGTCTACCTCCCCCTCGCTCGACTCATCCATCTCCAGGTGGCCGCCCGCCAACGCCTGTTCGCGGCGACGGCCACGTTCCTCGGGGAGAAGACGCCGGACCGCCAGGTCCCCTTCGTCATCGGCATCGCCGGCAGCGTCGCCGTCGGCAAGTCCACGACCGCGCGCGTGCTGCAGGCACTGCTGGCGCGATGGGAGCACCACCCGCGCGTGGACCTGGTGACGACGGACGGGTTCCTCTACTCGTCGGCCGAGCTGGTGCGTCGAGGAATCATGCACCGCAAGGGTTTTCCCGAGAGCTACGACCGGCGCAAGCTTCTGCGCTTCGTCACCGAGGTGAAATCCGGCGCCGAATCCGCACGCGCACCCGTGTACTCGCACGTCTCGTACGACATCGTGCCGGGCAAGTACACCGAGGTGCGACAGCCGGACATCCTCGTCATCGAGGGACTCAACGTCCTGCAGACCGGTCCGCGCCTCATGGTCTCGGACCTCTTCGACTTCTCCATCTACGTCGACGCCCGCATCGAGGACATCGAGAAGTGGTACGTCGACCGCTTTCTCGCCCTGCGCTCCACGTCGTTCGCCGACCCGGCCTCGCACTTCCACCACTACTCGGGACTGTCCGACGAGCACGCCAGGATCGCGGCCGCGGACATCTGGCAGTCGATCAACCGGCCCAACCTGGTGGAGAACATCCTGCCGACGCGCCCCCGCGCCACCCTGGTGCTGCGCAAGGACGCCGACCACACCATCAACCGGCTGCGCCTGCGCAAATTGTGACGGCCGGCCTCCGGCCTGCCCGGCTCCGGCTCAGGTACCGAATCTCCGGTGCCGCGCGGCGAAGTCGCGCAGCGCGCGCAGGAAGTCGACGCGGCGGAACTCGGGCCAGTAGGCCTCGGTGAACCAGATCTCCGAGTACGCGCTCTGCCACAGCAGGAACCCGGACAACCGCTGCTCCCCCGACGTGCGGATCACCAGATCCGGATCCGGCTGGCCCGACGTGTAGAGGTGCGAGTCGATGCCCTCGACGGTGACCGAGCGGAGCAACTCCTCCCCGTCGGCACCGTCGGACAGCCGTTCCGCGATGAGCGACTGCACGGCGTCGGCGATCTCCTGACGGCCGCCGTACCCGACCGCGACGTTGACGTGCGTTCCCGAGCGGCCGGCCGTACCGGCGGCGGCCTCCTTGAGGCGGCGGGCGGATTCGGCGGGAAGCAGATCCATCGTGCCGACGATCTTCACGGACCAGTTCTTTCCCGGTCCGCTGATCTCCTCGACGACGTCGGTGATGATCTCGAGCAGCGAGTCGAGCTCGTCCGGTGACCGGCGCAGGTTCTCGGTGGACAACAGGTAGATGGTGGCCATCTCGACGCCGGCCATGTCACACCACGTGAGCAGCTCCGCGATCTTGAGCGCGCCCATCCGGTGCCCGTGGCTGACGTCGGTGAAGCCGTTCTCCCGAGCCCAGCGACGGTTGCCGTCGCACATCACGGCGACGTGCCGAGGGTGCTGAGCGCCCTCGAGCTGACGCAGCAGGCGCCTCTCGTAGAGCGTGTACAGCAGACCGCGAGCCTTCACCCAGCTCCCCACTTCGACAGAATTGTTCAGCAGGTGATCACCCTACGCCCGCAGTACGACGCGATCGGCGTGACCGACTCGTCACCGCGCCGCATGATGGTTCCGTGGCGTACGGGGTACCCGGCTCCGACCGCACACGAGAGAACAGGAGCAGTCATGACTGTTGTCCGGGACACCACGGCGAGCGTCGAAGCCGTGTGGAACGTGCTCTCCGACGGGTGGAGCTACGCGACGTGGGTGGTGGGCGCCTCGCGCATCCGCGCCGTCGACCCCGAGTTCCCCGCGCCCGGCTCGCGGATCCACCATTCGGTCGGGCTGTGGCCCGCCGTGCTGAACGACGAGACGCGGGTACTGAGCATGACGGAGGGACACGAGGTGACACTCGAAGCGCGCGGGATGCCGGCAGGCAAGGCGACGATCGTCCTGCGCCTGACGCCGCGAGGCTCGGGGTGCCGGATCGAGATGATCGAGCACGCTCGGACCCTTCCGTTCTCGCTCGTTCCCGAGTCGGTCCAGCACGCACTCGTGTATCCCCGCAACACCGAGGCGACACGGCGACTCGCGCTGCTGGCCGAGCGTTCCGCGGTTCCCCGATGACGACCACGACGGTGGACGCCGTCGTGATCGGAGCGGGCCACAACGGACTCGTCGCGGCGTCCGTGCTCGCCGACGCAGGATGGGACGTCGTCGTCCTGGAATCCGCCCCGGTGCCCGGCGGCGCGGTCCGCAGCGCCGAGCTCACCCCGGGATACGTGAGCGACCTGTTCAGTGCCTTCTATCCCCTCGGTGCGTCGTCCCCGGCGTTCACGGCGCTCGAGCTCGACCGCCACGGACTCCGCTGGACCCACTCACCCGTCGTCTTCGGTCACCCGCGCTCGCCCGACGACGAGGACGCCCCGGTGGTCCACCACGATCCCGAGGACACCGCCGCCATGCTGGCGGAGCACGATCCGCGCGACGGCGAGGCGTGGATGTACGTGGTGGACCAGTGGAACCGGATCCGCGATCCTCTGCTGCACTCGCTGTTCGGCAGCTCCTTCCCGCCTGTCAAGGGTGCCGCGACGCTCTTCCGGCGCCTCGGGACCGCGGAGACACTGCGGTTCCTGCGCTTCGCAGTACTCCCGGCCCGGGCGATGGCGCACGAGTTGTTCCACAGCGAGGCGGCGCGATGCCTGCTGCTCGGCAACGCCATGCATGCCGACGTCCCCACCGACGCACCCGCGAGCGGCATCATGGGCTACCTGCTGACGATGCTCGCGCAGGATGTCGGCTACCCCGTCCCG
The DNA here is from genome assembly GCF_030818285.1 of Rhodococcus sp. SORGH_AS_0301. Classification (NCBI taxonomy): domain Bacteria; kingdom Bacillati; phylum Actinomycetota; class Actinomycetes; order Mycobacteriales; family Nocardiaceae; genus Rhodococcus; species Rhodococcus sp. SORGH_AS_0301. Next base: position 2,571,018 of record NZ_JAUTAC010000002.1, read on the forward strand.
GTCGGCGGTGCGCAGGAGCTGACCAGCGCGCTCGTGCGCCGTGCCGAGAGCGCCGGGGCGCGGGTCGTCTGCGGAACCGAGGTGACCTCGATCGACGTCTCCGGCGGTGTCGCCCGCGGCGTGCGGACGGCAGGCGGCGACACGTACGTCGCACGGCGAGCCGTCGTCGCAGACGTGTCCGCTCCCGCGCTGTACGGCTCGCTGTTGCCGCGGGACGCGGTTCCCGCCCGGGTGCACAGCGATCTCGAGAAGTTCGAGTGGGACACCCCGGTGGTGAAGATCAACTACGCGCTCGACTCCCCGATCCCGTGGCGCTCGAAGAGTCTGAACGAGGCGGGCACGGTGCACGTCGGCGCAGACGACGACGGTCTGGTGCGATGGAACGCCGACCTGGTGACAGGCCGCATCCCGGAGCGGCCGTTCATGCTGTTCGGTCAGATGACGACCGCGGACGCCACCCGCTCCCCGGCCGGGACGGAGAGCGCATGGGCGTACACACACCTCCCCCGCGGTGTGACGGACGACGCCTCGGGCGACCTGCTCGCCGAGCGGGTCGACACCGTCCTCGAGGAGTACGCGCCCGGGTTCGCGGCGTCGATCGTCGGCAAGCACGTCCAGCGGCCGGGCGACCTGACAGCGGACGACGCCAACCTGTTCGGTGGCGCGGTGAACGGCGGAACGTCGCAACTGCAGCAGCAGTTGGTGTTCCGGCCCGTTCCCGGACTCGGACGTACGGAGACTCCCGTCGGTCGGTTGTTCCTCGGGAGCGCGTCCGCCCATCCGGGCGGCGGCGTGCACGGGGCACCGGGACTGGCTGCGGCGAGGGCCGCGTTGGCGAGCGACGGTGTGCGCGGATGGGTTCACCGCAAGACGATCAGTGCCCTGATGGATCTGACACTCGGTGACCGCTAGTTCGGCCACGGTCGGAGCGCGAACCTACGGTACCGTAGGTTCGTGACTGTCTTCGGGCTCGACGAACTGCCGGTGAAGCCGCGCATGCGCGGATGGATCCACCTGTACGCCTTCGGGGTGTCGGTGGTCTGCGGGATCGTGCTCGTGGTGCTCGCCTACTCGGCGGTGTCCGTCCGGGCCGGTCTCGCGATCACTGTCTACGCCGTCGCGACGTGCGGTCTCTTCGGAGTGAGCGCGACATACCACCGCGTTCACTGGCAGACCGTTCGCAGCCGGACGTGGATGAAGCGCGCCGATCACTCGATGATCTTCCTGTTCATCGCCGGCAGTTACACGCCGTTCGCGGTGCTCGGGCTGCCGAGCCGCACCGGCACCATCGTGCTGATCGTGGTGTGGGCCGGTGCGCTGGCCGGAGTGACGCTGAAGATGCTGTGGCCCACGGCCCCTCGCTGGCTGGGCGTGCCCCTGTATCTCGTGCTGGGCTGGGCCATCGTGCCGGTCGCGGGCGAACTCACCCATCGTGTGGGCGTCGGACCGATGGCACTGCTGGTGGCGGGCGGCGTGTTCTACAGCATCGGCGCGATTCTCTACGCAACGAAGTGGCCCAACCCGTGGCCCACCACGTTCGGCCATCACGAGTTCTTCCACGCCGCGACGGTCGTCGCCGCGGTGTGCCACTACGTCGCTGTGTGGCTGGTGCTCTTCACCTGATCCGGCGTCACCGGACCAGGAGTGCGGTCAGGTCCTCGGGGTCGGTGACCGGTCGGTCGCACACGAAGCCGTGACACACGTACGCGGCCGACTCGCCGCTCACCAGCGGGCGATCCGCGAGCAGCGGGACCGAGTCGGGCGGACCCGCGACCACCACCGTGCCGCCGGCGGCAACGCGGCGGGCGGTGCGTACGAGGTCGTCGTCGACCGACTCCGTGGCGATCGCCACCTGCACCGGTCCCGCCACCGCGGCTTCCGCGACGGTCAACCAGTGGCCGGCTGAACGGGGTGCCCGCTCGAGCAAGATCGACGCTCGCGCAAGCGACCTGTCCGCCGCCGCACCGAAGCGCGAGGAGTTCTCGCTGGACGCGGCCACCGTCAGCAGAGCCTCGGTGATCAGTGCCGCTCCGGACGGGGTCGCGTTGTCGAGTGGATCGCGAGGCCGGGTCACGAGCGTCTCCGCGTCGTCGGCGGTGTCGAACCAGCTGCCCGGCTGCTCAGGATCGGCGAAGTGGTCGAGCGCGACGTCGAGTACCTCCTCCGCCGCCGTCAGCCAGCGTGCCTCCCCGGTCGCCTGGTGCAGCGCGGCGAGAGCGACGGCGAGTGCGCCGTGATCCTCCGCGATAGCCGCCGCATCGCCCACGACACCGCCCAGGGACGCACGCCGTAGTCGGCCGTCGACGCGGTGCAGGTCCAGGATGCGGTCCGCGCAGCGTACTGCCGCATCGACCCAGTTCCGGTACCCCAGCGCGGCGCCGCCCTCGGCCAGCGCCGTGATCGCGAAGCCGTTCCAGGCGGTCACCACCTTGTCGTCGCGCCCCGGCTGAGGACGCGTGGCACGCGACGCGGCCAGTGCTGCGCGCATGCGTGCGAAACGCTCGGGGTCCGTCGGTTCGGCCCGCAGCTGCAACACGGACGCCCCCTCCTCGAACGTGCCCGTGTCGGTCACCCCGAACACCTGTGCGGCCCGAGCCCCGTCCTCGTCGCCCAGCACCTCGACCAGCTGCGCGGGTGTCCACGCGTAGGTCAGACCCTCCACCCCGTCGGTGTCGGCGTCCAGGGCGGAGGCGAAGCACCCGTCGTCCGTGCCGAGATCGCGCAGGAGGAAGTCGGCGGTGTCGACGGCCACACGATGAGCGAACGCATCGCCGCGGCGCGCCAGGTGAGCGTAGAAGCGCAGCAGCAACGCGTTGTCGTAGAGCATCTTCTCGAAGTGCGGCACCACCCAGTCCGCATCGACGGAGTACCGAGCGAAACCGCCCCCGAGCTGGTCGTACATCCCGCCGCGGGCCATGGCGTCGGCGGTACGGCCCACCGCAGCGCGGGCAGGCTCCGACCCGGTGCGCTCGACGTGGCGGAGCAGCCCCTCCACGAGAGACGACGGTGGGAACTTCGGTGCTCCGCCGAAGCCGCCGCGCGGCACGTCCTCGTCCGCCAGAACGCGCGCCACCGCCTCGTCGAGCAGGGCGGCGTCGACGACTCGGTCGCCCTCCGGAATGCCCGCGGCGGTCCTGCGCAGTTCGGCGACCACCGAGGCCGACGCCTGCTGCACCTCGTCACGACGGGTGCGCCACGTCTCGGAGATGGCCTCGAGCAGCTGCGTGAACGACGGCATCCCCTGCCGAGGTGTGGGCGGGAAGTAGGTGCCGCAGTAGAACGGTTCCGCGTCGGGGGTGAGGAACGCCGTCATCGGCCAACCGCCCTGACCCGTCATCGCGACCGTCGCGTTCATGTAGACGGCGTCGATGTCTGGACGTTCCTCGCGATCGACCTTGATGCACACGAAGTTCGCGTTCATGATCTCCGCGATGGCGTCGTTCTCGAACGACTCGTGTGCCATCACGTGACACCAGTGACACGCCGAGTAGCCCACCGACAGCAGGACCGGGACGTCTCGTTCGCGAGCCCACGCCAGGGCGTCGTCACCCCACTGCTGCCAGTGCACGGGATTGTCGGCGTGCTGACGCAGGTAGGGGCTCGTCGAGTCGGACAGGGTGTTGCGCTCACGGGTGGCCACCCCTGCAGTGTCCCCCGTGACACCCGGCGCAATCACCGCTCGGGTCGCAAACCCCTCACCGCTCGGGTCGGAAGCCTCCGCGGTCCGTGCCCTCGTCCGCCGCCTGGTCCGGCGTCGGATCCTCCGGCTCGAAGGACGCCGGAAGCTTCTTGAAGTGCGCGTTCATCGACCGCACCAACAGGGCGGTACCGATGAGCAACAGCACGATGATGACGAGGCCGACGGGTGACGCCTTACCGAACTCGGGCCCGGTGTTGTTCTGCGCCAGTATGATCGACGCGCTGAGCACGGTCATCTAGGACTCGATCCCGGCGAACAGGTCGGTCTCGGGCAGCGACGTGCGCACGCGGGTCCGCGCCAGCTCGTACTCCTCGGTCGGCCACAGCTTCTTCTGCACGTCGACCGGGACCGCGAAGAAGCGGCCGTTCGGATCGATCTGGGTGCGGTGCGCACGCAGTGCGTCGTCACGCTGCTGGAAGTAGTCCGCGCACTCCACCTGGGTGGTGACGCGCTCCATGATCTCGCCGCGATCCTTCGGCCACTGCGCGAGCCATTCCGTGAACGGCCCCTCCTGACCGGAGGCGATCATCTCGTCGTCGAACAACTGCATGCGCTGGCGGATGAAGCCGTGGGAGTAGTAGAGCTTCGAGACCTCCCACGCCTCGCCCGTTCCGGGGAACTGCTCGGGATCGCCGGCCGCCTCGTACGCGGCGACCGACACCTCGTGGCAGCGGATGTGGTCGGGGTGGGGGTAGCCACCCTTCTCGTCGTAGGTCGTCATGACGTGCGGCTTGAAGTCGCGCACCACGCGCACCAGAGCCTCGGTCGACTCCTCGAGCGGCACCAGCGCGAAGCATCCCTCGGGAAGCGGCGGCAGCGGATCTCCCTCCGGCAGACCGGAGTCCACGAACCCCAGCCACGTCTGCTGCACCCCGAGAATGGCTGCGGCAGCGGCCATCTCCTCCTTGCGCACCTCGGACATGCGCTCGCGCACACCGGGGATGTCCATGGCCGGGTTGAGGATGTCGCCGCGCTCACCGCCGGTGAGCGTGACCACCAGCACCTCGTTGCCCTCGGCCGCGTAACGCGCCATGGTGGCAGCGCCCTTGGAGGACTCGTCGTCGGGATGGGCGTGCACTGCCATCAGTCGCAGTCCGCTCACGTGTGCCTCACTTCAACTATCGGTGGTGCTCCGGTTCCGGTCCGGGCACCTCCAATAGTTCCACTTCGTCCGGTACCCCGCCGAGGCGGTACCGGGTCCGCGGGTAAGTTCGACGGCGATGTCCACCACGCCGCAGAGTCTCCCCGAGGGTCGCTACCCCACCAGTCGGGGAATCGCCCCGTCCCGTGTCCTCGCCGTGGCTCTGACGCTGCTGGTCATCGCGCTGGGCGTGGCCGTCGCCTACCTCGGATACACCAAGTTCACCACCCCCGACGTCGACGGGACCATGGTGTCGTTCGACATCGTCGGCGAGGACCGCGTCGACGTACGCCTGAACGTGACCAGGGACGACCCGTCCCAGCCCGCGGTCTGCATCATCCGATCGCGATCGCGCGACGGAACCGAGACCGGGCGACGCGAAGTACTGATCCCGGCGTCCGAGAACGGCACCGAGGACGTCCGCAGCTTCGTGATCACCTCGGCCGCGCCGGGCCTCGCCGACCTCTACGGATGCAGCCTGGACGTGCCGGAACATCTCACACCTCGGTGACCGTCGGGTGCCGACCAAGAAACCACGAAGTTCTTTCGTGGTAAAATCGCTTCGTACACGGCTCACCCAGTGGGGCCGTGTATTGCTGCATTGACGGGCGTAACGCGAGCACTCGAGCCAAGGGCCGTTCGCATCGACCGCGTTCCGCCCCGGCGGAACGCCCTGCTCGTGACGGAGCTCGCGCACCAGCGCGGGCTCTCTTTCACGTGTGGGCTCGGTGACACCACCGCACGCCGCCTACGAATACCGGAGCCGAACGGCTCTGAAGAACACGAGGGAGTGATCGAGATGAGCGAGACCCAGGTGACCTGGTTGACCCAGGAGTCGCACGACAGGCTCAAGGGCGAACTCGACCAGCTCATCGCCAACCGACCCGTCATCGCCGCGGAGATCAACGAGCGACGGGAAGAGGGCGACCTCAAGGAGAACGGTGGATACCACGCCGCCCGCGAGGAGCAGGGCCAGCAGGAGGCGCGTATCCGCCAGCTGCAGGAGCTGCTGAACAACGCCAAGGTCGGCGAGGCTCCCACCCAGTCGGGCGTCGCGCTCCCCGGGTCGGTCGTCAAGGTCTACTACGACGGTGACGAGTCCGATTCCGAGACGTTCCTCATCGCCACGCGTGAGGAGGGCGCACGGGACGGCAAGCTCGAGGTCTACTCCCCCAACTCGCCCCTCGGCGGCGCATTGATCGACGCCAAGGTCGGCGACACGCGCGAGTACTCGCTGCCCAACGGCAAGACCATGAAGGTCACGCTCGCGAGCGCGGAGCCGTACCACAACTGATCTCGCACGACGCATGTCGTTCGGCCCCGCACGTTCGCGTACGGGGCCGAACTGCGTTTCCCATCCGTGTGGCCGCCGGGCTCGAAGCCCTGGTGTAACAGGCACGCGCTCGCCGAGCGATGAACGCCATGGAGGTGCCACCAGATGAGTCTCGCCACGAAGGCATTCGCAGGGTTCGACATCGACGACCGCCACGTGCGGGTGGTCGTCACCGACGCGGCCGTGATCACCGATGCGGCAGCCGCGGCGCGCACCGCCCTGGACACGTGGCTCGACATCGTCTCGCTCACCCGTGCGGACTCCGAACTGCAGCGACTGAACCGCTCCTTCGGCCGGACCATGCGCGTCTCCCCTGCTCTGGCGGACCAGGTGCGACACGCCCTCGCCGCCGCGGACCTGACGGCCGGCGCCGTCGATCCGCTCCGCAGCTCGGGCACGGACACTCACGAGGCCATCGAGGTCGACGGTCTCGGCGTGCGCCTTCCCGGCTGGGCCACAGTCGATCTGGACGCGACAGCGCTCGCCGTGGTCGTGGAGCGCATCGCCGCGACGATCGCACGCCGCTTCGCCTGCGGGGCACTGGTGTCGGTGTCGGGTGCGAACTCGACCGACACCGACATTGCCGTCGCCGGGCCGGAACCCGTTCGTGGATGGCAGATCTCGGTGATCGACGGCTCGGCGGAACGCCTCGTTCCGATCGCCTCGGGAACCACGATGGTGACCACCACGGGCACCACCACGGCCACGGTGGCCGCGTCCTCCCCCGTGGTGGCAGCCGCGCTGTCGCGCGCCGCGGCAGCGGGCGCCGACGCGCTGGTCGATCGCGCCGCCGACCACGCCTCCGCCGCGGTCTTCATCGCCGCCTGATCACTCCTGAACTGTCTGATCACTCCTGAACTTCGGCCTCGTATCCTGCGGCCGCGAGACCAGACAGCACGGCGGCGCGGTGGTCCGGGCCCCGGGTCTCCAGGGTCATCATGATCTCGACCTCGTCCATCGCCAGCCGCCCCGCCGTGCGCGCGTGCACCACGTCGACCACACTCGCGGCCGTGTCGCGTGCTACGCCGAGCACCCCCACCAGGCCGCCCGGGCGATCGGGGATGACGATGCGCACCGTCAGATAGCGACCCGCCGCTCGCAACCCGTGCGCGACGACGTGTGTCAGCAGGAGCGGATCGATGTTGCCGCCGGACAGGACAGCGACGATCGGCCCGTCACCGTGGAACTGTTCGGGATGGTCCATGAGCGCAGCGACGGCTGCCGCTCCGGCGGCTTCGACGATGAGTTTGGCGCGCTCCATACACAGCAGCAGTGCCCGCGACAGCGCGTCCTCGCTGACGGTGATCACGCGGTCAACCATCTCGGTGACGTGTGCGAAGGGCACCGCCCCGGGACGCCCCACGGCGATGCCGTCGGCCATCGTCGACATCCGTTCGGCGGAGATCGGCATACCGGCCTCGAGCGATCCGGGCCACGCGGCTGCCTGTTCCGCCTGCACCCCGACGATGCGAATGTCCTTGCCGCTCAACGCGACGGCAGCGGCGATGCCGGCGACGAGACCGCCGCCGCCGGTCGGCACCACGATGGTGCCCACATCGGGCATCTGGTCGAGAATCTCGACGCCGACCGTGGCCTGGCCAGCGACCACGTCGATGTGATCGAACGGGTGGATCAGCACGGCGCCGGTCTCGTCGGCGAAGGCCATGGCCGCCAGGAGAGCCTCGTCGATGGTGGTGCCCACCTGGTGAATGGTGGCCCCGTACGCCTTGGTGGCCACCAACTTCGGCAGCGGCGCACCGTTCGGCATGAACACCGTCGACGCGGCCCCGAGTTCCGACGCCGCCCACGCGACGCCCTGCGCGTGATTGCCGGCACTGGCCGCGACCACCCCACGAGCGCGCTCCTCGTCGGTCAGACCCGCGATCCGGTTGTACGCACCCCGCGGCTTGAACGATCCGGTGCGCTGCAGGTTCTCGCACTTGAGCCACACCTGGCGGTCGGTGCGATCGGACAGGACACGGGACGCCACGAGGGGTGTGCGGCGCATGACCGGGGCGAGCAGCGCGGTGGCGCGGTCCAGCCGGTCGGCGGTGAGGAGATCCATGGCTGGAACCCTAAACCCGAATGCCCCCAGGCGAGCGTCAGGCGAGCGCCTGTTCTATGTCGCCCACCAGGTCGGCGGCGTCCTCGATGCCGACGGACAGGCGCACCAGGTCGTCCGGCACCTCGAGCAGCGAGCCGGCGGTGGAGGCGTGGGTCATGGCGCCGGGATGCTCGATCAACGACTCGACGCCGCCCAACGACTCGGCGAGAGTGAAGATCTCGGTGCGCGCGCAGAGGTCCAGCGCCGCCTGGCGGCCACCCTTCAGACGGACCGACACCATGCCGCCGAACCGACGCATCTGCTTGGCGGCGACGGCGTGGGACGGGTGGCTCTCGGATCCCGGGTAGATGACCGAGGAGACGGCGGGGTGACCCGTCAGCAGCTCGACGATCTTCTCGGCGTTGTCGCTGTGCCGCTCCATGCGCAGGGCGAGCGTCTTGATGCCGCGCAGTGTCAGGAACGCGTCGAACGGTCCGGGAACACCGCCGGCGCCGTTCTGCAGGAAGGCGAACGACGCGTCCAGTTCCTCGTCGTTGCACACGAGGGCGCCGCCGACGACGTCGGAGTGTCCACCGATGTACTTGGTCGTCGAGTGCAGCACCACGTCGGCGCCGAGCGTGAGGGGCTGCTGCAGGTACGGCGACGCGAACGTGTTGTCGACGACGATCTTCGCGCCCGCCTCGTGTGCGACGCCCGACAGAGCCTCGATGTCGCCGACGTTGAGCAGCGGATTGGTGGGCGTCTCGACCCAGACCAGCTTCGTGTCGGGGCGAATGGCCTCGCGCACGGCGTCGACGTCCGACACCGCGGCCACCGAGTACTCGATGCCCCACTGGGTGAACACCTTGTCGATGAGCCGGAAGGTGCCGCCGTACGCGTCGTTCGGGATCACGAGGTGGTCGCCCGGGCGCAGCGACGCCCGCAGGAGGGCGTCCGTCGCGGCCATGCCCGAGGAGAACGCGCGACCGTAGTGGCCGTTCTCGAGGGCTGCCAGGTTGGCCTCGAGCGGACGCCGGGTCGGGTTGCCGGTGCGGGCGTACTCGAACCCGCTGCGCATACCACCCACGCCGTCCTGGGCGAAGGTGGAGCTCGCGTAGATCGGGACGTTGACCGCACCGGTCAGCGGGTCGGGCTCGTACCCGGCGTGCACCGCGCGAGTGGAGAACCCCTGCCAGGACGTCGTGTCGGACTTGCTGCGCTGCTCACTCATGCGCACCAGCCTAACGAGCGGGCAGGCCGGAGGCCGGTCGGGATGGGTCAGTAGTTCCGTGTGTCAGGACGCGGTGGTGACGAATCCGAGGAGATCGTGGCGGGTGATGACGCCGACCGGCTTGCCGTCGTCGACGACCATGACGGCGTCGGTGTCGCCGAGCGTCTTCGTCGCGGCCGAGACCGGCTCACCGGCGCCGATGAGCGGGAACGGCGCACTCATGTGCGTCTTCACGGCGTCGGACAGGTTCGCCCGGCCCTCGAACACGGCACTGAGCAGATCGCGCTCGCTGACACTGCCCGCGACCTCGCCCGCCATGACCGGCGGCTCGGCGCCGACGACCGGCATCTGGGAGACGCCGTACTCGCGCAGGATCTCGATGGCGTCGCGCAGCGTCTCGGACGGGTGCGTGTGCACGAGGTCGGGCAGTGCGCCGGACTTGCCGCGCAGCACGTCGCCGACGGTGGGCTCGGCGGTGCCGCCATCGAGCCGGGTGCGCAGGAAGCCGTAGGAGCTCATCCACTTGTCGTTGAAGATCTTGCCGAGGTAGCCGCGACCACCGTCGGGCAGCAGGACGACGACGAGGGCGTCCGGGCCCTCGCGCTCGGCCACCTGCAGCGCGGCGACCATGGCCATACCGCAGGATCCGCCGACCAGCAGGCCCTCCTCGCGGGCCAGGCGACGCGTCATCTCGAACGAGTCGGCGTCGGACACGGCGATGATCTCGTCCGGGATCGACGGGTCGTACGCGCTGGGCCAGAAGTCCTCGCCCACGCCCTCGACGAGGTACGGCCGGCCGGTCCCGCCCGAGTAGACGGAACCCTCGGGATCGGCACCGATGATCTTCACCGCACCGCCCGACATCTCCTTGAGGTAGCGACCGGTTCCGGTGATGGTGCCGCCGGTACCGACGCCGGCGACGAAGTGCGTGATCTTGCCGTCCGTGTCGTTCCAGATCTCGGGTCCGGTGGTCTCGTAGTGGCTCTGCGGACCACCCGGATTGGCGTACTGGTTGGGCTTCCAGGCACCGTCGATCTCGCGCACGAGGCGGTCCGAGACGCTGTAGTAGCTGTCCGGATCCTCGGGGGCGACAGCGGTGGGGCACACGACGACCTGCGCGCCGTAGGCACGTAGGACGTTGCGCTTGTCCTCGCCGACCTTGTCGGGGCACACGAAGACGCACTTGTAGCCGCGCTGCTGTGCGACGAGGGCCAGGCCGACTCCGGTGTTGCCGGAGGTGGGCTCGACGATGGTGCCGCCGGGCTTCAGTTCACCGGACGCCTCGGCCGCCTCGATCATCTTGACGGCGATGCGGTCCTTCGAACTGCCACCGGGATTGAGGTACTCCACCTTGGCGGCGAGGAGTGCGGACCCGGGGGCGACGACGGTGTTCAGCTTCACCAGCGGGGTGTTGCCGATGAGGTCGACGACGCTGTTTGCAATGCGCATGCGTCCATCCTCCCAGATGTCCGGCCGGACACCCACCGAGCCTCGTCGCGCTGCGGCGATCGCACTGCACGGCACCACCGTCGGCGCACCTAGAATCGGACAGGTGAACGGAGGTGCGATGCAGCAGGGCGGCTCGGGTCGCGGTGGGTGGCGACAGGCAGCGGTGGCGGGAGCCGCCACCGTCGTCGCGGGATCCGGCGCGGGAACGCTGTCCTGGGCCGCGTACCGGCACCTGCTGGCGCAGGCGGCCGCTGCCCGGACCGTGATCGGCCGCAGCACGGACCGGCCGCCCGAGGCCGACGGTGTGTACGCCCCGGGTGCGCGCGTCCCGCAGCGGTGGCGCCCCGGCGTGCAGTCCGACCTGCACCTGATGATCTTCGGCGACTCGACGGCGGCCGGCATGGGCTGCGTCGTCGCGGACGAGGTGCCGGGCGTGCTGATCGCGCGGGGTCTCGCCGACGAGAGCGGGAAGCGGATCCGGTTGAGCACCAAGGCCATTCCCGGCGCGACATCCAAGGGACTCGAGGGTCAGGTCGATGCGATGCTGGTCGCCCACCACGACCGGCCCGACGCTGCCGTCGTCTTCATCGGCGCCAACGACGTCACCAAGAAGCATGCGGTGGCGGCCTCGGCCGAGCGTCTGCGTACCGCGGTGCGTCGCCTGCGGGCGGAGGGCACCGTCGTGGTCGTCGGAACGTGCCCGGATCTCGGTGTCGTCACCGCCATCCCGCAGCCGCTCCGCGCTGTCGTGCGGACGTGGGGCCACCGACTCGCGCGGGCTCAGACGTCGGCGACGCTCGCCGCCGGCGGCCACCCCGTCGCGCTGGCGGATCTGCTCGCCCCGGAGTTCCTCGCGGCACCGGAGCGGATGTTCTCGGCCGACCGTTTCCATCCGTCCGCGGCCGGATACGAACTCGCTGCCCAGCAGATCCTGCCCGTGCTGGCGGCCGCGCTGGGCGAATGGGCGGGCGGCCCCCTGCCGACGCTGCCCACGGTGTCGGACGTCGCCGAGCAGCGTCGCCTCGTCTCCCGCCTCACCGCCTCGGCCAACCGCCACGTGTCGCGGCTACGGCCGCGAGACGCCCTGCAGTGACCGGGGGCCCACCGGACGAGAGTTACCCTCCAGTCATATCGTCGCCAACCCGAGGAGTCCTCCCATGCCAGAAGCAGTGATCGTGTCCGTGGCCCGTTCGCCCATCGGGCGCGCGATGAAGGGGTCGCTCGTCAGCATGCGTCCCGACGACCTCGCAGCGCAGATGGTCAAGGCAGCCCTCGACAAGGTGCCCGCCCTCGACCCCACCATGATCGACGACCTCCTCATGGGGTGCGGTCTGCCCGGCGGCGAGCAGGGCTTCAACATCGGCCGCAACGTCGCCATCCAGCTCGGCTACGACTTCCTCCCCGGCACCACCATCACCCGCTACTGTTCCTCGTCGCTGCAGACCACCCGCATGGCACTGCACGCCATCAAGGCCGGCGAGGGCGACGTGTTCATCTCCGCCGGAGTCGAGACCGTCTCCCGCTTCGTCAAGGGCAACTCCGACTCCTACCCGGACACCCAGAACCCCATCTACGCCGACGCGCAGGCCCGCACCGAGAAGATCGCCGAGGGTGGCCAGACCTGGTCCGACCCCCGCGAGAACGGCAACCTCCCCGACGCCTACATCGCGATGGGCCAGACCGCGGAGAACGTCGCCCAGCTCACCGGCATCAGCCGTGAGGAGCAGGACCACTGGGGCGTCCGCAGCCAGAACCGCGCCGAGGAAGCCATCGCCAAGGGCCACTTCGAGAACGAGATCACCCCGGTCACGCTGCCCGACGGCACCGTCGTCAGCACCGACGACGGCCCCCGCGCCGGCACCACCTACGAGAAGATCTCGCAACTGAAGCCGGTCTTCCGCCCGGACGGCACCATCACCGCCGGCAACGCCTGCCCGCTCAACGACGGCGCCGCGGCACTGGTGATCATGTCGGACACCAAGGCCAAGGAACTCGGCCTGACCCCGCTCGCCCGCGTCGTGTCCACCGGCGTCTCGGGCCTCTCGCCCGAGATCATGGGCCTCGGCCCCATCGAGGCCTCGAAGAAGGCGCTCGCGCTCGCCGGCAAGACCATCGACGACATCGACCTGGTCGAGATCAACGAAGCCTTCGCCGTCCAGGTGATCGGCTCCGCACGGGAACTGAAGATCGACGAGGACAAGCTCAACGTCTCCGGCGGCGCCATCGCCCTCGGCCACCCCTTCGGCATGACCGGTGCCCGCATCACCGCGACCCTGCTCAACAACCTGCGCGCCCACGACAAGCAGTTCGGTCTCGAGACCATGTGCGTCGGCGGCGGACAGGGCATGGCCATGGTGCTCGAGCGCCTCAGCTGAGTCGGTCTCGTACAGCAGACAGCCCCCGCCCTCCGAGAGGAGGACGGGGGCTGTCAGCTGTGACGACTACCGCTGGAACTAATCGTTGTTGAAGTAGCTCAGCAGTCGCAAGATCTCGACGTACAGCCAGACCAGGGTGATGGTCAGACCGAGCGCGACGCCCCAGGCAGCCTTCTCCGGTGCCTGGGCACGGATCAGCTGGTCGGCCTGGTCGAAGTCCAGCAGGAAGCTGAATGCTGCGAGGCCGATGCAGACGAGGCTGAAGATGATGGCGATCGGTCCGCCGTCGCGCAGACCGAAACCGCCGTCCATGAAGAAGCTGGCGATCAGGTTGCCGAGCATCAGTACGACCACGCCGATGAGGGCGCCGACGATCATGCGGGTCAAGCGAGGAGTCACGCGGATCGCGCCGGTCTTGTAGACGATCAGCATGCCGAAGAACACGCCGAACGTACCGAGCACAGCCTGCACGATGAGCGAGCTGCCGTTGCTCACGCCGAACATCGGACCGGTGAAGAGGAGCGACAGGGCACCGAGGAACACGCCCTCGAAGGCCGCGTACGCGAGCACCAGGGGCGCGCTGTCCATCTTGCGGCCGAACGTCGCCACGAGGACGAGGACGAAGCCGATGAGTCCGCCGCCGATGACGAACATCGGGGCCAGGCCGGGGTTGTTGCTCGCGAGCACGTAGGACGCGATGGCGAACACCGTCAGGACACCGAGGGTGGTGGCCGTCTTGGTGACGACGTCGTCGATCGTCATCGCACGCTGCTGCGGACCGGTCTGGTACGGCTGCGGCTGTCCCTGCGGGGAGCCGTACTGCTGGGTGACCGCACCGGCACCGGCGGCGGCCGAACCGAAGGAGGCATATCCGCCTCCCGCCTGCTTGGGCAGATTGCGGAACACCGGGTTGCTGGAAGTGCGCACCGTGTCTCATCCCTTTCGTGTGGTGGAGCCTGTGTATCTCTCAACGTTCGGATGCGACGGAAAAGTTCCCATCGGACAAAACGGACTGTACCGGGCGGACGTCGCCGTTCCCCCAGCGCAGTACCGCATCAGTACACACGGTCGGCGCACGTTTGTCCGCTCACGTTTGTCGCTCGGGCGATCCGGGCACCTTCTCCCTCATGAGCATCGAAGACGGACCCGGAGACACGCTGGACCAGAGTGAGAGTCTCGACTCGGACGAGATCCGAGGCACGGACGACGTCGACGACGTGGTCACCCCGCCGGACTCGTGGACCGAGGCCGACAAGTTCGGCACCACCGAACGCGAGGCGCGTGAGGGTGAGAGCCTCGACCAGAAGCTGGCCGAGGAAGTGCCGGACGTCCCGCTGGAGGAGGAACTCGACGTCCCCGTGGCGGCGACACCAGACGACGAACTGACCGAGGAACTGGTGGACCGAGTCGTCGACAGCGACGACGAGAACGACTACATCGCGGACGCCACGGAGGACGACGGCACCGACGGCGCCGCCGTGAAGGACGCGGACGTGGTGGACGGAGTCGTGGTTGAGAACTCTGCGACGCACCGCGGCCAGATCGACGGGACCCCCGAGGACGCGGGCTCCTACTTCGACTGAGTCACGTCCGCCTGACTTGTGCGGCCGACACACTCACCGTCACCTGATCGACCGGGTGACGGTGAATTTGTCGTTGCGGCCCATCACCTCCGTCGGCCCCACCATGCGCGCGAGCATGGAGCGGAACCGCAGGTGTGAGTTGTGCACCGCCCACAGTTCGCCGCCGGGGCGCAGGACGGTCCGCGCGGCCGCGAAGAGTTTCTCCGCTCCCCCGGTGTGCACGGCCGCGTTCTCGTGGAACGGTGGATTGCACAGGATCACGTCGGCGCTCGCGGGCGCCTCCGACGCCATGGCGTCGTCCCGACGCGCCGTGACCCGCACGCCGGACGCCTCCGCCGTGGCCACCGCCGAGGCCACCGCCGCGGCCGAGCGGTCTGTGGCGACCACCTCCGCGTCCGGCCGCAGGCGCGCGGCGAGGACCGCGAGAATGCCGGTCCCGCACCCCAGATCGACGATGCGGCGCGCGTCGGGCGACATCCGGTCGAGGAACGTGCACAGGTACCGGGTGCCGATGTCCAGCCGGTCCCCGGAGAAGACGGCACCGTGGGCGACCACGGTGAGGTCCAGATCGGCGAGGACGGTCGACACGGGGTACGTCGCGCTCTCGCGAGGCAGCGGCCCGGTCGCCACCAACCCGCGGGACTTCTGCGCCGCGCGGGTGGCCGCCACGTCGGTGAAGTTCGCGGCGAGCACGTCGTTCATCGACCGACTCATATGTTTGAGTCGACCCGCCGAGATGACGCGGACCGACGGATCCGCCCAGCGGGCAACGGCTTCGGCGATCTCGGTGAGCTCGGCGAGGGCGCGGGGAAGCTGCAGCAGCACCACGGTCGCACCGTCGAGCAACTCTCGATCAAACGCGTGGTTCGTGTAGACGTCGCCGAGGCCGAGCGCGCCGGCGTTGCGGGCCAGCGCGAGCTCGGAGGTGAGGGGATCCTGGTGCACGCGAATGCCGGTGAGGCCGTGCGCGGCGGCGGTCCCGAGGGTCAGCGCGCCGTACCGGTCGCCGATCACCGCGACCGACCCGGGCTCGGCGGTGGAGGTCGACTCCGCGGCCTCGGCCAGGATCAACCGGTCGGAGGCGTCGACGGCGTGGAGATTGGGCGCCTCGACATCGGGTGAGCGACGGAGCGCGCCGAGAACATGGTCCGGATCCTGCATCGTCGCAGTCTCTCACTCCCACCGAACCTTGCTTGAATCCCGACGTCAGCGGGCATCATCGACCCATGGGACTCACAGTGGCAGTGACCGGTCCGACCGGCGAGATCGGCATGTCGGCGGTGGACGCGCTCGAGCGCGATCCGGCCGTGGACCGCATCCTCGGCATGGCGCGACGACCGTTCGACGTGGACGAGCACGGCTGGACCAAGACGGAGTACCGGCAGGGCGACATACTCGATCGTGAGGCGGTGGACGCCTTCGTCGCCGAGGCGGATGTCGTGGTGCACCTCGCCTTCCTCATCATGGGATCGCGTGCCGAGAGTTCACGGATCAACCTGGCCGGGACTCGCACCGTCTTCGAGGCGACGGTGGCCGCCGCGCGGCCGACACGGCTCGTCTACACCTCGTCCGTCGCCGCGTACGGCTATCACTCGGACAACCGGGTGCCGCTGACCGAGGACACGCCGACGCGCGGATCGAAGGAGCACTACTACTCCGAGCAGAAGGCCGAACTCGAGGAGGTCCTCGACGAGGTCACCGCGGGATCGGACCTCGAGGTGTACGTCCTGCGGCCGTGCATCGTCGCCGGCCCGAAAGCGCCCGCCCTGGCCGACTCCATGCCGTGGCGCTCGATCGCCGCCCAGCTCCCCGCACCACTGGGGGCCGTGGTCGGCGCGGTGCGTCCGGTGTTCCCCGACCCGGGACACCCGCTGCAACTGGTGCACCACGACGACGTGGCGACGGCCATCGCGCTCGCCGCGACCACGGACGCACCTCCCGGCCCGTACAACATCGCGGGCGACGGGGTGGTGTCCCTGTCGCAGGTGGCGGCCGCGCTGGGCGCCTTCCCGGTGCGGGTGCCGTCCCTGCTCGGGTCTGCGGCGTCGGCGGTGATCCGCACCCTCCCGTTCGTCCCGTCGATGGTGGAGTGGGTGCACGTGGGACGGACGTCCGTCGTCATGGACACCTCGAAGGCCAAGCGCGACCTCGGGTGGCATCCCGCGCACAGCAGCTCCGCCACTCTGAACGCCCTCGTCGCGTCGCTGTGACACGACGGGGAGTTGCACCGGGTACGAGCACCCCACTAGCGTGACTCCGCGCACTTGAACACCGTTCAAGTGGTTCTCGCTCACGCCACGCACAGGAGTCCCGACCGTGTCCCCTCGTTTCTCGGCTCGTGACCTCGCTCAGGTCGCCGTCTTCGCGGCACTGATCGCGGCACTCGGCCTTCCCGGCTCCATCACGGTCGGCATCAGCGGTGTGCCCATCACCCTGCAGACCCTCGGCGTCATCGCCGCGGGCGCGGTTCTCGGCGCCCGCAAGGGTGCGGCCGCGGTACTGGTCCTGCTCGCACTCGTCGCGATCGGCCTGCCGTTGCTCGCCGGCGGACGCGGCGGTCTCGGCGTCTTCGCGGCCCCCAGCGTCGGGTACCTCGTCGGATGGGTCGTGGGCGCCTTCGTCATCGGCGCGCTCACCCGGCTGATCGTCCCGTCCTACACGCTGTGGGCCGGTCTGCTCGTCAACGCCGTGGGCGGCATCGCCGTCATCTACGTCTTCGGCGTCCTCGGCCTCCTGCTGCGCACCGACCTCGGCGTAGGGGCGGCCATCGCGTCCACGGGCGCCTACGTTCCCGGCGACGCGGTCAAGGTCGTCGTCGCGACCGTCGTCGCGAAGGGCGTGCACCGCGCCTACCCCGGTCTCGTCGCGCCGCGGCGTCGCGCGACCGTCGGGTCCGCCGCCTGACATGGTGCGCTCGTCCCCGCGCGATCCGATCCTGCTGGCGGGACGGCGGACGGCGATCGGCACGGCGGGGCATGCGTTCGCCGACCTGACGGCCGCCGACCTCGCGGCACCCGTCCTCGCCGACGTCGCTCGCCGGGTGCACCATCTCGGCCGCATCGACGACGTCGTCCTGGGCAACTGCCTCGGTCCCGGCGGCGACCTCGCTCGGGTCGCCGCGCTGCAGGCCGGTCTCGGTCACCACGTCCCTGGCGTGACGGTCGACCGCCAGTGCGGCTCGGGCCTCGACGCCGTGGCCCTGGCCTCGTCCCGTGTCCGCGCGGGTGACGACGCCCTGATTCTCGCGGGGGGAGTCGAATCGGCGAGCACGGCGCCGTGGCGTTTCCACGCCCCGGTCGGCGACGGGGGTCCGCAGCGGTACACGCGCGCACCGTTCACCCCGCGCGGTCACCCCGACCCCGACATGGGCACGGCCGCGGACGATCTCGCCCGCACGCTCGGCATCGACCGGGAGCGACAGGACGCGTACGCCGAACGCTCGCACCGACTCGCCTCGCAGACGGACTTCTCGGCGGAGATCGTCACCGTCGCCGGGATCGATCGGGACGAGCGGGTGCGCAGCGGACTCACCACGGCGCGTCTGAGCAGGCTGCGTCCGGCGTTCTCCCCCGACGGCACCGCCACCGCGGGCAACTCGTGCGGCATCTCCGACGGCGCGGCCGTGCTCGCCGTGACGACCGCGGACCGGGCCGACGGCCCTGCCCTGCGGGTACTCGGCTGGGCCGTCGCCGGGACGGATCCCGCGCTCCCCGGACTGTCCCCCGTGCCCGCGGTCCGCGCCGTCCTCGACCGCTGCGGAGTCGACCTGTCCGACGTCGGGATCGTCGAGATCACCGAGGCCTTCGCCTCGGTGGCCCTGGCGGCCGTCGACCGTCTGGGCATCGATCCGGACATCGTGTGCCCGCACGGAGGGGCCATCGCGCTCGGACACCCGTGGGGCGCCTCCGGAGCGATTCTCCTCGTCCGGTTGGCTGAGCAGATGGCCACGACCGACTCCCCCGCTCTCGGTCTTGCGGTGTGCGCCATCGGCGGTGGTCAGGGCATCGCCATGCTCGTGGAACGAGTCGGAGCATGAGCGTGATCCGGTTCGATCACGTCTCGCACGGATACGGCGATCGGCCCGTGCTGCGCGACATCGATCTCGAGATCACCGAACACCGCGTCGGCATCGTCGGATCCAACGGCTCCGGGAAGTCGACCCTGGCCCGCATGATCAACGGTCTGGTGTCGCCGAGTTCCGGCACCGTCACCGTCGACGGTCTGAACGTCGCGCGCAAGGGTGGCCAGGTGCGACGGAAGGTCGGGTTCGTGTTCACGGACCCGGACAACCAGATCGTGATGCCGACCGTCGCCGAGGATCTGGCGTTCTCGCTGCGCCGCACCGGAGCGTCGAAGGACGAGGTGGCGGACCGCGTCGCCGACATGCTCGACCGTTTCGGGCTGGCCGGTCACGCCGATCATCCCGCGCACCTGTTGTCCGGCGGACAGAAACAGATGCTGGCGATCGGCGCGGTGCTGATCCGCCGACCCGAGGTCCTGGTGGCCGACGAACCCACCACGCTTCTCGATCTCCGCAACTCCCGCAAGGTCGGCGCGGTGTTCGACACTCTCGAGCAGCAGGTCGTCGTGGTGACACATCACCTCGATCTCCTGACGAACTTCGATCGCGTCATCGTGATCCACGACGCTCGGGTCGCCCACGACGGACGGCCCGCCGACGCCCTGCCCGCGTACGAGGCGCTGCTCGAATGATCGGCCTCTACCGACCCGGTCACTCGCTCCTGCACCGGCTTCCGGCCGGGTGGAAGCTTCTGCTGCTCATGGTCGGCGTCATCGCGGTCATCGCCCTCGTTCGCCGACCGGTCGACGTCGCGGTCGCTGCCGGCGTGGTCGCCGTTCTCTTCGGGGTCGGGGGCATCGGCCCGCGGACCGCACTCGCGCAGATCCGGCCGCTCTTCTGGATGATCGCGATCATCGCGGTGTTCCAGGTGATCATCACGACCCCGGCCCGCGCCGTGGTCGTGTGCGGGATTCTCGTCGTCACGGTGGCCGCGGCGAGTCTGGTCACCCTCACCACCCGGGTGACCGCGATGCTCGACGTGTGCGGCAGGGTCCTGGAACCGTTGCGGCGCTTCGGCGTCGACCCCGACCGTATCGGACTGCTGCTGGCACTGACGATCCGGCTCGTCCCCCTCCTCACCGGCATCGTGCACGAGGTCTCCGACGCACGGAAGGCCCGCGGACTGCAGTGGTCGATGACCGCGCTGGCGACACCCGTGGTGGTCCGCGCGCTGCGGACCGCGGATGCGCTGGGAGACAGTCTCGTCGCCCGCGGTGTGGACGACGACCGGGACGATGACGCGTGATCGCGGACTCGATCGACGAGCGCATCGGTCGTCGCGCCCGGGACCGTCCGGACTCGCTCGCGGTCGTCGCCGCGGACGGCAGTCTCACCTATCGTGAGATGTGGGATCGGTCGGGACGCGTCGCCGCACGCCTGCTCGGTGCGGAGCGAGTGGCCGTCCTCCCGGCGTCCGATCTCGGTTCCGTCGTCACGGTTCTCGGCGCGATCCGTGCAGGTTGCTCGCTCGTGCTCCTGCACCGCCACCTGCTTCCCGACCACCTCGCATCGGTTCTCGAGATCGGTCGCCCCGCTGCGGTGATCGCCACGGAGCGCGGGCGGACCCGGCTGCGTCGACTCGGCGTCACCGGCACGCTCACCTCGCCCGACGACCTCGCCGCCGCACCCGCGGTCCCCCTCCCGGCACCGGACGAGGCCGGAGAACTGTTGGCTGGGTTGACCTCCGGCACGTCGGGCACTCCCAAGCTCTTCGTCCGCTCGCGGCGATCGTGGTCGCGCACGCTCGATCGGTCCGACGAGGAGTTCACCGTGGACCGGCACTCCCGGGTGTCCGCACCGGGCGTCCTGGACCACACCCACTTCCTCTACGGACTGGTGCACGCGCTCACGCGAGGTGCTGCCGTGGACCTACGGCCCCTCGAGTCGTGGTCCTCCGCGGGAGACGTCGACCCGACGCACGTCTACACCGTGCCCACCCTCGCACACGACATCGCCGTGTCCAGCCGACCCGGGCTGGCGCAGGTCCGAGAAGTGTTGTCCTCGGGTGCTTTCTGGCCGCGCTCCGGTCGCGACGCCCTGTCCGCTCGCGTTCCCGGCGCTCGGTTCGTCCACTTCTACGGCGCCTCGGAGCTGTCATTGGTGGCCGTGGACTCCTCCACCGAACCGGTTCCCGACGGCTCCGCCGGGCGGCTCGTCTCGGGTGTCCGCACGAGAACTGTGGACGGCGTCGTCAGCGTGCACAGCGACATGCTGTTCGACGGATACCTGACCCACCCCGACCACGCGGAACCGTCCGACGGGCCCGTGAACGGGTGGACGAGCGTGGGCGATCGGGGCGAGATCCACGGCGGGTGGCTGTTTCTCGCGGGCCGCAGTTCCGACACCATCGTGCGCGGCGGCCTCAAGGTGGAGCCACTCGATGTGGAGACCGCCCTGCGGGGGTTTCCCGGCGTGCTCGACGCGGCGTGTGTGGGCGAGCCGGATCCGAGGATGGGGCACGTCCCGGTCGCGGCGATCACGGTCTCGGAGCCGGTCGACCGCACCGCTCTGCGGCGTCATCTGCGGGCGCACCTGGAGGCACCGGCGATGCCCACCCGCGTGGTCACGGTGCCCGCGCTCCCCCGCACGGCCCGCGGCAAGCTCGACCGCCCGGCCGTCCTGGCGATGATCGCGACCGGGTCTCGATCCTGACGGCTCGCTGTGCTGCGGACGTATTGTCCGAACAAACTATTGACTTCCCTTGTGATGTGGATTACACATATGTCGGGCCGCGACCGAAGAGGTCACCGGCTCGATCCATTCCAAGTCGTACCCAGTATGTCGCCGCGTTGTTCTCTCGTCGGCGTTCGAGAAAGAGACCGAATGACACGTCATTTCACCCGTCGGGGCACTGCTGTCGCTCTCGGCGTGGCACTGAGCGTCAGCCTGGCAGCGGGCTGCTCCAGTTCGGGCGGCGCACCGGAGTCCTCCGGTGACGGCGGCGGCAACGCCGGCACGGCCGACACCCCGCGCGCCACGATCGCGATGATCACGCACGAGGTTCCCGGTGACACGTTCTGGGACCTCATCCGCAAGGGCGCCGAGGCGGCTGCGGCCAAGGACAACATCGAGCTGCGCTACTCGGCCGATCCCGAGGCCCCGAACCAGGCCAACCTGGTGCAGAGCGCCATCGACTCCGACGTCGACGGCATCGCGGTCACACTGGCCAAGCCCGACGCCATGGCACCCGCCGTCGAGGCCGCCACGGCCGCCGGCATCCCGGTCGTCGCCTTCAACTCCGGCTACGACGCGTGGAAGGACCAGGGCGTCCAGCAGTACTTCGGCCAGGACGAGACCATCGCCGGCCAGGCCGTCGGTGCGCGTCTGACCACCGAGGGTGCGAAGAAGACCCTCTGCATCATCCAGGAGCAGGGCCAGGTCGCCCTCGAATCCCGTTGCGCCGGTGTGACGCAGGGCTTCACCGGCGGTTCCACCGAGATCCTGAACGTCAACAGCAAGGACATGCCGTCCGTCGAGGCCACCATCACGGCCAAGCTGCAGCAGGATCCGACCATCGACCACATCGTCGCCCTGGGCGCCCCCATCGCGCTGACCGCGGTGCAGTCCAAGGCGAACGCCAACTCCGAGGCCACGGTGGTCACCTTCGACACCAACGCCGCACTCGTCGAGGCCATCCAGAGCGGCGACGTCGCGTGGGCCGTCGATCAGCAGCCGTACCTCCAGGGCTACCTGGCCGTCGACTCGCTGTGGCTGTACCTGAACAACGGCAACACCATCGGTGGCGGCACGCCCGTTCTGACCGGCCCGGCCTTCATCGACTCGACGAACATCGACGCGATCGCCGAGTACGCCAAGGGCGGCACCCGCTAGCCTCCACGCACACGAGATCCGGTGCAGAGATCCGCGTTCACCGCGGATCTCGGCACCGGATTCGTCGTCGTGGGGTCAGGTCAGGTCGTTGTTCTTCGTCTCCACCAGTGCTCGCGTGCAGATCAGACTGAGCACCGACAGGAGCGCCAGCATGACGCCCACGGCGATGCTGCCGAACTGCGCCGTCAACGGAGCCGCCAGCAGCGGTGGGATCGCACCGCCGAGCACGCCCGCCAGGTTGTAGCCGAGACCGGCACCGGTGTAGCGGAACCGGGTCCGGAACAGCTCCGGGAGCAGCGCACCGGTGGGGCCGTAGGCGATACCGAAGATGGACAGGGTCACGCACATCGCGATCACGTACGCCGTACTCGATCCCGTGTCGAGGATCGGGAACAGGGCGAGCGACCAGGGAACGGCCGCCGCGCAGGACACCATGATGACGCGGCGCCGACCCACCCGATCCGAGAACGTCGCCGACAGCGCGATGGTGATGCCGAAGATCACCGCACCGACGATGCCGGTCCACAGCACGAACGGCCGGTCGAAGCCGAGGGTCTTCGTGCCGTAGCTCGTGAGATACGCGGTGCCCATGTAGAACAGCGAGAACAGCGACGCCAGCGCACCGGCCGCGAGCAGCACCTCGCGCTTCTGCACGTGCCACGCCTCGAGCACCGGGAGCCGGGTGGGAGCGGACGGCGTGGTCGCGGCGGCGGCCTGATCGGCCTTGAACACCGGCGTCTCCTCGATCGCGAGGCGCATGTAGAGACCGATCAGCACCAGCACGGCGCTGAAGAGGAACGGGATTCGCCACCCGTAGTTCAGGAACGTGTCGTTGGTGTCGCCGAACACGGCGCCGGTCACCAGGAACGTCGTGCTGGAGAGGATGAAGGCGGCGGCCGGACCGAGCTGCGGGAACATGCCGTAGAAGCCGCGCCGCTTCGCCGGTGCGTACTCGGCGGTCAGCAGCGTCGCTCCCGCCCATTCGCCGCCGACGGCGAACCCCTGCCCGAACCGCAGCACCACCAGGATGATCGGTGCGGCGACGCCGATGGTCGCGGCACCGGGGAGCAGCCCGATGACGAAGGTGGAGACACCCATCAGCAGCAGCGTCGAGATCAGCGTCTTCTTGCGGCCGATGCGGTCGCCGAAGTGACCGAACAGCACGGCTCCCGCGGGACGCGCGACGAACGCGACGGCGAAGGTGGCGAACGAGGCCACGGTGCCGGCTGTCGATCCCAGTGCCGGGAAGAACACCGTCGGGAACACCAGCGCGGCCGCGGTGCCGTAGATGAAGAAGTCGTAGAACTCGATGGTCGTTCCGATGCCGCTGGCGACGGCCACCTTGCGGACGCTCGTGGCGGGCGGTGCCGCGACGGGTGGTGCCGAGGTGGCGCGCGCCGTCGCGTCGTCCGGCGAAACTGTGGTCATGGTTCTCCATCCGAGGTGAGGATCGTCCGAATCGTCGGACTCGGGAGGAACGTATGTGACCTGAACCACTCCCACCACCCTCCGAAGAGGGGGGCGGGATCCGGCGGGCGGGCGGTCGCCCGGCGCTACGCTCGACCGATGATCGTCGATGCCCTGCTCGCCGTACTCCCCGCCGATCGGGTGGTGGTCGATCCCGACGTCATGGCGTCCTACCAGCACGACGAGGCCGAGTGGGCGCCGTCCGCGACCCCTCTCGCGGTGGTGCGTCCGGCCACGGCCGACGAGGTCCAGGCGACGGTACGGGCATGCCTCGACCACGGCACCGCCGTGGTGACCCGCGGCGCCGGGACAGGACTCTCCGGCGGCGCGAACGCCACCGCGGGGTGCATCGTCCTCGCGCTCGACCGCATGACCGCGATCACCGAGATCGATCACCTCGAGCGGTACGCCGTCGTGCAACCGGGCGTGATCAACGACGATCTGCGCGCTGCCGTCGCGGAGGTCGGCCTCTGGTACCCACCGGATCCGGCGAGTTCGCCGTGGTCGACCATCGGCGGCAACGTCGCCACCAACGCCGGCGGCCTGTGCTGCGTGAAGTACGGCGTGACCCGCGACTACGTCATGGGCATGGAGGTGGTCACGGGCACCGGTGAGAAGGTCCGACTCGGCCGACGCACCGCGAAGGGCGTCGCGGGGTACGACCTCGCCGGACTGATGGTCGGCTCGGAAGGAACACTCGGCGTCATCACCGAGATCACCGTCAAGCTGCGCCCCCTCCAGGACCCGCAACGCACCGTCGCCGGCTACTTCGACTCGATCGTCGACGCGGGCCGAGCGGTCGCCGCCGTCGCCGCCGCCGGGCTCACCCCCTCCGCTCTGGAACTGGTGGACAAGCAGTGCCTCCTCGCGGTGGACGCGTGGAAGAACATAGGACTGTCCGTCGACGCCGAGGTGGTGCTGCTCGGCCGCGTGGACACCCCCGGGCAGATCGGTGACCAGGAGGCGGAGAAAATGCTCGCCTGCTTCGACGAGGGCGGCGCCACCTGGTCGGCGGTGTCCACCGATCAGGAGGAGGCGGACGCGCTCTTCGCGGCGCGGCGCCTGGCCTACCCGGCCATGGAACGACTGGGCCCGGTGCTCACCGAGGACGTGTGCGTCCCCAAACGCCATGTGCCGGAAATGCTGTCGCGGATCGAGAAGATCGGCATCGCCCACGACGTCGTCATCGCCAACATCGCCCACGCCGGCGACGGCAACCTGCACCCACTGCTCATCACACCCCCGGGCGACGACGCCGCCCGAGCACGCTCGCAGGCGGCGTTCGCCGAGATCATCGACGCCGCACTCGCCCTCGGCGGCACGGTCACCGGCGAGCACGGCGTCGGCCTGCTCAAGATGCACGGACTCGTCCAGGAACTCGATCCGGTGGTCCTCGCGATGCACCGCGCGGTCAAGGACGCACTCGATCCGCAGGGCATCCTCAACCCGGGCAAGGTGTTCGACCAGCTAGGCTCGCCCGTGTGACCGACACCCCCGCACGTCCCGTCATGCCCGACGACCTGCGCGAGTTCGCCGAGGCGGCAACAGGATTCATGCCCGCCGACGAGGGACTCGCGCTCTTCGACGCCACCGCCGAGTTCCTGGGCGACGGCGTGGTGGTGGAGATCGGCACCTACTGCGGCAAGTCGACCGTGTACCTCGGCGCCGCGGCGCGCGCCACGGGCGGCCGTGTGGTCACCGTCGACCACCACCACGGATCCGAGGAGCACCAGGTCGGCTGGGAGTACCACGACACCACGCTCGTCGACCCGGCCACCGGTGCGCTGGACACTCTCGGACGATTCCGCCGCACCCTGGCGGGGGCGGGCCTCGAAGACGTCGTCGTCGCCGTCGTCGGCCGTTCCGGCGACGTCGCCGCGCTGTGGAAGCATCCCGTCGACGTGGTGTTCATCGACGGCGGCCACACCGACGAGGCGGCCACGGTCGATTTCCAGGGGTGGGCGCCGTGGGTCGCGGTCGGAGGCGCCCTGCTCATCCACGACGTGTTCCCGGATCCGGCGGACGGCGGGCAGGCCCCGTACCGCATCTACCGGCGCGCCCTCGACAGCGGCATGTTCACCGAGAACCGCGTGGTCGGCTCACTGCGAGTGCTGGTGCGGACCTCGGGTCAGCCGGGCACGCTCGCCGGGTAGAACTCCCCGGCGCAACCGCAGCTGCGATGCGCACCGGAGAGCCCGACGGGCAGATCGTCCCCCCGGAAGATGCCGGATCCGGCACTGGACCGGGACAGGGCGTCGGCCGCCAGAATCATGGCTCCGGTGGTCCACGTCGTCCTCTCGACGGGCCACCGCTTGCCGTCCGCGTAGACCAGCCCGGTCCAGTACGACCCGTCGTCCTCCCGCAGGTGCTGCATGCTTCCGAGCAGGTCCGTCGCCACGTCGACCCGGTCCATCGCGTCGAGAGTCAGAACCAGCTCACACGTTTCGGCACCGGTGACCCACGGTCGGTCGTCGACACAGCGGATTCCGAGCCCCTCCACGACGAAGTCCGACCACCGGTCGTCGATGCGCCGCCCGGCCGCCGGTCCGCGCACGGCGCCGCCCAGGATCGGGTAGTACCAGTCCATGGAGTACGACGGCTTCGGCGTGAAAGCCGAGAGGTGATGCCGTAGAACGTGACCCAGCCGGCCGACGGCGACCTCCCAGTCCGGCTGCGGGTCGCCGATGTACGCCGCGAGTGCCAGCGCGCACCGCAGACTGTGGTGGATGCTGGCGTTCCCGGTGAGCAGGGCCTCGGCACGCGATCCGTTCGGCCCTGCGGCCCAGGCGATCTCGCCGCGGTCGGTCTGCAGACCGAGGACGAAGTCGACGGCGCGGCGCACGGTGGGCCACAGGGCCAGGGCGAAGTTGTCGTCGCCGGTGACGAGGAAGTGGTGCCACACTCCCACCGCGATGTACGCGCAGAAGTTGGTGTCGGCGCCGGCGTCCTCCACGACGTCGCCGCGCAGCCGGATCGGCCAGGTGCCGTCGCTGCGCTGCGTGCGCCGCGACCACTCGTAGGCGGCGTCGGCCTCCTCGACGAGGCCCGCGGCGCTGAGCGCCATGGCCGATTCGACGTGGTCCCACGGGTCGAGGTGCCCGCCCTCGGACCACGGAATCGCCCCGGACCGGACCTGGACGGCGGCGATGCTGCGCGCACTGGCGAGACACTGCTCGGCGGACAGGATTCCGGGAACCGACGGCGTCACGTGATCAGTGAGCGCCACGTCCGGCCCCCGGTCCGCCGATCCCGGTCTCCGGCTTGCGCAGGTAGATCACCACGGACTTGCCGATGACGGGATTCAGGACCTGCTCGAGCACTCGGGTGGTGCGCGGGGCCTTCATCATGTCCCACACCAGCATCGAGTGATAGCCGCGCACCAGCGGGTGATCGTCGTTCCGCACCCCGACCGCGCACTTGAGCCACCAGTACGGAGCGTGCAGTGCGTGCGCGTGGTGGGTGTGCGTGACCTCGAGGCCGGCCGCGGTGAGCGACGCCGCCAACTCACTCGCACGGTAGATCCGGACGTGGCCACCCTCGTTCGCGTGGTACTCGTCGGAGAGGGACCAGCAGACCCGCTCGGGCAACCAGCGCGGGACACTCACCGCCACCGTGCCGCCGGGGCGCACCACGCGCGCGATCTCGGCGATGGCCGACGCGTCGTCCGGCACGTGCTCGAGCATCTCGGACACGATCACCCCGTCGAACCACTCGTCCGGGAACGGCAGGGACAACGCGTCGCCGACGACCGTCTCCGCCGTGGCGGACTCCGGTACCTGCTTCTCCTCGGCCATCGCGCCGAACATGACCTTGACCTCGTCGAGTTCGTCCGCGTTCTGGTCGAAGGCGGTGACATGGGCCCCGCGGCGGTACAACTCGTAGGAGTGGCGCCCCTGGCCGCACCCGATGTCGATGACGCGATCGCCCGCACCGAAGCCGAGCCGGTCGAAGTCCATCGTCAGCATGTCGTCTCTCGATTCCCTCGTCCACGGCGATCGGCGATCGCCTTCTCGTACTCCGCGACGGTCGCGGCGGCCACCGCCGGCCAGCCGTAGGTCTGCGTGGCCCGTTCCCGCCCGCGCTCGCCCATGGCGCGTCGGCGGGGCTCGTCGTCCAGCGCGCGCATCAGGGCCCGCGCCAGGGCGTCGCTGTCACCGGGAGGCACCAGATCGGCGCAGAGCCCGTCGGGCCCCACGACCTCGGGGATCGCCCCGGTGCGGCTCACCACGAGGGGGGTCGCGCAGGCCATGGCCTCGATGGTCGGGAGCGAGAAGCCCTCGTACAGCGACGGCACGCAGGCCACGTCGGCCGACGCCAGCACGCGCGCCAGTTCGGCGTCGTCGAGACCGCTCCGCGTCCGCACGATGTCGTCGATACCGAGATCGTCGATCAACGTCCGGGTCGGCCCTGCGGGGTCCACCTTCGACACCAGTTCGAGTTCGACATCCCGCTCGGTGCGCATCTTCGCGACCGCCTCGAGAAGGTGCCGCACACCCTTGAGGGCGACGTCGGCACTCGCGACGGCGACGATGCGGCCGGGAACTCGCGGCGCCGCGCCGGGGGTGAACACGGTGGTGTCGACCCCGAGCGGGACCACCGTCACCGCACCCGGAGCGACCCCGAACGCGTCCACGATGTCCACCGCGGACGAGCGGGACACGGTCAGCAACCGCGGGATCCGGCGCGCCACCCGCCGCTGCATGGTGAGGAAGCCGTACCAGCGCCGCACGGTGATCCGTCGTCGCCACGGCGCCGCCGCGAGGTCGAGGGCACGGTCGCGGGTGATGGGGTGATGAATGGTGGCCACGAGCGGCAACGGGATGCGCAGCAATCCGTAGCTCAGCGACTGGTTGTCGTGCACCACGTCGAACTCGTCGGCTCGCGCGCGCAGCAGACGAGCGGCGCGCGCCCCGAACGTGCGGGGCTCCGGGAACCCGGCCGTCCACATGGTCAGCACCTCGGACACGTCGACCAGGTCTCGGATCTCGGAGGGCCGCGGGGTGCGGAACGGATCGTCGTCTCGATAGAGGTCGAGGCTCGGTACTCGCGTGAGCCGCACCCGCGGGTCGAGATCGGGATAGGGCTGACCGGAGAACACCTCGACCTCGTGCCCCTCGTCCACCAGCGCTCGACTCAGACGCGCGACGTAGACACCCTGACCGCCGACGTGGGGCTTGCTCCGGTAGGACAGCAGAGCGATACGCACGTGGGTCCCCCGAGCTGTCGCGGCAGTGTGATGGCAGACACCCTCGCCGCGGTGGAACCGGCGATCATGTCCCGATGTGTCTACCACCTTCCGTTCTTCCCGAATCCACACGACCGACGACCAGCACTGATTCACACTGGACCTCCCCGCCACCCGAGATCGAGGAGACGACGATGACCGGAACCGGCGACAGGGCGCTGCACATCCACTCACCGGCGGGTCTGCCGTTCATCGATGTCCGGCGCGAGTTCGACGCACCCGTGTCCGCGGTCTTCCGGGCGCACGCGGAGCCCGAACTGGTGTCCCGCTGGCTCGGTCCCGCCGGCTACGAGATGTCGGTCGAGGAGTACGACTTCCGCGGCGGTGGCCGGTACCGCTACGTCCACCGTGATCCCGGCGGTGCGGAGTACGCGTTCCACGGCGTGTTCCACACGGTGCGGACGAACGAGTTCGCCGTGCAGACCTTCGAGTACGAGGGCTTCCCCGACGTGGTGAGCATCGAGTTCCTCACGTTCGTCGACCTGGGTGACCGCTGCCGGCTGGAGGGCCACTCGGTGTACCCGACACTGGAGGCGCGGGACTCGATGGCAGCGAGCGGCATGGAGAAGGGCATGCGGGAGGGCTACGAGCGCCTGGACGATCTGCTGGGCTGACCGGGTGGTCACAGGCGCAGCGCGGGGTCCATCCGCTCGATCAGGGTGTCGAGAGTGATGGGCAGGTCTCGCACCCGGACACCGCACGCGTGGAACACCGCGTTGGCGATGGCAGCAGGCGACCCCACGATGCCGATCTCGCCGATCCCCTTGCTGCCCATCGGGTTCAGATCGTCGTCGTGCTCCTCGACCCAGATCGCCTCGATGTCGGCGACGTCGGCGTCCACCGGGACGTGGTACTCCGCGAGGTCGGCGTTGAGGAAGCCGCCGTGTCGTCGATCCACGATGCCCTCCTCCATGAGTGCCATGCCGATACCGAACACCATGCCGCCCAGGAGCTGTGACCGAGCCAACCGAGGGTTCAGCACACGGCCCACGGAGAAGACGCCCAGCATCCGCGTCACGCGGACCTCCCCCGTGTCGACGTCGACGTGCACCTCGGCGAAATGGGCGCCGAACGCCTGCCGCGCCAGCGCCGCACGCTCCTCGAGGTCGTCGGTGGTGTCCGCGGTGGCCGTCGCACCCGGTGCGAGGTCTCCGTCCGCGCGCAGCGCACGACAGGCCTTGGTCACCGCCCAGCCCCACGACGAGGTACCCGAGGACCCGCCTGCGCCGGGCGCCGTGGGCAGCGCACTGTCCCCGACGTGGATGTGGACCCGGTCCAGCGCGACCTCGAGCGCGTCGGCGGCGATCTGGGCGAGCACTGTTCGTGCGCCGGTACCGATGTCCGACGCGGCGACGGACACGTCGACCGTCCCGTCGTCACGGACGGTCGCCCGCGCCGTGCTAGGCGACGTCATCGCGGGGTAGGTCGCCATCGCGACGCCGGTCCCGACGAGGGTGCGTCCTTCTCGGCGTATCGCGGGCCGCGGGTCACGACCGGCCCAACCGAAGCGCCGCGCGCCCTCCTCGAAGACGGCGCGGACGGTACGTGAGCTGTAGGTCTGCCCGTCCGCGGGATCGACCGAGGGCTCGTTCCGCAGCCGCAACTCGACGGGGTCCGTTCCGAGCGCGTGGGCCAGTTCGTCCACCGCGCACTCCAGAGCGAACATGCCGGGCGCCTCACCGGGAGCGCGCATCCAGCGCGGTGTCCCGACGTCCAGCGCGACCGCGCGATGCGTGGTCGAGACGTCGTCGATGTCGTACACGTGGCGACTGCCCTCGGACGTCTGCTCCACGAACTCCATCACGGTGGAGGTCTGCTGGAGCGAGTCGTGCAGCAACGCCGTCATCGAGCCGTCCGCGTCCGCCGACAGTCGGACCCGCTGGATCGTCGGCGTCCGGTAGCCGACGAAGTCGAAGGTCGACCGGCGTGGAACCGGAAACGAGACCGGCCGACCCACGACGGACGACGCCATGGCCGCGACGACCGCGTTCGGTCGCGTGCTCCCCTTCGATCCGAAGCCGCCGCCCACGTGCCGGGCGATGACGCGCACGGCGTCCGAGTCGACGCCGAAGAGCTCGGCGAGATCTCCGGCCACGCCGGACGGCGCCTGCGTCGAGTCCCAGACCGCGAGGGTCGACCGGTCCTCGCTCCACGCGGCGATCGACGCGTGCGGCTCCATGGGCGCATTGTGTTCGGGCGGCGTCGTGTAGCGGACGTCGACGCGCACCGCGGACTCCTCGAAGCGCCGCTCCGGTTCCCCGGTGACGACATCGGTGTCGAAGCCCGCGTTCACCTGCTCGGGTGCGTAGATGCCCGGGTGATGCTCCCGTAATTCGTTGTCGCACTGGCGACTCTCGTACGTGACGTCCAGAACGGAGGCCGCACACGTCGCCTGCTCCGACGTCTCCGCCACGACCACGGCGACGATCTGCCCGCGGTAGGCGACGACATCGGACTGGAGCACCTGCAACTCGCCGTCCCCGGCGGACCCGAGCGTCGGAGCGTTACCGTGCCACAGCACGGCGAGGACACCCGGAAGCGTCAGCGCCGAGGCGCGGTCCACGTCCAGCACGCGCCCCGCCGGAACGGCGGCGCCGACGATCGCCGCGTGGGCCGGTTCTCCGCCGACGTCCTGGTACTCCGCCGCGTACCGAGCGGCTCCGGTGACCTTGTCGCGGCCCTCGAGCCGCGCGACCGGTGTTCCCGTGACGGTCATCGGGTGGCCGCCTCGTCTGCGGCCGCGTCGGCGAGGGACATCACGGTGGAGGCCACCGTCGACGCGAGGAGCGACAACTTGTAGACGTTGTCGGGGAACGTGTGTGCCGCCGCGAGCTCGTGCTCCATCGCAGCGATCACGCCGCTCCGGGACGGGATCGCCCCGAGCAAGTCGGACTCCGCGACCGTGGCCCGCCACGGCTTGTGGGCAGCTCCGCCGAGCGCGATGCGCGCCGTGGTGAACACCCCGTTCTCCACGACCACGACGGCGGCGACCGACACCCTCGCGAAGGCGTAGGACGCACGGTCCCGCACCTTCCGGTAGGTCGAGCGCGCACCGGGTGGAAGCGGCGGTATGTCGAGGTGCGTCACCCACTCGTCCTGTCGCAGAGTCGAATCGCGTTCAGGTGCGGACTCGGGAAGCCGATGCAGATCGGCGAACCGGATCTCGCGCACTCCGTCGGTCCCGACGACGGTGACAGTGGGATCGAGCACCGCGAGACCCACGGCCATGTCCGAGGGATGGGTGGCGATGCAGTGCTGCGATGCGCCCAGCACCGCGGCGTTGCGCCGATCGCCGTTCAAGGCCGAGCAGCCCGAGCCCGGTTCACGCTTGTTGCACGCGGTGTCGACGTTCATGAAGTACGGACAGCGGGTGCGCTGGAACAGGTTCCCACCTGTGGTCGCCATGTTCCGCAGTTGACCGGACGCACCCGAGAGCACGGCGCGCGACAGGACGGGAAACTGCGAACGCACGACGGGGTCGGCGGCCAGATCGCTGTTGCGAACGAGGGCCCCGACGCGCAGACCCGGCACCCCGCCGCCACTGCCGTCGTTCCACTCGATGTCCGCCAGGGCCAGACCCGTGATGTCGACGAGCCGGTCCGGGGTCTCGATTCCCAGCTTCATCAGATCCACGAGGTTGGTTCCGCCGGCCAGCACGCGGGTGGACCCCTCGGCGAGTGCGGACGCGATGGTCGACGCGTCGGCGGCACGGTCGTACGCGAAGGTTCTCACTGTTCCGCGCCCGTCTCCATCGTCCGATCGGATCTGCCGCCGACGTTCTCTCGCACGGCATCGACGATGTTGGGATAGGCGCCGCACCGACAGATGTTGCCGCTCATCCGTTCACGGATCTCCGCGTCCGAAGCCGTCGGCACGCTGTCGAGGTCCTCGGTGACGGCGCTGGGCCATCCGTTCTTCACCTCGTCGAGGACAGCGACGGCGGAGCAGATCTGACCGGGGGTGCAGTAACCGCACTGGAACGCGTCGTGCGCGAGGAACGACGCCTGCACAGGATGCAGGTCCTCTCCGTCGGCGAGCCCCTCGACGGTGGTGATCTCGTCGTCCTGCGCCGCGACGGCCAGCGTCAGGCAACTGACCACGCGCCGACCACCGGACAGCACCGTGCACGACCCGCACTGGCCGCGGTCGCATCCCTTCTTCGACCCGGTCAGCCCGAGCCGTTCACGGAGCGCGTCGAGGAGGGTCGTCCGGACGTCGCACTCGATCCGGTGCTCCTCGCCGTTGACCGTGAGGCGTACTGCGACATCTCCTGTGGCGAGGCTCATACTCCGGGCTACCCTGCGCTCCCGCCGTCAAACCGTCCCCGGAACACCGGACTACAGGGGCAGGGCGCTCTCACGCACGGCGTCGGGCGCGTCGACCGGGGGCACGATGCGTCGGAACCACTCGGTGCCGAACGCGGACGCGAGATCCTCGTCCGACATGGGGATGAACGGGCCGAAGTCACCGATCTGCGACTCGTGCACCACCATCGCCGCACGCTTGGCGGCCAGGACACCGGACACGTCCACCGCGGTGGTGAGTTCCGACTCGGGCAGGCCGAACGCCTCGATGTCGAGCTGCGAGGCGTCCTCGTTCTCGCCCGGATCCCAGTTGGGGTTCGCCGTCATCATCTCGCGCATGCGGTCACGGTTCATCGTCGCCTCGTAGACGAACGGCACCTCGGCGATGGCCGCGGCGCGCACCCCCACGTGGTGCACCTGCACGTGGTCGGGATGGCCGTAACCACCGTGCGAGTCGTAGACCGTCAGGACACGGGCCTGCTCCTCGACGAGAACGTCCGCGAGCCGCCGAGCGGCCTCCTCGACATCCACGTTGGCGAAGGCGTGCGGGTTCGTGTTGCCCTCGGTCCCGGCCATCCCCGAGTCCGCGTATCCCAGCAGGACCACACGCTGCGCACCCAGCACCTCGGCCGATCGCTCCAGCTCGCGCTGCCGACGATCGTGCAGCGACTCGCCCTCGGTCAACAGGCCGTCGGGCACCTCACCGAGCGCACCGTCCGTCGCCGTCACCAGCACCACTCGGTGGCCGGCGTCGGCCGCCGACCGCATGATCCCGCCGGTGCCGAACACCTCGTCGTCGGGATGGGCATGAAAGCACACCAACACACTCATCGGCAGATGGTCGCACGGGCGCGGTGCGCGGGCTCGATCACGTCGGGTGTCGACCCGCCGCGTCGGTGCGCCGACAGATCGTGATTGTCGCCGTCGCTTCCGGGGAACGCGATGCGTCATGACGCAGAGGAACGAGACGGTGGACGACGTGTGGGACGACTGGAAGGACGCGGTCACCATGACGCGGAAGGAGCTCGAGGACTGGCTGACGACCGACGAGTCCCGCTCCGTCGGTGACTCGAAGGACGGTGAGTCGACGGGGCACGAGATGGGGCGGCGCATCACCTCGATCCTGGACACGAAGAAATCCGATCTCACGGACGACGACGTCGCCGCGATGCGCAAGGTCGTCGGATACGTGCACCGACATCGCGCCCAGGGCCCCTCGAAGGACGTGGAGCACTCGCGGTGGCGCTACTCGCTGATGAACTGGGGACACGATCCGCTGAAGTGACACCCACGTCAGATGAGGAGCAGGCATTCGGAGCCGATCGGCGTTCGGATGTTTTCTTCTCTCGATTCGGGATATTCACGACCTAGCTCGTCGGCGTGTTCATCACTCACGGTGTTCGACGGCCCGCGTACTTCCGCCTGCTCTCGACATACCCGCGGGCCCGACGTTCTGTCCGATCCGGTCTCCAGCCGACCTCGACTTGCACCACCGACAGTAGCGAGACGTCGTTCAGTCACCAGCGACGACTCGGAACGCACGATCCGAGGGACGGATTCCTCATGCGCATCGCCATGGTGTCAGAACATTCCAGCCCGCTCGCCGCGCCGGGCGGTATCGACGCCGGGGGGCAGAACGTCCATGTCGGATGCCTCGCCGTCGCCCTCGTCGCCCGCGGCCACGAGGTGTCGGTGTTCACCCGACGCGATTCGCGCGAACAGCCCGACGAGGTCGTCGTCGACGAGGGCTACCGCGTCGTCCATGTTCCAGCGGGTCCGCCCGAGCCGGTACCGAAGGACGAACTACTGCCCCACATGGGCGACTTCGCCTCGCACCTGGCCGAGCGCTGGACGCGAGACCGACCCGACGTGGTCCACGCCCACTACTGGATGTCGGGCTTCGCGACCCAGCTCGCGGCGCGTCCGCTCGCGATTCCCACCGTGGTGACGTTCCACGCACTCGGTGTGGTCGAGCGTCGGCACCAGGGCACGCGGGACACGTCGCCGCCGAGCCGACCCAAGATCGAGCGGCTCATCGCACGCGGAGCCGATCACGTCGTCGCGACGTGCTCGGACGAGGTCACCGAACTGGTCCGGATGGGCATACCGCGCCGACGGGTGTCGGTGGTGCCGTGCGGCGTAGACCTCGAGAAGTTCCAGCCGGCGCCGGTCAGCTCTCCCGGCCCCGCGCGACGGCGGCGGTTGGTCGCGGTCGGCCGTCTGGTGCCTCGCAAGGGGTTTCGACCTGATGATCGCGGCTCTCGCGTCGATTCCGGACACCGACCTCATCATCGCCGGCGGCGAGCGCAGCGACGTCTCGGACGACGACGAGGCTCGACGCCTGAAGCAGATCGCGATCGCCCACGGTGTGGCCGACCGCGTCCGCCTGGTCGGGCAGGTCTCCCGTGAGGCGATGCCCGACCTTCTCCGCTCCGCCGACATCGTGGTCTGCACTCCCACGTACGAGCCGTTCGGCATCGTGCCGCTCGAGGCGATGGCGTGCGGGATCCCTGTGGTAGCCACCGCGGTCGGCGGTTTCCTCGACACCGTGATCGACGGTGTCACCGGCGTGCTGGTTCATCGCCGCACACCTGCCGCCGTCGCCGACGCCGTCCGTCGCCTGCTGAACGACGAGGGTCGACGCACCGGCTACGGCATGTCGGCCGCCGATCGCGCTCGCGCCCGGTATTCGTGGGAGCAGATCGCCGTCGACACCGATCGGGTCTACCGGTCATTGCTTCCGGAGCCGACCTCCACCGACACCGCGGACGTATCGGGGGACGACCAGCTGGACCGGGTGTGAGGCCCTGTCACCAGCCCGCGACGAGAACGCGTCGGCCGTCCGTACCGATGCTGCTCATCGGGGCTCGATACCCTGAAAAAACCCCGTCAAACTCCCCACCCGGCGCTCGGAGCCGGTGTGGCATCGGTCGGACTCGGCTGCTTGAATGGCCTTTCTGGACCGAACACCGAAAGGCAGGACATCCGATGTCGATCGCCGAGAACACCACGGACGCATTCCGTGTCGACACCGAATGGCACGACGACGCAGCGATCCTGACAGTCGTGGGCGAACTCGATCTGGCCACCGCGCCGATTCTTCAGGACGCGGTGGACGCCGTACGGACCACGGCGTCGAGCGCGCTGATCATCGATCTGACGGGTGTCGATTTTCTCGCGTCGGCCGGTATGACCGTGCTGGTGACCTCGCATCAGGCGGTGGGCGACGACGTCGCCTTTCGCCGTCGTCGCCCGCGGTGCGGCCACCGCTCGCCCCCTGCAGTTGGTCGGTCTCGACGAGACGTTCCCCGTGCTCGACACCCGCGAGGCGGCGCTCGCGGCCGTCACCACGTCCGGTTCGCCCGTCGACCTCGCATGAGCAGCGCTCCCGGTGTGAGGACCGGGCACGCGTGGGGTACTCCTCCCCTCGTGATCGACGACGCGACGACTGAGCACCACCAGCCCCCCACCCAGTTGTCCCTCACCGATCTCGACGCCGAACCGCAGCGCATCACCGACGCTCGCGTCCGCTTCGGTGCGTGGTTGACGCACACGCCCTTCGACACGGCGCGGACGTACGACATCGTGCTCGCCGTCTACGAGGCGATGGCCAACGTCGTCGAGCACGCCTATGCCGCCACCACCGGTCGACGCGTCTTCGACCTCCAGGCCACCTACGACTCCGCGCGGCTCGAGGTCGCCGTCCGTGATCACGGGACGTGGTCCGACTCGTCGCCGGGGGCCCCTCCGTGGCCGCGGTCTGCCGCTGATCGAGACCCTGTCGGACGACGTCACGCTGTCGTCCGCCGACTCGGGCACCACCGTGACCATGGCATGGGACGTGGCACCGACATCCGGCATCGACACCGACGATCAGGTCTCGTAGACTCGTACGCGATTGCTGAGGCTCCCCGTGAGTCTCTCCTCCTCCAGCCCCGGGGAGAGCATTACCGCTCTCGTCTCACCGGAGGCTTCGTGACTGCACTCTCGTCCCACGCGTTCGACTCCCCGCGCCGTGCCACGTCGAGAACGGCGATCGATGCCCTCGATCTCGGTCCCGACCTCGCGCAGGCCGCCGAGGCGGCACGCCTGGCCGCGTTGGCCCGGTACGACGTCGAGCACACCGCCGCCGACGGCGCCTTCGACCGCATCGCCCGCCTCGCGGCCCGCTGGTTCGACGCGCCGTACGCGTCCGTGTCCATCATCGATGCCGACCTGGTGCGGTTCACCGCCACCTACGGCGACGGGCTCCCGGACCACACCGAACGTCACGACGCCCTGTGCACGATGGCGATGACGCACGACGGGCCGTTCGTCGCGTCGGACACCCTGGCGAACCCGGCCACCGCCGGTAGTGCCTTCGTCCGCGGCGATCTCGGCATCCGCTTCTACGCCGGCGCCCCCATCGTGACCGCCGACGGCTTTCGGCTCGGCACGGTCAACGTCTACGACGTGGTGCCACGCACGGTGTCCGACGATCGCGCGGACATCCTGATGGAACTGGCCGACATCGCGATGGACGAGTTCGAGTTGCGACTGTCGGCCGCGACCACCGTGCGCGCCGAGCGGGAACTCCGCACGCGCGCCGAGGCGGACTCCGCGATCATCGGTGACTACGCCGCCGTGCTGCAGCGCACGCTGCTCCCACCCTCCCTTCCCACCATCGAGGGTCTGACGCTCGCGTCGCACTACCACGCCTCGTCACCGCTGCAGGTCGGCGGCGACTTCTACGACGTCTTCGCGCTGGGCAAGGACCGGTGGGCGTTCTTCCTCGGCGACGTCCAGGGCCACGGCGCCGGCGCCGCGGCCGTCACCTCGCTGGTCCGCTACACCCTGCGGGCCGCGGCGCTGCACCACGACGATCCGACGGAGGGGCTCGCCGAGCTCAATCGACTGTTGTTGATGGACACCTCGCATCAGCGTTTCTGCACCGTGCTGTTCGGTGTGATCACCCCGGATCCTCGCGGCGGTTTCCGCGTCACACTGGCGACGGGCGGGCACCCGCCCGCCCTGCTCCTCGATCCCGCTCGCGGCGAGGTGCACGAGATCCGTTCCAGTACAGGCATGTTCGTCGGCGCTCTGCCGAACGCGACCTTCAGTGCGTGCAGTTTCCGGTTGCAGGAGGGGCAGACACTGCTGCTCTACACGGACGGCATCACCGAGGCACGTCCCGACGGGCGCACCATGTTCGGCGAGGACGGTCTCGCGCAGTTCACGCAGGCCCGCCTCGGACTGTCCACGACGAAGATGGTCGAGGATCTGGTCGCCCTCATCCCCGACCTCTCTCCGATCGACGACATCGCCCTACTCGCGCTGGGCGCCTGACCGGGCGTGGTCGCGCAGCAGGCGTAGCGCGCGTTCGATGGTCGCGGCCAGGACGTCCTTCGGGTCGCCCTCGAAGACCACGCGCTCCGCGCTGGTCGTCCCGTGGTCGGCGATGCCGAACCAGACCGTTCCGGGTTCCACGTCCTCGTTCGTCTCCGGTCCCGCCTCACCGGTGACGGCCACGGCGAGATCCGCGCCGAGCGCCGACGCCGCTCCGCTCGCCATGGCCGTGGCGGCCTCCTCGCTCACCACGGGGCCGCGGGGTACCTGCAACAGCGAGTACTTCACCTCACTGGCGTAGGCGACGATCGACCCGCGGAACCACGTTCCGGACGACGACGCGCGGCCCAGGTTGGCAGCGATGTTCCCGGCGGTGAGCGACTCGGCGGTGGCGATACGGAGGTCGCGTTCGAGTGCGAGTTCCGCGATCTCCGAACAGAGCTCGGCGAGATCCTCGTCGGTGTCGACGCGCTGCTCCGGTTCGGCCGCCTCGCCCTCGATGAGTTCCTCGTGCCCGGCATGCTGCGACACGCGACTTCGGGACGTACGACTTCGGGACATGTGACTTCGGGCTTCCTCTCGACGTGATGCGCGGACCGGTAGTCCTTCCCGCTCCGTCCGGTGACAAACATCCCCGGCACGCGCGGAGGATCGGCGCTAGCGTTGAGTCATGCCAAGCCTTCGCGACACCATTCGAACCGAACTCGAGGTCCGTCCGACCATCGATCCCGCAGCGGAGATCGACACGCGGGTGGGCTTTCTCGCCGACTACGCCGTCGCCACCCGAACTGCCGGCTTCGTACTCGGCATCAGTGGCGGACAGGACAGCACACTCGTGGGACGCCTGTGCCAGCTCGCCGCGGAACGCGTTCGCGCCGGCGGCGGCGACGCGACGTTCATGGCCGTACGACTCCCCTACGGTGAGCAGGCGGACGAGGCCGACGCGGCGATCGCGCTCGATTTCATCCGCCCCGACACCACGGTGACGGTGGACATCAAGCCGTCCGCGGACGGCGCAGGCGTGGCAGCTGCCACGGCCCTCGGAGTCGATCGACTGCGCGACTTCGTTCGCGGCAACATCAAGGCACGCGAGCGGATGGTCGCCCAGTACGCGCTCGCGGGCGAGCGGAACCTGCTCGTCGTCGGTACCGATCACGCTGCCGAGGCCGTGACGGGGTTCTTCACCAAGTACGGCGACGGCGGTGTGGACCTCACACCGCTGACCGGCCTGACCAAGCGCCAGGGTGCGGCCCTGCTGCGCGAGCTCGGTGCCCCGGAGAGCACGTGGAAGAAGGTACCCACGGCCGACCTCGAGGACGACCGGCCGGCGCTGCCCGACGAGGAGGCACTGGGTGTGACGTACGCCCAGATCGACGCCTACCTCGAAGGCGAGGACGTACCCGACGAGGCCGCCGCCACCATCGAGAACTGGTTCGTCAAGACCCGGCACAAGCGCACCACTCCGGTCACCCCCAGTGAGACGTGGTGGCGCTGACCGTCTCGGTCGGTCGGTGTGATCTCGCTCCGAACGGGTAATCCCCCTCACAGCGCTCGAGAAGTGAGGCGTCGACGCATTCCGGTGTTTCGACAGGAGATGAACAGATGGACATCGACACGGTGGTCTGGACCGAGACCGGTCCGCGGCAGGAATGGTGGGAGGCCGTGATGGCACGGTGCGGAGCGGAGACTGCACGACCGGTTCCCCTCGACTCGGCACCCTCCCGCCGAGAACGACCGGAGCATGCCGACACCCCGACCAGGCGTGCGGGCTGACCGGACCGACGAACGACGAAGCCCCCGAGGATCGATGATCCTCGGGGGCTTCCGTGTGAGTGGATCAGGAGATGCCGACGATGTCTTTCGCCAGCGCTGCCAGACGAGTCTGCGCGGCGGAGACCACCGAGTGGCGGTTCTTGTTGCGCTCCTCGTAGGCGACCACGGTGCGCAGATCTGCCGGATCGGTCAGTTCCTTGATCTCGGCGACTGCTGCGGCGACGTTCAGACCGTCGTAGTCGGCGATGGGAAGTTCGTGCTCCTCGAGCGTCCCGCCGGCCGCACGGGTGCGGTGGATCGCGTCGGCGACACCGGTCGCGCCGCCGTCACGAGTGACCTCCTCGGCCGTCTCGAGTGCCGCGTCGCGGCTCGCGGTGACGGTGTCGACGGCCAGTTCGGTCGCGCGCTGGCCGCGGCCGATGAGGGTGGACACCTTCGCGGGAACGTCCTTCGCCGTGCCGACGACGCGGTCGACACCTCGCGACGACCAGGTGACCGGCGTGTTGATGAGACGCACGGCAGCACCGGTGGCGGCCTGGATCGGCGTGCGACGCAGTGCGGCCGGTCCACCGAGGGCGTCCTCGGCGAGGACGGTGGTGAGCCACTCGACGGTCGCGGTGTGGGCGGTCACGAGATCGTCTGCGAGCGACACGACGCCCGGCGTGGACGCGGTCGTGGCGAGAGCCTTGACGTAACGGGCGCGGTCGAGCAGCTGGTGCTCCAGCGCGAGATCGCCGAGAAGGGCCTCGTCGAACGGCTGCGCCTGCTCGCCGATGGCCTTGAGCAGCGCGGTGAGGCGCCCGACGACGGGTGCGACGACGCCGGGGAAGCCGCCGAGTTCACGAATGGCGGCATCGATGCGAGCAGCGCGATCGCGTCCGTTCGACGCGTTCTGCAGCAGTTCCTCGCGGACAGCTTCCGTCCGAGCCTGTGCGACGCGGGTCTCGGCCACCTGAACCTCGGTGTTGGTGAGCGCGAGCAGAGCGCGAAGCTGGGCGACGAGCGTCGCCCGTTCGGTGTGTGCGGTGGTGCTGACCATGTGATGTGCCCCCTGTGATGGAAGTTGAGTCTCGGTGCAAGAGCAGCCGGAACGACCGCTCCGTGTCATTCGGTGACAGATCGTGGTTACCCGCCGGTACAACGGGGAAACGCAGTGTGACGAGGCACATTCCCCGCGATCGAAGGAGTTCTCATGGCCGACGAACTGGACGAGACGATGCTCGACTCCGTGCAGGAGAAGATCGACGAGGCCAAGCAGGCGGCGGGAGACATCCCCGAGCGGCGTGAGGGCGGGCCGGATCAGGACGATCTCCACGATTCCTCCGACGGTGCCGCCGAACAGACCGGCGACGCGGCGGAGGCGACACTCGACGAGTTCCGCAACGCCGACGGTGACCGTGACGAGGGCATGACCGAGGGCGGCGGCGGAGGTCAGGGCGCCGCCTGAGTGGGCTGAGCGATCCGTCTCATCACGTGGGCGACCAGTCCGCTCCGCGATGCGTCGACGGTCTGTGTGCAGAGATCCGCGTTCACCGCGGATCTCTGCACACAAGTTCTCCGCCCGCGCGACGTGCGCCTCAGAGCTGCTCGAGGTGGCGGTCGAGGGCGTCGAGTAGCGGAACCTGCCCGCTCAGCAGCCGACGCCGCGCGGACTTCCGATCACACCACTCCACGCGGTCGACCTCGGGAAACACCAGCCGCCGCCCCGATCTGGGTGGCCACTCCATCTCCACACTGTTGCTCACGGCGGTCGAGGGGTCGAGTTCGCCGCGCACGGCGAACGCACGAACCGATTTGGCTCCGGACTGCGCGACCGTGCCGAGATCGATCCAGTCCCCGTCGGGCACCGGGGACCCGAGTTCCTCCGCGAACTCTCTGGCCGCCGCTGTGCGCGCATCCTCGGTGTCGGCGTCGTACTCGCCCTTCGGTATGGACCAGGCGCCGGCGTCCTTGCGCGCCCAGAAGGGTCCGCCGGGATGAGCCAGCAGCACCTCCAGCTCGCCCCCACCCCCGCGGAACAGCAGCACACCGGCACTCGTCCTCATTCCGGGATTCTGTCCGATCACGTTTTCTCGCGATCGTGTCGGGTACGCGGTCCGCTGCACGAAGCCTCCGTTCCACAGAGCAGTCAAGGAGCCGACACATGACAGACGTCGCGTCGCAAGGGTCGACACCGGCAGACGACCGGGACATCCTCACCAATCGTCAAGGGCATCCCGTCTACGACAACCAGAACCAGCGCACCGTGGGCTCACGCGGTCCGGCCACCCTCGAGAACTACCAGTTCCTCGAGAAGGTCAGCCATTTCGATCGCGAGCGCATCCCGGAGCGCGTCGTCCACGCCCGCGGAGCCGTCGCCTACGGCTATTTCGAGGCCACCGGGAAGTGGGGCGACGAACCCATCGAGCGGTACACCCGCGCGAAGCTGTTCGCCGAGGCCGGCAAGCGCACGGACCTTGCCGTCAGGTTCTCGACGGTGATCGGCGGGCGCGATTCGTCCGAGGCCGCGCGTGACCCCCGCGGCTTCGCGATCAAGTTCTACACCGAGGACGGCAACTGGGACCTCGTCGGAAACAACCTGGGCGTCTTCTTCATCCGTGACGCCATCAAGTTCCCCGACGTCATCCACTCGCTCAAGCCGGATCCGGTGACGTTCCGGCAGGAGCCCGCGCGCATCTTCGACTTCATGTCGCAGACGCCCGAGGCGACCCACATGCTCGTGAACCTGTTCTCCCCCCGCGGGATTCCGGCCAACTACCGGACGCAGCAGGGTTTCGGAGTGAACACCTACAAGTGGGTCGACGCCGAGGGCGAGACTCACCTGGTGAAGTACCACTGGATCCCGAAGGCGGGAGTCGCGTCGCTCACCGAGGCGGACGCCGCCGCGATCCAGGCGAACGATCTGGGCCATGCGAGCAAGGATCTGTACGAGCACATCGAGCGCGGCGATTTCCCTGAATGGGAACTGCGCGTGCAGGTGATGAGCGACGACGAGCATCCCGAGCTGAACTTCGACCCGCTCGACGACACGAAGGTGTGGCCGGAGAACGAGTTCCCGCCGAAGGTGGTGGGCCGCATGGTGCTGGACCGCAACGTCTCGAACCACTTTGCCGAGAACGAGCAGATCTCGTTCGGCACCGGTGTGCTCGTCGACGGCCTGGACTTCTCCGACGACAAGATGCTGGTCGGCCGGACCTTCTCGTACTCGGACACCCAGCGCTACCGCGTGGGGCCGAACTACCTGCAGCTGCCCGTCAACCAGGCGAAGAACGCGCGGGTGTCCACGAACCAGCAGGGCGGCCAGATGCAGTACTCGGTGGACAACACCGGCAGCAATCCGCACGTGAACTACGAGCCCTCCATCACGGGCGGTCTCCGTGAGGCCGAGTACCCGACGCACGACGAGCAGGGTCCGGAGATCCACGGCCGCCTCACCCGCAAGCGGATCGATCGCACCAACGACTACGAGCAGGCCGGTCAGCGGTACCAGCTGATGGACCAGTGGGAGAAGGACGACCTCGTGGCGAATCTCGTCGCGAACATCTCGGAGGCGACGCGCGAGGTGCAGGAGCGGATGGTCTGGCACTTCTTCATGGCCGACGACGAACTCGGCGCCCGCGTGGGAGAGGGGCTGGGCATCTCGGCCGACGACGTCCGCGGACTCGAACCGCTCGCATCGCAGACCCTGTCGGAGGAGGAGGACCGGCGGCGCGCGAATCTCG
Source organism: Rhodococcus sp. SORGH_AS_0301 (assembly GCF_030818285.1). NCBI lineage: Bacteria > Bacillati > Actinomycetota > Actinomycetes > Mycobacteriales > Nocardiaceae > Rhodococcus > Rhodococcus sp. SORGH_AS_0301. The sequence continues at coordinate 2,615,622 of NZ_JAUTAC010000002.1, forward strand.
GGAAGAACGGCCCCCGCGACGTCGCCGACCTGCAGATGACGCACTGCGTCCCGAACGAACGCGCGACGACTGCCGGATGACGTCGCCATGACGCAGGTGTGGACAGCGTCACTCCGCGGGGTTATCGTCGGAGACGCAAGCCGAACAGGTCGTAGGACGAACTCGAGGCAGGTGGTGCGTATCAACACGGTGACGATGAGACACGTGTTCATTCCGACGCGAGGACGATCACGCGGAGCCTGTTCTCCGGATCGACTCGCACCATCCACATCAACCTGACAGAACCCCGGCGCCGTATCCGCGCCGGGGTTCTTCGTCGTTCGGGTCGGCCGATCAGCCGGCGTCGGGGTCCAACGTCTCCTTGATCTTGCCCATGACGCCCTTCTCCGTGCCGAGAGCCGCGTTCGACGGTTCGCCGAGTCCGCCGTCGTAGGTGGCGTAGAGCTTCGGGTCCGGCGGCGGTCCACTCTGCTTGTTGCCCAGCGGCTGCGGATCGGCGAGGAACCTGTTCTCGTGGCGGCCGTCGGGTGCGGTGCCGTGCGCCCACCGGCCCTTGTCGGACTCGGTGCCGTCCGACAGATGCCACAGCGTGCTCGCGTGCTCGTCGTACTCCTCGTCGAACAGGTCGTTCGGCGCCACCACACCCTCCAGACCGTCCGCCTGCAACTCCTCGATGGCCGCGAGCCACATGTTCTGGTGATACGTGTCGCGGGCGAGGTTGAACTCGAGCATGTTCTTGACACCGGGATCGTCGGTCATGTGCCACAGGCGTGCGGTCTGCACGCGGCCCTGCGCCTCCGCCGCGACGTTGGCGCGGAAGTCCGCCAGCAGGTTGCCGCTGGCGACGATGAAGCGCCCGTTCCACGGGACACCGTTGCTGTCGGCGAGGGTGGGTCCGCCGCCGGACACGATGGCCTGCTGCGGATCCATCCCGCCCAGCACCGCGGCGACGACGGGATCGGCGGCAGCGTTCTTGGTGGACTCGGTGGCCGGTGCGCCCTCGAGGAGCCGCGCGACCATGGTCGCGATCATCTCCACGTGACCGATCTCCTCGGTCGCGATGTCCATGATGAGGTCCTTGTACTTGCCTTTCATGCGACAGTTCCATCCCTGGAACAGGTACTGCATCGTGACGGTCATCTCGCCGTACGCGCCGCCGATCAACTCTTGCAGCTTTCGGGCGTAGACGGGATCCGGCTTCTCCGGCTTCACGTCGAACTGGAGGTGGTCGGTGTGACGGAACATGAAGGCTCCTGACAGTGCTCGGGGGTCGTGCTCTTGTCGCGCCCCGGCTACCCGGAGGCGGACCCGACAAACGACCCGGATCGCCGGATCGTGCGCGTGGGTAACGGCCCCGCGAACGGGTAACCGGCTGCGATGAGCACCGACCTGAACGACCCTGCGGCCCCGGGCGACTCCCCCGGTCTGCGTCGCGCCGTCACCGGCAAACTCCTGTTCGTCTTCATCCTGGGTGACGTTCTCGGAGCGGGCATCTACGCACTCGTGGGCGAGATCGCCGGCGAGGTCGGCGGTGCCGTGTGGGTGCCGCTGCTGGTAGCCCTCGCCATGGCCATGCTCACCGCGGCCTCGTACGCCGAGCTGGTGACCAAGTACCCGCGCGCAGGTGGTGCCGCCGTGTTCGCCGAGCGAGCCTTCGGACGGCCGGTGGTGTCGTTCCTCGTCGGGTTCTCGATGCTGGCGGCGGGTGTGACGAGCGCGGCAGGGCTGTCCGTCGCCTTCGCCGGTGACTATCTGGGCGCCTTCCTCGACGTCCCGACGGTTCCTGCCGCGCTGGTGTTCCTCGCCGTCGTCGCTCTGCTGAACGCGCGTGGCATCAAGGAGTCGATGCGGGCGAACCTGGTCATGACCGTCGTCGAGGTCAGCGGACTCGTCCTCGTCGTCGTCCTCGCCTGCATCGTGCTCGGTCGCGGCGACGGCGATCTCGGCCGCACCCTCGAGTTCACCGACGCCGTGAACCCTGCCGTGGCGGTCCTCGCGGCGGCACTGCTCGCCTTCTACTCGTTCGTGGGGTTCGAGACCTCGGCCAACATGGCGGAGGAGGTCCGGGACGTGCACCGCGTCTACCCTCGCGCGCTCTTCCTCTCCCTGGCGGCGGCCGGTGCGGTCTACGTCGCGGTCGGACTCGCAGTGAGTGCGGTCGTGCCCGCGAGCGACCTCGCGGACACCTCGGCGCCCCTGCTCGCCGTCGTCTCGGCCGCCGACGTCGGTGTCCCCGACAGGCTGTTCGGACTCGTCGCGTTGATCGCCGTTGCCAACGGCGCCCTGCTGACCATGATCATGGCCAGTCGCCTCACGTACGGCATGGCCGGACAACGACTGCTGCCCGCCGTCGCGGGCCGGGTGTTGCCACGGCGGCAGACTCCCTGGGTGGCCATCGTCGCGACCACGGTGGTGGCCATGATTCTCGCGGCCACCGGGACCGTCGCAGCACTCGCCGAAACCGTCGTCCTGCTGCTCCTGATCGTGTTCGTCAGCACCAACCTCGCCGTGCTGGTGCTGCGCAAGGACCAGGTGGACCACCCGCACTTCCGCACCCCGGTGATCCTTCCGGTGCTCGCTCTGATCAGCTGCGGCGTGCTCGCGACGCAGCAGACCGCGCAGACATGGCTGCGTGCCGGCGTGCTGCTCCTAGTCGGCGGCGTGCTCTACGCGGCGATGCGGTGGACACGGAGTTTGAGAAGTCCCGAAATCGTCAACACGTGACCTGTCTCCTGTAGAACGGGGACGTTCGATGTGTGTCCGACGCCGGAATTCCGGCGTCCGGTCGTGACGACTGAAAGGTAGACGATGGCTATCAACGACGACGACATCACCACTTCCGGAGCAGCAGGCGGCGAAGGCCCCGCCGACGGCGGCTCCAACCCGAACGGTCACGACGGCGGCGCCGACGGCACCGCGTCCAGCACGGAGGGCCCCGCCGACGGCGGCTCGAACCCGGGTGGACACGACGGCGGCGCGGACGGCTCCGCGGCCAGCGGCGAGGGCCCGGCCGACGGCGGCTCGAACCCCGACGGCCACGACGGCGGTGCGGACGGTACGGCTTGAGCCGACCGACCGATGACGAGCGCGGACCGGGAGACCGGTCCGCGCTGCGTCGTCTTCTGAGCATCGAGCCCCGCGCCTTCGCCGAGGACCACTGGGGTCGCGCGCCGCTCCTGACGCGCGCGGTCGATCTACCCGCTCCGTTCACCGATCTGCTGTCGACGGACGCCGTCGACGAGCTGGTGTCCGAACGCGGCGTGCGCACTCCGTTCGCCCGGATGGCCCGGAACGGCGCACTGACCGACCGCAGTCAGTTCACCGATTCGGGTGGCTTCGGGGCCGAGGTGACCGATCAGCTCGACTCCGCCGGAATTCTGGCGGCCTTCGCGGACGGCCACACCCTCGTCCTGCAGGGACTCCATCGACTGTGGCCTCCCCTCATCCACTTCACCGGCGACCTGGTCGCCGATCTCGGCCACCCGGTGCAGGTCAACTCGTACATCACCCCCGCGTCCTCGCGGGGATTCGATCCCCACTACGACGTGCACGACGTCTTCGTCCTCCAGATCGCCGGCGAGAAGCGGTGGATCCTGCACCCCCCGGTGCACGAGCATCCGCTGTCGAACCAGCCGTGGTCGGATCGCCGGGACGCCGTCGCCGCCATGGCGCGCACGGACCCGACCCTCGACGTCGTTCTGCGCGAGGGTGATTCGCTGTACGTTCCGAGGGGCTGGATCCATTCCGCCGAGGCCCTGGGTGACACCTCGATCCATCTGACCGTCGGAATGTCGGCCTTCACCCGGCACGACCTCCTGCATCACGTGCTGGGCACCCTCGCGGACGACGCGAGCTTCCGGGCCCCGCTGCCCGTGGGGCTCGATCTGACCGATCCGGACGCCGTCGTACCGCACGTGCGCGCGCTGATCGCAGATCTGACCGCGACCCTCGCCGACACCGACGGTCGAGCGCGGACGGCGGCAGAGCGTGTCGGCCGTCGCTTCGTCGAGGTCACGCGGCCGGCTCCGGTGCGTCCTCTCGAGACCGTGCGCACGATGGCCGGCCTGTCCGCGGCCACCGTGGTGACGTGGCGATCCGGGCTCGCCGCGCGGGTGACGCAGTCGCCCGAGTCGGTCGCCGTGACGACGCGGACCAAGACGATCACGCTGCCCTCGATCGCGGCGGACGCCGTTCGGCAGCTGCACAGCGGGAAAGACTGCGCGGTCGGCGACCTCACGGGTCTCGACGATCAGGACGCGATCGTCGTGGTGCGTCGCCTGCTCCGCGAGGGTCTCGTCGTCGCCCGATCGTGACGACGCCGGTGAGCACCACCGCGGCGTGGCACCCGTGCAGCGACAATGCTCGTGATCGGGGAGACACGTTGGCGGGAAGCGGTTCTCGCGGAGAACGATGGTTCCTCGTCGAGGTCGCGGGAAGTTGGGGCCCGTCGGCGTTCCTCGATTCCCCGTCCGTCCTCGATCCCGTACTGGGTGGAGCGCTCGTGCGCCGCATCGAGAGTGCCGGATTCCGCCCCCTCGCCGTCCGGGAGCCCGGCCGTCGCCGAGGCCGCGGCCGGTGGCGGTGGGCGTCGGTGGACGCACGGCCGGGGCACGAGAGCGTGCACCGGGGGGAGGTGTCCGACGCGGCCGAACTGCTCGACGTCCCGCTCGACGGATCGTCGGGTACCGCGTCGACGGAGACCATCGTGGCCGTGTGCACCCACGGCAGGCACGACCGCTGTTGCGCCGTCCGCGGTCGCACGATCCTCGGGCCGGCCGTGTCGGCGTACCCCGGCGAGGTGTGGGAGTGCTCGCACCTCGGTGGCGACCGGTTCGCCGGCACGATGATCGTCCTGCCGCACGGTCTCTACTACGGCAACGTCGACGACGCGGACGTCGTCCGCATCCTGCGCCGCCACCACGACGGACTCGTCACCCCGGAGTTCCTGCGCGGCCGCAGTGCGCTCTCGGGGGCCGTGCAGGTGGCCCAGCACGCCGCACGAACCGTCCTGCAGGACTTCGCCATCGACACCCTGCATCCCCTGTCGGAGGCTCCCGGCCCGGACGGTCGGCGACACGTCCTCCTCGACCACCACGGGGACACCGTCGAGGTGGTCCTCCAGGAGTCTCGGTCGGCGCCGATCCTCACCACGTGCCACGCCCGCGTCGCCGGGCCGGTGCGCACCCACGAGGTGGTGTCCGTCCGCCCGTCTCGGCCCCGCTGAGCGACCACTACTCTGGACCGGAGGCCGGTCGTACATCCGGAAGGGACACGTGTGGAACTCGTAGTACTGCTCGATGAGGACGGCCGTGCCATCGGCACCCACGACAAGGCCACTGTGCATCACGACGCCACACCGCTGCACCTGGCGTTCTCGAGCTACGTGATCAACCGCGAGCGCGAGGTCCTGGTGACACAGCGGGCGCACGACAAGCGCACCTGGCCCGGAATCTGGACCAACACGTGCTGCGGACACCCCGCGCCGGGTGAGCGTCTCGACTCCGCGGTTCTGCGGCGCCTCGATCACGAACTGGGTATCGGTGCGGACAGCGCGGCTCCGGTGCTCCCTTCGTTCCGGTACCGCGCCGTGATGGACAACGGCGTGGTCGAGTACGAGATCTGCCCGGTGTTCCTCGTCCTGCACGACGACAGGACCGTCGATCCGCGACCGGACGAGGTGGCCGACTACCGCTGGGAACCGTGGAACGAGTTCGTCGCGACCGTGTTGGCGGGCGAGAGCGATCTGTCGCCGTGGTGTCAGGACCAGGTCCGTCAGCTGCACGCCCTGGGTTCCGACCCTCTGGCGTGGCCCACCGGCGGCACCGAGTCCCTCCCACCCGCGGCACGCGTCGCGTGACGCACGGGTCGGGACGACGCGCGGTCGAGACGGGTGCACCACCGCGCGGCAACGTGCTGATGACGGCGGTCGACCGCATCTCGAACGCCCTGGGTCGGTCGTCGATCTTCGCCGACATCGACTTCGACGACGAGGCGCATCCCTGGTTCCTGTCCGCGGAGGAGCGCGCCAACCCGGACACTCGCATCCGCGCCTGGACGGAGGGCAACCGTTGCGTCGCTCTCGTGCACGGCGACACCTACTTCCGCGTGCTGAACGAGCACCTGGCCGACGCGAAACCGGACGATCTGGTGTTGTTCACCGATTGGCGCGGCGACCCGGAGCAGGTGCTCACCGACCGCGGTCCGACGGTCGAGGACGCGCTGACCGGTGCCGCGACGCGCGGTGTCGTCGTCCGAGGTCTGCTGTGGCGTTCGCACGCGGAGGGCCTCGGATACACCGGCGGCAAGAACAGTGCCCTCGCGACCGCCCTCGAGGACGCGGGCGGTGAGTGCGTTCTCGATCAGCGCGTTCTGACGTTCGGGTCCCATCATCAGAAGCTCGTGGTGATGCGCTCCGCGTCGTATCCCGACGGCAACGTCGCCTTCGTGGGCGGGATCGATCTGGCCCGGTCGCGACGGGACGATGCGCACCATCACGGCGATGCCCTGAGCCGACCGTTTCCACCGGAGTACGGGGAGACCCCCGCCTGGCACGACCTGCAACTCGAGATGCGCGGTCCGGCCGTGCGCGACGTCGAGGACACCTTCCGGGAGCGCTGGGAGGATCCGGCGGCACTGTCGCGGCTGCCGTGGCACGTGGTGAGCGACGTCGTCCGCCGGCACCGGCGCGAGCCGTCCGAGCTGCCCACTGCCCTCCCCGACCCGGAGGCGACGGGAACGTGCTCGGTGCAGTTGCTCCGCACCTACCCGCGTCGCCGACCGTCCTACCCGTTCGCGCAGGACGGCGAGCGCAGCGCCGCCCGTGCGTACGCCAAAGCCCTCGGTCGCGCCGAGCGCCTGATCTACATCGAGGACCAGTACCTGTGGTCCGTGGACGTCGCGCGGGTCTTCGCGCGTGCGCTGCGGCGCTCGCCCCGGCTCCGCATGATCATCGTGGTACCCCGGCACCTCGACGACGACAGTGCGATGACCATCCCGCCGTCGCTCCTGGGTCACGCCGCCGCGTTGGACCTACTACGCGACGCGGGCGCCGACCGGGTGCTCGTCCTCGACGTGGAAAACGACGACAGCGTGCCGGTCTACGTGCACTCCAAGGTCTGCATCGTCGACGACGTGTGGGCGGCCGTCGGTAGCGACAACTTCAATCGCCGCTCCTGGACGCACGATTCGGAGCTCACGGCGGCCGTGGTCGACGAGGAGCGGGATGCGCGCGAGCCCGTCGATCCCGGTGGCCTGGGTGACGGTGCGCGGGTGTTCGCCCGAGATCTCCGCCTCGAGCTCCTCGCCGAACACCTGTCCCGTGGGAGCGGCGCGGACGCCGACGTCGCCGACCTCCTCGACCCGGACGACTGCTTCGACGCGGTCGCCGAGCAGGTCAGCGAGCTCGACGCGTGGCACGACGGGGGCCGCGACGGTGATCGCCCGCGGGGACGGTTGCGCATGCATGCCATCGAGGTGCCGCCGCTGTGGAAGCAGCGGGTGTTCTCGCTCCTCTACCGGCTGGTGGTCGACCCCGACGGCCGACCACTGCGGCTGCGGTTGACGCGCCGCTTCTGACGGTGCGGCCGCGCAGGATTCGCACGCCCACTCGCGGGTACCTGGGCGTTCGTGAGCCCCGACACCGTCCCACCGCCCGACATCGATGCGGCCGCGCGGGCGCTCGGTCATGCCGAACTGCATCCGCGACAACGTGACTCGATCGATGCCGTCGTGTCCGGACGAGACGTGCTGGCACTGCTGGCGAGCGGTTTCGGCAAGTCGGCCATCTATCAGGTCGCCGCGTCGCTGCTCGACGGGCCGACCGTCGTCCTGAGCCCGCTCATCGCGTTGCAACGCGATCAGGTGGACGGTCTGCGTCGTCGGTCGACACACGTGCGGGCGGTCGCGGTGCACTCCGAGCAGAGCGACACCGAGAACGAGCGTTCGTGGGAGTCCCTCGCTCGCGGTGAGGCGACCATCGTCTACCTGACGCCGGAAGCAGCCTCGCGGAACGAGGTGCAGGATCGGCTGCGCGCACTCGGCGTCGCGTGCGTCGCCGTCGACGAGGCCCACTGCATCGCCGCCCGGGGCCACGATTTCCGTCCGGCCTACCTTCGTCTCGGTCACGTGGCCGAGGCGATCGGACGCCCGCCGATCATCGCCGTCACCGCGACGGCTCCCCCGCCGATCCGTGACGAGATCACGACGCGCCTCGGCATGCTCGATCCGTTGACGGTGGTCGGCTCCTTCGATCGGCCCGAGATCCGGCTGTCCGTCGTCCGGCACCACGACGCGGACATGGCACTCCGGGCGGCCGTGGACGATGTCGTCCGGCGCTCGGAGTCCGGCGGGCAGGCCGGAGGCCGGTCGGAGTCGGGCGGGCAGGCCGGAGGCCGGTCGGAATCAGGCGGGCAGGCCGGAGGCCGGTCGGAATCAAACGGGCAGGCTGGAACCGGTCTCGTGTACACCGCCACTCGCGCGCAGGCGGAGGAGTTCGCGGCTCTGCTGGCGGAGCGCGGCCTCCGAGCGCTCGCGTATCACGCCGGTCTCGCACGGTCCGCGCGCGACGAGGCGCACGAGGCGTTCGCGGCCGGGACGGTCGACGTCGTCGCGGCCACGTCGGCGTTCGGGATGGGCATCGACAAGCCCGATGTCCGGTTCGTCGTCCACACTGCACCGCCCGATTCGCTGGAGCGGTACTACCAGGAGTTCGGCCGCGCCGGTCGCGACGGTGCGGACGCCGCTGCCGTCCTGCACTTTCGCGCCGAGGACCTGGGGCTGCCGTCGTTCTTCGCCACTCGCCGACCGCGCCCAGATGCGCTCGAGGCGGTGCAGGGGGCGCTGCGGTCCGCCACGGAACCGATGTCGACCGAGTCGCTCACGGGGTTGCCCGACCTGTCACCGCGCGCTGTGGAGACCGCCCTGGAGCTGCTCGATCACGTCGACGCCGTGCACCACACGGACGCCGGGTGGGTGCCCGGCAGCCTCTCGACGACCGAGGCCGTCGAGCGCGCACTGGAGGCGGCTCGCCGGCAGGAGACGGCGGCGCGATCGCGGGTGCAGATGGTGCGGACCTACGCCGAGACGCGGCGATGCCGACGACAGGTGCTCCTCGAGTACCTCGGCGAGGTGACGGAGCAACTCTGCGGTCGGTGCGACACCTGCGAGTCCGGCACCGCGGCCGAGTCCGACGTCAACGGCGGTGACACGAGCTACCAGCCCGGCGACACGCTGCATCACCGCGACTGGGGCGCGGGGCACGTGGTGTCGGCCGAGGCGGACCGCGTCACCGTGCACTTTCCCGAACACGGTTACCGCACCCTGGCGACCACGATCCTGGAGGAGCGCGACATCGCCGAGTGACAGCCTCGAAACGGACCTTCGACGACCTGCGGGAGCCGAGAACCGGGGCCGACCACGACGGACGCGCGAGACTCGGACCGCAGGTTCGTTTAGCGCGTCGACCTGGCGGTTCCGAGCGCGGATCGACTGGGAAGACCGTAGATTCGCGCATGACAGACATCCCCGGGGGAGGGTGTGCCGTCGCTCCTTCCTGCCCGTCGAGTGTGAGGTTGCTAGACCACATGACAGACCTGAAGCCCTTCTTCAAGAACGTTCAGTCGCACTACGACCTGTCCGACGACTTCTTCGCGCTCTTCCTCGACCCCACGTGGACGTACAGCTGTGCGTACTTCGAGCGCGAGGACATGACGCTCGAGGAGGCACAGCTCGCGAAGATCGATCTGGCCCTGGACAAGTTGGGCCTCGAGTCGGGCATGCGCCTGCTCGACGTCGGCTGCGGATGGGGAACCGCGATGATCCGCGCCCGCGAGCGGTTCGATGTGGACGTGGTCGGCCTGACGCTCAGCGAGCACCAGTTCGGACGCGTCCAGTCCCGTCTGGACGACCTCACGGGCGACCGCAAGGCCGAGGTACGCCTGCAGGGCTGGGAGGAGTTCGACGAGCCGGTCGATCGGATCGTCAGCATCGGCGCCTTCGAGCACTTCCGTCGCGCGCGCCACGTCCCGTTCTTCGAGAAGGCGCACTCGCTGCTCCCCTCCGACGGAGTCATGTTGCTGCACACCATCGTCGGCTACGGACTGGACGATCTGGCGGAGAAGGGTGTCGCCGTCGACAAGCGCGACGCCGTCTTCATGCGCTTCATCCTCCGGGAGATCTTCCCCGGCGGGGAGCTCGAGCGCCCGGGCACCATCCAGGAACGCGCGACGTCCGTCGGGTTCTCGGTCGACCGGGTGCACTCGTTGCAGCAGCACTACGCCCGCACGCTGGAGATCTGGACGGAGAACCTCGAGGCCCGCAAGGACGAGGCCATCGCGATCGCCGGCGACGAGGTCTACGAGCGCTACATCAAGTACCTCGGCGGATGTGCGAAGCAGTTCCGCCGAGGAACCATCGACATCATGCAGTTCACGCTGTCCAAGTAGAACCACGCCGTTTGGAACCATGTCGGCGGGGAAGCCGCCGGCATGGTCTCCCACGGCAGCTACACATCGTCGGTAACGCGACCGGGTTGGTGAGCTACGGCGACATCACGCTGCTCACCGATCCCAACTTCCTGCACGCCGGCGAGCGTGCCTATCTCGGTCACGGTCTGTTCTCCACACGCCGTCTCGATCCGGCCGTCTCGATCGACGAGTTGCCACCGCTGTCCGCGATCGTGTTGTCGCACATGCACGGAGACCACTGGGACCGGCGCGCACAGAGCGGGCTCGACCGGTCGCTGCCGGTGTTCACCACGGGTCACGCCGCCTCGAAACTGACCCGTCGCGGCTTCGAGGCGGCGACCGGACTGTCGACGTGGGAATCACGACGCCTGCGAGTCGGAGAGCAGGTCGTGACGATCACGGCGATGCCCGGTCGGCACGGCCCCGTCTGGGCACAGCGTCTGCGGGTGCTTCCGCCGGTGATGGGCACGATGCTCGAGTTCGGATCCGCGGAGTCCGACACCGTCGACCTGCGCGTGTACGTCTCCGGCGACACCCTGATGGTCGACGAGCTCCGGGAGATCCCCACGCGCTATCCGGACATCGACACCGGTGTCGTGCACCTCGGTGGCACCACCCTGCCGTTCGGGCAGAACCCGCGCTGGGGAGCGATGGTGACGATGGACGGCCGCCAGGGCACCGACGCCATGCAGCTCGTCGACCCGGCGCAGGTACTGCCCGTGCATGTCGACGACTACGGTGTCTTCGCCTCTCCCCTGTCCGACTTCTCCCGCGAGATGCGCGCGCGAGGTCTCGGTGACCGCATCACCTACGTCGGGCGCGGCGAGACGGTGCCGCTGAGACGGTGACGTCGGCAGGGTTTTCGCGCCTCGGGACGCGGGTAGGCCACCTGGACACGAGACCCGACGTCAGGACCCGAGAGAAGGAGGCAGTCGTGCCCACCACGAACGACGACGGCAAGCCCATCGAGTCGGAGCTGCCCTCCACCCTGCAGAAATCGGACGAGAAGGCGCAGCGCACCTTCGCGAAGACACTCGACTCCGCGGAGGAGGAATACGACGACGAGCAGCGGGCGCACCGAGTCGCCTACTCCTCGCTGAAGCACAGCTACGAGAAGGTGGGCGACCACTGGGAGCCGAAGGACGAGAAAGGCCCCTCCGACGAGCGCGCCGAGAGCGGCGGCCCGAACCCGAAGGGCCGCAGCGCCGGCGGCGTCGACGCGAACGCGTCGAAGAAGCACCTCGAGGAGGTCGCTCGCGACCTCGACGTGCACGGCCGATCGACGATGACCAAGGACGAGTTGGTCGACGCCATCGACAAGGAGAACAGGAAGCAGACCGCGAAGAAGCGGTGAGGAGTCAGCGGAAGGCCTGCTGGCCGGTCAGCGCCTTACCGATGGACAGCATGTGCATCTCGCTGGTTCCCTCGTAGGTGAGCACGGACTCCAGGTTGTTGGCGTGCCGCAACGGCGAGTACTCCAGAGTGATGCCGCTACCGCCCAGGATCGTGCGGCACTCGCGAGCGATGGCGATGGCCTCGCGCACGTTGTTGAGCTTGCCCAGACTCACCTGATCCGGCGTGATCTCACCGCGGTCCTTGATCCTGCCGAGGTGGACGGCGAGAAGGAACCCCTTGCCGAGCTCGAGCGTCATGTCGGCCAGCTTCTGTTGCGTAAGCTGGAAACTCGCGAGCGGCCGGTCGAACACCTCGCGGGAGTTCGCGTACGCAATGGCGGTCTCGAGACTGTCTCGCGCTGCGCCGAGAGCGCCGAACACGATGCCGAACCGCGCCTCGTTGAGGCAGGAGAGCGGAGCTCCGAGACTGGTGGCACCCGGCAGCATTGCCGACGACGGCAACCGGATGTCGTCGAAGACGAGTTCCGCCGTCACCGACGCGCGGAGCGACAACTTCTTACCGATGGCGTGAGCGGCGAAACCCGGTGCGTCCGTAGGCACGACGAATCCACGAAAGCCCTCGTCGGTCCGCGCCCACACCGTTGCCACGTCGGCGAGGGTGCCGTTGGTGATCCACATCTTGGAGCCGGAGAGGATCCAGTCGTCGCCGTCCCGTCGGGCGCGGGTGCGCATTCCCGACGGGTTGGAGCCGAAGTCGGCCTCGGTCAGCCCGAAACACCCGATGGCCTCCCCGGTGGCGAGACGCGGGAGCCATTCCTGCTTCTGCTCCTCCGACCCGTAGCGGTGGATCGAGAACATGGACAACGAACCCTGCACGGAGACGAAGCTCCGGAACCCGCTGTCGCCCGCCTCGAGTTCCATGCACGCGAGGCCGTAGCTCACCGCATTGGTCCCGGCGCAGCCGTACCCCTCGAGGTGCATGCCCATCAGACCCATGCCGCCGAACTCGCGGGCGATCTCACGCGGAAGGGTGCCGGCCTCGAACCAGTCCCCCACCTCGGGCTTGAGCCGCTTGTCGACGAACGCGCGGACCGTGGCCGCGATGTCACGCTCGTCCTCGTCGAGCAGGGAGTCGGCGGCGAAGAGGTCGAGCGGTCCGACGGGTGCTGCGGTGGTACGCGGTGCGGTGGTCGTCATTCTGTCGAACCTACCCGGATTCGGGCCTGTACTCGATGAGTCTCGCGCTGTTACCGACGACGATGATGGACGACGCGTTGTGCAGGATCGCCGCGAGAACCGGCGACAGTGCTCCGCCGGCACTGACGGCCAGTCCGATCGCGTTGACCGCGATCGACATGCCGTAGTTCTGGCGGATGACGGCCACCGAGCGCCGCCCCAGGGCGCGCACGTCGAGCAGTCGCGCCAGATCGTCCCCGGCGAGTGCCACGTCCGCGGTCGCCACCGCGACGTCGGTCCCGGCGGCACCCATCGCGATGCCGATGTCCGCGGCCGCGAGCGCCGGCGCGTCGTTGGTGCCGTCGCCGACGACCGCGACGATGTGGCCCTCGGCCTGCAGGGCGCGGACGACGTCGAGCTTGTCCTCGGGCATGACCTCGGCGCGCCACTCGTCGATACCGAGCTCGGCCGCGACGGCGGCGGCCGTGGCCGGGTTGTCCCCGGTGAGCATCACGATGCGGTGCACACCGTCGGCCCGCAACGCGCGCAGTACCTCGGCGGCGTTGTGGCGGATCTCGTCGCGCAGACTGACCAGCCCGACCAACACGCCGTCGACCGCGAGGAGCAGCGGTGTCTCGGCGCGGTGCTGCAGACGGGACACCCAGTCGGACGCCTCCTCGGAGACCTCGACGTTCTCTCTGCGCAGCAGCGGCGCACTGCCCAGCAGCAGCGTCCGGCCGTCCGAGACGGTCCGCATGCCCAACCCGACGAGCACCTCGCACTCCTCGTGCGGTGGAATCTCGATGCGACGTTCCTCGGTACTGCGAATCACGGCTTCCGCCAACGGATGCCGAGAGTGGATCTCGGAGCTGGCCGCATAGGCGAGCACCTGCTCCGGCTCCCACGCGTCGTGGAACGCGATCACGTTGGTCACCACCGGGCGCCCGACCGTCAGCGTTCCCGTCTTGTCGAAGACGACGGCGTCGACACGGCCTGCCTGTTCGAGGTGGGACCCGCCCTTGATGAGGATTCCGCGCCGGGCACCGTTGCCGATGGCAGCGCTGATGGCGGTGGGGGTGGACAGACCGACCGCGCACGGGCACGCGACGAGCAGCATGGTCATGGCCCGGCGGACGTCACGGGTGACGAGCAGCGTGGCGGCCGAGAGCAGGAACGACGCGGGCACGAAGCGACGGGAGAAGTTGTCGCCCACCGTCTGGATGGGCGCGCGATCCTCCTGCGCCTCTTCGACCCGGGCGATGATGCGGCCGATCGCCGTGTCGCGACCCACGGCCGACGCGCGGACGACGACGCGGCCGCGCAACACGACGGATCCGGCCGACAGCCGGGTCCCCACGGTCACAGTGACCGGCAGCGTCTCGCCGGTGATGGCGGACTGGTCGACGACGGCGTCGCCCTCGATCACGGTGCCGTCGACCGGGACTCCGACGTGGTCGTGCACCACGACCTCGTCGCCGACCTCGAGCGAGTCGATGTCCACGGAGACCTCGGCACCGTCACCGGTCCGGATCCACGCGGTGTCGTGGGTGCCGCTGAGCAGATCCGAGATGGCACGCCTGGTGCGGCGCAGCGTCAGCTCCTGGAGGTACTCGCCGATGTTCAGCAGCCACAGCACGGTGAGGGCGACGACGTTCTCACGCAGGACGAGGCTCGCGACCGTCGCCGCGGACACCAGGGCGTCCGTTCCGGCCGCGCGGCCTCCCGTGAGGGACCGCACGGCGCCCTTCAGGAAGGGATAGCCGGTGAAGACGGAGACCCCGGTGGCGACGAGCCGACTGGTGGGGCCCAGCACGGGAGGTCGGCGCAGCGCGTACCGGCGCAGGCCCAGCAGGACCAGGGCCGCTCCGCCCACCGTCATGCGCAGCAGCTCGCCGGTACCGACGTCTGCCGACCGTGGTGTGCGCACCGCGGCCTGGCCCGGCGTGAGCGCGGTCGCCGCGGGTACGGCCGTCAGCGCGGCCAGCACCGACGCGGGGTCGGTACGGGAGCGGGAGTACCAGACGACGACGGACGCCGTCCGAGGGAACGCGTGCACGGCGCGGACACCGGGAACGGCGTCGAGAAAGTCCTCGACCGCGACCGCGCGGACGTCACTGCCGGCGATCCAGTCGAGTCGGACGCGCATCCTGCCGGCGCCGTGGGACAGGACCTCGAGTGCTGCGGGTGTCGGCGTCTCGGCGGGACCGGTGTCCGTGCGAGCGGCGACCGCGGTGCTCACGTCGGCGCTCAGTGGTCGTGGCCGTGACCGACGTCGGACGCCGCCGGGGGCCGCGCCTCCTCACCCATGCGATCCTTCGCCTCGGCGACCACGTCGGAGACCGCGAGACGGGCGGACTCGGCCTTGACCTCCGCCTTGCGCACCCCCCGCAGGCTCACCTCGGTGACCCGGACGGCAGCCTCGCGCAGCGGTGCACGCTCGACGATCTTCTTCACACCGTTGTAGGCCGCGACGCCCACGACCCCGGTCACGACGGTGGACGCCGCCTTGGCGATGACGGGAAACATCATGGTGGGACTCCCTCTGCACCGCGCTGCGAGCAGCTGCGGATCGGTGACGGTGGATCGCCTGCGAGGACGACGTGCAGCGATCATAGCGTTACCGACAACCGTTGTCGGATCGGACGGGCGACGTCGGCCGGTTTGCCCCCATCGTGACGAACCCCTACTGTCTCGACGACAACGATTATCAGTATCGACAGAAGGCGGAGGGCCACCACCGTGCTCGAGGTCGAGGACCTGACCGTCCGGGTCGGCGCCACCACGCTCGTGACCGGCATCACGTTCGATGTCGTTGCGGGACACCGTGTCGCACTGGTCGGCGCGTCCGGCTCCAGGAAATCCGTGATCGCGTCCGCCGTCGTCGGCGTCACCCCTCCCGACCTGGTCGTCGACGGTCACGTGCGCATCGGCGGTCACGACGTGGCGGGCACGCCCGTCCCCCGCCGCCCCCGTGACGCCCGGGCGGCGATGGTCTTCCAGGACGCGTCGTCCGCACTCGCCCCCTTCCTCACAGTCGGACGGCAGCTCGATCTCGCACTGCGCCATCGCGGCGAGGCGAGTCGGCGACGTGCCGACCGAGAGGAACTGTTGCGGGGCATGGCTTTCACCGATCCCGAGCGCATCGCGGCAGCGCGTCCGGCCCAGCTCTCCGGCGGGCAGCGTCAGCGTGTCTGCATCGCGATGGCTCTGGCCTCGAACGCCCCGGTGATCGTGGCCGACGAGCCCACCACGGCACTCGACGTGGTCAGCCAGAGCACCGTCGTCGCGACTCTCGGCGCCGCGACCGGCGGCGATCGAGGACCCGCCCTGCTGTTCGTCACGCACGACCTGGCCGTCGCCGCCTCTCTCTGCGACCGCGTCGTGGTCGCCGACCGGGGATCGATCATCGAGACAGGCACCGTCACAGACATTCTCGCAGCACCGCGCCATCCCGTCACGGCGAGGCTCGTCTCGCGCGCACGGTCCGCCGACGCGGCGCTGCACTCCGCCCCGGTCGCATCGTGACGTCGGGATCTCCCGGTCTGCACGGCCGCGCACTGACGCGCCGGTACGACGGACACACGCTCGCGGTCGACGACGTCACCGTCTCCCTCGCGCCCTCGGAGCGAATCGCACTCGTCGGCGCCTCCGGCTCGGGCAAGTCGACCCTGCTCCGGATGCTGCTGGCGATGGAGACGACCGACTCCGGCGAGGTGACACTCGACGGCGCCGCGATCCGGCCGGGAACGGCCCGCTCGACCCGCTGGTTCCGCCGCGAGGTGCAGTACGTTCCGCAGGATCCCGGTTCCTCACTGGACCCGCGTCGCACCGTGCTCGACTCGGTCGCCGCACCGCTGCGGTGGCTGCGGTGCGAGGGCGATCACCGCGCTCGCGCCCTCGCGGCCCTGGACTCGGTGGAGGTGGCCGCGTCGATGGTCGGCGCCCGCACCGGTGAGCTCTCGGGCGGCCAGAGACAACGGGTGGCCATCGCTCGCGCCCTCGCGTGCCGACCCCGCTACCTCGTCGCCGACGAACCGGTCAGTGGACTCGACCTGCCCCTGCGAGATCTCGTCCTGGATGTCCTCGAGACCGTGTGCGACCGCGACGGCACCGCGTCGCTGCTGGTGACGCACGATCTCGCCGTCGCCGCCCGCACGAGTGACCGTCTTCTGGTCATGGCCGACGGCGTGATCGTCGAGACTGGCTGCACCACCACGGTTCTCGGGTCCCCGCAGCACACCCACACCCGCGCCCTGGTCGATGCGGTACCGCGTCTTCCCGTCCGCGCGCACCTGTAGTTCGTTCCGTCCGACCTTCCCTCGAAAGATTGCCCATGATGCGGTCCCCCCGCCGAATGCTGCCCCTCTCCGCCGTTCTCACCGTGTCGGTGCTCGCGCTGTCCGGCTGTTTCGCGGCATCACCGTCCGCCGACGACGGGAGCGGCCGAGTGCGTGTGGCGATGCTGCAGCCGCCGCGCTCCGGGCTGACCCCGCTGAGCGACGACGCCTTCAAGTTGTCCCGGTGGTCGACGGCCGAGACCCTCGTCGTACTGGACGATCTCGGCGAGGCACAGCCTGCCCTCGCCACCGCCTGGACTCGCGTCGACGACACGACCTGGAGCATCGACCTGCGGCCCGACGTCCGGTTCCACGACGGTGCGCCGCTCGACGCCGCCGCGGTGGTCACCGCGCTCACCGCGGCCACCACCGCCTCGCCGAAGCCCCGCATTCTCGACGGTGTCGACATGACCGTCGAGGCGGACGGCACGGACACCGTGACGGTGCGCACCGCGACGGTGGATCCGCTGATACCCCAGCGACTGTCGAGTCCGCAGCTGGCCATCCTCTCGCCGGACGCGTACGCGGGCGGTGGCCCCGTCGATCCCGTCGGACACGGCACCGGCGCGTTCGTGCTCACCGCGGTGGACGGCACGTCCACGGCGACACTCGATCGCAACGACGACTACTGGGGTGGTCCGGCCAAGGCCTCGGGCATCGACGTGAGTTTCGTCCCCGACGGCACAGCGCGGGCCGCGGCGCTGCGAAACGGCACCGCCGACATCGTCGAGGCAGTGCCGGTGTCGCAGGCGGCGCTGGTCGATCCGGCACTCGTGCACGAGGTGCCCATGCCGCGCACCAACACCCTGTATCTGAACAACAGGACGGGCGCCTTCGCCGACCCGTCGATGCGTGCCGCGGCGCGGGAGGCCGTCGATGCCGATCGACTCGTCGACCAGGTGTACGAGGGCCGAGCCGACGTCGCCCGCGGACTTCTGGGACCCGCCCTGCCGTGGACGGCGGATCGGCCCGCACGCACGACCGCCCCGGCCGGCGATCCCGCGGGACGACGGATCACCCTGGGCACCTTCACCGATCGCGCGGAACTACCCGAGGTGGCGGTGCTGCTGCAGCAGGAGCTCGAGGCCCGCGGTTTCGTGGTGGAACAGGTGGTCCGGGAGTACCAGTTCATCGAGGCCGATGCTCTCGCCGGCGCGTTCGACGCGTTCATCCTGTCGCGGGCGACCGTGCTCGACTCGGGTGACCCCGTCGCCTACATGTACTCCGACTTCGCCTGTGCCGGATCCTTCACGATCGCGCAGTTCTGCGACCCTGCCGTCGATTCCGCTCTGGCCACCGCCTCGGCGACCGAGCCGGGAGCAGCGCGCCGCGCCGCCGTCCTCGAGGCGGAGCGGCTGATACTCGAGCGCGATGCGGTGGTGCCGATGCTGCACGAGCGCGTCGTGCAGGGTGAGGCCGCGTCGGTGTCGGGTGCGGCGCGCGATCCGCGGGAACGGATGTTGGTCACCACCGACACCACGGTCGGATGACGTCCGGCCGCGTCCTCGTCTCCGCCTCTCGCCTGCTGTCCGTCTCGGGCGTGATCGTGGTGGTCGCACTGCTGCCGTGGCTGTCGGGCCGCGACCCGGCGTTGTCGATCCTGCGTGCGCGCTCCGCCGACCAGGAGCCGACACCCGCCGCGCTCGCCGCGATCCGCGCCGATCTGGGACTCGATGCGGGTCCGATCACGCTGCTGCGCCAGTGGTTCGGCGGAGTCCTGCGGGGCGATCTCGGTACGTCGTGGAACACCGGCAGGCCCGTTCTACCCGGCGCCCTCGACGCGCTCGCCGTCTCGACGACCCTGATGGGCTTCGCCCTCGCGGTGGCCTGTGCGGTGGCGACGGTGATCGTGGCTCCGGCACTGCGCGCCGGGCTGCGGGGGCGGCCGTCCCGCTCGTCGGGTGTCGGCGCCTCGGTTCTCACCTCGGTGCCGGAGTTCCTGCTGGCATCCGTCGCAGTGATCGTCGGCAGTGTGTGGCTGTCGCTTCCGTCGTACGGCTGGACCGGTCCGACCTCGGCGATCCTCCCGGCTCTCGCACTCGGCCTCCCGGCCGGCGGGCTGCTGGGTCGTCTGCTCGCCGATGCCGTGTCGGTGTCGTTCACCGAGGCGTGGGTGACCACGTGGACGGTCGCCGACGTGGATCGCGGCACGCTCGCCAGTGCGGTGCTGCGCCGCGCGGCCTCGTCGCTCACCTCCCAGATGGCCCTCGTGATGGTGGGGCTCCTCGGTGGGGCCGTCGCGGTCGAACGCGTCTTCGCCATCCCGGGGATCGGACGATCGATGCTCGGAAATGCTCAGTCGCAGGACCTTCCGGCACTGCAGGCCGACATCCTGCTGCTCATGGGGGTCAGCGTCCTCATCGGTGTGGCCGCGCAGGCCGCCCGCCGGGCACTGCTCGGCCGGTCGGTGCACGATCGCGCTGTCCCGGTACCCACCGCACGAGTCGCCGCGGGTCGGCTCCCGTTCGTCGTGCCCGCCGTCGCCGCGAGCGCGCTGGGCATCATGGTGCTCGTCGGCCTGCCCCGCGACCCGTTCGCCACCACGCGAGGAAAATTCCTGCCGCCGTCCCTCGCACATCCTTTCGGCACCGACGCATCGGGACGCGACGTGCTCGCCCGCGTCGCTCACGGTGCGGCACACACCGTCACCGTGTCCGCGACGGTCGCACTGGGATGTGTGCTCGTGGGTCTGGTTCTCGGTTCGGCGGCGCGGGTGTTCACCGGTCCGATCGAGGTGACCAACGCTGCGCCTCCGGTCATCGCCGGCGTGATCGTCGCCTCCGTCGTGGGCCCCGGTGCCGCAGCAGCGGCCGTGGCCGTCCTGTCGGTCTCGTGGGCGCCCCTGGCCGCGCACACCGCAGCGCTGTCGGCCGAGGTTGCGGCCAGGCCGTACGTCGCCGTCCTCCCCACCCTCGGCGCAGGTCGACTCCGCGTGCTGTTCGGATCGGTGCTGCCGGCGGTCGGCCCCGCCGTTCTGCGTCACGGAGTGCTACGGCTGCCGGGCATCGCCCTGGCGCTCGCCGCCCTGGGCTTCCTGGGGCTCGGACCGCAACCACCCAGTCCCGACTGGGGTCTCGTGCTGGCCGACGGGGTGTCCACGGTGGAACGGGCGCCCTGGGTGGCTCTCGCGCCCCTGGTGAGCCTCGTTCTACTGTCGGTCACGGCGGTCTCGCTGTCGAGCGCCGTGCGATCCCGCCGTGGGCGTCGGCCCACCGGCGATCCTGCCGCACAGGCCGACCGTCCCACCGCGCTCTCCGCGTGCTGAGGGCATCTCGCCGCGGTCGGGTGCTTCCCTGGCACGACCTCCACGCGGCCACCCCCACCGTGAGACTCCTCGTCCTGACGCAGATGGCGTTCAACATCGGCTTCTTCATGGTGTTGCCGTACCTGTCCGTGCACCTGACGTCCGATCTCGGTCTCGGCGCAGCGGTGGTCGGTGTCGTGCTCGGAGTCCGCACGTTCTCGCAGCAGGGACTCTTCGTCGTCGGCGGAACGCTGGCGGACCGCCTCGGCATCAAACCTGTGGTGCTGACGGGGTGCGTCCTGCGCGTGCTCGGATTCGTGGGACTGGCGTTCGCCCAGAGCCTTCCGGCCGTCCTGGCGGCCACGGCCCTCACCGGTGTGGCCGCGGCACTGTTCTCGCCGGCGGTCGAGAGCGCAGTGGCGCTGGAAGCGGGCGAGGGTGAACGTGCGGGTGGCCAGTCCCGCCTCGACGCGATCGCGTTGTTCACCGTGTTCGGCCAGATCGGCGCGTTCACCGGTCCGTTGCTGGGCTCCGCGCTGCTCGCGGTGGACTTTCGCCTCACCTGCCTCGTCGCTGCCGGGGTGTTCGTCGTCATCACGCTCGCGCACGTGGCGCTGCTGCCCGCTCGACGTGCCGACTCGACCACGGACTCCTGGCTCGACGACTGGCGTGAGATCGCCCGCAACCGCCTCTTCCTCGTCTTCGCCGCAGCGATGAGCGCGCAGCTCGTCGCATACAACCAGCTCTATCTCCTGCTGCCGTTGCGGGTCGAGCAGGTGTGGGGATCGCAGGCTCCCCTGGGATGGTTCTTCGCCGCGGCATCGGCACTCGTCGTCGTCGGCCAGATGAGCGTGACCCGAGCACTGCGCCGGTTCTCGCTGGTACGCGTGCTCCCGCTGGGTTTCGCCGTCATGGGGATCGCGTTCGGAGCGGCGGCCGTGGCCGCCATGCTCGGTGCCGAGGGTGCCGCGGGGCTCGTGGGACCCGCCGCGTTCGTCGTGCTGCTGACGGTCGGTCAGATGATCGCCATGCCGTTCGCGCGCGACCTCGTCCCTCGGATGGCGCGGGAGCGCAGCACGGGCTCGTACTACGGCCTGCTGGCCTCGCTGGGCGGGATCGGGGTGCTCGTGGGATCGGTCGCACTCGGCGCGATCATCGACGTGATGCCGGACACGCCTGTGGGCGAAGCGGTTCCGTGGGCGGCCGCGGCGGTCCTGCCGCTCGTGGCGGCAGTGGCGTTGCGCTCGGTGGCTCGCCGACTGGTACCGGTGACCCCGGCGATCACGCCGCCAGAATCAGATCACGACCCGTCAGCACCTCCGTCTCGCGAGTGATGCGTGCCCACACGTCCTCGGTCACGTCGTCCATGATCGAGAACCGGTCCCACCACATCATGCGGGTCCGGTAGCGCTCGTCGGGGTACGCGGCGGGGGCGATGTTCTCGGCCACACGGCCGCCGCCGGACTCCCACCGTCGCAGCACGTGATCGGCCGCCGTGGCCATGACGTACCGGGCGCCCGTGAACACCATGGTGGGCAGCGCCGTGCGGGACAACAGTGCGGAGAGCGCACCGGGATGCTGGGCGTCCGCGGAGACGAACGCGGTCTTCATCTCCACCACGCCGGCGGGCAGTCGATCGTGGATGAGTTCCGCGACGTCGGGTCGGGCGGCATTGCCCTCCCACTCCACCAGAGCGTGCGACTGGTCCGCGCTGAGGTAGGGGCCCTGGCCGCGGACGCCGGCGACGACCTGCCCCGCACGGTCCACGGCCGCGTAGAACACAGCGGTGTCCGCACCGTCGGCGACGCGCTCGACGTCGAGCGCGACGCCCACTCCGTGGCGCTCGTAGGACCGCGTGGCGCAGGCGAGGTACTCGTCCCAGAGCCCACGATCGGCGGACGGGGAACTCATCACCAGAACGGTCCCACTATCACGATCTGCAAGGCGCGTGCTCCCTTGTGTGATCAGGCGGGTGGGGGCGAGCAGAGTCGTCGACATCGGACACCTCTCGGACAGAGTTGTCGGATCGCCGTCCGGCGCCCCGACCAACAGACCACGGACTCGCCGGACGACGAATCCACACACTTATTGTCCCGCTTCCCGAGCAAAAAGTGGATTCCGCCCCGAAATCGGTGACGTGCGACGGAACTGCCCTTTTCGAGGCCCGAGAACGAACCGCAGGTCATTGACCCGTTACGACAACCTATATCCGAGTTACCCGTTCGTATTCCGGGTCGCTTTGGTGACTCTTCGTAGAACTGCACCGACGAAGCAGACTGAATTTCGTGAAAAGCCACGAAGAGCTGATCGGCGATTCGTGGCGAATTCGCGCCCCACGACGGCGACTCGGGCGCTCTCACAGCGTCACACCGACACCCGGGAACGCAGTCAGCCCCGGACCACACCTCCTGGAGGTGCTGTCCGGGGCTGACGGTGGAGGCCGGGAACGGTCGCTCGCCGCGGCTCGCCTATCGGCCGGTACGGCCGAACAATGGTCGTCGGCCGGCCGTCGCGCGACCCGACGACGTGGCTGCGGAGAGGGAGTCCGCGAGCATCAGCTCGACGGTGCGCTCGGCATCGAGCTTGTTGTCGCCGATACCCCCCGTGGCGCCACGCTTGGCCCATCCCACGACGTAGGCCCCGGCCACCGGGCGGTCCTCGGAGTCCACGACGCGACCCTCGACGTTGCGCACGGTTCCGCGGTCCGCGTCGAAGGGAAGTCCGGGCAGGGCGGACCCGCGATACCCGGTCGCCTGCAGCACCAGATCGGCGGGAATCGAGCTCGCGATCCCCGCGTCGGACGTGCCGGATCCGCGGACGTCGAGCGCTCCCGGGCGTACCGCCACCGGTGCGCGCCCGAACGAGAAGACGATGCGCGGCGCGCCGTCACCCGTCTCGGCCTCGTCGGCGCGCGGTGCGGTGACGAGCGGTGCAGCGGACGCGGACAGCGGCAGCGCCGCCAGGACCGAGGAGAGATCGTCGTCGCCCGCGACCAGAACGGGCACCGATGTGCGATCGACGAGCGCCTGGCACTCGGACCGGGTGAAGGCGGCGACCTCGGGACCGCGTCGACCGAGCACGGTGACCTCCCGCACCGCACTGTCCCGTAGCGCCGCGAGCGCGTGGGCCGAGATCTCCGTGCCCACGAGGTCCTCGACGGGAGCTGTCAGAATTCGCGCCGCGTCGAGCGCCACGTTCCCGTTGCCGATCACGACGACGCGCGTCACGCCGCGCAGATCCACGGCGTCGGCGGGGACGTCGGGGTGACCGGTGTACCAGCCGACGAGGGTGCGGGCACTCATCGGGACGACCTCGGACTCGAGGGGAAGCTGCCTGTCCTGATCGGCACCCACCGCGTAGACCACCGCGTCGAAGTTCCGCGAGAGTTCCTCCACCGTGACGTCGACCCCGACCTCGACGCCGAGGCGCATCGTCACGCGCGAGTGCACGAACAGCGACCGGAAGTGTTCACCGATGCGCCGGGTACTCGTATGATCGGGTGCCACACCGTATCTCGCGAGACCACCCGGCACGGGCAGCTTGTCGAAGAAGGTCACCGCGGCATCGGTCTGCCGCAGGAGCGCCGTCGCGGTGTAGCAGGCGGCCGGCCCGGTTCCCACCACGGCGACCCGTTTCAGCGACACGGAGCCGATGTCCGCCGGCGGGAACGTCGGTGCGCCCCATGCATGATCGACCGGCCGGTCCCGGTAGTAGTCGGCGTTCAGTTCCGCGTAGATCGCCTGCGACGGCGACAGCCGCGACACCCGCGTGATCGCGTCCACCGGGCACGCGTCCGCGCAGGCGCCGCAGTCGATGCAGGACCGCGGATCGATGTACAGCAGGTCGGTCTTGCCGAAGTCCGGCTCGTCCGGCGTCGGGTGGATGCAGTTGACCGGACAGACCGACAGACACGATGCGTCGTTGCAACAGTTCTGGGTGATCGCGAAGGCCATGGGAGCGTCAGACCATGTGGATGGTGCGGTAGACGGCCGCAGCGGGCTTGGTCAGCAGTCCACAGTCGCTGAGGAACGCCATCAGGTGCTGGCTGCTCGTGCGCATCATGACGTGGTGGTGCGTGTTGTTCTTCGCCTCGCGCACGGCGCGGTCCCGGTCGAGACCGGCCGCGGCGTAGACGTCCTTGTTCACCATGTTGGACACGATGACTCGGGCGGCGATGGCGATGAGCAGGGCCGCGGACTTACGGCGGGCGGCGGAGATTCCCGCCATGTTCTCGCGCA
Organism: Rhodococcus sp. SORGH_AS_0301; assembly: GCF_030818285.1. NCBI lineage: Bacteria > Bacillati > Actinomycetota > Actinomycetes > Mycobacteriales > Nocardiaceae > Rhodococcus > Rhodococcus sp. SORGH_AS_0301. The sequence continues at coordinate 2,640,435 of NZ_JAUTAC010000002.1, forward strand.
TCTGCTGACGCGCGAACGTCATGTGCCGCGACTCCTCGACGACGTGGATCTTGCTGGTGGTGCGCACCAACGGGAGCACGTTCTCGCCGCGCATCCAGTCGCGCTGCATGACGTCGAGCACTTCCTCGGCGACGAGGATGCCGCCGTAGGCGGCCTCCGACACGGCGAGGGTCTTGAAGCCACGACCGAGCTCGATGCTGAGCCGGCGCGGGACATACGCCTTGATGCCCATGGTGCGGCACGCCTTGGCGAACATCAGGGAGTGGCGGCACTCGTCGGCGATCTCGGTGAGCGCGAACTGGAAGTCCGAGGACGACGAGTCGCTGCAGTACTGATCACGCAGGACCATCTGCTGCAGGATCATCTCGAACCAGATGCCGGTGCTCATGATCGAGCAGACCTCGTGGCGGGTGAGGGTGACGCGCTGTTCGGCCGTCATCTCCTTCCACAGATCAGTGCCGTAGAGGGTGCTCCACTCAGGATTGAGGCCGAACTGCTCCGGGTCGAGGGGAGCCTCCCAGTCGACCTCCTGCATGGGGTCGTACGAGAGCGCTGCGACGGAATCGAGCAGCCGAGCAGACACGTCCTCGGCGTCCGAGACGGTGAGTTCCGGGTCGAGTGTGCTGGTCATGGCGTCGTCCTTCCGTGGGCGGGTACATCTCCGTGACTAACTGTGACAGAGGTTATCAGGTACTCGCCGTCACTGGAAGACGTCGCCGGGTCGGGACGGTCCCGAATCGTCAGGAGATCTGTGGCATCTCCAGGTCCGTGTGCGCCACTGCCCGAGCGGTGTCGGGGTCCGTTCCGAGCATCACCAGCAGCCGCTCCGCTGCGTCGTCGATCCGGCGATCGTCGACGGAGCCCGGGTCCTCGAGCCACCGGTGCACCAGGGCGAACAGCACACCCGCCGTCATCGCCGTCGCGAGAGACAGGTCCTCGATCTCGAGTCGTCCGGCGTCCACCGCCGCCGCGAGATCCCGGCGGGCCCGCGGCCCGAGACCACCGGGCGCGTCGAGCAACGCGAACCCCGACCGGTCGACGATCTCCGCGGCCTGACGATGCGATACGGCGGCACGACCGGTCCGCCTGACGGCGTCGCAGAAGATCTGCACCGGATCGTCCGAGCGCGGCGAGACTCCGTCGAGCGTCTCCCCCATCTGCTCGAGAACCTGCTCCACGGCGGCGGCGAAGAGTGCGGGCTTGTCCTCGAAGTGGTTGTAGAAGCTCCCGAACCCGACGTCGGCGGCGGCCGTGATGTCGGCGATGCTCGCGGTGGAGGAACGCCCGTCGGCGATCATCTCGCGCGCGGCGTCCACGAGAGCCTGGCGCGTGCGCGCCTTCCGTCGCTCGAGCCTGTTCCCGGCAGTCTGCATCCGGAAAGTCTAGGTCGACGGGTGCCCGGTCGTCGGCGCGGCGAGCCCGCTGACGACGCGTCGCGACGTCAGCGGGAGACAGGAGCGGACCAGATCCCCACTATGGCGTCGACGAGGTCGATGCCGCACGCGGTCCAGTACGACGTCGGATCGGCGCCCGACGCGGCGAACTCCGCCTCTCGTTCGGCCATCACGTGCGTCAGCAGAGTGCGTGCCATGGCCCCTCTGGCCGAGCGGACGTCGGCAGGAATCGGGGGCAGACACGAGGTGACGCCGGCCACCGTCTCTCGCAGCGTCGCCGAGGACAGTGCCTCGTCCACCAGGATCGGCCGCAGCACCGGATCCGTCATGACCTGGGAGGCGAACCGCGCGTACCAGGTGGGGGCGCCGAACTCGGAGAAGTACTGCGTCGACGGCAGGACCAGTGCCGACACCCAGGCTCGCAGGTCGGCACCCTCTCCGATCGCCGCGACGTGGCCGGAGCGGATCCGTTCGACGTCGCCCGTCCGGCGGACGACGATCGCGCGGACGAGATCCTCCTTGCTGCCGAAGTGGTAACCGACCACGGCGCTGTTACTCTGCCCCGCCGCGTCGCCGACCTGACGGTTCGACACCGACACGACACCGTTCTCCGCGTACAGCCGCTCGGCGGCACCCAGAATCGCCTCGCGCGTCGCCTCGGAGCGCGCGGACGGGGCTCGCGTCGACCGGGCCTGGCTCATTCCACCGGCTCGGTGGCCCGGTCGGTGACGGCACCTCCGACGACCTCCGACGCCTCGCCCTCGCCGTCCTGGTGACGCGGAAGGAAGGAGGCGAGTACGACCGAGAGGATCGCCGCGCCGGCGGCGATGGCCATGGTGATCCGGAAGGCGGCCTCGGACGGCACCGCGGTGGATCCGAACGACACGGTCATCGACGCGAGAACGACCCCCGCGACCGCACTGGCGAACGACGTTCCGAGGGACCGCATCAGCGTGTTGAAGCTGTTGGCCGCCGCTGTCTCGGAGGCGGGCACCGCCGACATGATCAGGGCGGGCATCGCTCCGTACGCCAGTCCGATGCCCGCACCGATGACGAGCGAGACCACGATCAGCTGCCACACCGCGCCCATCATCACGATGCCCAGCAGGTAGCCGACGGCAACCGTCGCCGCGCCGGCCATGAGCGTGATCTTCGGTCCGCGCGTGGTGGTGATGCGCGAGGACACCGGCGCGACGGCCATCATGATCAGTCCGGACGGCGCCATCACCAGGCCCGCGACGAGGATCGACTGTCCCAGGCCGACACCGGTCGCGGCGGGCAACTGAAGGATCTGCGGCAGAACGAGACTGAGTGCGAACATCGCGAAACCGAGCATGATCGACGCGGCGTTGGTGAACAGCACCTGCCGCCGCAGCGAGACCCGCAGGTCCACCAGTGGCTGGGGAGTGCGCAGTTCCCACACGATCCACGCCGCGAACGCGAGGACGGACACCAGCAGCAGGCCGAGGATCGACGCGCTGCTCCACCCCCAGTCGGAACCCTTCGAGATCCCGAGCAGCAGGGTCACCAGGGCGACCGACAGCGTGAGCGCTCCACCGATGTCGAACGTGCCGCCGGTGCGCACCGTCGACTCGGGAACGACGACGACCACGGCGACCGCCACCAGTGCGCCGAGCGCAGCCGCCGTCCAGAACAGGAAGTGCCAGTCCGCGTACTCGGCGATGATCGCCGCGGCCGGAAGACCCAGGGCGCCGCCCACTCCGAGCGACGCACTCATCAGCGCGATCGAACCGGGAAGCTTGTTGCGAGGCAACACGTCCCGCATCACGCTGATGCCGAGGGGAATCACACCGGCGGCGAGACCCTGCAGTGCCCGCCCCACGACGAGGGGCACGAGGCTGTTCGCAAGGGCACCGACCACCGATCCGGCGACGAGCAGCGCCAGGCTGACCAGCAGCATGCGCCGCTTGCCCACCATGTCGCCGAGTCGGCCGGTCACGGGAACGGCGACCGCACCCGCCAGCAGGGTGGCCGTGATGGCCCACGCGGTGTTCGCGGCCGAGGCGTTCACCAGAGCGGGGAGCTGGGGAACCAGCGGGATGATCAGTGTCTGCATCAGGGCGACCGTGATGCCGGCGAAGGCCAGTACCGCGACGATGCGTCCGGTTCCGGTCTCCTCCGTCTCGGCCGTGGCAGCGATGGGTGAGGACATGGGTCGAGTCTCTTCTCAGCTAGTTTGAAACAGCTGTTTTAAATTAGGCACCGATCCTTACCCACGTCAACGTTCTCGCCGCTCCTGTGGCCCGCATCACCACGTCACCGGACGAATCGGTCGAGGAAGGCATTGCCGAACACGCGGTGCGGGTCCAGTCGGTCGACGGTGCCGACGACGGAGTCCCAGTCCCGCTCGCCCGAGTACCCGTCGCGGAACGAGTCGGGGATGGTGGCCGTGAGCGCCTGCACGTCTCGGTAGGGGCGGTCCTCGTCGAACGCCCACCCCTTGGACCACTCCGGCCGGAACACCGCATCGGCACCGTCGAAACGTTCTCGCATCCACTGCTCCATCTCGCGATAGAACGCGAACATCCCGGGCGTTCCCGGAATGCCCAGCACGTTGAGCCACACCGCCGTGTCCCACTCGGGACGATCGGGTACCGGACGCATGGCCGAGATCGTCGGCGGGCCGGCCGAGTCGACGAGGACGTCCGAGCCCTGGTCGAGACCACAGCACCGGATCTCGACTGGGCCGTTGATCGGGAACTGCCCCAGGGACGCGTAGTGCTCGGTGCGCTCTCGGAACCAGCGGGTGAAGTCGTGCAGGACCGCAGCCACGTTCGCGCGAGCCGTGATCACCGCACCGCCGCCCTCCGTCAGGAGCAGTGTGCTCGGACGGATGTAGAACTGCGTGTTCTTCGGCGCTCCCCAGATGTCCGACGACCCCGTGGCCGCGAGCCCCGCCACCGTCGTCGCGAGGAACACCTGACCCAACGCGGGCGTCAGTTCCGTCCGCCCGGACACGACAGCACCGATCGCGTCGGACACCGCTTCCGGGAGGGTGTCGGAGAACGTGTAGTTGTACGGTCCGTCGACCTCGCGGGAGGACGGCGGTCGCACGGGAGTCGGCGTCCACACCTTGAGCCACGGAGTGTCGGTGAACGGGTACCAGATCGCCTCCGCGCGGCCGGACCGGTCCAGGAAATCGACGTACGTACGCCCCGGTGCCCCCGGCGCTCCGAACAACTCCGCCCAGCCGATGTCGGTGATGCTCTCGCATCGCAGAGGAGTCGCCGGATGCGCCTGCATCGTCACCTCGGTGACGAACGCTCGGCCGAGATGGACCGCGAGATCCGGCGCGTCGGCCTCCGACCGGGCGACGGTCCGCAGTGCGTACCCGGTCCCGTTCCACGCGACCACCGTCATCGAGGTCATCAGATTGCTCAAGGATCCCGACGACGAACCGATCGGAACCTGTTCTCCCACTGCGCGTACCACGGCGCCGTGCGCCCCGACAGCCAGAGCGCCCGCGATGGACAGAACCCCCGGCGCGGGCACACTCGACCATCCGAGACCGCGGTCCTCCAGCGCCTGGAGGACGTCGGACAGAGTCGCGCCGGCACCGGCGGTGACGGTGGACGACGCGGTGTCCACGGTGACACCGGTCAGCGCGGTCATGGTGTCCACGAGCACGACCCGGTCCAGGTTCTCGCCGTTCTCGATGGTGAACGGGGTCCACCCGTGCATCGCGCCGCGCGGCCGCAGCCGGTGACCGGAGGCGTGAGCCCAGTTCGCGAGCGTCACCACGTCGTCGGCGGATCGCGGCGAACACGTCCACACCGCGTCGACCACGATCTCCTTCGACCAATTCTGGTACCGCTGCCGGAACAGCGGGATTCCCGGCGGGAAGTCGGGTGGAACCGGCCCGGAACCGTCGGTCCCCGCCGGAACGGCGTTCACGAGAGCAGGTCGAAGCACTCCCGCGAGCGTGGCGGCCACGGCCGAGGCGGCGGATGCGGACAGGAAGGATCGACGGTCGAACGATGGCATGAGTCCCCGATGCGCGAGATGCGGATGATGTGAGCCCCACGCCTCGTGAGCGCACTGCTGGGCAGTCCGGATCTGCTTGTCCCCCCGGAGGGTTTACACCTTTGACATACCCGTAAAGATTGTCAAGTCCGGGAGGGTCTCGGCCGGGTGGGTCACGCGCCGGGCAGGTCGAGGACCGGCACGAGGCGGCGGCGCAGATAGCCCCGGAGCGCGTCGTCGGAACGGGTCGCCTCGCTGTCGAACTGCACCACGGACAGGAACATGCGGATGCAGAGGTCGGCGACCTCGTCGAGGTCGCCGCCGGCCTCGGCGGGCGCTCCCACCAGAGGCGTGAGGAAAGATCGGGTCAGGCTCAGCGCGTCGATCCCGAAGGCGGATCCGTCGTAGATCACCGTTCCACGGCCGGGATGCACCAGCGGCGCCAACGCCGGCGACGACCGGAACGCCGCACGCGCGGCGACCATGGCCTCGACGACGAACTCGGACACCGACTCCCGCTCGCCGACCGCGGACACGACGGACCCGATGACACGCGAACTCACGTCCTGCAACGCGTCCGACACCAGGGCGTCGCGGGTACCGAAGTGCGCGTACACCGTCGGGCGGGAGACACCGGCCTCGTCGGCCACGGAACTGATGGTCACGCCGTCGAAACCACCGAGCTCGAGGCGTCGCACCGCCGCCGCGAGGATGCGTTCCCTCACGCGGGCGGTGGCTGCCATGCGGCGATGTCCACACCCATGGCGGTGCTCGGCGGTTCGTCGTACAACCACTCGCGCGCGATCCGCCCCCAGTTCGCGGTGGCACGAAGTTGCCCGAGGATGCCGAACGTCAGGAAGTCCGCGCGACGGGAGAAGACGTGCTCGGGCGGCAACCACTGCTTGGTCATGGTGCCGAAACTGCCCGATCGCGGGTCGACGGCGAGGACGAAACACGCCCCCGCCATCTCTGGCGTCACGGTGACCGACCCGTCGTTCAGACTGAGTTCCGCTGCTGCGCAGACGTAGTCGAGACAATCGCTCGCCGTCACGGCGGCGCCGGGGTCGAGAATCCCCCGCGCGGACATGGCGATGAGCAGATCGTCTCCGCGACCCTCGATCGCCGCTCGCAGGCACTCTCTCTCGAAACGGACGTCCGCCGGACTCATCCGCAGGTACAGACCGAAGTCGACGAAGGTGACGCGCCCGTCCCGAGCCAGCAGGACATTGCCCGGATGGGGGTCACCGCAGAACTCGCCGAGCGTGTGCAGAGACCCGATGTAGAAGCGGAACACCGTCTCACCCACCCGGTCTCGCACCTCCGCCGACATCGCACGGATCTTGTCGAACGGCACCGCGTCGACGAACTCGGTCGTCAGGACCGCCGCGCCGCACCGCTCCGGCACGGTGTCCGGGATGAAGAAGTGCGGGTGCTCCCGATACAGTGCCGCGACGCGGCGCTGCGTCCGCTCCTCCGCCGGGTAGTCGAGTTCCGCCTCGAGGTTTCGGCGCAACTCGTCGACGACGGCACGGGAAGACAGCATCGGGATCGACGCCGGCAACAGCTTGACGTAGAACGACAGATTCTTCAGGTCGGCCCGCACCGCGTCGTCGATACCGGGGTACTTCACCTTGACGGCCACCTCCCGGCCGTCGTGCAAGCGGGCACGATGCACCTGACCGATCGACGCGGCGGCGAACGGGCTCTCGTCGAACTCGGCGTAGAGCGACTCGATCGACTCGCCCAGATCCGCCTCGATCACAGTGCGCACGTCGTCGAACGAGACGGCGGGTGCGCGGCTCTGCAACTCGGCGAGCTTGCGGTGGAACTCGTCGCGGTGCTCGTCGGGGACGAACGACAGGTCCAGCATCGACAGCATCTGGCCCAGCTTCATCGCCGCTCCGCGGAGACCGCCCAGGACGGTCACCAGCCGTTCGGCCGAGCGGACCGCCTCCTTCGCCGTGAGGGCGGCACGCAGTTCCTCGGTGCGACCCGCCATGCGTACTCGCATGGTGGCGTTACGCGCCGTGCGACCCGCGACGAGGCGACCCACCTCGGCGCCCCGGGCCACCCTGGACGTCGGCATCTTCTCCGGCACTTCCCCAGTATCCCGCACCGTGCCTGCGCTCGATCGATCGCGGCACCGCAGACCCGGAAGTTTCTGGCGCACCGGACATCTCGGGCACGCTATGTCGCACATCACGTTTCCGTAGGTCCGCGAGGGCTTACTCTTACTTCGAGTAACGATATACCGCGCGACGGGGACCGCGCGACGTCGATCAGAGGGGGAAACACAGCATGACCAGCACTATCACATCAGGAGACACACGGACCGACGCTGCCGCCGCCCGCGCGGCACACCTGCTCGACACCGATGCCGAGGTGCGCGCCGCGGCCGCCGATCCCGCGGTGTCGGCACAGGTGGCGGACCTGACGCCCGATCTGCACGCCATGGTCGAGGTGGTCATGGACCGCTACGCAGACCGGCCCGCGCTGGGTCGCCGGGCGTACGACATCGAGCCCGCGGACGACGGTCGCCGGGTGCGTCGGCTCCAGCAGCGCATGGACACCATCACCTATGGATCGCTGTGGTCCGATGCCCTCGATCTCGCGACCGCACTCGGCGACGTCGCCACTCCGGACACCTTCGTCGCGACCCTGGGATTCGCCGGTGCCGACTACGTCGTCGCCGAACTGGCGACGGTCCGGACCGGTGCCGTTGCCGTTCCCCTCCAGTCTGGCGCGGCTCCCGGACGCCTCGCCGACATCGCCGCCGAGGTCGAGCCTGTCGCACTCGTCGTCGACAACGAACAGTTGTCCACCGCCACGGCTGTGGCCGCCGCGTGCCCGAGCATCCGCCGCATCGTCGTCCTCGACCACGACGACCGTGTGGACGACGACGAGGACCGCCTCGCCGAGGCTCGACGATCCGCACCGGGCACGGTGCTCGCGATCGAGACGCTGCGGGAGGCGATCGCACGCGGTCGCACTCTCCCCCGGCTCGCCGGCCCCGAGGCCGTCGATCCCGACCGGATCGCCACGTTGATCTACACCTCCGGCAGTACCGGGACCCCGAAGGGCGCCATCCACACCCAGCGCATCGTCTCGCGCCTGTGGTCGACGTCCCACTGGTACGACCAGAGCGCGGAGTCCGACGAGGCCGGGCGACCCGGTGCGATCACGCTGGACTACCTGCCCATGAGCCATCTCGCCGGGCGCGCGGCGGTGTTCACGACCCTGGCAGCCGGCGGCATCGTGTACTTCGCGAGTTCGAGCGATCTGTCCACGCTTCTCGACGACTACGCACTCGCCCGGCCGACCGTGGCCATGCTGGTTCCCCGCGTGTGCGATCTACTGCGTCAGACAGCCCTCGGACGCATCGAGACCCGGGCGCACCGCACCGGCGAGAGCGCGGACGCCGTCCGCGCCGAGGTCCTCGAGGACATGCGATCCACCACTCTCGGTGGCCGCATCCTCTCCGCAGTGGTGGGTACCGCGCCGACCTCCCCCGAGGTCATCGACTTCGTCTCCGAACTCCTGGACACGACGGTGCAGAACAATTACGGCTCCACCGAGGCCGGCATGGTGTTGTTCGACGGCGTCGTCCAGCGGCCGCCGGTGCTCGAGTACCGCCTCGACGACGTTCCGGAGCTCGGGTACGCGGTGACCGACCGCCCCTACCCGCGCGGTGAGCTTCTCCTCAAGACCGATTCCCTCGTGCCCGGCTACTACAAGCGGCCGGACGTGACGGCCGAGATGTTCAGTGCGGACGGCTTCTACCGCACCGGCGACGTGGTCGCGGAGACGGAGCCGGACCATCTCGTGTACGTCGATCGCCGCAAGAACGTGCTGAAACTGGCGCAGGGCGAGTTCGTCGCCCTCTCGCGCCTGGAGTCGATCTACGCGTCCGCCGACGCCGTCGACCAGATCCATCTGCACGGCAGCGGCGAGCGGTCCTACCTCCTCGCCGTGGTCGTGCCCGCCGACGGAGCCGACACCGCCACCGTGCTCGACTCCCTGCAGGCGCTCGCGCGCGAGGAGCAGCTCGAGTCCTACGAGGTCCCGCGCGACATCGTCCTGGCCGCGGAGCCCTTCACGCAGGAGAACGGTCTGCTCTCGGGAGCGAACAAGCAGCTGCGTCCCGCTCTGACCGCGCGCTACGGCGAGGCGCTCGAGGACAGGTACCGCGAGATCGACGAGGGCCAGACGGCGAAGATGAGCGAACTACGCCGCCGCGGCGCCGACGCACCCGTCCTGGAGACCGTCGGCGAGGCCGCCGCGGCGTTGCTGGGATGCGCCGGCACGGAGGTCTCACCCGATGCGCACTTCACCGACCTCGGCGGTGACTCGTTGTCCGCGTTGACGTTCGCCACCCTGCTGCAGGACATCTTCGAGGTGGACGTCCCCGTCACGGTCGTCATCGCGCCGTCGTCCGACCTCGCGGCGATCGCGACCCACATCGAGCGGCGACGCGGCGACGCGGATGCCACGGGAGCCGCGACCTTCGCCTCGGTGCACGGAGCGCACGCGACGCAGGCCCGTGCCGATCAGCTGACGCTGAGCGCAGTCCTCGGCGACGAGTTCCTCTCGTCCGCGGCTGACGTGGGACCGGTGCGCACCGACACCCGGACCGTGTTGCTCACGGGCGCCAACGGATACCTCGGGCGCTTCCTGTGCCTGGAGTGGCTCGAACGCCAGGCCGCGGTCGGCGGCACCGTCGTGTGCCTCGTGCGCGGACGCACCGCGGCGGACGCTCGTGCCCGTCTCGACACCGCGTTCGACACCGGCGACCCGGCCCTGTGGTCGCGGTGGACGACGCTGGCCGACACCGCGCTCGAGGTCGTCGTCGGCGACGTGGGCGAGGCGAACCTGGGCGTGAGCGACGAGGAGTACGCGTCGCTGGCCGAGCGGGTCGACCGCATCGTGCATCCCGCGGCGCTCGTCAATCACGCGCTGCCGTACGAGCAGTTGTTCGGCCCTAACGTGATCGGCACCGCCGAGATCGCCCGGCTCGCCCTGACGCATCACCTCAAGCCGGTGACCTATTTGTCCACCGTGGCCGTCGCGGCGGGCGTCGAGGCCTTCTCCGAGGACGGCGACATCCGCGAGATCAGTCCGGTCCGCGCCCTCGACGAGTCGTACGCCAACGGATACGGCACCTCCAAGTGGGCGGGTGAAGTGGTGCTGCGCAACGCCTCCGACGCCTTCGGACTCCCCGTGACCGTCTTCCGTTCGGACATGATCCTGGCGCACCCCCGGTGGACCGGTCAGCTCAACGTCCCGGACATCTTCACCCGCACGGTGCTGTCGCTGATCGCCACCGGAATCGCCCCGGAGACGTTCTACCGGCAGGACACGGGCGCACCCGTCGACGATGCAGGGCGGCCGCGCGCACACTACGACGGACTCCCCGCCGATTTCACCGCAGCGGCGATCACCGAGCTCGGTGGCAGCGCGACGTCGGGACACCGGACTTTCGACGTGCTCAATCCGCACGACGACGGCATCTCTCTCGACACCGTCGTCGACTGGATCATCGAGTCCGGCAGGACGATTCGGCGCATCGCCGACTACGACACGTGGTTCGCCGAGTTCTCCGACGCGCTCGAGTCCCTGCCGTCGGCGCAGCGGTCCGCCTCGGTGCTGCCGCTGCGGCACGCCTACTCGCGGCCGGACCTGCCGACCGCCGGGTCACCCCTACCGGCCGAGGTGTTCCGTGCCGCGGTCCGCGACACGTCGACACCGGGGTCGGCACTGGCGGACATCGACGACATCCCGCACCTGTCGCGCGATCTCGTCGCGAAGTACGTGCGTGATCTCGAGGCGCTGGGGTTGATCCCGACGCTCTGACAGCCGATCAGCGTCCGGTGCGTGACCGAACGAGCCGGACGGCGGGATCGAGGATCCGATGGCGTGCGAGCGCGAACACCGTCCCCACGGGGGAGCTCGCACCGCCAGCGGATCCTCGCCGCGCCGCGGTGAAAGCGTCGATCCCGTTGCGCTGCAACGACGACAGCATCGTCTTCGCCACGGGCCGAGCCGGATCCGGATCCTTGCCGGCACCCATCAGATGCAACTGATCGGTGTGCCACTGCAGATCGAGCAGTCCCCCCAGCGACCGGACCGAGCGGTGGGTCGCGAAGCGGGCCGGCACCGGAACGGAGATGGACGGGCTGGGCAGTGCGCTGACGGTGCCGTCGAGAACGTCCCGTGCCGCTCCGGGCAGGACGGCGGTCGGGCGGCCGAGTCCCACCATCTGACACGCACCGGACCGCACCGCGTCCGACATTCCGTCGCGCGTGCGGAACCCACCGGTCACGGCGAGCGGGATGTGGGGAGCGAGGTCGCGCACCGTGACGGCGTAGTCGAGGAAGTACGCCTCGCGCGACGCCGTACCGGCCGACACCGCGGTGCCCATCATCGCGGGCGACTCGTAGCTGCCGCCGCTGATCTCGAGGAGATCGACCGGCAGATCACCGATCATCGAGACCACCTCACGGGACTCGTCCTCGCTGAAACCGCCGCGCTGGAAGTCCGCCGAGTTGAGTTTGATGCCGACGGCGAAGCCCGGGGAGACGGCGGCCCGTACTCGTCGCACCACCTCGAGCAGGAAACGCGCGCGGCCCTCGATGTCGCCGCCCCACTCGTCGGTCCGCAGGTTCGTCAGGGGCGAGAGGAACTGGCTGACGAGATAACCGTGGGCGGCGTGGATCTGCACTCCGTCGAACCCCGCCTCCTCGGCCACCGCGGCCGTCGTCGCGAACCGCGACAGGATGTCCTCGATCTCCGCGCCGCTGGCCGCGCGGGGCGCCGGGATCCCGGGGATGTCCAGGCCCACCGCGGACGGCGCCAGGGTGCCGCCGACCGTCGTCACCGGGTTGCCCTGACGGCCGGGGTGGTTGATCTGCATCCAGATCGGACTGCCACCGTCCTGCGCCGTCTTCGCCCAGCGGGAGAGGGCGTCCAGGTCGCGTCCGTCCGCGACCGCGACGTTGCCGGGCTCGCCCAGATGCCGGTGGTCGACCATGACGTTCCCGGTGACGAGGAGCCCGTAGCCACCATCGCCCCAGCGGCGGTAGAGACGCGACAGTCTCTCGTCCGGGGCGTTGTCACGGGTACCCAGCGCTTCGCTGAGCGCGGACTTCATGATCCGGTTCGGCAGGACCTGTCCGTTGGGCAACGTCAGCGGTGCGGACAGCGACACGTCAGGCATGGAACCCCTCGTCGGGTGAATGGGTGGGTGGATCCGTTCCCCGGAGTACACCAGATGTGGTGTGATGATAGCTGTCATCACTTGCCGCGGTGTCCGTGAACGGGCGCCCCACCACTCGGGAGCGCGATGCGCAGCGTCACGGTCGTCATCATCGGCAGCGGGTTCGGTGGGCAGTGCGCCGCCATCGAACTGCTGCGTCGCGGCATCGACGACATCGTCGTCCTGGAACGACGCGAGTTCGCCGGCGGAACCTGGCGGCAGAACTCCTACCCCGGAGCGGCCGTCGACGTGCAGAGCCCGCTCTACTCGATCGCGTCCGAGCCGTACGACTGGTCGCAGATGTTCGCGGTGCAGAGCGAGCTCGAGGACTACACCCGCCACGTCGTGGACAAGCACGGTCTCGGGGATCTCACCGTGCTCGGCGCCGAGGTGAAGCGCATCGAGTGGGTCGCCGACTCCTGGCACGTCACGACCACAGCGGGTGACTATCGTGCGCAGTTCGTGGTCAACGCGACCGGGCCGCTCAGCACGCCTGTCGTTCCGCCCTTCCCGGGTCGCGAGAGTTTCGCGGGCGCCCAGTTCCACACCAACGCGTGGAACCACGACGTCCCCCTCGCCGGCGCGCGTGTCGCCATCGTCGGCAGTGGTGCGAGCGCGGCGCAGATCATCCCGGCCGTTCAGCCCGAGGTGGGCGAGCTCCACGTCTTCCAGCGGTCCCCGCACTGGGTGATGCCCCGACCCGATCGGAAGTTTCGACCCTGGGAACGCCGTGCCCTGCGGGTGGGCTTCGTGCGTCGAGCACTGCGCGCGGCCATCTACTGGAAGCTCGAGGCCCGGATCATCGGCTTCAAGTACTCGAAGGTCGGCCTCTGGCTGTTCGCCGAGCGTCACGCACGGAATCTGCTCCGCAACCAGGTGGCGGACCCCGATCTCCGGGCCAGGCTGACACCGGACTACACGATCGGGTGCAAGCGGATCATCCTGTCCAACACGCTGTATCCCGCCATCAGCTCCGCGAACACGACGCTCCACGACCGTGACGACGGCATCGCCGAAGTCACCCCCACCGGCATCACCACCGCGACGGGGCGCGAGATCCCCCTCGACGTGATCGTGTGGTCCACCGGATACGACGCCACCGACGGCGTCATCTCCTACCCGGTCATCGGCCGGAACGGCAGCGCGCTCCGCGACGTGTGGTCCGACTACCCGAGGGCCTATCTGGGCACGACCGTCCCCGACTTCCCGAACCTGTTCATCGTCACCGGGCCGAACACCGGGATCGGCCACACGAGCGCCATCTTCGTCATCGAGGCCCAGATGCGGTACATCATGTCGGCCATCGAGCACGCTCGGCGGACGTCGTCGCGCACGGTGGAGGTCACCCGCGCCGCCGAGGAGCGCTACACCGCGATGATCCACGACGAGATGACACGCACGGTGTGGCAGAACGGTGGCTGCACGAGCTGGTACAAGTCCGCGTCCGGACGCGTGATCGCCATGTTCCCCGGCTTCAGCTTCACCTACCGCAGACTGGCCGGCTCGTTCCGGGACGACGACCACGTCCTGCGGCCCGCGTCGACCGACACCGAGAGAGTGGCAGCGTCATGACCTCCGGCACCACGGGCATGTTCCGGAGATCCCCGCGGCTCCGCCTCGACGGGCGCGTGGCCGTCGTGACGGGGGCCGGCGGCGGCATCGGATCCGCCGTCGCACGCGAACTCGTCTCCCGCGGCGCCGCGGTCGCGCTGCTCGACGTCGCTCCGTCCGTCGACGACGTCGCTCGTGCCCTGGGCGACCGGGCGATCGCCCTCCGCGTGGACGTGACGTCTCCCGACGAACTCCGTGCGGCCGTCGCCTCTGTCCACGACCGGTTCGGCGGGATCGACGTGGTGCACGCCAACGCGGGCATCTCGAGCGGCGACACCGCGTACACCGTGGCGACCGTTCCCGACGGGGTCTTCGAGCGTGTCGTCTCGGTCAACCTGAACGGCGTGTGGAACACGATCCGGGCGACACTGCCGGACATCGTCGCCGCCCGCGGCCACGTGCTGATCACGTCGTCGACCTACGCCTATCTCAACGGCCTGGCGAACGCTCCGTACGCCGCGACCAAGGCCGCGGTGGAGCAGATCGGTCGCGCCCTGCGTGCCGAGCTCGCTCACACGGGCGCGACCGCGGGAGTCCTGTACCCGGGGTGGGTCGCGACCCCCATCGCGGACGTGGCCTTCGGCGCCGACGACATCGCGACCGCTCTGGTGGCGCGAGCCTTCCCCGCACCCCTTCTCACGCCCATCTCCCCCGAGGCTCTCGCGGCGGGAGCGGTGGACGGTATCGAGCGACGAGCAGCACGGATCCAGCTTCCGGGACGGTGGCGGGCCTATTCGGCGATGCGCGGGATCGCGAACCCGCTGTCCGATGTCGTACTGGAGAAGGACCGGACGATCCGGACGCTCGTCGCGCGGCTCGAACGCCGCCGGCCCTGATTCGGCTATTTCCCCGTTTGTGACCCGCACACTGGTGATTAGTACCGACAGTGTCTGTTATCACGGGTATCGTTCCGATGCATGATGCTCGCCGCCCTGCTCCGGGAATGCTGGTCCGCCCAGCGTGACACGCAGCAGTTGCGGCTCTTCGTGGAGTCGCGCGGCCTCGCGCGATGGATGCGCGGCCTGATCTCCTGCCTCACCCTCGTCGTCACGGCCATCGCTGTCCTGTCGCTCGGATCGCCGTCCGGAGCCCAGGGTCTCGCGGATCGAGCCGTCGTCGTCGTCACCATCGTGGGTGGAATCGGCTGGGCCGTGCGCTGGAACGTGGCGCACTGGCCGTCCTTCCGCGAATCGGTCGTCTTCTTCGCCTACGCCGATGTCGCCATCGCCGTGGTCTGCTTCCTCGACTCGAGCTCGCTCGCCGGCTTGAGCGGTGCCGGTCTGCTGGTGCTCCTCGGGACCTACGCGACCTTCCTGCTGGGGCCACGGGTGTTACTCGCGCACGTCGTGTGGTGCGCATTCACCATCGCGGTGCTCGCCGTCAAGGTCGCGCTCGACCCCGAGTACGACCTGGCGATCGCCGCCGCCAAGGCGATCATGCTGAGTGTCGTCGGCGTGGTGGTCCCCATCGTGATCGAACTGGGTGTCCATCTCATCCGCGTCGACGCGGACAAGTCGTTGACCGATCCGCTCACCGGCCTCAGCAACCGCCGGGGGCTCGAGTCGCGACTGATGCTTCTCGCCGACGACATGCGTTCCACGACCACCCGCGCCGCCGCTGCCCACCCGGTGGCCGCCGTGATCGTGCTCGACCTCGACAAGTTCAAGGCGATCAACGACGAATTCGGGCACAACGTCGGCGACGAGGTGCTGGTGCGCGTCGGACAGAGCCTGGTGCGCGCGGCCGGATCCGCCGCCGTGGTCACACGCCACGGCGGCGAGGAGTTCCTCGTCTTCGATCTGTACGACGACGCACTCGCGGCGTTGCGGGCCGCCCGCGCCGTCCGCGACGCGGTGGCGGAGACGATCTCGGGGCCGGCGGTCACCGCGAGTGTCGGGCTCGCGATGGCGAGCACGACCACCCTGCTGCACGATCGCCGGCGCCTGTCGGCCACACTCACCGAACTCGTCGATCGGGGCGACACCGCGATGTACCGGGCGAAGCGATCGGGTGGGCACTGCGTCGCCGTGGACGGGGGAACGGCGCGCGGTCTCGCGTCGACCGGTTGAATGGTGGCGTGACCGATCCATCGCCCGCACGTACCTACGGCGGGGAGAGCGCCGAGGAGCGCACGGCTCGTCGCCGGCGCCAACTGCTCGACGCGGGGCGCGCGTCCTTCGGATCGGTGGGTTTCCGAGCGTCGACGGTGCGCGGCATCTGTCGTGACGCGCATGTCGCCGATCGCTACTTCTACGAGCTGTTCCCCACTCTCGAGGACCTCCTGGTCGAGGTGTACCGCGAGTGCATCGCCACACTGACCCGATCCACCACGGCGGCGGTCGACGACCTGCCCGCCGGGACGGACCCGCTGACGCTCTCGCGTCACGGCCTCGACGGCTTCTTCCGCGCCGTGGAGGACCGTGAGCTCGCACGGATCGTGTGGCTCGAGGTGCTGGGGGTGAGCCCACGGGTGGACCGCACGTATCTCGACACGATGCACGGATTCGGTGAGCTGATGGTGGGGCTCCTCGGTCGCCACACGCCGGACATTGCCGTCGGTAGTTCCCTCGACAGGTTGGCCACCGCCGCTGTCGGCGGCATCAGCCACACCGCCATGACCTGGCTCATGGACGGATACCGAGCGGACAGAACCGATCTCGTTCACGGGACCGCCCGGTTCCTCGCCGCGGTGGTCGGTGCGGCCGAGCCCGAGTAATTCGGTCGACGCGGTCCCCCCTCGGGTGTTTCAGTGGTGCGAACCGACCACCGGGAAGGCCGGAGGCCGGCCGACATCGAACCGACCACGACTCGAGGACGCACGCATGTATCCCACCGATCCCGACGTGTTCCTGCTCGTCCGACGGCAGGAACACGCGACCTTCACCCGCGACGCCGAGCACCGGCGCGTGGCTCGCGCCCGCGCACGTCTCGCCCACGACGAACTCCGCGTCCAGCGCGCATGGGAGGAACTGACGGCGGCACTGGCCGAGTCCGCGCAGTCGCGGCAGTCCCTGGCCGACCTGGTGCACAGCAGCCGCTGAGTCAGCGTTCGTTGCCCCGAAGTTCGATGCCCCGAAGGAGGATGTCGACGGCGGCCTCGATGGTGGCATCGTCGGGCAGCGTCCCGTACATCAGCGTCGGGCAGATAACGGAGCCGGACAGCATGGACACCGCCGCCTCGAGCTCCGGGCCCTGGATCACCGCACCGAGCATCTGCCGAGTGTGCTTCTCGCCGTCGTCGACGATGCGGCGGCGCACCCGGCCGATCTCGGCGACGGTGGCCCCCCACTGCGCCATGGCCATGAGCACGCGATCGAGGCGCTGGGTGGCGATGGCGTCACGGAGCATCCGCAGCTCACCGATCAGGTCCGTGCGGACGTCGCCGACCAGGTCGTGATGCGGCATGTCGCCGATCGCCTCGAGAGCCATGGTGAGCAGGTCGGAACGGGACGGCCAGTGCGTGTACAGCGTGGTCTTGGAGTAACCGGCCACCCGTGCGACGTGCGCGTGGGTCACCGCCTCCCACCCCTCGCCTGTCAGCACCTCGAGCGCGGCGCGCGAGACGTCCGCGCGTGTGCGAGCGACGCGGGCGTCCTCTGCCACGGCGTCGGGCTCTGTTCCGATTCCGTTCTCGTCCGACGGGGTATCACTCATCACGTCACTCACCTCCTCGGTCGCTGTGCTTCGAAATTCGGGCATCGAAGTTCGAGGGTTGAAGTTACGCGAATTTCGGGTGCAGACCTATTGAACTAAATGTTCATTACTGTACTGTTGGACCAGCTTCGTGCACGGCATTTCGACCGCGAACTCCCCCACCATCATTCGCGACGGGTCATCCGTCGCCTCGGGCCTCGGCGCAGCACAGCGTCGGGCCGGTCCACGGAAGGACACCGATGTCTGCCATCCTCTTCGGCTCCATCAGCACTCTCGCCGACACGTCCGAGCTCCAGCGACGCGCCTTCAACGAGGCGTTCTCCTCGCACGGGCTCGACTGGAACTGGTCACGCGACGACTACCGGTCCATGCTCGGTTCCAACGGCGGCGCGAACCGGATCGAGGACTTCGCGGCGTCCGAGGGCGTCGAGGTCGACGCCTCCGCGGTGCACGCGACCAAGTCGGAGATCTTCCGGTCCCTCCTCTCCTCGGCCGGTGTGAGCCCGCGACCCGGCGTCGTGGACACCATCGCCGCGGCGAAGAAGTCGGGCGCCAAGCTCGGCTTCGTCACGACCACGTCGAAGGAGAACGTCGACGCCGTGCTCGAGGCGCTGTCCCCCGAGGTCACTCGCGACTCCTTCGACGTCCTCGTCGACGCGGACGACGTCGAGCAGGGCAAGCCCGACCCCGCGTCCTACGCCTTCGCCCTCGACAAGCTGGGCGAACAGCCCTCCGCTTGCGTCGCGATCGAGGACAACGCCGGTGGTGTGGCCGCCGCAGCCGCAGCCGACATCACCTGCGTCGCGTTCCCGAACGAGAACACGGCCGGCAGCGACTTCTCCTCGGCATCGGAGACGGTCGAATCCCTCGACCCCGCTCGCATCGAATCTCTGGTGACGGCTCGACAGTGACCTTCACCGGTCGACTCCACACCCTGTCGAGTCACATCCACGCCAACCCCGGTTCACCCGTCGAGCGCGATGCTCGCGAACCGTTTTCCTCGGGAGAGAAGTAGTGAGCAACCTCCAGGCACGTGTCACCGCAGACGATCGCACCTTCCACGTCGAGGGATACGAGAAGATCGAGTACGACCTCGTGTACGTCGACGGCGTCTTCGACACCGCGAACACCGAGCTCGCGGACAGCTACCGGCCGTACGGCCGCTGCCTGATGGTGGTGGACGACAGCGTCCTCGCGCTGTACGGCGACGCGATCCACACCTATTTCCGCCATCACGACATCGCGCTGACCATCGTCCCGGTGCAGATCCGCGAGACGGCGAAGTCGATCGAGACCTTCGAGCGGATCGTGGGCGAGTTCGATCGCTTCGGCCTGGTGCGCACCGAGCCCGTCCTGGTCGTCGGCGGCGGACTCACGACGGACGTCGCCGGCTTCGCGTGCGCCAGCTACCGCCGGAACACGCCGTACATCCGCATCCCCACGACGCTGATCGGTCTCATCGACGCCAGCGTCAGCATCAAGGTCGCCGTCAACTACGGCAAGCACAAGAACCGTCTGGGCGCGTACCACGCCTCGCAAAAGGTGTTGCTGGACTTCAGTTTCCTGGGCACCCTGCCGGAGGACCAGGTCCGCAACGGCATGGCGGAACTCATCAAGATCTCCGTCGTGGGCAATCTCGAGATCTTCGAGATGCTCGAGAAGCACGGCCCGGAGCTGCTCGCGACGCGTTTCGGTCACCTCGACGGCACCGCGGAACTGCGCGAGATCGCTGACCGCCTCACCTACAAGGCCATCGCGACCATGCTGGACCTGGAAGCGCCCAACCTCCACGAGATCGACCTCGATCGCGTGATCGCTTTCGGCCACACCTGGAGTCCGACGCTCGAGCTCACCCCGCCCGCGCCGTTCTTCCACGGACACGCCATCAACATCGACATGGCGCTGTCCACCACCCTCGCGGAGCAGCGCGGCCACATCACGGCCGACGACCGCGACCGCGTGCTCGGCGTCATGAGCGGGATCGGGCTCGCGCTCGACAGCTCGTACCTGACGGCCGACCTGCTCGCCGAGGCCACGTCGTCCATCCTCAAGACCCGAGACGGGATTCTCCGCGCGGCGGTGCCGGCGCCCATCGGGTCCTGCGAATTCCTGAACGACGTGACCGTCGACGAGCTGTCGGACACGCTCACCCTGCACAAGAAGATCTGCCTCGAGCACGACCGCGACGGCGACGGCGTGGACATGTTCACCGCGCCGCAACCGGAGGTCGCGGTCGGTTCGTCCCACGATGAGTGATGCACGGCCGGTCACACCGACCACCATCGCCGCGGCCGAGCTGACGGAGCTGTGCCGGGACCTCGACGACCTCGGGGTCCCGGCAGCCGTTCTCGGCCGCGCTCGGCGTGCGCGTGACGTGATCGCGGGCCTCGACCCGTACCTGGACGAGTGCACCACCCCGGAATCACCCGCTCTCGCGGATCTGGCCGCACGCACCCGATCCGCGGAATGGTCCGGCAGCGCGCTCGAGCAGGAGATGCTGTCCGGCCACGTCGAGGGACGTTTCCTCGACTTCCTCGTGCGGATGACCCGCGCCACGTCGGTCCTCGAGATCGGCATGTTCACGGGGTACTCCGCTCTCGCCATGGCCGAGGCACTTCCACCCGGCGGAAGCATCGTCGCCTGTGAACTGGACGAACCCGTCGCGGCGTTCGCCCGACAGTGCTTCGACGCGTCGCCGGCAGGTGACGCGATCGAGATTCTCGTCGGTCCTGCGGCGGAGTCCCTCACCCGTCTCGCCGACGAGGGACGTCGGTTCGACCTGGTGTTCATCGACGCCGACAAGGCCGGGTACCTCGGATACCTGACGGCGCTTCTCGACTCCGAGCTGCTGACGCCGGACGCCGTGGTCGCCGTCGACAACACACTCCTGCAGGCCGAGCCGTACCTCGGTACGGCCATGTCGGACAACGGTTCCGCCATCGCGGAGTTCAATCGCGCCGTGGCGGCGGACTCCCGCGTCGAGCAGGTCCTGGTCCCGCTGCGGGACGGACTGACGCTCATCCGTCGATCGAGCGCGTCGTGACGAGCGTCGGCCGGTCCGTGGCGGTCCTCGCCGGCTCGCTCGTCACCGCCCCGCTCGACCTCGTGCCCGTCCTGGCGGCGCTCGCCCGACCGCGCACGGCACCCGGTTCGCCTGCCGCACAACGTAGGACGGTCGTGATCAATGGCGGCAAGATGACCAAGGCGCTACAACTCGCGAGATCGTTCCACGGCGCCGGCCACCGGGTGGTACTGGTCGAATCGGCCAAGTACCGGTACACCGCGCATCGGTTCTCCCGAGCGGTGGACGTGTTCCACACCGTCCCCGAGGCGTCGGAACCCGGATATGCGCGCGCGATCGCCGACATCGTGCTGAGCGAGAGAGCGGACGTGTTCGTGCCGGTGTCGAGTCCGGCGTCCAGCGTGCCGGACGCCGAGGTCGGTCGTCTGCTCGACGGGCGGTGCGACGTCGTCCACGTCGACTCGGCCACCGTGCGCATGCTCGACGACAAGGTGCAGTTCTCGAAGGTCGCGGAGTCGCTCGGTCTGCGCGTGCCGGAATCACACCTCGTCACCGACCGTCGGCAGGTCGAGGACTTCGACTTCCCCGACGGCCGTACCTACATCCTCAAGCGCATCGCGTACAACCCGGTGGGTCGTATGGACCTCACGCCGTTGACGGGACGGGACCGCGCGGCGAATGCCGCGTTCGTCTCCGGGCTCGATATCTCGGACGAGGATCCGTGGATCATGCAGGAGTTCGTCACCGGTCAGGAGTACTGCACCCACTCGACTGTCCGCAACGGGCGCGTGCAGGTGTACGGGTGCTGCGAGTCGTCGGCGTTCCAGATCAACTACGCCATGGTGGACAAGCCCGAGATCCGGTCGTGGGTGGAGCATTTCGTCGGCGAGCTCGGGCTCACGGGCCAGGTGTCCTTCGACTTCATCGAGGCGGCGGACGGCCACGCCTACGCCATCGAGTGCAATCCGCGAACGCATTCGGCCATCACCATGTTCCACGATCACCCGGACGTGGCGGCTGCGTACCTCGACGACGGGCACCCCGTCATCACGCCGCTCCCGTCCGCCCGGCCGACCTACTGGATCTACCACGAGATCTGGCGGCTGCTCACCCAGCCTGGCCGCCTCGCCCGCGCACGCACCATCGCCACCGGGAAGGACGCGGTGTTCACGCGGTGGGATCCGTTGCCCTACTTCATGCTTCACCACCTCCACATGCCGTCGCTGATCTGGGCGAACCTTCGCGCCGGTCGCTCGTGGAGCCGCATCGACTTCAACATCGGCAAACTCGTGGAGGCCGGCGGTGACTGACGACACGGCTTTCGTCCACCCGACCGCACGGGTGACCGTGCTGCACCTCGCGGGGTCCGCCGAGGACGAGTTCCACTCGGACCTGTCGCGGGTGTACGCCTCGGACGCGCTGTCCGCGCTCGCCGATCCCGCACGGTACGAGTTCCACGTCGCACTGGTCTCGCCCGACCGCACGTGGCGCTTCCCGGTCGATCTCACCGACGACGCTGTGGCGGCGGCTCCGCCTCTGTCGCTCGCGGACGCGCTGCGTCACATCGAGGCTCTGGGTGTCGACGTCGTCGTGCCGCAGATGTTCTGCCTGCCCGGCATGACGTCCTACCGGGCGCTGGTCGACGTCGTGGGTCTCGCTCTGCTGGGCAACACCGCCGACGTGATGGCACTCGCGGCGGACAAGGCGCTGACCCGAGCGGTGGTCGCTGCGGCGGGCGTTCCGGTGCCGGAGGGCCACGTCGTCGTCGTGCCCCCGGACGCACCACGGTCAGGCACGCGGTCGCCCGTCCCGTTACCGGTGGTCGTCAAGCCGGTGGACTCCGACAACTCGGTGGGGGTGTCGCTCGCGCGCACTCCTGACGAGTACACCGACGCGCTCGCGGACGCTACGCGGTTCTCCCGCCGGGTGCTGGTGGAGCGCTACGTCGAGTTGGGACGTGAGGTGCGCTGCGGCATCGTCGTGGTGGACGGTGAACCGGTGTGCCTGCCGCTCGAGGAGTACGCCGTGGACGCGGACGATCGTCCGATCCGCACACGCGAGGACAAGTTGTCCCGCGACGAGGACGGGGCGCTGTACCTGGTGGCCAAGAACGCCACGAAGGCGTGGATCGTCCCCGAGGACGATCCGATCACCGAGCGGATCCACGCGGTGGCCCTCGAGTGCCACCGAGCGCTGGGGTGTCGGCACTACAGCCTCTTCGACTTCCGGGTGGACCCCGACGGTCGACCGTGGTTTCTCGAGGCAGGCCTGTACTGCTCCTACGCGCGGGGCAGCGTGGTCGCGGTGATGGCTGCGGCCGCGGGAATCAGTCTCGAGGACCTGTTCGCCGCAGGACTGCGCGAACTCTCGATCGAAGGAGCACGATGATGCGACACACCACCCTCGAACCCGTCGGCGCACACGTCGAGGACGTCCGGGTGGAGGACCTCGACGCGGCGGGAATCGACGAGACACGCCGCCTCGCAGCAGATCACGGCGTCGTCGTCTTCCGGGGGCAGTCGCTCGACGACGACCGTTTCACCGAGTTCCTCCGTGCGTTCGGCGAACTCGTGTTCACCGAGGGCGAGACACCGGTCCCCGGACACCCGGATCTCAACGTCATCAGCAATGTCGGCCGGACGACGACGCCGCGCTCCACCTTCCACGTGGACACGAGCTATGTGGCACACCCACCGGCGTACACCTCGCTCCGTGCGGTCACCGTGCCGTCGGAGGGAGGACAGACCGTCTTCAGCAACCAGTACCGCGCGTGGGACACACTGCCCGACGACCTTCGCGACGAGCTCGTCGACCGCACGCTCACGCACGTCGTGACCGGTCTCGATCTCGCCGACGATGCCGAGTCGTCCGCAGTGCATCCGCTCGTGGCGACCCATCCGATCAGCGGACGGCGCTCGCTCTACCTGTCGACTCCCGCGCGATGCGCGTCGATCAGCGGAATGTCGCCCGACGAGACCGCCGAGACCGTCCGGTTCCTCTACGACCACTCCACCGCCGAGGACAACGTGCACCGGCACACGTGGCAGCCGGGCGACGTCGTCTTGTGGGACAACCGGTGCGTCATGCACCGGGCCGACCACAGCGGAGTGGTGGGCGACCGGGTGATGCACCGCGGGATGGCAACCGACGGTCGCGCTCGCTCCTGAGGCCGATCGTCAGCGCGCCAGGACAGCGGCCCCTCGCCGCACCACCATGTCGCGGAAGGCGAGGGCCTGCGCCGGCAGGGTGCGTGCGGGCCACACCACGCCGATGCGCCGCCGCGCCGCGGGGTCGTTCACCGCGATGTCGACCGTGGGCAGCCGGCCGGCGGGAGTGGTCGTGCGAGGGAGGACGCTGACGCCGAGGCCCGCCCCGACCAGCCCGCGCACGGTGTGGATGTCCTGCCCCTCGAAGGCGATGGTCGGGGCCATTCCCGCAGCGGCCCACAGTGTCTCGCAGAGAGAACGCATGCCGTACCCGTGTTCCATCGCCACGTACGGGTCGTCCGCCGTTTCCACGAGGTCCACCGATCGGCGGCCCGCCAGTCGGTGATCGGACGGGACGACCAACACGAGCCTCTCGTCGTACAGCCCGAAGGACGTGTCGGTGCCGTGTTCGGTGCCGAGCGCCACGAATGCGAGGTCCGCGCTCCCGTCCTCCAGTCTGTCGAGGCACCGGGCCCGCGCGCCCCTGGTCGAGGGTGAACGTGACGGCGGGATGATCGGCGAGGAAGCGCTTGATGAGCAGCGGGAGCACGCCCTCGCCCACCGTGTTCTGGAAGCTGACCGAGATGCGGCCACGAGTGCGGGCGTCCTGCTCGGTCATGGCGTCGAGCCCGGCCTCGAGTTCGCGGACCGCCCGGTCGAGGAAGGGCATCAGTGCACGTCCCGCAGGCGTGAGGGCGATGCCCCGACCACGACGCTCGACGACCGCCACTCCCAACGCGGCCGAGGCGCGGGCGAGTTGCCGGCTCACCGTCGGCTGCGGGAGGCCGAGGACGTGCGCCGCCTCGGTGATGTGTTCGGTCTCCGCCACGGCGAGCAGTGTCGGGATCAGAGGCAGGAGTGCCTCGGCTTCCTCACGCATGAATCGAACGATACGTCACGATCATGATTGTGCGAGATGCAATGCATTGGACGAATAGGTCGCGTCCGGCCTACCGTCGGATCCCGTGACCATCGACGAGGCGACCGACACCGACTGGGACGGACACACCCGTGGGTCCCGCGAGTACCGCAGGCTCGTCGCCGGGCTGCTTCTCGCCGGTGTCGCCACTTTCGCCCAGCTGTACTCCGTCCAGGGCATCCTCCCGCTCATCGCCTCGAACCTCTCGATCACGCCGTCGCAGTCCTCGCTCGCGGTGGGCTGCGCCACGGTCGGCGTCGCGGTCGCCGTACTGCCGTGGTCCGTGGTGGCCGACCGCGTCGGCCGGGTGCGTGCCATGAGCATCTCGATCGTCACGGCCACCGTCCTGGGCCTCGTCGTCCCGCTCTCCACGTCGTTGCCGATGCTGCTGACGGTGCGGTTCGTGGAGGGCGCCGCCCTCGGCGGGCTGCCGGCCATCGCGATCGCCTACCTCAGCGAGGAGGTGCACCGCCGGAACACCGCGGTGGCCGCGGCCACCTACGTCTCGGGCACCACGCTGGGCGGGCTGCTCGGCCGCATCGTCGCCGGACCCGTCGCCGAGTACACGAACTGGCGCATCGGAACACTGACGGTCTCGATCATCGCCGCCGTGGCCGCGATCGCCTTCCTGCGCCTCGCCCCCGCACCGCGGCGCGCGCTCCCTGCGCGGGACGGCGGCCCGGGGCTGGGGAAACGCGTCACCACACACCTCCGGGACCCCGGCATGCGCGCGCTGTTCGGGCAGGCGTTCCTGCTCATGGGCGGCTTCGTCACCGTCTACAACTATCTGGGCTTCCGCCTCGAGGCAGCCCCGTTCGGACTCCCCCAGTCGCTGATCAGCCTCATCTTCATCGCCTATCTCAGCGGAACCGTCTCGTCTCGCGTCGCCGGACAGCTGGCCGGCCGGTTCGGACGCTCCGCGGTGCTCGCCGGGTCGACGGGCGTCATGATCGCCGGGGTCGCCCTGACGATCGCGCACTCGCTGATCGTCGTACTCCTCGGCCTGGTGGTGTTCACGATGGGATTCTTCGCCGCGCACGCCATCGCGTCCGGATGGACCGGGCATCGCGCGACGGACGGTCGCGCTCAGGCGGCGTCGCTCTACAACCTCTTCTACTACGGCGGTTCGAGCATCGTCGGCTGGACGGGCGGCGTCGTGTATCAGGCCTACGGCTGGTCAGCCATGGCCGCGTTCGTCATCGCACTGGCCGTCGTCGCCGCTCTGTGGGCACTGGTCCTGCGGTCGCCCGGCGCCGAGGCTCAGTCGGCGTAGTCGCCGGGGTCCAGGATGTCGTTCATGTCGCGACGGACGAGCCGGACCATGAGCGGGAGCGGCAGGAACCGGGCCCCGAAGGCGACCTGGCGCGACCGGTGTCCGGTGACGATGCGCATCCGTCCGGACTCGACGTCCCGCACCACGCGCTCGGCCACCGCCTCGGGCGAGGTGGCGTAGTACTTCGCTGCGAACTGCTGGGATCCCTCGGCCCGCGAGATGTTGGTCGCCACGCCGCCCGGATGGACCAGGTGGACCGAGACGGTGGACCCGGCGAGTTCGGTCGCGAGGGCCTCGGTGAATCCCCGCACCGCGAACTTGCTGGCGCAGTAGTCGGTGTGGTTCGGCGTCCCCTGCAGTCCGAAGATGGAGGACACGTTCACCAGCGCAGCCGCCGGCCGCGACATCAGCTGCGGCAGGAAGGCGCGCGTCCCGTGCACCACCCCACCGAGATTGACCGCCATCACCCGGTCGTAGGACGCGTCGTCGAGATGCCAGGCGGGCCGGAAACCGCCCTCGATGCCGGCGTTGTTGACGACGACGGTCGC
Organism: Rhodococcus sp. SORGH_AS_0301; assembly: GCF_030818285.1. Lineage (NCBI taxonomy): Bacteria > Bacillati > Actinomycetota > Actinomycetes > Mycobacteriales > Nocardiaceae > Rhodococcus > Rhodococcus sp. SORGH_AS_0301. The sequence goes on from NZ_JAUTAC010000002.1 coordinate 2,667,298, forward strand.
CGGGCCCACCTCCCGGGCGACGCGGGCGGCGAAGGCCGCGACGGCGTCGCGATCGGCCACGTCGTACACCTCGGTGAGCACCGTGCCGCCAGAGGGCAGGCTCGTCACCGTCTCCGCGAGGGCGTTGCCGTCGATGTCGCCGAGCGCGAGGACCGCCCCGCGTGCGGCGTAGGCCGCCGCGTACGCGCGGCCCATGCCGGATCCGGCTCCGGTGATCACCACCACCTTGCCTGCGAGGTCCGCCAACGGTCGCCGTCGTCCCACCATCATCTGATGATAGCTGTCATCACATCGCGTCGCAGTGTCGATGTGCCCGCGTACTGTGCGTGTCATGCCCGACGTCGTCGTACCCGCTGCCGATCGAATCCACTGGCGCAACGAGTGGCTGGACTCCTGGCAGTCCTTCCCCGTGGCGGGCAACTTCGATCTCGCCGCGAATGCGCACGGGTTGCTGCTCGTCCACAACGACGACACCGTCGACGCGGGCGAGGGATTCGACAGCCACCAGCACGCCGACGTCGAGATCGTGACCTGGGTGCTGGACGGATCACTGGTGCACCGTGACTCGCTCGGGAACGAGGGGACCATCACGCCCGGGTTGGCGCAGCGGATGAGTGCGGGCTCCGGCGTCGTCCACTCCGAGCGGAACGGGGCCGGATATTCCGCCGGGACACCGCTGCGGGTCGTCCAGATGTGGCTTCCGCCGGACGAGAACGGGCGGCCGCCCGGGTACGAGGAGTACGCGGCGGCAGGCGAACTGGCCTCCGGCCGCCTGGTCACGGTCGCGTCGGGACTCGACCGTGACCGCGGTGGCACGGCCGTCGGACTGGGCCAGAGCAAGGCGGCGCTCCACGTGGCGCGGCTGCGGCCGGGCACGCCCGTCACCCTCCCCACCGCGCCGTTCCTCCACCTCTTCGTCGCGCGCGGCACCGTCGAGATCGACGGCATCGGAACACTCGGTCACGGTGACGCGCTCCGCGGTACCGACACCGGCGGACATGTCGTCCACACAACGTCGTCGGCCGAGATCCTGGTGTGGGAGATGCACGCTCATGCGTGAGTGTTTGCGGTCACACGGCCGGGGGTAGAGAACTGTCCACACGGGTCGCGATGTGGACGTACCCGCCCGGAAGACGGAGAACGAGATGGCCAACGTCGTCATGCTGCTGATGTTCATGGTGGTCGGTGTCGGTTCGGGCGCTGCCCTCCTGCTGCGACCGCCCGTCCGCTAGGGCATTCCGGCGCCACCGGTCGGCGCCGGGCGCCGGTAGTGTTCGCCCATGGCCACTCTCGATCACGGCGACCCCGGCGACGCCCCGTCGATGCCGACGCCCACCGCTCCCGTCACCCACCCTCGCCGGCCGTCCGCGGCGGAGGAGGCGCGCACGGTGGCCGCGTCGACCAACACGGCCACGCTCGCGAGCCTCTCGGCCGACGGTCATCCGTGGGCGTCCTACGTGACGTACGGCCTCCTGGGCGGGAACCCCGTGCTCTGTGTCTCCCACATGGCGGAGCACGGTCGCAATCTCGCGGCGGATCCACGGGTGAGTCTGTCCGTCGTCGCTCCGGGCGAGAACAGTGATCCGCTCGCGAGCGGACGTATCACGCTGGCGGGCACCGTGCTTCGGCCGTCGGGCTCGGACGTCGAGGCTGCGCGGGAGGCGCACCTGGCGGCCGTCCCGGCGGCGCGGTACTACATCGACTACAGCGACTTCACCGTCTGGATCCTGTCGGTGGACCGAGTCAGATGGGTGGGCGACTACGGCCGCATGGACTCGGCCACGGCGGCGGACTACGCAGCCGCCGTACCGGATCCGGTACGGCCGGTGAGCGGGCCTGCGGTGGAGCACCTGAACGCCGACCACGCGGACGCACTCACCGCGATGACCGCGGCATTCGGCGGATTCCCCGATGCGACGTCCGCTGTGTGCACCGGCGCCGACCGCTACGGACTCGACATCACGGTCACCACACCGAGAGGCGTGTCCTACACGCGAGTCGGCTACACGTCGCCGTTGGCGTCACTCGACGATCTCCGTGCCGCGACGATCGAGCTGACGAGAAACGCCCGCCGCCCCTGAGGGAACGACGGGCGTCGATGGTCGAACGGCTCAGCTGACCGCAGCGTTCCGACGCGGCAACTTCCAGTCGGGGCGGACCCAGTGGCAGGTGTATCCGTTGGGGATCCGCTGCAGGTAGTCCTGATGTTCGGGCTCGGCCTCCCAGAACTCGCTCGCCGCGGTGACCTCGGTGACCACCTTTCCGGGCCAGATACCGGACGCGTCGACGTCGGCGATCGTGTCCAGCGCGACGCGCTTCTGCTCGTCGGAGGTGTAGAAGATCGCCGAGCGGTAGCTCACTCCGCGGTCGTTGCCCTGACGGTTCTTCGTCGACGGGTCGTGAATCTGGAAGAAGAACTCCAGGATGTCGCGGTAGGTCGTCCGGGTCGGGTCGAACACGATCTCGACCGCCTCGGCGTGCGTGCCGTGGTTCCGGTACGTCGCGTTCGGCACGTCTCCGCCCGAGTACCCGACGCGCGTGGAGAGCACGCCTGGCTGCTTGCGGATCAGTTCCTCGACACCCCAGAAGCATCCACCCGCCAGGATGGCCGTCTCGGTCGTGGAACCTGCCTGTGTGCTGTCCGCCATGGTGTCTCCTCTTGTCGCAGTAACACTCTGTTCCGTCAACGTCCGCGCGCACCGCGTTGTTCCGACGGGCAGTTCCGGCGGGCCGTCACGCGACGGGCGGAACCTCGACGGACCTCGTGGGATGCGACTCCTCGATCAGAGACAGCGCGACCTCCCGCAGCGGGCGGTTCTCGGACTGGGAGATGTGCGCAAGCATCGTGAAGGCCTGCACGGCATCGACGTCGAATCGCTCCATGAGGATCCCCTTGGCCTGGCCGATGATGTCGCGACTCGCGAGGCCGTCCCGGAAGTTCTGGTCGTCGCGGGCACTGAGCAGCGCCACCGCGCCGTGGGCGGCGAGCGCGGATCCGACCATCTGAGCATCGGCGTCGAAGGCGTCGGCAGTCCTGCTGAACAGCAGCAACACGCCGAGATCACGCGCCGACGGATCGGTGTAGAGGCGGAACGCCGCCATCGACTCGATTCCCCTGTCGCGTGCGGCCGCGGCGAAGGAGGGCCACCGCCGCTCGCTGCCGAGATTCTCGGCCACGACGGTGTCGATCTGCCAGATCTCGTTCTCGGTGGGCCCCTCACCCAGTTCGAACTGCACACGGCAGAGATCGGCGGCGACGTCGTCGGTGCGGGCGTGGATGGTGCGCCGCGCACCGGTCATCACGGTGACGCACGCATGGTCGACGCCGGGCATGAGCTGCGTGGCCGACCGCACCAGGGCTGTCAGCGTGTCGTCCACCGATCGACGGGTTCCGCGGAGAGTGCGGGCCATCTCGGCGATGCTGCCGAGCGCAGACGCCTGCTGATCGACGGAGGTGTCCTCGTCGATGGTGCGGACGAGATCGCCGCGATCGCCGTACGGCACCGTCATGTGTTCCCCACTCTCGACGCCCATGACAACCGACCGTGTCGCGGACCTGTGTTTCCGACCCGGTCCAGAATAGAGCGAGGCCCCGGGGGCCGTCGCGCGACCGCCCCCCTTCACCTCGCGCCGGGTGTCGCCGTCACCTGATCGGCTCGAGCAACCGACGAGGTGCGCGGAGCGCGCGGGACACGGTGTTCGGCCGCGGGGTCGCGGTCACACCCGGCCCCGGCGACATGACGACCCGACCGGCAGCGGGCACGGTCCCGCACTGCGGGCAGCTGCCGTGATCGTCGAGCTCACCGCCGCACGGTTCGTGTCGGAACACCCGACGGGGGCCGTCCTGCGCGGGCACTGCTCGTTCACCCCACACCGTCAGCGCGTGCAGCGCGGGCCACAGGTCGACGAGGATCTCGGTGGGACGGTATTCCTCACGCCCACCGACTCGTTCCCTGCTCAGCAACCCGTTGTCCACCAGGGCCGACAGGCGCTGCGACAGCACTGCCTTCGACATGCCGAGGTGGTGCTGGAAGTCGGAGAACCGGCGCACACCGAACAGGGAGTCCCGCACGACGAGAAGTGTCCACCGCTCCCCCACGATCTCCAGGGCGCGAGCGAGCGAGCAGTCCTGCGCGGCGTAATCCGTTCCCATCGCCATGGCTCGAGCCTACCTCGAACGGTCTGTTGACCGAACCATATCGGCGGGTTACGGTTCGCTCACCGAACCGAAGGACGGGCATGACTCAGCAGCGATCCGCACCACCTCTCGCCCGTCCCCTGCCCGTCGCAGCGTTCGGGACCCTCCTCGCCCTGGCTGCGTTCACGTTTCCCCTGGCGACCATCGGCAGCACCGCCGCGACGCTCGGGAGCGACGCGTCGGGCAGAACCTGGATCCTGAGCTCGATGAGCATCGGCCTCAGTGCCGCGTTGCTGGTGTCCGGCGCACTCGCCGACGACATCGGCCGTCGCCGCACCTTCGTTCTCGGTCTCGTCGTCCTCGCCCTCGCGTCCGCTGTGTGCGCGGCCGCGCCGTCCACGCTCGTGTTCGTCCTCGCCCGCGTGGTCCAGGGCGTCGGCGCGGGCGCGGTGCTGGCGTCGAGTCTCGGCGTCATCGCGCACGCCTTCGAACCCGGCCCGCTGCGCGCCCGCGCCAGCGGCATCTGGGGCGCGGCCGTCGGCGCGGGCATCACCCTCGGGCCCCTGCTGTCCGCGACCTCGGATCGTCTCGCCACGTGGCGCGAGGGGTACTGGCTGCTCACCGCGCTGACACTCGTCGCCGCGGTCGTCGCAGGGCGCCTCCTCGCCGAATCCCGCACGGAGACACCGCGCGGGCTGGACCTGATCGGCGCCGTCGCCCTGTCCGGGGGTCTGTCGGCCCTCCTCGCCGCGCTCGTCGAGGGCCGTGCCGGGTGGACGCGACCCCTACCCCTCGTCCTGCTCGCCGTGGCCGCGCTGTTGCTCGCGGGTTTCGTTCTGCACGAACGCCGGACCGCGTCGCCCATGCTCGATCTCACGCTGCTGCGCCAACCCGCCTTCCTCGCCGCCACCGTCGCCGCACTCGCCACCGGAGCCGGGGTGATCGCGCTGATGTCGTACATGGCCGGATTCGTCGGCGCCGCATTCGGTCTGGACGCACTCCACAGCGCCTTCCTGCTCTTCGGCAGGTCGGCGACGAGCGTGATCACCGCCCTGCTCGCGCGGCGCATACCCGCGTCCGTCTCCGGCCGAACGCAACTGGCCCTGGGCCTCGTCGGCGTCGCCGTCGGGACGGGGCTGTTACTCGGACTGTCCGAGACGTCGTCGCCCCTGCGCCTCGTGCCGGGTCTCGTCCTGGCCGGCGCCGCGACAGGAATAGTCAACGCCGCCCTCGGCCGCGAGGCCGTCGCGAGCGTCCCAGCCGGGCGCGCCGCCATGGGAAGCGGGGCGAACAACACCGCGCGCTACCTCGGCTCGGCGATCGGCGTGACCGTGGTGTCGGTGGTGGTCCTGTCGGCCGGCACCGCGCCGTCCGCGGTGTTCGACGGCTGGAACCACGCCGTGATCGTCGTCATGGCGATCACCGCGCTGGGGGCCGCGGTCGTCGCGGCGACACGGCCGAGAGCCGCACGCTGACAGCGTCGTCGCGCGCCCTCAGAACGAGGTGCGCACCGCGGCCTCGACGCAGCCGGCGGCAGACTCGTCGCTCCAGTCGGACACCCAGTGACGAATCGAATCGATGATCGAGTTCCAGGTCATGGCCCGACGCTAGAGCCGCGCGGCGCGCGGAGACACAGTTCTGCTCGGCGTGATCGGAAAGGTCACGACGGTCGTGCGTCGACTCCCGTTCCCGGAACGGCGTTGCGCAGTTCCCTGGTGTACTCGTGCTGCGGTCGATCGAACACGTCCTCCGCCGACCCGGACTCGACCACTCGCCCGTTGCGCATCACCAGCACCGTGTCGCTGATCTGCCGCACGACCGCGAGATCGTGGGAGATGAACAGATAGCTCAGATCCAGCTCGTCCTGCAGCCGAGTGAGGAGTTCGAGAATCTGCGCCTGCACCGAGACGTCCAGTGCGGACACCGGTTCGTCGAGCACGAGCAACTCCGGGTGGAGAGCCAGCGCGCGGGCGATGGCGACCCGCTGGCGCTGCCCACCGGACAGCTCGGCGGGGCGCCTGTCGAGGTACTCCGGCGCCAGGGCGACCTGCTCGAGCAGTTCGGCCACCCGGGCGGGACGCGTGGAGCGTGATCCGAGCCCGAACGCGACGAGCGGTTCCGCCACGATGTCCCGCACGCGCAGTGCGGGATTCAGCGATGCGTACGGGTTCTGATACACGATCTGGAAGCGTCGCCTGAGGGTGCGCAACTCCCTGCCGCGTGCGGACGTGATGTCGTCGCCGTCGAAGACGACCGACCCCGCCGACGGGTTCTCGAGCCGTAGGGCGATGCGAGCGGTGGTGGACTTTCCCGAGCCGCTCTCCCCGACGATCGACACCGTCCGTCCGCGCTCGACGTCGAGCGACACCCCGTCCACCGCCGTCAGGTTCTGCCCACGACCGATGCGGAACGTCTTGGACACGTGTCTCAGCGACAACAGGACCGGCTGCGCCTCGCGCGTCGCACGCGGCAGCCGTACCGACGTCAGAGACGGCGCGGACGCGATCAGGCTTCTCGTGTAGTCGGCGGTCGGGTTCTCCAACACCTCTCGCGCCGGCCCGATCTCGACGATCTCACCGTCACGCATGACGGCGATCCGATCGGCGCGGTCGGCCGCGATCCCGAGGTCGTGCGTGATCAGCAGTACCGAGGTGCCGTGCTCGGCGATCCGATCCGCGAGGTGGTCGAGAATGCGGCGCTGCACGGTCACGTCCAGAGCGCTGGTCGGCTCGTCGGCGATCACCAGCTCCGGCTCGCACGCCAGCGCGACACCGATGAGCACGCGCTGACGCTGCCCGCCGGACAGGTCTTGCGGATACTGCCGAGCACGGAGCTCCGGATTGTCGATCCCCGCCTCGTCGAGTATCCGCACGGCCGCCGCCGCGGCGCTGCGCCGGTCGGCCCGGCCGTGGATGCGGAGCACCTCTGCGACCTGCTCCCCCACTCGCTTCACGGGATTGAGCGACGTGGTCGGGTCCTGCGGCACCAGACCGATGTGCGCACCGCGAAGCTTCTCCCACCGACGGTGTCCCGCGTCGTCGACACGGTCACCGTCGAACGTGACGGTGCCCCCGGTGACGGTGCCCGATCCGGCGAGCAGACCGATGATCGCCTGGGCCGTGGTCGTCTTGCCGCTGCCCGACTCGCCGACCAGGGCGAGCACTTCACCCCGCGCGATCTCGAAGTCGACACCCCGCACGGCCTCTGTCGCCCCGTACGACACGCGCAGACCGTCGACCCTGAGCAGGCTCGACCGGGTCGTTCCGCCGGCTCCACTCCTGCTGCTCATGCTCGATCACCCCGATCCAGCGCGTGGCCCACTCTGTGCGCCGACAGCACGACCGCCACGATGACGAGACCGGGCAGCGTGGTGAGCCACCAGGAGGTGGCGAGGAAGTTGCGCCCCTCCGACACGAGCGAACCCCATTCCGGTGTGGGCGGTACCGCTCCGAAACCGAGGAAACTGAGCGACGACACAGCGAGCACGGCCATGCCGAACTGCACTGCCGCCAGGGCGATCACGGGTGGGTACGCGTTCCGGAGAATGTGGGTCCACAGCACGGTGTGCCACCGCGAACCCGACGCGAAGGCGGCCTCCACGTACAGCGACCGCCTTACGCGCAGCACCTCGGACCGCATCACGCGCGCGAAGCTCGCGACGAGGGTGACACCGACCGCGATCGCGACGTTCACGGTTCCGAAACCGAGAGCGGTGACCAGGGCCAGGGCCAGCAGCAGAGTCGGGATGGACAACAGCACGTCGACGAGACGCATGAGCACCGCGTCGACGATTCCGCCGACAGCGCCTCCGATCAGGCCGAGAATCGATCCCGCCACGAGCGCGATGGCCACGGCCATCAGCGTCGCGCTGAGCGACAACCCGGCACCGTGCACGACCCGGGTCCAGACGTCGCGGCCGATGTTGTCGGTGCCGAACCAGTGAGCGGCGCTGGGTCCCTGCAACTTCTCCGCCGGGACGCCGCGCAAGGGATCCCCACTGGCGAAAAGAGACGGGACGATGGCGAACCCGATGGCGACGATCAGGACGGCCACCGACACCGCCACGCCGATCCTGCCGCCGACGGCCCGCGGGGTCACTCGCCGTCGACGGGACGTCGGCTCGGGCGAGACGCTCGCGTGGACCGTCTCACGTACCAGGACGTCAGACATGGGCCGGCTCCTTCGTGGGTCGGGTGGTGCGCTGGACGATCCGGGGATCGATCAGGGGGTACACGATGTCCACGGCCAGCGTGACGACCACGAACACCAGCGACGTGAGGACCACGATTCCCTGCACCACCGGGATGTCCTGCGCGAGAACCGATGTCTGCGTCAGTCGGCCCACGCCGGCCCGGGAGAACACGGTCTCGACGACCACCGAACCGGCCAACAGTTCGCCGACGAGGACGCCGGCGATGGTGAACGCCGGCACGCTGGCCAGGCGCAGCACGTGGCGAGTCTGGATCCGCCACCGGGACGCACCCTTCGCCTCGGCCGCGGTGGTGAACGGTTGCCGCCACGTCGTGGTCAGGCTGGTCGCGAGCACCTGCGCGATGACGGCCCCGGTCGGTACCGCCAGCGTGATCGCCGGCAGCACCAGCGATCCGAACCCGCGGTCGCCGAACGCCGGGAAGATCGGCAGCCCGAACGAGAACACCTGCAGGAGCAGGAGTCCCACCCAGAACGTCGGCACCGCGACGCCCAGCGGAGGGAGGGAGAGCAGCGCGGTACGCAACCATCGTGCGCGGGTGTAGGTAGCGAGAAAGGCGAGCCCCCCACCGACACCGACGGCGAGCATCAGCGCGAGACCGGCCAGGGCGAGGGTGCTCGGAACGGCGCCCAGGATCGCGGTGGTCACCGGCTGACCCGTGGAGATGGACGTGCCGAAGTCACCGCGGATCGCGCTGGTGAGCGATGTCCAGTACTGCTCGAGGACAGGCTTGTCCAGTCCGTACCGGGCCTGCAGCTCGGCGACCGCGGCCGCGTCCACCGGGGTGCCACTGCCGCCGCCGGAATCGACCGCGATGCTCACCGGATCGGAGGGCAGCAGGAACAGCACCACGAAGGAGATGGTGAACGCGGCCCACAGGACACCGATCGCCTGCAGGACGCGCAGGCCGAGGTAGCGAAGCATGTCAGCTCCTGCTCAACCAGGTGTCGAAGAACTGCAGCCGAGCAGACGCGTCGAACCTCTGGTCCTGCACCGCCGAGCTCGCGCCGACCGCCTGCGACAGTTCGACGGTCGGGATCCACAGTCCGTTGTCGAGCACCTGCTGCTGTGCGTTCGCCAGGTACTCGCCGCGCTGCGTCGTGTCCGTCGTGCGCAGCTGATCGGTCAACGAGGCATCCAGATCGGCGATCGGGCCACGCTGGTTGAGATTTCGGCCGTCCGCCGCGAACGACGTCCGCAGTATGTCGCCGTCGGCACGCGTGCTGTTGTAGTACGTCGCGTCGAAGTCACCGGCGTTCTGTCGTGCGATCGACTCGGGCACGGACGTCAGCTCGAGCCGGGCATCGACACCGACGTCCCGCAACTGCTGCTGCAGCAACTCGAGAATTGCCTGGTTGCCCGCGAACACTGCGCTGAACAGGATCGAGAAGCTGAGCCGCTGACCGTCCTTCTCGCGGATCCCGTCCGCGGCCGGTACCCAACCCGCACGGTCGAGCTCGGTCCGCGCCGCGTCGGCGTCGAAGGTCACGTCGGGCAACGACACGTAGCCGGGCGTCCTGCTCGCGAGAGTGCTGGTCGCCGGCAGGAAGTTCGGGCCGAGGACGGTGTCGACCAACTGCTGACGGTCGATCGCGGGGACGAGTGCGCGGCGCACGTCCGGGTCGGCCAGTACGCCTCGCGAGACATTGGGCGCTATACCGAAGGGTGTTCCGGGATTCGACGTCGTCAGCACTCGACCGCCGGTCGCCTCGATGGTCGGTGCGTCCTGCGGGAGCGCGTCGCTGACGGCGTCGAGCTGACCCGACGACAGGCTTCCGGTCCGGACGCCCGATTCCGGCACCACCGTGAACTCGATGCCGTCCAGGTAGGCCTCACCGGTGTGACCGAACGCCGGCGAACCCCAGGAATAGCCGGCTCGCCTGGCCACACTCACCGATCGATCCTGCTGGTAGTCGGTGTACGTGAACGGGCCACTGCCGATGTTTCCTCCCTGGCAGCGCTCCTCGGCGGACAGCGACGTGGTGGCATCGGCCTGCAGTCCCAGCTGTGAGGTCGCCGATGCCTGCAGGAACTGCGCATTGGGCGACGAGAAGGTCACCTGCGCGGTCCGCGGGTCGACCACGGTCGTCCCGACGTATCCCGCGAGATAGCTGGCGGCGAGCGGCGCCTTCGCCGCCCCGAGCGTGCCCACGATGGCGTCGAAGTTGTTCTTGACCGACTGCGCGGTGACCGGTGTGCCGTCGCTGAACGACACCCCGTCCTTCAGTGTGAACGTGAACGACGTCGCATCCGCGTCGGTCTCCCACTTCTCGGCGAGCCACGGCACGATCTCGCCAGTGTCGGGATCCTGATCGGTGAGTGAGTCGACCACGGCGCGCGTGACGTAGATCGTCTGGTTGGTCCCTGCCTGCGCGGGATCCGAGCACGTCGGCGCTGTGGAGAGTCCGTAGTTCAGGGTGCCTCCCGGCTGAGCGGGGCCGGCGTCGGCGCCCGCCGAACCAGCAGCGCCGCCGCAGGCGGTGAGGGCCGTGGTCAGGGCGACGAGGCCGATCGCGGCACTGACGGCGGGTGTCCGTTGATGGCGGTCGATCACTGGGTCAACTCCAAGAGGTGTGTGTGCAGGAACGAAGAACGGGGGTCAGTTGGTGGGTCGAGTCGTCTTCCGGAACGCACGGGGCACGCCCTCGGCCGGCGGGGCCACCGGGTCGAACAGCGGTGTGTACCCCGCCGCCAGATACAGGCCGACAGCCTCCGGTTGGCGCCACCCGGTGGTGAGGTGGATGCTCTCGTAGTTTCGGACAGCGATCTCCGATTCGAGTTCGGTGAGAACGCGCCGAGCGAGTCCTCGTCGGCGGTGCGATGCGGACGTCCAGATGCGCTTCAGTTCGGCGGTCTGCTCGTCGTGACGCCGAAACGCCCCGCCGGCAACAGGTTCACCGTTCTCGAGGAGCACGATCAGCCCGCCGTGCGGCGGCGCGAAGTCCTCTGCCGGATGGGTGGACAGAGCCGAGTACATCTGGTCGGCGGTCCCGCCGTAGCGGGTGCTGTATTCGATCGCCAGCTCCGCGAGCAGGGGTCGTGCCAGCGGATCGCCCTGGTCGACTCGCGCGACCTCGAGCTGCGGGCGATCGCTGCCGGCCACGGGTGCTCCTTGTCGGACCGAGGTCACTTCTTCGGGAGCCCGGGTGGATTGATCTCCGAGGCCGACACGGCCTCGCCGCCGAGCCCCCACTTGTCCAGCACCTGCTGGTAGGTCCCGTTCTCGATGGTGTGATCGATGGCCTCCGCGAACGCCTCGGCGAGCCCGCTGTCCTTCTTCACCAGGACGGCGATCTCACCCTGGAGCGCCTCGCCCGCACCGGAGAAGGTGCCGATGATCTTCGACTCCCCTGTGCTCGACGAGTGGTACTGCGCGGACGGATTGGGTCCGAGGTACCCGTCGATGCGCTTCGAGGACAGGGCGAGGTAGTAGTCGGCGGCGTTCTGGTAGTAGACGATCTCGGCGGGCGCGATGCCCTCCGCCCCGTTCTGCGTGTTCCAGTCGACGAGCAGTTGTTCCTGGTTGGTACCGGACGAGACACCGATCTTCTTGCCGGCGATGTCCTTGCGGTCGGTGAACGTCCAGTCGGAGTCCGTCGGAACCTCGAGGGCGACGTTGTCGAGGCGGTAGGTGGCGAAGTCGTACTTCTCCTTGCGCTCCTCCGTGACCGTCACGTTCGAGATGAAGGCGTCGTTCTCGCCCGAATCGATCTTCACGAAGTTCTGGGCCCAGTCCGCGGTGCGGCGGTCGACCGAGAGACCGAGGACGTCGGCGAAGAGGCTCGCGAGATCGATCTCGGATCCGACGACGGTGGTGTCGTCGGTGGCATAGAAGCCGAGAGGCGGAGTCGCACCCGCTGTTCCGGTGACGACGAGGGTTCCGCGATCACGGATTGCCTGCGGCACCTTCGCCGCGATGTCGTCCACCTTCTCGGTGTGGATGCGCCCGGACTGCTCGGGCGAGAGATCATAGGAGACACCGGCTTCGGACACCACGGTGTTCTCGGCTGCGGGTTCGCCGCACGCGGACGCGACGAGCGCGAGGACGGCGACGGAGGACAGGACCGACGCGAGGCGACGGGACGATCGAGACATGGGAGAGGTCACTTTCGGGAGAGGTGTGCGTGGGAATCAGAGAACCCGGGAGAGGAACTCTCGAGTGCGACTGTGGGTCGGGGTGTCGAACACCTCTGCAGGAGAACCCTGTTCGAGGACGACGCCGCCGTCCATGAACACCACGGTGTCGGCGACCTCGCGTGCGAAGCCGATCTCGTGCGTGACGATGACGAGCGTCGCGCCGTCTGCGGCGAGACCGCGGATGACATCGAGCACCTCGCCCACCAGCTCGGGATCGAGTGCCGACGTGGGTTCGTCGAACAGGATCACCTTCGGGCGCAGCGCCAGCGCCCGGGCGATCGCGACGCGTTGCTGTTGTCCGCCGGACAACCGCCGCGGGTAGTCGTGCGCCTTGTCACCGACACCGACCCGCGACAGGAGTGCGAGAGCCTCGGGTTCCACCTCCGACCGCGGACGTCGCTGTGCGGACACGGGTGCCTCGACCACGTTCTCGAGCACCGTGAGATGCGGGAACAGGGTGAAGTTCTGGAAGACGAAGCCGATCTGCGAGCGCTGGCGCCGAATCTCCTTCGGCGTCAGTTCGTGCAGTTTCCGCCCTCTGCGGCGGTATCCCACGAGGGCACCGTCCACTCGGACGGATCCGGCGTCGACCTTCTCGAGGTGGTTCACCGTGCGCAGCAGAGTGGACTTGCCCGACCCGGAGGGTCCGAGAACGGCCGCGACCTCCCCCGGCCGCACGGTCAGGTCCACGCCTTTCAGGACCTCGAGAGCACCGTAGGACTTGTGCACTCCCCGTACCTCGACCGCATACCGCGCAGTCTCGATCTCGGCGGTCATCGAGTTGCTCCCCTCGGTGACAGCGGCAGCGCAGCGATGCGCGAACGCAACTTCTGGATCGGCGTGAGCGGCACCGTGCGCAGTGCGCCCTTGGAGTAGTGCCGCTCGACGTAGAACTGCACCACGGACAGGACGGACGTCAGAATCACGTACCAGACCGTCGCGACCATGAGCATCGGGACGACGCGGCCGGTCCGTCCGTAGATCACCTGGACCTGATAGAACAGCTCGGCGATGGCCATGACCGAGACGATCGAGGTGCCCTTGAAGAGACTGATCACCTCGTTGGCCGCGTTGGGGAGGATTCCCCTCATGGCCTGCGGCAGCACGATCGCGAAGAATTCGCGTCGCTTCGGGATCCCCAGCGCCGCAGCGGCTTCGAGCTGCCCCTGATCGACCGAGATGATGCCGGCGCGCACGATCTCCGCCGAGTACGCCGCCTGATGCAGGGCCAGACCGATGATCGCCGCCGTGGACCCGCTGATGACACTGTTGACGTCGAACTCGACGAAGCTCGGTCCGAACGGAATGCCCAGGGACAACCGCTGATACAGGTAGGCGATGTTGAACCAGAACAGCAGTTGCACGATCAGCGGGATCGACCGGAACGCCCAGATGTAGAACCAGGAGATGATCTGCAGGACCGGGTTCTGCGACAACCGCGCCGCCGCGAGAGCGATGCCGAGTGCGAACCCGATGAGGGTGCCCCAGAAGGTCAGCTGGATCGTGAGCCACAGAGCAGTGACGACGGACCGCGCCGTGAAGTACTGAGCGAAGGTGCCCCAGTCCCAGCCGGCGTTGGTGACCAGCCCGTGGACGAACTGTGCGAGAAGGACCAGGGTCGCGACGGCGATGATCCACCGCCACGGGTGCACCGTGCGTGCGACGACGAGGTCGTGATCCGAGACGTCACCGGCGTCGGTGGCGACCGGTCGATCGTGGAGTTGAGTCACCGGCTGCACCGGTGCGTGAGGGCAGCGAACATCGCTGTGCCTTTCGAGAGGACGAAGTGAGGGACCCGGTCAGCGCCGCGTACAGGCGCAGCAGCACTCTCGACACGACTCGAGGTGCAGGCGAAGGACGTGCGGGCGTCGGCTCGTCACAGTGTTCATCGGCGGATCTCCTCCATCGGTCCTGGCGGTAGCACCCACACACTCGAACTCGAGGCGGGTTGCTGCGACGTCGACGAGCCAGGTCTCTCGGTCGCTCTGGATGGTGAGGAAAATGTAGCGCCGACGTCTCGAGACGTCAAATCGCGCAACAGTTTTCGGCTCCGTCGAGTTCGAATCAGGATGACCGGAAAGGGTGACAACCGCACCGACCGCGTGTTCGCGGTGGTCACGCGCCCGAGGTCTCACGGCCAGACGTGCGCCGGATCGCCGCGACGGAACCGTCCCGGTCGGTACATTCACGGGGTACACGGTGGAGGTCAGCCGACGACGGATCACCGGTGACGGGGACCGGGGTGCTCGCGTGACGCCACACATCGACAGAGCGCACCGCGGCGCGCGGACGTCGCTCACCGAGTCGCCTCTCGAGACACCCGCACGGCAGGTGCTCGACATCCGGTCGATCGCGATGGGAGCGGCGATCACCGGTTCCGCCCTGTCACTGGGAGCGGGCTGGGTGGTGCCCGGTCTGTTCTTCCCCGGCATCGCCCCGATGCTCGCCACCGCTCTCGCCGTCGCTGCGGCCGTGGTGGGAGCCGGCATCATCTGGCGCTCGGGGCGGCTGACCGAACGCCAGTTCGTCGCCATGGGCATGGTGATGCTGTGCGGTACGCACGTTCTCCGCGGTGGCGGTGACCGATCCGGCGGGTTCCCTCGCGATCGCCGCGCTGCTCACCATCGTCCCGGTGCTCTCCGCGGCCGCGTCGCCGCCCGCGATCGCGTGGTCGTTCACCGTGGCTGCCGGTGGAGCCGCCGTCGTGGTGTCATTCGCCTCGGCAGGATCTGCGGCCATCGCGTTCATCAGTGCCGGCGCGTCCCTGACCATCGTCGTCGTCCCCGTCGTGTTGGTGTGGGGCCTGCGGCGGTCGATGGTGCGGGTGAGTCACCGATTCGACGTGCTCGCACGCACGGACGTCCTGACCGGCCTGTTGAACCGCCGGGGCGTACTCCCCCGTCTGACGGAACTGCTGGGTGCCGCGGCGTCGCGGCACGAATCGGTCACCACCCTCGTCATCGACATCGACAACTTCAAGGCCGTCAACGACACCCACGGACACACCCACGGTGATCGGACGCTGCAGTCCGTCGCGCGAGCGGTGGTGCTGGCGACTCCGGCGGGCGCCGTCGTCTCTCGTCTCGGCGGCGAGGAGTTCCTGGTCGTCGCCCGCGGTGCGCGTACGGCCGATCTCGCGGACCGTGTCCTGCGATCGGTGCGCACACGGTGCTCGGTGACGGTGAGCATCGGCACCACGACGGCCGTGGCCACGGCTCCCGACAGCGCCGCGCTCGCCCTCGGCGACGTGGAGTCGACGCTCGACTCTTTCATCTCCCGCGCGGACGATGCGATGTACCGGGCGAAGCGTCTCGGTCGTGACCGCGTCGAGCACGGCGACACGACTCGGTTCCACCCGCCGTCACTGCTGCGAGCACGGTCGTCTGAGCACCTCCGGTCCCGTCGACGGCAGGCTGTGCAGAGACGCGCGCGCACCGAGGCCGCCGCGGCGGTCGCTGCCACCCTCGTCGCGCTCCAGACCCGCGGATTCGGGCCGGAACACACGGCCGTCCGACTCGCGATGCTGTCTCGGCGCCTCGAGACGGAGATCGACGTGGCGACGACGTCCCGTTCGGATCGATACTCCGCGGCACTGCGCTCCGCGGCCGCGCTCGATCAGAGCATCGGCATGGCGATGGAACACCTCGCGGTGGACCGGGACACCGCGGCGGCACTCCTGCAGTCGGCCGCGCACGCCGAGGGAACCTCACTCGGCGCACTGTGTCGAGCGCTGGCGTCACTGGCGGACGAGAACCCGGCGG
This sequence comes from Rhodococcus sp. SORGH_AS_0301, assembly GCF_030818285.1. Taxonomy (NCBI): domain Bacteria; kingdom Bacillati; phylum Actinomycetota; class Actinomycetes; order Mycobacteriales; family Nocardiaceae; genus Rhodococcus; species Rhodococcus sp. SORGH_AS_0301. Next base: position 2,683,544 of record NZ_JAUTAC010000002.1, read on the forward strand.
AGGCCGCGAGGTATCTCACCGCGACAGCCCGAGAATCACCGTGAGCGCAACTCTGTCCCGACAGGTCCGGGTTTCCCGACGTGGGACTCACTGCGGATGTGGGCGAGTGGTGAGACAACGGCCTGCACAGCCGTGCACACGGGTTCGATTCCCGTCATTCGCTCCACGGGGCGCTCAGCGATCGGCGATCACCGTCGCGATGTTGCGTTCGGCGAGCGCCGCGATGGTGAGCGACGGATTGACTCTGCCGGTGCTGCCCGGGATCAGCGCTCCGTCGACGACGTGCAACCGGTCGTGGCCGAGGACGCGGCCGTGCGCGTCGGTGGCTCGGCCCAGCACCACCCCTCCCAACGGGTGCGCCGTGAACGAGGTGTTCACGTCCGGAACCCGCAGGGGCGGATACCCCACACCGATTCCGGAGCGCTCCGCGATGCGGTCGTGCACCGGTCGCAGGGCGTCCGAGACGGCGATGTTGCCGGCCTCCGGCCAGTCGAGCCGTACCGACCGCGTCGACTCGTCCCACACGAACCGCCCTCTCGTCGGGTCCATGACCATGCCCAACGAGCCGATCAGCGTCAGATCGACGGGCGATCCGGGGACGAACCAGTTCTCGAGGGTGAGCGGGGCGCCCGAGTCGTCGGAGATCCTCGACGCCGAGGGCGACGCCTGCACGATGCCGTTGCCCTCCGGGCTCATGCCGCGGACGAGTGCCGCGTCACCATTGGTGCCCCATCCCTCACCGACGTGTTCGTTCAGGTCGGGGAGCAGTCCGGTGTCGCGGGCATGCACGAGAAGCCGCGACGTTCCCATCGACCCGGCTCCCAGGAACAGGTCGTCGCAGGTCACCGTGCGGGTGGAGAGGACCTCGGCGGACGGGTCGAGCAGATCCACGGTCAGCGAATAGCGACCGTCCGCCTCCCTGGTCACGGCGGTGACCTCGTGACGCGCATGGATCGTGCACCGGCCAGTGGCGCGAGCAGCGGCCAGATAGTTGCGGTTGAGGTCGAACTTGGCGCCGTTGGAGTTGCCGAGATTCGACTCCCCGATGATCGCGGACGGACGGGACCGACCGGCCATCTCTCCGCGCACCACGTCCCAGTCCCAGATACCGTCGATGCGCTGTGGTGTGTACCCGGCGCGGCGGACCTGGTGATCCCACACCCGTGAATGCGTGAACGGCAGCGACTGATAGACGTCCTCCGGCATCGGTGCGAGCCGCAGCTCGGAACGGACGAGCGGGTAGTTCAGCGCCTGCATCTCGTCGTACGAGACGAGCCCGGTGAAGAGCTGGTCGAAGAACCGTCGTTCGGGGGCGATCATCACGCCGGTGAACACCAACGAACCACCGCCGACCGCGGCTCCGGACCACACGTCGATGGTGCCGTGTTCACTCACGTCGAAGATGCCGCCGAAGCGGTCGGTGGGAACCGTGGGCAGTCCGGTCAGCGGAGCAGTGCCACCGCGACGCCAGAACGCGCGCCCGTCCGGCAGGAAGTCGTTGGCGAAGATCTGTCGACGCGGATCCGTGGGCCACTGCGACCCGCGCTCCAGGACGGTGACGCGAACGCCGGCCTCGGCGAGGCGCCGCGCGGTGACCGCGGCACCGAAGCCCGATCCGACCACCACGGCCTCCGAATGCGCCGGCGCCGGATCGATCGGTGCGTAGAGCTCGGGCACCGCCGACCGGTACAGACCGTCGAGTATCGGAGCCGCGCGGGACACCGCTCCCGGTCCCGTCGACCCGATCAGGCCCGCGACGCCCATCGCGCCCAGGAACTGTCTTCTCGACCACTGCATGTCGACGCTTCTCTCCACCCGGTGCAGGTGATCGCGGGCGTCGCGGACGGGCAGCGGATGCGCTGAAGCTTCCTTACTCGCCGGTAAGTTGTCCACTTCGCCCGGCTCGATGAGAGGCGATCGGCCGTGACGTCGACGAGTGCGCCGCACCACTCGAGCTGTTCCGGCGCCCGCGCGCTGCGCACGGCGTTCCGCGCACGGTGCAGCGCGCGCTCGGCACCGGGCGGTGCGCTCGGCGCCTCGTAGCGGACCAGTGCGCCGCGCCACTCGGCCCCACTGGTTGCTCCGTTGCCCCCATGGGTAGCCCATGCAGGATCGAGACACGATCACCGATCGGAGGCATCACACACATGGCAGCACGAAGTCCGGGCACGGCGCTCGTCGTCGGAGCCACCGGCATCTCGGGGCAGACCATCTGTCGACGACTCGTCGACGCGGGGTGGCGCACCTACGGGTTGTCGCGCAAGACCGAGTTGCCGGTCGACGGCGTGACACCCGTGACGGCCGACCTTCTCGACGCCGATGCGCTGAGTGAGGCACTGCGCGGAACGGCGCCCGACCTCGTGTTCTTCACGGCGTGGATGATGCAGGACTCGGAGGCGGAGAACATCGAGGTGAACACCGCCACCCTCCGGAACACGTTCGACGCGCTGGCGCCGGAGAACTCGGTGAAGCACGTCGCTCTCATGACGGGTCTGAAGCACTACCTCGGCCCGTTCGACGCCTACGGCGCCGCGGTGACGGCGGAGACCCCGTTCCACGAGAGCGAGGAGCGCCTCGACACACCGAACTTCTACTACGCCCAGGAGGACGAGTTGTTCTCGGGCGCAGAGCGACTGGGCTTCACCTGGAGCGTGCACCGGGCACACACCATCTTCGGGTTCGCCGTGGGCAACGCCATGAACATGGCACTCACCCTGTCGGTGTACGCCACTCTCTGCAAGGAGACCGGCGAGCCGTTCGTCTTCCCCGGTTCGGAGACCCAGTGGAACGGTCTGACCGATGTCACCGATGCCGATCTGCTCGCCGAGCAGATGATCTGGGCCGCCACGAACGAGAACGGCGCCGACGAGCCATTCAATGTCGCGAACGGCGACGTGTTCCGTTGGCGATGGCTGTGGCCGCGCATCGCCGACCATTTCGGTGTCGAACCCGTCGGTTTCGACACCGAACCACGACCGTTGGCGACGCGAATGGACGATGCACCCGACGCGTGGCGGCGCATCGCCGAGAAGTACGACCTCGTCGAGTCGGACGTGACTCGACTCGCATCGTGGTGGCACACCGACGGCGACCTCGGCCGCGACATGGAGTGCCTGACCGACATGACGAAGAGCCGCAAGGCGGGGTTCCTCGGATTCCGCTCGACCAGTGAGAGTTTCGCGGAGAACCTCGCTCGGTACCGGGACGCGCGGATCATTCCTCGCTGACGTCGGACGCAACGGCCGGGCGGGTGGACCCGCCCGGCCGTCGGCGTCAGGACGCGATCGAGAGGCTCTTCAGAATGTTCAGGAAATCGGTCAGAGGCAGCAGATCTCCGAACGAGAAATTGAGGAAGCTGAGGCCGTTGAGAATGCTGAGCATGATGTCTCCCGAGTGAGTGATGTCGCGATTGTTTCGCGCACACAGATCATGAAGGACCCGTCGTCACGGACGACGATGAACGGTGTGGTGACCTGTCACTGACTTGGTCGTGCTCACAGACAACGCCCCGAAACGGTGTCAATTTCGAGAACATCATCAGCGAGCGAGAGCGGTCACCTCGTCCGCGACGATGCGCCCCAACTCGTCGGTCCCCGACGTTCCGCCCATGTCCGCGGTGAGCGCGGCGCCGCCCCGTGCCAACACGTTCTCGACCGCGGTCAGGACCGTGCGCGCGGCATCGGGTTCGCCGAGGTGATCGAGCATCATGCTGCCGCTCCAGATCTGTCCGATCGGATTGGCGACGTTCTTGCCCGCGATACCCGGTGCCGATCCGTGCACCGGCTCGAACAGACTGGGAAAGAGCCCCTCCGGGTTGATGTTTCCACTCGGGGCGATGCCGATGGTGCCCGCGATCGCCGGTCCGAGATCGGACAGGATGTCCCCGAACAGATTGCTCGCGACGACCACGTCGAACCAGTCCGGGTGCAGCACGAAGTTCGCCGTGAGGATGTCGATGTGATAGCTGTCGACGTCCACCGTGGGGTGATGCGACGCCATGGCGGCGACCCGCTCGTCCCAGTACGGCATCGAGATGGAGATGCCGTTGCTCTTGGTCGCGGACGTCAGGTGGCGTTTCGGCCTGGTCTCGGCGAGTTCGAAGGCGTACTTCAGGATTCGGTCGACGCCGATGCGCGACATGACCGTCTCCTGGATCACCGTCTCACGCTCGGTCCCCGCGAACATCCGGCCGCCGAGATCGGTGTACTCCCCCTCGGTGTTCTCCCGCACCACGTAGAAGTCGATGTCGCCGACCTCGCGTCCCGCGAGCGGGCTGGTGACGCCCGGCATGAGCCGGATGGGCCGCAGATTCACGTACTGGTCGAAGTGACGTCGGAACTGGAGCAGACTGCCCCACAACGAGATGTGGTCCGGCACCACCTCCGGCCAGCCCACCGCTCCGAAGAAGATCGCGTCGAACGGTCGGATTTCCTCGAACCAGCCGTCGGGAAGCATCTTTCCGTGCTCGACGTAGTAGTCGGCGCTGGCGTAGTCGAAGTACTCGTACTCGAGGTCGAGGTCGAACGCCGCCGCCGCGGCGTCCAGTACTTCGATACCGGCGGGAACCACCTCCTTGCCGATGCCGTCACCCGGGATCACTGCGATGCGTCTGGTAGCCATCGTTCGAGCCTAGTCGGGACGAAACCTTGACACTCGCTGACAGAACTGTCTAGGTTCTGAGCACCCGGCATCGAGATCGGGTGTTCGCCGGGGGGTGCCCACAGGTATCGGCGGACTCCACGAACGATCCGGGGGAAGCCGCATGTCACCGTTCACTCGCCGCACGTTCCTCTCCGGCGCCGCCGCGGCCGGCGGTGCGCTGATCGCCGGCAACCATGCCGCCCGCGCCTCTGCTCACGGCATCGCCGCACGCACACAACGAGTTCCGCTCTCCCGCGAGGATCACCGCGTGGTGATCGTCGGCTCCGGGTTCGGCGGCGGCGTCGCCGCACTGCGCCTCGCACAGGCAGGCGTTCCGGTGACCGTGCTCGAGCGCGGTCTGCGATGGCCGACCGGTCCGAACGCCGAGACCTTTCCGCACGCTCGCTCACCCGACGGTCGTTTCCTCTGGTACGGATCCGCGAAGAACGTGTTCGGACGTCCGATCGACGTCCCGGCGTACACCGGCCTCGTCGAGGCGGTTCCCGGCGAGAACATGACCGCGCTGTGTGCGGCCGGGGTCGGCGGCGGGTCCCTCGTCTATCAGGGGATGACGCTGCAGCCGGCCGAGGCGGTGTTCGCGTCGCAGTTCCCCGGCGCACTGGACTGGGGCCTGCTCGATCACGTCCATTACCCGCGGGTCGCCCGGATGCTGCACCTCGCGGTCGCGCCCGACGAGTTGGTCGACAGCCCCAATTACGCTGCACCACGAGCATTCCGGGACAGTGCACGACGACTCGGACTCCCCGTGTCGAAGATCCCGATGCCCATCGACTGGAACTTCGCGCTCGACGAACTTCGTGGCGAAATGGCCCCGTCCTACACCAACGGCGACGGCGCCATCGGCGTCAACAACGGCGGCAAGTTCTCCGTGGACGTCACGTACATCGCCGAGGCGGAGGCGACCGGGCTGGCGACGGTACAGACCCTGCACCAGGTCACCGACGTCGAACGGGCGTCCGACGGCCGGTGGACGGTCTACGTCGACCGCATCGACACCTCGGGGGCGGTCGTGGAGAACAAGATCCTCACCACGCCGACCCTGATCATGGCTGCGGGCAGCATGAACACCACGCGACTGCTGATGCGGGCGGCAGCGTCCGGCCGGATCCCGGACATGCCGGACGCGCTCGGCGACGGCTGGGGCACCAACGCGGACAGGATCTACTCGTGGACGACGTTCGACCAGGACTTCGGACCCGCACAGGGCGGCCCGGTGGTCTTCGGCAGTCTCGACTGGGCGGACCCGTCCCGCGCGATGACGGTCATCCAGGCGTCGTTCCCCCCTCTCGGGGTGGATGCCCGAACCACCGTTCTGGTCGGCTACGGCGTCAGCGACGCCCGTGGGCGTTTCGTCTACGACGGTGCGCGGGACGATGCGATCCTGCGGTGGCCGCACGAGGGGGATGCGGCCATCCAGAGTCACATCGACCCGCGTGTGCGCGCGATCGCCGGACCGAACAGCCTCGTCGTGGACACCAACGCGGTGTTCCCGTCCACCTGGCACCCGCTCGGCGGGGCCAACATGGGAACGGTCTGTGATCTGGAGGGTCGAGTCCAGGGACAGCGCGGCCTCTACGTTCTCGACGGCGCCCTGATCCCGGGCAACTGCGCCGCCTGCAATCCGTCGATGACCATCGCCGCAGTCGCGGAGCACGCTCTCGACAGCATCGTGGCCTCCGACGTCGGCACCGTCATCTGAGTCGCTCCGCGGCCGGCGTCAGTTCAGCAGGGCATCGGTCAGCTCGACCCGCCGCGCGACGATGTCGTCCGCGAGCTGGGTGACGCGGACCCCGTCTGCGTAGGCGAGGGACCGGAGCCGAACCACGGCCTCGTCGGCGGTGATCCGGAACCGTGCTGCCATCATGCCGGCAGCCACGTGCACGGAGGCGCGGGACAACGGATCGTCCGCGGCGTCGTCCCCCACTCCGGCGACGTCGCGGCGCACCGCGGACGCGAGTTCCCCGGCGCACCGCACGGCACGCGCCGCGGTCACCGGCGACCACGGATGCGCGTCGCGGCGATAGAGCTCGAGCACGCCCACCGTCGGCTCCGTGCCCACCGGAAGCGCGAACACGGCACCCACGTCGAGAGCTCGAACGGCGTCGTCGAACAGCGGCCACGGCGAGCCCTCGTCGGTACCGACCATGCTGATCATCGTCTGTTCACTCCGGAAGGCATCGAGGCACGGCCCGGTTCCCAGCGTGAACTGCAGTTCCTCGATGCGGGTCGCGACGTCGTCGCTGCTGTAGACGAGGTCGCGGATCGCCGCGGTCACGATGACTGCCACCGCGATCCCGTCCACACCCAGCGACGGCGCGTACCGCTCCACCACGGCGCGGGTGGCGTCGAAGGAATCCATGGATTCTGGTGCCCGAGTCGGACATGGATAAACGTACCGCCGAGATCACTCCACGACGACGGTTCGGCCGCCCTCGTTCATCGAGGCGACGAGAGCGTCGGCGACGAGACCTGCACGCAGCCCCGCGTCCGCGTCGGCGAGCTCCGAGACCCGGCCGGCCTCGAGGGAATCGACCCACTCCTGGAGTTGCAGGCGATACGCGTCCGCATAGCGGGGAACCCAGTCGGCCGGGTAGGCCACGGACCGCCGGCGGTCGCGGTCGGTGACCACGTGAGTGGGCAGCACGAGCGCAGACGCTCCGATATCGCCCACCACCTCGCACCTCGTGTCGTATCCGTAGCGGGCGTTGAGAAAGATCTCGACCGTCACCAGAACGTCGGACTCGGTCCGCAACAGCATGATCTGCGGATCCTGGCGCGTTCCGGAGTGCGCGGACGTACGACCCGCGTGCCAACTCACCTCCGTGATCGGCGACGACAGCAACCACGGCACGATGTCGAGTTCGTGGATCGCGGAGTTGGTGATGGTCGACGCGGACGTGCCGCCGGGGTAGGCCTCGACGGTGCGACTCACGCAGTGGGCGACGAGGGGTTCACCCAGTTCACCGGACGACACCACGCGCTTCAGTTCCACGTAGGCCGGATCGAACCGACGCATGAAGCCGACCGTGATCAAGGTGCGTTCGCCCTGCGCGGCGATGATCTCGCGGCACTCCGCCGCCGTGGGCGCGAGCGGCTTCTCGCACAGCACCGGCTTGCCCGCGGCCAGCGCCAGGTGCACCAGTTCGGCGTGGGTCGAATCGTGCGAGGCGATGACGACGGCGTCGACGTCGTCGCGCTCGATCAGCGCCGGGCCGTCCGCCGCGACGGTGGCGCCGCGCAGGGTGGAGGCGACTGCACTCGCCCGTGCTGCGTCGAAGTCGGCGACAGCGGTCACCGCCGCGCCCGACACCCGCCGATCGAGGGACAGGGCATGGTCCGCTCCCATGACGCCGACACCGATGATTCCAACCCGCACAGTCATGATCGAAAGTATTACATCTTAATGTCCTGACAAATGTGCTTTCGTCTGATTGGCTCTGCCGCATGACGCAGAGCGCCTCCCTCCCCCTGTCACGAGTTCCCGATCCCCGTGACGCGCCCGTGCTCCGGTGGGCAGTCCTCGGGCCGGGCTGGATCGCGCACCGGTTCGTCGAGTCACTGCACCGGCACACGACCCAGACCGTCGTCGCGGTGGGATCCCGCTCACCGGAGCGCGCACGCGCCTTCGCCGACGAGCACGGCGTCGACCGCGCGCACGGCACCTACGAGGCCGTCTTCGCCGACGACGACGTCGACATCGTGTACATCGCCACGCCGCACACCGAGCACCTCGCGAACGCCCTCGACGCCATCGCCGCGGGCAAGCACGTGCTCGTCGAGAAGCCGCTCGCCGTCGACGCGGCCGGCGCGGCCCGTATCGCGGAGGCCGCACGGTCGGCAGGAGTGTTCGCGGGAGAAGCGATGTGGACGAAATTCCTGCCGAAGTTCGACGTGATAGAGCAGGTGCTCCGCAGCGGCGTCCTCGGACCGATCCACACGGTGCTCGCGGATCACGGCGAGTTCTTCACCACCGATCACCGCATCTACGATCCGGCGCTGGCCGGTGGCCCGCTCCTGGATCTGGGAACGTACGTCGCGTCCTTCGCCTACTCGGTTCTCGGTGCACCGGAGACGGTGGATGCCCGGAGTCGACCTGCCGACGACGAGATCGACGGTCAGATCTCGGCCCTTCTCACCGGCGAGTCCGGACATGCGGTGCTCAACACCACGATCCTGACGAACACGCCGACGACGGCGGTCGTGTGCGGCCGGGACGGCACGCTCACCATCGCCGGGCCCTTCTTCATGCCGGGGCCGTTCACCGTCGCACTCCGCGACGGCATCACCCTCGCCTACGACGAGACCCCCGGCCTCCAGGTCGACGGACTGCATCTCGCCGCGGTGGAGGCTGCGAGGAGGATTTCCGTCGGCGAGGTCGAGTCCGCCGTCCATCCCCTCGCCGACGCGGTCGCGACCCTGGAGATCATCGACCGGATCCGCGACCGGATCAGCTGATCAGATCGGCGTAGACCACGATGTTGTCGTCGTAACTGGCTGCGTCGCTGTCGAATCGACCGCCACACGTGATCAGCCGGAGTCCCGGGTGGTCGATGTCGCCGTACACCGTGGTCGTCGGGAACTCGGCCTTCGGGTACTGATCGACCTCCGTGACCCGGAAGCGCGACGTGGTGCCGTCCTGCAGAGTGACGATCACGTCGTCGTCCGGGACGAGGTCACCGAGCCGGGAGAACACACCCGGCGCACCGTCCCAGTCCACGTGACCGGCGATCACGGACGGCCCCATCGCGCCGGGAATCGGTGAACCCGTGTACCACCCGGCCGGAAACGCGCCGGGTGGTACCTCCATCGTCCCGTCCTGCTGCAGACCCAGGCCCATGAGGTCGGAACTCACGGAGATCGCGGGAACGTCGATGCGGACCGGCGGCGACGAGAGGGCCACGGCATCAGGGACACCGGTGGTGCCCTCGTCGACCACGCCGACGTCCGCCGACTCGGTCGCGGCCGGCGCCGGCGGGGCGGTGCCGGCAGCAGTGGAGCATCCGGAGATCAGCGCCAGCGCGAGCAGCACCGCAGCGCACAGTGAGCGCGCCGCGGTGGTGACGGAACGTGATGCCATGTCAGCTCTTTCGACGACGCAGCACCAGGGCCGACCCGATGATCGCCGCGGCCGCGAGGCCGATCGACACGGGTTGCCGATGGTCGGCCGACCGGACGGTGCTGCCGTCACCCGTGTCGACGCCACCACCCGGGACCTGAGTGATCTGGCTGCCCGGCGAGTACCGGCCCGGCGCGTCCGGACCCGTGGGGACACCGGGGGTTCCGGGCGTGTTCGGATTTCCCGGCGTGTTCGGGGTTCCGGGCGTGTTCGGGGTTCCGGGCGTGTTCGGGGTTCCCGGCGTGTTCGGGGTTCCCGGCGTACCGGGAGTGTCCGAGGTGGGCGGGACCGCCGGTGCGGTGGGCACCGACGAGGTGGGCGGTGTACCCGGCAACCCCGGAAGACCCGGGATGGTGATCACGGGCGGGACACCGGGGATCGACGGCAGTCCCGGGATCGACGGGATCGGAATCACGATGGGAGGCACCACGACTCCCCCGTCGCCGACCGGGGTGGTGGTCGTCCGCGGGGAGCAGTCGTTCGCCGTGATCACGTTGTCGTCCAGGGTGACCGCGCCGTTGCGCGCCAACACACGTCCGGAGACGGTCGCACCGTTCTGGACGCTGATCGAGGTGAGCGCCAGTACCGTTCCGACGAACGTCGTGGAGGTACCGATGGTCGCCGAGCTGCCCACCTGCCAGAAGACGTTGCAGGGATTCACGTTGATCAGTGCCACTCTGCTGCCGGACCCCGTGATCAATGTGGACGGTGCCTGAAAGACGAAGACGGCGTCGGAATCCGATCCACCGTCCAACGTGACGGTGCCGTTCAGGGCCAGTGCGCTGGAAGCCTTGTAGACCCCCGGGGCGAGGGTGCTGCCGGTGATGTCGGCAGCGACGTTCGCCGAGATCGGCTCCGCACTAGCCTGATCGTATGCCGTGGTGAGGTCCGACTGCGCCTGCAGCGCAACCGCGTCGGCGGCATGGATCGTGCCGTTGTTCACGAGACCGGGCGAGAACCCCGTGACGGCCGCGGTCGGACTGGTTCCGAGGTCACCCGAGATGACCGACGGGCCGGTGTTGGTCACGCCCGCACCGGCCAGGACCGCGTAACTGGCAGCGGTGCCGAGTCCCACCGGAGTGGCGGCGTCGGCGGTGCTCGCGCCGACGATCATCAGAGCCGCCGTGGCGACGGCGACGGTACCCAGTGCGGGGAGGCGGCCTCGCTTCGCGGCGTCGAAGGGAGAGCGGTCGAGGTGTGTCCTGATCATGCGGTTCCTTGCGCGATGTGGTGAATGTGCCGCATCCGAGATGCAGCACATGTGGTGCGCAGACTCTGTCCCCGACGACGCAGAGCGGTGCGATGACGCCCCGGCGACGTCGGCGCGTCGATGACCGTCCGAGAAGACGACCACGGCGCCGAGATGTGGCGGGGGCAGGTGTGAGATCGAGCCGACTCCGTCGAATGCGACGTAGATTTACGGCATAAATGAGAGTGAACAGGACGATAACGGTAATGTCAATGCATGCCGGAATTGCGACATTCTGTCGAGTCCGGACAATCACGTGATGGACGACTGACATCTCTGTGCGACAACGATTCTCGGACTCTGATGTCGACATCGATACGATATCGGACATGCATTCACGATATAACGGGTGAATAACTTGGATGTACCGCCCGAGTTCTGTCCGACCGGCCGCATCGACCTCCGATCACCGCAGACGCGAGGTCAACGCGTGTGCGGCCCGCAGCAGCTGTTCGCCGAGAACAGGGCGCCGGACATCGTCGAAACGGCCGGCGACGCCCGTCAGACTCAGCGCCCACGCCGGGGCGTCGCGGCGATCGAACACCGCGGCCCCGAGACCCCAGCTACCTTCCACCAACAACCCGGGATTCACCGAGTATCCCTGCACCAGAACTTGTTCCACCCGTTCGGCGATCTCGCGCGGCGCGTGACGTTCTCCCCAGCCGCCGAGCTCTGCACGGTCGAGGTACTCCACCCGCTCACGTTCGGGCAGGTGCGCGAGGATGACCAACCCGGCGGACGCGACTCCGAGGGGCATGCGCAGGCCGACGTGCAGGACGTGCGAGCGCAGCGGGAAACTGCCCTCCTCGCTCGCGATGCAGACCGTCTCGTCGCCCCGACGTGCCGACAGGAAGGCGCTCTCCCCCGTCGTTCGGGCCAGATCGCGCAGGATGTCTCCCGCGCTCGACGTGATGTCGTACCGCTCCGCTGCCATCGATCCGAGAAGGAAGGTCTCGGGCCCCAGCGCCCACCGGCCCGACTCGTGCCGATCGACGAAGCCCTCCGCCGCCAACGCGGTGACCATCCGGTGCACGGTGGGCCGCGCCAACCCGGCGGTCCTGGCGATGTCGGTGGTCGACGCGCCGTCCGGCTCGTGATCACCGACGGCACGCATCACGGCCGCGACTCGCGCGATGACCGACCTCGCTGCCTCCGCCATCACCACAGTCTAGGGCTCGCGGGGTGTCCACTCAGTGAACACCGTGCCGCCGATCGTTCCACGAGTCGAGCAGTTCGCCGTCCGGACCCCGTATCGCCTGCGAAGACGCCGTGGTCCTGATCGAATGCAGAGAGTGCGCACGTCCACTCACCGGACCGTACATCTGATCAGTACTCGATCTCAGGAGGAACTCGTGGCCACCGAAGTCCTGTCCACCCCCGCCGACGCGATACGCGGCGTCACGGACGGCGCCACCCTGGCCGTCGGCGGCTTCGGGCTCTGCGGCATCCCGGACGCACTGATCGACGCCCTCGCCGCCACCGACGTCACCGATCTGGAGGTCTTCTCCAACAACTGCGGAGTGGACGACCATGGCCTCGGCATCCTGCTCGCAGCGCACCGAATCCGTCGCGTCACCGCGTCCTACGTCGGCGAGAACAAGGAATTCGCCCGGCAGTACCTGTCCGGCGAGCTCGAGGTCGAGCTCACTCCCCAGGGCACTCTCGCCGAACGACTACGCGCCGGGGGCGCGGGCATCCCGGCGTTCTTCACCCCGGCCGGTGTCGGCAGCCCCATCGCCGACGGCGGGCTCCCGTGGCGCTACGCCGCCGACGGATCCGTCGCACTCGCATCCCCCCCGAAGGAGACCCGCGTCTTCGGCGACAAGCGGTACGTCCTCGAGGAGGGCATCCGCGCCGACTTCGCGCTCGTGCACGCGCACCTGGGTGACACCGACGGAAACCTCGTCTTCGACAAGGCAGCCATGAACTTCAACCCGCTCGCCGCCATGGCCGGCCGCATCACCGTCGCTCAGGTCGAGCATCTCGTGCAACCGGGCGAGATCGACCCGGCGCACGTGCACCTGCCCGGCGTGTTCGTCCAGCGCATCGTGGAGACCGGCCCACAGACACCCCGCATCGAGAAGCGCACCACCCGACCCGCAGGAGACGCACGATGAGCACCGACACCGGATGGACCCGCGAGAACATGGCTCGGCGCGCGGCGGCCGAACTGCGCGACGGTGATTACGTGAACCTCGGCATCGGGCTGCCCACACTGATTCCCGGCTTCCTCGATCCCGCGATCCGCGTCACGCTGCACTCCGAGAACGGCATCCTCGGTACCGGCCCCTACCCCACCGAGGACGAGGTCGACGCGAATCTCATCAACGCCGGCAAGGAAACCGTCACCACCCTGCCCGGCGCGGCGTTCTTCGACTCCGCGCTGTCCTTCGGCATGATCCGCGGCAGCCACATCGACACCGCCGTCCTCGGCGGCATGCAGGTCTCGGCGACCGGCGACCTCGCCAACTGGATGGTCCCGGGAAAGATGGTCAAGGGCATGGGCGGCGCCATGGACCTCGTCCACGGCGCCGCGCGCGTCATCGTCGTCATGGAGCACACCGATCGGGACGGCAACCCCAAGATCGTCGACGCGTGCACGCTCCCCCTCACCGGTCAGGCCGTCGTCGACCGTGTCATCACCGACTACGCCGTCATCGACGTCGTCGGCGACGGCTCCCTGGTCCTGCGGGAGACCGCGCCCGGTGTCACGGCGGCGCAGGTACACGACGCCACCGGCGCCACCCTCACCGACGCCGACGACCTCGTCACGCACTGACCGGCGGCGGGCCGTTCTCACGGCGTGAGGATGGCCCGCCCTCGCACCGTGCCCGCATCCAGATCGTCGATGGCGCTCTGGAAGTCGTCGAGTGCGTACTTCGCGGTGTGCAGAACGACGGACCCGCGTGCCGCGAGAGCCATGAGGTCGCACAGGTCGTTGTAGGACCCGACCAGGTTGCCGATGACGTTGATCTCCGACGACACGATGTCGATGGTCGGCACGTCGATGTTCTCGCCGTATCCGACGACGTGGTAATTGCCCGCCTGCCGCAACATCGCGATGCCCTCCGCCGTCGCGCCGCCTTCACCGACGAAATCGATGACCGCTTCGCCGCCCTGCCCGCCGGTGAGCTCGAGCACCTGCTCGATGTGGGTGCCGTCGGCGACGACGCCGTGATCCGCCCCGATGGACAGGGCCAGCTTCACCGCGTCGGCGTTACGGTCGACGACCACGATCTCGGCCGCGGTCAGCGCCTTCAGCACCTGAATCCCGATGTGCCCCAGCCCACCTGCGCCGATCACCACGACGCGGTCGCGGGGAGTCAGATGCCGGGAAGCCTTCGCCGCGGCGTGATAGGCCGTCAGTCCGGCATCGGCGAGGGCAGCCACGTCCGCCGGCTCCAGCGAATCGTCCAGCTTCACCACACTGCGTGCCGACGTCTTCAGGTACTCCGCGTAGCCACCGTTCGTGTCGATGCCGGGGAACTGGTTGATCTCGCAGTGCACGTCGTCGCCGGATCGGCAGGCGCGGCAGAGCCCGCACGTGATGAGCGGGTGGACGATGACCTTGTCACCCTCCTGCACGTTCGTCACGGCGGAACCGACGGCGTGGACCCAGCCGGCGTTCTCGTGACCGATCGTGTACGGCAGGGTCACGTTCGACTTCTCGGCCCACTGCCCCTCGAGGATGTGCAGATCGGTACGGCACACCCCCGCTCCACCGATCCGGACGACCACGTCGAACGGCCCCGTGGGAGTGGGAACGGGCACCTCGGTCATTCGGAGTTTCTCGTGGTACCCCACGACCTGGACTGCGCGCATGGTGCTCATGATGTGTCTCCTCGGCTTCTCGGGAAGGTCAGGCGTCGACCGTCGTGCGGTCCGGGTCGTCGTAGCGGGTACGGAGCAGTCCCCGGCAGAAGTGGGCGTTGCCGTCGATCGAGATGCGGGTCGATCGAGCCCGACGCAGTGCGAGCGGCACGTCGAGCTGCGTGTAGCCGGCTCCGGTGTGATCGACCATGACGATGCTGTCGGGCACGTCGTCCAGGCCGAGGGACCGTCGCCGCG
This sequence comes from Rhodococcus sp. SORGH_AS_0301, assembly GCF_030818285.1. Lineage (NCBI taxonomy): Bacteria > Bacillati > Actinomycetota > Actinomycetes > Mycobacteriales > Nocardiaceae > Rhodococcus > Rhodococcus sp. SORGH_AS_0301. The sequence goes on from NZ_JAUTAC010000002.1 coordinate 2,698,639, forward strand.
ACCGCAGCGCCCTGGTGGTGTCGTCGTCCGGGAGATCGCCCAGCACAACAGTTCCCACGTCCTCCATGCGCCGGGACGGATCCCGCTTCAGCAGCGCGGTCAGGCACCGCTCCATCGCCGCGACGTGAGCCTTGCGCTGGAACGTCGTCCGGAGCTCCTCCAGATCGTTCTCCGCCTCGTGCGCGAAGGTGCCCCGGTACCCCGCGTCCGCGGCGAGTCCCGCGTTGATGATCGGTGAATCGTGGTGGTCGTCGAGTTCCACCGTCACGTTCCGCGTCCAGGGCAGGCCGGTGAGCACGTCCTTCGCGTCGGAGGCCATGAGGTAGGCGAAGTTCGGCGCGCAGAAGGACGTCGGCAAGCGCAGGTGCACCACGACGTCACGGTCCTCGGAGACGGTGAGCGACTGCACGAAGTCGAGGTCGGTGATCGGCTCGTCGAGCTCGGGATCGATCACCACGTCCAGAGCCCGCATCGCCGAGTCGGCACGGGTGGTCATCTCACGCTCCCACGAGAACGTCGTCGGCCGCCCGGTCGGCGCCGCGCGGGCCCGTGGCCGTCTCGTCGGCATCGGCGATCTGTAGCTCCGCCGGAACCGGGATGTCGTACATCTTCGCGGCGTTCAGGCCCAGCACCTTGCGCTTCTGGTCCATCGTGATCTCCGGGTACTCGCTCAGCTCCGCCGGGATCTGGAAGTCGACGAACGACTCGATCAGCCAGCGCGGTGTCCAGAGGGCGTAGTCGGACGAGAACTGGATCCGGTCCTCGCCGAGCCAGTAGAGCAACTCGCCCATGATCTGGCCGAAGTACTTCGGCCGGGAGTGGATGAACGGCATCGCGACGGCGAGCCCGGCATGCACGTTCGGCTCCTGGGTGGCGATCCAGCAGAAGTCCTCGAGCCGCGGGAGACCGCAGTGCTCGACGACGAAGTTCAGATCGGTGAAGTCGGTGGCGACATGATCGACGTCCGCCACGTCGAAGGCATCGCGATCGAGCGGCCTGATGGTCGGTCCCTTGTGGACGTGGATGTTGGTGATCCCGAGCTCGCGGCAGACCTCGAGGTAACGCCGGGTCCAGTCGTCGTCGAGCTTGTAGCCGCGAGAGTCTCCGTGCCACTCCGCCGTGTAGAGCTTGACGCCCTTCAGTCCGAACCGTTCGGCATCGGCGCGGAGCTGATCGAGCCCACGCTCGCCGTTGCGCGGATCGAAGTGGTGGTTGTAGGTGAGCTTGTCGGGATTCTGCGCCGTGAGGGCCCATGCCTCCTCCGTCTGCCCGAACCCGTTCACGTAGAACTCCCCGAGGTGGGCCGGCTGAAAGATCGCATGATCGACGTAACCGTCCTCGAAGAGGTCCTTCATCAGGCGGTCGCCGCCCTGGTAGAGGTACTCGTCGTACGGCCACAGCTCGCTCTCGGGCGACAGGTTGCGGTGGTAGTCGTAGAAGCAGTCGATGAACTGCTTGCCGTGGATGTTGCGTTGGTTCTCGGGCCGCGCGTCCCACAGCGCGACGTGCGCGTCGACGATGAAGAAGCTGTTGTCGCCCTTGGTGTACATCGAGGTCCCTTCGTCGTGTGACTGGCGTCACCTTCACTGGCTCGACGCTAGGGCGCGACGGACGGGAAGCGGGCGTCCCCGGCGTCTCAATCTGAGACGGTCGACCACCCCTCGGGCGCTGTAACCTGGATCACAACCCGACCCGCTTCGACCCACCAGGACGCCCGCGTGCCAGCACAGCTCCCCGAACACCGGACCGGCTCCGGCCGCGAGGTGGACGCGGTCGCCGGTGCGGTACCCCCTCGGCTCCGCGCCTCCTGGCTTCGGAGTCGGCGCTACGGCATCCCGGTCGATCATGTCGAGCCGGTCTTCGCCGGGACGGAACGGCAGGAGTCGCTCTTTCGGCAGTGCGGTGACGAAGTGCTCGCCGACCTGCAGCGGACGCTCACCGCCGAGCCGGTGGGCCTCATGCTCACCGACGCCGACGGCCTCGTTCTGTCCCGCCTGAGCGGGGACCACACGTTGCTCCGCGCGCTCGACGACGTCCACCTCGCGCCCGGTTTCGGCTACTCGGAACGGGAGGTGGGGACCAACGGTCTGGGTCTCGCGCTGGCAGACCTGGCACCCACCCTGGTCCGAGCGGAACAGCACTACTCCCACAGCCTCACCGGCTTCACCTGCGCAGCCGCCCCGGTGCTGGATCCCGCGACGGGTCGTCTGCAGGGTGCCGTCAATCTCACCACCTGGTCCCGGACGTCGAGCGACCTCCTACTCACACTCGCACGGTCGGCCGCGAGCACCATCTCACTGTCGATGTCGTCCCGATCAACCGGTCGACGAGAGCGACCGACGGTGCGTCGCAGCCTCTTCCGTATCGAGCACGGGTCCACCGGCACAGGCGTTCGACTCGGCGCGGAGTGGTCACGACTGGAGGCGGACGCTCACTCCGCGATGGCCGCGGGATCGACCGTCGCGGTGATCGGCCGCCCCGGCTCCGGCCGCTCGTCGCTGGTGACGCACGCTGCGCGGCGCGCCTTCCCGCGCCACCGCATTCTCTCGGCAGCGGCCCCCGCACCCGACGACGTCGACACGTGGCTCGACCTGTGGACGTACGAGGCGGATCGCACCGACACGGTCGTCGTCCTGCGCGACGTCGACACGCTCCCCGACTTCGCCGCGCAGTCACTCGTCGACCTGCTGCGGTCCGCCGAGACCCGGATGCCCTTCGCGGTCACCGCCGAACGACTGCACGACATCCCGGCCGCACTCGCCTCCGCGGTCGCATCGGTCGTGTCGCTGCCCCCACTGTCGGACCGACCGGACGACGTCGTGCCGTTGGCTCACGAGTTCGCGCGCGCGGTGCGCGGACGCGACGTGCACATCACCCCCGCGGCGGAACGCGCTCTGCAGCACCACGACTGGCCGCAGGGCGCGGCGGAGCTCCGCGAACTCGTCACGCGAGTCGCGTCGCGTGCGGACGTCGTCGACGTCGCGATGCTCCCCGCCGAACTGCTGGCGGGCCGGACGCGCCGGTTGTCGAGCATCGAGGCGTTCGAGCACGGGGAGATAGTGCGGGTCCTCGCGTCGGGCAAGGTCACGATGAGCCAGGCGGCCCGTCAGCTGGGGATGAGCCGCGCCACGCTCTACCGCAAGACGGCCTACTACAAGATCGATCCGCGGAACCCCGGCTGACGCACGTCGGCCGCGTAGTCTCGTCCCGGACGACTCGATCTCACGGGAGGGGCGCGGACATGGACGACGAACTCACGCGACGTCTGTTCGCACTGCGCGACCTCCCCCACTTCCGTCGGGCCCGCGAACGGGACTCGACGGCGACGACCACGGTCTCCGATTTTCTGACCGGCTCGGTGGACGACGATGCCGCTCTGCTCGTCGTGCTCGAGCAGGGCGCGGCGGCGGCGGTCCGATCACTCGACGGCGTGGCGCACGCCGGCATCACCGCCACGGTGGACGGCCACCCCTTCACCGTGTCCCCCACCGACGCCGTCGTGTTCGCGCTCGACGCCCAGCAGTACGACCTCGACGACGGACCCTGCCTGCGCGCGCTGCGGACACACTCGTCGCTGCACTTCTCCCACGACGAGGTGGCCCGACTCTGGCCGCCCCTGGCCGCCCTCGCGGCGAGGGCCGGCGTGGACCGGGTGCACGCGTGCGCGCTGACCGTCGACGGGGCGGCCGCCGGATCGGTCAACCTGTACGCCGCGGGGCCTCCCCTGTCCTCCGCGCAGGTCGAGGACGAGGACGATCTGGTGTGCGTCCTCGTGGACCACCTCGACACCGCCCTGTGGTCCTACGGCCGCGGGCGCGACCTCGTCGCCGGAGTCCGACGGATCGGTGCGGCCATGGCGGACCGCCGGGTCGTCGGCATCGCGGTCGGCATCCTCATGGTGCGGGACGATCTCGACATGGGCGAGGCCCGAGCACTACTCGAGAAAGCCGCTGCCGCAGTGGAACTGCCACTCGTCGACGTGGCCCGCCGGATCACCGAGGACAGCTGACCGACGATCACGGCGCCGTGAACGCCGCCTCGAAGGCGTCGAGTGCCTCGTCGGGATCGGCGCGTGCCCACCCCTCGAGACCGACCACACCGTCGTACCCCATCTCGCGCAGTGCGGCGGCGACGACCGGGTAGGCAATCTCCCCGGTGCCCGGTTCGCAGCGCCCCGGAACGTCGGCCACCTGGATCTCGCCGATCCAGGGAAGCGAGCGCCGCACCGTCTCGATGAGGTTCCCCTCGCCGATCTGAGCGTGGTACAGGTCCAGATTCAGGCGCAGGGCCGCACTGTCCACCGCGGACACGAGTGCGAGCGTGTCCGCCGCGGTGGCGAACGGTGTACCGGGGTGATCGACCGCGGTGTTGAGGTTCTCGAGGGTGAACACGCGACCGGCACGCTCGCCCAGCTCCGCGACCCGGCGCAGTGTGTCGGCCGCCCGGAGCCACATGTCGGGGGTCACCGTGTGCTCGGGGTGGACCGGCAACCCCTCGGAATCGAGACCTGTGCCGTGCAGATTCAGGCGCGGGCAGTCGAGCCGATCGGCCACGCGCAGCGACTCCGCGGCGGTGCGGAGCAACTCGTCGATGCCGTCCGGGTCGGTGAGGCTTCCGCTCAGGTACCCGGTCATCGAGGAGAACCGGGCACCCGTGGCCCGCAGATCGTCGATGTTCTTCGTCGACCAGTTCCAGATCTCGACCTGCAGGCCGCGGTCCGCGATCCGTCGGACCCGATCGACGAACGGCAGATCGAGGTGGAGCATCTCGGCGCTGGCCGCCAGCGTGTACGTCATCGGACACCGTCCGAGTCGAGATCCGCGACGGTGACCGCGGCGCCGGACCGCACGCTCTCGATCGCGGCGAGCGCGATCGACAGGGCTACCCGTGCGTCGGCTCCACCGACGACCGCGGGCGTCGAGTCGCGGACCGAGGACACGAACGCGGTGAATTCTCCGATGTAGGCCTCGCGCAGCAGATCGGTGTCGCGACGGGCGGTGTCCACGGTGATCCCGCGAGCGTCGTACAGGGTCATGTCGCTCGACGCCGCGGTGCCGGCAGTGATCATGCCGCCGGATCCGAACACCTCTCCGCGGACGTCGTAGCCGTACAGCGCGGAGAAGTTGGCCTCGGCCGTCGCGAGGGCGCCGTTGTCGAACGCGATGGTGACGACGGCGGTGTCGAGGAAGCCGTCGTCCCTGGCCTCGGGCCGGATCAACGCGTCGGCCATGGCGTGCACGCGCACCGGAGCGGCTCCCGGGTTGAGGAAACACAGCGTGTCGAAGTCGTGGATCAGCGTCTCCAGGAAGATGGTCCACGCTGGAACGCGGCTCGGATCTCCACCCCACGGGCCGGGATCACGGGTGAGCGACCGCAGCAGCTGGGGCGTACCGATCCTGCCCTCGTCGACGGCCCGACGTGCCGCCGCGAATCCCGGTGCGAAGCGTCGGTTGAAGCCCACCTGGAGTGTCACTCCCGCGGCCCGTGCGGCGGCGATGGCGCGGTCCGCGTCCTCGAGGGTCACGGCCATCGGCTTCTCGACGAACACGTGCTTCCCGGCCTCCGCGGCCGCGACGACGAGTTCGGTGTGACTCCGCGCGGGGGCGGAGATCACGACCGCGTCGACGTCGTCACGCCGCAGGGTCTCGTGAATGTCGGTGGACGCCGTCGGTGCACCGAGTTCCCCGGCGAGCCTGTCGGCGGCGCCGGGCACCGGATCCGCCACTGCCCGCAGTGCGGCACCCGGTACCCGGCGCGCGACGATCTCGGCGTGGTTGGCGCCGATCCTACCCGCACCGAGCACCGCGATGCCCACCACCTCCGAACGATCGACTGCCATGACGCCTTCTACTAGTACGTTCTAGTTTGCCTGTTCGCAGAGGCTAGAACGTACTAGACGCCGGCGTCAACACCCCCGTACGATCGGTGCGTGACCACCAGGAGACGAACCGAGCGTCCCGTTACGATGACCGACGTGGCACGGGCGGCGGGAGTCTCCACCGCCCTGGTGTCCATCGTCTTCCGCGACTCCCCCGGTGCCAGCGACGCGACCCGCGCACGGGTACGCGAGATCGCCGACGAACTGGGATACGTCCGCGATCGACGGGCGAGCAGTCTGCGGCAGTCGCACTCCCGGCTTCTCGGGGTCGTCTTCGAGCTGCAACAACCGTTCCACGGGGATCTGGTCGAACACGTCTATACCGCCGCGGCTCGACGGGGCTACGAGGTGGCTCTCAGCGCCGTCGCACCCAGCAGAGGTGAGACAGCGGCCATCGACTCCCTCCGTCACGATCGCTGCGAGGCAACGATCCTCCTCGGCAGCCGACTGCCGGAGGACGAGCTGGCCGCGCTCGCCCGCACCGTTCCCACCGTCGTCGTCGCTCGCCGTGTCGACACCCCGGACACGGTGACGGTGCGCAGCGACGACGTCGCCGGCATCACGCTGGCGGTACGGCATCTCGAGGAGCTCGGCCATCGTCGCATCGCCTTCGTCGACGGCGACGGCGCACCGGGCAGCGAGGACCGATCCGCCGGTTTCCTGGACGCACTGTCCCACATCGACGACGCCCGAGCCGAGGTGGTGCGGGGCGGCCTCACGGAGGACGACGGAGCGCGAGCAGTCGAGGGACTCCTCGACACCGAGCACCCTCCCACCGCCGTGATCGCCTTCAACGACCGGTGCGCCACAGGCGTTCTCGCCGCACTGGTCGCTCGCGGACTCGCCGTGCCGCGGGACATGTCGGTGATCGGGTACGACGACTCGCGCGTCGCCGGACTGGACCACGTCGCACTCACCACGGTGTCCCAGGACGCCGAGAGCCTGGCCGACGCGGCGGTGGACGCCGCACTCACCCTCACCGTCGACGACAGTGCGCCGAGCGTCGTGCTGACGCCCAGCCTGGTGTCACGGTCGACCACCGGCGCACCGAGGGCTACGTCGTGACGTCCGGGGCGGCACCGGTCACGACGGTCCGCAGATCACGGCACGCGACGCGATAGATCTCCGCCAGGTCGGCGTCCTGATCCCCGTCGTCCACGCGCGCCGCCCACGAGTCGAACGCGACCCGGACGGTCATGATCGCCGTCTCGGCGGTCAGGCGGGAGGGCGATCGCGGAACTCGCGCCGCCAGCGCGTCGGCCAGGCGAGCGATGACCACTTCGTCGAGGGCGATCGCCGCGGACCGTAGGTGCGCATCCGACACGATCAGCCGACGGATGCGCATCACGCGGTCGGACGACGCAGTGTTCGCCGCACTCATGCGCCGGAGGAACCGCTCCACGATGTCCTCGATGCCGGCCAGACCGACACCCGCGAGGTCGGCCTCGGTCACCCACGCCAGGATCTCGCGCTCGAGCCCGGCATCGAAGCCGACGACGGACTGCTCCTTCGTGGGGAAGTGACGGAAGTACGTGCTCTGCGAGATACCCGCGTCGCGAGCGATGTCGCCGACGGTGGTGGACGCGAATCCCTGACGCTCGAAGAGTTCCAGCGCCGCCAGTGAGATCTCGGAACACATGTCGCGACGCCGACGTTCCCGCAGATCGGGCACCGGTGTCGCCGCCACCTCGGTCGAGCCGTCTCCACTCACGACATCACTCCTCTCCGAATGGCCGTCACCCTACATAAACAACCAGTTTGACCGTGACTGTCATGCAGGAAGACACTGTTACCACACCGAACGACAGAGAGGCCCCACGACGATGCAGGTTCAGCAGACAGAGGTGGACGCGCCGCGCGTCACGGACGGGCCTCTGCCACGGAGCAGACGGCTGTTGATCGCGGTGCTCGTGGTGTCGGCATTCGTCATGATCCTCAACGAGACGATCATGAGCGTCGCGCTGCCCACCCTGATGGTCGATCTCGCCATCGACGCCGGCACCGCGCAGTGGCTCACCACCGGCTTCCTCCTGACCATGGCCATCGTCATCCCGACCACGGGCTTCCTCTTCCAGCGCTTCACTCTCCGCCAGGTCTTCTTCGCGGCGATGTCGCTGTTCTCCGTGGGCACCGTTCTCGCCGCGTCGGCGCCCGGCTTCCCGCTGCTGCTCACCGGTCGAGTCGTCCAGGCAGGCGGCACGGCGATCATGCTTCCCCTGCTGATGACGACCGTGCTGCGACTGGTTCCCGCCGATCGGCGCGGCCGCATGATGGGCGTCATCTCCATCGTCATCGCCGTGGCTCCGGCCGTGGGGCCGACCATCTCGGGTGTCATCCTCAGTGCACTCGACTGGCGGTGGATGTTCTGGCTCGTGCTCCCGATCGCGTTGCTGGCCTTCGCGATCGGATCCCGCCTGGTGGAGAACGCCACCGCGGCGAGCACGGTGGCCCCGTTCGACGCCGTCTCGGTGGTGCTGTCCGCGCTGGCGTTCGGCGGCATCGTGTACGGACTCGGCAGCCTGGGTCACGCCGCCGAGGGCACCGCGGTCCCCGTGTGGATCCCGTTGGGTGTCGGCGTCGTCGCACTGGTCGTGTTCGTCCTCCGGCAGATCGCTCGTCAGGACTCGGGCCGGGCCCTGCTCGACCTGCGTCCGCTGCGCACCCCCACGTTCAGCATCGGCCTGGGCATGCTCTCCATCAGCATGATGGCGCTGTTCGGTGCCCTCATCCTGCTGCCGATGTATCTGCAGAACGTCCGCGGGCTGGACACGTTGACCACGGGCCTGATGCTCCTTCCCGGCGGTCTGATCATGGGCGGTCTCGCTCCCGTCGTCGGACGGGTCTTCGACCGGGTCGGCCCCCGCCCACTGGTGGTCCCGGGCGCCGTCGTCGTCAGCGCCGCACTGTGGTCGATGACGATCCTCACGGCCGACACCGCCCTCCCCGTGGTCGTCGCGATCCACTCGCTGCTCAGCGTCGGACTCGCTCTGATCATGACTCCGCTGATGACCTCCTCACTGGGTTCGGTTCCGCCGCAGTTGTACTCGCACGGCAGCGCGATCTTCAACACCGTGCAGCAGTTGGCGGGAGCGGCCGGCACCGCGCTGTTCGTGACCGTGATGTCCACCGCTGCGGCCTCCCGACTGGCCGGTGGCGTGGGCGACGTGGCGGCGCAGCAGTCGGGGATCCACACCGCGTTCCTGTGCGGCGGTGCCGTGTCCCTGCTGGCAGTGGGCGCCTCGTTCTTCATCCGTACGCCTGCGGCCGACCGGGGGTGACCTGGTCGTTGCCGGAAGGTTGTCGCCCCGTCGTGGTGCAATGGTGCCGTGAACTCCTCTGACTCCTTGCCGCTCGCGGTCGTGATCGGTAACGCCGTCCGCTCGTTGAGCGCGGCGGGCACCGACGACGACCATGCTGCGGAGTTGATGCACCGGCTGGTCGACGCCGCCTGCGCGTGCATCCCCGACACGGACATGTGCGGAGTCACCGTCGAGCTGAACGGCGCACCCTTCGCGGCCGCGACGTCGTCGGCCACCGTCTCCGCCATCGACCTCGAGCAGTACGACTCGGACAGCGGTCCGTGCCTGCACGCCGCTCGCGAGGGCGAGACGGTGCTGGTCGACTGCGAGGCGGGAGACGCCCGGTGGCCGGAATTCGGCACCACTGCGCGCGCCGCGGGGATCGCCGCGATGATGTGCACCCCGGTGCGGGTGGGTGACCGCACCATCGGTTCGCTCACCCTCTTCGCCCACACCCCGCACTCGTTCGACGACCTGGACCGTCAGGTTCTCAGCACGCTGGTCGGCGCCGTCTCGGACGCGCTGGAGCGCGATGACCAGCACCGCGACCTCTCGACCACCGTCGACGGCCTCCGCGATGCCATGGCCCACCGCGCACCCATCGAGCAGGCCAAGGGCATCCTCATGGCCCTGCGCGGCATCGACGACGCCGCGGCGTTCGAGGTGCTCTCGACCGAGTCGCAGCGCACCAACCGCCGACTGCGGGACATCGCCCGCGAATTCGTGTCGTCGGTGACGGACGTCGCGCCGGCCGAGATGACCGGCGCACGCCCCACCTGACGCACGGGGTGCGGTCAGCCGGAGCCGGAGGGCGTGGTCAGCCGAGCACGAACCTCTGCACGACAAGTCCTGCCAGCACGAGATACCAGAGGACGAGGGGGACGGCGTGGTACCGCGTCAGCAGGTCTCTCGTCCGGCCCGGTCCCGCCAGAGCCGACACGTTCACCACCGTCACGTACCAGAAGACGGGCACCGTGACGGCCCACACCACCATGCAGTACGGGCAGAGCGCACCGATCTCGTACAGGCTCTGCACGATGAGCCAGTGCACGAAGGCGACGGCCGCGGTGACCCCCACCTGCAGCCCTGCCCAGAACCACCGATCGAGACGCGTGCGCATCAGCAGGGCGACGCCCACCATGGCGACGATGGCGAAGCCGCCCACCCCCATGAAGGAGTTGGGGAATCCGAGGACGGCCGCCTGGCGTGATGCCATGACCGAGCCGCAGTTGACCACGGCGTTGAGGTTGCACGTCGGCGCGTACGACGGGTCCGCCGTCAGTCGTATCTTCTCGTAGGTCAGCACACAGGCGGCCGCGAATCCGACGACCCCGCCGATCAGCAGGACCCACGGCAGCACGCGCGCCGGGGTTCCGCGAGACGGACGGTCCACGTCGACGTCGTCGTCGGACAGCGAGGACATCGTCATCGGTGGGATCCCGTCGGAGAGTCGGAGAGTGGTCGAGTCCCCGAGTGTAAACAGCCTCCCTGAGAGATCGGCTCCGGCGAGTCAGTTGACCTCGCGGTCCATCCCGTCCCAGTAGGGCGTGCGTAACTTGAACTTCTGCAGCTTGCCGGTGGCCGTGCGCGCCAGCTCGTCCCGGAACTCCACGGTGGTCGGCGCCTTGTACCCGGCCAGTCGCTGCTTGCACCACGCGATGAGGTCGACCTCCGTCTCCGGGCCGGCGTCCACGTCCGGCGCGAGCACCACCAAGGCCTTGATCGTCTCGCCCCACTTCTCGCTCGGCACCCCGATGACGGCGACCTCGCTCACCGAGGGATGGGAGAAGAGGCAGTCCTCGACCTCGATGGACGAGACGTTCTCGCCGCCGGTGATGATCACGTCCTTCTTGCGGTCGGCGATGGTGAGATAGCCGTCGTCGCCGATGAGGCCGCCGTCACCGGTGTGGAACCAGCCGCCGTCCAGCGTTCTGGCGCTCTCCTCGGGCCGCCCCCAGTAGCCCTCCATGACGACGTTGGATCTCGCCAACACCTCGCCGGTCGGGTCGACGTCGAGTCGGACACCCAGTGCGGGGGCGCCGGCCCGAGTGAGCTTCGCGGCACGCTCCTCGGGTTCCAGATCGTCCCACTCCTGGCGAGTGCGGTTGACGGTCAGCAGAGGGGACGTCTCGGTGAGCCCGTAGATCTGGATGAACTCCCACCCCAGTTCACGCTCCACGCGCGCAACGGTCTTCGTCGGTGGCGGCGCACCGGCCATGATGATGCGCACCCGATCCCGGCCGGGGATCTCGCCCTCCCACGACTGCGCGGCATCGAGCACGGCTGCCGCGACGGCGGGGGCCGCACACATCACCGTCACGCCGTGATCGCGCACGCGGCGTAGGATCTCGGCGCCGTCGACCTTGCGCAGGACGATGTGCTGCGCACCGACTCCCGTCATCGCGAACGGCTGTCCCCAGCCGTTCGCGTGGAACATGGGCAGGGTGTGGAGGTAGACGTCGCGATCGCTGACGCCGACGTGCATGCCGAAGGTGACCGCGTTGACCCAGATGTTGCGGTGCGTGATCTGGACACCCTTGGGGCGAGCCGTGGTCCCCGACGTGTAGTTGATGGCAGCGGTCGCGTTCTCGTCCGGATCCCACGGTGCCGGAGTGGATCCCGGCGGAGCGTACAGATTCTCGTCGTCACCGAGAACGACGACGTGTTCGCACTCGACGTCGCCGAGCGAGTCCTTCAGCTCCGGATCGATGTAGAGCACGCGCGCACCGGAGTCCTCGACGATGTACCGCACCTCGTCCGGCCGGAGTCGAAAATTGACGGGAACGATGACGCGGCCCCAGCCACTGATTCCGTAGAACGACGTGAGCAGACGGCCCGCGTTGTGGCTGACGATCGCCACTCGATCGCCATGCTCGATACTCAGATCGTCGAGTTTCGCGGCCTGCCGCCGGGCGAGGTCCGCCATCTCGGCATAGGTCGGCGATCCGAGGCTCGGAGCGGGCTGATCGGGCTCGTCGACGAACCCGACCCGGTCTCCGTACACGGCGGCGGCGCGGTCGAGGAAGTCGGTGACACTGAACGGGACGAACATTCGACCGACACTAACAAGGCTCCGCGCCGTGCGGCGCAGTTCACCGAGAGGCGGTGCTCAGCAGGTCGGCCATCATGCCGACGAGCCACTCCTCGACGACGTCGAGCGGCCGCGTGCTCCGTTGCGCCTTGCACATGAGGAGGGCGCCCTCGATGGCCGACAGGGCAAGGGTCGCACCGCGTTCCGCGTCGTCACGAGCGACACCGCGCTCGCACAGAGAGTCCGCGATGATCTTCTCCCACGACGTGAAGGCCGCACCTGCCGCGTCACGGGCACCCGGGGTGTTGGGCCCCTCGACGGCCGCCGCACCGACGGGACACCCCGCGACGTGATCCGTCGCGACGAGTTGGTCACGGAACGACCCGACGATGGAGGCCATGGTGTGCTCGGGTCCCCGCGACGCGAGACCCGCCGAGATCATCGATCCCATGAAGTCACCCGCGCCCCGTGTCGCTTCCTCGACGAGCTGCGGGCGCCCTCCGGGAAAGTGGTGGTAGATCGACCCGCGCGGCGCATGGGCATGCTCGATGACGTCGGCCACCGAGGTGGCCTCGACACCCTTCTCCCGGAACAGCAGCGCCGCGCTGCGCAACATGTCGGTACGGGCGGTGCTCTGCCTGGGCATGGGATTCCTCTCGTTCTATGCAGTGCACTATACCGACCGTGCTCGTGCTCAGCCGACGGTGAGAAACTCCCGGAACGAGAGCGGTCGGCGTCCGGTGATCTCCTCCACGTCACCCGAGACGTCGGCGAGAACTCCCGAGGCGATGGCCGTGTAGGTCGACACCCACGCGTCGTTCTGCCAGGCGGGTGCCGCCCACCGTGCCCTCGACTCGTAGGCCTCCGCCACCGTCTCGTCGTGGAACCGCACGTCGACTCCCCGGACATCGGACAGTGTGGCGGCCACCTCCGTCATCGACAGCGCCTCGGGCCCGGTCAGATCGTAGGTCCGGCCGAGGTGACGGGCCGGGTCGCTCAGCACCGCCGCAGCGGTGCGCGCTACGTCGACGCGGGCGACGAGCGCGGCACGCCCCTCCCCCGCCGGTCCGCGCAGAACACCGTCCTCCCCCACGAAGTGCTCCATGACGTCGAGGTAGAAGTTGTCCCGGAGGAACGTGAACCCGATACCCGTGGACCGGATGTGACTCTCCGTGGCGTGGTGATCTCGGGCCAGGGTGAAGACGGCGTCCGGCGCGGTGCCGACGAACGACGTGTAGACGATGTGGCGCACGCCGGCGGCGACGGCCGAGTCGACGAACGTCCTCTGCTGGTCGACACGATCGGCGCTCTCGGAGGCCGAGACCATGAACAGGACCTCGATCCCGGCGAGTGCCTGCACCGCGGCGGTCGCGTCCGAGTAGGAACACTGCGCGACGTCGGCACCCGGGTGTGACGGCGCGCGACCGGCGTTCCGCACCAGCAGACGCTGCGACGCGCCCGCGGCGGCGAGCGACGCGGCGACGGCGCCGCCGAGTGCGCCGGTCGATCCGGTGACCGCGACGGGAGTTCGGATGACGTTCACGGGCTTTCCTCTCGTGACACGATGGCCGCCGGACGATCACCGACCAGGAGACTTTTTCATGGCGACGTGGCAGATGCGCGCGGTGGCGCTGTACATGCGGGCGACGGCGAAGCGGACGATGGCGTCCGAGGCTCGTGCCGACCGCCGGATGCGGCGGCCGAAGGACTCTCCGACTCCGCCGGCGCGCATGGCGGGACGGCACGACATCGAGCGGTTCGAGGTCGCGGGACGGCCCGTCGACGTGGTGCGTCCGCGCGACCGACCCTGCGTCGGCGGCGTCCTGCATCTCCACGGCGGAGCGTTCGTCAGCGAGATCGCCGCTCAGCACTGGTCGCTCGTCGATCAGCTCACCGAGGCGGGGCTCGCTGTCGCGGTACCGCACTACGGTCTGGCTCCGGATCACACCGTGGACGACGCCTACCCCCTCCTGACGTCGGTCCACGAACGGATGGTCGCCGAGCACGGGATCGACCACACCGCGATCATGGGCGATTCCGCCGGCGGCACCCTCGCCCTCGGGCTCGCACAACGGCTCGCGGCAGCCGGCAGACCGGGGTCTCATCTCTGCCTGATCTCCCCGTGGCTCGATCTCGCGCTGACGAACCCGGCGATCCCCGATGTCGAGGCGCGCGACCCGTGGTTGTCGAGCGTCGGCCTGCGACATGTGGCGCGGACGTGGTCGAACGGTCGAGACCTCGACGATCCCGTGGTCAGTCCACTGCGCGGGCCCACGCGCGGACTACCGCCCGTTCACGTCCTGATCGGGGATCGAGATCTGTTCCTGCCCGACGTCCGGGCGTTCGTGGACGAGGCGCGCGCAGCGGGCGTCGACATCCGCAGCACCGAGTGTCCCGGGGCGATCCACGTCTACCCCCTGCTTCCCACACCCGAGGGGGCGAGCGCGCTACGCAGCATCGTCGACGCCCTGATACGCGATCTCACGACCGCGCCCTGACGTCGCTGCGTCAGGTGTCGCTCACCGCATCACGACGCGCGCGGAGACGCCGGAGACGAACGACGACGACCACGGCGAGCAACAACCACCCGGCGCCGATCACACTGCAGCCGACCACGACCATGGTGCGCAACGGATGATCCTGGTCGAGGCGTGCACCGACGAGCGCCCAGAACAGGCCCAGCACCGCGAACAAGGCCATCGCCTGCGCGACGGATCGCTTGAACGTCACTCGTCTCGTCACCAGCGTGGTGTACCCCGCACCGGGCGCGGACTACCCCCGAGGGGGTGCGAGTCTCGTCACGCGGGAACGACGACGGTGCCGCAGCGCGGAACAAAACATGACCATGCTCGGTTCTGAGTACAGTCATATAACCTCACAGAATCGAGCTCGTCATGACCACTCTCGCCGGATCCGTCGTCCTCGTCACCGGAGCCAACGGTGGCATCGGTACGCAGTTCGTCCACGATGCCCTCGCCCGCGGCGCCGCCAAGGTGTACGCCAGCGCCCGGACGCCGCGCGACTGGGACGACGACCGCATCGTTCCCGTCACCCTGGACGTGACCGACCCCGCGTCCGTCGAGGCCGCCGCCGCACAGGCCGCGGACGTCACGGTGCTGATCAACAACGCGGGCGCACTTCCGCCCGGCGCCAGCCTGCTCGACGTCGAGGTCGCCGACATCCGCGCCACCATGGAGGTGAACTTCTTCGGTCCCCTGCTCGTGGCGCGAGCTTTCGCGCCGGCACTGACAGCTCACGGCGCGGGCGTGCTGATCGACGTGCACTCGGTCGCCAGCTGGTACCACTTCGGTGGCGCGTACAGCGCGTCCAAGGCGGCCCTCTGGGCGGCCACCAATTCCCTGCGTCTCGAACTGGCGCCCCGAGGCGTGCTCGTCACCGGTGTGCACATGGGGTACGTCGACACCGCGATGGCGGCGGGCGCCGACGGGCCGAAGTTGACGACCGAGCAGCTCGTCGCGGCCGTTCTGGACGGAGTCGAGGCAGGTGAGACGGAGGTGCTCGCCGACGAGCTGACCGTCGGCACCAAGGCCGCACTGGCCGGACCACTCGACGCCCTGTACCCCGGATCCCGCCCCACCACAGTCTGATTCGACCGGCCGAAGAGAACTCAGGAGGCTCACGATGCGCGCACTCGTTCTCACCCGCTACAAGCACCCTCTCGTCGAACGGGATGTTCCGGAGCCGATCGTCGGTGATCACGACGTCCTGATCAGAGTGGAGGCGGCCGGTCTCAACGTGCTCGACGAGAAGATCCGTCTCGGCGAGTTCACGCAGATACTTCCGTACACCCTTCCCCGCACACTCGGTCACGACGTCGCCGGCACCGTTCTCGCAGTCGGCTCGGCGGTGCGGTCCTTCGCACCGGGGGACGAGGTCTGGTCGCGGCCACCGACCGATCACATCGGCACCTTCGCCGAGCGCATCGCCGTTCCCGAGTCCGACGTGGCACCGAAACCGGCCGGCATCAGCATGGCCGAGGCCGGGTCGCTGCCCCTCGTCGCGCTCACCGCGTGGCAGGCGTTGGTCGAGCGAGGCGGCCTGCAGGCAGGTCAGACGGTGCTGATCCATGCGGGGGCCGGTGGTGTGGGCACCATCGCCGTCCAGCTCGCGAAACATCTGGGAGCGACCGTGGTGACCACGGCCAGTGCCCGCAACGCCGACTTCCTGCGGGCACTGGGCGCCGACGTCGTGATCGACTACCACACCGACGATCTCGACACCCTGTCCGGCGTCGACCTCGTGCTCGACAGCGTCGGCGGTGAGACACTCGAGACCTCGCTCCGCGTGCTGAAGCGAGGTGGCAAGGCCATCGGGATCACCGGCCCGCCGGACCCCGCCTTCGCCTCCGACGCAGGCCTGAACATCGTCGTCCGCACGGCCATCGCGGTGATCAGCCGGAAGATTCGTCGACAGGCGGCGAAAGCCGATGTGTCGTACGAATTCCTGTTCATGCACGCGGACGGCGGTCAGCTACGGGAGATCGCCGCCCTGATCGAGAACGGGGCGCTCCGTCCCGTCGTCGGCCGCACCATCACCTTCGACGAGATCCCCGAGGCGCTGTCGACGATGTCCGCCGGCGGCAACCGCGGAAAGATCGTGGCCACCCTTCCCGTCACCTGACCGGCGGCGGCTCCCGGTAGCGTCGTCGCGATGAGCTGGATTCGCATGAACGACGTCACCGCCGGGTACGAGCAGAAAGTCGTTCTCCGCGAGGTGTTCTTCCGTCTCTCCGACGGAGACAGGGTGGGCCTCACCGGCCGTAACGGGTCGGGCAAGACCACGCTCCTGCAGCTGCTCCTGGGTCGCGTCGCGCCGGACTCCGGCACGGTGGACGTCACCGAGGGTGCTCGGATCGGCTACTTCTCCCAGTTCTCCGAGCTCGACGGCGATCGCAGCATCACCGCCGAACTCGAGTCGCTCTTCGGGGACATCAGGGCGGTGGAGACCGAACTGGCCGAGGTCGAGACGGCGCTCGGAGGCGACATCGACGAGAAGGAGATGTACCGCCTCGTCGACCGCCAGGCCGAGCTGCTCGAGCAGATGGAGGTCGGCGGTGGATGGACGTACCACCAGCAGATCGACACCGCCCTGTCGATGCTGGGTTTCGACGCCGAGCGTCGAGAACTGCCGGTGGACAAGCTGTCCGGTGGATGGCGCAACCGAGCCGCGCTGGCCCGCATCGTCCTGGAATCGCCCGACGTCCTCCTTCTGGACGAGCCGACCAACTTCCTCGACGTCGCCGGGATCACGTGGCTCGAGCGGTGGCTCCGTGACTTCCGCGGCGCACTGCTCCTCGTCTCCCACGATCGCCATTTTCTCGAGCAGGTGGTGACCACCATCGTCGAGATCGAGAACAACCGGTTGCACACATACGACGGGAGCTACTCGGAGTACGTGCAGCAGAAGCAGTTCCGACTGAAGAACCTCGAGAAGGAGTTCAGCACCGAGCAGCAACTCCTGGCCTACGAGCAGGACGCGATCACCGACCGGAAGGAAGCCGCGAAGAATCCGAGCGGCGTGCTGAAGCGGCGACTGGCGTCGATCAAGAAGAGCAAGACCCCTCGACCGGTCGATCAGATCATCACGTCGATCTACAGCGGACTGCACGTGCACGACGACCTCTGCGTCGTCGACGGCGTCACGAAGGGGCACGGCGGCGATCCACTGTTCGCGGATCTCTCCTTCGAGATCCATCGGGGCGACCGCATCGCGATCACCGGCCCCAACGGCTGCGGGAAGTCCACGCTCCTCGACGTGCTGACCGGGCTCGCACCCGCCGACTCCGGAACGGTGAAGTGGAAGGTCAAGGCGCCCGCGTTCATTCACTACAACACGGTGCTCGCGAACCTCGATCCGGACGACACCGTCACGCACGCGGTCAACGCGATGCCGGACAGTCTGGCACTGACCGCGACCCGGAAGGACGTGGCACGCTTCCTCGCTCTGCTGCAGTTCTCCGAGGCCGAACAGAAGCAGCGCATCGGAACGCTGTCCGGAGGTCAACAGGCACGCGTCGCGTTGGCCCAGTGTCTCCTGTTCGGAGCCGGCGTCATCGTGCTGGACGAGCCGACGAACCATCTCGACCTCCCGAGCGCGCACGTCCTCGAGCGAGCGCTGACGGCGTTCCCCGGGGCCGTCGTGGTGGTGAGCCACGACCGCTTCTTCATCGAGAAGGTGGCCTTCCGCCAACTCGCCTTCGACGGCCGGGGCGGAGTGCAGAAGATCGCCGGCGTGCAGATGTAGCCAGGGGTTCGCTCAGCGCGGCGGCACCCGGTGCAGAAGCAGCGTGGCCGCGTCGAGCACCTGATCACGGTCGCGGGTGAGTCGATACTCCACACACGGCTCCCCGTCCGCGGTGCACGGCACCGCGGTCAGCGCCGCGGCGAATTCCGGGTCCACCACCACGATCGAGTGTTCTCTCGCCAGCGGCTCGCTCTGTCCGATCACGACGATTCGATGGTGGCCGGCCAGCGATCGCGCGTCTCCCGCGGTGAACAGCACGGTCAGAGCACTTCGCTCGGACAGCTGATCGAGCAGCTGCCGCCGAGTCCCGATCATCGTCTCCGGCTCCGGGACCGTGACGAGCACCAACGATGTCGGCCCACACTCCAGGGCACGACGGAGCAGATCCGCCTCCAGGTCGGCCAGCGCGGCCGGGGTGGTCCGCACCGCGGACCCGCGGCCGTGAGTGAGCCCGAAGGGTGTCACGGCCACCGGGGCACGCACCGTCACAGCGGGGCCGGCCAGCCCTGGATGCGGTCGACGCGGCACGGCGTCGAAACGCGGTAGCGGGCCGGGTGCGCCGAAGTACCAGCCCTGCCCCCACGAGGCACCGAGCTCGAGGGCGCGGGCCTCGTGCGCAGCATTCTCGATTCCCTCGGCGACGACGACGGAGCCCGTTCGCGCGGTCTCCGCGGCCACCGCGGCGAGGAGCGCGATCGTCTCCGGCGTGGAAGGTTGCTGGACCAGGCGCATCTCCAGCTTGACGACGTCCGGTCGCAGCAACGCCAGCAGCGCGAGGCTCGACGAGTCCGCCCCCACGTCGTCGACGGCGATACGCCACCCCAGGTCTCGGGCGTGCGCGACCGCACGCAGTATTCCGGCCGGATCCGCCATCAGGTCACGCTCGGTGATCTCCACGACGATGGACTGGTCGGCGGCGTCCACGAGCGCACCGCGTGCAAAATCCGGCGGTGGGGCGTCCAGGGCGGCGGGTTCGGAGTTCACGAACAACGCCAGTTCACTCGGGAGTCCCGCTTCCGCTGCGCCACGCACTGCGGACACGCGGCAGAGCCAATCGAACTCGGCGGTCACACCCCGGCGCTCGGCCTCGGCGAACAAGTCCTCGGGTGAGCCGCCGGACGCCGGCCTGGTCAAAGCCTCGTAGCCGACGATCGAGCGATTCCTCAGATCGACGATGGGCTGATAGACGGTGTCGATCGGTCCGGGAAGAAGAGGGGGTGCGTCCACCACATGCCCTTTCCGATCCACAACTGCTCCGACGTCCCCACCCGGCCACACAGTGTGCCTCGAGTTCCGTTCGAGTCGGACATCGCGGCTCTGCGTGACCAATGGCCGACCCGCCCTAGGATCAATGCCCATGGTGAACCGGTCGACAGGTGCGATGAATGGCTGAGCAGGTGGCCGCACCCCGCATCGTCGCCGGTCGCTACCTCCTCGGACCTGTCCTGGGCCGCGGTGGCGTCTCGGACGTGTTCCGGGCGACCGATCGGACGCTGGGCCGGGCCGTGGCGGTGAAGTTGTTCCGCAGCGACGACCACACGCCGCACGACCGTCGACGCATCGACAGCGAGATGCGCACCCTCGCGTCGCTGACCCACCCCGGCCTGGTCACGCTCCACGACGCCGGCTCCGAGTCCGACGTCGTCGGCTACGACGGGCCCTACCTGGTGATGGAGTTCGTGGACGGCACCACGCTGTCCACGTTCCGCGCGGGCGGCACCCTGCCGCCCGAGGTGATCCGGCAGATAGGCCACCAGGTGGCGCAGGCACTGGCACACATCCACGCGTCGGGCATCGTCCACCGCGACGTCAAGCCTGCCAACATCCTGATCACCCGCGACGACGACGCGGGACTGCGAGCGAAGCTCACCGACTTCGGTATCGCGCGCATCGTCGACTCCGACCCGATGACCGAGCACGGCACCGCCGTCGGGACGGCGCACTACCTCAGCCCGGAGCAGGCGACCGGCGAGGCGACGGGGCCGGCCTCCGACGTCTACTCGCTGGGCCTTGTCCTGACCGAGTGCCTCACGGGACGAATGGTGTTCGAGGGCAGCGCGATCGCCGCCGCGATAGCCCGTCTGCATCGCGACCCGGTGATCCCCGTCGAACTCGGGCCTACGTGGGTGTCGCTGCTGACCGACATGACCTCCCGGACGCCGACGGCGCGCCCGACCGCCGCCGACGTGGCTCACCGGCTGCACACCCTCACCGAGGACACCGACACCGCGGTCCTCGCGACCCCGATGGCGACGCCGGCCGCCGTCGTGTCGGGCCGTCGATCCGCCGTGCCGTGGCTACTCGCCGCGCTGGGAATCTGCGCGGCGCTCGTCACGGTGCTCGCGATCCGCGGAGCGGGGTCGGACGGTGAACCGACGACGGAGCCGCCGCTGCCGAGCACGTCCGTGGTGGTCGAGACGACGTCGGAGCCGACGGCCACCCCTGTCCCGGTTCCCGAGACGGTCCCGGAGGTCGCGCCACCAGTCGTCGAGACGACGACGGTCGCTCCCGCACCCGTCGTTCCGCAACCCGCAGCACCCGGCAACGGCAACTCCGGGAACGGCAACTCTGGCAACGGCAATTCCGGGAACGGCAACTCGGGCAACGGCAATCCCGGGAACGGCAACGGTAACTCCGGGAACGGTAATGGCAATCGCTGACTGATCACCCTCGTTTGTGGCGTGACAGCTCGGGTAGGCCGCACCCATGACTGCAGACGACGCGACCACACCACTACCCGACTACGACCAGCTCACGGTGGGGACCATTCAGCACCGTTGCCGATCGCTCGATCAGGATCAGATGGAGCGGCTGATCGCTCACGAGCGCGATGCGGCGAACCGCCCTCAGGTGCTTCAGATTCTCACTGCTCGTCTCGGCGAACTGCGCGCCGGAGCCGAACCCTCCGGAGGGGACCCGTCCGCCGCTCCCGAGGTGTCGGACACCCCGCGGCAGTCGAACGTCGGTCCGGAGCACTCCCCCACCGACCACACGCCGCTCCGGCACGGCGTCGCGTACCAGACCCCGGCACGCGGCAAGCCCTGACGACGCTGGGTCCGCGCGGCGTTCACCGGTCGGTGTGCGCCCAGCGTCGTGCGCCGGCGAAGGTGCTCGCGAGGACGAGCACGACGACGATCGTCAGGGCGGACCACATGGTCACGGACGCGTCGAAGGAGAACAGCAGGCCTGCTCCCAGTGCGGCCGCCGTCGCGACCACCGCGCCGAGGGGAAGCGCCACTGCCACCGCCGTCGTCGTGCGCCGGACCAGAGGATCGGAGGTCAGCCTCAGCGTCAGGAACACGGCGAGCAGCGCGAGAACGTATGCCGCCGCGACGCTCCCCACGTAGAGGATGAGCAACCCGTCCACGGGGAACGCCACGGACGCGTCGGGCGGCAGACCGACGAAGGCGGACACGATCCACAGCAGCCCGGGCAGCAGACCGAGCAGGACACCGGTGAGTCCCGCGGCGACCACTCGTCCCACGTCGTCAGCGACGTCCGGTGCGGATCACGCGGGTTCTCGCATCACACCGAAGTGCCGCGCGGTTCCGGACACCCCGGGCAGCTCCTGCACCGGGGACCATGTGGCGAGACCGTCCGTGCTGTCGGAGTACAGGTACTTCCCGTCGATGTAGGCATCGAGGTAGATGCGCCACACGTCGTTCGGCAGCTGGACCAGAGCCGGACCCTCGACCATGGAACCCCACGCGCCGGGGGCGACGAAGCGGTAGGGCCCGAGCACGGTCGGCGCGACGGCATGCTCGACGAACTTCTTCGTCTCGTTCTTGGTGAACGCGTGGTACGTGGATCCGACCTTCACGATCGTCGTGTCGATGTGGTCGGCTCCGATCCCGTCGAGTGGCACCGGAATGCTCCACGAACTCAGAGAGTCGTCGAGTGCCGTCATCAGGTACGGCACGAAGCCGCCACCGGTCGACAACGACAGGACGACGTGCACCCTGTCGCCGTCGACGAACCATTCCGGAGCCCAGGCCTTGGTGACGAACGGCGACAGCGACGGGCCGTCGGCGAAGCCTGCCGACTCGGAGAAGAACGGGATGCGTGGGCCCTTGCCGTCTCCGGTGCCGGGCATGAACGCGCAACAGAACGGCACCGGCTGGGTACCGGTGAACGTCCAGTTCACCCGGTCCGGGCTGCGAGCGAAGCCGATGTTCGCACCGTCGGCCGTCGTGTAGGTGAGGCGGTACGACCCGTCGATGTGGCGAAAGATGCTGGGGTCCCGCATCAGTCCCGACGGCGGTCGGAACGCGGACGTACGCTCCGGCGTGAACGTGGTCCCGTCCGACGACCGATACACGTCGAGGTCACGGTCGCTGGCATTGCTGAACGCGACCATCGTGTAGGTCCATTCCGCTGGAGCGGCAGCACTGCTCGCCGGGGCGGCGACGAGCAGGCTCGCCACGGCGAGAAGCACCATCGGTAGGCCGGACAGTCGCCTGCGTCGGAGGGTCGTCACCGATGCAGTCTCCCAGTCCCATCTGTCTCATCCGCACCAGGATTCACATCGGTGCTGGATCGTTACGCAGGTCGTTCACAGGAAACGTCCAGCGTCCTCGCACCGCGGGTGCAGGAAGCATTCGTAACGTCCGACCCATGATGGTCTACAGAACTCCCACACCCGCCGGTTTCCCGCGAGGCGGCCGCACGGCCCTCGCCTCTGTTCTCGTGGCCGGCAGTCTGCTGCTCGGCGGCTGCAGCGCCGCCACCGAGAACGCGGCGACACCGGCCTCCGCCACCACGAGCCAGGAGGCCGCCGTGTCCACCGCCTCCGTCACCGACGGCGCGACCACCACCGCGGCCACGATCAGCGACAGCGCCACGGCCGCCGAGGCTTTCCTGGCGACGCTCACCGACGCGCAGCGCGAGCAGGTCACCTATGCCTACGACGACGAGACCAAGACGACGTCCTGGTCCAACTTCCCCGTCACCTTCATCGACCGCGCCGGCCTGAACCTCGCCGACCTCACCGACGAGCAGCGCGCCGCCGCCATGACCGTGCTCGAGTCGCTGCTCGGCGACGACGCCTACTCGACCGTCACCGGCATCATGGGCGGCGACGAGTACCTGCACGAGAACAGCACCTCCACCGAGGACTCACTCGGCCAGTACTACATCGCCTTCTTCGGCGACCCGTCCGCCACCAGCGCCTGGGAGATCCAGTTCGGCGGACACCACCTCGGCATCAACGCCACCCTCGACGGCGCCGCCGACGCCGTCACGTTCGCCCCCACCCACCTCGGCGTCCAACCCGCCGAGTACACCACTGCCGACGGCACCGACGTGCAGCCGTTCGACGGCATCTACACCGACGCCTTCGCCTTCTACGACAGCCTCACCGACGAGCAGAAGACCACCCTCTACCAGGGATCGGACGTCGCGGCCATGGTGTGCGCGCCCGGCAGCACCTGCGACTTCCCCACCGGCAGCGGACTTTCCGGCGCCGACCTCACCGACGAGCAGAAGCAACTGCTCCTGCAGGTCATCGCGAACTGGGCCGGCATGGCCGACGAGGAGACCACCGCCGACGCGCTCGCGACCATCGAGGCGACGCTCGACACGACCTACGTGAACTGGTCCGGCGCGACCACCTACGACATGAGCCAGGGCGACGGAATCCACTTCCAGATCAGCGGACCGGACGTCTACGTCGAGTTCGCAGCACAGCAGGGCTCGGCCGGGGCGGACGTCGCGGGCGTCACCACCTCGGGGTGGGGCCACGTCCACACCATCTACCGCGACCCGAGCAACGACTACGCGAACAGTGTCACGCAACAGGAGTCGACCGGAATGGGCGGCGGCGCGATGCCGGGTGGGGGCTTCTGACGATTCCACGGTTGCGCCGGGCGGTTCGCGGCGGGTAGTCAGGTGCAGATGAAGACCTACGAGCTACCCGGCACCGATCTCCGCGCGTCCAGCGTCGTGCTCGGCCTCATGCGCATCGAGACGCTGAGCGACGAGGAGATTCGAACACTCGTCGGCTCCGCGCGTGATGCGGGAGTGTCGGTCTTCGACCACGCGGACATCTACGGCAGCGATCGTCACGCCTGCGAGCGCAGGTTCGGCGACGCCGTGTCGTTCGCATCGGATCGGATCGAGACAACGTCATCGTCCAGAGCAAGGTGGGCATCCGAGAAGGGTTCTACGACTTCTCGTCCGACCACATCCTGACCACCGTCGACGAGTCTCTCGCCGCCTTGCGTACCGATCACCTCGACGTCCTGTTGCTGCACCGGCCGGACACCCTCGTGGAGCCGGCCGAAGTCGCGGCGGCCTTCGACACGCTGCACACGGCGGGCAAGGTGCGGCATTTCGGAGTCTCGAACCACACTCCCGGACAGATCGAGGTGCTGAAGACCGAGGTGCGACAGCCTCTGATCGTGAACCAGGTCCAGCTGAGCATCACGCATGCACCGCTCGTGGCGGCCGGTCTCGCGGCGAACATCGCCGGGCTCGAGCAGTCGGTCGACCGCGACAACGGTCTGCTCGATCACGCGCGACTGAACGGCGTCACTCTGCAGGCGTGGTCACCGTTCCAGAAGGGGACGTCGGACGGCGTGTTCCTCGGTGATCGCGAGAACTACCCCGAACTGGACGACGCGCTCCGCGAGCTCGCCTCCCAGTTCGGAACCACGCCCACCGCGATCGCCACCGCGTGGATCACCCGGCACCCGGCGAACATTCAAGTGGTGCTCGGAACCACCAACCCCGGCCGCGTGCGGGAAGCTGCCGCCGGTTCGGACGTGGTTCTGAGCCGGGAGCAGTGGTACCGCCTCTTCCGCGCTGCAGGGCACACGTTGCCGTGATGCCGGTGAACCATGCACTCCCGAACACCGGGATTCCCGCACCCGCAGGAGAGAATCGTCGTCGAACACCCCTCAGCAGCACATCGACGAGGAGCAGCGCATGCGCCCGCACGTCCACCTCAGCGGTCAGCTGATCTGTCGGGACGATGCCGAGTCGGCCGTCGTGTCGGAGTGTCTGCCCCGCCATGTCGAGCTGACCCGGGCCGAACCCGGGTGCGTGTCCTTCGACGTCCAGCAGAGCGACGACCCCCTCGTGTGGCAGGTGGACGAGTACTTCACCGACGACGCCGCCTTCGCACGACATCAGGAGCGAGTCTCGTCGAGTGAGTGGGGCAGACGGACGGCGGGCATTGAACGGCGGTACGTCGTGGAGCGCGAGCGCGACGTCGCCCCGACGACGAGGGGGCCGTTACGCACCGCAGGCATCTCTCTGGATTGTGCCGATCCGGAGGAACTCGTTCGGTTCTATCTGGCCCTCCTCGGTGGTCGTCGACTCTGGGGTGACGACCAGGCGTCCGGGATGCGCACCGATGAGGGGCTCGTCCTGGTGGCGCAGAAGGTCGAGGAGTACACACCTCCCGAGTGGCCCGGAACCGCCGTGGTGCATCTGGACATCGACGCGGGCAACGACCTGGCCGGTGCAGTCCGGTACGCAGAATCCTGTGGCGCGCGACAGTCCAAGTCACAGGTCGATTCTCGGTGGGCTGTTCTCCTCGATCCGGCCGGACATCCGTTCTGCATCACGACGATGGTGTGGTCCGACCGATGACGAGTCCGGCGCGGTGGCCCCAGCGCTCGATCGGGCGGTGGGATCCGGTGCAGCAGTCCGCGCTGTACGCGGTTCAGTGCACCGGATTCGCTCTGCGCGGCCGGCGTGCCGCGTTTCGTCGTCGATTGGCAGTGGCTGCTCACTCGTCGGTCGAGTCGAACAGTGCACGCACCACACCGTCGAGCGTCTGCGACGAGACGTCGGCCTCGCCGAAGGCGGCACTGGGCACCTTCTCCTCGCGGCGGCACCATCCGGTGCGCATTCCCGCGCGTCCTGCGCCCTGGAGATCCCAGGAGTGCACCGCCACCATCGCGCACCGGTCCGCGGTGACTCCGGCGCTCGACACCGCCAGCTCGTACGGCGCCGCTGCCGGCTTCCACGCGCGGACGTCGTCGATGCTGAGCACTCGTTCGACCCGATCGGACACACCCGCCCGGTCGAGGAACCCTGCTGTCGAGTCCGCGCTTCCGTTGGACAGGGTGAACACTCGCGCACCACTGGCGACAGCGGCGTCGAGTGCCGCGACGACGTCCGGGTGCGGTGTCGTCTCGGCGAACCCTCCGACGACGTGCTCGATGTCGGCGTCGGAGACGAACCCACGGGTGTACGCCCGCAGAGCGGACGATGCCACGACGGCGAACGGCTCGTACGCACCGGACAGGGTCAGCGCCATGCCGTCACGCGACAGGTGCGCGAACCATCCGTCGAACGACGACGACGGCGGCGCCACCGAGATGAACCTGTCGCGGACGATGCCGAGATCGGCGAGTGTGCCGACCACATCGAACACGACGACATCAGGACCAACGGGTTCTGCCATGCCACCGGCGTACCCGACGCGGGGAGACGCCAACCCCGGGCCCCATCCGTGTCGCCGAACTGTCACCCGCCCGCCGCCACCCGGGTGTGCGCGGTCATGAGGACGGTTCCCACAGTGGACTCGAGTCCCTCTCCCAGTGGTTCAGCACTGAGATCGGCGAGGATCTGTCTGCACAACAGCCGAACTGGAGTATTCGTCTCCTGCGACCGCCACCTGATCAGTGCGAAAGCCTGATCGTCCGTGATGTCGAGGACGACCATGACGATGCCCTTGCACTGATCGATGACCGCGCGTGACTCGAGCGCCGCTCGAAGACCGTCCACCTGACGTTGGGCGTCGTCGACTCGCCGGGCGATCGCGAGCAACGACTCCACCACGGTGACACAGATCGTCGACGTGTCCGCGTCCGCGTACTCGAACCCGTGATCGCTCCGGCTGTAGAGGTTGAGAGCCCCGTAGCGCTCATCGCCCACCGACACCGGTGTGGACAGGAAGCTCCGCATTCCCGTGTCCGCGTTCCGTGTCCAGAACTCGGGATACCTCTGCGCGGCAACCCCGCTCGTCACACGGACCGGCGTCCGGGTCGCCGCGGCCTCCAGGCACGGGCCCTCGTCGGCGTCGTACTGAGCACGGTCGACAGCTCGGACGCACCCGTCGGTGACCACGATCGTCACCGGTCTTCCCCGTCGAATGACTGTCACGCCTGCCGCGTCGGCTCCGGGTACGGCGTCGACGAGGTTGTCGCACATCTGCTCCAACGTCGCGTCCACGTCTCCGATGGATTCGAGGAACGAGGTCATCTTCCCGACCACCTCGGCGACGGAGGTCAGAGCCGCATCCGAGGGGCTCCGAGCCATGTGCCGTGCGTCGTCCTCACAGTGCTTCTCGAGCATGAGATCACCGAGTCCTTTCAGGGCTCGTCGGTTGCCGCGTCTCCGGTGTCCGATCGGGCCACGCCCACGGTGAAGGCATTCGCCAACTCGTCGAGCACTCGCTCCGCTCGCGCGGCGCGCCAGGTGTCACCGCATTCGAGCAATCTGTCGCGGTGCGATGCGAAGTGGGCGCTGAGCAACGGGATGAGGTCGACCGGGATGTACATCGATCCCCGTGACGGCCGGGCCTCGAACACCTGGTCCACCTCGACGCCGATGTCCCCGGTCATCACGCATCGCTCAGCGTCGCGGGCAGCCCGCCCCCCGTTCGACGACGCTCGGCGAGCAGTCGCTCGAGTGCCATCAATCTGAACACCTCTTCTGCGGGGGCGTTCTCTCGTACGGCAGCGCGTCGTCTCTGCATAATCGCCACCACGTCGTCGACGTCGGCCGTCCGGTCCATGTCGTCTGCTCTCGACACCATGGCGTTCTCCCTTTCCGACACCGGACGAGTCGTGGAACAGTCGGGCCGATGCCTGGTCTGCGGCCGTCGCCCGGCCGGGAACGAGCGCGCGGCTCAGAGCGTCGACCGCGCTGGGTCAGGTCGATACCCGTAGGGAGTTCCTGTAAACACCACGAACGTATCGACGTGACGTGGCGAGAGGACGGAAGGACGGTGTCGGTGCCCCCACCGGGACTCGAACCCGGAACACAAGGATTTTAAGTCCTCTGCCTCTGCCAATTGGGCTATAGGGGCCTGCTCGAGGCCAGCCTATCGTGGGCCGTTCAGGAGACGCCTGGTCCCGTCTCGACCGGTCGCGCGGGATCCGACGACCACGCGGACCAGGATCCCGGGAACAAGGCCGCATCGATACCGGCGAGTGCGAGCGCTGCGATCTCGTGCGCCGCGGTCACACCGGAACCGCAGTAGACGGCCACCTCGTCACCGGGTCGAATACCCATGCCCGCGAACCGATCGCGCAGTCCATCGGGTGCTACGAAGGTCCCGTCGACGGTCACGTTGTCCGACGTCGGCGCACTGAGAGCGCCCGGAATGTGGCCGGCACGGGGATCGACGGGCTCGACCTCGCCGAGGTACCGCTCCCCCGCACGTGCGTCCAGAAGACGGCCGGGGAATGTCGCGGCCTCGTCTGCCGTCACCGTCGGCAGATGGCCCTCGGACAGCGTCACGTCCCCAGCCCGCGGCGCGGTCTCCTCGCCCGACCGCGTGGGTAGTTCGGCCGCCTGCCACGCGCCGAGTCCACCGTCGAGCATGCGCACAGTCTCGACGCCCGCCCAGCGCAGCAGCCACCACGCCCGAGCCGCAGCCATGTTGCCGGTGGCGTCATAGACGACGACGGACGAATCGGTGTGTATGCCCCATCGCCGCGCATACATCTGCAGATCGTCGAGTTGGGGCAAGGGGTGCCGCCCTTCGGTGGGCTCCCCGTGGCCGGCGAGTTCCGAGCCCAGGTCGACGAAGACGGCGCCGGGGATGTGCGCGTCGAGGTAGTGCTGGTGGTTGTCGGGATCACCCAGTGCCCACCTGACGTCGAGCAGCACGGGCGGACGCGGCGACGTCAGCGCTGCGGACAACTCCGACACGGTCACCAGGATCTCCGACATGGCGATCAGAGTACGACTCGGTGTGCCGCGCGCACCGCTCGGTCAGGCAGGGATCACGGGCGGCTCGAAGGTGAACGTCGTCCCGAGCAGCCAGACGAGCAGCAGCACCACCGGGAAGTGGAAGAGGAACTGCAGGAACGTGAATCCGATGAGATCGCGCGCCCGCAGACCCAGGACGGCGAGCAACGGCAGCATGAAGAACGGGTTGATCAGGTTGGGTAGCGCCTCGGCCACGTTGTAGATCTGCACGGTCCAGCCGAGGTTCATCTGCACGTCGGTGGCGGACTGCATGACGTACGGCGCCTCGACCAACCACTTGCCTCCGCCCGACGGGACGAAGAGTCCCAGGATCACGGTGTAGACAGCGATGACCACAGCGAAGGCTCCGCCACCGCCGACCTCGGTGAAGAACGTGGCCAGGTGCTCGGACACCGTGACTCCGCCCCGCCCTTCGGATGTGGTCAGAATCGCGGCCATCGCGGCGTACAGCGGGAACTGCACCAGGATCCCCGCTGTGGCGGGTACGGCCTTGGCGACGGCATCGAGGAACCGTCGCGGTGTGCCGTGCAGCACGAGTCCCAGCATCAGGAACACCAGCAGGTAGCCGTTGAGGCTGCTCACCACCGACAGCACGGGCTTCGAGAGCAGTTGCGACACCAGCCATCCCAGCGTCATCGCCCCGGCGAGGATCGGGAGGATTCGGCTGTACTCGAGCCACTCGCCCGGACGGGTGCGCGTCGGCGGCTCGGCGATGGTGTCGTC
Organism: Rhodococcus sp. SORGH_AS_0301; assembly: GCF_030818285.1. Lineage (NCBI taxonomy): Bacteria > Bacillati > Actinomycetota > Actinomycetes > Mycobacteriales > Nocardiaceae > Rhodococcus > Rhodococcus sp. SORGH_AS_0301. Next base: position 2,728,784 of record NZ_JAUTAC010000002.1, read on the forward strand.
GAGATTCACGTCCATGGCCTCGGCGGTCTTGATCGCCGCACCGGTGGGAGCGGAGAGGTGCGCGATGATCACCGTCAGCACGATGATGATCACGCACATGACCAGTGACTGCCACGTGAAGATGGTGGTGCCGAAGTCCAGGACTCCGGTGATGCGGAGCAGGGCCGGCGGGAGCGAGCTCGCGGTGGCCTGGAGCTGCGCCGCGGACGACGACATGCCCAGTGCCCACACCGCGCCCAGGCCCATGAACGCCGCGGCGCCGAGCGCGCGGTAGTCCACGCTCAGATCGCGTCGCCGGGCGATGGCACGAGCGAGCAGTCCACCGAAGACGAGGCTGAGACCCCAGTTCAGAAACGACACCGAGCACGACATGAGCGCGACGAAGCTGACCGCCGTGCGTGGATTGTTCGGCAGCGCGGCCAGTCTCGTGATCAGCCGCGCCACGGGTGGCGACGTGGCCACGACGTACCCGGTGAGCACGACCATGGCCATCTGCAGAGTGAACGCCGTCAGGTCCCAGAATCCGTTGCCGAACGCGTCGACCACGTTCTGCGGCGACGATCCGTTCGCGAACGCGGCGATCGCCACCACGAGCACGCCGACCAGCGCGAAGATGTAGGCGTCGGGGAACCACTTCTCGGTGCCGCGGGCCAGTGCCTGGGCTGTTCGCGCCAGACCTTTCTCCGCGGGTGCGTCGGTGTCGCGGACTGCCATGGTGACCTCCTGGTCGTCGAGCGATCGGTGTGTCGGGGACCACAACGGCCTCGATCGACCCTTCCCGTGCGTCCGCCCGAAGGCAAGAGGCATCACTGCACCCTCGATCTGCGGCGATGCAGGACTGCAGGTGGCACACTGCGTCCATGGCGACAGAGGGCGACGTCCGACGTATCGCACTCGCGCTGCGCGAGGTGACGGAGAAGCCGTCGTACGGCACTCCCGGCTTCCGCGTGAAGGACCGACTGTTCGCACGGGTCCACGAGATGCCCGACGTTCTGCTGCTCCGCAGACCGAGCGTCGAGGACCGCGAGGCCCTCATCAGCTCGAACCCGGCCGCGTTCTTCACCACCGATCACTACGAGGGTCACGCGTCGGTGCTCGTGCGACTGCCCGAGGTGGACGTCGACGAGCTTCGTGAACTGATCGAGGAAGCGTGGGAGTGCCGCGCTCCGGTGACCGTCAGGAAGCTCGGGCCGAGACCGGAGTGATCATCGCCCGGCGACGCTGAGAGCGATCCCGTCGAGGATGTCGTGCTCGCTCACGACCAGGCTGTCGATTCCGGTTTCGGCACCGATGTGCTCGGCGAGTGTGGCCGCGACGAGGGATCCTCCGCCGATGACGTCGACGCGACCGGGATGCATCGGGCCGAGCACGGCACGGTCCGCCCTCGTCATGCCGAGCAGACGATCACAGACATCGCGCAGATCGGTGAACGGGATGCGCGACAAGTGGATCGCGTCCGGATCGTAGGCGGGAAGATTCTGTGCCACGGCCGAGAGGGTGGTCATGGTCCCGGCAACCCCGACCCAGGTGCGGGCATCCTTCACGGGTACCGCGTCGAACGCCGGCTGGAGGCGCTCGGAGGTGAAGGTCTGCCCTGCCCTGCGCTCGGCCTCGGTGGGTGGATCGGTGCGCAGGCACCGCTCGGTGAGCCGAACACATCCGATGTCGGCGGAGAAGGCGGCGCGCACGCCGTCGGCATCTCCGAGCACCAGCTCGGTGGAGCCGCCGCCGAGATCGACCACGAGGAACGGCCCCTCGTCCGGATCCAGATCGCCGACCGCCCCGGCGAAGGACAGACGAGCCTCCTCGTCGCCCGAGATGACCTCGGCCACTGCACCGTCCGCGACGGAGGCGAGGGTCCGGCGCGTCATGTCGAAGAACAGATCACGATTGTCGGCGTCGCGCGTGGCCGACGTCGCGACCATGCGCACCGCGTCGACACCGCCCAGCTCGGTGATGATGTCGACGTACTCGAGCAGCGCTGCCTCGGTGCGGTCGATCGCCTCGGGTGCGAACGACCCGGTCGCGTCGACACCCTGCCCCAGCCGGACCACACGCATCTCACGCGCGAGGTCGCGGAGACCGTCGTCGTCCACGTCGGCCACGAGCAGACGGATGGAGTTGGTTCCGCAGTCGATCGCAGCGACCCTCATGCTCGGAGCTCCTCGATGGTGGGCCAGTCCGCGGGCAGGGCCGTGCCGCGCAGGGGCCCCTCGGCGGCCAGCGCCACCGACTCGTCGCCCAGCGGATTGGCACCCGGCCCCTTGGCCAGCGAGTGCGCCATCAACACATGCAGACACTTGACCCGGTCCGGCATCCCGCCGCCGGTGAAATCGGTTCCGAGCGACTCGATCTCGTTGCGCTCGGCCAGATACGCCTCGTGGGCACGCAGGTAGGCCGCCGCGAGCTCCTCGTCCTGCTGCAGCCGCTCGGTCATCTCGCGCATGACACCGGCGGATTCCTGGCGGCTCGCCTCTGCCGTCAGACGCGGATCCGTGAGGTAGAAGAGGGTGGGGAACGGCGTTCCGTCGGGCAGCTTCGGCGCCGTCCTGACGACGGCGGGACGGCCGTCCGGGGTGCGGTAGGCGATCTCGAGCACGCCGCGCGGCTCTCGTCCGAGCTGGGCGGACACGGCGTCGAGGTCTTCGCGCGACACGTCGCTCACTGGGTCTGACTCATTTCCGGATCGGGTGGATCGGCGTGCGCCGAGGCGTCACCGTGGGGTGGTCGCCGTGGACCACAGGTCGCTGTACCAGGGTCCGGGCGGCGGCGGCGGCGGATCGTTCTCGATGTCCGATCGTGCACGCGCGCCGGGCAACTGGACTTGATAGGGGGTCTCGCCGGGCATGACGTAACCGAGGCGCTCGCGTGCCTGTGCGGTGATGTAGGCCGGATCGTCGGTCTGGTCCTTGCGGATCTGGAGCTCGGCAACGCGCTGTTCGAGCGCCACTCGCTCGGCGGCCACCTGGGCGGCGTCCCCGCGCTGGGAGATGTACGTCCGCAACGGAACTGCGAGAGTCAGGGCGAGAGCGCAGATCACCACGGCGAGAACGACGGCCTTGCCCGTCGACAGGCCGAGGAACGTGCGCTCCTTCTTCTCGCCGCCGCGGCGGCGTCCGCGCCGACCGACCAGTGCGGCACCCTCGGTGACGACGTCGTTGACCGCGCCGGCGACGGTCCGGGGCTGGGAGGCCCCGGACCCGTCGCGGCGCGTGGATCGACCGGGACGCGCGTCACGGCGCGGCGAACGGCCACCCGGCCGTGCCGCACTGCGTCGAGAGTCCCGGTCCGCCATCGGTGAGCTCAGCTGTCCTTCGAGGTGAAGTCGAGCCGCGGGAACGCCAACTCGCCCGAGTAGCGCGCGGCGTCGCCGAGTGCCTCCTCGATGCGCAGCAGCTGGTTGTACTTGGCGACGCGCTCGCTGCGAGCCGGGGCACCGGTCTTGATCTGTCCGCTGCCCACGGCGACGGCGAGATCGGCGATGGTGGTGTCCTCGGTCTCGCCGCTGCGGTGGCTCATCATCGTGCGGTAGCCACTGCGGTGCGCGAGATCGACGGCGTCGAGGGTTTCGGTCAGCGTGCCGATCTGGTTGACCTTCACCAGGAGAGCGTTGGCGGCTCCCTTGACGATGCCCTCCTCGAGGCGCTCCGGGTTGGTGACGAACAGATCGTCGCCGACGATCTGGACCCGGTCACCGATGCTGTCGGTGAGGGCGACCCAGCCGTCCCAGTCGTTCTCGTCGAGCGGATCCTCGATGGAGACGAGCGGGTACTGGTTCAGCAGGTCCGCGTAGAACGCCGACATCTCCTCCGCGGTGCGGGTGTTGCCCTCGAAGGCGTATCCCTTTCCGGCGGTGAAGAACTCGGTGGCGGCGACATCGAGCGCGAGAGCGATGTCGGAGCCCAGCGTGAGGCCGGTCTTGCCGACGGCCTCCGAGATGAGGTCGAGTGCGGCCTTGGTGCCCGCGAGGTCGGGGGCGAAACCGCCCTCGTCGCCGAGCCCGGTCGACAGGCCCTTGGCCTTGAGGACCGACTTCAGTGCGTGGTAGACCTCGGCGCCCCAGCGCAGGGCCTCCTTGAAGGTCGGCGCACCGATGGGGGCGATCATGAATTCCTGCACGTCGACGCCGCTGTCGGCGTGGGCGCCACCGTTGATGATGTTCATCATCGGCACCGGCAGGATGTGGGCGTTGGGTCCACCCAGGTATCGGAAGAGCTCCAGTCCGGCGGACTCCGCGGCACCCTTGGCCACGGCGAGCGAGACACCGAGCAGGGCGTTCGCGCCGAGGCGCGACTTGTCGGCGGTGCCGTCGAGGTCGAGCAGTGCCTGGTCGACCGTGCGCTGCTCGATGGCGTCGAGGCCGATGACGGCCGGCGCGATCTCGTCGAGCACGGCGTTGACGGCCTTCTCGACACCCTTGCCGCCGTAGCGATCGCCGCCGTCGCGGAGCTCGACGGCCTCGTGCTCACCGGTGGAGGCGCCCGAGGGCACCGCTGCACGGGTCAGCGTGCCGTCGTCGAGCGCGACCTCGACCTCGACCGTGGGGTTGCCACGTGAGTCGAGGATCTCGCGAGCTCCGACCTGTTCGATGATGGCCACGAATGAACTCCTAGTCAGGCGTTGAACACACAGCTTCGGGCGCGAACCGGTCACCCGTGGTCGGGCGCGGCTCGAAGACAGACTAGCCGCCGCAGCCGCCACGCTCGATATTCGACGCGCAGGCGGGCAGGCCGGAGGCCGGTCGGTGATCAGGCGGGCAGGCCGGAGGCCGGTCGGTGATCAGGCGGGCAGGCCGGAGGCCGGTCGGTAGTCAGGCGGGCAGGCCGGAGGAGGTCGACGTCAGGACGGCCGGGCACCGACGGAGTAGGCGGAGGCCGCGTCGCGGACGTCCCTCAGGTAGACCCCCGACAGGTTGTAGGCCATGAGGGCGGCCTGCCATCCCTCCGCTGTGGTGAGGTCTCCCCCACGGGCGCAGAGGTAGCGGCCCGCGGTGAGCGCGGCGTCGTCGAGGTTGTCGGGGTCGGCGCGGCCGTCCCCGTTCGCGTCCACGCCCCACTTGCGCCAGGTCTCGGGGATGAACTGCATCGGTCCCATGGCGCGGTCGAAGACGGTGTCGCCGTCCAGTTCTCCGCCGTCGGTGTCGGCGATCTCCGCGTTGCCGGCGGTGCCGTCGAGGGGCACTCCGCGGATGGGCGGGGTCGCGGTGCCGTCGGGACCGACGGACGATCCACCGAAGGTGCCGTGACGACTCTCGATACGGCCGATCCCGGCGAGAGTGGTCCAAGCCAGACCGCACCCTGGTGACGAGCGGGCCATGACCGCGGCCGCGTGGCCGTAGGCCTCGAGCGCGGTGCGGCCGATTCCGGTGGGGTCGACCAGCGGTTCCGCCCAGCCGGCGAGCAGGTCGGCCGAGCGACCGGGCGCGTCCACGTCGATCGGCGGCAGGGGCGCTCCGGGCCCCGGCGGGATTCCCTCCGGGATCTCCACCGCGGGTCTGCCCGGATCCAGATCGAGGGCGCCGCAGCCGGAGACGACGGCGGCCGTGGCGAGCGCAGCCGCGACGACGCGGAGGCGCCGAGAGCGCGGTGGGAGCATGCCTCCATCATTCCGAGTCAAAGTAATAGAAGGGTAAAGGTCTTCAAAAGTCCTGGTCGGCGGCTGTTTCGCACCCCGAAGCCGGTGTATGTTCACCTTTCGTATGAGGGTCGCCTTGCCTAAGACGCCCCACTCCACTCGAGCCCGGGAGATCCCGCCGTGTCCACAGTCGCCGTCGTCGCGTCCGCGCCGTCCGTCGTGACGCAGATGGTCGGCAGCGGACTGATCGGGGTGCGGGAGGGACTCGAGACCGGCATCGTCGTGATGATCCTGGTCGCGTTCCTCGTGAAGTCCGACCGCCGCGACGCGCTGAAGTGGGTGTGGACGGGTGTCTCGGCCGCCGTGGGGATGGTCGCCGTCGTGTTCGCCGTCATCCACCTCGGCACCTCGACGGTCACGGGCCTCACCGCCGAGATCATCGCCGGCATCGCCTCGCTGATCGCCGTCGCGATCGTCACCGGCATGGTGTTGTGGATGCGGTCGGCCGCCGCCTCCATCTCCGGCACGTTGAAGGCCGGCATGGCCCGCGCGCTCGACGTCGGGCCGGTGGCCGTCACATCGCTCGCCTTCCTGGCGGTCGGGCGCGAAGGAATCGAGACGGCGCTCCTCATGGTCGGCTACGCGGAGAACACCAACGGCAGTTCCTGGCCGCTGCTGGGTCTGCTGGCCGGAATCGCCGTCGCTGCATTCCTCACCGTCCTCCTGTACTTCGGAGCAGTGCGCATCGACTTCGCCCGGTTCTTCCGCTGGACGGGCGTCTTCCTCGTGTTCGTCGCCGCCGGAATCCTGGCGTACGGACTGCGGGCTCTGCAGATCGGCGGAATCCTCCCCGGCGGCAGCGCGACCGCGTTCGACATCAGCGACACCTGGGACGCGGGCAGTTGGTACGGCACCGTCGTCGCCGGCATCTTCAACTTCCGCCCCGAGCCGACCGTTCTGCAGGTCGCGGCCTGGGTGCTCTACCTCGTCGTCGTCCTGCCCCTGTTCCTCCGGCGGCCGAAGACCGTGCCACGAGTCACCGCACCGCAGCCACAACCCGCCGCGTCCTGACCCACACATCTGCTCCAGAACCTCCGGCCTTCCCGCTCCACTACCGACCGGCCTCCGGCCTTCCCGCTCCCGAAAGGGCACCACTGAAATGCGCACCACCACCCGCCTCCTCTTCTGCGCCGCCGCGCTGCCGCTGGCACTGACGGCCTGCACCGAGAAGGAGGCCGCGACCTCGGCCGAGGGCGGCGACATCGTGGTCGACGCGACCGACAGCTCGTGCGACGTCGGTACGACGAGTGCACAGACGGGCAGCTCCACCTTCCATGTGACCAACAACGGCTCCAAGGTCACCGAGTTCTACGTCTACGGCGAGGGCGACCGCGTCATGGGTGAGATCGAGAACATCGGGCCCGGCGTCTCCCGCCAGCTCATCGTCGCGCTGCCCGAGCCCGCCACGTACCAGACCGCGTGCAAGCCGGGCATGGTCGGCGACGGCCTCCGCGGCGACTTCGTCGTCACGGGTGACGCCAAGGAGTCCGACGCCGACGGGACGCTCGCCGAGGCGGCCGACGGTTACAAGCGCTACGTCGTCAGCCAGGTCACGGCGTTGCAGGAGACGACGGCGTCGTTCGTCACCGCGGTCACGTCCGGCGACGTCGAGGGCGCCAAGGCCCAGTTCCCGCTCGTCCGCACCTACTACGAGCGCATCGAACCCGTCGCGGAGAGCTTCCCCGACGATCTCGACCCCCGCATCGACCTGCGCGAGCCGGACGTCGAGCCGGGTGCCGAGTGGACCGGGTTCCACCGCTTGGAGAAGGACCTGTGGGCACAGGGGCTCCAGCCGGACACGAACGCGATCGCCGAGCAGTTGAAGGCGGACGTCGACGAACTGGTCGCGGGCGTGCAGTCCCCCGACTTCGTGATCGACCCGATCACGGTGGCGGGCGGCGCACAGGGCCTCCTCGACGAGGTCGCCCAGACGAAGATCACCGGTGAGGAGGACTTCTTCTCCCACACCGACCTGTACGACTTCCAGGCGAACGTCGACGGATCGCAGGCAGCAGTGGCGGCGCTCGCTCCGGTGCTGTCCGAGCGGAACCCGGAACTCGCGGCCACCATCGAGCAGCGCTTCGCGGAACTCGACACCGAGCTCGCGAAGTACCGCCAGGGTGACGGCTTCGTCTCCTACGACACGGTCACCGAGCCGCAGCGCCAGGACCTGTCGAAGAAGATCGACGCCCTGTCCGCGTCGGTGAGCCAGGTCCAGGGTGTCGTCGCAGGCGCCTGAGCGGACGTCCGACACGGACGCCGCCGCCACCCCGCCGAGTCGACGCCTCTCTCGCCGTGCGCTCTTCGGTGGCGTGGGAGCCGGCGCACTCGCGGTCGGCGCCGGTGCCGCGCTGGGCCGGTCGACCGCACCCGAACCCGTGGTCGCCGACGCGGCCGAGGCCGTGGTGCCGTTCCGCGGCGTCCACCAGGCGGGCATCGTCACGCCCGCACAGGACCGCATGCACTTCGTCACCTTCGACGTGACGACCACCTCGCGCGACGAGATCGTCGCGATGCTCACGAAGTGGACGGCGATGGCCGAACGTCTCACCGTCGGCGCCGAGTCGGTGCCCGGTGGCGTGGTCGGCGGCGGACAGTACGAGCCGCCCGGTGACACCGGCGAGGCCTACGGTCTGATGCCGTCCAACCTCACGCTGACCATCGGCTTCGGCCCGTCGTTCTTCGACAGGCTCGACTTGGGTGACCGCAGACCGGCTGCACTGCAGGATCTTCCGCGATTCCCCGGTGACGACCTCGATCCGGCGCGGAGCGGTGGCGACATCGCGGTGCAGGCCTGCGCCGACGATCCGCAGGTGGCGGTGCACGCCATCCGCAATCTCGTGCGCATCGCGTTCGGCACCGCGTCGGTGCGGTGGTCGCAGCTCGGCTTCGGTCGCACCGCGTCGACGTCGACCGCCCAGGCGACACCGCGCAACCTCTTCGGCTTCAAGGACGGCACGAACAACATCAAGGCCGAGGAAGCGGCGACCGTCGACGAGCACGTGTGGGTGAACGGCGGCGAGTCCGACTGGATGACGGGCGGCACCTACCTCGTGGCGCGGCGCATCCGGATGAAGATCGAACCGTGGGACCGCGCGGTGCTCGGCGAACAGGAACGCGTCATCGGTCGGTCCAAGGCCACCGGCGCGCCACTGGGCGGCACGGCCGAGTTCGACACCGTCGACCTCGGCTCCTCGACCATCGCGAAGGACGCGCACGTACGACTGGCGTCGTCGGAGTCGTTGGGCGGCATCAAGATTCTTCGCCGCGGGTACAACTTCACCGACGGCTCCGACGGCTTCGGCCACCTCGACGCGGGGCTCTTCTTCGTCGCTTTCTGCAGCGATCCGCAGACCCAGTTCGTGCCGATGCAGCAAGCGCTCGCGCGACGAGATGCCCTGAACGAGTACATCTCCCACGTCGGCTCGGCGGTCTTCGCCTGCCCACCGGGAGTTCCGGAAGGCACCGAGGACTACTGGGGCTCGACGCTCTTCGGCTAGACGGTCAGCGGTTCTTCTCGTCCGCCTGCGGCCGATGGTGGGACGCGGCGACGCGTGCGTCGTCCGTGCCCGTCGCCGCGAGCGGTCGGCCGAACATGTCGGTTCCCGGCCAGTACTTGGACCACGCTCGTGCGTCCATCTCGGCCGATCGGACTCCGTCCATGGCGGCGCCGCGCTCCGCGGCCCGTACGTCGGCCACGAACTCGTTGACGGTGCGGCGCAGCGAGTCCTCGGCGCTGGTGGCGCCGTGATCACCCGAGATGTCGATGCGCACCGAGAGCATGAACTCCGGGACGAAGTCCTGAGGGAGCCCGGCCTTGACCGCTCGGGTGATGACCTGCTGGGCGAGCGCGAGCGACGGCTGCGCCATGGCGATGCCGTCGAGACACGACGCGCGTACCTTCTCCGCGGCCTTGCGCTCCTCCCAGGCCTTCTCCTGCGCACCGATGTCGATCGGTGCGCCGGACGTGTCGGCCAGGTGCGGGCTGCGGTGGGTCAACTTGGCCACCAGGGTGGACGCCACGTCGTCGATGTCGAACGCCTCGGCGCCCGCGTCCTTGGCGATGCGCGCGTGGAAGATGACCTGCAGCAGCAGATCGCCGAGCTCCTCCCTGATGGAGTCCGCATCGCCGGTCTCGATGGCATCGAGCAGTTCGTAGGTCTCCTCGAGGAGGTACCCGCGCAGCGACTCGTGCGTCTGCTGCGCCTCCCATCCGCCGAGTGAGCGCAGTTTGTCGATGACGAAGACGGCCTCGGCGAGGTTGCCGCCGCGGGGTACCGGCACCTCGATGACGTCCTCGCCGCGCGTGATGCGTTCCTGGACGTCGGGGTTGTCGCGGCTGGTGCTGATGAGCACCTCGGGCTCGTCGTCGCCCGCGGAGGTGAACCCCGTGAGGCGCCAGCGGATGGAGACCGGCACCTCTTCGGTGAATCCCACGGGCTTGTCCAGCAACGTCACGGCCTGCACCGGCACCATGGTGGGCCGCAGGGGATCCAGCAGCAGAATCGTCATCGCGCGCTCACACCCCGATCGGTTGCTCGACTCGTACGGAGCCCGCGGGCTGCCCGTCCATCGCGAGCAGCACGTCGGCGACGAACTGCAGAAGTTCCTCGTCGCGGACACGGGCCGAACCGACTCCACCACCTGCCACACGCGGAATCGGGATCTGCACCGTGCCGGTGGTCGCCCGATACTGTGCGCTGGGGTAGAGCCGCTTCAACCGTATCTGCTTGGAGTCGGGTAGGTCCATCGGCGCCAACTTCACCATGGTCCCCGCCATCTGCACGTCCACGATGCCGTAGGAACGGCACAGGATGCGCAGGACGGCGACGGCCACGAGCCGGGCGACCTCGGCCGGCACCGGCCCGTAGCGGTCGGTCAGCTCGTCGATGACCGCACCGATCTCGGCGTCGTTCTGCGCCGCGGCCAGCTTGCGGTACGCCTCGAGTCGGAGCCTGTCGCTGGTGACGTAGTCCGGCGGGATGTGGGCATCGACGGGGAGGTCGATGCGCACCTCCTTGGGCGCCTCGTCGGTGGTGACGGGGCGGCCGTCGGCCACGGCGCGGTAGGCCTCCACCGCCTCGCCGACCAGTCGGACGTACAGGTCGAATCCCACACCGGCGACGTGGCCGGACTGCTCCGCGCCCAGCACGTTGCCCGCGCCGCGGATCTCGAGGTCCTTCATCGCCACGGCCATACCCGCGCCCAGGTCGGAGTTCTGCGAGATGGTGGCCAACCGGTCGTACGCCGTCTCGGTGAGCGGCTTCTCCGGCGGGTAGAGGAAGTAGGCATAGCCACGGTCCCGGCTGCGACCCACACGCCCACGCAACTGGTGAAGCTGGGAAAGACCCAGCGAATCGGCGCGCTCGACGATCAGCGTGTTCGCATTGGAGATGTCGAGGCCCGTCTCGATGATGGTGGTGCAGACCAGGATGTCGAATTCCCGCTCCCAGAACCCCTGCACCGTCTTCTCGAGTGCGTCCTCGTTCATCTGACCGTGCGCGACCACGACGCGCGCTTCCGGTACCAGCCGTCGGATGTTGGCGGCGGCCTTGTCGATGCTGCTCACGCGGTTGTGGACGTAGAACACCTGGCCGTCACGGAGCAGCTCACGGCGGATCGCCGCCGCCACCTGCTTCTCCTGGTATGCACCGACGTAGGTCAGAACGGGGTGACGCTGCTCGGGCGGCGTCAGGATGGTGGACATCTCGCGGATGCCCGCCATGCTCATCTCCAGCGTGCGCGGAATCGGCGTCGCCGACATCGTCAGGACGTCGACGTGCGTGCGCAGCGCCTTGATGTGCTCCTTGTGCTCGACGCCGAAGCGCTGCTCCTCGTCGACGATGACCAGCCCGAGGTCCTTCCACTGCACACCGGTCTGCAGCAATCGGTGCGTGCCCACGACGATGTCCACCGTGCCGTCCGCGAGGCCGGCGAACGTCTCCCGCGACTCGGCGGCGTCGGAGAACCGGGACAGCCCCTTGACCGTCACCGGGAAGTTGGCCATCCGCTCGGTGAAGGTCTGCAGATGCTGCTGGGCCAGCAGGGTGGTGGGAACGAGCACCGCCACCTGCTTGCCGTCCTGGACGGCCTTGAACGCCGCCCGGACGCCGACCTCGGTCTTGCCGTAACCGACGTCGCCGATGACCACTCGGTCCATCGGGACGGGCTTCTCCATGTCCGCCTTGACCTCGTCGATGACGGTCATCTGGTCGACGGTCTCGGTGAACGCGAAGGCGTCCTCCATCTCCTTCTGCCACGGGGTGTCCGGCCCGTACGCGTGACCGGGCGCCGCCTGCCGCGCCGCGTAGAGCTGGACGAGCTCCCCTGCGATCTCGCGGACGGCCTTGCGGGCCTTGCGCTTGGTGTTGGTCCAGTCGGATCCGCCAAGCTTGCTCAGGCTCGGCATCTCCCCGCCGACGTAGCGGGACAACTGGTCGAGCGACTCCATGGGAACGAAGAGGCGGTCGCCCGGGTGGCCGCGCTTGCTGGGCGCGTACTCGACGACGAGGTACTCACGGCGTGCCCCGCCGATGGTCCGCTCGACCATCTCGACGAAGCGGCCGATGCCGTGCTGGTCGTGGACCACCATGTCGCCGGCCGTCAACGCGAGCGGATCGACCTGATTGCGACGCTTGGCGGGCAAGCGTTTGCCGTCGCCGGCCGCCGCGACCCGGTTGCCGGTGAGATCGGCCTCCGTCACCACCACCAGGCCGGCGTCACGCAGGACGAGACCCGAGTGCAACGACCCGCACATCACGCCGACGACGTCGGGGCCGGGCTCGGCACCGGCATCGAGAGGGAGCGCCGGCACACCGGCCTCCCGCAGGCGTTCGACCGTGCGCTGCGCCGTTCCCGCGCCTGCGACGACGACGGCCACGCGGCCGCCGGACGCGAGGTGCGCCGTGAACATCTGGAAGAGCGTCGCAAGTGCCTCCTCGGAGCCGCGCACGTCCGGCGCCGCGTCGACGTCGAGCACGATCTCCTCGTCACTGCCCGAGGCGAGCGGGCCCACGGTCCACCACGGCCGACCGGCCGCCTCCGCAGACTCTCGGACCTGCCGCAGCGACCGGTACGCGGACGCGCTGAGATCGAGGTCGAGGACGGCGCTCTCGTCCGTCACGCTGCTGGTGTCCAGCGCTGCGGTGTCGAGCGGTGCGGCCGCACCGATGCTCGCGGCAGTCCACGACGCCTCGAGGAACTCCTTGCCGGTCCGCACCAGATCCGTCGCGCGCGTACGCACCTTCTCCGGATCGCAGACCAGCACGTGCGCGCCGTCGGGCAGCGCGTCGGTCAGCAGTTCGAGGCCGCCGGCCTTGAGCACCGGCAGCAACGCCTCCATGCCCTCGACCGGAACGCCGGCGGAGATCTTCTCGAGCATCTCCACCAGGATCGGGTCGCCGGTGTTGTCGGCGGCGAGACGCGCCGCACGCTCCCGTACGGCCTCGTCGAGAATCATCTCCCGGCACGGCGGCGCGATGACCGTGTCGACCTCCACGTCGGGGATGGAGCGCTGGTCCGCGACCGAGAAGGCGCGCAGGTCGGTGACCTCGTCACCCCAGAACTCGACACGGACGGGGTGATCCGCCGTCGGCGAGAACAGGTCGAGGATGCCGCCGCGGACCGCGAACTCACCGCGTTTGCCGACCATGTCGACACGCGTGTAGGCCAGCTCGACCAGTCGCTTCTGCAACTCCTCGAAGTCGAACTCCGCCCCCACGCGCAGGCCGACGGGCTCGATCTCGCCCAGTCCACGCGCCATCGGCTGGAGCACCGAGCGCACCGTGGTGACGATGATCTTCAGCGGGACGCCGTAGTCGGCGTCCTCCGGCCGGGCGAGGCGCCGCAGCACCTCGATACGACGACCGACGGTGTCCGCTCCGGGAGACAGACGCTCGTGCGGCAGCGTCTCCCAGGACGGGAACTGCGCCACGGCGCCGCCCACCATCTCCGTGAGCTCGGCCGTCAGATCGTCGGCCTCGCGGCCCGTCGCGGTGACGAGCAGGACCGGTGTGGTGCGGGACATGGCCGCAGCGATGAACGCCCGTGCCGGAGTGGGTGCCACCAGGGTGGCCTCACGGCGGCCGGACAGATCGACGATCTGCGCCAACGACGCGTCACGTAGTGCGAATTTCAGCAGGCCCGACATCCGGCCCGCACCGTCGTCCGGGGTCTGCGCGGGAGAAACATGGACGGACGGCGAGGACACCAGCAGAACTCCTGACGGAAAGACGACACGATCGTGCACCCGCAACGCTCGACACCCCTCACGGAGATCGATCGATCGGTGACGACTCGGTATCGATTCTAGGAGCAGTCGCCGACAGAAACGACCGTGGGCCGACCGAGGCGACCGCGACGTGGCCGCTCGTCGTCAGGCGCCGTAGCGCAGGACCCGGCGGGCGGCGAACTCACGGAAGTAGTCGAGCTTGCGACCGGGGACCAGCGACGGGAGCAGGTAGTGCCACAGCCGCTCCATGCGCGCCGACAACTCCTTGGTGCTGTCGGTGGCCACCGCGACCATGTGGGCGCCGACGATGACCTCCAGGAACAGCATTCCGGTGGTCACAGGGTCGAGGTCGGCCTCGAGGTCGCCCTCGTCGATCGCCCGACGCGCCAGGCCGGTGTGGTACTCGGCCCAGCCCTCCATGACGTTCTCACCGGTACCGCGGTAGTCGCCGATCTGATGCTTGAGCCGGAACATCGCGGCGACCATCGGATCCGTGATCGCCAGATCGACCGTGATGTACGAGACACCGATCTCGGCCTCGAGAGCGGGGATCCGGCCGTCGTCCAGGGCGCGGCACGCCGTGGTGAGCCGCCGCACGCCCTCGTCGATGACGGCGCGAGCCAGCTCCTCCTTCGACCCGAAGTGGAAGTAGAGAGCTCCCTTGGTGACCTGCGACTGCGAAATGATCTCGCTGAGGCTGGCATTGGCGTACCCGAGCCGTAGAAAGACATGGGCGGCCCCCGCGAGCACCGTGTCTCTGGTGATCTCGGCGCGTGCCTGTCTGACCATGCGATCCGCCTCGAAGGTTTGGGGCATTCAATCCGTGAACAACGCGAGAACGGTACCACTGGACCACTACACAGCACGAGCACTCGTCCCGGAGTCCGAGCGTCGTGTCGTCACGACCGACGAGGTGGTCCACCGTGACCACCTCCGGTGACACTCGCGCTTTCAGCTCCCCAACCGGGGATCGGGCTCCAGATTCGTGAGCCCGTTCCAGCACAGGTTCACGATGTGCGCGGCCACCACCTCTTTCGAGGGCGACCGTTCGTCCAGCCACCATTGCGCCGTCATCGACACCATTCCGACCAATGCCTGGGCGTACAGCTGGGCATTGGCCGGGTCGATGTCGCGGCGGGAGAAGTCGCCCGCCAGGATGTGCCCCACCTGGCCGACGGCGTCGTTCAGCAGGCTCGAGTACGTTCCCTCGGCCGCGGCGACCGGGGAGTCGCGCACGAGGATGCGGAACCCGTCGCTGCGCTCCTCGACGTACGTCAGCAGGGCCAGCGCCACCCGTTCGACCCGGATCCGGGACCGGTTCTCGGTCAGCGACGACGTGATCATGGACAGCAGCGTGGACATCTCGCGGTCCACCACCACGGCGTAGAGACCCTCCTTGCCGCCGAAGTGCTCGTACACGACCGGCTTGCTCACCTGCGCGCGTTGCGCGATCTCCTCGATGGACGTGGCCTCGTAGCCACGCTCGGCGAACAGCGTGCGGCCGATCTCGATCAACTGGGCCCGGCGCGCGGTCCCCGTCATCCGGACGCGGGGCGCACGTTCCGGTAGGGCGGCGTCACCGGGTGCACGCGGCTGATCGGGCTCGCGGGGCGCGTCGGGCGTCGAGGTCATGGAATCACTGTGACACGCGAGCACTGCGCGGCGAGTGAGGCCTGCGGAGCGTTTTACGGAGCGGGTGCACTCGTGCGAGGATCGACGCGCTCGGCGCACGCCAGCCGAGGCTGTGATCCGCCGTGGTGTAATGGCAGCACCTCTGATTTTGGTTCAGATAGTTCAGGTTCGAATCCTGGCGGCGGAGCCGTGACGCCACAGCGGCGGAGCTGCTGCCGTAGGGCGGCGGAGCCGTGGCGACGAGTGTGGCGGGTCCCCCGCCCGGGGCACATCCGAAGTCGGTCGAGGAGATTCATGACGTCGAAGGTCGCTGTAGTCGTGCTCGCCGCGGGGGCGGGAACCCGAATGCGATCGAAGACTCCGAAGGTTCTGCACGAACTGGCCGGTCGGTCCATGCTCGCGCACGCTCTGCACGCGGCCGACGGAGTGGACCCCGATCACCTCGTCACCGTCGTCGGGCACGACCGCGAGAAGGTCTCGGCCGCCGTCGCCGATCTGGCCGAGACGTTGGGTCGCACCATCGACATCGCGGTGCAGGCCGAACAGCACGGCACCGGTCACGCGGTGCAGTGCGGCCTCGCGTCGCTGCCCGCCGACTTCGACGGCACCGTGGTGGTCACCGCGGGGGACGTGCCACTGCTCGACGCCCACACTCTGCAGGCACTGCTGCACGATCACCACTCCTCCGCGGAGCCCGTCGCGGTGTCGGTGCTCACCTTCGTCCCCGACGACGCGAACGGCTACGGCCGCATCGTCCGCGACGGGTCCGGCCAGGTCCAGGAGATCGTCGAGCACGCCGACGCGACTCCCGATCAGCTGACCATCACCGAGGTGAACTCGGGTGTCTACGCCTTCGACGCGCAGTCGCTGCGGGTGGCTCTCGACTCGCTCGGCACCGACAACGCGCAGCACGAGCTGTACCTGACCGACGTCCTGAAGATCTCGCGCCGACGCGGCCTGCCGGTGTTCAGCACCCAGCTCACCGACCCGTCGCTGGTGCGCGGTGTGAACGACCGAGTGCAGCTGTCCGAGGTCACCCGCATCCTCAACGAGCACATCCTCGCCCGCCACATGCGCGCCGGCGTGACCGTGATCGACCCGTCGTCGACGTGGGTGGACATCGAGGTCGCCGTCGGACGCGACGCCGTGCTGCACCCCGGCACGCAGTTGCACGGACGCACCGTCATCGGCGAGGACGCGATCATCGGGCCCGACACGACACTCACCGACGTGTCGGTCGGCGAGGGCGCGACGGTGGTCCGCTCGCACGGATCCGACTCGGTGATCGGTGCCGGAGCGACGGTCGGGCCCTTCACCTACCTGCGGCCGAACAGCGACCTCGGCGACCACGGCAAGCTCGGCGCCTTCGTGGAGACCAAGAACGCGACCATCGGAGCGCACTCCAAGGTGCCGCACCTGACCTACGTCGGCGACGCCAGCATCGGCGAGCACTCCAACATCGGTGCCTCCAGCGTCTTCGTCAACTACGACGGCGTCGGCAAGAGCCGGACCGAAATCGGTTCGCACGTGCGCACCGGTTCCGACACCATGTTCATCGCGCCGGTGCGCGTGGGCGACGGGGCCTACACGGGCGCCGGAACCGTCCTACGCCATGATGTACCGGCGGGAGCGCTCGCCGTCTCCGGTGGTCCGCAACGGATCATCGAGGGCTGGGTGCAGAAGAAACGTCCGGGAACGCCGGCGGCAGAGGCCGCCGAACGCGCCCGTTCGACCGAGGAATCACACGTGCACGAACCGAAGGGACGGCGAGTAGAGCAGTGACCACAGCCAACTGGATCGACAACCAGAAGAACTTGATGCTCTTCTCCGGTCGCGCTCATCCCGAGCTCGCCGAGCAGGTGGCGAAGGAACTCGGGATCGAGGTCACCCCGCAGACCGCCCGCGACTTCGCGAACGGCGAGATCTTCGTCCGCTTCGAGGAGTCCGTCCGCGGCTCCGACGCGTTCGTGCTGCAGAGCCACCCGTTCCCGCTGAACACGTGGCTCATGGAACAGCTCATCATGATCGACGCGCTCAAGCGCGGATCGGCCAAGCGCATCACCGCGATCCTGCCGTTCTACCCCTACGCCCGCCAGGACAAGAAGCACCGCGGCCGCGAGCCCATCTCTGCACGCCTGGTCGCCGATCTGCTCAAGACGGCCGGCGCCGACCGCATCATCACGGTCGATCTGCACACCGATCAGATCCAGGGCTTCTTCGACGGCCCGGTCGACCACATGCACGCGCACAGCCAGCTCGCCGACCACATCCGCGAGGGCTACAACCTCGAGCACATCACCGTGGTCTCCCCCGACTCCGGCCGCGTGCGCGTCGCGGAGAAGTGGGCCGACTCGCTCGGCGGGGCGCCGCTGGCGTTCATTCACAAGACACGAGATCCGTTGGTGCCCAACCAGGTCAAGTCGAACCGAGTCGTCGGTGACGTCGAGGGACGCACCTGCATCCTGATCGACGACATGATCGACACCGGTGGCACCATCGCCGGCGCGGTGAAGGTGCTCGAGGAAGCCGGCGCGGGCGACGTCGTCATCGCCGCCACGCACGGCGTGCTGAGCCACCCGGCCGCCGAGCGCCTCGCGTCGTGCGGCGCCAAGGAGGTCGTCGTGACCAACACGCTGCCCATCAGTGACGACAAGCTGTTCCCGTCGCTGACCGTGCTCTCCATCGCACCCCTGCTCGGCAAGACCATCCGTGAGGTCTTCGAGAACGGGTCCGTCACCAGCCTGTTCAACGGCAACGCCTGAGAAACGACGTCACCGACCGACACTCCCCGCGGACCTCGTCCGCGGGGAGTGTCGTCGTCGGGCGCCCTACTTCCGGGCAAGCACCAGGGCGAAGCGCTCGTCGGAATCGGTCCAGAACTCGTCGACCGTCAGCCCCGCCGCCGCCAGTTCGCCGGTGATCGACTCGCGCCGGAACTTGGCGGAGATCTCGGTCCGCATCTCCTCGCCCGCCGCGAACTGCACGTCCAGGTCGAGGTCCGCGACGCGCACCGTGTGGTCGCGACGTGCGCGCAGCCGCATCTCGATCCACTCGTTGCGCTCGTCCCACACGGCGACGTGCTCGAAGTCGTCCACGTCGAAGTCGGCGTTCAGCTGCCCGTTCAACACGGAGAGCACGTTCAGGTCGAACTGCGCCGTCACTCCCTGCGAGTCGTCGTACGCGGGCACCAGAACCGCGGGGTCGATGACCAGCCCGACCCCGAGCAACAGGAACTCCCCCGTGTCGAGGGTGTTCGAGATGGCGGAGAGGAACTCGGCGCGCTCCTGCGGCACGAGGTTCCCCAGCGTGCCGCCCAGGAACGCCAACGTCCTGCGCCCGCCGGTGGGGACCCAGAACAGACCACTGTCCGGGCCGCCGGTGCTCGTGAAATCGCTCACCACACCGTGGATCTCGAGATCCGGGTACTGTCGCGACAACTCCTCCATCGCACCGGTCAACGCCGACGGCGACACGTCCTGCGGGACGTAGCGACGCAGGGTGCCGTGTTCCAGACCCGCGGACAGCAGCACCCGGGTCTTGTCCGACGATCCGGAGCCCAACTCGACCAGCACCTCCACTCCCGTCACGCGAGCGATCTCCGCGGCCCGTTCGGTCAGCAGGGCGCGCTCGGTGCGCGTCGGGTAGTACTCGTCCAACTCGGTGATGCGCTCGAACAGTTCGCTGCCCACGGCATCGTAGAAGTACTTCGGCGGCAACCATTTCGGCGTCGCGGTGAGCCCGCGGCGGGCATCTTCCCGCAGCGATTCCTGTAGATCACCCTCGGTGATGTGGATGTCCAGTGACGGCGCTGTCATGACGAACTCCTCGGTGCTGACGAGCATGGAAGGTGCAGGGGTGGAGCGGTCAGAAGGTGGTGATGTCCACGGATCCCGGTCGGGCGGAGACGAGGCACCGATCGGGCACCTGCTGCCATCCGGGCAGATCGTCGAGCGGTTCGGACGCGAGGACGACGCTGTCCTCGTCGTACCGGACGGAGAGCGAGTGGTAAAGCGTCGTCGCCCAGAGCGACTCGCCATCGCCGAGCAGCAGGTTGACGCGCGAGTCCGGGGCGGCGGCGTCGACGTCCGCCAGCAGACCGGCGAGTGCGTCCGCTGGATCGCGGTCCAGTAGCCGCTGCTGCAGAATCGCCCACAGCACAGCGGAATCCGTGGGTGCCGCCAACCGCAGCAGCGACTCGACGGGGACCTTCTCGGCGAGCGCGGAGACCGACTGCGGCCATCCGCGCACGACACCGTTGTGGCTGAACGCCCATCGACCCTCGACGAAGGGCGCGCACGCCGACCGCTCGACGGGCATGCCGACGGTGGCTGACCGCACGGCCCCCATCACCGCCACCGAGCGGATGTGGGTGAGCGTGTCGGTGACGGCCGGGTCACCCCACATCGGCATCGCGCTCCGATACGACGACGCGGTGCCGTTCGACCACCAGGCCGCACCGAAGCCGTCCGCGTTGATCGTGCCGCCGCCGCGCATCTCGCGGGGTGCGTACGACTGGGTGAGGAGCGATGTCGGGCCCGCGGTGAGCACGTCTCCGACGGTGCGCGCGGGTCCGAGATAGCCGACGTGTCGGCACATCCGCTACCGGTGTCCCACGTCGCGGGCGCACCGGAAGCCGGCGAAGATCTGGCGCCGGATCGGGTGGTCCCAGTTGCGGAACGTCGCGCGGACCGCCGTCTGGTCGGTGCCGAACGAGCCGCCGCGCAACACCTTGTAGTCGCCACCGAAGAACACCTCGGAGTACTCCGGGTAGGGGAACATCTCGAACCCGGGGTACGGCTCGAAGTCGGACGAAGTCCACTCCCAGACGTCGCCCATCAGCTGTTCGACGCCGAGCGGCGAGGCTCCCTCGGGATACGCGCCGACGTCGGCGGGTTCGAGGTGGCGTTGACCGAGATTCGCGTGCCGGTCGTCGGCGTCGTCGTCGCCCCAGGGGTTGCGCCGGGAGAGCCCGGACGCGGGGTCGAAGCGTGCCGCCTTCTCCCATTCCGCCTCGGTCGGCAGGCGCTTGCCGGCCCAGCGGGCGTAGGCGTCGGCTTCGAACCAGCTGACGTGAACCACGGGCTGCGCTGCTCGAATCTGCTTCGCACGTCCGAAGACTCGACGCCACCACACACCGTCGTCGTCCTGCGACCAGAACTGCGGCGCGGTGAGACCGGCCTCGGTGCGGTGTGCCCAGCCGCGTTCGGTCCACAGCTCCTCGCGGTCGTAGCCACCGTCGGCGATGAACTGGAGGTACTCGCCGTTGGTCACCGGAGCCGCGTCGATCGCGAAGGTGGGCACCTCGACAGTGTGCGCGGGCCGCTCGTTGTCGAGGGCCCACGGATCGTCGCCGGTGCCCATCTCGAACGCGCCACCGGGGACGATGACCTCGACGTCGTGGGCGGGCGGCAGCTGGGCGCGGGGAGCGTCGGGTGCGTCCAGCACGGCGTCGCCGGTGCGCAGCTGATGTGTCGCCAGCATCGTCTCGTCGTGCTGCTGTTCGTGCTGCGCGACCATCGCGAAGACGAAGCCGTTCTCCACCAGCCGACTCTCGTCGAAGGTGCAGCGCTGCAGCGCGTCCAGTGACAGGGCGCGCACGGTGTCGACGTAGGCACGCGCCTCGTCGGGCGACAGCAGATCCAGCCCCGGCCGGGTGGACCGTGCGTGGCGGAACGCGTCGTAGAGGTCGTCGATCTCCGGGTGCACCGCGTCGCGGCCGCCCACGTCGCGGACCAGCCACAGCTCTTCCTGGTTGCCGATGTGGGCGAGATCCCAGACCAGTGGGCTCATCAACGGCGACACCTGCTCGCGCAGCCCGTCCTCGTCGAGGCACCGGGTGAGCGCCAGGGTCCGGGCGCGGCTACGCACCAGCATCGATTCGAGCCGGCCGCGCAGCGCCACCGCGTCGACCGTCGTGTTCGCCGTCATCGTGAGAACTCCTTCCGAGCATCGCCTCGTGGTGGTGTCGCCGCTGTCCCTGGTGCCGTCGGCGGCTGGGCGGCGGAGCAGCGCGTCGCCGCGCGGCCCAGGGCTTCACGCGCCTCGCCGTGGCTGGAGTCGGCCGCGAGTGTCAGCAGCTCCACCGCAGCTCGCCGCAGCGCCTGGTCGGCGAGTCCGTCCCGCGCCGCGTCCTCCCACCTGTTCAGGGTGGGTTCCGCCAGGTCCAGCGCCTGGTCGGCCACCGAGTCGGAGGACACCAGGGCGTCCACCGCGTACATCGGCACCTCCCACGCCCCGTCGGGTTGGCCGTCGAGGTACCGGATCTCGAGGTGGCCGCTCGCACGCACGAGGGGAAACACCGTCGTCAGGTGGTAGTCCAGGTCGGCCGTCGTGGGGCGCCGACCCATGTCGTCGTCCAGGTCACCCTCGAGCCACTGGGCGAACGTGGCCTCGCGCGGCGGCGCGGCGAGGCGCCCGTCGCGTCGCACACACAGGAGCGGGACGTCCATGACCCAGCGTGCGTAGTCGCGGACGGGATCGACCCCGAGCGGAACACGCGTGCGGGTGCGGTCCAGTTCGAACCAGGTGCGCATGCGCTGCGAGGCCCACCGACCGTCGGGAACGCCGTACAGAGCGGGCGTGGTGGCGAACGCCGCCAGTAACGCCGGACCCACGGCATGCACTGTGGCCCAGCGCCGTCGGATCTGCTCGTCGTCGCCGCCGGCGTCCACACTGACCTGGACCGCGGCCGTGTTGCACATCATGAGCTTGCCGTACGGGCCGTACTGCTCGAAGCGCTGCTCCATCGCGCAGTAGCGCGGCAGCGTGAGCAGGCGGTCGGGAGGTCGCAGCGTGTCCGCGCCGCCTCCTGCGAGGGAGATCCCGTGCGAGTCGAGCAGGCGGGTCAACGTCTGCTCGTCGTCGCGCAACGCCTCGACGACGGAGGCGAGGGACGTGGCGGGCGAGGACGACAATTCGATCTGACCACCGGGCTCGACGGAGACGACACTTCCGGAGCGGAGGGCGAGTGCGGGGGACTCGGGCCGAAGAGACTGCGGGGTGTGGGCACCCAGTGCCTCGGCGAGCGAGTCGAGAGTGGGACGTGCACCGGACGGGGTCCGGGTGAACCATTCGAGTTCTGCGCCGATCAGAGTCGGCGGCCCCACCTTGAAACAGACCCGGGCGAGGTATGCCTCGGCGGCGGGCCGCGAACTGAGAGTGCCGGAAACGGCCGTCATGGATGCCTCCGCGGGGTGACGGTGGAGCGTGAAGTGGAACGGGCACTGCGTACGGGAAGAGGAACGGACACTGCGTGTCCGGATGACGTCTACCCCCGCCCTTCACAGACTAATCGCTCCCGCGCGCGGTCGCCGGTAGTGTCGGCGTCACTGTGAACGCCACCCCCGAGACGGACACCGTCGACGTGCTCGCCGCCCGCGCCGACACCCCTGCCGCCGAGCACGGGGTGTTCCTCGACAGCGCCGGCTCGTCGCTGCCGCCACAGCGCGTCGTCGAGACGGTCGTCGAGCACCTGCGCCGTGAGGCCGAGGTGGGCGGATACCGCGCAGCGCGTGAACGCTCGGAGGATCTCGCCGCGGTGCGCACGTCCGTGGAGATGCTGATCGGAGCCCCGACCGGCACCGTGGCACTGTCCGACAGCGCCACGCGGGCCTGGTGCGACTTCTTCTACGCCGTACCGCTCTCCCCCGGTGACCGCATCCTGGTCTCCACCGTCGAGTACGCCACCAACGCGATCGCCGCACTGCAGCGGGCGCGGGCGACCGGCGCGGTGGTCGACACCATTCCCGTGGACCCGTCCGGACGCATCGATCTCGAGGCCCTCGAGCGGATGATGGACGACCGCGTCGCGCTGGTCTCGCTCGTGCACGCGCCGACCAACGGCGGCCTGCTGAACCCGGTCCGGGAGATCGTCGACCTGGCCCACCGTCACGGGGCCCTCGTGCTGCTGGACGCCTGTCAGTCGGTGGGCCAGATCGCCCTCGACGTGGCGGAGCTCGGTGTGGACGCTCTCTCCGCGACGGGACGCAAGTGGCTGCGAGGACCGCGCGGCACCGGTTTCCTTCACGTCGCCCCGTCGGTGCTCGACACCCTGGAGCCGCGATCACTGGATCTGCACAGTGCGTCCTGGACCGGCCCCGACTCCTACGCCGTCGCTGACGACGCGCGGCGGTTCGAGACGTGGGAACACGACGTCGCGGCTCGGCTCGGTCTCGGCGCCGCCGTCGATCTTCTGCTCGAACTCGGACCGAGCGCGGTGGAGGCCGCGGTGCGTGTGCGGGCCGAGCGGCTGCGGAACGCCCTCACCGAGGTGCACGGCATCGCGGTGCACGACCTGGGCGACCACCACACCGGCATCGTGACCTTCACCGTCGAGGGCGTCGCGCCCGCCGCGGTGAAGGACGCACTGGCGGAGCGCGACATCACCGTCTCCGTCAGCCCGGCGTCGTCGACTCTGCTCGACATGACGGCCCGCGGACTGGACTCCGTCGTCCGGGCGTCTCCCCACTACTTCCTGACCCTCGATCAGATCGATCACGCCGTGGACGAGTGCCGGGCTCTGACGTCGCAGCGGTGACCCGCCGCCAACGGTGACGAGCAGGGGCGATTCGCGGCCGATCGGCGCGTTCGGGTAGTGTTCACGCCGTTGTCTCGGCGAGGGTGACGAGTGCGCAGTGCGTACGTCACCGTGATCGACGCAGGCGCGGTCTCGCAGCCGTCCTCGTTCGTGTCCACGCCGAGCGAGTAGTACCCGCAGCAGTCACACCGGACCGCAGCCGTTTCAGACCGCAGTCACACCAGATCTTCCGAGGAGCCCCGTCCCATGGCCAACGTTCTCAACGCCACCGTCCGCACCGAGTTCGGCAAGGGCGCAGCCCGCCGCACCCGCCGCGACGGTCTCGTCCCCGCCGTCCTGTACGGACACGCCACCGAGCCCAAGCACCTCTCGCTCCCGTCCCGCGAGTTCGCCGCCGTGCTCCGCGCCGACGGCACCAACGCCGTCATCGAGCTCCAGGTCGACGGCGAGAAGCACCTCGCCCTCACCAAGTCGGTCGTGGTCCACCCGATCCGTAACTACATCGAGCACGCCGACCTCCTCGTCATCCGTCGCGGCGAGAAGGTCACCGTCGAGATCAACGTCGTCGTCACCGGCGACGCGGCGCCCGGCGCCCTCGTCACCACCGATGCCAACGTCATCGAGATCGAGGTCGACGCGACCCAGATCCCCGAGCAGTTCGAGGTCTCCGTCGAGGACGCCGAGATCGGTACCCAGATCCTCGCCTCGTCGATCGAGCTGCCGTCCGGCGCGACGCTGATCTCCGATCCCGAGCTCCTCCTCGTCAACGTCGTCGAGGCGCCCAGCGAGGCTGCACTCGAGGCCGAGGGCGCGGGCGATCTCGCCAGCAACGTCGCCGCCGAGGAAGAGGAGGCTGTCGAGGACAGCTCCGCCGCCGACGAGGCCGCAGCAGCAGACGAGAACTGATCCACCGAGCACCACCGCGGCGCGCCTCCCTCACCGGAGGCGCGCCGTTTCTCGTTCCCCCACTCCGTACGACCCCGCACGCCACGAGCTGAAAGCGACTGCCGCACATGACCGATCGACCTGCTCTCGTCATCGGCCTGGGCAATCCCGGACCGCAGTACGAGCGCACCCGACACAACGTCGGCGCCGTCGTCGTCGACACCCTGGCGGAGCGGATGCGAGGGTCGTTCTCGTCGCACAAGCGCAGCAACTCCGACGTGCTCCAGGCACGGCTCGGGACTCGCCCGGTCGTGCTGGGGAAGCCGCGGTCGTACATGAACGAGTCCGGGGGCCCGGTCGCCAACCTGGCCCGGTTCTTCTCCGTGGCGCCGGCGGACATCATCGTCGTGCACGACGAACTCGACGTCGATCTGGGTCAGGTGCGGCTCAAGGTCGGCGGCGGGGAGGGCGGGCACAACGGGCTGCGCTCCATCTCGAAGTCGTTGTCCACCAGAGACTACCTCCGTGTCCGGGTCGGAGTGGGGCGGCCGCCCGGCCGGATGGATCCGGCGTCGTACGTGCTCAAGCCCTTCGCCGCGTCCGAGCGCGACGAGGTGGCGGTCGTGCTGGAGGAGGCCGCGGACGCAGTGGAGTTGCTCCTGAAGGGCAGCCTCGAGGACGCGCAGAACCGCATCCACCGACCCTGATGCGCTGAGCTCAGCCGAGGAGCGACGCCGAGTTCGCGCGGCGGAGCTTGCCCGAGGACGTCTTCGGAATGGTGCCGGGACCGAGCACCGCGACCGTGCGAGGACGAACCCCCACTTCCGAGAACACCGCGTGCACGATGTCGTGCTCGATGCGCTTGACCGCATCCGGGTCGGCGATCTCGTTGGTCTCCGCCGCGACCGCGAAGCTCTCCCGCTTCTGCCCCGCGTCGAGACGGATCGCGACGGCATTGCCCGGCCGGACGCCCGCGACGGTGCCCACGGCACGTTCGATGTCGGTCGGATAGATGTTGCGGCCACCCATGATGATGACGTCCTTGATGCGCCCGCAGACGACGACCAGGTCTTCCTCCGTGAAGTACCCGATGTCTCCGGTGTCGAGCCACCCGTCGTCGTCCTGCGCGGACACCGAGCCCTCCACCGTGATGTATCCGGGCGTCACCGCCGGCCCCCGCACGTGGATGACACCGACACCGCGGCTCGGGAGCACCTGGCCCTCGGCGTCGACGACGCGCCCCTCGAGATTCGGCACCATCCGCCCGAGCGTCGCGAGACGACGGACGTTGCCCTTGGTCGACGGAACGGCGCGGCCCATCACCTCGAGCAGGTCCGCGTCGACCACGTCGAGCACCTGGCCCTGATCGCGTACCGGGATCGACACCGCGAGCGTGGTCTCCGCCATCCCGTAGACGGGTGCGAGAGCCGTCGGGGCGAGCCCGAACCGGGCGCCCGCCTCCGCGAGGGCGAGCATCGTGTCGGGATCCACCGGCTCGGCACCGTTCCACGCGTAGCGCAACGACGACAGATCGAGGGCCGTGTCGGCGGACGCCTGCTTCAGCCTGCGCGCGAGCAACGAGTACGCGAAGTTGGGAGCGGCGGTGACGGTGCCGCGGTACTTGTCGATCAGCTGGGCCCACAGCAGCGGAGAGCGCAGGAAGTCGATCGGCGTGATGCTGACGACCTCGGCACCGACCTGCATCGGCACCGACAGGAACCCGACCATCCCCATGTCGTGGAACAGCGGCAGCCAGCTGACCATCACGTCGTCCTCGAGCGAGTACTCGATCCGATCGATCATCGCGTAGGCGTTGACGTAGAAGTTCTCGTGGGTGATGCGCACGGCCTTGGGAGATCCGGTGGACCCGGACGTGAGCTGCTGCAGCGCGATGTCGGACTCGTCGGTGGGCACGGGATCGGTGTCCTCACCGCCGCGCAGGTCGTCGATCGTCAGCACGGTGATCCCGCGTTCCTCCAGGATGGGCGCCGCGGCGTCGAACGGTGCACCGAGCACCACCGCGGCGGCGTCGATCATCCGGATGACGGTCTCGGTGTCGGCACCCCACACGGCGAGATCGGTGCGCGGCGTCGGCTGATGCAGCATGGTCACGGACGCGCCGCGCATCCACGCCGCCTGACACGACGGCGCGATGTCCACCGGCTGACCGGCCAGGATGCCGATCGCGTCCCCGCGGGAGACCCCTGCCGCGGCGAGCCCGCCTGCCATCCGGCGCGCGACCGCATGGATGTCGCCCCACGTCTGCCGCAACGGTGCGTCGGGCTCACCGGTGACGAGACCCCGCTCGGTCGTGGCCGCGGTCGCGTACATCTCCTCGGTGAACCTGCTCAACGTCACTCCCTCGTCGGTGGTGCGTGCCGGGTGCGCGCACCACTGTTACATCCGGACGACGGTGACCGCTGTTACGGACGGACGGGCTCGGCGTGTCGGCCGAGTACCCTGGGTACGTTCCGACCAGTGATCCGCACAGCTGCGGTCACCGAAGAAAGGCCTTCGTGAGCACCCCGTCCGTCGACACCGACACCACCACCGCGGTCACCGCCGCCGGCACCACCCCGCCGAAGAACCTCCGGCGCGAGGTGGAGCGTCGTCGCACCTTCGCAGTGATCTCGCATCCCGACGCGGGCAAGTCGACGCTCACCGAGGCCCTGGCTCTGCACGCGCGGAAGATCTCCGAGGCCGGTGCGATCCACGGGAAGTCGGGTCGCCGCTCGACCGTCTCCGACTGGATGGAGATGGAGAAGGCGCGCGGTATCTCCGTCAGTTCGACGGCGCTGCAGTTCGACTACGCCGATCACACCATCAACCTGGTGGACACCCCGGGTCACGCCGACTTCTCGGAGGACACCTACCGCGTGCTGACCGCGGTGGACGCCGCCGTGATGCTGATCGACGCGGCGAAGGGTCTGGAACCGCAGACGCTGAAGCTGTTCCAGGTGTGTCGGCACCGCGGCATCCCGGTCATCACCGTGGTCAACAAGTGGGACCGGCCGGGCCGCTCCCCCCTCGAGCTGCTCGACGAGATCGAGGAGCGCATCGGTCTGACGCCGACCCCGCTGTACTGGCCCGTCGGTATCGCGGGTGACTTCCGCGGACTGCTCGACGTGTCGGAGCACCAGTACATCCACTTCACCCGCACGGCCGGTGGCGCGACCATCGCACCCGAGGAGTTCATGGACTCCGAGGCGGCGCAGTCCCGTGAGGGCGACGACTGGACCACCGCCGTCGAGGAGAGCGAGTTGCTCGTCGAGAGCGGGCAGCGCCACGACGAGGACGAGTTCCTCGCGGGCCGGACGTCTCCGGTGATCTTCGCGTCGGCGATGCTGAACTTCGGCGTGCACCAGATCCTCGACACCCTCGTCTCGTTCGCTCCGGCCCCGGGCCCCCGTCCCGATGTGGCCGGTGGTGAGCGCGAGGTCACCGACCCCTTCAGCGCGGTCGTGTTCAAGGTGCAGGCCGGCATGGACACCGCACACCGCGACCGCCTCGCCTTCATGCGCGTGGTCTCCGGAGTCTTCGAGCGCGGCATGGTGGTCACCCATGCCCAGACGGGCAAACCGTTCACGACGAAGTACGCGCTGACGGTGTTCGGCCGCGAGCGCACCACGGTGGAGAACGCCTACCCCGGCGACGTCGTCGGGCTGGTCAACGCCACCGCGCTCGCTCCCGGCCACACGTTGTACGCGGATCGCAAGGTCGAGTTCCCGCCGATCCCGTCCTTCGCTCCCGAGCACTTCGCCGTCCTCCGCGCGGAGAGCGCGAGCAAGTACAAGCAGTTCCGTCGCGCCGTGGACCAGATGGATCAGGAGGGTGTCGTCCAGATCCTGCGCAACGACATCCGCGGAGACGCGTCACCCGTCCTCGCCGCCGTGGGGCCGATGCAGTTCGAGGTGGTGTCCGCGCGCATGAAGTCCGAGTTCGGCGTCGAGGCGCGCATGGAGCCCCTGGGCTACTCGATCGCTCGACGCACCGACGCGGCGTCCGCCGGGGAGCTCGGTCGCCAGCGCGGCGTCGAGGTGTTCACCCGCACGGACGGCGTGATGTTGGCGCTGGTCAGTGACAAGTGGCGGCTGCAGTACATCCAGAAGGAGCTGCCGGACCTGCTGCTCGAGCCGCTGGTCGCCGCGGCCGACTGATTCTCTGGGACATCTCCACACCACCTCACCCCAAGATTGGTGTCATCTCCAATCCATAGGGTCAAAACTGTTCGCTGTTTCCTTCCCGTGGTACTTTTTCTCTGTTCGAACGTACTTCTGGTTTGTTCTTCGGAAGTACTCGAGTCACGTACCGAGACGATCGAGGAGCAGTCCGAGTAATGAGCGATGGATCAAGTGGGCCCCTCACGGGGATCAAGATCGGCAAGGCACCAGCCCACCGATCCAACGGGACACCTTCGAGCGTCACTCCGAGCAAAAGTGAGGTCGACATGACAACCAGTGATCAGATTTCCGAACACGCGTTGCCTGGCGGCAGCACGTCCACCAACGGATCGTCGAACGGCAGCAGCTTCGCCTCGGGTCGTCACCCGAGCCCCGATCGCCGCACGGCCATGGGCATCGCGTCCATCCGCATCGCGGGACGGCTGACCCAGAACGAGATCACCAGCCGCGACACGCGCCCGATGGATTCCTCCACCGGACCCGACGAGCTGCTGCAGCTCCTCGGTGAGTACCTCACCTCCGGTGGGCTCGCGAGCCCCGAGCTGCACGTGCGTTCCAACGGCACGACGGTGGTGCTCGATCTGCAGAACCCCGCCAAGGGCTTCCGCTGATCCTCCCCTGACACACGAGAATGGCCCCCGGCATCGCCGGGGGCCATTCTCGTGCTGTCGTCATCCGTCCCCGTGACGCACGAAGGCGACCCGAGAAGAATCTCGGGTCGCCTCGTACTACTTCACGACGGACACAGTCGGGGGACGACCGCCGCGAAGAGAGTGTTCGTCCTCATGATCCCTGTGGAAAAGGATCAGGCGGGGGGCATCATGACCGAGTCGACCAGGTAGACGGTCGCGTTGGCGGTCTTGACGCCACCGCAGACCAGGTTCGAGTCGTTGAACTTCAGCGTGTCGCCCTCACCGGTGACGTTGACTGCCTGGCCCTCGACCGAGGTCTGCTCGCCGGCGATCGCGTCGGGAGCGATCTGGCCGGGGATCACGTGGTACGTGAGGATCTTGGTGAGCAGCGCGGAATCGGTCTTCAGCGTCTCGATGGTGGCCGGGTCGATCTTCGCGAACGCGTCGTCGGTCGGGGCGATGACGGTGAACTCGGAGCCGTTCAGCGTGTCGACCAGGTTGACGCCCGGGTTCAGGCCACCGGAGACCGCTGCGGTCAGGGTGGTGAGGATCGGGTTGTTGGAGGCGGCGACGGCGACCGGATCGGCAGCCATTCCGCTCACGGAGCCCGCACCGTCCGGGACCTGCTCGGCGTAGGCGGCGCAGCCCGAGCCGACGAGGTTGGAGGCCGGATCGGCACTCGAGTTCATCGCGGTGGAGGAGGACATGGCCGACGAGGTCATCGACTCCATGCTGCTGCTCGCGGTGGTCTCGGTGGTGCTGCTGCTGTCGTCGGACGAACATGCGGACAGTCCGAGGAGTGCAACTGCTGCGAAGCCGACTGCTACTGCACTCTTGCTCTTGGTGACGCTCATGGCGAGAACCCTTCTTGTACGGATCTGATAGCCGCTCACCGCCGGTGATGATCACCGGCCGCTGTCGGTTGTGTCATCCACCATTCGGATCCGGGTCCCATGGGGGATTGGTGACGGTTGTGAGAAAAATTCCCCACCAGTCACTTCGGGGTCCGACCAGGGATCACTCCCTGGGATCGGTACGCCCCGGCCCCAATTCGGCGGGCAGATCGGTCGGAAGGCAGGTTTCCTGTGTGGCCGTGAACCATCCGGTGTAGCGGAACAACCGCCCGAGCGTGCGGCCACGCACCTCGATGTCGATGCGGTGGCGCTGCTGCTCCTCGTCCCACCACTCGCGGCCGATGGTCTCCGCCGACAGGAGACCCGGCGGCTTGATCGACCCACGCGGAGCGAGGAACCGGGGCAGACCGCTGTCGAGCCGCAGGCCACCGTCGGCGTCCGCGGAGCACTGGGTGTGCACCACCATGTCGGGGCCGGCACCGATGTAGTCGAGTGCGCCGCGCGATCCCACGACCATCACCGAGTCGAGTGCCACCTCGTGGCCGGGGAACTGGAACCGTCGGACGAACGCCAGCGTGGGCCTGCCCAGCTCGTCCGTGTACGCGTAGTTGGCGATGGTGAAGGGGATGTTCTCGCCCGAGTCGGAGGGGACCATCCGCCGCTTGCCACCGAGCCACAGGGCCGGCGGCGGCAGCAGCGGAGAGTGCGTGATGGTCTCCATGACACCGGTGCCGAACTGCGCCACATGATCGTCCGCACCGAAACCGAAGCGCCACTGCACCTTCGGGTGAAGCTTCTCGAACTCCGAGCCCATGACCTCGGACACGACGGATGTCATCGTCACTCCTCGCGCAGAACGCGGTCGCCGATCGACCGCCTGAACGCGAGGGTAGACCGTGTCAGCCCAGTTCCTCGGCCAGCTCCATCCAGCGCTCCTCGACGGAGTCCTTCTCCGCGACGACGGTGAGCAACTCGGCGTTCAGCGACTGCAACGTCGCCGGGTCCGTCGCCGCCTCGGCCAGCGAGACGTGCAGTGCGCGCACCCGATCGTCGAGCTTGACCAGGGAGCGCTCGAGCTTCGAGAGTTCCTTGCGAGCGGCGCGCTCGTCGGCACCGCCCTTGGCCGCCGCCGGCTTCGCTCCCCCGCCCGACGTCATCCCCGGAGCCGCGTCGTCGGCTGCGGCGATTCGCGCGCGACGCCGCAGGTACTCCTCGATGCCACCCGGCAGGTTGGTGAGCTTGCCGTCGCCGAACAGAGCCCACGTCGAGTCGCAGACGCGCTCGATGAGGTACCGGTCGTGACTGATGACGATCATGGTGCCGGCCCAGCCGTCGAGCAGATCCTCGAGCTGCTGCAGCGTGTCGATGTCGAGGTCGTTGGTCGGCTCGTCGAGGAGCAGGACGTTCGGCTCGGACATCAGCACGCGTGTCAGCTGCAGTCGACGGCGCTCGCCACCGGACAGGTCACCGACGGGCGTGCGCTGCCGTGCAGGCGTGAAGCCCAGCCGCTCGGCGAGCTGTCCGGCGGAGATCTCCCTGTCACCCAGCTGAATTCGTTCCGCGACGTCCTGGACCGCCTCGAGCACGCGCATCCCGACGGGCAGGTCGTCGAGTTCCTGGCGGAGCCAGCCGATGCGCACCGTCTTGCCCTCGATGCGGCGGCCCTTGGCGGGTTCGAGCTCGCCGGCGATGGTGCGGAGCAACGTCGTCTTGCCGGAGCCGTTGACACCGACGAGACCGATGCGCTCCCCCGGCGCGAGGCGCCACGTGAAGTCCTCCACCAGTACGCGACCGTCCGGGGTCGCCAGCGTGGCGTCCTCGAGCTCGATGACGATGCGGCCCAGCCGGGTCTGCGCGAACTTCGACAACGCGACCGAGTCGCGCGGCGGCGGCACGTCCGAGATGAGGGCCTCGGCGGCCTCGATGCGGTAGCGCGGCTTCGAGGTTCGAGCGGGCGGGCCGCGGCGCAGCCAGGCCAGCTCCTTGCGGGCGAGGTTGCGGCGACGATCCTCCGCGGCATCGGCCTGGCGAGAGCGCTCCGCGCGAGCGAAGATCCAGTCGGCGTAGCCGCCCTCGTACGTCTCGACCTGACCGTTCACCACTTCCCAGGTGCGGGTGGCAACGGTGTCGAGGAACCACCGGTCGTGGGTGACGACGACCAGTGCGGACCGCCGGTTCACCAGATGCTCGGCCAGCCACTGGACGCCCTCGACGTCGAGATGGTTGGTCGGCTCGTCGAGCACGAGCAGGTCGAGGTCCTGCACCAGCGCGGCGGCGAGCGCCGTGCGTCGGCGCTCACCGCCCGACAACTGCTCGACCGGTGCGTCGAGCCCGAGACCGGTGATGCCGATGCCGTCCAGAACGCTGCGGATCCGGGCGTCACCGGCCCACTCGTGCTCGGCGACACCGAGCGGCGCGAGGACGATGTCCCCGATGGTGGACCCGGGCGGCAGGACACCACGCTGCGTCACGACGGCCATCCGGAGTCCTCCCACGCGACTCACCCGGCCCGAGTCGGGCTGCTCGACGCCCGCGAGCACCTCGAGCATGGTGGTCTTGCCGTTGCCGTTCAGGCCCACGACGCCGATGCGCTCGTTCTCCTGGACACCGAGCGAGACTCCGTCGAGGAGCGGCTTCACGCCGAAGGATTTGGAGACCTGCTCCAGGTTGATCAGGTTGGCCATCAGTGTTGTCCCCGGTTCGTGTCGTTCTGGTCGCGTTCGGTGCGCACTCGCGCTCCGCTCACCGGTCCACGTGCCACGCGTACCGTGCGGCAGACGCCGGCGCCGGACAGTTCCGCGCCGACCTCGACCGCATGGTCGGCAGAGGCGCAGAGGAAGGCGCAGGTGGGGCCGGACCCGGAGACGATGCCGGCGATGGCACCCGCCTCGGTGCCGGCGCGCAGGGTGCGGCGAAGGCCTGGTTCGAGGGACAGCGCCGCGGCCTGGAGGTCGTTGCCCAGGAGCGGCCCGACCCGCGCCGGATCGCCCGACGCCAGGGCCTGCATCAGCTCGTCGGGTGCGCCGAGGCGCGGCGGCGCTCCCCGTTCGCGCAGCCGGTCGAGTTCGCGGTAGACCGCGAGAGTCGAGAGACCGCCCTTCGCGAGAGCGAGCACCCAGTGGAAGGAGTTGCGTGAGAGCACCGGCAGCAGCTTCTCGCCGCGACCCGTGCCGACGGCCGTGCCACCGGCGACGGAGAACGGGACGTCGCTGCCGAGCTGCGCCGCGAAGTCCATGATCTTCTCGCGGGGAAGGCCGAGGTTCCAGAGCGCGTCCAGCGCGACGACGGTCGCGGCCGCGTCGGCGCTGCCCCCGGCCATGCCCCCCGCGACGGGAATGCCCTTGTCGATGCTGATGGCGACGGCCGGCCGACGACCGGCATGGGCGGCGACGAGTTCGGCCGCCTTCCATGCCAGGTTGGTGTGGTCGGTGGGAACGATGCCCGCATCGTCCCCGTACACGCTGACGGACAGTGTCTCCGCGGCCACGACGGAGACGTCGTCGACGAGGGAGAGCGCGTGGAAGACGGTGGTGAGTTCGTGGTAGCCGTCGGGGCGCAGGTCACCCACGGCAAGGTGCAGATTGACCTTGGCGGGAGCGCGGACGGAGACCGGCCGCGGAACGACTGTGAGCACGTCTCACCACTGTAGTCGGCGTGCGCCCGAGTACCGAACCGGATCGAGGACCCGAACTGTCCGCTGTCGGGTGCATCATGTCGACATGCGCGAGACGTCCGCTCGACTGCTGGCTCTGCTGTCGTTGCTGCAGACCCGGCGCGACTGGTCTGGGGCCGATCTGGCCGAACGGCTGCAGATCACCCCGCGCACCGTGCGCCGTGACGTCGACCGGCTGCGGTCGCTGGGCTATCCGGTGGACGGAACGGTCGGCGTCGGCGGCGGGTATCGGCTGGGTGCCGGCGCGGAGATGCCACCCCTGCTGCTGACGGACGACGAGGTGATCGCCGTGGCGCTCGGGCTGCAGAGCGGCGCGTCCGCGTCCGTCACCGGCACCGCGGAGTCGTCGATCGGTGCCCTCACCAAGCTGCGGCAGGTGATGCCGTCACGGTTGCGTCACCGACTCGACGCACTGCAGATCGACGTCGTGCAGTCACGTCCGGTGCAGTCGAGCGTCGATGCGTCGGTACTGACAGCACTGGCGACCGTGTGCCAGAACCACGAACGCCTGCGGTTCGACTACCGCACCCACGGCGGGGACACCATGCGGCGTGAGGTGGAGCCGTACCGGCTCGTGCGGTCGGGGTTGCGGTGGTACCTCGTGGGCTGGGACCTCGCCCGTGAGGACTGGCGGTCGTTCCGCGTCGACCGCCTCGATCCGAAGGTGCCGACGGGGCCTCGCTTCACTCCTCGGGCCCTGCCCGAGGGCGGCGCCGCGGAGTTCGTGTCGAGGGGCATCGATCAGGCGTTCTCCGCCGCCCGCGGACGGGTCGTGCTGCACGTGCCGTTCGAACGGGTCGAGGACCGCGTCGATCCGCAGTGGGGCACCCTCGCCCGGCTCGACGACGAGCGGTGCGAGGTCTCGATCACCGCGGACACCTACCCGTCGATGGCGCGGTGGCTCGCCGCCTTCGACGTGGACTTCACGGTGTGCGGCCCACAGGAGTTGATCGACGCCTGCCAGGTCGAATCACGGCGACTCGACCGTGTCGCCGCCCGATACGCCCGTGCCCGCGACGAGCACCGCCCGCGTCAGGACTCGTGACCACCGGTGGTCTGCGCCAGTCGGACGAACGCGGCGGCGTCGAGCGTCTCCCCGCGCGCCGACGGGTCGATCCCCGCCTCGACGAGCCGCGTCTCCGCCATGGCCGCCGATCCGGCCCACCCCGCCAGAGCCGCACGTAACGTCTTGCGCCGCTGCGCGAATGCCGCGTCCACGACGGCGAACAGAGTGCGGCGGAACGTCTCGTCCATCGGCCACTGCGGATTCTCGTGCCGATCGACGCGCACCAGACCCGACTCCACCTGAGGCACCGGCCAGAACACCGAACGGCCCACGGCGCCCGCGCGGCGGACGTCGCCGAAGTACGCGGCCTTCACACTCGGCACCCCGTAGGTCTTGCTGCCGGGAGGAGCCGCCAGCCGGTCCGCCACCTCCGACTGCACCATCACCAGCGCGGTGCGCAGGGTGGGGATCAGGGCGAGCAGGTGCAGCAGCACCGGCACCGCCACGTTGTACGGGAGGTTGGCGACCAGTGCTGTCGGCGCGCCGGGAATCTCGTCGCGGCGCACGCGCAGGGCGTCCGCACCGACCACCGCCAACCGGTCGACTCGCGACTCGGCGCGCTCGGCGACGGTCTGCGGAAGACGCTGCGCCAGCACGGGGTCGATCTCGACGGCGACCACGTCGTGCACGACGTCGAGCAACGCCAGGGTCAGCGATCCGAGTCCCGGCCCCACCTCGAGCACCGTGTCGTCCGGACCGACTCCGGCCGCGGTCACGATGCGCCGCACCGTGTTCGCGTCGTGGACGAAGTTCTGGCCGAGGGTCTTGGTGGGCCGGACGCCCAGCTCGGCCGCGAGGGTGCGCACCTCCGCGGGCCCCAGCAGGCGGACGCGTGCCGGGCCGGCTGCGGAATCGGACGCCGGCGAATCGGACGTCGGCGGGGAGACGGGAGGTTCGGACACGGGTGGAGCGTATGTCAGCGCAGCCCGAGCCTGCTGGTGCAGGAGGGCCAGGCGCCCCAGCCCTGGGTGCGCTGGGTCTGCGACGCGATCGCGATCTGCTCCTCGCGGGTGGCCAGGTCGGCGCGCGCCGCGTACTTGAGCCCGCCCTGCCGCTCCCAGGTGTTCTGGTCGAACTGCACGCCGCCGAAGAAGCCGTTGCCCGTGTTGATGGCCCAGTTCCCGGTGGCCTCGCACTGCGCGAGGGCGTCCCAGACGGCGCCGTTCTCGACCGGCGGCACCTCGGTGCCGGGCTTGGCACCGACGCGCACGGTCTTGGCGACCGGCGGTGTCGTGACGTCGGCCTTCACGAGCGTGCGGGAGACCTCGACACCGTTGACCTTGTTCACCGAGTAGGTCGCGTTCTGCTCGCCCGGAGCGCCGGCGGACTCCTCGATCGTCTTGCTCATGTTCATCGTCGGGTCCTCGATGCGCTGATCCGGCGCGACGACGGGTTCGGTGACGCTGACGGTCTCCGTCCGATCGCGGGTCACCGTGACCACGGCGCCCTCGACGAGCGGCTCGTCCGCCGCGGGGGCGACCGTGTCGTTCTGTTCGAGAGGCGCACCGGCCGCGGCGAGGAACTCGCCGACGGTGGGTGCGGCGAGCCGCATCGGTGCGGGCGACGCGGCCCCGTCGGCGAGTGTCACGGACTTCGGCAGCACGACGTTGACGGAGGCACCGTCGAGCGGCAGCGGGTCGGACTCCGACTCGTCGATGTGGACGTCGGGAGCGATGCCCAACTGATCCTTGGCCTCGGCGACGGTGGAGGCGGTGGTCCACACCGTCGTCGGCGCACCGTCCACGGTGAGAGTCACCTCGCGGGCCCGCTTGAGCGTGACGGTCTCTCCGTCGGCGAGGGTCGCGTCCGCGGCGGGCGCGACCTCGTCCCGCTCGGTGGGCTGATATCCGGCGGCCTCGAGGGCGCTGCGCACGTCGGTGGTCATCGTGGAGAGCTGGACCTGCTGCCCGTCGACGTCGATCGTGACGGTCTTGTGGCGGGCCACGGCGACGCTCGCTCCCACGACGAGTGTGGCGAGAAGCGCGGCCACCACGACGTACAGCAGGCGGGACCGGGCGGAGTTGAGTCTGGCGACGTGCGACATCGTCACCGCGCTCCCGCCCCGGTGGACACGACTGGTCGAACGGACATCACGGACGAATAACGCAACTTCGATTTCCTTGCCGGGTCGAGACGATCACGAGGCCGAGAGGCTCGCATCGGGGTCATACGATCACGATACGGTAACGAGCGGGCACAGGTTCGGCAACTTCACGGCCTCGAGCAGCCCGTCGACCGTTCCTACCTTCCGGTAAGGGTCGTCGCGAGCCCCCGGCCGATAGGGTCCGAGCCGACTGTTCACCTGCACCAGAACGGAAGGCTCTTCGTGAATCCGACCTCCCCACCGCGATCCGAACGCGGACGGTGGCACCGACTGCGCCGCCTCCCGGCGATCACCGCCGTCGTGGCACTCGTCGCGTTGGTGCTCGCACCCGCAGCGCAGGCCCAGCCGGCGCCCCCGAGCCCGGTGGAGGGTCGCACGTTCGCCATCGCCACCGACGTGACCTTCGCACCGTTCGAGTTCCAGAACTCCGACGGCCAGTTCGTCGGCATCGACATGGACCTGATCCGAGCGATCGCGGAGGACCAGGGTTTCCAGGTCGACATCCGGCCCCTCGGGTTCGATGCGGCGTTGCAGGCAGTGCAGGCGAACCAGGCCGACGGCGTCATCGCCGGCATGACGATCACGCCGGCACGCGAGGCCGTGTTCGACTTCTCCGAGCCCTACTTCGAGTCCGGCGTGCAGATGGCCGTGCTCGAGAACTCGTCGATCACCTCGTACGACGATCTCTCCGGGCAGCAGGTCGCGGTCAAGAACGGCACCGAGGGCGCCGACTTCGCGGAGAGCATCAAGGCGCAGTACGGCTTCACGACGCGGTACTTCGCCGACTCCGCGAGCATGTACGACGAGGTGCGCACCGGGAACTCGGTCGCCGTGTTCGACGACTACCCGGTGCTGCAGTACGGCATCACCCAGGGGAACGGTCTGAAGACGGTCACGGAGAAGGAGTCGCCGAGCAACTACGGCTTCGCCGTGAACAAGGGCGCGAACCCCGAGCTGCTCGCCGCATTCGACACCGGACTGGCCAACCTGCGGTCGTCCGGCCAGTACGACGAGATCCTCGGCACCTACATCGGCGCCGCGGCGGACGAGACGGACAACTCGATCCCCGGACTGATCAAGAGCGAGTACAAGGAACTGCTGAAGGGCCTCTGGCTCACCATCGTCCTGACAGTCATCTCCATCGTGCTGGCCCTGATCCTCGGCGCCGTCTTCGGACTCTTCCGGGTGTCGACGAAGGCGTGGCTGCGCGGGATCGGCGCCACCTACGTGGCCATCTTCCGCGGCACGCCACTGCTGGTGCAGGCCTTCTTCATCTACTTCGGCATTCCCGCCGCGCTCAGCTTCCAGATGTCGGCGTTCACCGCCGGCATCATCACGCTGTCGCTCAACGCCGGTGCGTACATGGCGGAGATCGTCCGCGGCGGCATCCTGTCGGTGGACAAGGGCCAGATGGAGGCCTCGCGCAGTCTCGGTATCAGCTACCTGACGTCCATGCGCAAGGTCGTGATGCCACAGGCGATCCGGACGATGATCCCGTCGTACATCAATCAGTTCGTCATCACGCTGAAGGACACCTCGATCCTGTCGGTGATCGGCCTCGCCGAACTCACCCAGTCGGGGCGGATCATCATCGCCCGCAACTTCCAGTCGTTCAACATGTGGCTGATCATCGGCGTCATGTACTTCGTCATCATCATGGCGTTGACGATGCTGTCGAACCGTCTCGAGAAGAGGATCAACAAGTGAGCACCGAGACCACCGCGCCCGACGCCGCTGCGGCCGAGGTCAAGATCCGCGCCATCGGACTGAAGAAGTCGTTCGGCGATCTCGAGGTGCTCAAGGGCCTCGACGTCGACGTCCACTCGGGCGAGGTGGTGTGTGTCATCGGCCCGTCCGGTTCCGGCAAGAGCACCTTCCTCCGGTGCCTCAACAAGCTCGAGGACATCACGGGCGGCACGGTCGTGGTCGACGGTTTCGACCTGACCGATCCGAAGGTGGACCTCGACTCCGTGCGCCAGCACATCGGCATGGTGTTCCAGCACTTCAACCTCTTCCCCC
Source organism: Rhodococcus sp. SORGH_AS_0301 (assembly GCF_030818285.1). Taxonomy (NCBI): domain Bacteria; kingdom Bacillati; phylum Actinomycetota; class Actinomycetes; order Mycobacteriales; family Nocardiaceae; genus Rhodococcus; species Rhodococcus sp. SORGH_AS_0301. The sequence continues at coordinate 2,768,230 of NZ_JAUTAC010000002.1, forward strand.
ACATGAGCGTCATCGAGAACGTGATGCTCGCGCCCGTGGAGACGAAGAAGTCGGACAAGTCGAAGGCGCGCGAGAACGCCGTTCGTCTGCTGGCCCAGGTGGGCCTCGCCGACAAGGAGAACGCGAAGCCGGCGCAGTTGTCCGGTGGGCAGAAGCAGCGCGTCGCCATCGCACGTGCACTGGCGATGGACCCGGACATCATGCTGTTCGACGAGGCCACGAGTGCGCTGGACCCCGAGATGGTCGGCGAGGTCCTGCAGGTCCTCCGCGATCTGGCGAAGGGCGGCATGACGATGGTCGTCGTCACGCACGAGATGGGCTTCGCCCGCGAGGTGTCCGACCGTGTGATCTTCATGGCGGAGGGGTACATCGTCGAGGAGGGTTCGCCGGACGACCTGTTCGGCAACCCGCAGCACGAGCGAACGAAGGACTTCCTCGACAAGGTCCTGTGAGACGCGGGCCCCGCACCGAGAAGCCGCTACACCGACGAGAGGCACGACAGTGAGCGACGACCAAGAGATCATGCAGAAGATCACGGCGAAGATCGACGCTCGGTTGGGTGCGCAGACCAACGGCCTGCAGAACGAGGTGCCGCCCGGAGCGAGCACGCAGGACGACGACGAGGACGGTGAGCGCGGTCCCCTGGGCCGCGACTACCACCTCGCGGGCAAGTACGCGCAGGCTCTGGCCATCAACGAGCCCAGTGTGATCGATCGTGCCGAGTTCGATCGACTGGTGGAGACGTACGGAGACGACGACTGATCCGTCGCCGCGACCCGATCGTGACCTGAGCATCGGTAACGATCGGGGGGTGGTCGCCGACACACCCTTCGACCGCCGAGCAGAACGCTCGGTACGGACACCCTGGAGGCTCGGTGACCACTCTCCCGCGTTCGATGGCCGTTCTCGCCGTGGCGGCCTGCGCCGCCGCCGCCGTGTCGTGCGGTTCCGCCGGTACGACCGGGACGGCGCTCCCCGCCGACGACCCGGCACCCTCGTCGTCCACTCCGGCCCCCGCACCGGCACCCGCGCCGCAGACGAGGGTGGAGACGCAGACCGAGACGGTCACCGTGCCCGCACCCGCACCGGCGCAGCCGGCGCAGGTGGTGCCGTGCGTCGATCCCAGTTCGCTGAACGTGCGCACCGCCGTGGCGAACCTGGGCACCGACTCGCAGGGCGGGGCCTTCGTGATCGACGATCACACGCCCGGCACCAGCGCGGACGGATGTCCGACGCTCGAATGGGCGCGGGCGACGGGGACCGGCATCCGGAACGGCACCGTGCAGTCGCACGTCCTGTTCTTCACCAACTCGGGTGACTACCTCGGGACCGCGACGTCGGACGCGTACAGCTACACCTCGGTGGTCGGTGCGACCGACAGCACGGTCACGGTGCGCTACCGGTGGCTGAACCCCGACGACGCGTTCTGCTGCCCGTCGAACACCTCGTTCGTCGAGTTCGACCTCACCGGGAACACCATCACCCCGTACGGCGAGTTCCCGCCCCAGAACTAGAGCGGGTAGACCCGCTCCGCCGTGGCGGTCGCCGACGCCGCGACGTCATCAGCAGTTCGGCCGGTCGCCTCGGCCAGCGCACGGGCCGTGTAGGGCAGGCAATACGGCTCGTTCGGAGCACCGCGGAACGGGTGCGGTGTCAGGAACGGCGCGTCGGTCTCGAGCAGGTACTGTCCGTCCGGCACCACCTGGGCCGCTTCCCGCAACTCGTGGGAATTCTTGAAGCTCACCGTCCCGGAGAAGCTGAGCACGTAGCCGGCGTCGACGCACACCTGCGCCATCTCGGGACCGGACGAGAAGCAGTGGAAGATCACCGTCTCCGGCGCGCCCTCGTCGAGGAGCACCGCGAGAACGTCGTGGTCCGCGTCGCGGTTGTGGATCATGAGCGGCTTGCCGACGCGCTTCGCCAGATCGATGTGCCACCGGAAGCCCTCGACCTGCTCTTCCACCGCGGCGCAGCCGTCGAGCTTCCCCGGCCAGTAGTAATCGAGCCCCGTCTCCCCCACGGCGACGGTGCGGGGATCGCGCGCGAGGCGCTCGATCTCGGCCTTCACCTCGTCGGTGAGCACGTTCGCGCGCGTCGGGTGGAGTGCGGTGGCGGCGTACACGCGGGAATCCCAGTGCGCCGCAGCGACGGCGAAACGGGCCGCGTCCAGGTCGTCCGCGACGGTGACGACGCGTCCGACACCCACCGACTCGGAACGATCGAGGATCGCCGCGACCGACGCTGCATCGGTGGCCCCGCACGCGTCGAGGTGCGTGTGCGCGTCCAGGAGCGGTGCGAGCGGAGTGGGCAAGTCGGGGGCGGGACGGTCTCTCGGCACGAAAGATAGAGTAGGCGCACCATGACTGAGACCGGTTCGACCAAGCCTGCGTTCTACATCACGACCGCTATCGCCTACCCGAACGGTGATCCCCACATCGGCCACGCGTACGAGTACATCTCCACCGACGTCCTCGCTCGGTTCAAGCGGCTCGACGGGTTCGACGTGCGGTTCCTGACGGGAACGGACGAGCACGGTCTGAAGATGGCGCAGACGGCGTCGAAGGAGGGCATCTCCACCGCCGACCTCGCGCGTCGGAACTCGGACGCGTTCCAGGCCATGCAGGAGTCGCTGAAGATCACGTTCGACCGGTTCATCCGCACCACGGACGCCGACCACCGCGAGGCCAGCCGCGACCTGTGGCAGAAGATGACCGACAACGGCGACATCTACCTCGACTCGTACAGCGGCTGGTACTCGGTGCGCGACGAGGCCTACTACGCCGAGGGCGAGACCACGCTGCAGGACGACGGTTCCCGCATCGCGACCGAGTCGAGCACACCGGTGGAATGGACGGAGGAGTCGACGTACTTCTTCCGACTGTCCGCGTACCAGGACAAGCTGCTCGCGCTGTACGAGGAGCGTCCCGACTTCATCCTCCCGGCGGGTCGCCGCAACGAGGTGGCGAGCTTCGTGAAGTCCGGTCTCAAGGACCTGTCGATCTCTCGGTCCACCTTCGACTGGGGTGTCCAGGTTCCCGGCGATCCCGACCACGTCATGTACGTGTGGGTCGACGCGTTGACGAACTACCTCACCGGCGTCGGCTACCCCGACACCGACAGTGAGTCGTTCCGGAAGTTCTGGCCGGCCGACGTCCACATGATCGGCAAGGACATCGTGCGATTCCACGCCGTGTTCTGGCCGGCGTTCCTGATGTCGGCAGGTGTCGAATTGCCGAAACGCGTGTTCGCACACGGCTTCCTGACCAACAAGGGCGAGAAGATGTCCAAGTCGGTGGGCAACGTCGTCAGCCCGGCGGCCTTGATCGAGGAGTACGGCCTGGACTCGTTGCGCTTCTTCCTCCTGCGCGAGGTGTCGTTCGGACAGGACGGCAGCTACAGCCACGAGGCGATCGTCACCAGGATCAACGCCGACCTGGCCAACGAACTGGGGAACCTGGCTCAGCGGTCGCTGTCCATGGTGGCCAAGAACTGCGATGCGCAGGTGCCGACACCCGGCGAGTTCACCGCCGACGACGAGGCGATGCTCGCTCGCGTCGATGACCTTCACGCCGTGGTGCGCGGCCACATGGACGCCGTCGAGATGCACCTGGCGCTCGACGCGATCTGGTCGGTACTCGCGGAGACCAACCGCTACTTCTCGTCGCAGGAACCGTGGGTTCTGCGCAAGACGGATCCGGCCCGCATGGCGACGGTGCTGTACGTGACCCTCGAGGTGCTCCGCGTGACCGTCCTGCTGACCCAGCCGTTCATGCCCGACAGCACGGCGAAGCTGCTCGACCTGCTCGGGGTGACGGAGCGCGAATTCGATTCGGTGGCAACGCGTCTCACGCCGGGTGTGGCGTTGCCCAAGCCTGCGGGCGTGTTCCCCCGCTACGTCGAACCGGAGGAGTGAGCGGCCCGATCGGCGACCGTCGTACCGACCACGGCGAGCAGGATCACCGCCGTCACGGCCCCACTGACGACGGCCGATCCGGGTACCGCCGTGGCCGCGAGCACCGCCACACCGCCGACCGGCGTCACGACGTTCACCAGCCGTGACGACCGGCGGCGCATCGCCACCATCCAGAACCCCAGGACGAAGACCGCCACCGGAATCGTGATCGCGGCGGAGGACTGACGGTCCGACAGCACTCCGTCACCCTCGATGTGCGCGACGGCCACCTCGATGCCCGCCGACACCGCGCCCGCCGCCGCGAACACGAAGTAGTGCGTGTAGCCGAAACTCAAGGAGCGGCCGAGTCTCGCCCCGACCGAATCCTCCTGCGACACCGAGAAGTACAGCCACCACATGCCGGCGACGACGACGAGCGTGGCCATCGCGAGGCCGACGAGTTCGACCGTGTGATCGTGTTCGTCGATGCCGCCGACGATGGCCGTCGCCGAGGCCAGCAACGACTCACCGAGCAGGATGAGCGTGAAGAGACCGTAGCGCTCGGCGATGTGCTCGCCGTGCAACGGCGTCCGTCCCGCGCGCTCCGCCAGCACGGGGACGGCGAGCTCCGCGGCCACCAGCGCGACGAACCCGAGCACGGCCACGCTGTCGGGAAGCGCGAGTCGGGCGACCCACAACACCTGCACGACGGTGATGCCCACCGCGTACCGCACGGCGGTGGCGCGGAACTCGCTGTTGCGCAGCCCGGCTCGTATCCACTGACTCACCATCGCCAGTCGCATCACGACGTAGCCGATGGTCACCAGCGTGAAGTCGTAGTCGATCATCGCGTCGGAGACACCGCTGGCCAGGATCAGTACGCCGGCCATCTGCACGATGGTGGTCACGCGGTACAGCCAGTCGTCGGTGTCGAACGACGTGGCGAACCATGTGAAGTTCATCCACGCCCACCAGATGGCGAAGAACACCATCGCGTAGGCACCGATGCCCGACGCGATGTGGTTCTCTTCCAGCAGGTGGGCCAGTTCCACGGAGGCGAACGACACCGCGACGACGAAGACCAGGTCGAAGAACAGTTCCAGCGAACTCGCCGCTCGATGTTCCTCGTTCGGGTCCCGCGGAACCATCGGCCGCAGCGCAAGACTCACCCGTCGGCCAACTTCTCGAGCTCCTCGAGTGCGGTGTCGAGATGCGTGAGCATGCGCTGCAGCGACGGCACGCTACGCCGATCTCCGACGAGTCCGAAGTTGACGTTGTCGGCGTTGGTCGCGAGCGTGATGTTGAGCGCCTGCCCGTCCAGCACGATCGACGCCGGGTAGACACCGTCGAGTTTCGCACCGTTCCAGTACATCTCGGTCTTCGGACCGGGCACGTTCGAGATGATCACGTTGAACGGAGGCGGCGTGTTGCGCACGAAGCCCGGCACCGGTGTGAGCAGCAGCGGGGCCATCACGGCCGCGCCGTAGCTGAGCGCCTGCAGTGGAGACAGGGTGCGCATCATCGCCTTCGACTCGTTCATCGACGAGACGACGGCGGCGAGTCGGCGTTCCGGATCGGGTTGATCGGTACCGAGGTTGCAGAGCACCGTGGTGACGGCGTTACCGCCGTCCGCGTCCGCGCCGGCCTCCCGCATGGATACCGGCACCATCGCGATCAGCGGCTGGTCGGGCAGTGCGTTGCGGTCGATGAGATAGGACCGCAGCGCCCCGGAACACATCGTCAGCACCACGTCGTTCAACGTGACCCCCAGCGCTGCCGCGATGTCCTTCATCCGCGACTTGGACCACTGCTGCGAGGCGAAGCGGCGTGCCCCGCCGATCGGCACGTTGAGCATCGTCCGCGGCGCGGTCAGAGGCAACACCATCTCGTTGCCGCGCAGCTTGTTCAGACCGATCCGGGCCGCGGCGGGTCCGACCCCGGCGAGCTCACCGGCCGCCTTGACGCCCGTGGACAGCAGCGACAGGACGCCACCGTCGTCGACCTTCGCGACCTCGGTGCTCTTCTTCTTCGGCCGCTCGAACAGCGCCGGGTCCCAGATCGGGCCGCAGTCACGGGCCTCGGGATCGGTGGTCAGGGTGCGCTCGAACAACTTGAGCGCCGAGACACCGTCGACCAGCGAGTGGTGGATCTTGCTGTAGAGCGCGACGCGGCCGTCGGCCAGGCCCTCGATGATGTGCAGCTCCCACATCGGGCGATGCCGATCGAGCGGCGCACTGTGCTCGGCGGAGATGTAGCGCAGCAGCTCGCGGATGCGGCCCGGCCGCGGCAGCATGATGCGCCGGACGTGATGCTCGAAGTCGAGCTCCTCGTCGTAGATCCAGCGCACGGTGCCCATGAAGTTCACCGGCGGAGCCGGCCGCTTGCGGAACAGTTTGTAGACGTCGGTGGCGGCCTGGAACGTCTCGTAGAGCTGCATCCCGAAGTCGTCGCCGGCGTCCTCCGGGGGCACGAACAGCTGCAGTCCCCCGACGTGCATGGGGTGCTCGCGCGTCTCGGCCAGTAGGAACATCGACTCTGTGACCGGCATGAAGGGCATGGGGGCGGACCTCTCTCGAACTGCGGAACCGCGTGGTCACGGTGCGGCTCACCTGCAGGTTCACTGTGCTACCCGGAAGTAACGAACCCACAACTATTGCGACAACGTGGGGTCACGGTGTGACCCCGGCAACAACTATTCCTCGAGAAGTGTTTCGTTTCGGCCCTATCGTGCGATTCCCAGTACGAGCAAGGAAGTGGAGGGCCACCCATGAGCATCGCCTCGGCCGAGATGACCGCACCGTCGTCGCTGACACGCACGTCCGCCAGTCGCCGGGTGCGACGCGCCCTCGGCGTCGGCACCGCCGTGGACCGCCAGGAGTTCGAGGGCGGCAGCATGCAGTCCAAGCTTCTCGCCGCGTACCTGCGCCGCACGGTCCGTCCCTTCCTGGGCGTGTGGGCCCGGACCCACAGCCTGCCGTGGCCCATGTCGATGGTCGACCAGGCCGGCCGACTCCTCCCACCCGTGGGTGACACCACCGTCGCGCCCGTGCGGCTCGACGAGTGCCGGGCCGAGTGGGTCCGCACGGACAGCCCGCGTCGTGTCGGTGCCGACGGCAGGTCCGAGCGACCGACCCGCCGCGCGGACCGCGATCGCGTGATCCTGTATCTCCACGGCGGCGCGTTCGTGGTGTGCGGCCTCAACAGCCACCGCCGGCTCGTCTCGCGCATCGCCCAGTCCACCGGTGCCGACGTGCTGTCGGTCGACTACCGGATGATGCCGCGCAACCCCATCTCGCACGCGGTGGAGGACGGGGTCGACGGCTTCCGCTACCTGCTCGACGCGGGGTACCTGCCCGAACAGATCTTCATCGCCGGTGACTCCGCCGGCGGTTACCTGGCCTTCATGGTGGCGCTCGCCCTGCAGAGCCAGGGTCTGCCGCCCGCGGGCGGCATCATCGCCCTGTCTCCGCTCACCGATCTCGATCCGACGCGGAAGATGTTGCATCCCAACGCGTCCCTGTGCTCGGTCTTCCCCAAGGGCGCCGTGCCGGCGCTCACCGAGCTGGCGGACGAGGTCGAGGCCCGCATCGTCGTTGACGGCAAGCGTGGTCCCCGCGTCTGTCCCGTCGACGCGGACCTGTCCGCCCTCCCGCCGGTCCTGATCCAGGTCGGATCCACCGAGATGGTCTACGCCGACTCGGAACTGATGGCGGAGCGCCTGGCTGACGCCGGAATCGAGTGCCGTCTCCAGGTGTGGCAGGACCAGGTGCACGTGTTCCACGCCGCGGACTTCGTTCCCGAGTCGGCGCGGGCGATCTCGGAGATCGCCGTCTTCGTCGACGAGCAGGTCCGCCGCGGCACAGTTCCCCTGGCCGGCACCGGGACATGATCACGACACCGACCCAAACCGCCCTGTAGGTGTGGACGGTCGGTTACATTCACGCCATGGCTGTCAGCGGAAACAGAGAAGTCGAGATCGAGGCACCACCGGCCGACGTGCTCGCGGTCATCGCGGACCTCGAGGGTCTGCCGGCCTGGTCGTCGATCCACAAGAAGGTCTCGGTGCGCGAGCGTGACGATCAGGGTCGTCCCGTCCTCGCCGAGATGACCGTCGCCGTCATGGGATTCACCGACGAGCAGGTGCTGCGCTTCACGTGGTCCGACATGTCGGTGGCGTGGGACGTCGTCGAGAGCACCCAGCAGAAGTCGCAGCACGCGGAGTACCGCCTCAGCGAGACCGACAAGGGCACCCACCTCGAGTTCGAGATCACGCTCGACCCGAAGATCCCCGTGCCGGGATTCATCGTCAAGCGCGGGACCAAGTCCGTCCTCGAGACGGCGACCGACGGACTGCGCCAGCAGGTCGTCGGCTGACGTCGCGGCGTCGGCGTCAGCCGCGCGCGGCCAGCACCGCTTCGTATAGCGCACGCTTGGACACGTCCGCCGCCGTCGTGGTGGCCACCCGTGCGCACGCGTCCTTGAGGCCGAGTCCGGCGGACACGAGATCCTCCACCTCCGCGACGAGGTCGGCGGGATCCGCACTGACGGGCTCGGCTCCGGCCAGGACCACCGTGATCTCGCCGCGCACGCCGTCGGCGGCCCACGCGGCCAACTCCCCCAGCGTCCCTCGCTTCACTTCCTCGTAGGTCTTGGTCAATTCCCGGCACACCGCGGCGCGCCGATCGGGGCCGAGTACCTCGGACGCGTCGGCGAGGCAGTCCGCGATGCGGTGCGGGGCCTCGAAGAACACGACGGCGCGGCTCTCCGTCGTCAGCGTGCGCATCCACGCCTGCCGGGGACCACGCTTGCGAGGGGCGAATCCGTCGAAGCAAAAGCGCTCCACCGGCAACCCCGACAGGGCCAGTGCGGTGGTCACGGCGGACGGCCCGGGCAGGCAGGTCACGCCGATCCCCGCCTCTGCGCACGCGGCCACCAGTCGGTAACCCGGGTCGCTCACGGAGGGCATACCGGCGTCGGTGACCAGCAGGACCCGCCGCCCCTCGCGCATCTCGGCGAGCAGCAGGGGAACCCGATCGACCTCGACCTGGTCGTAGAAACTGACGACGCGACCGGTGATCTGCACCCCGAGTGCCGTGGCCAAGGTCTTCGTGCGACGCGTGTCCTCCGCCGCGACGACATCGGCCGTGGCCAGTGCGTCGCGCAGTCGGGGCGACGCGTCTGCGGGGTCCCCCATCGGTGTCGCACCGAGTACCAGCACGCGTCGTCCTCATCTCGCTCGTCGGTCACGACCGCGGTCGCCGTCGGCATCTAGCCTACGATCGAATCGTGACCCTCGTGACCGCGCGTATCCCCACCGGTCGCGACGGTTCCGACGAGTACCTCACCTCGCCGCGCCCGGCTCTCCCGCCCGCAGTGTTCGGGCCCACCGACCGCATGCGCGGATGGATCGTCACCGCGGTCCTCACGGTCCTCGCGGCCGTCACCCGCTTCACGATGCTCGGCTATCCGACCGACGCCGGCACCCCGGTGTTCGACGAGAAGCACTACGCCCCGCAGGGGTACCAGGTGCTCACCGGCGGCGGCGTCGAGGACAACCCGGCCTACGGCCTCGTCGTCCACCCGCCCGTCGGCAAGCAGCTGATCGCCGTCGGCGAGGCACTGTTCGGCTACACCGGATGGGGTTGGCGGCTGTCGTCGGCCGTCTTCGGTGTGATCCTCGTTCTCCTCGTCGTCCGCATCGTGCGCCGCATGACGCGCTCGACGCTGCTGGGCGCGATCGCCGGGATCCTCATGATCGTGGACGGCGTCACGTTCGTGACGTCCCGAGTCGGCATGCTCGACATCTTCATGGTGGTGTTCGTCGTCGCCGCGTTCGGCGCTCTGGTCCGCGACCGGGACGACGTCCGGGAGCGGTTGCACCGGGTCGCCGTCGAGGGCCGCATGGAGATGACCACGTGGGGCCCGCGTCTCGGCGTCCGCTGGTGGCGGTTCGGCGGCGGACTCCTGCTCGGTCTGGCGTGCGGAACGAAGTGGTCGGGTATCTACTTCGTCGCGTTCTTCGGACTGCTCAGCGTCGCCTTCGACGTCGCGGCGCGTCGCCAGTACGGGGTCACCCGGCCGTGGGTCGGCACCGCCGTGCGCGACGTCGGACCCGCGCTGTACGCGCTGGTGGCGATTCCGCTCGTCGTCTATCTGGCCACCTACGCCGGCTGGTTCGCGAGTGAGACCGGCGTCGACCGGAACGCCGTGGGCACCGACATCGGGACGGGCGGACCGTTCTCGTTCGTGCCCGCCGCTCTGCGCTCGCTCTGGTATTACAGCGGCAACGTCCTCGACTTCCACGCCGGCCTGACCAACTCGGCCGGTAACCGCCACCCGTGGGAGTCCAAGCCGTGGACGTGGCCGATGGGTCTGCGGCCGATGCTCTACTACTTCGCCGACGGGCAGCAGATCACCGGTTGTTCGACGGGCGGCAACTGCGTCAAGGCCGTCATGCTCATCGGCACGCCTGCTCTGTGGTGGGTCGCGTTCCCGATGCTCGGCTGGGCGCTGTGGAGCACCGTGGCCCGCCGCGACTGGCGCTACGCCGCCGTGCTCGTCGGCTACGGCGCCGGCATCCTGCCGTGGTTCCTCACCCTCGACCGTCAGATGTACTTCTTCTACGCCGCGGCGCTCGCGCCCTTCCTCGTCATGGGCGTCACCCTGGTCCTCGGCGACATCCTCGGGCGAGGACTCCGCGGTGGGCAGGGTCGCGAGCGCCGCACGCTCGGTCTGCTGCTGGTCTCGCTGTACGTCGCCGTGGTGATCGCCAACTTCGTGTGGCTCTGGCCGATCCTCACGGGTCTGCCCATCAGTCAGGAGACGTGGCAGCAGCAGCTCTGGTTGCCGAGCTGGCGCTGACCGCTCAGAGCTCGGTGCGCCCGGCCTTCGTCAGCCGGAGACGTCGACGACGTTGCGTGAGCACCAGTGGATCGTGCGACAGGTCGCGGTAGAGCGACACCGACAGCCCGATCATGACCAGCACGAACGGCGCCGCGGCGATGATTGTCATGGTCTGCAAGCCGTTGAGCGCGTCCGCGCCGCCCGTCCACAGGATGATCGCGGCGGTGCCACCGGTGATGGCTCCCCAGAACACGACGACCCAGCGGCTGGGCTCGAGGGTTCCGCGCTGACTGAGGGTGCCCATGACCATGGACGCCGCGTCGGCACCGGAGACGAAGAAGACGGCCACGAGAATCATCACGACGACCGTGGACAGTCCGAAGAGCGGCAGGTTCTCGAGCATGCCGAACAGCTGAGACTCGCTGCTGCCGCGCGCGGCCAGGTCGATGCCGTCGCGCTGTTCGCCGATACCGGCTCCGCCGAAGATCGAGAACCACACCAGGCTCACGGCACTCGGGATCACGATGACACCGATGATGAACTCACGAACGGTGCGGCCACGGCTGATGCGGGCGAGGAACATGCCGACGAAGGGGGTCCAGGAGACCCACCAGGCCCAGTAGAAGATCGTCCACGACGACAGCCACGACGCGGTCTCCGGATCGGACGACGCCGCCGAGCGAGCCGACATGTGGAACAGCTGGCTCGCGTAGTCGCCGATGGTGGTGGGAATCAGGTTGAGGATCAACACCGTCGGGCCAAGCACGAACACGAAGAGTGCGAGGACGAGTGCCAGCACCATGTTGATGTTGGACAGCCACTGGATGCCCTTGGCGACGCCGGAGACCGCGGACGCGACGAAGGCGAGGGTCAACAGCGCGACGATGGCGACGAGCAGGAGCGTGCCGGCCTCACCGAGCCAGCCGATGACCTCGACACCCGAACCGATCTGCAGCGCACCGAGTCCGAGGGAGGCGGCGGTACCGAACAGCGTCGCGAAGATGGCGAGGATGTCGATGACCTTGCCGATCGGGCCCTCGGCGCGGCGACCGAGGAGCGGGAGGAAGGCGGAGCTGATGATGAGCTGACGACGGCCGCGGCGGTAGGTGCTGTACGCGACGGCGAGACCCATGACGGCGTAGATGGACCACGGATGCAGGCTCCAGTGGAACATCGTGGTGGCCATGGCCGTTCCGACACTGCTGTCGGTGCCGGGCGGCGGCGTGACGAAGTGCGTCAGCGGCTCGGAGACGCCGTAGAACATCAACCCGATGCCCATACCGGCGCTGAACATCATGGCGATCCAGCTGACGGTCTTGAACTCCGGCTTCTCCCCGTCCTTGCCGAGCGGGATACGTCCGTACTTCGACATCGCCAGGTAGATGCAGAAGAGCACGAAACCGGTGGCGGAGATGATGAACAGCCAGCCCATGTTGGTGACGAGCCAGTCCAGCATCGAGGACGTCACGTTCTCGAGGCTCGTCGGTCCGGCCAGTCCCCAGACGATGATGCCCGTGACGACGGCTGCCGCGACGCCGAACACCACGGGGTCGAGGGTGGCGCGCCGCGGCGCCGGTTCCTGCGACCCGGGGTCCTGCGCATCGGGGTGCGCGGAGGTGGGCAGCACGGCAGATGCCGCGGACGACGGAACGTCCGCGGCATCATCGCGTGGGGTGTCAGCCGGTCCTGTGTCCGTGTCCATACGCGATGTCATGAGACGTCACGTTGCTCGCCTCGACGCCCCGGTGCAAGTTCACAGACTGTTTTCGCAGGTCAGGACGATACGCGTGCACGTGACTTCGGACGGCGGAATGCGCGGTCGACACTGTACGTGCCCGAGCCGACTGCCGCGAGGAGAAGCGCTCCGGCGCCGAGTGCGACGACCAGTTCCCAGCCGCCCTCGCCGACGAACACGCCCTTGTCGAGGTGCACGAAGACGAGCGCGCCGACCATGTCGACGACCAGCAGCAGAGCCGCGACGGACGTCAGCACGCCCAGGATCAGAGCGGCTCCACCGATGAGCTCGACGAAGGTGGCGAAGTACGCCGACACCTGCGGGGCCGGAATGCCCATGCCCTCGAAGCCGGCGATGGTGGCATCGAGCCCGTTGGTACGCAGTTTCTGCCACCCGTGGGCGACGAACACGACGCCCAGGGCGATGCGCGCGACGAGTGCGGCGATGTCTCGAACGACGACAGGTGTCTTCACAGTGATCCTCTGATGGGTCGGGGTGGATTCGGGATCACGATGACACACTTTAGGTTGAAGCGTCAACCTAAGTGGTGTCAGGAGTCCGTGAGCGCCGTCCGGACGTAGCGCAGAGCCACCTCGTCGTCGATGCCGGCGCGACGCGCCGCGCGGACGTACTCCGTGGCCGCGAGTTGCACTGCCCCGGCCGAAGGATCGCCGCCGGCCGCCACGAAGGTGCCCGACCGCCCCCGGGTCTCGATCACGCCGTCCTTCTCGAGTTCGCGGTACGCCTTCGCCACCGTGTTGGGAGCGAGGTCCAGCGTCGCCGCGAGAGCTCGCACCGTCGGCAGTTTCGATCCCGCGATGAGCTGCCCCGACCGCACCGCGGCCACGATCTGCGACCGCACCTGGTCGAACGGCGCCGTCCCCGACGCACCGTCGATCGTGAACCTCATCGGTCCCACTCCCGCCATACTTGCTCCATGTCCGTCACGATCTATCACAACCCCCGGTGCTCGACGTCCCGCAACGTACTCGCGGCCATCCGCGACGCGGGGGTGGAGCCGACCATCGTGCCCTACCTGACCACCCCGCCGGACGAGGCGACGTTGCGAGCCCTCATCTCCGATGCCGGCCTCACCCCGCGCACCGCTGTACGCAAGCGCGAGACACTGTACAAGGAACTCGATCTCGCGAATGCCGACGACGAGACGGTCCTGCGCGCCATGCTGACGCATCCGGTACTCATCGAGCGGCCCTTCGTGGTCGGCGAGAAGGGCACCGTCCTGGCGCGCCCGGCGGCCACGGTGAGCACGGTCCTCTGACCGGCCGGACATCAGCGGGAAGGCCGGAGGCCGGCCGGACATCAGCGGGAAGGCCGGAGGTCAGACGGGATCGCGGGCGACGGGGCAGGACATGCAGCGGGGTCCGCCGCGGCCCGACCCCAGTTCCGATCCCGAGATGCGCAGCACCTCGATGCCCGACGCCTCGAGGCGCGCGTTCGTCTCGACGTTGCGTTCGTACGCGACGACGACGCCGGGAGCCAGTGCGAGCGTGTTGTTCCCGTCGTCCCACTGCTCACGTTCGGCGGTGACGTTGTCGAGTCCGGTGTCGATGACCCGCAGTTTGCCGATACCCATGGCGTCGGCCGCGGCGTCGAGGAACGGGCCCGCGCCGGTGATGGTCACACCGGTGTCCTCGCGGCGAATCGTGAACGCGGACAGCGTGTCCTGGATGATCGGGTACATCACCACCGCGTCGGTGTCGACCATCGTGCACACGGTGTCCAGGTGCATCGACGCCCGTTCCTGCGCGATGGGCACCACGAGCACGGTGTGCGCGAGGTCGTCGTCGAAGAGGCTGCGCGCGAGCGCTTCGGCACCGGCGGGCGTGGTGCGTTCACCGACTCCCACGGCGACGACGCCGGGCGCCATCAGCAGCACGTCGCCGCCCTCCACCGGCGCGGTGTGCGACTCGTAGGCCCGGCGCACACCGAGGAATCGTGGATGGAAGGCGTAGATCAGATCCGTCAGCGACGTCTCCCGAGCGCGGGCCCGCAGCGCCAGCGACGTGATCGCGACGCGTTGCTGGATCCAGAACGACGAGTCGCGGGTGAACAGCAGGTTCGGGAGCGGCTCGATGACGAAGTCGCCGCCGTGGTGCATGCGCCGGACCAGCGAGACACCCGAGTCGTCCGCTACCGGCAGTTCGTCGAAGGTCATGCCCGCCATCAGCACGGTCGCCAGTTCGGGTGCGGGCAGGCCGCGGAGGTAGGTCGCCAGGTCCCGGGCGAGCACGTGTCCGAGCCGCCGGGGTTCCACCGCGGCGGCGACACCCTGCACGCGTGCGGCACCGCTGAGGGCCAGGGTCTCGGTCAGCAGATCACCGAGCAGGAGGACCTCGACACCGCGTCCTCGCAGCAGGTCGGCGAAGGCGTCGTGCTCGTCGCGAGCGCGGTCCACCCACGGCAGCCCGTCGAACAGCAGCTGATCGTTGTTGCGGGGGGTGAGTCGGCGCAGCTCGTCGCCAGGGCGGTGCAGCATGACCGTCCGGAGCGTTCCCACCTCGGAATCCGCTCCCAGCGGAGCCGTCGCGTCCATGCCAGAACGGTAGTGCGTGAGCGCCGACTCGGCACGCGCTCCGCCGCGACACGCGCGTGAGGTCAGCGCAGCAGTCGGGAGAAGTAGTCGTTGGCCGCCTGCATGGTCATCTCGTAGGGGCGCGCGAACTTGCGCGACACCCAGTACCCCACCCGGATGTCGTTGCTCGAGTATACGAGGAAGTGCCGCTTCGCCATCCCGGTCAGGATCTTCTCCGCGACCACCTCGGGCGACACGGCGTGGGCCTCGAAGCGTGCGGTCAGCTTTCTCACGCGTGGGTCGTCGCGATCCACGCCGGCGATGTCCACCGTCTCGACGAGCGGTGTCCGCACCGCCCCGGGGACCACGAGCGAGACGTCGATGCCGTGCCGGGCGAGGTCGTAGCGCAACACCTCGGACATGCCGCGCACGCCGAACTTGCTGGCGCTGTACGCCGCGTGCCACGGATACGCGAGCAGGCCGGCCGACGACGACACGTTGACCAGGTACCCACCGCGACCCGCCGCGATCATCGGGGGAACGAAGCACTGGGTGACGTGGATCGGGCCCATCAGGTTGATGTCGATCAGCGCCTTCCACGTCTCGTGGGCCATGTTCTCGACGGTGCCCCACGCGGAGATCCCGGCCACGTTCATGACGACGTCGACGCTCCCCACCTCGGCGTGCACGGCGTCCGCGAACGAGGCGACGGCGTCGTGGTCGGAGACGTCGAACGCACGCGAGGCGACGACGCTGCCGCCGTTCTCGGCGATGGTGGCGGCCGTGGCCGCCAGTCCCGCCTCCGCGATGTCCGTGACGACCAGCCGCGCCCCACGCCGCGCGGCCTCGATCGCCGTGGCGCGACCGATGCCGCTGGCGGCGCCGGTGACCAGCACGATCGCCCCGCGCAGGTCGGTCCACGACCGTCGCGGACGTCTCCCTCTCAGCCTGCTCTGCACCATCGCGTCGCACTCCCCCTCGCCGGCCTGCTGTGGTGCCCGACACTACCGGTCGAGTGTGCGCGCTCCGACTTGTCAGAGGCCCGACGACCGGCGCAGAATCTGCCACCATGGCGTTGATCTCGAAGGGCTTCGTGGGCCGCCGGCGCGGCGACGACGGTCGGACTCCCCCCGGCCAGTACCTGACCAACGATTTCCCGGTTCTCGCCATCGGGCCCGCGCCCGTGGTCGCGACCGACACGTGGTCGTTCTCCATCACGTCCGAGACCGGTGAGACCCGGACCTGGACGTGGGACGAGGTGGCCGCGCTGCCGCACGAGACCCCGACGGTCGACATCCACTGCGTCACCAAGTGGTCGAAGCTCGACACCAACTGGAACGGCGTGAGTCTCGACGTGCTGCTGGACGGTCTCGACACCGAGGCCGGATACGTCGTCGTGCATGGCTTCGACGGATACACCACCAATCTGCCCCTCGAGGACCTGCGAGACGGGAAGGCCTGGCTGGTCACCGAGTTCGACGGAGAGCCGCTCGCACGCGAACACGGCGGTCCCGCACGGCTTCTCGTGCCGCACCTATATTTCTGGAAGTCGGCGAAGTGGGTCTCGCGCATCGAGCTCACCGAGGAGAACGAACAGGGATTCTGGGAGCGCGGCGGCTATCACGACTACGGCGACCCGTGGCGCGAGCAGCGATACCAAGGCGACTGACGTGACCACCGGAGCCACCGCCGGGGTCGGGGCCCGGCCCTGGCTCGTCGCGAGGGTGCTCGAGGTGCGGCGCGAGACACCGACCGCCTCGACGCTGGTGCTCGACGTCGACGGCTGGCCGGGACATCTCGCCGGACAGCACGTGGACGTGAAGCTGACCGCCGAGGACGGGTACAGCGCGCAGCGCAGCTACTCCCTCGCCTCCGCACCGGACGGCACGTCGCGCATCGAGATCGCCGTGCAGAACGTCTCCGACGGCGAGGTGTCCCCCTACCTCGTCGGCGCCGTCGAGGTGGGCGACCGGTTCGAGATCCGCGGACCCGTCGGCCGGTGGTTCGTCTGGCGGCCGTCGGCACCCACCGAGACCCCGTCGCCGCCAGTCCTGCTGGTGGGCGGCGGCTCGGGCATCGTTCCGCTCCGCGCGATGGTCCGCGCGCAGGCCGCGGCGGGATCGAGCGGCGGCCGGGTGCCGTTCCGCGTGCTCTACTCGGTCCGTGAACCGGCAGAGGTGTACTTCGCCGACGAGTGGGCGCATCCGCCCGCGGGAG
This sequence comes from Rhodococcus sp. SORGH_AS_0301, assembly GCF_030818285.1. Lineage (NCBI taxonomy): Bacteria > Bacillati > Actinomycetota > Actinomycetes > Mycobacteriales > Nocardiaceae > Rhodococcus > Rhodococcus sp. SORGH_AS_0301. The sequence goes on from NZ_JAUTAC010000002.1 coordinate 2,785,450, forward strand.
TCGACGTCACCACGCTCTACACGCGGCGCGCTCCCACCGGCTCCCGCAGGCCGCTCGGCCGCATCACGATCGAGGATCTCGACGCGCACGGGTGGCCCGCCGAGTTCGAGCCGCGGTGCTACATCTGCGGGCCCACGAGCTTCGTCGACACGGTCGCGGACATGCTGGTCGAGCGAGGACATGCACCGGCGAACATCCGCACGGAGCGCTTCGGACCCAGCTGACAACCGTCCCCGCCCGGCCGAGTTCAGAGGCGGGTGGTCATCTCGTCCTGGTAGTCGCGGACAGTGCGTTCGATGCGTGCGGCATCGTCGGCGTCACCGCGTTTCCGAGCGTCGTCCGCGCGTGACTGCAGCACGCGGATGGCCTTGCGCAGCTCGTTGTCGGACATGCGGCGGTCGGTGCGTTCGCGCGTGGCGATGTCTTCCATGGGTCTCTCCCGACGTCACTCGTGCGGTCGACACACGATGCCGTGTGTCTCACGTCACAGTGTGCGCCGGGGGAGCGCCGAACGCTAGTGGTTGCTGGAGACGCCGGTGTCGCTGGTGGCGTCGGCACCCGAGCGATCGCGTACGAAGCTGGAGAGGCTTCGCGAGGCGAACTCGCGGAAGTACGGGAGCTTCGCCGGAGGCACGAGCGAGGGCAGGATGGTGTGCCAGACCTGCTCCATGCGCACGGCGGCACCGTCGAGGCGCGCAGTGCCCTCGGCGACCATCAGCACGCCACTGAGCATCTCCGAGACCAGGCAGGACGCGGTCTCGGCGTCCAGCGAGTCGATGACGTCACCGTGCTCGATGGCACGCTCGAAGAGGTGCGAGAAGATGTTCTGCCACGTACCGAAGACGCTCCCCCGCGTGGGGTCCGGTGCGTCCACCTCGAGCTGCAGGCGGTACATGATGCGCACCAGGTTGTCGGTATTGGCAAGGTCGAGAACGGAATACGTGATCCCGATGACGGATTCCAGTGCAGGAGAACGGCTGTCGACCATTCCGGTGCAGGCGGCCGCGACACGCTCACGACCCTCGTCGACGAGCGCGCGCGCCAGCTCTTCCTTGGACGCGAAGTGGAAGTACAGCGCGCCCTTGGTCACACCCGACTCCGCCGAGACCTGGCTCAGGGTCGCCGTGGCGTGGCCGACCCGCAGGAACAGATCGGCGGCAGCCCGCAGGGCCGCGGACCGCGTTGCCTCTGCACGTAATTGCCTGACCATTGTTACTCCCCACTAGTCACGCGCGTTCGGACCGGTGCTCCGAACCGCCGGTGTGAATCCCGTGTCACACCCTTCTACTGCGCGTGATCATGATAGGCACAGGTTGGACTCGAACACCGCCACAGAAATGCACTCGAGACAAAATCACAATGACGACCAGCGCTCGAGCGAGTCCAGGCACCGCTCCGACTGCTTCTACTCGTCGGTAGGTTCTTTATCTCGACGAGAGCCGACTTCTCGTCCGCCGGCACCGGACGTCGGCGCACGTCATTGCAGCGAGACGGCGACGAAGATCTCGACGTTCCCATCGGCTGAGAGGCACTCGAACTCCACCCCGCCGGCGCGCACGATCGAGCCGTCGGCGATGGCCTCCTCGGCCTGCGCCCACGCGTCCTCCGCCCGGTCGGGCAGAGTCATCGACGGCGTGAAGACCGCGAACGCTCCCGACGGAACCGTGACGAAGACGTCGCCGATCGGCACGTCGTCGACGTTCCCACGAGGTACGCCGACGACGACGTTGCAGACACCACGCTGATCCGGGACGTAGACGGTGTAGACGTCGGCGTCCTCCGGTTCACGTTCGCGGATACGTTCACGCAGGAACACGACGAGATCGCTGGCGCTGCCCTCGGGTCCGGGATCGACACCGGGCACGACCAGTCCGCCGAACACCATGCTCGGACGTGCCACGAGACGGAACGTCATCCCGCACCGCCGACGCCCCGCGAGCCGGGCGTCGCGACCGGAACGTACATCTCGATCTTGTACGCGTGGGGATACACCTCGAACTCACCGGTGAAGGCGCGAGTGAAGGACCCCATCTCCTCCGCGTGGGTGATCTCGTTCCACAGCGTCGTCAGGACCTGCGGAAAATTGCCGACTGCTGAGAATTTCGCATAGCGACCCGCCGGCACACGCGCCACGATGTGCCCGCGGCGCACGTCACCGTCCGCGACGCGGTACCCGACGATCTGCGTGCTGTAGGACCCGATCGCGGGAACGAAGTCGGTGTAGACCGACCCGAGCGGTTCACCGATGTCCTGGTTCAGGATTCCGGACCACGCACGTTCGAGATTGGTGTCGTAGAGAGAGCCCAACGCCCGTTTCGGGCTGCGCACAGGAAGACCCGCAACCCACGTTTCCGCGAGGTCGACGAATTCGATGGTCATGACGGGCTCCCGTGCAACGGCTTCGATGTCCGCGTGGTGGTCACTGACATTCCGGCGGACCGGCACTCGCGACCCCGCCCGGAGAAGTGCCCACCCGCCGAATACCACGACGCGCCCTCACCATACAGTGCCGCGTCAGGGGAGAACGGATACCCCGTGAGATCCGTCCATTCCTGCCGAGGCCGGCAACGCCTCCACGGGCGGCGGTGCATCGGATCGCCACTGCACCACGGCGGCTCCCGTCAGAATTGCTGCACCACCTGCGATTTGAGTGAGAGACACTGTCTCGCCGAGCAGGAGCCACGCCGCAACCACCGCGCACAGCACCTCGACCAGCGCGATCACCGATGCGGTCGATGCCCCGAGAGCGCGGGACGCCATGATCCCGAAAACGTACGCGACGGCTGCGGAGACCAGGGCGAGCACTGCGACGGCAGTCCACCACGGCCACGCCCGGCCGTCGAGAGCGACGTCGTTCGTCGACACCTGCAACGGAACCATTCCCAGCATTCCGGCGACGCCGACCACAATGGCGCCCACCGCCAGTCCGGCGGCCGAGAGAACCAACGGATCGACGGCGTCACCCTGTTTCGCGGACACCACGAAGTAGAACGCGAGACACACGGCGGCGGACAGTCCCCAGAGCACGCCGACAGGATCGAACACGGCGCCGTCGAACACGTCGAGCACGACCAGCGCACCGCCGAGCGCGAGTGCGACACCCGCCATCGTCGTCGGGCGGGGGCGCCGCCGGGTGGTGATCCAGATCCAGCCGATCACCAGGACCGGCCCGAGGTACTCGAGCATGAGTGCGACACCCACCGAGAGGTGTTGGATCGCATTGAAGAAGCAGACCTGGGCTCCTGCCACCGCGACGACGCCGTACGCGACGACGGTGACGGGAGCCGAGAGCACCCCGCGGAGTGCGCCGCGGCGCAGCAGGACGACGACGGGCAGGAGGATCACCGCACCGCCCACGATGCGAGCGAGCACCGCGGACTCGGGCGACCACCCGGTGTCGGTGAGCGCCTTCGCGAACGGGCCCGACATTCCGAACGCGATCGCGGAGGTCACGGCGAACGCGACACCGGAACGGGAGGACACCATGAGCGGCCCTTTCGAGGATCCGGCCACACCGCCGGGTACGTCGCCCGTCATGTCATGACCGTAACTGTAGATTGGTCATGACACTAGAGACCCGGAAGGTCAGGAGTCAAATGCTTTTTGCTCATGACACACGCACCGCCCTCGTCTGGGCGGCGGCGCTGATCAACACCGCCGCGAACGGCGAGGACCACCTCCCTGACGTGAGCACCCTGTCGTCGATGCTCGACGAGCACGAGTGGACGGGGCGCCGCGACGGCACACAGGAGGAACTCGACGCCGTGCGGGCCCTGCGCCCGGCCTGGCGGGCGCTGTGGGAGACGGGCGAACCCGACGCCGTCGTACCCGTCGTCAACGCGATGCTGGCCGCATCCGACGCCCGGCCGTACCTCACCCGCCACGGCGACTGGGGCTGGCACATGCACGTCAGTGACGACGACGCGCCCCTCGCCGATCGCATGACGGCCGAGACCGCCGTCGCCCTCGCCGACATGGTGCGGTCGGACGAGCTCGAGCGGCTCCGCCTGTGCGACGCACCGGACTGCGACGCGGTGCTCGTCGACCTCTCCCGCAACCGATCGAGGCGGTACTGCGACACCGGAAACTGCGGCAACCGCGCCAACGTCGCCGCGTACCGGGCCCGCAAGAAGATCTGACGACGGCCGGTCCCGGTGAACCGATATTCGCACAATTTCTGATGATCCGGATTCACTCCGTGGTCACCGGACCAGCCACTCGGAGCTGCCCCACAGGATAACGGTGGTTCGCTCCATCTGTTGTCGCGCAACATCATACGACTCATCAGTGGCTTTGACGCCACCTGCAGCCGGGGTTACCGTCGGTGATCGCGGCGGCCCGCCGGGCCGCACGCCTCATCGCTTCTCCTCGTCTCGGGAGCCACACCATGTCGATCTCGACGTCCCTCGACGGGCGGGTGCAGAGCCACACCCGCGCGCATCTGTCCGAGTCTCGTGCACGCGTGGCCTCCATGCTGGGCGACATCGTCGAGGACCGCTCGCTCGGAGCCAGACTGTGGTCGACCGACGACGTCGAGTACCTCAACTGCGGCGGGTACGGGACCCTCCTGCTCGGCGCCCGGCATCCCCGCGTCGTCGACGCGGTGATCGCCCAGCTCGGACGCCATCCCGTCTCCACCCGCACCCTGCTCGAACCTCGGGTGGCCGAGGCCGCGGCGGCACTGGCGGCCCGCCTGCCGGACCCGCTGTCGAAGGTCTACTTCGGTGCCTCCGGAACCGAGGCCACCGAAGCCGCCGTCAAGATGGCCTGCAGCGCCGGCCACCATCGCCTGATCGGGGCGAGCCGCGGCTACCACGGCAAGACCCTCGGCGCGCTCGCCCTCACGGCGAATCCGTCGTACCAGAACCCGTTCCGTCGACTGTTCACCGCGGCGACCACAGTTCCGTACGGCGACGTCCAGGCACTGTCGGACGCACTCGGCGACGACGCCTCCGACGCCTGCGTGGTCCTCGAACCCGTGCAGGGTGAGGGCGGGGTCGTGCTCCCGCCCCGCAACTACCTCGCGGTCGCCTCGGCACTGTGCCGTGAACGCGGAGCCCTCCTCGTGATCGACGAGATCATGACCGGGCTCGGACGCACCGGCCTGATGTGGGAGAGCGAGCGGGACGCCGTCGATGCCGACATCGTCCTCGTGGGAAAGAGTCTGGGCGGCGGCGTGATTCCCGTGTCGGCCGCCGTCGCGACACCGCGCGCCTTCCGTGCCTTCGACATCGACTTCGGCATCCACACGTCGACCTTCTCCGGTGCGCCGCTGGGGATGGCGGCCGCGTGCGCCGCGCTCGAGGTCATCGACGACGAGAAGCTGGTGGCGCGATCCGCACGGACGGGCGGACGACTGCTCGACGAGTTGCGCATACTCACAGCGGATCTCGGGACCGTGGAGGTCCGCGGTCGAGGGTTGCTCATCGGGCTGGACTTCGGCGACGCCGGCACCGCCGGCCGCTTCCTGCTCGCGCTGCTCGACCGGCGCGTCGTGGCCAACCACTCCCTGAACGCCAGTCCAGTCGTGCGTTTCACTCCCCCGGCCACGATGACCGAGGCTGATGTCGACTGGATGCTCACCGCCGTCGGCGACGCACTGCGCGAGACGTTCTCGAAAGGACACCGATGACGATTCTGCTGACCGGAGCCTCCGGCGTCGTCGGACTGCCGACGCTCCGCGCCCTCACCGAGGACCACGACGTCGTCGTGCTGGAAGGTCGACGGGCCGTGCAGCACTCGGGGATCACTGTCCGCGGCGACCTCCGCGCGCCACACCTCGGACTCGACGACCGGACGTGGTCCGCCCTCACCCGCGACGTGGACACCGTCGTGCACTGCGCCGGCGTCGTGGACTTCGGGATCGACGACGCGTCCACCCGGGCCGTCAACGTCGACGGAGTCCGCCACATCGTGGAGCTCTGCCGGGACGCGTCGGCACGCCTGGTGCACGTCAGCACCGCCTTCGTCGGCCAACCCGTGATCCCGGACGTCACCGGCGGACTCGCCACCATGCACCCCGGTGCGTACATCGCCAGCAAGAGGGACGGCGAGGATCTCGTGCGGAGCAGCGGCCTCGACTGGACCATCGTCCGCCCGTCCATCGTGTGCGGCGATTCCGAGACCGGTGAGATCTCCGAGTTGCAGGGGCTGCACACCCTCGTGCGCGCCTTCCTGCGCGGGACGTTGCCGGTCGTCCTGTGCGAGGACGCGCTGCAGTACGACTTCGTGCCGTGCGACGTCGTCGCACGGTCGATCGCGACGGTGGTGAACCACCCGCGGCAGTACGACCGCGAGCACGTGTGGGTCACCAGCGGGGCCGCGGCACTGGACATCGACTCGCTCGTCGCCGTGCTGGTCGACGAGGCCACCCGCCTCGGGATCGCGGTGGACGCGCCTCGCCGGCTGCACCCGGACGTGTTCCAGCGCCTGTGGAAGCCGGCCTTCTTCGACCTGCTCGACCCCGCGTCGCAGACGAAGTTCGCCAATCTCCTCGCCTCCGTCGCGAACCTGTTCAACACCAGCCCGTTTCCCACGTCGCTCGGGTCCGGACCCCTCCCTCCCGCGCAGACGGCGGGCAGCATCGAACGCTCCGCCCGCCTCACCGCCCGACATCTGGTGGAGCGCTCCCCCGGCGCCTATCCCGTCCTGCAGTCCGCCTGACCGTCGATTCCATTCGAGGAGTTCTCATGTCCCCCAGCATCATCAGTGTGATCGCCACCCTCACCGGCGTCACTCCGGACGACGTGTTCGATCGGGTCAGCGACTTCGCCTCCTTCGGCGATCACGTACCCATGGTCGACCGCATCACCGTGACGGATCCCGAGTCGCGGGACGCGGCCGGGTACGTTCGATCGTCGTCGTGGTCGACCCACTTCCGCGGCGGTCTGCTGCAGTGGGTCGAGACGGACACCGTCGACGTGCCCGGCCGCACCGTCACCTTCGAGCAGTCGAGCGGCGACCTGGGATCGTTCGACGGCCGGTGGGCGGTGCGGGAGACCGGCGACGGCGCCGTCGAGATGGCCTTCGACGCCGCCGTCGACATCGGCATCCCGTCGATGGCCGACATGCTCAATCCGGTCGCCGCACAGGAACTGGCCACCGGCGTGCACCAGATCGTCGACGGGCTCTTCGGCTCGGGCGTCGTCTCCGTCGAGACCGGGTCGCGGCTCACTCAGCGCTGACGGACCGGCCCCGGCCTATGCTGAACGCGTGCTCGGCCGACGGCAGTTCCTCCGCGGGGCCGGCGCGGCTGCGGCCGCCGCCGCCCTGGCGGGGTGTTCCCGAGATACGTGGTGGCAGGACGCTTCCGGCCGACTGCGCATCGCCACCGGCAACGTGGGTGCGGTGTTCGACGAGTACGGCGCGGCTCTGCGCACAGAGGCCACGCAGGTGCTGCCGGGTGTGCGCTCGGAGGTCGTCGTGACCGGCGGCTCCGTGGGAAACGTGCTCGACCTCTCGTCGGGCACCGCGGACGTCGCGTTCTGTCTCGGCGACACGGCGCTCGACGCGGTGCGCGGCGAGGGAGCCTTCGACTCCCCGGTCCCCCTGACCGCGCTGGCCCGGCTCTACGACAGCTTCCTGCAGATCCTCGTCCCGGTGGATTCCCCGGTCACGGGCATCCAGGATCTGACGGGCGTGCGCCTGAGCGCGGGCCAGACCGACTCGGGTACCCGGTCGGTGACCGAGAGGTGCCTGGCCGCAGCAGGAGTGGACACGGCGGACGTCGACTTCGTCGCGCAACCGCTCGGCGAGGCGACGGCGGCGCTGAGCACCGGACGCGTCGACGCGCTGGCCTTCGTCAGCGGGTTCCCGGTGCGGGCACTGGTCGAGCTGGGCGCGCGCACACCGGTCCGCGCGCTGGATCTCGGTGGACTGGTCGAGGGACTCGTGTCGACGTGGGGTCCGCAGTACGTCACCGGTCCGCTGCCGGCCGGGCCGTACCGTCTGCCCGCCGCCGTCCAGACTGTCAGCGTGAAGACCTACCTCATCGCGACGCCGACGCTCCGCGAGGACTCGGCCTACGGGTTCACGTCCGTCGTCTTCGACCGTCAGGACGCGATCGCACGAACCGTCCCCGACGTCCGGCAGCCGACCGTCGCCGCCGGGATGTTCACCCAGCCGGTCCCGCTGCATCCGGGGGCGCTGCGGTGGTTCCGCGATCGAGACGCGCGGGAAGTGAGATGACCGTCCGCAGGCCGGGATCGGCGGGGTCGAAGACCACGTCCCCGTCGGCGTCGCGGATGCGGAGGACGACGATCGCGAGACCCAGTCCGGTGCCCTCGACGCCGGCGTGCCGGTCGAGTCGATGGAAGCGCCGCCCCAGCTCGGCGGCTTCGGCGGCACTGACGCCGTCACCGTGATCGCGCACCGTCACTCGCCACGCGTCGCCGGCCTGCTCCAGCGCGACGTCGACGGACCGACCCTCCGCGTACTTCAGGGCGTTGTCCAGCAGGACGTCGAGGACCGTGGGGACGAGGTCCTCCTCCAGGAACGCCGGGGCGGTGTCGACGTCGACCCGGACGGTCAGCAGATCCCCGAACAACGGCGCCCACAGCGCGACCCGCTCGCGAAGCTGCCGGGCGACGTCCACCTCGGAGGAGCGTCGGTCGAAGCCTCCCGCGCGGCTGATCTCGATCACCGCGTCGAGTGAGCGCGCCATGCGTTCGGTCTCGGCGAGCACCGGTTCGACGGCCGGATCGTCCACGGCCAGGTTCTCGAGCCGGAGCCGCAGTGCCGTCAGCGGATTGGCCAACTGATGCGACACGTCCGCGACCAGTTCGCGCTGCTGCTGCCGGGAGTGCTCCACGTTCGCCGCCATGTCGTCGAACGACTCCGCGAGCCGCCGGAGTTCGGGCGGCCCGACGTGGCGTCCCTCGGTCGGAGTGCGGCCACGGGACAGCTGCTCGACGCGGGTGGTCAGATCGTCGACCGGCCGCACCACCCAGCCGACGAGTGGCACTCCCACGAGCCAGGCGACGAGCGCGAGGACGACGGCGCCGCCCGCCGCGGCGAGCACCATCGCTCGCTGCACGTTGTCCCGCGCGGCCGACGTGTCCTCCAGCATGACGACGGCACCGAGGATCTGCGCGTCCCGGCCGATGGGCGTCGCGACGATCAACGGCTCGGTCTGCCACGGCCACAGCGCAGTCGGAGCGGAGGTCGGTGTTCCCGCGAGCGCGTCGCGTACCGCGCCCGCCAGACCCGGCACGTCGGCCGGCGGATCCGAGCCTGCCGGTGCGAGCACCGATCCGTCGATGTCGACGATCCACGTGCGGGTGCTCTCCGTGACCTCGCCGTACCGCATCAGATCGGGTCCCAGTGAGCTCGCGTCACCGACGCTGTCGGCCAGGGTGGCGAACCGGGTCGCGGCGGCCAGACGCCGTTCGTGGATGGTGATCGCCCGTTCCTCCGCGTGGGCGGCCACGAGCGGCGCGACGAGAGCCGCCAGCACGGCGGCCGTCAACGTGATCGCCAGTGCGAGCAGCCGTCTCCTCACGCGTCGGGCTCGGCGGGAGCGACCAGTCGATAGCCGACACCGCGCACCGACTCGATCCGGGCGACGTCCTTCAGCTTGTTCCGCAGTGACGCGACGTGGACGTCGAGTGTGCGCGAGGCACCCACCCACGTCGTGTCCCACACCTCCTCCATGAGCGCGGCGCGGCTCACGGGGCGGTCCGGTGTGCGGGAGAGTGCCACGAGCAGTTCGCATTCCTTCGCGGTGAGCGTGCGCACGGTGCCGTCGGGTGCGGTGACCTCGCGGGTGTCCCGAGCGAGGTCGAAGCCGAGATCGACGGCCGGCTCGGTGGCGACGCGTCCGACACTGCGCCGCACGACCGCGTCCAGCCGTGCGAGCAGCACCGCGAAGCTGTACGGCTTGGTGACGTAGTCGTCGACACCCGCACGCAGAGCGCCGATCACGGAATCCTCGGTGCGCCGCGCCGTGAGCGCCACGATGGGAACGGACGAGTGCTCCCGGATCCGGCGGCAGACCCACAGGCCGTCGTGATCCGGGAGCCCCATGTCGAGCAGGACGAGATCGGCGTCGTCCACCATGTCGAGCGCCGCGGTCCCGGTCGCGGCGTGCCGCACCGCCCAGCCCTGCCGACGCAGCGACTGTGTGAGTGCGTCGGCGACTCCGAGGTCGTCCTCGACGAGGAGAATCTGCATCGTCAGGCCCTCCCGTCCGGCGCGGAAAGCCTAACGCACGGACCTCAGGACACGGCCGCCTCGTTCCTGTCCGCTCGGCGTGCCTGCTCGGCGTCCAGGAAGGTCGGTGCGCGGTTCTTCAGGACGAAGACGTACACGACGAGCGAGACACCGATGGCGATGGTGACGTAGATGCCGAAGGCGTCGAGCGCATCGTTCTCCTTGGCGGCCTCGTAGATCACCGGAGCCGTGCCACCGAACATCGAATTGGCCAGTGCGTAGCCGAGTCCCAGTCCCAGAGCGCGCACGTGCGCCGGAAACAGTTCCGCCTTCACGATCGCGTTGATCGAGGTGTAGCCGGTGAGGATGACGTAGGTGCCGGCGAGCAGCAGGAAGGACACCATCGGCGTCTCGACGCGCGGCAGCAGGTTCAGGAAGGTCCACGACCACAGCACACCCGCGATGCCGAACCCGACGAGCAGCGGCTTGCGCCCGATCTTGTCGCTCAGCAGTCCGCCGAGTGGCTGGATCACCATGAGCAGCACCAGCGCCGCGAGGTTGATCCACGTCGCCGTCATGCCCTGATCGGCGTAGGTGCTCTTGACGATGAGCGGTCCGTTGACGCTGTAGGTGTAGAACGCGACGGTGCCGCCGAGGGTGACGAGGAAGCAGATGAGCAGCTGCTTCGGATACGCGGTGAACAGTTCGGTCATCGAGCCGCTGCGCTTGCCGTCGACCTCGGTCTGCAGGGATTCGTCCATGCTCCGACGCAGGAACAGCACGACCACGGCGCCGAGGGCGCCGATTCCGAACGCGATGCGCCAGCCGAAGGAGGCGATCTGCTCGTCGGTCAGGACACTCTGCTGGATCAGCAGCGTGACCTGGGCGAGGACGTGACCGCCCACGAGGGTGACGTACTGGAACGAGGAGAAGAATCCGCGCAGCCCCGGCGTGGCCGCCTCGGACATGTAGGTCGCCGACGTGCCGTACTCGCCACCCGTCGCGAAGCCCTGCAGCAGGCGGCAGAGGACGAGCATGACCACGGCGGCCGACCCGATGGACGCGGCCGTCGGGGTCAGCGCGATGAGCAGGGACGAGCCCGCCATGAGCGAGATGCTGAACACCAGCGCGGGACGACGCCCGTGCCGGTCCGCGTACCGACCGAAGAACCACGACCCGATCGGGCGCATCACGAAGGTGATTGCGAAGATGCCCATCGTGTAGATGCCCGCGTTGGGCTCACCGTCGGCGAAGAAGCTCGACTGCAGGTACGACGCGAAGACCGTGTAGACGTACACGTCGTACCACTCGACGAGGTTGCCGAGTGATCCGCGAATGGTGTTGAACACCGCCCGCTTCGTCGAGGGAGGCCCCGCGGGGATGGCTGTCGTGGCCATGGATGGTCACCTTTCGGTCCGGTGCAGGGGATGCACCGAACGAACACTAGGTGTGACCGGCGCCATATGAGGCACGGCTGCGGGCAGTCTTTACAGACACTTTGCAAACCCGACCGAGGCTGTCGGTGGGACCTGCCACCATCGCCGACATGACGACGACGCCGGCGCTACCCGAAGCGTGCCTCGCGTGGTGCAGCACCCGTTCGTACGAGTACGACGTGCTGGGTGATCTCGCGGAGATCGACCTCGACTGGTGGAACAGTCGTCTCACGAGCGCGCGCATCCCGGTGCGGGTCCGCGCCCGAGGTCTGGACGGAGACGTCGTCGAGACCGGCACCGGGTTCCTGCGGCGCGGCGATCTGCAGACCATCGGGAGCGGGTGCGATCTGACCACCGTCTACCACTGCGCCGCATGGCTCGTCGGTCATCGAGACCGAGACCGCGCTCGCCGCTTCCCCGATGCGCGGGACCTCGAGGAGCCGGCCGGCGACCGTCGGCTGCACGGCGTTCGGCAGGCACTGGACGAGTGCCGCCGCGCGCCGGCGCTCATCGACGTCGGTCCGCACCGGGACTGGTCGGGCTGGCCGAGGGCCACGGGATTCGGGCGCGTTCCGATGTCCCTGTACGTGTGGGCGATCGGGTCGGAGAACATGCTGCACCGCCCGCAACTCCTCGACCAGCAGGCGCTGTCGGAACTCGTGCACCTGGGGTGGGTGGACAATCCCTCGGTGTCGGCCATGACCGTGCGGCGCTACCTCGACTACTGCGAGGTGCTCGACGAGTGGGCGAGACTGGGCCGCGTACGGCCCGAGCTCGTCGAGATGTGGCTGGTGCGGTCGTGGCGGATCCGACGGGAGACGCCGTCGCCGTTCCTGGACGAGTTCCGCGATGCGCTGTGACGAGAGTCGAACGTGGTGGAGCTGAGGGGAATCGAACCCCTGACCTTCTCGATGCGAACGAGACGCGCTACCAACTGCGCCACAGCCCCTTACCCGGCGAACCAGGATCGAATTGAACTCTAGCAGCCCCGCGGGACTGCCAGAAATCCGGTCACTCCCCCGCTGCGCGGCGCATGCGGACGTCGAGGTGGGAGTCGCCGACGCGCTCGTCGTAGTGCTCGAGATGGTCGAACGCCGGGTCCTCGTCGTCCACCTCGAGCACCACGGCGCCAGGACGACGCAGGCGCTCGGGAGTGAGCTTGAGCTCCGGGTCGGTGCTGGACTCGACACCGAGGCGCGAGCGCTGCAGACGCTGCATACGACGACGACGGATGTCCTCCTCGATGCGCACCTGGCGGCGGAGGTAGAACAGGTAGGACGACAGCCCGACGATGGTGACGGCGAAGACCCACCAGAAGATCGGGCTCGCAAGGAATCCCAGCGCTGCAGACATCGCGATGACGAACACGGAGCCGAGCACCGTGCGCTGACGGAACGCGTAGCGGGCGGCGCGGGCGATGGCGTCGGCCTCGGGATCGAAGCCGCCGCGGCCGCGTCGCTGCGGCACGAAGTCCTCCGAGAAGTACTCGTCGACGTGCTCGTCGCTCTCGTGGCCGTGCTGGGTCTCCATCGGATCCTCCGAAAGCGAGTCGGTCGAGTGCAGGTCGTCGTCGGACGGGCGCCAGTCGGGGTCGCTGCGATGCCCTGCCGCGGGGCCGGGATCGACGCGGAGCCGTGCTCCGCCCCGGTGCAGGACCCGTGTCGCGAGCGCGACGTCGGTGGTGCGGCGGATACGCGGGCGCGATGTGACCACCATCGGCACGAGCACGAACAGCCAGATGGCGACGAGGCCGATCCAGATCACCGAATTGGGCACACCCACCACCTCCTGACGTGAATCACATTCATGTGAGCTTGCACGTCAGCGTAGTGGGGCGCGGTGAACCGCCGACGACGACGCGCCGAACACGAGTGCACTCATGTCACTCCAGTCACAGGCCGAACTTCCCGTAGTGCTTGCGTGTTCCCGCGGACACTGCAGCACGCGCGGGAACACGGAACCCCTACGGGAATCGCGAGGCAACTACCGAGCCCACGCCGCCCGACCACTGCGCACCAGCACGTCCGCCACCGTCCCGGGCGTCTCCCCCACCGTCATGGCGACGAGGATGTGGTCGCGCCACGCACCGTCCACGTCGAGGTACCTCTGCAGCAGGCCCTCCTGGCGGAACCCGACGTTGCGCAGAACCGCTTGACTGGCAGCGTTTTCCGGCCGCACGGTGGCTTCGAGCCGGTGCAGCCCGGCCGACGAGAAGCAGTGGTCGACGCCGAGTGCGAGTGCTGCCGTGGCGACCCCCTGCCCGCCGACGTCCTTGGCCACCCAGTAGCCGATCCACGCCGATCGAAGGGCTCCGCGAACGATGTTGCCGACAGTCAGCTGCCCGACGAAGGTGCCGTTCAGTTCGATGGCGAAGGGCAGCATCATCCCGCGCCTGGCCTCGGCCTTGAGGCTCGAGAACAGGGGCGGCCACGACGACATCGCGTGCCGCATGTCCCACGGCGCCTCACCGGTGGGCTCCCACGGTTCGAGGTGCGCGCGGTTGTCGATGCGGGTCCGCGACCACACCGCGGCGTCACGCAGACGTACCGGTCGGACCGTCACCTCGCCCGCGGGAACCACGAGAGGTCCCAGCTTCGCCGGCCATCCGGGATGGCTCGACCACGATCGCGGCATACTTCGAAACCTTAGCGAAGAGGACGGAGCGTCAGCCGCGCTGCGCGAGGAATGCGACGTCGACCTCTTCGCCGGTCCGCACCTCGGTCACCTCGGGGTCGACCATGACCAGGCAGTTGGCCTCCGCCAGCGTCGCCAGCAGGTGCGACGAGCTGCCGGGAGCACCGCCGAGTGCCTGCACGAGGTACTCCCCCGTGCCCTCGTCCCGCATGAGCTGGCCGCGCAGGTAGGCGCGGCGCCCGGCGATGGACGTGATGGGTCCGACGGTGCGGGCCGTGACGATGCGGCGCATGGGCTGGCGTCGACCGAGCGCGATGCGCACGAGCGGCCGCACCATCACCTCGAAGACGACGAGCGCACTCACCGGGTTGGACGGCAACAGGAAGGTGGGTACCTCGTCGCGACCGAGCTGGCCGAAGCCCTGCACCGATCCGGGGTGCATGGCCACGCGGCCGACCTCGATGTCGCCGAAGTCCTCGAGCGCCTCGCGGATCTCCTCGGACGCGCTGCCGCCGACGGCTCCGGCGATGACGACGATCTCGGAGCGGATGAGCTGCCCCTCGACCACCTCGCGCAGCCGCTTCGCGTCACCGCTGACGATGCCGATGCGGTTGACGTCCGCGCCCGCGTCCCGCGCCGCGGCAGCGAGGGCGTAGCTGTTCACGTCGTACACCTGGCCCTGGCCCGGAGTGCGTTCGATGTCGACGAGTTCGCCGCCGATCGAGATGACCGAGAGGCGGGGACGGGGATGCACCAGGACCTTGTCGCGGCCCACAGCTGCGAGGAGCCCGACCTGCGCTGCGCCGATGATGGTCCCGGACCGCACGGCGACGTCGCCGGGCTGCACGTCGTCGCCGATGCGGCGCACGTACTCTCCGGAACGCACGGGTGCGAGCACCTCGATGCGGCCGCGCGCGAACTTCGCTCGATCCACGGGCAGAACGGCATCCGCGAGGGTGGGCAGCGGTGCACCCGTGTCGACGCGCACCGCCTGCCGCGGCTGCAGACGGATGGGCTGACGCGACCCCGCCGCGACCTCGCCCACCACGGGCAGCGAGATGTCGACGGGCGCGCCGTCGTCGTCGGTGGCCGACCCCGCGGCAGCGATGTCCACACTGCGGACCGCGTAGCCGTCGATGGCCGCCTGATCGAACCCGGGCAGCGGGCGCTCGGTCACCACTTCCTCCGCGCAGAGCAGACCCTGCGCCTCGGAGATGGCGACTCGCACCGGCCGGGGGGCAACCGCTGCAGCCGTCACTCTCGACTGCTGCTCCTCAACCGAGCGCATCCGCACCTTCCGTCATCCGTGTCGACCGGGCGTCACTCGTAGGTCGTGAGCTCCGGTGCCCAGCTGTCGCTCAAGCGCTCCTGGAGCCACTCGCGCAGTGCCGGACCGTAATCTTCGCGTTCCAGTGCGAAGTCAACCGCAGCGCGGAGGTAACCCCCGGGATTTCCGAGGTCGTGTCTCACTCCGCGGTGCACCACCACATGTACCGGATGACCCTCCTCGATGAGGAGAGCGATGGCGTCGGTGAGTTGCAACTCGCCACCGGCGCCGGGCTGGATTCGTCGCAACGCATCGAAGATGGCCCGGTCCAGAAGGTATCGGCCGGCCGCCGCGTAGTTCGACGGCGCGTCCTCCTTCTTGGGCTTCTCCACCATGCCGTTGACCTTGAGCACGTTGGGGTTCACTGCGTCGGGCACGATCTCGGTGTCGAACACTCCGTACGCGGACACCGCGTCCTCGGGAACCTCGATGGCGCACAACACGGTTCCGCCGCGCTTGGCACGCACCCGCGACATCACGTCGAGCACACCCCGCGGCATCACCAGGTCGTCCGGGAGCAGCACTGCGATCGCGTCCTCGTCGTCGTCGAGCACCTCTTCGGCGCACGCGACGGCATGTCCGAGACCCAATGGCTCCGCCTGGATCACCGACTGGACGTCGAGAAGTCCGGGCGCGACACGGACCTTCTCGAGCATCTCGAGCTTGCCGCTCGCCTCGAGCTTGTTCTCCAGCACCAGATCCTCGACGAAGTGGGCGACCACACCGTCTTTGCCGGGCGAGGTGACGATGACGAGACGCTGCGCGCCGGAATCGGCAGCTTCTCCGGCGACGAGCTCGATTCCGGGCGTATCGACCACCGGCAGTAGCTCTTTCGGTACCGTTTTCGTGGCGGGGAGGAAACGTGTTCCCATGCCTGCAGCGGGTACGACGGCCGTACGGAACGACGGCTTCTTGCCACCGGCCACGGACTCACTGTTTGCTGAGCTCATGCGCACACCCTATCCATGTAGACCGCGAATCGTCCTTCGCGAGACACTGGGGTTTCCCCCGTGATCAGTGACGACAAACTCGAGTGGAGGACACGCATACTCACTGCCCGCAAGCAGCGAGACGTCCACGCACGAGAGCGGGCATCAGAGGCACTCTCTCACGCCGTGTCGGTTTTGGCCTCCGATGCGCGGGAGCGCGGCGGCGACACTGTCGCCGCCTACGTACCGGTGGGTAGCGAGCCCGGTGATGCGAGCATGCTCGACTCCGCACTGGCCGCCGGACTGCGAGTGCTGCTGCCCGTCGCGCGTGAACCGGGGCCGCTGTCCTGGGCCGAGTACCGCGGACCCGACTCGCTCGTCGCGGCCGCGTACGGCTTGCGCGAACCGTCCGGCCCGACGCTTCCTCCCGAGACCGTCGCGGACGCGTCGATCGTGTTGGTACCCGCACTCGCCGTCGATCGCAGCGGCGGTCGCCTCGGCCGGGGCGCCGGCTTCTACGACCGCACACTCGATGCCGTCCGGCCGGACGCGTGGCTGGTGGGCGTGGTGTACGACGACGACCTGGTCGACGCGCTGCCCACCGAGACGCACGACGTGCGCATGACCCACGTGTTGACGCCGCTGTCGGGGCTGCAGCGACTCGGCCACGACAGCCACGGCTGAGGAATAGCGCCACCTGCACGGACGTTGCCTCGATTGCCGACGCTGGCACTGTCGACTGTAGAGTGCCAGTCAGGGACCGACAGCGGAGGAAACGTGCCTACCTACTCTTATGCGTGCACCGAGTGTGACAACCGGTTCGACATCGTCCAGAAGTTCACGGACGACTCGTTGACGGTCTGCCCCGCGTGCTCCGGCAAGCTTCGCAAGCTGTTCAACACCGTGGGCATCGTCTTCAAGGGCAGCGGCTTCTACCGCAACGACAGCCGCGGCAGTTCGAGTAGCAGCGAGTCGGGCTCGTCCGACTCCGGCAGCTCCTCGGACAGCAAGAGCTCGAGCGAGAAGAAGAGCGACACGAAGTCCGACTCGACCTCGACCACCTCGAGTGAGAAGAAGTCGACCAGCACCTCCACCCCCGCCGCCGCAAGCTGATCGTCCGCCCCGGGGAGCGTCGAACCGCTGTCCCCGGGCACCGTGAAACCTGGCGGCGTCCTGCGTCGCCCGCGTTCTACGGTCGCGTCATGTCTCCCACGGTCGATCACCCGCTGACTGCGCGCCTGTTCGACCGCATCCCGCCTCTACCACCGCGTCTGCGGTCACCTGCCGCTCGACGCATCCTCGCCGCTGCTCTCGTCGGGCTCGCCGTCGTCTCGACCTATCGAACCGATCCGTCGCGGACCGAGGTCCCGGTCGTCGTGACCGCCGCAGACCTCGCGCCCGGAACCTCACTCACGGCGGCCGACGTCACGCTGACCCGCGTCGACTCGTCTCTGCTCGCGGACGGAACGCTGCGGTCGGTGGACGACGCGGTGGGACGGACGGTCGCCGGACCCGTCCGATCCGGCGAGGCGCTCACCGACGTCCGATTGCTGGGGCCCCGGCTGGCGTCCGCCACCCTGCCGTCCGGTGATGCCCGTATCGTGCCGATCCGCCTCGCCGATCCCGAGCTGGCGCAACTGCTTCGAGCCGGCGACGTGGTCGACGTGGTGCGGGCGGCGCCGGACGACACGTCCCCGTCCGGGGTGATCGCCGAGAGCGCCACCGTGGTGATGGTTTCCGCCCCGAGCTCCGGAGTGTCGCGACGCGACCAGCTCGTCCTGGTCGCCCTGCGCGCGGACGACGCGTCGGCCGTCGCCGCTGCGTCGCTCTCCGATGCACTGACGGTGCTGCTGCGGTGACCGTCCCCGGGTCCCGGGCTTCGCCGCGCCCATCGAGACGCGCTGGTCGGTTACTCTCGTCGTGGCTCAATCCATGATCGACGAGAGTAGGGGCGGATCGCATGTTGAAGGGCTTCAAGGACTTCCTGCTGCGCGGGAACGTGGTCGACCTCGCGGTCGCAGTGGTCATCGGTGCGGCCTTCACGGCCATCGTCACCGCATTCACCACCAACATCGTGAACCCGTTGATCTCGTCCATCGGGGCGAGCAACGAGCTGGGGCTGGGGCTTCCTGATCCGCTCCGGCAACGACGCGACATTCGTGAACATCGGAGCCGTCATCACCGCGGTGATCAACTTCGTCATAATCGCGGCGGTCGTCTATTTCGTGCTCATCCTCCCGGTGAACACCGCGAAGAACCGCTTCGCGACGAAGAAGGAGAAGGCTCTGAGCGATCAGGACATCCTGATCCAGATCCGGGACCTTCTGGCGGAGGGCCGGTCCGACGGCGTCAAGACCACCTCGGACGGCATCACCGGCAACACGACGCCGGGCACCACCACCACGTAGTCACCCACAGACACGACGAAGGGCTCGTCCTCACCGCACGGTGAGGACGAGCCCTTCGTCGTCTGTTCGAACGAGCGGGATCAGTTGAACTTGACCAGCGGGAACTCGTCGAGGGTGATCGCGGTGCCGGCCGCGGAGCAGGCGTCGACCACTGCCGTCGAGTTGTCGACGAACGCCTGACCGGACGAGCTGTCCGGCTCGGTGAGTTCGAGGGAATCGGCGGGTAGCGCACCGATGAGCGTGCTGAGCGAGGACTCGACATCACCGGTGGCGGTGTCCGCGAGAGGCTGGAACTTCTGCATCTCGGCGGTCTTCGCGTCGGTCCAGGTCTGGACGTCCGTGTCGGCCGGGCCGGCCTTGACGAGGGCGGTGAACTGGTCGTACGTGGTCTCGAAATCAGTGCAGGCGGTGGCGTTCTCGGACGAGTCGTCGGACGTCCCGGAATCCCCGCTGCTGCAGGCGGACAGGCCCACCAGGGCCGTGAGGGCGAAAGCTGCAGTCATCACACGAGTCGCGGTACCGGAGTTCATGCCGACCATTCAACAGGATGCGTGGACGTCGGAACGCAGTGGGGCGGTGGACCTTCGGATGCTCGTGACATGCCACCGACCGTTGTCGCACGCCATTGTCACGCTTCACGAACACGACGAAGCCCCACCCGGATGACCCGGATGGGGCTTCGTCTGTGTTCAGATCTGCTGTGGCAGCGGACTACCGATCAGCAGGCAACTGATACTGGCTGGGCCAGGATCAGTTGAAGGTCCACACGGGGCCGTAGGCGACGGCCGTGTCGCCGGTGGCGGACACGATCGAGGCGTACGGACGGACGCGGACGTTGCCCAGGATGCCGGTGGCGGTTCCATGGACGTTGGCCAGCTGGATGGAGCCATCGGTGCCGGCTGCTTCCTGCTCGCCACCGGTGATGTCGGCCGACTCGTCGACGACTGCAACAGCGCTCTCGGACTGCGTGATGCCGGGGCCGGGCGCGATCTCGACATTGGCGCTTGCGACGGGCAGAAGCTGGACGTCAGCGGCGATCGGAGCATCGGCGATCGAACCCGTGCCACCGCCGAGCGTTCCGCCGAGCTTCAGGCCGACTGTGGGCGTTGCCCAGTCGATGTTGAGTGAACCACCGAGGCTGCCCGGGTAACCGACCTGGTAGCCGACCTTGACCGTGCCCTCGAAGTCGTCAGCAGACGGACCTGCGACCGACCAGGTGATTCGGCCGTTGCCGAACCACTCGCGGGTCAGCGGGTTGCCGTCAAGCGGGAACACGCTGTTCACAAAGGTGTCCTCGAGGTTGATCGTGATGGCGTTGCCATCAGCGTCAACAACGGTGTTGCTTGCGTCGACGCCCGCGTTTGCAGTGCCGGTTCCGAGAACCAGGCCGACGACCGAGGCGCCTGCCACAGCTGCAACACTCATGGACTTGAGCCCCCGGCTGCGCCGCGGCTTACGAATTACGGTCATGTACTTCCTCATCATGTTCGTCCCGCGGCGTGTTCGCCTCGGGTGCGCTGTCGGGCTCTGACGTCCTCCCGAGCGGTTCGCTTGCGAGCGAACCGTATCAGGCGGCGACTGCAAGCTCATGGCTTACGCGTCGGGCAGTGCAGGAACACAAGTTGGACGCGTCCTCGTATCGATTCAGCATCCACCGTTGAACCTGAGCGAAACCTTAGAGGGTGATTCGGACCGTGACAATCCCTACGTTCGCGGCGTTGCGTCCGAAAACCGCCGTCCACGTTTCGTGCGTGTGAACGTGCGTCACAAGCGTTTTGGCCGCACGACGCGCCGCAGCTCCAATGGCGCGAAACGTCGTCGGACTGTGCTAATCGGGTACCCGGGTGCCCGTGACGTGGGCGTTATTCGACTCGACCCCGAGCGGAACCACTGCTCGACGGGGGTTGCCAGTCACACCAGTCACATCTACCCTGCGGTAACTCTCGGGGCGGTCGTCCGAATTCAGACGAATTCGCGGTTAACAGACAGGCAACACCGGGTTCGCACTGTGGTAACTCCCAGTGATGTGGATCACACAAAACTAGTCGTAATGCGGAGGCCTCTGGCTCCTCAACCACTCCTCCGAGCCCGAGGACGAATCACCTCGATGTGGTTCGCCCGACGTTCCGTCGTCTCGAGTCGACTCGGGAAGAACATCGCCGAACACACGAGCGAGCCGGGCCCGTCGTGCACGGGCCCGGCTCGCAGTGTCCTCGGAGTCCGGATCGACAGGTGTTGCGTCGCCGGCTCGAGGGTCGTTCTTCTGGGGGTCGTCAGCCGTCAAGGCTGGACAACTCACCGATGACATGGGCGGCGAGGGGCGTCAGCGTCGCCATTCCGTCGCGGACGGCCGCGCGGCTCCCGGCCAAGTTGACCACCAGCGTGCTGCCGGACACTCCGGCGAGCCCGCGGGACAGGCCGGCGTCGAGCGACCCCGCCGCCAGTCCGGAGGAGCGGAGCGCCTCACTGATGCCGAGGAGTTCACGGTCGAGCACCTCGGCCGTCGCGTCCGGGGTGACGTCGCGTGGCGACGTGCCGGTGCCGCCGACGGAGACCACCAGGTCGACGCCGCCGATGACCGCGGTGTTCAGTGCGTTGCGCACGTCCACCTCGTCGTTGCTGACCACGACGACACCGTCGACGAGGAAGCCCGCCTCGGTCAGCAGTTCGTTGACCAGAGGTCCGGTCGAGTCGGCATCTCCGTGAGCCGTGCGGTCGTCGACGATCACGACGAGCGCACGTCCGGCCACGGCTGCATCCATAGTCATGTCGCTCACCGTAATGCCCGGGCCCGACGGAGACTCGATGTGCCCGACGATGGGCGTGAGGTGCCCACGGTCACGGACGATCCGGGGTCGCTTCATCAGTTGCCTCCGCTCGGGGCCGTCCCGAGCGTGACCTGCACGGTCTGCTCGTTGCCACCCTGTGTGTAGGTCACCGAGACCTGGTCGCCCGGGGCGTGGGAGCGGACCGCCGCGATGAGTGCGTCGCCGCTGGCGATGACGCGGTCGTCGACCTTGGTGACCACTGCACCGGTCGGGATGCCCGCCTGCGCGGCCGGCCCGCCGTCGGTGACGGCCATGACCGTGGCTCCGTTGGCGTCGTCGCGGCTCGGGACGCTGATGCCGATGATCGCCTGCGTCGCCTTGCCGGTCTGTACCAGCTCGTCGGCGATGCGGCGGGCCTGGTCGACGGGGATGGCGAAGCCGAGGCCGATGGACCCGCTCTGCGACTCGGACGAGCTGGCGCCCGCTCCCAACGTCGCGATGGCGCTGTTGACGCCGACCAGCTTGCCGTTCATGTCCACGAGCGCGCCGCCCGAGTTGCCCGGGTTGATGGCCGCGTCGGTCTGGATCGCGTCGATCACCGTGGTCTGGTC
Organism: Rhodococcus sp. SORGH_AS_0301; assembly: GCF_030818285.1. Lineage (NCBI taxonomy): Bacteria > Bacillati > Actinomycetota > Actinomycetes > Mycobacteriales > Nocardiaceae > Rhodococcus > Rhodococcus sp. SORGH_AS_0301. The sequence continues at coordinate 2,807,712 of NZ_JAUTAC010000002.1, forward strand.
CGTCGACTCGCCACTGGTCGCGACCGGGCGGTTGAGCGACGAGATGATGCCGGAGGTCACCGTGCCGGCGAGGCCGAGCGGCGAACCGACGGCCACGACACCCTGACCCACCTGCAGACCGTCCGAGGTGCCGAGCTCGATGGGCGTCAGGTTGCTGCGACCCTGCGCCTTGATCACCGCGATGTCCGAGGACGCGTCCGCACCGACCACCGTCGCCGACGACGTGGATCCGTCGTTGAAGGAGACGGTCAGCTGGGCGTTCGCACCCGCGCCGGACACGACATGGTTGTTCGTCAGGATGAGGCCGTCGGAGGACAGGATCACGCCGGACCCCTCGCCCTCGGCGGTGCGGCCCGCCACCTGGATCTGGACCACGCTGGGGAGCACCTTGCCGGCCACGGCCTGCACCGAACCGTCGGGGGCGTTGGCGGCCGGGTTCGCCTGCGTGACGGGCTGATTGAGGGCGTTGGTCACGCCACCGTTGCCGCCGTCCGCAGCGATGGCGCCGACCGCGCCGCCGACTCCACCGCTCACCAGGGCCAGGGCGATGGCGCCTGCGACGAGGGCTGCACGCCCCGGCTTCCGCGACGTGGTCGCCGGCGCCGTCCCGCCGTAGTACTGCGGCTGCTGGTACGGGTTCTGCTGGTAGGGGTTCTGTCCCTGCTGATGAGGCTGCTGATACGGGTTGTGGGGCTGCTGGTGTTGACCCGCCTGGTGTTGACCGGCCTGGTGTTGACCCGACTGGTGTTGACCGGACTGTCGACCGTCCCACCCGGTGTACTGGGGCTGTGTCTGGCCCCCGTACGCGGGCTGCTGCGCGGTGGGCTCCGATGCGCCGTCCCGGCCGTCGCGGCCGGTGTCACCAGTGGTGCGGTCCTCGTTCATGCGTTTCGCTCCATCTCCATGACCAGCTCGCACCGGTCACCTCACGTCGTCCTGATCGACGATGCTCCGCCGGACTGAGAGGGCGCTGAGATCATCGTGTCAGTGGCCTGTGGGTCCTGCGATCCTGTTCCCAGCAGATCCTGCGGACCGGCGGATTCCCCCGGAAGAACGATTCGAATCAGGGTGCCGCCGGTGACCGAGTCCTCGACCGCGATGGTTCCGCCGTGCTTGAGCACCACCTGGCGCACGATCGCCAGACCCAGTCCCGATCCGGGCATGGACCGCGACGCGGTGGACCGGTAGAAGCGTTCGAACACCAGCTCTCGTTCCTCGGGCGCGATACCCGGACCCGCGTCGGACACGGTGAGTTCGAGCAGGCCGTCGGGCCGGGCGATCATCGCCACGTGCACGGTGGCGCCCGACGGACTCCACTTGGCCGCGTTGTCGAGCACGTTGAGGACGGCGCGGGACAGACCCGCCTGGTCGCCGTACAGGATCCACGGCGTGGTCATCGAGTCGAAGTCGATCTCGTTGCGACGCCTGCGAACTCGCTCCAGGCTGCGCTCGACGACATCCGCCATGTCGACACGTTCGAAGACGTTCTCCGGGGCGTCCTCACGTGCCAGGTCGACCAGATCGCCGACGAGCGTGGACAGTTCCTCGATCTGCGCCACCACGTCGAGACGCAGCTCCGCCATGTCCTGCTCCGGGATGCGCGGCGCACCCGGCCGACTCGACGCGATCAGCAGTTCCATGTTGGTGCGCAACGACGTCAACGGGGTCCGTAGTTCGTGACCCGCGTCCGCCACGAGTCGACTCTGCCGCGCCCGCGACTCGGCGAGCGCCCGCAGCATCGTGTTGAAACTGTCGGTGAGGCGGGCGAGTTCGTCGTTGCCCGTCACCGGAATAGGCGTCAGGTCGTCGGTTCTGGCGACACGCTCGGCCGCCGCCGTCAGCCGTCCGATGGGTCGCAGACCGGTGCGTCCCACCGCCGTGCCGGCCACCGCCGCGAGGACGACGCCACAGCCGCCCACGACGAACAGCACCCAGGCCAGTCGATCCAGGACCTGGCCGGTGGGAGCGAGCCGCTGTGCGATCACCAGCGTGCTTCCGGTCTGCGTGCGCTCCGCGAGAACGCGAGCTCCCGAGGTGGTGCGCAGCGACGAGGTCGACTGTCCCAGCGCGACGTCCATCTCGGGGTCACCGATGGGCACGATCGAACCCGGCGGGATGTACTTCGTCAGGTCCGGAAAGATCAGCGCGACACTGACATCGGTGCTGTAGAGCGTGGCGCCCGCGACGTACCGGGGATCGAAGGCGACGAGGTTGGTCTCGATCAGCGCACTCGCCCGGGTACGCAGCTGATTGTCGACGTCGCCGTACAGCGCGCGGGACACCACCGCGTACGCGGCGATCGCCATGACGGCGACCGCGATGGCCACCACGGACGCCGCGAGCAGCGTGACACGCCACCGCAGGGACACCGAGCGGGTGAGGGGCATCGGAGGACGCATGAGTCCGTCCTGTGCCGCGCGCCCCTTGTCGGTCCCGGCCTCGCCCCGCCGGCGGCCGAAGGGAGCAACCATCACGGAGGCGTTTCCCGCAGCACGTAACCCACACCGCGGACGGTGTGGATGAGACGAGTCTCGCCGTCGGCCTCGGTCTTGCGCCGCAGATACCCGACGTACACCTCGAGGGCGTTGCCCGACGTCGGGAAGTCGTAGCCCCACACCTCCTCGAGGATGCGGCTCCGGCTGAGCACCCGTCGGGGGTTGGCGAGCAGCATCTCGAGCAACGAGAACTCGGTGCGGGTCAGGCTGATGGGCCGTTCGCCCCGTCGCACCTCGCGCGTGACGGGGTCGAGTGACAGATCGGCGAACGTCATGGCCTCGCTGTCCGGACCCAGTTCCCCACCGGTGCGTCGCAACAGTGCGCGCAGCCGTGCCAGCAGCTCCTCGAGCGCGAACGGTTTGGGCAGGTAGTCGTCCGCCCCGGCATCGAGACCCGCCACCCGCTCGGACACGGAGTCACGAGCCGTCAGGACCAGGATCGGCAGGTCGTCTCCGGTGCTGCGCAAGCGACGGCACACCTCGAGCCCGTCGAGCCGGGGCATCATGACGTCGAGGACCAGCGCGTCCGGTCGCTCGGCCGCGACCTTCTCGAGGGCGTCGAGACCGTCGGTGGCCAGGTCCACGGTGTACCCGTTGAACGTCAGCGACCGTCGCAGCGATTCTCGGACGGCACGATCGTCGTCGGTCACCAGTACACGCATGGGAACAGTGTCGCCCCGACGACTGAGACGCTGCTGAGAGGACACAGGGGCGGCCGGTGTCAGCGCCCGAACAGTCGGTCGACGAACGCGATCGCATCGGGCTGCGAGTCACGGAACGTCTGACTGTGGTCGCCCGGGTAGGTCCGGAAGGTCAGCGGTTCGCCGTTGGCCGTCATGGCCGCCGCGAGCGACAGGGCGGACGGTGCAGGCACATCGACGTCCCGCAGACCCTGGCCGATGAAGACGGGACGGTCGTACCCGGAGGTGGGCACACCCATGTAGTCGTTCAGTAGTCCGTACACGTTCGGGATCTGCGCCAGCGGCCGCGAGAACATGTCGCCGAGTCGCAGCCCGGACACCGCATCGTGGAACGGGTTCGCGCACTGCGTCTCGGCGGTGTCCACCCACTGCCGGCCGAGCGGAGTCAGGTAGGAGTTCAGATCGATCTCCGGATGGGCGGCACGCAACCCCGCCAGGATGTAGAAGACGTAGGACGTCAGACCGTCCGGAATCGCGACGGGCGGGACTCCGGGCCCGAGCGGAAGCAGAACGAGTTCGATGTTGGCGGGCACGCCGGTCCCGACGGCGCCGAGGTAGTCCAGGCCGTCGCCGCCGTACTCGGTGGCGTACCGCGCGGTGGTCACCGCGGCGCCGCCGCCCTGGGACTGGCCGATCGCGACCCAGCGATTCGACAGCGTCGGCTCCAGTTCCCTTGCAGCAGTGACACTGTCGACGACGCTGTGCGCCTGCACCTTGCCGTCCAGGTACGGCATCACTCCGGGGGTACCGAGTCCCACGTAGTCCGTGGCGACGATCGCGTAGCCGCGGTTCAGCCACGTCTGGAGGTACGGGAAGTCGCGGTCCGGCAACGTGGGGCCGACGACCGACGGAGCGCAGTCGTCGCCGAGCCCGGACGTGCCGTGGGCCCACGCGATGACAGGCCAGCCACCTTCGGGCGCCTCGCCGGGCGGCAGATGGACGCCACCGGTACTCAGGGCCGGCTCGTTCTGCGAGCCCACCGACCAGTAGGTGATGCGCCGGGCGTCGACACTTCCCGGAATCGGGGCCGGTGATGCCGTCGATCCGACGAGAGTGCCCGGATCACGGTCCTGCGCCTGCGCCACACCCGTGAGGGTCAGCGCGACGGACGTCGTGGCGGTCAGGGTCACCAAGGCGCGCAGCAGGCGGCGGGAGCGGTTCGGCACGGCGTCACCGTACCGCTCCGGCGCCGGATTCCGGACTAGAACATACGTTCGATCACGGCTACGCTCTTCAGTCATGGATGAGGTGGGTGCGACGCAGAGTTCGGTGAACGACAAGGTGCTCGAGCTGCGCGCGGTCGCGGACGAGCTCCGGGCGCTCGACGACCACCGAGTGGCCCTCGGCGACAAGCTGGTGGACCTCGAACACTGGTTCCGACGGGTGGGGTGCCTGGAGTTGTCCGACCACGCGCTCGACGTCTTCGTCTCCCGCTACATGGGCCGGGTCTTCGAGCTGGCGGACGGCCTACGCGAGTAGCCGTGACCTCGCGTCACACTCAGTTGTGACCGCCGTCGCCCCGATCGGCACCACGTGGGGTGCCCCTCATTCCGGTGGAAACCACCTCGCAGCGGGCAATCATGGAGCGCGGCGGGACACGCTCCCGCCGGGGCCGGTCAGGGGAACCGACCTCAGCACGATCGGAGGAAACACATGATGATCACACTGACACTCGTCGGCGCGGCAGCACTCGCGGTCGCACTGTTGTCCGGCGGACGCGACCTGGACTTCCGGGGACGCCAGATGTCGCACAGCTACCGTTCGCGCTGACACCGACGCACATCGACGACTGCCCACCGTTCACCTGTGAACGGTGGGCAGTTCTCTGTCCGTATTCGGTGACATCTAATATCGAACATATGTTCTACTCCATGTAGTCTGAGGTCATGGAATCGGGGGATCCAGGGTCGGCCTGGCAGGTGCAGATGGGCCGACGTGTCGGCGCGCTGCCTGCTGTGGCCGCACCTGTCGACGATCCCCGCGTGTGCGCGCTACTCGCCCAGCTCGGCTCCGCGGTCGAGGGCATCGCCATGCTCGACGCGTCGACGCTCACCAGCGAGGACCGACTGGCGCTGGTCTGCGGGGCCGAGAACACCCGGCGCCTGCTCACCGGCGCGTCACACACCTGGCTCAACGGCCTGGTGGCCGGCTCGGGATTCGACTCTGTGATCGGTGCGATCGGCGCGAGCGGTGTTCCGCACGCACTGGCGCACATGCTGCGCATCACCACGGCTGCCGCGGCATCCCGCCTTGCCGTGGCACGCGATCTCGGCACCGGAACGACCATGACGGGTGAGACGCTCGATCCGCCGTTGACCCACACGGCCGCGGCAGCGCGGGACGGCGCGCTGGCCGACGCACACGTCTCGATCATCCGCTCGTTCCTGAAGAAGCTCCCTCACGCCGTCGATGCCGAGACGCGCGACGCCGCCGAGCAGACTCTCGCCAACCTTGCGCGCACGGTCGGACCGGAGGAGCTCACGGCCATCGCGACGCGCCTCACCGAATACCTCGATCCCGACGGAGCGGAGCCCGACGATCGCGACCGCGCCAGGAAGCGCTTCTTCGAGATCGACCCCCAGGGCCCCGATTCGATGTCGACCGGCCGCTTCTGCGTCGACCCGGTGCTGCGCGCCCTCCTCGACGCGTTCCTCGCCAAATTCGCGGCACCCGGAACGAACGCTCCCGACGGTTCAGTCGATCTCGACGCCCCGCCCGCGAACGATGACACGACCCCCACCGACGCTGTCCCGTCCGGCGACGCAGGACAGCCGGCCGCGGCGGAGGAGTCGGACGACCGCGAGGCCGAGTGGGACCACCGCACCCCTGGCCAGCGCAATCACGATGCACTGACCTACCTCCTGAAGGACGTGCTGGCCTCGGGTCGACACGGACAGCATCGTGGTCTGCCCCTGTCCATGGTCGTGTCGGTGTCACTCGACCAGCTCACCGCCGCAGCAGGTCTCGGAATCACCGCCACCGGATCCACGGTCCCGGTGGCCGATGTCGTCAGGCTCGCGGCCGAGGCGCACCACTACCTCCGCGTCTTCGACGGGGCCACCGGCAGCACGCTGCACTTCGCCCGAGCCCGCCGGTGCGCGAGCACCGACCAGCGGCTCGCCCTGTTCGCCCGCGACCGCGGCTGCACCGGGCCGGGATGCTCGGCGCCCGCGTCACGGTGCGAGGCCCACCATGTCGACGACTGGGCGGCGGGCGGCCTCACCGACATCGACGACCTCGCGCTGGCGTGCGACGTCCACCATCCGCTCGTCGGCGAACGTGCCGGCCAGTGGGCCACCAGCACCGCTCCCCCGAGTCATCCGTACCCGGGCACAGTGCTATGGCATCCGCCTGCCGTCATCGACGAGGGTCGGCACGGCATCCCGAACCACCTGAACTTTCCCGAACGGCACCTCGCACCGCCGCCGGACGACTGATCGAATCCGAGACGGTGAGCCGAGGGCGACCTCAGGTTCGACACTGCGCCGGCCTGGCACCGTCAGCCGGAATGTTCCGCCGTGAATTCCGTGATCTCGGCGAGCGCAGGCTTGGGCGAGAAATCGCGGCGCACCATTCCGAAGTTCTGCTCCGTGTCGGACTCGTCGCTGCCCGAGTCACGCATGCTGTAGACGTACGCGGGCCCGAGCCAGGAATTGCCGAGAAGGGCATTGAGCATGATGCCGATGGACTCGGCCTGCCCCTCCTCGCTCATGGCATTCGCGTTCGTTCCCGTGGGTGCGCCCATCTCGGTGATCCAAATCTGCTTGTCGCCGTCACCCTCGGCACTCATGACATCGTGCATCGACCACATCGCCATCGCCGTGTTCCATGCCGCCGTCGACAGATCGTTCGGAAGGAACGGCCACGTGTACGGGTGAACGTTGAAGGCATCGAAATAACGATTCGCTCCGAGGGTGTAGAGCGACGAGAGGAAAGCGGTCGGCGAGATGTTGGTGCCGTTGTTCACCGCGGGCGCCATACCGCCGGCGAGCACCAGCGCCTCCGGTTGCACCTTCTTGATGGCGCGGTACGTCGCGCGCAGCATCAGCGCGTACACCGTCGGGTCGGGCAGCGGCGTGAAGTAGGTGGTGATGTTCGGCTCGTTCCACACCTCCCACAACACGATTCGGTCGCGGTACCGCTCCGCGGCGAGTGCCGCGAAGGCCGCGAACGCGTCCGGACTCGCCGGCCGGGCGTAGGGCTGATCCCGAGCCGTCGCCACACGCGCCCAGGCAGGTGCGTAGGTCACGATGGCGTACGGGCACATACCCCGAGCGACGATGGCGTCGACCACTCTGTCCGTCGACGACCAGTCGCGCCGACCGGGCTGCGGCTCCACCACCGACCAGTCGATGTCGATGCGGACCGAGAACATGCCCGCATTCTTCGCGATGTCGAGTTCGCGTCCGAGGTCCTCGTCCGACAGGAATCCGAAGGAGCCGCCGGGTGATCCGCCCACCCGGACGCCGTCGGACTCCGCGACGCACCGCGGTACCTCGCCCGACGGAGCGCCGGATGCCGGTGCCGGCACACCGACGAGAACGAGAAGGACAGCGGCACCAGACACGCTGCATCGCCGGAGAAACCCGGCACCGGCTCCGCGCCGAGTCGGCCTCGAACGCGAAACAGACCGATCGGTGAGCACCGGCCCAGGCTAACAGCGGCGGCCGCGCGGGGCGTACCAGCGAAAACGGACACCGGCGAGGCTCCGGCTGCGATGATTCTCCACAACGCTCGATCCCGTACAAGCCTGCATTAGTATCGGCGAAATGACGACGGGAAACGACGGCTTCGACGCCCGCCTCAACGAGGTTCTGGAACAGCAGGCCGTGAGGGTGGGCGAGACGGTGCCCGCCTATGTTCGGCGCGCCGTCATGACACGCCTGGTGAAAGAACTTGCCGAGGCGGACGACACCGATCTCGGCCATCTGCTCAAGCGCCTCGAGTCGACGGCGGATCCGGTGCCCGACACGCCCGCGTCCACACCTCCGGCGGCATCCGACATGCCCGCGATCGTCACCGATCCCGATCGCGTGCGCGCCGTCGAGGCCACCGGGCTGCTCGACACCCCGTCCGAACCGGCCTACGACCGCATCGTGGCCATGGCCGCGGACGCGTTGTCCACGCCGGGCGCCTCGATCTCCTTGATCGACAAGGACCGACAGTTCATCAAGAGCGCTGTCGGTTTCGGGCCGGAGGAGGAACGACCTCGGGAGATTCCCCTCGAGGCCGGAATGTGCCGCCACACGGTGGCCCTGGGTGAACCACTGCTGGTGGAGGACGCCCGCCTCGACGAGAAGTTCATGAACCACCCCGGCGTGCTGGACAAGACCTTCATCTCCTACCTCGGCATCCCGTTGGTGGACGACGGCGGTCACGCGGTGGGCACGCTGTGCGTCTGGGACGCCGAACCACGTCAGTGGACGACGGGGCACGTACAGGTACTGAAGGACATCGCGTGGATGGTTCGCGAGCGAATTTTCGAGTGAGCGAACCATTCCGGGCGTGATCTACATTTTCGCCTCGTTAGTCTGTCCATCGGTCGCTTTTCCGTAATGGCGCCGTGACCATTCTGAGAAGACAACTCCAAAGAATGGTCTAGTGTTGACCTCGGTCGGTCAACCACTAGGTCCGTACGGAGTGAATCCTGTGTCCGAAACACTGGAATCGCGAGATACGTTGCTACGCAACGCCCCTGCCACGAGGGTGTCCAATGAACGTGGAATAGCGGACCGTCTTCGCGTCGATCCCGCACACACGATGGTCACCATCGCGGCAGACGCGACGGCAGCGATCGTGGCTGTTGCCGTGGCGAGGTTCTGGCCGGGAACGGGCGGCATCGACTACGGCTGGGTGCCGTGGTTGTTCGTGCCGCTGGTTCTGCTCATCCTGGCGTCCCGCTCGCTCTACCGACGCGGACTCCGCCGGAACTTCCTCGACGAGATCGGTCCCGTCGAGACGTCCGTCGCGCTCGCCACTCTGCTGGTGCTGACGATCTTGCTGGTCATAGGCACGGAGTACCGGCCCGGCCTCTTCATGGTCCGGGTGTGGATCGCCGCGGCGATCCTGGTGGCGGTGGCGCGGTTCCTGCGCACCGCGATCCAGCGGTACCTGCGGGTGAACCACAAGTCGGCGGCTCCGACGCTCATCATCGGCGGCGGTCCGATCGCCCACCAGCTGGCGTCGCGCATGCACCAGTTCCCCGAGTACGGCCTCGACCCCGTGGGCGTGCTCGACAAGGCACCCGCGGTCGATCCGCAGCCCGACACTCCCGAGGCACTGACCGTCCCCTACATGGGCACACCGTCGCAGCTCGCGCAGGCCATCGAGCAGACCGGTGCCGAGGAGCTCGTCATCGGGTTCTCGGACGTTCCGACCGAGAGTCTGGTCAAGGCCATCCGCACCGCCCACTCGAACGGCATGCGAGTGTGGTTGGTACCGCGCCTGTTCGACACCGTCGGCGTGCGGACCCGCGTCGAGCATCTCGGCGGGTTGCCCCTGATGGTGCTGCCGCACACCGACCCCAAGGGATGGCAGTTCGTCGTCAAGGGCGTCATGGACCGCACCCTGGCCGGACTGGGCGTGCTGGTCCTCTCCCCCGTCTTCCTGGTGCTCGCGCTGCTGGTCAAGACGAGCTCCCCCGGACCCATCTTCTTCTCCCAGGAGCGCATCGGCCGTGACGGAAAACCGTTCGGCTGCCTCAAGTTCCGGTCGATGCGTCCGCCGCGTGCCTCGGACGCCGAGTTCACTCGCGTCGAGGGCGCCGCTCCGGGCGGCGTCGAGGGCGTCGATCGCCGGACCCGTATCGGCAAGATCATGCGTCAGACGTCGCTCGACGAGCTGCCCCAGCTCCTCAACGTCGTTCGCGGCGACATGAGCCTCGTGGGTCCCCGACCGGAGCGCCCCGCGTACGTGGATCTGTTCGAGATGCAGATCCGCCGCTACGGTGAGCGCCACCGGGTGAAGGCCGGTGTCACCGGGTGGGCGCAGGTGCACGGACTGCGCGGACAGACGTCCATCGCCGACCGCGCCGAGTGGGACAACTACTACATCGAGAACTGGTCGCTGTCCCTCGACATCAAGATCCTGTTCCTCACCATCGCCGCGGTCCTGAAGAAGGCGGAAGACTGACCGTGTCGGCGGTCCCGTCATGCTGATCGTCCTCGAGGGTCTCGCCGCGGTCGTCGTGCTGGTCGTCGCGTTCCTGGTGGCACGCGCGGTCTTTCACCGACCGCAGCTCGGGGTGCTGCTGCTGGCCGCGTTCGTCCCGCTGAACGGTCTCCTCGCCATCCTTCCGCTGCCCGGCTTCGTCGCCGGCTGGAAGGAGGGCCTGGTGATCTTCACGCTCGGCAGCGCCTGGATCCGGCGCAGTCGAGCGCTGGGCCCGCGTCGTCCGACACTGCTGATGCCCTGGTGGCCGGCCGCAGCCCTGTTCGTGGTGTTCGGGACCGCGTCGGCACTGCTGTCGTTCGGGATCATCGGCTTTGTCGGCATCAAGGTGACGTTCTTCTACCTGCTGCTGGTGGCGATCCTGTGGCTCGCGCCGTTCGACGCCCGCGACCGGGACCACCTCGTCAGCATCCTCATGGGCATGGGCGCGTTCACGTCCCTGGTCGGCATCGCTCAGTTGCTCGCGGGACCGGCGGCGCTCGTGGCGATCGGGTACGAGTACGGCACCCAGGTCCGGACGTCGGGCGGGCTGCTCCGCACGTTCAGCACGTTCAACCTGCCCTTCCCGTTCGGGCTCTACGTGATGCTGTCGCTGCTCGTCGGCGGAGCCGTGGCGCTCGCGAACCCCATGCGCCGGCGCAACCTGCTGTTCCTGTGCGCGAGCCCGTTCATGGTGGTCGCCATGTCGAGTGCCATCGTGCGAGCGGCGCTGCTCGGACTCGCGGTCGGGCTGATCTACATGACCATCATCCGGTTCCGCGCACTCGGCGGGCTGCTCGTGATCATGGCGGCGCTCGTCGGCGCAATTCTGCCGTTCGTCCCCAAGATCACGTCGGTCTTCTTCTCGTCGAGCAGCCTGAACGAACGTGGCGGTCGATGGAACGAGGTCATCGAGAAGGTGCGCACCCACTGGCTCGGCGAGGGGCTCGGGTCGAGTGGTGCGGCAGCGGACCGGATCTCGTCGGCGCAGGGTGAGAACATCACCGGGTCGCTCGGGCTGTCCACCAACTACCAGCCCGACAACTACTACGTGAAGACGGCTCTCGAACTCGGTCCGATCGGACTGTGGGCCGTCCTCGCGCTCCTGGTGACCGCCCTGATCTGGTGCACGCGACTCTCCCGCACCCTCCCCGGTCAGGACGGCGCGCTGACACTCGGTGTCGGCGCCTCCATCGTCGCGGCGATGTTCGCGTCGCTGGTGGCCACCTATTTCGAGATCTTCCCTATCGACGTCTATTTCTGGCTCTTGTTAGGAGTTGTGGGATGCGCAGCAGCACAACACGAATCGTTTTCGGGGCCCTCGCCCTCCGTCCCGGCGGCAGCGGCGTCCAGACGTACATCCGTGAGCTCCTGAGGGAGCTGCCCGGCCGTCTCCCCGGAACGGACCTCGCCGCCGTCGTCCAGAAGGACGCGATCGGCGAGCTGCCGACGGGCGTCGACGCGCTCCCCCGGCCGGTGTCCGGCGGTGCCGTCCGCGCGGTGCTCGGTGCGCTCCCGGTCGGATCGCACGACGTGGTCCACGGGCTCGACGTCGATCTCCCCCTCGTCGGCCGGGGCGCCACCGTCGCCACGGTGCACGACATCTCGGTCATCGACATGCCGTCCGCGTCGAGTCGCTTCCGCGCCGCCGGCGAACAGCGCCTCGTGCGACGGTCGCTGCGCAAGGCCGACCTGCTCATCGCCGTCTCGCAGTTCACCGCCGACCGCATCAAGGCCGTCAGCGGCCGCGACGCCGCGGTCGTCGAACTCGCCCCGGCAGCCTGGGCCGTGCCCCCGGAGGACGGCGCGGTGGAGACGGTGCGCGCGAAGTACGGTCTGCCCGAACGCTTCGTCATGCAGGTGGGCACCGTGGAGCCGCGCAAGAACGTGCAGTTGGTCGCCGACGCCGCGGAGAAGCTGGGCGTGCCCTTCTTCCTGGCGGGCGCGGGGTCCACGGGCCCGGACGCACCCCGCTACGCGAACGGGCTCGGCTACGTCGACGTGGAGGACCTGCCCGCACTGTACGCGGCGGCGACCGTCACCGCGTACGCGTCGCGTTACGAGGGCTTCGGGCTGCCCCCGGTCGAAGCGATGGCGTGCGGCGGCGCCGTGGTCGCGAGCGCGGTGGGCGCCCTGCCCGAGGTGGTCGGCAAGGGCGCCGTGCTGCTCGACAACGAGCGGGTCGACGACTGGGCGGAGGCACTGAGCCCGTTGATGTTCGACGAGACGGCGCGCGCGGACCTGGTGACCGAGGCCCTGCACGCGATGGCCGACCTGACGTGGGCCCGGACCGCCGAGCGCACCGCGGACGCCTATCGGGACGCAGGCCTGCTCTGATGGACGACGACATCACCGTCGAGGGTGCCGTCACCCCCGAACCCGAGACGACTGCACCCGACTATCGCGCGCTCGCCGCCGATCCGAAGGCGGCGGCGCGGGCGACCGCGGCGGTGCTGATCTCCCGCGTGATCGTGGCGGGACTCGGCTGGGTGGGCAGCGTCATCGTGGCCCGCTCGCTGAGCCCCGAGGGGTGGGGTCAGTTCAGCTTCGTCTTCGCGCTGCTCGGACTCATGTCCGTCGTCACCGACCTCGGCGTCGGCCGCGTCGTCCTGGCCCGACTGATGGACGACGACGCCGAGGAGATCGGCCGCACCGCCTCGTCGTTCCTCGCACTGCGCACCGTGCTCGGACTCGTGGGGTACGTGCTCGCCGTCGGCTACGTCGTGGTGCTGCAGTACCCGGGTGAGGTCATCGCGGCGACCGCTCTGGGCGGCCTCGTCGTGGTGTTCGCGACGCCGTCCCACGCACTCTCCGTGCTGTTCCAGGCTCGCCATCGACTGTTGCTGGTCGCGGTCATCGAGAGCCTGGGCCAGGGCCTGCAGTTGGTGCTCACGATCCTCGCCGCCGTCTTCGCGCCGGTGCTGCTGATCTTCGTGCTGCCGGCCGTGCTCAACGAGGCGTTCCGCGCGGTCGGCAAGGGTCTCGCGGTGCGGCGGCGGTCGGTGGGCTTGCGCCCGTCTCGTCACATCGACGTCCACCGGTGGGGTGCCTACCTCCGCGAGGCGATTCCCCTCGCGATCGGCTTCGCGCTGACCATCGCGATGCTGAAGATCGACGTCCTGATGCTGAGCCTTCTCGACACCTTCGACGCGGTCGGCCTGTACTCCATCGGCTACAAGTTCTCCGACATGATGGACACCATCGCGCTGGCCGCCGTGGCGCCGGTGAGCACCCTCCTCGTGGCGGCCTGGCCGAGCGAGACGGCCACGTTCCGCGCCCGATCCCGTTCCGCGGGACTGTACTTCGCGACCTTCGGCGCCGTCGCCGTCGCCGGCTTCTGGCCCTCTGCCGAGCCGCTCATCCGCCTGCTCTACGGCGAGCGCTTCGCTCCCGGTTCCGACGCGGCACGGCTCCTCGTCCTCGGTGCCGCGATCATGTCGCTCATCCTGCTCGGCATCTTCCTGCTCGCCTCCGCGGGCATGCAGCGGCACTACCCGCTCGTCGCGCTGTTCGGCCTCGCTCTCAACATCGGCCTCAACGTCGCGCTCATTCCGAGGTTGTCCTACAACGGATCCGCCATCGCCACCGTCGTCACGTTCGGTGTCACGGTGATCATGCTGTGGGTCGTGATCGAGCGCAGCATGCCCATGTCGGGGCTGCTCGCCGTGTCGCCGATCCTCGTGCTCGCCGCCGTCACGGCCGCGGTGACGGTCGGGGCGACACTGCTCGTCGACGCGGCACCGTCCCTGTGGTTCCTGATCTCGGTCGTCGCGGCGCTCCTGGTCGCCGCGTGCGGGTTCCTCCTGACCAAGCGTGACTCGCGCAGCAACTCTCCTGCCCCGGAAGTCGCCTCGTGACTCCGGACCGCACCACCGTGTTCGTCGCGCACACCGCGAACATCTCGGGTGCCGAGAAGATGCTGCTGTCGCTGGTGTCCGAGGCACTGCGGGGGCCGGGCGGCGTCACCGTCGTCTGTCCCGTCGGGGCACTGTCCGAGGCGCTGCCCGACGCCGCGGTGCACGTCGCGATCCCCGAGCTGGGCCTGGGCGGAGAGCAGGGAGTCGCCCGCATCGGCGCCGCGGCGAGGATGGCGGCGCGGTGGGTGTCCGCCGCACGGACGCTGCGTGCGGTGACGCGACGGCCGGCGACCCACACCGTCGTCAACTCGCTGTTCGCCCTGCCCGCAGCGCGACTCGCCCGGCCACCGCACGGTGTCGCCTGGCTGGTGCACGATGCGATCGCGGCGGGACGCCAGCGCGCCGTGGCGTCGGCGAGTCGAGGCGCCGTCCGCCGCGCGGTCGCGTGCACGTCCGCCGCGGCGGCACCGGTACGCGACCTCGGCATCGAGGTGGAGATCGTGCCCTACGGCGTGCCGTGGCCCGTGGAGGATTTCGCCGCCCCCACGCACTCGCCGCCCGTCGTGGGCATGCTCGCGCTCCTCACTCCGTGGAAGGGGCACCTCGTTCTGCTCGACGCGGTCGCGAGGCTCGACGACGTGGTGGTCGAACTGGCGGGCGGCAGCTTCTCCGGCGATCAGGCGTACGTCGACGAACTGCACACGCGGGCAGCACGTCCCGATCTCGCGGGACGTGTCCGCTTCCTCGGGCACGTCGATCCCGACAGCGCGCTGCGCCGGTGGGACGTCGTGGTGTCGGCCAGCGTTCTCCCCGAGGCGGGGCCCCTGTCCGTCCTCGAGGCCATGTCCCACGGGGTGCCGGTGGTGGCCACCGATCACGGCGGTCCCACCGAGTTCCTCGCTCGCGGGGAGGGCGTGCTGGTCCCGCCGGGTGACGCGGCGGCACTGGCCGACGCTCTGCGAAGGGTGCTCGGCGACGACGCGGCGCGCGCGGACATGGGAGCACGCGCGCGGGACACCGTCGCGACGCGTCACGACATCTCGGTCACCCTCCCCCGACTGTTGACGGAATTGACCGCATGAATGCCACGACAGAAAGAGCCATCATCCATTCCTCACGCGCCCAGAATGGGTACCGCGTCGGTTTCACGACGGCCCTCGGACCGATCTCCCGAACGGTGACACACGGCAATTCGCCTACGCAGGAATGGTCTCCGTCCCTGCGTAGTATCGAATGGGACATGCCGTCGACCTGGCATGACCGCACGCGCACCAGCAACTCGAGGAGATTCGGTTGGCGCCCGTAGACGACCCCGTGCACCGCGGAGACGTACCTCCGCCGATAGATCTCGCCGGGCACATGCGGGAACTGGGACGCGCGTTCCTTCCCGCTCTGATCATCGCGCTGATCGTCGGCGCCGGCGTCTTCGCCCTCCGCGAGTACGGCACCGAGAAGCAGTACGCGGCATCCGTCGTGACGGAGATCCGGGCGACCGGCGAGGTGATCCCGGGCGACGCGTTCATCGAGCAGCTGCGCGCCCCGTTCATCGGGCTGGCCGCGGACAACGACGTGCTCGATCAGGTGCTGTCGCAGGTCGACACGGGCTGGGACGCCGGCGAGCTCGCCTCCCACCTCGAGCTCGCCCCGGGAACGTCGCCGGCGCTGCTCACCTTCACCGTCACCGCGGACTCCCCCGAGCTCGCCCTCGAGGTCGCCCGCACCACGGTGACCACGGTGTCGCAGGCGTCGTCGGCCAACGCCGCCCGCAACGCACAGGGGCAGCTCGAGCAGGTTCAAGCCTCGATCGCGGCCGAGGAAGCCCGCAACTCCCAGCTCATCCCGGGCGACCCTGCCCGCTCCGCATCGGACCAGTCGCTCGCCGACCTCCGCGACCAGCTGACACAGCTCCAGAGCACGGGCGGCGGGAACCAGCTGGTGGTGCTCGCCGTGCCCGAGCAGAGCACCGCCCCCGTCTCACCGATGCCCGCCTCGGAGGCCTCCGTCGCGGGCCTGGTGGCGTTCATCGTCGCCGCCGAGCTGATCGTGTTGCTGCGCAGTCGACTCGGGCGTCGTCCGCGGCCCGCGTGGGCCCGCCGCGTCGCTCGCAAGTACCAGGCCGACTTCGATCCGAAGGTGACCACGGGCCTGCCGCCCATCGTCGCCGCGACGGTGGCCGCGTCGGACCGGGGCGCGCCGTCGTCGAACGGCAACGGCAGCAACGGCAACGGCACCCGATCGGCCGGCGCTCGGCACGCCGCCCACGGCCGCATCGAGCAGAACGTGCTGGTACTCGTCGGTGACGACGCCGTGTATCCGGCTCCCACCTCCCTCTCCACGGGCGGGCAGCCCCGCCACCCGGACGCACTCGTCGGGGCCGACCTCACGAGCGAGTGGTGGACCTTCGTCGACGTGCACGACGTCGAGACCGCGGTGGTACTACTGTCGTCCGGTGGACGCGACCGCCGAGCTGCCGAGGGAGTGCTGAAGCAGCTGCGGACGTTCGGCATCCACACTCACCTCGTCGTGCAACCGTCCGGCCGCAAGCGCCGGTCCGATCCCGCTCCGGGTGGACGCACGGCCTCCCAGCGCCCCGAGGAACAGGTCGGACACAATGCCAGACACTGACAAGATCGCGATCGTCCACGAGCGCTTCACCGAGATCGCCGGATCCGAGCACGTCGTCGAACAGCTCGCTCTGCAGTGGCCGGGTGCGCGCGTGTACGCACCCATCGCCCGTCCCGAGGGAACTCCCGCCGGGCTGACCACGCCGCCGGACACCACGTGGCTCAACTCGATCTACAACGGCATCGGTCAGCGGTCCTACGCCCCGGTCCTGCCGCTGATGCCGACGGTGTTCCGTCGTCTGCCGTTGCGCGACGCCGAGGCCGTCGTCGTGAGCCACCACGCCTTCGCGACGCAGGCCGTGCACGCGACCGACGCTCCCGTCATCGCCTACGTGCACAGCCCGGCGCGTTGGGCGTGGGATCCGGAACTGCGGGCGGGTGAGGGCGGCGGCCGCGCAGGTGCCGCGATCCTCACGGCACTGTCGGCCGTCGCACGGCGCTGCGAGACAGGAGCCGCGCCGCGTCTGACCACCGTCGTCGCCAACTCGACCGCCGTAGCGGACCGCATCTCGCGCTGGTGGGGACGAGACGACGCCGTGGTGGTGCACCCACCCGTCGACACCGAGGGTTTCACTCCCGATCCGACGGTGGAGCGTGAGGACTTCTTCCTGCTCGCCGGTCGCCTGGTGCCGTACAAGCGTCCCGACATCGCGATCCGTGCAGCAGCCCTGGCGGACGTACCGCTCATCGTCGCCGGCGACGGCCGCGCGATGGAGCAGTGCCGCGCCCTCGCCGGACCGAAGACGGTGTTCCTCGGCCGCGTCTCGCACGAGAAGCTGCTCGAGCTCCACCGCTCCACGCGTGCACTGCTGATGCCCGGCATCGAGGACTTCGGCATCGTTCCCGTCGAGTCGATGGCCACCGGTACCCCGGTCATCGCGCTCGGTGAGGGTGGTGCCGTCGACTCGGTCATCCACGGCACCACCGGATTGCACGTGCAGCCCGGTACCGACGACGAGATCGTCACCGGTTTCGCCGACGCCATGACGTCGTTCGACCCGGCCCAGTTCGATCGAGCGCAGATCCGCGTCTGGGCGGAAGGCTTCTCGCGAGCCAACTTCCGCTCACGAATGCAGGAGGTGATCGATGCCGCAGTCTGAGTACCCGTCGACCGAACTCGACCGCACCTTCGCGTCCGCGCAGACCCTCGCCGTCGTCGGGCCGACGGCGGGTCTCGACGTCGACGCCGCGCGCGCGATGCTCGCCGCGGCGGAGAACGCGTCCCCCACCTCCCGCATCCGGCTCGATCCCCGCTCGGACAGTCGGAACTGGGCGTACCGCACCGACGTCGGCGCCGGCACTGCCGTCACCAGCAGGCCGGATCTGGCCACCGACGACCTCGGTGAGCTGATGGACCGGGTGCGCACCCGCGACGGTGTACGCGCCCCCGTGGAGATCGTGCTGTGCGGTGACTACGCCGTGGTCCACTACTCCCACGGCGTGGGCGACGGTCAGCTCGGTGTACTGCTGGTCGGCGCCGCCGCGTGCGACCCCGGCTTCGCGATCGCACGCAGCATGGCGCCGTCGCTGCCGAGAAGCGCCACGTGGAGTGCTCTGCGGCGGCACTACCGATCCAACCCTCGTGCCCTGCAGGACTTCCGGCGCCTACGCGCCGTCCACAAACGGCGTGACGCGACGGCCGACGGGGCGCCGACGCGCCGTATCGAGCACTGGGAATCGTCGAAGACCACGCGCGCGGCCTACATGCGTCCCGAGCAGGTGGCGGAACTGCGATCGTGGTCGAAGGCGAACGCGCCGGGCGCCACCGGCGCGTCGGTGTCGGTCGCTCTGCTCGTCGCCGCTCTGCGCTCCGAGGGTGTCCCCCTCGACGAGCACGTCATGATCCTCTTCAACTGCCGCCGGTACCTCGACGAGAAGCACCGCGCGGAACACGGCAACTTCGCGATCGGTATCCCGGTCCGCCTGCCCGTGCTGCCGACGCCGGGTGACGTCGCCGGTGTCATGAAGCAGGTCATCGACTCCGGCTGGCCCATCGCCGTGCTCGGAATGGCCGATGCCCGAGCAACTCTCAAGGGTCACCGGACGGCCCCGGCACCGGCGCCGAGCGAGGACGTCGTCACGGTGCCCGACCGACCGCGACTCGCGGTGAGCGACCTGGGCACCCTCTCGATCTACGACCACCTTCCCTGGCTCGACGACGGTCGGCCCCGTCAGATGACGGCTTCTCTCGAACCCGACGGCCCGGACGGCATCTCGATCCTCGTCTCGCAGGTCCAGGGCGGACGTTCGTACTCGGCGTCGTTCTGCAGCGGCATGATCGAGACCGAGACGGTCGACCGTGCCCTCGCCCGCGCGTGTGCCGATCCTGTCGGTTTGCTGAGCCGGAACACGGCCGACCTGCGCTCCGACGGGGAGTGACGTGCGGTGGCCGCGATCATCGGGACGACGACCGCGCGCCGCCAGGTCGCGCTGATCTGGCTGTCGGTGCTGGCCGTCCTCTGCGCGAGTTGCGCTGGGCTGCCGGGAGAGTCGGCCCCGGAGACGGCCGTCGACTCTCTCACCGACGTCGCCGCGGGCTCACTGCTGGGCACCCCTCGTGACTTCGCGGGCTATCCCGCGCTCGCCACCCTGACAGCGGTGTCGAAGACGGTGCTCTACCGTTCGACCTCCGGCATCGACGGCTCCGCCACCGAGGTGAGCGGGCTGGTCCTCGTTCCTCGCGGCGACCCACCGGCAGGTGGGTGGCCGGTCGTCTCCGTCGGCCACGCGACCACCGGTACCGACAGTCGGTGCGCACCGTCCACCCACATCGGGCTGCTGGGGGCGCTCACCACCGTGATCCCCTTCCTCGCCAACGGTTACGTGGTCGCCATGACCGACTACGAGGGCCTGGGCACCCCGGGTCCGCACCCGTACCTCGATGCCGCCACGGCCGGCAACAACGTGATCGACGCGGTGCGCGCAGCGCGCGAGGTGGAACCGACGGCGTCCGACTCCTGGATCGGCTACGGCGTCTCCCAGGGCGGGCAGGCGGTGTGGGCCGCCAACGAACGGGCCGCCGACTACGGCGACGGACTCCGCCTCGTCGGCACCATCAGCATGTCCCCCGCGACCGACCTGAGCCCGCTCGTCGACGCGATGGTGGCCGGAACACTCACCGCCGAACAGGTCGCGCTGGTGCCGTCGGTCCTGACAGGGCTGTCCGTCGCGCACCCCGACCTCCAGGTGACCGACTACCTCCGCGGTGTGCTGTACGAACGTCGGGACGTCTTCGCCGCCTGCGAGGGCGAGAACGACGGGCTCGAGAGCGCGATCGCCGAGTCCGTCACACCGTCGGACTACGCACCGGTGGACGAGGCCGCCGCAGATCGTCTGCGCGCGTGGCTCACCGAGGCCGGAGTGCCGGGCGCCGCGGCGACCGCGCCCATGTTCGTCGGCTACGGCGAACTGGATCGACTCGCACTCCCGGAGTGGACGGTGGCCGCGGTGCAGCGAGCGTGCGCACTCGGCGACACCATCGAGCTCCGCGAGGCACCGGGGCAGGGCCACGGCATCCTGAACCTCGGAAGTGCGCCGGCGGAATGGCTGGACGGCCGGTTCGCCGGGACACCGGCGCCGAGTACCTGCAACTAGGTCACTCCCCGCGCCACTCGCGCTCGAACGGCAGCCGCCACGCATCGGGCGCGACCAGACTGTGGATCGCGTTGGGACCCCACGATCCCGGCGCGTAGGACCGGACGGGCGGCGGGTCCTCGAGCAGCGGTGCCGAGACCTCCCACAGCCGCTCGATGCCCTCGGACGTGGTGAACAGCGTGTGATCCCCGTGCATCGCATCGAGGATCAGCCGCTCGTACGCCTCCAGAACGTCTGCGGCACTCTCCGTCTCGTGCAGCGCGAACTGCATGCTGAGCTTGTCCAGGCGCATGCCCGGGCCCGGCCGCTTACCGTAGAAGGAGAGCGACACCTTCGACGAGTCGGTGAGGTCGAAGGTCAGGTGGTCCGGCCCCTGGGCGCCGACGCCGGAGCCCGCCGGGAACATCGACTTGGGCGGCTCCCGGAACGCGATCGAGATGATGCGCTGCCCCTCGGCCAGCTTCTTGCCGGTCCGGAGATAGAACGGCACACCCGCCCACCGCCAGTTGTCGATGTGGCACTTCAGGGCGACGAAGGTGTCGGTGTCCGAGTCGGGGGCGATGTCCTTCTCGCTGCGGTAGCCGGAGTACTGGCCGCGCACGACGTTCCGCGGATCGAGGGGAAGCATGGAGCGGAAGACCTTGTTCTTCTCCTCCTTGATCGCCTCGGGTTCCAGCGCGGTGGGCGGTTCCATGGCCGTGAAGGCCAGTACCTGGAACAGGTGGGTCACCACCATGTCCTTGAAGGCACCCGTCGACTCGTAGAAGCCGGCGCGGCCGTCCAGTCCCAGAGTCTCGGGCACGTCGATCTGCACGTGTTGGATGAACGTGCGGTTCCAGATCGGCTCGAAGAGACCGTTGGCGAAGCGGAACGCGAGGATGTTCTGCGCCGGCTCCTTGCCGAGGAAGTGGTCGATGCGAAAGATCTGCTCCTCGGCGAAGGTCTCGTGCACAGCCGCGTTGAGCGCGACGGCGCTGGCGAGATCGGTGCCGAACGGCTTCTCCATGATGATGCGGGCCCGCTCGACGAGCGTCGCCTCGGAGAGCATGTCGATGACGGCGAGCGCCGCGGACGGCGGTACCGACAGATAGTGCAGCCGCTGCACGCCGTCCCCGAGTTCCTTCTCCGCCGCTGCCACCGCGTCCGACAACGCCTGCGGGCCGGCGGTCTGGGGCACGTAGGTCAGGCGAGTCGCGAAGCGGTCCCACTCGTCCTCCGTCGGTGTGCGCGTGGAGAACTGCTCGATCGCCTCCTTCGCCATCGCCCGGAACTCGTCCGACGTCATCTCCTGCAACGACGTACCGACGACGCGCATCCGTGGCGCCAGTTCGGACAGGACGAGGTGCATCATCCCCGAGAGCAGTTTGCGTTTGGCCAGGTCTCCGGTGGCACCGAAGAGGACGACCACCTGGGGCGGCAACGCGTCCGGGACGGAGGATCGGCGGCGAGTCGTGGTCATGCCCGCGATGCTTCCATCGAACCCGCACTCCCGCTCGGCGGGGGTGAGCGCCGCGCACGCGCTACCGTGGTGGTCAGCGCCGTGTCGTCGCGCTGCCCGATTCCGCACCTTACGGAGCACCTGCATGTCGTCCCGTCCTGCCCTTCTCCGCACCGTTCTCCTGGCGTGCCTCGCGTTCGTGATGCTGCTGGCCTCGGCCTGCACCATCGGATCGAGTGACGGCGGCTCGGGAGGTGATTCCGGCGGCGCGCCGGAGACGACGCAGGCCGCACCCGCGCCGACCCTCACCCTCGACCCGCCGGACGGCGCGGCCGACGTCAACCCGCTCGCGCCGGTGAGCGTGACGGCGTCGAACGGCACCATCACCGCGGTGCGGATGACGAACGCGGACGGTGTCGTCGTCGACGGGGTCGTGACACCCGACGGATCCACCTGGAAGCCGGCCACCACGCTCGGCTACGGGAAGCAGTACTCACTGGAGATCGACACCGAGGCGACCGACGGCGCCGCGCACGAGCAGACGAGCACGTTCACGACCGTGGAGCCGGACAACTACACGCTGCCGTCCTTCGTGACGTCGGGCGGCAACCTGCTCACGGACGGGGGCACCTTCGGCGTCGGCATCGTCGCGGTGGTGCACTTCGACGAGCCCATCGGTGACCGCGCCGCCGCCGAGCGCACGCTGTCCGTCCAGACCACGCCCGCCGTGACCGGATCCTGGTACTGGGCCGACGACCAGAACGTCCACTGGCGGCCGGAGAACTACTACACGCCCGGAACCGCGGTGACCATCTCCGCGAAGGTGTACGGCGTCGAGGTCGGTGAGGGCCTCTTCGGACAGGAGGACGTCACCACGTCGTTCACCATCGGCGACTCGCACGTCTCCGTCGCCGACGACGACACCAAGCAGGTAGAGGTGTACGAGAACGGCACGCTCGTGCGCACCATGCCCACGTCGATGGGCATGGGAGGCAGCGAGACCGTCGGTGGCCAGACGTTGACGTTCTGGACTCAGCCCGGCGTCTACACCGTGCTGGACAAGGCGAACCCGGTGATCATGGACTCCTCGACGTACGGGCTGCCGGTGAACTCGCGCCTCGGGTACAAGGAGTCGATCAACTACGCGACGCGCATCAGCAACGACGGCATCTACCTGCACGAACTCGAGGACACCGTGTGGGCGCAGGGCAACACAAACGTCTCGCACGGCTGCCTCAACCTGAGCCGGGCCAACGCGTCCTGGTTCTACGACTTCTCGGTGCCCGGCGACGTCGTCGAGGTGCGCGACACCGGCGGTGCACCGCTGCAGCAGTGGCAGAACGGTGACTGGAGCGTCCCGTGGTCCGAGTGGCTCGCCGGGAGTGCGCTGGCCTGATCCGCTCGCAGTCGTCACCACCCCGCGCGCACCTTTACACTGTACGGAGACGCGCGAGGAAGGTTCATCAGGAATGCCGGGGACGACGACAGCACACAGCGCATGACGGGTGTGCTCGCATGATGCACGTGGTCGCGTGACGACCCGCGACGAGCTGTTCCCCGGCACGGACGCCACCTCGACCGCCCATCGCGAGTTCGACTGGTCGACGACGTCACTCGGACCGGTCGAGAACTGGCCGGACGCACTGGTGACCGCCATCCGCACGCTGTTCCCGTCCGAGGTGGGACAGCTCGTGTGGTGGGGCGAGGATCTGGTCCAGCTCTTCAACCACGCCTACACCCCGATGGCAGGCGACCTGTTTCCCGAGGCCGTGGGCCAGCGCGCCGCGGACTGCTGGCGCGTCGGCTGGGAGCAGCTCGGCCCGTTGGCGCACGACGCCCTGCGCGGCACCGCCGTCCATCGCACCCGTCAGCGCGTCCTGCTGGACCGTTTCGGCTACCTCGAGGAAACGTTCTTCACGTTCTCCTACAGCCCGATCCTCGGTTCCGGCGACACGGTGAACGGGGTCTTCGTCGCCACCACCGACGTGACCCAGCAGGTGCTGGCGGAGCGCCGCATGTCGGTGCTGCACGAGCTGGGCTCGATCTCCGTGGCCTCCCGCGACATCGACGACGTCTGCCGGGCGTCACTGGACCTGCTCGCCGGCAACGAGGCCGACGTGCCGTTCGCGTCCATCCACCTCCGCACCACCCACAACGCGGAACTCGGCGAGATCCGTCCCGTCGCCTCGACGTCCGCGACGCTCCCCGGTCGGCCGCACACCGCCACGACCGTCGATCGCGACGTGATCGATCGCGTCAGCAACAGCGGTGTCGGCGAGATCGTGGGCACGACCGCCGTCGTGCTCCCCCTGCACGCGTCGTCGGGCCGACCCGTCGGCGTTCTCGTGGCCGGCATCAGCGCGTTGCGGCGCTTCGACGAGCCGTACCGCGTGTTCCTCGATCTGGTGGCCGGACGCATCTCGACGGCGCTGACGGATGCGTACTCGTATGCGGCAGAACGCCGCAGGGCTCGCGACCTGGAAGAGCTGGATGCTGCCAAGACCCGGTTCTTCGAGAACGTCAGCCACGAGTTCCGCACCCCGCTGACACTGCTCCTGGGTCCGTTGGGCGACGTGGTGGACGACCAGGAGAACCCACTGCCGCCGCACCGGGTGCGATCGCTGCAGACCGCGCGGCGCGCGGCACTGCGACTGCAGCGACTGGTGGACACCCTGCTCGACGTCGCCCGCGGCGATGCCGACGGATTCGTCGTGTCTCTCGAACCGACCGACATCGTCTCGCTCACCACGGACTGCGCCTCGATGTTCCGCGACGCGACGGCGCGGGCCGGCGTGGAACTGCACCTCGCACTCGACGACGTCACCCACCGCTTCGCCGAGATGGACCGCACGATGTGGACTCACGTGGTGATGAACCTGGTGTCCAACGCGGTCAAGTTCACGACGGCGGGATCGGTGACCGTGAGCCTGCGAGACGACGCGGACACGGTGACGTTGACGGTCACGGACACGGGACCGGGTGTCCCCGAGGCCGACCGAGCGAAGATCTTCGACCGGTTCTATCAGGTCGCGGCCGCCGCCGGTCGCAGCCGCGAGGGGTCCGGCGTCGGACTCTCCCTGGTGCGCGACCTCGTGGCCGCCCTGCACGGCACCATCGACGTGAGCGACGGCCCGGACGGCACGGGATCCACGTTCACCGTGACGCTTCCCCGCACGGTGGCGTCCGCGCCGCCCGCCTCCGACGCCACCACACAGGAGGTCGCGGAAGCGTTGGGCGCCGGGTACATCGGTGAAGCCGACACCTGGCGACCGCTGGACGGCGTCCGGACCGATCCGACACCCGATCAGCGCCAGGTGGTGCTCGTCGAGGACAACGCCGACATGCGCGACTACCTCGTCGGACTGCTCCGCGAACAGAACTGGCACGTGACCATGTTCGCCGATGTCGACTCCGCGATGGCGCACGCCCGCGCCCACCCGCCGGACGTCATCGTCAGCGACATCATGCTGCCGGGACGCTCCGGTCTCTCGCTCGTCGACGAGGCGAGGTCCGACGGCCGGCTGGTGCGCGTCCCGATCGTGTTGCTCAGTGCACGTGCGGGATCCGAGTCGGTCGTCGAAGGCCTCCGCCTCGGTGCGGACGACTACGTGACCAAGCCGTTCCAGCCGGCGGAGCTCGTCGCACGTGTCCGGGTGCACCTCGAGCTCGCCCGGTTGCGGGAGCAGCTGCTCGGCAGCGCGCAACGCGAGGTGTCCTCGCTGCGCACGGCGCTCGACAGCCGCAGTGTCCTGAGTCAGGCAGTGGGCCTGCTGATGGTCACGCAGCGGATGTCGCCGGAGGCGGCCTTCGACCACATCGCGACGATGAGTCAGGCCGCCAACGTCAAGGCTCGGGTGATCGCGGAGCAACTGGTCCGCGACTTCGTGGAGGAGCTCGGGTCCGACCCCGTCGGATAGGCACAGCAGCGCAGGAGGTCTCGTCGCATGACGGAACGCAAGCCGTCGGACATCAGTGTCCAGACGTGGGTGGACCGGCAGATCGCGTCCGCTCAGGAGAACGGCGCCTTCGAGAACCTGCCGGGCCTCGGCAAGCCGATCCCACCGTCGAGCACCGACGAGCTGTCCTGGGTGCGGGGGTATCTGAAGCGCGAGAACCTCTCGGGCGATGCTCTTCTGCCGACGCCGCTCCGCCTGCGCAAGGAGGTCGAGCGTCTCCCGGAGGCGCTGCGGGACGTACGGTCCGAGGACGCGGTCCGTGCGATCGTCAAGGATCTGAACGCGCGCATCATGGACTGGCTGCGGGCGCCCGTGGGACCTCAGGTACCCATCGGCCGCGTCGACGCCGACGAGGTGGTCGCGCAGTGGACCCAAGACCGGTCAGCGGCTCGGGCAGCGCTCGCGGCGAAGAAGGCATCGCTGCAACAGGCCGGTCTCATGACGTCGGACCCCGCGCCGCCAGCACGCGCAGCGTCACGGGCTCGACGACCCTGGCTGCGATGGGTCCGGCGACGGCCATGATCAGCACGTAGGCCGTGGCGAGTGCGGCCAGCTCGCTCTCCACGGCGCCGGCCGCGACGGCCAGACCCGCGATGACGATGGAGAACTCGCCGCGCGCGATCAGTGCTGCCCCGGCACGCATCCGGCCCAGCTGTCCCACGCCGATCTGCTTCGCGGCCCACGCGCCGGTGGCCACCTTGGTCACCGCGGTGATGACCGCGAGCAGCACCGCGTACCCGAGGACGGGCGGGATCGAGCGCGGGTCGGTGTTGAACCCGAACACGACGAAGAAGATGGCCGCGAACAGGTCACGCAAGGGCTCGAGCACCCGGGTGGCGGCCTGGGCGGTGGATCCCGAGATGGCGATCCCGAGCAGGAACGCCCCCACGGCCGCGGACACCTGCATCGCCGACGCGATTCCGGCCACCAAGAGGGCGAGCCCGAAGACTTTCAGCAGCACCACCTCTCGGTCCCGGCTGGCGACCACCTTCGACACCACCCACCCGTACCGCAGTGCGACGACCAGCACGACGGCGACGACGAGCAGGGAGATCCCCACGGCCTCGGCGCCGCCGAGAATGCTGACGCCGCCGAGCACCGCGGTGAGGATCGGCAGATAGAGCGCCATCATGAGGTCCTCGAACACCAGGATGGACAGCACGACGGGCGTCTCGCGGTTGCCCAGTCGGCCCAGGTCACCGAGCACCTTGGCGACGATGCCGGACGACGAGATGTAGGTGACACCGCCGAGCACCAGGGCGCCGATCGGTCCCCAGCCGAGAATCAGCGCTGTCACCGCACCGGGCACGAAGTTCAGCACCAGGTCGACCAGGCCCGCGGTCCACGACCGTTGCAGCCCGGTGACCAGTTCGTTCGCGGTGTACTCGAGTCCGAGGAGCAGGAGCAGCAGCACCACGCCGATCTCGCTCGCGAGATGGGTGAAGTCGTCGATGCCGTCGAGCTCGACGATGCCGCCGTTGCCGAAGAACAACCCGGCGAGCAGATAGAACGGGATGGGGGACATGCCGATCCGCGAAGCGAGCCTGGCGAGCAACCCCAGCGCGAAGAAGACAGCGCCCAGCTCGGTCAGTCCGAGCGCAGTCTCTCCCACCCGTCAGCTACCGAGGATCTTCGCTGCGTGATCGAGACCGTCGCTCGTTCCGACGACGACGAGCAGGTCGCCCGAGACGAGGGTGAAGTTCGGCGGCGGCGACGGCTGGACCTGCCCCGCCCGCATGACCGCCACGATGGACACCCCGGTCTTGGTCCGCATGGCGGTGTCGCCGAGAAGTCGGCCGTCGAAGCGGGATCCCTCGTGGATCGGCAACTGCCGGGTCCGGATACCGGGGAGGTCGCGGTGCTCCTCCCCCAGCTGCGCGACGAGTTGCGGCGTGCCCAGCAGGTTGCCGAGCGCCGCCGCCTCCTCGTTCGTCAGCGTGATCGACGCCTGCGTCGAGTCCGGGTCCTCCTTCTTCGACACGATCAGCTCGTTCGTGCCGTCCTTGCGCGTGATGACCCCGATGCGTCGCCCCGTGGACAGCGCGAAATCCTTGCGTACCCCGATGCCGGGAAGCAGGGTGACGTCGACGTTCATGCGGCGATGCTAGCCCCTCAGGTCAGTCGTGACGGGTCCAACAGTCCCGTCTGCACCGCCTTCACCAGCCGACGCGGCACCCGGTGCGTCACGCCGCCGACGGTGACGGACACCAGATCCGGCGGCGTCGCCTTCCACTGCGAGCGTCGACTGCGCGTGTTCGAGCGGGACATCTTCCTCTTGGGAACAGCCACGGGTCAGGCCTTTCTCGTGCGGGTGCCGTAGCGACGCTCGAACTTCTCGACGCGTCCCTGCGTGTCCATCACCCGCGCCGCGCCGGTCCAGAACGGGTGCGACTCGTTGGTGACGTCGACGACCACCAGGGGATATGTGCGACCGTCCGAGTACTCGACGGTGCGATCGCTGGTGACGGTCGACCTCGTCAGGAACATCGATCCCGTCCCGGAGTCCTGGAATACGACCGGATGGTAGTCCGGATGTACGTTCTTCTTCACTGTGCAGCCCTTCTGTCGTCGTCCGCCCCGACGGCGGAACTGTCTGTCTCGCAGGGATCTTCGTGGTACTGCCCGAAAGGGTCAGCCCACTCGGCCCAGAGCTCGGGAGTCTCGAGCTCGTCCGGCGTGAGCAGCGCGTCGGACAGCGCCGCGTACACGTGCTCGGGATCTGCCTCGTGCACCAGCACCACCAGCGACTGCGCGCGGTCCCCGTACTCCTCGTCCCATGCGAGTGCGGCGAGAGCGCGGCGGGCGGTGGGCGCCTCCTCGTAGTCGTCCGGTGCCATGGCCGCGAGCCACGAGCCCGCGGAGGCAACCCGGAGCCCACCGCCGGCGGACTCGAGCCACAGCACGGCGTCGGGTTGCGTGGCCACCCACAGCCGACCGCGGGTGGCGACGACACCGTCGAGGAGAACGTCGATCGCGTCGTGCAGCCGGCCCGGGTGGAACGGCCGTCGGTCCGTGAACTCGACCAGGGTGACGCCGCACTCCGCCGACAGCGGCGGCTGCCCGTCGAGCAGTGGCGCGTGGGCGTCGTCGACGAGTCCTCGCCGCGCCGTCGCCGGAACGCGGGCCAGCAGGTCTCGCGGACGTTCGCCCGGCAGGATCCAGACCCGCGGCGCGCGTGGTGCGAGCCGCGCCAGTACCGCGTCTAGGCGCGCGGCGTCCCACCGATCGACTCCGGTGTCCGCGACGACCAGCAGATCGGACCCTCGAACGGTGCCGACGGCGACCTGCGCGACGGTGCGGTCGTCGAGAAGATCCACGACCTGACCGCCGTCGGGCCCGGGCGGGAACGCCCGTTCGCCGACGAGCTCGTCGCCGGTGGCGTCGGACAGCCAGGTCGCGCCGTCGACGCAGCCGACGACCGCCTCGATGCGCACGTCTCGCGACGCCGTGGCGTCCACCCGGCCGACCATGCCGGTGACGACGGTGTTCTCGATCGCCCAGCAGATCGCCTCGACCTCCAGCGAGGGATCGACCCGGACGACGATGCGTCGCACGGACGAGTCCGCGGAGACCGATCGCAGCAGGGGGAGCAGATCCTCCCGCAGCAGGCAGGAGACGCAGCACCCGAGACCCGCCAGGTCGACGACCCGGGTGGTCGGCGTGGCGTCGTCGTCCATCCGGACCGTCCGCCGCCGCACGACACCGACGGTGGCGTCGGAGAGGTCGTGGTGCAGGACGATCGTGCCCGGCTCCTGGAACGTCGCGCTCACCGCGGCGCCGAGATCCTCCGGCCCGCACACCACGACCAGGGGCGTTCTCCTGTCGGGCGCCTCGAGGTTCTCCATCGGCACTGCACGTCCTTTCGGTTCTTCGAGTTGTCGACAACGATTGTCAGTTACCGGCGTCCGAGCGTACAGTTCCGATACAGCGCTTGTCGACAACTGTTGTCGATAAAGTCCGGTCACCAGTCGACAGAGAGGAAGGGTTCCCGATGTCCGCGCACTGCGACGTCACAGGACGGGTCCCGAGCTTCGGGAAGTCCGTCTCGCACTCCCACCACCGCACGAGTCGGAGGTGGAACCCCAACGTGCAGCACAAGACCTACTTCGTACCGAGCCTCGGCCGACGAGTGCGGCTGACGGTCTCGGCGAAGGGGATCAAGACCATCGACCGCGACGGCATCGACTCCGTCGTCACGCGGCTCGTCGCGGCCGGAAAGAAGTCCTGACATGGCGAGCAAGAGCACCGACGTCCGGCCGATCGTGAAACTGACGTCGACCGCCGGCACCGGCCACACGTACGTCACCCGGAAGAACCGGCGCAACGATCCCGACCGACTGGTCCTGCGCAAGTACGACCCCGTCGTGCGTCGACACGTCGATTTCCGGGAGGAACGCTGATGGCCAAGAAGTCGAAGATCGCCCGCAACACCCAGCGGGCCGAGATCGTCGCCCGCCACGCGGCACGTCGCCACGAGCTGAAAGAGCTGATCCGGAGGCCCTCGACGAGCGACGAGGACCGGTTCGCGGCGCAGCGGGCTCTCCAGCGTCTACCGCGCGATGCGAGTCCGGTAAGATTGCGCAATCGAGACGCTGCGGACGGTCGCCCGCGCGGGTACCTCCGGAAATTCGGACTCTCCCGCATCGGCGTTCGAGAGAGAGCACATCGCGGGGAACTTCCCGGCGTCCACAAGAGCAGTTGGTGAGATGGAGAACTCATGGCAGTGAAGAGGGGCCCGTCCAAGAAGGATCGGGTCGAGAAGGATCGCAAGCCCAAGAAGAACCCGCTCATCGCGGCGGGCATCACCGAGGTCGACTACAAGGACGTGAACCTGCTGCGTCAGTTCATCTCCGATCGCGGCAAGATCCGTAGCCGCCGTGTCACCGGGCTGACCCCCCAGCAGCAGCGTCAGGTCGCCACCGCCGTGCGCAACGCACGCGAGATGGCGCTCCTTCCGTTCACCACCCGCTGAGTGTCGACCGGTAGGGGCTGACAGGCCCCCCGTGTCAGGAGTTCTCGCCGGATTCACCGTCATCTTCGTGGTCGTCTTCATCGGCTACGTCGTCGCCCGTACGGGCGTACTCGGTGAGTCCGGCGGACTCGTTCTGGGGCGGATGGTGTTCTTCGTCGCCACTCCGGCGCTGCTGTTCGACACCCTCGCCCGCGCCGACCTGTCGGTGATCTTCTCCCCCACACTCGCCATCACGGCCGTGGGGGCTCTGCTGGTCGGAGCCCTGTATCTGGTGATCGCCCTGACGATCACGAAGCGCACGGTCCCCGAGGCCACCATCGGGGCACTCGCCGCGTCCTACGTCAACGCGGCCAACCTCGGCATCCCCATCGCCGTGTACGTCCTGGGCGACGCCTCGTTCGTCGCGCCGCTGCTGCTCTTCCAGATCATGATCTACTCGCCGCTGGCCCTGACGATCCTGGACGTCTCGACGTCGTCGCGCGGCACCTCGCTGGTCGGTGTCGTGGCAGCCCCGTTCACCAACCCGATCGTCCTCGCCGGCCTCGCCGGACTGGCGCTCGCCGTGACGGGTCTGAGCCTGCCGGACCCCGTGATGCAGCCGTTCGCACTGCTCGGCGGCGCCAGCGTTCCCGGCGCCCTTCTCGCCTTCGGCATGTCGTTGCAGGGCGTACGCGTGCTCGAGCGGGGAGCCGGACCGCGCCGCGACGTCGCGCTGGCGACCTTTCTCAAGATGGCCGTGCTGCCCGTCCTCACCTACGTCCTGGCGCGGTGGGTGTGGCGCATCGACGGCCACGACCTCTTCGCCGTGGTGGTCATCGCAGCGCTTCCCACCGCGCAGAACGTGTTCATCTACGCCACCCGCTACGGCCGCGGAACCGTGCTGGCACGCGACACCGCGTTCGTCACGACGCTGGTGTCCGTTCCCGTCATCGCCCTCGTCGCCGCGCTGCTCGCGTGACCGTGGGAGCGAGCTCGGCCGGGCCCGCGCGCGGCCGCGCTACCGTGGAGGTCATGAGGTCGTTCGCCCTGGGGCTGCTGTTGTGTGTCGCACTCGGCGGATGCGGCTCCTCCGACCCCGGCGACGCCGGCGACCTCGAGACCGGCGCGGCGTCCCCCACCGACCTCGTGCCCGTCCCCGGCTCACCGCCGGTTCCCCACGAGGTGGCCGCGGACCAGGTGGGCACCGAGTTCACACCCGGCGCGTCGCTGGTGATGGCGCAGTCCACACCGTTCGAGGCGTGGACCGCGCTGCCGGGCAACCGGATCGCGGTGCACTTCGTCACCGGCACTCCCGAGTGCTACGGCGCCGACGCGACCGTGGAGGAGACCGAGGAGACGGTGGTGGTCACCGTCCGGACCGGCACCCTCGAATCCGCGAAGGACAAGTCCTGCATCATGATCGCCGTGTACGGGACCATGGAGCTGCAGCTCGCGGCCCCGGTGGGCACCCGCACGGTGCTCAACGGGACCTGAGCCGGCTCAGCGCTTCCTGCGGGCGCTCAGATAGTCGCTCACCACCGCGGCACCGAGTCCGTCCAGATCGGGTGCGACGACCCGCCCGCCCACGCGCTGGGCCATCCGGTCCACGACGCGGGCCAGACCGGGATCGTCTCCCAGCCGGAAGATCGTCACCTGCGCACCGATCTTCGCCAGGGTATCGAGCTCCCTGACCGTCAACCCGAGGGTCCGCGGATGCGGCGGATAATCGAAGAAGGCGTGGCCGTCCGGTTCGAGATGGGCGGTCGGCTCGCCGTCCGTGACGATGAGCACCACGGGTTGGGCGTTGGGATTGCGCCGCAGGTGCGCCGTGGCCAGCATCAGCGCGTGGTGCAGGTTGGTGCCCTGGTCCCACGCGCCGTCGAGCCCCGCCAGTTCCGACGGTGTGAGCGTCTGCGCGTGTCGTCCGAAACCGATCATCGTCAGATCGTCGCCGCGGAACCGCGTGCTGACGAGGTGATTCAACGCCAGCGCCGTCCGCTTCATCGGAACCCAGCGACCCTCCATCACCATGGAGAACGACGTGTCCACCAGCAGGGCCACCACGGCCTGTGACCGTAGCTCGGTCTCGCTGATCTCGACGTCGGTGACGGCCAGACGCACTCCGGTCTCGCCGTCTCCGCGAGGTTCCGTCGCGGTGCGCAGGACGGCGTTGGTCACCGTCCGGACGACGTCCCACGGCTCGGTGTCGCCGAACTCCCAGGCGCG
The DNA here is from genome assembly GCF_030818285.1 of Rhodococcus sp. SORGH_AS_0301. Classification (NCBI taxonomy): domain Bacteria; kingdom Bacillati; phylum Actinomycetota; class Actinomycetes; order Mycobacteriales; family Nocardiaceae; genus Rhodococcus; species Rhodococcus sp. SORGH_AS_0301. The sequence continues at coordinate 2,840,703 of NZ_JAUTAC010000002.1, forward strand.
CGACGCACCGGTGGGCTCGCCCATCGCGCCCGCTCGGCGGGTGTCACGCTCACCGCGGCGCGATGCCATGCCGCCCGCGACGTCCTTCAGAGCCGATTGCCCCAACTGCCGCATGGCCTTGGGGGACAGGCGCCACTGTCCGTCGGCCCCCTTGTCGAGGAAACCCTCCTGCTGCAACGCCTTCTCCAGGTCCGCCAACGTCCGCGCGTCCGCGGCCGCCTCCGGACCCAGTTGGCGCAGCAACGCATCGGCGTCGATGTCGTCGAGCGCCGCACCGTTGTACTGCTGCGAGAGCTGGTCCCCCAGCTCCTCGAGTTCGGCGATGTCCTGCAGCACACCGGTCCCGTCGCCGAGTCCCATGCCCTCCTGACCGCGGAACTTCTGGGCGGAGTCCCAGTCCTCCCCCGGCCGGGCCGACTGCAGATTCGCGTCGAGTCGCGACAGCTGGTCCATCAGGTCCTGGCTGCCGAAGGCCTGCTGCGCCAACGCGTCCAGCTCGGCACGCTGCTCCGCGGAGAGCGAGTTCCGCAGCCTCTGCGCTGCCGCGGACCGCTCCGCGAGAGCATCGATCAGGTCGTCGATGGTCTCGGGATTCTCGGGGAAGAACTCACCGTGATCGCGCATGAACTTCTCGAACTGCTCGTCGGTGTTCTCCCCGCGCGCATGGGCGTCGAGCATGTCGTTGAGATCGGACAGCATCTCGGCGACCCGAGCACGGTCCTCCTCGGTGGCCCCCTCGAGTGCCTGCTTCATGCCCTTGAAGCGTTGATCGAGCACCTCGCGGCCGAGCAGATCCTTGATCTTCTCGTAGTTCTCCCGCGCCTCGCTACTGCGCCAGTCGTAGTCGGCGAGCTCCTGCACGGCCTGCGCCGTCGACGGAGGCAGTTCGGCGATCTGCATCTCCTGGAAGCGGGCGTCGTCGTCCAGCGCACGGGCCAGGGTCTTGCGCTCCTCGAGGACCGCCTCGTCCAACAGCTCGCGCACCTCCTGCAGGGTGCCGTCGAGATTCTTGTTCTTCAGCAGTTCCCGCCGACGACGGTTCGCCCGCGCGGCGAGATCGTCCAGGCCGCGCATGTTCTTCGTCCCGCGACGCAACATCTCCTGCATCGCGCGGCGCGGCGACGCACCTTCGAGAACGTCCTGACCGATCGCGTCGAGCGCCTCCCGCAGATCGACGGGTGGCGCCAGCGGATCCGGACCGTCGACGTACGGCCCGTACCGGGAGTTGTGGCCCGCCATCAGCTGTACACCGTCTGCCCGTCGTCGCCGGTGTCCTTGCCGATGCGACGTGCGAGGTAGAGACCCTCGAGCGCGAGCTCGACAGCCGCGGCGCGCTCACCGTCGGAGGTCGCGCCCAGACGCTCGGCGATCTCATCGATGACAGGAAGATCCGGCAACTCGTTCAGCAGCACCTTCGCGGTGACTCGATCACCGGTGATCACGGGCTCACCCTGCTCGACGGCCGTGACGAGAGGGCCCAGGTCGATACCGCCGAGCGAGTCCCGTGCGGTGTCGGCTGTGGCCCGCCGCAGCAGGTGGTTCAGAACCTCGATCTCCCGTCCCTCCTCGCCCGACTCGAACTCCACCTTGCCCCGCAGGACGTCGACGATCGTCTGGGTGTCGACGGGTCGAGCCACCGGATCGGACTCGCCCAGCACGGCGGCACGGTGCACGGCGGCCGCGCCGACGGTCTCGGCGGCGGCGACGGCGAACCGAGCCGAGACGCCGGAACGCTGGTCGACCGACGGCGATTCACGCAGCAGCCGGGTGAACCGCGCCAGCACCTCGAGCACGTGCGGCGGCACGACTGCGGTGAGGTCGGCCTCTTGCTCGATGACCGCGATCTCGTCGGTCAGCAGGATCGGATAGTGGGTGCGGATCTCGGCGCCGAACCGGTCCTTCAGCGGAGTGATGATCCGACCGCGGTTGGTGTAGTCCTCCGGGTTCGCACTCGCGACGAGGAGCACGTCGAGGGGCAACCGCACCGTGTAGCCACGGATCTGGATGTCGCGCTCCTCCATCACGTTGAGCAACGACACCTGGATGCGCTCGGCGAGGTCGGGCAGCTCGTTGATCGCCACGATTCCGCGGTGGGTACGCGGCACGAGGCCGAAGTGGATTGTCTCCGGATCGCCCAGGCTGCGGCCCTCGGCGACCTTCACGGGGTCGACGTCGCCGACGAGGTCGGCCACCGACGTGTCCGGGGTCGCCAGCTTCTCCGAGTACCGCTCGGAGCGATGGCGCCAGGACACCGGCAGATCGTCGCCGAGTTCGGCTGCCCGGCGGATCGAGGCGGGGGTGATGGGGTCGTAGGGATGCTCACCGAGCTCGGAGCCGTCGATGACGGGCGTCCACTCGTCGAGCAGCGTGGTGAGGGTTCGGAGCAGGCGGGTCTTGCCCTGCCCGCGCTCGCCGAGGAGAACGACGTCGTGCTGGGCGAGGAGTGCGCGTTCGATCTGCGGAAGGACGGTGTTCTCGAATCCGAGAATGCCGGGCCATGCGTCGCGGCCCTCGCGCAGGGCGTCGAGCAGGTTGTCGCGGAGTTCGTTCTTGACTGTCTTCTGGACGTGTCCCGACGCGCGGAGTTCACCGAGGGTGGTCGCGCGCGGGTGTGGATCTCGACTACTGGGAGACTGGGTCACCCTTCCAACGTACGAGCGTCGAGCCGTTTCGGCACGTGCACAGCTCGATCAGTGCCCCGACGGGTCCGTCAGGTCCTTGCCCTCGGCGTTCTTGACGCGCTTGCGTTCGAGCAGGATCACTGTCAGACCGGCGGCCCAGAGGATCACGGTGGCCGGGAACAGGATCATCACCCACCCCTCGAAACCGCCTCCTGCGGCAGTGAGCCCGAGACCCATGGCCCCGAGGCCCAGTGCGATGAGGAAGTAGCCGGGCCAGTTCCGGGCATCGGCGATGGCCTCGCCGGCGTGTGCGCGGAAGGTCCGCTCGTCGTCGCGAGGCTCGCGCTCCGAGCTGCCCTCCTTCATTCCGCCGTCCGGGTCGCCGTCACGGTGGTCCTGAGTCATGGCCCGCGTCTACCCTCGCCGAGAACAGACCAAACACGATGTGGCCTCCTGCCGGTAGCGTCGAGCGGTGACCGAGACCAGTGCATACGACTTCACCGCCACGACCATCGACGGCGAGCCCGTCGACCTCGCCGCCTACAAGGGCAAGCCGCTCCTCATCGTCAACACCGCTTCGCAGTGCGGATTCACGCCGCAGTACGAGGGCCTCGAGGTGCTGAACAAGACGTACGGGCCGCAGGGGCTGGTGGTTCTCGGCTTCCCGTGCGATCAGTTCGGGCACCAGGAGCCCGGCGACGCCGACGAGATCAAGAACTTCTGCTCGCTGCGGTACGACGTCACGTTCCCGATGCACGAGAAGATCGAGGTGAACGGCGACGGCGCGCACCCGCTCTACAAGTGGCTGCGCGACCAGAAGTCGGGCGTGCTGGGCAGCCGGATCAAGTGGAACTTCACCAAGTTCCTCATCGACGCCGACGGCAAGGTGGTCGACCGTTTCGGGCCGACCACCAAGCCGGAGAAGCTCGCGAAGCCGATCGAGAAGGTCCTCGCGAAGAACTGAGCCCGGGGGGTCGAGGTTCGGGGGGTCGAAGTTCGGGGGGGTCGGGGTTGGGAGAGGTCAGTGTGCGAAGTGGCGTGACCCGGTCAGGTACATGGTCACGCCCGCCTCGCGCGCTGCCTCCACGACCTCGGTGTCGCGGATCGATCCGCCGGGCTGCACCACCGCCGCCACCCCCGCTGCGGCGAGGATCTGGAAGCCGTCGGGGAACGGGAAGAAGGCGTCCGACGCGGCCACGGCGCCCGTGGTGCGGTCGCCGGCGCGGCGCACGGCCAGTTCGGCGGAATCGACCCGATTGACCTGTCCCATGCCCACTCCCACGGACGCACCGTCCGCGGCGATGAGGATGGCGTTGGACTTGACGGCGCGGCACGCCTTCCAGGCGAACTCGAGGTCGGCCAGCACTGCCTCGTCGGCGGGCTCGCCCACGGCCAGGGTCCACCCCGACGGATCGTCGCCCGCGGCGTCGAGACGGTCGCGGTCCTGCAGCAGCAGGCCGCCCGAGATCTGCTTGATCTCCGGCACCGCCGTCGGCGGCTCGCACACGAGGACGCGGATGTTCTTCTTGCGCTGCAGCACTCCCAGCGCGCCGTCGGCGTAGGACGGGGCGATGATGACCTCGGTGAAGATCTCGGCGACCTGCTCGGCCATCTCGACGGTGATCTCGCGGTTGGACGCGATGACGCCGCCGTACGCGCTCACCGGATCGCAGGCGTGCGCCTTGCGATGCGCCTCGGCGATGGAGCCGGACGCCGACACCGCGATGCCACACGGGTTGGCGTGCTTGATGATCGCCACGCACGGGAGATCGTGGTCGAACGCGGCACGCCAGGCGGCGTCACCGTCGGTGTAGTTGTTGTACGACATCTCCTTGCCGTGCACCTGCTCCGCCTGCGCGATGCCGGCGGGAGCGGACGGGTCGACGTACAGAGCGCCGGCCTGGTGCGGATTCTCGCCGTAGCGCAGAACCGAGGCGCGCTCGTAGGTCGCGCCCATCCATGCCGGGAAGTGCTCGGACTCGTCGGAACCGCCGGCGACGAGGACGTCGGTCATCCAGGACGCCACCGCGACGTCGTATGCTGCGGTGTGCTGGAACGCCGTGGCGGCCAGCGCGATTCGCTGCTCGAGCGTGAAGCCGCCACCCTGCACCGCGGTCAGCACGTCGGCGTAGCGAGCGGGATCCACCACGACCGCCACCGACGGATGGTTCTTCGCCGCGGCGCGGACCATGGACGGGCCACCGATGTCGATCTGCTCCACGCACTCGTCCGAACTCGCACCGGACGCCACCGTCTCGGTGAACGGGTAGAGGTTGACGATGACGAGCTCGAACGGAGCGACGCCCAACTCGTCGAGCTGCGCGAGGTGTTCCGGCTTGCGCGTGTCCGCCAGGACGCCGGCGTGCACGCGCGGATGCAGCGTCTTCACGCGGCCGTCCAGGGTCTCGGGGAAGCCGGTGAGGTCTTCGACCCGAGTCACCGGCACGCCCGCGGCGGCGATGCGCCCGGCGGTCGATCCGGTGGACACGATCTCCACCCCGGCGGCGTGAAGGCCCACGGCCAGCTCGTCCAGACCGGTCTTGTCGTAGACGCTGACGAGTGCGCGCGAGACGGCGCGCGTGTTCTCTGGGTTAGTCACTGGGGATCTGGGCCTTTCGTCCATCGGTGATGACTCCGCGTGTGGCGACGGCGGCGACCACGTCGATCAGCAGCCGTCGTTCGACGATCTTGATGCGCTCGTGCAGCGACTCCTCGGTGTCGCCGTCGAGCACCGGAACAGCTTCCTGCGCCACGATGGGCCCGGTGTCCACACCGTCGTCCACCAGGTGGACGGTGGACCCGCTGACCTTCACACCGTGGGCGAGGGCATCGGCCACCGCGTGCGCGCCCGGGAACGACGGCAGCAGTGCGGGGTGGGTGTTGACGATGCGGCCACCGAAGCGTGCGAGGAACACCGGCCCGAGGATCCGCATGAATCCCGCGCTCACGACGAGATCCGGTGACCAGGAGTCCACGACCTCGGTGAGGGCGGCATCCCACTCCGCACGCGAACCGTGGTCCGACACGGCCACTCGCCGGGACGGCAGCCCTGCGCTCTCGGCGCCGCACGGCCGATCCACCACCACGGCGACGACCTCGGCCGGGAACTCGGGAGCGGACGCGGCCTCGACCAACGATCCGAGCAGTGATCCGACCCCCGAGGCGAGGACGACGACGCGGGCCGGGAGGTCCCGCCCGGGTGTCGAACGCGGGGCAGACAGCGTGCTTCTCCTCAGCTGCTCGGGCGGGTCAGGTGCTCTGTCGGCGTGGGATCACGCCGACAGGAAGCCTAGACGGCCGCCGTTCGCCTCCTCGATCGGCCTCGCTCGGGGAGGACGCGCGTCAGGGAGCGGTGTCGGTGCCGCCGGGCTTCTCGGGCTCGGCCGACTCGTCCGGCAGGTCGACGATCTCGGCGTCGACGACGTCCGCCTCCACGGCATCGTCTTCGGTCTCGACGGTGTCGGTGTCGGTGGTCTCGGCTTCGGTCTCGGCTTCCACGATGTCCGTGTCCGTCGGCGCGGCGTCCGGGGCTGCGGGGAGGGCGGCCGGCTCACCGAGCATCGATGTGCCCGCGGAGTCGTCGGATTCACTCTCCTCGGCTTCGTTGCCCTCGTGCCATCCGTGGATGTCGTGGCGCCGCATCGACCAGGCGGTGACGGCCGCGGTGAGCGCGCCCACCACGAGGCACCACGCGAAGGTGGTGACGCCGAGGAGCGGCGCGTCGACACCGAGATGGCCGAACGTTCCCACCGAGCCACCGGCGACGACGCCGATCAGGACGGCCGCCACGCTCACGCAGACCGCGGCGGCGGCGGCACTGCGCACCGCGTCCGCCAGGGACGTCGTCGCACGAGCACACGCACGCCCGAGCACCACGGCGGCGAGTGCGGGGACGACGAGCATGACCGGCCACCACACCTGGGCCGACGATTCGGGCATGACTGCCAGCACCGGGACGGCAGGAAGCTGACCGCCGGTCGTCTCGGTGACGGAGACCATCGCCGCGCCCACGTGGGCGGACGACCCGGTGACGACCGACGACGCCGCCACCACGATGTTGGGCAGATACAGCACCGAGATCGCGGTCAGACCCAGCGCTCCGCCGATCCCGCCGCCGGACTCGAGCAGCGTGCCGAGCGTGGAGAAGGACAGCACGAGAGAGGTGGCGACGACGACGGCGCCACCGGCGAGCAGCACCGCGCCGGCACGCGCCGCCGGAGCGAAGGACGCTGCGAGCCACGGCGGCAGGACCACCGTGCGCATGAGTGAGGGCCAGGTACCGCGGATGCAGCCGATCGCCGCACCGATGCCGTGCACGAGGATGACCCACCCGAAGGTGGCGAGTGCGTTGGGCGTGCTCAGGGCGATGACGGTGGACGCGTCGTGAATCATTGCGAGCATCACCGCCGCCATCGCGAGCGGACCCGCGATCGCCGCGCCGACGACCCATCCGATGTCGCGGCGGGTGGAGGCGTCGGTCAGTGGCCGCGCGACCGCCGACGACACCGCGCGCACCAGCACGAGAGTGGGCAGCAGCGGCAGGATCGACAACGTCGCACCGGCGATGCCCAGCGGCACTTGATGGACGGCCAGCCACGTGGCGGCCAACGCTCCGAACGTCCCCGTCAGGTCGCTGTTCGCGGAGACGAGCGTCACCAGCACCACGGCCGTGACGACGGCCAGGAGTAGCCCGACGGGCCGGAACGCCACGGTGAGCAGCATTCGAGCCTCGTCGGGACTCGGACCGAAGCGGCCCCGCGTGTGCGGTTCGCGATCGAGTAGTGAGGTCATCACCGATCAGGTTCTCACCGTCGGCGCGGTGGAGAACCTAGGCGCGCCGACGACGTGGTTCAGCGGCGGTCGTCCGACCGATCGCCGAAGTCGAGTGCGCGGGTGGCTTCCGGTGCCTGCTGCTCGGGCGCCTGTTGCTCGGGTGCCTGTTGCTCGGGTGCGTGCCCCTCCGTGCTCGGCTGCTGCGCGGACGACTGCTCACCGGTGGGAGGTGTCGCGGACTCCGCCGATGCGGCGTGCGCGGGGGCGGTGCCCTCGGCGGTCTGGCCGACCGGCTGCCCGTAGCGCTCGGTCGGGGCGCTGTAGGGCGATCCGTAGCCCTGCGGCTGGCCGTACCCTTGCTGACCGTAGGCGCCGGGCTGCGCCTGACCCTGCTGGCCGTATCCCTGCGGCTGCCCGTAACCCTGCGGCTGCCCGTAACCCTGCGGCTGCCCGTAACCCTGCGGCTGCCCGTAACCCTGCGGCTGCCCGTATCCCTGCGGCTGCCCGTAGGCACCCGGCTGCCCGTAACCCTGCGGCTGGCCATAGCTCTGTGGCTGCCCGTAACCCTGCTGGCCATAGGCGCCCTGCTGGCCATATGCCTGTTGGCCGTATGCCTGTTGCCCGTTGTTCTGCTGGCCGGGACCCTGCTGTCCCGGGCCACCCGGCTGGCCGAACTGCTGCTGCTTCGGACGCGGCGCCGGAACCGTCACGACTCCCGAGTCGACGAGAAGCGCACCGACGGCCGCGGCCACCTGCACGATGGCCAGGATCAGAACCAGGATCGACCCGATGCCGATACCGACGCGGACGGTCTCACCGAAGGCGGTGAACGCCGCCCCGCGGTTAACCAGCTGGAAGATCAGCGTGAGCAACGCGGTGACGGACAGCGCCGCGACCAGTCCCCGCGACGTCGTCTGCCGCGGGAGGAGGCCCGCGGCCGTGACGAGCGCAGCGAGGAGGAGCAGCGCCACGGACGTCGGGTCGCCCAGCTCGCGTTCGAAGAAGTTGGAGGACTCACCGCCGAGCGCGAACTGCGCGGACAGACCGAGCAGGAACGCGAGGACACCGGTGCCGATGACGACGTACGACGCGATACGGGCGACCTGCGTCGTGCGCGCCGCGATCTGCTCGGTCGTGTTGTCGTCGGCGCCGGCCGCGTCCGCGTCGACGGACGGGGTCGCAGCGCCGTCAGTGCGGTCGATCGACGCTGAACGGTCGTCGACCTGCCCGGTCTCCGTGGACGGGTCTCCGAAGGTGGTCGTCCGCGGGTCCGTCCGGCCGTGGTCGTGGTCGGGTCCCCCTGGTGAGAAGGTCATCTCGATTCCTCTTCCTCGGTGCTGGTCGTCGGTCGGCCGCCGACTGCGGCGGCCGCGCCGCTCACCAACACTACGGACCCGCGGTGAGTGACTCCTCGCTCAGGCGACGCCGACGGGTTCGCGGTCACTCGCCCGCGCGGCCTCGATCTCCCGCACCAGCGGCAGAATCTTCGCTCCGAAGTACTCGATCTCCTCCTGGAAGTGCAGGAAACCGCCGAGGATGAGGTCCACGCCGCGGTCGCGGTAGTCGACGATGCGCGTCGCCACCTGTTCGGGCGTACCGATCAGCTGGGTCTTGAAGCCGTCGTTGTACTGCACGAGGTCCTCGAAGCTCGAGTCGGCCCACATGCCCTTCTTGTCCGACGTCGAACTGCCGGCCTGCTGCACGGCACCGCGGAACCCCTCGACTGCCGGCTTGTTCGCCTTCTCGATGATCTCGCGGAGGGTGTCCCTCGCCTCCTTCTCGGTGTCGCGGGCGATGATGAAGCCGTTGAGACCGAACTTCACCTCACGCTGATGGGCCTGTGCGACGCGCCGCACGTCGTCGATCTGCTCGGTGATGCCGTCGAAATCCTTGCCGTTGGAGAAGTACCAGTCGGAGTACCGACCTGCGTTCTCCCGTGCCGCCGACGAATTACCACCCTGGAACAGTTCGGGATTGGGACGGGCGGGCGTGTTGAGCGGTTTCGGCTTGAGCGTGAAGTCGTGGATGCGGTAGAAGTCGCCGCGGAAATCGACGTCGTCCTCGGTCCAGATCTTGCGCAGCACCTGCAGGAATTCGGCGCTGCGTCGGTAACGCTCGTCGTGTTCGAGCCAGGGCTCACCGAGATGCGTGAATTCGTCCTTGAACCATCCACTCACCACATTGACGGCGAAGCGTCCGTTTGAGAGATGGTCCGCTGTCGCACCGAGTTTCGCGAGCACGGCCGGTTGCCAGAGCCCGGGATGCACGGCAGCGATGACCTTGAGGCGCTCGGTCGCGAGGAGCAGTCCCAGACTGAAACTCGTGGACTCATGTTGAAACTCGGCTCCGTAGCTGGCCTCGTACCGGACCTGGCTCAGCGCGTACTCGAACCCGTTGTTCTCCGCCGTCTGCGCGAGCTTCTTGTTGTACTCGAACTCCCAGCTGGTGCGTTGCTCGATGTCGCTGGTGACGAGGCCACCACTGACGTTGGGCACCCAGTAGGCGAACTTCACTTCGTCGGCGATCTTCTCTGTACTCATGCAGTCCTCGGTTCGATAATAGTGCGCGACATATGATTTCAGGAGTACCAGGTGGGCTGGGGCAACTCGCCGGTGAGCACGTGGCGGCCGACCTCGCGGCGCTTGTAGGCCACCGGATCGTGCAACGTGTGCGTGCGCACGTTGCGCCAGAAACGGTCGAATCCGTGACTCGACGCGGTGGCGCGGGCGCCGAGCCCCTCGAAGATGCCCGACGTGATCTCCAGGGCGACCTCCGTGGCGCGTGCCTTCGCCGCGGCGACGCGCACCTCGTGCTCGCCGCGCTCGTGCTCGGTGACGGTCCAGGCGTTCTCGTGGATCCGCTGCTGCTCCGCGGCTACGGCGTCCGCGAGAGCCTCTGCGGCCCAGAGCTTCGCGGTCAGGTCTCCGTACAGGTCGATGATGTAGGGCTCGTCGAGCGCGTTGTCCACGGTGCTGTGCAGCCACGCTCGCGTGGTGGTGCGCGTGTAGTCGGCAGCGGTCTCGAGGGCTCCGCGTGCGATGCCGAGGTAGAAGTTGACGAACACCAGCTGGATGATCGGGACGTTGAGGGTGTTGTAGACCCGCGGCTCGAACGCCTTGTTCGCGAATCCGGCGGCCGAGCTCCAGTCGGTGCGGACGTGATCGATGGTGACACTGCCACTCTCGGTGCGACGCTGACCGATGTTGTCCCAGTCGTCGTGGAATGTCAGGCCCTCGGAGTTCGACGGAACGATGGCGAAGACGTGGGTGTCGGTACCGGCGAGCACCCCCTCGAGCACGGTCACGTCGGAGACACGACTGCCCGTGGAGAACGTCTTGGCACCGTTGTAGACGATCGTGTCGCCCTCGTCGGTGATCTCGACGTCGTTGTCGCGCGGGTTGACCGCGCCGCCGAAGAACCAGGTGTTCTCGGTGGCGGCTTGTTCGACGGCAGCGATCTGCTCCTTCGTCCCGACCAGACGTGCCGCCCAGAACCACAGCAGGTGGTAGCCGAGCAGCTGTCCGATCGACCCGTCGGCGGCGGCCACGGCGCGGATCACCTGGTAGGCGGTCTCCCAGGTCTGCCCGCCACCACCGAACTCGGTCGGCCCGAGGATCGTGACCAGACCGGACTCCTTCAACAACGTCACCTCCTCGTGCGGCGCCTCGGTGGCGCGATCACGGGCGACGGCGTCGACGGCGAGGATCGCGGCCACCTCGTGGGCACGGTCGATCCATTCCGCGGACGTCGTGGGAGCGGTGGTCCAGCGCGGTTCGGTGGCGGCGCCGGCGGGGCGGGTGTCGGTGATCGTCATGCCCGGAAGTACATCGCCCGGGTCGATGCGGAACCACCGTTGCGCTCTGGGTGATTCGAACGGTTCGCTCACTCGCCGGGTGCGGTGAAGTAGTCGGTGCCGTGCGAGTCGCGGACATGGACGATCCCGTCCCGGAGCATGCGGTGGTGCCACTGCCGCCGGGTCTTCAGGCCGTGGTGCCGACGGCACAGCGGCGCGAGGTTGCCGGTGACGGTCCATCCGCCTCTCTCCGGGTCGGTGTGGTCGAACGGGACGACATGGTCGAGGTCGCAGTCTTCGCTGGGTACAGCACATCCCGGATGGACGCACGTCGGATACAGGGCTGTCACCAGCGACGCGATCGCCTCGGACGGCCGGTAGGTCAACGCCCCGGCCGGGGGTACGGCGAATCCCCCATGTCCGACGGGGTCGGCGACGGCACGGTCCACCGCCGATGGTGGGAGCGTGCGAAGGTAGTCGACCTGCTCCCTGGCTTTGCGGGCTGTCGTGCTGCCCAGCTTCCCCGCGGTCGGTGTCCAGCCTGCGGGCATACGGCGGGTGCGGCGGACTTCCCGCCCGGCGGCGGGCACCGGCGGGCCCGGTGGTTCGGAGTCGGTCGGTGGGTCGTGTTGTGGGCATCGGCAGCTGCACCCCGCCCGCGGTTCCGCGACCTCCGCGGCGGTGATCATCGCCTGCCACGTCGCATCCCCGGCGATTCTCCGGGCCACGTCCGCAGGAACCGGACCCCAACCGACGAGGTGACCGGGTTCCCCTGCCAACCCCGCCGCCGTGGCGGCGTCGAGGACGATGACGGCATGATGGGCCGGTGCGGCCGGCGACGGCGCGTGGGCGCAACTCTCGTCAACGCAGTCGCACGGCAGAGGTGTGCCGGTGATGATCGCATGCGCAGCGTCGAACAACCGCGCCGGCAGCGAACTCGGATCGCACACCCCTCGGGCCGCCTCGACGATGGCCCGCTTCATCCCGGCGATCTGCTCTGCGGGGCCACGAACTTTCAGCTCGGCTTGACCTCGCGGCAGCTTCCTTACCGAGACGTACCGTTCCGTCGTCGCGCGCTCCCGAGCGATGCGGTGCCATTCCGCGTCGAACTCCGCGAGGATCCGATCGACCGCCGCTGCCACCGCACCCGGAGTGCACCTCGATGCGGCAGCGATCACCCGCTGCAGCAGCGCTTCGGTGGCGTTCGGAACCCCGGCCACCGACCTGCACACCGTCCGGAACGCCGCATACGACAACCGGCCCGCATCGAACGCCTCCGCCACCGCAGGATGCGCGGTGCGGGTCAGGAACAGCCACTCGGTCACCGTGCGCGTCGACACCGACAACGCCGCCGCGACCTCCGCCACCGCACAGATCTCAGCAGCCTCGGCGTCGAACACCCCACCCGGACCGAGCACCGCCGGCCGGCGCGACGACTCCTGCACGTACGCACACGACGCCGACACGGTCCGGGCGAACGACGCCTGAGCGTCGACCTTCGCCGACACCACCACATCCACCGAAACCTCTGCGTCGTACACGAATTCACCCCCCGGTGATGCCCCGATCAGACCGCCCCCCGACGACCTGAACAGACAGTAACCCACCCCACCGACACACTTTCGGGTCACGCCGTCGGATGCGCGCTCCAGCTCCTCGATCCGTTTCGGCCGTCGATACATGTGCGGACATTGAGCGCAGATCGCCTTTCCACCAACACATTCCGTGCCCGAGAACACGGCCGGTCGTACTGACCGGACACGTCGATCGAGCTCGAGGCGTCCCGATCGGCGGTCAACTGGATGGGGGTGAGTGTGTTTCGGCCAGGACTTTCGCGAGTTGGCTGATGCGTGTGCGGGCTGCGTCTGGGGCGAGGACCTCGATGTGGTCGCCGAATTGCAGCAGTTGACGCACCGACTCGATGTCGGGGTAGCCGACGACGACGATGCATGTTCCGTTCTCCGGATCGGATACATCGTGGATGCGTGTCCCGAGGATGCGCCGCGCCAAGTCGAGGCCGTGTTCCGGCAGGCGAAAGGTCACGCTCACATGACCTCGACCCTCGGTGCGGTCCTTCAACGCGGCCCATGTGGTGCGGAGGGTTTCTCCGGGTCGGAGAGAGACTGGCGCGTCGAGTTGTTCGAAAGCCGCGAGTCGGTCCAGAGAGAACAGTCGTCCATCTCCTCGGTGGTCGGCGACGAGGTACCAGCGGCCGGACTTCGCCACGATCCCGTACGGGTCGACCACACGTGTCGAGGCCTCACTCTCGGCGCTCCGCCGGTATCGGATTCGCAATCGGCGTCGGTCCTGCAGGGCCGATGCCAGATCGGCGACGTCGACCGCTGCTTCTGAATCGGCAAACCACGGGGTGCTGTCCACCAGCACGAGGTCCGCCAGTCGCAATGGGCTCGTGCCCGTGGATGTCGCGGCCTGGCGGGCGGCGATCTTGCGTGCTGCCGACTCCCACATCGCCGACAAGCCCATGCGCTCACGTTGCGTGCTGTCCAGACCCGCCAGAGAAAGGGCTTCCAACTCCGGTGGTTCCAGGTGGGACGCGTTGAGCCGCGCACCGGGGAGCAGGACGATTCCACCGCTGCGGCCACGTTCGGCGTACACAGGCACTCCTGCTGCCGAGAGCGCCTCGACCTCCCGCAGCACGGTCCGCCGCGATACTTCCAGACGCGCAGCCAGCTCCGTGGTGGTGATGCGTTGGCGGGTCTGCAGCAACAGCAAAAGGTGCAGCAATCGGGAGGCCTTCATGCGTCCGATCTTCGCAGAAAAGGTGACAGGTTCTGTCGTGATAGGCCGGTCCACTGTGGCGGTACCGAGAATTCACCGAGTCGAGGAGCTCCTGTGCCCGCACCGAACCTGTTCCTGATCGGCGTCCGCGACGCCGAGACAGCTACCAGCTTCTACAGCGACCTGTTCGAGATCGAACCGACCTTCATCAGTCCCCACTATGTCGCTTTCCAGGTAGCCCCCGGCGTCTTGTTCGCGCTGTGGACCGGCTACAGCGAGCACCTGGCCCCGGACACTCCACGCACGACCGAGGTCGGACTGATGGTCCCCGGGTCGGCGTCTGCCGTCGACGAGGTCTTCGCGAACTGGGTCTCGAAGGGAGTCCGTGTCGTCGACGAGCCGTACGACGCGGTCTTCGGCCGCACATTTGTGGTCAGCGACCCCGACGGCAACCTCATCAGGGTCTCGCCGATCGACTGATCTACCGAAGGACGACCACCTTCCCGACAGTGCCGCCACTTTCCACCCGCCGGTGCGCGTCCTGCAGGGTGTCCACGTCGAACGGTGACAGAGTCGTGGTGCGGGTGCTCCGCAGAGTTCCGTTGTCGATGAGTCGCGAGACCTCGTCGAGGATGGTGTGCTGAGCAGTGCTCTCCGGCAACGACAACGGCACCGTGAACATCAGTTCCCAGTGCCAGGTCTGGCTCTTGGCCTTCAGCGGCATCAGGTCCAGGCCGACCGGATCGTCGATCGCCACGACCTGACCGTGCACCGCCATCACCGCGGCGTAGGCGTCGACATTGCCCTCGGAGAACGGCGAGAACACGTACTCGACGCCGTCCGGTGCCAGGGCACCGACCTCGTCCACGAGGGAGTGCCGATCCACCACGTGATGGGCGCCCATCTCCATTGCCCAGTCGCGGGATTCGCCGCGCGATGCCGCGGCAACAACGGTGAGCGAGGTCAGTGCCCGGGCGAGCTGGATGATCATCGACCCGGTACCGCCGGCGGCCCCCATCACGAGAAGTGTGCCGGTGCTGTCTTTCCCGAGTCCGAGCCGGACGAACAGCGATTCCCAGGCGGTGATGGCGGTCAGCGGCACGGCCGCGGCGTCCTCGGCGGACAGTGACGACGGCGCATGGCCGACGATCCGCTCGTCGACGAGTTGGTACTGGGCGTTGCTGCCGTCCCGAGCTATGGATCCCGCATAGAAGACTCGATCGCCGGGCTCGAAGATTCGGGCGTCGGAACCCACCGCGACGACCTCACCGACGGCGTCGAAACCGAGGACCTTCGGGCCGTCGGACGGATCGAAGGACGAGCGAACCTTCGTGTCCACCGGATTGACGGACACCGCGTCGACACGTACGAGAACGTCGAATCCGGTGGGCGACGGAGTCTCTCGCTCGATCTGCACGAACGGCGAGTCGGGTTCGACGGAGACGATGGCGGAGTGAGTCGCGGGAATGCTCATACCTCGACGGTAGTCCCCCGGAACGACACGAGGGAGGCAAGCTTCCCGAGCGGGAAACCGGCCTCCCTCGTGTGAGAGAAGAAAGAGTGACTACTTCTTCTCGAGGATCTCGCGCGCGAGGGCAGCGGTCTCGGACGGCGTCTTGCCGACCTTCACGCCGGCCGCCTCGAGAGCGTCCTTCTTGGCCTGAGCCGTTCCCAGCGAGCCGGAGACGATGGCGCCGGCGTGGCCCATGGTCTTGCCCTCGGGAGCGGTGAAGCCGGCGACGTAACCGACGACGGGCTTGGTGACGTGCGCCTTGATGTAGTCGGCTGCACGCTCCTCGGCATCGCCACCGATCTCGCCGATCATGACGATGATCTCGGTGTCGGGATCGTTCTCGAACGCCTCGATGGCGTCGATGTGCGTGGTGCCGATGACCGGGTCGCCGCCGATGCCGATGGCGGTGGAGAAGCCGAAGTCACGGAGCTCGAACATCATCTGGTAGGTCAGGGTGCCCGACTTCGAGACGAGGCCGATGGGGCCCTTGCCGGCGATGTTGGCGGGCGTGATGCCGACCAGTGCCTCGCCGGGGGTGATGATGCCGGGGCAGTTCGGCCCGATGATGCGGGTCTTCTTGCCCTTCTCGACGTTGTAGGCCCACGCGTACGCACTGTCCTGCACCGGGATTCCCTCGGTGATGACGACGAGCAGCGGGATCTCCGCGTCGATGGCCTCGACGATGGCGTCCTTGGAGAATGCCGGCGGCACGAACGCGATGGACACGTCGGCTCCGGTCTTCTCCATGGCCTCGGCAACGCTGGCGAACACGGGCAGCTCGACGTCGGAACCGTCGGCTGCGGTGTGCTTGACCGTGGTCCCGGCCTTGCGAGCGTTGACGCCGCCGACGACCTGCGTGCCGGCCTTGAGCATCAGGGCGGTGTGCTTCGTGCCCTCGCCGCCGGTGATGCCCTGGACGATGACCTTGTTGTTCTTGTTCAGGAAAATAGACATAGTTTCGGTGCCCTCTACTTCGCAGCCAGCTCGGCGGCCTTGTCGGCGCCTTCGTCCATGGTCTCGGCCAGTGTCACCAACGGGTGCGCAGCATCGGCGAGAATCTTCCGGCCTTCTTCGACCTTGTTGCCGTCCAGGCGGACGACCAGCGGCTTGGAGGCGGTGTCGCCCAGCGTCTTCAGAGCGCCGACGATGCCGTTGGCAACCGCGTCGCACGAGGTGATTCCGCCGAAGACGTTGACGAACACGCTCTTGACCTGCGAGTCGCCGAGGATGACGTCGAGGCCTGCGGCCATGACCTCTGCCGAGGCGCCGCCGCCGATGTCGAGGAAGTTGGCGGGCTTGACGCCACCGTGCGCCTCACCGGCGTACGCGACGACGTCGAGGGTCGACATGACCAGTCCAGCACCGTTTCCGATGATGCCGACCTGTCCGTCGAGCTTGACGTAGTTGAGGTCGTTCTCCTTGGCCTTCGCCTCGAGTGGGTCCGCCGCGTCGGCGTCCTCGAACTCGGCGTGGCCCTTCTGGCGGAAGTCCGCGTTGGCGTCCAGGGTGACCTTGCCGTCGAGGGCGAGGATCTGGTCGTCCGGCGTGCGCACGAGGGGGTTGACCTCGACGAGCAGCGCGTCTTCCTTGATGAAGACGTCCCACAGCTTCTGGATCGTGTTGGCCGCGGCGTCGAGCACCTCGGCGGGAAGCTTGCCGGCCTCGGCGATCTCACGCGCGAAGGCGAGGTCGACACCCTTGACGGCGTCGACGGGGATGCGGGCGAGCGCGTCCGGGTTCTCCTCGGCGGTGACCTCGATCTCGACACCACCCTCGACGGAACACATCGCGAGGTACGTGCGGTTCGTGCGGTCGAGCAGGAAGGAGATGTAGTACTCCTCCGCGATGTCGCTGGCCTCGGCGACGAGGAGCTTCTTGACGACGTGGCCCTTGATGTCGAGTCCGAGGATCGCTTCCGCGTTCGCCTCGGCCTCGGCGACGTCCTTGGAGTACTTCACGCCGCCGGCCTTGCCGCGGCCGCCGACCTTCACCTGGGCCTTGACCATGACAGGCTTGCCGATTTCTTCGGCGATCTGTCGTGCACCGGCGACCGTGTCGGTGACACGACCTGCCGACGTCGGAACCTCGTGCTTGGCGAAGAGTTCCTTCGCCTGGTATTCGAAGAGATCCATCAGCTCACCATCTCGTCTGCGTTGACGCCCGCTCGAGGGGTAGGAGCGGGTCCGACTTGCGACTGTAACTTTCCACCGAGAGGCCTGATCGACAGCCCGTCGAACTTGTGGTTCAGATCACCGACCTGCGCCGACATCTACTCACCAGTACGAAAAAATCCTGCCGCCACCAGCGCCGATGCCGCAGCGCCGACAGCGGTCACGAAGGCCCCCGACGACGCCGTCACGCCGGGGCCCGCGCCGCCGAGGATCGGGCTCAGCGCGACACCCGCCAGAGCCACCGCTGAACCGATCTGGAGCGCCGCGGCGCGCGACGCCCGAGCGCGGGCCGCGACGGCGGCGCCGATCAGGACGGCGGCCACGAGTACCAGCCGCCCCCACACGTCCCACCCCCACGGCAGCGCCCCGATCCAGCCGCCGGTCTCCCCAACCACGTCGTACTGCGGCAGGAGCAGCCCCAGTGCGGCGACCCCGGCCGCGACGGCCAGCGCGGCTGCGAGGGGGCGCGAGGCCCCGTCCAGATCGCTGGTGTCGACGCCGTCCCGCTCCGAGGCGCCCGCCGCGGCGACGAGCGCGAGCGTGAGCAGACCGAGCAGCGTGCCGACGACCAGCAGCCAGCCGCCCGCACCGACGGACACGCCGTCGATACCGACGCCCAGCACGAGCGCCTGCAGCACCGCGGCCGCGAGCGCCAGATGGCCCGTGACGATCAGCGGCACGGCAGGCCGCACCGCGGCGGCGAACTCCGAGAAGAGCAACAGCACGCCGCCGACGACGGTCACGACGGCGTACGCGGCCACCGCCCGATCCCCCACCACCGTCGGGACGGAGCCGGTCGAGACGTCGAGAAGCGGCAGGACGGCGCCGACACCGAGAGCGATGCCCGTCAGGACCGTCACCGCTCCCGCGACGACGTGCCGCCGCGTCGAGTTCGAGGGAGCGGCGGACCGTGCGAGCCGGGGCACGGAGGTCGTGGGTCCGGAGGTCGCGCGCGCCGTCGCCACCGTGGCCACGCCGAGGACGAGGAGCCCGCCGACTCCGACGACCGTGCCCGCGCCGAGGTCGATGCGGTCGCCCGCCCCGAGCGCGGCAGCCAGGCGGACGCCGACGACGGTCGCCGACGCCACGACCACACCGGTCAGTGCGCCGACCGCCGCGGACCTGCTGGTCGACGAGAACGCGTAGGCCACACCCACCAGCACCGCGACCGCGGACAGTCCACCGCCGAGAGCCGACGCGACGGGTCCGGCGACCGGAGCGGGAGCGAGGACGACGGCATCGGTGCTCACGTACGCGGGCAGGAGGAACGAGGCGGCGAGTGCGAGAGCGCCCGCGACCCCCGCGGCGACCACGACCGATGCCGATCGACGAGCGACGGGATCCTCGTCGACGTCGTCCCACTCGACCGTCCGCGCCAGCGCGAGTGCCGCCAGCGCCCCGGCGACGACGACGAGCGCGTGCCCGAGCGTCACCACCACGGCTCCGGGGCCCGCCTCCAGCGCGCCGGCCGAGATCGGACGGAACAGCTCCAGCCGGTCGGCGTCGATCGCTCCGACGAACAACTGGAGATCGGCCACGATCGATCCCAGTGCGACGGCGCCCAACGTCGCGAGCACGGGGAAGACGATCGGCCGGGTCGCGCGCACCAGGAGCAGCAGGGCGATCGCCGCCCAGAGCGCCGACGAGACGGCGGCCGCGCCCCGCACCGGGGGACCCACGTCGGCGCCGCCGACGACGGGAACGTACGGAGCGGCCGCCACCGCCAGCGCTCCGACGACTCCGAGAGCGCGGGCACCGAGCCGGACGGGGTCGGACGCGGAACCTGAGGTACGACGGCCCGCGGATGTCGGCTGTGTCACGATGACGAACGGTATCCGGTCCTTGTGTCCGCCGATCGTGATGCCGCTCGCCTCGATCACAGGAAGATCACCGATGTGCCTGATCGGCGTCGGGACTCGTCCTCGAGTAAACCCAGGACACCTTGTGAGCCACCTCACATATGTGACCCGAGAAGCCGTTTGGCTTGCGCCCGCCGCGACCATTTCGTTACCGTCCACGAGGTTCCACATCACGGGTAGGTCACGAATCAGGAGGACGGCAGGTCTTGCAGCACCACCGAACTCCGTTCACACGCTCACGCTTCGTCTCGGACGCCACCGACGGCAGTCGGTTCGATTCCCAGCAGTACGAGGCCCAGCAGTTCGAGCACGACACCACCGTGTTCACGCCGGCGGACGGTCATCTGACCGACACCGGCCCCCTCGAAGCCCTCTCGACCGATGCAGCATCGTCCCCCTGGGACCGTGCGCACGAGTCCAGCGACTACGTGGCGTCCGCGCCCGCGTACACCCCGGCCCCCCTCGGCGATGCGCCCACGCGCCGCCGCCGCTCGGTACCGGCGACGTCCTTCCTCGTCACCGCTCCGGCCGGGGCAGCACCGTCGGTGACCTCGGCTGCCATCGCGGACGAGATCGCCGTCAAGCGCAGCGGCGCCCACCGCATCCCCGCTCCGCCGTCCGCCCTCAAGGGACGCGTCGCTGTCGTCGCCGTGGCCGCAGGTGCGGTCGTCGCTGCCGGCCAGGCCGCGATCGACAACGCGCAGCCCGCCGAGCGCACCGAGACCTCCGAGTACGCGCTGGCCGCCGGCCAGGCCCCGGCAGCTGCCGCGTCCGCAGGAATCGTCGACAGCTCCACCGCCGCCGGCATCGTCGCGGACCAGCCGGCCGCGCACGTCGACTCGGTGCCCACCGCCACGTCGACCGGAGCGCCCGTCACGGCCCCCTCCACCTCCGCGGCACCGCAGATCCTCAACATCGCCGCACCGGTCGACCTGGGCCAGTTCTCGGAGCTCCTGGCGAAGGGCCAGCGCTTCAGCGAGGAGCGCGAGGCTCGCGAGGCCGCTGCACGGCGTCCCCTTTTCGCACTGCCCGCGCTCGGCACCTACACCTCCGGCTTCGGCTCGCGGTGGGGCACGCTCCACGCCGGCGTGGACATCGCCAACGCCATCGGCACGCCGGTGTACGCCGTGGCCGACGGCACCGTCATCGACTCGGGCCCCGCGGCCGGCTTCGGACTGTGGGTCCGGTTGCAGCACGCCGACGGCACCATCACCGTGTACGGCCACATCGATTCGTCCGAGGTCCAGGTGGGCCAGACGGTCATGGCCGGCGACGAGATCGCCAAGATGGGCAACCGCGGCCAGTCCACCGGCCCGCACCTCCACTTCGAGGTCCACCTCACGGGGGACAACAAGATCGACCCGCTCCCCTGGTTGGCGTCCCGCGGTATCGCTCTCGGCCCCGAGCGCGACTGAGTTCCCACCTCCACTCACGTCGAAGGTCCGGCGCCACCGTCATGGACGGTGGCGCCGGACCTTTCTTCCGTGCCCTCTCACAGCTTGGTCATCGGCACTCCGCCGATGAGCATCATCTTCACGCGACCGGACGTGCCGAAGTCGATCAGCACCATCGCACGCTGACCTGATCCCTCGGACTCGACGACGGTCCCGAGACCGTACTTGTCGTGGCTCACGCGATCACCCACGGCGAGCGTCAGGGTGTTGTTGGACCGGGCCTTGCCGAAGCTGGGTGTCGGGGTGGCCGACGGCGACGACCCACCGGACCATCCACCACGGGGATTCGACGTCCAGTCGCGCTGGCGCCCCGAGCCACCACTGGAACCGAACCCGCTGCCGACGCCGGGATCCTCCCGTTTCCAGTCGATGAGATGCTGCGGAACCTCTTGCAGGAAGCGCGATTCGGGGTTGTTGATGGGCTGCCCCCACGCCGAGCGCATGATCGCGCGAGTGAGGTAGAGCCGGTGCCGCGCACGCGTGATGCCCACGTAGGCGAGTCGACGCTCCTCGGACAACTCCGCAGGATCACCGAGCGCTCGCATGTGCGGGAACTGGCCGTCCTCCCACCCGGTGACGAACACGACCGGGAACTCGAGCCCCTTGGCCGTGTGCAGCGTCATGAGCGTGACGACACCGTCGCCGTTGTCCGGGATCTGGTCGGTGTCGGCCACCAGCGAGACCCGCTCGAGGAAGGCGGCGAGCGAACCCGGCTCGGCCACACCGTCGGTGTCCTCTGGTTCTGCGGACGCGACGTCGAGGTCCGCGTTGATGTCGACCCCCACCTCGAGATCCTCGATGCCCTGAAGGTTGCGTGCGTCGGCACTGAACTCGCGGGCCACGCTGACCAGTTCGTTGAGGTTGTCGAGGCGAGCGCCGTCCTGGGGATCCGAGCTGGCCTCGAGTTCGGCGCGATACCGCGTGCGGTCGAGCACCGCCTCGACGATGTCGCCGATGTCCGCGACGTCGTTTCCGTCGGCATCGGTGGCGTTCATGGTGGCCCGCAGCTCGCCGATCATCTCCATGAACGACGCGATGGCGTTCTGCGCGCGCGTGTTGAGCAGCGCCACGGAGCCGGCCGCGGCATCGAGGAGCGCGGCGTTGAAGCTGATGTTCTTCCGCTCGGCGTGCACGGCGACACAGGCCTCGGCACGATCGCCGATGCCGCGGCGCGGGGTGTTGAGGATGCGCCGCATGCTCACCGTGTCGTCCGGATTGGCCAGCACGCGGAGGTACGCGACCACGTCGCGTACCTCCTTGCGCTCGTAGAAGCGCACACCGCCCACCACCTTGTAGGGCAGACCGAGGCGGATGAAGATCTCCTCGAGCGCGCGCGAGGAGTTGTTGGTCCGGTAGAACACCGCGACGTCGGAGTACTTGTAGTCGGTGCCGTCGACCAGCCGATCGATCTCCGACGCCACGAACTTGGCCTCGTCGTGCTCGTTGTCCGCCACGTAGCCGATGATCGGATCGCCGTCGCCGGTGTCCGTCCACAACCGCTTGTCACGACGGTTGGTGTTGCGCGCGATGACGGCGTTGGCTGCCGCCAGGATGGTCTGGGTGGACCGGTAGTTCTGCTCGAGCAGGATGGTCCGCGCATCCGGATAGTCGCGCTCGAACTCCTCGATGTTGCGGATGGTCGCGCCGCGGAACGCGTAGATCGACTGGTCGGCGTCGCCCACCACGCACAGTTCGCTCGGGGGAACTGCCGCGACGTCGCCCTCCGCCGTCGATCCGGTGCCCACCAACTCGCGCACCAGCATGTACTGCGCGTGGTTGGTGTCCTGGTACTCGTCGACGAGGACGTGGCGGAAGCGGCGCCGGTAGTACTCGGCGACGTCCGGATGGCTCTGCAGCAGTGCCACCGTCTCGCCGATGAGATCGTCGAAGTCGAACGCGTTGGCCGCCCGCAGACGCTGCTGGTAGTGGCCGTAGACCTTCGCGATGACGGCCGGCAGCTCGGCCGGCTCCTTCTCCGCGTCGGCGACGGCCTGGTCCGGATCGATCAGCTCGTTCTTCAGATTGGAGATCTGCGTCGCCAGCAGACGCGACGAGAACTTCTTCGGATCGAGCTGCAGATCCTTGCCGATCATCGTGAGGAGCCGACGCGAGTCGTCCGCGTCGTAGATGGAGAAGTTCGAGTTGAGGCCGGGAAGCAGCGCCGCCTGGCTCCGGAGGATCCGCACGCAGCTCGAGTGGAACGTGCTCACCCACATGAAGTTGGCCCGCGGCCCGACCAACTGGACGACGCGTTCCCGCATCTCCGCCGCGGCCTTGTTGGTGAACGTGATCGCGAGGACCTGGCCGGGTGTGACATCTCTCTCCGCCAGGAGATACGCGATGCGACGGGTCAGCACCGCGGTCTTGCCCGAACCGGCGCCCGCCACGATGAGCAACGGTCCCCCCGAGTGCATCACTGCCTCGCGCTGCTGGGGATTGAGGCCCTCGAGGAGCTGGTCCGAGGACCTGGTGGCACGTGCGGGTGACTGTGTGTTCATCGTCCGTCCAGATTACCGGCGGTCACCGACACCGACACCATCACTCGGGCCGTGGGCGCCGAATCCCTGTCGTGTCGGAGTTCTGCCGCTCGCCGTATCACGCCGATCTGCAATTGCTCCTTCTTTACGTGGGGAGTGACACGGGCATACTCTTGCCCGGGCTCGACCGGCGAACGGCATCACACCGACTGCACCCGACCGTAGTGACCAGGCGTTTCGTGACTTCCGCGGAAATTCGTGGAAATCGCGTAACAGAACGTGAGAGCAGAGCGACACACGTTCTGACACGAGGAGTTGATATGAGCACAGCGATTCACACCACCGCAGCATCGGCGTCGTCCGAGTCGAACGATCACGCCGACGACGCGAACCTGCCGACGTCCGAAGCCGAGATCGACGAGCTCCGCAAGGAGATCGACCGCCTCGATGCCGAGATCCTCGCCGCCGTGAAGCGCCGCTCCGAGGTCTCCCGCACCATCGGTCAGACGCGGATGGCACAGGGCGGACCCCGCCTCGTCCACAGCCGCGAGATGAAGGTCCTCCAGCGCTTCAGCGACCTCGGCCAGGAGGGTCACACGCTGGCCATGCTCCTGCTCCGCCTGGGCCGCGGCCGCCTCGGACACTGAGTCCACCGCTCGTAGAGCTCGACCGGGAACCGCCCAGACGACGGGCGGTTCCCGTGCCTCACCGCATCACTGCAGGGCGATGTACTTGGTCTCGAGGTACTCCTCGATCCCCTCGCTTCCGCCCTCGCGACCGAATCCCGACGCCTTGATCCCACCGAACGGTGCGGCCGCGTCGGAGATCACCCCGCGATTGACACCCACCATGCCGGTCTCCACGGCCTCCGCCACGCGCAGCGCCCGGTCCAGATCCCGCGTGAAGATGTACGCGGCCAGGCCGAACTCGGTGTCGTTCGCCGCAGCGATGCCGTCCTCCTCGGTCTCGAAGCCGCGCACCGCGAGCACCGGTCCGAAGACCTCCTCGCTCAGAATTCGGGCGTCACCGGGCACGTCGGTCAGCACGGTGGCGGGGAAAAACCAGCCCGGCCCGTCCTCCGCAGTGCCGCCGAGAGCGACGGTCGCGCCCTTGGACGCCGCGTCGTCGACGAGTTCGGCCACCGTGTCACGCTGCTCCTCGTTGATCAGCGGTCCGAGCTTCGTGTCCGGATCACTGCCCCGCCCGACCGTCATGGCGCGCATCTTCTCGGTCACCTTCGCGACGAACTCGTCCTTGACCGAGTTCTGCACGTGGAACCGATTGGCGGCCGTGCAGGCCTCGCCGCCGTTGCGCATCTTGGCGAGCATCGCCCCCTCGACGGCGGCGTCGATGTCCGCGTCGTCGAACACGACGAAGGGCGCATTGCCGCCCAGCTCCATCGACGTCCGCAGCAGATTCTTCGACGACTTCTCCACGAGCATCCGCCCAACCTCGGTGGAGCCGGTGAAGGTCAACTTGCGCAGTCGAGGATCGTCGATCAACGGCCCGGTGACAGCGCTGGACTTCGACGTCGGCAGTACCGACAGCACGCCCTCGGGCAGCCCGGCCTCGGAGATGAGCTTCGCCAGGTAGAGCATCGTCAGCGGAGTCTCCGAGGCGGGCTTCACCAGGATCGTGCATCCCGCCGCGAGTGCGGGCCCGATCTTGCGGGTGCCCATCGCCAGCGGGAAGTTCCACGGCGTGATCGCCAGCACCGGGCCGACGGGCTGCTTGGTCACCAGAATCCGGCCGTTGCCCGCGGGCGCCGGCGTGTACCGCCCCGCGATGCGGACCGCCTCCTCGGAGAACCAGCGGAAGAACTCTCCGCCGTACTTCACCTCGGCCTGACTCTCGGCAAAGGCCTTGCCCATCTCCAGCGTCATGAGCAGTGCGATGTCGTCGGCGTGCTCGGTGATCGACTCGAAGACCGCCCGCAGGATCTCGCCGCGCTGTCGCGCCGGGGTGGCGGCCCAGGACTTCTGCACCGCGACGGCCTCGTCGAGCGCGCGTGCGGCGTCGGCGGGACTCGCGTCCGAGACCTCGGTGAGCACCTCCCCGGTCGAGGGATCCCGAACCGGGAACGTGGCGCCGTTCTCCGCGTCGACCTGCTTGCCTCCGATCCACAACTTCGTGGGGACGGACGCGATCAGGTCCTTCTCCCGGGTCGTCGCTGCGCTGCTCGTTCCTTCGCTCACGTCTCTCGCACTCCTCGTCGCTGCTCGCCGGGTCGCCCGGTGGTACCGACTGTCTACCCCGTGGGGCGGGACTCGTCACGCACTCCCGCACGGCGATCGCATGTCAGCGGGCAGGCCGGAGGCCGGTCGGCATGTCCCAGCGGCTCGGGTGCCCAGCGATTAGGGTCAGGGCTCATGAGCGCCGACATCACGAGCACCGAAGCCTGGACCGAGCTCGTCTCGCATCACGAGGCCGTGGCCGATCGCCACCTCCGTGACTTCTTCGCCGACGATCCGTCGCGTGGGAGCGAGCTGACCGTCACCGCGGGCGACCTGTACATCGACTACAGCAAGCACCGGGTCGAGCGGCAGACGCTCGAACTGCTGCTCGACCTCGCACGCGCAGCGGACGTCACCGGGCGTCGGGACGCCATGTTCGCGGGCGAGCACATCAACACCTCCGAGAACCGGGCCGTGCTGCACACCGCGCTGCGTCTGCCGTCGGACGCGTCACTCGAGGTCGACGGCCAGGACGTGGTGGCCGACGTGCACGAGGTCCTCACGCGGATGGGCGATTTCAGCGATCGAGTGCGATCCGGCGCGTGGACCGGCGCCACCGGTGAGCGGATCCGCACCGTCGTCAACATCGGGATCGGCGGCTCCGACCTGGGTCCGGTGATGGTCTACCAGGCTCTGCGGCACTACGCCGACGCGGGCATCTCGGCGCGCTTCGTCTCGAACGTCGACCCGGCCGATCTCGTCGGCACCCTCGCCGACCTGGACCCGGCGTCGACGCTGTTCATCGTCGCCTCCAAGACCTTCGGCACACTCGAGACGCTGACCAACGCCACGGCCGCCCGGCGATGGCTCACGGCCGCACTCGGTGACGACGCCGTCGCCCAGCACTTCGTCGCGGTGTCCACCAATGCGGAGAAGGTGTCGAACTTCGGCATCGACACCGCGAACATGTTCGGCTTCTGGGACTGGGTCGGCGGCCGCTACTCGGTCGATTCCGCCATCGGTCTGTCGGTGATGCTCGCCGTCGGCCGCGAGGCGTTCGCGGACTTCCTCGAGGGCTTCCACCTGATCGACCAGCACTTCCGCGAGGCGCCGCTCGAGTCCAACGCGCCGATCCTGCTGGGCACGCTGGGCGTCTGGTACTCCAGCTTCTTCGGCGCGCAGTCCCGGGCGGTGCTGCCGTACTCGAACGATCTGAACCGGTTCGCCGCCTACCTGCAGCAGCTCACCATGGAGTCGAACGGCAAGTCGGTGAGGGCCGACGGAACGCCCGTCACGACCGACACCGGCGAGATCTTCTGGGGCGAGCCCGGAACCAACGGCCAGCACGCCTTCTACCAATTGCTGCACCAGGGAACACGACTCGTGCCGGCGGACTTCATCGGCTTCGCCGAGCCGACGGACGATCTTCCCACCGCGGACGGCACGGGCAGCATGCACGACCTGCTCATGAGCAACTACTTCGCCCAGACCAAGGTGTTGGCCTTCGGCAAGACGGCGGAGGAGATCGCTGCCGAGGGCACGGACGCGGACATCGTGCCGCACAAGGTGATGCCGGGCAACCGCCCGTCGACGTCGATCCTCGCGCCGAAACTCACGCCTTCGGTGGTGGGTCAGCTCATCGCCCTCTACGAACATCAGGTCTTCGTCGAGGGCGTCATCTTCGGCATCGACTCGTTCGACCAGTGGGGAGTCGAGCTGGGCAAGACCCAGGCGCAGGAGCTGACGCCGGTGCTGACCGATGCGGACGGCCCGGGCGCGGACCTCGATTCGTCGACGAGTGCGCTGATCGACTGGTACCGCAGCGAACGCGGACGCTGACGTACAGCGAGACCGCGCCGGTCCGTCGGGTCGGGGGTCTGACGGACCGGCACGGTCTCACACACCATGTCGCCGCCACCCGTCCGGGCGTTACACATCGGGCGAACTTTCTTCGGCGGCCTCGTGAACAACCACAACCGGGCGTGGCAGCGGTACGGTCGAACCATGAACGTGCGGATCGAACGCCGAGGTCCGGTGGTCACGGTGATCCTCCACCGACCCGAGGCACGCAATGCCGTGGACGGTCCGACGGCGGCCGCTCTGGTGGAGGCCTTCGAGGAGTTCGACGCGGATCCGACGGCATCGGTCGCGGTGCTGTGGGGAGACGGCGGAACCTTCTGCGCCGGTGCCGACCTCAAGGCACTGGGCACCGAGCGCTCGAACGTGGCGACCGAGCACGGTGACGGGCCGATGGGGCCCACGCGCATGGAACTGTCCAAGCCTGTCATCGCCGCGGTGTCCGGCCATGCGGTCGCCGGCGGTCTCGAACTCGCGCTGTGGTGCGACCTGCGCGTCGCCGACGAGAACGCCGTGTTCGGTGTGTTCTGTCGGCGCTGGGGTGTGCCGCTGATCGACGGCGGAACGGTGCGATTGCCGCGGGCGATCGGTACGTCGCGGGCGATGGACATGATCCTCACCGGGCGTGCCGTCGACGCGCAGGAAGCGCTGACGTTCGGACTCGCCAACCGGGTCGTCCCCACGGGCACCTGCCGCGCTGCCGCGGAGGAACTCGCCGCGTCCCTGGCCGAGTTCCCGCAGGCGTGCCTGCGCGGCGACCGACTGTCGGCGCTCGAGCAGGAGGGCCTGGACCACCGCGCGGCGATGGCGAACGAGTTCCGGCACGGTGCCACCTCGCTCGTCGACGCGTTCGACGGTGCACAGAAGTTCGCGTCCGGCGCCGGGCGACACGGAGCACCGCTCGAGTGACTCGCCTCTCCGTCGTCGACGAGATCTTCCTCCGCACACATCGAGGCTTCGGCATACCCGTTGCGATGCAGGGCCTCTGGGTCACCGAGGAGCCCATCACCCCCGGCGCTCTCGACCTGATCGACGCCCGGCTCGCCGAGGGTCGTCTGGGTGTGCGGATCGTCAGCTCGCGTCTGCCCGGCGCGCGTCGGCGCTGGGTGCGGGCATCGGGGCGCCCCGGCGTCCGGTGGACGGAGCCGACCGACGACCCGGTCCGCTGGGCCGAGTCGGGCGCCGACGTCTCGCTCGACCCCGAGTACGGACCGGGCTGGCGTCTGACCGCGGCGCCCTGCGGGAACGGAACCGCCGTCTCGTTGGTGTGCTCCCACGTCATCGCCGACGCACGCGGACTCATCGACGCAGCAGCGGCGGCGCTGTCCGGCGTCCCGGACCCGATCGCCCCGGACGACGGCACCACCGACACCGCCGATGCACTGGCCACACTGTCGACCGTCGTCGGCCGCACCGCCGTGGCCGTCTCCGCGCTCGCCGTCAGTCGCGCCCGGCGCGCCGAACTGATGCAGTACTTGCAGGCGTCGAGGACCGGAACTCCTGCGCCGGCCCGTCCCGACGCGTGGGAAGCGCTGTCCGTGAGCACCGATGTCGAAGCGACGCAGTGGGATCGGGTCGCCGCCGACGGAGCGGGCACTCCGAACGTGGTGTTCCTGTCCGTCGTCGCGGCCGTCGTCGCGACGCTGAGATGTTCGGGCACGTCCGGCGACACCGACGGGTCCGTCCTGCTCGGCGTCCCGATGAAGGTCGAGGCCGGCGGCGCCAACGCGATCTCGGTGACGGCGGTCCGCATCACGGAATCCGACTCACTGGCCGACATCCGTCGACGCGCGAAGACGGCGTACCGAAGCCCGCTGACCGGTCCCGCGGGCTTCCCCGACGAGTTGCTGCACGTGGTCCCCGAACGCGCCGCCGCGCTCCTCGCGCCGTCGACGGGCCGGCGAGATGCTCTGTGCTCCAACATCGGCCCGCTTCCCGAGGCGGTTCGCACCATCGGCGGCCGCCCCGCGGTGCGCGTCGCCGCGCGGGCGATCCACCCGGGACTCCGACACGAGCAGTCCGCCGCGTCGCCGACCATCCTGTCGGCCTATCTCTGCCGCCACGATCACGCCTACACGCTGTCGGTGGTGGTCACCGATCCTGCGGCGACGCACTCGGTGGAGCAGGTTCGCGACGCGATCGCGACGGCACTCGGGCATCACCACCTCACACCCGACTTCTGGTGAGTACGGTGAACATCACCGACTTCAGAGAGGTGAGTGCGTTCATGAGTGAGACCGACATCTACGCGAAGATCAAGGACCTGGTCGACACCGAGCACGAGTTGCGTTCGCGCACCGAAGCAGGCGAGCTCGATCCGAGCGAGGAGCGGGCGCAGCTCGACCAGCTCGAGAAGGCACTCGACCAGTGCTGGGACCTGCTGCGTCAGCGGCGCGCCAAGAAGGACGCCGGACTCTCCCCCGACGACGCCGAGGCGCAGTCCGTCTCACAGGTCGAGAACTACCTGCAGTAGCTAGACGAGCCCGTCCGTGAGTCGACGAGGGAGCACGCGCAACACGACGTCGATCGCCTTCCAGGTGAGGCCCGGCAGCGCGGAGCGCGCGACCTCCTTCTCGATGGCCGCGACCATCGCGGAGACGCCGTCGTCGAGTGAGGACATCAGTCGACCGGCGTCTCCGGCGCGGGAGGACATGTCGGTGGCGACATATCCGGGCAGCACCGTGGTGACCGCGATGGGTGTGCGGCGGAGTTCGGCG
This sequence comes from Rhodococcus sp. SORGH_AS_0301, assembly GCF_030818285.1. Taxonomy (NCBI): domain Bacteria; kingdom Bacillati; phylum Actinomycetota; class Actinomycetes; order Mycobacteriales; family Nocardiaceae; genus Rhodococcus; species Rhodococcus sp. SORGH_AS_0301. The sequence continues at coordinate 2,870,851 of NZ_JAUTAC010000002.1, forward strand.
ACCAGCGCCTCGCCGAGTGCCGAGACTCCCGCCTTCGACGCGGAGTACACAGCCTTGGATCCGGGTAGTCCGCGATCGGCACTCACCGACGACACGAGGACGAGGTGACCGGCATTCTGCTCACGGAACACCGCCAGCGCTGCCTCGACCTGGGACACCACTCCGACGAAGTTGGTGCGTGCGGTCTCGAGGTTGGCGTCCGCGCGGCCGGTGCCGAGCCTCGCGCCCTTCCCGAGACCGGCGTTCACGATCACGCGGTCGAGCCCGCCGAGTGTCTCCCGCAACGCGTCGATCCCCGACACCACCGACTCGTGATCCGTCACGTCCATCGCGGCGACCGCCACGGTGATGTCCGGATGCCGGGCGGTGAGCTCGGCGCGCAGAGCCTCGAGCCGGTCCACCCGCCGGGCACACAACCCCACGTCGCGGCCCATCGCCGCGAACCGCCGCGCCATCTCCTCGCCCAGACCCGAACTGGCCCCGGTGATCACGATCTTCTGTCTCCCCATCGGGCACACACTAGCCACCACGACCCACTCAGAACTCTGGAGGATCAGTGAGCGACAGCAGCACCGACGAGTACGACGTCATCGTGATCGGCGGAGGGCCCGTCGGCGAGAACGCGGCGCAGTACGCGATCGCGGGCAGTGATCGCACTGCCGCCATCGTCGAGCACGAACTGGTGGGCGGTGAGTGCTCGTACTGGGCCTGCATGCCCAGCAAGGCGTTGCTCCTGCCCGCCTCCGTGCTGAACCAGGCCCGAGCGATGCCCGGGGTCCGCGAGATCGTCGGCGACGCGCGACTCGACGTCGACGCGGTGTTCGCCCGCCGCGAGAGCTTCACCCACGGGCTCGACGACTCCTCCCAGGTGTCGTGGGCCGAGGGCGCGAACATCCACGTCGTGCGCGGTCACGGCCGGGTGTCCGGCGAGCGCGAGGTGACAGTGGGCGATCGGGTCCTGCGCGCTCGGCACGCGGTGGTCCTCGCGACCGGCACCACGGCCACGGTGCCGCCGATTCCCGGACTGCGCGAAGCACTTCCGTGGACCTCCCGCGACTCGACCAACCTGCACGAGGTGCCGGAGCGGATCATCGTGATCGGCGGGGGCGTCGTCGCCTGCGAGTCGGCGACATGGTTGCTGGCCCTCGGCGCCGAGGTCACGATGATCGTGCGCGGAACCTCGCTGCTGGCCGGATCGGAGCCGTTCGCCGGGGCTGCGGTGGCCGACGCTCTGACCGCCGCGGGTGCGCGCATCCTGTTCGAGTCGCAAGTCGCCACGGTGTCGCGGCCCGATGCGCAGGACACCGGGTACGGCCACCTCCACGGTGGGCCCGCCTCGGTGACGATCGGCGACGACACACTCGAGGTCGACGAGATCCTGGTCGCCGCCGGCCGACGGCCGGCCACCAAGGACCTGGGGCTCGACGCGGTGGGCCTCCCCACCGGGGACCCGATCGCCGTCGACGACCATCTGACGGCGAAGGACGAGTGGCTCTACGCGGTGGGCGACGTCAACGGTCGCGCCCTGCTCACCCACATGGGCAAGTACCAGGGACGCGTGTGCGGCGACGTCATCGCCGCGCGCGCCGAGGGTCGATCGATCGACGGCAGCAGGTTCCGGGCGAGTGCCGACCACGGCCAGGTGCCCCAGGTCGTCTTCACCACCCCCGAGGTGGCGTCGGTGGGCTTCACCGAGAAGAAGGCGCGGGCCGCCGGTCTGCCGGTGCGGGTGGTCGAGATGGACATCGCCGTCGCGGGAAGCTCCCTGCGCCAGGACGACTTCGCCGGACACGCGTCGATGGTGATCGAGACGTCGAGCGACGTGATCGTCGGATTCACGCTGGTCGGCCAGGGCGTCGCGGAACTCCTGCACGCGGCCACCATCGCGGTGGTCGGCCGCGTCCCGCTGGAGACCCTGTGGCACGCGGTCCCGTCCTACCCGACGATGAGCGAGGTGTGGTTGCGCCTGCTCGAGGCCGCTCGCAGCGGAAGCTAGCCGCGCGGCAGCGGCTGGGCGCGCCGTACGGACAGTGCTGCTCGCTCGGGGTCGAGTGGGACCGGGGAGATCACGACGCCGTGTCCGACTCGCAGCGTGCCCGAGCTGATCGGCGCAGTGCGCAGACCACCGCGTCCGATCAACGCCTTGCGGGTGCCGTCCACCACCATGCTGTCCATCCACGCGCACGGGTGCGCGGGACGCCCCCCACGCAGGAGCACCGGGCCGTCACCGGTGTCGATGACGAAGTCCTCGCCCCGGAGCGGGTCGAGTTCGAGACCACGCACGACGATGTTGCGGCGGGCCACGCTCACGTCCCCGTCCCACGGCTCGTCGTCCGGGTGCAGGGCGTTCGCCTCGGCGACCGCCGTCTCCCACGCCTCGACGGCCAGGAACGTGATCGCCGCCTCGGTGTGCGCCTGGACGCCGAAGAACCGGTCGCCCCGGATGCCCTTCCCGGTCACCACCTCGACGGACGACGGCAGCTGCGTGCGTACGTCGGCGGCGGGCCCGTCCTTGCTGCGACCGAAGTAGGCATGTGACGGAGACACGAGAAGCTGCACGATCTCGATGGGACAGGTGAACGTCATACCCCGAGTGTGCTCACTCGGCTCTCCGTATAGTCGGCCGGATGGGGCAGGGAGACTTTTCGACAGAGATCACCACGAGCGAGGGGCGGGTCCGCGGATTCGTCGCGCGCGGTATCGCGCAGTGGCGGGGCATCCCGTACGCGCAGCCGCCGGTCGGACCGCTGCGGTTGCGGGCACCGCAGCCGCCGACGGCGTGGGAGGGCGTCCGGGACGCCACCCGCTGGGGTGACGCGGCGGTCCAGGACTCGGGCCGCTCCCCCATCGGTCCCATCAAGGGACAGGGCACCAGCGAGGACTGCCTGACGCTGAACGTCAGCGCGCCGGCCACCACGCCCGCCGGCCCCCGCCCCGTCATGGTGTTCATCCACGGCGGCGCCTACACGCTGGGAACGTCGGCCACCTCCATGTACTCGGGCACGTCGCTGGTCCGCCGCGGCGACATCGTCTACGTCTCGCTCAACTACCGGCTCGGCGCCCTCGGGTACCTCGACTTCCGACAGTTCTCGACGCCTGACCGGACCTTCGACAGCAATCTCGGGCTGCGGGACCAGGTCGCCGCGCTGCAGTGGGTCCAGCGCAACATCGCCGCATTCGGCGGCGATCCGGACAACGTCACCATCTTCGGCGAATCGGCCGGCGGCAACGCCGTCACCACGTTGACGACCGTGCCCGCCACGAAGGGCCTCTTCCACAAGGCCATCTCGCAGAGCTCGGCGCCGGGCATGGTCGCCACGTCCGACCGTAGCGAGAAGTGGGGACGCGACTTCGTCGAGTTGCTCGGTGCCACTCCGGACACCGCCGCCGACACGCTCGCGGGAGCCGACGTGGCCGACCTGCTGAAGGCGGCTCACCGGCTGGGTTCGAAGAGCCTGAAGGAGACTCCGGGGCTCATTCCGTTCGGCCCCAGCGTCGACGGGGACTACGTGCCGGAGGCGCCGCTCGAGGCGTACCGATCGGGCCGCGCGCATCCCGTCCCGATGATCATCGGCAGCAACGAGCACGAGGGCACCCTGTTCCCCAAGTGGCTCGACGCCCTTCCCACGAATGCCGAGCGCATCGACCGCCTGTTCGCGAACACCGACCCGTCGGCCAGGGATCGCATTCTCGCCGAGTACCCCGGGTACCCGAAGGGCCTGTCCGCCATCGACTTCGGCGGCGACATCACCTTCTGGCGACCGTCGCTGGAGATCGCGGACGCGCACACCGAGCACGCGCCCACCTACGTGTACCGCTACGACTACTCACCGCGGTTGTTCGACCTGCTGAAGCTGTACTCGACGCACGGTTCCGAACTGTTCGCCGTGTTCGGCGTCTACCGCGCCCGCGTCGGCAAGTTCTTCGCGATCCTGGGCGACTGGGGCAGCTCGGTGGCTGTCACCGACGAGGTGCAGAAGCAGTGGCTCGCCTTCGCGAGAACCGGTGCGCCCGAAGCGGACTGGACTCAGTACGAGGTGCCCGGGCGCGCCACTCGGATCTTCGACAGCGCGACGCGGATGGAGAACGATCCGCTCGGATCCCGCCGCGCTGCGTGGGAGGGCTTCAGCGGCTACGACACACCGACCGGATCCTCGGCCGGTTCGGAGAACGAGTCGTCGCAGGACTTCCGCTGATCGGCTACTTCACGAGACGGGACAGACGGCGGTCGGCGAGAATCCGGCCGCCGGTCTGGCACGTGGGGCAGTACTGGAACGACCGGTCGACGTAGGAGACCTCGCGAACGGTGTCACCGCAGACCGGGCAGGGCATGCCCGTCCGCGCGTGCACCCGCATACCGGACCGCTTCTCGCCCTTGAGCCGTGCCGCGTCCTGACCCTCGGACCGCGCGACGGCGTCGAGCAGGACCGAGCGCATCGTGGTCCACAGCAGGTTCACCGACTCGGGGGTGAGCGAGGCGGTGGTGGCGAACGGCGAGAGCTTCGCGGTGTGCAGGATCTCGTCGCTGTAGGCATTGCCGATCCCGGCGAGCAGTTGCTGATCCACTAGTGCGGTCTTGAGCCGAGAACTCTTGCGGGCGAGTAGTTCCGCGAACTCCGGCTCCGTCACCGCGAGGGCGTCCGGGCCCAGGCGGGCGATGCCGGGCACCTCCTGCGGATCGCGCACGACCCACACGGCGAGCCGCTTGCGCGTCCCCGCCTCGGTGAGGTCGAACGCGGGGGTGAGCCCCTCGGTCGTGAAGAGATGGACGCGGAGTGCGAGCGGCCCCTTGCCCGGCTTGGGCGGCGCCGACGACGGATTGTCCGTCCACCGCAGCCAGCCACCGCGCGACAGATGCGTGACGAGCCAGAGCCCGCCGGCCTCGATGCCGAGGTGCTTGCCCCACCGGGCCGCGCCCGTGATGTCCTTGCCCTGCAGATCGGTGACCGGCGGATCGAAGGTCTTGAGAACGCTCAACGCGGCCACGTCGATGCGCCCGATCACCGCTCCCAGCGCATGCTCACGGAGGAAGCCCGCGAGAGCCTCGACCTCGGGTAATTCCGGCACACCTCGACCCTAATCGGAAGTCACGGTCGATGGACGAGATAGGTGTCCATCACCCAGCCGGCCTCGGCCCGCAGAGCCGCCCGGCGCGCGACGATCTCGTCCCCGATGTCGTCGACGGGGCCCGCCAGGGTCACCTCGCCGGGCGTGCCCAGGTTCGCACCCCACCACACGTTCCACCCGGGCAGCGACCGGAAGCTGCAGTCCGAGTCGAGCATCACCACGGCCGCCGTGACGCCGTCGGGCAGGCCCTCGTCACGAAGCCGGCGACCGGTGGTGGTGAGGACCGGCTCCCCCACTCGGTTCATCACGATGCGGTGCGCGGCCGCGAGCGCCGACGGACTGGTGACACCCGGGATCACCGAGACCTCGAACGGGCTGTCGAGCACCGCGCGCACCCGCTCCACCACGCGCAACGTGCTGTCGTAGAGCGACGGGTCGCCCCACACCAGCATCGCGCCGACCGACTCGGACGGCTCCGCGTCCACGAGGTCGGCGAGCATCCGGGCGCGGAGGTCGTGCCAGGTGTCGACGGCGTCGTCGTAGTCCGACGGCGCGCGGTCGCGCGGCGGATCGGTGAACTCGACCACGCGATGGACGGTCGGCACGTGCTCGCGCAGGATGCGGGTGCGGACGTCGACCAACTCCTGCTTCTGCGCGCCCTTGTCGATGACGAAGAAGACGTCGACGGTGTTCATCGCCTTGATCGCCGCGACGGTCACCTGGTCGGGATCCCCCGCGCCGATACCGATCACGTGCATGGTCCTCATCTGCCTGAGCCTAAGGTGTAGCCATGGTCGCGACGCCCTACGAGGATCTGCTCCGCCGCGTGCTCGCGGAGGGCACGCCCAAGTCCGACCGCACCGGGACCGGCACCACCAGCCTGTTCGGCCACCAGATGCGGTTCGACCTGTCCGAGGGATTCCCGCTGGTGACCACCAAGCGCGTGCATCTCAAGTCGATCGTGCACGAGCTGCTGTGGTTCCTGCGAGGCGAGTCCAACGTCGCCTACCTGCGCGAGAACGGCGTCACCATCTGGGACGAGTGGGCCGACGAGAAGGGCGACCTGGGGCCGGTCTACGGAGTGCAGTGGCGCTCGTGGCCCACACCGTCGGGCGACCACATCGATCAGATCTCGCAGGTGATCGACACCATCCGCCGCGACCCCGATTCCCGACGCATGATCGTCTCGGCCTGGAACGTCGCGGAGATCCCCGACATGGCGCTGGCTCCGTGCCACGCCTTCTTCCAGTTCTACGTCGCCGACGGAAAGCTGTCGTGCCAGCTGTACCAGCGCAGCGCCGACATGTTTCTCGGCGTGCCGTTCAACATCGCGAGCTACGCCCTGCTCACGCACATGGTCGCCGCGCAGACTGGCCTCGAGGTGGGCGACTTCGTGTGGACCGGCGGCGACTGCCACATCTACGACAATCACGTAGACCAGGTGCGCGAGCAGTTGACGCGAGACGCGTTCCCCGCCCCCACGCTACGACTCGCTCCACGTGACTCGATCTTCGACTACACCTTCGACGACATCGAGATCGTCGACTACCAGCACCATCCCGCGATCAAGGCACCCGTAGCGGTATGACGATCGGGTTGGTGTGGGCGCAGGCGCACGGCGGCGTCATCGGCAAGGACGGCACGATTCCGTGGCGGGTGCCCGAGGACATGGCGCACTTCCGTGAGGTCACGGGATCCAGCCGCGTCGTCATGGGACGGCGTACCTGGGACTCGTTGCCCGCACGGTTCCGCCCTCTGCCGGGCCGGACGAACATCGTGCTCAGCCGTGACGCGTCCTGGTCCGCGGAGGGTGCCGCACGTGCCGCCACGATGGACGAGGCGCTGCTCGGCGGCCACGACACGTGGATCATCGGCGGCGCGGACATCTACCGGCTCGCCCTGCCGCACGCCGATGTCGTCGAGATGACCGAGATCGATCTGGACGTCCCCGGCGGCGACACGGTCGCTCCCGAGGTACCGGCATCGTTCACCCGCACCGAGGGCGCCTGGCAGACGAGCAGCGCATCCGATGTTCGCTATCGATTCGTGCGCTACACGCGCTGATTCGCCGCGCCGGGGCCCGCTGAGCGGGACAATACGACGCATGGACAAGAAATCGCTGACCGCGCTCGCTCGGCAACAGCTGAAGCTGGCGAAGACCGCGTCCAGCGGACGGAGTTCGCACACCGTCTACGGCGGACATCAGCGCAGCCTGCGGCAGACCGTCGTCGGCCTGGCCGCGGGCAACTCGCTGGCCGAGCACGATCTGAACGGGGAGTCCACGGTCCTGGTCCTCAGCGGCCAGTTGCAACTGGTGAGCGGTGAGCGATCCTGGAAAGGTTCCGCGGGCGATCTCCTCGTCGTCCCCGACGCCCGCCACAGTGTGGAGGCCGTCGAGGACGTCGCGTTCCTGCTGACCGTCGCGATGTAGGACGGGCAGGCCGGAGGCCGGGCAGGCCGGAGGCCGGTCGATCGAAGACGGTCGTCAGATCTGTCAGACGGCGATGGCTTCGCCGCGTTCGCGGTCGCGGGCGAGTGCTCGGTCGCGTGACTCCTCGAAGCGCACCGCCTGCTTCTCGAGGTCGGCCAGGTAGTCGGCCACCATCTCGCGCAGCTTCTCGCCCTCGGGTCCGAAGTCGGTGCGCTCGAAGATGTCCCACTTGCGCAGCACCGGCATGATGACCTCGTCGAGGTGCTGGCGCAGGTCGTAGATGCCGTACTTCGCGATGAGGACGGCGTTGCGACGGAAGTCCGGCTGGTTGAGCCCCGGCATCTGGAAGTTCATGACGACGTCGGCGATCGCCTTCATCGTCTGGTCCGGCGCGAGCTCGATGGCCGCCGAGCACATGTTGCGGTAGAAGATCATGTGCAGGTTCTCATCGGCCGCGATGCGGGCGAGCAGTGCGTCGGCGATCGGATCGTTGCAGGCCTTGCCGGTGTTGCGGTGCGACACCCGGGTGGCCAGCTCCTGGAACGTCACGTAGGCGACGCCGTGCAGCAGGTTGGCGCCCTCCATCGGCGAGTCGATACCGACCGTCATGTGCTCCATCCGCGCCTGCTCGAGCGCGACGGGATCGACGCTCCGGGTGACGACGAGATAGTCGCGCATCGCGATGCCGTGGCGGTTCTCCTCCGCGGTCCAGCGACCGACCCAGGTTCCCCAGGCCCCGTCCATCGAGAAGTTCTCGGCGAGCCCGCGGTGGTAGGAGGGCAGATTGTCCTCGGTCAGCAGGTTGGTGACCATGGCCGCCTTGGCGACCTTCGACAGCGACGACTGCTCCGGCGACCAGTCCTGGCCGCCCAGCATCGCGAAGTTCTTGCCGTCGCTCCACGGGATGTAGTCGTGGGGGTTCCACGGCTTGGCCAGCGTCAGATGGCGTTCGAGATTGGTTTCCGCTACCGGCTGCAGTTCGCGCAGCAGCTCGATCTGTGACAGCACCTGTGGCATGAGGTTCCCCCGTGACGCGTCGTGTTCCGTCGACCTGGCCGGCCGACGAGAGGTGACGCTAGGACGGGTCCGATCGGGCCACCGCCGCCTTGCGTCGATGTTGGGACGAGTCGCAGGACGGTCCGATTCCGCCTGGCTCGGGTCACAGCGCCGCGAGGAAACGCGGGACGAAACTACACATATGAACTTTTATTGCCCTACAATCTGAACTTGCGCCCCGTTTTTGTGCGAGTGACGAGCCAGTCGACCGTCGACGTGGAGGGAAACCGCCACGTGACACGGAGTGGACGTACGGCTCGCCGACCGGAAGGAACTAGTTACGTGAGTGTCGAGAACACGCAGTCGTCCCAGGCGGCTGCGGTGGAGAAGAGCACCACCGGACTCATGGTGGCAGGCCGCACCGGCGTGCCGCCACGCGACCTCGAGAACGTCGCTCGTCGGACGGTGGGTCAGCCGGCTGCGGCCACCCGCACGTCGACACTCGGCGCGACCCTCCGGGCTGACGTCACGGAACTGACGGTGTCCTGCCTGTCCATGGCCGTCGGCGTCGGCGACGCACCCACCACCTCGGACGAGGACATCGCCGAGCTCGGTGGCCGCGCGGCGCAGTGGGCCCGCGAGGGTGTTCCGCTCCGCGCCGTCCTCGGCGTCTACCACGAGGGCATCCAGATGGGCTGGGACCTGGTGTCCGAGCGCGCGACGGGCAATCTCAAGGCTGTCGCCAAGGCGTTCGTCGCCCTGTCGGAGCGCATCTCGACGGCCGCGTCGGCCAGCTACGTCGACGAACTGCAGGCCGTCGCGAGCGAGCACCACACCGCCGCGCACACCGTCGTCACCGCACTGCTCAGTGGCCACAACGCGCGTTCGGTGGCCCGCCAGTCGGGCATCGAGCTCGCCGACTCGTTCACCGTGCTGGCCGTCTCCATCGCCGCGCATCCCGACGAGTCCAACCCCGCCCTGCCGCGCGCGGTCACCGCCCGTCGCAAGCTGCGCCGCGTGCAGGCCGAGCTGGCCCTCGTGTGCGACCGCTCCCCCCTGTCGATGCTGTCCGCCGAGGGCGGCACCATTCTCGTTCCCGGCGAGCGCGACGACGAATGGGTCGCCACTCTCGTGGAGCGCATGTCCGTCGCCGCCGAGACCGCGGTCACCGCCACGGTCGCCACCAGTTCCGTCAACGACGTGCCGGCCGCCTCGGATCAGGTGCACGAGCTTCTCGACCTCGCCCAGCAGCTTCGTCGACCCGCCGGTGTCTACCGCATGACCGACCTGGTTCTCGAGTACCAGCTCACCCGCCCCGGCCCCGGCCGGGCGTACCTGTCACGCGTTCTCGTCCCGTTGGACAACTCGCCCGAGCTGCTCGAGACCCTCGAGATCCACATCAACCACGACCTCAACCGTCAGCGCTCGGCGCGTCAGCTGCACCTGCACACCAACACGGTCGACTACCGCCTCAAGCGGATCGCGCACCTCACGGGGTTCGATCCCACGCGCCCGTCCGGAATGCGGCACCTGCAGGCCGCACTGGTGGCACGCAAGCTGGAGGCCATCTCGCCCAGCGCCTGACAGACATGTCGACCCGGTAGAGTGCTGAGCGTCAGCCCGGCTCTCGCCGGGTCGGCCCTCGTAGCTCAGGGGATAGAGCAACCCTCTCCTAAAGGGTAGGTCGCAGGTTCGAATCCTGCCGAGGGCACCGAAAGCCCCGCTACAGTCCAGCCATGACGCGCGCGCTCCTCCTGGTGGCAGCCCTGTTCGGCTCACTCTTTCTGTCGGTGCCGGCCGCGTCGGCAGCACCGTCGACAACCTGGCTCTGCCGGCCCGGCACCGCGGATCCGTGTGGTGGTGGCACCGACGCCCCGGTCGACTGCTTCTACGTCTACCCCACCGCCTCTCTGCAACCGGCGCAGTCGGCGAACCTCGACGCGTCCCCCGAACTCGCCTTCGCCGCGGCGGCGCAGGCCCGCCCGTTCGGCTCCGTGTGCAACGTCTGGGCTCCGGTCTACCGTCAGGCCACGCTGCTGAGCCTCGCCACGGCCGACGGTCCCGCACGCGATGCCGCACTCGCCGAGGCCTACGTGGACATCGATCGAGCCTGGACCGATTTCCTCGCGCAGCGGGACTCCAACCGTGGGGTCGTGCTGCTCGGCCACTCGCAGGGGTCTCGCATGCTGCGCACACTCCTGCAGAACCGCATCGAACCGGATCCCGCGGCCCGAGACGTGCTGGTGTCCGCGATCATTCCCGGCATCTCGGTGCGGATGTCGGACTTCACCACCGTCGCCCCGTGCACGGATGCGAGCGAGACCGGTTGCGTCGTAGCATATTCCACGTTCTCGCGCACTCCCCCGCCCGACTCCCGCTACGGCGGCGACGGCATCCTCTGCACCAACCCGGCGTCGCTCGGGGCGAATGCGAGGACGCCGGTGCTGGGGCCGTTGCCGAACCTCACGGCGCAGTGCGACGGTGACAACGTGCTCATGATCGACGGCACCGGAGCCTCGGCCCTGCCCACGCTGCCGAACGCGACCTGGGGGCTGCACCTGTTCGACCTGACGATCCCGCAACAGACACTGGTCGATCTGGTGCGGTCGCAGAGCGCGGCGTTCACTGCCTGACCGCACACCGATTCCGTGAGGCGCACACCCGCTGCGGCCTGTTGATAGGGGTGTGCGCCCACCAGAGGGGGGTGCACACCCCTACCGGGCCAGCATCTCCCGCGCACCCACCGCAGCCCCGTGCGCGCTGGTCACACGGGGTGCGCACACGCGAACCAGACCCGCACGCCGAAGCGCACACCGATTCCGTGAAGCGCACACCCGCTGCGGCCTGCTGGGAGGGGTGTGCGCTCACCAGAGGGGGTGTGCACACCCCTACCGGGCCTTGCACCGAAGCGCACACCCACCGCAGCCGCGCGCGCTCATCACCCGGGTGCGCACACGCGAACTAGACCCGTACTCCGAACCGCACACCAGTTCCGTGAGGCGCACACTCGCTGCGGCCTGCCGGGAGGGGTGTGCGCCCACCGGAAAGGGTGTGCACGCACTGCCGATCCCGTTCCGCCACAACAACTCCACCCGGCAGAGCGTGCACGGCGCCGGCCCCACGCGCTGCGAGACGGCGGTCACAGCGACCGACCGGCTACACTGGGTCACGCTGCTGCGCCACTGTGCGCGGCGTACGTCGTGGAATCAGCACGAATTTTTCTTACGGCGATCGGAACTGCCCACCGGCAGTCTCGCCATTCTGCGCTCCGCCACAGGAGTGCTCAGATGCCCGAAAGGCACTCGAACTCTTCATGACTTCTCCCTCCTTCGCCGACCTCGGCGTCAGTGACCGTCTCGTCCGCGCTCTCACAGCTGCCGGCATCGCGTCACCGTTCCCCATCCAGGCGGACACCCTGCCCGACACGCTGAAGGGTCGCGACGTCCTCGGACGCGGAAAGACCGGCAGTGGAAAGACTCTCGCGTTCTCCATCCCCATGGTGTCCCGGCTCGGCGAGACGTTCTCGGGCGTCCGCAAGCCCAACCGCCCGCGTGGTCTGATCCTCGCCCCCACCCGTGAGCTGGCCACCCAGATCGCTGCCGCCCTCGAGCCGCTCACCATGGCGTCGAACCTGCGCGTCACCACGATCTTCGGTGGCGTCTCGCAGGCACGCCAGGTCACCGCGCTCAGCCGCGGCGTCGACATCGTCGTCGCCTGCCCCGGTCGCCTCGAGGATCTGATGAAGCAGCGTCTGGTGACGCTGGACGACATCGAGATCACCGTGCTCGACGAGGCCGACCACATGGCGGACCTGGGCTTCCTGCCCGGCGTCACGCGCATCATGAAGGCCACACCCTCGCACGGACAGCGCATGCTGTTCTCGGCGACGCTGGACAACGGCGTCGACAAGCTGGTCAAGCAGTTCCTCACCGACCCGGTGCAGCACTCGGTCGACGAGGAGAACTCACCCGTCGCCGCGATGACCCACCACATCTTCGAGGTGGGTGGCGTCGACGGCAAGAAGGCGCTGGTCCAGCGTCTCGCCTCCGGTGAGGGTCGCCGCATCCTCTTCATGCGCACCAAGCACCAGGCTCGCAAGCTGGCGCGTCAACTCACCGAGGCCGGCATCCCGTCCGTCGACCTGCACGGCAACCTGTCGCAGGCTGCACGTGACCGCAACCTCGCTGCGTTCTCCAACGGCGATGCGCGCGTGCTCGTGGCCACGGACGTCGCGGCGCGCGGTGTGCACGTCGACAACGTCGAGCTGGTCGTCCACGTCGATCCGCCCGCCGAGCACAAGGCCTACCTGCACCGCAGTGGCCGTACGGCCCGTGCGGGCAGCGCCGGCGACGTCGTCACCGTCGTCCTGCCGGAGCAGCGTCGAGACCTGTCGGTCCTGATGCGCAAGGCCAAGATCGACGCGGCGCCGCAGCGCGTGACCGTCGACTCACCGGCCGTCCAGGAGCTGGTCGGCGACGTCGCGGCCTACGTCAAGCCCGCTCCCAAGGAGGCCGCACCGGCTCCGAAGCAGCAGCAGCCCGGACGCGGACGCTCCACCCGCGGCGGTCATGCCGGCAACTCCAACGGGGGTTCGGGTCGACGTCGTCGCCCCACCACCGCGCGCAGCGAATCAGCCGGTTACCGGGGCTGATCGCCGAGCGATCCCGACGCTGAGCACCGCCGCCACGACGCAGAGACCAGCTGCGCCGAACCAGGCGGCGGTGTACTCACCGGTGGCATCGCGCACGACCCCCGCCACCACGGACGCGATGCCCGCGCCCACCTGGTGCGAGGCGAACACCCAGCCGAAGACCAGCGGCCCCTGCGTGCCGAACACCTCGCGGCACAGGGCGATGGTCGGCGGCACCGTGGCGACCCAGTCGAGGCCGTACACGACGATGAACACCACGATCGACGGGTGCAGGGCGTCGGACAGCAGCGCCGGCAGGAACAGCAGGGCGACGCCTCGGAAGGCGTAGTACGCGCCCAGCAGCAGTCTCGGATCCACCCGGTCGGTGAGCCAGCCCGACGCGATGGTGCCCACGATGTCGAAGATCCCCACCACGGCCAGTAGTCCCGCGGCCGTGGTCTGCGGCATGCCGTGGTCGTGCGCGGACGGGATGAAGTGCACACCGACCAGCCCGTTCGTGGTGGCGCCGCAGATCGCGAAGCCCACCATCAGCGCCCAGAACGTCCGCACGGACGACGCGTCCCGCAGTGCTCGGATCGCCCGCATCGCGGGATTCCCCGTGACGAGCACCGGGGCGGGCTGCTCGGTCGCCCCGTACGGCAGCTCCCCCACCTCCTCCGGCGAGTTCCGCAGGAACAGCAGGACGAACGGCACCACGGCCAGCGCACCGCCCGCCACGACCAGTGACGCCGTCCGCCATCCCGAGCTGTCGGCGAGCGCGGCGACCACGGGCAGGAAGATGAGCTGACCGGTCGCGGACCCGGCCGTGAGGATGCCGGACACGAGCCCGCGCCGCCGCACGAACCATCGGTCGGTGACCATGGCGGCGAAGACGAGTGCCATCGATCCGGTACCCAGGCCGATGAGCAGTCCCCACGTCAGCAGGATCTGCCACGGCGCTGTGACGAACACGGTGAGGGCGCTGCCCAGGGCCACGACGGTGAGGGCGACGGACGTCACCGTCCGGATGCCGAAGCGGTCCATCAGTGCCGCCGCGAACGGTGCGGTCAGCCCGAAGAGCAGCAGGTTGACACCCACCGCCGCGGACAACACGCCGCGCGACCAGCCGAACTCGTCGGTGATCGGCACCATCAGCACCGACGGAGCGGCGCGGAACCCCGCGGCCCCGAGGAGTGCGAGGAACGCCACGGCGGCGACGATCCAGGCCCGGTGCACGCGTCTCGGGCGCGTGATCTGCACGGCGGCGTCGGAGTCGGACGTCATGGCTCACTTTCTCGTTCCGCGGGTCTCCGTCGGAACGGGAACCGGACACGCCGGTGGCACACTCGAGGGGTGAGATCCAGGACGGCCACAGGTCGCGGTACGAAGACGCTACACCCGGACGAACTCGCGACCGGATCGGTGATGACCGCCCTCGCCGTCGCGTTCTCGGTGATCGGCGCTCTCATTCCCGTGGCGGGTGCGCTGCAGATCGTCGCCATCGTCCCGTTGGCCGTCATCGCCCACCGCCACCGCCTGCGGGCACTGGCCGTCGCCGGTACCGCCGGCATGCTCGTGTCGTTCGTCGCGGGCGGGTTCGGCACCGCGCTGACCATGACGATCTCAGGAGTGCTGGCAGGCATCGTGGGAGTGAGCGTCCGACGCGGACGTGGGTTCACGTCGGTGCTCACCCTCTCGCTGCTCACCGGCGCCGTGGTGGGCGCCCTCTCCGTGCTGATGCTGCTGATCCTCAGCGGACTGCGCGAGCTGTTCCTCACCGTCCTCGACAACTCGATCCGCGGCAGCGCGGACATCGTCGGCAGGATCGCACCCGCCGAGGACGTCGCCACCGCCGTGGCCGACTACGCCTCCTTCGCCCTGGGGTACTGGTGGGTGCTCGTCTTCGTCTCGGCGCTGATGTCGACGGCCGTCAGCGGCGTCGTCGCGTGGTGGGTGCTGCGCGCCACCCTGTCCCGCCTCGGCGAGCTGGAGTCGCGGGGCGAGTTGCCCGACGTCGTGGTCACCCCCGACGACGCGGCCGCACCGCACCCCGTGCCCGTGCGGTTGTCGGGCGTGACCTACCGCTACCGGGGCGGTCACGACGACGCGCTGGGCCCACTCGATCTCGAGATCGTGCCCGGCCGTTTCGTGGCCGTCGTCGGCGCCAACGGATCCGGCAAGTCGACCCTCGCTCGCATCCTGGTGGGCACCGAGCCGACGGGCGGCCGGATCGACCGGACGGGTTCCACCGGGCTCGGCCTGATCGGCGGAACCGCGATGATCCTGCAGCACCCCGAGTCCCAGATCCTCGGCACCCGCGTGGCCGACGACGTCGTGTGGGGCCTGCCGGCGGCGGCGCGGCCGACACCGGACCGTGTCGAGGCCCTGCTCGCCGAAGTGGGCCTGGCCGGGTACGGGCTGCGCGACACCGGCAGCCTGTCCGGTGGCGAACTGCAGCGCCTCGCCGTCGCCGCGGCACTGGCTCGCGAACCACGGCTGCTGGTCGCCGACGAGGCCACCGCGATGATCGACCCGGAGGGTCAGCGCGATCTCGTCGAACTGCTCGCCCGGCTCCCCCGTCGCCACGGCATGGCCGTCGTCCTCATCACCCATCGCGCGACCGAGGCAGCGCTGGCCGACGACGTCGTACGGCTCCACCGCGGCCGCCGGGTGATGCACGACCCGAACTGGATGTCGTCGACTCCGCTGCGGACGGATCCGCTGCCGCCGCCCGGACCACCGTTACTGGTGCTGCGCGGCGTCGGACACGTGTACGACCGACGCGGTCCGTGGGCCACCCGCGCGCTCGAGGGAATCGACCTCACGGTGCATCGCGGCGAGGGGTTGCTCGTCATCGGCGGCAACGGCTCCGGCAAATCCACGCTGGCCTGGATCATGGCCGGCCTGACGAAGCCCTCCGAGGGCACGTGCGAGCTCTCGGGCAAGGCCACGTCGTCGGCCGTCGGCACCGTCGCGCTCTCGTTCCAGCACGCTCGGTTGCAACTGCAGCGCCGCACCGTGTCCGAGGACATCGAGGCCGCGGGGGGAACCGACGTGGGCACCATCGACGTCAGCCGTGTTCTCGACCAGGTGGGACTCGATCGCCGCATCGCGGGCGCGCGTGTCGACGAACTGAGTGGCGGGCAGATGCGGCGCGTCGCGCTGGCCGGACTGCTGGTGGGCAAGCCGGACGTCCTGGTGCTCGACGAACCGCTCGCCGGACTCGATCCGCCGGGTCGACGGGAGATCACCGCTCTGCTCACCCATCTGCGCCGCACAGGGCTCACCCTCGTCATCATCTCGCACGACGTCGACACCCTGGCGTCCGTCCGATCGCGCACCGTCGTGCTCGACCACGGCACCCTGCAGCTGGGGTCCACCGACGACACCATGGAACGAGGAGTGACCCGATGAGAGGCACGCTGCTCCGCGAACTTCCGCGGGAGACGTCGGTCCACCGACTCTGGGCGGGAACGAAACTCGTGGCGGTCACGCTGCTGGGCGGGTCGCTGGTGGTCTACCCGACCTGGCCGATGCTCGCCGCGGTGTCCGTCGTCCTGCTGCTCGCGGCGATCGCCGCACGAGTCCCGGTGTTCGCGATCCCCGTTCCGCCGTGGTGGCTCTGGGGACTGGTCGCGTTCGGTGCCGCAGTGAACGTGGTGGTCGGCGTCGACGCCGTGTGGATCTACTTCCGCGGCATCCTGTTCGGCGTCGTGCTGCTGTGGGCGACGCTCACCGTGGCCTGGACGACGTCGATGGCGGACATCGCACCGGCCATCGCCACTTTGTTGTCGCCCCTGCGCAGAGTCGGTGCGCCCGTGGACGAGTGGGCCGTCTCGATGGCTCTGCTGCTGCGGTCGCTGCCGATGTTGGTCGACGACGTCTACACGCTGGTGGCCGCACGCAAGCTCCGACCCCGCAAGAGCACGCGCAGCGGCAAGGCGCAGGACACATTCCTCATCGACATCATGGCCGCCATCATGTCGGTGGCCATCCGGCGGTCGGCCGACATGGGCGAGGCGATCGCGGTGCGCGGCGGCAGCGGCAGCATCACGTCGGGCCGACGTCGCCCGCACGGATCCGACGCGGTCGCCCTGGTGCTGGTGATCGCCGCGTGCGCGACGGGGGTCGTACTGTCCTGACGCTCAGGAGAAGACCGTGACGAACGTGTCGACGGACTTCTCGATGTCGCCCTTGAGCGCCCGCGCCACACCGGATCCCACGGGACCGAACAGGGGCGCGCCGCCGAGATCGATCGTCATCTTCAGCTCGGAGCCGTCCTTCTTCTCCGCGACGGTGAGCTTCAGCGAGACCTTGACCCCGCCCTTGCCCGCGCCCTTCAGTTCGAGCTCGCGCGGCGGGGAGTACTTCTTCACGGTCCACTGCACCCGGTTCCGCATGCCCTTGACCGACACCACGGACGCCATCTGCGTGCCTTCGGACAGTTCGGCGGGCAGGTCACTGCGCCACCCGTCGTGAATGCTGAGCCATTCCTCGTACCGCGTCAGATCGGATGCGCCGTTCCAGGCATCCTCCGCGGACAGAGGAACGATGCGGACCACCTCGAGTTTCGCCACGCCGTGAACACTAGCGCGTGACGACACCCGCGGTGGCCCGCATCGTGTCCGAACTTCCAGGGCGAATCCTAGTGAGCGACCGGCTTCTCGGCGCCGACGCCGGTGAGGGATCGCACCTCCATCTCCGCCGCCTTGTCGGTGCTCTCGTTGTCCTTGCTCGTCAGCGTTCCCACGATGCCGAGGATGAAGGCGAGCGGGATCGAGACGATGCCCGGGTTCGACAGGGGGAACCAGGCGAAGTCCGAGCCCTTGATCATCGCCGTCGCCGAGCCGGACACGGCCGGGGAGAAGATGATGAGCACGATGGTGGAGATCAGACCGCCGTACATGCTCCACAGCGCGCCGCGCGTGGTGAAGCGTCGCCAGAAGAGCGAGTACAGGATGGTCGGCAGGTTGGCCGCCGCGGCGACCGCGAAGGCCAGCGCCACGAGGAAGGCGATGTTCTGTCCGTTGGCCAGGATGCCGCCACCGATGGCGAGGATGCCGATGACGACGGCGGTGATGCGAGAAACCTGGACCTGCTTCTTGTCGTCGACCTTGCCCTTCTTGATGACACCGGCGTAGATGTCGTGAGCGAAGGACGCGGACGCGGTGATGGTGAGGCCGGCGACGACCGCGAGGATCGTCGCGAAGGCGACCGCCGAGATGACGCCCAGCAGGATCACGCCGCCGAGTTCGAACGCGAGAAGCGGTGCGGCAGCGTTCTGACCGCCGGCCGCGGCGAGGATGCGGTCCGGTCCGACGATGGCGGCGGCGCCGTAGCCGAGCACCAGCGTGAAGAGGTAGAACGCACCGATCAGCGCGATGGCCCACACGACGCTGCGACGGGCTTCCTTGGCGGTGGGCACCGTGTAGAAGCGCATGAGCACGTGCGGCAGGCCGGCCGTGCCGAGCACCAGGGCGATACCGAGCGAGACGAAGTTCAGCTGCGACGTGGCAGAGCCGCCGTACTGGGCGCCGGGGGCGAGAACGTCACGCGCGGCGACGGTCTCGGAGACCGAGTCGCCGACCATGGTCTGCGCGCTGCCGAGGATCTCGGACAGGTTGAAGCCGAACTTGGCCAGCACCATCACCGTCATGAGACCGGCACCGGCGATGAGCAGCGCGGCCTTGATGATCTGCACCCAGGTGGTGCCCTTCATACCGCCGACGAGGACGTAGACGATCATGAGGACGCCGACGACCGCGATGACGATGGACTGTCCCGTGCGATCCGAGATGTCGAGGAGCAGTGCGACGAGGCCGCCGGCTCCGGCCATCTGCGCGAGCAGGTAGAAGAACGACACCGTGAGTGTCGACAGCGC
Source organism: Rhodococcus sp. SORGH_AS_0301 (assembly GCF_030818285.1). Lineage (NCBI taxonomy): Bacteria > Bacillati > Actinomycetota > Actinomycetes > Mycobacteriales > Nocardiaceae > Rhodococcus > Rhodococcus sp. SORGH_AS_0301. The sequence goes on from NZ_JAUTAC010000002.1 coordinate 2,889,856, forward strand.
GGCCGCGGTGCGCACCGGGCCCTGCTTGAGGCGGAAGCTCAGCACGTCGGCCATCGTGAACTTGCCGGTGTTGCGCAACATCTCGGCGACGAGAAGCAGGGCGACGAGCCACGCGACGAGGAAGCCGATGGAGTACAGGAAGCCGTCGTAACCGTAGACGGCGATGGCGCCCGCGATGCCGAGGAAGCTCGCCGCGGAGAGGTAGTCACCGGCGATGGCGACACCGTTCTGCGGTCCGGAGAAGCCGCCGCCCGCGGTGAAGAACTCCGCGGAGGTGGCGTTCTTCTTGCTGGCCTTGATCACCACGGCCATGGTCACGATGACGAAGACCGCGAAGATCGAGATGTTGACGAGCGGGCTGCCGACGGTCTCGGCCTCGATCGTCTGCTGGGCCAGGAACTGCTGCGCGGCAGAGTAGGTGGTCACTGGAGGGGTCCTTCGAGTTCGTCGCGGATCTTCGCGGCACGGGGGTCGAGCTCACGGTTCGCGAACTTCACGTAGATGCCGGTGATGGCGAACGTCGTCACGAACTGTCCGAGTCCGAGCAGCAGTCCGACGTTGATGTTGCCGAAGACGCGGGTGGCCATGAAGTCGTGTGCGTACGCCCCGAGGAGCACGTACGTCGTGTACCAGATGAGGAAGAAGGCGGCCATCGGGAAGACGAAGCCGCGCAGGCGCTTCTTGAGTTCCTGGAACTCGGGCGTGGCCTGCATGTCGACGAAGTCCTGGGGGGACGGGGTCCGGGGTTCGGGGTGTGCGCCCGAATGGGGTTGTGCGGTGGTCACGGGTGCTCCTACGTGTCGGGAGATACTCGGATGACGGTAGTGAGACCACCATCACACCGATACGGCGTGGCGCCGATCACACGCCGAGCAGCGCGCCGGTGCGCCGAACGGTCTGCCGGGCGGGACGAACGGTCGTGCCGCTCACTGCTTGCGCAGTCGCTCCACGCCCAGACCGAGGCGTTCGGGTGCGTGCATGGCCGACATGATGCGGCCGATGTCCAGCGGTATCGAGGACCGAGTCGCCAGCGACACCGTCACCATGACGGCGAAGGCGAGGGGCACGCTGACCGCCGCCGGGTAGCCGACGATCGCCGCGGCCCACCCACCCAGGAGCTGATCGGACACCCCGCCGAGCACGGCGAGGGATGCGGCGGCCGTGGAGACCCCGCCGCCGACGATCAGCCCCGCGGCGGCCCCGGCGGCGGTGAGACCGCGCCACCAGATGCCGAGCACCAGCAGCGGACACAGCGTCGACGCCGCGACGGCGAACACGAGCCCCACGGTGCGGGAGAGGTCGAGCGTGACCAACCCGACCGACAGCAGCAGCGGACCGGTGCCGGCCACGATCGCGGCGATCCGGAAGTCGCGCACCCGGCCGCGCAGGACGTCGGTGCTGAGCACTCCGGCGATGGTCACCAGCAGTCCCGACGACGTGGACAGGAACGCCGCCATCGCGCCCGCGGCGACGAGTGCGGCGAGCAGCAGACCCGGCACCCCGTCGATGGCCGCCGACGGCAGCAGGAGCACGGCCGCGTCGGATGCTCCGGTGATCAGCAACTGGGGAACGTACAGGCGTGCGAACACACCCAACACCGTCGGGAACAGGTAGAACACCGACAGCAGACCCACCACTGTCAGCGCCGTCCAGCGGGCCGCCGGCCCGTCCGGGTTGGTGTAGAAGCGCACGAGGACGTGGGGCAACCCCATCGTGCCGAGGAACGTGGCGAGGATCAGCGAGTACACCTGGTACAGCGGGAAGGGACCACCGAAACCGTTGCCGGGCGAGAGCCAGTCGGAGCCCTCGACCGGTGCGCCCGCCACCACGGGGACCGGCGATCCTGCCTCGAGTTCGAGCACCGTGCCCGACTGCAGCGTGTGGTCGCCCGCGTCGAGTGTCGTCGGTCCGTCCACCGCGGCGCCGTCGACGGTGCCGCGGACCACGACGTCGAGGTTCTCCTGCACCTGCACGACGACGTCGGTACTGATGTCGACCGTCGTGGCGGTGTCCACGGACGGCGGTGCGGGAGTGCCCATCTCGCGCGGATCGGCCGCGAAATGCACCGCGAGCACCAGCGCCGGTACCGCGACGGCCGTCAGCTTGAGCCAGTACTGGAACGCCTGGACGAACGTGATGGAGCGCATGCCGCCGCCGACCACGTTGAGGATCACGATCACCCCGATGACAGCCGCGCCGACCCAACTGGGAACGCCGAGAAGGATGTTGAGGGTGAGCCCGGCGCCCTGCAGCTGCGGGACGAGGTACAGCGCGCACACCCCGGCGACCACCAGCATGGCCAACGTGCGGAGCCGCGCCGAACCGAGGCGGAACTCGGCGAAGTCCGGCACCGTGTACGCACCGGACCGTCGCAGCGGCGCCGAGACGAACAGCAACAGCCCGAGATACCCGGCCGTGAAGCCCACCGGGTACCACAGTGCGTCGGCACCGTACTTGGCGATCAGGCCCGCGACCCCGAGAAACGATGCGGCCGAGAGGTACTCACCGGACACGGCCGCGGCGTTCCACCGCGGACCCACGCTACGGGAGGCGACGAGGAAGTCGGAGGTGGTGCGCGCCAACCGGACTCCGTACGCGCCCACCGCGACGGTGGCCACCGCCGAGAAGATGACGGCGAGCACCGTGGGGACGGACACCATCAGCGCGTGCCGGACGTGAGAGCGCCGGCCATCAGTCCTCCACCAGTTCGGTGAACTCCTGCTCGTTGCGCTCGGCCGAACGGACGAAGAGGTACCCGGCGACCAGCAGGACCGGGTACGCGGCGACGGCGAGCGACCACCACGGGACCCCGATGCCGGCGATGCGTGCGGTACCCGCGGCCGGCGCGAACACCCACACCAGCGGGACGATGCCGAGGATCAGGACGACGACGGCCGCGGTGCGCAACGCGAGCGCCAACTGAGCGCGGACCAGGCCGTTGATCATGGCCTCGCCCACCTCGGTCTGCTCCTGGACCTCCACCCGGGTGCGCACGATGCGTGCGCCGCGGCGCTGGGCCAACACCACCTTCTCTCGCTGCGCCGCCATCTCAGGAACGGTGCTGTCCGGCGAGTGCCGCTCGTGGGCCGCGGACGAGCCGATCGCGGAGTTCGCGGGTGTGGCGACGGCTCACCGGGAGCTCGACGGGTGGGCAGGCACCCGTGCCGCGCAGGCAGACCACCAGTCCGGACCCGACGGTACGGGTCCCCCCGACCTGGCCGACGGACACGAGGTACGACCGATGGACGCGCAGGAATCCGTGGTCGGCCCAGCGGGACTCCAGCGTCGAGAGGGCGATCCGCACCAGGTGGGTGCCGGTCGTCGTGTGCAGCCGGGCGTAGTCGCCCTCGGCCTCCACCCAGACGACGGTGGACCGCGGCACCATCGTCGTCACACCGCCGAGCTCCACCGGGATCACGTCGTCCTGGTCGCTGCGCCCCGCGGGACCCGGTACCGCGCCGGACCTCTTGTCGACGACGCGGCGGACAGCGTCGGACAGGCGCTGGTCGCGGATCGGCTTGAGGAGGTAGTCGACGGCCCCGATCTCGAAGGCGGCGACGGCGCGATCGTCGTGGGCGGTCACGAAGACGACCGCCGGCGGTGAGGCGAAGTTGCTCAGCACTCCGGCCAGTTCCATGCCGTCGAGTCCGGGCATGTCGATGTCGAGAAAGACACCGTCGACCGGCGCGTCGCGCAGGATGCGCAGCGCCGTGGTGGCGTCGCTCGCTCCCTCGACCGATCCGACCGCCGGGTGGCGGCGCAGCAGGTAGACGAGTTCGTCCAGGGCCGGCCGCTCGTCGTCCACGGCGAGCAGCCGCAGGGGCCGGTCGGCAGCGGCGGGCGTGGTCGCCTCGGTGGCATGGGTGGGGCTCATGGCGTCTTCATCGTGCCATGTCGCGCGCGCACGTCAGGGCCGGATGCCTGCCCGAAATTTCGGGATCCGCATACTCACCTTGGTGCCGGCGTCCGGCGCGGTCTCCACCACCAGGCCGTAGTCGTTGCCGAAGGCGGCGCGCAACCGGTCGTCGACGTTGGCGAGTCCGACGTGCACCCCCTCCTCCGATCCCAGGTCGCCGGAGCGCAGCAGTTCCGGATCCATGCCGACACCGTCGTCCTCGATGCTGATGGCCGCGTCCGTACCCGCGTCCGCCGCGATCACGGTGATACGGCCGCGGCCCCGGCCGGCGACGCCGTGGCGCACCGCGTTCTCGACGAGTGGCTGCAGCGCCAGGAACGGCAACACCACTCCGAGTACCTCGGGAGCGATCTGCACCGTCACGTCGAGGGAGTCACCGAAACGCGCGCGCTCGAGCGTGAGGTACCGGTCGATGTTGCGGAGCTCGTCGGAGAGCACCGTGAACTCCCCCGCCGTGCGGAACGAGTAGCGCGTGAAGTCGGCGAACTCGAGGACCAGCTCGCGCGCACGATCGGGATCGGTCCGCACGAACGACGCGATGGTCGTCAGGGCGTTGTAGATGAAGTGCGGGCTGATCTGGGCGCGCAGCGCCCGGACCTCGGCCCGGTCGAGGCGTGCTCTGCTCGCGTCGAGTTCGGCCAGCTCGACCTGCTCGCCGACGTACCGCGCGACCTCGGTGCAGGCCCCGAGAAGACCGGGACCGGGTTCCTCCAGCGTGACCACGCCCAGCACGCAGACCACGCCGGCGCCCTCGGTGAGGACCGGCTGCACCACCACCGAACGTGCCGGGGCGTCCGCGGTCGCGGCGGTGCGCAGCAGCACCCGACGCTCGGTGTCGACGGCGCGGCGGGCGACCACGGGGAACTCGTCCAGGGTCCCGTCGACGGGACCGTCGTGGCCCAACACCGTCCCGTCCGGTCCCGCCAGGACGACGGCGGCGGCGCCGGTCAGTGTGCGCAGGTGCGGCGCCGCCTCCGACGCGGACGCGGCGTCGAGGCCCCGCCGCAACGGGCGTGCCGCGAGCGATGCGGTGTGCAGCGCGGCGTGCACCGCGCGTTCGGTGGGCGTGGTCAGCGGGCGCGTCCCCCGGCGCGTGATGACGACGACCGCACCGGCGACGACCGCGGCCATCACCAACAGGACGACCGCCGTGGTGGCTGTCACGGCACCTGGTCACACGTGTTCGTCGGTTGTCCGGTTCCCTCGAACCGCTGGGTGATCCAGTCGATGCCCTCGATGTTGGCGGCCGAGTCGGCGTGGCCCTGGTCCGCCCGGACCCGGTAGTCGATGACGTCGCCCTGCGCGCACGCTCGGCGGGACGCGTCCTCGGTCCACTGCGGCAGGATGAGATCGTCTCGCGAACCGACCAGCACCATCATCGGCGCCGCGGCCCGCCCCTGCGGTAGGGCGTTGTCCGACAACCACTCTCGAATGGCGGCGTACGCTTCCGGCGAGCTGGGGCGCACGTCGTCCGGTCCGATGGATCCCGCGGCCGTCAACTTGCCGGCGGCCAGGGGTCCCGTGCAGGCCAACAGGACGTCCTTGTTCTCCAACAGTCCGCCGCTGAGGAAGTCAGCGTCGGTGTACTCCGGATGGTCCACGAGGAAGCCCTCGACGACGAACGGCATGATCGCCTTCTGGGGCAACGTGAGCTGCCCCAGTCCGGACTCCGGGGCGATCGGGCTGATGTCCGCGGCCGGGGACAGGTTGGCCGATCCCAGGAACTCGAGCCCGTCGCCGTACTCCGCGGCCATCTCGGCGGCGGCCCAGGTGGCCTGCCCACCCTGCGACACGCCCAGCGCCGCCCAGCGAGTCCCGCTGCCGGGCGCCACGTTCCGCGCTGCGCGGACAGCGTCGATGATGTCGTGGCCGGCCGACGGGGCGTTCAGGTACGGATGCGGATCGTCGGTTCCCAGGCCCTCGTAGTCCGTCACCGCGACGACGGCGCCGCGTTCGAGCATCGGCGTGACCAGGCCGATGGAGCCGAGCAGATTGGGATAGAGGGACGGTGCGCACTCGTCGGTCACACCCGTCGTGCCGTGCCCGACGGACACGACCGGCCATCCCCCCTCGGGCGGTGCGCCGGCCGGGACGAACACCGTGCCCGTGACGTCGACACCGCCGCCGTCCACCCCGGACGTCGAGCGGTACGTGATGCGGTGCGCCGTGGCGCCGAGATTGGTGACCGCCTGGTCGACCTGACCGAGGAGCACGTCGGCGACCAGCGAGCCGCGCTCGTCGCCCGTGGGGGCAGGAGAGCGGGGTGCCGCGTCGGTGGTCGCGTCGTTCCCCGGGGTGGGCGCGGGATCCGAGGACGCACATCCCGACAGCATCAGCATCGACGCCGCCAGTGCCGATCCCAGCAGGACCGGGACCCTGCCGCGCAGTCCTGGTCTCGAACCGATCCTGCACACGTTCACTCTCGACCTCTTTCCGCCATGAATCGCTGCAACCGTGTCTCGGTGGCGGCCTGCTCGATGTCGAGCCCGTCCAGAACCGCGGCGAGAACCTCGTCGTCGAGGTCCCCCGCGTCGCGTGCGGCGAGCAACGCCTCGCGCTGTCGCCGCAGTGCGGTGCGCCGCCATCGATCGAACACCGCGCCGGAGGACCGCGCCCGCGCGGCCCTCTCCTGATCGTCCTCGTCCTGCTCCGTCCGGAGACGGCCCAGCATCACGCGGCGCACCCGATCGACGACCTCGGCGGCCTCGGTTCCCTCGACCTTCGTCATCGCCTCGTCGAGCGACTCCTCGATCGCACGGCGCGCGATCTGCCGAGCGAGTGCGCGCTGCTCGTCGAGATGCCGGGCCTCGTCCGGGTCGGAGATGTCCAGCCGTCGGATCACCAGCGGCAATGTCACCCCCTGGATCAGTAGGGTTCCGACGGCCACGGTGAAGGCGATGGCCTGGATGACTCCGCGCCCGGGGAAGTCGTCCCCCGCAAGGGTGGTGAAAGGGACACCGGCGGCCGCCGCGAGGGTCACCACTCCGCGCATCCCGGCCCAGGACAGGACGACGTTCTGGCGCCAGGTCAGTTCCGCGTCCTCGGTCGATCGAGCCCGGTGGTAGACGCGTCGCAGCGCCGAGCCGGCGAACAGCATCACCGGACGCACTGCCATGACGAGCGCGAGGACCAGAAGTCCGTACAGGAAGATGTGGTGGACGGGCAGCCCCTCGCGGCTGATGTCGTCGATGACGAACTTGAGCTGCAGGCCCATGTAGGCGAAGACGAAGGTCTCGAGGAGCAGATCGAGCGTCGGCCAGACGTGCCGCTCCTGGATTCGCGTCGGGATCGCGTCGCCGCTGCGCGCCGAACCGAGCACGAATCCGGCGGTGACGACGGCGAGCACACCCGAGGCGTGGATCTGCTCCGCGGCGAGGTAGGCGGTGAAGGGAACGAGGATGCCCAGCACGGTCTCCAGCGCGCTGTCCGCCATACGGCTGCGGACGAAGCGCACGAGTCGGCTGAGCACGTATCCCACGGCGACGCCGCCCACGACCTCGTAGACGAAGAACAGGAGCGGCGAGTCGATGCCGACCCGGCTTCCCGTCACGGAGGCGACGGTGATGGTGAACAGGGTCAGCGCCGCCGCGTCGTTGACGAGTGATTCGCCGGTGAGGATCGCCATCATGCGCGCGGGCAGACCCAGCTTGCGCCCCACGGCTACCGCGGCGACGGCGTCGGGCGGCGCGACCACGGCGCCGAGGACCAGGGCGGCGCCCAGTGTCAGCTCCGGGACGAGCCAGTACGAGAAGTACCCCACCGAGACGGTCGTGACGACGACGAGACCGACGCCGAGCCGGACGATGGAGCGGAAGTTGTGCGCGAAGGAGCGGAACGAGAAGTTCAACGCTGTCGAGTACAGCAGGGGCGGAAGGATCACGCCCAGAAGGAGTTCGGGTTCGAGAGCGGGACGCGGCAGCCCGGGGACGAACGAGGCGACCGACCCGACGGCGACGAGAACGAGGGGCACCTGCAGATCGAGGCGCTTGGCGAAGCCGGCGATGACGACGGCCCCGACGATCACCAGAAGCAGGAGCCACCCGTCCATCGACTCGACTACCGCGCGGGTCTGCTACTTCTCGGGGATCGCCTTCTTGGCGGCGTCCTGGACCTTGTCGATCTTGTCGGCGTACTTGCCCTGCGTCTTCTTGTCGGCGAAGTCCGCTGCCTTGTCCACGGCCTTCTCGATCTTGTCACTGTTCTGAGCGGCGGCCTTCTTGCCCTGGCCGATCAGCTTCTTGAGGTTGTCCACGAGTGCCATGGTCGTCACGATACCGCGCCGGACCACCAACGCCGGTGCGGGAGAGGACGCGCGAGATCGACTCGCTGGCCCGGCATCGGCACCACCACCGAGATCCGCTCCGCCTCGGCGGCCGTCAGCAGCCGCTCCACGGGTTCGGACCACGGGTGGAACGCAAGGTTGAAGGTCGCCCAGTGGACGGGCACGACGATGCCGGAGGACGGGGTGCCCTGCTGCAGGTCACCGTGCGACCGCGCCGCCTCCTCGGGGTTCATGTGGATGTCCGGCCACCGGTCGTCGTAGGCGCCGACGGGAAGCAGGGTCACGTCGAACGGACCGAGCCGCGCGCCGATGTCCGCGAACGCCTCGGTGTAGCCGGTGTCGCCGCCGAAGAAGGCCCGGTGCTCCGGACCCACCACCGACCACGACGCCCACTGCGTGGTGTCGCGCACCAGGGACCGGCCCGAGAAGTGTCGTGCCTCCAGGCACGTGACGGTGAGCGATCCGATGCGGACGTCGTCGTTCCAGTCGAGCTCGACGATCCGGTCCTCGGGAACCTTCCAGCGGCGCAGATGGGCGCCCACCCCCAGCGGCACCAGGAACGGCGCCGACTGCGACGTGAGCAGCGTGGCCACCGTGTCACGGTCGAGGTGGTCGTAGTGATCGTGCGAGATGACGATGGCGTCGACCTGCGGAAGCGCCTCGGCCGCAACGGGTACCGGGTGCAACCTGGCCGGTCCGAGAACCCGCGACGGTGAGACCCGCCGGCTCCAGACCGGATCGGTGAGCACGCGGTGACCGTCGATCTCGACGACCACCGAGGAGTGCCCGAACCAGGTGACGGCCAGGTCCCCGGCCTCCGCCGGCGCGAGCGGGGTGGCCAACGGCACGGCGCGCTCGGGTCGTCCCGAGCGGCCGCGCGTGAGCATCGCGGCTCCGATGCTCGCCTGCTCCCCCGCCGCGACCGGCGAGCTGCTGCGTGTGTTGTGGAACTTGCGGTCCCGGTAGTGCGAGGACGCGGCGGCGTACGGACGGATGGCACCGCGTCCGGCGCCGACGGCGGACGGCACACCCCACGCCGCGCGCGCGAGCCAGGACAACCCTGCGGCGGCGAGCCCGATGGACACTGCTGCGGTGGCTGGTTTCACGCCTCCGACACTAGTCCACGGTTGATGTGTACCGACTTCACAAGTATCGGCTCACGTCTGTTCCGGCAGGATGTGCTCCCCCGTCTTGTCGGTGCTCAGCGACAGCGACGAGATGTAGAGCGTCTCCCCGTTCGGCCCCTTCTTGGCCGACGCGATCATGTCCGGCCGCTCGAACTCCATTCCCGACACCGAGCACAGCAGCGTCGCGTCGGACGGGTTGCCGTACTCGTCGAACATCGGCAGATCGATGCCGTCGTCGGTGCGCCGCAGGTAGTACTTGCCCTTGGTCGCGATCGCCAGCACGGGCGGCAGCACGATCGCCAGTACCAGCGCCACGATGGGCGAGTACGGCTTGATCGCCGGCCCGAACGCCCCGAAGAACACGAGGATGGACAGGATCGCGGACACCGCCATGGAGCCGAAACCGACGGGGTTCACCGCGTAGAGCATCCCCCTGCGGAACTCCGGCACCTTCGGGGACAGCTTCAGCAGGTACTTGTTGAACACGATGTCGGAGGCGACCACCGCGATCCAGGCGATACCGCAGTTCGCGTAGAACCCGAGGATGTTGTTGAGGAAGTCGAACATGTTGGCTTCCATCAGGATCAACGCGATCGCGAGGTTGAACAGCACGAAGACCAGTCGTCCGGGGTAGGACTTGGTGACGCGGGTGTACGAGTTGGTCCACGCCAGGGAGCCCGAGTACGCGTTGGTCACGTTGATCTTGATCTGCGAGATGACGACGAGCACCACGGCGAGGGTCATGGCGAGCCAGCCCGGCATGAAGTTCTCGTAGATCTCGAGGAACTGGTGCACCGGCTCGTTGGCGATCGACGATCCGTCGACCACGTTAGCGATGAGGTACACGGCGAGGAACAGTCCGACGATCTGCTTGAGCGCACCGAAGATGACCCAGCCCGGCCCCGCGAGCAGGACGGCCGTCCACCAGCGACGCGAGTTCTCCGGCGTCTTGGGCGGCATGAAGCGCAGGTAGTCGATCTGCTCCGCGATCTGAGCGATCAACGAGAGGCAGACACCCGCGGCGAGCATGACGGATCCGAGGTTCACACCGGTGCCGGCGGCACCGTCGGCACCCCCGTAGGCCATGAACTGACCGATGGAGTCGGGGTTGCTCACCACGAGATAGACGAACGGCAGCACCATGAGGATCAGCCACAGCGGGGTCGTCCACACCTGCAGTGTGGCGAGCGCCTTCATGCCGTAGATGACCAACGGGATGACCATCAGGGTGGACACCGCGTACCCGATGGGCAGCGGGATGTTCAGCCCCAGTTCGAGGCCCTGGGCCATGATCGACCCTTCGAGCGCGAAGAAGATGAACGTGAACGTCGCGAAGATGACGTTGGTGACCACCGACCCGTAGTAGCCGAATCCGCTTCCGCGCGTGATCAGATCGAGGTCGATGTTGTAGCGCGCCGCGTAGTAGGCGAGCGGCAGACCCGTCAGGAAGATGACGACGGCGAACACCAGGATTCCCCACAGCGCGTTGCCGGTGCCGTAGGAGATGCCGATGTTGGCGCCGATGGCGAAGTCCGCGAGGTACGCGATTCCGCCGAGAGCCGACGTCGCCACGACGCCGGTCCCCCACTTGCGGTAGCTGCGCGGGGCGAAGCGCAGCGTGTAGTCCTCGAGCGTCTCCTTCAGTGCCGCCGACTGCTTCTGACTGTCGGACGTGAGCGTGGAGTCGGGTGGAACGTCTCCGAGAGCGGTCATGGTCGGGTGCCTCCGGTCGTGTCGCACGCCGTGGCGGCGCGATGCGAGATGACCGTAGGAACGCTGTGTTGCCGGACTGTACGCACTCTGTGTCGAGTGCGTTACGTGGTGCCGGGGTGTCGCCTTTGCCCGAATCGGCAGGTCAGCGACCCCGATGTCGTCACTGGCCCTGGAAGACCGGGCGTCGCTTCTCCTTGCGCGCGATCCGCGCCTCCACGGCGTCGTTGCTCGCCCAGGCGGCCGCGAACGCGTCGAGCTGCGTGGCGTTCGCCTCGTCACGTGTGCCGTCGTCGTTGAAGACGAGTTTGAGGTGACGCAGCGACAGTGGCGCCAGCTGCGCGATCTCCTCGGCCCACGCGTGCGCGACGTCGAGATCGCCGAGTTTGTTGGCCAGTCCGCACGCCAGCGCCTGCTCGGCGGACAACTGCTCGGCACCCAGGAGCACCGTCCGGGCGGGACCGCCGCCGGCCAGCGACACCAGCCGCTTGACGGTCCAGTTGTCCACGGCGATGGCCAACCGGGTGGAGGGAATGGCGAAGAAGGCGCCCGAGTCGACCACCCGCAGGTCTGCGGCGATAGCCAACTGCGTGCCCGCACCCACAGCAGGCCCGTTCACGGCGGCGATGACCGGGACCGACACGGTCTGGAGCGCGCGGTTCATCGACAGCAGCGCCTCGGGGAACTCGTCGGCGATGGCTTCGCCCGACAGATCGGCGCCCGCGCAGAAGCTCGTGCCCTCGCCGGTGATCACGACGACGCGGGTGCCGTCCGCCTCGGCACCCTCCACCGCCTCACGCACTTCGGTGCACAGAGCCGTGTTCAGAGCGTTGCGGCGCTCCGGTCGCTGCAGTTCCACGGTGAGAACCGCGCCGTTCCTGGTGATACCAATGGTCACGTTGTGTCTTCTCTCTGCGTGGAACGAAGTGTTCTGTGAGACCCCCTTACGCGAATTTACCGGGTGCGGAGCCCTGACTGGTGTACTGGACGGGTGCAACACGTCGACGTCGCAGTGATCGGTGCCGGGCAGGCCGGTCTGTCCGCGGCCTATTTCCTGCAGCGAGCGGGGCTGCGGGCATGGGACGACTACGTCGTGCTCGACGGTGCGCCGGCTCCCGGTGGGGCGTGGCAGTTCCGCTGGCCCTCCCTGACCCTCGAGACCGTCAACGGGGTGCACGACCTTCCGGGCATGGCGTTCGCGGACACGCTGGCCCCCGACGTCGACCCCGCGCACGTGCCCGCGTCGTCGGCGGTGCCCGAGTACTACGCGGCGTACGAGAAGCACTTCGCGCTGCCCGTGCGGCGGCCGGGACGGGTGTCGGTCGTCTGCGACCGGGACGAGACGGCGATGCGGTACCGGGTGGAGGCCGAGCAGGGCGACGTCCACGCACGGGGCTTGATCAACTGCACCGGCACCTGGGAGCACCCGTTCGTCCCGCGCTACCCCGGCATGGAGACGTTCACGGGGCGCCAACTGCACACGCGCGACTACACCTCGGCGGAGGAGTTCCGCGGCGAGCACGTCGTCGTCGTCGGAGGCGGGATCTCCGCGGTGCAGTTGCTCGACGAGATCTCGCGCGTGACCACCACGACGTGGGTGACCCGCCGCGAGCCCGTCTTCCTCGAGCGGGACTTCACACCCGAGGTGGGCCGCGCTGCCGTCGCGCAGGTCGAGGATCGAGTGCGCCGCGGACTGCCGCCGGGATCGGTGGTGTCGGTGACCGGTCTGATCCTCACCCCCAGCTTGCGCGAGGCCCGCGATCGCGGCGTCCTGGTACGGCGGCCCATGTTCGCGGAGGTCACACCCGACGGAGTGCGGTGGGACGACGGCACCGCCACCCGCGCGGACGTCATCCTGTGGGCCACCGGGTTTCGCAGCGCGCTCGATCACCTCGCGCCACTCCGACTGCGCGGGCCGGGCGGCGGCATCACGATGACCGGCGCGTCGGCCACTCGAGTGGCCGCGCGGCCCACCGTCCATCTGATCGGATACGGTCCGTCGGCCAGCACCATCGGCGCCAACCGTGCGGGACGCACGGCCGTGCGGGAACTACTTCAGGAGCTGGGCGAGACGTGAGTGCCGTGGTCCGTGTCGACGACCTGTCCGCCTATCGCGGCGAGCGCACGCTGTTCGACGGTCTCGACCTCACCGTCGGACCCGGCGACGTCGTCGGGCTGGTCGGCGCGAACGGCGCCGGCAAGTCGACGCTGCTCGGCCTGCTGGCGGGCACGGCGACCGGAGTCGACCACGACGGCACGGTCACGCTCACCCCGTCGGACGCCACCGTCGGCCACCTGGCACAGGAGGTCTCCCGCGTTCCCGGTGAGACCGTCGAGATGTTCCTGCAGCGCCGCACCGGAGTGCGCGCGGCCGAGGACGCGATGAACGCGGCGGCGGAGACGCTCGGCGACGCGAGCGCGTCGGACGATCTCTACACACCGGCACTGGAGCGGTGGTTGGCGCTCGGCGGCGCCGATCTGCCCGAGCGAGCCGAGTCGGTGCTCGCCGGCCTGGGCCTGGACGCGGCGCTCGACACCGAGATGTCCGCCCTGTCCGGTGGGCAGGCGGCCCGCGCATCACTCGCGGGAATCCTGTTGGCGCGCTATGACGTCCTGCTTCTCGACGAGCCCACCAACGATCTGGATCTCGCGGGACTGGACCAGCTCGAGAACTTCGTGACGAGTACCCAGTGCGCCGTGATGATCGTCAGTCACGATCGTGAGTTCCTGGCGCGCACCGTCACCGGCATCGTCGAGCTGGACCTGGCGCAGCAGCAGATAGCGGTCTACGACGGCGGGTACGAGGCCTACCTCGTCGAGCGCGACGTGGCGCGTCGTCACGCACGGGAAGAGTTCGAGCAGTACGCCGACACCAGGTCCGGGCTCGAGGATCGCGCTCGCATGCAGCGGAACTGGCTCGAGCACGGCGTGCGGAACGCTCGACGCAAGAGCAAGGACAACGACAAGGCGAGCCGGAAGGTCCGCGCCGAATCGACGGAGAAGCAAGCCGCGAAGGCGCGCCAGACCCAGCGACGCATCGAACGGCTCGACGTCGTCGAGGAGCCGCGCAAGGAGTGGGAACTGCGCATGGAGATCGCGGCGGCGCCCCGCAGCGGCAGCGTCGTGGTCTCCGTGAACTCCGCCGTCGTGGAGCGGGGGGCGTTCCGGCTCGGGCCGGTGACGGCACAGATCGACGCCGGGGACCGCATCGTCGTCACCGGCGCCAACGGCTCGGGCAAGACCACCCTGCTGCACCTGCTGCTGGGCCGCATCACGCCGACCAGTGGATCCGTGAGCATCGGCTCCGGAGTCGAGATCGGCGAGATGGACCAGGCCCGTTCGGCTTTCGACGGACCCGACTCGGTCGCCGACGCGCTGGCAGCCTCCGTTCCGGACTGGCCGGACGCCGACGTCCGCACACTCCTGGCGAAGTTCGGTCTCCGCGGACAGGCCGCCCTGCGGCCGTCGGCATCCCTGTCCCCCGGCGAGCGCACCCGAGCGGGACTCGCGCTGCTGCAGGCACGAGGGGTGAACCTGCTCGTGCTCGACGAGCCCACCAACCACCTCGACGTCCCCGCCATCGAGCAGCTCGAATCGGCACTGGAGACCTACGAGGGAACGATGCTCCTGGTCACCCACGACCGGCGGATGCTCGACTCGGTGCGCAGCACGCGCCGGTGGACCGTCGCGCAGGGCGTTCTGCACCAGGACTGAGGATTCCCCACCCGATCGTCGCAGTTCCTGCCGATCGGCAGAATCACGCACGATCGTGTGGTTCAGCGCGCGCTCGCCCGGACAGCGCTGCCTACGGTATTGACACATCGTTGGGTTTATACAACACTTCGATATATGAGTCCGGTCAAACGCGGGACCACGCTCCCCATCCACAACCGCATCGGTGTGCTGCGCGCCGAGCGTCGGATGACCCGCGCCCAGCTCGCGGAACTCGTCGAGGTCAACCCGCAGACGGTCGGCGCACTCGAACGCGGCGATCACTACCCGAGCCTCGATCTCGCGATGCGCATCTGCGACGTGTTCGGGCTGCCGGTCGAGGCGGTGTTCTCGCGTACCGAGTTCGCGCCGCTGTCCACGGAGGTCTACCGACGCACCCAGCCCGAGGAAGGGACACCACGATGAGTGACACCGTTCTGGACCGCTATCAGGCGTTCCGCACCCGTCGATACCTGCAGAACGAGGCGCGGTACGCGCACTACCTCCCCGGCTGGCGCACCAGGTCACGGCGCCGGCTGCTGGTGTGGATTCTCGTCGCCTCGCTCGTCGCGCTCGCGGCATCGTCGATCTTCATCCTCGTCGGGCCCGAGTGGGCGCCGCTCACCTGGCTTCCCGGCGCGATCCTCATGAGCGTGTCGTGGACGACACTGCAGATCGTCACCGGCCGCCGCAGCGATGCTCCCGCCGATGCGCTCGACGAGTGGGACCTGGAGCGTCGCAACGCGGCTCGCTCCATCGGGTTCGCGATCACTCAGGGCGCGGTGACGGTTCCGGCGCTCGCACTGGTGTGGGCGACCACCTTCACCGACGATCCCCGACTGGCACTCGGTGGCGGATTCATCATACTGAGTGGTCTACTTGTCGGGATCTGCTCTCCCGGCATCATCCTCGCCTGGACGGCGCCGGTCGACGAACCGGACGAATTCCCCACTCCCACACCCCACTCCCCCGAGAAAGGATCAGCATGAGCGGCTCGACTCTCGAGATCGACGACCTGCACAAGAGATACGGCGAGACCGTCGCACTCGACGGCGTCGGGTTCACCGTGAATCCCGGCGAGGTGTTCGGGTTCGTCGGCAGCAACGGTGCCGGCAAGACCACGACGATGCGCATCACCCTCGGCGTGCTGGGAGCCGATTCGGGAGAGGCACGCCTGAACGGGCAGCCCATCGACCTGAACGTGCGCCGCACCATCGGGTACATGCCGGAGGAGCGTGGGCTGTACCCGAAGATGAAGGTGGGGGCGCAGCTGAAGTACCTGGCCGAGCTGCACGGGCTGTCCACGTCCGACGCCTCCGCCGCCGTCGCGACCTGGACCGAGCGCCTCGGCATCGACGGCCGGGTGAACGACACGGTCGATTCACTGTCACTGGGAAACCAGCAGCGAGTCCAGTTGGCCGCAGCCCTGATTCACGATCCCGCCGTCCTGGTGCTGGACGAACCCTTCTCGGGTCTCGACCCCGTGGCCGTCGACACCATGAGCGAGGTGCTTCTCGAGAAGGCCCGCACCGGTGTCCCCGTGCTGTTCTCGAGCCACCAGCTCGATCTGGTGCAGCGCCTGTGCGATCGGGTCGGCATCATCGGTTCCGGCCGGATGAAGGCCGTGGGCAACGTCGACGAACTGCGCGGCAAGTCCGGCACCACCCTCGAGGTGCACGCCCCGGCCGCTCCCGCCGGCTGGGCCGACGCGCTGACCGGGGTCACCACCGTGTCGCACTCCGACGGGCGCACCAGCCTGTCGTTGGCGCCCGAGGCGGACGACCAGGCGGTGCTCGCCGCAGCGCTCGCCACCGGACCCGTGCACGAGTTCGCCCGCAGCACACCGTCCCTGACCGACCTGTACCGAGAGGTAGTGGCATGAGCGAGAAGTCGACCACCCGATCACCGCTCTCGGCGGGACGAGCCATCGCGCTCGTCGCCCGGCGCGAGTTCGACGTCCAGGTCCGGAAGAAGAGCTTCCTGATCTCCAACGCCATCGTGCTGCTGGTCATCGTCGGCGGCATCGTCGCGTTCTCGATCTTCTCCGGCGGCAGCGACTCCGAGGACCGGACGCCCCTCGGGCTGGTCGGTGACCAAAGCCTGTCCCAGACCCTCACCGCGGTGGGCGATCAACTCGGCGCTCCCGTCGAGGTCCGCGAGATCGGCTCGGCGGACGAGGCTCGCACGCAGGTCACCGACGGCGACGTGGACGTGGCGCTCGTCCCCGGGACCGGCGGCGCGTACACGGCCGTCACCGAGGACACCGTCGACGGCACCCTGAAGGCCGTCATCGACAGCGCGGTCGCCGCGCAGGCGCAGAACGACGCCCTCACCGGGCTGGGAGTCGATCCCGCCACCGTCACCTCGGCGACGAGCGCCGCCACGGTCACGGTCGAGGCCGTCGATCCGCCCGATCCCGCACAGGGTCAACGACTCGCGCTGAGTTTCATCGCCGTCATCCTGCTGTACGCCCAGATCATCACTTTCGGCATGTACGTCGCGATGGGTGTCGTGGAGGAGAAGTCGTCCCGGGTCGTCGAACTGCTGCTCTCCACCGTGCGCCCGCTGCAGCTGCTGTGGGGCAAGGTGATCGGCATCGGTGTGGTCGGACTGGTGCAGCTCACCGCGTACGGCGCCGCCGGCCTCATCGCGGGCACGGCCACCGGCACGCTCACGGTCACCGGTACCGCCGTCAGCGTCTTCGTCTCCACCATCGGCTGGTTCGTGCTGGGCTTCGCGTTCTTCGCGGTGCTCTACGCCGCCGGCGGCTCCATGGTGTCGCGCCAGGAGGACGTCAACTCGACGACCATGCCGCTGCTGATCGTGATCCTGGCGATGTTCTTCGCGGCGTTCTCGTCCATCGACGACCCGGGAGCGACACTGCCGACCGTCCTGTCGTGGATTCCCCCGTTCTCCGCCATCCTCATGCCGCTGCGCGTCGCGGCGGGCGTCGCGGACCCGATCCAGATCGTCGGCACCATCGTGCTGATGATCGTCGCCACCCTGGTTCTCGCCGTCGTCGCGGCCAAGATCTACCAGCGCTCCATCCTGCGCATCGGCCGCACGCTGTCCTGGAAGGAGGCGCTCGGGCGCGCCTGATCGCACGCCATACTGAGCGCATGACGACCACGGCGCAGCAGTTCCTCGACGCGGTGCTCGATCCCGGGACTTTCCTCTCGTGGGATCGGGCACCGCTCGTCGTCGCGGCGGACGAGCAGTACCTCGCCGACCTCGAGCGCGCACGAACCCGGAGCGGAGTGGACGAGGCGGTCTTGACGGGTGCGGGCACCGTCGGCGGGCGGCGCGTCGCCGTGGTGGTGTGCGAGTTCGCGTTCCTCGCCGGATCCATCGGTGTGGCCGCGGCGGAGCGCATCACCCTGGCCGTGGAACGGGCCACGGCGGAGGGGCTTCCGCTGATCGCGTCCCCCACTTCCGGCGGCACGCGCATGCAGGAGGGCACCGCGGCGTTCGTGCAGATGGTGAAGATCGCCGCGGCGGTGACCCTGCACAAGGACGTCGGCCTGCCCTACCTCGTCCATCTCCGGCACCCCACGACGGGCGGCGTGTTCGCGTCGTGGGGATCGCTCGGCCACGTCACGTTCGCCGAACCCGGTGCCCTCATCGGGTTCCTCGGACCGCGGGTCTACCAGGCCCTCTACGGCCAGGAGTTCCCCGAGGGCGTGCAGACGGCCGAGAACCTGTTCCGCTGCGGCGTGATCGACGCGGTCGTCCCTCTCGCCGATGTCCGCGGCGTCCTCGAACGGGCCCTGGTGGTTCTGCAGGACGACCCGGAGGCGACCCCCGAGAACGCGCAACCGTCCGACGAGGGTGCGGACACCTCCGTGTCGGCGTGGCACTCGGTCCTGCTGAGTCGCCGCGACGACCGCCCCGGTGTGCGAGAGCTGCTGGCGGCGAACGTCTCTCATCACATCCCGCTGAGCGGGACGGGGCGCGGCGACTTCGACTCCACCGTGACCCTGTCCCTCACCCGGTTCCGCGGACGATCGTGCGTCCTGTTCGGGCAGGATCGCACCGGGCAGACCCCGGAGAACACCATGGGTCCGGGCGCTCTCCGGGAAGCGTTGCGCGGCATGCGCCTCGCGGAGCAACTGGGCCTGCCGCTGGTCCTGGTGATCGACACGCTCGGCGCATCGCTGTCACGCGAGGCCGAAGAGCACGGGTTGGCTCCCGGAATCGCGCGCTGCATCTCGACGCTGATCACCCTGCGCACTCCCACCGTGTCGGTACTGCTGGGGCAGGGCACCGGCGGCGGCGCGCTCGCACTGCTTCCCGCCGACCGCGTCGTGGCCGCGCAGCACGCGTGGCTGGCGCCGCTCCCGCCGGAAGGGGCGAGTGCCATCGTGCACCGCGACACCGCGCACGCGCCCGCGATGGCCGAGGCGCAGGGCATCCGGCCCGTCGACCTCCGGGCGGCCCGGATCGTCGACACCATCGTGCCCGAGGACCCGGATGCCGCCGACGAACCGCACCGGTTCATGGGTCGCCTCGGGACTGCGATCGCCCGCGAACTCGACACCGTCACCGCCCTCGACCCGGGCGTCCGACAGTCTGAGCGACTGCGTCGGTTCAGGATGCTGGGGCAGTAGCCTTCGCGCGGTGCCGCCGGACCGCGTCGCGGTTGGAACAGGCCGTGCCGCAGTACCGTTGGCGACCGGTACGGGAGAAGTCGGCGTAGACACGGTCGCAGTCGTCCGCCGAACACCGACCGAGACGGTGCATGCCGCGGCCCACCAGATGCAGCGCGGTACCGACGCTCACCAGCGCGCGCACGACGTCCGCGAGCGGCAGATCCGGATCCCGGTAGTGCAGGTGCCAGCCGTCGTCGGCGTGGTTCGTCAACCTCGGGTATGCCGAGGTCTGCGCGAGCAACGCGTTCAGTGCGAGCGCCCGTTGCTCGTGCGTCGGCGCATCGACCACGCCGAGCCACTCCTCGAAGAACACCTCCGCCCGAGCCAGATCGGTGTGCATGGCCACCGTGTCGTCGGACATGCCCGCTTCGAGGCACCGACTCTCGAACTCGACCGCATCGGTCGGGGGCGAGTTCACGATGTCGACGGCCAGCCGGACCGCATATTCTCCGTAAGGGTTGAGGTGCACAAGACCATTACAGCAGACTCGTCGTCATGAGCACCGTGGAATGTCTGCATCGATGGACGGTCGAGTCCCGCCACCGCACCAGCGAGGGCACCGTCGTCTATCACCGGTGCCACTGCGGACGGCACCGCGTCACCCGGGAGACCCCGGTCCAGGAAGCGGTCGGGATCAGCTCCCCGACGTACCGGCCATGACGGGAACCATCACCGCCACGGTGACCGCGGTGTAGACGTCCTGCACCGCCTTGCGCACGGCATCGCTCGCCCACTCCCCCTGCGCGATGTCCTTGGCACGGTTCTTCACCGCGCGCTTGTCCGCATCGGGAAAGACCTTGTGCGTCGCGTCGATCGCCGACAGCAACGCCACCACCGCGGACGTCCGCGCATCGGGATCGAGACCGTCGATCAGGACGGAGTGCAGCGTCTCGCGGACCCGGTCCTCGTGCGACGAATCGAGCGTCGGCCACGTGGTGGTGGGGAACAGCCCCAGGACCTTGCCCTTCTCTTCGCCGACGAACCCCCGCTCGACGACGCGGGCGACCACCTGCTCGCGAATGTCCTTGTGCAACTTCTCGACGGCCGACTTCGGCGTCATCGGACGTTTGGCCGTCTCGATCGCCTCCACGGCCCGCTCGAGTATCGGATCCGACACAGTTCGAGCGCCGGACACCGCGAGCCGGCCCTTCTTCGTCGTCTCGTTGTCGCCGGCCACCGACACGGTGCCGTCCATCGCGAGCTCGAGGATCACCGCGCCGGCGAGCACCCGCGGCAGCTTGGTGCTGTCGACGACGGGCTTGCCCGTTCCGTCGTCCAGCAGAAGAAGCAGCAGATCCTCGGCAATCAGGGTCATGTCTCGACCTTACGGAAGTGCGGCCGAGATTACAGTCGGCTCATGACCGAATCGGGCGCCTACCGCCAGGCCTACGACACCGCTGCCGCCGACCCCGACGCCTTTTGGCTCGAGGCGGCGCGGGCGATCGACTGGGACGTCGCGCCGACCATCGCCCTGGACTCGTCGAACGCACCCTTCCACCGCTGGTTCCCGGACGGTCGACTGAACACGTGCGTCAACGCGCTCGACCGCCACGTCGCGGCCGGTGCCGGCGATCGGACCGCGCTGATCCACGATTCCGCCATGACGGGCGCTCGCGTGTCGTTCACCTACTCCGAACTCCTCGACCGGGTGTCCCGCTTCGCGGGGGCGCTCGCCGCTCGCGGCGTCGGTGCGGGTGATCGCGTCGTGCTCTACATGCCGATGATCCCGGAGGCCGTCGTCGCGATGCTCGCCTGTGCGCGCCTCGGTGCGGTCCACTCGGTGGTGTTCGGCGGGTTCGCCGCTAAGGAACTGGCCGCGCGCATCGACGACGCGGATCCCGTCGCGATCGTGACCGCCACGGGTGGTCTCGAACCCGGACGCACCGTCGACTACGTGACACCCGTCGCCGCGGCCCTCGCCATGTCGACGTCGTCCCCGCGTGCGGTCTTCCTCACGCGCCGACCGGAGATCGACATCGAGGCACCGGGCGACTGGCTGGACTTCCACCGGGAACTCGACGCCGCGACCCCCGCGGATCCCGTGTCGGTCGCGGCGACCGATCCGCTCTACATCCTCTACACGTCGGGCACCACCGGGAAGCCGAAGGGCGTCGTCCGGGACAACGGCGGACACGCCGTCGCGCTGCGCTGGTCGATGACCAACATCTACGACGTCGGACCCGGCCAGGTCATGTGGACCGCCTCGGACGTGGGCTGGGTGGTCGGCCACAGCTACATCGTCTACGGCCCGTTGCTGGCCGGAGCGACGACGGTGCTGTACGAGGGCAAGCCCGTCGGCACCCCCGACGCGGGCGCGTTCTGGCGAGTGATCGAGGAGTACGGGGTGCGTGCGCTGTTCACGGCGCCCACGGCACTGCGCGCCGTACGCAAGGTCGATCCGGAGGCCGCGCTGCTGCGCGATCACGACGTGTCGTCCCTGGAAACCCTGTTCGTCGCCGGCGAGCGCCTGGATCCGGACACCTTCGCGTGGGCGTCCCGCATCCTGGACCGACCGGTGGTCGACCACTGGTGGCAGACCGAGACGGGGTGGGCTATCTGCGCGAATCTCCGCGGGCTGGAACCGATGCCGCTGAAGTCGGGCTCACCGACGGTGCCGGTGCCCGGGTTCCACGTCGGCATCGTCGACGGTTCGGGGGCCGAGGTACCCGCCGGCACCGAGGGCAACATCGTGCTCGAACTTCCCCTGCCGCCCGGCACACTCGCCGGACTCTGGCAGGACGACGACCGGTTCCTGTCGTCGTATCTCGCCGCGTTCGACGGGTACTACCTCACCGGCGATTCGGGCTACGTCGACGAGGACGGCTACGTCTACGTCCTGGGGCGCACCGACGACGTCATCAACGTCGCGGGGCACCGATTGTCCACGGGCAGTATCGAAGCCGTCGTCGGCGCCCACCCGGCCGTCGCCGAGTGCGCCGTGATCGGCATCCACGACGAGACGAAGGGTCAACGCCCCAGCGCCTACGTCGTGCTCAAGACCGGCGTGGACATCGACGACGACACCCTGCGCTCCGAACTCGTCGCGGCCGTTCGCGAGGACATCGGCGCCGTTGCCACGTTCCGTGACGTGACCGTCGTACAGGCGTTGCCCAAGACACGCTCGGGCAAGATCCTGCGCAAGACGATGCGCCAGATGGTCGACGGCGAAGAGGTGGTGGTGCCGTCGACCATCGAGGACGCGTCCGTGCTCGACGCCCTGGCGGCCCTCTTCAGGCCCTGAACGGACCGCACAGTCAAGACTTGAGCGCGCCGAAGCGTCGGAGCGCTTCCTCCCGCTCGTGCTTGTGGTCGACGATCGGCTCGGGATAGTCCTCCGGCCGTCCGTTCTTCAGAGCGTGCACGGCTCTACCCTCGACACCGCGGAGCTCGGGAACCCAGCGACGCACGTAGTCGCCGTTCGGGTCGAACTTCTCGCCCTGCGTCGTGGGGTTGAACACCCGGAAGTACGGCGACGCATCGGTTCCCGTGCCCGCGGTCCACTGCCACCCGTGCTGGTTGCTGGCGATGTCGCCGTCCATCAGGTGCTGCAGGAAGAAGCGTGCACCCCGCCACCACGGCAGGTGCAGGTCCTTCACCAGGAAGGATGCGACGATCATCCGCACCCTGTTGTGCATCCAGTTCTCCGAGACCAGTTGGCGCATGCCCGCGTCGACGATGGGGAAGCCCGTCGTGCCGTCGCACCACGCCTGGAAGAGCTCGTCCGCGTGCGGCCCGGAGTCGAGCTCGATCTTGTCGAACCTCTTGTCGTAGTTCTCCCGAGCGCTGTCCGGTCGGCGAAAGAGGATGTCGGCGTAGAAGTCTCGGAAGCACAACTCGCGTCGGTACGCCTCCGAGCCGTCGTTCTTCAGTGAGGCCAGATCGGCCAGCATGGTGCGCGGATGGATGGTCCCGTACTTCAGGTGCACCGACATCCGGCTGGTGCTGTCCTTGTCCGGACGGTTGCGCTCGTCGTCGTACCCGGTCGCACGGTCGTCGCGGAAGTCCGCCCACGAGGACAGCGCCGCCTGCTCGCCGGCCTCGACGTCCGCACGGGTCTTCTCCGTCGGAATGGTCACTCGCTTGCGGCCGCCCGACACGTCGTCCGGATCGATCCACGACGCCGACGACGCGGAGGTGTCGGCGGGGCCGCGCCAGCCGTGGTCCTGCCAGCGGCGGTAGAACGGCGTGAAGACCTTGAAACCCTCGCCGTCGTCCTTGACGATGCGGCCGGGCGACACCGCGTACGGCGACCCCGTCCGCACCAGGTCGACCTTCTCGGCGACGGCGTCGTCGCGGCGTCGACCGTACGGACCGTAGTCCTCGCTCACGTGCACGGCGCCCGCTCCCACGGCCTTCGCCACGGCCGGAACCGCGGCCACCGGATCGCCCTTCACCACCATCAGGCGGCCGCCGAGCTGATCGTCCAGCGCTGTCAACGACCGGAACAGCACGTCGCGGCGCGCGGCACCCGACGGGCCGAGGAGGTGATCGTCGAGCACGAACAGCGCCAGCACGTCCCGGCCGTCCTCGGCGGCGTGGGCCAGTGCCGGGTGGTCACCGAGGCGCAGGTCGCGGCGGAACCACAGGACGGAGGGTGCAGAAGAGCTCATGACAGACGTTCGTACCCGTTCCGCGCCCCGGCCGAACGTCAGGGTCCGGTGTAGGCCGGCTCGGCCGGAAGCACCTGCGTCTGGATCTGCGCGTCCACCAGGCCGGCGATGGCGGTGGGCGCGGTACGCAGCGGGCCCAGCGGATCGGTTCCGGGCGGGGTGAGCTGGAGACAACTCTGCGTGCCCACCCTCGACTCGACGGCCGGGCCGTCGTTGTCCAACGCGTCGGCCAGCATCGCGATCGCCGTGGCGTCCGACGGAAGCAGGACGTGGGAGACGTACTTCAGGGGGCAGACGTCCTGGATCACCAGGTTCGACGCCCCGGCCATCGCGCCGGCGGCCGGGGCCGGTCGCACCAGCTCGTCGAACGCCGTCGAGATCGTGGTGGCCGACGTGCCCGCCGGGAACGGCGTCGACGTCAGTGCGGCCATGAAGTCGGAACCCTCCGAGAACTGCCAGATGGGCGCCGCACAGCCGCCCAGCGCCGCGCACACCGCATCGGTGTCCTGCGGAGCACCCACCGGAGCGAGCCCGACCACGTCGTCCACCACCGCGGCGACCTCGGGATCGGACTTCACCGCCCACGCCGCGAGAGTTCCGCCCTGGCTGTGGCCGACCAGATCGACCGGGGCACCGCGGGTGTTCGCGGTGCGCAGCACGGCGTCCACGACGAAGCGGGTGCTGATCTGCACGTCGACCGTCGCGCGCCGAGGTAGTTCCACCGTGCAGAACGGTCGACCGGTCTGCGTGAGCCACGGTTCGAGCACCGCGCCGAAGTCCTCGACACTGTTCGTCCAGGTGCCGTGCACCAACACCACAGGGTCCTCCGCCGCACCCGCGACGTCGCCGCTGCACGCGTAGGTGGAGCCGACGGCCGGGTCGGCGGGCGCTGCGACCGCGGTGACGGCGCTGACCACCACCGTCGCCGCCACCGCGGTCAGGACCAACCCGACCCGAACCGGTAGCGCGAACAACGACCCTGCATTCCACCCTGACGATCCTGATCCCGACGACCCCATGCCGCATCACCCCCGACGGGGAAGCTACCGCCCGCCGGAGGTGGTGCCGCACGGAAAACGGACATTCGGCACGCCTCGAGTGAATGTCACCAGCGCGCCGCGTGCATCACAGGACGAACAACATCTCCTGGTAGGTCGGCAGCGGCCACAGGTCGTCGGCGACGATGTCCTCGAGCTGATCGGCCGCCGCCCGCACCTCCGCCATGGCCGGAAGGAGTGCGTCCCTGGCGTGGGTGGCCTCGCCGAGCGCGTCGTGCCCGGTGTCGGCGTCCAGCGCGCCCTTCAGCGTCGCCAGCCCGGCCCGCAGAGCCGCGAGCGGCACGGACACGGTGTCCAGCGGTGCCCTGTCGATCTCCACGCCCACCGCCTGCAGCGCGGCCAGGTTCTGGGCGACCTCCGTCTGGTACCGCACTGCCGCCGGCAGCACGATGGTGGTGCCCATCTCGAGCGTCAACCGAGCCTCCACACCGATGGTGAGTGCGTACTGCTCGAGCCCGATCTCGTAGCGGCTGTGCATCTCTCGCGAGTTGAACACGTCGTACTTCGAGAAGAGGGCCAGTGCCTCGTCGGTGATGAGCTCCGGCAATGCGTCCAGCGTCGTGCGCAGGTTGGCGAGACCCCGCGCCTCCGCCTCGATGGGCCAGTTCTCCGAGTACCCGTCACCGTTGAAGACGACAGCGCCGTGGTCGGTGATGATCTGCGTCAACAGGTTCTGAACCGCGGTGTCGAAGTCGACCCCGTCCGCGACCGCCGTCTCGAGCTCGGTGGCCATGTGGTCGAGCGACTCGGCCATGATCGTGTTGATGACGACCATCGGCTCGTTCACCGTCTGCATCGACCCCGGGGCGCGGAACTCGAATCGGTTGCCGGTGAACGCGAACGGGCTCGTACGGTTGCGGTCGCCCGGATCGGTGGGCAGCACGGGTAGCGTGTCCGCCCCGATCATCATGGTGCCCTTGCCCTTCGAGGACGTCGCCGCACCCTTGGCGATCTGGTCGAAGACGTCGGCGAGCTGGTCACCCAGGAAGATCGAGATGATGGCCGGCGGAGCCTCGTTCGCGCCGAGTCGGTGATCGTTGGTGGCCGACGCCACCGATGCGCGCAGCAGCCCGGCGTACTTGTGCACCGCGCGGATCACCGCAGCACAGAAGACGAGGAACTGTGCGTTGTCGTGCGGGGTGTCCCCCGGGACCAGGAGGCTGCCGAGCTCGGAGTTGCCCAACGAGAAGTTGACGTGCTTACCCGACCCGTTGACGCCCTCGAACGGCTTCTCGTGGAACAGGATCTCCATGCCGTGCTTCTTGGCGATGGTCTTGAACGTCGTCATGAGCAATTGCTGGTGATCCGCGGCGATGTTGCCGCGCTCGAACATCGGCGCTATCTCGAACTGTCCGGGCGCCACCTCGTTGTGCCGGGTCTTGGCCGGGATGCCGAGCTTGAACAGTTCGCGCTCGGTGTCCATCATGAAGCCCAGGACGCGTTCGGGAATCGCGCCGAAATAGTGGTCGTCGAACTCCTGGCCCTTGGGCGGCTTCGCACCGAACAGGGTGCGCCCCGCGTTGAGCAGATCCGGACGCGCCAGGAAGAAGTGCCGGTCGACGAGGAAGTACTCCTGCTCCGGTCCGCAGAAGGACACGACGTGCTCGGGGTCCTCGTGTCCGAAGAGCGTCAGGATGCGCTCGGCGTGCCGGCCCATCGCCTGCTGGGAGCGCAGCAGACCCGTCTTGTGGTCCAGTGCCTCACCGGTCATCGACACGAACACCGTCGGGATGCACAGCGTGTTGCCGTTCGGATTCTCGAGGACGTACGCCGGGCTGGTGACGTCCCACCCCGTGTAACCACGCGCCTCGAAGGTGTTGCGCAGACCGCCGTTCGGGAAACTCGAAGCGTCGGGTTCACCCTGGATCAGCGTCTTGCCGGCGAACTCCGCCAACGCGGAACCGTCCGACACCGGCTCGAGGAAACTGTCATGCTTCTCCGCTGTCAAACCCGTCAGCGGGTAGAACACGTGCGCGTAGTGCGTCGCACCCTTCTCGATGGCCCAGTCCTTCATCGCGGACGCCACCGCGTCGGCCACCATCGGATCGAGCGGCGCACCGTGCTCGATCGTCTTCATCACCGACTTGTAGACCGATTTCGGCAGGCGCTTCTGCATCACCACACGGTTGAACACGTTCTCGCCGAAGACCTGACCCGGAGTCTCCGTGTCGGTGTAGCTGACGGCGGGAGGCTGGTACGCCTCGACCGCTCGCAGAGCCTGGAGACGGACCGTGTTCGCGCTCATCGTGATACCCCTTGCATGCTCGACCCCGACCGCGCTGGATGCACCGACGGCTTCGAGAGACGATAGAGACGCTCTGTTCCGGGAAGATTGCGCAGACGTGACCACCGCGATCGTTCCCGGCCCGGCCGGTTGTGTGCAGTGATCCGCGGTGAGCGCGGATCACTGCACACAGGTCGACTCCCGCGGCGCGGGGCGTATCCGCACACCACGGGCGTTCCGGCACAATCGACGGATGACCGCTCCGGACCAGCCCACCGTCCTCGTGGTGGACGACGACGTCGACGTGCTGGCCTCGATCGAGCGCGGACTGCGGCTGTCCGGGTTCACCGTGCTCACCGCTCGCGACGGCGCCGCCGCTCTCGACCTCGTCGGTGCGCAGGATCCGGACGTCGTGGTGCTGGACATGAACATGCCCGTCCTCGACGGCAACGGCGTGGTCACCGCATTGCGCGCCCGCGGCAACGACGTCCCGGTGTGCGTCCTGAGCGCGCGCAGTTCCGTCGACGACCGCATCGCGGGCCTCGAGTCCGGCGCCGACGACTACCTGACCAAGCCGTTCGTCCTCGCCGAACTGGTGGCACGCATCAACGCGATGCTGCGCCGCCGCGGCACCATCGGTACCAGCGTCCCGGCCACTGCCGCCGTGGTGGTCGGACCGCTGAGCCTCGACGAGCCGGGCCACCGCGCCACCATCGACGGGCGGCCCCTCGACCTCACCAAGCGCGAGTTCGAACTCCTCGCCGTCCTCGCGCACAACGCCGGAGTGGTGCTCAGCCGGGAGCGGCTCCTGGAACTGGTGTGGGGGTACGACTTCGTGGCCGACACCAACGTCGTCGACGTCTTCGTCGGGTACCTGCGCCGGAAGATGGAGAGCGGTGGGGTGCCACGGATCCTGCACACCGTCCGCGGCGTCGGCTTCGTCCTGCGCACGGCTTCATGACGACCGGCCTCCGGCCCTCCCGGGTCTTCTCGCTGCGCGCCCGCGTGGCCGCCGCCACCGCCCTGGGCGCCCTCATCATCGTCTCGCTCGTCGGTTGGTACGTCGCAGCGGCCATCTCCCGCAACAACATCCTGCAGCTCGACCGTCGGCTCGAGACCGCGTCCGAGGTGGTGGTGCCGCGTGCGCAGACGTTCGAGATGTTCCTCGGGAGCCTGAGCAGGTCCGAGGCCTTCGCCATCACGATCAGGCAGACCGATCAGGTGCGGGCAAGTACGCAGCCGCAGCTCCCCGCGATGCCGCTCGGTTCGGCGACCGCCGACGTCGACGGCACCCCGTTCCGCGTCTACACCGCCGCGGTGCCGGACCGGACGGACGTCACCGTGTCCATCGCGGTGCCGTTGTCGGAGGCGCAGGACATCACGGACGACCAGCAGCGGCAGGTACTGCAGGCCGGCGCTCTGGCGGTCGGCGCGTCGACGGCACTCGGCTGGATCCTCGGCGGACGGGCAGTGCGCCCGTTGATGAGGCTCACGCACGACGTCGCGAAGGACCCGCCGACACCACCCCGCAAGTCGACGGGTGTGCGGGAGGCGGACGCCCTCGCGGCCGCCGTCGGCGACATGCTGCAGCGAGTGTCGGACGCCCAGGCGCGCACCGAGAGCGCCCTCGAGACGGCTCGCGACTTCGCCGCCGTGTCGGCGCACGAGCTGCGGACGCCGCTGACCGCCATGCGTACCGACATCGAGGTGCTGCGCACGCTCGATCTCTCGGCCGAGCAGCGGCAGGAGATTCTCGACGACCTCCAGCGCACGCAGGGCCGGGTGGAATCGACTCTCGCCGCGCTGGAACGGCTGGCCACCGGAGAGCTGACCACCGACGCGGACCGGGTGAGCGTGGACGTCGTGGAGATCGCCGACCTCGTCGCACGGGACGCCGCGCGGACGTTGCCGGAGACGCGGGTGCGGGTGGAGGCCGACGGGCCGGTGTCCGCCCTGGGCCATCCCACGGGACTACGGTTGGCGCTCGACAACGCCGTGCTCAATGCCGTGCGTCACGGCGGCGCGACGACCGTGGTGATCAGCGTGGCGCGCACGGCGGAGGGTGCGCGAATCAGCGTGGACGACAACGGGTCCGGCGTCCCGGAGGACGAGCGGGAACGTGTCTTCGGACGCTTCGAGCGCGGATCACGAGCCGCGGCGGGCGGATCCGGACTCGGGCTCGCACTGGTCGCCCAGCAGGCTCACCTGCACGGTGGAACTGTGCATCTGGAGGCGAGCCCGCTGGGCGGTGCGAGGTTGGTGCTCGACGTGGCGTGAGCCCGTCGAATCTGCGGAGCAGAGATCAGGCGTTCAGCAGATCGATGACGAAGACGAGGGTCTTGCCGGACAGCCGATGTCCGGCGCCTGCGGGGCCGTAGGCGAGCTCCGGCGGGATGGTGAGCTGACGGCGTCCGCCGACCTTCATGCCGGGAATGCCGTCCTGCCAGCCCTGGATGAGGCCGCGCAGCGGGAAGGTGATGGACTCGCCGCGGTTCCAGGACGAGTCGAACTCCTCGCCACTCTCGAACTCGACGCCCACGTAGTGGACCTCGACGGTGCCGCCGGGAACGGCTTCCGCGCCGTCACCGACCGTGATGTCCTGGACCACGAGGTCGGTAGGAGGGGGGCCGGCCTGGAACTCGATCTCGGGCTTGGTCACGATGAACTCCTGTAGTCGACTGATACCGAACGACGATGTCCTGTACCGATCGACTGTAACGTGACTGCGCTCAGCCTATCGGGGACGGCATGGCGACGGTGCGGTAGGCGCAGGTCAGAGTCCGATCGGTCGCCGGGTCGCGCAGCTCGACCTTCCACGCGCTCGCGAACTGGTCCACCCCCGGAACCATCGACACCGTGCCGGACATCAGCACCGTGCCCGCCCGGAAGAGCCCCCGCTCGGTGAGGACGTCGAGCCAGTGATCGGGCGAGAGCAGATCGCCCAGAGTGCCGTCCTGGATCAGGGTCTCGTCGTCTCCGACCCACGCGCGCAGCGTGATGTCGTCGAGGCGGTCGGCCACCTCCGCGAGCCGCCAGGCCCCGGTGCCGAGCACGTCGGGTGAGGCGTTCTTGCTCCACGCGACGCTGTGCACCTCGAGATCGCGATCGGTGTGGTCGCACGCGACGGTCAGCAGCACGTCGTCGCGGGTGGGACCCGTGATCACCAGTGCCCACTCCGCCTCGCCCGAGGTGTGTCCGTGCTGGACGTGCACCTCGGAGGTCTGCTGTGCCAGGTAGGGCGAGATGGGGTACATCGCCGGAATGGTGGTCGGTGCGGGAACGCCGAGCTCGGCCAGTTCGGCGATGTGGGACGCGACCTCGGCCTGGTCACGGCCCGCGTACCCGGCGTTCAGGAGTGTGGTCACGGTGACCGACTCGGTGGAACCGTCGGGAAGTTCGAAGGTCAGTGTCGTCATCATTTCTCCTGTTACTTCTCTGTTTCGGAAGCGCTCGAGGGGTTGCGCATACGTCTTGTATACAGCAAGTATATGAACCACGACACCCGAAAGGACATCCCATGGACGGCACGACACCCGACGGCCGAGGGGCGGTGCGTCCCGACCGGACTGCGCTGACCAAGGCTTTCGCTGCCAGCCTGACCGGTACGGCACTGGAGTGGTACGACTTCGCCGTCTACTCCGCGTCGGCCGCACTGATCTTCCCCATCATCTTCTTCCCGGAGAGCGACCCGTTGACGGGAACGCTGCTCGCGTTCTCGACCTACGCCGTGGGGTACGTCGCGCGACCGATCGGCGGGTTCGTCTTCGGCCGCCTCGGCGACGTCATCGGACGCAAACAGCTGCTCGTCATCACGTTGTTGCTCATCGGCGTCACGACGTTCCTCATCGGACTGCTGCCGGGCTACGCGACCATCGGCGTCGCGGCGCCGATCATCCTGGTGGCGTTGCGGTTCGCGCAGGGCGTCGCCGTCGGCGGCGAGTGGGGCGGTGCCGTCCTGCTCTCGAGTGAGTACGGCAATCCGCGCAAGCGTGGATTCTGGTCGTCCGCGGCGCAGATCGGCCCGCCCGCCGGCAACCTGATGGCCAACGGCGCTCTCGCGGCCCTCACCTTCGCCCTCACCGAGGAGCAGTTCGAGTCGTGGGGCTGGCGCGTGGCATTCCTGCTGTCGGCCGTTCTGGTCGGCTTCGGACTGTGGATCCGCCTGAAGCTCGAGGACACCCCGGTGTTCAAGGCGCTGCAGGAGAGCGGCGACCGACCCGCGGCACCGATCACCGAGGTGTTCCGCGAGCAGCGCCGCCCCCTGGTCGCCGCGATCCTCTCGCGCATCGCGCCCGACGTCATCTACGCCCTCTTCACCGTCTTCTCCATCACCTACGGCGTGCAGAAGCTCGGCTTCGTGCGCAGCGAGGTGCTCACGGCCATCCTCATCGGCTCGGCGTTCCAGCTGGCCACCATCCCGCTGGCGGGCGCACTGTCCGACATCGTGAACCGGCGACTGCTCTACGCCGTCGCCGCCGTGGGCGGCGTCGTGTGGGTGGCCGTCTTCTTCATCCTCATCGGCGGCAGCTCGTTCGGCATGCTCGTCCTGGGCGTCGTCGTCGGACTGACGTTCCACTCGTTCATGTACGGGCCGCAGGCCGCGTTCGTGACGGAGCAGTTCTCGCTGCGCCTGCGCTCCACCGGTGCCTCGCTGGCGTACACGATCGCCGGCGTCTTCGGCGGCGCGATCGCTCCGCTCATGTTCACGTTCCTGCTCGACCGCACCGACAGCTGGGTGCCCGTCTTCGTCTACATCATGGCGATGGGTGTGCTCACCGTCCTCGGCCTGGCACTCGGCCGTGGTCCCGATCCCGCGGAGGAGGAGAGCTACGTCGCGCAGAACCTCGGCGCCGAGCAGCTCTCGGCGCGGGAGAGCTAGCCGCGCAGCAGGATTCGCATGGTGACGTCCAGGTGTGCATAGATCTGCGCGGACGCCGCGGCCAGATCCCCCGAGGCCAACGCGTCGACGATCGCGCGATGCTCGGTGCACACCTGGCGCTTGCGGTCGGGAGCGCCGAACAGCGCGGACAACCCGGCACGCAACTGCCGAGCCCGCAGCCCGGCGTACGTCCGGGACAGCAACTCGCTGCCTGCGGAGTCGATCAGTTCCTGGTGGAACGTACCGTCGAGGTCGATGAAGGTTCGGGCGTGATCCTCGGCGGCACCGGCGGCCAGAGCCTCCTGCGACTCCAGAGTGGCCGTCATCGCCGCGATGGGTACGTTCCCGGCGTCGATCGCCTTCTCCGCGGCGTGCCGTTCGAGCACGCCGCGCAGGTCCATCAGTTCACCGATCTGGCGCCCGGACATCGGCGGCACGTACGCGCCCCGGCCGCGCACCATCTCGATGAGACCCTCGGACACCAACAGCAGCAACGCTTCTCGGACCGGGGTGCGCGACACCCCGATCTGCGACGCCAGCTCGCCCTCGTTCAGGAACGTGCCCGTGAACGCCGGTTCGGACAGCACGCGGTCGCGGAGATAGACATAGGCACGCTCGCGACCGGACTGTTCTTGCATACTGTGTGTATACCAGTCACGACCCTCGACACCCCGCACGCCGACGTCAGGAGCACCGCATGAGAATCAGCCTCGCCCAGATCACCGCGTCCCGCGATCCGAACGAGAACCTCGACCTGGTGCGCTCGTCCGTCCGTGACGCTGTGGACGCGGGCGCCCGGCTGTGCGTCCTTCCCGAGGCAACGATGCGCCGATTCGGCGGATCGATCGCCGACGTCGCCGAGCCGCTCGACGGCCCCTGGGCCACCGCGGTGCGCGAGATCGCCGACGACGCGGGCATCACCGTCGCGGCCGGCATGTTCACCCCGGCCGTCGGCGGTGACGAGCGGGTGCGCAACACCCTGCTGATCACCGGCGGGGGCGTCGAGGCGTCGTACGACAAGATCCACCTGTTCGACGCGTTCGGTTTCGCCGAGTCCGACACCGTCGCACCGGGAACCGAGCCGGTGGTCGTCGACATCGACGGCGTGGGTGTCGGCTTCGCGACGTGCTACGACATTCGCTTCCCCGGCCTCTTCCAGACCCTCGCGGACCGCGGCGCCCTGCTCACCGTCGTCGCCGCGTCGTGGGGCCGCGGCCCCGGCAAGGTGGATCAGTGGACACTGCTCGCCCGCGCCCGCGCACTGGACTCCACGACGTTCCTCGCGGCCTGCGGGCAGGCGGACCCCGCCGAGTCGGGTATCGAGATCTCGGGCTCGGCACCCGTGGGCGTCGGCAACTCGATGGTGGTGTCCCCCACCGGCCACGTGCTCGACCAGCTCGGCGCGGCGCCCGGTCTGCTCACGCTCGACATCGACCCGAACGAGATCGACGCGGTGCGCCAGAACCTGCCGGTGTTGGCCAACCGGAAGTTCTGACGCACCGCGTCGGGGGTGTCGCGAGGGGCGGGGCCGATCAGCGGCCGTCGATGCCCTCGTAGCCGCGCTCGGTGTAGCCCGTGTAGATCTGACGGGGGCGGCCGATCTTGGCGTTCGGGTCCTGGTGCATCTCCTGCCAGTGCGCGATCCACCCGGGCAGGCGGCCGAGGGCGAACAGCACCGTGAACATGCGCTCGGGGAAGCCCATGGCGCGGTAGATGAGACCCGTGTAGAAGTCGACGTTCGGGTACAGCTTGCGCTCGACGAAGTAGTCGTCGGACAGGGCGACCTCTTCGAGCTTCATCGCGATGTCGAGCAGCTCGTCGTTGGTGCCGAGCTTCTCGAGAATCGAGTGCGCCGTCTTGCGCACGATGGCCGCGCGCGGGTCGTAGTTCTTGTAGACACGGTGTCCGAAGCCCATGAGCTTGACACCGTCCTCCTTGTTCTTGACCCGCTTCAGGAAGTCGGCGCTGTCGCCGCCCTCACTCTGGATGCGGTAGAGCATCTCGAGGACGGCCTGGTTGGCGCCGCCGTGCAGCGGACCCCACAGTGCGTTGATGCCGCCGGAGATGGACGTGAAGAGGTTGGCGTCGGACGAGCCGACCAGGCGCACCGTCGACGTCGAGCAGTTCTGCTCGTGGTCGGCGTGCAGGATGAGCAGCATGTCGAGCGCCTTGACCATCTCGGGATCGGCCTCGTAGGGCTCGGCCGGGAAACCGAAGGTCATGCGCAGGAAGTTCTCGACGTAGCTCTTCGAGTTGTCCGGGTACAGGAACGGCTGGCCCACCGACTTCTTGTACGCGTACGCGGCGATGGTCGGCAGCTTGGCCAGCAGACGGATCGTCGAGAGCTCGACCTGCTCGGGATCGTTCGGGTCGAGCGAGTCCTGGTAGTACGCGGACAGCGCGTTGACCGCGGACGAGACGACGGGCATCGGGTGGGCGTTGCGCGGGAAGCCGTCGAAGAAGCGCTTGAGGTCCTCGTGCAGCAGGGTGTGCCGACGGATGCGGTCGGTGAAGTTCTCCAACTCGACGGTGGTGGGCAGCTCCCCGTAGATCAGCAGGTAGCTGACCTCGAGGAACGACGACTTCTCGGCGAGCTGGTCGATCGGGTATCCGCGGTAGCGCAGGATGCCCTCGGCACCGTCGATGTACGTGATGGCGGACTTGGTGGAGGCCGTGTTGACGAACCCACCGTCCAGCGTCGTGTACCCGGTGTTCGCGAGCAGTTTGCCCAGCTCGATACCGTCGTTGCCTTCGGTCGCTCTCGCAATGGTCATCTCGTGTTCGCCGCCGGGATAGATCAGCTTGGCGGTGGCGGCGTTGTCGGCATTCTCAGCGGGCACGAAGGGTCCCTCTCGAGCTCGGTGTAACGGAACTTGTGGTGTCTCGATAAAACTAGTCGTCGCCGACCTCGTCCGCCCAGGGAGGGTCCGCCCCCGGTCGTGACACGGTGATGGCGGCTGCCTTCGCGGCGAACGTGAGAGCCGCCGTCCAGGCGTGTGAATCGAGTCGCAGAAGGTCCGCCGACGAGCGCACGCCGTGCTCCGTCAGGTGGTGGAGCATCGCTCCGTGGACGGTGTCGCCCGCACCGATGGTGTCCGCGACCTGCACCGACACACCGGGAACGACTGTCTCGCCGGCCGTGGTGACCACCGACAGTCCGTCCCCGCCGCGCGTGACGACGACGGCCGTCACGCCCGCGTCCAACCAGTCTCGGACGGTGGTGCCCTGCGGCCCCTCCCCCAGCCATCCCGCGTCCTCGACCGACACCTTGAGGATGTCGATCGACGGAAACCAGGTACGGAACCGGGCGCGGTAACCGTCGCCGTCCGTCATCGCGGCCGGGCGGATGTTCGGATCGAGCATCGTCAGGACCCCGGCGTCGTGCACCCTCGCGAGCAGCGCCGCGTACACGCTCGCGCCCGGCTCGTAGAGCAGCGACAGCGTGCCGAACGACGCCGCGGTCACCGACTCGGGGATGGTCGCGGGCGCCTCGACGAGTCGGTCCGCGGTGCCGTCGGCATAGAACGAGTACTCGGCGGCGCCGTGCGCGTCGAGCACGGTCAGGGCGAGCGTGGTCAGCTCCGGCCCACGCTGCAGCAGGTCGAGTCCCACCTTCGACGCCTCCAGCCACGCCACCAGGTCGCGGCCGAACGGGTCGCGGGAGATGCGGGAGAGGAACTGCACGTCCGCACCGAGGCGGCCGAGCGCGACGGCGACGTTGAACGGGCCGCCGCCCAGCTTCGGCGTCAACGCGGGACCACCGCCCTGGCGATCCGGCACCAGATCGACCAGCGCCTCGCCGCACACGAGGATCGTCACGAGGCGCTCCCGTCGTCCACCCGGATGCCCCAGCTCCCGGTCCAGGTCTCCCCCGGCTCCAGCACGATCAGCCCCACCCCTGAGTTCAGCGCGTCCGGTGGGCACGTCATCGGTTCGATCGCCAGGGCGCGGCCGCGGTCCGGGTAGGCCTGATCGTGCGCCGGATCCGCCGTGAACACCTGCACCCACGGGAAATTCGCGTCGGTCCACAGCACGGTGGCCGCGCTGTCCGGCGGCGTCAGGTACTGCCGCGCGATGCCGTCCGCGTCCGGGACGAGGGCACTGAACGGGGTGTCGAGCCAGACTCCGGCGAGGCTCCGCGCCGCAGCGAAGTCGAGGTCCGTGTCCTGCACGGGCACGGGGCCGCCGCTGGGCAGGTTGCGCTCGACGTCGAGCGGGAGACGCACACCCGCCGAGAGTCGGAGCGTGCACTCGTCCAGGGGCGCATCGCCTGCGCGGACGAACGAGTGGACGCCCATGCCGAACGGCGCTGTGCGATCCCCGACGTTCGTGGCCGTGTGGGTGACGGTCAATCCGTCGTCGCCGAGGCTGTGCCGAGCTGTCAGCCGCATCGCGAACGGCCATCCCTGCTCGCCACCGATGTCGATGGTGTGGGTGATCGACGAGTCGGACCGCTCCGCGACGTCCCATTCCCGTCGACGGACGAGTCCGTGACTCGCGTTGTTCCGGGCCGGTTCGGTGATCTCGAGCTGATGTGTCTCACCGTCGAACGTGAACCGGCCGTCGCGCGTGCGGTTGGGCCACGGTGCGAGAACAAGCCCCGCCGACAACGGGGGTTTGAGGGCGACCCGATCCCGACCGGCCTCCGGCCTGCCCGCGTCCCACGTCTCGGTGAGCCGCCGGCCGGCATGCTCGAGGGCTCGCAGTCCCGCACCGGTGGCGGCGACGTCGGCTCTGTACGCACCGTGGCGCAGCGAATGGGACAGGGCGGATGGCGCGTCGTCGACCATGGCAGCACGCTACCGCCCTGATGTGACGCGCCGTTCTCTGTACGGTGGATCGGGTGTCCACAGTCGTCGTCGCCACCGAACCGGTGACATCCCGCCGTTGGTTCGACAGGACCCTCGTCGACATCGTCGTGGTCGTCGCCGCCCTTGTGGTCTTCAACCTGACCACACACTTCGCGCCCACTCCCATCGCGGTCGCCGCGGTGCCGGTCGGCGCCCTTATCCTGCTCGCCTTCGCTCGTGCGCGCGGCGTCCAGTGGAGCGACCTCGGGCTGAGCAACATCGGGCGCGGAGCCCGTCACGGCGCCGCTGCGGCCGGACTCACGCTGGTGGTGGTGGCCATCGCTGCCTCGATCCCCCTCACCCAGAGCGCCTTCCTCAACGAGCGGTACGGCGTCAACGTCGGCGCCACGCTGTTCGCGGCCCTCGTCATCATCCCGCTCCAGACCGTCATTCCCGAGGAGCTCGCGTTCCGCGGCGTCCTGCACGCGAAGTTGTCGCGGCGCTTCGGCATTCGCGCGGTCGCCGTCATCGGCTCGCTGCTCTTCGGCCTGTGGCACGTGGCGTCGTCACTCGGCCTGACAGTGGGCAACGACGGGTTCTCCGCCGTGCTGGGAACCGGACTGTTCGGCCAGATCATCGGGGTGTGCGGCGCCGTCGCCGGGACCACCGTCGCCGGCTTCGTCTTCACCTGGCTGCGCCATCGCGGCGGGAGCATCCTCGCTCCCATCGGTCTGCACTGGGCACTCAACGGCGCCGGCGCGTTGGCCGCACTCGCGGTGTGGCACGTCACCTTCCACTGAGGTCGAGCGTCGCGGCGAGATTCCGCACGATGTCGGCGTAGAACGCGCCGGTGTCCTCGGTGACGCCGACCAGATGGCCGAAACGCTCGAACGACACCGCGCCGAAGACCGTGATCCACGCCGACAATGTGCGGGCCACCAGGTCGGGCGTCATCACGCCACTCACGTCCTCCCCGCGGGTCTCGCGGAAGTGCTGCACGACGAAGTCGCGCGCCGGTGAATAGTTGTCGGGCTCGATACGGACCGGCGGTGCAGACCGATGCGCGTCGACGACGATGCTCACCACCACGAGAGTCGGGCGCGTGGCCGGACCGACGGTCGTCTGCGGCGCTCGATAGCCGGGCACGGGCGAGCCGTACAGCAGCGCGTACTCGTGCGGGTGCGCCGCGGCCCACGATCGCAGTGCGTCACAGACCGCGACCCAGCGGTCGACAGGCTTCCCACCCTGCGGATCCGCATCCTCGAGGGCCGCACCCAGCTCGTCGTAGCACTGCACGATCAGTGCCGTGAGCAGCTCGTCCCGGCTCGCCACGTAGCGATAGACGGCCGAGGACACCATGCCGATCTCCCGCGCCACGGCGCGCAGGGATAATGCCGCGGGTCCGATGTCGGCGAGCTGGGTCCGAGCTGCGCCGAGGATCGCGGCCATCGTCTCCGTGCGGGCGGTCTCCCGAGGCGTGGGCATGCCTTCACAGTAACCGAGAGCACCGCTCTTGACTTTCGAGAGCGGTGCTCTCATAGTTGTGGCGAGAGCGGTGCTCTCCACTACGGAAGGTGTTTCCCATGTCCGATCGTCACGTCGTCGTCGGGGCCGGCCCCGTCGGTACCCACGTCGCCCGCCTGCTCGCCGACCGCGGCTCCGAGGTCGTTCTCGTCTCCCGTCGCGGCACCACGGCCCCCGGCGTCACCTCCGCCACGCTCGACGCCTCCGACGCCGACGCTCTCAGCGCCCTCACGGACGGTGCCGTCGCGCTGTACAACTGCGCCAACCCGAGCGACTACACGCAGTGGCATCAGGTGTGGCCCCCTCTGGCGCGGTCGCTGCGCACCGCTGCCGAACGGACAGGCGCCGTCCTGGCTGTCACGGGCACCCTCTACCCGTACGGGCCCGTCGCCGACGGTGTCATGCGCGAGGGAATGCCCGACGCGGCCACCGACCACAAGGGTGTGCTGCGAGCCCAGATGTGGGCGGATCTCGCCGACGCTCACCGCGCCGGTTCTCTGCGCGCCGTCGAGGTACGCGGATCCGACTACGTGGGAACGGGAGTGGGCGCGAACGGCCACGTCACGCGCCTCCTCCCCGCTGCGCTCGACGGCAAGGCAGTATGGGCGATCGATGCGGCCGACGTGCCGCACTCGTTCACCGACGTCCTCGACGAGGCGCGGGCACTGATCGCCGCCGTCGACACTCCCGAATCATGGGGTCAGGTGTGGCATGCGCCGACCAATCCCGCTGTGACACTGCGGCAGGCGATCACCGACACACTCGCGGCCGTGGGCAGACCCCCGGTGCCCGTACGCGTCGTACCCCGCGTGATCACGCGGGCTGCGGGTCTCGCCGTACCGATGCTGCGGGAGCTGAACCAGCTGTCCTACCAGCGCACCGCGCCCTACGTCCTCGACTCGACGCGGTCACAGCAGATGCTGGGCATCGAGCCCACTCCCTGGGCGGAGGTGTGCCGCCGCACCGCTCAGGTGTGAGCCGTGACGCGGTACTTGACGAAGGCCGGGATGGCGAGGGCCGCGATCATCACGCCGACGATGACCAGCACCCCGCCGCCCGCCGCCGCGGCCGCGGTACCCACCATGAAGGCGGCCGCGCCGTGCAGGACGTCGCCCACCCGCGGGCCGCCCGCGACCACCACGATGAAGACTCCCTGCAACCTGCCACGCATGTCGTCGGTGGCCACGGACTGCAGCATCGAACTCCGGAACGCGGCGGAGATCATGTCGGCGCCGCCGCCGATCGCCAGGAAGCCCAGCGCCAGGTACAGCGCCCACCCTCGCTGACCGACGGT
This sequence comes from Rhodococcus sp. SORGH_AS_0301, assembly GCF_030818285.1. NCBI lineage: Bacteria > Bacillati > Actinomycetota > Actinomycetes > Mycobacteriales > Nocardiaceae > Rhodococcus > Rhodococcus sp. SORGH_AS_0301. The sequence continues at coordinate 2,929,630 of NZ_JAUTAC010000002.1, forward strand.
CGCGAGCGCCACGGAGACGCCGAACCCGATCATCGCGCCGCCCCACACCACGATGCACGCGATCACCGCGACACCCTGACGCTGCACGCGCGGCAACCACCCCGAGAAGATTCCGCCCAGCACCGCGCCCGCCGACAGCGACGCGAACAGCAGTCCGAGGACGAGTCCACCCTCGGCCGGGTCACCGAACGTCTCGGTGGCCACCTCGGGGAACAGTGCGCGCGGCATCCCGAACACCATCGCGATGATGTCCACGACGAACGAGGCGAGCAGCACCTTCTGCGTCGCCAGGTAGGCGAACCCCTGGAACACCTCGCGCAGACCCGCGCGTCGGGACTCCCCCGTCGGCGGAATCTTCGGCAGTCGCGCGACTGCCCACAGGGTCACCGACAGCGCAATGGTGTCGAGCAGGTACAGCGTCGGCAGCCCGAACGCCGGAATCAACGCACCGGCCAGCATCGGGCCCGCGATGGCACCGAAGTTGAACACCGTCATGTTGAGTGAGTTGGCAGCGGGCAACTGCCGCAACGGAATCAGGCGCGGGATGATGGCGCTGCGCGTGGGTTGGTTCACCGCGAAGAAGCCCTGCTGCACGGCGAGCAGCACCAACACGATCCACACGTTGTTCAGCCCCAGGTGCGCCTGCAGCCACAGCATGAACGACGTCGCGCCGATCCCCACCGTGGTGATCATCAGCAGGGTGCGCCGATCCATCACGTCGGCCAACGCCCCGCCCCACAGCCCGAACACGACCAGCGGAACCAACGCGAAAGCACCCGCGAGTCCTACGTACGCCGAGCTCGACGTGATCTGGAAGATCTGTTGCGGCACAGCGACGACCGAGAGCTGGGCGCCGATGACCGTGACGACGCCCGAGGCCCACAGGCGTCGATAATCGGGATTCTGGAGAGGAGTGGTGTCGGCGAGAAGTCTCACGGTTGCAGACGTTCGACGCCGGACGCCGTGACCACCAGCCTGTTGTGCAGACGGTTGTTCCGGCCCTGCCAGAACTCCACGGACTCGGGCGCGATGCGGAGGCCGCCCCAGTTCGGAGGCACCGGCACGTCCTCGTTCTCGAACCTGTCCGTCACGTCGGCGAGTTGCTGTTCCAGATCCTGGCGCGATCCGATGGGGCTCGACTGCTGCGACGCCCACGCACCGAGCTGCGACCCCCGCGGCCGGGTGGCCCAGTACGCGGCCGTCTCGTCGGCACTCACCCGCGTGACCGGTCCGCGCACCGTGAGCTGGCGCTGGATGCCGATCCACGGGAACGTCGCCGATGCGAAGGGCGTCGACTCGAGATGGCGGGCCTTCGCGGATCCGTAGTTCGTGTAGAAGATGACACCCGACTCCGACAACTCCTTGCACAGCACCGTGCGGGTCGCCGGTCGGCCGTCCGCGTCCACCGTCGCGAGTGTGATGGCATTCGGTTCCGGCAGACGCGCGTCGATCGCCTGCTGCAACCACACACGGGCGAGCGCGAGCCAGCCGTCGGCGAGGTCGCTCTCCTCGAGATCGTCGTCCCCGCCATACGCCACCCGCATATCCGCCAGGTCGATGTTCTCGGTCACCGCGCAGACGCTACTCCCGGAGTACGGTGCGGCCCGCGCTACCCACTAGGGTGCGGTGAGGTGCAGGTCCACGCACGAAAGCGGGGTCCGCGGACACAGGAGAACGAGGGATCTTCATGGCCCAGGAAACAGTGGTACCGGAGGGCTTCGTCGCCGGACTCGAGGGCGTCGTCGCCTTCACCACCGACATCGCCGAACCCGACAAGGACGGCGGCGCACTGCGCTACCGCGGCGTCGACATCGAGGACCTCGTCGGCAAGGGCGTCACCTTCGGCAACGTGTGGGCACTGCTCGTCGACGGACGCTTCGGCCCCGGACTACCGCCCGCCGAACCCTTCCCCCTCCCCATCCACACCGGCGACGTCCGCGTCGACGTCCAAGCCGGACTCGCGATGCTCGCACCGATCTGGGGCTACGAGCCACTCCTCGACATCGATGACGACACCGCCCGCGAACACCTCGCCCGCGCCTCCGTCATGGCGCTGTCCTACGTCGCCCAGTCCGCGCGGGGCATCTACCAGCCGGCCGTGCCGCAGACGCGAATCGACCAGTGCTCCACCGTCACAGAACGATTCATGACTCGGTGGAAGGGCGACCCCGATCCCGCCCACACCGAGGCCATCGACGCCTACTGGGTCTCCGCCGCCGAGCACGGCATGAACGCCTCCACCTTCACGGCCCGCGTCATCGCCTCCACCGGAGCCGACGTCGCCGCCGCCCTCTCCGGAGCCATCGGCGCCATGTCCGGACCGCTCCACGGCGGCGCCCCCGCCCGCGTGCTCCCCATGATCAAGGAAGTCGAGAAGTCCGACGACGCACGGGCACTGGTCAAGGGCATCCTCGACCGCAAAGAGAAGCTCATGGGCTTCGGGCACCGCGTCTACCGCGCCGAGGACCCCCGCGCCCGCGTCCTCCGCGCCACCGCGCAGCGCCTGAACGCACCCCGCTTCGAGGTCGCCGCCGCCCTCGAACAGGCCGCACTCGCCGAACTGCGCGAACGCCGCCCCGACCGCGCCATCGAGACCAACGTCGAATTCTGGGCCGCCGTCATCCTCGACTTCGCCGAAGTACCCGCGCACATGATGCCCGCCATGTTCACCTGCGGCCGCACCGCCGGCTGGTGCGCCCACATCCTCGAACAGAAACGCCTCGGCAAGCTCGTGCGTCCCGCCGCCATCTACACCGGCCCCGCACCGCGCTCCCCCGAGAGCGTCGAGGGGTGGGGCACCATCGCGTGAGGTAGGTGGGGTGCCCAGTTGCTGGGTGCCCGGGTTTCCGCCGCGCGCACCGCACGGTGTTTCGCGCATTTCTCGTCCTGCGCGCGTAGCCGAGCGGTGCGCGCGGGGCAAGGGGCGGGCGCTCGAACCCGGGGATGACGGCCGACTGTGGACGGCCGCAGCGCGGGCGACCGACTCGTGCGCACACTGCGGCCGTGAACTTCTACGGGGAACTGCTGCTCAGCCGTCGTGACGCACTCGCACGCGGCGCCACCGACGCCGAGATCAAGGCTGCACTGGCGCGTCGCGAGATCGCCGTCGTCCGGCGCGGCATCTACGTTCCGGCGGCGGTCCTCGAATCGCTCGACGCCACCGGCCGGCACCTGCTCGAGGTGCGCGCGACGCTGCTGGCGAGCGCCCCCGCGGCGGCCGCCGCACACGGTTCCGCAGCCTTGGTGCACGGGATGTCGTTGTGGCGAGTCCCGGAACGGGTGCATCTCGGCATCCCGCGATCGTCGGGTGGCCACGTCGGTCGGCATCGCCACGTGCATGCCGACGGTCTGACCGAGCGGGACGTCGACGTCATCGACGGCCTGCGCTGCACGTCCGCTGCGCGCACCGTCGCCGACCTCGCGCGGACCCTCCCGTTCGAGGATGCGGTCTGCGCCGGTGACTCCGCACTGAACCGACATCTCGTGACGCCGGAGTCGGTGCGCGAGTCGCTGAGCCGTACGCCGTCCCATCGCAGACGCACCGCCGCCGAGTCTGTACTCGGCTTCCTGGACGGGCGAAGCGAGAGCGTCGGGGAGTCGCGGAGCCGCGTGTATCTGCACCATCTCGGCGTTCCGTGCCCGGAACTGCAGGTCACGCTGATGCTCTCGGACCGCCGCACCACCTTCCGCCCCGATTTCTTGTGGGAGGACGAGGGTGTGATCGGCGAGTTCGACGGTGTCTCGAAGTACTCGGCTCTCGCACGCCCCGGCGAGTCACCCGCCGACGTCCTGGTGCGGGAGAAGCGTCGCGAGGACCTGCTCCGCGCGCACGGATGGACGGTGGTGCGCTGGACGTGGGCTGATCTGACGTCGCCAAAACTCGGCCGCGAACTGTGTCGGGTGTTGGCCGCAGGGTGCGGGGGCGCACGGCCGCGCACCACTCGGGTGGGGTGACCGCGCCCTCCACGCGCAGCGCCCGTCGACGAGCGCACGCCGCATCCTGCGCAGGGCACCGCGCGGTGCGCCCGCCGGCCCACCAGCACCGGGCAACCAGCACCGAGACGCCCAGCGGGGTGCACGACCCCTGTCACGGCTGCACTACCCTGATCTCGCCGGTACCGCCCACACCGAAACTAAGGACGCGAACCCCGTATGGCCGAGAACCTGACCATTCCTTCCGACCTCAAGCCCGGCGACGGACGCTTCGGGTGCGGTCCGTCGAAGGTCCGGCCCGAGCAGCTCCAGTCCCTGGTGGACGTGGGCGCGTCGGTGTTCGGCACCAGCCACCGCCAGAAGCCGGTGAAGGACGTGGTGGGTCGGGTGCGCGACGGTCTGCGCGAGCTGTTCTCGATCCCCGGGGGCTACGAGGTCGTGCTGGGCAACGGCGGCACCACCGCGTTCTGGGACGCCGCGGCGTTCGGCCTGATCAAGGAGAAGTCGCTGCACCTCACCAACGGTGAGTTCAGCTCGAAGTTCGCCTCGGTGGCCAAGGCCAACCCGTTCATCGGTGACCCGATCGTCGTCTCCGCGGAGCCGGGCAGTGCTCCGGAGCCCACGTCGGACCCGTCGGTCGACCTGATCGGGTGGGCGCACAACGAGACCTCGACGGGTGTCGCCATTCCCGTGTCGCGCCCGGCGGGCTCGGAAAACGCCCTCATCGCGATCGACGCGACCTCGGGCGCCGGCGGACTGCCCGTGAACGTGGCCGATTCGGATGTCTACTACTTCGCTCCGCAGAAGAACTTCGCGGCCGACGGCGGCCTGTGGGTCGCGCTGATGAGCCCCGCCGCCCTGGCCCGCGTCGACGAGATCGCGGCGAGCAAGCGCTGGGTCCCCGACTTCCTGTCGCTGCCCATCGCCATCGACAACAGCACCAAGAACCAGACGTACAACACCCCCGCGGTGGCGACGCTGCTCCTGTTCGCCGACCAGATCGAGTGGCTGAACGGCAAGGGCGGCCTGGACTGGGCGACGTCACGGACCGCCGACTCCTCGTCGCGGCTGTACGACTGGGCGGAGCGCTCCGAGTACGCGACGCCGTTCGTCGTCGACCCGAAGCATCGCTCGCAGGTGGTCGGCACCATCGACTTCGACGAGAAGGTCGACGCTGCAGCCGTCGCGAAGACGTTGCGCGCCAACGGTATCGTCGACACGGAGCCCTACCGCAAGCTTGGCCGCAACCAGCTGCGCGTCGGCATGTTCCCGGCCGTCGAGCCCGACGACGTCACCGCCCTGACCGCCTGCATCGATCACGTGGTCGAACACCTGGCGTGAGAGAGTGCGTGTCCCCCCGACTGCTGCACTGTGGTGCATTACAGTCGGGGGAGGCACCGAACCCGGCCCCGTGCTCGGACAGCGAGCAGCCGAGGGGCAGGGGCCGTCGCGACGCAAAGGAGTGATCGTGCGAGAGATCCACGTGATCGGCCTGGCGTCGGACGGCAAGCACATCGTCTGTGCCGATTCCTCCGGTGAGAAGTTCCGTCTGCCGGCCGACGAGAAGTTGCGTGCCGCCGCCCGTGGTGACGCCGCGCGACTCGGACAGATCGAGATCGAGATGGATTCTCTGATGCGACCGCGCGAGATCCAGGCGCGCATCCGGTCCGGCGCCTCCATCGAGCAGGTGGCCAAGGAGTCGGGTATGCCGGCGAGCAAGGTGGAGCGCTACGCGCACCCGGTTCTACTGGAACGCTCCCGCGCCGCCGAACTCGCCCAGCTGGGCCACCCCCTGCGTGCCGACGGGCCCGCCGTGCTCACCCTCGTGGAGATCGTGGGACTCGCGTTCCGCGGCCGCGGGCATTCGATGGACCAGGCCGAGTGGGACGCGTGGCGCGACGAGGACAATCACTGGATCGCTCAGCTGACGTGGCCCGCGGGACGCACCACCAACACCGCGCACTGGCGTTTCCAGCCGGATGCCCACGGCGGCAGTGTCACGCCCCTCGACGACGCGGCGTCCGAGCTGATAGACCCCGACTTCGGCCGCCAGCTCCGAGGGCTGGCCCCCGTCGTCGCCGCCGAGGAGGACTCGCCGTCCCAGCAGACCCTCGACGACTACTACGGGGTCGACGCGGACTCGGACACGGAGACCACGGCGGAGCAGCCCGAACCCGCGGAGACACCCGCAGTGCAGGCCGAGCCCGAGCCCGAACCGACGCAACCCAAGCCGGCGCCGGGCCATGCGAACGCGAAGGACAAACGGGGAAAGCCGGCCATGCCGTCGTGGGAGGATGTCTTGCTGGGAGTGCGCAGCAACGGCCGCTGAGCCGAGCAGTGTTCACGGCAGAGCGATCTTCACGGCCGAGAAAGTGACCGTCTGAGACCGGACGACGACAAGGGGGCGCCCGGTGGGGCTGGGAACAGCAGCGTTGTGGTTCGTCGACGCACCTGATCCGATCGCGGTACTGCGGTCCGGAGTGCAGTCCGACACCGATGCGGCCGCGGCCGTCGCACGGAAGCTCCACCCCGGTCTCGAGCCCACCCTCGTCGGCATGGCTCCCCTGACGGCGTTCGCCGTGGCGTCGGAGCCGAACCGCGTGCTGGTCGGCTGCTACCCGGGCATCACCGTCGTCTGCGCGTCCGAGCCCGCCGCGGTGCGCCCGTCGACTCTCGAGGAGTCGTGGACGTCGTTGCTGCCGTCCACGCACACCTTTCTCGTCGCCTCCGAACGCGAGCACGCGTGGGGCGCCTTCGCGCAATGGGACTCCGGCACCCTGAAGCGCTCGTTCAGCGCCGGCCCCACCTACATCCACGAGGACGAGGGTCTCCCCTTCCCGTGGGAACGGCCCTTCTGGTCGGGCGACCATCCGCTGCAGTTCGACGGCGAGAAGTTTCCCGATCCCCAGGCGCTGCCGTTCCACCCCCAGGAGTTCGCCGACGCGGCGAGCGCCCACTGGCTCGGCGTCCGCATGATCGGCGGTGCCCGCGACGGGGACACCGACCCCGGGTCGGTGCTGTTGTGCGATTTCGCGATGCGCGATCCGGCGGCGACCCCTCCGCCCGAATCGCCGCGACCGGAGACTCCGGAGCCGCAGCGCAAGCGCGGCCTGTTCCGGCGCCGCTAGACCGACGCGTCGACGGCGAACGCCAATACACCCACGGCCGCGCCGGCGGCGATGCCCGGAACGACGAAGCGCCACACCGGATCTGCACGCCGGCGGGCGACCGACGGCGCGGCGCCGCCCACCATCACGGCCATCACCAGGACAGCGAAGAGGCTGCTGACCCGGAGCAGGGTGAGGCCCAGCGACGTCACCGCGGCGGCGGTGACGAGTGCCGCGGCGACGGCACACGCGATTCCCGGGCCCCACGGTGTCGGTTCGTCCGGATCCCTCATCCCGTGCGCACCCGCTCGTAGAACGCCATGGCGGCCGCGGTGGCGACGTTGAGCGAGTCGGTGCCCGGTGCCATCGGGATCCGCGCCCGGACGTCGGTGGCGCGCATCGCGTGTTCGGTGAGTCCGGGCCCCTCGGCGCCGAGCAGGAGCGCGACCTTCTCCCCCGTCATCGCCTCGGCCAGCGGAACCGCGGTGGGATTCGGAGTCAGCGAGACGAGCTGGAACCCGTTGTCGCGCAGCACGGACAGCCCGCGCGGCCAGTCGGGGACCGTGGCGAACGGCACGCGCAGCACGTGGCCCATCGAGACACGCACCGACCGTCGGTACAGCGGGTCGGCGCAGGCGCCGCCGAAGAGGACGGCGTCGGCACCGAGGCCGGCGGCATTGCGGAACATGGAGCCGAGGTTCTCGTGGTCGTTGACGCCTTCGAGAATCGCCACGGTCCGCGCGTCGGCGACGACGTCCGCGAGGTCCAGCGGTGCGGGGCGCCGGGCGGCCGCGAGCACACCGCGGTTGAGGTGGAACCCGACGGCCTCCGCCATGACGTCCGCCGTGGTTCGGTAGAACGGCACGTCGACGTCCACGAGATCGTCCGCGAGCTCACCGAGCCGCCGCTCGACGCCCAGCAGCGAGAGGGGCTCGAAACGTGACGCGACGAGGCGCTGGACCACCAGAACACCCTCCGCGATCACCAGCCCCTTGCCCTCGGGCAGGTCGGGGCGACGGTCCGAGGAGTTGAGGTCCCGGAAGTCGTCGAGGCGAGGATCGGCTGGGTCGGTGATGTCGACGACGTGTACCACGGACCCATCTTCTCAGGACGTGTTCCGGCGGTGCATCGGCGCGGCCGATAAGGTCGTCTGCGATGACTACCGACGACACGATCACCATCCGTACCGCCACCGAGGACGACTGGGACGCCATCGCGCTCCTCGACGCCCACGCTTTCGGTGAGCACCAGAACAGCGAGGACATGGAGGAGACCAAGATACTCACGGCCTCGTCCGAGATCTTCCTGGCGTGCGACGGTGACCTGCCGGTCGGTGTCACGATGCACTTCCCGATGGACGTCACCGTTCCCGGTGGCCGCACCCTGCCCGCGACGGGGGTGTCGTGGGTGTCGGTCGCTCCCACGCATCGCCGACGCGGCATCCTGCGCCGGATGTTCACCGCGCAGCACGAGCGCTTCGAGGAGGCGGGCAAGCCCCTGTCGGTGCTCACGGCGAGCGAGGCGACCATCTACGAGCGGTTCGGGTACGGCGCCGCCACGCAGGGTGTCAACTACACCATCGACCGGCGCTTCACCGCGTTCCGCAAGGATCTGCCGCCGCCCCGGGGCGCCCGTCTGGTGACGTCCGCGGAGGCTCGTGAACTGCTGCCGGAGATCTACGGACGGTGGCAGCGACAGACCGCCGGCGCCCAGCCGATGCCCCAGACCCGGTGGCATCGCTTCTTCGCCGATCGCAAGAACTCCCGCGGTGGTTTCTCCAAGCTCTTCTTCATCGTCCACCCCGACGGATACATCGCGTTCCGCCGCGGCTACCGCGTCGGGACAGCGGGGGCGCAGGAGGCGCGCATCGTCGACATCATCGCCGCGACGGACGAGGCACGCTCCGATCTCTGGCAGGTGATGTGCGGCATCGATCTCGTGGAGACGATCGAAGTGACGCTTCCCGTCGGGGATCCGCTGCTGACACTGCTGACCGATCGTCGTGTTCCGCAGGTCACCGGCGTCAAGGACGGCCTGTGGGTGCGGTTGATGGACGTCCCGGCGGCGCTGTCGGCGCGGACGTACGCCATCGACACCGATCTCGTGATCGGCGTGGAGGATCCGTTCCTGCACGCCGGCGGCGCCTATCGCTTCGTCACCCGCGACGGGCACGCCGAGGTCACGCGCAGTGACGACGACCCCGACGTGACGGTGTCCTCGTCCGTCCTCGGCAGCCTCTACCTCGGCGCGCACCGCGCCCGCCAGTTCGCGGCCGCCGGCCGAGTGGCGTCGACGTCGGAGAAGGCGTTGCACGAATTCGATCTGGCTTTCGGCACCCCGAGCCAGCCCCAGATCGGCTGGTTCTTCTAGGCGGGTCGGGGTTCGTCGACCCCGACGTCGGGCATCGCGATGTCGTCGACATGGGTGCGGCGCACGACCAGCGCCGCGCCCAGGCCCGCGATCAGGGAGACGATCCCGCCGAGCACCAGCGGTGCGCGAGGATCGACGACGTCGGCCACCCAGCCGAGCAACGGGCTGCCCAGCGGGGTTCCGCCGAGGAAGCACAGCATGTAGATGCCCATGACCCGGCCGCGCATGTCCGACGGGACCGACGCCTGCAGGATGTTCATCGCGATGGTGCTGAACGTGAGCTGGACTGCGCCGGCCGGGATCAGCATGACTGCGACGGCCCAGAACGCGGGCATCACTCCGGCCAGAGTCTCGAAGATGCCGAACACCACCGCGGACAGCACGAAGAGACGGATCCCGGGGGTGCCGCGTCTCCGGGCGGCGAGAGTCGCGCCGATCAAGGTGCCCACCGCGAGCACCGTGGACAGGAATCCGTACGCGTCCGCACCCTTGTCGAAGGTGTTGCGCGCGATCACCGACAGGCTCAGCGGGAAGTTGATGCCGAACGTCGACACGACGAACACGGTCGCCAGGAGCACGCAGAGATCCGGCCGCCCCGCGACGTAGCGGAATCCCTCCCGCACCTGACCTTTCCGACGCGGTGCACGCTCGACGGTGAACAGTTCGGCGGGCCGCATGGCGGCGAGGGCGCCGAACACCGCGGCGAACGAGGCTGCGTTGACGAGGAAGACCCAGCCGGTGCCGACCAGCGTGATGCCCACGCCGGCGATGGCGGGGCCGACGATGCGGGCGAGGTTGAACGTCATCGAGTTGAGGCCGATGGCGTTGGGAAGCCGTGCGGGACCGACCATCTCGATGGTGAACGACTGCCGGACGGGCGCGTCGATCGCCGACGAACAGCCGAGGAGCAGCGCCAGGACGTAGACGTGCCACAGCGCCACGACACCGCCGACGTCGAGCAGCCCGAGCACGAGCCCGAACACGGCAGCAGCGGCCTGAGTGGCCATGAGGAGGCGTCTCTTGTCGTACCGATCCGCGAGCACCCCGCCCCACACGGACAGCACCAGTGTGGGACCGAACTGCAGTGCCATGACGATGCCGACGGCGAGCCCGTTGCCCCCGGACAGTTCGAGAACCAGCCAGTCCTGGGCGATGCGCTGCATCCAGGTGCCGATGAGCGAGACGATCTGACCCGACGCCCACAGTCTGTAGTTGCGCGAGTGCAACGCGTCGAACAGAGAGGGCCGGGCCGCGGACCCGTCCGTCCGCCGATGAAGTAGTTGCACGAAGTACCAATCTACTCCGGTGGCGGAGACCTCGGCCCGAGGTCAGGCGGGGAGCGTCACTCCGACTCGTTGACGATGGCCGACATGATGTCGACCGCGGTACGCATCGCCACGAGCTGGTCCGCGTCGAGCCCGCGCAACTGTTCGGTCAACCACGCCTCGCGGGCGTTGACCTCGTCCTCGATGACCTGACGGCCCGCGTCGGACAGCGACACGATGATCTGACGGCCGTCGGTGGGGTGGGGCATCCGGTCCACGTACCCGAGATCGCCCAGGGACGCGACGACGCGCGTCATGGACGGCGGCTGTACGCGCTCGCGCGCTGCCAGGGTGCCCGGAGTCATCGCGCCTTCGCGTGCGAGGGTCGCGAGAGCGGAGAGCTGCGTGAGCGTTACCTGGCTGGTGCGGCGGCCTCGCAGGTGCCGCGTCATACGGACGACAGCGAGGGAGAGGTCGCCGGCCAACGCACGCAGTTCCTGAGGCATCGCCACAGGATACGGCACGTGCGGGTGCTGAACGACCCGCGCGAGCAGCGGATCTGCGCCGACTACGTGAGCGCGTCCGTGATGGGCCCGAGGGCGAAGTACGCGACGAAGAGCAGGGCCACGATGCCGAGAAGTGGGTGGACGCTGCGGATCTTGCCGCGACCGACGGCGAGGACGACCCAGGTGATGAATCCGACGCCGATGCCGTTCGCGATGGAGTAGGTGAACGGCATGACCACGATGGTGAGGAACGCGGGCAGCGCCACATGGAATTTGGTGAAGTCGATGTCGGCGACCTGCCCGATCATCAACGCCCCCACCACGACGAGGGCCGGTGCGGCCGCCTCGATGGGGACCACCGAGTACAGCGGTGTCAGGAACATCGCGGCGAGGAACAGCACGCCCGTCACCACGTTGGCGAGGCCGGTGCGCGCACCCTCGGCGATTCCCGACGCCGACTCGACGAAGACCGTGTTCGACGACGCCGAGCCCGCGCCGCCCGCGACCGCGCCGACACCCTCGACGACGAGCGCCTTGCCGACGCCCGGCAGCGTGCCGTCCTTGCTCGCTAGCCCGGCCTCCTTGCCGAGCCCGGTCATGGTGCCCATGGCGTCGAAGAAGTTGGCCAGCACCAGCGTGAACACCAGCAGGCTGGCCGCCAGGACGCCGATGCGGGTGAAGGCGCCGAACAGATCGACGTTGCCCACGAGTGACAGGTCGGGGAGGTCGACGACGACGTCGGGCAGCGCCGGCACGCTGAGGTTCCAGCCCTTCGGGTTCACTCCCGCGGAGGCACCGGTGTCGGTGATCGCCTCGATGATCGCGGCCACCACGGTGGTGACGACGATCCCGATCAGCAACCCGCCCCGCACCTTTCGCGCCACGAGGATGCCCATGAGAAGCAGACCGAAGACGAAGGTCACCGTCGGCCACGACGCGATGGACCCGTCGATGCCCAGGCCGACCGGAACGGTGGTGCCGGCGATGTCCGGCACACGACGCACGAAGCCTGCGTCGACGAGACCGATGAGCGCGATGAAGGCGCCGATGCCCGCCGCGATGGCAGCCTTGAGTTCGCTGGGGATGGCCTCGAACACGGCGGTGCGGAATCCGGTGAGCGCCAACACCACGATGATGATGCCGTCGATGACGACCAGCCCCATGGCCTCGGCCCAGGTGACCTGCGGGGCGATGGTGACGGCGAGCAGCGTGTTGATGCCGAGTCCCGCCGCGATGGCGAACGGGTAATTGGCGATGACACCGAAGAGGATGCTCATGACGCCGGCCACGAGCGCCGTGACGGCGGCGACCTGGGGCACCGGGAGGATGTCGCCCAGCACGTCGGTCTTGGCCGCCGCGTCGTCGGGCGAGAAGCTGCCGAGGATCAGCGGATTCAGCACCACGATGTAGGCCATGGCGACGAACGTGACGACGCCTCCCCGCACCTCGGCGGACATGGTCGATCCGCGATCGGTGATCTTGAAGTACGAGTCGAGGAGAGACGTCGCGCGAGACATGAAGTGGAGACTAGGCCATGACCCGGTGAGGGGCGCGGGTAGCGTCGGCGCCGTGCGCCCCACCCCCGCCACCCCGCCCGGACTGCCACCGCGCGTGACCGATCCCGCTCCGGTGCTCGCTGCCGGGACGCTGCTGTTCCTCGTCGCCGCCGTCGTGTGCTCGGTGGTCGACTCCTTCTCGGGCGCAGTCGCGGTCTGCTGGACGGGAACCGCTCTGGGCGCGTTGGGGTTCGGACTGTTCGCACTGCAACGCCGCGCTGCTCGCCGCGGCCGACGCACGGCCCAGAAGGGGCTCGTGCACCCGCCCGAGGTGTGACCCGGGCGACAGGTTCCGGGCGCGAAAACCCCCTCTGACGTGCTGGAACTCACCCTCGTCGAGGTTGAGTAACACGGACGTAACGTGGAGAATCGGTTATGTCAGTTCAGCTACTCGAGCAACGTCCGGAGAGATAGAAGTGAAGTACGTCGAAAGTTTCCTCAACCGCCGCCGCCACGTTCGGGCACTGCGTGATCTCTACGCACGCGCGAACAATGTGGGCAGCCCCGCGATGCGTGACGAGCTTCTCGTCATCGCCCAGCGCGACCGCTGAGTCGCGACACCACCGCGATACCCGCGACACCGACCAGGGCCCCCAGGAGCCAGCCGACGACGACGTCGCTGAGCCAGTGCGCCCCGAGGTAGACGCGGGAGAACCCGATGAGCAGCGTTGCCGCCGTGACCACGGCGGCCGCTGCTCTCGTTCGTTTCCGGGCAGTGTCGAACGCGCCGAGCGCGACCAGCAGCGTGATCACTGCCGCCGCGAAGGTCGCCGACACCATGGCGTGACCGGACGGGAACGAGTAGGTCGAGATGTCGACGAGACGCTCGGGCACCGGCGGCCGGGTCCGGCGGATCGCGTACTTGAGAGCGTTCATGACGAGCCATCCGGTGAACACCGTGGCCACGAGGCCCGGCCCGAGATGGCGGTGCCCCCGGCGCACCAGGATCAGCGCGACCACCACCGTCACGAGTGCGACGCCCGCGGTGTTGCCCACCGTGGTGATCACGGTCATGGCGTCCGTCAGGGCCGCGCTCCGGTGATCCACCATCCAGTCGAGGACATCACGGTCCGCGCTCACGGCAGCACCGTCCGTGACACGTGCGTCTCGCCGTCGTCGGTGACCCAGAAGGGCACCGCTCGCTCCACTCGCACGGTGCCGCGACACCGCACCACCAGGTCGTCGTGCAGGACGACGACGTCCGGGACCGGCCACGACGAGATCGCGCGTGCGGCCGCGAGGGCGGGATGGGTGTCCACCGTCGCCAGCTCCCCCACCGACACGATCTCGACGCTCAGCGCCGTCGACGCCGTCTCCACGTCGAGGAGATCCGCGAGGGTGTCGGCGGACGCCGTCGACCCGAGCACGACTCGGTCGGCGGGTAGCAGGGCGATCCACCGCGGGTGATCGAGGACGACCACCGCGGCGGGATCGGCCACGCTGCCGGCGAGAGTGCGTACCGCCTCGGGCGGATCGATGTCGCGTAGATCCACCCGCCCGGCGTCCACCGCCTCGGCGAGGAGCGTGTGGACCCGGATCGCCACCGCGGGAGACACCACACGATCGGGATCGGCCGCCGCGGCGAGCAGATCGGCCGCCGTGTCGGCGTCGTCGATCGCGGGACCCGCCAGCGCCGCGGCGAACTCGGCGGCGCGGGGATGGTCGACGGGGTCCAGCAGTCCACGCAGGGAGTCGTCGCCGGGCAGACGGAGCAACCCCAGCGGTGTCTCGTTCACCCGCGCGTGACGACGCAGCCACCAGGCGGTGTAGCCGGTCCGGTCCCGCACCGCCGCGGCCGTCACCGGATCGTCGACGATCTGGGTGAGCGCGTCCGCCCAGCGCGCCTCGTCCACCAGATCGAGATCACGCACGGCGACCAGGGTGCCGGGCTCACCGGAGAGACTGTCCCACCACGCCTCCTCGTCGTCGAGATCGTGATCGGGACCCGCGGGGGTCTCGTCCACCACGACGCCGAAGCCGTGACCCACGCCCACCACCCGCAGGGCGTCCGCGCCGTACCGGTCGACGACGGACCGATCCACCACGCCGAACGGGCTGTCCCGCTGCAACACTCGCCGTAACGGCGAGTCCGGCAACAGCAGTTCGTCCGCCGCCCGCATCTCGCCGTCCGACGAGAGCAACGGCAACGACCCGACGGAGCCGATCCTCGTCCCGCCGCCGACGGCTGCCGCGAGGGTCAGCACGTCGTGCACCAGTTCCTCCGGCACGTCGTCCGGATCCTCGAGCATCGCTGCCAACGCGGGGTCGGCGAGCAGGTCGGCCGGGCGAGCGGTCCGCGCTCCCGCGCGGCGGAGCAACGGATGGGCGGCGTCCGGGTGCACCACACGAGCCCACCCGACCGAGCCGAGACGGTCGCCGTCCACCAGCACCACCGTGCGGGGACCCGTGACGGTGCGGCCGTCCGTCAGCGGAACCGGCAGCGCCGCACACTCGTCGACGTCCGCCGAGTCGTGCACGATGTCGGTCAGTGCGTCGTACAGGCGGTGCCACCAGATCGGCGGCCGCGACACCCCCGACAGGCTCTCGACGATGCCCGCGAGCCCGAGCCGACGCACACCGCCCGCCGCCAGAGCCGTCGCCGACGCGCGATCCGATGCCTCGGGTGCCACCAGACCCGGCACGACGTCCACGAGGAGATCGGCCAATTCGGCCGAGATAGAGTCCACCACCGCGGCATTCGCGGGACGTACCGCCCGGCCCGCCGCCGTCGGGACCCACGCGGTCGACTCCAGGTCGCGGACGAGCGCCGCGCGGACCGCCTCGTCGACCTCGGACGCCGGCAGTCCCGGACGCGGTACCGCGGCGGCCCGATGAGACGCCGGCAGGTCGGCGACCAATGCCGCGTATCCGGTCGCCACGACCGAGAGGTCGGCGCCCGGAAGGACCCGTCGACGGTCGGGCTGGAGGGGGACGTCCGCGATCAGGAGCAGCGGAATAGTCAGCACCTCATCGGATCTGGTGGGCGCACGCAGCACGTCCCGCGTCAGTGGCGCGGGCGAGTCCGGCGTGAGACCGTCGTCCTCGAGCGGCAGAAACCAGCGTGCGGCCGCCGCGTCGCCGCGCCACCATCGTCGGCCGCCGACCCGCACGTCCGTCCACGCTCCCGGGCCCGACGACACCTCACGCACGAGTTCGGTCCCGTCGACGGAGATCGACTGCAGCGCATCGAGTTCGAGCATCAGATCGATCGACTCACGGGCGGCCGCGGTCAGCACTTCGGCGACGTCCACGACGCCGTGCAGCACGACCTCGGTGTCCCAACCCGGGGTCGGCACGTCGTCCGACGCCCACGGCAACCGGAGGACGGGAACGCCCTGCTCCGGCTCACTGAGCCCACGCGCGGCGATCGCTCGGCGCGTCCTCGATCCGTCGAACACGATCGAGCCCGACGTGGATCGGATCTCGATACGCTCGGACACCGCACGGACGGCGGTGAACCCGACTCCGTATCGCCCGACTGACGTGGCGTGCTCGGAAGTCTTGTCGGACGCTCGCAGCGCGGACAGCGCCTGCACCCCGGTGATCGACAGCGGCACACCGACATTCGCGACGTGCAGCGCGTCGCCGACGGACCACACCGCCAGGCGACCGGGAACGTCGGCGCGGGAGGCGGCGTCGGCGGCGTTCTGCGCCAGCTCCGTGATCACGCGATCGCGGTAGCCCCCCACCACCAGATCGGCCTCCGTGGCCGCATCCTCCCGCAGTCGGGTGGGCGACGACGACCAGGCCGCGAGAACGGACTCGCGCAGTGCCTCCGTCCCGAAGGGGTCGGTCAGAGGGTCGACGACGACTCCGTGATGTCGGTGACCGCCTCGGTGTCCCGGGGCTCGGTGTTCCGGGGCTCGGTGTTCTGGGGCTCGGTGTTCTCGGTCGGCGTGGTCTCCAGGGCACCGTCGTCGTAGGCCGCGTACGCGGGCGATCCGGCGCCGGTCGGTCCCTCGGTGTCCGAGTGCGCACCGCAGCCGTACGCCGCGTGCACCACGTGTCCGTCCGCGGCCAACTCGTTTCCGCACACGCCGAACGCAGCGCTCAGCGAACCCTGCAGAGCGAGATAGAAACCACACGTGACGCACGTGCCCGGCGCCGCCTTGGCCATCGGGGAATCGGGACCGAAGTCGCCCTCGGCCCACCGCTCGGCGGCCTCGAGCCGACCCTCGCGGCTCATGACCTGCTTGCGACCGAGACCGAGTTCGAGGGCGACGTCGTCGACGGCGGGATCGCCGGTGGCCAGGTACCCCGGCACCAGTCGGACGTCCTCGTGGCGTGGCGGCAGCAGGTCACCCGGAGCCAGATCGCCGGGACGGATGCGCTCGTCCCACGGAACCCACGTCGGCGCCACCAGGGCGTCCGGACCGGGAAGCAGGGCGAGTTCGCTGACGGTGACGGTCTCGGAGCCGGGGGGCGCTGCGACGACGACCGCCCACTGCCAGCCGCCGTATCCGGGCAGGTCGGCCGCGAAGCGGTGGATCGCAGAGGCCTCGTCGACGGCCTCGACCCCGAGGTGGGCTCCAACCGGGCCTTCGCCCGACTCCACGACGGCGGCCTGCGCCACGGACACGGCGTCGGCGAGGAGCGGGGGGATCTCGGTCACGACAGGGGCACTCACACCCCCTATTTTGCAGCATCGGCTCGCGTCGTGCGCCCACCGGGCCTGACAGGATGGCCGCATGCGTTCGGGTCTCTTGCGTTCAGGTTCGGGAGTCGGCCGCGCGATCGGGTCCGGAACCGTCGCCGCCGCGGTGGTGCTCGGTGGATGCGCGCCGGACCCCGCACCGCCGGCCGCGGACGTGCCCCGCTTCGGCGTCGAGATCGTCGGCACGTCGCCGCACGACACCGACGCCTTCACCCAGGGTCTCGAGATCGACGGTGACCGATTGCTCGAGGGGACGGGCCGCGAGGGCCGCTCCCGCGTCACGGCGTCCGATCGGGAGACGGGCGACGTGCTCACGGAGGTGGACCTTCCCGCACCGCTGTTCGGCGAGGGCCTCACCGTCGCCGGCGACACGGTGTGGCAGCTGACCTGGCAGGACGGGATCGCGGTGGCCCGAGATCGCGAAACTCTGCTGGAGCGGCGACGTGTCGACTACGACGGCGAGGGCTGGGGTCTGTGCCTCGACGAGTCGAGTGCGGGATCGAGCGGCCGCCTCGTGATGAGCGACGGCACCGACACCCTCACCTTCCGAGATCCGGTCACCTTCGAGCCCACCGGCAGCGTGCGCGTGACTCGGGGCGAGCGGCCGGTGACGTCGATCAACGAGCTGGAGTGCACCGCGGACGGGATCTACGCCAACATCTGGAAGACCGACGACATCGTGCGGATCGATCCGTCGACCGGCGCCGTGACGGCGATCGTCGACGCCTCGCCGTTGCGTGCCGCACTCGAGGACACGTCCGGAATCGACGTCCTCAACGGCATCGCGGCCGTCCCCGGCACGTCCCGCTTCCTCGTGACCGGCAAATTGTGGCCCACTCTGTTCGAGGTCGAGTTCCGACCACGGTGACCGAGGGACGCCGCCCCCGCCGAGCGAGTCGCCCACACTCCCCGACCCGAGGTGGGGGACAATGACGGGGTGACAGGTCCCGACGATCCGCGCCCCGGTTCGCGACATCCGGGATGGGACAACTACTCGCCGTCCGAGCGACTCCCACCCCGTCGATCGCCGCTGCCTCCGCTGCATCCACCGACGGCCGGACCGGGCGAGACGATCCCGGGCGACCCGACCACGGCGCCCGACCCGACGACACGCATGCCGAACCAGGACACCGGTCCCCGCCGTCCCCGCGTACCGCGCAAACTGACGGTCACCCGCGTCGCGGCGATGCGTGGTCGTGAGATCACGGGCAAGGGCATCGCGACGTTCCGACGCGCCGCCACCGCCGACGGAGCCGACAAGTCCGGTCTCACGGCGCTCACCTACGCGACGATGGCCAACTTCGCCTCGGACGCGGCGATGGCGGTGGCGCTGGCCAACACGCTGTTCTTCTCCGCCGCGACGGGCGAGGACAAGACCAAGGTCGCCCTGTATCTGCTCATCACCATCGCCCCGTTCGCGATCATCGCGCCCCTGATCGGCCCCATGCTCGACCGCCTGCAGCAGGGTCGCCGCATCGCGCTGGCCACCTCGTTCGTCCTGCGTGCCGTCCTCGCCGTGGTGCTGGTCTTCAATTTCGACACCTGGCTCCTCTATCCCGCCGCGCTCGGGATGATGGTGCTGAGCAAGTCGTTCTCGGTGCTCAAGTCAGCCGTCACCCCTCGGGTGCTGCCACCGGACATCGACCTCGTCCGGGTGAACTCCCGCCTGACCGTGTTCGGGTTGCTGGGCGGCACCATCTCGGCGGGAGCGGTCGCGGGTGCCATCGCGTTCGCACTGGGTTCCGCCGGGGCACTGTGGTTCACGTTCGCCGTGACGGTGTTCGGCGCGTATCTCTCCATGCGCATCCCGTCCTGGGTGGAGGTCACCGAGGGTGAGGTGCCCGCGACGCTCGGGTACCACGCCGAGGCGACCACCGGCGCGATCGGCATCGTCCCGGCGCCCAGCAAACGCCGGCAGCCCCTCGGCCGCGACGTCCTCACCGGACTGTGGGGCAACGGCACCATCCGCGTGCTCACCGGCTTCCTCACGCTGTACGTCGCGTTCGTGGCGAAGTCCCGCACCGAGCACGAGCCACTCCAGCAGGCACTCATGTTGGCGTTGGTGGGCGCGGCGGCCGGACTCGGGAACTTCGGCGGCAACGCCGCCGGCGCCCGGGTGAAGCTCGGTCGCCCGTCGGTGCTGGTGGTGCGCTGCACCGCGGCCGTCACTGCGGTCGCGATCGTCGCGGCTCTGACGAACAGCCTGCTGACTGCCGCGCTCGCGGCTCTCGTCGCGTCGGGCGCGAGCGCGCTGGCGAAGGTGTCGCTCGACGCGTCGTTGCAGAACGACCTGCCTCCCGAGTCGATCGCGTCCGGCTTCGGGCGCAGCGAGACGGTGCTGCAGCTGAGCTGGGTCATCGGCGGCACGTTCGGCGTGCTGCTCCCCACCGAGTACTGGCTGGGTTTCACCGTGGTGTCGGTGGTCCTTACGATCGGCCTGGTGCAGACATTCGTGACCCACCGGGGCGGCTCGCTGCTTCCCGGCTTCGGCGGCAAGAGACCGGTACGAGCGGACCAGGAGGTGGCGGGCAGCGAACTGCGCCACGCCACCGGCCGAATTCCCCGAGTGGATCAGGACGCGGGCCGCGCACCCGCGGGCGAGGACGCTCCCCGATGACGACACGCAAGATCCTGTACGGACTGTCCGCACTGGTCGCCATCGTCGGCGTCGCCTTCGTGCTGGTGGTCGGCAAGGCGATCCTCGACGCCCCCGAGGAGTCCCCGCGGGTGTCCGCGTACGCCGACGGCCGGTACGAGGAAGTGGAACCGTTCCGGTACTGCCCGGTGCAGGAGCCGCTCTGCGACTACGAGGGCACGACCGCGACGATGCCCGTGCGCGAGGGCCATCCGCTGCAGTTGTCCCTGCCGGGCGCCATCTCGGAGAACCCGTGGGGCTTCGCCAGCGTCTACGGAGACCCGGACTCCGGCGACGTCGTGGAAGCAGACGAGTACTTCGCCCCCGGGACTCGGAACACGCTCACCGTGCCGCCGGTGAACGAGGACGGACTCGTGCTCATCGGCGTCGAGGTGCGCCTGCCGTCCGGTGTCATCGACGTCGACACCGACCAGGAGGAGATCGTCAGCCACGCCATCTGGTCGATCGCCACCACGACGGCCCTCTAGGACACTGCGGGCTCGCGTGACGGATTCACCACCCAGTTCGAGCACTGGCGCACGCACGGCCGCTGGGAGTGAGCGCCCGGGTCAGCTGTCCAGTTCGCGGGCGACGGCCCGGACCACCTCGGAGATCTTCTGGGCGGTCTTGCGGTCGGGATACTTGCCCTTGCGCAATTCGGGCTGCACGGTGGCCTCCAGAAGCGTGATCATGTCCTCGACCATGCCGTGCAACTCGTCGGGCGTGTGCTTGCGAGCGGTCGGCTGATCGCGGCGGGCGGCGGCACCCGCCTGACGCAGTGAGGGCGCCGGGTCGAGAACCTTCAGCGACAACGCCTGGGGTCCGCGGCGTCCGGCGGCCATGCCGAACTCGACGCGCTGGCCGGCCTTCAGGCCCTCGACTCCCTGCGGGAGCGCGGACGACCGGACGTACACGTCCTCACCCTCCTCCTGCGAGAGGAAGCCGAAACCCTTGTCGACGTCGTACCACTTCACCTTGCCGGTCGGCACCGATCTCACCCATTCGTCTCGTTGATCGCGTCACATGAATAATCGCGCCCGTTGCCGCCGCCCATGACGGGCCCTGGCGCTCGGGACGCGATGAGTCCATGGTACTCCGCTGCGCGAACGACGAGCACCTCGATATCGCGGGGCAGGCGCCGGGTAGGCCGGAGGCCGGTCGGGGCATCAGGACGGCGGGATAGTGTGCTCTCTCGTGACCGACTCCCCCCGTACCGGAACCCCGGCGCTCCTGGTCGCCGCCCTCGTCTGTTTCGGGCTGGGCCTGCTGGCGATCGTCGTCATGTTCGTGACGCTGCTCGTCTGGGACGATCCGCCCGGACTGTGGATCTATCTCTCGGCGATGCTGTGCCCGCTGGGGTTCCTGCTCGGTCTGATCCACGCGCTGCGGTCGGGCCGCCGAGCCCGGCGCTGACACGGCGGAACCGGGCATACTGGTCGCATGCGCCTGCTGCTGAACGTCATCTGGTTGATCTTCGGCGGCCTGTGGCTTGCTCTCGGCTACTTCGTGGCCGGCATCGTCTGCTGCATTCTCATCGTCACCATCCCGTTCGGTATCGCGGCGTTCCGCATCGGGGTGTACGCCCTGTGGCCCTTCGGCCGGACCGTGGTGGACAAGCCCACGGCGGGCGTCGCCTCGGTGATCGGCAACGTGATCTGGATCGTCGTGGCAGGGATCTGGCTGGCCATCGGGCACATCCTCACCGCGATCGCCATGGCGATCACCATCATCGGGATCCCGCTGGCGTTGGCGAACCTCAAGCTGATCCCGGTGTCGCTCATGCCGCTGGGCAAGGACATCGTCGACTCGGACGCACCGTTCGTGGCCACGCGCTACTGACGTCGGGGCGCGCACTCAACAGAACGAACGGTTCCTTCTCGGCGTGGCCCGAGGGGTGATACACGTCGGATCGGTCTACCATCCTGTGCGTGATACTGAAGAAATCCGATGACCGCACCTTCGGATCACACAGGATCTTCGTCGCCCTCACCGTGATCGGTGCCGCCGTGGCGCTCGTCGCGCACGATCGGCTCATCCCGTTCGACGTCCCCAAGTTCGGGTTGTTCCGGTTCGGCATCGACGCTCTCGTGTACCGCGCCGGCGGAGCGACGGTGCTCAACTCGTCCCCGCTGTACGCCCACGATCTGGTCGGCGAACTCCCCTTCACGTATCCCCCGTTCGCCGCGCTGGTGTTCGCACCTCTCGGGGCGATGTCCACTGCGACGACCAACATTGTCTTCTGGCTCGGGAACATCGCGCTGCTCTATCTGATCGTCCGGTCCTGCTGGATGGTCCTCGGCTTCCGCGACGACCGCAGTCTCCGCATCGTCAGCGCCGCACTGTCCATCGTCTTCACGTGGCTCGAACCGGTGCGCATGACCATCTGGCTCGGTCAGATCAATCTCGTGCTCCTGGCGCTGGTGCTGTGGGACCTGTCGCGGCCCGAGGGCAGCCGGCTCCGCGGGATCGGGGTAGGCATCGCCACCGGCATTAAGATGACTCCCGGACTGTTCCTCGTCCACCTAGCGCTGACACGGCAGTGGCGGGCACTGGTCGTCGGCGTCGTCACCGCCGCGGCGACCGTGGTGCTCGGCTTCGTCGTGCTCTTCTCCGACGCGGTCACCTACTGGTTCGGCGCCATCTCCGACTCGTCCCGCATCGGCGACATCTCGTCCGGCGCGAACCAGTCGCTACGCGCGTCGATACCGAGGTGGTTCGGCATGACCGAGGCGCCGACGCTGCTCTGGATCGTCATCGCCGGAGCCGTCTGCGTGGCCGGCCTTCTCGTGGGCGCGGCGGCGCACCGCCGGGGGTTGCCGCTCCTCGGCCTGATCGTCATCGGCCTGACAGCGCCTCTGGTGTCCCCGTTCTCCTGGGGTCACCACTGGGTGTGGCTCCTGCCGCTGGTCATCGTCTGCATGGACGTCGCACTGCGTGCCTCGAACCCGCTCGCCTGGATCCTGCCGCTCGTCGCGAGCCTGCCGCAGATCGCCTGGTTCTGGGTGGCGCCCGGTGACGTCTACGCGATCGGCACCTTCATGCTCCCGCCGTCGAACCGACTCGAGGGTGTGGCGCTGCAGACCGTCTACCCGACCACGGGTGTCCTGGTGCTCGTCGTCGTGGCTGTGATCCTGCGCACATGTGACGTCGGACACATAACGAAGCGGTCACGAACGGGTGACGAGACGGTGGTCAGCACGTCTTCGCCGTCCTAGCTGCGACGACCCGTTCGAACACCTCACAACGGCGGCGCGACGCGCGCACCAGGGGAAGTTATCGAACAGTGACATGTGTGCCCGTTTCGTAATACTGTCAATCACGGCCGGAAGTTCGGCCGACGTCCGGCCCGCCGCGCCAAACCTCGTCCCGCGGGTACCGGACATCCCTCACAGACATGATCAGGGACGAGGGCGGGGGACCCACACGTCCTTCGTAGATATCCGGCCGGCCCTCGCGGCGCCCCACCGGGCACCGAGCAGTCGACCTAGGGGTGAAGCCTCTCCGCTCCAGCCAGGAGCGCACCGAGGCCGGGCTACCTCTCAGCCCGAATCCGACAGCTGACCTCGCAGGCGCGTGTGGAGAGGATTTCTACCCTTATGAGCGGACGTCATCGCAAGCCGAGCACCACGGGCAAGACCGTCGCCAAGGTCGCCGTCACCGGCGCACTGGTCGGCACCGCAGGTCTCGCATTCAGCGGCACGGCCAACGCAGCCCCCGATTCCGACTGGGACCGTCTCTCGCAGTGCGAGGCCGGCGGCAACTGGGGCATCAACACCGGCAACGGTTTCCAGGGCGGCCTGCAGTTCTCGCCGAGCACCTGGACCGGACACGGCGGCGGAGAGTTCGCGGCCACCGCGAACCAGGCCAGCCGTGAAGAGCAGATCGTCGTCGCCGAGCGCGTGCTCGAGTCGCAGGGTTGGGGCGCCTGGCCGTCCTGCTCCTCGCAGCTCGGACTGAGCAGCGGCCCGACGCAGCGCGACGCACCGGCGACCACGGCGCCCACCGCACCGGCACTCCCCGATCTGACGAGCATCCCGTCGACCGAGCAGGCCGTGCAGGGACTCACCCAGGTCGTCCAGAACTTCACCAACGATCCGGCGATCCTGGGCTTCGTCCAGGCCGCCACCGCGGATCCGCAGGTGGCGAGCTTCATCGCAGCGAACCAGGATCTCCTGCCCCGCTGACCCACTCCACGAGAAAGGCCCCCACCGACTGGTGGGGGCCTTTCTCGTGTCTCGCGCGTCAGCGGTTGATGACCGTATGGGGATGCGCGTAGGGCAGCGAGTCCACCGGCAGCGGGAACTCCGTCTCCTCACCGAACGGGGACAGGTTTCCGGCGCGCGCCGACATCAGTTCGGTGACGGGATGATCGTCGTCGTCCGCACTGTGCGGCCAGCCCGGGTCGACATATCGCTTCTTCTCTGAGTTCGCCATGGTTCATTTCACCATTCGGAGTAGCGCCTCTGCCAGTCCAGGTCCCTGGACCGGTCTCTACGCTTGACCTCGATGACCGACAACGAGGGCACGCCGGCGGACACACTCACCGAGTGGTTGTCCGCGCGCAGCGACGACGAACTGGCCGAACTGCTGCGGCTCCGCCCCGATCTGACCATCCCGCCGCCGCCCACACTCGAGGTTCTGGCGGGCCGGTCCGAGCAACGTGCCTCGGTACTGCGCGCGGCCGAGGACCTGGACACCACGTGCCTGACCGTCGTGGAGCTGCTCGCGCACGAGGGCGCCGACACCGCCCCGGTCGCCCGCGCTCGACTCGACGAGATCGTCGGCCGCCGAGCGACGAAGAAGGCGGTCGACGCGGCTCTGTCGGTGTTGCGTGCGCGTGCGCTGGTGCGCGGCACGACGTCGCTCACCCTGGTCGCGGCCGCACGCGACGCCGTGCCGTGGCGGGTCGGACGGTTCTTCGACGTCGACGCCTCGCTCACCGCCGAGGTGGTCGGTGCGAAGCTCGCGGAGATCGACGACCGCAGCCGTGAGCTGCTCACCACGCTGACCCGCTCGTCGTCGATCGGCCGGACGCGCGACGCTGCACCCGGTACGCCCGCGGATCGGCCCGTCCAGCGCCTGCTCGCCGCCGGGCTGCTCACCTGGCTCGACGACAACACGGTCGAACTGCCGCCGCAGGTCTCGCAGGTACTCCGCGGCGAGCCCGTCACCGATCCGGTGTCGCTGGCCCCACCGGCGGCGTCGACCACCGCTGTCGGGGTGGCGGACGTCGACGCGGCCGCCGCCGGGGAGGCCCTCGAGCTGCTGCGGCACTGCGAGGACATCGTCGACTCGCTCTCCCGCACGCCCGCGCCCGCACTCAAGGCGGGAGGACTCGGCGTCCGGGAGATCCGACGCATCGCGAAGGCAGCCGATCTCGACGAGGCGCGGGTCGGCCTGCTGGTCGAGGTCCTGGCGGGCGCCGGACTCATCGCGGTGGGGCTGCCCGATCCGGGACCGCTCACCGACATCGACGACATGTGGACGCCCACCCCCGCGGTCGACGCATGGGTCACCGCATCGCCGGCACAGCGCTGGGCCACCCTGGCAGGTGCCTGGCTGGATCTGCCCAGGGTGCCGTGGTTGATCGGCATGCGCGACGCCAACGACAAGCCGATCGCCGCACTGTCCGACGAGGCCCGCTCGGCCGCCGCGCCCCGAGACCGGCGGATCGTGCTGGGCGTGATCGCCGATCTCGCCTCGGGAAAGGCCCTCGCCACCGAGGACGTCGTCCGCATCGCCACCTGGCGCAGGCCTCGCCTCGCCGCTCGCCTGGGCGTCGGCCCGGTCTCCCGCTACCTGGCCGAGGCCGGCGCTCTCGGGGTCGTCGGCCGCGGAGCACTGTCCACCCCCGGAGGCGCACTGATCGGTGATCCCTCCTCGGCCGCGGCGGCGATGCACCGCGTCCTGCCCGACCCCATCGACCACGTTCTGGTCCAGGCCGACCTGACCGTCGTCGCCCCCGGGCCGTTGACTCCCGAGCTCGCGCAGCGGATGGCGACGGTCGCGGACATCGAGTCGGCGGGCGCCGCGACGATGTACCGCATCGACGAGCGGACGCTGCGACGTGCTCTGGACGGCGGCACCACCGCCGCGGAGCTCCATGCACTCTTCGCCACCCACTCGCGGACGCCCGTCCCGCAGTCGCTGACCTACCTCATCGATGACGTCGCCCGCCGCCACGGACGCCTGCGTGCCGGGGTGGCGTCGTCCTTCGTCCGCTGCGAGGACCCCGCACTGCTCGCGGAGGTGCTCTCCTCCTCCGCCGCCGAGGCCCTCGCGTTGCGGGCACTGGCCCCGACCGTCGCGATCTCGCAGGCGCCGCTTGCCGACGTGCTGGCCGGGCTGCGCGCCGCCGGGTTCGCACCCGCGGGCGAGGACTCCTCCGGCACCATCGTCGACGTCCGCGATCGCGGTGCGCGCGTCGTCCCCCGTCGCGGTCGCTCGCCCTACCGCACGCCCGCCGTCCCCACGGACGAGCAACTGGGGCGCCTCGTCTCGGAGATGCGGGCCGGCACCCGAGCCGGAGAGGTGCGCCGGACCGAGCGTGAACGGGTGCGGTCCGACGGCACCCGTGCGTCCGGCGCCGCGACGATCGCGCTTCTCCAGCGCGCCGCGTTGTCCCGCTCACCGATCAGCATCGGTTACGTGGACGCTGCCGGTGTCTCGAGCAACCGTGTCGTCGAACCGGTGACCGTCGGCGGCGGCCAACTCGACGCGTGGGACCCCGACGCCGGTGTCATGCGTCACTTCACGTTGCACCGCATCACGTCGGTGGCCCTGCTCGCCTGAACCGCCGCGCCGGTGCAAGGCACAATGGACTGGTTGCGCCCCGGTTCGTCCATGCGGGGCGCGTGAAGGAGAGACCGTGACCGACGGACCGTTGATCGTCCAGTCCGACAAGACCCTGTTGCTCGAGGTCGACCACGAGCTCGCCGGGCAGGCCCGCTCGGCCATCGCTCCGTTCGCCGAGCTGGAACGCGCACCCGAGCACGTCCACACCTACCGCATCACCCCGCTCGCGCTGTGGAACGCGCGCGCCGCGGGCCACGATGCCGAGCAGGTGGTCGACGCCCTCGTGACCTTCTCCCGCTACGCGGTTCCGCAGCCACTGCTCGTCGACATCGTCGACACCATGGCCCGCTACGGCCGGCTCCAGCTGGTCAAGTCGCCCGTGCACGGGCTGTCCCTGGTGAGCCTCGACCGCGCCGTGCTCACCGAGATCATGCGGCACAAGAAGATCGCCCCGATGCTCGGCGCTCAGGTCGACGACGACACCGTGCTCGTCCACCCCAGTGAGCGCGGGCGCCTCAAGCAGATGCTCCTCAAGGTCGGCTGGCCGGCCGAGGATCTGGCCGGATACGTCGACGGCGAGGCGCACCCCATCGATCTGGACTTCTCCGGTGGCCACTGGGAGCTACGCGACTACCAGCAGATGGCGACCGACTCGTTCTGGGCCGGTGGATCCGGTGTGGTCGTCCTCCCCTGTGGTGCCGGCAAGACGATGGTGGGCGCCGCGGCCATGGCCAAGGCCCGCGCGACCACACTGATCCTCGTCACCAACACCGTCGCCGGTCGGCAGTGGAAGCGCGAGCTCATCGCCCGCACCTCCCTGACCGAGGAGGAGATCGGCGAGTACTCCGGCGAGCGCAAGGAGATCCGCCCGGTCACCATCGCGACCTACCAGGTGATCACGCGCCGCACCAAGGGTGAGTACAAGCACCTCGAGCTCTTCGACTCCCGCGACTGGGGCCTGGTGATCTACGACGAGGTGCACCTCCTCCCCGCTCCCGTGTTCCGCATGACAGCCGACCTGCAGTCGCGACGCCGACTCGGACTCACCGCGACGCTGGTGCGCGAGGACGGCCGCGAGGGCGACGTGTTCTCGCTCATCGGCCCCAAGCGTTACGACGCACCGTGGAAGGACATCGAGGCACAGGGCTGGATCGCGCCGGCCGAGTGCATCGAGGTGCGCGTCACTCTGACCGACGCGGAACGCATGTCGTACGCCGTGGCGGAGCCGGAGGAGCGTTACAAGCTGTGCTCCACGGCGCACACGAAGATCGCCGTGGTGAAGTCGATCCTGGCGCGGCACGAGGACTCACCGACGCTCGTCATCGGCGCGTACCTCGACCAGCTCGACGAGCTGGGTGCGGCCCTGGATGCTCCCGTGATCCAGGGCTCGACCAAGAACAAGGAGCGCGAACTGCTCTTCGACGCGTTCCGCCGCGGCGAGATCAAGACCCTCGTGGTGAGCAAGGTCGCCAACTTCTCCATCGACCTCCCCGAAGCCTCGGTGGCCGTGCAGGTCTCGGGCACCTTCGGATCCCGGCAGGAGGAGGCCCAGCGACTGGGCCGACTGCTGCGCCCCAAGCACGACGGTGGGCAGGCGCACTTCTACTCGGTCGTCTCGCGCGACACCCTCGACGCGGAGTACGCGGCTCACCGCCAGCGCTTCCTCGCCGAGCAGGGCTACGCGTACCGCATCACCGACGCCGACGACCTCCTGGGACCGGCGATCTGACGTGCGCACCTTCGACTTCCCCGTCGACCGCGCGCACGCCCGGTCGGTGAACGAGACCCTCGGCGACGTGCGGCGGTTGCGCATCTCGTCCGTCGTCTTCGCCGTGCTCCTCGCGGGCGGCGCGGCCTGGCTGTACGTCCTCGACCACGCGTGGTCCTACATCCTGTGTGCGGTGCTGGCCGTGGCCGCCCTGATGTCGCTGTGGGTGTCCGTGTGGGCGCCCCGCAAGGTCGGGTCCATCGACGAGCTGTACGCCTCGAGCGCGTTGGTGCCGGCCATGGTGTCGGAGACGCGACCGCGTGGAGCCACGATCCTCGCGCTGATCGACATCGCCAAACCGGAGACCACCGTCCCGCACTACGCACTCGTCGTCCGGAACGTGCGGGCGCTGCCGGGACACACGATGACCGAGGGCGAGCGCGTCCCCTCCGTGGCCGTGCTGTCCGACCGGAGCGCCAAATCCATCTCGGAGACGTGGCAGATGGTCAGCCCCATGCCCGTCGCTTGGGGTACGCGGGACCGGACCGTGCTGCGGACGGCCATCGAGGCCATCGATCCGGTCGAGTGGAAGCTGCTGCGCAAGAACCTGTCCGTGTCGGAGACCGTGCGGCAGGCCGAGAACGATCAGCTCCTCATCGACCCCCACGACCTGCCCGAGGAACTGCTGCAGAAGCGCGCGGACTGACGCGTCGAGGGACTCGTGACTCGAACGCTAGGCTCCCCCTCATGGCTGTGACGTCGAACGACCGCGCATCGAGTCCGGCCGGCCTCCGGCCTTCCCGCGAATCGAATCCGGCCGGCCTCCGGCCTTCCCGCGAATCGAATCCGGCCGGCCTCCGGCCTTCCCGCACCGTCGCCCGGCTGCGCCCCTTCGCGTCCACCATCTTCGCGGAGATGACCGCACTCGCGGCCACGCACGACGCCGTCAACCTCGGTCAGGGTTTCCCGGACACCGACGGCCCCGCGCGCATGCTCGAGGTGGCGCGCGAGGCCATCGCGTCCGGCCTCAACCAGTACCCGCCCGGGCCGGGCATGGCGGTGTTGCGCGACGCCGTCGCTCGGGACCGGGCCGGCCGCTACGGCACCGAGTACGACCCGGACTCGGAGATCCTGGTCACCGTCGGGGCCACCGAGGCGATCAGCGCCGCGATGCTCGGCCTCGTCGAGAGCGGTGACGAGGTGCTGCTCGTCGAGCCGTACTACGACTCCTACGCGGCCGCC
This sequence comes from Rhodococcus sp. SORGH_AS_0301, assembly GCF_030818285.1. Classification (NCBI taxonomy): domain Bacteria; kingdom Bacillati; phylum Actinomycetota; class Actinomycetes; order Mycobacteriales; family Nocardiaceae; genus Rhodococcus; species Rhodococcus sp. SORGH_AS_0301. The sequence goes on from NZ_JAUTAC010000002.1 coordinate 2,959,401, forward strand.
GTCGCGCTCGCGGGTGCGCAGCGGCGCACCGTCCCCCTCGTCGTCGACGGCGATCGGTTCGCCCTCGACGTCGATGCCCTGCGCTCCGCCGTCGGCCCGCGCACCCGCATGATCGTCGTCAACTCCCCGCACAATCCCACCGGAACCGTGTTCACCGCATCGGAGCTGGCCGCGATCGCCGAGGTCGCGTGCGAGCACGACCTCCTGGTCCTCACCGACGAGGTCTACGAGCGACTGGTGTTCGACGACGCCGTCCACACCCCCATCGCCACGCTCCCTGGCATGGCCGAGCGCACCATCACGGTGTCGAGCGCGGCGAAGACGTTCAACGCCACCGGGTGGAAGACGGGGTGGGCCTGCGGACCCGCCGACCTCATCGCCGCGGTGAAGGCGGCCAAGCAGTTCATGACCTTCGTCGGCGGCGCCCCCTTCCAGCCGGCGGTGGCCCACGCCCTCGACCACGAGAGCGCCTGGGTGGACGCCCTGCGATCGGGACTGCAGGCCAAGCGGGACACGCTGTCCGCCGCGCTGTCGCATGCCGGGCTGGACGTCAAGCGCAGTGAGGGCACGTACTTCGTCTGCGCCGACATCGCTCCACTGGGCGAGTCCGACGCCGACAGTTTCTGCCGTGCGTTGCCCGAACGCATCGGCGTCGTCGGCGTACCGGTGGACGCGTTCGTCGATCACCGCGAGGGCTGGGACACCCTGGTGCGCTTCGCCTTCTGCAAACAGGATCACGTGCTCGCCGACGCGGCGTCGCGATTGGCCCGATTGTCCGCCACCCCATGACGATCGACACTGCGGCGCCGCCGACCATCTCGGTGGAGTTCGTCCGCACGGCGGTGACCCTCGCGCGGGAGACGGGTGTGGACCTGTCCGCCTGCCTGCGCGAGGCCGACATCGACCCGCACGTCCTCACTCGTCCCGGCGCCCGCCTCACCACCGACCAGGTCACGCGCCTCACTCGCGCGCTGTGGCAGATGACGGGCGACGAGCTGATGGGTCTCGGATCGGCTCCGGTGCGCCGCGGCACCTTTCGGGCACTCAGTCTGACGATGATCCACCGCCCCGATCTGGGGAGCGCGCTCGAGCGGATGGTGGACGTCGGTCGCGCCTTTCCCGGCGTCCCGCGCGGTGTGCTGATGCGCGGCGGGGGACGCGCCCGGCTCGAACTCGTCGACTCCCCGACGATGATCGCCGATCAGCTCTCCCCGGAGGCGGCCGAGGCGGCGCAGCGCATCCGCATCGAGTTCCTGCTCATCCTCTGGCACCGCTTCTCTGCGTGGCTCATCGGGCGGCGCGTGAAACTGCTGTCCGTCCAGGTGCCCTTCCCCGAACCGCAGCATCCGTCGCCGCGGGTGTACGACGACATCTTCGGGGTGCACGTGACGTTCGGATCCGACGTCGCGGCACTGGAATTCGACGACGCGATCATGGCGTCACCGCTCGTGCAGACGGAGGAGAGCCTCGAGGAGTACCTCCGCGAGTCGCCCAATCGCCTGTTCTCGGAGCGGGACTACGGCTCCAGCGCGGCGAGTGTGGTGCGGCGCGCCCTCGCACTGGGCGCGATGGGCCGCGCCTCGACCACCACCGACATCGCGACGATGTTGTCCATCAGCGTGCCGCACCTGCGCCGGTTGCTGCGCCAGGAGGGCACGTCACTGGGTCAGCTGCGCGACGAGGTGCTGCGCGACGCGGCGGTCGCCGGGCTCGAACGAGGCGAGACGGCCGAGGAGATCTCCTCGCGTCTCGGCTTCTCCGAACCCAGCGCCTTCCGCCGCGCCTTCAAACGGTGGACCGGGATGACGCCGGGGTCGTACCGCTCACACGCGTGAGGCGAGCACGAACTCCGACAGCTTCTCCCCGATGAGCACCGACGGTGCGTGGGTGTGGCCGCGGATGATCGTCGGCATCACGGACGCGTCGGCCACGCGCAGCCCCTCCACCCCGCGCACCCGCAGCTCCGGATCCACCACCGATGCCGCGTCCGAGCCCATCCGGGCGGTGCCCACCGGGTGATAGAGGGTGTGAGACATGGTCTCCAGCGACTCGCTCAGCGCTTCGTCGAGTGCCTCGCTGTTGCGCAGTACCGGGCGCACCATCTCCCCCAGTCGCGATTTCAGCGGCTCCGTCTGCGCGATGTCGGCGCAGTAGCGTAGCCCGCTGAGCATCGCCGTGCGGTCCACACCGCCCGGGTCGGACAGGTAGCGCGGATCCACGATCGCCTTGTCCAACGGTGCGGACGACCGCAACGAGATGCGTCCGCGGCTCTCCGGCTTGAGCAGGATCGACGCCAGGATGGCCGCGTGCGAGTCCGCAGGGATGAGACCCTCGTCGAAGAAGGGCGCCGGCGCGAAGAGCAGTTCGATGTCCGGGAGGTCGAGCGAGTCGCGGCTGCGGACGAAGCCGTACGCCTCCGCGACGTTGGAGGTCAGCATGCCGCGTCGACGCGCGAGGTAGTTGATCAGCTCCGGAATCTTCTCCGCGGTGAACAGCGTGTCGGACTGCACCCCGTATCCGAGGGCGGACACCAGGTGGTCCATGAGGTTCTCGCCCACCTCGGGGGCGGCGTGCACCACGTCGATGCCGTGCTCGGCGAGATGCTCCGGCGCACCGATCCCCGACAGCATCAACAACTGCGGGGTGTTGATGGCACCGCCGGACAGGATGACCTCCTTCGAGGCCCGAACCGTGTGCAGCGCACCGTCCTTCGAGTACTCGACACCCACTGCGCGGGTTCCCTCGAAGAGCACGCGCGTGGCCTGCGCCTCCGTCACCACGGTGAGGTTGGGCCGTGACATGGCCGGCCGCAGGTACGCGTCGGCGCAGCTCCACCGGGCGCCGCGCTTCTGGTTGACCATCGTCTCGGTCATGCCCTTGGGCGTGGGGAGATTGGCGCGCTCCGTCGACAAGCCCAGTGCCGCGGCCGAATCGAGGTACGCGCCGGTGATCGACCGGGGACTGCGCTGCTTCGACACGTGCAGCGGTCCGCCGCTGCCCTCGTCGGACTCGGTGGCACCCTCGATGTTCTCGATACGGCGGAAGGTGTCCACCACGCTGTCGAACGACCACCCGGGTCCCGCTGCCTCCGCCCAGTCGTCGTAGTCGGCTGCGAACCCGCGCACCCACATCATGGCGTTCATCGACGAGGAGCCGCCGAGCATGCGCCCACGGGGCCAGAAGATCCGTCGGCCGGCGAGTTCGGCCTGCGGCTCGGTGTCGTAGTCCCAGTCCAGTTCCGAACGGAAGAGCTTCGAGAACCCGGCGGGAATGTGGACGAACTTGTCCTTGTCCTCCGGGCCCGCCTCGAGGACGACGACGTCGGTGTTCGACGCGGCACTGAGCCGATTCGCGACGACGCATCCTGCGGATCCTGCGCCGACGACGACGTAGTCGGTGGAAGTCTCGGTCATGTCAACCTCTCAGAGCGGACGCGAAGATGGCGGGCAGGGCTTTCCAGGACGGAGCCGCGGCGAACGCGGTGAACCGCTTCGCGGTGGTGGCCGCGGTGCGGTTGGTGACGAACCACGGCGGCTTCGGCGACAGGGTGAACTCGCCCTTCAGGATCGAGCGCGGCGCGGGTCGGAAGGGCCCGCGGACGATGGTGCGCTCGGGTCGGTCGATCAGCAGTGCGTTGTGCACGACGCCGATTCCGCTCTGGACGTCGTCGAGCGTGTGGCCCGGGAACGCACCCCAGGTCGCCGCCGCCGTGAGGAAGCCGACGCCGGTCCACGCGTTGAGCGCGATGGTGCCGTAGCGCAGGTCCTCGAGCATCTCGTCGACGGCGGTGCCGAGCGACGACAGCGTGTCGGGATGCGCGATCACGTTGACGCCGAGCGTGCCGACGAACTCCTCGTTCGACATGCGGACGGCCTCGTCCACGAAACGTTGCCCGGTGTACGGGATCTCGATGACACCGAGTACCGGTGCGAAGTACTCGGTGGTGAGCAGAGCGCGATAGCTGTCCGGATCGAGGTCGCTCACGAGGGTACGGCCGCCGGACGGGCCGAGCGACTCCGCGCCCGGGTAGTCCGCTCGGGCACCGGCGACGCGGGTGGCGCTGCCGGGGTAGTACGGCTCGCGGTCCGGTGCCTCGTGCAGTGCCGTGCGCAGTGCCGCCAGGAACGCGTCGCGCTGCGGCCACTCGGAGGAGATCACCACGACCTGCGCCGCGACGCAGTTGTAGCCGCCGTTGTGCAGCCGCTGGGTCACCACGTGTTCGGCCTGGAACCGGATGTCCGCGTCGGACCACTCGCCCGGGATCACGATGACCGGCGAGACGCCGCCGAGTTCGCTCGAGATGGGCACGTCGAGCAACGGGGTGTTGGCCTTCCTGCGCTCGGCACCCTCCTCGCCGGTGCCGAAGACGATGGCGTCGTGCGTGATCGAGCTGCCCGTCATGTGCACGTGCGCCACGGCGTCGTGGTGCACGAGGTACGAGCCGACGTCCGGGCCACCGGTGAGGATGCGCACCGCGCCCAGCTCGACCAAGGGAGCGAAGACGGCGCGGAGCACCGGCTCCATCGGATCCGTCACCGGGTTGAGCTTCAGCGCGACGACGCGGTTGTGAGCGACCAGTTCGTAGAGCGTGTCGAGCGGGGCGATGGACGTGATGTTGCCGGCGCCGAGCACCGCACCGATGCCCCCGGTCTCGGTCGGGTTCCGTTGCGCGAGTCCGGCGTCACGGCGCGCGGTGTCCGCGTCGACACCCGGTTCGAGCCACACCTCGGCGGAGAACCCGTTGAGCAGCAGCGTGTCGAAGATGTTCGACGGCAGCACCTGCACGGTGGTGCGCCCGCCCGGACCCGAGCCGATCCGGGCGTCCGCGAGCGGGCTCTTCCCGACGGCGAGCTGCCGCAGACTCTGCGCGAGCACGTGGCACGCGGTGACGACGGAGTACGGCCCGGAGAGCCATTCCTCGCCGAGGAGTGCGGAGGCCGCGGGCAGCTTCTTGAATCGAGCGGCCGCATCGACCCACTCCTGCGCCATCGACGCCGTGAGGGCCGCGACCCGGTCGAGAAGGTCCGCGCGGTCGCCGAGCGAGGCACGTGCCCATGCGGCCTCGCCCTGTTCGAGGTCGCGGAGAGCCGCGTCGACCTCGGGAAAGGCGGATGCGCCGGTGGTACTCGGGGTGAGTTCGCCTGTGGTCATACCGTTGATTGTGACCTGTACTACATCGGGTGGCCATAGGCGGACGTCGGCCGCTCACGCGCCCGGTTTGTGCCGAGGCACAGCCGCCCTGTGGCGTCCGTCACCGGACAGCCGTACGGTGGAGTGATGTCGATGCCCGTGGCCGTCCGCCGCTCCGCACCGGAACCGCTCACCTCGCAGGGTCTCGCCGCGCTGCTGGGAGAGCACGTCGGCGAGCTCAGCGAGCGACTCGTCCTCGACATCCTGGTCGCCGAACAGTCGTACCTCGAGGCCACGTCGCTCACGCGGGACGAGCTCGCCACTGTGTGCACCGGCAATCTTCGGTCCATGCTCGACGCTCTGACCACGGGCGCGAGCGGCGACCTGGAACCCGCACGCGCGGCCGGCCGGATCAAGGCCGAGAACGCGGTGCCGCTGGCGGCGTTGCTGCACGCGTTCCGCCTCGGTGGTCGTCTGATCTGGGCCGAGCTCACCGCGGCGGCCGCGGGCCGGGCTCCGGAGGTGCTGCTCGCGATGGCCACCGAGGTGTGGGCACTGGTGGACACCTATTCCGACGCGGCCGCGGAGGCGTATCGCGACGCCGCGGACCGGCTCGCCCTCGACGACGCCGATGCGCGCCGCATGGTGCTGCGCGCTCTCTTCGACGAGACCGCCTCGGACCCCGCTGCCGTGCAGGACGCCCTGCGGGCCTTCCGCATCCCGGACGCGGGCTACTTCGCCGTCGTGTCCGCCGAGACCACCGTCGACCGGGGTGCCACTCCGGGCAGCGCGCGCGAGAGCATCCTGCCGCTCGGTGTCGAGTCGGTGTGGGACACCGATGCGGACGGTCACCTGGGACTGCTGGTCGCCTCGGCGCCGGCGGTGCTCGACGACGCGGTGGACACCCTGGGCCGGCTCTACGGCACCCGACTGGGTGTCGGCACGTACTACGAGCGGTCGCTGTCCACCCCGACGGCGGTGGCGCAGGCCCGGACGGCTCGTCGCTGCGCACCGCCGGGGAGCGCGCGCATCAGTCGCTACGACGCGTGTCCGGTTCCGCTGCTGCTGGTCTCGACTCCCGACGCCGCCGCGCGGGCCGCCCGGCAGATCCTGGGTCCGCTCGCCGTGGCCGAGGGCCCGCACCGCCTCGCGGACCGGGACAGCCTGCTCGAGACGCTCGACGCGTGGTTCGCGGCCGCCGGTTCCACCACCGCGGCGGCCGACCGCTTGCACTACCACCGCAACACCGTGCTCTACCGGCTCCGCCGTATCCACGACCTCACGGGCCGTGATCACACGAACCCGGTGGACGCCGCCGAACTGTACGTCGGTCTGCGCGCAGCGGAGCTGGCCCGCGTTCGCTGACGACGGCCGCGTAGGAACATACGTTCGAACGACCGCGCTACGATGGCCCCGTGACCTACTCCAGGCGTCCCTGTTCGACGACGGCGCGGACGGACCGTCGCTCGGCTCCCTCACGTCCGTCCGCCGGACGGTGTTGACCGACGGCGCGTGGATCGACGTGCTGCCGAACTGGGTGAGCGGCTCGGACTCCGTCTTCGACCGGCTGGTGGAGGAGGTTCCGTGGCGGTCGGAACGCCGACCGATGTACGACCGCGTCGTCGACGTCCCGCGCCTGGTCTCCTTCTTCCCCGATCCCGAGCGGCTGCCCGCCCCCGTCCTGGTCGATGCCGGTCGACAGCTGAGCGAGCACTACCGAGCCGAACTGAGCGAGGACTTCGCGACGGCCGGACTCTGCTTCTACCGCGACGGCAAGGACAGCGTCGCCTGGCACGGCGACGACCTCGGACGCGGAGCGCGCGAGGACACCATGGTCGCCATCGTGTCCCTCGGCGCCGCACGGCCGCTGTTGCTGCGACCGCGCGGCGGCGGTCCCTCGGTGAGACACACTCTGGGACACGGTGATCTGATCGTCATGGGCGGGTCCTGTCAGCGGACCTGGGAGCACTGCGTGCCCAAGAGCACGCGCGCCACGGGGCCCCGGATCAGCGTCCAGTTCCGACCGCACGGCGTGCGCTGACGGCGTCGGCCAGCGCACGCACGGCGCGTTCGGTGTCGGCCCACCCGAGGCAGGCATCGGTGATCGACTGGCCGTAGGTGAGCGGCTCCCCCAACGTGCCGAGGTCCTGACGGCCCTCGACGAGGAAGCTCTCCACCATCACCCCCACGACGCCGCGGTCGCCGCCGGCGATCCGGTCGGCGAGGTCGCCCAGCACGTCGAGCTGGCGTCGGTGGTTCTTGGCACTGTTGCCGTGGCTGACGTCCACCACCACCCGCGGGTCCGCGCCCGAGCGCCGGAGCCGCTCCCCCGCGTCGGTCACCGAGGCCGCGTCGTAGTTCGGGCCGGAGGACCCACCCCGGAGGATGACGTGGGCGTCCTCGTTGCCCGTCGTGCGCACGGCGGCCAGTCGGCCGTCGTCGTCGACCCCGGCGTACACGTGCGGCGACCTCGCCGAGCGCACCCCGTCGACGGCCACCTGCACGTCGCCGTCCGTTCCGTTCTTGATGCCCACCGGCATCGGCAGACCGCTGACCATCTGGCGGTGAACCTGCGACGACGCGGTGCGGGCACCGATCGCCCCGTACGTCACCAGGTCCGAGAGATGGCCGGACAGAGCAGGATCGAGGAACTCCGTCGCCGTGGGCAGGCCGCCGTCGACGATGGCGGCCAGAATGCGCCGCGCCGCCCGGAGCCCGGCGTCGAGATCGTCCGAGCCGTCGAGGCCGGGGTCGCTGAGCAGACCCTTCCAGCCCACCGACGTCCGCGGCTTCTCGAAGTAGACCCGCATGATCACCTGGAGTCGATCCCCCACCTCGTCGGCCAGGACGGCCAACCGGCGGGCGTAGTCCAGTGCCGCGATCGGGTCGTGCACGGAGCACGGGCCCACCACGACGGCCACGCGGTCGTCGGCTCCGGTCAGGATGGCGCGCAGGGCGTCACGGCTGTCGGCGACGCGGAGAGCCGCGTCGGCGGATGCGGGCTCCGCGTCCCGCAGCGCACGCGGCGAGACGAGCGGACCTGTCCGCGACAGGTCGGGAAGAGTGTCGAGTGCGAGAGTCACGATGAGTCCTCGGGGCGGTCGGGTGAGACGTCACGACCGGGACACGCATTCCACGCGAGCCGGTCCTGCCGGCTCGTCGGGTGGAGTGGGTCAGCGCATGGTTCCGCTGACCGGACCACCGAGGGCCGGCCTGCTGAACCAAAAATATGCTCGCTGCACACAGGCACTGTAGCGCACGGCCGTGCCGACGAGCCCGGGCGGCGGAAGCGGACATTCTTCTCCCTCGACGTGGGACCATGGTCCGATGGCGATCGACACCTCTCGCGGGGACCGCATCCAGAACAGCACGGCGTTCGAGAGAGCCGCCCGCGCAGGGCATCTCGTGAGCGGAGTGCTGCACCTCCTGATCGGATACATCGCGGTGCGGCTCGCCTTCGGACAGGGCGGCAACGCCGACCAGTCCGGCGCGCTGGGCGAGCTGGCCTCCAAGCCCGGCGGTGCCGTCATGCTGTGGATCGCCGTCGTCGCCTTCCTGGCCCTCGCCGCGTGGCGCATTCTCGAGGCGGTGGTGGGCAAGAAGACCGAGGCCGATTCCGGTAGTGCGACCGATCGACTCAAGGCCGGTGCACTCGCCGTCGTGTACCTCGCATTCGCCTGGTCCGCGCTGAACTTCGCTCGCGGTGCCGGGCAGTCGACGGGTCAGCAGAACGCCGGGCTCACCGCCCGCCTCATGGAGTCGACGATCGGCAAGGTCGTTCTCGTCGTGGCCGCGGCCGTCATCATCGGCGTCGGCGCCCATCACGTCTACAAGGGCATCTCCACGAAGTTCGAGAAGGACCTCGAGGGTCACGTCGGGCGTCCGGTCCGGGTCATCGGCGTGGTCGGATACACCGCCAAGGGCCTCGCCCTCGTCGGTGTCGGTGTGCTGGTGGCCGCCGCCGTGCTGACCGCGGACCCCGGCAAGGCGACGGGTCTCGACGGAGCCGTCAAGACCCTGGGGGCGCAGCCGTTCGGACAGATCCTGCTCGTCCTCGCCGGAGTCGGCATCGCCCTCTACGGCGTCTACGCCGTCGTGATGGCCCGGCACGCCCGGATGTGACGTCCCGTAGGACACGCCACGGACCGCACGGGCTGTTCACAGCCTTTTCGCAGACGGGTGGTGCACAATACGGGGTATGAGTCTGGACCATTCCGCCGAAACCACCACTGCACCCGTTACCGACGGTCAGTACCCATCGGTGCCCATGACGCCGCTCCGACCCGCGCCCGCCGCCTCGCAGCCGCGTGACGACGCCTACCCCGGCGTTCTGCGCACCCTCGCGATGTTCCTGTTCGCACGCTGACGTCCGCCTCGATCGCTGCGATGGTATCTTGTCTGGAGCAAAAGGTTGTGCACAATTCAATTGTGCGCTACGATCGATCTTGTGAACGACGCGCTGGCACTGGACAAGCAACTCTGCTTCGCCCTGTACTCGGCGTCGCGGGCCACCACCGCGGTCTACCGGCCCCTGCTGGACGACCTGGGCATCACCTACCCGCAGTACCTGGTGATGCTCGTGCTGTGGGAGCGGGACGGACTCAGCGTCTCGGAACTGGGCGATCGACTCGGCCTGGATTCCGGAACACTGTCCCCCCTGCTCAAGCGCATCGAGACACTGTCGCTCGTCACCCGCGAACGCTCAGCGGAGGACGAACGACGCGTCGAGATCCGGCTGACGGACACGGGCCGCGCCCTGCGTTCCGCGGCCGCGCACGTTCCCGAGTGCATCTTCACCGCGACCGGCCTCTCCGAAGACGAGGCGACCACGTTGATCGCACTCGTCCGCAAGACCACCGCGTCGCTTCGTTCCGCCTGACCCGTCCATCCCCACCACGAGAGGTTCACCCATGAAGACGCTGTACACCGCAGAGGCACTGGCCACCGGCGACGGACGCAACGGCCACGGCCGCACCACCGACGGCAAGGTCGACGTCGACCTCGCCGCCCCCACCGAGATGGGCGGCAGCGGCAACGGAACCAACCCGGAGCAGCTCTTCGCCGTCGGCTACGCCGCGTGCTACCACTCCGCTCTGCGCCTCGTCGCCGGCCAGCAGAAGGCCGACGTCACCGACTCCTCCGTCGGCGCGAAGGTCAGCATCGGCCCGAACGACGCCGGCGGCTTCGAGCTCGCCGTGGTCCTCGAGGTGACCCTCCCCAACCTCGATCACGACACGGCGCAGGCCCTCGCGGACAAGGCCCACGAGGTCTGCCCCTACAGCAATGCGACCCGCGGCAACATCGACGTGCAGATCACCGTCAGCGACGACTGACCGTTCAGATCGGGTAGGTGACGCCCGTGAGCTCGACCGACCTGGTCCAGAGCTCACGGGCTTTCGCCTCGTCACGGGAGGCCTTGTTCGATCCGACCTTCTTCGGGTGCCCGCTCAGCTCCTGGAACCCGTCCGGTCCGAAGTAGCCGCCGGACTGCAGCCCCGGTGCCGTCGCGGCGTAGAGCTCCGGCAGGCTTCCCATGTAGGCCGACTGGGCGAAGACCCGGCCGAGTGACATGAACGCGTCCTGCACACTCTCCGTCCGCCCCATCAACTCGGTACTCGAGTAACCGGGATGCGCCGCCAGCGAGAGCACGGGTGACCCCGCCGCACGCAGTCGGCGATCCAGCTCGTACGCGAACAGCAGGTTCGACAGCTTCGACTGCCCGTAGGCACCCCACCGGCTGTAGCGACGCTTCTCGTAGTTGAGATCCGACAGCTTCAGTCCCGGTACCTGGTGCATGAAACTCGACGTGGTGACCACGCGGTCGGTGATCCTGTCCAGCAGGAGGCCGGTCAGCGCGAAATGCCCGAGATGGTTCGTGCCGAACTGCATCTCGAAACCGTCGGCGGTCCGCTTCAGCGGCAGTGCCATGACGCCGGCGTTGTTGATCAGTACGTCCACGGTGGGCGTGTTGTCGGCGAACTCCCGCACCGAGCTCAGATCCGCGAGGTCGAGTCGACGCACCTCGGCGCGCTCACCGATCTCGTCCGCGATCGGCTTCGCCTTCTCCACTGTCCGGCAGGCCAGCACCACCGTCGCGCCCGCGCGACCGAGTGCCTTCGCGGCCTCGGCGCCGAGCCCGCTGTTGGCTCCCGTGACCACGAAGGTCCGGCCGGTCTGATCCGGTACGTCGGTCTCGACCCACTTGTGTGCAGACTTCTGTGCCATGCGCTTCCCCCCTGAGACTTCTCTCGGCCGCTCGTCGCGGCCGACCGCGTTCGAGGGTACCGGCGCACTACGCTCGATCCGGTGCCCGCACCGCTGCCGATCCGAGACGGTCTCAATCCGACGCGGATCCGCATGCCGGACGCGCCGGCAGAGCACAGGACCATAGTCGAGTACCTCGTCGCACGCTTTCCGCGCGATGCGGAGGCCCTGCGCGCGAAGGTGACGGACGGCGAGGTCGTCGATGCCGCAGGACGGCCCGTGCTGGTCGACACTCCCCTGGTCCCCCGCGCCGACGTCTACCTGTACCGGGATCCGCCCGTGGAACCCGAGGTGCCGTTCACCGCCCCGATCCTGTACCGAGACGATGCGATCGTGGTGGTGGACAAGCCGCACTTCCTGGCGACGACACCACGCGGGCGCTTCGTCGTGCAGACCGCCCTGACCCGGCTGCGACGCGAACTGGGAAACGACGCACTGTCCCCGGCGCACCGCCTCGATCGCCTCACCGCGGGCGTGCTCGTCTTCACCGCACGACAGGACGTCCGCCGCGCATATCAGGAGATGTTCCGGGATCGCAGCATGGTCAAGGTCTACGAAGCGGTGGCCCCCGACTCGCCGATCTCGTTCCCGCACACCGCGATCAGCCGCATCGTCAAGGACCGTGGATCACTGCAGGCGACCGAGGTGCCGGGTGAGCCGAACAGCGAGACCGTGATCGAGAAGGTGCGCACGGTGGGCGACCTGGCGCTCTACCGCCTGCATCCGCGCACGGGCAAGACCCATCAACTACGCGTGCACATGGCCTCTCTCGGCCTGCCCATCGTCGGCGACTCGCTGTATCCCGTGCCGCGCGAGGTCGCCGTCGACGACTACCGGGATCCACTACGACTGCTGGCGCGGAGCATCGAGTTCACCGACCCGCTCACAGGCGCACCGCGGCACTTCGCGTCGCAGCGGACCCTCGCGCTGTCTCCACCGTGATCCGGTGCGAGATCGCGGCGAGCGTCAGCAGTCCGATCGCGAGGTTGGTCAGGGCGGCGAAGCCCGTCTCGGCGAAGTCGACGAGCGCACCGAGCAACGCGTAGATCAGGGCCGCCGACCGGAGTCGGTGCAGAGGCCAGAGGGACGCGGTGCGCCGCCGCGCGATCAGCGACGGGAGCCCGAGGGCAACCGTGACGCACGCCGTCACCCACAGGATGCCGCCCGAGATGGTCATCCGGTCGAGGGTGACATCGAGGTCGTCGCGCTCGATGACCAGACCGCCCGTGGCCAGTTGCGCGATGCCCGCCACGACCGTCGCGGACGCGGTGACCACCATGAGCCAGGACAACGCGATCGCCCAGCGCGTACTGGTCACGAACGACGGGACGGCGCGCGAGAACCACGCCCGCCGACTCGTCGGCCGGGACGGTGCCGGAACGCACCGACTCAGCAGAGTGTCGATGCTCGCGACGAGCTCGGGATCGGCTCCCGTCGTCCGCGCTCGGTCGAGCAGTTCGCGGGCCAGCTCCCGGCGCGATCCCGGTACCCCACCGACGAGTCCTTCCGACGCGATGGCGGCAGCGTTCGCGAGGCATTCCCGTGGCGTCGGTTCGCGGACGTCGCGGACGGTTCGTCCGACCACCAGGACCAGAACCACCGTCACGTACATGATCTCGGCGGACGGGCCGTAGAAGTAGTCGTTGTCCCTCGTCACGAACTTCCCGACCTCGTCCAGGAACAGACCGAAGCCGACGCCGCCCAGCAGCACGGCCGACGAGCGCGCTCCGAAGCCGAGGAACAGCCATCCGACGACGAGCGCCGTCATCATCAGCGCACCGCCCCACAGTGCGTGGGCGATGTGCAGGCTTCCACCGCCCACCTGCGGATAGTCGGTGAGTTCGAGGTAGGCGCGGGTGAGCAGGATGGTCGCGACCGCGGCGATGACGAACGACTCCACGGACGACGTCCCGTCGGCACTGCGCACGATCGGCGTCCGCACCCGCCGCGCACCCGCACCCCGCTGCATGATGGCCATCGTCGATCATGGTCATTCACAGGCCTCTTTCGCGGTGGAATGCGACGGTACGCCCGGTAAAGTTCGTCCGATGAGACTCCTTCCCGCCACGCTCGCCGCTGCCGCCACCCTCGCCCTGGTCCTGGGTGGATGCAGCTCCGAGGATCAGCAGTCCGCACAGGACACCGCGAACAACGCCGCGGAATCGGTGGGCGACGCAGCTCAGGGCGCACTCAGCTCTGCACAGTCGGCCGCACCCGGCATCCAGTCGAGCGCCGGCAGCCTGGCCGACGATGCCGGCAACGTGTTCGACGACGCCAAGCGCGCGACCTTCGTCGCCGCCTACAAGGCGCAGTTCTCCGCGCTCTCCGAGGGAAAGTCCGACGAGGACATCGAATCGCTGCTCGGCAGCATCTGCCAGCAGATCACCGACGGCAAGGAAAAGGACGCCGTGGTCACCGACATCCGGTCGCAGGCCACCAACAACGGCAACGAGCCCGGTGTCGACGAGGCCGGTCGCATCTACGACCAGGCGAAGGTCGCCTGCCCCTGACCGCACGAGCTCCGCGAGGTGCGCGGGCTGTCGGTGATCGGGGTTAGCGTGGCGATCGTTCCCCTTCGGAAGGATCTCATCGTGGCCACCCCCGACCTCTCGCGCACCACGCCCTGCTGCCAGGGCGTCGTTCCTCCCTACCTTCTGCAGCGCCTCGCGTCGGCCCCCGCGGAACGTAGTGCCCGCCTGGACACCGCCCCGTCCGTCGCGAGCCGCACGCTGGAACTCGACGACGAGATGCGGCGCCGACGCGATTCGACGCGGTCCACCGTGTCGCCCACCGCTCCCCGCGGCGCCGTCGCGGATCGACTGCAGCGCACCATCGCCGACGCGAAGAACACGCAGACTCTGCCCGGCGACGTCGTGCGTACCGAGGGCGGCGAACCTGTCGGCGATCCGGCGGCGGACGAGAGCTACGACGGCCTCGGCGTCACCCACGCCCTGTTCGCCGAGGTCTACGGATGGTCCAGCCTCAATGGGCAGGGGCTGCCGCTCGACGCCACGGTGCACTACGGCGAGCAGTACGACAACGCGTTCTGGGACGGCACCCGCATGGTGTTCGGCGACGGTGACGGCGAGGTGTTCACCCGCTTCACCGTGTCGCTGTCCGTCATCGCGCACGAGTTGGCTCACGGTTTCACGCAGTACACCTCACAGCTCGAGTACGCCGGACAGTCCGGCGCCCTCAACGAGTCGGTGTCCGACGTGTTCGGCGTCCTCGCAGAACAGCGCTCGCGTGGGCAGAACGCCGAGGACGCGTCCTGGCTCGTCGGCGAGGGGCTCTTCCTCCCCGACGTGCAGGGCAGCGCCCTCCGCTCGATGCTGGCACCCGGTACCGCGTACGACGACGACGTCCTCGGCAAGGACCCCCAGCCCGCGGACATGGCGGGATACGTCGAGACCACCGAGGACAACGGCGGGGTGCACATCAACTCCGGCATCCCCAACCGCGCGTTCGCCGAGGCCGCCGTCGCGCTCGGCGGGCCGGCCTGGGATCGTCTCGGACAGGTCTGGTTCGACGCCCTCACGTCCGGCAGCCTGACGCCGACCGCCGATTTCGCCGCCTTCTCCGCCGCGACGGTCGCGGCGGCATCGGCGCGCTACGGAACCGGGTCCGACGTTCACCGCGCCGTGGTCGGCGGGTGGACTACCGTGGGCCTCGAGCCGGCCGGGACGGGATCCGCGTCCGATGCGGCGGACGAGGCGAGCAAGAGGACGTGACATGGTCATCGTGGTGGTACGCAGCGGCGGCGTGGCCGGGATGACCCGCCGCGGCAGCGTCGACACCACGGCCCTCGGCGACACGGCACCCGAGTGGGAGCAGCTGGTCACCCGCGCGCTCCCCCTGTTGAACGGCCTGCCCGAGTCGTCGTCCCTCGCCCGCGACACCTTCCGGTGGCGACTCGAGATCGGCGAGCACTCGTGCGAGACCGGCGATTCGGCACTCACCGGCCCGCTTCGCGAGCTGGCAGAGCGCACTCTGCGAGAGGGTCGCTCGCCGCGATGACGGCGGCCTCACGGCGTGCGAGGTTCGCGTTCCACCACGGGTCGCTCCCGGGCTCGTCGACGATGCAGTCGCGCAGCGTGGGCGGCAGGGTCGACACGGCGGGCACCGCGTCCGCCGACAGCGTGCCGAGATAGTCGACGTCGATCAGTCCGGTCCGCTCGTAGCGCTCGACTGCACGGTCCGCGACCAGCGCATCGACGTTCACCACCGCCATCACCAGCACGCCCAGCGCCGCCGTGCCGACGATCACCGCGGGCAGTAGGCGCGCGGACCAGCGCGCACCGGCGACAATGACGGCGAGCACGACGACGCCCAACCACACCTCGACGGCCATGACCCCGACACGCAGCCGAGTGAGACCGAACTGTTGCTCGTACAACGACATTCGGTACACCGCCGACCAGACGACCACCAGCGTCAGCACACACAGCGACCCGAAGGCGATGCGCGCGAGCACCCGGTCGCGCCGCACCTCGGCGTCGACCTTGCGTACCTGCACGGCGACCACGACGAGCACGCCGACTGTCACCGTGATCAGCTGCCAGAATCCCGATCGGGCGTGGTCCGCGAAGGTCAGGTCGTCCGTCGTCATCACGTGGTCGTGTCCGCCGAACAACGTGGCTGCCTGCACCACCACGAACGCAGCGAACACGACGACGAGCGCGCAGACCGGCACCGCCCACTCCCACACCGGTCGTCGTCGACCGGCGCCAGGAGCGAGCATCGAGTGCCATCGCGTGACGCTTCGCGTGGGCGACACCCAGAATCCACAGCGCGACGCACAGAGCCACGACCGGCCCCAGCGGGTCGACGTCGACGGACACGGTCGGGATCACCGCGTCGACGAGCGAGGCGAAGCGATCGTCGGCGCCCGCGAACAGCAGCGTGAACACGGTGACCAGCAGGGCCGTGCTCACCACCACGCGCAGCGTGCGTACCGCGGACCCCCGAGACGGGAGCGTCACCTGTGCGGCACCGGTTCCGAGCGAGCGGAGCACGGCTCCCTGCACCACGACGGGCACGATCGGCGCGAGCACCGTGGCGGTGAACGTCGTCGATCTCGTGGTCGACAGAGCCACACACCACACGGCCAGTCCGACGGACGACGCTGCGAGCCATCCCGAATCGCGGACGAACGGGACCACCAGCAGCGTGAACGCGGCGCCGATCCATGCCACGGACCAGCGCGACCGGTCCGGCAGTCGAGCGGCGAGGACGGCAGCGACGCCGACGGCGAGGTAGGCCACCGACGGCCGGTCGGTCAGTATCGCGCCGGCGACCACCCCGACCGCTGCGGCGGAACCCACGGCCCAGCGGCGCGGAGACTCGGTGACGGTGCGGACCGGCGACTGCGCCGCCGGATCGGGAAGAAGGTCGGTGGCCATCGTGAACCTCTTTCGGGCAGGGGTGATCGCGCGAGCACCGGATGCGTGTCACGTGTCGAGTGCGGACGGTGGGGTCAGACGGGAAGGGTGAGACGGAAGCAACACCCGGCGCCGACGTCGACCACATCGAGTGTGCCGCCGTGCAACTCGGCAGCCCATCGAGCGATGGCGAGCCCGATGCCGGTGCCGCCGTCGGTCGACCCGCCGCGGACGAACCGGTCGAAGACCCGAGCGCGGTCGGCCGGCGCGATCCCGTCGCCCTCGTCGACCACGTCGATGCGCACCGTGTCGTCCCCCACCACGGCCGACACGGCCACTGCACCGTCGGGCGGACCGTGGCGTACGGCGTTCTCGATGAGATTGGCCACCACCTGTCGCACCCTCTCCTCGTCGGCGGTCACCGTCGCACCGGACGGCTCGACCGACACCGAGAACCGGGTCGCCGTGCTCTGGGTGACCACGCTGGTCAGGAACTCTCGGAGGTCGAACCTGCTGCGCGACAAGCCGAGTGCGCCACCCTCGAGCTTCGACAGATCCAGGAGGTCGTCCACGAGCCGGGCCAGGCGTTCGGTCTGCTCGAGAGCGACTCCCACCGCCCTGGGGGTCGCTTCCTGCACCCCGTCGGCGATGTTCTCGAGCACGGCCTGCAGCGACGCGATCGGCGTCCGGAGTTCGTGGGAGACGTTGCCGATCAGTTCCCGACGGTAGCGATCCGCCTCGGCGAGGTCCGCCGACATCGTGTTGAAGGCGACGGCCAGCTGGCCGATCTCGTCCCGCGACGTGGCCCGGACGCGGTGCGTGTAGTCCCCGTTCGCCATCGCTCGCGAGGCTGCGGTCATCTCGCGCAGCGGCGAAGTCATCCCGTGCGCGACGATCTGTGTGACCACCAGCGCCACGACGAGTGCGAGCAGCAGCGCGTACCGGAAGGGCTGCTGCGCCGCGAGCCAGAAGGTGCCCGACGCCGCGAACAGTGCGATGACCACCACCAGGCCGGTCTTGACCTTGAACGAGCGCAGCGAGTCGAGAGGGCGGATCATCCGCGTGCCCGGAACGCGTACCCGACGCCGTGGACGGTGCGCACGACGTCGGACCCCAGCTTGCGCCGCAACGCCTTGACGTGGCTGTCGACCGTGCGGGACGGCACCGACGTCATGGAGTCGTCGCGCGACCACCCCCACACGTCCGACAACAACCGGTCTCGCGCGAAGGCCGCGCCCGGCCGCCGAGCGAGGAACAGCAGCAGATCGAACTCCGTGCGTGTCAGGTGGACCTCGTCGCCGTCACGGAAGACCCGCCGCGCGTGCTCGTCGACCCGGACGTCGTCGAACTCGTGCACGACGGTCGGCGACGGCGAGGGATGGCGTTCCACCCGGCGCAGCAGTGCGTGCACGCGGGCCACCAGGGTGCGCATCGAGAACGGCTTGGACATGTAGTCGTCCGCACCCACCCCGAGGCCCACCAGCTGGTCCGTCTCGTCCGACCGCGCCGTGAGCATGAGGACGGCGACGGCGCCCTCGGGGCGGGACTGGATGCGTCGGCACACCTCGAGACCGTCGAACCCGGGCAGCATCACGTCGAGGACCACCAGGTCGGGGTTCGTGCGGGCCACCGTCTCCACGGCGGCCGGTCCGGTCGACGCGAGGTCGACGTCGAAGCCCTCGGACCGCAGCCGTGCCGCGATCGCGTCGGCCAGGGCCCGTTCGTCCTCGACCACCAGAATTCGTCGTCGATCCATGAAACAGACCGTAACGGCACCATGTGCGGGTCTCGGGGACACGTTGTGAAGATTCCGTGGAGATCGCTCCGGCCCAGAACCGGACGCCGCGTCAGCCGAGCAGCCGCGCCACCTCGGCGGCCGCGCGACCACCCGACACCAGAGCACCCTGGATCGACGGGGTGTCGCGATGGTCGCCGGCGAGCAGCACGCGGTCACCGACCCGCAGCGATCGCCGGAGCGACGTCCCGGGTGCCTGGACCGGGAGCGCACGCCGCACGTCGTGACGCACGATCACCCGCCACGACGCGGTGGACCGACCCCACAGCCGGTCGAGAACGGCGCGCACGACGGACTCCGCGGCGGGACCGGCGTCGTCCAGCAGCGTGGTCGCCTGCACCAGGGTCTTCCCGGTCGGCGCGTATCCCGGTGCGATGGAGCTCATCTCGGCGGTGTTGACCACCACGCCGCCCGTCCCTGAGATGCGGAGGAACTCGTCGGATTCCGCGGCGTCGGCCTCGAACCACCACGTCGACAACCCGCGCATGGGAGAGGTCCGGGTGTCCGTCAGCTCGTTCGCGCCTCGCGCGTCCGTCGCCACCACCACCGCGCGGGCCTGCAGCACCGACCCGTCAGCGATCCGCACGGCGGGTGCCGCGCCGTCGGTGACCTGCTCGACGCGCGAGGAGTACGCGATGTCGACCCCGGCATCGCGGGCGAGCTGCTCGGGGAACGCCTGCATTCCGCGGTTCGGCACACCGGGTGTCGCGAGAAGAAAGCTGCGGAGCACGAGCCGAACGTAGCGGTCCGACGTGTCTCCCACGCCGTCGGCGAGGACCCCGCTGAGAAACGGAGCCAGCAGTGCGGAGCGCAGCGGACCGCGAAGGCCGACGCGGTCCCAGTCGTCGGCGAGTGCAGCGTCGGGGGACGCGGCCAGGCGGCGCACCGGTCCGACGGCGGGCAACGCCCACCGCGCGGCGCCGACGACGGCGCCCGGATGCAGCAGGCCCAGGCGAGCCGCGGACCGCATGGTCCCGAGCAGCAGGCCCGGGTGCCGTGTCGGGTCGGCGACCGTGTGCGCTCGCCCCGAGTCGTCGACGATCCGCACACCGCGACCGGCGACCCGCAGATCGAGCGCGGACACGTCGACATGACGCTTCACGGCAGGGTAGGAGGGGTTGAGGAGCTGGAAGCCTCGGTCACAGCGGAAGCCGTCCACGAGATCGGTGCGGATCCGTCCCCCCGGGGCGTCGCTCGCCTCCACGACCCGCACCGTGAATCCACGTCGGCGCAGCGCGCCGGCGCACCGGAGACCGGCGATACCCGCCCCCACCACGATCACGTCAGCATCGATGTCAGTCATGCCCTATCGATACCACCCGGGCCTCGGCGACCTCGGACGACGGGTCCGGAAACGAGAAGAACCACCTGCGCGGGCAGGTGGTTCCAGTCTGTGTTCATTCTCGGTGGCCAGAGCCGGGATCGAACCGGCGACCTTCCGCTTTTCAGGCGGACGCTCGTACCGACTGAGCTACCTGGCCGTGGGCACCCTCGCGGGTACCGGTGATGCTGTCCTACTCGGTGCTGACGATCATCGCATCACTGAGGTATTGCGACCTCTGAGGTGTTGCGACCCTGACGGGACTCGAACCCGCGACCTCCGCCGTGACAGGGCGGCGCGCTAACCAACTGCGCCACAGGGCCATGCTGTGAAGCATGTACTGCGTGGAAGACCCTACTGCATCTTCGTCCTACTTCTCACCACTCCCGCTCCAGCGTTGTCACTCGCTGAAACGTACCCCCTACGGGATTCGAACCCGCGCTACCGCCTTGAAAGGGCGGCGTCCTAGGCCGCTAAACGAAGGGGGCCCGTCGAATCGCTCCGACCGTACCCCAACGGCGTTCCGTTGGGAGCTTGGATAGCTTAGGACACCGCTTCGGAATTTCACAAATCCGCAGGTGAGGCTATGTTTCGACGCTCACGGCGTCGACTCGGGGCCACCCGTTGACGCGCCACTTGTCGAGCCATTCCCGCGACGCCATCGCCATCAGGAGAACCTCGAGGGACTCCTCGAACAGCACCACCAGGTCGGTGTCCTCGGCGGTCAGATCGGCCATGTACCGCTGGCCGGCGAGCGAGGTCACCAGCACGCGGGTGAACATGCGCGGATCGATGTCGGGGCGCAGCAGACCGGTCTCGTGCGCCTCGGCCGCGAGCTTGTGTGCGGTGCGACCCCACACGGCGCCCGCTCCCTCGCGGATGCTCGCGTGGAACTCGGGCTCGACGACGAGACGGAACTCCGCACGCACGACGACGTTCTCGTCGAAGGACCGGGCGAGCTGGAAGATGAGGTTGTGCAGCCACTCGAGGGCATCGACGCCGTCCGGGCGCTCCACGTCCATGATCGCGACGTACTTCTCCATCGCGGTCTGCAGAACGGCGCGAGCCAGTTCTTCCTTCGAGCTGAAGTGAAAGTACATCGCACCCTTGGTGGCGCGTGATCCCTCGAGAATCGTGTTGACCGACGCCGCGGTGTACCCACGCTTGCTGAACTCGTACGCGGCTGCCTCGACGATCGCGGCCCGGGTGCGTCGAGCACGTTCCTGCTGTGCCATTGCGCTGCTGCCTCCGAAATTGAACACCCTGAAGGGCCCTGATACTGAGTGAAGGGTAGCCGACAAACCTGAGAATCCCCTCGGACGTGGCCGCAAACATCGAGCTCGAGCAGGTTCGTCCGGCGTGTTCGGACGGCCCCACCAGCGTGTCGTGCGTTCCGATGACCGGTTTGTCGGATATGCCCCCGGCCCGCGTCCGAATGTCGACCGGCGAGAATGGTGATGATTCATAGCGAATAGGTGAATGGTGAATGCGTCACTCCCGACGCGAGGCCAGGTCGTGAGCGTCCGCCCGGGGTCCATTACACTCGTCGTGCACTGCCCCTATAGCTCAGTTGGTAGAGCTACGGACTTTTAATCCGCAGGTCGTAGGTTCGAGCCCTACTGGGGGCACAACGTCTTTCCCCACACCCGTCGACGCTCAGGAATTCTGGCTCAGCCGGGCCCCGATGCTCTGATGGAGTGAGCGCAACGCGTTCTGACCCAGCGCCACGGTCTCCGACTCGATGTGGCGGAGCAGATGAGCGTCGCTCACCACCTTCTCGGACGACTGGATCAGGACCGTTCCCGCACCGGTGAAGTCGAACTGCCGCTCCTCCCCCGTCTGTGCTCCGAGGAGCATCCCCTGCGCCGCCCCCAGGAAGCTCTGCATCCACTGCGCGTCGAAGTGGTGGGACGGAGCGGGGCAGTCGGCCCAGCCGACGAGTGCCTGCGGATCCACTCGAACGGGCGGTGCGGCGAACACGACCGCACCGTTGGACGAGGCGAGGAACTTCCCGGTGCCGAGCAGCGTGAGAAAACCGGGCACGATGGACTGCTTCAGCTCGAGGCCGGGTTCGAAGGCCAGCAGGTTCGACGCCCGGATGGTCAGGTTGCCGTCGTCGAGATCGAACGAGTTGATGTCGAAGCCGCGATCGCCGAGCAGCACCTTGCCGTGTCCGCTCGCGAGCACCCAGTCGTTCGCGTACAGCGGCGACGAGAAGCGTGAGGCCACGACGGCCGCCATCGACGTCCGCCCGAGAGGCTCGAACTGCACCGACCCGTAGTAGGCGATCATCGCGCCCTTCGCCGTGAACCACGGCTGTCCCGCGAGTTCGATGCAGAAGGCGTAGTCGTTTCCCGGCACGTTGTCGTTCACCGGCAGGGTGTGGGGGTTGTGCACGACGTCGGTCATGTCCGATTCCCTCTCGTCAGAACTTCTGCTCGGACGCCTGGACCCACACGGTCCCTGCGCCGCCGATCGCGAGTTGCACGGCTTCACCCGAACCGCGGCCGACGGCGTCACGCCACCCGACGTTCGCCGAGATGTCGACGGTGAGAGTGCCGCGGTGACACACGTACGCCTGCGGATCGACCACCACCTGCGGCCGGTGCGGACCCACCTCGATCTCGACCGTCCCACCGTGGGCCAGCACGGCCACCTGCCCACGTCCGGCGACCTGTGTCGTGAACATGCCCTGCCCGGTCATCGCCCCGCGCACCGCGCCGCGGACCCCTCCCTGCTGCGTCAGGGGTACGACCGATGTCGAGAGTGCGCCACTGTGTGCGAGCAACCGTGACGCCTCGACCGAGAGGACACCGGTCCCGTCGAGATCGATGACGGACACGTGCAACCCGGCGTGGCCGTAGTGCACGGTGCCGGACCCCTCGGCGGCCATCATGGCGACGTGCTCGCCCGACATCATCCGGCCGGCCATACCCGCGACGGCACCCATCCCCGGCATGCCGCCCGCGCCGCCGATCGTGTGCGGGACGAAGCGGACGTCGCCCTGGTGGAACAACATGGATCCACGGCGCGCGAGCGTGGGCGAGCCCGGGGCGACGGTCGACTTCACGACCTTGCTGTTGACGAGTTCCAACATGTCAGCGCTCCTGCGGCTGGATGTAGACGACACCGGCGCCGTCGAAGCGGAGGGAGAAGGCCTCGCCGCTCCCGCCGCCGACGGCCGACCGCCACGTGACGTCGGTGACGAAGCTCTGTGTCACCTGACCTCGGTGCGCGACGAAGGCGTCCGGATCGACCACCAACGGGTACTGCGGTGACACCTCGAGCGCGATGAGCGGTCCGCCCGCGGACAGCAGCCCCACCTCGCCCTGTCCACTGACGACCGTCGTGAACAGGCCCTGCCCGGACGAGGCGCCGCGGAGCCCGGCGAAGGCCACATCGGACCGCAGCCCGCCGGACAGAGCGAGCAACTGCGACGATTCGACGTGGAGTGCGTCACCCGCCAACGGCACGACGACGACGTGCTGCGCGTCGACCGCGAGCCGCACCGTTCCCTGCCCCGCCATCTCCATCAGGGACAGCGACTCGCCGGTGACCTTCTGCTTGAGAGCGGCGCGCAGTCCACCGCCACCGCCCATCCCGGCGTTCCGGAAGGTCACCTGGCCCTCGTACGCGATCATCGATCCGGTGACCGCCCGCACGCTGTCCCCGTGCAGGTCGACGACCAGAACGCGGTGTCCCTCGGTTCTCAGTTGCGCCACGGCAGACAGAATGGCAGACAACGGTCGTCGCCACAGTGGCTCCGGTGATCTGTCCCCCGCCACCGACTCCGAGTGACGCACAGTACATCGAGTTCGTTTCTCGCAGAAGTCACAACACCTGTACCCCGTACCCCGCGGCATATACTGGACGAGGTCGACGGCGGGCGGGCGTAACGAACTGTCGCCCCGCTCGATGAACGTCTACCGGACGGTACGCACCCCTCGCGGCGGCTCGTCGAAGCAATTCACATCGAAGTTACGGTGCCGTAGGCTGCCCTCACAGCACGAGGCAGCGCGGTCATCGCGCGGAAGCAGTGAGCCGAACACCATTCTGGAGGACACGCATGGCACGGGATCTGACCCAACTGGAGCTGCTCGGAGAGCTGCAGCCGGTTGCGGAAGAGAATCTGAACCGGCATCTCTCCATGGCGAAGGAGTGGCACCCCCACGACTACGTCCCCTGGGACGAGGGGCGTAACTTCGCCGCGCTCGGTGGCGAGGACTGGTCGCCCGAGCAGTCTCGGCTCGACGAGGTGGCCAAGGCTGCCATGATCACCAACCTCCTCACCGAGGACAACCTGCCGTCGTATCACCGCGAGATCGCGGAGAACTTCTCGCAGGACGGCGCCTGGGGCACCTGGGTGGGCCGGTGGACCGCCGAGGAGAACCGCCACGGCATCGTCATGCGCGACTACCTGGTGGTCACGCGCGGAGTGGATCCCGTCGCCCTCGAGCAGGCCCGCATCGAGCACATGACCAACGGCTTCTCCTCGGCCGCTGCCGGTGGCCACGATCAGATGGGCTTCCTGCACTCCGTCTCGTACGTGACGTTCCAGGAGCTGGCCACGCGAGTCAGCCACCGCAACACGGGCAAGGTCTGCAACGACCCCATCGCCGACCGCATGCTCCAGCGCATCGCGGCCGACGAGAACCTGCACATGATCTTCTACCGCAACCTGTGCGGTGCGGCGCTCGACATCTCGCCCGACCAGGCGCTGCGTGCCATCGCCGACATCGTGCAGAACTTCCAGATGCCCGGCGCCGGCATGCCCAACTTCCGCCGCAACGGCGTGCTGATGGCCAAGCACGGGATCTACGATCTGCGTCAGCACCTCGAGGACGTCGTCATGCCGGTGCTGCGCAAGTGGAACATCTTCGATCGCACCGACTTCACCGCCGAGGGCGAGCAGACGCGTGAGGAGCTCGCCGCCTTCCTCGAGAAGCTGGAGAAAGACGTTCTCAAGTTCGAGGAGCAGCGCGACCGCATGCTGTCCCGCGAGGCTGCCAAGCGGCAGGCCGCGCAGGCATCCTGACCCGCACCGCACCACGGAGTGGCCGAGTGCCAGTTCCGACGGATACCCTCGATGTGCCCGGCACCCGTTCCGCGGATGCCGGGCACATCGCTGTTTCCCGTCGACCATGTCTGGTGTGTGATCAACCATGACTCTGCAGATCGGTTCCCTCGCCCTGCGTAGTCCCGTCGTCCTCGCGCCGATGGCCGGTGTCACCAACGTGGCGTTCCGCACGCTGTGTCGGGAGCTCGAGGAGACGCTGACGGGCAGCACCTCCGGGCTCTACGTCTGCGAGATGGTCACCGCGCGTGCCCTCGTCGAGCGGCAGCCCGCCACGTTGCACATGACCACGTTCGGCCCGACCGAGACGCCTCGCTCGTTGCAGCTCTACACCGTGGACCCGGACACGACGTACGACGCCGCGAAGATGATCGTCGACGAGAACATGGCCGACCACATCGACATGAACTTCGGCTGCCCTGTGCCCAAGGTGACGCGCAAGGGCGGCGGCGCCGCCCTGCCGTACAAGCGATCGCTCTTCGGACGCATCGTCGCCGCGGCGGTGAAGGCCACCGAGGGGACGGACATCCCGGTGACCGTCAAGTTTCGGATCGGCATCGACGACGAGCATCACACGCACCTCGACGCAGGACGGATCGCCGCCGGCGAGGGTGCTGCGGCCGTCGCGCTCCATGCGCGCACCGCGGCGCAGCGTTATTCCGGTACGGCCGACTGGTCCGAGATCGCGCGCCTCAAGGATCACGTTCGCGACGTCCCCGTCCTGGGCAACGGCGACATCTTCGACGCGTCCGACGCCGCCCGCATGATGGCCGAGACCGGCTGCGACGGCGTGGTCGTCGGCCGCGGCTGCCTGGGACGCCCCTGGCTGTTCGCCGAACTGTCCGCCGCTCTGCGCGGCACCACTGCGCCGACGCCGCCCACGCTGGGCGAGGTCGCCGTCATCATGCGTCGGCACGCGGAACTGCTGTCCGACCACCACGGCGAGGGCCGCGGGCTCCGGGAGATGCGCAAGCACGTCGCCTGGTACATGCGCGGCTTCCCAGCAGGCTCGGACCTGCGGGTACGCATGGCCACCGTCTCGACACTCGCGGAGCTCGACGAGCTGCTGGCTCGCCTGGATCCGACCGTTCCCTTCCCGGCCGACGCCGAGGGCCCCCGCGGTCGCCAGGGTTCCCCCGGCGCCGTGTCGCTGCCCGACGGCTGGCTCGACGATCCCGACGACTGTGCGGTGCCGGCGGGCGCCGATCTGATGCACTCGGGCGGATGATCAGTACTATGGCGTCGATCCGTCGACCACTGTTCGACGCCCGAGAGAAAGACGGAACGACCAGTGGGTGACGAGAACGAACCGGGGTCGCCCACACCCGGACGACGCGCCCCCTGGGAGCGTCCCATCTCGCGAGTGCCGCGCTCCGATCGCGACCCCGAGACACCGTCTCCCCCGTCCGAGCAGCCCGCGCCGGAACAGCGCCCGCCAGCGGATCGACCCGAGCCCGAGCAGACCCCGCCGTCCTCGTCCGACGACCAGGATCGACGGCTCTCGGTGGCCGAGGTCGTGGATCGGATCTCCCGCATCGGTTCCAACCGGGGACGCGCAGCGGGTCGCGACGACTCGCCGACCTCCGGCGCGGACGATCGAGCGGTCGCGTCGAGCCCTCCACCGTCCCCGCCGGTTCCACCTCGCGAGGATCCCGAGCCGCCCACCGAGGTGATCGCCCCCGTCGTGGACGAGCGACGCACCGCAGAGCGTCCGGCGCCCGAGGCGGTCGGCCCCGTCGCACCCCCGACGCTCACGCGGCTCGCCCTCAGCAGGGCACGCAAGCGCAAGCGGATGCGGGTCGCCGGCCGTGTCGGCGTCTCGATGGTCTCGATCCTGGCCCTGGTCATCACCGGTGTCGTGTGGGGATATCTCCGGGCGACCGACCGCGGGTTCGAGCAGGTCGCGGCCCTGGACACCGAGTCCACCGACGTGGTCGACGCGCCCGGCCAGTACGGCGACGAGACCTACCTCATCGTCGGGACGGACACCCGAGCCGGAGCCAGTGGTGAGATCGGCGCCGGCACGGTGGCCGATGCCGAGGGTGCACGGTCCGACACCGTCATGCTCATCAACATCCCGGCCGACCGCAGTCGCGTGGTCGCCGTGTCGTTCCCCCGCGACCTCGACGTCGAACGCCCCGAGTGCGAGGGCTGGGACAGCACCACCGGTGACTACACGGGCGAGATGTATCCCGCCGCGGACGGCGACAAGCTCAACGCGACCTACGCGCTCGGTGGACCCAAGTGCCTGGTCAAGATCATTCAGAAGATCTCCGGACTGCGGATCGGCCACTTCGTGGGTATCGACTTCGCCGGCTTCGAGTCGATGGTCGACGAGGTCGGCGGGGTGGACGTGTGTTCCCCGGTTCCGCTGGTCGACGAGGAGCTGGGAACGGTCCTGGCCACCGCGGGCGAACAGCGCATCGACGGACGCACCGCGCTCAACTACGTGCGCGCCCGCAAGGTGGACGCCGAGGGCACCGGTGACTACGGACGCATCAAACGTCAGCAACTCTTCCTGTCCTCGCTCCTGCGCTCCGTGCTGAGCAACCGCGTGCTGTTCGACCCGGGCGCCCTCAACGGTTTCGTCACGGCGTTCACCCGCGACACGTTCGTCGAGAACGTGAAGACGTCGGATCTGCTGACGCTCGGCAAGTCGCTGCGCGGCGTCGAGGCGGGCGCGGTCACGTTCCTCACCGTCCCCACCGCGGGTACCACCGACTACGGCAACGAGATCCCGCGCACCGACGACATCAAGGCGATCTTCCAGGCGATCATCGACGACCAGCCGCTCCCCGGTGAGGAACGCGCACCCGAGACCACCCCCGAGGTCGCGCCGCCGGTCACCACCGAACCGCAGGTCGCGGTCGACCCCTCGCTGGTGTCGGTCCAGATCTCCAACGCCTCGGAGACCAGCGGACTGGCCGCCACCACCGCGGACGAACTGGCGGCCTACGGCTTCCAGGTCGTCGGGACCGGCAACGCCGAGACCACCGGTGCCGCGGCGACCGTCGTGCGGTACGGCGCCGGGTCGATCGCGGACGCGTCGACGGTGGCCAGCACCATTCCGGGAGCGGTTCTCGAGGAGACGCCGACTCTGGGCGGCATCGTCGAAGTCGTCCTGGGGACGGATTTCCAGGGCTTCCTGATGCCGCCGACCGTCGTCGGAGACCTGCTTCCGACCTTCGCGACGGGGGTCTCCGGAGCGTCCACGGAGGTCGCGCTCCCCAGCGATCTGACGGTCACGAACGGGGCGGACGAGTCCTGTGTGTGAATCGCTGCTCCGCATTCACCGCCCGTTCACCGCCTGCATGCCCTGTACCCACGTACGGCCGAGTAAAATCGGGCCATGCGCGTGGCTTACAACGAACAGATGACAGAACTCGCCGACCTGCTCGGCGAGATGGCCGCCCTGGCCGGTAGTGCGATGGAGCGCGCCACGCAGTCCCTGCTGCAGGCGGATCTCCGGATCGCCGAGCAGGTGATCGGCGAGCACGACAAGATCACCGACCTCAGTGCCCAGGCAGAGGAGCGCGCCTTCGCGTTGCTGGCTCTCCAGGCACCCGTCGCCGGCGACCTCCGCTCGGTGGTCTCCGGCATCCAGATCGTCGCCGACATCGACCGGATGGGCGCTCTCGCCCTGCACGTCGCCAAGATCGCGCGTCGTCGCCACCCCCAGCACGCACTGCCGGAGGAGGTCAACGGTTACTTCGCCGAGATGGGACGCATCGCCGTCGCTCTCGGCTCCTCCGCACGTGAGGTGCTCGAGACCCGCGACCCCGAGCGCGCCGCGAAGCTCCGTGAGGAGGACGAGGCGATGGACGACCTGCACCGCCACCTGTTCAGCGTCCTCATGGACAAGGAGTGGAAGCACGGCGTCGCCGCAGCCGTCGACGTGACCCTGCTGGGTCGCTTCTACGAGCGCTTCGCCGACCACGCCGTCGAGGTGGGCCGCCGAGTCATCTTCCTGGTCACCGGCAGCCTGCCCAGCGACCTGCCGACGCCTCCCGCGCAGCACGTGTCCTAGTTCTTCCACTCGGTACCCGGACGCACGAAAGGGCGCCCTCCCCGCGGGGAGGGCGCCCTTTCCGTGTGTGGACGCGCGAGCTGCGGTCTAGCCGAAGCGACCGGAGATGTAGTCCTCGGTGGCCTTCTGCGACGGGTTGGAGAAGATCTTCTCGGTGTCGTCGATCTCGATCAGGTTGCCGGGCTTGCCGGTGGCCTCGAGGTTGAAGAAGCCGGTCTGGTCGCTCACACGTGCAGCCTGCTGCATGTTGTGCGTGACGATGACGATGGTGAAGTCCTTCTTCAGCTCACCGATCAGGTCCTCGATCGCCAGCGTCGAGATCGGGTCGAGAGCCGAGCAGGGCTCGTCCATGAGCAGGACGTCGGGCTGCACCGCGATCGCACGGGCGATGCACAGACGCTGCTGCTGACCACCGGACAGACCACCGCCCGGCTTGTCGAGGCGGTCCTTGACCTCGTTCCACAGGTTCGCGCCCTTGAGCGACTCCTCCGCGACCTCGTCCAGCTGCTTCTTGCTGCGGCCACCCTGCAGCTTCAGGCCGGCCACGACGTTGTCGCGGATGGACATGGTGGGGAACGGGTTCGGACGCTGGAAGACCATGCCGATGGTGCGGCGGACGCCGACCGGGTCGACGCCGGAACCGTAGATGTCCTCGCCGTCGAGCAGCACCGAGCCCTCGACGCGGGCACCCGGGGTGACCTCGTGCATGCGGTTCAGCGAGCGGAGCACCGTGGACTTGCCGCAGCCGGACGGTCCGATGAAGGCCGTGACGCTACGAGGAGGAACGGAGAGCGTCACGTTCGACACGGCGTGGAACTTGCCGTAGAAGATGTTGACGTCCTTGAGATCGAGTCGTTTTGCCATGTCGAGATCCTTCTGTCAGAAGTTCTTGGGAGCGAAGAAGCGGGAGACCAGCTTCGCGCCGATGTTCAGCACCGCGACGATGAGGATGAGGGTGAGGGCGGCACCCCACATCCGCTCACTGGTGAGGGCAGCGGTTCCGGCCTTCTGGAGGTCGACCATCATGAGCGGCAGGGACGTCTGCGGACCGGCGAACAGGTTGAAGTTGATGGCCGTCGCGGACCCGACCAGGATCAGCACCGGCGCCGTCTCACCCATGACGCGGGCGAGAGCGAGCATGATGCCCGTGACGATGCCCGAGAGCGCCGTCGGGACGACGATCTTGGCGATGGTCTTCCACTTCGGCACACCCAGCGCGTACGACGCCTCGCGCAGGTCTTGGGGAACGATGCGGAGCATCTCCTCCGCCGAGCGCACGATCACGGGGATCATGAGCAGGACCAGGGCGAGCGAGACAGCCAGACCCGACCGGTCGAAGCCGAACGTCGCGATCCACAGCGAGTAGATGAACAGCGCCGCGACGATGGACGGGACACCGGTGAGGATGTCGACCATGAACGTCGTGGCCTTCGCGAGCCGCGTACCCACGCCGTACTCGACGAGGTAGATGGCGACGAAGATGCCGATCGGGATGGAGATGACCGCGCAGAAGAGTCCCTGGAGCAGCGTTCCGACGATCGCGTGGTACGCGCCGCCGCCTTCCTTGAAGGGGGTGACACCCGCCTGCGAGTACTGCCACCAGTCGGCCGACGCGACGGCGCCGATACCGCGGGAGACGACGGTGTAGAGAACCCAGATCAGTGGGACGAGCGCGACGAGCACCGCGAGGGACACGAGGACCGTCGCGATCGAGTCGGAGGCCTTGCGACGGGCACTGACACCCTGGAAGGTCGGCTCCTTGACGGGGCGATCCATGGTGGCGGTTCCACCGGACGTGGTGTCGGCCATGGGTCAGTCCTTCTTTCCAGCGATGGCGGCGCGGGCGCCGGCGTTGACGACGAAGGTGAGGACGAACAGCACCAGGCCCGCGGCGATGTAGGCACCGGCCTGCAGCTGGTTGTTGAACTCACCCGCGGCCAGTGCGATCTTCGTCGCGAAGGTGTTGCCGCCGTCGAACAGCGTCCAGCCGAACGTCTCCTGGGTGCTGCGGATGATGATGTAGAGCGCGATGGTCTCGCCGAGCGCGCGGCCCAGGCCCAGCATCGAGCCGCTGACGAAGCCGGACTTGCCGAACGGGATGACCGTGGTGCGCACGACCTCCCACCGAGTGGCGCCGAGGGCGAGAGCAGCCTCGATCTGGCCACGGGGCGTCTGGACGAACACCTCGCGGGTGACCGCGGCGATGATCGGCAGGATCATGACGGCGAGCACGATCGCACCGGTGAAGATGGTGCCGCCGCCGGCGATGGAGACGGAACCGGTGGCGAAGAGCGGGAACCACGCGAGGTTCGTGTTGAGCCACTCGGCGACGGGCGAGATGACCGGCGCGAGAACGTACAGGCCCCAGAGTCCGAAGACGATGGACGGCACGGCGGCCAGCAGGTCGATGACGTAGCCCAGCGGGCCCGCCAGACGCTTCGGGGCGTAGTTCGTCAGGTAGATCGCGATGCCCAGTGCCACCGGCATGGCGATCAGCAGAGCCACCACCGACACCGTGGCCGTGACCAGGAACAGGTCACGGACACCGAAGAGCATGGCGGACGTGTCCGACGTGCTCCACTGCCCGTTGTACGTGAAGAAGTTCACGGTGTTGTTCTGCAGCGCGGGGATCGCCCGCCACAGGAGGAACCCACCGATCGCCGCGATCAGGACGATGACGAAGACACCGGAACCGGTGGCGAGCGTCGAGAAGATGCGGTCACCCGGGCGGGTGACCGTACCTGAGGCTTTCTTGTCGGGCACTGGTGTCGGCGCTTCCGTCTTGCGAGCGGCGCTCACGGCCGATGTGGTGGCCGGCGTGACGTCGCTGATCGAATGGGTGTCGCTCATACCGCTCACTGTCTCGTGTGGGGTGGTACGGCATCGCCTGCATCACCCGGTGAATGGTCTTCGGGGGTGATGCAGGCGAGAACCAGTGTGTCAGGAAATGGCGTTGATCGCCGTCACCAGACGCTCCTTGAAGCTGTCCGGGAGCGGCACGTAACCGGCAGCCTCGAGGCCTTCCTGGCCCTCGTTGGCAGCGCTGAGCAGGAACGACTTGACGCCCGCGGCGGTCTCCGCGTCGTAGCCCTTGGAGCAGACGATCTCGTAGGTCGACAGCACCAGCGGGTAGGAATCGGCTTCCTTGCTGGCGAACAGTGCGTCGGTGTCGAGCGCGAGGTCGTTTCCGTCACCGGAGAAGGTGACCGTGTCGATCGCCTTGGCGGCGGTCTCGGTGGTGAGCTCGACGGCACCGGCGCCGAAGTCGATCTGCGCCGCGGTCAGGTTCTCCTGATCGGCGAAGCCCTTCTCGACGTACGTGATGGCGCCCGGGGTGGCGGCAGCGGCCTGAGCGACGCCCGACGAACCGTTGGCGCCCTCGCCCACTCCACCGGCCCAGTCGGAGCTGTGGTCCAGCGTCCAGGACTGCGGTGCGGCGTCGGACAGGAAGCGCTGGAAGTTGTCGCTGGTGCCCGAGGAATCCGAGCGGTAGATCGGCGTGATGGCGGTGGTCGGGAGCGACGCGCCCTCGTTCAGCGCGGCGATGGCCGGATCGTTCCAGGTGGTGATCTTGCCGGTGAAGATCTGGGCGATGACGTCGGGCGTCAGGACCAGGTCGTCGACACCGTCGAGCGTGTAGGCCACGGCGACCGGACCGAACACGAGGGGAAGGTTCCACGCCGGGTTGCCGGCGCAGCGCGTGGCGGCCGCGTCGGCCTGCTCTTCCTTGATGGACGAGTCCGAGCCCGCGAAGTCCACGAGACCGGCGACGAACTGGGTCCGGCCGTTGCCGGAACCGCTCACGGTGTACTCCACGGCCTTGCCGGAGCACACACCCGAGTAGACGGACGTGAAGTTGGACATCGCGTTCTGCTGCGCCGACGATCCTTCGCCGGTGATGGGGCTCTTGCCCTCGCACGTCGCGGCGGAGTCACCACTGCCGGTGGCCTCGACGTTCGCGTCGGAACCACATGCAGCCAGCGTCAATCCGCCGACAGCCAGTACACCCATGAGGGCAATGCTGCGCTCGAGCTTCACCTGTCTCCTCCAGAAACAGCCCGTCGGCGACCGATCGGTCGGCGGGCGAGAAAAGATGCGGTGACGTCGTACCGCAACGGGCAGCGTGCGCTACCCGTGGGAGAACGTAAGCGCCGGTGGTGGACGGTTCACCGCGCCTTTGTGAACGGAGGGTGAACAGACAGACCGAAAACCCGGATCGGGATGCGATGCGCGTCTCAGGGACCGCACCGGTCCCGCGTCAGACGCGCGCGAACGCCGCGTCGACGTGGAAGGTGGCGAAGCCGAGCCGGTCGTACGTGTGCACGGCGGCCGTGTTGTCCGACTCGACGTACAGCAGCACGCCGGCGAGGCCGCGATCGGCCAGATACCGCAGGCCGGCGAGCGTGAGGGTCCGGCCGAGCCCCCTGCCCTGGGCCGCCGGATCGATGCCGACGACGTAGACCTCACCCAGTTCGGGATCGTCTCCGGTCGGCGGGTGCACCTTGGTCCAGTGGAACCCCAGCACCGTGTCCGGGTCGTCCGTCGACGTCGCCACGAACAGCCCCGCGGGGTCGAACCAGGACTCCGCGCGGCGCTCGTCGATCTCCGCCTGCGTCCAGCCACCCTGCTCGGGGTGCCAGGAGAACGCGGCGTTGTTCACCCGCAGGATCTCGGCGTCGTCGGACTCCCGGTAGGTCCGCACGGTGATGCCGTCCGGGACGGTGAGTTCGGGCAGGGGCGCCGCGTCGGGGCCACCGAGCGGGCGGCGCATCTGCAGCAGTTCGCGGACCACCTCGAGACCGACTTTCTCGGCGACGCGATCGGCGGCGGGCAGCCGCCCGTGGGCCCACACGCGCGCCCCCGGTGCTGCGAGAGCGCGGTCGACCAGCGCGGTGCCGACGCCGCGGCCCCGGTGATCGGGGTGCACGACGGCCTCCACCATGACCGGCGCGTCACCGCGCGCGGACGAGAGCGTCGCGTACCCCACGAGGTGTTCGCCGTCCAGTGCCAGCAGATGCTCGTCGTCCCGCGGAGAGTCCACGGCGCGCTCGGCCTGCTCCGACAGCGGCGGTGTCCCGTCGGCGGTCGTGGCGGCCTCGATCGCGTCGCGGACGCGTCGGGCCTCGTCGCCGACCGGTCGCCGTGCCTCGAGTCGAATCGCGTCGCTCACGTCAGAAGGCCGTCCGATCAGCTGGGGCGAACGAGGGTGTCGCCGTGTCGTTCTCGATGTCCAGGTCGCCGTCCGACGGCAGGTCGACCGCGTCGTCGCTGCCCGCCGCGCCCTTACCTGCCCGGCTCGGTCTCACGGCCTTGTATCCCACGTTGCGCACGGTGCCGATGAGCGACTCGTACTCCGTTCCGAGCTTCGCGCGCAGACGCCGGACGTGCACGTCCACAGTGCGGGTACCGCCGAAGAAGTCGTACCCCCACACCTCCTGCAGCAGCTGCGCCCGGGTGAAGACGCGGCCCGCGTGCTGGGCGAGGTACTTGAGGAGTTCGAACTCCTTGTAGGTGAGGTCGAGCGGTCGCCCGCGCAGACGGGCGGTGTAGGTGCCCTCGTCGATGACGAGCTCGCCGAGCGTGATCTTTCCCGAGGCCTCGGGACTGCTGACGCCTCCGTGGCGGCCCACGAGCAGACGCAACCGGGCATCGAGCTCGGCGGGTCCGGTGGTGGGCAACAGGATGTCGTCGAGGCCCCACTCCGCGTTGACGGCGACCAGGCCGCCCTCGGTGAGCACGGCCACCACGGGTACCGACGAGCCGGCGCTGCCGAGCAGTCGGCACAGTCCGCGGGCGGCGGCCAGATCGGTGCGCGCGTCGACGAGCGCGATGTCCGCGCTCCCGGCCTCGAGCAACGACGAGACCTCGGTCGGCGCGGGACGCACCGTGTGCGCCAGGAGCGCGAGGGACGGGAGCACGGACTCCGGATCCGGATCGGAGGTCAGCAGCAGCAACTCCACAGGGCCTCCTCGTCCGCTCTTCTTCGGCCGGACGAGCCCACCAGCGGGTCCGCGACCGGCACTTCCGGTTGTTCTTCGGTCACAGACTAACCTGTCGGAAGGCAGGACAGTCGGCTGCGAGCCGCCACCGCCCGCCTCGGGACCCGCCCGCAGGACACCGAACCGCCCGAGAGGAACTCCGTGCGAAAACTGATCGTCGGGCTCGTCTTCGTCCTGGCGCTCGCTCTGGCCGCCGATTTCGGCACCGCCGCCTACTCCGAGTACCGCGTCTCGCGGGCACTGCGGGACGGCGGAGATCTGGTGTCCGATCCGCAGGTGACCATCCACGGCTTCCCGTTCCTGACCCAGGCGGCCGACGGCAGGTACGGCCGCGTGGAGATCCGAGCGCAGGACGTCCCCACCGACTACGTCGAGAAGACGACCATCGAGGCGACGTTGCGCGGCGTGCGCATTCCGGCCTCCGACCTGCTCGACGGATCGGTGCGCACGGTGCCCATGGATCAACTCGACGCGCGCGTCCGTATCGACGCCACCGACCTCGGCCGGTTCCTCGAGATCCCCGACCTCCAGGTCTCCACTCCCCCCGCCGACCGCTCCGACGGCACCGGCGGTTCGGGCGGTTCCGGCGAGACCACCGCCGGGGCCGTGGTCCTCACGGGCACCGTGCCCGTCGGCCCCCTGGACACCGCGGTCAGCGTCACCGCCGAGCTCCGGCTCGACGGTGGAACCGTGTCCATCGTCGCGTCGGACCTCTACTTCGGGCCCGAGGGCCAGGCCGACTTCACCATCCCCGACTTCCTGAAGCCCGCGGTCCTGGGCCTGTTCACCCGCACGATCGACGAGCAGCAGCTGCCGTTCGGCATCCTCCCCACGTCGGTCTACGCGGAGGGCGGCCAGATCGTCATCGAGGGCAGCGCCGAGGACGTCACCATCGAACTCGACGAGATCCGCACGCCGTGAGCGCCGTCGTCGTCCTTCTCGTCGCCCTGGCGCTCGCCGCCGTGGTGGGCCTGTGGGTCCGCCGCCGAGAGGGCGCCGTCCGCACGTCGGATCGCGGCGGCGCGTCGGGATCGCGAGCTCACGCTCTGCGCGCCGCCGGCGCCACCGACGGCGCGGTGACCGTGCTCCACTTCTCCGCCACCTGGTGCGGCCCGTGTGCGGCGGTGCGACGCGTCGTGTCCGCCGTGGTGAGCGACCTCGAGTCGGCGGGGCACCGCGTGTCCGACGTCGAGGTGGACATGGACGAGAATCCGCAGCTCGCCCGCGACTTCGGCGTGATGTCTCTCCCGACCACCTTCGTGCTCGACGGGGCGATGCGGGAACGATCGCGCGCGTCGGGTGTGCCGTCGTCGAAGGACCTGCGGGCCGCCGTGCTCTCGGCGTCCGATTCACCCTCGTCGGAGTGACGAGCGACACCCGGAACTTCTGGATCTGGACCGGCGTGGGTACCATGGCCGACGTGACCGCCAGCCACGAGCTTCTGCTCACCCGACGCCGCACAGTGGACCTGTGCCGCCTCGGTGGCTGTTGCTGCCGTTGCCGCTGACGACGGTCCTCCCCTCGTCGACCCGTCCGCTCGGGTACAGCCGTGCTGTACCGACCTCGGACCGCTCGACGATCGCCGGAGACCATGCGCATCCGCTCGGTCCCCTTTCCTCCACTCCAGGAGCATCTCGATGTCATCCATTCCCCCGCAGGTCGACGTTCGTGGTCCCCGCTTCGTCGCCTGGGTGACCACCGGCGTCCTCGTCGTGACGCTGCTCGTGTCGACGGTGTCGCTCACCGCTGCAGCGGTGCTCCTGGGCCTGCAGACGCTGGTCTTCGCGTACGGCGCTGCTGCCGGGCCGGCAGCGCATCCCTACGGACGCGTGTTCCGCGCCGTCGTCGCACCGCGCCTGGGCCCGGTGTCGGAGACCGAACCGACGACCCCCCTGCGGTTCGCGCAGGGACTGGGATTCGCCTTCTCGATCGTGGGAACCCTCGGGTTCGCGCTGTCCTCGACGACCGTCGGCACCGTCGCCACGGGTCTGGCCCTGTTCGCCGCCGTGCTGAACGCGGCGTTCGGAATCTGCCTGGGCTGCAAGATCTACCCACTCGCGAGTCGGCTCCTGCCGGCTCGACATGCCACCACCTGAACCACCCACCACCTGTCAGAGAAGAATCGAAAGGAACCACATGGCTCGCTCCGACGTCCTGGTCACTGCCGACTGGGCCGAGCAGAACCTGCATGCTCCCAAGACCGTGTTCGTCGAGGTCGACGAGGACACCAGCGCCTACGACACCGGCCACATCGAGGGTGCCGTCAAGCTCGACTGGAAGTCCGACCTCCAGGATCCGGTCCTTCGTGACTTCCTGAACCAGGAGCAGTTCTCGGACCTGCTGTCGACGCGCGGCATCGCCAACGACGACACCGTGATCCTCTACGGCGGCAACAACAACTGGTTCGCGGCCTACGCCTACTGGTATTTCAAGCTGTACGGCCACAAGGACGTCCGTCTGCTCGACGGCGGCCGCAAGAAGTGGGAACTGGACGGTCGTCCGCTGAGCACCGACGCCGTCTCGAGGGAGACCACGTCATACAAGGCCGAGGCTCCCGACCTGTCGATCCGCGCGTTCCGCGACGAGGTCATCGCCGCCATCGGCACCAAGAACCTCCTCGACATCCGCTCCCCCGACGAGTACTCGGGCAAGATCCTGGCGCCGGCACACCTCCCGCAGGAGCAGAGCCAGCGTCCCGGCCACATCCCCGGCGCCGTCAACGTGCCGTGGAGCAAGGCAGCGAACGAGGACGGCACCTTCAAGTCCGACGAGGAACTGAAGGAGCTCTACGACGGTGTCGGCATCGATCCGAGCAAGGGCACGATCGCGTACTGCCGCATCGGCGAGCGCTCGTCGCACAGCTGGTTCGCACTGACACAGCTGCTCGGCTACGAGAACGTCAAGAACTACGACGGCAGCTGGACCGAATACGGCTCCCTCGTGGGAGCACCTATCGAGTTGGGAGCGTAATCATGTGTGGAGCACCTGCTCAGGGACAGACCCTTCCCGCCGGCGTCGACGTGGAGAAGGAGACGGTCATCACGGGCCGTGTCCTGGCCGCGTCGGACGGTCAGCCCGTCGGCGGTGCGTACGTGCGCCTGCTCGACAGCACGGGTGAGTTCACCGCCGAGGTCGTCGCGTCCGGAACCGGCGACTTCCGCTTCTTCGCGGCCCCCGGCACCTGGACGCTGCGCGCGCTGTCCGCGTCCGGCAACGGCGACGTGACCATCTCGCCCGAGTCCGCCGGCCTCCACGAGGCCGAGATCTCGATCGGCGCCTGACCGAACACCTCTCGTTTCAGCCGAACACCCTCCCCAGCGTGCTGGGGAGGGTGTTCGCGTCGTGGAGGGTGTGCGATCCGACCGCGGGAACTACTTGCCGGGCTCCGGCGGGAGGCCGAGGGACTTCAGCACTTCCTCCCACGTCGACGGCACCGTCTCCACGGGCTGCGCAGGCGGCGCGAGATAGCCGGGATTCACCGGGGGAATCACGCGGGGCTCGGCGGGCGCCGTCGTGTCTCCCGCAGGAGGAGCGGCCGGCTCGTCGACCGGAGGGGCCTCGCTCTGCTCGCGAGCGAGGTCGGTGATCCAGCGGATCATCTTCTCGCTCTCCCAGTCGCGGCCGTTGTCCGGGAAGTTGTCCCAGTAGTAGAGGTGCTGCAGAAACCCCAGTTCGACGTAGGGCTTCTCGAACAGCTGCGGGATGTCGGCGTTGTCCTCGCCGAACCCCACGGCCTCCGCCTGCAGCTTGGCCTCGACGACGGGGCGGCCGGGACCGAGCGCCCACGTCACGGCGTCGAACATCTCGCGCGGCGTCGGCGACCTCTCGTCCGGCAGTGGCTGGGTGCGGTCCGACACCCGGAGCATCACGTCGAGCAGCGACTCGTCCGACGTGGCGAAGTCCGGGTCGCTGAAGACGTGCGCGATGGTGCGAGCCGCGACGTCGGACGAGACCGCGACGAACTCGGTGACGGTGCGGCCCGGATCGAGCAGGGTGAAGTGCATCCGC
The DNA here is from genome assembly GCF_030818285.1 of Rhodococcus sp. SORGH_AS_0301. Lineage (NCBI taxonomy): Bacteria > Bacillati > Actinomycetota > Actinomycetes > Mycobacteriales > Nocardiaceae > Rhodococcus > Rhodococcus sp. SORGH_AS_0301. Next base: position 2,998,400 of record NZ_JAUTAC010000002.1, read on the forward strand.
CCGAAGACGTTGAGCGCCAACGGCAGGACGCCGAGGTTCTCCGGTGCGTCACAGGCGATGTCCATCGGACGGCACGCCCACCGGATCTTGTTCGTGAGGGTTCCGTAGTCCTTCGGCTCGGACGACATGAAGCCACCACCCGGCGGACCGGGCTTGTCCAGAGACGCAGTGCCGGCAGGGCGGTACGGATCTCCGACGAGGGCGACCCCGGCGATGTCGTCGGACGTCACGTGCGCCGTGGACGGTCGGGACCCGATGTCGACGGCGAGGCGCTCGACCACCTCGGCACCCACGCTGTAGCCGAGCAGCACGTACTTCGTCGACGTGCCGCACGCGGTCTTGTTGGCGTCGATCATCCGGCCCATGGTCGCGAGGCCCTCGGCGACGGATTCCTGATAGGTGGGCACCGGCTCGGCCACGGCCACGCCGTACTCCGACGCGTACGGCACGTACACCCAACCGACTCGTCCGGGCGTGGACGCCGAGGCCTCCCCCGCGGGCACGGTCACGTTGCCGACCCAGTTGGACCACGGCAGCCGGTCCACCTCGTCGACGGGGTTCCGGTCCGACTCCGAGTCCGTCGCGCCCGTGATGGCGACGATGAGCACGTCGGGGCAGTCGTACGCGTAGTTGTTCGGATCCTGATCGACTTTCGTGCCCAGCCCGAACGTGTCGAGCACCGACTCGACGGGGTCGTCGCCCAGACCGAGCGGATCGGAGGGGGTGATCGGTGCCGCCCCCGCCAGTCCTCCAGGGATCGCGCACAACAGCAGTGTCGCGAGGGCAGCGGTCGCCGCGCGCAGCACGATCCTCGTCGGCCCGGTCCGCCGACGGTCGGTCGGGTCGAGCCCGGTCACACGAAGCATGGATGGATCACCCTCGTCTCTCGGTTCCAGAACCTCACGACCTTAAACAATGAATCGCGTCACCGGACCCGGCACAGGTTGTCATCCGTCACACAGTCTGCGGACCGCCTGCGTCGACCGATCGCGACGGCGGCCCGCGGCAGATCCACGACACCGCCGGTCTACAATCGGTGCGTGGTCCTATTCTTCGAAGCACTCCTCATCCTGGCGTCGATCCTCATCGCCTGGTTCTCGCTGTACGTCGTCTATCGCCTGGTCACCGACGAGTCGTGACCGACGAGTTCGGCACCCCGGCGCCCCGCCTGAGCGGTGACGCCGCGGTCGCGCGTGCGGAGGAACGGGCCAAGGAGACGGCCGGGCGCAACATCCCGCTGCTCCCCGATCTGCCCGGTGACGGTGACACCGCCAATCTGCGGCAGGGTCCCGACATCTCGCACTCCATGCTGGCACTGCTGCCGCTGGTCGGCGTGTGGCGCGGCACCGGTGAGGGACACGACGCCGAGGGCGACTACACACTGGGACAGCAGATCGTCGTGAGCCACGACGGCGGTCCCTACCTGTCGTGGGAGTCCCGCACCTGGCGCGTCGACGAGAACGGCGCCTACGCCGGTCGCGACATGCGCGAGTCCGGCTTCTGGCGGGTGAGCGGAACCGGTGAGCCCGGCGACGACGGCGAGGAGACCCTCGAGCTCCTGCTGACCCACGCCAGCGGGCTCATCGAGCTGTACTACGGCCGCGCACTGACGCAGTCGTCCTGGGAGCTGGCCACCGACGTGGTCATCAGAAGCACGTCGGCGGCGCTGGTCGGGGGCGCGAAGCGTCTCTACGGCATCGTCGAGGGTGGCGATCTCGCGTACGTCGAGGAGCGGGTCGGACCGGACGGCGATCTCGAGCCCCGGCTGTCCGCCCGCCTCGAACGCTACGTGGGCTGACGCTCGCCCTTCTCGCTCTCCGCATCCTTCCCGGAACCGGTGTCGGTCTTGTAGGTGTCGGATTTCTCGGCGTCGGATTTTTCGGAGGCACCGTCCTCGTCGAAGTCCGCGAACGCGGTACCGGACACGGTGCCGCCGGTGCCGGGCAGCGTCACCGTCTCGCGCGCACCGGTCTCGTACCGCGCATTGAGGCCGTCCATCTTCTCGCCGGCGCGATCGAGGTCCTCCTGCGTCAGCTCGGGGCCCACGGTCTCCTCGTTCGCCGAACCGGTGTCGGAGGACGTGTCGTCGGTGTTCGTCGTGTCGGGCTGCTCGTCACTCGTCATGTCCCCCACAGTGACACAGGCGAGGGGGTCTGCTCGGCAGAACGGGGAAGACCAGGCGCGCGGGCCTGATCCGGACATGGGACGACCCCCGAGCCCTACCGGTACACCGTTGCAGGAGTACGGGTCTCGGTCTGGACGGACCGAGGGCTCGGGGGTCGGGTAGCTGCCTGGTATTCGCCCGCCGCTCGCGCGGTGAGAGAAGAACCGTCAGCGGTTGCGGCTAGCGGGCAGCCACCTCACGCGTCCAAGAGTCATACAATTCCAGACCACCTCCTCTCTCGTGTACAGACGACGCTACGCGTGGATCAGCCCGGTCGGCAACGTCTTTTTCCGTGAGCGAACACACCTGACGTTCACCGCTCACGGTCACCACTCGAACGCCCGTCGGCACCGGTCGATGCGTCACGACCAGAACGGTCGTCGCCCGATCGAACAGTCCACCGTCGGGATCGAGCATCGCGGCGAGCAACGCGGCGGAGGACACGTCGTCCACGTGTTCGGTGGGCTCGTCGACGATGATCACCGCCGCCCGCGAGAGCGTCGCGCGGGCCAGCAGCAGTCGGCGACGCTGTCCGCCGGACAGCACCTCCGCGCCGCCGTCGAGGTCCGTGTGCACACCGTCGGGCAGTGCGCGCACCCAGTCGCCGAGCCCGACCCGGTCGAGTGCCGCCGTCGCCTCCGTCTCGGTCACGTCACCGCGCACCACACGGAGGTTCTCCAGAACGGTGGTCCGGAAGACATGGGCGTCCTCGGCGACGTAGGACACCGTCCGGCGCACCGCGTCCTCGGACAGTTCGCCGACGGACCTGCCGTCGACGAGCACGGCGCCCGCGGCGGGGGCGACGAGCCCCGCGATCGTCATGGCGAGCGTGGACTTGCCGACGCCGCTGGGTCCGCTGATCGCCAGGCGCGCACCGGGTTCCACCACCAGAGATACCGGCGCGGTCCGCGATCCGCCGCGGCCTGCGACGACGTCGCACACCTCGAGGCGCACCGACGGCGACGGCGACTGGTCGTCCTTCGGCGTCACCGCCGGCCCGGAGCGGGCCTCGTCCACGAGAGCCATGATCCGCCGAGCCGCCGCGGATCCGCGCACCCACGCCACCGCGGCGGCGGGTATCGCACCCGTCGCCTCGAACGCGGCGAGCGGAACCAGCACCACGACGGCGAGCCCGGTGGGGTCGGTGCCGCCCGCGAACCCCGATGCGGTGCCGTACGCCGAGATGCCGACGGCGAGGGCGCCCAGCACCGCGACTCCCATCGACAGCGGGGTCGCCGCGGCGGACAGGGCGGACCACCCGGCGGCGCGGTCCTGCGCGGCACCGACGGCGCGGTCGGCCTCGTCGGCGCGGCGTCGCACGTCTGCCAGTCGCCCGGACACCCGGAGTTCGGCGGCGTGGTCGATCGCGGTGACGGCGTGGGCGGCGAGGTCGGCTCGCGCAGCGACGAGAGCCTCGGCGGCGGCCCGCTCGGCCCTGGCGCTCGACCAGGGCGCCACGACCCCGGAGACGAGCAACGCGACCGCCAGCACTATTGCCGCGGCAGGGGACCACACGGCGACGAGTCCGACCGCGAGGGCCGAGACCACCGCCGCGACGGCGACGGGAACGAGGGCGCGCACCACCACGTCGCCGACGGCGTCCACGTCGGCGCCGGTCCGCACGAGGAGATCCCCTCGCCGCGTCGTCACCGCCGTGGCCGAATCACCCTGCGACAGCTCGCGGTACAGGGTGGACCGCGCACGGACGGTCCCGCGCAGTGCGACGTCGTGAGTGGCCAGTCGTTCCAGATACCGACACACGCCGCGCGTGATGCCGAGCGCGCGCACCGCGACCACGGCCACCGAGAGGTGCAACACCGGCGGCATCTGCCATGCCCGCGTGATGAGCCAGGCCGAGAGCGCGGACAGCGCGAGTGCACTGCCCAGCGTCGCGACTCCCGCCGCCACGGCCCGCGCGACGCGCCCCGGCGGCAGGTCGAGCAGCCGCAGTGCCCGCGTCAGATCGCTCATGCCGACACCGCCGCTCGGTCCACGTGCACGACAGAGTCCGCGGCGGCGAGCACCTCGGGCGTGTGCCCCACGATGACGACGGTGCGGCCGCCGTCGGCCGCGGCCCGCAGGGACCCGAGCACCCGACGCGCCGATTCCGGGTCGAGGTGGGCGGTCGGTTCGTCCAGGAGCACGACGGATTCCGTCGCGGCGAGAGTGCGCGTCAGGGCCAACCGCTGGGCTTCTCCGACGGACAGTCCCACTCCCCCGGCGCCGAGCATCGTCGCGGCTCCGCGGGGCAGGGACGCCAGGACGGACGAGAACCCCGTGGCGCGAGCAGCTTCGGCCACGTCACCACGCGCCCCGAGGTCGAGGTTGTCGGCGACGGATCCGGCGACGACGGCCGGACGCTGCGGCAGCCAGGTCACACGGCGCCACCACTGGTCGAGGTCGACGGTCGACAGGTCGACCCGCACCCCGTCGGAGCCCACGAGGGAGACGGACCCCTCGTCGGGATCGACGAGCCCGAGAACGGACGCCAGGACCGTCGACTTCCCGGTCCCGTTGGCGCCGGTCAGCACCGTCACCCGTCCCGCCCGGAACGTCGCGTCGAGGTGGCGGGGTGCCCACCCGTCCCGCCCGCGGACCGACAGGTTCGTCAGGACGACGGTGACCGGACCGGTGGGCGGCGCGGCCGTCCGCTGGTCACGCGGCGCCTGCGACTCGGCGCTCTCGAGCAGAGCGAAGGTACGTCCCGCGGCCTCCGCACCGTCCTCGGACGCGTGGAAGGCGGCACCGAGTGCGCGCAGCGGCAAGTAGACCTCGGGCGCCAGAATGAGCGCGACGATGCCGGGTGCCAGCTCCATGTCGCCGTACACGAGGCGTAGACCGATCGACACCGCGACGAGTGCGACGCCGAGCGTGGCCAGCAGTTCGAGCACCATGGACGAGAGGAAGGCGACGCGCAGTGCGGCCATCGTCCGGCGGCGGTGCTCGTCCCCGAGTTCGCCGACCCGCGCGGCCGGCCCGTCCTGCCGGCCGAGTGCGCGCAGTGTCGGGATTCCGGCGAGCAGGTCCATCAGCTGAGAGGACAGTCGCGTCATCGCGTCGAGGGTTCGTCGGGACCGCCCGCGGGTCATCAGACCGATCAGCACCATGAACACCGGGATCGTCGGGAGTGTGACCGCCACGATCACCGCGGAGAGCGGATCGACGAACGCGATCATAAGGGTCGCGATCGGCGTGACGGTCGCCGCCAGGACGAGGGCCGGGACGTAGTCGGTGAGGTAGGGCGCCAGTCCGTCGAGACCACGCGTGACCACCGTCGACCACTCGCCCCGATCCTCCCCGCCGCGCGCGCGCGTCGTCGTGGCCGCGTCCAGCATGTCCGCGCGCAACCCGCGCACGACTCGGACCGCCGAGCGGTGCGCGTACCTCGACCGCGCCCACGACGCGAGGACGCGGACCAGTACGGCGGCAGCCAGGACCGTCAGCTCGGTGGTCCAGGCTCCGACCGTCCGACGGGTCGGGTCGGTGACCGCGCCGCCCAGCACGGTCCCGACGACGACGGCGATGACGACGACGCACGCGGTCGTCACCAGGGAGAGCGCCACCGACCCCACGAGGTGACGACGGACGGGCACCGACCGGTGCCACAACCGGGGGTCGATCGGTCCTCGGGGCCGCCTCGTCGCGGTCATCGAGTGCTCGCCAGGCCGATGGACGCCGGGATCTGCGTCGTCGAGATGCGCCGACGGAAGACCCAGTAGGTCCAGCCCTGGTAGGCCAGGACCACCGGTGCCACGATCGCCGACAGCCACGCCATGATGCGCAACGTGTACGCGGAGGACGACGCGTTGTCGACGGTCAGCGAGAACGCGGCGTCGATGGTCGAGGGCATCACGTTCGGGAACAGTGAGCAGAAGAGCAACAGCACGGCTCCGCCGATGGTCACGGTGGTGCCGACGAAGGCCCATCCGTCTCGCCCGCGCAGCACGGCCACCGCTGCCGTCACCAGCCCTGCCACGGCAGCGGCGACGATCCACCAGGTCCAGCCCTTCCCGTGCGCGAGCTGAGTCCACAGCGCGAACACCCCGGCGCCCACCACGGTCGGAACGATCAGTGCCGCAGCGAGTCTCGATGCGTCCGCTCGAACCTCGCCGGCCGTCTTGAGGGCGATGAACACGGCACCGTGGAACGCGAAGAGCATCGCTGTGGTCGCACCACCCAGCAGCGCATAGGGAGTGAGAAGGTCGAGCAGTCCCGAGGTGACCTTCTTGTCCGCGTCGATGGCGACACCGCGCACGATGTTCGCGAAGGCGACACCCCACAGCACCGCGGGCACCCAGGAACCGATCCCGATACCGAGGTCGCACCGACGCCGCCACACGGGGTCGTCGATCTTGCCGCGGTACTCGATGGCACAGATACGCAGGATGAGCGCCACGAGGATCAGCAGCAGCGGCAGATAGAAGCCGGAGAAGAGCGTCGCGTACCACTCGGGGAAGGCCGCGAAGAGCACTCCTCCCGCCGTGATGAGCCACACCTCGTTGCCGTCCCACACCGGACCGATCGTGTTGAGCACGACGCGACGTCGGGTCTCGGCGTCGTCCCGGCCGGATCGACCGAGAACGGGCATGAGCATGCCGACCCCGAAGTCGAATCCCTCGAGAACGAAGTATCCGACGAACAATGCGGTGACGACGGCGAACCAGAATTCGGGCGTTCCCATGATCATGTCTCCGGCGGGTCAGTAGGCGAACGAGAGCGGGCGGGCGTCGGCGTCGGTGTCGTCACCGTCGTCGTCGTGGGGGTGCCTGTCGTGCTCGAGCGGACCTGCCTGCACGTGGCGACGCATGAGCAGGAACCAGACGGCACCGAGCCCGGCATAGAGGACGGTGAACGTCGCGAGGGACGCCGCCACCAGAGCGACGGGGTGGTCGGACACACCCTGGTCGACCGTCAGGCGGATCATGTCGACTCCGCTGGGGTTGGGCGCGACGATCCAGGGTTGGCGGCCCATCTCGGTGAAGATCCAGCCCGCACTGTTGGCCAGGAAGGGTGTCGGGATCGCGAGCAGTGAGAGCCGGGAGAACCAGCGCTGGTCCGGAACTCGGCCACCTCGAGTGACCCACAGGCCGGCGAGCGCGAGCACGGCGGACCCGGCGGCGAGGCCGATCATCATCCGGAAGGCCCAGTAGGTCACGAAGAGGTTGGGCCGATAGTTACCCGGTCCGTACTGCTCCTCGTACTGCTGCTGCAGCTCGGTGACACCCTGGACGGTCGCGTCGACGTCGCTCTTCGCGAGGAACGACGTCAGGCCGGGGATCGCGACGATGTGCTGGACGCTGTCGCAGTTGTTGTGGGTGCCGATGGTGAGGATCGAGAACGAGGCGCCGGTCTCGGTGTGACACAGCGACTCTGCCGATGCCATCTTCATGGGCTGCTGCTCGAACATCAGCTTGCCCTGCACGTCTCCGGTGATCGCGAGTGCAGCGCCGGAGGCGATCATGACGACGAATGCCAGCCGGGCCGCGGGGCGGAACATGGAGCGGGCCTCCGACGAGGGGCCGACGTCGCCGCGACGTGCGCTGCGCACCATCCACCACCCGGCGATGCCGGCGACGAATGTCGCTGCGGTGAGGAAGGATCCGGCCACCGCGTGCGGGAACGCCGCGAGCGCCGTGTTGTTGGTGAGCATGGCCCAGAAGTCGACGAGCTCGGCACGCCCCGTGTCCGGGTCGTAGACGGCCCCCACCGGGTGCTGCATCCACGAGTTCGCGGCGATGATGAAGTAGGCGGAGGCGTTGACCCCGATGGCCACCAGCCAGATCGTCACCAGGTGAACGACTTTCGGCAGCCGTTGCCACCCGAAGATCCACAGCCCGAGGAACGTGGACTCGAGGAAGAACGCGACGAGGCCCTCGAGCGCGAGCGGCGCACCGAAGACGTCGCCCACGAACCGTGAGTACTCGGACCAGTTCATGCCGAACTGGAACTCCTGGACGATGCCGGTGGCGACGCCGAGTGCGAAGTTGACGAGGAAGAGCTTGCCGAAGAACTTGGTGAGCCGGTACCAGGAGTCCTTGCCGGTGATCACCCACATGGTCTGCATCGCGGCGACGATCGGAGCGAGTCCGATGGTCAGCGGGACGAGCAGGAAGTGATAGACGGTGGTGATTCCGAACTGCCATCGTGAGACATCGAGTGCGTCCATGACCAGCTTCTTGTCGTCGGCTGCGAGGCGGGGATCCTGCCTACGGGGCCGACGCTACTACTACGCGTAGTAGTAGGCGATGGACTGTGTCCACCGTTACCTGTGGCGCGCGTCAACGCGCGACGGCGGTGTCCACCAGTTCGCGCACGACGCGGTCCGACGGCATCTCCTTGAGGTGCGTGGTGTCGAGCGTGTGCACGCGCGCGGCCAGCGTGACGGAGGAGATCAGCCAGACACTGTCGGCCAGGATCAGATCGGCCACCCGCAACGGCTCGTGCGCACAGTCGAAGCCGGCGTCGCCCGCGACCTCGAAGAGAGCGTCCACCGTGGTGCCGCGCAGCACCCCGTGCTCCACCGGAGGCGTGACCATGCGGCGGTCCACCACGGCCAGCACGCTCGACCGTGGACCCTCGAGCACCTGCCCCTCGATACTGCGGAACACGACCTCGTCGAAGCCCTCTCGTGCCGCGTGGCGCAGGGCCGCCATGTTGGTGGCGTAGGACAGAGTCTTCGCACCGAGCAGGGCCCAGGGCGACTGCTGTGTCGCGTCGATGGAGAAACCCCGGTTCAGGGTCAGGGCCGACACGCCCTCCGCGCGCGCCTGGGTGACGCGATCGGCGACGGCGGAGACCATGACGAGCGCCGTCTCGGCACCGTCCGCGCCCTCGCGCCCCCGGCTCAGCAGCAGCCGCATCGCACCCTCGCCGCCACCGGTCTTCTCCCACTGCGCGAGTGCCACGTCCACCGCGCGCCGCCATGCGTCGACGTCCGGTTCCGCGAGGTCGAGCATGGCCGCCGACCGGGTGAGGCGGGCGAGGTGAGCGTCGAGTCGGCACGCCCGACCCTCGCGGATCAGCACGGTCTCGAAGATGCCGTCCCCGCGCACCGCCGCCAGGTCGTCGGCATGCAGAACAGGCTCGGTCGGATCGAGCACGGCACCGTCCAGGGTCACCACCACGCGTGAAGTCATGGCCCCGAGGGTAGTGCCGTGGCCGGACCGGGCAGTCCGCTCCTAGACTGGTGGGGTGTCCGAGACCCCTGGCCTGTACTCCTCCCCCGTTCTGGCCCGCCCCGGCGCGGTGGCCGCACCCCAGGACGGTCCCGATCGTGGAACCGCCTGGCACTACGGGGATCCGTTGGGTGAGCAGCGCGCCGCCGTCACGACCGCCGCGGTCGTCGATCGGTCGAACCGGTTCGTCATCGCGATCACCGGCGAGGAGCGACTGACCTGGTTGCACACCATCTCCAGCCAGCACGTCGCGACGCTTGCCGACGGAGCCTCCGCGGAGAACCTGAGCCTGGACGTCAACGGGCGCGTCGAACACCACATGGTCATGACAGACCTCGACGGCACCACCTGGATCGACACCGAGGCGGACCGCGGACCGGACCTTCTCGCCTTCCTGTCGAAGATGGTGTTCTGGTCGAAGGCCGCGCCGCGTCGCGGCAGCGAACGGGTCGTCGTGTCGTTGCTCGGCCCGAAGGCAGGCTCCATCCTGCGAGCGGTGGGCGCCGAGGTGCCCGCGATGCCGTACGACGCCCTTCCGCTCGACGCCGCGAACCCCGACGCCGGTCTCGTCCGCCGGATGCCGTGGCCGACCCGCACCGATTCATTCGACGTCCTGGTCCCCGCCGACCGTCTCGACGAGTGGTGGGCGAAGTTCGTCGTCGCGGGTGCGCGTGAGGCGGGCAGCTGGGCGTTCGAGGCGCTGCGCGTCGAGTCCGGTCGACCACGCCTCGGTCTCGACACCGACGACCGCACGATTCCCCACGAGGTCGGCTGGATCGGCGGGGTCACCGAGTTCGGGGCCGTCCACCTCGAGAAGGGGTGCTACCGCGGACAGGAGACGGTGGCGCGCGTCCACAATCTGGGCAAGCCTCCGCGCCGACTGGTCCTGCTGCACCTCGACGGCTCCGCGGACGGTCGACCGGAGACGGGCGACGACGTCACCGTCGGCGGCCGATCCGTGGGCCGCATCGGCACCGTCGTCGATCACTTCGAGCTCGGACCGATCGCGCTCGCACAGATCAAGCGCGCGGTGCCGGTGGAGACCACGCTCGACGCCGGGCCGTGTGCCGCCTCGATCGATCCCGACTCCTACGTCCTGGACACCGCGGTCCAGGCGGGCCGCGCCGCGGTGGATCGGCTGCGCGGCCGGTGACGCAGCCGGCCCCGTCGGGACGCGTGCTGTCGGTGTGCGTCGTGCACACCATCCACCCCATCTCTCGGCCGGCGGTAGTCGACTCCGCCATCGACAAGCGAGCGGTGTCCGGACCGGTCGACGTCACCGAGCTCGGTCTGCACGGTGATCGCTCCTGCGACGTCACCTTCCACGGCGGCGCGGACCAGGCGGTCTACGCGTACGACGAGGCCGAGGCCGACAGGTGGGCCGAGGAACTCGGCCGGGAGGTTCCCGCGGGGTGGTTCGGTGAGAACCTGCGCGTGAGCGGACTGCCCGTCACCGATGCGGTCGTCGGAACGCGCTGGTCGGTGGGCACCGCCGAGCTCGAGGTGACCATTCCGCGGCGCCCGTGTGCCGCCTTCGCGCGGTGGACGGGCGAGAAGACCTGGGTCAAGCGTTTCACCGCGCGGGGCGATGTCGGGGCGTACCTGCGCGTCGTGCGAGTCGGCGCGCTCTCGGCGGGCGACGACATCGAGATCGTGTCCGTTCCCGACCACGGAGTCACCGTGCGGGACCTCTTCACCGGGGTGTCGGCGGAGGCGATGCAGATCCTTCTGAACACCCCCGATCTGGCGCCCAAGGTCTACCGCGAGGCCCGCGACATGGCGGCCCGGGCGGCGCGGCGCGCACCGTCGGTGTGACACCGGCGCCGGTGGAAGCGCAGACCCGATTCGCACGCTAGAGTGTGGGCAGGAAGAACACACAATCAGACGGGGCCGCCAAAAAATCCCAGGCCGCCCCGCTACTCGCGAGGGGGTTAGCCATGGGCCGCGGCCGGGCTAAGGCAAAGCAGACCAAAGTTGCACGTGAGCTCAAGTACAGCTCACCGTCCACGGACTTCGAGAGTCTCCAACGAGAGCTCACAGGTTCCCCCGACTCGCACCGCAACGGCATCGCCGATCGGGAGCCGTCCCGACACGACGATGACGACTACGACGACTGGCGGCGCTGACCGCATCCCCTGACACGGGGGGAATCCTCACATCGCACACACGACCGTGCGGGGCGTTCCGACTCAGGGACGCCCCGCACGGTCGTGTGTGCGAGGTTCTTCACGCGAGGTCAGATCGCATACTGTCGCGGCGTGTGCTGGACGCTGATCCAGTGGTCGGTGGTGAACTCCTCGATGGCCCACTCGCCGCCGAAACGACCGATGCCCGAGTTCTTCTCGCCGCCGAACGCGGTGTTGGGCTCGTCGTTGATCGTGGTGTCGTTCACGTGTGTCATTCCGGCGTCGAGTCTCGTCGCCACCCGGACCGCACGCTCGACGTCTCGCGAGAACACCGCGCTGGAGAGCTCGTACTCGGTGTCGTTCGCGATCCGGACGGCGTCGTCCTCCCCGTCTGCGCGGATCACCGTGGCGACGGGTCCGAACACCTCCTCGGCGGCGGTCGCGACGCCGTTCGTTCCCAGCACGAGATGTGGGCCCAGCACCCGCCCGGCCGGTCCCGAACGCTCTCCGCGCACGCGGATCTCCGCGCCGTCCGACTCCGCGCGAGAGATCCGGTCGAGAGATCCGGTCGAGAGTCGACTCCACCTGCGCGTCGTTGATGATCGGGCCGATCTGTGTGTCGGGATCGGCGGGGTCGCCGGTGCGCAGTGACCGGACCCGCTCGGTGAGCCGGTCCACCACCTCGTCGTGCACCGCATCGACCGCGATCACCCGGTTGGTCGCCATACACACCTGACCCTGGTGGAAGAACGACCCGAAGACCGCCGCGTTCACGGCTGCCTCGACGTCCGCGTCCTCCAGCACGACCAGAGGCCCGTTGCCCCCGAGTTCGAGGGACATCCTGGTGAGCGGCGCCGACGCCGCGATGCCCGACCCCACGGGCGTCGAGCCTGTGAACGACACGAGCCGTGTGAGGGGATGCGAGGTCACGGCGTCACCGATCTCGCTGCTCTTGCCGACGACGACGGACAGCAGGCCGGCGGGTAACCCGGCATCCTCGAGGATTCTGGCCAGCAGGAGTCCGCCGGTGACGGGGGTGTCGCTCGCGGGCTTCAGCACCACTGCGTTGCCGAGCGCCAGCGCGGGCGCCACCGAGCGGGCGGACAGTTGCATCGGGAAGTTCCACGGACTGATCACCGTGACCACGCCGAGGGGCCGCCGGTACACGCGGTTCTCCTTGCCGTCGATCAGGGCAGCGGGGAGAATGCGCCCGGCCGATCGAGTGGGGTAGCTCGCCGATTCGAGCATCACCGCGCGGACGGCCAGCCATTCCCACTCGGCGCGGGGGCGGATGGCGCCGACCTCCGCGACGAGCCAGTCCACGATCTCGTCCTTGCGCTCCTCCATGATGCGCGCTGCGCGGTGGAACACGTCCGCACGCTCGGTCGGGAGCGTGGACTCCCAGTCCCGCTGCGCGATGCTCGCCGCCGTGAACGCTGCGTCGACGTCGGCCGCATCGGCCAGCGGGAGGGTGGTCAGGACGTCGCCCGAGTACGGGTTCACGTCGTCGGCGGTGCGGCCGTCTCGGCCCACTCGCCACTGACCGGCGATCGGGAGGGTGTCGAATCCGTCGTACGTCGTCATGCCGGTCGGGTGCCCGACCAGTCCTGCGACAAACGAGAACCTAGAAACGCGGGTGATTACCCGTCAGCACGGCGCGCTCGTCGGTTCCGCTGTCGGCGGACTTCTTGACCGTCCCCAGCGTCCAGCAGTCGATGTGGCGAGCAGTGAGCACGGCGAGGGCGCGGTCGACGTCCTCGGGTGCCACGATCGCGACCATGCCGACGCCCATGTTGAACGTGCGGTCCATCTCCTCGCGCTCCACGCGTCCGCGCTGCGCGATCATCGCGAAGATCGGAGCCGGGCTCCACGTTCCGCGATCGAGCTCGGCGACGAGGCCCTTCGGCATGACGCGAGCGAGGTTGGCAGCCAGGCCACCACCGGTGACGTGGCAGAACGTCCGCACGTCCGTCTCCGCCGCGAGGGCGAGGCAGTCCTTGGCGTAGATGCGGGTGGGTTCGAGCATCTCCTCGCCGAGCGTGCGACCGAACTCCTCGACATGACCGGTGAGCGACATGCGGCTGATGTCGAGCAGAACCTTGCGAGCGAGGGAGTAGCCGTTGGAGTGCAGTCCCGAGGACCCCATCGCGAGGACCACGTCGCCGGGACGCACCCGGTCCGGGCCCAGCACCTGGTCGGCCTCGACGACGCCGACACCCGTCGCGGACAGGTCGTACTCGCCGTCCGCCATCATGCCGGGGTGCTCGGCGGTCTCGCCGCCCAGCAGTGCGCATCCGGCCAGGATGCAGCCGTCGGCGATGCCCTTGACCAACTGCGCGACGTGCTCGGGCACCACGCGCCCCACCGCGATGTAGTCCTGCAGGAACAACGGCTCGGCGCCGCAGACGACGAGGTCGTCCACGACCATCGCGACCAGGTCGAGTCCCACCGTGTCGTGCTTGTCCAGAGCCTGCGCGACCGCGATCTTGGTGCCCACACCGTCGGTGGACGCGGCGAGCAGCGGCTCGCGGTATCCGCCCTTCAGCGCGAACAGGCCGGCGAACCCACCGAGACCGCCCATGACCTCCGGTCGCGACGCCCGCTTGGCGAGGGGCGCGAACAGCTCGACGGCACGATCACCGGCTTCGATGTCCACTCCTGCCGCTGCGTACGAGGCTCCTGCGCCGGGCTGGTGGGTGTCATCGGTCATGGGTGTACTGCTCCAGCCTGATCTGTGTGTGAGTACCCGGGAGGGTCGGATGCGGCCCTAACGGTACCGGAGGCCTATCGGTCCTTCCGGTCTCGTGTCACCTCGGGCCTGGGAATGGCCGCGATCAGGCGCTTGGTGTACTCCTCCGCCGGATCCCGGAGGATCCGTCCGGGCGTCCCGAGCTCGACGACGGCGCCGCCCCGCAGCACCGCCACCCGATGCGCGAGGCGGTCGACCACGGCGAGATCGTGACTGATGAACAGGCACGCGAAGTGCAGTTCGGTCTGCAGTTCCTCGAAGAGGTCGAGAACCGCGGCCTGCACCGAGACGTCGAGCGCGCTGGTCGGTTCGTCGGCGACCAGCAGATCCGGCTTCAGGACGAGTGCCCGCGCCAGCGATGCCCGCTGACGCTGACCCCCCGACAGCTCGTGCGGGTACCGCTTCTCCGTGCCCTTCGGGAGCTGGACCGCATCGAGCCACTCCACGACCGTGCGCGCGATGTCCGCCTTCGACCCGGCCTTGTGCACGATCATCGGCTCGGCGATGCACTGGCCGACGGTCAGTCGGGGGTTGAGCGACGTGGACGGATCCTGGAACACGAATCCGAAACGCTTGCGCAGACTCTTCAGCGCGGACCCCCGCAGCCTGCCCACGTCCTGACCGAGGACGTCCACCGAGCCGGACGTCGGCTTCTGCAGTGCGGCCACGCAACGGCCGATGGTGGACTTGCCCGAACCGGACTCCCCCACCAGACCGAGGGTCTCGCCGCGGTGCAGATCGAAGGTCACCGAGTCGACGGCCCGGAAGACGGGCTGACCGATGCCGCCGGGGAACTGCACGACGAGATCGCGCACCGACAGCACCACCTCGTCCGAGACGGTGCGATCGGTGACCACGGGATCGAGCGTCGGGACCGCCGCCAGCAACGTCTTCGTGTAGTCGGCCTTCGGCGCAGCGAAGAGATCGTGGACGAGTGCCTCCTCGACCACCTCGCCGTCCTTCATGACGACGACCCGATCGGCGATGTCCGCCACCACGCCCATGCTGTGCGTGATCAGCACGATCGCGCAGCCCAGACGGTCCTTGAGGTCGCGCAGCAGGTCGAGGATCTCGGCCTGCACGGTCACGTCGAGTGCCGTCGTCGGCTCGTCCGCGATGATCACCTTCGCCTCGCAAGAGATGGCGATCGCGATCATCACACGCTGCTTCTGGCCACCGGACAGCTCGTGCGGGAAGTAGCCGAATCGCCGCTCCGGGTCGGGCAGACCCACCATGGTGAGCAACTCGATCGCCCGGAGGCGGGCAGCCTTCTTGTCCAGCACCTTCCCGTCCGGTCCGGCGTGAGCTCGCAGGGCCTCGACGATCTGGAAACCGACGGTGAACAGCGGGTCGAGGGCGTTGCCGGGTTCCTGGAACACCATCGCCACGGCATTGCCGCGGAGATCGGCCCACTGCTTGTCCGACAGCGACGTCACCTCGCGTGACCCCACGGTGACGGTTCCGCGTACGCGGGCGGTGTCCGGGAGCAGCCCGATGGCGGAGCGGACGCTGACCGACTTCCCGGAGCCCGATTCGCCGACGACGGCCAGGACCTCGCCGGGGAAGACCTCGAAACTCACTCCCCTGACGGCGTCGACGGGCCCGGCGTCGGTGGCGAAGCTGACCGACAGTGCCTCGAGGGTCAGAGCCGCCTGCGGGGTGGACGCTGAGGCCGTCATGAGGGGTCCTTCTGCTTGCGGCGTGTACGAAGAACGGGATTGAGTGTCTCGCTCACGCTCTCGCCGACCATGGTCATGCCGAGCACGACCAGGACGATGGCCGTGCCGGGGAAGATCGACGTCCACCAGATGCCGTTGGAGATGTCCGGCAGCGCCTTGTTGAGGTCGTATCCCCACTCGGACGCGGACGTCGGCTCGATGCCGAACCCAAGGAAGCCGAGACCCGCCAGGGTCAGAATGGCCTCGGCGCCGTTGAGCGTGAGGATCACCGGCAGTGTCTGCGTGACGTTGGCGAGGATGTGGCGGAACATGATCCGCACCGGGCCGGCGCCGGTGACCCGCGCCGCGTCCACGTAGGGCTCTGTCTTCACCGAGACCGTCGCGTTGCGCACCACGCGGAAGTACTGCGGCACGAAGACGGCGGTGATGGCGATCGCGGCCGAGAGGACACCACCGAAACTGCTGGACTGGCCTCCGGCGACGACGATCGAGACCACCACGGCGAGAAGCAGACTCGGGAACGCGTACATCGCGTCCATGAAGAGGACCAACACCCGGTCCACCCACCGGCCGACGTAGCCGGAGAGCAGTCCTAGGGGAACGCCCACCACGATCGACAGCACCAGCGACGTGACGATGACGAGCAGGGCGGTCCGTGCGCCGTAGACGACGCGGGAGAACACGTCCTCTCCGCGCACCGACGTCCCGAAGATGTGGTCCGCACTCGGCGCCGCCTGGCGCGCGAACTCCATGCCGTCGGCGGACGTCTGGGAGAAGGTGTACGGCGCGATGAGCGGAGCGAAGACCGCCATGATCACGAACAGCACCACCAGCACGAGCCCGATGACGATGGTGGCCTTCTGCAGTCCGGCACTCGAGCGGATGATCGACAGGCCGGGCACACCCCGACGTCGCTTCGGCGCCTCGATCGAGCCGACGCTCACCTCGATACTCATCAGAACCTCACTCGTGGATCGACGATCGCCACGATGGCGTCGGTGAGGAAGCTGACGACCGCGACGACGATGGCCAGGAACGTGACGATGCCCTGGACGGCGATGAAGTCGCGCGCCTGCAGGTAGCGAGCGAGCTGATAGCCCAGTCCCTGCCACTCGAACGTCGTCTCGGTGAGCACCGCGCCGCCCAGCAGCATGGCGATCTGCAGCCCCATCACGGTGACGACCGGGATGAGCGCGTTGCGGAAGGCGTGCCGCCGGGCGACGACGCGCGCCGAGAGTCCCCGTGCGCGCGCAGCTTCCACGTAGCCGGACTGCAGGGTCTGCAGAAGGTTCACCCGCACCAGGCGCAGGAACACGCCGGCGGTGAGAAGTCCGAGCGCGACCGCGGGGAGCACGGCGTGCTTCAGCACGTCGACGGTGTAGCTCGGCTCCCCGTAGAGAATCGAGTCGATCAGCAGGATGTTGGTCTTCGGTGACACGTTCTGCAGTGCCAGTTCGACGTTGGTGCTCGCCCGGCCCGCCACCGGCAGCCACCCGAGCTTCACGGCGAAGACCAGCTTGAGCAGCATGCCGACGAAGAACACCGGCGCCGCGTAGAACAGGATCGCCAGGATGCGCAGGGTGCCGTCGGAGATCGAGTCGCGGCGGGTCGCGGCGTAGAAGCCGAGGGGGATGCCGACGGCGAACGCGACGAGCAACGCCCAGAACGCGAGTTCCAGCGTCGCCGCGCCGTTGGTGATCAGCACACCGCTGATCTCCTGGTTGCTGGTCGCGGAGCGACCGAAGTCTCCCCGCAGCAGACCGGACAGGTACTCCCAGTACTGCACCAGGATCGGCCGGTCGTAACCGGCCGCGGCGCGTCGTTCGGCGATCTGGTCGGCGGGCAGTCGTCCACCGAGGGCAGCACTGATGGGATCGCCGAGAACGCGCATGAGGAAGAAGACGACCGTGACCAGGATCCATGCCGTGGGAATGATCAGCAGGAACCGGATCACGAGATAACGGGCGAGCGCGCCGTAGCGTGACGACGCGCTCGCCCGTGACTGCTTCCCCACCGACGCCTCGTCGGGCGTGGTGGTGACCATGGATCAGCCCTTCGTGAGCGGGGTGAAGCGGAACTTGAACGAGGCGTCGAGAGTCTCGTCGACACCCTGGACCTCGTCCGTCGAGATCGCGATCTGCTTGCCCTCGAGGAGCGGCAGCGTGGACACGAAGTCCTGCGCCATCCGCGTCTGGATCTCACCGATGATCTCGGAGCGGCGAGCCGGGTCGGTCTCGGTCCGCTCGGAGTCGATCAGCGCAGTGATCTCGGGGTTCTCGAAGTGGTTCTGCAGGAAGTTGTCCGGTGCGAAGAACGGCGTCAGGTAGTTGTCCGCATCCGGGAAGTCCGGGAACCAGCCGAGCTGGTAGACGGGGTACGTGTCCGCGACGCGTTCCTTGTTGTAGGTGTTCCACTCGGTGGACTGCAGGTTCACCGTGAACAGGCCCGAGCTCTCGAGCTGCGCCTTGACCGCCGCGTACTCCTCCGACGACGAGGAACCGTAGTGATCGGGGTTGTACTGCAGATTGACCGCGACCGGGGTCTGCACACCGGCGTCGGACAGGAACTTCGCTGCCTCGTCCTTGTTCGGGGCCTCGCCGTAGACGTCCTTGAACGCGGTGTTCGCGCCCTCGAGGCCACTGGGCACCACGGACCACGCCGGCGTGAACGTGCCCTTGTAGACGTTCTCCGACAGTGCGTCACGGTCCACCGAGGCGGCCATGGCCTTGCGGATCGCGAGCTTCTGCTCGGGTGTGCCGCCGGGCATCGTGTTCTGGTTGAAGACGATGTAGCGGAGCTCGCCGCCGGGGCCCTCGTGGACGGTGAGGCCGTCCACCTGGTCGAGCGACTCGATGTCGGTCGGGGTCAGCGAACGCCACGCGACATCGATGGACTTGTTCTGCATGTCGAGCTTGAGGTTGTCCGCGCTGGTGTAGGTGCGCAGGGTGACCGATCCGGTCTTGGGCTCGCCCAGCACGCCCTTGTAGTCCGCCGCGGCGGAGAAGCTGACGAGGGAGTTCTTCTCGTAGCTGTCGATCGAGTAGGGGCCGGCGAAGGGCTTGGCCGCCACGACCGCGTTGTCGTCCATGATCGAGTCGGCCGGAAAGACCTCGGAGTCGATGATGGGCCCGGTGTTGGTGGCGAGAACCTGGGGGAAGGTCTGGTCGTTCGCGGCCTTCAGCGTGAACTCGACGGTCTTGTCGTCCGGCGCGGCCACCGAGTCCAGGTTGGCCAGCAGCGAGGACGGGCCGTTGGGATCGTTGATGGACACGATGCGATCGAACGAGAACTTGACGTCCTCGCTGGTCAGCGCGTGGCCGTTGGCGAAGGTCAGGTCGTCCTTCAGCGTGCAGGTGTAGACCGTCGGCTGACTGAACTCGCAGCTCTCGGCGGCGTCGGGCTGCAGTTCGTCGCTGCCGGGGGCGTAGTTCATCAGGAACGGATAGACCTGGTTCATGATCGTGAACGAGCCGTTGTCGTACGAGGCGGCAGGATCGAGCGAGTAGACCTGGTCGGTGGTGCCGACGACGAGCGCCTCGCCGCCGCCCTCACCGCCTGCGCCGCCGCCGTCGTCGGTGCGGCCGGAGCCGCACGCTGCCGCGGTGAGAGCCGCGACGGACAGGATGGACACGGCTGCGGTGCGCCGCGCCGTGCGTCCTCGGGAGGGCACGCTCATGGTGTGGATGTCCTTCGTGAGTCTGGGCCCGCGGTGTCGGAAGCGCGCGTCGCGTCCCGTCCGGCCGGGTCGTTCCGGTGGTTCGGTGAACGGCACGTTACCGAGTGCGCATGTCGTTCATGTGTCGAACCACACGAAATTTTTAACATGACCGGTACTTACCTGTCCGACCGCCTGATGTCCAACAGCTTTTCGCCTCGCGGAGACAGCCGATATCCCACCTTCAGACTCTCGGTCAGACCCAGCGCCTTCAGTCGACGCACGCGCGGCTTGAACACGTCGCGTTCGAGTCCCAGCACGGCGCCGAGGTCCGCCGCCAGCACCGCCGGGCGCTCCCGGATCAGCTCGAGGGTGCGCCAGGCCCACGGCGCGTCGGCACGCTCGTCCATGCGATCGAGCTTCGTGGTCACCATGGCGACGTCGTCGTCGGACAGATCGTCGTCCGCACGCAGCCCCACTCGCGGGTCCTCGCCCCGATCCGGCCGGCCTCCGGCCTCCCCGCCACCGAACGACACCTCGACCCGCCAGACGGGATCACCGTCAGCGCCCCGAAACCCCTTGCGCAAGGCCGAGATCGAGGGCTCTCCCGCCGCGCGGGCATCGTCGTCCGTGAGCGACTCGGGGTCGCACTCGGTGATCGAGTCCACGACGACGACACCGGCCGGCGTGTGGATCCACGTACCCGCCTTGACGCGCCTCTTCGCCCAGCGCCGGTACTGCACCCGGATCGTTCCCGTCGCGATCGCCTCGGCGATCGCGAGCCGGATCAGCATCTGGGTGTCAGGGGCGCGAGAGAGCGCTCACGTTGTCGACGGCAGCGGGCATCGCGATGCCCGCTGCGGTCGCCAACATGCCCTCGAGGACGTTCTTGCCCATGGCGGTCTCCTTGGGGAGCTCGATGGGGTACTTGCCGTCGAAGCACGCGGAGCACAGCCGCGTCGCGGGCTGCTCGGAGGCGGCGATCATGCCCTCGATCGAGATGTAGCCCAGCGAATCGGCGCCGATGGCCTGCCGCACACCCTCGAGCATGCCGTCCTCGGAGTCCATGCCGTTGGCGATCAGTTCCGCGGGCGAGGCGAAGTCGATGCCGTAGAAGCAGGGCCAGCGGACCGGCGGCGACGCGATGCGCACGTGGATCTCGAGCGCGCCCGCCTCGCGCAGCATGCGTACCAGGGCCCGCTGGGTGTTGCCGCGGACGATCGAGTCGTCCACCACGATGAGGCGCTTGCCCCGGATGACCTCGCGGAGAGGGTTGAGCTTCAGCCGGATGCCGAGCTGACGGATGGTCTGCGACGGCTGGATGAACGTGCGTCCGACGTAGGCGTTCTTCATCAGGCCCTGGCCGTACGGGATGCCGGAACCCTGCGCGTAGCCGACGGCGGCGGGCGTTCCCGACTCCGGGACCGGGATCACCAGATCGCCCTCGGCGGGGTGCTCCTCGGCCAGGCGGCGGCCGATCTCGACGCGGGTCGAGTGGACCGACCGGCCACCGATGACGCTGTCGGGGCGTGCGAGGTAGACGTACTCGAAGATGCAGCCCTTGGGCTCGGGCGCGGCGAAGCGGGAGGATCGCACGCCGTCCGCGTCGATGGCGAGCAGCTCGCCCGGCTCGATGTCGCGGACGAACGAGGCGCCGACGATGTCGAGGGCGGCGGTCTCCGAGGCCACGACCCAGCCGCGGTCGAGACGGCCCAGGGACAACGGACGCACACCGTGGGGGTCACGTGCCGCGTAGAGGGTGTGCTCGTCCATGAAGGTCAGGCAGAAGGCACCCTTCAGCGTCGGCAGCAGTTCCATGGCCGCCTGCTCGATGGTGCTGTCCGCGGCGCCGTGCGCCAGCAGTGCGCCCACGATGTCCGAGTCGGAGGTGGCACCGGTCCCGCGCGGGCGGCCCATGATGCCGGCGTCGCGCGCCCGCTCCGACAACTCGGCCGTGTTCACGAGGTTGCCGTTGTGGCCCAGGGCGATGCCGCTGCCGGCCGCGGTGGTGCGGAAGATGGGCTGCGCGTTCTCCCACGTCGTCGATCCGGTGGTGGAGTACCGGCAGTGCCCGATGGCGATGTGGCCGCTCATGGCGCCGAGAGTCTGCTCGTCGAACACCTGGCTCACCAGACCGAGGTCCTTGAACACCAACACCTGGGACCCGTCGGCCACGGCGATGCCGGCGGCCTCCTGACCGCGGTGCTGCAGCGCGTAGAGGCCGTAGTACGTCATCTTCGCGACGTCCTCGCCGGGGGCCCACACACCGAAGACGCCGCATTCCTCCCGCGGCTCGTTCTCGTTGATGTCCAGTTCCGGACCGGATGTGTCATCGAGCAGATTCGGGCTGTTGACCGAGGGGTCACGAGTCACGACGCGCTCTCCTAGAAGCCGGGAGGGGTGGGGTGCAGGCCACGCTGCACGCACACTCGGGGAGTCTACGGGCAACCCCGCGATCAACAAGCCGTCGGCAGGCACCGATACCGCGGTGAGCTGTGATCCACGACTCGCGGCGCGGTGCCATGATGGAGACATGGTCAGCAGACTTCCGTACGGCGTCACCCCCGAACAGCCCGGCGAGGGGCAGGAATCGGTGTGGGACTACCCGCGTCCGCCGGCCCTCGAGGCGTCCACGAAGCATCTCGTGGTGCGCTTCGGCGACGTGGTCGTCGCCGACAGTCACGCGGCCCACCGCGTCCTGGAGACCAGCCATCCGCCCACCTGGTACATCCCGCGGGCCGACGTCGACGAGAGCCGACTGCGGCGCTCGAGTGCGCGATCGACGATGTGCGAATGGAAGGGATCCGCCACCTACTGGGACATCGTGGGCGACGACGGCGCCGTGCTCGAGGCCGGCGGCTGGAGCTACGAGAACCCCACCCCGTCCTTCGCACCGATCGCCGGCGCGCTCTCCTTCTCTCCCGTGTCCCTGACGTGCGAGCTCGACGGCGAGGTGGCACGCCCGCAGGAGGGCGGCTTCTACGCGGGGTGGATCACCCGGGACGTCGTCGGACCGTTCAAGGGCATCGCCGGGAGTTGGGGCTGGTAGTGGCCGAGAAGAACTTCTACAGCCACTCCGACGCGGCCGAGAAGTCCCGACGCGACAAGGCCGTCGCTCTCGCTCGGTATCTGTGGGACCGCGACATCTCAGCGGACGATCTCGCGGCGATGGCCGCGGACGTCCGACGCAAGGTGGCCCGGGCCGCGGACATCAACCCGCCCAGCTCCGACGAGACGTGGACGGTGGTCTCGACGCTGTTGCGCGAGAAGGCCGAGTGGGCGCGCGATCACCCCGATCACGACGCGGCCCGCCGGGCGCATTCCGACGAGAAGATTCTGTGGGTGAAGCCGCCGGTGCAGCCCTGGCGGTGACAGTCAGATACGCACGAGCGGAAGCCAGTGCGCCACCTCGCCGGCGCGGCCACCCGATGCCGTGACGCCCGCTCCGCGCACGGCGTCGTCGAACGCCACGCGCCCCGTCACCAACAACAGCCATGTCCGCGGGTCACATTCGACGACGTTCGGCGGCGTCCCTCGGGTGTGACGCGGCCCGACGATGCACTGCACCGCGACGAACGGCGGCACGCGCACCTCGACACTCGAGCCCGGCGCCGTCTGCTCGATGGTGCGCGCACTGAGCCGCACCGCGGCGGCGAGATCGGCGCGCGGCGGCTTCGGGAGGTCGGGGTCGTCGAGCCACGGAGACACGGTCTGCAGTGCGCTCCGGAGCTCGGCCGGGTCGACGGGTTTCGAGGGTGCCACGCTGTTCAGTGTCTCACCGAGCGCGGTGTGCCCCGAGCCGTGCCTCACGGTCCAGACGTCGCCCGCATTGACGGGATCCCGCCGATTCTCGCGAGTTGTGGATGCTGAGGCACGGTCTGATCAACGAGGACCGCCGCAGTCCGCGATGGACGCTTCACTGTCTCCATGACACCGAACCCCTATCAAGGATCGACCATCGACCACCTCAACGTGACAGTCACGAACGTCGACCGCTCACTCGCGATCTACGTGCCGGCCCTCGCGGTACTGGGTATCGAGAAGTTGCTCGACGTCACCGGCGGGTCGGACGACGACTACGTCCGCATGGTCGGATTCGGCAGTGGCCGCAAAGCCGTTCCTCTGGCTGGTCCAGGGAAGCACCGTCGATCCCGCACTGCACGTGGCGTTCTCGGCACCGACCCGTGACGCCGTCCGGGAGTTCCACGCCGCGGCCCTCGCGGCGGGCGCACGGGACAAGGTGTCTCCGCGCGTCTGCCCCGAGTACCACGAGAACTACTTCGGCGGCTTCGTGTACGACCCCGACGGCCTCAACCTCGAGGCGGTCTGTCACCTCGAGTAGAGCGCCACCACGTCGATGCGATCGCACCGACCGAGTTGGCGGCCCAGTGCAGTGCCATGGGCGTCAGAATGGTGCCGGTTCGCCGCTTCGACTCGACGAACAGTGCGCCGGCCGCCCCGGTGAACAGGACGACGGGCACCGACCTGCCCGAGTCGTACCAGTGCCAGACCCCGAATGCCGTGGAGCCGACCACCAGTGCGGCACGGGGACCCACCACGGCGGTGGCCACGGTGTCGACGACGCCGCGGAACAGGAATTCCTCGGGTAGCACTGTCCCGATGGGGATGTCGAACAGCACCCATCGGGCCAGTCCGGTCACTTCTCGGGACCGTCGGCGTCGGCGTACTCGTTCATGACGACGCGGATGCGTTCGGTGTCGGCCTGCGTCCACCCGTCGGGGGCGGCCACAGCGGCGAAGCCGTCGAGCACCGTCGTCCCGTAGTTGTGGCCGTGCCCGTCCGGCACGCCGGCCGCGTTCGTGAGGTCGGCACTCACCTGCCAGAAGGTGACGAACGGGAACCACCGCATGCTGGGCAGTCGGTCGTACCCGGGCGGCTCGGCGAGCCAATCCGGACGCTGGAAGATCAGATCCGGCGTCCACCACACGATGGGGTCGGACGGGTGCTGGATGTACAGCACGCGCGGGTAGGGCCAGTCCCCGCTCAGCGCCTCGACGTCACGGGTGCTGTCGGCGAACCGCATCAGCAGTCCGCCGGCGTAGACGGGTTCCACCTCGGTGGTTCCCGGATCGCGTCGGCTGACGTAGGTGTCCCAGATGCGATTGGAGTTCGGCGGGCCCACCCACAGCACTCCGTCGACGGTGTCCCGGATGTCGGCGATGTCCGCGAACGCGCCTTCGCCGGCCTGGGTTCCGAGACTCTCGCCGTAGACGTAGAACTTGGGCCTGGTCGCCTCGGGCTCCTGCTCCCATCGCTGGTGCACGGTGTCGATGAGCAACTTCCCCGCGGCCGCCGCCTTCTCGCGATCGGCGAGGAAAGAGATCCAACTCGGAAGGTACGAGTACTGGGACGCCACGAGCGCGACGTCCCCGTCGTACATCAGTTCCACGGCCCGAGCTGCGGTGGGATTGACCCACCCGGTTCCCGTGGTCGGGATGACGACGATGGCCTTGCGGGAGAACGCATCGGTTCGATCGAGTTCGCGTACCAGGAGATTCATGCGCTCCTCGTCCGTCTCCGCGCTCTCGAGTCCCACGTACGCGCGGATCGCCTCCATGCCCGTGCGGCCGGTCGCTCGGGTCATCTCGTCGGCCGACAACCCACCCGAGACGAAGTTCCGGCCCTCGAATCCCAGTGTGTCCCAGTCCACGAGCGAACCGGTACCACCGGAACGCTCGGGCACCGTCGGCTGTTCGGCACCCTCACGCGTGTTGCTGTTCTGAGTGCTGAAGACCGAGTTGGCGACGGTCATGGTGCCGCGCAACAGCACACCCTGCACCAGTGTGACGAGCACCGTCACGACGAGGAGGAACCCCACGAGGTTGGCAACCCACTGCGGGAGTCGGATCAGACGCAGGATCGAGCGCACGACGAAGCGGCGGATGTCCCGGATGACCCGCCACAGGCCGATGAGCGCGGCGCACACCGCGAAACTGATGATGCCGGTGCGGATGAACCCCGTGGACGTGAGCCCCTCGGCGCCCATGAGCGCGGCGAGCTGACGCTGCCAGTCCGCAGAGGCGTAGAGCATGACCGCTCCGGCGACGGTCGCGATCACCGGGACAGCGACCAGGAGTGCGCGCTCCACGCGGATCGGCAGCGGCCACCACGGCTGCTGACGAAGCACCGTGCGCAGGAGAATCCAGCCGACAGCGACGCCCACCCCGTACCCGATGGCCGCGGTGATGCCGCTGACGATGCCCTGGAACAGCCAGCCGCGTGGCAGCAGTGACGGCGTCAGCGACCAGCAGAAGAACAGGGCGCCGAACGCGATGCCGGTGACGTCGAGCCGCAGCAGACCCCACGCCCAGATCCACGCGGGGTGCTTGCGCACCGTGCGGGTCGCCGAGCTCAGGACGTACGCCGGCAGTTCCTCGAAACTGTGGGGGCGCTGCAGTTCGTCCGACGACCGAGTATCGGTGTCGGTCATCGGACGGTGGCGGTGCCGGGAAGGTCGGTCAGCCGAAGAGCGCCGGGAGCGTCCCCTCGTACGCCTCGCGGAGTTCGGTCAACGGGACACTGAACAGTCCCTGGAACTCCACCTCGTCCGCCCCTTCGTCGGCCACCCCGATACGCGTCCATGGCATCCCCCTCGCGCTGCACATCCCCGTGAACCTGGTCTCCTCGGTCCGAGGGACAGCAACGAGTACCCGCCCGGACGATTCCGAGAACAAGGTGACGAAAGGATCTGTTCCTTCGGGCGGCAGAATGCGGCACCCGGTCTCGCCGGCGAGCGCGACCTCGACGACGGTCTGCGCGAGCCCGCCCTCGGAGAGGTCGTGCGCTGCGGTGACCAGACCGTCGCGGCTCGACGCCGTGAGGATGTCGGCCAGCAACTGCTCGCGAGCCAGATCCACCTGCGGCGGAACACCACCGAGATGGTCGTGGACGACCTGGGCCCAGATCGAGCCGTCCAGTTCGTCGTGCGTGTCACCCAACAGGATCAGGGTCTCGCCCGGCTCCAGGCCGATGCCCGTGGGGATGCGGCGGTGGACGTCGTCGAGGACACCCAGCACACCCACCACCGGGGTCGGCAGGATCGGCGTCGACCCGGTCTGGTTGTAGAAACTGACGTTTCCGCCGGTGACCGGAATGCCCAGTTGCACACAGCCGTCCGCCAGGCCGCGTACCGCCTGCTGGAACTGCCACATGACACCCGGATCCTCGGGCGACCCGAAGTTCAGGCAGTTGGTGACGGCTTTCGGCGTGGCGCCCGTCGTCGCGACGTTGCGGAACGCCTCGGCCAGAGCCAGCTGCGCACCGCGGTACGGATCCAGCGCGGTGTACCGGCCGGACGCATCGGTCGCGAGAGCGATTCCGCGGCCGGTCTTCTCGTCGATGCGCACCACACCGGCATCGGCGTGCTCGGCGAGCACGGTGTTGCCGCGGACGTACCGGTCGTACTGCTCGGTGATGAGCCGCCGACTGCAGAGCTGGGGGGAGGAGATCATCTGCAGCAGGGTCTCGCGCAGTTCCACACCTGTGGTCGGACGGGGCAGACCCTCGGTGGTGTTCGCCACGAGGGCATCCTGGCTCGCGGGCCGCTGCACGGGACGCTCGTAGACGGGACCGTCGTGGGCCACCGTCTTGGGCGGCACGTCGACGACGACGTCGCCGTGCCAGGTGATCTCGAGATGCTCACCGTCCGTGACCTCGCCGATGTCGGTCGCCAGCACGTCCCACTTGGCGCACACCGCCATGAAGGCGTCGACGTTCTCCGGTGCCACCACGGCGCACATGCGTTCCTGCGACTCGCTGGACAGCACCTCCGCCGGCGTCATCCCGGTCGCACGCAGCGGAACCCGATCCAGGGCGATGTGCATACCGCCGTCACCCGCCGAAGCGAGCTCGGAGGTAGCACAGGACAATCCGGCACCGCCGAGGTCCTGGATACCGACCACGAGCTTCTGCTGGTAGAGCTCGAGGCAGCACTCGATGAGCACCTTCTCGGTGAACGGGTCGCCCACCTGCACCGCGGGGAGCTTGCGTCGGCCCTGCTTCTCGTCGAACGTCTCGGACGCCAGCACCGACACGCCGCCGATCCCGTCGAGGCCCGTACGGGCACCGAACAGGATGATCTTGTTGCCCGAGCCCGACGCGAACGCCAGGTGCAGATCCTCGGTACGCATCACTCCGGCGCACAGCGCGTTGAGCAACGGGTTGCCGGCGTAGGACGCGTCGAACACCGTCTCGCCGCCCACGTTCGGGAGGCCGAGTGAGTTTCCGTAACCGCCGACGCCGCGCACGATGCCCTCGAGCACCCGGCGCGTGTCCGGAGCATCAGCCGCACCGAAACGCAACTGATCCATCACCGCGATCGGACGAGCACCCATGGCCATGATGTCGCGCACGATGCCGCCGACGCCGGTGGCCGCACCCTGGTACGGCTCGATGTACGACGGATGATTGTGGCTCTCCACCTTGAAGGTGACAGCCCACCCGTCGCCGACGTCGACCACGCCCGCGTTCTCACCGATTCCGGCGAGCATTCCCGATCGCATCTCGTCCGTCGTCGTCTCGCCGAAGTACTTGAGGTGCACCTTCGACGACTTGTACGAGCAGTGCTCGCTCCACATCACCGAGTACATCGCCAACTCGGCGTCCGTCGGGCGGCGGCCGAGGATCTCCCGGATGCGGGCGTACTCGTCCTCCTTCAGACCCAGCTCCGCCCACGGCTGAGCGACATCGGGCGACCCGGCCGCAGCGGAGACGGTGTCGACCGGAGGGGTGGGGAGGGCGTCGACCTGAGGAGTGGACTCGACAGACACGGTGGATGGGGTCCTTCCCTCGGCAGAATGTCGAGGTCATTCTATGTGCAGGACCCGACACCGTCCGACCGGCCTCCGGCCTGCCCGCTAGTCCCCCTTGACGGCGTAGTCGACGACCACGTTGCCCTTGCTCGTGACGAGGGAGTTGGTCAGGACGAGACGAGTGAGCGGATCCCCCGGCTCGAACAGGTGCTGGCCCTTGCCCACGACGACGGGGTGCGTCATCAGGGTCAGGGTGTCGAGCACACCGGCCAGGAAGAGCTGGCGGACCAGAGAGACGCCGCCCACCAGCGCGATGTCGCCACCGTCGGTCTGCTTGAGTCGACGCACGAACTCCACCGGATCGCCGTCGATGAGCGTCGAGTTCTGCCACGCGAGATCTCCGGTGAGCGTGCGTGAGGCGACGAACTT
The DNA here is from genome assembly GCF_030818285.1 of Rhodococcus sp. SORGH_AS_0301. Taxonomy (NCBI): domain Bacteria; kingdom Bacillati; phylum Actinomycetota; class Actinomycetes; order Mycobacteriales; family Nocardiaceae; genus Rhodococcus; species Rhodococcus sp. SORGH_AS_0301. The sequence goes on from NZ_JAUTAC010000002.1 coordinate 3,027,148, forward strand.
CTCCACCGGATTGATGAAGCCGGCGAAGGGGTCGTCCGCCCCCGCGTTGCCGAAGTGTTCCGACCACGACTCGTAGGCGACCCGACCCATGACGGCGGTGGTGGTCCTGCTCATGAACCCGCCCATGGACTGGCCGAGTTCGTCGTCGAAACTGTCGAACTGCCACTGGTCGGGAGCCTCGACCACACCGTCCACCGAGTGGAAGAGCCCTGCCGTCACCGCACGCATCGTGTACCGCCCTCGTGAAGAACCGGCGCCGGTCGCCGATCACTGCGGGACAGACCATGCCGGACGCCGGAACCCATCACCCCTCGTTCGCCGCGGACTCGATCCAGTCCGTCGCCGCGTCCGTCAGCTCGGACGACCCGTCGACGGACTCACCGGCCCACCACGACGGGTCGGTGAGATCGCCGTTCACGCGCAGCACGTCGTCCCTCACGGCGGACGGGAGCGGCTCACCGTTGTGCTCGACCAGCCAGTCCCGAGTCTCCGCCGTGACGGCCGGCCACCACTGCGCGATCTCCATCCCGCCAGTCTCCCCCGCCGGGCCCTGTACGGCAGCAGGATTCGTCGGCCGCGTCGACGGGGTTCCCGTACCACCACGCGGCCCGCGCGCACCGCCCGGTGCAGCGCACATCCCGTAGCGTGCGCTGACCATCTCGCGCACCGCCCGGCGGCGGCATCGGATCGCCAGGCGGCCCAACGGCCAGGATGCAACGGGCACCCAGCGCAGCGCAGCCCGACCCAGCGCTACGCCCCCAGGAACGCAGCCAAGGCGTCGGCGTACATGTCGACGTCGTGTGCGCCCATCACCTCGCGCGCGGAGTGCATGGCGAGCTGCGCGGCACCCACGTCGACGGTGGACAGGCCGGTGCGCGAGGCGGTGATGGGGCCGATGGTGGATCCGCACGGAAGGTCGGCCCGGTGGACGTACCGCTGCAGTGGGACGTCGGCTCGCTCGCACGCCAAGGCGAAGGCCGCGGCACCGGCGGCGTCGGTGGCGTAGCGCAGATTCTGGTTGACCTTGAGCACCGGGCCACCGTTGACCTCGATGCGGTGCGCGGGCTCGTGCCGCGAGACGTAATTGGGATGGGTCGCGTGCGCCATGTCGCCCGACGCGTGGATCGACCCGGCCATCGCGCGCAGGAACTCCTCGCGGCCGCCACCACGCGCGAGCACGATGCGCTCGAGGACGGTGTTCATCAGATCCGAGAACGCGCCACGGTCCGACATGCTGCCCACCTCCTCGTGATCGAAGAGTGCGAGCACGGGGATGCAGTCGTCGGCTTGCGCGGCCGCGACGACCAGCGCCTCGGTTCCGGCGTAGCAGGTGCCCTGGTTGTCCAGTCGCGGCGAACTGACGAGGTCGTCCGAGAGTCCCACCACTGCAGCAGGATTGAGGTCGTGGGTCATCAGTTCCCACCCGAGCACGTCGCCGAGATCCACCCCGACCTCGTCGGCGAGGAACCCGATGAACGAGTGGGGTGATCGCCCGACGCCCCAGATCGCGTTCACGTTGTTCTGCGGATCGAGGTGCACTCCCTTGCGATCCTCCGACAGGTGGATCGCCAGCTGGGGCACCCGCAGGATGGGACGGTCGACGCGCACGAGGACGTCTCGCACCGAGCCGCCGTCACGCACACCGAGACGGCCGGAGATGCCGAGATCGCGGTCGAGCCAGGAGTTGAGCCACGCGCCGCCGTACGGCTCCAGGGCGACCATCTGCCACCCGGCGACGTCGAGATCGGGGTTCTGCTTGACGCGGAGGTTCGGACTGTCGGTGTGCCCGCCCACGATGCGGAACGCCGCGTCGGGCGCGCGTTCGGTGGACCAAGCGATGATCGAACCACCGCGGACGACGAGGTACCGGCCGGGCTCGGAGGGCCACGCGTCCGTCTCGGCCACGGCGGTGAACCCGTGCGCCGCCAGTTCCGAGGCCACCGTCTCGACGACGTGGAAAGGCGACGGGGACGCGTCGACGAAGGAACAGAGGCCGGCCGCGGTCGCGGAGGTGAGGGACGCCATGGTCACCGATCGTAGAGAGACGGGGTGCGGAGACAGCGATGCCGGGCCCACCACGAGGGTGGACCCGGCATCACGAGTCGAGAAGGGTTCAGCTGAAGAAGCTCAGGCCGTCGAGGAAGCTTCCGGCGCCACCGAAGATGTCGGACAGTGCACCGAGAAGGTCGACGAAGCTGGCGAGGTCGGTCATGAGGAGCTCCCTTTGTGAGGTTGGTGGGCTTGTTGCCCGCTTGCTAAGTAATCCACACAAAAGAATGGCTCGCAACCCGAAAATTGTCGCGATTCGGTGACGAGAATCGACTCACGGGTCGATCTGTGCACCACCTGCAACGCCGTGCCACGGGTGAGCCATTGTCACCAGCACTGTCACCACGCGTGGACTCCGACCCGATCCGACGCTGACTCCTGCCATTCCACGCCGGGCACACCTGTGGGGCGGACTCGGCCGAGTTCGCCCCACAGGGATGATCGGGTCAGCTGAAGAAGGACAGTCCGTCGAAGATCGATCCGAGCGCGTCGACGATCCCGGACAGGTTCTGGAAGAGTTCGAGCAGATCGGTGAGGTCGGAGGACATGGTGACTCCCTTGGCACGGTGGTGACGAACGGTCGTCCGCCGACGTCAGTTACTCATAGTGACAGTCACTACACAACCGGAATCGAATTGTGCGATCCGACAAGCAGACCGTCGCTCGGCGAACCCTCGCCGAGACCGGGAAAAAGGGGGAAATGCGATGCAGGACTGGGTCGATCACGTCATCTGGTGGCAGGTGTACCCCCTCGGGTTCGTCGGCGCCGAGGCCGAGGCAGTGGACCGCACCGAACACCGACTCGACCGGATCGAGGGCTGGTTCGACTACCTCCTCGAGCTCGGGTGCAACGGCCTCGCACTCGGCCCGGTGTTCGCGTCGGAGACCCACGGCTACGACACCGTCGACCATCTCCGCATCGATTCCCGTCTGGGAACCGACAGCGACATGGACGCGCTCATCGGTGCGGCACGCGCCAAGGGCATCCGAGTTCTGCTCGACGGCGTCTTCAACCACGTCGGCAGGAGCAACCCGCAGTTCGTTCGTGCGGAGCAGGACGGGCCCGACTCGGACGCGGGGCGGTGGTTCCGCTGGAAGGACGGTCGGCCGCGCACGTTCGAGGGCCACGATCTGCTGGTCGAGTTGAACCACGACGAGCCGGCGGTGCAGGAGCACGTCGCACAGGTCATGACGCACTGGCTCGACCGCGGTGTCGACGGATGGCGGCTCGACGCGGCGTACGCGGTCTCACCGGCCTTCTGGGCGGCGGTGCTCCCCCGTGTGCGAGAGGCACATCCCGACGCGTGGATCGTCGGCGAGATGATCCACGGGGACTACGCGTCGTACGTGCGGGAGTCCGGACTCGACTCGATCACGCAGTACGAGCTGTGGAAGGCGACGTGGAGCGCCCTGAAGGACGCGAACTTCTTCGAGTTCGCCCACGCGCTGGGGCGCCACGACGAGTTGCTGCCCACGTTCGTTCCGGCGACGTTCGTCGGCAACCACGACGTCACCCGGATCGCGTCCACCCTCGACGACGACGATGCCGACATCGCCGCCGCGCTGCTGTTCTTCGTGGCGGGAACGCCGACGGTGTACTACGGCGACGAGCAGGGATTTCGCGGAGTCAAGGAGGAGCGGGTGGGTGGCGACGACGCCATCCGACCCGAGTTCCCGGCGACACCCGACGATCTGGCGCCGTACGGATGGCCGCACTACCGGCGCCACCAGGCCCTGATCGCGATGCGGCGCCGGTTCCCGTGGCTGCACCGTGCGCACGCCGAGGTGTCCGGACTGGAGAACACCGCGGTCACCCTCACCGCGACGGACGGCACGACGACACTGGTGCTGTCGGCGAACATCGGCGACGCACCCGTGCCTCGACCGGCCGGAGACATCGTGGCAGCAGCCGACGGAGTGGAGAACGACCTGCGGCCGCACTCCTGGGCGGTGACCGTCAGGCCGTGACGATCGCGTCCAGCGCAGAGTAGAAGATGCCGAGGCCGTCGTCGCTGGGGCCCGTGAGGGCCTCGGTGGCGTGCTCGGGGTGCGGCATGAGTCCCACGATGCGCCCGTCGGCGGACGAGATGCCCGCGATGGACCGCTGCGAACCGTTCGGGTTGTCACCCGAGTAGCGGAACACGACGCGTCCCTCGCCCTCGAGCTCGTCCAGGACCGCCTCGGACGCCTGGAAGCGACCCTCACCGGACTTGAGCGGAACGAGGATCTCGGCGCCCGCCTCGTACCGCGAGGACCATGCCGAGGACGTGCTCTCCACCGTGAGCCACTGATCGCGACACGTGAAGTGCAGGTTGGCGTTCCGGGTGAGGGCGCCGGGCAGGAGTCCGGCCTCGCACAGCACCTGGAAGCCGTTGCAGATACCGAGGACGGGCATGCCGCCCTTCGCTGCGTCGATGACCGCATCCATGACGGGGGCGAAGCGCGCGATGGCGCCGGCGCGCAGGTAGTCGCCGTAGGAGAAACCGCCGGGGACGACGACGGCGTCGACGTTCTTCAGATCTGCGTCGCCGTGCCAGAGGCTGACGGCCTCACCACCTGCGAGCGTGACCGCGCGCGAGGCGTCGATGTCGTCCAGCGTGCCGGGGAAGGTGATCACACCGATCCGGGCGGGAAGGCCGGAGGCCGGTCGATCTTCGAGGCGAGTCACAGCCGGGTCACTTTCCATTCCTCGATGACGGTGTTGGCCAGGAAGGTCTCGGCGATCTGGTCGAGAGTCGCATCGTCGACGTCGTCGCCGACCTCGAGCTCGAACCGCTTGCCCTGACGGACGTCGGAGACACCGGCGAAACCGAGTCGCGGCAGCGCCCCGACGATGGCCTGCCCCTGAGGGTCGAGAATTTCCGCTTTGGGCATGACGTCGACAACCACACGGGCCACGTGAGAGCTCCTGAGCTAAGAGGGCAGATCCAGCAGGCACTTTACCCAGTCCCGAACCACTCCACGAATCCGGCGCATACTGGGGAACCATGGAGCTGACTCACTTCGGACATTCGTGCATTCAGGTGTCGATGGCGGGATCGACGGTGCTGTTCGACCCCGGCGCCTTCTCTCACGGGTTCGAGGGCATCACCGGCCTCGACGCCATCCTGATCACGCACCAGCATGCGGACCACGTCGACACCGATCGGTTGCCGGCGCTCCTCGAAGCCAACCCCGACGCGGCGCTGTACGCGGACCCGCAGACGGCCGACCAGCTCGGGGATCGGTGGACCGCCGTGAACGCGGGAGACGTCTTCTCCATCGGGGGCGTGCAGGTGACGGGCGCGGGCGGCACGCACGCGACGATCCACCCGGACATCCCGCTGATCGACAACATCGCGTATCTCCTCGGCACGCCGGAACAGCCCGGGCAGCTGATGCATCCCGGCGACTCGCTCTTCGTTCCCGACGTGGAGATCGACGTGCTGGCACTTCCCGCAGCGGCCCCGTGGATGAAGATCGGCGAGGGCATCGACTTCCTCCGCGCCGTCTCTCCGCGACTGGCCGTTCCCATCCACCAGGCCATCGTCGCGCCGGACGCGCGCGGCATCTACTACGGCATGCTGTCGGGCCTCGCGGGCGAAGGGACGGAGTTCCGCGCCCTGGAGGAGGAGACGGGCACGTCGCTCTAGACATTCCCGGACCGTCGTGGACACTGACCCGATGACGTGGACCAGGAGTACCTCGAAGGTCGTCGGATCTGCCGCCCTGCTGGCCGTCGTGGCGGCGACCGCGGCATGCGGGACCGGGGAGTCCGGTGCGTCGGCCACCGACACACCGCCGGGGATCTCCGTGTCCGGGGTCGGCGAGATCCAGGGCACCCCGGACACTCTCACCGCTCAGATCGGTGTCGAGACGACGGCGGACGACGTGACGACGGCGATCGACGAGGCGAACACCGCGGTGACTGCGGTGACCGAAGCGATCGCCGCTGCCGGAGTGGACCGCGCGGACATCCAGACCCGCCAGGTGTCCATCGACCCGCAGTATGCCGACGGGTTCGGGGGCGGAACCTCCACGATCTCCGGCTACCGGGCGTCGAACATCCTCGGTGTGACCGTGCGCGACCTGTCGCGAGCGTCGGCGGTGCTGGGCGACGCCACCCGCGCAGGTGGGAACGCGACCCGAGTGTCCGGCGTGTCCTTCCGCATCGACGACGATTCCGACCTCATCGCCGACGCTCGGTCACGGGCATTCGCGGACGCTCGCGACCGAGCCGAGCAGTACGCGTCCCTGGCGGGAAGCGATCTAGGCAAAGTCCTGTCGATCACCGAGAACATCACCGGCCAGGAGTCGGCGCCCAGCTTCGACAGAAGCTCCGCCTCGTCCGCGGTGCCGATCGAGCCGGGGCAGCAGACCGTCAGCGTCTCGGTGAACGTGCAGTGGGCGCTGGGATGACTCCCCGGCTGCAGTACACCTAGCGCCGCAGGGCGCGTCCCGCGGCACGTCCGGAGAAGATGCACCCCCCGAGGAATGTGCCTTCGAGCGAGCGGTACCCGTGCACACCGCCGCCACCGAAGCCGGCGACCTCGCCGGCCGCGTAGAGCCCCGGGAACGGCGTGCCGTCGGCTCGGAGCACCCGGGAGTTCAGGTCGGTCTGCAACCCGCCCAGCGACTTTCGCGTCAGAAGGTGCAACTTGACGGCGATCAGCGGACCCGCTGCGGCACGCCCGGTCTCGTCGAGCAGCTTGTGCGGTGTGGCGATGCGCGCCAGGCGATCGCCTCGGTAGTTGCGCGCCGCGTGGATCGCCGAGACCGAGAGGTCCTTGCTGAAGTCGTTGTCCATCTCACGATCTCGCGCGACGACCAATTTCTCGACCTCGGCGGCGTCGAGCGTGACGTCACCGATCTTGTTCATACCGGCGACCAGTTCGGCCACCGTGTCGGCGACGACGAAGTCGACGCCCTTCTGCTTAAAGGCCTCGACGGGGCCGGGTGCGCCGGGACGGACTCGCTCGAGAAGCTTGCGCAGATCGCGGCCGGTGAGATCCGGATTCTGCTCCTGACCGGAGAGTCCGAACTCCTTCTCGATGATCTTCTGATCGAGGAGGAACCACGTGTAGTCGTGTCCCGTCGACACGATGTGTTCGAGAGTGCCGAGCGTGTCGAAGCCGGGGAACAGCGGCGCCGGTAGCTGCTGACCCGACGCGTCGAGCCACAGCGACGACGGACCCGGCAGGATGCGGATGCCGTGGTTCGGCCACACGGAGTCCCAGTTGGTGATGCCCTCCGTGTAGTGCCACATGCGGTCCTCGTTGATGATGTTCCCGCCCGCGGCACGCGAGATCTCCAGCATCCGACCGTCGACATGCGCCGGTACGCCCGAGAGCATGTGAGAAGGGGTGCGGCCCATGCGCTTCGGCCAGTTCTTCTGCACCAGGTCCCAGTTGCCGCCGATGCCGCCGGAGGTCACCAGCACCGCGCCGGCCCGGATCTCGAAGTCCCCCACCACGGTGCGGGAGGACGTCACGCCGCGGGCGACGTCGGTCGGCTCCAGGACGGCGCCGCGTACACCGGTCGCGACACCGTCGGTCACCACCACCTCGTCGACCCGGTGCCGGAAGGCGGGAATCACGCTGCCGCGGTCGATACCGTCCCGCACGATGCGTTCGAAGATCTCCACCAGTCCCGGCCCGGTACCCCAGGTGAGATGGAATCGCGGCACGGAGTTGCCGTGGCCGGTGGGGCCGTAGCCGCCGCGCTCGGCCCACCCGACGACCGGGAAGATCTTCCAGCCGCGCTCGCGCAACCAGGAGCGCTTCTCCCCCGCCGCGAAGGCGACGTAGGCCTCGGCCCACTGGCGAGGCCACTCGTCCTCGGGACGGTCGAAGCCGGCTGATCCCATCCAGTCCTGCAGGGCGAGTTCGTAGGAGTCCTTGACGCCGAGACGACGCTGCTCCGGGCTGTCCACGAGGAACAGCCCTCCGAACGACCAGAACGCCTGGCCGCCGAGGTTCGCCTCGTTCTCCTGATCGAGCAGGATCACGCGCTTGCCCGCCTCGACCAGTTCTGCTGTCGCGACCAGTCCTGCGAGACCCGCACCCACCACGACGACATCGCACTCTCGTATCCCCATGACCTCACCGTATACGGCGAACCATGTTTTCGATACCGTCGGTATCGAGCGGTACTCTTCCCGAGTGAGCACCCCCGACCCGAACATCACCGAGCCGACCACGCGCCCCCCTCGCAGCGAGGTTCGCGAGCGGATCATCGCGTCCGCGATGACGGAGTTCGGTCGACGCGGGTACGCCGACGCCACGCTCGACGCCATCGCCGAGCAGGCCGGGTTCACCAAGGGCGCGGTCTACTCGAACTTCGGTTCCAAGGAGGGGCTGTTCTACGAGCTGATGGACCGGCAGGTGCTCGGTCGGGCGCGGATGTCGGTCGACCTGCTCGCCGAGCTCCCCTCCGACCTGCGGGACGCCCAGCGGGTGCTGAGTACCCGTCTCACGGAGGCGATCTCGAACAATCGCGACTGGCATCTGCTGTTCATGGACTACTGGTCGAGGGCCCTTCGCGATCCCGAGGTGGGTGCCCGCTTCGCCCAGCACCGGGCGCAGCTCCGGGCGGCGGTCACCGACGCCGTCGTCAGCGTCACCGAGAGCTCCGGAGCGGCGTTGCACGTTCCCGCGGAGTGGGTCACGTTCGTCATCCTGGCGCTCAGCAACGGTCTGGCCGTCGAGGAACTCGCCCAGCCGGGCATCGTGCCCCCGCAACTGATGGGCGAGGTCGTCGGGCGCCTCCTGCACATCCCCTGACCACGAAGGTCCTCAGCGCCCCGAATACGTCGCCTTCACATGCATCCGTTCGCCCTGCGGTCCGAAGATTCCCAGGTACTCGACGGGCCGGCGGTCGGCGCTGCCGAACCAGTGCGGAAGGTGAGTGTCGAATTCGGCCACCTCACCCGGACCCAGCACCAGGTCCTTGTCGCCCAGAATGAGTCGTAGCTTCCCGTTCAGCACGTAGATCCAGTGATAACCCTCGTGAGACCCCAACCGCGGGTTCTCCTCGTAGCGATCTCCGGGGACGATCTGCTTGAACGCCTGCAACCCGCCCGCCCGGCGCGTCAGCGGGACGACGGTGACGCCGTTCGTCGTGACCGGCGTGAACTGCACCCGCGGATCTCCGGTCTCGGGGGCGTCGACGATGTCGTCCAGGGGAACGTCGTACACCTTGGCCAACGGCAGCAACAGCTCGAGGCTGGGCTTGCGTTGCCCCGATTCGAGCCGGGAGAGCGTGCTCACCGGGATGCCCGTGCGTTCGGACACCGCGGCCAGGGTCACGTCCGCCGCGACGCGGAGAGCGCGCAAGCGCGGACCGATCGCACTGATCACACCGTCGAAGTCGTCCATACCTCATATTGCAGTTTCGGCAAATATGTTTGTCAAATCCGCAGACTCGGGCGCACAGTGTCCGCATGACCTCACACCACCACGTCGACGCCGACGTCATCGTCCTCGGCGGCGGGTCCGCCGGACTGTCCGCCGCACTCATGCTCGGCCGTGCCCGTAGGCGAGTCCTGGTTCTGGACAACGGAACTCCTCGCAACGCACCTGCCTCGCACATGCACGGCGTGCTGGGTCGGGACCACACCTCGCCGCTCGACTACCTGAAGAACGGCCGAGCCGACCTCGAGCGATACGACGTCACGATCGTCGACGCCACGGTCACCGCACTCGGCGGTCACGTCGGGCACTTCTCCGCGACCACGGACGACGGACGCGCCTTCTCGGCGCGGCGCATCGTGGTGACGACCGGACTCACCGATCTGCTCCCGCCCGTCGACGGTCTGGCGGAACGCTGGGGTCGGGACGTCGTGCAGTGCCCCTACTGCGACGGGTGGGAGATCCAGGATCACCGCATCGGCGTCCTGAGCACCGGGCCGTTCAGCATCCATCACGCCTCGATGTGGCGGCAGTGGACTGAGAACCTGACCTTCTTCACCGACGGCGGACCTCTGGCGGACGATGATCGCGAGAAATTCACCGCGCGCGGCATCGAGATCGTCGAGCAGAAGGTCACCTCGGTGCTCACCGGGGAGGATCGCCTCCGTGCTGTCGGGCTGGCCGACGGGACCGAGGTCGCGGTCGACGCTCTCGCCGTGGGACTGCGCTTCACCGCTCGCAGTGAACTTCTCGGATCGCTCGGCCTCACCACAGTGCCGCACGCGACCGGACTCGGCGACGTCGTCGAGGTCGATTCCTTCGGAGCCACCACCGTGGCGGGAGTGTGGGCGGCGGGCAACGTCACCGACCCGTCGGCCACGGTCATCGCCTCCACCGCGCAGGGAGCCCTCGCCGGCGCTCACGTCAACGCGAACCTCGTCGCCGAGGAGTTCGACCAGGCGGTCCAGGCAGGGCGCCCCCGGCCGACACTGGACGGGCACTTCTGGGACGAGTTGTACCGGGAGTCGGACAAGCGGTGGAGCGGCAATCCCAACCCGACACTGGTCCAGTACGCGGAGCACCTCTCCCCCGGGCGCGCCGTCGACGTCGGATCGGGTGAGGGCGCCGACGCCGTGTGGCTGGCGGAACGCGGCTGGACCGTCACCGGCGTCGACATCTCCGAGGTGGCCGTCGAGCGGGCACGCGGACTGCACGACGGTGTGACGTGGCTGGCCAGGGACCTGCTGACCGACCCGCTGCCGCCGCACTCCACGGATCTGCTGACGCTGCACTACTTCGGCATCCTGCGGTCCGGGCCGGCGGACGGGCTCGCGCGCCTCGTCGACACCGTCGCGCCCGGCGGCACGCTGCTCATGGTCGGCCACACCCCGTCGCCCGGACACCGCTGGGCAGGGTTCGATCCGTCGGACTTCCACAGCCCCCACTCCGTCGCCGAGTCCCTCGACCCCGCCGAGTGGACCGTCACGGTCGACGAGACGCGTCCACGACTGGTGGAGGCAGCACCCGGAACCCCCCACGTCTCCGACGACATCCTGGTGGCCGTCCGGGTGCCGGAACGGGTCGGACAGCGATAGCGTCGTCGCATGATCCCGGCGTCCGATCTCCGCGCTCGTTTCGCAGTCGCCCTCTCGGCGATGTACGGCCGTGAGGTCCCGGCGTACACGACGCTGGTGGAGGTGGCGACCGCGGTGAACGCAGACGTGGTGGCTCGCGAGGGTGCCGAGGCCGAGCGCCTCGGCACCCTCCACCGCGTCACGGCGGAACGGCACGGAGCCGTCCGGGTGGGGACCGTCGCCGAGTTGCGCGACGTGGCACGACTGTTCGGGGGATTCGGCATGCACCCCGTCGGCTTCTACGATCTGCGTGACGCCGCCACCCCGATACCGGTGGTGTCCACGGCGTTCCGGCCCGTGGACTCGATCGAGCTGGCCCGCAACCCGTTCCGGGTGTTCTGCTCCATGCTCGTCGTCGACGACCGCAGATTCTTCACCGCCGATCTGGAGCAGCGACTCTCGACCGCACTCGAGGCGCGCACGCTCGTCCCGCCCGACCTGGTGCGCCTCGCGGTCCGTGCCGCCGAGGACGGCGGGTTACCGGAACCGGAGGCCACCACGCTCGTCGACGGCGCCGTCGCCGTTTTCGAACTCGGCACGGAGCCCGTCGATCGCGCCTGGTACGACGAGCTCGAAGCCGTGTCGTCGGTGGCCGCGGACATCGGCGGGGTGTCGTCGACGCACATCAACCACCTGACGCCGCGGGTGCTCGACATCGACGACCTGTACCGCCGCATGGCCGAGCGCGGTATCGAGATGATCGACAGGATCCAGGGACCCCCTCGGTGGGCCGGACCGCCGGTGCTGTTGCGCCAGACGTCGTTCCGAGCTCTCGCCGAACCTCGACTCTTTCGCGACGCGTCCGGTGCCACGTTCTCCGATCGGCTCCGCGTGCGCTTCGGTGAGGTGGAGGCACGGGGCGTCGCCCTCACCCGCCGCGGCCGGGAGGTGTACGACACCGCTATGGCGCGGGTGGACGGCCTCTCCGACGAGGCCGCTGCCCGGGAGTGGGCGCAGCACTTCCCCGGCACCGATCAGGAGATGGCGGAGCGCGGACTGGCCTACTACCTTCGCAGGCCGGACGGGCTCGAACCCGTTGTCTACGAGGACTTCCTACCCGCGTCCGCCGCGGGGATCTTCCGGTCGAACCTCACCTCGGACGGCGCCGTGGACACCGATGCCGAGGGAACGAGCTGGTCGGCGGAGTCCCTGTCCGAGGCCCTCGGGATGCCGATCGCGGATCCCTACGACCTGTACGACGCGCAGGTCGCGGCCGGGTCAGGCGACAGCGGTGCGTGAGCGCGGAACCCACTCGTAGCGGGCCGACGTCGCACCGTGGAAGCGCGCCAGGTCCACCGCGTCGAGCATGGCGGCACGGGGGCCCGGACGGCCGAGCTGCTTGGCGCTCACCGACAGTCGCACCACGCCGCCGCGGCGAGCCGTACGGCCGGCACCCATGACGAGCGCGCGGCACCACCACGGTTCCGTGGACCCGGGCTCCCAGACGTAGCCACCGGATCCGGTGCCGAAGCCCTCACCGATACCGTGGACCCGACCGCGCACCGTGGTGCCCCGCTCGAGGTCCTGGATGCCGGCGAGCCCGGCGAAGACACGGAACCCGACCGTGGGAAGGGCGGACACCGCACCCGGTGAGGCGACCCAGCGGGGCGGTGCGAACACGCGGGTGCGCATGCCGATCTCCTCCATGACCCGGTCCGCGGCGCGCAACCGCAGCTGCGCCTCGTGAGCGGGGAGGGTCGCGAACTCGGCACGACGCCGCTTGGTGGCCGCCTGGTCGTATCCGTGCAGGACCAGTGCGTCTCCGTGATCGCGGCGCATGCGCAGCCAGTCCTGCGTCTCGGTGTCGCGCGTGAGGCGGTACTTGTCCTTCAACCGCGGGGCCACGAGAAGCGACAACTCGATGTCGCGGCGATCCATCTCCGCGGCGAACTCGGCGGCGGCGTCGCGGGTCTCGTCGCGGATACCGGACACGGACACGATCAGACGTGCACTCATGAAGAAACCGTCGCACACCGAGGTGTACGACGGTCTCGTCCCGCGTGAACGCCGGGCGACGTCAGAGAGTCGGAACGGGCAGCACCTTGTCGATCGCCGCGAGAACCTCGGGGGCGTCCGGTTCGGTGCGGGGGCGGAATCGGCCCACGACCTCGCCGTCCGGCGAGACGAGGAACTTCTCGAAGTTCCACTGCACGTCTCCCGCGTTCCCCTCGGAGTCCGCGGTCTGCGTCAGGATCTCGTAGAGCGGGTGCCGGTTCTCGCCGTTGACGTCGACCTTCTCCATCAGCGGGAAGGTGACGTCGTACGTCGTGGAGCAGAACGTCTCGATCTCCTCGGCCGAGCCGGGCTCCTGGCCACCGAACTGGTTGCAGGGAACGCCCACGACCGAGAGTCCGCGGTCCGCGTACTCGCGGGCCAGCTTCTCCAGCGTCGTGTACTGCGGGGTCAGGCCACACTTCGAGGCGACGTTGACCACGAGCACCGCGCGGCCGCTGTACTCCTCGAGCGAGGTGGGAGCGCCGCCGAGAGTGCTGATGCCGACGTTCTGCAGTTCTGTCATGGGCTCACAGTACCGGCCGGTAACCCGTGAGCACGAGAGCGGGCGCACCCTCCCTGTGTGGAGGATGCGCCCGCTCTCGGTCGGTGCGTGCGGTGCTAGTTCTTCACGAGGTCGGGCTTGGCTTCCGGATCGCGGGCCTCTCCGTGCCCGTCGTCCACCATCGTGGTCTCGTCGAACGGGAGCTTGCCGGCGAGGACGTCCTTGACGCGTTCGTTGTCGATCGTCTTCGTCCAGGTGCCGACCAGCATCGTGGCGACGGCGTTACCCGAGAAGTTGGTGACGGCGCGAGCCTCGGACATGAACCGGTCGATGCCGACGATGAGGCCGATGCCGTCGAGCAGCTCGGGGCGGTGGCTCTGCAGACCACCGGCGAGCGTGGCGAGGCCGGCGCCGGAGACGCCGGCCGCACCCTTGCTGGCGATGATCATGAAGACGAGCAGCGAGATCTGCTCGCCGAGTCCGAGCGGGTTGCCCATGGCGTCGGCGATGAAGATCGAGGCCATCGTCAGGTAGATCGCGGTGCCGTCGAGGTTGAAGGAGTAGCCGGTGGGGACGACGACGCCGACCGTGGTGCGCTGCACTCCGACGTGCTCCATCTTGGCGATGAGGCGCGGCAGGGCCGACTCGGAGGACGAGGTGGCGACGATGAGCAGGTACTCACGGGCCAGGTACTTGACCAGCTTGAAGATCGAGACGCCGGAGACGAAGCGCAGGATCGTGCCGAGGATGCCGAAGACGAAGATGGTGCAGGTCAGGTAGAAGGCCAGCATGAGGGTGGCCAGCTGGACCACGGCCTCGAAGCCGGTGTCACCGACGACCTTGGCGATGGCGCCGAAGGCACCGATCGGGGCGAGCCACAGGATGCCGGCCAGGATGCGGAAGACGAGCTTCTGGATCGAGCCGATGCCGCGGAGGATGCCCTCACCCTGCTTGCCCATGGCCTGCAGGCCGAAGCCGACGAGCAGCGCGACGAAGAGGGTCTGCAGCACGCTGCCCTCGGTGAGCGACGACAGCAGCGACGTCGGGATGATGCCCTGGATGAAGTCGAGCGTGCCGCCGGCACCTTCCGCGGTCTCGACGAGCTTGCCGACAGCGCCGGAGTTCGGCTCGATGTTCAGGCCGGTTCCCGGCTGGATCAGGTTGCCGACCACCATGCCGATGGCGAGGGCGAAGGTGGACATCGTGATGAAGTAACCGAGGGCGAGGCCGCCGACCTTGCCGACGCTGGCCGCGGCCTTGACCGACCCGATGCCGAGCACGATGGTGCAGAAGATGACCGGGCTGATCATCATCTTGATCAGATCGACGAACATGGTGCCCAGCACGCCGAGGCTCGACCCGACCTCGGGTGCGACGAGACCGACGATGACACCGCCGATCACGGCGATGATCACGGCGATGTAGAGCCAGTGGGTCTTGTCCCGCTTCTTCTTGGGCGGCGGGGTCGCGTCGTACGGTTCGGCGTCGATGCTGGCGGTCATGGTTGTCCTTACGATCGTGGCGTGAGGTGGATCACGCTTGTCTGAATGGAATGGTGGTCCATGAGCGTGACCCGAGTCACCAATGAGTTCATTTCGTTCATGTGTACAGCGGTCACGCGCACGTCGTGAGCAGAACAGTCGAACCCGGAGGAACCCCGTGAGCAGCACGAACACCCGGCGTCGCCGCAGTGTGGCGCGGCAGCTCCTCGTCGGCCAGCTCGCGGTCGTGGTGCTCCTCGTGACGCTCGGCGGCGCTCTCGCCCTCGTCGACGCCCGCCGGGACAGCGACGAGAGCATCCGCCGGGAGGTCGTCGACATCGCCGTCTCGATCGCGACTGCCCCGTCCACGGTGACCGCACTCGCGAGTGCGGATCCCACAGCCGCGCTGCAACCGGTGACCGAGCGCGTGCGCATCGCGACGGGGATGGACTTCATCGTCGTCATGTCGCCCGACCGCACGCGTTTCACCCACACCACCACCGAGCTGATCGGCGGGCAGTTCACGGGCACGATCGACCGGGCGCTCGCCGGCGAGACGTTCACCGAGACGTACCGCGGATCTCTGGGACCGTCGATCCGCGCCGTCACGCCCGTGCTCGACGACGGCCGCGTCGTGGGGCTCGTCTCCGCCGGGGTCACCCGCCAGAAGATCTCCAGTCAGTTCGTCGCCGGGCTCCCGGCAGTCCTCGGCATCATCGCGGCGGCACTCGGCGTGGCCCTCGCGGCGTCGTATCTACTCAATCGGCGGCTCAGTCGTCAGACCCTCGGGCTCGCGCCCGACGAGCTGCGCAGCATGTACGAGCACCACGACGCCGTCCTGCACTCCATCGGCGAGGGGCTGGTGGTGTGGGGCGACGACTCGGAGGCGGAGCTGGTCAACGACGAGGCGCGGCGGCTGCTGGACCTGCCCGAGGGTCCCGTGACGCGCGAGCGCCTTCCGGAATCGCTGCGCGGACTGGGCGACACCGCCGTTCGCGACGAGATGCACCTGACGACGACGCGTGTCCTCGTGGTGACCCAGGACCCCGTCCTGCACGGGTCCCGCCGGCTCGGCACGGTGACCGTGCTGCGCGATCACACCGAATTGCAGCGTGTCATGGGCGAACTCGACTCGATGACGTCCTTCGCCGAGTCGCTGCGCTCGCAGGCGCACGAGTCGGCGAACCGTCTCCACACCGTCATCACGATGGTCGAACTCGGCCGCACCGAGCAGGCGGTCGAGTTCGCCACCCAGGAACTCGAGCTGTCGCAGAACCTCATCGACCGGCTCATGAGCACGGTGCAGGAACCCGCGGTCGCAGCACTGTTGCTGGGCAAGGTGAGCCAGGCCGCCGAGCAGGGCGTCGAGCTCACGGTCACCGAGGACACCGCCCTCACCGACACCGAGTCCTTCGACCGACGCGAATTGGTCACTCTCGCCGGAAATTTGATAGACAATGCGATCGATGCAGCGAAGCAGTCGGACGAGCCGTGGGTGGAGGTGACCGTGCGCGAGAGCGAGACGGACCTCGTGATCCAGGTGGCGGACAGTGGACCGGGAATGGACGCGGACGCCCTGGCGAGAGCACGGACCCGCGGATACTCCACCAAGTCCGGCTCGCGGGGCCTCGGTCTCGCGCTGGTCACCCAGGTGGTCGAACGCCATCACGGGACCCTGACGTCGGAGACGACCTACGGATCGGTCGTCACCGCGAGCATCCCGCATGAGTGAGGCACCCGGTCCCGACCACACCACCATCCGCGTGCTGATCGTCGAGGACGAACCCCTGATCGCGGAGGCCCATTCGAGCTACGTCGGTCGTGTCCCCGGCTTCACCGTGGGTGCGATGGTGCACACCGGGTCGGGCGCCATGCGCGCGGCGTCCAAGGCCATCGCCGACGGGTCGCCGTTCGATCTGGTCCTGCTCGACATCGGGCTGCCGGACGCCAACGGCATCGACGTCGCCGCCGCACTCGGTGGACTGCGCCCCGGACCCGACGTCATCGCCATCACCTCCGAGCGCGACCTCGCCGTCGTGCGCAACGCCGTCGCGCACGGGGTGGTGCTGTACCTGCTCAAGCCCTTCACCTTCGCGGCGTTCCGGGACAAGCTGGAACGGTACGGCGAGTTTCGCAGTGCCCTGCGCGACGGCGAGTCGGCGGTGAGTCAACGCGACATCGACCGCGCCATGGCCTCTCTGCGCACCGCGGACGAGCGCGCCGCCTCCCCCAAGGGCATCGCTCCGGCGACACTCACCGAGATCTCGAACAGCGTGCGGGCACAGCCCGAGGGACTCGGGGCCTCCGAGGCAGCCAAGGCCGTCGGCGTCTCCCGGGTGACGGCGTGGCGCTATCTCGAACGGCTCGCCGACGACGGGCTCGTCGAGCGGCACACCGAGTACGGCAGGGCCGGACGGCCCCAGGTGCGGTACCGCTGGCGGTGAGTCAGCCCAGCGGGACCGTGCGCTCCAGGAATGCGATCTGATCGGCCACCACGTGCTCGAACGGGTCGCCGACATAGATCTCGAAGTGGCCGTACGGGTACACCTCGATCTGTCCGCGAGGCGCCTTCGCCGCATGGCGCAGGGTCGCCTTCGTCGGTGCGACGGTGTCCGGATCGCACACGCAGAACAGCACCGGCGCGGTGATCTTCTTCGCCGCCCGGCCGGGGAAGTACCGGGTGATGGCGAGTGCGAACCGAGCCGCCACCTCGTTGGAGAAGGCGGAACCGGGGGGCTGCAGACCGAGGTACCCGTCGAGCGCATCGGTGCTGGCCATCAGTGCGACACCACGGTGTTCCGCGGCGAGCGGCACCATCACGGGAGGCTTGCCCCGGAGCGATCCGACGATGTCCCGGACGGCGAGCGGGGTGATCCTGAGCGTCGTGCTCAGCGGCGTGGCCAGGGCCGACGCGAGCCCGTCGGTGAACGGGCACTGGGAGATCACCGCGGCGACCCGGCCGTCCCGAGCTGCGGCCTCGAGTACGTGGCCACCGCCGAACGAGGACCCCCACAGCACCACTCGGGTCGGATCGATCCCGTCGATCGTGCGAGCGTGCGCGATGGCCGACGCCCAGTCCTCGAGCTGGAGCCTGATGTCGAGGAGCTGCCGTGGCTCGCCGCCACTGGCGCCGAAGTGGCGGTAGTCGAACACCAGGCACGCGTAGCCGGCAGCAGTGAAGCGCTCGGCGTACGCGTCGAGCCGCATCTCGCGGACACCGCCCAGACCGTGGGCCAGGACGACGATCGGCTGCCGCTCGCTCGGTGTGTCCGGACGGTACAGCCACGCCGCACAGGTGGCGTCCCCGGACACGAACTCGACATCACGACGTTCACTCACTGCGGCCCCCGACCGTCATTCGCTGCAGTCCACCCCCCGGCGAACGCCGTCAGCTTGCCGTATCGCGGCCACCCGTGGCAATCGCACCCGTGCGTTCGATCACCCACGCGTACTCGAAGGCGATCTCCTTCCACTTCTCGTATCGCCCGCTGACCCCGCCGTGCCCGGCACTCATCTCGGTCTTCAGCAGAATCGGCTCGCTGCCGGTGTTCTTCACCCGCAGAGCGGCGATCCACTTCGCGGGTTCGACGTAGAGCACGCGCGTGTCGTTGATCGAGGTGATGGCCAGGACGGCCGGGTAGTCCTTCTCCGCCACGTTCTCGTACGGGCTGTACGACTTCATGTAGTCGTAGACGTCCTTGTCCTCCAGCGGGTTTCCCCACTCGTCCCACTCGATCACCGTGAGCGGCAACGACGGGTCGAGAATGGACGTGAGCGGATCCACGAACGGCACGTTGGCGAGGATGCCCGCGAACAGTTCGGGTGCGAGGTTGGCCACCGCTCCCATGAGGAGCCCGCCCGCGCTGCCACCGTCGGCCACCAGACGATCGGGAGACGTCACCCCGGTGTCGATCAGATGCCGTGCGCACGAGACGAAGTCGGTGAACGTGTTCTTCTTGTGCAGCATCTTGCCGTCCTCGTACCAGAGGCGGCCCATCTCCCCGCCGCCGCGCACGTGCGCGATGACGAACACGATGCCCCGATCGAGCAGGGACAGTCTCGACACCGAGAAGCCCGGGTCCATGCTCGCCTCGTACGAGCCGTACCCGTACAGCAACGTCGGCGCGCCGCCCTCGGACACCTCGACGTCTACGCGCTTGATCACCGAGAGCGGTACCCGGGTGCCGTCCTCCGCCGTCGCCCACTCCCTGGTCTGGGTGTACCGCGTCGGGTCGAAATCGCCGAGCACCGGCTGCGACTTGCGCAGGATGCGCTCGCCAGAGGCCAGGTCGTAGTCGTAGACGCGCGAGGGTGTGATGAACGAGGTGTAACCGAAACGCAGCAGCGGTGCGTCCCACTCCGGATTCGAGCCGAGACCCACCGAGAACAGTTCCTCGTCGAACTCGAGCTCGTGACGCTCGCCGTAGCCGCTGTCGAGCAGTGGCCACAAGGCCATGCGCGGCACGGCTTCCCGGCGGTACGACAGCACCAGGTGGTGCGCGAACGCGTCGACGTCCTCGAGCCGCACGTCGTCGGCGTGCTCCAGGAGAATCGTCATGTCCGACGGGTCCTCCACCGGCGCGTCGGCCAGGACGAAGTTCTCCGCCTTCACTCCGTCGACGACGTCGTTGTGCAGGATCAGGAACCGGTCGCGGCCCGCGACCACGGCGTGCTCCGCGCTGTACTCGACGCCGTCCCTGCGCGGCAGGATCACGTGGAACTCGCCCGTCGGATCCTGCGCATCGAGGTACCAGCCCTCGGTGGTGACCTTCGACCCCACCCAGATCACGAGGTACTTCTCGCTGCGCGTGGATCCGAAACTGACCCAGTAGGACTCGTCCGGCTCGTGGAAGACCACCACGTCCTCGGACGTGGGCGACCCGATCCGGTGTCGCCACACCTTGTCCGGACGCCACGAGTCGTCCACGGTCTGATAGAAGAGGTACTGCTGATCGGCGGACCAGGTCGCTCCGGGAGCGGTCTGCTCGATCTCGTCCGGGAACAGCTCTCCGGTACGAAGATCCTTGATGCGCAACGTGTACCGCTCGTCGCCGGCGGTGTCGACGGAGTACGCGAGCAGGTGTCCGTCGTCGCTCAGGGAGAATGCGCCGAGCGAGAAGAAATCGTGTCCTTCTGCCAGCACGTTGGCGTCGAGGACGATCTCCTCGCCGGGGACCTCGACACCCGGTTCGAGCGCGGGCGGCGTCCAGTCGTCCACCGAGGCGACCGGGCAGCGGCACTGCATGCCGTAACTCTTGCCCTCCAGCGTGCGCCCGTAGTACCACCAGAGTCCGCGGCGCGTGGGCACCGACAGATCGGTCTCCTGTGTGCGCGACTTGATCTCGTCGAAGATCGCCGTGCGCAGCGGCTCCAGGTGGGCCGTCTGTGCCTCGGTGTAGGCGTTCTCCGCCTCGAGGTACGCGACGACCTCGGGATCCGACTTCTCCCGCAACCACTCGTACGGGTCGACGACGACGTCACCGTGGTGGGTGCGCGTGTGCGGAACGGTCTTGGCGATCGGTGGTGTCGTCTGCTGCGCGTCGTGCGTCTGCATGTCGGTCACGGTCGTACCCAATCGTCGAAGGAGAGACCCGAGAGTCGTTCGTACGCCTCGACGTAACGCGACCGGGTGCGGTCGGCGATGTCGTCGGGCAGCGGCGGGGGCGGTGCATCGCCGTGGCGGTCCCATCCGGACTCACCGGTCAGCCAGTCCCGGACGAACTGCTTGTCGAAACTCGGCTGCGCCTGCCCCTCGGTGTAGCCGTCGAGCGGCCAGTACCGGGACGAGTCGGGAGTCAACACCTCGTCGGCGAGGACCACCTCGCCGTCGTCGTCGACACCGAACTCGAACTTGGTGTCGGCGAGGATGATTCCGCGTCCGGCGGCGAACTCCGCGGCGCGCGCGTAGATGTCGAGCGTGGCCGAGCGCAGCTTGTCCGCCGTGTCGGCTCCGACCAGGGCGACCACGGAATCGAAGTCGATGTTCTCGTCGTGATCGCCGATCGCCGCCTTGCTGGCGGGGGTGAAGATCGGCTC
Organism: Rhodococcus sp. SORGH_AS_0301; assembly: GCF_030818285.1. NCBI lineage: Bacteria > Bacillati > Actinomycetota > Actinomycetes > Mycobacteriales > Nocardiaceae > Rhodococcus > Rhodococcus sp. SORGH_AS_0301. Next base: position 3,048,233 of record NZ_JAUTAC010000002.1, read on the forward strand.
CGGGAGCGTGCTCGCCTCGGTGAGACCGTCCGGGAGCGGAACGCCGCACACCGCACCCGTCTCCCGATAGTCGAGCAGCCCGGACCCGGTGAGGTAGCCACGGGCGACACACTCGACCGGTGCCATGCGCAGCGCGCGCACCACCAGCGCGCGGCCGAGCACCTCCTGCGGGATCCGCGGATCCTCCGCGTCTCCGGCGAGGTGATCGCGCACGCCGAGAGTGTCGAAGAAGAACACGCTCATCGCGGTGAGCACGCGACCCTTGTCAGGAATGGGCGTCGACAGCACGTGGTCGTACGCGGAGATGCGGTCGCTCGCCACCAGGAGCAGATGGTCGTCGTCGATGCGATACAGGTCGCGGACCTTGCCGGCCGCCAGATGGGGATACTGCGAGAGAGAGGGGCGCACGACGTTCGAGCGTAGTCGTGCCGCGCATCGCGGTGGTGGCGGTGTCTGGCAGTGTTCGGAGGGACCCTCGGTACCGAGGCGAACGAAGGAGTGTGGCGGGTGACGACGACGGACAGGGTGCAGGTCGGATTCCGGTCCGAACGAGGCCCGATCCTGGCGGCGCTGATGCTCTGCAACTCGCTCGTCGCCCTCGACTCGACGATCATCGCCACGTCCGTCCTCACCATCGTCGACGACCTGGGCGGCTTCTCCCAGTTCCCGTGGCTCTTCTCGATCTATCTGCTCGCACAGGCCGTCACCGTGCCGGTCTACGGCAAGCTGGCGGATCTCTTCGGCCGCAAGCGTCTCGTCCTGTTCGGCATCGCCGTCTTCGCGATCGGCTCGGTGCTGTGCGGGATCGCCTGGAGCATGCCCGCCCTCATCGTCGCCCGGGCGATCCAGGGCATCGGCGCGGGCGCGATCCAACCGATGGTGCAGACGATCGCCGGCGACATCTACACCGTGCGCGAGCGCGCGAAGGCGCAGGGCTATCTGGCCAGCGTGTGGGCGATGTCGTCCATCGTGGGTCCCAGTCTCGGCGGCATCTTCTCCGAGTTCCTCTCGTGGCGCTGGATCTTCTTCGTCAACATCCCGCTGTGCCTGGTCGCGGCGGTGATGCTGATCCGCAAGTTCGACGAGACGGCGAGGCCGTCGACGCGGCAGAGCATCGACTACGTCGGCGCCGCGCTGCTCACCGTCGGCGCGGGCGCCCTCATCCTCGGGCTGCTCGAGGGTGGTCAGTCGTGGGCGTGGACGTCGGGAGCGAGTGTCGCGGTCTTCGCCGTCGGAGTGGCCGGGCTCGCCGCCTTCGTGCTCGTCGAGAGACGCGTCGCGTCCCCCGTGCTCCCACTGTGGGTGCTGACGCGTCGCGTCCTGGTCGCCACGAGCGCCGTGGGCGCCGTCATCGGCGCCGTCGTGCTCACGCTCACCACGTACGTCCCGACGTTCGTCCAGGGCGTACTGGGGCTGAGCGCACTGGCGGGCGGCTTCACCCTCGCACCGCTCCTGCTGTCGTGGCCGCTGATGTCGTCACAGTCGGGTCGGGTGTATCTGCGCATCGGGTTCCGGCGCACCGCGGTCATCGGTGGGTCGATCGTCACGGCCGGTTCGCTGCTCACACTGGGATGGACCACGACGTCGTCGGTGTGGGAGATCTGCGTCGGGTGCCTCGTGATCGGAGCCGGGATGGGGCTGATCGCGGGCCCTGCGCTCATCGCGGCGCAGTCGAGTGTCGACTGGTCCGAGCGCGGAGTGGTCACCTCCACCAACACGTTCGCCCGCAACCTCGGCAGCGCCGTCGGCATCGCGGTGTGCGGGGCCATCGTCAATGCCACCGTCGGAGACGACGCATCGCCGACCGAACTCGGCGACGGTCTGCACATCGTGTTCTACACGGTGATCGGCGGAGCGGTCCTGCTGCTGATCGCCGCGCTCGCGATGCCCGGTGGCCGTATCGCCGATCCCGAGAAGAGCTAGAGGCCGACGCGCTCGAGGAGTGCCTCGAACTCGTCCTGCGCCTGCGCTTCCGACTTGCCCTCGCGCAGAGCGCGCTTGTAGCCCGCGAGTGCCATCGCCTCGTACCGCTTGTAGGAGGCCAGCCACTCCTCGGCGCGCTCGCGCCAGTATCCGATGACCGAGCACTCACGGGTGCTCATGCCCCACTGCTTGCGCACGTGGGAGCGCACCGCGCGGGACGCGCCCGCCTCACCGGCGAACCACACGTATCCGGAGCCCGCGGGACGCTCGTACGACGCGACCGCATCGGGGAGAACACTCGGCATCACACCGTTGCCGGTACCCACGCGCCAGTCGACGGTGACGTCCGCCGCCGTGTCGAACGACTGGATGTCGGCGGGGTCGAGGACCTCGAGCACGACGTGGGTCCGCAGCCCGGCCGGTGCCTGTTCGAGTGCTCGGGCGATGGCCGGCAGACCCGTCTGGTCCGCCACGAGCAGTTGCCACGCGGCGTCCTCGGGACACCGGTACCAGGAGCGGGGGCGCGAGAGGACGACGCTGTGGCCCGGGCGCGCCAGCCGCGCCCAGTTCGACGCGACGCCGCTCTCGTGCAGGACGAAGTCGATGGTCAGCGTGTCGTCGTCGCGCATGCGGACGGTGTAGTTGCGGCACTCCGGCCGCGTCGACGCGTCGTGGTAGCCCCACACGCCCTTACAGCAGGTCATCGGCGGCAGGACGTCGTCGACGGCGGGCGGGAAGTACACGGTGACGCACTCGTCCGGTGCCTCGACGCCGACGTACCGTTCCACCCACGGGCCGCCGAGAACGATGCGCACCATGCTGGGTGAGATCGCCGTCGTGGACAGCACCGACGCCGGATAGAAGCCGGGTTCCGCATCGAGCGTCGCGGCGTCGAGTTCGAACGCTGTCGACATCGGACCTCCTCGCCTGCGGCGCGCTCGAGGGATCGAGCGACTGTAAGGCCAGCCTAACCATGCCCGAGGAATGTGCGCAATGGGGTGGGCTCAGGACCGCGATGTGAGATGTCACGATGGCAGTGCGCGACAGCCTCTGCTGCGTGAGGCAGTATCTGAGGCAGTGAGCCGGGTTGCGGCAGACATCGCACGCGGTCGACGGCAGCGGCAGAGGTAACACACGAGGGAGCGCTCATCCGATGTCCCGAAACGGCCGCCGTACATCGATGACGGTTCTCCTGTCGCTGTCACCACCCGACGGCACGACCCGGTACGTCGATCAGGTCGTGTCCTCCACACCGGACACAGAATTTCTGTACTTCCGCTGGCGCACGGCGTTGGTCGGCCGTTACGACATCCTTCACGTGCACTGGCCCGAGCTGATGATCCGATCCGGTGCCCCCGCCAAGGCATGGATGCGGCGCCGCGCGCTCGATCTTCTCCTGCTTCGGGCAAGAGTCACCCGGAAACCCGTCATTCGCACCGTTCACAACGAGCGCCCCCACGAAGCGGGGTCGACGGCCGAGCAGCGTTCCCTCGACCGATTCGACGATGCGACGACGCTCGCCATCGTCATGAACGGCTCGACCGGCGTCGCCGTGGGCACCCCTACGTTTCACATCCCCCACGGGCACTACCGCGACCGTCTACACCCGGCTGCGCACGTCGAGGCCGTCGCCGGGCGTCTTCTGTACTTCGGACTGATTCGCCCGTACAAGGGCGTCGAGCACCTGATCACCGCGTTCTCCGCTCTGGTCGAGCCCGAACTCGAATTACGCGTTGTCGGTAGACCGCAGAGCCGTCTCCGCGGCACCGTCGAACACTTGGTCGCGACGTCCGACCGGGTTTCCGGTCGGCTCGAGTTCGTGTCCGACTCCGACCTCGCCGACGAAGTGGCCGCCTGCTCCCTGGTCGTACTGCCCTACCGTGAGATGCACAATTCCGGGGCACTGCTCGTGGCACTGTCCCTCGATCGGCCCGTACTCGTTCCCGATACTCCGTCCACCAGAGAGCTAGCGAACGAAGTGGGAACAGATTGGGTCCGCCGCTACGAGGGGACTCTGACGACCGAGGTGTTGCGGGACGCGGTGACATGGTCCACGAGCGTGGATCGGCGGGGCCGGCCCGACCTCGACGGGCGAGATCATGACGCCGTGGGTGGGCTGCACGCCCGGGCCTATGCGCATGCACTCCGAGATCGCCGCCCGTCGACAGTGCTCTCGCGACGATGACCGACGGCGCGTCGGCCGAGACGGCCGCACCGACCGACCGACCGAGAAGTCTCGGTCGCACGGCCTCGCGCGGCGCCGCCGCCACCGGCCTCGCTCAGGTGACCCGCATCCTCGTACAGCTGACGGGGATCGTGGTGCTCGCACGCATGCTGTCGCCGGACGACTACGGTCTCGTGGCCGCGACCACCGCGGTCATCGGGATAGGCGAGATCTTTCGAGATTTCGGGTTGTTCACCGCGGCAGTGCAATCACCGACCTTGACGAAGGCACAGCGATCCAACCTGTTCTGGATCAACACCGGTATCGGGGCCGCGCTGACAATCCTGGTCATCTCGGCTGCTCCGTTGATCGCAGCGGTGTACGACGACGACCGACTGACACCGCTCACGATCGCGCTGTCGACGACCTTCCTCGCGAACGGGATGGCCACGCAGTATCGGGCCGATCTCACACGAAGGTTCCGATTCGTAGCACTCTCCGGCACCGAGATCGCCGCCCAGGTGGTAGCGCTCGTGATCGGCGTGACTCTCGCATCGACGATCGTGCAGTCGGGTGAGATCGGTGGGCAGTGGGCTCTCGCGGCGCAGCAGGTGTCCCAGTCCTTCCTCCTGCTCGGTCTCGTCATGACGGCGTCCCGCTGGCTCCCCGGACTCTGGGCACGAAGTGCCTCGGTCGCACACCTCGTCAAGTTCGGCGTCGATGTCGCGGCTGTGCAGTTGCTCGGATACGCGAGTCGTAACACCGACACGGTCATGATCGGCGCAACGCTGGGGCCGGGTCCTCTCGGTATCTACAACCGGGCGTTCCAGCTGTTGCTGCTCCCCCTCAATCAGATCAATGCTCCCTCCAATCGAGTGGCGCTCCCCGTGCTGTCACGGCTCAGGGACGACCGGCCCCGGTTCGATCGCTTCCTACTCTTCGGGCAAGCCGCGCTGTTGCATATCACCGCAGCCATCCTGGCCTTCTCTGCGGCGCAGGCGGTTCCCCTGGTCGAGTTGTCGCTCGGGCCACAATGGGCAGGGACCGCACCCGTGTTCCAGGTGCTGGCCGTGGCCGGCTTCTTCCAAGCCGCTGCCTACGCGACGGGATGGGTCTTCATCGCCACCGGCAACAGTCGGCAGAGTCTGTGGTTCACGATCGCGACTCGTCCCGCGACCATTCTGGCGGTGGTGGTGGGATCGTTGTGGGGGTTGTACGGCGTGGCCTGGGCCTACACGCTCTGCATGGCGCTGACCTGGCCCATCGGTCTGATCTGGATAAACCGCGTCACCGGAGCACCGGGTCGGGCGATGTTCGAGACCGGAGCGAGAACCGTCATCGGCTACGCGATCGTCGGCAGCGTGTCCTGGACGACCACCCTGTGGACCCCGTTCGGTTCGCCTCTTGCCGTGACGACGATCGGCGGACTCGTCATGCTCTCAGCGTTGGCGATCCTCTGTCTGGTCTGGCCCGGGTTTCGCCGCGACCTCTTCACCCTTCGAGAGTTCGGCCGCAGACTGCGTGGATGAGATCGTCGCGCCGGAACACGACTGGAGAGCGATCATCAGCACCGCCCCGATCAGCAGGTGGTACGCGGGGCGAGCATCGATCATGTTGTACGTGCCTATGGACACGGCCAGAGCCACCACCGCACCCGCAGCACCCCAGTCGCGGCGACGCGAAGCAATCACCGCAGCGGTCACCAGGACGACTGTGACGAGCACGAGGCCAGGGATACCGATACTCAAAGCCAGCTGTAGGTAGCTGTTCTCGATGGGCACTCCAGTGTCGTTGAACTCGTCGACCGCACGTTGAGATGCCCCCGGTCCGACACCTAGACCGCGAGACGCTGTGAGACCGTCGAGAGCGACGTCGACTCCCTCGCGTCGCGCCTGATTCGATCGACTGGCGCCGACCGAGGTGGACCGACCCACGACAGCACGAACCAATTCGGTGGTCGGCCACGCCGCAGCAGCCAGGACCACGCCGACCGCTGCCGCAGTCAGCACCCTGGTCCGCGTCAGAGTCGGCCGACCACGCCACCGGCGAACCATCGCTCGACGGCCCCCGACCAGCAGTACCGCAACCGTCATCGAGATCGTCGCGAGGAATGCAGCCAGGATGGACCCACGCGAGACAGTGCTCAGTAGTGCTTCGAACGACACCGCGGCTCCGACCGCGAACACAGCCCGCCGCCGTCCGGTCCGCGCGAACGCATCGCCGAGAAGCAGCACGAAGGACACCGCGAAGAACGTTCCCGCGGCAAGGGGGTGTCCGAAAGCCACCACCGATCGATAGTGCGACCAGTGCTGCGGATCCGCGACCCCGGGCAGCGCCCCGAAGACGACGTTGGACGCGAACATCGACTCGGCGATCGCGTAGAGGCCTAGGGGCACCGCCATCATCGACCAGGTCGTGCGCAACAGTGCCGCCTCGTCGTGGGCGTCGAGCAGCACCGCTGGAGCGATCATGACTGTTAGGCCGACAGTCCACCCGATCGAGACTCGCAGATCCACCGAGACTGCTGTCGTCACCAGACACCATACGAGCAACGCGTACATGGCCAGAACCACCGGGTCTCGCCACGGGCGTAGTGCAGCGGCACCGTTCTCGACGATTCGTCGCACGACCCACACTCCGACGACGCACGCCGCGGGTGTGACGCTGCGCGGCAGTTCGTCAGGGAACAGTCCCGGCGGAACGAGAGTGATCGCGACGAGTGCGAGGCTCGGCAGGATTTGCACACGGAGGACCATCGCGCCCACGGCGCAGGCTGTGGTCACGACGACGACCAAGGTCCGGCGTGTTCCGGCGTCGATGTCGTAAACCTCGCGTGTCACCACCGCAGCCACGACGGCGAAGACGATCGCAGCCAGAAGGAGACGCCAGAGCCTGTTCCCGCGGAGATCGATCCGCTCGCCGGCGATGCGACTCGTCACGTCGCCGCGATTTCGATGGTCATGGACAGCCTCATGGCACGAATCATGCCCGGTTCTCGATGATCGGTCGCGTCGACAGCGTCCACTTTCGGCGTCCCGGTATCCATTTCTCGGCCGAAACACTCACTTTCGGTCGGCTGAGCCTCGAAAAACCGGTTCCAGCGTTCCTTTATCACATTTTACTCGAACCGATACACCGCGCACTTGATCCATTCCGTCGATGAGCAGCTTTGGATCAATACCTGTGGTGCGCTGAGGTTGTCGGCAGGTCGACCACGGAACAAACCTTGCGTTATGCGAAGGTCTGGCACTCGTCGCGAATATCCAATAGGCTCCCAATCAACGTGTAATCGGTATTCGACACGGCACCGCACGACGGTGCACGGCGTGGCGGGTTCCACCAATTTTGTCGTGTTCGATCGCGTGTCGGGGCGCGAGGACTTTCCTCATACCCGCATATCGCCATCTCGACACGAAACGGAGAGACATGACCGACAACGCTCATCCCCTGGCCGCTCTCGTCCCGGCGGGCGCGCGCGTGTTGTGGGTGGCTTCGAGTGGCGGTCATTTCGCGCAACTCGCCCGGCTGGCCGCGGCCGTCGACGTCGACGCCCGGTCGGACTGGATCACCTTCGACACTCCTCAGACACGAGGAGCGTCACTCGCGACGACACCACATTTCGTGCCCTACATCGCTCCACGCGATTGGAAGGGTGTGGCGCGAGCTGCCGCGCGGACGTCGAAGTTCCTCCGCGGCAGAAGTTATGACCTGTGCATCAGTACGGGATCAGCACTCGCTCTCGGCGTCCTGCCCGTGGCGGCCGCCCACGGTGTTCCCGCCGTGTACATCGAGTCGATCTCGCGGGTGCACGGTCCCTCGGTGACAGGCAGGGCACTCCGTCGCGCGCCGGGTGTCACCACCTACACCCAGCACGCTTCGTGGGCGTCCGAACAATGGCCCTGGGCCGGTTCGGTTCTGGACACCTGGTCGTCGACTCCGAAACTAGTCCAGCGTGAACGAACCGCCCGCAAGATCTTCGTGACGCTCGGCACCATACGGCCCTATCGTTTCGATCGAGCGGTCGACGCTGTCCTCGACGTGACGACACCTGACGACGAGATCGTCTGGCAGTTGGGATGCACGACGAGGGACGACCTCAGGGGTGAGGTGCACCACGAGATCTCGCCCGAATCGTTCGCGAAGTTCGCTCATGACGCCGACGTGACGGTCACCCACGCCGGCGTCGGAAGTTTGATGCAATTGCTCGACATGGGCATCACTCCGTCCATCGTCGTCCGCGAACCAGGTTCCGACGAACACGTGGACGATCACCAGCGACAGATCGCAGAGGAGATGAAGCGTCGCAATCTCGCCTTCGAACTGGATCTCTCGCGCCCGTCGAGGTCGGTACTGGAGAGATCGGCCCACCGCACGGTGCTGACCGCCTGACCCGGCCGCCGATCAACGACTCACGCGTGCCCATCGCCTTCCGGTCAGGAACAGACCCGGACGGAGCCGGGCCACTGCGAGAGTGGCGGCCACCCGCCACTCCGAACCTGTGAGTGCGAGCCGAATGGCCGCCCACGCGATACGGTCTCGCCCCTCCTGTTGCAATCCCGCCGACTCGTCCTGCGACCATCCCCCGCCGGCCGAGTCCCTGATCATCGAGAGACCGATGAAACGGGCGCGGTAGTAGGCGATCGCGTCGTACGGAACAGGGGCCGTGGCCGCAGCGGCAGCCGTCACGACCTGCTCGACGCTCCGCAGCGACTCGGCGCGACGCCGCGACCGCCCGATGATCGAGTCGGCGCGGACCGTGTAGCTGTACACGAGGTCGTCGACGCGGACGACGACCCCCGAGGCCGCCAGGCAGCGTGCCACCAGGGCGACATCGGAGTGCACCCGAGAATGCGGTATCTCCAACGATCGAAGCAGATCGCCGGCGATGAGTTTGTCCCACAACTGCCCTCGTATCCGGCCGAGCAACAGTGACCGCAACGCCTCGGGCCCTGTCCAGTGTGCGGACGCGGGCGGCGACGTGCGAGAAGCCCCTCCCACCACGACGGATTCACCGACGACGACATCCGCCCCCGACTGTCGCGCAGCGGTGATCATCGCCTCGAGGCCCGTGCTCGGAACAGCGTCGTCCGCGTCGACGAACCATACGTATTCGCCCGCACTGTGAGCTACCCCGACCTCACGTGCGGCAGCCACTCCGACGTTGCGCTCCAGCACAATCGGCAGCACACGTGGGTCGTCGTAGGACCGCGCGACAGCAAGCGAGTCGTCGGTGGAACCGTCGTCCACCACGATCAGTTCGAGATCCCGCCACGAGGAGGCGAGCACACTGTCCAGCGCTGTGCGCAAATGAGCGCCGCCGTCGTGAACGGCAACGATGACACTGACACCGACGCTCACGCCGAATAGCCCAACGCAGCAGCGAACACTGCACGCGCGTCGCGCAGTTCGGTGCGTGCGCGTTCGACACCTGCGCGCGTCTCGGTCACGGATCTCGCAGCCGTCTCGAGCACTCGCACTCGGTCGTCCGACGCGAGTGTGCCCGTCGTGACTTCGACTCCGCCGAGCCCGATCACGTCGAAATGGCGTCTGATCTTCGGTGATCCTCTGTCCAGCGCGGCTGACACTGCCGCCCCCTCGGTGGCCGCGCCGACGAGCACGTGCAGGCGATCGCTGACCGCCAGACACGTCCGTCGGTAGAGGTGACGCAGGTGCTGCTCCGCATCACCGAAGGTGATGCCTTCCAGGCAGACCGCACGACCGCCGAGAAAGTCTGCGCAGTCCAGTGTCCGACGGTCGTCCCTCCGCACCTGCGACACGCAGACGATGTCGAGCTCCTTGCGATCCGCGAAACGGCGAATCGCCTCGAACCAGCTGTCGGACGGAATCGGCAGATCCCCTCGTAGTGACACCACGACCAGGGAGCGGTCCTCACCGTCCCACGTCGAAGCGTCCGACCCTTCCGCGAAAGCCAGATCCGGCGCGACCTGTCCGCGTCCGAAGGCGGCCCTGGTCGCATCATCGCGCCAGAACGTGACGTCACTGAGTACCACGGACGGTCGGCACATGGACACGTACGGTTGCGCGACCGACCTCGTTCCCACGCCGACTCTTCCGACACGACCACCGGAAGCCCGGAGTCGCGCGACCAGGGGCAGAAGACCGACGTGTTCCTTCATTCCCGGTAGGGACATCTGGATCTCACCGGGCTTGTACACATACCGCGCTCTCGTGGAGTCCGTCGCCATGGCGCCGGACCATCGGGCGAAGGAGCGGTACACGGTCGCGGACGAAGGTAGGTCGAGGGCTGCAACGAAGTCGTTCGGCGCACCCGCGAGCAGAACGTGGAGGTCGTCGTCGATCCAAGCGGCGAGTCGACGACGCAGGAAGACGTCACCGAGATTGTCGTACTGACCGACGAGTGGCACGAAGGTGGTCACAGGATCGTGTCCATAGGACGTCGGCGCGCTCCGTTGCGCTGTGAGAGGGCGCGCAGCCACACGGACTCCACACGGGGAAAAACCGCTCCCGCCGAGTAGTCCTCGTGGACTCGTCTCCTGCCTGCCGCGCCCAGTCGATCCACCAGCGCGTCGTCGACGAGGAGTTCGTGCAACGCGGTTCGAAGGGCTTCGAGATCACCGGCGGGCACGACGATGCCCGCGCCGCCTCGGAGCAACCGCCCAATGCTGCCGACCTCCGTCGAGACCACCGCACATCCCGCTGCCATGCCCTCGACAAGCGCCAGGGGCAGCGCCTCCGCACGCGAGGGGAGGACGACCACTCGCGCACGTGCCATCACCTCCAGGAGCGCATCATGGTCCACAGCGCCACAGACGGTGACGTTTCGCAGCCCCGCCCACGGTTCGAGATCCATCTCCACCGGACCGGCCAGCACGAGCTTCCACTCGTGGGCGTCGGCACCGACAGAGCTCCACGCTTCCAGCAGAACGTCGACGCCCTTGCGGTGGCAGACGGCTCCGGCGAACACCACCACGTCGGCCTTGCTCTCGGGCTCCGGCACCACGACAGCATTCGGGACATCGATCACCGGCACGCTCGGTGCGACCGAACGTACGGCCGTCGCAGTCTCCTCCGACAGAACGAGTACGGCGTCAGCTCGTCGGAGCACCACACCCGCAATCCTCGGACGGTCACGGGCGAACACGGCGAAAGCACTGCCATGCACGTGAATCACCACCGGCAGTCCCGCAGCGTGCGCGCCGAGAACGACTGCGCCTTCCCGTACGAACGAACCGCCCTGCGAGACGTGCACGGCAACGACGGTGGACTGCCGCCGCGACCGCCGTCGGAGAATGGTGACCATCGCCGCACCGAGTGCGACCGACGTTCTCATCACGGAACCGCGACGTCGCGTCGGAAGAGCCACGGTGTCGACGTGCTCGAACTGCCACGTGCACAGCGATCTCACCACCTGGCTGAGCCCACCCGCGATGTCACCGGCACCCCCCACCTGATACACGGTCGCGCGCCCGCTCACGACGCCGAGATCCGAACGCGTTCGAGCAGATCACTCACCGCTGTCCCACTGGCATCGGCACCGAACCTGATCAGCCACTCGTCGACTCCTTCGACGGACAGCCCGTACTCGGCCTCGACACCGTCCGCGAGCCCTTCGGGGCTGTCGGACGGTGTCAGAGTTCCCGTCAGTCCGGGCACCACTGCATCCGACACTCCCAGGGCGCCGGAGAAAGCGACGCTGCGCAGCCCCGCGGCCGCGGCCTCCACGAGCGTGTTACCGAAACCCTCACGGACGGAGGGCATCAACAGCACCGCGCCTTTCGGGCAGGATCTGAACCAGTGCTCCTGCCAACCTCCGAAGACGGCCGTCACCGCCCGACGGCGAGCATGCTCGCGCATCGCCTCCTCGAGCGGTCCGGTCCCGAACACGAGTAACGAGGTGTCGTAGCCCCGCCGATCGAGTTCGGCGGCCACCTCGACGGCGAGGAGCGGTCGCTTCTGCTCGACCAGCCGACACGGAAAGACCAGGACGACACGGCGATCTCCCCGGACCACGTCCTCGCCGGGTCCGAGGCGATCGGGGATGGTCGTCACCTTGGAGGCAGCGGGGTTCTGAACCACGGTGCACCGTTCGGCAGCGACGCCGAAGGACGAGACCATCTCCGCCGCGACCGCATGCGAGATGGCCGCGACGTGGTCGGCACGACGATAGGCGCGCCGGGCAACAGCAACCTTCCTCCGGTGACCTCGCGAGGCCGCCGACAGACCGATGGACACCAGGTTGCGCTCACTCACCACAACGGGAACTCGTGAGCCTCGCTGCCCGAACCGAGAGGCGAGAGCGTGCAGATTCGCGTACATCTGCAGGGACAACACGATGTCCGGTCGAACCGTTCGGACGGTGGACCGCAGATGTCGTTGGGTGGCGAGGTGGCCACTCACACGGTCGGATCCGTGCCACACGACGTTGCTCGCCAACTCTGCTGGGCGACTGTGTTCCGCGACGGTGTGGACGTGCACCTGGTGGCCGTGATCGGCAAGCCACGCAGCCCAGGTGCGCGCGACGAATTCTGCACCGCCGCCGTGCATCGAGGGGACCACCACGAGAATTCTCACGTCGCTCGCTCCAACGCACCGGCGATACGGTCGGTCAGTTCGTCCAGTTCACCGGCTGCGCCGATCACACGACGTCGCACTTCGTCGCGACGGCTCAGTACGTCCTCCGCGAAGGACAGAGCCACGTCGGAGTCCTGAGCGTGCAGCGCCACCGACACCAGTCCGGCTGCCCGCATTCCGCGGTCGAGCTTCTCCACATCGGACGTACCCAGTCCGATCGGGACCGCGCCCTCGGTCGCCGCCATGATGAGACCGTGAAGGCGATTGCTCACCACCGCACGACAGCGGCGGTAGGTGTGCCGAAGAACGTCCTCGGCCTGCGCGAGATCGTCGCTTGGCCACTCCACGACCCTTGCGCCGAAGAGCGGTGCCCACTGCCGTGCCGACCTCATGTCTGCGGCGGTCTGCGCCGTCATCACCAGGTCGAGTCCGTGCGCGGCGGCCAGTGCGCACACAGTCCGCGCATAGTCCTCCGACGGGGCCGGCCGATCGTGACGTAAGGCCACCGCCATCAACGGCCTCTCGTCGTCAGGTGGGAGGGCCTCACCGTGTCTGTGTGCGAATGCCCAGTCCGGCGTGACTGTTCCGAGCCCGATCCACTCCTGACTGCGGTCGTCGCGCCAGGTCACCAGATCACACCCGGCGAGGATCCACCGCAGAATTCGCGCTGTTCGACGACGCGGTGCACGCACCCCGATGCTGGTGTGAACGGCGATCCCTCCACGGACCCGGAGCAAAGCGAGAAGAGGGAGATGAAGTGCGTAGGAACGCAGTACCGCGGGCGTCAGGCTGATCTCCCCGCCGTGAAAGGCGAACAGAACGCGGCCTTTCAGAGCGTGACGGAGTGCCGCGACTCGCCACGTCCTGCGACTGCGGTACAGCACATCGGTGGCGTCCAGCCCCAGACCGGACAGGTATGTCTCCGGCAGACCACCGACCCAGAGGTGAAGTGTCCCTCGTGGTCGCAGGGCTCTGAACAACTCTCGCCGCAGCGCCGTGTCTCCGACGTTGTCTCGAGCGCCCGTCGCACCGACGAACACGTGCACGGCCGCGGTCAGCTTCCTCACGCTCACGATCCGGAGCAGTCCGGAACGTCGATCGTCGCAGTGCCGTCCAATGTCTGGGGTTGAACGGGCGCGCGAGCGGCCCCGGCAGCTGTCGGCTCGACCAGGTCGAGCACCAGGGTCTTCGTCTGCCCCGGCTCCACGACGAGCGGTGTGTAGAACACCGGGTGATTGCGTTCCTGACCGGTCAGGAGGAAGACCTGCTGGCCGTCGATCGTCGCCTTGGACAGCGTGGATCCAGTCGTGGTCAGGACGGACACCACTGAGCGGTTCGTTCCTGGCGGCCCCTCGTAGGCGGTGGTCTCGTTCTGACGGCCGGCGATGTATCTCGGATAGTCCTGCGCAGGTGCAGTGTTGGTGACGGTGGCCGTGATCTGCGACGTTCGCGTGTCTCCGACACACGACGAAGCGGTGTAGGTGACGTCACGCTTCAGGTAGTAGTCGAGTTTGCCGCCGGCGCCGTTGTTCACGATCACCGATGCGTACGGCGCCGGATCGTCCGGAACCTCGTGCGCGATCTTGGTTCCCGACAGCACGCTCTGCACAGCCGGATCGGCACTCCAGACAGCGGTGTGACCCTCGCTCACGCCACGTCCGATCGCGTCCAGCAACTTCGCCGGGTTCTTGATCTTGCCCTCCACTTTGGAGAAGACACGCGCGGCGATCTGCTGGAGGTAGTCCTTGCGCGCGGCGTTGTCGTCCGCGAAGCGGAAGTACGCCTCAGACTGGGTCAGGTTCACGACGTTGTCCTCGGTGACCTGTTCCCCGTCGGCGAGCGTCACGGGTCCGACGACACCGAGGATGTAGCTCAGGGCCACCGGGTCCGTCGCCAGTACGCCGTCGACAGACTGACCCGATTCCTGCTGCCAGATCGACCGAAGAATCTCGCCGGCATACGGAAAGTGGGAGCTCACGTTGGCGTTCTGCCAGTTGGCCGTCGCGTTGTACTGGTTCCCGTAATTCTTCGCGAAGTCCGCGCCCAGGTCGATCGGGTCGTAGTTACGGCGTAATTCGCTGTTCTTCGCCAGCTCGTCCAGCTCTATTTTTCCCCGGTCAGCATCGATGATGGCGAATCCACCCATCAGCCCGCCGGTACCACGCGATTCCGCATTCGTCTGGAAGGCCAAGAAGTAACTCTGGGGCGCATTCTCGCCGAGCATGTCCGGGAGGATCTTCGACGCGAGGCTGGTATTGGTGAGCAGCCCGGACAGGTCGTCCAGCTGTGCCTTCAACGAGTCGCCGGCCTCGGTGACCTGGGGCAGGTAGCTCTCGGTGTCGATGGACTCGGCACGATCGTTCAACTCGCCGGCCGACACCGACACCTGCTCCAGCGTCGGCGATGCATCGCGAAGGGCGCCCAGGTCGATCGTGCCGTCGTCCGCGCGCAGTTCACTCGGGTTCAGGACGGCACCGACTTCGACGGCGGGCTGCAGGACCTCGGTCGTGAGGTCGTGGACGAGCCCGGTGAGAGGCCCCACGACCTCGAGCGGGGAGCCGACGCCCGGAATCGCGGCGACGGCTTTCCAGATGGGCGACTCGGTGGCGTCCAGCGCATCCGACGACGCCGCGGTGGCGTCCGCGACGTGCTCGCGGCCCTCGTCCGCGTTGCCCGCCAGGATCGCCGACCGCGCCGCCAGCGCGTCGTCGCGCGCCGAGCTCAGTCCCTTGTACGCAGTGAAGACGGTCCATCCGAACCATGCGACGAGCCCGAGCAGCACGATGACGACAACCCATACCCAGATCGGTACACGTCGCCGACGGCGTGCCGCCGTGGTTTCCTCGAGCTCAGTCGACACGAAATTCCTCTACTCGTACACGGATCGGGATTCGGCGGAAGTGTATCAATCGTCTTCGGGTCGTGCGTCGCGTCACTCGGCACGCATTCACCCCACTACGGCCTGCCGAGTCCCCGATACAGCCAACCCGCGTATCGCCATGCATTCACGTCGAGGCAATTGCGTCCGTCGATGATTCTGCGTTCTCGCACCACGCCGTCCAGATCGGCGGGAACCAGCTCGCGGAATTCACGCCATTCGGTGAGCACGAGTACCACGTCGGCCTTCGCGCACGCCTCCAGCGCAGAGCTCGCGTACCCCAGCGTGGGGAACAGCGCGCGTGAGTTGTCGTTGGCCTTCGGGTCGTACACGGTCACACCGGCACCCTGAAGTTGCAGTTGGCCAGCGACATTGAGTGCCGGTGAATCGCGGACGTCGTCGGAGTCGGGCTTGAAGGCTGCACCCAGCACCGCGACCTGAGCTCCCAGCAGAGTTCCCACGGTGTCGCGCACGACCTCGACCATGCCGGTGCGGCGACGCATGTTGATGTTGTCGACCTCGCGCAGGAACGTCAGCGCCTGATCGGCTCCCAGCTCACCGGCACGAGCCATGAATGCGCGAATGTCCTTCGGTAGGCAACCTCCGCCGAAACCGATCCCGGCGTTCAGAAACTTGCGTCCGATTCGATCGTCGTGACCGATTGCGTCGGCCAGAACGGTGATATCGGCGCCTGCCGCGTCACAGACCTCGGAAATAGCATTGATGAACGAGATCTTCGTAGCGAGAAATGCGTTGGCCGAGGTCTTGACCAATTCGGCGGTGGCCAGATCGGTCACGATGAAAGGGATTCCCTCGGCGAGCAGGGGCGCGTAGACCTCGCGCGCGACCTCCTCCGCGCGCCGAGGACGGTTCCGGTCGACCCCGAGCACCAGCCGGTCCGGGTGCAGCGTGTCCTCCACGGCGTGACCCTCGCGCAGGAACTCCGGGTTCCAGGCCACCTCGAGGTCCTCGCCTGCCGACGAGAGCGCATGGGCCAACGCGCCGAGTCGCTCCGCCGTGCCCACGGGGACCGTGGACTTGCCGAAGAGGACAGCGGGTCCGGTGATCAGCGGTGCGAGGTTCTCCACCACCGAGTTCACGTACGTCACGTCAGCGGCGTACTCGCCCTTCTTCTGCGGCGTGCCCACCGCGAGGAAGAAGATGTCGCCGAACGCTGCAGCGTCCGCGTACGACGCGGTGAAGCGCAGGCGGCCCGCTGCGATGTTGCGCTGCAACACGTCCTCGAGCCCGGGCTCCCAGAAGGGCACCTCCCCCGCCTCGAGCTTGGCCAGCTTGCTCGGGTCGACATCGACCCCGAGGACGTCGTGTCCGATCTCGGCCATGCACGCAGCGTGCGTGGCGCCCAGGTAACCCGTTCCGATGACGACAACTTTGCTCACATGACGAACCGTAGGGTCTGACGGCCGTCACTTCCACCGGGAGACCGCCCCGTCGTCAGGGTTCACATCACAGAATGGGAGCCGGTGTGTACAGAGCCGCCTCCGGGTTCTCGTCGACCAGTGTCTGCACCGCGGCGACGACCGCAGCGACCTGAGCGTGCGCGGCGCCGATGAACGCCGACCGATCCGCCAGCGCCGTGTCGAGTGCCGCGCGGTCGAGCGGCAACCGCTCGTCGGCCGCGAGTCGGTCGAGGAGGTCCGGTTCCCTCCCCTGCTCCCGCATCGCGAGAGCGACGGCCACGGCATGCTCCTTGATGGCTTCGTGGGCGGTCTCCCGACCGACGCCTGCGCGGACGGCGGCCATGAGCACCTTGGTCGTCGCCAGGAAGGGCAGATAGCGATCGAGCTCGCGGGCGATCACCGCGGGATAGGCACCGAACTCTGCGAGCACGGTCAGGAAGGTCTCCATCATCCCGTCGATGGCGAAGAATGCGTCCGGCAGCGCGACTCGACGCACGACGGAACAGAAGACGTCGCCCTCGTTCCACTGTGCGCCGGCCAACTCCGCGGCCATGGACCCGTAGCCGCGCAGGATCACCTGCAGGCCGTTGACGCGTTCGCAGGACCGGGTGTTCATCTTGTGCGGCATGGCCGACGAGCCCACCTGACCCGGCTGGAAACCCTCGGTGACCAGTTCGTGTCCGGCCATCAGGCGCACCGTGTGCGCGAAGGAAGACTGCGCCGCACCCACCTGCACCAGCGCCGACACCACGTCGTGGTCGAGGGAACGAGGGTAGACCTGGCCGACACTCGTGAAGACGTGGGCGAAACCGAGATGCTGCGCCACCGCGCGTTCGAGGGTCTCGAGCTTGTCGGCATCGCCGCCGAGCAGATCGAGCATGTCCTGGGCCGTCCCCATCGGACCCTTGATGCCGCGCAGCGGGTACCGGTCGATCAGCTCCCGGAGCCGGGTCAACGCCACCATCAGCTCGTCGGCAGCCGACGCGAACCGCTTGCCCAGCGTCGTGGCCTGCGCCGCGACGTTGTGGCTGCGGCCGGCCATGACCACCTCGGTGTACTCGGCCGCGCGCTCGGCCAGACGCGCCGCGACAGCCACGCCGTGCCCGTACACGTGTTCCATCGACCGCAGGATCTGCAGCTGCTCGACGTTCTCCGTCAGATCGCGGCTGGTCAGACCCTTGTGCACGTGCTCGTGGCCGGCGAGGGCGTTGAACTCCTCGATCCGCGCCTTCACGTCGTGACGAGTGACCCGCTCGCGATCCGCGATCGACTCGAGATCGACCCGGTCGGCCACGCGCTCGTAGTCCGCGATGGCCTCCGCCGGGACGTCGACACCGAGATCGGCCTGCGCTCGCAGCACGGCGATCCACAGCTGACGCTCGAGCACGATCTTGTGCTCGGGTGACCACAGACGGGCCATGTCGGGACTGGCGTAACGGTGGGCGAGGACATTCGGGATACGGCTCACGAGCGGCCAGTTTACGGTCCCTCCACTGCGCGACCGTCCTCCGGACTGCGCCTCTACTGCGCGACCGTCCTCCGGACTTCCCGCGACAACGGCGCGTGACGGTCCACCGCATCCAGCAGGACGTCCCGCACGCGTGACCGCAGGTCCGCCCCGTTCTCCCCCAACGCGCCCATCACGACACCGTCGACGAGGGCCAGGAGCGGGCGGACGTGGTCACGGTCGGTGGGCCGACCCGCGGCGGACAGCACGTCGGACAGCATGTCCTCCAGCTCACCACGCAGCCGGCAGTGCAGTTCCTGCAGCTGCGGATGCCGCGCCGCGGCCAGCACCCGCTCGTAGCGCGCCACCATCAGGTCCCGCCGGACCTCGTCGCCGTCGTCCGGACCCACGAGCAGGTCCACCACCAGGTCCACCGTGTCCGCGGTGTCCAACGCAACCGGCGCGAATGCGGTCATCCGGTCGCGGATCATCGCGATCTCGCGGACCCCGTTCAGTTCCGCGGCGTGCGTGACGAGGTCGTCCAGGGAGTCGAAGTAGTAGGTCGTCGACGCCAGCGGAAGCCTGGCCCTCGCCGCGACGCTCCGGTGCCGCACGGCGTCGTACCCCCCGGCCAGCAGAAGGTCAGCTGCGGCCGAGATGAGGGCCTCGCGCCGACGCCGACCCTTGGGCGTCGAGCGGGGAGCGGAGCCGGTCGACATGCGTACACATGCTGCCACCGGCGCTTCTCCCCCGTGCGCCTTTTGCGTATCCCTGGATGCGCAAAGGGCGCACGGGGGCGCAGCCCACTACCGCAGTCGCGGGGTGAGCCGACGCAGCGCCTCGGTGATGTCCTCGGTCGCACCGGCGAAGGAGAAGCGCACCGTGTGGTGACCGTGCACCGTGTCGAAGTCCGCACCCGGGACGACGGCCACGCCGGTCTCGTTCAGGGTGTCGGCGCACCATCGGAACGAATCGTCCGTCAGGTGCCCGATGTCGGCGTACGCGTAGAAGGCGCCGTCCGCGGGAGCGAGCCGGGTGACGCCGGCATCACGGAGACCGCCGAGCAGTTCCTCGCGGTTGCGGGCGTACCGCCGCACGTGACCGTCCAACTCGGCGAGGGACTCGTCCGTGAAGGCGGCGACCGCGGCGAGCTGCGAGACGGTCGGCGGACACACCGTCATGTTCGAGGCCAGCCGCTGGACCGCTCGGGTGAGCGAACGCGGGAGCACCATCCAGCCGAGACGCCAGCCGGTCATGGAGAAGTACTTCGAGACCGACCCGATCGAGACGGCGCCGTCCGAGAACTCCCGAGCGCTCCGGCACTCGACGTCGCCGTAGGAGATGCCGTGGTAGATCTCGTCGGAGATCAACAGCGTGCCGTGCTCGTCGCACCATCGTGCGAGCGCGGCCAACTCGTCGGGATCGATGATCGTGCCGGTCGGATTGGCCGGACTGGCGATGATCAGTCCCTTCGGAGGTTCGGGGAGCGCATCGAGCATCGCGACCGTCGGCTGGAAGCGCACGTCTTCGCCGCAGTCCAGCTCGATCACGCGACACCCCAACGCGGACAACGTGTTGCGATACGCGGGATAACCGGGTCGCGCCATCACCACGGTGTCGCCGGCGTCGAACGCCGCGAGGAACAGCAACGTGAACGCACCCGACGACCCGGTGGTCACCACGACGTCCTCGGCCTCGATGACGACCTGCGATCGCGTCGACAGGTAGGCGGCGATCGTCGCCCTCAGCCGCGCGGTACCCAACGTCTCGGAGTAGCCGATCACGTCGTCGTCGAGCGCCGTGCGCATGGCAGCGAGGACCGGCCCGGGCGCACGCGTGGACGGCTGTCCGGCCGCGAGGGACACGACGTCGCCGTGAGTCTCCTGGCGGCGCGCCGCAGCGGCGAACACGTCCATGACGCGGAACGGCTCGATGCGCGAGCGTGCGGATTCCTCGACCATCGTCAGGAGGGGATCGAGATCCGGCCCTCGACGGCCGAGAGTCCGATGTCGGTGCGGAAGTGGCTGCCGGTCAACGACACTCGCGCCATGATGTCGTAAGCCTCGGTGCGGGCGGCGGCGAGATCCGCCCCGGTGCCGACGACGCTGAGCACCCGGCCCCCGGCCGACACGAGGCCACCGTTCCTGCCGTGCGCCGTCCCCGCGTGCAGCACGCCGGGGTTCTCGGCGCCGGTGATGGCGTCTCCGGTGCGCGGTCGGCCGGGATAGTTCTCGGCGGCGAGCACGACGGTGACCGCCGAGCCCTGCTTCCACTGCAGCGGCGGCAGGTCCGCCAATGTTCCGGTGGATGCCGCGTACAGCGCCGCACCGAGCGGTGAGTCGAGCAGTGCGAGCACGGCCTGGGTCTCGGGATCACCGAAGCGACAGTTGAATTCGATGACCGCGGGGCCCTCACCGTCCACCGCGAGGCCCGCGTAGAGCAGGCCGGTGAACGGGCAACCCCGTGCCACCATCTCCGCTGCCACGGGCGCGACCACCTCGTCGACGATGCGCTGGACCATCGAGTCGGGCAACCACGGCAACGGTGTGTAGGCGCCCATCCCGCCGGTGTTGGGCCCGGTGTCGCCGTCTCCGACGCGCTTGTGGTCCTGAGCGGGCAGCAGCGGCACCACGGTCTCGCCGTCGACGAGACAGAACAGCGACACCTCCGGGCCGGACAGGAACGATTCGAGCAACACGGGATGGCCGAGTTCGAGGAGCTCGGCGGCGTGAGCGCGCGCGGTGAGGCGGTCCTGCGTGACGACGACTCCCTTGCCCGCGGCCAGTCCGTCGTCCTTCACCACCCACGTCGGCCCGAAGCGGTTGAGGGCGGCATCGAGCAGTGCCGGCGTGTCCACCACCTCGCTGGTCGCGGTGCGGACCCCGGCCGACGCCATGACGTCCTTCGCGAACGCCTTGGAACCCTCGATCCGGGCGGCGGCGGCGGACGGACCGAAGCAGGCGATCCCGGCCTCGCGCACCGCGTCGGCGACGCCGAGCACCAGCGGTACCTCGGGGCCGATGACGACCAGATCGGCGCCGCGCTCGCGAGCGAGCGACACGACGGCCTCCCCGGAGGCGACGTCGACGGGGTACGTCTGGGCGACGGTCTCGATGCCGGCGTTGCCGGGGGCGCACATCACCGCGCTCACCTCGGGGTCCGCCGCCAGGGCGATCAGCAGGGCATGTTCACGGGCTCCGGAACCGATGACGAGTACTCGCACGAGAGCAGCGTACTGGCCACGACCTCTGGACCAGCGCACCCGTTCGCGCTATGGTAATTCCGGAATTACGGAATAGCCGAACGATGCGACTCGAGGAGAACCGATGATGCGCACTCTCACCGCCGTGACCGCGGCGTCGATTCTGCTGGCCGGGTGCTCGTCCGCACCGCCGAGCACGGACGAGCCGACGTCCACCACGACGTGCGCACCGGCCCCCGTTGCGGACATGACCACACCCGACGGCTGGATCGGCTTCGCCGCCGAGCACCCCGAATCGGTGTCCTTCGCGGTGGACGACGGGCTCGGACACACCGCCGAGCACGACGCGGACACGCCGCACCCCCTCGCCTCCGCCGTGAAGGTCGTACACCTCGGTGCCTACGCCCGCGCCGTGGCCGACGGCACGCTGGACCCGGACGAACGCATCCCTGTCGCCGACTGGCAGCGGTGGTACGCACCCGGCACGGACGGCGGTGCCCACATCGCGGCTCTGAATCGCCTCGGCAACGCGAACGACGGAACATCGCCGACGGATCCGGCCGCGACGGTGCGGCTCGACGACATGGTCACCGCGATGGTGCGTGAGAGCGACAACGGAGTGCCCGACTACCTCCGGTACCGCCTGGGCGACGACGCGTTGCGGGACGCCGCCGCAGCGGGCGGGTGGAGCGACTTCACACCACCCACCCTCGTCGGCGTCACGCTCGGCGCCCTCGACGCGACCGTCGACACGGACGATCTGTGGTCGCTCGCACAGCGGTTCGCGTTCGACGCCGACTTCCGCGCGACCTACGGAACGACTGCGCGACCGCGAGACGAGACGGAACTGCTCACGTACTTCGATCGGTTCGGCCCGACCGGGACGGCCGCCGAGCTCGCGCGATTCCACACCGCCGTCGCCGACGGTTCCTACGGCTCGGGGGTCGACACCATCAGGCGCCACCTCGAATGGCAGGACCCGCCTGCGGACGCCGGGTTCGTGGCCATGGGGTTCAAGGGCGGGAATCTGCCCGGAGTTCTCACGCACGGCTTCGAGTTCCGCCGCGCGGACGGCGCCCCCGCCGTGGTGGTGTGGCTGAACCATGGTCTGACCGCAGCCGAGTACGAGTCCGCGACGACGAACCTGACCCAGCATCAGACGCTGCTCCTCGAGGCCGCGGCGGATCCGGCGACAGTGGGGCGGCTAGCCTGCATCTCGTGAGCGAGCTGGAGGCACGCGTCGCAGCCCTGGAGGCTCGGGTCGCGGCGCTCGAGGGGGACCCCCGACAGACGGCGGCGTCCACCGGGGGCCTCGTGTCCTACTCGGGTGACGTCCATCTGGCCGGCGACGTCACCTGGTCCATCGAGTACGTGCCCGACGCCGTGCTCGATCTTCCCCCCGACCGGGCGGTCGAGGTGCTGGCGGCGCTCGGCCACCCTGTGAGGCTCGCCGTGGTCCGCGCACTGTTGCGCGGTCCCGCGGTCGCCGCCGATCTGCAGGCGGCGGTGGGACTGTCGTCCGTCGGTCAGCTCTATCACCATCTGAAGACCCTCACGTCGGCGCGGATCGTCGAGCAGCACGGCCGGGGCGACTACCGGCTCGCCGCACGCACCGTCGTGCCCGCGCTGGTGCTGATGCTCGCCTCGGCCGACATCGCCGGAGAACTTCGCTGATGTGAGATCCGGTGCAGTGGACCGTGGTCAGCACGGTTCACTGCACCGGATCCGGGTCAGGCGGTGAGGTCGTACAGTGTCACGCCGTCCACGGTCTGGGCGGTGAAGGTCGCGGTGACCCACTCGCTGATCTCCGCCGAGGTACCGGACGCACCGCCTCCCATACCGCCGCCCGCGATGAACCAGTGGATCTCACCGTCAGCGACGTACTGCTGGAACGCGGCCAGCGTCGGGGAGGGATCGCTGCCGTTGAAACCACCGATCGGCATCACCGGGTCCTCGGTCGCCAACTGGTAGCCCGACGCGGCATTGGACCCGATCGCCGCGGCGACCCAGGTGTACGAGTCCGAGTTCTCCTCGAGCAGGGCGACCATCTCGGCGCTCGGAGTACTGCCATCGAGCAACCCGCCCATGCCGCCGCCACCGTCCGCGCCACCCGGCATCTGCGCGGCGCCACCCAAGAGCTGACCGGGCGCACCCGTCGGCGCCTGTCCCCCGGCGGGCATCCGGCCGGCACCGCCGTCGCGCATGCCGCGCCCGCCGTCCATGCCGCCACGCCCGAAGCCGCCACCGGTGTTCGGCCCGGCCGTGACGATGGAGCCCTGATGCGGTGTCGCGATGGTGTTCGCGGCGTAGGCGGTCGGTCCTGCGAGTCCCGCGATCACCGCCGCCAGAACCGTGACCGCGGCGAGCCTGCCGCGAGTCAGCCGCGGAACGAGCAGCCCCACGACCGCGAGCACACCGACCAGCACGACGACGACCTTCAGCCACGGAACGAAGGATGCGCTGCGGGACAACAGGATCCAGGACGTCACCACGGTCGCGACCACCGTCGCGGCGAGAACGATGCGTGCGACGAGGCGCTCGCGGGCCCGCCAGAGCGCCACGCTGCCCATGCCCACCAGCGCCGCGACCGCCGGCGCCAGCGCCACGGTGTAGTACGAGTGGAAGATGCCGGCCATGAAGCTGAACGTCAGCCCGGTGACCAGGAGCCACAGTCCCCAGACCATCAGCGCAGCGCGCCGCTGGTCGGTACGAGGAGCCTTGCCGCGCAGCACGATCGCCGCGATTCCCAGAATCAGCGCAGCGGGAACGAGCCAGGCGATCTGACCGCCCTGCGAGGCGTCGAACATCCGCAGGATGCCCGTCTCCCCCCACATTCCGCCGCCACCACCGCCGCCGCCGGGCGTGACCGAACCGGTCTCCTCACCGTTGAGCCGACCGAGACCGTTGTATCCCAGCGTCAGTTCGAGGATCGAGTTGTTCTGCGACCCACCGATCCACGGCCGCGACGACGCCGGCCAGAGTTCCACGACGGCGATCCACCATCCGGCCGACACGATCATCGCGCCCAGCGCGGCACACAACTGCAGGATGCGCCGTCGCAGCGACACAGGCCCGGCCAGGAGGTACGTCAGCGCCAGAGGGGGAACCACCAGCATGACCTGCAGCTGCTTGGTCAGGAAGCCGAGTCCGACCATCGTGCCGACGACCACGAGCCACCGGGTGCGACCGGTCTCGACAGCCCGCATCATCGCCCACACCGCCACGATCATGAGCAGCACCAGCAGCGCATCGGGGTTGTTGAAACGGAACATCAGTGCCGCCACGGGAGTCAGCGCGAGAACCAGTCCTGCGAGCAGTCCGGCGGCCGGTCCCCACTGTCGCCGTACGGTGCGCCACAGCAGCGTCACGGAGGCGACACCCAGCAGGACCTGAGGCACGAGGATCGCCCACGAGTTCAGCCCGAACACCCGGACGGACAGTTCCATGAGCCACAGCGACATCGGCGGCTTGTCGACGGTGATGGAGTTCGCGGCATCGGAGGAGCCGAAGAAGAACGCCTCCCAGGATTGCGAACCCGCCTGCACCGCAGCGGAGTAGAAGGAGTTGGCCCATCCGTTGCTGCTCAGGTTCACGAGGTAGGCGACAGCAGTTCCCAGGATCAGGGCCGCAGCGGCCCATGGTTCCCAACGAGTACGGACCGGGCGCGGAGCCCCGTCGTGCACGTGATCTTCCGGGGCGGTGAGGAGGGTGGTCACGAGGTGGACTCCATCTGACGAGTGCGGGCGGAGGATGCGGCCCGGAAGACCCAGCGCAGCGCGACGAAGCGCGTCACGGTGGCGACCAGGTTGGCGAGAACGAGAACGAGGAGCTCGACGTGCTTGGACGCACCCGGAGCCCACTCGTGCAGGGCGACGAGAGAACCGGCGGTGACGAGCCACCCGAAGGCGAACACCGCGAGACCCTGAAGATGATGCGCCGCAGCCCCGTCGGAGCCTCGGACCCCGAATGTGAAGGCTCTGTTGGCGGCGGTGTTCAGCACTGCGGTGACGAGGAGCGCGACGAAGTTGGCGCCCTGCGCGCCGAGGATCGTGTGCAGGATCAGGTACAGCACCGCGTAGGCGACAGTGCTGGCGACGCCGACGAGCGCGAACCGCACCAGCTGACCGATCATGCCGACGGGCACTCCCCTCAGTTCGGAGACCTCGGTGGTGGAGGCGGTGGACGACAGGGGTCCACGACCCAGGCTGAGACGCAGGTCCGCGATCGGGAGGGCGCCGGTCGCGAGCGCACGCCCGACGCGCCAGCAGCCCTTCAGATCGGCCAGTGCGGTGTCGACGATGTCCACGCTCGAGTCGGGATCGTCGACCCAGTCGACGGGCACCTCGTGAATGCGGAGACCGACCCGCTCCGCGAGGACGAGCAGTTCGGTGTCGAAGAACCACCCGGTGTCCTCGATCAGCGGAAGCAGTTCCCGGACGATCTCGGTGCGCGCGGCCTTGAACCCGCACTGAGCGTCGGAGAATCTGGTCCGCAGACCCGTGCGAAGGAGGACGTTGTAGGTGCGGGAGATGAACTCTCGCTTCGCCCCTCGCACCACCCGCGAGGACGAGGCGAGCCGGGACCCGATCGCGAGATCGGAATGGCCCGATGCCAGCGGAGCCAGGAGGGGCACGAGTGCACCGAGATCCGTCGACAGGTCGACGTCCATGTACGCGACGATGTCGGCCTCCGACTCCGTCCACACCGCCTTGAGCGCGCGGCCGCGACCCTTGTCGTCCAGATGTCGCACCGAGACACCGTCGAGCTCCCGGGCGAGGCGCTCGGCGATCGACCGTGTCGCGTCCGTGCTCGCGTTGTCGGCGACGGTGATCACCGTCGACCAGGGAACGTCGGCCCGCAGGAAGGCGTGCAGCCTGCGGACACAGGCTTCGAGCGCGGCCTCCTCGTTGTACACGGGCACCACGAGCTCGACGGTCACCGTCCGCGCCGCACTCCCACCCGGCCCCGGCTCCCGCCCGCGCCCGGGCCCACGGCCTTCCCGCCCGTCACCGGCCGGCCTCCGGCCTTCCCGCCCGTCACCGGCGGGCCTCCGGCCTTCCCGCCCGTCACCGGCCGGCCTCCGGCCTTCCCGCTCCACCACTGAGTTGGTTGTCATGCACCGAACACTCGTGCGCCGCCCCGGGACCGACCCGGGGCGAACCCGGGAAGTACCCGGGAGCCGATGCGGAGCCGACGAATAGAGTCGGCCCATGGCATCCGTGTTCAGCGCAATCATCGCCGGCGACATCCCGGGCCGCTTCGTGTGGGAGGACGACGACGTCGTCGGGTTCCTCACCATCGCCCCGGTCACGCAGGGTCACACCCTGATCGTCCCGCGAGCCGAGATCGATCAGTGGCAGGACGTCGATCCCACGACCTTCGGCTCGCTCACGTCTGTCGCTCAGACCGTCGGCAAGGCCGTCCGGTCGGCGTTCGACGCCCCTCGGGCGGGTCTGCTGATCGCCGGTCTCGAGGTGCCGCACCTGCATCTGCACGTGTTCCCGGCCTTCGACATGGCGGACTTCGACATCTCCGGCGCCGACACCTCCCCGTCGCCCGAGTCGTTGGACGAGGCGCAGGAGAAGATCACCGCAGCGCTCACGGCACTCGGCCACGGGCAGCACGTCCCCCGTCGCTGATCGGTCGTCCGAGAACCGCCCGCGCGGCTCCGACGATCGCCGCGGCCACCGTGTCGAGCGCCGGCGACGACAGCGTCCATTGCTGCCAGTGAAGCGCCACGTCGATCACGGTGTCGTCGAGTTCGACGACGTCGAGTCCGCCGCGCTGCTGGTCCGGCAGCATGCCCCAGCCGAAGCCCAGATGCACGGCACGCGCGTACTCGGTGGACGACGGCACCAGGTGTCGCGGCGGCACCGACGCGGACACGCCGTGTCGCGAGAGGTAGCGATCCTGCAGCGCGTCCTTCTCGTCGAACACCACGACGTGGGCTCGGGCCAGGGCGTCCGGAGTGACGCCGTCGTCCAGGAATCGAGTCACGAACGACGGAGACGCGCAGGGGCGGTACCGCATTGAGCCGAGCCTGGTCGAGGTACAGCCGCGGACAGGTGTGTCCACGGACGTGATCGCCGCCGTCACCGTTCCACCGCGGAGCAATTCGGCGGTGTGGTCCTGATCCTCTCGATGGATGTCGAGGATCACGGAGCCCGCCAGTGGCGCGAGCGCCGGCAACACCCACGTGGCCAGGGAATCCGAGTTGACGGCCAGCGACACCCGAGCGACGTCGTCCGCGGCGCGCAACTCCCGCACGGCGCCGTCGGTCAGAGTCTGGATCTGCCGGGCGAGCCGGAGCAGCACGACGCCGGACTCGGTCGGCATCACGGGCTTCGTGCGCGAGACGAGAACGGCACCGACCCGCAGTTCCAGCGCTTTGATGCGCTGACTCACCGCCGACGGTGTGATGTGCAGCGACCGCGCAGCCGCTTCGAACGTGCCGTCGTCGACGACGGCACGCAGAGCCTCGAGCTGGTCCGACTGCATGATGTGAAGCTACGCTCATCAGTCCTGAAAAACATGAGCTGGACTACATCGTCGGGTTCGACCTAGCGTTCCGGTCATGTCCTCCCTGTTCGTCGGCTTCGGTGTCGGCCTCTCCCTCATCGTCGCGATCGGCGCACAGAACGCCTTCGTTCTCCGTCAGGGCATCGCACGACAGCACGTGCTCGCCGTCGTCCTGGTGTGCGCTCTGTCCGACGCGGTCCTCATCCTCGCGGGAGTCTCGGGCATCGGCGTGGTCGTCGAGACCTACCCGACGGCTGTCACCGTCGTCACGGTCGCCGGCGCCGTCTTCCTCACCGTGTACGGACTCATGGCCTTCCGACGGGCCCTGCGCCCGACGAGTCTGACAGTCGGCGGGAACGGAGCGAGTGTGTCGCTGCGGTCCGCGGTCCTCACCTGCCTGGCACTGACGTGGCTCAACCCGCACGTCTATCTCGACACCGTCGTCTTCCTCGGCTCCGTCGCCAATCGCGAGACCGGGTCAGCGCGCTGGTGGTTCGCCCTCGGCGCGACGCTGGGCAGCATCGTCTGGTTCACGGCCCTCGGATTCGGCGCGCGATTCATGACGCCGATCTTCGCCAGACCCGTCGCGTGGCGTGTGCTCGACGTCCTGATCGGTGTGGTCATGCTCCTCATCGCCGTCGTCCTGGTCGAGGGGCTCGTCTCCGGCTGACTCCACCCGTCCACCCGGACGCCGGCCCGCCAGGGGCAGCTCCACGCGGAACGTCGCACCCCGGCCGGGCGCGCTCGCCACCGAGACCCGACCGCTGTGGGCCGCGACCAGCGCGGACACGATCGACAGACCCAGACCACTCCCGCCGCTCTCTCTCGTGCGCGAACGATCCGCCCGATAGAACCGCTCGAAGACGCGCTCGGCATCGTCCTCGGTGAGTCCCGGCCCGGTGTCACGAACCTCCAGAACTGCTGTCTCACCGACGGTTCCGACCGCCACGGTGATCGACGCCGTCGGCGGGGTGTGCCGGAGCGCGTTGCCCACCAGGTTGCCGAGCACCTGGCGCAGACGCGCATCGTCCCCCAGCACCTCCGGCACGCCGCTGCCCTCGAGCACCTGCAGACTCACGGCTCGTTCCGGAGCCGTGGCGGCCGCATCGTGCACCGCGTCCGCTGCGATCACGAGGAGGTCCACGGGGCTCCGATCGAGCGGACGCTGGGCGTCCAGCCGCGCCAACATCAGCAGATCTTCGACGAGCAGACCCATCCGCGCCGACTCTCCCCCGATACGGGTCATCAGCAACTCGGTGTCGGTCATGGCCCCCTGCCGGTAGAGCTCGGCGAAGCCGCGGATCGTCGTCAGCGGGGTCCGGAGCTCGTGGGAGGCGTCGGCCACGAAACGGCGCATCCGGTCCTCCGACGCACGTGCCGCGTTCTCGGACTCGCGCGCCGCGTTCTCGGACGCCTCCGTCGCAGCGAAGGCGTGCTGGATCTGGGCGAGCATTCCGTTGAGTGCCGCGGACAGTCGCCCCACCTCGGTGCGTTCGTTCCGCTCGGGAACGCGTCGATGCAGATCCCCGGACGCGATGGCCGCGGCAGTCACCTCCACCTCCTGCAGCGGCCGCAGGCTCCGGCGTACCAGGAAGTACGCGGCGACACCCAGCACCGCCAGCACTCCGAGACCGATGGACAGTTGCAGAGTCACGAGCCTGGAGACGATGGCCTCGTTGCCCGCCAGCGGAATCGCGACCGTCGTCTGGCCGTCCCCGTTCGAGACGGTCACCGTGCGCCACGAATCGTCGGGATCGCCGACCGATCCGACAGTGGTCGGCGTGGCGGTCAGGACGCCGGTCAGATCCGGCTGATCGTCCCCGACATCGTTCACGGGAGTACGCACGGTGCCGTCCGCCGCCACCGAGCGGACGTAGAACGCGGTGGGCGGACGCTGTGGGTTCGCCTCCTCCGGGGGAGGTCCGAGGAACCGCTCCCCACGAGGCCTGGCCCAGCCGGACGCCGCCTCCATGAGCTGTTCGTCGACACGTTGGGTCAGCGTGTTCTGCAGTGCCGAGGTCACGGCCACACCCGAACCGACGAGACCGAGGGCGACGAGAAGCAGCAGCACCGACACCAGGGTGACGCGGAGCGGGACGGCGCGTAGGTGCCGCTTCACCGTCGCGGTTCCCGCAGGACGTAGCCGACGCCTCGCAGTGTGTGGATCAGCCGGGGTTCCGTCGTGTCGACCTTCCTGCGCAGGTACGACACGTAGGACTCCACG
Organism: Rhodococcus sp. SORGH_AS_0301; assembly: GCF_030818285.1. Taxonomy (NCBI): domain Bacteria; kingdom Bacillati; phylum Actinomycetota; class Actinomycetes; order Mycobacteriales; family Nocardiaceae; genus Rhodococcus; species Rhodococcus sp. SORGH_AS_0301. The sequence continues at coordinate 3,078,564 of NZ_JAUTAC010000002.1, forward strand.
ACACCGACCTCACCCCCGAAGTCGTAGTGCCACACGTGGTCCAGGATCCGGGGCTTGGACAGCACCGTCCCGGAATTGACCATGAGGTAGCGCAGGAGCGTGAACTCCGTCGGGGACAACGAGACGGGTTCGCCCGCCTTCCACACCTCGTGGGTGTCGTCGTCGAGCTCGATGTCGGCGAACGTCAGGCGTGACGGCTGCGCCTCCGGACCGCGCACCGACCGGCGCAGGATCACGCGCAGGCGCGCCACCACCTCCTCGAGGCTGAACGGCTTGGTGACGTAGTCGTCCGCACCCATGGTCAGACCGGTCACCTTGTCCTCCACCGAGTCCCGTGCCGTGAGGAACAGTGCGGGCGCGTCGATACCGTCGGCGCGCAGTCGGCGGAGCAGCCCGAAGCCGTCCATGTCGGGCATCATCACGTCCAGGATCAACGCGTCCGGCCGGAAGGTCCGGGCGACGTCCAGAGCCGCGGGCCCACCCAGCGCCGTGCGGACCTCGAAACCCTGGAACTTCAGACTGACCGACAGCAGTTCGACGATGGTCGGCTCGTCGTCGACCACCAGTACCTTCGCCTCGGCGGTGGTCTGCGGTCGGGGAGTCGTCATGACGGAATTCTCGCTCACGAGTGCCATGGTGTCCGGCGTTGCTGGTTCCTGCCCGGGGTGTCGCTGTGAGGTTCCTGTGAGCCCCGACCCGGCGTCGTGTCCGCTTTGCTACCGTGGAGGACAGACTGCGACACAGACCCGGACGAGCGCACCGTACCCGGCCAGCGACAAGACGGTGCCAGGAGAGTCGACTACTCATGGCATGGATCATTCTGGTGTTGTCGGGCGTGTTCGAGGCCGTCTGGGCCACCGCACTCGGCAAGTCCGAGGGCTTCACGAAGCCCGTCGCCACCATCGTCTTCGGTACGGCGCTCGTCGTCAGCATGGGCGGTCTCGCCTTCGCCATGCGGACCATCCCGACCGGCACCGCCTACGCGGTGTGGGTGGGCATCGGCGCCTCGCTCACCGTCGTCTACGCGATGGTGTCCGGCACCGAGTCCGCGACGCCGATCCGCATCGCCCTCATCGCAGGGCTCGTCGGGTGCGTCATCGGACTCAAGCTCGCCCACTGACCGCGCCCCCGGCCGTCCCGCCGTCCCATCCCGACCGGCCTCCGGCCTTCCCGCCGCGGGTTAGAGTGACCCCATGAACTGGGTGTCCGCGGTCACACTGCCGGTGCGTGTCGGATTGGCTGTCGCCGAGTCGGCGGTCGGGGTGGCCGAGTCGGCCGTCGCGACCACCCGGATGGCGCTGGCCGCAGGCGCTTCCGGGTCACTCGACGCCATCACCCTGGCCAATCCTCGGAGCGGCCCGCTGCAGCTTCTCGGACAGTTGGCCGAGCTCACCTCCGACGACCGCGCACTGGGTCACGCGCTGCGGCCCGGTGGCCCGCTGGACCGACTGCTCGAGCCCGGTGGCGCCGTCGACAGGTTGACGAGCAAGGGCGGCACCCTCGATCGACTGCTCGAGCCCGGCGGTCCTCTCGAACGCATCCTGGCGGACGACGGCCCCCTCACCCGAGTCCTCGCGGAGGACGGTGCGCTGGATCGCCTCCTCGCCGAGGGCGGTCTGCTCGATCGACTCACGGCCGTCGACGGACCCATCGAGCGCCTCACCGCGAAGGACGGCCCTGTCGAACTCCTGACCAAGGAGGGCGGCGTGATCGAGGCGCTGACCCGTGAGAACGGGGTCATCGACAACGCCCTCGCCAAGGGCGGGCTCGTCGAGACGCTGCTCGGTGAGGAAGGCGCGATCCAGCGGCTGACGGCACGCAACGGTCCGCTGGATCAGCTCGTGACCGTCGCCGAGTCGCTGAGTTCGCTGGCGCCCAACCTCGAGCGCATGAGCGTCAGCGTGGAGATTCTGCAGGACACCGTGGACGTCCTCGCCGCTGCGGTGAACCCGCTCGGCGAGCTGGTGGGCAAGCTGCCGAGCCGCTGGGTCAAGAGTCGCGGCGCGGTCGAGCCCAAGACGGGCGAGGTGCGCGGGGCGCTGCAGGGTCCGGCCGTCGGCCGCTGAGCCTCGTGGGCGTCAGCGCGACCGGACGTGCTCGCCGAAGAAGGTGAAGACCCGAGCGAAGGCGTCCTCGGCTTGCTCGTGCTGATAGCCGAATCCGGTGACGCGCATGACCAGTGCACCCGGACCCGATCCGAAGTCGTTCGCGAAACTGTGGCCGGCACCGGGATAGGTCACGACGTCGTGGGCAACGCCCTTGTCCTGCAACACCTTCTCGAGCTTCGGGCCCGCGCCCGGCAGCATCGGATCGCGCTTGCCGAAACTCGCGACCATCGGGCACGTGCCCTCGAGGGCCGACTCGATGTGACGGGGCAGGATGCCGTAGAACGGCGCGCTCGCCTCGAACCCCCGGGGCGCCAGCGCCAGAGCGAAACCTCCACCCATGCAGAACCCGACGATGCCCACCGCGCCGGTGGTGTCGGCGCGCGCGGTGAGGGTGTCGCGGCACGCCAGCAGGTCGTCCACCGCCCGGCCCGAGCGCGCGAGAAGCGACCGGAACACTCCTGTCACACACTTGGCGCGACCACCGCGGGCGTAGAGATCCGGCACCAACGCGACGTAGCCCTGGTCGGCGAAGCGCCGGGCGATGGACCTGATGTCGTCGGTCATGCCGAACACGTCGTGCACGATCACGACGGCGGGCCAGGGCCCCTCCCCTGAGGGGATCTCGAGTGTCGCCTCGATGCGATCTGTTCCGGTGTCGACCTCGATGACAGTCATACCGGCCGACTCTAGCGACCCAGCGCCGTTCTCACGGTGTCCGACAGCAGGTTGCCGGCGTGCACGCTGAGACCGTCTGCGAGCCCGGGAACGGTGGCGCACGCCTGCTCCCAGCCCTGGTCGGCGAGAGCGAGAACGAACGGGAGCGTCGCGTTGGTCAGCGCCTGCGTCGACGTGCGGGGAACCGAGCCCGGCATGTTGGCCACGCAGTAGAAGATCGAATCGTGCACCGGGAAGGTGGGATCGTCGTGCGTGGTGGGACGCGAGTCCTCGAAACACCCGCCCTGATCGATGGCGATGTCGACGAGCACGGACCCCGCCTTCATCCGTGCGACCAGTGCGTTGGACACCACCGTCGGGGCCTTGGCACCCGGGACGAGGACCGCCCCGATGACGAGGTCGGCGGCCACGACGGCCTGCTCGAGCTCCCACCTGTTCGACACCACGGTCTTGACCTGGCCGCGGTACTGCGCGTCGATGGTTCGCAGCTTGGCGATGTCGAGGTCGAACACCGTCACGTCCGCACCGAGCCCGTGTGCCATCGCCACGGCGTTGGATCCCGACACCCCACCGCCGATCACCACCACCTTGGCCGGACTCACTCCCGGAACGCCGCCCATCAGCACGCCGCGGCCGCCCGTCTGCGCCATCAGGTGATACGCCCCGGCCTGGGTCGCGAGCCGGCCGGCGACCTCGCTCATCGGTGCGAGCAACGGCAGACTGCCGCCCGCGCCGGTCACCGTCTCGTAGGCGATCGCCGTGGTGCCGGACGCGACGAGGGCATCGGTGCATGCGGCCGACGCGGCGAGATGGAGATAGGTGAACAGGACCTGGCCCGACCGCAGCCGGTGGTATTCGGCCTCGATCGGCTCCTTCACCTTGAGCAGCAACTCGGCCCGCGCCCACACCTCGTCGGCCGAGTTCGAGATCTCCGCGCCGGCAGCCTTGAAGTCGTTGTCCGAGAACGACGATCCCGCGCCCGCCTCGGTCTCGACGACGACGCGATGACCGTGCACGACCATGTCGTGCACTCCCGCCGGGCTCGCCGCCACCCGGTACTCGTGATTCTTCAGTTCCCGAGGTATGCCGATTCTCATGGTGCGCCCTTCGCCTCTACCGGATGACTCGTCATGTCCGATAATCGTGAACTTCGTTCGACCGAGCCGCAATCGAAGTGACGATAATTTCGTAGACTGGCCTCATGGACATCGAATCGTCGAACACAGGTCTGTCCGCCCCGGTGCGACCGAACAATCTTCGGGCGGCATCTCTGGACCGCATCGATCGCGTCATCCTGCGTGAACTGGCGAACGACGCCCGCATCCCCAACAACACCCTGGCCGCCCGCGCCGGGATCGCCCCGTCGACGTGTCTGGGACGCGTCCGTTCACTGGTCGAGCGCGGGGTCGTCCGCGGTTTCCACGCCGACATCGATCCGGCGGCACTGGGGCGGGGCCTGCAGGCCATGATCGCGGTGCGGCTGCTGGCGGGTGCCCGGCGCCACCTGGGCGAGTTCGCGGAGTCCTTCACGACGTTCCCCGAGGTGCTCGACGTCTACTTCATCGCCGGTGCCGACGACTACCTGATCCACGTCGCGATGACGGACTCTGCGCACCTGAGGGACTTCGTCGTCCAGAACCTCAGTGCTCATCCGTCGGTGGCCGCGACCGAGACCACACTGATCTTCGAGCACCTGCGGCCGCGACTGGTCGACGAGGGCGGACCGAGCTGACGCCCTCCGCCCATCCGGTGCGGCGAGCGCACCGAATACCCGGTGTATCAGCCAGGAGAGCACGGCCGTGGATGTGACGGGGGTACTTTTCGCCCACTCTTACTGACCCACCGACCACACGCATGGAGGCAGCCCGAGATGAGCGATCACGGTTCGCCCGAACGACCCGTGCAGCTGCCGGATCGGGACCTTCTCGAGCTCGCGTACCTGTGTGCCCTCGACGCCATGGCAGCCTCGGAGCAGTACGAGACCATGACTCGCCTCGACGACACGGACGCCCACACCAGGCGGAGGTTCGACGCGATCGTGCGTGACGTCCGCGAGACGATGGCCGTGACGTCGGACGCGACACGCACTCCCGCCCCCGCCGATCTCCGGGTCCGCATCCTGGGGGCCGTGGAGGACACGGCGCAGGTCGACCCCGACGGCGCGACAGTCCTCCCCCTTCGTCCCAGCCGCCGACGCGGATGGCGCATCGCCGCGATGGCGGCCGCCGCTGCGGTGGTCGTCGGTGTGGGCGGGGCGGTGGCCGTGCAGCAGAACGCGACTCCGTCGGCTCCCACCGCGACCGTCGCGGCACCGCTCGAATCCCCGGTGGCCGGAGGCGGCACCATGAGCGTGCAGTACACCCCCGGTGACGAGCGCGCCGTGCTCCGCATGACGGATGTCGCAGCGCCTCCCGCCGGATCGGTCTACCAGGTCTGGCTCATCGAGGGCTCGCCCGTGTCCGTCGGGACGATGGATGCCGACGACCTCTCCCAGCCTGCATCCGTGCCCGTCGACGGCGCCACCGCACTCTCGGTGACCGTGGAACCCGCGGGCGGATCACCGTTCCCCACCTCGGGCGCCGTGGCCCGCGTCGCGCTCGTCTGATTCCGTCCCGGATCGGATCCACTCGAAGTCGAACATGTGTTCGACACCCGTGTAGGGTGGGTGTCACTGCACCACCCGACGTCAGACCTTCCCTCGTGACGTGTGATTCCCGAGGAGACGTCCGTGATGAACCGTCGGCGCCGACTGCACCTGATGAACGGGGTCTGGCACGAGGAGGCACCGGCCACCTGCGGTAACGGTCATGTGCTGCAAGCGCGTTCGGTTCTCGTGGGAGCCAGGTCGTGCTCGTGCGGCATCGGTCACCATCGCACGCACCACTGCCGCACCTGCGGTGACACCGTCTTCACTCCCGCCCTCGGCGAGGGGTGCCGGGACGGGAGTTTCGACGGACGCGCGAATCGCGCGCGCGGCGAGGGGTCAGGAGCGGGTCAGCAGTGACCGGAGGAAGAACGTCAGGTTCGCCGGACGCTCCGCCAACCGCCGCATGAAGTATCCGTACCATTGCGTACCGAAGGGCACGTACACGCGGACGCGGTACCCCTCCGACACCAGGCGTGTCTGCTCACCGTCGCGGATGCCGTAGAGCATCTGGTACTCCATGTCGTCCGGTCCACGTCCCAGTTCGGCCGCGTCTCGTCGCGCCGCCTCGATCATGCGGGGATCGTGGGACGCCACCATGGGGTAGCCCTCCCCCTCCATGAGCACCCGCAGGCACCGCTCGTACGAGGCGTCCACGTCCGCCTTCTTCTGGAAGGCCACACTGGCCGGTTCGCGATATGCGCCCTTGCACAACCGGATTCGTGATCCGGGACCGGAGAGCTCGCGGCAGTCCTGTTCGGTGCGGTGCAGGTACGCCTGCAGGACGGTGCCGAGAGTCGGGAAGTCCTTGCGGAGCTCCCGCACGATCGCGAGAGTCGAGTCGGTGGTGGTGTGGTCCTCGGCGTCGACGGTGACCCACACTCCCGCGGCGTCCGCGGCGGCGCACACCTTGTGGGCGTTGGCGAGGGCCGCGGCGTGGCCGTCGTCGGGGAGCGACTGTCCGAGCGCCGAGAGCTTCAGCGAGATCTCCAGCGGGAAGGCCGGAGGCCGGCCGGAATTGGACGGGAAGGCCGGAGGCCGGCCGGAATTGGACGGGGAAGCTGGAGGCTGTGGGGTGTGGAGGCGTGAGTATGCCTGCAGTAGGGACAGATACGCGTCGACGGTCGCGGTGGCCTGCGCCGCGTCGGTGGTGTCCTCACCCAGGTGATCGACGCTGACGACGCGGCCGGACCCGAGCAGGTCGGCGACGGCACCGACCACCTCCGGTTCGGTGCTCCCGGCGATGAAGCGTTCGACGAGCGACCTGGTCAGGACGGACCGCGCGACGACGCGTTCGAGGCGGCGCGATCGCCCGGCGGCGAGCAGGACGGGGCGGAGCGGGTTGGTGGCCATCGGTCAGACTTCCTGGTGAGGGTAGGTGTGGTCCACGGCCGGCACGAAAGTCTCCTTGATGGTGCGCGCGGAGGCCCACCGGAGCAGGTTCTGCGGTGATCCGGCCTTGTCGTTGGTGCCCGACGCGCGAGCACCGCCGAACGGCTGCTGCCCGACGACGGCGCCGGTCGGTTTGTCGTTGACGTAGAAGTTGCCGGCGGCGAAGCGCAGGGCCTCGGTGGCCTGCGTGACGGCGGCGCGATCGTCGGCGATGATCGATCCGGTCAGGGCGTACTTCGACCCGCTGTCGACCATGGCGAGCGTGTTCTCGAACGCATCGGGCTTCGAGTCGTCGTAGACGTGCACGGCGAGGATCGGGCCGAAGTACTCGGTGTGGAACGCCTCGTCGCCCGCGTCGTCACCGAGCAGGATCGTCGGGTCCACGAAGTAGCCGACGGAATCGTCGCAGGTGCCGCCGGCGGCGATGGTGATGCCCGGGGTGGACTTCGCGCGCTCGAGTGCAGCCGCGTTGCGGTCGAAGGCCTTCCGGTCGATGACCGCCCCACCGAAGTTCGACAGATCGGTGACGTCGCCGTAACGCAGCGACGACGCGGTGTCGACGAGCGTGTCCCCCATCCTCTTCCACACCGACGACGGCACGAAGGCCCTCGACGCCGCGGAGCACTTCTGACCCTGGAAGTCGAAGGCACCGCGGATCAGCGCCGTGGTGAGCACGTCCGGGTCGGCGGAACTGTGGGCGACGACGAAGTCCTTGCCACCGGTCTCACCGACCAGTCGCGGGTAGGTGTCGTAGCCGGCGATGTTCTCGCCCACCTCGCGCCACAGCCGCTGGAACGTCGGTGTGGAGCCGGTGAAGTGGATGCCGGCGAGACGACGATCGGCGAGTGCGACCTCGGAGACGAGGGGTCCGTCACCGAGCACGAGGTTGATGACGCCGGGGGGCAGTCCGGCGGCCTCGAGAAGCTGCATCGTCAGGTACGCGGCGACGGCCTGGGTGGGCGACGGCTTCCACAGCACGGTGTTGCCCATGAGCGCCGGCGCCGTGGGGAGGTTTCCCGCGATGGCGGTGAAATTGAACGGGGTGATGGCGTAGACGAAGCCCTCGAGGGGGCGGTATTCGACGCGGTTCCAGACGCCGGGCGCGGAGATCGGTTGTTCGGCCATGATCTGTCGGGCGAACGAGACGTTGAAGCGCCAGAAGTCGATCAGCTCGCAGGGTGCGTCGATCTCGGCCTGGTACGCGCTCTTCGACTGCCCCAGCATGGTGGCAGCCGCGATGGTCTCGCGCCACGGCCCGGCGAGGAGATCGGCGGCGCGGAGGAAGACTGCGGCGCGCTCGTCGAAGGGCAGCGATCGCCACGCAGGTGCGGCGGCGGTCGCCGCGTCGATGGCGTCGCGCACATCCTGGTGGGTGGCATTCGCGAACGATCCGATGACGGACGCGTGCCGGTGCGGTTGCACGACGTTCTCGCGTGGGCCCGTCGCGTCGCGGTGGTCTCCGCCGATGACCTGGGTGATCTCGGTGGGCGTGGCGGCGAGTCGATCCAGATGGTGCGTGAGCCGCGCTCGCTCGGCGCTGCCGGGTGCGTACGTGTGCACCGGCTCGTTCAGGGGGGTGGGTACTGCGGTGACGGCGTCCATGTCGGTCCTCGGTGTCGGGTCTTCGTGCCGGGTCGGTGGGTTCAGCCAAGCGGACGCGGCATCCTCGATATTCGGCCCAGCGTCCAAAGAAACACACCGACCCCTGTCCGATCGGATGAAGGACACCTAGAGTGCACGGCATGACCCGCACCTCGTCGACCCTCGACTCGATCGTTCGTGCGCTGCACTCCGCCTTCGTCGAGGTGCTCGTGGCACCGGCGGGGTCGGACGTGCCGATCGGGTCGGTGACGCTCGTCGACGCCGACGATCTGGCCGCCGAGCTCTACACGACCGCCGCTGCGGCGGACCTCTATCTGCTGGCGGGTGTGCGGGAAGCGGACGCCGTGGCGTGGTTCGACGACCTGGCGACGCGGAGCAGCGACCTTCGACCCACCGCGGTGATGTCGAAGATCGCCGCCTCGTCCACGCTGATGCAGCACGCGGCTCGCACGGCCGGCGTCGCTCTCGTCGCGGTGCACACGCAGACCCGCTGGGACCGCCTCCTGTCGATGGTGCGCGGCGTGCTCGACCATTCCTCGCCGTCGATCACCACACCTCCACCGTCGTCCGCGGAACCGTCCGAACTGGCGGGACTGGTGGGCGCGGACACCGATCTCTTCGGGCTGGCGCACACCGTCGCGGTGCTCACGCGCGGGATGGTGAGCATCGAGGACCAGCGGTCGCACGTGTTGGCGTACTCGGCGTCGGACGATCAGGCGGACGAGCTGCGGACCCTGTCCATTCTCGGACGAGAAGGCCCCGCGGAGTATCTCCGGCGACTCGAGCAGTGGGGTGTCTACGACGCGGTCCGCCGTTCCGACGAGGTCGTCGAGGTGCCGGCGCACTCCGATCTGGGTATCCGACGGCGACTGGTCGCCGGCATCAGAACGACTGCCACGCAGGATGGTTCGGGCACACCGCGACTGGTCGGCACGCTGTGGATCCAGGAAGGTCGTCGACCGCTCACCGACGATGCTCCGAGCGTGCTGCAGGGCGCGGCCGCGGTGGCGGCACGGTTGATCACGCGCATCCTCGAGGCACCCACGAACGAGGCGGTGCAGATCCAGCGACTGCTCGGCGCTCGTGGCGGTGGGGTCGACGTGCCCTCACTCGCCGCGGCGCTGTCCATCCCGACGGACGGGCCGGCGGCGGTGATCGGTCTCGCCGCGGTGGACGGCGCCGCGCCCGATGCCCCCTCGTCGGCCACGATGGCCGATCTGTCCGGCGCGATCCGACTGCACGCCAGTTCCTTTCACCGACTGTCCTTGGTCACCACTCTCGGCGACCGCATCTACGTCCTCGTCCCACGGACCCGCGCGGAGACCTCGGTGCCGTCGTGGACTCGCCGGTTGCTCGAGGGCATCGAGGGACGCACGGGGATCCGCTTGCGGGCCGCGGTGGCATCGCCGGTGGCCGCCCTGTCCGAGGTCGCCGCCGCTCGCCGCGAGGTCGATCGCGTCCTGGACGGGACCGCCGGAGCAGACGACAGGGTGACCACACTCGCCGATTCGCGGACGTCCGTGTTGCTCGGTGAGATCGTCGATCTGCTCCTCGCGCACCCCTCGCTGCACGATCCGCGCATGGCGGCGCTCGTCGAGTACGACGCACGCACGTCCTCGTCGCTACGCGAGAGCATCGCGACGTATCTGCGGCACCCGTCCGATGTGCGCCGGGCCGCGGCCGACCTGCACGTGCACCCGAACACGTTGCGCTATCGGGTCCGACGGGCCGAGGAGATCACCGGGACGGACCTGTCGGATCCCGCCGCGCGACTGCTGATGGAACTCCAGTTGGCCGTGCTGGCACGTCAGGCCAGTACCTGACGGCACCATTCGAGAAGTGGTGTGAGATCACGCCAGGCGCCACGGATGTGATCGGCGCACTCTGCTGTGTCGAGCCACGGCGGGCAGCCGAAGGACCGTCCTGCCGTCAGGGACTTGTGGCGCAGCAGATCGATGCGGGGATGATCCGCGTCGTAGCCGCGCGGCGAGGTCTTCAGCCGGTCACCGCCGCGGTCGTAGCCGCGGCTCTCGAGATCGGCCACGATTCGCGCGAGCTCCGACCCGCGGACCTCGTCGTCGACGACGGCGCGGAACTGGGCGATGGAGTCGGACGTGGACGCGTAGAACCCGCCGGCGACCATGAGGCCGGAGGCGTCGACCTGCACGTACCACCCCGTGGACGGGGCCACCTGCACGTAGGCACCCTGGTGCGTCTTGTACGGCACCTTGTCCTTGGAGAAGCGGACGTCGCGGTGCGGCCGGAAGAGCTTGGCCGTCCCGAACTCCTCGGCCAGTAACTCCGTGAGCGCGGTCATGGGCGCGCGGACCGATTCGTCGTAGACGTGCTTGTGTTCGGCCCACCAGGTCTTGCTGTTGTCGACCTCGAGATCCTCGTAGAAATCGAGGGCGGCCTCCGGGATTCCGGTGAACGAGCTCATAGCGGGAGGCTATCGCCCCGTGCGCCCTGTGCGTACCGCTGGATGCGCATAGTGCGCACGGGGGGTCAGGCCAGCGACCGGCTGATCACCAGACGCTGGATCTGGTTGGTGCCCTCGAAGATCTGCGTGATCTTGGCGTCGCGCATGTACCGCTCGACCCGGAAGTCTCGGGTGTACCCGTAGCCTCCGAACACCTGCACGCCGTCGGTCGTCACCTTCATCGCCGCGTCCGTCGCCACGAGCTTGGCCACGGAGGCCTGACGTGAGAACGGCAGTCCGGCATCCTTGCGGCGTGCCGCGTCGATGTACGTCGCCCGGGCCGAGTCCACCGCCGCTGCCATGTCGGCCAGCACGAACCCGAGCCCTTGATGATCGATGATCTTGCGGCCGAACGTCGTTCGCTCCTGCGCATAGGCCACGGCATCGTCGAGCGCGGCCTGGGCGATGCCGACGGCGACGGCGGCGATGCCCAGCCTCCCGGCGTCGAGGGCACTGAACGCGATGCCGAGCCCCTGCCCCTCCTCGCCGATGCGGCGATCGGCCGACAGCACCGCGCCGTCGTAGTGGGCGGCCGTCGTGGGTATCGCGTGCAGCCCCATCTTCTCCTCCGGAGCTCCGAAGGAGAGCCCCTCGAGGTCGGCGGGCACGAGGAAGCAGGAGATGCCCCGCGAGCCCTCGCCGGTGCGCGCGAAGAGCGTGTAGAAGTCCGCCTTGCCGCCGTGCGTGATCCAGGCCTTCGACCCGGTGACGGTGTACCCCTCCGGACCGGCCACGGCCTTGCAGGAGAGGGCGGCCGCGTCGCTGCCGGCCTGTGGCTCCGAGAGGCTGTAGGCGCCGATCGTGCGCCCACCGAGCATGTCCGGCAGCCACCGCGACTTCTGGTCCTCCGACCCGAAGGACATCAGCGGGTGGCACGAGAGCCCGTGCACGCTCACGGCGACGGCCACCGCGGCCCAGCGCGACGCCAGTTCCTCGAGCACCTGCAGATAGACCTCGTAGGACTGACCGCCACCGCCCCACTCCTCCGGATACGGCAGGCTGAGCAGCCCCGCCTCGCCGAGCGTGGCGAAGACGCCGTCGGGATAGGTCTCGGCCTTCTCGTGTTCGTCGACGATGGGGTCGAGGACCTTGTCCGCGATGTCGCGGGTCAACTGGAGAAGGTCACGTGCGTCGTCGTTCGGCAGCAGTCGTTCGACAGCCATGGGTCCTCGTCTCGGTCGCGGATCGGATGAGGCGGCACCAGTACTGCAGCGGGCCCCTCAGTACTACGACAGTACTGCATGGCGTTCTGCAGTACTGTCGCTCACCATGACAGCAGCTCACGCGACCGCGCGGCGCGCGCAGCTCTTCGATTCCGTGGTGGCCCTGTTCCTGGCCGAAGGCTTCGCGCACCTCACTCTCGACGACATCGCCGCCCGCCTTCGGTGCTCGAAGAGCACGCTGTACACCCTCGCCGCGAGCAAGGACGACCTCGTCCGCTCCGCCGCGGTGCACTTCTTCACCTCGGCAGCGGTCCGCGTGGACGCGGCCTCCGACGCCGCGACGGGCACCCGCGAGCGCCTCGCGGCGTATCTGGGCGCGGTCGGTGAAGCACTCGCGCCGGCGTCGGAACGGTTCATGACCGACCTCGCCGACTTCGAGCCGTCGAGGCTCGTCTACGAACGCAACACCGCCATCGCGGCCGAGCGAGTCCGCGGCATCATCGACGACGGGGTCCGCGCCGGCGACGTGCGGGACGTCCACGCCGCGTTCGTCGCCGACGTCGCCGCGTCCGTGATGGTCTCGATCCAGAGCCGTGCCCTCGCCCGTCGCACGGGTCTGGACGACGCCGCCGCCTACCGGGAGCTGGCCACACTGCTGACCGCCGGCATCGCGCGATGACTTTCGCCGTCGGCCGGAGTCGACACGGCTGACGGGTCGAGTTCGCTCCGCCATCCGAAGACGAAGGACCTCACGATGCAGAAGATCACCCCCACACTGTGGTTCGACGACCGGGCCGAGGAGGCCGCGGAGTTCTACCTCTCGACGTTCGGCACGGGAGCGATACTGAACGTCAGCCGCTACGGCGACGGTGGACCCGGCGCCCCGGGCCGCGCGATGATGGTCGACTTCGAGCTCTTCGGTCAGCGATTCAACGCCCTGAACGGGGGACCACAGTTCCCGTTCACCGAGGCCATCTCCATGGCTGTCAGCTGCGACGGGCAGGAAGAGGTCGACCGCTACTGGAACGCGCTCACGTCCGACGGTGGATCCGAGGGCCGGTGCGCCTGGTGCAAGGACAAGTTCGGGGTCTCCTGGCAGATCGTCCCGGTCCAGCTGATGCAGTTGATGAGCACCCCGGATCCGGCGGCGTCCCAGCGCGTCGTGCAGGCCATGCTGTCGATGTCGAAGATCGTGGTCGCCGACCTGCAGAAGGCCCACGACGGAGCCTGAGCGGCGACGTTTCCTCACGTCACACACCGGGCAATCCCCGAGCGTGAACGAGACGTCGATGCCCGTGCGCGCGCTCGCCCTGCCGTTCGGGCTGGGGTCGGCGCTGCGCCACGCCAAGCTGTTCCATCCCCACGGGAAGGTTCTGACGGGCACACTGCGCCGTACCGCCGAGGGCGACGCCGGACTGCCTGTGGGCACGTGCGAGGTGACGGTGCGCCTGTCCACCGCGCTCGGGCTGCCCCGACGGGTTCCCGACGTCGCGGGTCTCGCGTTGCGTCTCCCGCCGACCGACCGGGCCGGCGGTGCCTGGGACATCCTCCTTGCCAGCGCCGGGCGGGAGGTCGTGACGCGGTGCGTTCCGCTCCCGGTGCTCGCGTTCGAGACGGCCTCCTTCTCGACGCTGATGCCGCTGCAGTTCGAGGGTGGTCAGTGGTGGGTCCGCGCGCGGGCCGTCGCCGCGCCGCCGCTGCCCACCCTGGACTCCATCGTCGATGCTGTACGTGCGAGGCCGCTGGTCTTCGAGTTCGAGCAGGCCGAGGGCACCGGGGCGTACGTCCCGCTGGCCGAACTGACGCTCGGCTCGGTCGACCAGTCCGGTGGCGACCTGTCGTTCGACCCGATCCGGCGCACTCCCGACAGTGTCCGGCCCGGTCCGGAATGGCTGCGGTCCCTCAGGGCGAGGGCCTACCTCGACAGTCGACGCGGCCGGTCCGACACCTGACCGGAATGCGACCACTCAGGTTCCCTGACCGATCTCGCGCCCACACCCCACTCAGCGCGCCACACCCCTGTCGACACGCGGCACAGGGTGTGCCCCTCACGAAACCCGTGCACGCCGGCGGCGACCACGCACCCGCGCACCCGCGCACCCGACCGACGGGGTTCGACTGCCGCATTTGTGGATATTCACACGCGAAGTAGGATTTGTTCACATACGCGTGTGCCGATGGGGGTGGGCGCGTCCCAGGGGAAGGCTCCACGTGACCAGCAATTCGGTGACCGACGACTCCGTGACAGGTGCTCACGAGACTCGCCCGCTCGTTCCGCACGAGCCCGATCACCGGTTCGAACGCAGCTCCCGCCTGGTCGGACACGCCTACGTCATCCCCGACTACTACGAGGTCGGCCGCGAGAAGATCCGCGAACTCTCCCGCGCCATCCAGAACGAACATCCGGCGCACCACAAGGAGGCCGCTGCGGCCGAGTTGGGATACGAGGGACTCGTCGCGCCCGCGACCTTCGTGAGCGTCGTCGGATCCATCGCCATCGACTATCTCTTCGCGCACATCCTCGTGGAGTACGAGATCACGGCAGTCATGCAGACCGATCAGAGCTTCGTTCTGCATCGCCCGGTCATGCAGGGAGATCAGCTGGTGTCCACTCTCCAGGTGCTGTCGATCCGCCAGTTCGCGGGCAACGACATCCTGGTGGTCCAGAACCATCTGACGTCGCACGGCGAGGACGTGTGCACCAGCACCACGACGTTCATCGCCCGGACCGATGCCGACGTGGACCCGCGAGCGGCGGCTCTCGTCGACGCCGTGCTCCCCGCCAGCGTGCCGCGGATGGGCCCCACCGCCCGCCCGACCGCCTGACCGCCTGCATTCCGACCGGCCTCCGGCCTTCCCGCCACACCCCGACCGGCCTCCGGCCCTCCCGCCACACCCCGACCGGCCTCCGGCCCTCCCACTAGAGTCCCCCGTGTGGAGGACGAATTCGCCGACCGGTCGTTCGAGGACGAGAACTACAACGAGATCGACGCACACGGCCAGCGGTGGGACAGGCGTTCGTACACGTCCTGCAGCTTCATCGACGCGGACCTCGGCGGTCTGACCACCCACGGTGTCGTCTTCACCGACTGCGACTTCTCCGGCGTGGATCTGACGGACTCGACGCACATCGGGTCGGCCTTCCGCAACTGCGAGTTCCGGCGGAGCCGGTTGTGGCACAGCACCTTCCGCAGCACATCGTTTCTCGGTTCCGCCATCGCGGACTCGCGCATCACGCCCGCGGTCTTCGACGAGGTCGATCTCATGCTCACCTCGCTCGGCGGTCTCGACCTCCGCGGACTCGACCTCACCGGGGCGCGCCTGCGTGACGCCAACCTCGTCGGGACCGATCTCCGCAAGGCCACGCTGCGCGGTGTCGACTTCGGCGGTGCCCGCACCTCCGGGCTCCGGTTGAACGATGCGGATCTGCGGGGCAGCATCGCCGATGCCACGTTCTGGACGTCGGCCGTGCTCGACGGAGCTCGCATCGACACGGTCCAGGCACTCGCCTACGTGCACGCGCACGGTCTCACCGTCTCGGACTGAGTAGATCCGACCTCCGCCCGACTCCGAATAGAAGACGGACACGGCCTCCCCGCCCGCGTGGTCCGTGCGGGAAGGCCGTTCCATCGGCAGGCTGTGGTCTCAACCTCACCGGGCGTCCACGCCGACGCACGCGCCGCCGCTGCCGCCGCACGTCTTCTACCCGAGCCACCCACTTCCGAAACGGACACAGGTGCTCGACCGCGTCGAACCGCGATGATCGGAACCCTGGACCGGACGACACCCGAGGACGCACGATGACGGGGAACTGTCACCGAGTGAAGGGCACACCATGAGCGACAACGTCTACCGCGTCACCGAGATCGTCGGAACCTCGACGGAGGGTGTCGACGACGCGATCCGCAAGGCCATCTCCCGTGCGAGCGCCACACTGCGAGAGCTGGACTGGTTCGAAGTCACCGAGACTCGCGGACACATCGAGAACGGTGCTGTCGCGCACTTTCAGGTGACGCTGAAGGTCGGCTTCAAGCTCGACGACTGAGCGATCGGGCGGGCGACGACTCGGCGGGAACGCGGCGGCCCCCGTGCCCGTTTCCGATCGACCACGACGGGTAGCCGACCAGGATGCCCGTCGTCAGAGTCGCGTCCGATCCCGGCTTCGCCGCCGCCGTCGCCGACTCCGTCGCGGCCGATCTCGACGGATCGGCCACGCGCGACGGCGACGTGCTCACCGTCGACCAGGTCGCGATCCCGTTGCCACCGGTACAGAGCGGCAGCCCCGACCTGGACACCTGGGCGTCCCTGCTCGGCCATACCGGGGGCAGCGAGGACATCCTCACCGTGTGCGTGTCCGAGATACCGCGGCGCGTGCGGTCCCGCCCCGTACTCGCCGAGATCGTCGGGCCGTCGATGGTGGTCGTCTACGTTCCGTCGTTCGGGACCCACCGAGTCGCGCCGCGGGCGCGCGCCGTCACGCTGGCCGCGCTGGAAGCGCTACGCGACGCCACCGGTGTCGACAGGCCCGATCCCGCCACGGGTCTCGCGCACTGGTCCACCGTCTCCGGCCACGACGCCCTGGTGGCGCCCGCCCTGGCGGGACGAGCGCGAGTGGTCGCGGGCATGATCCGCACCAACCGCCCGTGGCGGTTGATGCCGACGTTGTCCGGCGCACTCGCCGCGGCGACCGCGACGTCCGCGTTCGGCCTCTTCTACTCGAGCATCTGGCAGATGGCGGCCTCGATGTCGATCGTGCGTCTGTCAGCGGTGTCCGCCACCGCCCTCGTGGCCGTGACGACATGGCTCATCGTGCCGAACGGACTGTGGGAGAGGCGCGCTCGACGCGAGCGTGGGTTCGATCGCACGATGTACAACCTCGCCACCCTCGGTACGGTCGTGTCCGGGGTGGCCGTCATGTACGCGGTCCTGTTCGCGGTGGTCGGCGCGGCGGCCGCGGTGGTGATCTCTCCGTCGTTCCTGTCCGAACAGATCGGGCGCGCGGCGAACCTCTCCGATTACGTTCGCCTGGCCTGGCTCTCGGCATCACTCGGCACCGTGGCGGGCGCCGTCGGCAGCACCGTGGCCGACCGGGAGCAGATTCTCCGTGCGACGTTCGGACACCGCGAGGTCCTTCGTCGACGCGCAGCTGCCGGCCGACTGGACGACACGCAGGACCACGTCGACTCGTGACCGGTCCCGAATTCCGATGAAAACATCAGGAGTGGCACCGACGCCTGTTACGTTGCCGCGGAGCCGGGGGGACGGCTTCCGCACACGGGGGGAACGACGATGGCGACACGACGACAGGCTCTGCAGACTCTGATCGGCGGAGGCGTGCTCGGCACGGGGCTGCTCGCGGCCACGGGACCGACGGCCTCGGCCGCTCCCACAGGCGCGTATCGAGTGGACCTACACGCGCACATGATCCCGCCGATGTATCGGGAGGCCGTGCTGCGCGCCGGGCTTCTGGTTCCGGGCGGCCTACCGCTGCCCGCGTGGTCGCCGGAGTCCGCTCTCGCGTTCATGGACGAGTTCGGCATCGCGGCCCAGGTGCTCTCGATCTCCGACCCCGGAGTGCGGTTCGTGCGCGGCCTCGAGGCGGTGCGCCTCGCGCGCTCCTGCAACGACTACGCGGCCGACCAGGTTCGACTGCATCCCACTCGTTTCGGCTCCCTGGTCACCGTGCCACTTCCGGACGTGCCGGCGTCCCTCGCCGAGATCGCGTACGGCCTGGACGTGCTGGGAATGGACGGGGTGGCACTGCTGTCGTCGTACGACGGCATCTACCTCGGTGACCCACGCTTCGAGCCGATCATGGCGTTGCTCGACGCGCGGTCCGCCCTCGTCTTCGTGCACCCCGGCGAGCTCCCCGCGGGTTCGGCTCCCCCAGTGCCGCTTCCGAGCTTCCTCCTCGAGTTCCCGTTCGAGACCACACGTACAGCGGTCGAGATGATCGCGGCCGGCACCCTCGACCGGTATCCGAACATCCGCTTCGTCCTCGCTCACGCGGGTGGTTGCCTGCCGTACCTCGCCACGCGGCTGGGTGCGCCCCGCGCCGTCGCACCGGACCAGATCCCGTCCGTGTCGCTGCTCGGCCTCGAGGGTGCACTGCGACGCTTCCACTACGACACCGCACTGTCCGCCTCGGCGTCGTCGCTGCGATCAGTGCTCGAGGTGACCGACGTCGACCACATCGTCTTCGGAACCGACTGGCCCTTCAGCGGACTCACCTACTCCGCCTCGGACACGGACGACCCGGCCCCCGGCCTGTCCGACGTGTTCGACGGCGACGGCCGGGCACGGGTGGAACGCGCCAATCCCCTCGCGCTGCTCCCTCGGCTGGCGGCGGAGCTGCGGTAGCCGGTCGAGGTCCTGCCACCATGGGGGTATGGCCACGAGCACCACTGCCCCACTCACCGGATATCTCAGCGACAACGCCGCGGGCACCGCGCCGGAGATTCTCGCGGCCATGGCGGAGGCCTCGACCGGGCTCGCAGCCCCGTACGGCAACGATCCGACGTCCGCTCGTCTCACGAGGCTGATGGCAGACGTCTTCGAGCGTCCCGTCGACGTGTTCGTCGTCGGAACCGGTTCGGCGGCCAACGGACTGGCGCTGGCCGCGTGCACACCGCCGTGGGGCAGCATCCTCACCCATCCCGACGGCCACATCACCAACGACGAGGCCGGCGCTCCGGAGTTCTTCACCGACGGCGCCAAGATCGTCCTCGTGGACGGCCCCCGTTCGACGATGGATCCCACCGCACTGCGCGCCGCGGTCGTGCGACGACGCGGCGACGTCCACAGTGTCCAGCCGTCGGTGGTGAGCCTCACGCAGGTCACCGAGACGGGCAGCGTCCACACCCTCGACGAGGTGCGTGAGGTGTCGACCATCGCGCACGATGCCGGACTCCGCGTGCACATGGACGGCGCCCGGTTCGCCAACGCGCTCGTGGCCCTCGAGTGCACGCCGGCCGAGATGACCTGGCGAGCAGGCGTGGACATCCTGTCCTTCGGCGCGACGAAGAACGGCACGATGACCGCCGAGGCCATCGTGTCGTTCGATCCCGCGTTGTCCACCGAACTGGCGTTCCGACACAAGCGCGGTGGCCAGCTGACGTCCAAGATGCGGTTCCAGAGCGCGCAACTGGTCGCGTACCTGGAGAACGACCTCTGGATGCGTCATGCGCGGAACGCCAACGCGATGGCCGCGCGGCTCCGAGACGGGCTCCGACAGATCGGGGGCATCGAGGTCGTGGGCGACGCGTCGGCGAACATGTCCTACTTCCGCTTCCCCGCTGCTCTGACACAGGCACTGCACGACCGCGGATTCACGTTCTACGACGACCGGTGGGAGCCGGGGGTCGTGCGTCTCGTGACGTCGTTCGCGCACACTGCGCGCGACGTGGACGCGTTCGTCGATGCCGTGCGGGCACTCGCCATTATTGACTGATCAGTCTAGAATGGGTGCATGCCGAGACCGCGCGAGTTCGACACGGACACTGTGCTCGCGGCCGCCGTCGACACGTTCGTCCGTCACGGTTACACCGGCGCGTCCGTCGATCAGATCCTCGACGCCGTCGGCATCCGACGGGCGAGCCTCTACAACGCGTTCGGAAGCAAGCGCGGACTGTTCCTCACCGCACTGCGCTCGACGCACTCCACGATGCCTCTGCTTCTCGTCGCTCTCATGGATCTGGCCCCCTCCGATCCCTCGGTGAGGCAGGAGATCCGCGAGAAGTTGGTTGCCGAGAACATCGACGCACGGGCACTGGGCGACGCGATACTCACGCGCGCCTGCATCGAGAGAAAGGGCACAGCATGAACACCGTGACCATCGTCGACGGCCGACTGGTCGTCGAACCACGCGGCCTCGACAAGCTCTGGAGCTTCACGCGCCGACTCGACATTCCGCTGTCCGAGGTGAAGGGCGCCACCGTCGACACCGGTGTACGGCGTGAGCCCAGGGGCATCAGGGCTCCGGGCCTCTCGATACCGGGAAAGTACGCCGGCACCTTCCATCGTGACGGCGAGAAAGTGTTCTGGAACGTCGGGGACCCGGTGCGCAACATTGTGATCGAGCTCGACGGCACCGGACGGTTCGATCGACTCGTCCTGACGGTGGACGATCCGACCCGAACGGAGAACGCGGTCAACGCCGCACTCGCGACCTAGTTGTAGTTCTCACAGGTCCGCCCATGCCTCCGGATTGACGGCGTGGGGCGGCATCGTGCCGGCGGCCATCGCGACGGCGTTCTCCGCGCACAGACGCGCCATCTCGCTCCGCACCGACACCGTCGCGCTCCCGACGTGCGGCAGCAGCACGGTGTTGGCCAGCTCCGACAGGCCGGGTGCCGTGGCCGGTTCGTCCTCGTAGACGTCGAGCCCCGCACCGGCGATCACGCCGTCCCGCAACGCCTCCACCAGAGCGGACTCGTCGACCACCGGCCCGCGCGCGGTGTTCACCAGAATCGCGGAGGTCTTCATCGCGCCGAGAACCCGAGCATCGACGAGGTGGTACGTCGCCTCGGTCAGCGGAACGTGCAGGGACAGGAAGTCGCTCGTCGCCACCAACTCGTCCCACGAGACGTGCTCGACGCGACCGCCGAACTCGTCGAGCTCCGCATCGTCGACGGGCCTGTCGGACGGGGGCCGTGGGCAGAACCGCACCGTCATACCGAATCCGAGAGCGCGCCGCGCCGTCGCGCGAGCGATGCGCCCGAATCCGGCCAGTCCCAGCACCCGTCCGGACACGTCCGTGCCGAGCATCAGGTCCGGTGCCCATCCGGTGAACTCACCGGCGCGCACCGTCCGGTCCGCCTCGAGCGCCCGACGCGCTGTGGCCAGCATCAGCAGGAGAGCGATGTCCGCCGTGGAGTCCGTCAGGACGCCCGGAGTGTTCCCGACGACGATGCCTCGGGCGGTGGCGGCGCCGACGTCGATGTTGTCGACACCCACCGCGTAGTTGGAGATCCCACGCAGGCGCGCACCGGCGAGCAGTGCGCTGTCGAACCGGTCCCGGAGCTGGGCCACCACCACGTCGTAGTCGCCGGAGGCGCATCGCTCCGCCAGCGCGACGTGATCGAGCGCGATCACGTCGACGTCGGCGGCGCGGCGCAGAATCTCCATACCCGGTTCGGGAATCGGCAGGGTGACCAGGATCCGCGTCATGCGTCGTGCTCGCTCTCGGTGCGTCCCAACAGTTCCCGCAGCACTTCGGCGGTGTGCTCGCCGAGGTCCGGTCCGAGCGATCGGATGGGAACGGACGCATCGCCGATGACGGGCACCACACCGACGAAACCCACGTCCACCGGAGTCTCACCACCGACGTCCACGGGGAACGTCTGAATCATGTTGCGCGCTCGGTACTGTGGGTCCCGCACGATGTCGGCGGCCGTGTAGATGGGCCCCGACGGCACACCGGCCCGATCGAGCACCGCCAACGCCTCGTCGCGTGAGTGCAGCATGGTCCAGGCGGAGATGGCCGCGTCCAGTTCGTCCCGACGTCGCCAGCGGCCGGCATTGACGGACAGCTCGGGATCCGCGCCGAGATCCGGCCGACCGATCGTCTCCATGTAGCGCTGGAAGATGGCGTCGCCGTTGCCGGCGATGATGATCGAGTGACCGTCGTTGCACGGGTATGCATTCGAGGGCGCGATGCCTTCCATCCGCCCACCGGTGCGCTCGCGTTCCACTCCGTAGGCGAGGTAGTCGGGTACCAGCGATTCCATCATCGACAGAATCGACTCGTTGAGCGCGACGTCGATCGAGCGTTGCTCGAGCGAGAGCTCGCTCGACGCGGTCTGGCGTCGGAACAGAGCCATGACACAACCGAAGGCGGCGTAGAGGCCGGCGATGGAGTCACCGATCGACACTCCGACGCGAACCGGTGGTCGGTCGGGGTCGCCGACGAGGTTGCGAAATCCCCCGTAGGCCTCGGCGACGGCGGCGAAGCCGGGTCGCTCGGCCATCGGACCGGTCTGCCCGAAAGCGGAGATGCGGGTGATGATGAGATCAGGGTTCCTCTCGCTCAACCGCTCCGGCGAGAGTCCCCATTTCTCGAGAGTGCCGGGCCGAAAGTTCTCGAGCACGACGTCGCACTGCGCGGCGAGATCCAGCACGTCCTGCCGCCCCTGCTCGGTGCGCAGATCGAGCACGATCGACTTCTTGTTGCGGTTGATCGTGCGATACAACATCGACGTGGTACCGGAATAGAGACGCCAGTTCCGGATCTCGTCGCCGGTGCCGGGTCGCTCGACCTTGATCACCTCCGCGCCGAAGTCCGCGAGCATGCGTCCCGCGGTCGGCGCGGCGATGTAGTTGCCGAGCTCCAGCACTCGAACGCCGGTCAGCGGTAGCGACATGGGGTCCTCTCCGTCAGTCCCGGTCGTCCGGGCGCACGTCCTGCTCGGGATACCGGTCCATCAGCATCCTGTGGACCGCCGGGTTCGCACCCTCGAGCACCCGGCCCGCGAGTCGCCCGAGCTCGAGTGCGTCCTCACGACCGAGGCGGTCGACGACCAGTTCTCGCACCTGCGCGACGTGACCGGGAGCCGCGCGACGAACGATCTCCATGCCCTCGTCGGTCAACGTCACCGCGGTCTGCCCACCGGGGCCTCCGCGTGGCCCCCGTTCGACCCACCCCCGCGACTCCATACGCGTGAGTGCGTGGGAGACCCGAGAGAGTGATCCTGCGGCGAAGGCAGCGATCTCACTCGTCGGCGAACTCCGACCAGGCGACTCGGACAGACCGGCCAGAAGCATGTATTCGAAGTGGTTGACCCCCGCGTCGTTCTTCAACTGCGAGTTCAGTACAGCGGGGAGCGCCTCGAGGAGGCCTGCGACCGCGAGCCACGCGCGTACCTCGTCGGGTCGCAGCCACTCGACGTCGTCGTTCACACACTCAGCCTAGGTGTCGCGAACCTTCACTACCCCAACTTGAAGATTCAACTCGACGACACCACAGAGTGTTGACACTTCACTACATCGGCAGAACGGCACCGCGATGCAGATCGGGATCGACAACTTCGTGTCGGCCGTCGCCGAGTACGACACCGGCCACCGCGTCACCGCTCACGAGCGGGTGGCGCATCTCTTGGACGGACCATGCTGCGGGGCATCGAGTTGCTCGGCACCGAGGTCGCGCCGCTGGTGAAGGCACGCGTGAGCGATCGCCTCCGAGCATCACGACCGGAGCGCCTCCGCCAGCATGGGCACCACGGTGTCGAGTGCGTACTGCAGCGAGAGCGCCGAGTTGGTGGAGTAGGACTTCGCCACCGCCGGGTCGTCGAACACGATCGCATGCCCCTGCGCCACGGCCGGGATGCTGCGGAACAGCGGGTTCTGCTCGATGTCCTGCGCAGTCTTGCCGATCGGGAACATGACGACGAGATCCGCGTCGAGCAGACCCAGCTGCTCGTCCGCGATCGGTACGGAGAACCGCACCGGGGTCATCGATGCGATGGTCGGGTTCTGCCGGAACCCGAGGCGCATCAGGAACTGCACCCGCTCGCTGTCCTCTATGTTGGCGCCGTAGCCGGTTCCGCTGAGGGCGCCCACCGTCACGGTCTTCTCTGCGAACTCCGGATGGTCCGCAGCGGCCGTGCGGAAGCCGTCGTCCAGCCCGGCGATCAGCTCGGCGCCCGTCTCGGGCACACCGAGCGCCGCGGCCACCATGGTGACCTGATCCTCGTAGGACGTCGTGTAGTTCTCCGCACCCTCCGGGATGCCGACGGTCGGCGCGATGGCCGCCAGCCGGTCGTGCCGGCCGACGTCGCCCGAGCTCTTGGTGTCGAGGATCAGATCCGGCTCGAGTGCCGCCACGGCTTCGTAGGACGGTTCCAGGGTTCCGATGATCTCGGGTGGTGTGTCGTAGAGACCCTCCGCCCACGGACCGACGCCCTCTCCGCCGAAGTCGAGCCAGTCGCTGGCACCGACCGGCTGGACCCCGAGGGCCAATGCCGTCTCCGCGTCCCCCCACCCCAGCGCCACGACGCGCGTCGGCGCCGACCCGAGGTCGACGGCGCCGAACGCGGTGTCGACCGTCGCTGGATAGACGCCGCCGGCCGCCGTCTGCGCCGCGTCGCGGCCGTCCTCGGTGGCGGCCGACGAGCACGACACGGTGAGGGCCACCGTCGCGACGAGTACAGGGATCAGTCGCCTCACGGGCGCACACACGGTGAGAAACATTGCGTTAGCCTAACCTCACCTGACGCCCACGGGCGCACTGCGATCCAGCTCACAATCTGCATCACCCCAGGTGAGACCCGTTCTCGACTGGTCGCCGAAAAATATCTCGGCAGATCGGTAATGAAATTCGGGATGGGCGCGATTCAGTAGACATGAGCATTGCAACCGACTTCGCCACCGCAGACGTCACGCGCAACCACGGTGCCGACACCGCCCACGACATCGACTCCATGCACGACGAGATCGAGCGTCTCGACGCCCAGATCCTGGCCGCAGTGGCACGACGCACCGAGCTCACTCGCACCGTCGGCATGATGGAGCCCCGCTCGGCCGCATCGTCCGCACGCGAGATGTCGGTGCTCCAGCACTTCGGTGATCTCGGCCGCGAGGGCCGCACCCTCGGCATGCTCCTCCTGCGCATGGGCCGCGGACAGATCGCTCGCTAGTCCCACCCGCGGTAGAACTACCGCATGGTGTGGTTCGTTCTGGCGGCGGCCGTGGTGGCCGAAGTGTCCGCCACCCTGTCACTCAAAGGTTCCGAGACCCGTCCCGCCCTCTACGTCGTAGTCATCTTCGGTTATCTGCTGGCCTTCGTCGGACTCGCGTCCGTACTGCGCCGCGGTATGGCCCTCGGTGCCGCCTACGGTATCTGGGGAGCAGGCGGTGTCGCTCTCACCGCCCTTCTCGCCTCAGCGCTCTTCGGTGAACCGCTGACCATCGTGATGGGTCTCGGAATCGGACTGGTCATCGTCGGTGTACTCCTCGTCGAGACCGGGTCCCACCCCGCAGAGCGGGAACCGTGATGCAGTACCTCTTCCTCCTCGGCGCCATCCTCCTCGAGGTGTCGGCCACGCTGTCGCTCCGCGTGGCGGCCACCGGACGCCCCGCGTTCTACGGGGTCGTCGCTCTCGGCTATCTCCTCGCGTTCGTCGCCCTGCTCGGTGCGCTCCGTTCGGGTCTGGCCCTGGGAGTGGCCTACGGCATCTGGGCCGCGTCCGGAGTCGCCCTCACCGCCGTGGCCTCCCGGTACCTCTTTCGAGAACCCCTGACCCGCCGCATGCTCGGCGGGATCGCATGCATCGTCGTCGGCGTCCTGCTCATCGAACTCGGTGCCGCGGCCGCTCGATGAACCTGCCGAGCAGTCAGTGACCGGTGACGTCGAGTGCGGCCCGGACGATCGAGTCGGTGTCGATCTGATGGTGGCGGTACACCTCGTCGAGTGCGCCGACCTGACCGAACTCGCTCACCCCGAGAGACGTGGACGGCACCCGGTTCACCGTCGCCAGGAACGCGAGCGTGTGGGGATGACCGTCGAGGACCGTCACCATCGGCGTCGCCCGCTCTGCCGGCAGCAGATGATCGAGAATCCACGACTCCGCCTCGAGATGCCCCTGCCGTGCCTGCACCGCCCGATACAGCTCCCCCGGACTCGTGACGCACAGGACGTCGGCAGCGAGCCCGATCTGTTCGAGCCGCTCCGCCGCGGCGAGGGCCTCGGTGACCATCGCGCCCATCGCCGCGATGGTCACCACGGCACCGTCCCGCCGCACCAGCGGGTATCCCCCGGCGACCACCTGCCGCCGTCGGCGCTCCCGCGCCGCCGGATCCGCCGGAACGTTCGCCAGCGACTGATCGACCGGCCTGGTCGACAGGCGCAGATACGCCGACGTGCCGCCCGGGCGCCCCAACCGTCCGATCGCCGCCAGCAGCGTCCACTCGACGTCGATCGCGAACGCCGGTTCCCAGCTCACGCACCCGGGTTGCTCCAGACCGATCGACGGGGTCTTGATCGACTGGTGCGCACCACCTTCCGCCGCCAGGGTCACTCCCGAGGGGGTGCCGACGAGGATGGACTGTCCGCCTGCGTAGATGCCGTACGACCACGGCTCGAGCGCGCGCTCGACGAACGGGTCGTACATGACTCCGATCGGGAACAGCGGCTCTCCCCACCGGCTCCACGTCGCACCGAGCTCGCCCATCAGTCCGACGAGGTTGGTCTCGGCGATGCCCAGTTCCATGTGTTGCCCCGTGGGGCTCTCGCGCCAGTGCATGATCGTCTCGGCGTCGTCACCGAACCAGTCGTGGCGTTCCGAGGAGGACCAGACGCCGACCTTGTTCACCCAGCCGCCGAGGTTGGTGGTGGAGCTGACGTCGGGACTGACGGTGACGACCCGCCGCGCGGCGTCCGGAGCCGCTCTGGTGAGGTCGAGCAGGACGCGACCGAGCGCGGCCTGTGTCGTCGCCGTTCCCTTGGGCGTGCGCCCGATGTCGGTGGGCACCGAGGGAGGCTCGGCCGTGTGTATCGGTTCCCGGCGCAGCCGGTCCGCGGTGTCCGCGCACACCCGCCCTGCCGGACTGTCGTCCGAGAATCGTGCCCAGGGCGCGTCGGGGTCGGTGCCCAGCGCGCCCGCGAGTTCGGCGTACTCCTCGACCGTCAGCAACGACGAGTGATTCTGCGGATGACCCTGCGTCGGCAACCCGAAGCCCTTGACGGTGTACGCGATGATCACGGTGGGACGGGTGTCGTCGATACGGGCGAACGCGGCGCGTAGTGCGGCGAGGTCGTGTCCGCCCAGGTTGCGGACGGCCTCCGTCAGAGCGGCATCGTCCAGATCGGCGACGAGGGCACGAATCCGTTCGGCACCGGGCCCGGCGCCGGGCAGTCGGGTGCGCAGTTCGTCCGCCGTGCAGCGCAGGAGGCGTTGGTACTCCGGGTTGGGCATGTCGACGATGCGTTCGCGCAGGGCCTCGCCGCCGGGACGGGCGAACAATGCGTCGAGAAGGGTGCCGAACGAGACCGTGACGACCTGCCAGCCGGCGGCGTCGAACATCTTCTCCAGCCGCCGCGCAGCGAAGTTCGGCACCACTCGATCCAGCGATTGGCGGTTCAGGTCGACGATCCACACGATCTCGCCGAGGTCGGCGATTCCCGGGTCGATCACCGCTTCCCACACCGCGCCCTCGTCCAGTTCGGCGTCGCCGACGAGCGAGTACTGCCGCCCCCGGAATCCGGTCGCAGTCCGGGCGTCGTCGTGCGCGTCACCGAAGGCGGCGTCGACGTAGCGGCGCGACATCGCGCCCCAGATCGGTGCGGTCGCTCCGATTCCCACGGACCCGGTGGAGTAGTCGACGGTGTCGGGGTCCTTGGCGCGCGAGGGGTAGGACTGCAGCCCGCCGTAGGACCGCAGCGTCGTCAGGTACTTCTCGTCCAACTCACCGAGGAGGTAGTTGATCGCGTGCAGCACCGGAGACGCGTGCGGCTTGACCGACACCCGGTCCCCGGGCTGCAACTGTTCGAACCACAGGGAGGTCATGATCGACACCATCGACGCGCACGAGGCTTGATGGCCTCCGACTTTGAGTCCGCTGGGGTTGGTCCGAATTCGATTGGCGTGGTGGATCATCGAGGTCGACAGCCACAACACACGCTGTGCGATCTCCTCCAGGGTCTCCACCGTCTGTGGCGCTCGATCGTCGACATGCTCGTTGCTGGTCATGGCGCTGCCCCCTCAGGACGTCATCTCCGGCTCGATGCTTCGCGGAGATCCCCAGGTGACCACGGTCTTGCCGACTGCGCAAGATCCGGCTCCGCGACCGAGCATTCTGCGCACAGCACCGCATGTCGTCGTGGGTCTTCCGAGCGTGTCGACCACTCGGGTGACCGCCGACACCCGGTGAGTGGGCGCCCGTGTTCGAGGACACCGGCCGGATGTGGTGTGCGGAGCCGACGGACGGGTACACGATGAACGGCGAGCCACACCCTCAGCTGCGGTCCACGAACCGGTTACACGAACGCAGCGAAGGACGCCCCATGGCATCGAACTCGGCCCGCGAGCCCCATCCACCAGACGAACGCGTCACGGGCGCCCTGCGGTCCGGACGCACTGCGGAGACATGGCTGGCCGCGTGCGTGCAGTGGTGCCGGGCGGACGGAGCCGCCGTGGTGGCGGAATCGGCGGCCGATGCCGACGTCCGGCTCGTCACGTACGCGACGGACGACCTGGCGGAGCGGCTGGCCGACCTCCAGTACCTGCTCGGCTGCGGACCGCACACCGAGTCGATGGCGGGAGCGGGACACAGCCGACTCGATGTCGAGGACCCTGACCACGGCGTCCGCTGGACCACTCTCGTCGACGAATTGGCGACCCTCGGAGTCGTCGAGGTCGCGACGTTCCCCATCGGTACACCCGCCACCCCCCTGGGAACGCTCCAGATGTACTGGCGTGGTCGACGCCGCAGCAGCACGCACTCCGACGCCGCCATCGCAGCGCTCGTGGAACGTCGCCCGGAGTTGCTGGCGCCGCGAGTTCCCCTGTGCGACGACCTGGACGGAGACACTGTCCTCACGGCCGTCGACGGCGGGCCCGACCACGGCTTCGACCTGTCGACCGTGCACCTGGCGATCGGCGTGGTGGTCGCTCGGCACCACCTCGGCGTCCAGGCCGCGTCGGCACTGCTGCGAGCACAGGCCTACAGCGCTGGGACCACGGTCACCGAGCAGGCTCGACAGGTGCTGGACGACCAACGAGGCTGACGACCGTCGTCGCCGACACCCACTAGGCTCCCCTTCATGCTGTCGAGCGACGTCCCCACCGCAGTCGGACTCACCACAGCGGAAGCGGAGACCCTCGCATCGCAGGGTCGGTCCAACGACGTGCCGGCCCGCTCCTCGAGGTCGGTCGCAGACATCCTGCGCGGCAACATCTTCACGCGCATCAACGCGATTCTGGCGGTACTTCTCGTCATCGTTCTGTCGACCGGATCGATCATCGACGCGATGTTCGGTCTGCTCATCGTCGCCAACAGCGGGATCGGCATCATCCAGGAACTGCGCGCGAAGCGCACCCTCGACGCGCTCGCCATCGTGGGCCAGAGTCGGCCCCTCGTGCGACGAGACGGCCGTGCACGGGACCTCGCTCCCCACGAGGTGGTGCTCGGCGACGTCGTGGAACTCGGTCCGGGCGATCAGATCATCGTCGACGGCGACGTGATCGAGGCGGACTCGCTCGACGTCGACGAATCACTGCTGACGGGTGAGTCCGACTCGATGACCAAGACCCCGAGCGACTCCGTGTTCTCCGGGTCGTTCGTCGTCGCCGGCCGCGGAGCCTACCGCGTCACCAAGGTGGGGAGGGAAGCGTACGCGGCCCAGTTGGCCGAGGAGGCAGGCAAGTTCACGCTCATCGACTCCGAACTCCGGTCCGGTATCGACCGCATCCTCCGCCACATCACCCGGGTGATGGTCCCGGCCGGCATTGTCATCGTCGTCAACCAGCTCGTCGTCACGGGCCAGCCGCTCGGCCCCGCGCTCAACGGCATGGTGGCGGCGCTGGTCCCGATGGTGCCGGAAGGACTGGTCCTGCTCACCTCACTGGCCTTCGCCGTCGGCGTGGTCCGCCTCGGACGTCGACAGTGCCTCGTGCAGGAGCTTCCGGCGGTCGAGGGGCTGGCCCGTATCGACGTGGTGTGCGCCGACAAGACCGGAACGCTGACCGAGAACGCGATGGTCATGTCGGACCTCCTCGTGCTGTCGGCCGAGTCCGACGAGGACGTCCGGCGCGACCTGTCCGCCGTCGTCGCCGACGACGATCGACCGAACGCCAGCATGATCGCCGTCGCCGACGCGCTTCCGACCGCGCCTGCCCGGACGGCGTCCGCGCGGGCTCCGTTCTCGTCGGAGAAGAAGTGGAGCGGAGTCTCCTTCCCCGACGCGGGCAACTACCTGATCGGTGCTCCGGACGTGCTGCTGGATCCGGCATCGGAGGCCTCCGCACGCGCCACCGAGCTGGGCGCGGCCGGAAAGAGGGTGCTGCTCTTCGCCACCAGCGACCTCCCGATGGATCACGCCGACGCGCCGGGTGTCGTGACGCCCCGAGCCCTCGTCGTGCTCGAGCAGAAGATCCGGGCGGACGCCGGCGACACACTGAACTACTTCGCGGATCAGTCCGTCCAGGTCAAGATCATCTCCGGCGACAACGCGGTGTCCGTGGGCGCGGTGGCCGGGTCGCTCGATGCTCTGCCGTCGGGCGATGCGGTCGACGCTCGCAGTCTCCCGTCGAACACGGACGATCTCGCGGACACCATGGAGCGTCACGCCGTGTTCGGACGGGTACGCCCGGAACAGAAGCGGGACATGGTCACCGCCTTGCAGAGCCGTGGTCACACGGTGGCCATGACGGGTGACGGCGTCAACGACGTTCTCGCACTGAAGAAGGCCGACATCGGTGTCGCCATGGGCGCGGGAAGTCCCGCGGCGCGGTCCGTGGCGCAGATCGTGTTGCTGGACAACGCCTTCTCGACGCTGCCCCACGTGGTGGCCGAGGGTCGACGAGTCATTGGCAACATCGAACGGGTCTCCACGCTGTTCCTCACCAAGACGGTCTACTCGGTGGTGCTCGCGGTCCTCGTCGGGCTGTCCGGCCTGCTGTCCCTGGTCGTGAACGTCGACCCGCTGCCCTACCCGTTTCTTCCCCGCCACGTCACCATCGCGGCGTGGTTCACCATCGGCATTCCCGCGTTCCTGCTGTCGCTGGCGCCGAACAACGAACGGGCCCGCTCCGGCTTCGTCCCTCGGGTACTGCGCAAGGCGGTGCCTGCAGGACTGGTGGTGGGAATCGCCACGTTCGCGACCTATCTCGCCACCTACGACGGACCCGATGCCTCGCGGGTGGACCGGATCCAGTCCAGCACCTCGGCGCTCATCACTCTCATCGTCGTCGCGATGTGGGTCCTCGGGACGGTGGCCCGGCCCATGCAGTGGTGGAAGGTGACGCTGCTGACCGTGTCCGTGGCGGCCTACGCGGTCATCTTCACCGTGCCGCCGCTCGCCCGCTTCTTCGAGCTCGATGCGGGCAACGTGTCCTACACCGTGCTCGCCTTCGTTTCCGCGGCAGTGGGTATCGCGGTTCTGGAGGCGGTACGCCCCGCCATGGGGCGCCGCGCGCACCGCACGGCGTAGCGCGCACAGCACCGCGCGCTGCGCATGATTGGCGACGATGGTAATCGGGCATTTCACAGGTGTGCATTTCACGCCGGCCCGGGTCGAGCGCATCGTCGCAGTGGTGCCCGCCCACAACGAGGACGCGTCGCTGTCTGCGTGCCTCGATGCCCTGCGCACCGCTCGCACGCTGTCGCCGGTCCCCGTCCGACTGGTGGTGGTGCTGGACGCCTGCAGTGACCGCACCGCGGAGGTGGTGGGTGGGGGCGTCCGGTGCGTCACGACGGACGTCGCGAACGTGGGAGCTGCACGGGCCCTGGGGTTCCGGTCCGAGACGTCGAGCGCCGGATCGTCCACCTGGTACGTCAACACCGACGCCGATTCGCTGGTCGACCCCGGCCACTTCCGATCGATCGTGGCGTGCGCTGCGCAGGCACACGTCGTCCCCGGACCGGTGCGCGTCGACGAGGGCCTGCGTGATCCCGTCGTGCTCCGGCGATTCCGGCGCGACTACGCGGACCGTGAACGACGCGGTCTCCTGCAGGTCCACGGAGCCAACCTCGCGGTGCGCGCCGACGCCTACCGTGCGGTCGGCGGATTCCGTGCGCTCGCCGTCCACGAGGACGTCGATCTGGTCGAGCGACTCGGACGCCGGGGGTACCGCATACGCCGCACCGGCGCTCCGTGCGTGACCACGTCGGCCCGCACCAGTACGCGCACCACAGGTGGTTTCGCCACGTTCCTCGACGAGATGGCGACTCCCGTCACCGCCTGATCAGTGTGCGCCGGTACCCCGCGTGAAGACGTCGACGAGAACGTCGTCGTCGCGGTACTCCGCCCGGAGGAGCAGGTGCGGTGACGCGCGGAACGCGGTGTGCACCTCGGCCGCAGTGCTCGGGTACTCCGGAACGTCGTGGCGCCAGTGCGCGACGCACACGGTTCCGCCGGGCTCTGCCGCATCGACCGCCTTCGACACCAGAGCGTCGAGCTCCGTCGGGTGGACGTAGTAACACATCTCGCTCAGCACGACGAGATCGAACTGCTCGTCCGGCCACCCGTCGTGCAGCGACTCTCGGCGGAACTCCACGTTCGGAATCCCACGCTCCCGCGCGCGACGCAACGGTGCCTCCGCGATGTCCGTGGAGAGCAGGCGATCGGCTCGGCCCGCGATGAGTTCGGACAGAACTCCGACGGAACACCCCGGCTCGAAGGCCGACCGGTACCGCTCGTTCGGAAGCATCGCCATCGTGAGGGCGTACTTGCGTCGCTCGTACCACCGGCTCTCGAACCCCCACGGGTCCGGATCGGCCTCGTACATGCGCTCGAAATAACTCGCCGGGACACCTCCGGCCTGCCCGCCCGATTCCGACCGGCCTCCGGCCTGCCCGCCCGATTCCGACCGGCCTCCGGCCTGCCCGCCCGATTCCGACCGGCCTCCGGCCTGCCCGCTCACACGAACACCGTCTCGTGAGAACGCAGGAGCCGCTCCAGAACCCACGGCGGGAGGATCTCGTCCTCGTTCCCGTCCCGAGTCGTCTGGCTGACGAATCTGCTCACCGCTACCTCCTTGCGCGCGATCGCGTCCGCGTCGAGAGTGATCGTGCGGGCCGACTCCCAGTCCACGGCCTCGTCCCCCGGTTCTGCCCAGTGCCACATCCACACCGGGTACTCGACGAGCGTGCACCCGTTCCGGCTCGCCGCCGCGGCCGACGCGCGCCCGACCGCTTCGTGATCGGGGTGGCCGTCGCCGCGCAGCGTCGTCGCGCACCACACCGTCGTACCGCGCCCCACGGTGTCGAGCACGTCGACGAGAGCGACGACGAGGGCGCGCTCGTGCTCGGCCACCTGTCCGTCGGGCAAGCTCAGCCGACGGATGTCGACGATACCGAGATCCACGAGCGCCGAGGCACTCTCGGCTCTGCGCACCGCTTCCAGGTCGGCGCGCGACCGCGCGGGCGTGGGGGTGTGAGACGCGCCCCCGTCGGTGACGGCGACCACCGTCACCGGAACACCGGACGCGGCCAGCATCGATGCCCAGCCGCCCAGACCGAGGACCTCGTCATCGGGGTGCGGAGCGACGAGGACCAGATGCGCCAGCCCGTCGTGGACAAGGTCGGGGTACGTCGGACCGTTCTCGCGCCACACGGACTCCGGCGTTCCACGCTGTGCCACCGGGCGTTCCGCGAACCTGTCCACACTCACGATGCGGAACCCGACGCCGCGACCGCCCGGCCCAGGTTCTCCAGATCGACCTCGGCGTGGCTCTGGCGAAGATACGTCGTCAGGTCTGCCACCCGGCGGGAGTGCTCCGCGTCCAGACCGAGGGGTGCCGCACCCAGCGCGCGGCCGACCCGGTCGAGAACTTCGGTGCAGGCCCGCTCCACGATGGCGCGAACCCGCATGGCGCGGACTCTCGCCTCGTCCAGAGCCAGTGGGTCTCGGTCCACCTCGTCGGCAGCGACGTCGAAGGTGTTGACACAGGCCGTCAGTGCCGCGTCCACTGCTCCGAGGTGCGCGAGCGCATGCGGTCCGGCCCGGTCCGCAGCGGCCCGGCGGTAGAGCGGGTCGGCGACGGCGAGTGCCACCCCGAACCAGCAGGCGGCCACCCCGATCGCCCCGTGCCAGAATCCGGCACGCGCGGTGTAGTCACCCGGTTGCCCCACCGCGACCGCGGGCGTTCCCGCGAGAGACACTGCGCCGGAATCGCTCTCGCGCATACCCGTCGCGTGCCACGTGTTCGGTTCAGGGATCACGGTGCCGCTGTCCAGCGCCACGGCGAACAAGGCGGAGTCCTCCCCCGCCCGTGCCGTCACCAGCGCGTGCGAGCAACTGTGGGCGCCCGAGCACCACATCTTCCGGCCGGTCAGCGACCAGGAACCGTGCTCGTCGGAGACCGCGTTGACGGGCGGCGGCGTCTCTGCGGCCCACACTCCCCACATCTGCTCGGACGAGGTCGCGGGACCACCCAGCTCCGCGCAGATGGCGACGGCGTCGAAGTGGGCTTCGAGCAACCGGCCGACCACCGCGTCGTCGCGGCACCACGCGGCCAGCAGATCCCAGCGTCGCCTGGTCGCACCGGACCCCGGTAGCGGGATCTCACCAGCGGACGCGATGCGGGACCGTACGGCCGCGGCGACACCGGGGTCGAGATCGTCCGTACTCACGTGAGTTTGCTCCTGTCGTCGTTCCGCGGGTACCCGATCGGCGTCAGGCCTACGCAGACCGGTCGATCGCTCGCTGTGCGGCTGCACAGCGCAGGCCGACCCGACGTGGAGTCACGCACCTGTCGCGGGACTCCTCGCCGGGCGACGCTGAGGGGACCGCGAACGACGACCCGTGAAGGACAGCGCATGGAATCGATGGCAGGCAAGGTCGTACTCATCACCGGCGGTGCGTCCGGGATCGGTCTCGAGACCGGACGCCGACTAGCGTCGCAGGGCGCGCACGTGGTGCTCGTGGACCGATCCGACATACCCGCATCGGTGATCGGGAGCCTGGACACCAGCGCTCACGGCCGGCACCTGGCCGTGACTGCCGACGTCACGGACACCGCGTCGCTCGAATCAGCTGTCGCACAAATTCTCTCGGAGTACGGGTGCCTCGACGTGGTGGTGGCCAATGCGGGCATCGCGGAGGCCGGCACCGTCGCCATCAGCGACGTCGAGACACTGACCCGCATCGTCGACATCAATCTGAACGGCGTCATCCGCACCGTGCACGCCACGTTGCCCGCCGTGACCGCACAGCGCGGCTTCTATCTGTTGGTCTCGTCCGCGGCCGCCCTGAAGACCGTGCCGGGCCAGTCCGCCTACGCGGCCGCCAAGACGGGTGTCGAGGCATTCGGCGGCGGACTGCGCCTCGAGGTGGCACACAAGGGCGTCGGCGTCGGGGTCGCGCATCCCGCATTCGTCCGGACTCCGATGTTCGAGTCGCAGCACAGCATCGAGTCGGTGCGGGCGAGCATCGAGGAACTGCCCTGGCCGTTCGATGTCGTCACCGACGTCGAGGACTGCGCCGACGCGTTCGTCGACGCCATCGTCCGGCGCCGCCGGAAGGTGTACGTGCCGGGCGCTCTGCGCGGCGTCGACAAGATCCGCGGTGTGTTCACCGGCTCGCTGTGGGACGCGATTCTCCGTCCGAAGATGCGGAAGACGGTTCCACTACTGGAGCGGGGGATCCTGGAGAGCCGAGCGCGCGCTGCGCTCACGCGTCAGTAGCCACCACGCGAGGACGAGATCGGCTGTCCGGTCGATGTCGAGGCCCGTCAGATCACCGAAACGCGCCACCCTGTTGCGCACGGTGTTGCGATGCACGTAGAGGGCGGCGGCGGTGTCGTCGACGCGCCGATCATGGTCGAGGTACGCCGCGACGGTGTCCAGAATCTCGCGACCCGCCTCGCCGCGTTCGGCCACCGTGGTCAGATGCGCGGACGCGAGTCGATCCGCGGCCTCCTCCCCCAGCGCGAGGAGAGGAAGCGGTCCGAGTGCGGCCAGGTCGACCACCCCAGTCCTCGCGAAGCGGGTGGCGAGGTCGAGTGCGTGCCGCGCCTGCCCGTACGACGCGCGCGCGTCCGTGGCCGGTCGAGCATCGCCCAGACCGACCGCCACCGAGGCCGCGAGGCGGTCCGGAACCACGGGCAGAAGGGCGACGAGACAGCTGTCGATGACCGCGTCCACCACGCCGAGATCATCGGTGCCGCAACGTAGTCGCAGCATCGACCGGATGTCCGACACGATCGACGAGTCGTTCCAGGTCACACAGGCAACGCTGTAGTGGTGATCGAGCGCGATACCGTGCTCACGGGCGTCCCGCTCGACGGACGCGGGCACGTACGACCCGTCGACGAGCTGCCGGATGAGATCCGCACGCCGGGTGGCACCCGTGACCGCTCGTTCCTGCATCACCGTGTTCACGGCGGCCGAGTACGACGTGGCCCACTCCCACATCATGTCCTGCATGTCGTCGATGACATCGGTCGACAACTGCTGCTCGACGGCGTTGCGCCGGATCATCTTGAACAGCTCGCGGGCACCGAGCTGGATGCTGTGTGCGACGAGTTCGAGGGGGATCCGCTGATCGGCCCACCGCCGGACCAGATCGGCGACGTCCCGCTCGTTCACGGCAGGTGCATCGCTGCGCACTCGCCACAGCACGATGTCCAGGACGGCACGCGTGTTGCGCTGCACCTCCTCGTGCGCCACCGAGTCGTACACCGGAATGCTTCTGCGGTACAACGACGTCAGGTCCGACGCGACGGCATCGAGTTCCTGCTCGGCGTCGGTGACGAGGGAGGCGATGCGCGCGGCGATCTCCCGCTCCCGCGGAGTACCCGTCCGGTCGCTCATCGCGCCTCCTCTTCCACCACCCTGCCTGTCCGGTTCACGAGCGTCGCACATCCCGAGCAGCGAGCGCACGAATCCGCGGAGCTGCTGCTCGACTCCGCGCAGTGAACGGTGCCGTCGGGAGCGCGGCACGGAGGACGAGGAGGACGCGGCCGGCTCTCGGGTACACCATGCGCGACGACCGCCGCTCCAGCGCGCGGACGATGTGCGGAACGATGTCGTCGACGGGGCTGACCGCACCGAACGGGCCGGGAAGGGCGGCGAGCAGGGCCGCGAACGCGGGCTGCGCCATCTTTCCCGTGACCATCGACGTGTCGATCCATCCCGGGTGCAGGGATCCGACACGCACTCCGGTGCCGCTGAGTTCCAGTCGAAGGGCGTTCGCGAACGCTTCCAGCCCCGCCTTCGCCGCGGCGTAGCCCGAGTGGCCGGGCTGATGAGCGAAGGACGCCCAGGAACACGTGAAGGCGATGTGGCCGCGCGAGACCAGAACAGCCGGGAGCGCGGCCCGCACGATGTTGTGGGCACCGATCAGGTTGATGTCGATCATGCGCTTCCACGCTCCGTCGGGCAGAAGGTCGAGCGGACCGTACTCCGACACACCGGCATTGGCCCACACGATGTCGACCCGCCCCCGCTCGGCGACGACGGTGTCTATCACTCGGCGGCAGGCATCGGCGTCCCGGACGTCGAGCACGTGGGTGTCGCACGGGCCCGTCAGCGACCGCGCGGTGCGGGTCAGACCGCCCTCGTCCACGTCGAGCAGGACGACGATCGCACCGAGGTCCGAGCACCGCCGCGCCGTCGCGGAACCGATGCCTCCGGCCGCGCCCGTGACGACGAGGACCTGGCCGTCGAGGCTGCTCACCATTCGACTCTCCCCTGTGACGTGGGCGGGAGGTCGACGACCGCCAGCGCGGATTCGGTGATGCTTCCGAGAATCAGTTGCGTGCCGCGTCGGACCACGCTGGTCACCATCGAGTACTCGGGAGATGCCGACTGCAGGTCGTGCACGACCGTGCCGCCGGAGTCGAGAGCGATCACCCACGTCGTGGACTCGCCCTGTCGCACACTCTCGGGGAGGCGGTACGCGAACCTCCGGACGATGCCGGGGAGCTGCGCGACCCGATCGTGCAGTGTGCTGCGCGGCGTCGCCAGGGCCACCCACAGAAGGTCACCGTCGACCGAGACGTTGTCGGGGAAGGCAGGCAGATTGTCGACGACGACATGCGGCGGTCCGGCGTGACCGTCGACGAGGGGGTACCGCAGTACGGCGAAGTCGCCTGTCGAGATCACGGTGACGGAATCCTCGTCGTCCGAGACCGCCAGCCCGTTGGCGAACTGGACACCGTCGACGAGCGTGCGCGCGGCGCCGTCGGGCGACACCACCGCCAGCCGGCCCGTGCCGGAGTGCTCGAGGAGATCGGCGAGGAAGTCGTGGAACCCGAACCGCCGGGTGGACACCGTGAAGTAGATGTTGCCCGACCGCCCCTGGACGATGTTCGACGCGAAGGTGATCGGTTCGCCGTCGAGTCGGTCGAGAAGGACGTCGACCACCCCGGTGCCGAGATCCACGCGGAGAACACCTCGTTCGGCATCGCACACCAGCAACGTGGCGTCGTCGACGACGGTGATGCCGAGCGGTCGACCTCCCGTGTGCGCGAGAGTCTCGACGCCGTGACCGGTGTCGTCGATGGTGACCCGGACGATGCGCCCGTCCTCCAGGCCGGTGAGTACCCGCCCCCGCGAGTCCAGCCTGACGTCCTCCGGCCCGCGGCCCGGTAGTTCGAGACGCCGGATCGACGCCACCGGCTCCCTGCTCGTCACCTGCCGTGCTCGGGCCGGCGCGCTCGGTGGAGTCCACCGGACCGGGCGTAGTCGCGGAGCCACCGTGGAAGTGGGTCGAACGGCCTCGCTCGGGTGCGCGTCGCCGGCGATCACGGCGGGCCACGGCACCGGCCGAACTCCACGGGGCACCGTGCCCCTCGCGCCGCAGCGGATACGCGGTGGTGCGCGGGCCGCCTGCACTGTCGGCCATCGCGGCCGGATCCACACGTCGGTCGTTCAGGCCGTACACCAGTGAGACCGGGACGGACAGTCTCGACAGTCGTTCTCTCAGCGGCGCTTCGGTCACGTAGTGGTCGATCGCCGTCGAGGACGCGCGGAACCGACGCAGTCCCGTCGCGACGAGGTCCCGCACCGCGAACTCGGGAACCGGACCACCGGGAGCGAACGCCGACGCGAGACCGGACCGGAGCCTGCGCTCGGGCAGCATCGTCCACACCGCGGCGCCGAGGACCGGCACACCGAGAACCATCTCGGAGACACCTCTGGCCGTCAGCCGACTCGCCGTGGTCGGCGGAGTCGCAACCAGCACCAGACGGGTCACGAGGCCCGGGAACTGCTCCGCCAGAGACGTGGCGACGAGTCCGCCGCGCGAGTGCCCCACCACGACAGCGGGACCGATGCCGGCGGCCCGGACCGCCCGGGCGATGTCGAGGGCGTCCTGCTCGATCGACGCGGTACCCGCGATCTCGGGCGCGAGCACCCTACCGGTGAGCAGCGGTCGAACGCGATCCCAGATC
Organism: Rhodococcus sp. SORGH_AS_0301; assembly: GCF_030818285.1. NCBI lineage: Bacteria > Bacillati > Actinomycetota > Actinomycetes > Mycobacteriales > Nocardiaceae > Rhodococcus > Rhodococcus sp. SORGH_AS_0301. The sequence continues at coordinate 3,117,677 of NZ_JAUTAC010000002.1, forward strand.
GCAGGCGACCCGCCGAGTCCGTGCAGGAGGACGACGGGCTCGCTCATCGCGGCACCGCGTTCGTGTGGACCGCGTGGTGCTTCTCGTCGAATCGCGCGGCACGGCGTCGATACCCGAGGATGCTGCCCGGCCAGAGGTTGCTGTTGCGGCCGGCGGGGTCGAGGTACCAACTCGAGCACCCACCGCTCGTCCACACCGTCCCGTCGGTGAGGTCGTCGATGTCGGTCGAGTACTCGGCCTGCGCCCGGGCGGTCGGCTCGATGGAACCGCGTGCGGTCATCGCACGACGCATCGCCTTCTCGATGTATGCGATCTGAGACTCGAACATCAGGATCACCGACGTGTGGCCGAGTGCGATGTTCGGTCCGTGCATCAGATAGAGATTCGGGAATCCCGCGACGGTCGTTCCCAGGTAGGCCCGCGGACTGTCGCCCCACGTGTCCGCCATCGATCGACCCGACCCGTCGAAGACACTGTCCGTCAGCGGAAGTCGACTGGTGTCGAACCCGGTGCCGAAGATGACGGCGTCCACCTCGTGCGCGGTGCCGTTCGTGTCGATCACTCCGGTGGGAGTCACCGTCGCCACGCCCGCCGTCTCGACGGACACGTTGGGTTGCGCCAGGGCCGGGTAGTACTCGTCGGACAACAGGATCCGCTTGCAGCCCATCCGATAGTCCGGTGTGAGTTTCTGCCGCAGAACAGGATCGCTCACGGCATGTGCGAGGTGCGCACGACCCTCGCGCTCCCCGATCGCCATCAACGCAGGGTGCCGGAAGGCCAGGAGCTTCACCTCCCGCTCGAGGTAGATGGCCGCGCGCGCAGCACGCTGGTATCCGGGAACCGACTTCAGCAGGGTCCGCGTGCGTGCGGAGATGGGCTTGTCGTCGCGCGGCATCACCCACGGTGCCGTGCGCTGGAACAGGGTCAGGGACTCCACCAGCGGTTGGATTCTCGGGACGAACTGGATCGCGGAGGCACCGGTACCGACGACGGCGACGCGCATACCCGTCAGATCCGTGTCGTGGTCCCACTGCGACGAGTGGAACATCGGACCTGCGAAGGACTCGATGCCGTCGACGGCGGGGAGAGAGGGGTCGGCGAGGGACCCCGTGGCGAGAACGACGTGATCCGCGGTCGACGTCCCGCGCGGCGTCTCGAGAGTCCATCGCGCCGCGCTCGCGTCCCAGGTGAGGGACGTGACCGGGCACTGCGTCCGGAGTCGCGGGAGCAACCCGTGGTCCCGCGCCACCCGGTCGAGGTACTCGCGGATCTCGGGCTGCCGTGCGTAGGTGTGACGCCACCGGTGGCTGGGAGCGAACGAGAACGAATAGAGGAGGCTCTGGACGTCGCACGCAGCACCCGGATAGTCGTTGTCGCGCCACACCCCGCCGAGCGTCGCCGCGCGCTCGAAGATGACGACGCTCCCCTGGTGCAACGGTGCCAGCCCGATCGCTGCTCCGACTCCCGCGAAACCCGAGCCGACGACCGCCAGCGTGTGGTGGTCGGAACTCGTGGTGGTCCCGGACGATGTCATCACTGACCCTCTTTCCCTGCGTGGTGGTGACGGGCGAACTCCGACCATTCCGCGATTGCTGTCGGGATGCGGTCGGGCAGCACGAACGTGCCGTCGAGAGCGAGGATCCGCGCCGGCGGCACCGACCCGCCGCCCCGATCGGTCAGTCGGACGGACACCACCGCGGTGGCATGGTCGACGTCGCGAATGTGGAAGACCTGCTCGAAGTACAGGTTCTTGGCATCGGTACCGATCAGACGGGTCCGCACGCGATACGCACGCGGGAAGGTCAGCGAGCGCCGGTAGGTGATGCTCTGCGCCGTGACGACGGGACTCCAGCCCCGCACGCGGAACTGGTGCCACAGACCGGTTCTCGCGTAGTACGCGATGCGGGCCGCGTCCAGAACGGACAGGTACCGGCCGTTGGTCATGTGCATCAGGATGTCGAGATCCGCCGGGAGTACGCGGAACCGTGTCTCGAGAGGATCACCCACTCGCGCCGTCCGTCCGAACGAGTGCATGCGGAGGACCCAGCGCAGCATCATGATCACGGGCCACTCCTCGCCGGACGACGGTATCGATCACTCGAGTGTGGCCTTCGGGAGCGTCGCGCACGATGGCTGTCGCGACACGGCGCCGCACGATGCGTTGTGCACGTGCCCACCGCCACGAGGGATGCGCGGCGTCAGTGCCCGGTGACCACGCCGAAGGCTCTCACCACGAGGTCCACGACGTCGTCGAGCGACAGGTCGTCGCGCTCGACGTACTCGTCGGCCGCCCGGTCGAGGAATCCCGTCCAGGCGACGACCGCCGTCTGCATCACCGGAGTCAGGGGCTGCCCCAGTCCGACGATGTCCGCCACCTGACGCGCGCCTGCCGCACGTGCCTCGCGGAGCGCCCGTTCGACGGCCGGATCGCCCAGCACGCCCTCGACGACGACGCGGACGTACAGCGTCCGATGGTTCTCCAGGAACTCGATGTGCCGTCGGACGAAACCGTCGAGGCGTTGCTCCGGAGTCTGCTCGTCCGCCCTCGGACTCTGTTGATGCACCAAGCGCGACAACACGTCTGCGAGCGCCGCAGCCACCAGGCCCTGCTTGTCGGTGAAGTAGTAGAACAGCAACCCGTGTGCCACGTCGGCCCGCCGGGAGATGGCGGCCGCGCTGATGTCCGCGTCGCCGCCCTCGCTCATGAGGGCGATGGCCGCATCGATGAGTGCCTGTCGACGATCCCGTCGCGGACGACGCGCGCCGTCGGGGGGGTTCGCGGACATGGCACCGAGGGTAGTGCACCCCGCCCTGCACCTCGAGCACGAGTCAATTTCTTGACTGACAGTCAAAGTGCTCGTAGCGTCGCGGTCACTTCCCCACGACGAGAGGCGACGATGAACGCGACGGGTGATCACACCGGCTCGGCCGGTCTCGGCAGGCACGGACCGGATCGCATCGCCCACTGGGTGGTGAAATCGACTCGCACCGACGAGATGGTGCGGTGGTACGGCACCGTCTTCGGGGCGCAGGTCGCGTATCAGGACGACGAGATCACGTTCCTGACCTGGGACGACGAGTCGCACCGCCTGGCGATCATCGCCGTGCCCCCGGTTCTGCGGCTTCTCTTCCCGCTCGCGAGGCTCAAGCGCAAGGTCTACGGCATCGACCACATCGCGCTGACCTTCACGTCCCTCGAACGGCTGCTCGAGAACTACGTGCGGTTGAAGCGCCAGGGCATCCGCCCGGTCTGGTCCATCAACCACGGCCCGACCATCTCCCTCTACTACGAGGATCCCGACGGCATCCGACTCGAGTTCCAGGTGGAGAACTTCGACCCGGATCACACCGCGGCGTTCTTCTACAGCGACGAGTTCGCCCGCAATCCGATCGGCGTGAACATCGACCCCGACTACCTGCTGAGCCGACTGCGCAACGGCGAGTCGCCGAAGGAGCTGCGGCGGCGGGAGGCCGGGACCAGGCCGGGCCGGCCGGTCGTGGCGAACAAGAAGACCATCTCGTTCCGTACCTTGTGATCCCTTCTCGAGAAAGCGAATCACCATGCCCGTGAACATTGTTCGCACTGCCGAGGGATGGTGGCGCCTGCACGGTGAGACCGCGGCCCGCATCGACACCACGGCCGACACCACCCGTGATCTGCTCGCCGATCGTGCGGCCGTCGAGAGCGCACACGGCGAGGACGCCGTCGCGGCGGATCTCGACGTCCTCTCGCCGATCACCGTACCGTGCCGCGTCGTGGCTCAGTTGCTCAACTACCGGTCGCACGCGCTGGACATCGGAGCCGACCCGGCAACGCTGTACCCCACGTTCTTCCGGAAATCGTCGGCCTCCATCAGCGGCCCCAACGATCCGATCCGCCAACCCGCCGACGTCGCCCTGCTGGATCACGAGATCGAGCTGGGCATCGTCATCGGGGCGGACGTCCCTGTCGGGACCACGGTCACGCAGGACACCCTGCCGCACTACGCCGCGGGGGTGGTCGTGGCCGACGACGTGTCGGCGCGCGAGATCCAGCTGACCCGCGTCCAGGTCTACGAGAGCAAGTCGTATCCCACCTTCACGCCACTCGGCCCGCGACTCGTCCTGTTCGACGCAGCAGACTGGGCGCGGCTCCCCGAGTTGCACATGACCCTGTCCGTCAACGGCGACGTCCGTCAGGATCAGACCATCGGCGATGACCTGATCACGCCACCCGCCGAGGCACTCACCCGCCTGTCTCGTTTCCAGTCCCTCTCCGCAGGAGACGTTCTCCTGACGGGCACGCCGGTCGGAACCGCCATCTCCGCCCCACCGAAGATCGTGCAGAAGATCGGCGAACTCCTTCCGCCGGCGGTCAAGTGGAAGATCTTCTTCGCTCGACAGGCGCGCAATCCCCATTACCTCTCCGTCGACGACGTCGTGACCGCCACCATCCGCACGGCCGACGGCACCATCGATCTCGGCACTCAGCGGACCGTCGTCCGATGACGACTCCGGTGGTGATCGTCGGCGCGGGACCGGCAGGCGCCACAGCCGCACTGCTGTTGGCTCGCAGGGGTATCCGCACCGTTGTCCTGGAGCGTCGAGCCACGCCGCTCTTCCATCCGGCCGCACACGTGATCAATGCCCGCACGCTCGAGATCTGGCACGAGTACAGCCCCGATCTCGCGTCGGTCATCGCGTCGATGTCGCCTCCGCACGACGAGGTGAACCTCATCAGTTGGTTCGGCGGCATCGGCGACGGCCCCATCGGGTCCATCGACCTGCTGTCCGATCCCGATCGGAAAGCAGTCGTCGAGAGCCAGAGCCCGTACATGGTCTCGCACATCGGACAGCACCTGCTCATGCCCGTGCTGTGGAACGCGCTGGACGAGGACCCGCTCATCGACTTCCGCCGCGGCGTCACGGTTCTGGATGTCGAGTCCACACCCGAGGTCGCCCGAGTGCGAACGCGCAGTGGAGATGACGACGGGGAGGTGACCGCTCGGTACGTCTTGGGGTGCGACGGGGCCAACAGCCCTGTTCGCGATGCCACTGGAATCGACCTCGACGGGCCGGTCCTGGCGAACATGGGCAGCGCGTTCTTCACCTCGCACACGCTGTTCCCGGACTACGCTCGTCCACTTCTGAGCTGGATCTACACGCCGGATCTGTGCGGCGTCCTGATCTCGCACGCCGATCACCGGTACATCCTCATGACGGCCTACCTGCACCCGGCCCAGGAGATCGCCGCGAACAGCCGCCAGTTCTGGGCCGACATGTTGCCGAAGGTGCTCGGTGACAGAGACTTCGAGCTGGAGTCGACCGGCACCTGGGTGATGACCTCGCAGACCGCGGACTCGTTCCGCCGCGGGCGGCTCCTGCTCCTCGGTGACGCTGCGCATCGGTTCCCGCACACCGGCGGCTTCGGCCTGAACTCCGGGGTGCAGGACGCGCACAATCTCGCGTGGAAGCTCGACGCGGTGCTGTCCGGCACTGCCTCTCCCACTCTGCTCGACACCTACGAGACGGAACGCCGACCGGTGGTGGAGAAGTTCGCGGAGCAGAGTGTGGCCAACCATTTCCGGCTCGACGACATCGGTGGACGCATCGGCATCACCAACAGGATGCTGGCGGTCGCGACCCGGGTCGCGGCGCGTGCACCGCTCGCGTCGCTCCCCGACCGGCTCGTCGCGCCGATGGCCACGGCGATGATGCGTCGGCAGATGCGTCGAGCGCGGCGACTGCATCCTCGGGCTCCGGGTTCGACGGCACTGCGCGGGCAGATCGCGGAGGCGTTGCCCGGTCAGATCGAACACTTCGTCTCCACCGGTCTGCAGTTCGGCTATCTGCACACGAGCGACCTCGTCGCCGACGACGACCCTGCAGTGCGGCCGCCCGAGGACGTGGTCGACTATCTCCCCACCACCTACCCCGGCGCCCGGCTTCCCCACGCGATGATCTCGACGCGCGGGCTCACCACGGGCATCCACGACGTACTCCACCGGACCTCGTTGACCCTCCTCGCCCTCGACGACGACGGGTGGGAGAACGAGCTCGGCACTCACCGCATCGTGGGCCCGGGCGTCGTGGTGGCCCCCGTCGACGCACCGGATCCCGCAGACCGACGTCGACTGATCGACCTGCTGGAGGTCGGCGAAAAGGGAGCCGTGCTGGTCCGCCCGGACGGGCACGTGGCCTGGCGTACGACCTCGCCGGCGTCGTCGGGTGTGGCCGAGTTGACGAGATTCCTCGAACGCTGGCGCCAGCACTATCCGATGCGGTGACAGCGGCATGTCGAGGGTTCCGCGCTCCGATTCCTTCGGCAGCACCGGAACCGACGGGGTTGACTGTGCCCATGACTGACACGAGGGTCGCCATCGTGACCGGCGGTGGACGCGGGATCGGACGGGCCATCAGCCTGGCCCTGGCCCGCGCCGGGTGGGACGTGGTGATCGGCTACCACTCCGACGCGGACTCGGCCGACGCCGTCGCAGCTGACGTCACAGCCCTCGGTCGCCGCGCGTTGTGCTGCGCGGTCGACATCGTCGACGAGGATTCCGTCGCCGCGTTCTTCGCGGCAGCGGAGACGTTCGGGCCGGTGACCGGGGTGGTGAACAACGCCGGCGCGGCCACCGCAGTGGGGCGGCTCGAGGACAACGACCTAGCGGCGATCCACCGGGACCTCGACGTCGACCTCTTCGGAGTGATCGTCTGCTGCAAGTTCGCGCAGGCAGCACTCATGAGACAGGGCGGTGGATCGATCGTCTCGATCTCGTCCGCGGCCGCGACGCTCGGAAGTCCGTCGAGGTACGTCCACTACGCGGCAGCGAAAGCCGGAGTCGACGCACTGACACTCGGACTGTCGAAAGAACTTGCCCCCGCGATCCGCGTGAACGCCGTGTCGCCCGGCACGATCTGGACCGACTTCCACCAGGAGCCGGACCGGCCCGCGCAGGTCGCCCCGACGGTGCCGCTCGGTCGAGCGGGCACCGTCGACGACATCGCGGGAGCCGTCGTCTGGCTCATGTCCGAGGACGCGAGTTACGTGACGGGTGCGGTGCTCCGGGTGGCCGGTGGACTGTGAACTACCTGCGGTGCGGACCCACCTTGTTCTCCGAGTTCTCGTAGTCCCCCCGGTAGAGGCGATTGCTGAACGGCTTCTCGTTCACGGGGATCTCGATGAGCCAGTCGTGCTCACGGATGTCACGCGGCCGATACGACCCCTTGAACGTCACGGTCACCGCGCCACCGCGTTCCGCAGCGGCCTCCTCGGTGGCCTCGCGACCGGTGTTGAACGTCTCGGCGAGGTCGCGACCGTCGTTGCCGACGATGATGGTCCCGTCGTGCACGAACTGGACGAAGGTGCCGTTCGTGGCCGCTGCGGTTCCGGCGACGGCCGACCCCAACTCCGGGTTCAGTTCGGCGACGAAGTCGGGGGTGCCCGGCGCGGCCTCGCGGTCGTCCGCTCGTACGTCCGCGTGGCGGGCCGGTGCGGGCGCGAGGGTGACGTACTGGCCGAGGGCACTGTGGCGTCCGCGATCGACGATGTCCCAGACGTGCGAACTCGAGGTGACCTTCACCCTCCCGTCGTGGAAGACGGTGACGCGGTCGGCGCCGTTGCTCAGAATCGTGCGCTTCGCGTTGGGGGGCATCCGGTAAGTATGCGCCCCGGGACCGTCCGCACTCACGCTCGGCTCCGAAGACATGGGCCGTGGTGAGGCCAGGCGCGATCAGTCGGCCGACGTGATGGTCACCGTCACCGTGCCACCGAGCGCACCGACCACGCCGACTCCCGACGGGTCCATGGTCCCGAGTACGACGATGCCGGGGAAGTAGCTCTGATCGCCGTAGTACAGAACGACGTCGTTCGACGGCGCGTAGTACCCGATGTCGCCGGGATCGGGATCCGCCCCTGCGGGAGACCCGTCCGTGCTCAGCACCGCCGGCAGCGGACCCGTCTTCTCCACGCCGCCGTGATCCGACATCTCCACCGTCACGGGCAGAAGTGCCGCGAGATCGCGGGCCGCCACACTGTCGTTCAGCGTTCCGATCACCGTGGTGCCCTCGACGTCGATCGCGATGCGCATCGTCTCTCCGTTCCGTTCTGCGGCGGTCGGCCGCGTGGTCGTCGGTGACGAGGCAGCCGCACCGACGGTGTCGCTCTCAGCCGAGCAGCCGGCGAGCAGAGAGACTGCGGACGCGAGGGCAATCGCTCCGCGGCGCGTCATCCACGCTCGTAGGTGGCCCGGAAGCCGTCGGCAGGATCGCTCGGTGTCGGAACGAGAGTGTCACCGTCCACCTCGTGAGCACGATGAAGGGTCTGCCCGATGAGATCGCGCGCCAGAGCCGACGCCACCGAGATCGTGAAGGTCCCCGAGGTTCCGTCGGACTCGGTCACGAGATCACCGTGGAACGACTCGTACCCCTGCAGGATCGAACGCCGAGCCCGGTCATGCGCCACTCCCCCACCAGCGGGCTCGCCTCCTCCGACGCCGTCCACGCCGCGCCCAGTGCGGGGCACAGCGACCGCCGGCGCGGCAATCACGAACGGTCTCTTCACGGTTGGTACCTCGTCACGTCGGAGGGTTGGTCTGGCCCCACCAACGCTAGAGACGTGATCGCACGCGAGGGAGTCCCTACGAGGGCACCCTTTGCGGTCTCCCGACGACACTCAGAAGTCGAGGCTGTCCACTCCGTCGGAGCCACCACGTACTCGCCGAATGTGCACCCGTCGAACGAGGCGGATGACAGGCCGGACGAGCAACTCGATGCTCCCGACAAGGAAGAAGACTGTTCCGAGCTCGGTGGTCGACTCACTGAAGAACAGCACACTGCCCGCGATGAACCACACCGCGATCGCGATGTCGTTGACGATGCTGACCACTTCCCACCGCTGACGGACGATCAACTCGTCGTGTCCGATGGTGAGTGTCAGCGTCTTCCCGCTGGTGTCGATACCCACGGTCGCCGATCAGGAGTCGGTGTTCGCATCCCCGGGGTGCGGCACGTTCTCCTCGTCGACGTACGCGGTGTGCTCGGTGTCCTGCTCGTGCTCGCGCGGTCCGTCGTTGCTTCCGGCGGCGGGCACGGCGTCCGCAGCATCACTGGGCATCGTCATCGCGGGGTCCTGCTCTCTGATCGGTGGTCGGGTCACGCCCTGAATGCCCCGCGCCCCGATTCCGCAACCCTCAGGCGGGTGTGCCGTCGCCGACCAGATCACCCATGTCGAGCACGAACCGGTAGCGCACGTCTCCGGCCTCGAGGCGATCGAGAGCGATGCCGACGAGGGCCGACGGCAGCACCTCCACCTGCGCGGTGATGCCGTGGTCGCCGCAGAAGTCGAGCATCTCCTGCGTGTGCCGGCGACCACCGCTGCCGGACGAGCTCACCGATGTGCGACCGACCAGGAGATCCACCGTCTCGATCGAGACCGAGCCGAGGTGGCCCACCAGACAGAGGGTTCCGTCGAGCGCCAGGCTCGCGAGGTACGGCTGCGGATCGTGAGCGACCGGGATGCAGTCGACGACGAGATCCAGTCCGCCCTGCACCGCCGCCATCGCGGCGTCGTCGGTCGACAGTACGGTGTGGTGAGCACCCAGTTCCCGCGCCTCCTCCGCCTTGGCCGACGAGGTGGTGAACACGGTGACCTCGGCGCCCAGCGCCGCCGCGAATCGCACGGCGAGATGACCGAGGCCACCGATTCCGGCAACACCGACACGAGAGCCGGGACCGATGTTCCAGCGGCGCAACGGCTCCCACACCGTGATGCCCGCGCACATCAGGGGAGCGACCGCGGCCGCATCGAGGCCTTTCGGCCGGTGGTAGACGAACCGATCCCGCACGACGTACTCCGCCGAGAAGGCTCCTGCCGTCGTCGATCCGTCGACGCGGTCCCGCCCGCCGTAGGTGAGGGTGGGGAACTCACGGCAGTAGTTCTCCTGCCCCGCAGCGCACATGTCGCACACGTCGCACGAGTCGACGATGTTGCCGACGGCCACGGGGTCCCCAGGGGCGAAGTCCGTGACGCCGCTGCCCACGTCGAGCACCGTTCCGACGAACTCGTGGCCCGGGGTGAGCGGGAAGGACCCCGCGTCGTCCCGGAGCGCGTGCAGATCGGAATGGCACACACCGCAGTGGCTCACGAGCACGGCGACGTCGTCGGCCCGCAGGTCCCGTCGCTCCACCGAGTCCCGGATCAACGGGGCTCCGGGTGCGGATGCGCTGTAGGCGGCCACGGTTCTCACTGGATGTCCCTTCGACGTGGACCGGTCGGTGGCAACCAACTGGTTAGTTGGAAGCGTAACTGAGAACGATCGAAGTGACCAACCGGTTGGTCACTGCGTAGGCTCGACCCATGGGTGACGCCGCCGAGACGAGACGACGAATACTCCGTGCAGGGACGGCCGAGTTCGCCGAGCACGGCATCGCGGGGGCGCGCGTCGACCGCATCGCTGCGAACGCCGCCATCAACAAGTCGCAGATCTATGCGTACTTCGGCAGCAAACAGGCACTGTTCGACGCGGTCTTCGACAACCGGGTGGACGTCGACATGGCGGACATGCCGCTCGACGCGGACGATCTGCCCGGATACGTGGCGGCCCTGTACGACATGTATCTGAACGATCCCGAGCTGGTGCGCCTGCTCACGTGGGCGCGGTTGGAGCGGACTCCGATCGGCCCGCTGTTCGCACACCGCGAGGATGCGAGTCGTGTCGAGCTGGACGCCATCCGGGACGCACAGAAGCGGGGCGTTCTCGTCGACGACCTCTCGGCGGAGGATCTCTGGTCGATGCTGGTGTCCCTCGCCGCCACGTGGGCGCAGTCTGCGATCGTCCACACCGCACACGCGGGTGAGAGCGCGTCCAATCACGACCGACGACGGGCAGCACTGGCCGCGACGGCGCGGAGAGCTTTTCGCGCGATCTGAGCCGGCGGGGTACCTGTCAGCCGAAGACCGTCTGCCGCTCGGTGTGCGTGAACGTGAAGATGGTGGCGCCGAAGCTGAACACCGCGGCGAGCAGAAGCACCTGGGGGCCCGTGATGACCACACCGACGAATGCGCCGATCGCACCACCGAGCGAGAACGACCCCAGCAGCATGAGGTAGCAGAGCCAGTCGTAGCGGGTTCCGCCACCGCACAGATGGCGTTCGATTCCCTGCCCCAGCTTGACCAGCGTTCCGGTGACGTAACTCAACGGAATATAGGTCTCTTCCTTCTTGGTGAAGGCGGTGTTCAATGCACCGAGCGCGAAAGCGATGAGAAGGATCGGATAGAAGTTGACGTCGGCGGACGACCAACCGGACAGAGCGATATCGATCGATCCCGCTGCCGCGAGCGCGATCGTCGTCACCACGGTGGCACCGTGCGGATGGTTCGACCAGTACTTCCGCCGGCAGATCGATGCGATGACGACACCGAGCAGGAACGATCCCATCAAAGCGAGTGCAGCCCAGGGAGATGCGCCGGGCGCCACCTCCTTGCCGGCGGGTTCCCCGAAATGACCCACAACCGCACGTTCGGTATTTCCCGTCATGAAGGTGACGAAGTATCCCGCGGAATGCAGAAATGCGACCGCGCCGACCATCCCGGCGAGGCCGGACAGAATCCAGGACAACCGGGCTTCCGGGCCCACTGCGGTGTCACGACTGATCGCCATAGGAGAGGTCATACCTGTCATTCTCCGGACGAAATGTGCTCGGACGACTCCGTGAGGCGTGTATCACAAAACAATAAATGCGCGTAACACCAGTGAAACGTGGTGAGTCACAACAGCCTTCCTCGAAGACTGGAACACCACCGAAGGATTGAGGGTGGTCAGATGCGGGGCACCCGTGCTGCGTGGGCGGCAGTTCCGCCCCACGCCTGAGGAGGCCCCATGTATCTGCACGTACAGAAGCTGATTCACGACATCGTTCCCGACGAGCCCGATCCCGCCGCAGCGAACGCACTGCAGGAGGGTCTCGGTGGCCAGTTCGGCGAGATGCGCACGATGATGCAGTACCTGTTCCAGTCGATGAACTTCCGCGGTGCCGCGGCCAAGCCCTACCGGGACCTGATCCAGGGCATCGGTACCGAGGAGATCAGTCACGTCGAACTCATCGGCACCACCATCTCTCGCCTGCTCGACGGGTCGCCGCGATACCAGGGCAAGCAGAACGATCCGCTCGACACACCGGGCGCGGGCGGCGCCGTGCCGCTGAACATCGCCCTGTCCGAGGGCAACATCCACCATTACCTCGTCGGTGCTCAGGGCGCGATGCCCGTCGACTCGGTGGGCAACCCGTGGAGCGGCAGTTACGTCTACAACTCGGGCAACCTCGTGCTCGATCTGCTGTACAACCTGATGCTCGAATCGACGGGCCGCCTGCAGAAGTGCCGCATGTACGAGATGACCGACAACAAGACCGCCCGGTCCACCATCTCCTACCTCATCGTTCGGGACCAGGCGCACGAGAACGGCTACGCGAAGGCACTCGAGACACTGGGTGTCGACTGGAAGAAGACGCTGCCCATTCCGAAGACGAACGCCGAGCAGTTCCCCGAGGTGAAGAAGCTCGTGGAGATGGGCCTGCAGAGCAAGCAGTACACCTTCGACCTCACCGGCGCGTCCGAGGCGGGCCGTATCTACCAGGGCATGTCGCCGTCGAAGGACGGAACGGATCTCGACGCGAGCGAACAGGCGCCGGCGGGTGCACCCCTCGACATCGCGCCCGAGCGACCGGAGGAGTTCGCACCCGGGCTCGATCCGGAGCTCATGGAGCTGATCCAGCAGACCGCAGAGATGGAGATGGCCGACATCGACGCCACGTTCGGCGAACTCGGGAAGTGATCTGACAGTTCACCACACCATGCGTCGCAACAACCTGACAGCCTTCTTCATCCCGTAGGCCACGACGGTCCTGCGACCGTCGTCGTGCGTCCACTCGAGGAGAGCCGAGCCGTCCTTCACCGATCCCTCCAACACGGTGGGTGCACCGACGAGAGGCAGCGGACCGACGACCTTGATGGACAATCCCAGTACCTCGGTCCAGAAGTAGTCGTCCGTCGGTGCGCACCGGGCCGGCACATCCAACACCGATGCCGCGGCGACCCTGCCCTGCGCGATCGCAGTGGACCAGAACGGGGTACGGCGAACCCGGCCGTTCTCGTCCGAGCCACGAGTGACGTCTCCCGCAGCGAACACTCCCGCCACCGCCGTCGCACAGCGGTCGTCGATGTCCACGCCGCCGCCGTCACCGATCCCGCTGCCGTCGAGCCAGTGCGTGCCGGGGACCTCACCGACACAGCTGACCACGAGATCGGCCGTCGACTCGATGCCGTCGATCCGGACCCCACCCACCGGATCGCCGATCAACTCGACAGGCCGGTCCACCCGGCGAACGTCGACCGAGCGTGCAGCCGCCCGTGCGGTGATCGCCTCGGACAGGAACGGGCCGAGTATGCGGTGCAGCGGTGGGTCCACGTCGACCACGGTGACCGCGATGTCACGGGATGCGCAGGCACTGACCACCTCCATGCCCAGGAACCCTGCGCCGACGACGATCGCGGACGTCGCCGCGTCCAACCGGTTCCGCAGCAATCTCGCGTCGGCGAGGCTGCGCACCACGATCTCACCGTTCTGCTCGGGCGCTGCGAGTCGGCGTGCATCCGCGCCCGTCGCCACGATGAGGGCGTCGTACGGAACGTCCGCACCGTCCGACAGGGCGATCGTTCTCCGCTCGACATCGACTCCGGTCGCTTCCGCGGTGACGGACGTCAGATTCAGGTCGGACAGATCCCAGGCATCGGACGCGCCGATGCCCTCCGCGAGAACGCGTTTGGACAGCGGCGGCCGGGCATAGCAGCCGTCGGGATCGCATCCGATCATGGTGATCGGACCGTCGTGCCCCAGCGCGCGGAGTTCACGTGCGGCGGTACATCCGGCGATGGAATCACCGACGATCACCACCCGGCGTGCGGCACCGCTCACGCGCGCTCACGCAGCGCCGCGACCGGACAGACACTCACGGCGGATCGAGCACCGGGCACCAACTCGTCCGGGACGTCCGCGCCGTCGTAGGCATGGTGCAGCTCGCCCTCGTCGTCGAGGCTGAACACCTCCGGCGCCTGCTCTGCGCAGATGCCGTGTCCCTCGCATCGATCCCAGTCGACATCGACGATCATGACGATCTCCTCTCTGCTGCGACCAACCTCAGTGGGAGGCGGTCGAATCGGTGGATGACGTTGTTCACCGCACGCGACGGTGTGCCCGTGAGTTCGATGCGCTCGACGCGCTCGGCCAGGACCCGCAGGATCGTGGACGCTTCGAGGCGAGCGAGACCCTGGCCGGCGCACCCGTGCACTCCCGATCCGAATCCGAGTTGGCGCGACGCGTCCCGGGTGATGTCGAACGAGTCCGGGTCGTGCCATTCACGCGGATCACGGTTCGCCGAGGCGTACAGCACCAGTACCCGGGCGTCCCGCGGGATCACCACACCGCCGATCACCTCCTGTCGCACGGCCCGGCGCGAGAACGCACGGATGGGCGACTCGTACCGCACCACCTCGTTGATCGCGTTGGGAATCAGAGCTGGATCCTCGCGAACCGCCTGCCATTGATCCGGGTGCTTCGAGAAGAGATGGAGTGCACCGGAGATGGCGCCGATGGTCGTGTCGAGGGACGGACCGAGATAATCGATCATCAGCGCCGGGCACTGCGACTTCTCGATGCGGCCCTCGTCGGCAGCGGCGAGGACATCCGCGCCCATGCTGCCCGGCAGCACCGACCGTTCCTCGACCACGCGTCGGGAGTAGGCCATCATCTCCGTCGCTGCTCTGGTCGCCGCCACGGAGTGCCGGTTCAGTGGACCGAGCGCATCGAATGTCGCTCCGGCCCAGCGCAACAACTCGTCGCGGCCATCTTCGGGCCAGCCGACGAGATCAGGCACGATCGAGGTGGGTAGCGCCGTGGCGAGGTCGTCGACCCCGTCGACCCACCGCTTCGCGATCGCCGCGTCGACGATGTGCTCGGCCTTCTCCTGCACCGACGAGGCCATCTTCCGGACGGCCTTCGGAGTGAGCCGATGCGCGAGCACCGAACGCTTCAGGGTGTGGTCGTCGCCGTCACTGTTCAGGGTCGTACCCCGACCGAGCCTGTTGGCGACGGGGTTCAGGGCGACTCCATCGCCGGAGATGAACGTCGCGTCGTCGAGCAGTACCTGTTTGCACTCCGCGTAGCGCGTGATCGCGTACACCTTCTGACGAGACAGCCACACGACCGGACCCAGCGCACGCATCTCTGCGTAGTGCGGGTACGGATCGAGGATGGCGGCGGTGGAGTAGATGTCCTGCGTGTACCGCGGGATCGCCGTGTCAGTTCTCATCGGCACGTCCGATCTGATTCGGGGGGAACGGATGTGGAGAAGGGGGTATGAGCGTGTGCAGGGCGGACAGGGACCGCGCGGTCGCCATCACGGTCCGGTCGGGACGGACCAGGGCCGCGGACACACGTCCGCCACGCAACCATCTGCCGTGGTCGGACCCGGGGCTGACCAGCAGGATCTCCGCGCCACGGCGCGTGATCTCCTGACGCTGAGCGGGTTCGGGCACCACGGCGGTGACCACCGTGAACCGATACGGGGCGACGGCATCGAAGCGCACGCCGCGCTCCGTCGGTGCGTTCGGACACAACGTTCCCTCGAGCCGACGCGGCGACATCGACCCCCGTCGCACGAACGCCGACGGATGCAGGCGCGGGGTCGCGCTGTCCGTGACGAGGGAACTCAGACCGGGAACGCGCGTGAGCACCGGAAAGGCCCGGCGCCGCAGGCCGGCGACACGTTCGCCGCCGCCGTTCATCGCCCAGCCCACGGCGACGGCCTGGCGGATCATGGCCCGCGCGTGCGGCACTCGTTCCTGCTCGTACGTGTCGAGTGCCTGCTCGGAAAGGGTGCCGCGCAACACACCGGCCACCTTCCACGTGAGGTTGTAGGCGTCTCGCAGTCCGGCACCCATGCCCTGACCGATGAAGGGCGGTGTCAGATGCGCGGCGTCTCCCAGCAGGAAGACCCGTCGATCACGCCACCGGTCCGCGATCTGGGCACGGAAGGTGTACTCCGTGACCCGTACCAGCTCGAGATCGGCGTTCGGAGCGCCGCGTAGCCACGGATCGAGCAGGGGTGTGAGCGAGTCGAGATCCGAGTAGTCGTCGACGGTCTCGTGTTGCAGCAGCTCGAACTCCCACCGGTAGCGAGTGGCGCCGATGCGCATGAATGTTCCCGCGCGGTGTGGATCGCAGAGCTGATGCACCCCGTCCCACAGGCCGGGGTCGACGGGACTCGACGCGTCGACCACCAGCCACCGCTGTTCGGGCGCGAGAGTCCGCATCGTCGTTCCGAGCGCGGCCCGCACCGCGCTGTTCGCACCGTCGCACCCGAGCACCACGTCCGCCGTGACGGCGCTGCGTTCGCCCGTGGCGACGTCCTGGACGATCACCTGCACGTGGTCCCTCATCGTGGCCACGTCGGTGATCTCCACGCCGCCGCGAAACTGCACGTGAGGATTCCGCGTCATCGCCGATCGCAGGATGCGCTCGAGCTCCGGTTGGTCGAACATGTTGGCCGGAGGGAAGCCGTGGGGACGGGAATCGGGATCACGCTCGAACTCGGCGATGGTGTCCATGGCGGGGTCCACCAGGCGCAGGCCGCGTCCG
The DNA here is from genome assembly GCF_030818285.1 of Rhodococcus sp. SORGH_AS_0301. NCBI lineage: Bacteria > Bacillati > Actinomycetota > Actinomycetes > Mycobacteriales > Nocardiaceae > Rhodococcus > Rhodococcus sp. SORGH_AS_0301. Next base: position 3,134,350 of record NZ_JAUTAC010000002.1, read on the forward strand.
GGGCGGGAGATCTCGGTGAACGCCTCCGCGACGCCGAGGTCACCGAGGATGCGGTGGACCTCGTCGTCGAGGTGGACGGCACGCGGCTGCGGGAAGATGTCCTCCCACCGGTCGAGTACGAGGCACTCGATGCCGTGCCGACCGAGCAGTGAGGCTGCCACCATTCCGGTGGGTCCCGCGCCGACGACGACGGCCGGGTGGTGCGTCACGCGTACCGCACCGTCGTACGCTGCATCCCCAGGTCGAGCATCGCGTCGTCGGTGGCGATGGTCACCTCCACGACGTCACCGTCCTGCAGGTAGGCCGGGTTGCTCGCCTGACGCTTGAAGAAGGTCTTCCACTTCACGGCCGGCGGCAGCAGAGCGCCGATGATCTCGATGGGCTTCGGTGGCGCCTTCAGGGCCGTGCCTCCCGGAGTGCCGGTCAGGATCAGGTCGCCCGGGTCGACGCGCTGGAACCCCGTCAGGGTCCGCAGCGCTTCCGTGGGTCGGTAGATCATGTCTCGCACCGTACTGTTCTGCCGGATCTCCCCGTTGACGCGCAGCATCAACCGCAGTTGCTCGAAACGATCGAGGTCGCCGTCCTCGAGAACCAGGAGGACGGGGCCGACGGGGGTGAAGGTCGGGTACGACTTCGCCTCGTAGAACTGGGTCTTGGGCAGCTGGACGTCGCGGGCCGACACGTCGTTGGTGATCACCAGTGCCGCGATGTGGCGGGCGACCGTCGTGTCGTCGATCGTCGATCCGACGGGAAGGGTCGTCCCCACCACGAGCCCGATCTCCACCTCGTAGTCGAGCAGGGTGACATGGGCCGGCCGGACGATGTCGGCGGTCGGTCCGCTGATCGACCCCGACGACTTCCGGAAGAAAGTCAGTGGCACCGTCTCCGGATTCATACCGGAATCCTTCACGTGCGACACGTAATTGGTCATCTGTGCCACCACTCGACACGGCGCGGTGACGGGCGAGACGAGCTCCAGCGATGCCACGGGGACGGTCTCGCCACCGGCCGCGGCAGCATCGACGGCCGACCGGTCTGCGAGCAGGTCCGCGGTGGTGGTCGCTGTGGTGTCCACCCGAACGGCACCCTCGCGGGTCTGCACCCACCATCCGTCGGCGGTGCGGAGAACGGCGATGCTCATGTCGAGGCTACTTTCATCAGGCCGAGAAGGCGTTCGGAGTCGAATTCGTTGTCGCTGCGCAGTCCGGTGAGGATGGATCGCAGTTCCGACAGGGACCGCTTGTTCGGTGCGATCCCCAGGAAGTCCTTGCTCGCGGGTGGTCCCCACTGCGCGAGACCGGACGCCGTCATCGGCGCCCAGCCCGGTTCGAGCGTGGAGTCGAAGCGGTCACCGTCGCTGAAGTGCTCGACGAGGAAGCCGTCCGGGTCGCGCCAGTAGTCGAAGATCTGACTGCCCTGGATATGCCGACCGATCCCCCACGAGTGCCGGTAGCCGCGCTCGGTGAGATAGCGGCTCCCCGCACCGATGGCGTCGATATCGCACACCTGGTACGCCGAGTGGACGTAGCGGTCCGACGGCCCCAGCGTCATCGCGAGCGTGTGGTGGTCGGTCGGTTCGGACCCCCGGTCGCAGCGGATGAAACTCATGACCGGTCCGCGGTGACGTTGCCCGTCGTAGTAGAGGAAATCGCTGACGATCAGGCCCAGGTGTTCGAGGTACCAGGTCAGATTCTCGAGATAACGCGTGCGCTGCAGCACCACGTGACCGAGCCGCTCCACGAGGGCGGGCTCGTGCGGTGGCCGCTGCGTGGCATTGGTGCGCGTGATCCCCGCGTCGTCGAGCGCCCCGAAGTTGTAGTCGTGGGTGCGCTGACCCGGCAGTGGGCGACCGTCGTCGAGATCGGCGACCACCCGCACCGGCTGGCCGCTCGGATCCGTCACGGTCACCCCGATCCCCCCGATCGACTCGGGCAGCCGCTCGACGCGATGACCCGTCGCGCGGGCGAGGCGCAGCACGTCGGCGGACTCGGCGGCACGGAAGGCTGCACCGACGTAGGACGTCCGGCGCCCCTTGCGGATGATGACGCACGGCGCTCCGTCAGCCAGCCCGCGCAGATGCAACTCGTCGCCGGTCCGCACGGTGACTCCGAAGCCGAATGCTTCCGCGAACGTCTGCGCGCGGTCCAGGTCGGGCTTGCGGAACTCGAGCCAGGCGATGTCCTGGACCTTGATCACCGGGTTCATCGCACGACCGGGATGCTCACCCGGCAACGCACCCTGATCGACGTGCATCCCCTGATGCCCGTCGACGTCGCGAGTTCGGTGCGCGTGGTCGATCGTCATGGCCGCTCCTGAAGTAGATGATCACATCGTCACTCATGATCGGATCGCCCGTCAAGATTTTCTGATGAAATCATCACAAGTTGGTGTTCGAGTGGGAAGCACGGAGCTCGAGCGCTGACTCGTGTGCAGTGATCCGCGGTATCCGCGGATCACTGCACGCAGGTGGCTCGGGAGCGAGAGGTTCCCTGTCAGGGTCTCGTTGCGCCGCGAGGACGTCGATAGCGTCGACGACCGTGCCTTCCACCACCGAACGTCGACCGCTGCCCTTCCTCGTCTCCGTCCTGGCGATGGGCACGTTCCTCATGGGCACGTCCGAGTTCGTCGTGGCCGGGTTGCTGCCCGACATCGCCGGCGACCTGGCCATCGGGATCTCCGAGGCGGGTCTCCTGGTCACGGCATTCGCGATCGGCATGATCGCCACGCCGGCGGTGGCGGTGGCGGTGCTGCGAGTTCCCGAGCGCACGACGCTGCTGCTCTCGCTCGCCGTGTTCGCCGCCGGACATGTCGTCGTGGCACTCACCGACGAGCTCTCCGTCGTCCTCGTCGCCCGCTTCGTGACCGCGCTGGTGACGGGGGCGTTCTGGTCGATCGCAGCGTCCGTCGGTGCTCGAGTGTCCGGCCCGGACGACGCCGCGCGTGCCATCGGCATGGTCCTCAGCGGCGGCATCCTGGCGACCGTCATCGGCGTGCCCCTCGGGTCCGTCGCCGGTCAGCTCGTCGGGTGGCGCGGCCCGTTCTGGATCCTCGCCGGGCTGGCGCTGCTCGCGACCGTTCCCGTCGCTCGCATCGTTCCCGGCGGTCGCTCCGCCTCGACCACCGTCCCGCTGCGAGAGCAGACGGCGGCGCTGATGTCGCGGCGCCTGTGGGTGGTCATGGCTGCCTGCGTACTCGTCACCTCGGCCGTGATGTCCACCTACTCGTTCATCGCCCCGCTGCTGACGGAGCGCGCGGGCCTGTCCGCCGAACTCCTCCCGGTGGGTCTCGCGATCTTCGGCGTCGGGGCCGTCACCGGCACACTCGGCAGTGGCCGGCTCGCGGGCCGCGCGCCGTACGGGACTGCTCTGGGCGGTGGCATCGCCGTCGTGGCAGCACTCGCCCTGCTCGGCGCGGTGTCGGACCACGCCGCACCGGCGATCGCACTTCTCGCGATCGCCGGTCTCGCCGGTCTCGGCATGAACCCGGTCCTCATGTCGATGGCCGTCAGGTTCGCCGAGGGCGCACCCACCCTGGCCACGTCGCTGTGCACGTCCATGTTCAACCTCGGCACCGCGATGGGGAGTGCGGTCACCGCGCGGGCAATCGGCGTGTTCGGCCCGGCCTCGATCCCGGTCGTCGGCGCAGCGTTCGCCGCCGCGCTGCTCGTTCCGCTGGCTACCCTCGTGATCATGGCCAGGCCCGGACACGGCCACCGCGCCGGCACCACCCCGCAGCACGACGCACTGGTGTCCTGACTTCCACTCGATCAGAGGAGCAACGACTATGACCACGATCGCCATCATCGGTGCGGGTGAGGGACTCGGAGCCGCCGTCGCTCGCCGCTTCGACCGCGAGGGGTTCTCGGTCGCCCTGATCTCACGAGAGCAGGGCAATGTCGACCGCATCGCCGACTCGCTGGGCGATGCCGGGATCACCGCCGCGGGCTTCGCGGCCGACGTCCGGAACCCCGAGTCCCTGACCACCGCGCTGGACTCGGCGGCCGAGCGACTCGGACCGATCGAGGTGCTGCAGTACAGCCCTGTCCCGGCAAGGGAATTCATGAAGCCGGTCCTCGAGACACGCGTGGCCGATCTCGTCGGTCCGGTCGAGTTCTCCATCTACGGACCCGTCACCGCGGTGAACTGGGCACTGCCGGGAATGCGGTCGCTGGGACGCGGCACCGTGCTGTTCGTGAACGGAGGCAGTGCAGTTCGTCCCGGCGCGACCGTCGCCGGGACCTCGGTCGCCTTCGCCGGCGAGAGTGCCTACGCCCAACTGCTGCACGACGCACTCGCACCGGAGGGGCTGCACGTCGGCCAGCTGATCATTCCGCGGGGCATCGGCGCGGGTGAGCCGTCGCACGAACCGGACGCGCTCGCGGAACTATTGTGGACCATGCACACCGAGCGCGGCGAATTCCGCACGTTCGCAGCACCTCTGGACTGACCTTCTCGACGAGAGGTGCCCTGCGGGTACACCCTCCGTCAGGGACTCCCTCGACCGCCGATGCGGGTGTCGACTGGAGACATGACCACTTCCGTGAAGGCGTACGCCGCCACCGCAGCAGACGAGCCACTGTCTCCCTACACCATCGACCGCCGCGATGTCGGACCTCACGACGTCCGGATCGACATCGCGTTCGCCGGAATCTGCCACTCCGACATCCACACCGCCCGCGGCGAATGGGGGCCCGGTTCCGTACCCCCTCGTCGTCGGCCACGAGATCGCGGGAATCGTGGCCGAGATCGGCTCCGAGGTCACGAAGCACGCGGTCGGCGACCGCGTCGGCGTCGGCTGCATGGTCGGCTCGTGCGGCGAGTGCACCCAGTGCGTCAGGGGCCTCGAGCAGTACTGCCTCGTCGGCAACATTCAGACCTACGGCAGCACCGACCGTGACGGCACGGTCACTCAGGGTGGCTACTCGCAGCAGGTCGTCGTCACCGAGCACTTCGTCGTCTCGATTCCCGAGGGCATCGAGCTCGACGCTGCGGCGCCGCTGCTGTGCGCCGGCATCACCACGTACTCACCGCTCCGCCACTGGGGCGCAGGACCCGGCAAGAAGGTCGCCGTCGTGGGGATGGGTGGACTCGGGCACATGGCCGTGAAGCTCGCGCACGCCATGGGAGCCGAGGTCACCGTCCTGTCGCAGTCGCTGGCGAAGCAGGAAGACGGACTACGTCTCGGCGCGGACCACTACTTCGCCACCGGCGATCCGGACACGTTCACCGAGCTCGCCTCCACGTTCGATCTGATCATCAACACCGTCAGCGCGTCGATCGATCTGAACGCACATCTGTCGCTGTTGGCCGTCGACGGTGCCATGGTCAACGTCGGCGCGCCGGCGGAACCACTCCCCCTGCAGGTCTTCTCGCTCATCCCGCACCGCCGTACCTTCGCAGGATCCGCCATCGGCTCGATCGCGGAGACTCAGGAGATGCTCGACTTCTGCGCCGAGCATCATCTCGGAGCCGAGATCGAGGTCATCTCCGCAGACAAGATCAATGACGCGTGGGAACGCGTGCTCGCCTCCGATGTCCGCTACCGGTTCGTCATCGACACGGCGACGCTGGCCTGACCGCGCGAGGGGTGTCATGACAGGGCCTCCCTCATCGCCTCCGGTCGTCCTACGCTGAATTCATGGACACCAAGGCCGAGGTTCGCGAGTTCCTCATGACCCGCCGCGCGAGGTTGACACCGGAGGCAGCGGGCATCACGACCAGTGGTACCCGTCGGGTGGCCGGCCTGCGTCGCAGCGAAGTGGCGTCGCTGGCCGGCCTGTCGGTCGAGTACTACGCCCGCATCGAGCGCGGCGCCATCGGCGGTGCATCGTCGTCCGTGCTCGACGCGCTCTCGCGCGCCCTGCAGCTCACCGACACCGAACATGCGCATCTGCTCGATCTGGCTCGCGCGGCCGACGGTGTCCCCACGTCGGGACGCCCCCGTCGCAGGGCGGAGCGCATCACCCCACCTCGCATCAGCCTGCAGTGGGCACTCGACTCCATCACCGACGGCGTCGCTTTCGTGCGCAATCGACGGCAGGATCTGCTGGCCACCAACGAACTGGGAAAAGCGTTCTACGCGCCTGTCATCGGTGACGGCGGCCGGGTGCCCAACCTGGCTCGGTTCCAGTTCCTCGATCCGCTGTCGCGGGAGTTCTATCCCGACTGGGACCTGTTCGCGCAGATGTGCGTCTCCATCATGCGTGCGGAGGCCGGCCGGGACCCACACGACAAGGGCCTGCAGGACCTCGTCGGCGAATTGTCCACACGCGACGAGACGTTTCGCAGGCTGTGGGGAGCACACGACGTCCGCACTCACGGCGCCGGAACCAAACGCTTCCACCATCCCGTCGTCGGCGAGGTCCACCTGGCCTACGAGGAACTGGTGATCACCGCGGACCCCGGTTCCGTCCTCATGGTCTACACAGCGGAGCCCGGATCCCCGAGCGCGGATCGACTGCGACTGCTGGGGTCCTGGTCGACTGAAGCAGCCCGCTGATCGTGTACTCCCGACCCCGGAATCCGGGGTCTCGATTCCACTGTCGTCATCGCGTGGTTCAGGACGACGCCCACACACCCAGCACGGTGCCGCTCGGATCGGCGAAGTGGAAGCGTCGTCCACCCGGGAAGTCGTAGGGGCCGGACACCACCGATCCGCCAGCGGCCTCGACCGCCTCGGCCGATGCGTCCAGGTCGTCGGAGTAGAGCAGCACGAGTGGTCCTCCCGCCGGCGCGGGGGTCTCGACCACGGCCAGCCCACCGACCTCGGCGCCGTCGGCTCCCACGATGCCGGCGTACGTCGGGCCGTAGTCGACGAACGTCCATCCGAAGGCTCCCGCGTAGAAGGCCCGAGCGACCGTCAGGTCGGTGACCGACAGCTCGATGTAGTCGATGCGGTGGTGCCTGGTCGTCGCCATTGCCCGATCATGCCGGTCGAGCACGCCCGGCGCGTGTCCTTCCGCGGGACCTCTGTCGCCGAGTGGCAACCCGCCGACCGCACGAGTAGTGTCCTCCCACGGTGTGCCGGGAAGTCTGGTCGGCGGTCGCTTCCGCGACCCCGAACGACGTCCAGCAGGAAGAGGCACCTCGACATGATGCTCGCCGTCGACACGGGCACGTACCGGACCACAGCAGGCCGAGACGCCGTGCAGGAATGGTGCCGACGCAGACTCGCCGACTGGTCCACGCCGCACACCGTTCGCCGGATCGACACCTCGCTCGGCTCGACCGTCGTCACGTCCGTCGTTCGACCCGACGCGCAGCGCACCGTCGTGGTGGTGCCCGGCGAGCTGTCCTGCGCGGCACTTCTGACGCCGCTGATCGATGCGATGCCCGACGCCACGGTGCACGTCGCCGACATGCCCGGCCAGCCCGGGCTCAGTTCGGGGGTGCGCCCGCGCCGGGGCCGGGCCTCGGCCGACTACGGTCGCTGGCTGGAGGACACCCTGACGCAGATCGGCGCCCCGCGGCCGGTTCTGCTGGGCATCGGGAGCGGCGCCGCGGCGGCCCTCTCCGCCACCTGCCGATCGTCAGTCGGCGCGATGGTGCTGGTCCGTCCCGAAGGCATCGTCCCGGTCTCTCGCCCCGATGGGCGGTTCCTGCGACGCCGCACGTCCGCGCACAGCACCTCCAGGGCGGTGGCCGCACTCTGCGGACAACATTTCCGTCCGGACGACGACCTGGTGGAATGGCGACTTCTGGTGTCGACGCATTGCGCCGGAACGCGCGCGGATCGCCACATCTCGGAGCGGCGGCTCGCGGAGTGGAGCCGCGCGGTGCCGCTCGAAGTGGTGGCGGGATCGTGTGATCCGGTGCTCGACCACCGTCGACTGGACGACCAGGTGTGGGAGATCACCGGTCGGGACACGACGGTGCTCGACGACTGCGGTCACCTCCCGGAACACGAATGCCCGCGGGCGCTCACCGCCGCGATCGAGCGGGTCGACCGACTGGTCCGGACGTAGCGGATTCGCGTCCACCCCGGCCTCACCTCCATGATCGACTGACCGATCGTCTATTTCTCAGGATGTGAACAAGTGAATTCAGTACGATCCGCCTGGCGCGGAATACGCAAACCGGTATTCATTCCCGCGTCCGCGATCATCGTCGCCATGATCGTTTTCTCCGTCATTTTCGCGGGTACCGCAGCCGACGCATTCGAGGCCCTCAACGGGGCCATCACCGACGGTGTCGGATGGTGGTACATCCTGACGGCGACGGGATTCGTCGTCTTCGCCCTCTACTGTGGCGCCAGCCGTATCGGCAACATCCGCCTCGGCCGCGACGACGAGAGCCCCGAATTCGGCGTCCTCTCCTGGTTCGCGATGCTCTTCAGCGCCGGTATGGGCATCGGACTGGTGTTCTACGGCGTCGCGGAACCGTTGTCGCACTACATCACTCCCCCGGTTGCCGGGGGTGTCGACGGATCGACCGACGCGGCCGCCAACCAGGCCATGGAGCTCACCCTGTACCACTGGGGTCTGCACGCATGGGCGATCTACGTCGTCGTGGGTCTCGGACTCGCGTACATGACCTATCGCAAGGGGCGCCCCCTGTCGGTTCGCTGGCTCCTCGAGCCACTGCTCGGACGGCAACGGATCGAGGGCGGTATCGGTCACGCCATCGACGCGATCGCCATCATTGGAACGCTGTTCGGCGTCGCGACCTCACTCGGTTTCGGTGTTCAGCAGATCTCAGCCGGTCTGTCCTACCTCGGCTGGGTGGAGACGAACAATTGGCTGACCATCGCCCTCATTGCCTTCGTCACGTTGCTCGCCACGTATTCCGTCGTCTCGGGTGTGTCGAAGGGCCTGAAATGGCTCTCCAACATCAACATGGCACTCGCCGCCGGCTTGGCTGTGTTCGTCCTGATCGCCGGACCGACGCTGTTCCTCATGCAGTCGTGGGTGCAGAACCTCGGTGGGTACGTCCAGGCGCTGCCGGAATTGATGCTCCGTACATCGCCTTTCGCCGAGGACGGGTGGGCCGGCGCCTGGACCATCTTCTACTGGGGATGGTGGATGAGCTGGGCACCGTTCGTCGGCATGTTCATCGCACGGATCTCGCGCGGCCGCACGATCCGCGAATTCGTCTTCGGCGTGCTGCTCGCACCGACTCTCGTCGGCTCGCTGTGGTTCACCATCTTCGGTGACTCCGGAATCCTCCGTCAGCGCAACGAGGGCACCATGCTCGCCGACGACGGAACCGTCGGCACGGACACGAGCCTGTTCCAACTTCTCGACGGTCTTCCGCTCGCGACCGTCACGAGCGTTCTCGCCATCGCGGTGATCGTGTTTTTCTTCGTCACCTCCTCGGACTCCGGCTCGCTGGTCATCGACATCCTCTCCACCGGTGGTGATCTCGACACACCCAAGATCACCCGCGTCTACTGGACCGTGCTCGAGGGCGTCGCTGCCGCTGTTCTGCTGCTGATCGGTGGATCCGGATCACTCACGGCCTTGCAGACGGCGTCGATCGCGACCGCGGTGCCGTTCTCGATCATCATGGTGCTGGCGTGCGTGTCACTCCTGAAGGCCTTCCGCTACGAGGTGGCCACCACACCGTCCTACGTCCGGATCACCCCTGCCGGGGATGCACCGCCCGTGGACGGCGCGACACCGGCGAGACGGCCGGAGCGCGGCGGCATCTCCACCACGTTCGCCGGTCTGTCACCGTCGAAGGACGGCCTGTCCACTCCGTCGGGGCTGCTCGCGGTCCAGTCGGTACCGCAGAGCCGACTTCAGATCGACCCGGACACCGGCGCCGTCCAGTACTCGGAGCACGACGAGCCGGTCGATCCGCTCGGCGGCGAGGTCTTCGACACCCCCGAGTTCGCGGACTCCGCCGAAGGCGAAGCCCACCAACGCCGTACCGACGCCACCGCGTACGACAACTCCTGATCGTCAGAGCACCGAAGGGCACCCCATGACGTCATCCTCGCCACCTCCCACGCGTCGCAGTCTGCTCTCGCGGGGGTCGTGGTCCGAAGCCTCGCGCATCACCGACGTGCTGCGCAAGGAGACCGTCGGGGGTGCCCTGTTGCTGGTCGCCACGGTGATCGCTCTCGTCTGGGCCAACTCCCCGTGGTCGGCCGCCTACGACACGCTCATGGCGACACGAGTGGGCCCGTCCGCGCTCCACCTCGATCTCACTCTCTCCACGTGGGCCGCGGACGGCCTGCTCGCGATCTTCTTCTTCGTCGTGGGCCTCGAACTCAAGCGCGAGTTCGTCGCCGGCGACCTCCGCGACCCGGCGCGTGCGGCCCTGCCCATCGCGGCCGCGATCGGCGGCATGGCCGTGCCCGCACTGATCTTCGTCGTCGTCAATCTGCGCACCGGTGACGGCGCACTGCTGGGGTGGGCTATTCCCACCGCGACCGACATCGCCTTCGCGGTCGCCGTTCTCGCCGTCGTCAGCACGCACCTACCGCTCGCCCTGCGCACCTTTCTACTCACGCTGGCCGTCGTCGACGATCTCCTCGCGGTGACGGTGATCGCGATCTTCTACACCGCCGACCTGAATTTCGTGGCGCTCGGCGCCGCGATGATCCCGCTCGCCCTCTTCGCCGTCGCCGTGCAGCGACGGATCCGGTCGTGGTGGATTCTCATTCCCCTCGCGGTCGTCACCTGGGTTCTCATGCACGAGTCCGGCGTTCACGCCACGGTCGCCGGCGTGCTGCTCGGATTCGCAGTGCCGGTGATCCGCAGCCGCGCCGCCGGCGGTCCGGAAGCCGGACCCGGTATGGCCGAACACTTCGAACATCGCATCCGACCTCTCTCTGCAGGTGTCGCGGTGCCGCTCTTCGCATTCTGCGCCGCCGGCGTGACCGTCGGCGGCGTGTCGGGCTTCTTCGAGGCGCTCGGCGACCCGATCGCCATCGGCATCGTCGCGGGACTGGTGGTCGGCAAGACCATCGGCGTGCTGGGCACCACGTATCTCGTGTCCCGCTTCACCCGTGCCACTCTCGACGCCGGACTCGCGTGGCGTGACGTGTTCGGCGTCGCCGTTCTCGCCGGCATCGGTTTCACCGTCTCGCTGTTGATCGGCGACCTCGCCTTCGGTGAGAGCACCGAGCGAGACGATCACGTCAAGGTCGGAGTGCTGACCGGATCGGTGATCTCGGCGTGCACCGCCGCCGCGATTCTGCGCAGCCGCAACCGCGCGTACAAGCTGATCCACGAGGAGGAGACCCGCGACGACGATCACGACGGCATCCCTGACGTGTATCAGCGCCGCGAGGAGAGCTGACTCAGAGTTCGGTGACCGGCCTGCGGGCCGCGAGCAGCGCTGCGAACTCCTCGCCGTAGGCGAGATGGCGTCGCAACGTCTCGCATCGGTCCAGCGCCTTGTCGTGGCACTGGTCGACGAACTGTGTTGCGGCAGCGCGGTCCTCGTCGTCGGCATCGCCGTTCCCGAGGACGTCGAGGGCGGCGAGCAGCTCGCCCATCTCGGCCAGCGTGAACTCCAGCGGCTTCATTCGCCGGATCACCAACAACCGCTCGACGTCGGCCTCGGTGTAGAGCCGGAATCCGCCGGCCGATCGCGCCGACGGGACGACGAGACCCACCGAGTCGTAGTGGCGCAGTGTGCGAATGGACAGTGCCGTGCGCTCGGCGACCTCACCGATCTGCATGCTCTCGCCCACTGTCCCGCTCCTTCGTCGTACGTCGAGTGTGCGTCGACTCTAGTTCCGACCCGGAGACCGGGCCCGATCAGTGTCCTGCGCCGAGGTTTCCGCTGAGCCGGTCCCGTCGTTCCACGGACGACGCGTTCAGACCCACGATCTCGACCTTCTTGCCCCTCGCCGCGTACTTCGTGGTGACGGCATCGAGCGTCGCGACCGTGGAGGCGTCCCAGATGTGGGACTCCGACATGTCGATGACGATGTTCTCGGGGTCACCGACGTAGTCGAACTGGTGGATCAGATCGTTGCTGGAGGCGAAGAACAGCTCTCCCAGCACCTTGTAGACGCGCGTGTTCTCGTCCGGATGTGCCACGTCGACCACCTCGGTGAGGTGCGCGACCCGCCGCGCGAAGAGCACCATCGCGGTGACGACACCGACGACGACGCCGTAGGCCAGGTTGTGGGTCGCGACGGTCACGGCCACCGTGGCGATCATGACCAGCGTCTCGCTCTTGGGCATGCGCCGCAGGGTCGACGGACGGATGCTGTGCCAGTCGAACGTGCCCACCGAGACCATGATCATGACCGCGACCAACGCGGCCATCGGGATGAGTGCCACGATGTCGCCCAGTCCCACCACGAGGATCAGCAGGAACGTCCCGGCGAGGAAGGTCGAGATCCGGGTACGAGCGCCGGAGACCTTCACGTTGATCATGGTCTGGCCGATCATCGCGCAGCCGCCCATGCCGCCGGTGAAGCCCGTGACGAGGTTGGCGACACCCTGGCCCCAACCCTCGCGGGTCTTGTTCGAGCGCGAATCGGTGATGTCGTCCACCAGCTTTGCGGTCATGAGTGATTCGAGCAGACCCACCAGTGCGATGGCGAGCGAGAACGGCGCGATGATCGACAGGGTGTCGAGGGTGAACGGCACGTTCGGGAGCAGCAGCGTCGGAAGCGAGGACGGCAGCTCACCCTCGTCGCCGACATCGGGAACCTGCAGCGCGAACACGAGGGTGGCGGCGGTGAGCATCACGATGGCGATCAACGGTGCGGGCACGACGGTCGTCAGCTTGGGAAGGAACACCATGACCACGAGACCCACTGCCACGAGGGGATACACCAGGGCGGGCACGCCGATGAGGTAGGGCAACTGCGACGTGAAGATGAGGATGGCGAGCGCGTTGACGAACCCGACCATCACGCTGCGCGGAATGAAGCGCATCAGCTTCGCCACTCCGACGACGCTGAGCACGATCTGCAGGACGCCACCGAGGATCACGGCGGCGATGAGGTGGTCGAGGCCGTACTCGCGTGACAGTGGCGCGACGACGAGGGCGATCGCTCCGGTGGCGGCCGAGATCATGGCCGGACGACCGCCGACGATCGAGATGGTGACCGCCATCGTGAAGGACGCGAACAGTCCGACGCGGGGATCGACACCGGCGATGATGGAGAACGAGATCGCCTCCGGGATCAGCGCCAGCGCGACGACCAGGCCCGCCAGCACCTCGGTCTTCAGTCGACGAGGTGAGCGCAGCGCGGCCAGCACCGAGGTGTCCTCGGGTGGGGCGACGGTCGAGCCGGCGTGGGACATGACGAGCCTCTTTCACGGTGCGGGACTGCCGGAGGCCGAGCACGGCCCTCCGCTGGGGCGGAACTCTACTCTCACCGGAGAGTAGGGTGCGAATTGACCGAGACCATCGACAACCGTCAATATAGAAGAATGTCGAATCAGTCAGAGCCCGACACGGGTGTCCGATGCTCGCCCCTGGTTCGTGAACCTCTGACCGAGCAGCAGTCGCACATCCTCGCGTCGATGTTCAAGGCGCTGGGCGACCCGGTCCGGTTGCGCCTGCTCAGTCTCATCGCGAGTCATGACGGTGGTGAGGCGTGCGTGTGCGACATCTCCGGATCCTTCGACCTGTCGCAGCCGACCATCTCCCACCACCTCAAGGTGCTTCGCCAGGCCGGCCTGCTCGGCTCCGAGCGGCGTGGAACCTGGGTCTACTACCGCGTGATTCCCGATGCGCTGCAGCAGTTGTCGACCGTCATGGCCACTGTCGACCCGACGCTGGTGACCGCATGAGCACCGCGGCGAACACCAGCGACCACCCCGCCGTCGTCGGCAAGCTCTCCACCCTCGACCGCTTCCTGCCGGTGTGGATCGGCGTCGCGATGGTCGTCGGGCTCCTGCTCGGACGACTGATCCCAGGGATGAACGACGCCCTGTCGTCCATCTCTGTGGACGGCGTGTCCCTGCCGATCGCGATCGGCCTGCTCATCATGATGTACCCGGTACTGGCCAAGGTCCGCTACGACCGTCTCGACACGGTCACCGGCGACAAGAAGCTCCTCCTCGGTTCTCTCGCTCTGAACTGGATTCTCGGCCCCGCATTGATGTTCGCGCTGGCCTGGCTGTTCCTCCCCGATCTACCGGAGTACCGCACCGGACTGATCATCGTCGGACTCGCCCGCTGCATCGCGATGGTCATCATCTGGAACGACCTCGCCTGCGGCGACCGCGAAGCCGCAGCCGTACTCGTGGCGATCAATTCTGTGTTCCAGGTGATCATGTTCGCCGTCCTCGGCTGGTTCTACCTCTCCGTGCTCCCCGGCTGGCTCGGCCTCGACCAGACCACCATCGAGGCATCACCGTGGCAGATCGCGAAGTCCGTGCTGATTTTCCTGGGCATCCCGTTGATCGCCGGATTCGCCTCCCGGTACTTCGGCGAACGCGCCAAGGGCCGCGACTGGTACGAGACCTCGTTCATCCCGAAAATCGGGCCGTGGGCGCTCTACGGACTGCTGTTCACCATCGTCGTCCTGTTCGCCCTGCAGGGCGACCGCATCACCTCCCAGCCCCTGGACGTCGTTCGCATCGCGCTCCCGCTGCTGGTGTACTTCGCCGTGATGTGGGGCGGCGGATACGCCCTCGGCGCAGCGATGGGACTGGGCTACGAGCGCACGACGACCCTGGCGTTCACCGCGGCGGGCAACAACTTCGAACTCGCCATCGCTGTCGCGATCGCCACCTACGGCGCCACGTCCGGTCAAGCCCTCGCCGGCGTCGTCGGACCCCTGATCGAAGTCCCTGTGCTCGTGGGCCTGGTCTACGTCTCGCTGGCACTGCGCAGACGATTCTCACCCACCCGACAGACGAAGGAATCCTGATGTCCCGCAAGCCGAGTGTGTTGTTCGTCTGCGTGAAGAACGGCGGCAAATCGCAGATGGCCGCAGGGCTGATGCGCACGGTCGCCGGTGACGATGTCGAGGTGCATTCCGCCGGGACTGCCCCCGGCAGTGCAGTCAACGCTCTGGCCGCCGAGTCGCTGCGCGAGGTCGGAGTCGATCTCACCGGTGAGCACCCCAAGCCGATCGATCCGGATCTGATGTCCCGGATGGACTACGTCGTCACCCTCGGCACCGAGGCGACCGTCGACCCGGTCGAGGGACCGACCTACCTGAACTGGGACACCGACGAGCCGTCGACGCGAGGTATCGAGGGCATCGAGCGGATGCGCCTGGTGCGCGACGACATCGCCGCGCGCGTCGACGAACTCGCGGCGCGCCTCCGGAACTGACACGGGCCGCACCCGATGGCCGCCACTCCCGTCGGAGTGGCGGCCGTCGGCCGGAGGTCAACCGAGAAGTTGTTCCATCCTGGCGATCTCGGCGTTCTGCGTCTCGACGATCGTGCGGGCCATCGCGACCGCGTCGTCGTTCGAGCCCTCCTCGATCTCCGTCTCCGCCATGGCGACCGCACCTCGATGATGGTCGATCATCATCGTCAGCCACCGCTGGTCGAACTCGTCGCCGGACAGGGCCGTCAGGGAGGCCATGTCCTGCGAACTCATCATTCCGCTCCCCGACCCGTGATCCATGCCCTGCATGTCGTCGGGCGTTGCCGACGGAGACGGCTGACCCCACTCCGCCAGCCAGGAGGCCAACTGGTCCATCTCGGGTCCCTGCGCGTCCGCGATCTCGTCGGCGAGCGTGACCACGTCCGGGTTCGTGGACCGCCCGTCGACCATGGAGGCCATCTCGACAGCCTGAGCATGGTGCGGGTACATCATCGATGCGAACGCGACGTCGGCGTCGGCGAAGTCCGCAGCGGGATCCTGAGACGGCGCGGACTCCATGGACGAGGAACCCATCGAGTGGCCCTCCATCGACGCGGACGACCCGTCGTCGCCACAACCGGCGACGAGGGCGACTCCGATCGCGGCGGCGGCGAGAGTAGTGACTGTCGTGTTCTTGACATGCATGGGCGTACTCCTGAGGTGTGTCGAACGGGATAGGGGTCTGAATCGACGTGCGATCCGCCGGAGCATCACTGCCCCGGGCTCCCCGTCACACCCGCAGAAGTACCGAGTCGTCCAGCGAGGACAGCGCCCATGGTGGAGCACGACCTGCGCGGGCGACGATCATGACGACACGGTCGGATGCGTCATCGAGCGCCGGCAGGCACTCGACGGCCCCGATCGGGACCGACATCGGCGGGAACGAGGTGACCGTCCCGATGCACGGATGCATCATGTCGTGACCGCCGGGGCACGGCAGTCGCTCCGCCGCCGGGCCGGGCTCCGCGATGTGCGTGGCGGCGTCAGCGTGGACCTCCGCGTCCATCGACGCGTGGTGGTTCGGCATCGCTTCATGGGCCGCGGCGGCCTGGACGGGCACCACCATGTGCATCAGCACCACGCCCAGTGCGATCGAGACGGCCCACCAGGCCATCGGCACAGCGAGGGTCAGCGAACGTCGCTGCCGAAGACTGTGCAACACGGGCCCCAGCGTACCGGCGAGTACCCCCTGGGGGTAAGTCGGGCGGTCGTCGCACCGAAACCCGGCAACCTCGGTCAGATACCCCAGGGGGTACTTGCATACCCCCCCTCGTATGTGACACGGTGTGCGCAGTACAGCGGATCGAACGCGGAAGGGGTGTCCTGTGGGCCCCCTTGCCGAATGCTCACAGTTCCACCGCTGAGCACACCCTCACACCACTTCTCGACGATGGCCGATCCAGGCCCTTCACATACCCCCAGCCGTATAGGAGTCCACCGTGTCCCAGTCCGACACCGTCGCCGAACCCCGGCCCGGCGACCACCACGACAGCGCCCCCGGCCGCCTCGGCCGGTGGGGCGCAGCCATGGTCACCCGCCGCCGCTGGGTCTTCGGCACCTGGCTGATCCTGCTGATCGCCCTCGGATCCGCTGCACCGTCGGTGTTCTCGTCCCTCGCCGGCGCCGGGTGGCAGGCGAACGGATCGGAATCGGTCCAGGTCCGCGAGCTCGCCGAGGAACACTTCGGCGGCAACTCCTCCGCCGCGGTGCAGGTCGTCGTCCACAGCGACTCCGGCGCGCTGACGGACCCGGCAGCGACCGCCGCTCTCACCGGCGCGACCGACATCCTGAACGCCGACCCGCGTTTCGGTGAGATCGTGCCCCCGCAGCCGGGGATGACGATCAGCCCCGACGGGCGCACCGGCACCCTCATCGCCGGGGCCGACGGCACCACCGACGAGATGGTCACCGCCGTCGACGACGTCAAGGACGAGCTCACCGCACTCTCCGGCGACGGTGTCGAGATCTACCCCACCGGCGCGTCGGCGCTGTGGTCGGACTTCGACAAGGCCAACCACGACGCGATGATCCAGGCCGAACTCATCTCCTGGCCCGTCACCCTCGCCATCATGGTCCTCGCGTTCGGCTCGCTCGTCGCCGCCGGGCTCCCGCTGCTCTTGACCATCGCCGGTCTCGTCGCCTCCGCCGGCGGGCTGGTCCTGCTCAACGAGATCACCCCGATCTCGGTGTGGGCGATGAACTTCGCCATGATGTTCGCCCTCGCACTCGGTATCGACTACGCGCTGTTCCTCGTTGCCCGCTTCCGCGACGCCCTGCGCTCCCGCGATCCCCGCGCGGCCGTCGCCGAGACCATGGACACCGCCGGCAAAGCCGTGGTCCTGTCCGGACTCACCGTCCTCGTCAGCTTGTCCGCCGTGCTGATCGTCCCCGCCCCCGCGGTGCGGACCATGGCCGTCGGGATCATGCTCGCCGTCACCTTCGTCCTGCTCGCCACCCTCACCCTGCTCCCCGCCGCCCTCGGCGCGCTCGGACCGAAGGTCGACGCTGCGTCCCTCCCCTACGCCAAGCGTCAGCAGCACCGCTCACCCATGTTCGCCGCGTGGGGCGCACTCCTGCACAAGCACCCGTGGCCGTTCGCGCTCGCCTCGATCGGCGTCCTCGTCGCACTGGCGCTGCCTGTTCTCGGCCTGAAGGTCGCGATGCCGTCGATCTCCGTCGTCCCCGAGGACGCGCCCGTGCGGCAGGGCTACGCGCTCGTCCAGCAGCAGTTCGGTGACGGCGCCCCCGGCGCACTGCAGATCGTCGTCTCTGACACCGACTCCGCAGACACGGCCGCCGCCGCGGCGCAGGTGTCCGGCATCGCCATGGTCACCCCACCGCAACCCGCCGCCGACGGCTCCGGCTACGCACTCCTGCAAGCGATTCCGGCGGTCGACCCCTCCGACGAGTCGATGGGCACCATCCTCGCCGACCTGCGCGGCGAGCTCCCGGAGTCGGCGCTGGTCGGCGGCGCCCCCGCGGAGAACCTCGACCTGCAGCAGGCCCTGAACGGCTCCCTGCCGCTCGTCGTCACGATCATCCTGATACTCGGGTTCGTGCTGCTCCTCGTCGCACTGCAAGCACCCTTGATCGCGTTCCTGGGCACCGCGGTCAGCCTGCTCTCCACCGCCGCCGCGTTCGGCGTCGCGAAGCTGATCTTCCAGGACGGGCACAGCGCCTCGCTGCTCGGCTTCACTCCGCAGGGCTTCCTGAACGGCTGGGGACCGGTGTTCTTCTTCGCGATGATCTTCGCCATCGCCATGGACTACACCGTGTTCCTCCTCGCCACCGCCAAGGAGCACTTCGAGCGCACCGGCGACGCGACGACGGCGATGATCGACGGTCTCGCCCACTCCGGGCGGGTCATCTTCGCCGCGGCCGCGGTGATGGTGGCGGTGTTCTTCACCTTCGCCCTCGCCGACCCGCTCCCGCCGAAGGAGATGGGCATCATCCTCGGCGTCGCCGTGCTTCTCGACGCCGTGCTCATCCGGTTGATCCTGCTGCCCGTCCTGCTCCGACTGACCGGTTCCGCCGCCTGGTGGTCACCGGCCTGGCTCCGCAAGGCCCTCCCGTCCATCAGCTTCTCCCACTGACACCCCCGACCGAAGGACGACACTCGTGACCATCGCTCTGACCATCACCCTGACCGACACCGACTTCGACACCGCCGTCCAGCGCACCCGAGACGCCCTAGCAGAGCAGGGTTTCGGCGTGCTCACCGAGATCGACATGCAGGCCACCCTGAAAGCCAAGCTCGGTGAGGACATGGAGCGCTACCTGATTCTCGGCGCGTGCAACCCGCCCCTGGCCCACCGCGCCGTCGGCGTCATGCGACAGATCGGCCTGCTGCTCCCCTGCAACGTCGTCGTCCGCGAGGACCCGGACAACGCCGACGTGATCATCGTCGACGCCATGAACCCCGACATCATGGTCCAGTCGACCGGAGTGCCGGCGCTCGGCGACGTCGCCCACGACGCAGCGACCAAGCTCCGCGCTGCCATCGCCACGCTCGCCGACGAACCGGCACCCGGACACTGAGACTCTGATGCCCCCGGGGGTACCATCGACAGCTCACGGCAGTTCTGACAGGAGTTCATCATGGTCGGCGACGACGACAGCATCGCACTGGTACTCAACCGACTCCGGCGCGCCAACGGCCAACTCACCGGGGTCATCTCGATGATCGAGAACGGCCGCGACTGCAAGGAGGTCGTCACCCAGCTCGCCGCCGTCTCGCGCGCGCTCGACAGGGCAGGGTTCAAGATCGTCGCCACCGGCCTGCGCGAATGTATGACCGGTGCCACCGCCGACAACAAGGAACCCATGACCGAGGCGGAACTCGAGAAGCTGTTCCTCGCACTCGCGTGACGAGACGAGCACTCCTGCACACGGCGGCCCGACCGCGCGTCGCGCTCGCTGTCGTCGCCCTGGCCCTCACCGCGTGCGCTCCCTCGGGCGGTGTGCCCGTCTCGCCGGCTCCCACGTCGAGTCGAGCAGAGCGCGACGACGTCTCGACCGGACTGCAGGCTGTCGAGGAGCGCTACGACGTGACGGTGGGTGTCAGCCTCCTGAACACCGGGACCGGCGAGACGATCAGCTATCGCGGAGCCGAACGTTTCGGTTTCGCTTCGACAGTGAAGGTGTTCCTGGCAGCCGAGTTCCTGCGACGAACCCCTGAGGACGCTCGGGACGACCTCGTGAGGTGGACCGCGGCCGACATCGAGCGCGCGGGATATTCACCGGTGACCACGGCACGTCTGGACACCGGACTCACGGCGGCCGAGTTGGCGGAAGCGGCCGTGCGGGAGAGCGACAACACGGCGACCAACCTCGTGTTCGACCAAATCGGCGGTCCCGCAGAGCTCGATGCGGCTCTGTCCCGACTCGGTGACGATGTCACGGACATCGTCGACGTGGAGCCGGGCCTCAACACGGTCGGACCCGACAGCACCGGAAACACCACCACCGCCGACGCGTTCACGACGAGTCTGGCCGCACTGCGGGGTGCCGGCTCGTCGACCGATGCCGACGCAGCGACCCTGGCCGAGTGGATGAGCGGGAACGCCACGGGCGACGCACTCGTCCGCGCGGGGGCGCCGAGCGGATGGACGGTGGCCGACAAGTCGGGTGGCGCCGGGGCCGTGCGGAACGACATCGCCGTCGTCACACCACCCGGCCGTCCCCCGCTGGTACTGACGGTGCTGACACGGAAGAACGACGCCTCGGCACCGTACGAGGACGCCGCGGTGAGCGAGAGCGCCGCGGTCGTCCTGAACACCGTTCGGTAGCCCCTGAATACCGTTAGGTAGTCTCGGAAAGTATGATCACCGCACCACTCAACGACGACATCGTCCTCGGTGCAGCCGAGCTCGAACGCGTGGATCGGGGCGTGCGCCCACACCGGCTCCCCCGTGCCGTCCGGCAACGCGATGCGGACCCGCAGCTCGCGATGATGGAGGCGCAACCGTCCGGAGTGCGTATCGCCGCGCGCACGACCGCCGTCCAGATGGTCCTCGAGGTCCACACCACGCGCATGACCTACCGGGGTGTGATGCGCGACCGGGGCGCCGTCGACGTGGTGGTGAACGACTCGATTCTTCAGTCGCACGTGCTCTCGGGCGGTGACACCGTCGAGATCGATCCGACCACCGGGACGAGCACGGTCCACCCGGGAACGACGGAACGCATCACCCTCACCGATCTGCCGGCCGGGGAGAAGACGGTCGAGATCTGGCTCCCCCACAACGAACAGGTGGATCTGGTCTCGCTGTCCGCTGATGCCGTTCTGCACCCGGCGCCGACGAGCGGACCGAGGTGGCTGCACCACGGCAGCTCGATCAGCCAGGGATCCAACGCCGCGAGCCCCACGCGCATCTGGCCTGTCGTCGCGGCCCGTCGTGCCGGCGTTCGGCTGCGCAACCTGGGTTTCGGGGGCAGCGCCTTCGTCGATCCGTTCATGGCTCGCGTCGTGCGGGACTCCCCCGCGGACGTCATCAGCGTCAAGCTGGGCATCAACGTCGTCAACCTCGATGCAATGCGCCTTCGTTCGTTCGTTCCCGCAGTTCACGGGTTCCTCGACACCGTCCGCGACGGGCACCCGACCACACCGCTGCTGCTGATCTCGCCGATCCACTGCGCGATCCACGAGAACACTCCGGGACCCGGGGCGATCGATCCCGACTCGTTCGCCGCCGGCTCCGCGAGATTTCGCGCGACGGGCACGGAGGGCGACATCGCGCTCGGACGCCTGACACTTCGCGTGATCCGTGACGCGCTCGCTCAGATCGTCGACAGTCGATCGGACGACCCGAACCTCCACCACCTCGACGGACTGCTGCTCTTCGGCGAGGACGACGAACGGCGCCACCCACTTCCGGACAACCTGCATCCCGACACCGACGCCCACGCCGTCATGGGACAGCGTTTCGCGGACATCGCCTTCGGCCCGTCAGGGCCGTTCGCGCCGGGGTGATCACGGGGCGTGGGCCCGACCGGGGAACGTGAGTGTGACCAGTCGGTGCATTCTCACGGAATGCGCGTGGGGTGGCGAAAATGGGGGTAGTCCCGAGTGAAGCGCGGCACCCGCGCACCGAGAGAGGACGACCCTCGATGGTGAGCGCGGGGAACCACGACGGCGGGCTTCGCACGTCGATCATCACCGACATCGTGGATGTCTGTGTCGATCTGACGGGCGCCGACGGCGCCGCCCTAGTTCTGGTCCCGCCCGGCGACTGGTCGGTGCAGAATGTCGCGCACGTGACAGACGCGACGGCGGCCCGCGTCGCACGGGAACTCCAGGCAATCGGGCTCGGTCCGGTCGTCGACGCTCTCGCCGACGGTGCGGTCCACGATGCCGCGGTGGAGGATTCACTCGATCGCCTGCGGTGGCCGCAGGTGACCGGCGCCCTGAGCGTCCTGGGCGTCGGGTGGCTACGGGTGTTCCCTGTGGGCCCCCGCGCCCGACCGTCGGGAACCTTGCAACTTCACCGACGCACCTGGAGAGGTCGAGGGTGGTCGACGGAGCTCGACGGCCCTCTCGGCCGACTGGCGCACTCTCTCGGCACTCTGTGCGCCACCGATTTCGCCGCCGAGAACGGTGCACAGCCCGGTCCCGACACCGACGTGGTGCACACGGCGATCGGAATGATGGCCGCCAGGCACGAGCTTTCCGTATCCGCCGCATCCGCACTTCTGCGCGCGGTCGCTGATTCTCACGGGCGCTCGTCGGTGGCGCAGGCACGGGTCATCGTCGATTCAGTCGGGCGACGGGGAACCGGCACCTGACCTCGTTGATTGCGTCGTAAGGGCAGCCTACCCTTAGCATCAAGGCATGATGCGTATTCCCGGCAGCGTTCCACGATGGACGAGACGCTCGATCACAGTTCTCATCGCCGCCGTGGTGGTGACCGCGCACCTCGTCGGCTGCAGCTCGTCGGACCCCGCTGACCCCGGTTCGGCGACGACCGCCGATGCGTCGTTCCCGAAGACGGTGCGGCACATGTACGGCGAGACTGTCCTCGACTCGACACCCGCCCGCGTGGCCACCTGGGGTGCCGGCGCCACGGATGCCGTGCTGGCTCTCGGGGTGATGCCGGTGGCCATGCCGTCGACCACGTACGGCGGCGGTGACGACCTGACGTACCCGTGGATCGCCGAGTCGATCGCCCGGAACGGCGGTGAGGCACCGGCTCTCCTGGACGACGTTTTGGGTCCCCTGTCGGTCGAGAAGCTCGTCGCAGCCGACCCCGACGTCCTGCTGGCACCACATTCCGGCCTCACTCGGAGCGAGTACGACGCGGTCACATCGGCCGGCATTCCCGTGGTCGCACCGCCGTCCGAGCTCTGGTCGACTCCGTGGCGAGACACGATCGGTGTCACCGGTGAGGTTCTCGGAAAGAGCGTCGAGGCAACGGAACTCGTGTCAGAACTGGACCAGCAGGTCGTCGATGCCGGCGCAGGACACCCCGAGTTCCGAGACCGAACCATCGCCTACGTGTCCGAGGCGCAGGACGTCTACTACCTCCTGCTTCCCTCGGACCCGCGCGTCGAGTTGCTCGAGAACCTGGGATTCACGTCCGATCCGTCCGTCACCGAACTGGCGACCGGTGATTCCACGTTCTCGACCGCGGTGTCGTCCGAGGAGATCTCCCGAATCGATGCCTCTGTCGTCTTCACACAGGTGGACACGGACGCGGCACTCCGGGAGTTCCTGTCATCCGACGTGTCGCGGCAGATCCCCGCTGTGGCGGCAGGTGCCGTCGCCGGATTCGTCGGCCAGGAAGCCGGGGCCGCCATCGGCCCGACGGCACTGACGATTCCCTACTTCCTCCCGACTCTCGTCGACGGCTTGGCGACGGCGGTCGACGCAACGGAGCGGTGACGAACCACGGGACTCACCGGAGCGAATCGACGTCGCGCACCGCACCCTTGTCTGCGGACAGTGCGAGAACGGCGTACGCACGGAGAGCGACGCTCACCTCGCGCTGCCTGTGGCGGGGCCGGAAGCCGTCGAGGGCAGAACGCCGTTGCGCGAGCACGCTGTCGGCGACGTCCAGTGTGATCGAGCGGTGCGGGATGTCGATGGTGATGCTGTCCCCGTCCTCGACCAGAGCGATCACGCCACCCGCGGCCGCCTCCGGAGACACGTGCCCGATCGACAGACCCGATGTCCCGCCGGAGAAGCGGCCGTCGGTGATCAGCGCACACGATGCCCCGAGGCCGCGACCCTTGAGAAATGCTGTCGGATAGAGCATCTCCTGCATTCCGGGCCCACCGCGCGGACCCTCGTACCGCACGACCAGCACGTCGCCGGCCACGATCCGTCCGGACAGGATGGCGTCACATGCGTCCTCCTGCGACTCCACGACCACGGCCGGGCCGGTGAAGGTGAGGATGGAGTCGTCGACGCCCGCCGTCTTCACCACACACCCGTCGGCGGACAGGTTGCCGCGCAGAACCGCCAGGCCGCCGTCGGCCGAGTACGCGTGCTCCACATCGCGGATGCATCCGCCGGCGGAGTCGAGATCCAACGTCTCCCAACGCTCGGACTGCGAGAACGCAGTGGCGGAACGCACGCATCCCGGTGCGGCGTGGAACAACTCGATCGTGGCCTCGTCGGCACACCCGGACCGGACGTCCCACCGGTCGAGCCAGTCCGCGAGAGACTCCGAATGCACCGTGTGCACGTGATCGTGCAGATGCCCGCCCCTGCGGAGCTCACCGAGAATGGCGGGCACTCCACCGGCGCGGTGCACGTCCTCGACGAGGTAGTGCCCGTTGGGTGCCACCTTGCACAGACATGGGACCATCCGCGAACGCTTCTCGATGTCGTCGAGGCTGTAGTCGAGTTCAGCCTCGCGTGCCGCGGCCAGGAGATGCAGGATCGTGTTCGTCGATCCACCCATCGCGATGTCGAGGGCCATGGCGTTGTCGAACGCAGCGCGTGAGGCGATCTGCCGAGGAAGGACCGACTCGTCGTCGTGGTCGTACCACCGACGGCACAGATCGACCACGGTGCGCCCGGCATTCTCGTAGAGGTCCCGACGCGCCGTGTGCGTGGCGAGCGTGGTTCCGTTGCCCGGCAGAGCGAGCCCCAGCGCTTCGGTCAGGCAGTTCATCGAGTTTGCCGTGAACATTCCCGAGCAGCTCCCGCACGTGGGGCACGCTGACTCCTCCACGCGTGCCAGGTCCTCGTCCGAGACGTCACCGGCGGCGGCATCGGACATGGCGGACACCAGGGTGAGTCGGGTTCGCACGGTGCCGTCGACGAGCACTGCGGTGCCACCCTCCATCGGACCGCCCGAGACGAACACCACCGGGATGTTCAGTCGCAGTGCGGCCATGAGCATCCCGGGGGTGATCTTGTCGCAGTTCGAGATGCACACGAGAGCGTCCGCGCAGTGTGCGTTCACCATGTACTCGACGGAGTCGGCGATGAGATCGCGGGAGGGCAGCGAGTAGAGCATCCCGCCGTGTCCCATCGCGATGCCGTCGTCGACCGCGATCGTGTTGAACTCGCGCGGAATGCCGCCGGCTGCGGTGATCGCGTCCGAGACGATGCGGCCGACCGGCTGGAGATGGGTGTGGCCGGGAACGAACTCGGTGAAGCTGTTCGCGACGGCGATGATCGGCTTACCGAAATCGTCGCCGTTCACCCCCGCGGCGCGTAGTAGCGCGCGGGCCCCCGCCATGTTGCGTCCGTGCGTGACGGTTCTCGATCGAAGTGCAGGCATGGGGACGACGATGCCGGTCGAGTGCCGCCGCAGGAAGACAGCTCCGGTACTGGTATCACCACCACCACCTTCACGCGTGGACGATCGTAGAGTTGCCGTGTGACCACCGACCGGGACTTCGGCGCGCGCCGTGAGCTGGGAGCTTTCCTGCGCGCCCGCCGCTCGGCACTGCCACGGTCGCGGCTCGGGTTGCCGCCCGTTCCGCGGGGCCGGTCGACAGGCTTACGTAGAGAGGACGTCTCGTCGCTGTCCCATGTCAGCGTCACCTGGTACACCTGGCTCGAACAAGGGCGGGACATCCACCCGTCACGCCAAGTCCTCGATGCCGTCGCCGCGACGCTCCACCTCACGCCTGCCGAGCACGATTACGTTCTCGACCTCGCGGGACACCCGCCGACGCCGACCCCGTCGAGCGCGGAGACGACGCCTCCGGCCGTGCAACGTCTGCTCGATGCCCTCACCGATTTCCCCGCGTTCGCTCTCCGTCCGGAGTGGACGATCGCCGGATGGAACCGTGCGTACCGTGCGTTGTTCCCCCGCATCGAGACCGTGCAGGCAGCGGACCGAAACCTTCTGTGGCTGGTCTTCACCGACCCGTACGTGCGCGAGTTGCTCCCGCACTGGGAGTCCGACAGCAGACGCTTCCTCGCAGAGTTCCGGGCGGACGGAGGCGC
Organism: Rhodococcus sp. SORGH_AS_0301; assembly: GCF_030818285.1. Lineage (NCBI taxonomy): Bacteria > Bacillati > Actinomycetota > Actinomycetes > Mycobacteriales > Nocardiaceae > Rhodococcus > Rhodococcus sp. SORGH_AS_0301. The sequence goes on from NZ_JAUTAC010000002.1 coordinate 3,160,498, forward strand.
CGCCCTCGGCACTCCCTCCTTCACGGACCTGGTCGATCGGCTCCGCTCGACGAGTGACACGTTCGCCGACGGGTGGGACAACCGCGACATCGAGGGATTCGCCTCGCGTGAGCGCGTCTTCCGGCACCCTGTCGTCGGAGAGTTGCGCTTCGAGCACCACCAGTTGGCGCCGACCGATCACAAGGACCTGAACATCGTCGTCTACCTTCCTGTCGCGGGCACCGACACTCGCGAGAAGGTGCAGCGCCTGATCGGCGAGTGACGCCGATCCGGATCGGCACGGACATGAAAGAGGGACAGATGGCTACCGTCCTCATCACCACCGACTACCTCCACCCCGGCGACGACGTCGACACCCTGCTCCGTGCGCACGGTCACGAGACCGTCCACTCCCCCGCCGTCGGGCCCCGCCCCGACGGTGAGATGGCCGCGCTCCTCGCCGCGAGTGACGCTGCCATCATCGCCAGCGAACCCGTCACCGCCGCCATGCTGCGCGCGGCCCCGTCCCTCAGCGTGATCGCGCGCAGCGGAGTCGGATACGACTCGGTCGACATCGAGGCCGCCACCGCTCACGGCGTCCTCGTCTGCAACACCCCCGGAGCCAACCGCCATGCGGTGGCCGAGATGACCCTCGCTCTGCTCCTGATGTGCGCGAGGCGGATCGGCGAGACCACGGACGGCGTGCGACGCGGAGAGTGGCCACGCCACGACACTCGACAGCTACGGGGCGCGACTCTCGGCATCATCGGCCTCGGGCCGAGCGGACGGGCCGTCGCGGATCTCGCTCGTGCGTTCGGCATGACCATCCTCGTCTCCACCGGTCATCCCGACCACGACTTCGACGTCACCTACGTCGACAAGACAACCCTGCTGCGCGAGTCCGACTTCGTCAGCCTCCACGCCCGTGCCGGCGGCGCACCCGTCATCGACGCCGCGGCACTGGCCGAGATGAAACCCTCTGCCTACCTGGTCAACACGGCCCGCGGATCGATGGTCGACGAGGATGCCCTCGTCGACGCGCTCCGCGACCACACCATCGCGGGAGCGGCGCTCGACGTCTTCGCCACCGAACCACCGAACCCGGACAACCCGCTCCTGGCCATGCCCACGGTCGTCGCCACCTCACACCTGGCCGGTCAGACCCGCGAGGCGCGCACCGATGCGGGTACTGCCGCCGCCGAGTCCGTCGTCGCAGCACTGGCCGGTCGGCCGGCTGCGGGTTCGATCAACGAGTCGGCGGTGGCGACGGGACGATCCTGAGCCGCCGCCGGACGGGGCCCCTGGACCATGCAGGAGTACCCCCCCCCCCGGTCGGCGTCAGGTCGACGAGCTCGAGCGGTCGACGGCGTCCGCAAGGCGGTCGAGCCAGTCCGCGTACTCGGCATAGGTGGTGGGACGCTTGTCGTCCCAGTCCAGAACATCGCCCGAGGTGACCGCAGGAATGGAACCGTAGACGGGTGAGGCGTCCAGCACCTCACGGCTCGCGGGGTACTCGAGAACGATGTCGGCAGGGTACTGAGCAACGTTCTCCCAGCTCACCGTCGCCCACGGTCCGTCGAATCCCGGACCCGCGAGACTCACACCGAGGTCCGAGAGCAGTCCCAGCACCGACAACTGTTCCGTTCCGATGTACACGGCGTCGGCGGCCGCGTTGACGGGCAGCACCGTCACGCCGGGATTCGCGGCCACAGCATCGCGCACCCGCTGTTTCGCCGCGTCGTAGTCCGCACGGTCGGATGCGATCTCCGGGGAGTCCACGTCGGCGCCCAGTGATGCTGCGAGCGAACGGTATTGATCCAGCGTTCCGTCGAGCGACGAGGACGGGTCGATGCCCAGGAAGGGAGCGACGACGTTGATCTGCTCGGCCTGCGCTGCCTCCCACCAGATCCAGGACGTGGGATCGGTCTCGGCGGAATAGCCGACGACGAGGTCGGCGCCCATAGTCGCCGCTACCTCCGTCTCGAACACCGCATCCGTACCCACGACGGTCATGGAATCGAGGTCCGCGTCACCGAGACCCAGCCCGTTGGTGATGCCGTAGCCGTAGACCCCGGCAGGGCGAACACCGTAGTCCCACAGTGCGGCAGCCGAATACGCATCGACGACCACCGTGTCCGGCGGTGCGTCCAGCGCCACGGTGTTGCCGAAGGCAGTGGTGTGAGACCACCCTTCCCCACCGGAACTGCTCCCGGACTCGGTGGAACACCCGGCGACAGCCAGAGCGAGGGCAGCGAGGAGAGCGCCGGCGCGCCCGGCGGAGATGGTCGACATGTCCGAATGTTAGCGCAGGCTTACCTCACTTCAGTGAGTCACCGTCTGCGTGAACGGCGGGCGCCTCCGAGATTGACGACCAGCGCAACGAGCGCCAGCACTACCGCCACGACCCACCCATCCGGGGCCACCGCGTGGACGAGGATCACGGCACCGAGAACGACGAGCGCAGCAAGCGCGACCACCCCGAGCCCGGGGCCGCCGAGCGCTGTGCGGGTGCGACGGTCCAGAGCACCGAGTCGTGTCCTCACACGTCGACCCTACGACGTCGAGTCCACCGCACCGGATCGCATCGATCCCGTTCGCGGAGGTTCCAGAGTTCGGATCTCAGGCCAGCGCGAACCGGGTGCGCAAATTCTGCGTCTGCCGGTGCAGCTCTCGCAGAGTCCGCTTGTGTGTCGCGGCCTGCTGCTCGTGCCACGTACCGGTGGGCGCGTCCCCCCTGGCCCGAGCTTCTGCGGCGAGCCGACGCGCGTCCTCGAGTTGAACCGATACGGTCGCGATCTCGTCGTCCAGCGCCGCGAGAAACACCCGCGCCTGCGCCACGTCCGAATCGTCCGCCACCCCGGTTCGCCTCCATCCTCATCGACCGTGCCGGTCCAGTCACTCACGATAGCGAGCCGCCCCTGCTGCCACACCCCTCACAACTCCCGTGTGCCGGACGATCCGGTGCAGTGAACCGTGTACAGCACGGTCAGCTGCACCGGATCACGCAGAGCGGGCGCGTGGTCGATGAGTTCCCGACCTCGCGCCGGTCCACATCAGTGACATCCGACGAGAGGACGAGCCCATGATCGACCACGTACTGACCGTCGTACCCGTGCGCGACATCGATGTCGCACGCGAGTGGTACACGCGCCTGCTGGGACGCGAACCCGACAACAACCCCATGCCGGGTCTGATCGAGTGGCAGATCGTGCCGGGGGCGTGGATGCAGGTGTTCCTCGATGCCGACCGGGCCGGCCGGACGCGGTCGAACCTCGCCGTCGACGACCTCGACGCTCACACCACCGAGCTCGCGGGCCGCGGACTCGCCGTCGGCGACACCACGGACGCCACCAACGGAGTTCGGCTCGCGCCGATCACCGATCCCGACGGCAACGTCATCACCCTGATAGGCGGTTTCCGGACGGTGTACTGACCGACCCGACGATCGCGACGAATGTGTGCAGCCGAGTCACACGATGCGATCGAAAGTCAGAGTCATCCACGGTGCCCACGTCCTGTAGACGTTCGGATCAGCTCGAGCACAAGGGGTGACCGCGGGACAGCTAGTGCGCCAATGTCGGAACACATGACTGTCCTCACCGACTCGGCCTCGTACGAACCCGATGCCGACCGGCGCAAGCGCCTTCGCACGGTCGTGGCGTCGAGTCTGCTCGGCACCACCGTCGAGTGGTACGACTTCTTCCTCTACGCCACGGCAGCGAGTGTGGTCTTCAATCGCCTGTTCTTCCCCGATCAGTCGTCCTTCGTCGGCACCATGCTGTCGTTCGCCACCTTCGCTGTCGGATTCGTGGTGCGCCCCATCGGTGGAGTCGTCTTCGGATACTTCGGAGACCGTATCGGCCGCAAGAAGACACTGGCGTTGTCGATGCTGATCATGGGTGTGGCGACCACCCTGATGGGCGTCCTGCCGACGACCGAGGACGTCGGTCTGCTGGCTCCGATTCTGTTGTTGCTGTTGCGCATCGCACAGGGTTTCGCTCTCGGCGGCGAGTGGGCCGGTGCCGTGCTTCTGGCCGTCGAGCACAGCCCGGCGCGTCGGCGTGGATTGTTCGGAAGCATCCCGCAGGTGGGTCTCGCGCTCGGCCTCGCGTTGGGCACCGGAATGTTCGCCCTGCTGCAGGTGATCTTCGACGAAGAGCAATTCCTCTCCTACGGCTGGCGCATCGCGTTCCTCGTCAGTCTCGTTCTGGTGATCGTCGGTCTGGTCGTGCGCCTGAAGGTGGAGGAGACGCCGGCGTTCCGCGAGGTGTCGGAACTCCAGCAGCGATCGAGCGCACCGATCAAGGAGGTGTTCGCACGGCGCCATGCGCGAAGCACCGTCCTCGGACTGCTGTCGCGATGGGGCGAGGGTGCCGCCTTCAACACGTGGGGTGTCTTCGCCATCACCTACGCGACGACACAACTGAAGTTCGACAAGGTCTCGGTCCTGCTCGTGGTCACCGTGGCGGCAGTGGTGATGGCGGTGCTCATCCCGGTGTCCGGGGTGCTCGTGGACAGGGTGGGCGCCAAGCGTGTGTACATCACCGGCATCGCGGCCTACGGGCTGGCCGTGTTTCCCGTGTTCGCCCTCTTCGACACGGGCAGCCTGTGGCTCTTCGGACTCGGACTGGTCCTGGTGTTCGGCATCGTCCACGCCACCTTCTACGGAGCACAGGGCACGCTGTACGCGAGCCTGTATCCGACCGAGATCCGCTACACCGGCCTGTCCGTGGTCTACCAGTTCTCCGGGATCTACGCCTCGGGCGTGACGCCTCTCGTTCTCACCGCACTGATCGCCGCGGCGAGCGGGTCACCCTGGCTCGCGTGCGGCTTCCTCGTCGGCACGTCGGTGATCAGCGTCATCGCCACGGCGCTCGTTCGCGAGGACGATCTGCATCTGTCGCGCCCTCGGTCCGACGCGGAGACAGAGCACGACTGAGGTGAACGGTTCACACCTCGTGAACCGTCTCCGCCCGTGGCGCACGGAGCTCCAGCACGGCGGTGGTGCGCTCGGCGTCGACGGGTCTGCCGAGCAGGAACCCCTGCGCCAGATCGCATCCCGTCTCGGCGAGTGCATCGAGTTGCACGCGGGTCTCGACGCCTTCCCCCACGACGGTCATCTCGTACGCCTTGGCCAACGCGACGATGGCGGTGACGACCGCACGGCCCCGCCGGGTGTCGAGTGCGTCGATGTATCCCTTGTCGATCTTGAAGCACTCGAACACCGGAAACCGTTCGAGGTAGGCCAGGCTGCTGTGACCGGCGCCGACGTCGTCGAGGAGCAGCGCGACGCCCATCTCGGTCACCGCGCTGAGGTTCCGGGCGACGCGTCCGGTGTCGGCGAGCCACACCGTCTCGGTCACCTCGAGCCCCAGGGCCTGTGGCGGTAGTCCGGTCTCCCGGAGCACCGACGCGACCCGGCCGGGGAACGCCGGATCTCGCAACTGGAGCGCGCTGACGTTCACCCGCACGGTGATCGAAAAGTCCCTGCGCCATGTCGCCGCCTGGCGGCACGCAGTGCGTAGCGCCCAATCCCCCAGTACCGCAGCCAGACCGGTGCGCTCGGCCACCGCTACGAACTCGGACGGCTCGATCTGCCCGAGCGTCGGGTGACTCCAGCGTGCGAGTGCTTCGACGGACACCACCTCCCCTGTCGCGATGTGCACCAAGGGTTGGTACGCGAGGGTCAACTCATCCTCGGCCAGGGCAGCCCGCAGGTCGACCGACAGGGAGCGGACGCGGTCGGCGTCGTAGTGATCGTCCTCGGCGTCGAAGACGGCATGCGCTCCGCCGCCGCCGTCCTTGGCGCGGTGCAGCGCCAGATCGACGCGCCGCAGCAACTCCCGCACCGTGACGCCGGGCTCGGACACCGCGATACCTATCGAGGCACTCATCGGAATGGGGGCATCGGCCGCGGACGGCGGCGCGGCCAGCGCAGCGGTGACACGGAACGCGAGATCCTCGGCGTTCCGGGCGTCGTCGAAGCCCCCGCAGACGACGAGAAACTCGTCACCTCCGAAGCGATACACCGCGTCCCGCGTTCGGACCGCAGCGACGAGACGCTCGGCGAACCGGACCAACGCGCGGTCCCCGGTGTCGTGTCCGAGGCTGTCGTTGATGATCGCGAAATCGTCGACGTCGAGGAGGAGCAACGCCACCTCGTCGCCCTGCGCACGCGCACGAGTCAACGCATCGCCCACCGCCGAGTAGGCCCGCGTGCGGTCCGGAAGTCCCGTGAGTGGATCGTGATCGGTCTGTTCCCGGAGAAGCCGCGAGAGGTCGACGCGTTCGAGCGCTGCGGAGAACACTCCGGCCACCGCCGACAGGAACGCGATGTCCGTGTCGTCGAACAGATTCGGTTCCGCCCCGAACACGATCAGCGCGCCCCACACCCCGGCGCTCGTCGTGATCGGCACAGCGGCGCCGCTGCGAAAGCCGACCGACGACATGGTGGACGTGTCGAACCGTGTCTCTGTCTCGCCGTCCGAGCAGACGGTCAATCGACCGTGCGCCAGAGCGAATCCGGCCAGGGAGCCGGCGCCGGACCGCACCTCGACATTGGTGCGCAGCACATGGGTGACCGCGTCGATGCGCAGAAACGGATCCTCCGGACTCTCGTGCCGAGCGAGCGCCGCGGACGCCACCCCCACCAGGGTCGCCGCGGTGGAAGTCGCTGCGGCGGACACCTCGTCCAGGTCGGCGGAGACGGCGAGCCCACTGAGCCTGGCGAGCGCGGTCTGCGCCAGCGCGAAGCGTCGGGATGCACGAACGTCCGCGAGGACACGGGCGGGGATCGTCACCATCACTCCGTTCGGCGTCTGTGAGTCGATGGTCGGTTCGACCACGGGCACACGTCACGAGCGACAAACCCCGACATTCACGGCTTATGACCCGTCCAGCATCGCACGTCGAGCGTTCCGTGGCCGTGCGAACGCCGACGGAGCCGAATGCACTCGTGTCAGGGGGCGGTCGGATAGTGACCGTCGGGTGCGTTGCTGACCACCAGGCTGCGACCCCGAAGGTCGTCGGGGAGCATGTCACGCCATCGCAGCGCCTCGTCGAGGTCGGTACTGGTCCACAGAGCCGACACCAGTTCGTCACGTCCCGTCGCGCGCGGCGATCGCAGTTCCACCGTGTACACGTACGGCAACGGATGGGGGCCGGTCATCGATGGTTCCCAGTCCGCGCGGTCGACTATCCGGCCGTCCGGACCCTCGATGTACTGCACCCGTGCTCCCCAGGCCGCGCAGTACGCGCGAGCCGTCCGCACCGCCGACGACACGTCGGCCGCTGCCCGCACCACCACGGTGTCGCGGTCGTCGATCAACCACACCAGGAACCGACTCGAGGGTTCGATGTCGGACGTGCCCATCACCTCGAGGAAGTCACACGAGCGCGGCGTCGGTTGAGTGCGATGAACCATGAAACACATTCGCACACGATCGCCGATCGGGATGCGTGCTCTTCCTCACCACGCGTGGTGAGGGTCCGGCGCCCGGTAGTCAGTCCGGGAACCCGACTCCGGCGAGCTCGGTCGACAGTTCCCAGACCCGTCGCGCCTCCGCACGATCGCGCAGCCGCGAGTACAGCTTCTGCGGTCCGGGACGCCCACCGAGGTGCCCGAGTCCCGCAGGCCCGTGGAAACTTCCGGACGTCACATCGACGGCGGTCGCCGCGTACAGAGCCGGCAGCGCAGCGGTCTCGGTGGTGCCGACCAGTAATCCGCGACGGGACAGGGACTCGATCACGCGACGGCTCGTCGTCTGCGAGGTCCGGTCGAGCTCGGGTCGCGCGGCGAGCAGACCTGTCGGCGCGATTCCAGGGTGGGACAGATGACTCGAGATACCCCAGCCACGCTGCGCGCTGAGCCGCCTCAGTTCGAGGCCGAACAATCCGAAGGCGATCTTCGACTGGCTGTAGGCGCGCATTCCGTCGTACGACCGTTCCCAGTTCAGATCGTCCCAGTTGATCGATCCGCTGTTCGCGGCAATGCTGATCTGTGAGACGACGCGGGCGCGCCCTGCTCGCAGCAAGGGAAGCAGACGGCCCACGAGCGCGACGTGGCCGAGGTGGTTCGTACCGAACTGCAGCTCGAATCCGTCCGACGTCGTCCGTCGCGACGGTGGAGTCATCACGCCGGCATTGTTCACGAGGATGCCGATCGGTCTGCCCTCCGACGACAGCGTGTCCGCGAGTGCGGACACGGAGTCGAGCGACGAGAGATCGAGGCGCCGGAGTGAGACGTCGGCGCTGGGATGAGCCTGCCTGATCGCGTCGATCGCCGCCTCCCCCTTGCTCTGCGAGCGAACGGGCAGGACCACCTCCGCCCCTGCTGCCGCGAGGCGACGGGAGAGGACGAGGCCGATGCCGTCACTGCCGCCGGTGACGACAGCTCGGATACCGGAGAGATCGGGGACGGCGATGTCGATGGTGCGTCTCATGGGTCGCTCCTGATGGGTGTGAGGTGTCGTGTCGACGACGTGTGACCTCACCGTGCCGGGGTCCTCCCCCGACAACCAGGACTCGTCGATCCCCCGATGGCCGGGTCACCCCTTGCGCGTGAGAGGGGGATCGACAGACCCTGGTCGGCGCACGCGCCACGCGATAGGAAGAAGCAATGGAGATCGACAGAGCAGGGGTGGCCCAGTTTCTCCGGGGTCGCCGCAGCGCACTGCAACCCGAGGACGTGGGTCTTCCGCGAGGGCTGCGACGTCGGACCGACGGATTGAGGCGCGAAGAGGTCGCGGCACTGAGCCACATGTCGACCGACTACTACGCCCGTATCGAGCGGGAGCGAGGACCCCAACCGTCCGAACAGATGGTCGCCTCGATCGCACAGGGACTGCATCTCTCACTACCCGAACGCGACCACTTGTTCCGGCTCGCCGGCCACACCCCACCGACGCGCGGGGCCGTCGGCGATCACATCGGTCCGGGCCTGCTGCGCATATTCGACCGACTGCACGACACTCCCGCCGAGATCGTCACAGAGTTGGGAGAGACGCTGCGGCAGACGGCACTCGGTGTCGCGCTCACCGGTGATCAGTCCGGCCGCACCGGGCCCTCGCGCAGCATCGGGTATCGGTGGTTCGCCGACCCGGCGAGCAGGAACCTGTACGCCCCCGAGGATCACGCGCACCTCACCCGAACATGGGTGTCCGGCCTACGCGAGGTCGCCACTCTTCGCGGACCCGACTCGCGCGCTGCGCGTCTCGCGGCGACGCTGCTTCAGGAGAGCGACGAGTTCCGCACCGTCTGGGAGCGGCACGAAGTAGGAGTGCGGCCGGCCGAGACGAAGCGATTCGTCCACCCGGATCTCGGCCGCCTCGAACTGTCCTGCCAGACGCTCGTCGATCCGCTGCAGTCCCATTTCCTTCTGGTCTACACCGCAGTTCCCGGCAGCCCGAGTCACGAGAAGCTTCAGCTGCTCCCCGCGCTGGGAACACGAACGTCCACGACACCGGGCCCGTGACGAACACGCAGTCACGTCGAGGAATCTGTGCCATCAGCCGAACGACCGCCTGCTCACAACTCGATCCGCCCGGTGCGGTCGTGGAACTCCCCCGTGGGTCCGTCGCTGCCGAGCAGGGCCAGGCGAACGGTGGCGTCGGTTCCCTCCGCGACGGTCTGATGCCCGGTGTTCCCGTTGAGGTCGGTGGCCGTGTAGCCGGGGTCGGAGGCGTTGATTCGCATCTCGGGGAGGTTCTTGGCGTACTGCACGGTGAGAGCGATGACGGCTGCCTTCGAGGCGGCGTACGGGATGGCGGCGACGGGGAACTCGTCCCGACCGGGATCCTGGAGGAAGCGGCCCATTCCCACACCCGAGGCCACGTTGACGATCACCGGGTTCGACGACTGCCGCAGCAGCGGCAGCGTTGCTTGCGTCACCCGGACGATGCCGACGACGTTGATGTCGAGGGTGTCCGCCATGGAGTCGGCGTCCAGGTCGTCGACACCGCCGCCGTGTCCGATGACGCCGGCGTTGTTGATCAGGACGTCCAGTCGGGGAAGTGACGACACCGCCGCGGTGACCGAGTCGGTGTGCGTCACGTCCAGCCGTACCACGTGTGCGCCGAGTGCGCGGACGTCGTCTGCCCTGTCGGGGTCGCGGACGCCGGCGTACACGTCGACACCGGAGTCGACGAGTCGTCGCGCCGTCTCGAGTCCGAGGCCCTTGTTCGCTCCCGTGATGAGTGCTGTTGTCATGTCTCGATCCTGTGGCCCGGTGACGTGCAGGTCCAGGTACTGCCGGTACCACCCGCGCTCCGGCGACGCGGTGCACGATGGTGTGCATGAGTGAACTGTCGACGGTGCTCCGGGCTTGGCGGGACCGGACTCGACCGGAGGAGGTCGGCCTGTCCGCCGTCCCCGGCCGACGAGCACCCGGACTGCGCCGTGAGGAACTCGCCACGTTGGCGTCCATCAGCGTCGACTACATCGTCCGCCTCGAGCAGGGGCGGGCGCGGCACCCGTCGGCGCAGACCGTCGCCGCGTTGGCGCGAGCGCTGCGACTGAACGACGAGGAAGTGGATCACCTGTATCGGGTGGCCGGACTGGCATCACCGAACGGGCGCCTCGTACCGCACCACATCGGGCCCGGAGTGCGGCGCATGGTCGACCGCCTGGACGACGTGCCACTGGCGGTCTTCACGGCCGCGTGGGACATCGTCCATCACAACGGCCTCTGGGCAGCCATCAGCGGGGACCCCGCACTGCGACACCGTGTCGACCGCAATGTGGTGTGGCGCCATTTCACCGACGACTTCACCGGCGTCGGCTACGACGACCGGCATCACGAGGAATTCGGCGAGGACCTCGTCGCCGATCTCCGAGCGGCACACGCCCGCTATCCCGACGACCCGTATCTGACCACCCTCGTCACCCGACTCCGGGCGAGGAGTGCGGACTTCGACGCTCGCTGGGGTCGCGCCACCATGTCGGTGCACAAGGCAAGCCGCAAGGTGATGACGACGCCGGTGGGACCGATCGCCGTCGACTGCGATGTGCTCACGGCACCGGGCAGCGATCTGCGCATCGTGGTCTACACCACCGTTCCCGGCTCCGAGGACGAGCAACGTCTGGAGTTGCTGTGCGTCGTCGGCACGCAGACTCTGGTGTGAGCCGGTCGCGCGGAGCGGGTCAGGAGCGGCGAGTACCGATGCCCCGCGACACGAGATCGGCCACGAACCTCTGTGTCAGCGCGTCCGATTCCGCCCCGACCATCACGACGACCGACCTCGTCAGTGGAGGTGTCATCGACTTGACGATCCCGGCGAAGCGAGCGGGAACGGCGGTGGCCGGCACGAGCGCGACCCCCAACCCTGCGTGAGCGAGTTGTGCTGCCGTCGTGGCATGTCGAGTGTGCGTGACAGCGTCGAACTGGACTCCGTGCGTTGCAGCCACGGTGTCGAACCATCCACGAAGGCCGTTCGACGGGTGGTAGTGCACGATCGGCCTGCCGGCGAGGTTCGGCCAGGAGACGGCGTCCTCGTCGGCGAGATCGAGACCTTCCGGAATCACGACCAGGATCTCCTCGGTCCCGATCTCGGTCATCGCTGCGGACCCGCGCGACGGCGCCGGCCCCACTGCGATGTCGAGGTCGCCGTCCGTGATCGCCGTCGCCATCGCGTCGGCGCTGGTGTACTCGGTCAGATCCAGACCGATGTCCGGATGCTTCCGGGTCCAGGTGCGCAACGTCGGCGCCAGGATCGGGACGGTCATGCTCTCCGCACACCCCAGGCGTAGCCGGCCCGCATCACCCTGTGCCGCAGCGTGTCCGGTTCGCAGAACTCGCTCGGCCGCTGCCAACGCGATCCGCGCATCGACGAGAACGGCACGGCCGATGGGCGTGAGACGCACGCCTCGCGGAAGCCGCTCCAGCAGAGGACTCCCGATCTCCGACTCCAACGACGCGAGGTGATGGGAGAGCGCGGGTTGCGACAGATGCAGCTGGGCTGCTCCCGCGGTGACAGAGCCGGCGTCGACGACGGCCACGAAGCATTCCAGGGCTCGCAGAGTCGGCACCGATGGAGCGTATGTCAGCGGCGCATGCTCACGTCGGGGCGATCGTGCGACTCGTCGTCGCCGGGATGCGACGGGAGGGGATGCGAGGGGAGAAAGACCAGCGTCAGCACACCGGCCACAGCGGTGACCATCCCGGCGACGAGACTGCCGGTGGTGAAGCCGTCGACGAAGCGTTCGCGTGCGAGATCGGACAGTTGCGACCCGAGCAGTGCCCCGGTGGCACCCAGCGAGTCCGCCGCCTGGCGTGCGGCTTCGAGCGCGGCGCCCACCGACTCCTGCGCGGGTTCCATCAGGACGGTGGGCAATTCGGTCGTGTCCAGCCCGTCTCGGTACACCGACAGAGCGACCGACCCGATCACGGCGACACCGAGTGTTCCGCCGAGCTCGCGGGTGGCATCGTTGACCGCTGATCCCATCCCGGCCTTGTCGGTCGGAACGACTCCCATGATCGCTTCCGTCGCAGGGGCACTCGTCAGACCCAGGCCTGCGCCCAGCAGCACCATCTGACCCGCGATCTGCAGGTAGGACGTGCCCGTGTCGATCTGCGAGATCCACAGGAACGCAGCCGTCAACGATGCCAGGCCGGCGGCCACCACGATCTTGGAACCGACCAGTACTGCCAGGCGAGGACCCACCAGCGAGAACACTGCCAGCGATCCCGCGACGGGCAGCATGCGCACGCCGGTCTCGAGGGCACCGAAGCCGCGCACGGACTGGAAGTACTGGGTGACGAGGAAGATGAACCCGAACAGCGCGAAGAACGCACTGGTGACCGCCCCACTGGCAGCCGTGAAGCGCATGTTCGTGAACAGCCGCACGTCCAGCATCGGGTGGCGAGCGCGCGACTCCCGGAGAACGAAGGTGACCAGCACTGCGGCGGCCACACCGAATCCGAGCGCCGTCGACGCCGAGGACCACCCGCGGTCGGGGCCTTCGATGATGGCGTGCACCAGTGAACCCAGGGCCAGCACGGACAGAAGCAAGCCCGACTTGTCCAGCGGCGGGGTCGACGGATCACGGGAGTTCGGCACGAAACGCACTGCGAGAGCGATGGTTGCGACAGCAGCGAGGCCGTTGAAGACGAAGATCGATCCCCACCAGAAATGTTCGATCAACGCCCCACCCACCACGGGTCCGACCGCGACCGAGACGCCGGTCGCCGCGCCCCACAGTCCGATGGCCATGACGCGTTCGGACCGCTCCTGGAACACGTTGGTCAGAATCGACAGCGTCACCGGGTACACCACGGCAGCCGCGACACGACCCGGAACAGATCGCCGCCCAGTTGTGGAGCCTGGTACACGGGTTCGTCTCGCTCGAAGCGGCCGGCCACTTCGCCGATCACAGCGACGCAGTCGCGAGCGTCCTCGCGCCCATGGCTGTCGCCCAGCTCGTCGGTATCGGCGACGACCGCGCTCGGGCGACCCGCGGAGCGCTCAACGCCTACGCGACCTGGACCGCGACGGCAGTCGAGTAAGAGAACGCCCTGCCCGCTCGAGAGCTCGCCGATCGCGACTGCGACAACCTCGCAACCCCGGATCGCGGCGCGCGGAGATGGGCACGGGCCCGGCGACCCCGTCGTGCCCGTCGTCGCACCGCCCTCACCTGCGTGATTGACATCACAAGGACGTCATACTACTTTCAAACTGACATCAGTTCAGGAAGTCCACTCGCACCGACAGCCGAGCGGCCCTGTGAGTCCGAGAGAGGTCTGACCATGCGGAGGATTCCCCGAGCCATCGCCACCGTTGCCGTGGCAGCGTCGGCGTTCGCGCTCACAGCGTGCGGCGGCAGCACCACCCCGTCCGGGCCCGTCGAGGGCAGCTGGGACGACGTCGTCGCCGCGGCGAAGACGGAGGGCAGCGTGATGCTCTACTCCAGCCAGAAGCCTGCGAACCTCGACGCGCTGAAGGCCGCGTTCACGCAGAAGTACCCGGAGATCTCCATGGACTTCGTGCGCGGAACGGATTCCGAGATCAATCCCCGTGTCGAGACCGAGAACCGCACGGGTACAGGCATTGCCGACGTCCACATGGTGACCGACGCGTCGTGGATCGCCAGCGCGTCCGAGTCCGGCACCTTCTCCACCGAGATCGTGGGTCCGGACTTCGACGCACCCGACTACGACCGCGCGGCCAGCGTGAAGAACGACCGCTTCTTCCTCTCGTCCGCCGCTGTCTTCGGCCTCGGGTGGAACACCGCCGCGGTGCCCGACGGTCTCGAGACCCCGCAGGACATTCTGGACCCGGCCTACCGCGGCCGCATCGGCATCGTCAATCCGACGGGCATCGCGTCGTACGTCGACCTGTATCGGCACTACGCCGAGAACTACGGCGAGGACTACTGGGACAAGCTGGCCGAACTGCAGCCGCGTGTCTACCCGAGCGCCCTGGCCGTCGCGCAGGCCCTGACGTCGGGTGAGGTGGTGGTCTCGCCCAGCGTCCAGCCGCTCGTCACCGAGGTCGACGCGGGCGCTCCCGTCGATTGGGTGCTGCCGGAGAACCCCTGGGGCACACCGTGGTACACCGAGGTCCTGAGTGCGGCGCCGCATCCGAACGCGGCTCAGGTCCTTGCGGACTTCATGGTGACCGCCGAGGGACAGGCCGCGCTGAACGGTGGCTACGCCGCCGCGCTGCCGGATGTTCCGGGCGCCGTCGAGCGGGCACAGAACATCGCCTCACCCGATCCCGCCGATCTGACCCCCGAGAACGTCGACCGGTACTCGCAGGAATGGTCGCAGCTCTTCCAGTGACGGGGACGCGACCGCTCTCGACCATCCGAACTCGTCATCCAGGGAGGTGATCATGGACGCTCGGACAGCGCCTTCACACGGCTCCCGTGTGCTCGTCACCGGCGCCGCGCGCGGCATCGGTGCGGCATGTGCCGCGCGCTTCGCCTCTCTCGGAGCGACCGTGTACGTCACGGACGTGGACGACGAGGGTGGTCGCGCGGTCGCCGACACCCTCGGACCGTCGGTTCGCTACCTGCATCTGGACGTGGCGTCGGAAGCCGAGTGGGACGCGTGCGTGCAGAGAATCGAAGCGGACGGTGGAGGCCTCGACGTGCTGGTGGCCAACGCCGGGGCGGCGCACCGCGGCGACATCGCCGACACCTCACTGGCCGACTTCCGCCGCATGCTCGACATCAACCTGGTCGGCACCTTCCTCGCCCTCAGGACGGCGAGCACCGCCGTCAAGTCCGGCGGTTCCGTGATCACGGTGTCGTCCCTGCGCGGAATCCTCGCGACAGCGAAGCTCGGCGCCTACGGCGCCTCGAAGTTCGGTGTGCGGGCCCTCACCCGAGTGGCTGCGCTCGAGCTCGCCGAGCGGGGGATCCGAGTCAACTCGGTGTGCCCCGGAAGCATCGACACCGACATCACCGGTAGCGAGGACTTCGCCGACCACGATGTCGCCGGCTATGTGCGCACCATTCCGATGCAGCGGCGGGGCACCACCGGCGACGTCGCGGACGCCGTCGTGTTCCTCGCCGGATCCGAGAGCAGCTACATCACGGGAACCGACCTCGTCGTCGACGGTGGTCTGGCGGCCGGCGCGCGAACACCCACACACACCTCTGGACAGAAGGCATGAGATGACCGATCGCTTCACCATTTCCGGACTGACCAAGACGTACGGCAGCACGAAGGTCGTGGACGGTCTCGACATCGACATCGAGCAGGGCGAGTTCCTGGTTCTTCTCGGCCCGAGTGGCTGCGGGAAGACCACCACGCTGCGGTGCCTCGCGGGGCTCGAGACACCCCAGGGCGGGCGTATCTCGTTCAAGGACAGGACGGTCTTCGACGCGGACCAGCGAGTCGACGTCCCCGCGCACAAGCGCAACATCGGCATGGTCTTCCAGTCCTACGCCCTGTGGCCGCACATGACGGTGCGCCGCAACATCAAGTACCCCCTCGACGTCCGCGGACTCACCAAGTCCTTCGGACCGGGAGCCGTCGAGGCAGCGGCCGACATGGTGGACTGCGGCGCACTGCTCGACCGGTATCCGTCGCAACTCAGTGGTGGCCAACAGCAGCGCGTGGCGGTCGCCCGCGGGCTGGTCGCGCGTCCGGACCTCATCCTCTTCGACGAGCCGCTCAGCAACCTCGATGCCCGGCTGCGCGATCAGGTCCGGTCCCAGATCCACCGCCTGCACCGCGAACTCGGGTTCACCGCCGTGTTCGTGACCCACGACCAGTCCGAGGCATTCGCACTGGGCGATCGTCTGGCCATCATGAAATCGGGTCGCATCGAGCAGCTCGACACGCCGTCGAGCGTGTTCGAGAACCCCGGCTCGGACTACGTCGCGGCATTCATCGGCATGGCCAACAAGCTCGAACTGCGCAGGGCGCACGACGGCTGGCAGACCTCCGCGGGTGACGCGATCGATCTCCGCGACTCGGTGGTCCGCGATCGTGCCGACGAGGGCGATTCCGCGGTCGCACGGCTGCGTCCGGACGACCTGCTCCTGCACCGCAGCATGGCCGAGGTTCCGCCCGGCCACGTCGGACTGCACGCCGCCCTCGTCGATCACGAGTACGGAGGTCGGCACTTCGATGTGACCGTGCGGTCCGGCGCCGAGACACTCACCCTGCGTGCGTCGGCCGCCGAGCACGGCCTCGCGCTGCGTTCGGCCGAGCCGGGTGACGCCGTGGTCGTCTCCTTCTCCCCCGCAGCACTGCGGGTGTTCCCCTCGGCGCCCTCCACCGCGACAGCCGCGGACACCGCACCCGTCGCCGCAGCAGTGGGGAGCGCATCGTGACCGCCACCCTCACACCCCCCGACACCGACACGACGCCGCCGCCGGCGGGACGACGGTCACGGCTGACCGGCCCCTGGCGTGCCCGGCTCGGTTACGGCATTCTTCTCGCCGTTCTCGCCTATCTGGTCGTCCTCCCCATGGTGCGTCTGCAGATGCTCGCGTTCGAGGACGGAGCGCGGGGCTACCGCAGCCAGTACGGACGGTTCGACATCGCCCAGACACTGTGGACGACAGTGATTCTGGCGCTGGGATCGCTCGTCATCGCGCTCGTTCTCGGCACCCTGCTCGCCTACGCCGCGAGCCGCCTTCCCGCGCGACTGGGGTTCCTCAAGATGATCCCCATCCTGCCCATCGTGCTTCCCGCGGTCGCCAACATCGTCGGCTGGGCCTTCCTGCTGTCACCGGGACCCGGCTACCTCAATGTCGTACTGCGCGCGCTGCCCTGGTGGAGCGATCTCGAGAGCGGCCCCGTGGACGTCTACACGGTGCCGTGGATCGTCATCCTGACCGGATTCGGTCTGACGTCGTTCGTCTATCTCTTCGTGTCCTCGGGGATGGACAACATCAGTTCGGAGCACCTCGAGGCCGCACGGATCAGCGGATCGTCCTCGATGGGTGTGTTCTTCCGTATCGTTCTCCCCCTGCTCCGTCCGTCGCTCATCTACGGCGGTGGTATCGCGTTCCTCCTCGGGCTCGGCCAGTTCACCGGACCACTCCTGTTGGGTCAGAACAGCGGAGTGAAGGTCCTCACCACCGAGATGTACCGGCGGGTGTCGGAATCACCGTCCGACTTCGCGGCCGCCGCAGCTGCCGGTTCACCCCTCGTCCTGTTCGGACTGGCGCTGGTTCTGGTGCAGAAGATGTTGCTGGGCAATCAGAGCCGGTTCGTCACTCACGGCGGCAAGGCGTTCTCCGCACCCTCGGGCCGCGGAACGTGGGCGGCCGTCACCATCAGTGTGTACGCCCTGTTCGCGCTGCTGATCCCCATCGTCGGACTCGTCATCGTGTCGCTGACCCCGTACTGGTCGGACACCCTGACCCTGGATCTGTTGACGCTGGACAACTTCCGGGCCCTCATCTCCGACGACGCGATCGTCTCGTCCGTACTCACCAGCATCCTCACGTCCCTCGCCGCGGTGGCCGTGTGCATCCCCATCGGGTACGTCATGGCCAACCTGTTGGTCCGCGGTCGACGCTTCCGCGTCCTGGGCATGATCGGCGACTTCATCACCGCCCTGCCACTGGGTATCCCCGCGGTCATCTTCGGTGTGGGGTTCCTGCTCACGTACACCGAACCTCCGTTGATCCTCTACGGCACTCGCACGGTGATCGTGCTCGTCTACATCGTGCTGATGTTGCCGTTCTCGGTCCGACTGCAGATGACGGCGATGCTCGCGCTGGGCAACACCTACACCGAGGCCTCGGCCACCAGCGGCGCCTCGCCCTTGGTGACCAATCTTCGGATTCTGTTGCCACTCATGCGAGGAGCCATCTTCGGCGCCGTCGCCCTGATGTTCATCCTTCTGACTCACGAGTTCGCCGCCTCGCTGCTCGTCCGCGCCTCGACGACCCAGGTCATGGGCACCCTGCTCTACGACATGTGGCAGAACGGCTCGTACCCGCTCGTCGCGGCGATGGCGCTGCTCATGACCGCGGTGACCACCACGGGAGTCGCGATCGCCATGCTCGTCGGCGGTCGCAACGTCCTCAGCAAGCTCTGAAAGGCCCACCATGCCCGAAGGCAGTACCCGTCTGACCGACAAGGTGGTCCTCGTGACCGGCGCCACCGGCGGGATCGGTGTCGACATCGTGACGAGGCTGGCGTCCGAGGGAGCCAGCCTGATCGTCACCGATGTCGACCAGAGCGCCTGCGACGCAGCGGTGCACGCGCTGGAACGCCCCGACTCGCATCTGGCGTGCGCGCTGGACATCACCGACGAGGAGCAGTGGGCGGCGACCCTCGCCCTCGTGGAGGACCGTCACGGCACGCTCGACGCCGTCGTCAACAACGGTGCGATCGGATCGCTCGCCACCGTCGTCGACGAGACGGTGGAGCAGTATCGCCGCGTCGTCGAGGTGAGTCAGACCGGTACGTGGCTGGGGATGAAGCACGCCGGCGCCCTGATCGAGCGGACCGGCGGCGGATCTGTGGTCAACATCTGCTCCATCCTCGGCAGCGTCGGCGGACTGGGCAACAGCATCGCCTACGCCGCGGCGAAGGGTGCCGTGCGGACCATGACGAAGAACGCGGCGCTGCACTGGGCCCGCCTCGGGGTGCGGGTCAACTCGATCCACCCCGGTTTCATCGCGACCCCGCCACTGCTCGCGCGCTACGAGGGCACACCGCGCCACGAGGCCATGCTGGCCGGCACGCCGATGGGACGACTGGGTTCCGGCGCGGAAGTCGCTGCCGCGGTAGCGTTCCTGGCCGGTGACGATGCGCGCTTCGTGACCGGTACCGAGCTGTACGTCGACGGCGGGTGGACCGCCGCCTGAGTCTCAGGCGACGCTGAACACGTCGACGCCGTCCTGGTTCTCCACACGCAGCACGCCCCAGTGGACGTCCAGATCGAGGTGGGCCAGGGTCTCGCAGACCGCGACCATGCGATCGAACGTTCCGAGATCCGCGAACGGGCGATCACGACGGGTCCACGGAAGGCGCTCGGCGACATCGAGGCCGGTCGCCCGGGTCAGGTCGGCGACGACCGCACGGGTCGCCGCCAAGCGGCGGGCGTGGTGATCGAGGAGTTCGCGCACGCGCGCGTGCAGACCGACACCGGTGTCCCCGTGAGCGGGCAGCACGGTGCGATCCCGATCGTCGAGCATCATCTCCAACGACTGCAGGTAGTGCCCCAGGGGCAGGTCCCACTCACCGAGTTCGAATCCGATCGACGGGGTGATGGTCGGCAGAACGTGGTCGCCCGTGTAGCTGATGTCTCGGTCGAGATCGTGGAACACCATGTGGCCCTTGGTGTGGCCGGGCGTGTGCACCGCGGTCAACCGGTGTCCGGGGATGTCGAGGGCGCCCTCGGTGAGCCACGCGTCCGGCGGCTCCCAGTCGTCCGAGTCGAAGTCCCCGTCGCTGGTGTCCAGGCGAACAGCTCGCGCGATGTCGTCGGCGCCGGCCCGTTCCAGCTCACGCAGTGACGATGTCGGCATGTTGGAGGCAAGCTCCCCGATGGCGACGATCCCCGGCGCCTCGGCCGACCCGAGGTGGATGCGGCAACCGTGTCGACGGCGGAGGTCGACGGCGAAGGTGTAGTGGTCACGGTGGACGTGAGTGACGAACACATCGTGTACGTCGTCCGGTCGGCAACCGAATTCGGCCAGCGCGGTGGAGAACTCGTCGTACGTACCCGGCCGTCGCCATCCGCCGTCGATCAGCGCCAGGCCCCTGTCGGTCTCCAGGGCATAGACATTGATGGCACGGAGTCCGTCGGACGGCATCTGCAGTGGCACCCGGTGGATGCCGTCCGCGATCCGAACGGATCCCGGATCGGACCACCGGGCGGTCACGAGGTGGTCGACGTGTCGGCGACCATGGTCCGCTCGTCGCCGTACCAGATCATCCGTCGCCCACGCATGGTTCCGACGTGCTCGACGGCGACCTTCCACTCCGGACTGGCGAGCGCGGTCTCGAGATCGTCGCGCGAGGCGAAGCTCAGAATGGACAGTCCGTCCCACCCGGCGCTGCGCTCGTCTATCGAGTGGACGATGTCGATGTGCTGCCACCGCAGCAGGCCCGGGAGAGGGTAGGTCACCTCCGCGTGCTCACCGCGCCACCACGTCATGAACTGCTCGTGCGTCCAGTCGTTCGGACGGGCGGCGAGAACCATCAGATCGAACATGATTTCCTCCAGGGTGTGGTCAACATGAATTCGGTTCGGTATGGGTGGACGTGATCGACACGAATGACCGAGCCGGGCTCAGCGCCCAGCGGTCAGGGGCGCACCATCTTGAGCACCGCGGTGGTGACGGTCTCGGCGATCTCGTCGAGGGTGGCGGGGCCGTTCGGCCGGTACCACCGCCACACGCTGATGACGAGGGCGAGGACCAGGCGTCCCACCGTCTTCGGATCTCCCTCGGCGAAGACCCCGTCGTCCATGCCACTGGCGATCAATCTCGTCCACCGACGCTCGATCTCCTGGACCAGCTCTCGGGACTGGAGACGCTCGGCCTCCTCCTTCCCCGACTGCCGCTCCGTCGCCAGAAGGTCCATGTGGTTCTGCAGGATCCGGCGCTGCAGAGCGTCCAGCGGCGAGGCCTGGAGAGCTCCCGCGACGGCGGCTCGCAGTGCCGCCTCCGGGTCGCTCCGGTCGGCCGTGGCCGCGTCGAAGCGCTCGACGGAATCCGCCAGTTCCAGACGCATGATGGTGAGCAGACAGTGCGCTTTGGATTCGAAGTAGTGGTAGAGCGCGGTCTGGCCTATTCCGACCTCGTCCGCCACCGACGCCCACTTGGTGTGGTCGTAGCCCACCCTGCCGAACTGCTCGATGGCGACGGTGAGAATACGAGACCGCTTGGAGCGCGGGCTCTCGCGGCGTGCCGTCGTTCCGACGCTCATCGCGGCACCCTCGAAGACTGGCCCGGCCGGCCTCCGGCCTCCCCGCAACGTGTCAGCATCGTGCTCATGTTACTCGTCCCGAGGTGAATTCGGATCGGGAACACCGGCGAGACGCGCTGCCATCCGCACGGCATCGGGTCGGGAGAGCTTCCCGACACGGTTCTGCGGCAGATCGTCCACAGCGAAGACGTACTCCGGCCAGTTGTGTCGTGGCACGCCGCGACGGGACAATCCGTCCGTCACCTCGGCCAGACCGAGAGCGCGTCCGTCGGTCACCACGAGGGCTCCGGCGCGCTCGGACAGCAGCTCGTCCGGGATCGGCACCACGCAGACCTGCACGATGCCGGGGACGCCGGCCACCGCCGCCTCGACCTCGTTGATGTCGATGTTGCGACCACCACGGATGATGATCTGCTTCTGCCTGCCCATCACGGTGATGGTGCCGTGGGTCGCCACCTCGACGAGGTCACCGGTCGGCAGGTATCCGTCGTCGGTCAGTGTCGGTGCCGCGACCTGTCCTCCCCGTGCGTACCCGACGAACATCGAGGGTCCGCGGACCTGCGCGTCACCGATCTCCCCGGTGCCCACGTCCTCCCCCGCACCGTTCACGGCCCGCACGATCGTGCCGGGGAACGGCCGTCCGTCCGTACCGAGGCGAAGTCGAGGATCGTCGTCCGGGGTCGCGGTCGTGTGACCGAGGCACTCCGACATGCCGAACACCCGGAGGAACGTCGTTCCCAGGAACTGCTCGGCCCGTTCGAGAGCCGACGCGTTCATGGGCCCGCCGCCGACCGTCATCGCCCGCATCCCCGCGAGTCGACCGGCCCCGTTCTCGACGAGGGACAGCTGCAGCGCCATCGTCGGCACCAGCATCGTCCAGCGGACGTCGTGGGCGGCCATCGCGTCGAGTGCGGCCGCCGGTGACCACTTGCCGATCGACACCATCGGTCCGCCCACGAACAGCGGCAGATACATCCCGAAACATGCTGCGGCGACGGAGGACAGGGGGACGAAGGCGCCCACCGCGTCGCCCGGCCGCAGACCCACGGCGTCCCTCGTGCACGAACAGGCGTAGCGCAGTGCGTCCTCGGACTGGACGACGCACTTCGGGCGACCGGTGGATCCGGAGGTCATCGCGATGACACTGCCTCCGTTCCAGCGCGACACACCTCGCGGATCACCACGGCGAGCACGCAGATGACGGTCACCGACCGCCGCGTCGCCCGACGGGAAGTCCTGGTCGGACACCCCCCACTGTTCGAGTGTGCGAAGGTCGGCCACCACCATGTCGGGGTCGACGTCCTCGACGGCGAGCACGAATTCCGATGCTGTGGCATGCGGGCTGAGCACGGCGACCACGCCTCCGCGCAGACCGACCGACAGTGCGGTGGCCACCGTCTGCCAGGTGTTGTCCGCCTGGATCAGCACAGTGGGAGGTGTGGGGTCGTGCTGTGCCATGTGCTCGGCTCCGCTTTCGGCGGCAGCCATCACGTCGGCCAGTCGATGGGTGCCGTGCAGGTCGATCACGGCGATCGCGTCGGGGTGTTCCCGGACGCGGTCTCGCAGTTCGAGCGCGAGAGTCTTCACTGACGGTGGTCCTTTCCGGCATCACGTTCTGGGGTGGGCTCGTCGGACGTGGTGGGCAGGAGCACGGTTCGGCCGGCGTCCTCCCCGGCACGCAGACGCGCATAGGCGTCGATCGCCTCGTCGAGAGGTCGCGTGGTCACCTCGGGCAGCAGCGCCCCGGACTCCGCGAGCGCCACCACCTCCACCAGATCCGCCCGACTGCCCCAGAAGGGGGCCGAGACCTGCCACCCGGCGGCGATCCCCCGGTTCTTGGCCACCGACACGGACCCCCCGGCGCCCCCCACCACGACGAGGCGTCCTCCGGGTACGAGCGTGGCCAGCCCCTCGGCCATCGTGTCGTCGCTGCCGACGAAGTCGAACACCACGTCGACGCCCCCGAGATCTCTCGTGGCAGAGGCCGCCTCGGCCAGTGACGAGTACACCGCGGCGGCGCCCATGGTCGTCGCGGATCTCCGAGCCGCGTCGCGCGGATCGACGGCCACCACGTGGCCGGCTCCCAGCAGCGACGCCATTCGGACCGCGAGGTGACCGAGACCGCCGACACCGACGATCACGACCACGGCGTTCGAGTCGAGGAGGTCGGCCTGACCGCTGACGGCGTGATGCACGGTGGCGCCCGCATCGGCGAGGGGCGCTGCGAGTTCCGGTGCCAGGGAACCGGTGTCGACCAGCACCCCGCCGTGCGGAACCACCATGTACTCGGCCAGTCCGCCCGGCGCGCCGAGGCCGTTGCCGATCACGGCGAGCCTGCCGTCGACCGGCCGCAGTGCCAGACAGTAGTTCTCCCGACCCCGGCGGCAGTTGCGGCAGGTTCTGCAGGACCACACGCCGTGGACGACCACGGACGATCCCACCGTGCTCCCGTCGGCATCGGGGCCGGCAGCGACGACGCGTCCGGCCACCTCGTGTCCCAGCGTGAGTGGCAACGGGTAGTCGAACCGTCCGGCCGGCGCATCGCAGACGGACAGATCGCTACGACACAGACCCGCCGCCGTGACTTCGAGCAGCAACTGCTCGCCCGTCGGTTCGGGAACGGGAATGTCCCGCAGCTCGGGAGCGGAGCCCCACTCGAGCAGTTGCACGGCCAGCATCAGCGCGCCGTCCAGCCGCCGTCGACCACCAGGGTGTGCCCGGTGACGTACGACGAGGCATCGGAGGCGAGGAACAGCACCGCGCCGTCCACCTCGCCCGCAGTACCCCCGCGACCGAGCATCGTGTTGCGCCGCACCCACCCGGCCGACTTCTCGTTCTCGAAGAGCCCGTCGGTCATCTCGGTGTCGAACCACCCGGGGACCACCGCGTTCACGCGGATCCGTCGTCGTCCCCACTGCCCGGCGAGTTCACGGGTCAGGCCGAGCACACCGGCCTTGGACGCCGCGTAACTCGCACCGCCGATGGGGGCGGTCGAGACGAGACCGACGACCGACGAGATGTTGACGATCGACACCGGGGCGGAGTCCGGCGTCGTCGAGGCGACGTGCACCGCCAGGTGGAAGCCTGCGAGGAGGTTCACCTCGAGGATCGCGGAGAAACCCTCCGCGGTCTCCTGCTCCGCGTCCGGTGGGCCGGGCATCCCGGCGTTGTTGATCAGGATGTCCAGGCGCCCGGTCTCTGCACGGCACCGATCCACCAGCGCTCGACGGTCCTCGTCCGAGGTCACATCGCATCGCACGGGAACGAGGCCCGGGACGGTCTCCGCCACCGCGGCCAGACGATCCGCGCGACGCGCCGCCGCGTACACCGTGGCTCCGGCGGCGGCGAGCGTCCGGGCGAACCCGAGACCGAGACCGGACGACGCTCCGGTCACCACCGCTGTTCGGCCGGTCAGATCGAACAAGGCGGCAGGGCTCGGGGTGTCGTTCACTTCTGTCACGTCCACGCCCTCCTCAGTAGACCGCGGTGCGGCCGCCGTCGACGGGAATGATGGCACCCGTCGTGTACGACGAGGCGTCACTCGCGAGATGTACGACGAGACCGGCGATCTCCTCGGGGCGACCCAGACGTCCCGATGGCAGCCGGTCGACGATCTTGCCGACGAACTCGTCGTCCCAGTGCTCGGCCATGTCCGTTGCAAATCCCCCGGGCATCACGCAGTTCACTCGCACGTGCGGCGCGTACTCCTGCGCGAACGCCATGGTCAGCGCATTGAGGCCGTTCTTGGCCGCGGCGTACATGGCTTCGGGCGGGCTCGGTCGAACAGCTCCGATGCTCGAGATGTTGATGATCGACCCGCGCCCGGCGGCCGCCATCCGCGCTCCGGCCACTGCCATCAGCCTGAACGGACCCTTGAGATTGACCTCGATGGTTTTGTCCCACAACCCTTCCGTCACTCCGACGAGGTTCTCGGACAGCGGCGCGATGCCGGCGTTGTTGACCACGATGTCGAGTGAGCCGAACTCGTCGACGATGGCGTCGACCGCGGGCTCGATCTCGTCCCAGCGACCGACGTGCAGAGCGCGGGCGTGAGCGCTGCCCACCGTCGACGGTCCGAGTGAGGCGACTGCCTCCTCGCACGCCTCGAGTTTGCGGCTGGACACCACGACGGTGGCGCCCGCGTCGCGCAGTCCACGAGCGATGGCAAGGCCGAGTCCGCGGCTCGCGCCGGTCACGAGCGCCACTCTGCCGGTGAGGGAATGTATGTCGGTCATCGGTACTTCTTCGTCTCGAGGCGGGCGATGGTGCGGAGATGGACCTCGCTCGGTCCGTCTGCGATCTGGAGGGCGCGGGTGATGGCGTGCAGGCGGGCCAGGACGAAATCGTCGCTGACACCGGCCGCTCCGAACGTCTGAACAGCACGGTCGACCACCTTGTGCGCCACCTCCATCGCCGCGACCTTGATCGCGGCGACCTCGGAGCGCGCCGAGGCGTTACCGCGGGTGTCCATCATCCAGGACGACTTCAGGACCAACAGTCGGATCTGGTCGATCTCGATACGACTGCGTGCGATCCACTCACGCACGACACCGCGATCGGCGAGCGGGGCACCGAAGGCCACTCGGTCGAGCGAACGGCGGCACATCATCTCCAGAGCGCGCTCGGCCATGCCGACGGCGCGCATGGCGTAGTGCATCCGGCCGGGGCCGAGACGACCCTGCGCGATGGCGAAACCGTCGCCCTCGGCTCCCAGCATGTTCGAGGCCGGCACCCGGACATCGGTGAACTGGACGTCGCCGTGCCCGAGACGGTCGTGGAAACCGAACATCGGGAGATCGCGCAGGACCTCGATGCCGGGACTGTCGGCGGGAACCAGGATCATGCTCTGCTGACGGTAGGTCGGACCGTCCGGATCCGACTTGCCCATGAAGATGATGAGCTTGCAGTCCGGGTCGAGAACACCCGAGGTGTACCACTTTCGGCCGTTGAGCACGTACTCGTCACCGTCGCGCCGGATCGTCGAGGTGATGTTGGTGGCGTCGGAGCTGGCCACGGCCGGTTCGGTCATGGCGAACGCGGACCGGATACGACAGTCGAGCAGGGGCTCGAGCCAGTCCTTCTTCTGCTCCTCGGTACCGAACATGGCGAGGATCTCCATGTTGCCGGTGTCCGGGGCGGAGCAGTTGATGGCCTCGTTGCCGATGATCGAGCGCCCGACCACCTCGGCGAGAGGGGCGTACTCGAGGTTGGTGAGTCCGGCCCCGAGCCCGTCGTGCGTCATGAAAAGGTTCCAAAGTCCCTGCGAGCGCGCGGTCTCCTGCAGTTCGCGCATCACCGCCGGCTGCTCGTGCTTGTTCGTGTTCGCCGCGATCTGCGCGTCGTACACCTTCTCGGCGGGCAGAACATGATCGGTCATGAATGTCTCGAGGGTCTCGAGCAGCGCGTCGGTACGAGCACTGTAGGAGAAGTCCACGGTTGGCCTCCTGGAGGGCGGATCGAGCGGGTGAATACGAGGACGAGGGAGCTCAGGCGAGCAGGGCGGTTCCGGTGTCGATCAGCCGAGAGATGGTGGCGGGCAGCTTCTCCTGGTCCGGATCGTGATGACGGCCCTCCCGGTGACGACGCAGGTTGTGCCCCATGATGGCGGCCATCTTGAGTCGTCCCAGGGCGTCGAACCACGGCAGATCGGGCAGGTCGCGTCCCGCACCGGCGTAGATCTCCACCAACTCGTCGGCGCTCGGCAGACCGGGGACGGACCGCCCGACACCGGGGAAGTTGTCGCCATCGGCGAAGACGAGGAACCACCCCAGCTCGACACGGGGGTCGCCCACACTCCAGATCTCCCAGTCGATGAGCGCGACCGGCTCGGTACCGTCCGCGATCAGATTGCCCAGGCGATAGTCACCGTGCACCAGCGTCGACGAGACCGCATCCGGGACGCGGGCACCGAGAAGGCTCAGCAGTCTGTCTCCGCCCTCCACCAGTACCGGTGGAACGGCGCCGAGCGTGCGAGCCCACCGGGCGAGTTCGTCACCCGGTGAGAGCGTGGGACCGGCGTCGGGCACAGCTCGGTGATCGACCGCGTGCAGCTCGGGCAGGACCGCCGCCGCACGCCGCATGCGCGCGGCCGCCAGCTCCGGGTCGACGGCCGGATCGTCCAGAACAGGCTCGAGCGACTCACCGCGGACGAATGTCATGGCGTACCAGGAGGGCTCGGTGTCGTCGACCATCACGATCGTGGGCACCGGCACCGACGTACCCGCGAGTTCCCGCATGATGGTCGCCTGCCGCAGCATGTCGTGGCGCCCGACGGGGCGCTGCCCTGCGGGCACGGCCTTGACCACCAACTCGGCGTCGTCGGTCCGCACGCGGTAGGTCAGACCGGAGTGCCCGCCGAGGAGTGGATCGAAGCTGCGCAGCGATCCGAGGCCGCCGGCCTCCAGCTTCTCGGCGACGCGCTGCTGCAGTGCGGAGTGTGTCGTGTCGTGGGTGGTCACGGCCTCGGCTCTCGGGGAAGGCCGAGAACGCGCTCGGCGATGATGTTGTGTTGGATCTCGTCGGTGCCGCCGGCGATGCGGTATCCGGGCGCGCCCAGGACGTGTTCCGTCCAGGCGAACGTGCCCCATTCACCGGTGTCGGACACCAGATCGGAGCCCAGCATCCGGCGGACCGCCGCTGATGTTCGGGACATCGTGGTGGTCGCCAGCAGTTTGCCGACGGACGCCTCGGGGCCGGGATCGCGTCCGGAGACCACGACGCCGGCGACGCGCATGGCGGTGACGCGCTGAACATGGCTGTGCACAACGAGATCAGCAACCTGATCCAGCTCGATCTCGGTGAGGGGCCGACCCAGATTGCGCGCCAGTTCCACGGCCCGGTCGGCGTTCGCCAATCCGAGGTTGCCGCCATCGAGCCGTTCGGCCGCCAGCACGGTGAGAGCCACCTGCCATCCCTGTCCCTCCGGCCCGAGACGGTGCGCATCGGTCAGCCGCACGTTCTCGAGGTACACCTCGTTGAACGAGCTGCCGCCCGTCATCTGCCGAATGGGGCGGATGGTGACGCCCTCCGCGTCCATCGGGACCAGGAAGACGGTGAGACCTTTGTGCTTCGGGACCGAGGAATCGGTGCGGCACACCGCCACTCCGATGTCCGAGACGGTGGCTCCCGACGTCCAGACCTTGTGGCCGTTCAGCACCCACCCGTCGTCGTCACGGATTGCGCGCGTACGGACCGCAGCGAGGTCGGAACCGGCCTCGGTCTCCGAGAAGAGTTGGCAGGCCATGAGGTCGGTGCGCAGCATCGCGCGCACGTACGTTGCGCGCTGATCCGGCGTGCCCCATTTCTCGATCGTGGGTGCCACCAGTTGCTGTGTCACGGAGAACATCTCGGTGCGGCGCGGGACATCGAACCGGTCCTCCGCGCGGCGGAAGGCGAGTACGTGGGACAGCGGGAGATCTCGTCCACCGTATTCCGCGGGCCAGTCGAGCGGACCCCAGCCGGCGTCGAACTTCCGTCGTTCGTAGTCGCGGATGACGTCCGTGTGCCGGCGTTCCTCCTCGGGCGTCCAGTTCTCGAAGACGGCCACCGAGTCGGAGCCCTCGCCCCACGTCGTGCTGGTCCGCGGTGCGGCCACGCTGCTGAGCCACGCCGTCGCCTCGGCGGTGAATGCTCGGACGTCGGACGACACGGTGCTGGTACTCATGGACTGACCTCGCTGGTCGGATCGGACTGGTTCAGACGGACAGAACGGTGCAGGCGCTGATGCCCGGTGCCCCGTAGACATGGGTGAAGCCGATGGACGGCCCGCCCGGCACCTGACGATCGCCGGCCTCGCCGCGCAACTGGGTGACCACCTCGTGCACCTGGCGCAGACCGGAGGCGCCGATCGGTTCTCCGTTCGCGATGCACCCACCGTCGGTGTTGACGGGTAGACGCCCGCCGATCTCGGTGGCTCCCTCGGCGATCCACTGCTCCTGCTCGCCGTGCTCGCAGAAGCCGCACTCGGCCATGTGCATGAGTTCGGCGCCACTCTCGGTGTCCTGCAGTTGGGCCACGTCGACATCCGACGGGGAGATCCCGGCCTGCTCGAACGCGGCTGCCGCGGCATCCGCGCTGACGCTGGTCGGCTCGCCGACGCCCTGGACGGACGGACTGAAGACCTCGAACGAGCCGAATCGCCGCGTCCGATGGGTGATGGCGCGCAACCGGATCGGCCGGCCCGTCAGCCGCTCGGCCACCTCGGGTGAGGCCACGATCACGGCCGCACCGCCTTCGCCGGGAGAACAGAACATGTACCGCGTGAGGGGATCGTTCACCATGTCGGCGGAGGCGATCGCCTCGGCCGACATGGGTTCGCGGCGCCACGCATTGGGATTGAGCGCGCCGTTGCGGTAGGACTTCTCGGCGACGCGCGCGAGCGTGTCCGGGGTGATGCCGTGCTGCCGCATGTAGCGGGAGATCTTCGCGCCGAAGAACTGCGTGGTCACCATCAGACCCGCCTCGCCGTACCCCTCGGACAGACCCCACTCCGCCGGCGTGGGGTCGAACGCACCGCGCGGGTGCTTGTCGAAGCCCACTGCGAGACCGATCGACGCCGATCCCGCCCGTACGGCGTTGACCGCCGAGAACAGGGCGCTGCCGCCCGTGGCGCAGCCGTTCCGCACGTTGGTGAACGGCAGTCCGGTGAAACCGAGTTCACTGACGAGCGTGTCGGCGAGGCCCGCGGAGTCGCTGCCCCCGAACGCCACATCGACGTCCGGCCAGGCGATGCCCGCGTCGGCGAGCGCGGCGGTAATGGCCGAGACGGCCATCGCTCGGCCGCTGACACCGGGCTGGCGACCGAACTTCGACAATCCCACTCCGACGATGACCACGGACTCGCTCATACGGTGTCTCCCAGTGTGCTCGGTGCGGACGACGGGCCGGCCGCGACGACCTCGAACCGGGGAACCGGCACGACGGCCGTGAGGTGGACGAGCGCTCCGTGCAGATCGTCGACGTTCTCGGTGTCGAGAATCGCCTCGATGCGGATGCCCTCGCTCAACTCGACCCAGCCGACCGCGAACGGGGTGAACCCGCCCGCGGGTGGCACGTACGGCGGCGACTTGGGCGGGAAGCGCTGCACCGTGTGGGCCCACACGGTGCCCGACGTACTCAGGTCGACGGGTTCTGCCGTGGGCGTGACGCACCGGGAGCAGAGACTCGACGCCGGGTACGCGACCGTGCCGCACACAGTGCATCTACTGCCCTGCAACACCACCCGCTGTGTCCCGAGACCATTCGTCATCGTGATCCTCCCGCTCCCCGCCGACCGTCGTTCCTCGTTCGTGTCTCGCTGAGGATCAGCGACCGACCCACTTCGGCTCACGCTTCTCGAGGAACGCGGTGACGCCTTCTCGCCCGTCCTCGGACTGCAGGGCGTTGCCCACGGCGAGATGCTCCATGACCATGAGGGACTGGATGTCCGCGTCGAGGCCGCGATCGATCGTCATCTTGGTCAGCTTCATCATGAACGGGCTCTTGTCGGTGAGCTGCGCGATGAACTCCTCGACGGTCTTGTCCAACTCGGCGGCCGGCGCGGACGCGTTGATGAGATCGAAGTCCGCAGCCTCGACACCGGAGAGCAGCTTGCCGGTCAGCATCAGTTCCTTGGTCTTGCGGATGCCGATCATGCGCGGGAGGCGATAGATGGGGCCGGCGCCGCCGAACAGTGCACGGCGGATGTGGAAGTCGCCGATCTTGGCGTCGTCGTCGGCGATGGCGAAATCACAGGAGATCATGAGCTCGAACCCACCGGCGGTGACGTAGCCCTCGAGGACCGCGACGGACGGCGTGTTCATGGAGTACAGGCGATCGCAGACCTTGGCCGAGAGCACGGCCACGTCCATGGCGTTGGTACTGCCGACGTAGTCGGACAGCAGGATGTCGAGGTCGAACCCCGAGCAGAAGGTGTTGTTCACACCGCGCAGGACCAGGACCTTGAGGTTCGGGTCGGCGTCGACCTCGGCGATGATCTCGTCGAGTCGGTACAGCAGCTCCGGAGTCACCGCGTTCTTCTTGTGCGGGCGGTTGAGCCAGACGCGAGCGACGTCGCCGTCCTTCTCGAGCAGGATGTGGTCGGTGTCGATCATGGGATCTCCTTGGGCTGCGTCACGATTTGAACTGGATTCACTTCAGTTTTACGGCATGGGGTCGAGCGCGTCAACCCTCGAATCGAACCGGGTTCAGTCCGATGAGGTCGGCGATGCGGCGGCGGTGGTACACCGCATCGCCGAGCAGCGCCTCGTCACCGGTAGCTCGGCGAAAGTATCTGTGCGCCTGGTGCTCCCACGTGAAGCCGACGCCACCGTGCAGCTGCACCGCCTCGGCGACCGACTCGGACGCGACCTCCGTGCACACGGCGCCGGCGATCGCGACCGCGAGCGCGGCACGGTCCGGGGAGCTGTCGTGGAGCGCAGCAGCGAAGCGGGATGCCGATCGCGCTCGTTCGAGAGAGAGGAGCAGGTCGGCGAGTCGGTGCTTCACGGCCTGGAAGGAGCCGACGGGCCGACCGAACTGCTGCCTGGTGGTGACGTACTCGACGGTCATCTCCAGCATGCGATCGGCGATTCCCGTGTGCTCGCTCGCCAGCCCGATCGTCGCTCGCGCTGTCAGGTCGTCGAGAGCGGAGGCCGTGTCCGCCACCTCGGTGAGCACGGACGCCTCTGCCGAGTCGAGGTGCACGTCGGCGCGCGGCCGCGTCGGGTCGATGACCGTCCGCGGGACGGCGCGCACCGCGTCGGAGAGGGGTACGGCGAACACTCGGGCGCCGTCCGCCGTGTGCGCCCCGACCACGACGACATCGGCCGACGCACCGTGAACGATGTCGGTCGCGACACCGCTCAGACGCCATCCGTCTGCCGCGTGGTCGGCCGTGATCACCTGCGTGGCCGCTCGTCGCGTATGCGACACGGGCAGGTGCACCGCGACGCGGAGTTCACCGGCGAGGGCACCGGACAGCAACTCGTCCACAGTTCCGGCCGGAGCTCGGAGCAGCGCGTGCACGCCGACACCGGCCGCGAACAGCACCGGTTCCGACACGAGCGCTCGGCCGCACTCCTCCAGGACCACGGCCATGTCCGTCATCCCGTACCCGAGGCCGCCACGATCCTCGGGAACGGACAGCATGGTCACGGCCATGTCGTCCACGAGTGTCCGCCACAGTGCCGTCGGGTCCCCCTCGTCTCGCCCACGGTGCCGCGCCAGTACTGCGCGCATCGCGGACCGGAGATCGGTCTGCTCCGGCCCGGGAATCAGGCCCGCGGGCTCCGCCTCCGGCCAGGGTGAGTAGGTGACGTCGTCGATCGCTGCAGACATAACACTCCTGAGTCGAGTTCAGTTCTGTTTCGAGAGTATCGGCGAAATGGAAGACATGCGGACTTTTCTTGAACTAAGTTCGGTTCATGCTTCGAATCGAGTCCTACTACGCCACCCTCGACAGCGGTGAGCTCGAGCAGGCGACCGACATGCTGGCGGAGAGCGTCTCCTTCGTGATGATCGTCCCGACGGGAGCCCGAGCCGGCACCGGTCGCGCCGCGATGCTCGACTACCTCACCGGACGTCCCCCTGTCGGCCGGCAGCATCGACTGCTGCGACGCGCACAGGACGGCGACGTCCAGTTCGCCCAGGGAGCCGTCACCGAGCACGGCGATGTCGTGACGGGATATTTCGTCGCGGCGATGCACCTC
Organism: Rhodococcus sp. SORGH_AS_0301; assembly: GCF_030818285.1. Taxonomy (NCBI): domain Bacteria; kingdom Bacillati; phylum Actinomycetota; class Actinomycetes; order Mycobacteriales; family Nocardiaceae; genus Rhodococcus; species Rhodococcus sp. SORGH_AS_0301. The sequence continues at coordinate 3,193,510 of NZ_JAUTAC010000002.1, forward strand.
GACGAGAACGGGCTGATCGACCGCTACCAGGTGTCGTTCGATCCCGACCACGCACTGGTGCCGTGGGCCGGTTCCGACGCGCCCTCGACCGACCCGACAGGAGCACGACGATGACGACCGACGCGACAGCAGTCCTGCGAACATGGTTCTCGTACATGGACTCCGAAGATCCCGACCGGGTGCTGACCATGATCACGGACGACTTCCGGATGTCCGTGCAGTTCTCCCGTGGCGAGGGAGCATCCGCCGAATTCGTCGGCGACAGAGAGGGACTCGTCCTCTACCTCGCCCAGCGTGAGAAGAGCACCCTCGTCCATCACATCGACGTCGGATCCCGGGTGGGCGACGTGGAACTCGTACTGGGGCGGACCACGCGAGACGGCGACTTCGAGGCGTCCTTCAACGCGACCGCGTCGGTCGACGCGGCCGGCTCGATACGCCGGTTGCTCATCTGCCGGACACCGGAACTCGCGTTCGACTGACGCCGTCGACCACAACTGACAGGAGACCCTCATGACCACGTGGTGTCGTACGCTCGCGGCGCTGACATCGGCAGCCGCAGTCGGGTTGTCGGCGGCCTGCAGCGGTGGGGCGACAGCGTCCGGACCGGTGTCGGGCACGTGGGACGACGTGGTCGCCGCGGCGAAGGACGAGGGATCCGTCTACCTGTACTCGTCGCAGCACCCCGAGAACCTCGCCTCGGTGAAAGCCGGATTCGAAGCGACGTATCCGGGCATCACGGTGGAGTTCACGCGAGGTTCCGACGTCGAGCTGAACCCCCGCGTGGACGCGGAGCACAAGTCCGGGCGCGGGATCGGCGACGTCCACATGACCACCGACCCCGCGTGGATCCGCGCGGCCGCCGACTCGGGCGAGTACTCGGTGAACGTCGTCGGCCCCTCGTTCGACAATCCCGACTACGGTCGAGACACCAGCGTGGTGAACGACAAGCTCTTCCTCACCAGCGCGGCCGTTCTGGGGCTCGGCTGGAACACCACGGCACTGCCGGACGGTCTCGACAGTCCGGAGGATCTCCTGGCTCCCGAACTGCGGGGACGTGTCGGCGTCGTCAATCCTGCGGGCTTCGCCGCCGTGACCGATCAGTTCCGGTTCTTCGACCGCAACTGGTCACCCGACTACACCGACGAACTCGCGCAGAACGAGCCACGTGTCTATCCCGGTGTTCTGGCCGTCGCACAGGGCCTCGGGTCCGGAGAGATCATCGCCACGCCGATGGTCCAACCCCTCGTGCGCGAGCAGGAGGCAGGCGCACCCGTCGGGTGGTTCAGGCCGGACCCGGCGTGGGGCGCCCCCTACTACTCCCATGTTCTCGCGTCCGCACCGCACCCGAATGCAGCGCAACTTCTCGCCGACTTCCTCGTCTCCCCCGAGGGCCAGCAGGCGTTGTCGAAGGGGTACGCGAGTGTGCTGCCGAACATCCCGGAGTCGGTCGGACGCGCACAGGACATCGCACTGACCGACCCCGCGGACCTCGACCCCGCAGCGGTCACCGAGTACCAGGCGGAGTGGGAACAGCGTTTCATCCGGTGACGTCGGGCTTCATCCGGTGATGCCGGCGGGCGGCGAAGGGGCACAGGCCATGACACGACCACCGACCGTCACACTCCTGACGCCGTTGCGTGTGCGCCGATTACGCATGATGTTGGGTTTCGAACTCGGCGCCGCCATCGGCATCTGGATCCTCGTTCTGGCGGTCCAGTGGACCCTGACCCGAGCAGGAGAATCCGCGTTCGCAGTGTCGGGCGTCCAGTTCGCCGCCAGCCTGCCCTTCTTTCTGCTCTCCCTCCCCCTCGGCGCGATAGCGGAGCACGCCGGCCATCGAACTCTGCTGACCGGCACGGCGATCGGTCTGTTGGTCACGTCGGCAGTGCTCACGGTGCTCCAGGTCCTCGACCTCGCGACGATGCCGGTTCTGATGGCGGCCGTGTTCCTGTCGGGGTGCGGTCTGGCGTCGGTGGCGATCGTCTGGCAATCGCTGCTGCCGACGCTGGCGACCCGCGAGATGATGACCGTCGTGCCCGCGATCGACGGCGCCATCTTCAACGGTGCACGCGCCATCGGTCCGGTACTCGGCGGGGCACTCCTGGCCGCATGGGGCGCCACCTCCACCTTCGCTCTCGTCACGGTCGTGTTCGCGATCTGCGTCGTCCTGGCGGCCGGTCAGATCCCGCCTCGGTCCGGGCGAGTTCCCAGGACCGAGTCGGTTCTCGAATCGGTGGCGACGAGTCTGCGGTTCATCCGTCATTCGCGATGGACGCGGAGACTGTTGTTCCGTGTCGTGATGTTCGGCCTGCCGGCGAGCTGCCTGTGGGCTCTGCTGCCGCTCGTGGCGTACGAGATGCTCCACGTGACGACGTTCGAGTTCGGAGTGTTGTCCGGGGCGATCGGTGTCGGCGCGGTGGCGGGCACCATCGCCTCGATGCCGCTTCGTCGACGCCTGAGCTGGAACGTGTTCGCAGCCCTGGGTTCTGCCGCGTACGCACTGGTTCTGCTCGGTCTCGCCTTCGTGCCGTGGATGCCGGTCGTGGTCGCTCTGTTGGTGATCGTCGGCGCGGCCTGGGTCGGCGTGCAGAGCACGTGGATGATCGCGACGCACGCGGTCGTGCCACCGTGGATCAAGGCCCGAGTCATCGCCGTCGTGATGCTGACGTTCCAGGGCAGCCAAGCGGTCGGTGCCCTTCTGTGGGGGCTCATCGCCGACACGATGGGGCTCGTCTCCGCTGTCGCACTCTCCGCCGTCGCGATGTCGGTGTCGTCGATCGGACTGCTGCGCCGAGGCATTCTGCCCAGCGACTCCATCGCGCCCGACCCGTCCGGTGCCGCCGGACCGCCGGAACTCGAACCGGGTCATCGTGGCGCGACAATCGTCGTCGAGACGACGTACGTGGTCCGTCCGCAGCGGGCGGACCACTTCGTCCACGCCATGACTCGTCTGAGGTCGTCGCGCCTGCGCCTCGGCGCATCGCGATGGGCGCTGACCAGGGTGAGCGACTCCGCCTCGACGTACGTCGAGTTCTGCACCTTCCGGAACTGGGCCGAGTACTCCGCCCAGGAGACCGTGCGTCTCACCGTTCCGGAACGGCTCGTCCGAACCGACCTCGCGCTCGACCTGGCGGAGGAACCGCGTGTTCGAGTCCTCGTCCGCCCCAGAACACCCGCCGACAGAACCGAGTCCGAATGAACGACCACTTTCCCCACCTCTTCTCGCCGATCCGGATCGGCGGACTCACGCTGAAGAACAGACTGGTCGCGCTCCCGGCGGGCACGTCGATGGCGGTCGACGGTGTGCCCACCCACGGGGACACCGAGCACGTCGAGCGTCTGGCCGCGGGTGGAGTGGGCTTGATCATCGGGGGTGCCACGGTCGTGCACCCGACGACGACGCTGCGATCGCGCAAGCTGATCGAGGCCTACCGGGTCGAGGTCATTCCGAGCACAGCGGCCAAAGTGTCTGCGGCGCATCGCCACGACGCACGATTCATCGGCCAACTCTGCCATCTCGGACGTGAGTTCATCGGCGGCGAATCGGATGCGCCACCCTCCGCGCCCTCGGCGATCAAGACCGCGCGCGACGCCTACCCACCCCACGAACTGTCGGTCGCGGAGATCGAGGACATCGTCGAGGGTTGGCGCACGTCGACGCGAAACCTGGTGCGAGCAGGTGTCGACGGGGTGGAGCTCCATGCTGCGCACGGGTACCTCCCCGCTCAGTTCATGTCCCCGCTCACGAACCGACGGACAGACGATTTCGGCGGCTCGTTCGACGGCCGAATGCGCTTCACCCGGATGGTGATCGAGGCGATGCGGTCGGAGATGCCCGCGGGGCTCGCGCTCGGAGTGAGGTTGAGCGGGGAGGAGGAGATCCCCGGCGGAATGTCCATCGACGACTGCGTTCGCATCGCCGAGAACGTGGCCGCGGTCGGCGTCGACTACTTCAGCATCACCCACGGCACCCGCGGGAAGTACGTCAAGGATTCCACCGGCGCGGACGCGGTCGCGATCCCGTCGGCTGCGAGGGTCCGATCGGCGACCGGGACACCGACTCTCGTCGGACAGCGGATTCGCGATGCGGGCGTTGCGGACCACGCCATCAAGACCGGACAGGTGGACATGGTCGGCATGGCACGGGCGCTGATAGCGGACCCTGAACTGCCGAACAAGTCTCGAACCGGTCGCCTCGACGAGATACGCGGTTGCCTCGGCGTCAACCAGGACTGCAGGGCCTTCGACCCGCATCTGCACTGCGCGGTCAATGCCGAGATCGGGCGCGGTCGACACGTCGACGTCGGTCGACGAGCCCGCGCGACGAAGGACGTCGTCGTGATCGGCGGCGGCCCCGCGGGTCTCGAAGCCGCTCGCGTGGCCGCAGGAAGGGGCCACCGAGTCACCGTGTTCGAGAAGGGCGGTGCCCTCGGCGGATCCGTACGCGTCGCTGCCTCGGCGCCCCATCGCGCGACGCTCATCGACATCGTCGACTATCTGGAACGTGAGATGCGTCGACTGAAGGTCGAGGTTCACCTGTCGGCCGGAATCGGCGAGGACGACCTGGACGAGATTCGCTCCGCGTCGGACCACATCGTGGTGGCGACAGGATCGCGTCCCGCGGACGTGACCCCGTCGCTCCGGACGCGGACCTCCTACAGCGTCGACGATGTTCTGCTCGGCCGCGTCTCGGCCGATGCCGGCAGGGTGGTGGTGTTCGACGACGGTGACGGCTTCTGGCCGGCGTACAGCGCAGCCGAAGCACTCGTGCAGCGTGGCTGGGAGGTCACCGTGGCCACGACGCTCACGGCTCTCGCGTCCCGAATCCCCACCGAGAGTGCAGGACCGCTGCTCGATCGACTGGGTGACGCAGGGGTCGACTTCAAGGTCGCGCACGCCCTTCACGTTCCCGACGACCCGGCAGATCCGGTGACCTTGCGCCCGGTCTTCGGGGCCGGCGACCTGCCCTACGAGGACGCCGCCATCGTGTGGCACCAGCCGCGAGTGGCACTGTCGTCGTTCGGACTCGACTCGAGCTCCACCGTCAGCGTCATCGGAGATTGCGTCACACCACGGCGCATCGGTCACGCGATCGCAGAGGGATATCGAACAGGCGCAGAACTCTAGAATCCCGATGCCGCTGAACCGCACCAGCGGCACATCACGAAAGAAGTGGAGACACATCATGTCGTTCGTACTCGTGCACGGTGCCGGAATGGGCGCGTCGTGTTGGGACCGCCTCGTACCGCGGTTGACCGGTCGCGTGGTCGCGGTCGACCTTCCCGGCCGCGGTGAACGCGCAGACATCGACCTGCGCACCGTCACACTGGAGGACTGCGCCGACGCGATCGTCGCGGACGTGGAGCGGGAGGATGTCACCGACATCGTGCTGGTGGCCCACTCGTTCGCCGGAGTGTCGGTTCCTCGCGTTCTCGACAGGCTGCAGGACCGTGTCCGGCACGTGGTCTTCCTGGCCGCGGTGGTCCCGCCGGACGGAACGGCGGTGATCGACGGGATCGATCCTGCGGTTCGCGACATCGTGAAGGCGTCCATCGTGGACGGCAGATACGTCCAGGGCCCCGAGGGGGCACAGGCCATGTTGTGCAACGACATGGACGACGAGCAGACCGCGTGGACTCTCGAGCAGCTCGTCGACGACTCCGGCGCGCTGCTCACCGAGACCGTCGATCTCTCCGGCCTCCGGGTCGACGTCCCCCGCACCTACATCCGGACGGCGAGGGACACGTGCTACCCGCCGGAACTGCAGGAAGCCTCGTCCGCACTGGTCCGCGCCGGAGCCGGGTCGGGGCACGTCGTGCACATGGACTCCGGACACATGCCGATGATCAGCGCCCCCGACCGCCTCGCAACGCTGCTCGACTCCCTCTCCGCCGACTGAGTTCCGACGGTGACGCCCGCGAGGTCATCCCAGTCGGACGAGCGTCTTACCTATGTTCTCCCCTGCCAGCATCGAGACCAGTGCGGCCGGGGCCGAATCGAGTCCGTCGAACACCCATTCGTCGTACCCGAGACGGCCCGCGTCGATGAGGGAGGTGATCTCCGCGCGCATGTCGGCTTCGAGGTGCAGGAACGATCCGGCCCGGTACCCCCGCATCGACAGATTCTTCGACACGAACTGGAACAGGTTGCCGGGAAGACTCGGCGCGTCGGCCGCGTCGTACTGGGACATCTGGCCGCACATCGCGATACGTCCGTTCGGTCGAAGTGCGTCGATCGCTGCAGTCAGGTGATCACCGCCGACACAGTCGAAGTACGCGTCGATGCCGTCCGGCGCCGCGGCGGCCACCGCCGCGGGCAGCGATTCGTGATGATCGAAGGCGTCCGCCAGGCCGGACGCTCGCAGATGGGCCACCTTGGCCGCTGACCCTGCCGATCCGATGACGGTGGCCCCTCGTGCCACCGCGAGTCCCGCCGCGAGCCCACCGACCGCACCGGCAGCGGACGACACCCAGACCGTGTCCGCGGGCCCCACGTCGAGGATGCCGATCATCCCCGCGTACGCGGTGAGACCGGAACTGCCCAGGGGCCCGAGGAACCACTGTTCGGGCAGACCGCCCGGACGGACGACGGTGGGCGACCCGTAGCCGCCGATCGTCGCGGTGTCGGCCGAGATGAGGGCGTGCTCACGGAAACCCAGTGTGTGAGTGACGATGTCACCGACAGCGAAAGCGGAGCTTTCCGATCGTTCGACGACGCCGAGAGCGAGACCTTCCAGTGCCTGCCCTGGCGCGAAGGGCGGCAGATAGCCTCCCGGCGTCTGCCTCGACAGCCGGATGCGGATCGACGGATCGATCGAGAGCCACGTGTTGCGGACGAGCACGTCGCCGGAACGGAGCTCGGGCACCGGCGCCTCCACCACCTCGAGGTCACCACTCGTCAGTGCGCCGTTCGGCCACGAGCGCAACACGACATGACGGGTCGAGATCACCCCGGTCATGCCGCACCTACCGCGCTCGGCGTCATCCCGGTCCACCGGCGGAAGGCGCGCCGGAACGCCCGTGGTTCCGAGTAGCCCAATCGGGCCGACACGATGTCCAGGGCCTCGCCGCGCCGAAGCGCCTCCACCGCGCGGGCGGCGTCGTGTCGAGCACGCAGAGCACCCAGAGTGGTCGACTCACCGGCGAGCAGGCGCCGTAGGTGCGGCTCGCTGATGTGGAGAGCACGGGCCACCGCGGTGGTGCTCGGCAGGGGTCCGCGGCCACAGGATGCGAACTCGCACAACACCCGTCGAGATACCGGTCCGAGTTCGATCCCTCCGGATCGCGTGTCGGTCATCGGTCCCCCACGGTCCGAGACGACCTGGCGGGCGTCCGCCGCACGACTGGCGGGCTCCACGCCCGGTCCGAGGGTCCGTACAGCCGCAGCATCAACCGGAAGTCTCCGGACGGAGTCGGGAGCCAGTTGCTCGTCCCTTCCGCGGGCGGGGTCGACGCGAGTCGAACGGTCAGGGATCCGTCGTGCGCCACCGTCACGCCGGGCGTCCGGTCGGTGATTGCATATCGGCCGATCGAGTTCTCGCACAGCAGTCCTCGCTTGTGGTAGACGGTGAGGGACCAGAAGAAGCGCGCCGGCGGCGCCTCGCCGGCGGCGAAAGTGATGTCGTAGGAATGCGCACCCGACAAGGGGCGCCCACCGTCGTCCACCTCACACACCGGGTACAGCGCCTCGTCCGCCGGGTTGACGTAGATCTGAGACAACGCGACGGCCGCGCGCAGAAGATGGTCGTCGCCGAAATCCGTGCCGAGTTCGTTGACCGACCAGCCGTTCGTCGTCCGGCCCAGCGACCTCACCCGGTCGGCGATCGCATCCAGGCCGTCGGACAACCCTGCTGCGAACTGCGAACGTGCTCGCGTGAACTGTTCCCCTGCGTGCAGCGCTCTACGCAGTCGCGCCAAGCTCTCGCGGACCGCGGGTGGCACGTCCGCCGCCGCGACACCGGCGACGGCGTGGTCCAGCGAGTCGAGAAAGGCTTCCGGATCGCGTAGTTCGTCATCGCGTTCACGGAGGACGAGCGTGCGGGTGGCAGCGTCGCACGCAGCTCCGGGCGCACGCGGCCCGTCCAGCACGATGGCGTCCTGCACGGCGATCACTCGCCGGAGATCCTCGGCATCGTCCGGTCGCACCAGGATGCGCACTGCAACCATGACATGACGTGTTCGGCAGGCCACCAGTAGTTCGTCGTCCGCCATGACCACCTCGCTGCCCGAGCGGACGATATGCAGTGTCGGCAAACGGCTCCCGTGTGTCCGCTGACCCTGTACCGCGATGGTCGTCGAGTCGGCCTCACCTAGCTGAATGCAGTAGTAGCGGTCACCGAGATCGGGCATTCGAAGCGTGAACGACCCGACATCGAGGTCGACGAAGGCCAGTGAGTAGAGCGTGTCCACGTTGGGAGCCACTCCTGCGGTGAGGGTGGGATCGGACAACCTGCGCTGATGGCCCATCGTGTTCAGCGCTGCACCCGCCGATGTGAGCGGCCGGTCCACGTCAGGCTCCAGCGGGGATGTGAACCGGAGACGCAGTCGCTGAGCGAAGACGAGCGGAAATCCCCAGATCTGCAGCGCGCGCGCGTCGCGGAACAGCTCGTCGCCACCATCCGAGCAGTCGGGTGCAGTCACACCACGACCATAACTGAAGTGAGTTCGATTAGGCTAGGGACTCTCAGTGACATTGCGAGCCCTCGACCGTCAGGAGAAGTCATGTCCCAGGAGGAGGCGCACGATCGTCGGCGCCCGCGCCGGGTCTACGCCGTCGGTGCCGAACCGGACGCACGGTTCAGCCTGGCGAACGAGCGGACGTACCTCGCGTGGATTCGAACATCGTTGGCGTTCATGGCAGCCGGAGTCGCGCTCGACGTGTTCGAGGTCGGAGGGGACACGACGCCCGCACGCATCGCATCGGTGCTGCTGATCGGATGCTCCGTCGTTCTGCCGCTGCACGCGTGGTGGGCCTGGGGCGCAGTCGAATCGAGCCTGCGCCGTAATCGGCCGCTTCCGTCCCCTCGTGTCGGAGCACCCCTGGCCGCCCTGCTGGCGGTGGCCGCAGCGCTGGTCGTCTGGTCGGTCTTCTCGTGACGGGACCACCCGAGGACAGGCCAGCGGGCGCACTCGGGGACGGTGGTCTCCAGGTCGAACGGACGGCGCTCGCCTGGCGGCGCACCGAGTGCTCGGTGGCGGTGTGCGCCCTGGTGGGTCTGCGCCTGGCCACCCACCAGGGTGACGTACCGACGGCTGTAGCCGCCGGCGTCGTACTGACCGGCGCCGTCGCTGCGCTCGTCGTCGACATCGTTCGGCGACCGAAGCGCAGGCGCGCGGACGCCGGCCCGGACGCGCCGCGAGGAATCCCGGCGCGCGCTCACGTACTGGCAGTCCTCACTGCGAGTCTCGGCGTCCTGGCACTGATCGTGGCCCGCACCGTGACGTTCGGCCCCGAGCACTGAGCCCGGGGCCGTTCCGTGGCTCGGTCAGCCCTGGAACTTCTGCTCCCACTCACGGGATTCCCGCTCGATGAACTCGGGAGTGAGTTGTGTCGGATCGGGCCCGGCGATGTCATGGGCGTCGGCGGTCGCGCCGTCGATACCGGGCAGCGCAGTCGCGACCCCGATCGCCTGCGCCCGTTGACCTTCGGGGCTGACCAGGAAGTCGGCCAGAACCTGCGCAGCGTTGGGATGGGGCGCGACCGACGTGACGTGACCGTAGAACGGTGTTCCCCACGACGGCGTCGGGAGCACCCAGTTCACCGGAGCGCCGGACGCGACCTCCTGCACGAGAGGCTGGACCATGGGGGAGACGACGACCTCACCGGAGGTGAGTGCCTGCGCGACCCCCAGCGCGCTCGGGTAGATGCGAGGCTGCTGCTCGGCGAGCTGGTCCACGAAATCGTCGCCGAAGTTCTCGCGGTAGAAGCGGTAGAGATCCACGTAGGACGCGATGCCGACGGGGTTGACCACGCCCACCTTGCCTCGGTACTCGGGGCGCAACACATCGCGCGGATCGGTGAGTCCGGCCGGCACGGTTCCCGTGTTCCACCCCATGCCGAAGGTGGCGGCGACGTCGAGGAAGAACCTGTCGTTCTTGACGCTGCGGTCCCGTCCGTAGTCCGGATCGTCGAACGCGTCGCCCTTCAGAGACTGGGAGTACGCGCCGGACTCCGCCGCCGACGCGATCCATGCCGTGTCCGTGACCACGTGTACGTCCGCCGTGCCCTTACCGGTCTTGTTCTCGGTCTCGACACGAGGATTCAGATCCGCGTCCGTTCCGCGAACGAAATCGAGAGTGATCTCGGGGTACGTCTGACTCCAGGCCTTCTTCACGCTGTCGAGGATCGTGGTGTTCTGGCTCGAGTACAACATCACCGACCCCTCGGACTTCGCCGCGGCGACGACGTCGTCCCAGCTCCCCTCCACGGGAGAGGTACCCCCTCCACCGCTGCTGCCGCACGCCGTCATCGTCAGCGCCACCACCCCGACCACAGCGATCGTGGTCGTCCGGATCGATCTACCGAGAGCACTCATGTCCATCTCCTTTGTTGAACTGACCTCAGTTCACCAAGTAGGGTGGGCAGAGTCAAGAGCGGTGGCGGGGTCGCGTACAGGTCGGTGCGCCGGGTGAAGGAGTGTCGGATGACTCGAGGACGAGAAACGGCCACCGTGAGTGGCCCGACGCCGTACGACCCTGCTCGAACCGACCAATACCAGGAATCGACGTCCGACGACGTCCGACCCGTGGCCGCCGACGAGGCGCTCACACTCGCGTCCGTGCTCGCGCAGCAGGCAGTGCTGTACGGCGTGCCCGCCGTCTACCAGTACGCGAGCATGTGTGCACAGTGCGCTCCGGATGCCGACGGTGCACCGTGGTCCGTCAACACCTTGGTCCACGAGAGAAGCACGGCCCGTTCGGATTTTCGCCAGTTCCGGGTTCCGAACGTCGACACGGTCTACTCCAATGCCTGGCTGGATCTGACCGACGGACCGGTGACCATCGAGCTACCCGACTTCGGTGGCAGGTACTACACCCTCGAATTCCTGGACGCCCACAGCAACGTGAGCAACGTCAGCGCGCGGACGCATCCGGACGGCCCACGCAGGATCATGGTGATCGCGCCGGGCCAGGACGACCCCGGCACCGCGCGGTCGTCCGACGTCGTGTCCTTTCCCGTGTCCACGCCGCTGATGTGGCTGCTCATGCGCATCCAGGTTCACGGCGCTCCCGACGACATCGACACGGTCAGGACACTGCAGGACTCGGTCGTCCTCACCGGTCCACCTCCCCGCTCTCGTTCGTGGCCCGTTCTGCTCCGGGAGGAGGTGGAGTCTTCCGCCGCCGCGTTCCTGACGGCCCTCGATGCCGTGGTGGCCGTCAACGGTGTTCCGGTGCAGGATGTGTCGCACGTTCACCAGTTCCGTCAGCTGAACGTCGGTCCCGGTACGCCGGAGGTCGGCGATCTCGAAGAGGTGGTGTCACGAGGCGCCGACCTCGGCTTCACACGCGCCATGTCCCTGCTCGACACGTCCCGATCCCGCCTCGGGCGGCGCACGGCGTCCGGGTGGACGCGGGTACTCGACAAGGGCGCACACGGACACAACTTCGTGGCACGCGCCGTCATGAACTTCGTGGGGCTCGGAGCCAACGTCGTCGAGGAGAACTGCTCGTACAACACGTACGTCGACTCGGACGGAACCGCACTGACGGGCCTCGGAGGCCGCACCTACGAGATCACTTTCTCCGAACCCCCACCCGCAGAGGCGTTCTGGAGCGTCACCCTGTACGAGGCCGATACCGGCTGGCTGTACGACGCACCCGGCGACGTGTTCTCCGTCGGATCGACCACCTCGCCGGACGGTGTGGTGTCCACTCCCTCTCGAATCGTGGTCGGGTACGCGAGACCCGATGACCTCGATAGTCGGGAATCCTGGCTTCCCGCCCCACCACGTCCGTTCTTCCTGGTACTACGCATGTATCGACCTCACGAAGACGCGGTGACCGAACGTTGGTCACCGCCGCCTGTCGATCCGTCGAGGGTTCCGTCACCTACGTGCCCGTGAGCCTCGAACCACGTCTCAGCACGACCCCACCGAGCGAACGCTCCTGGACCATGTGAAAGGGAACCACCATGGCGATCGATCTGACCTACGACCCCGTCGTCCGCGAGTGGATCGAGCGCACCCGCACGTTCACCCGCGAGCACGTCCTGCCCATCGAGGACAAGTTCCTCGGTGACGTGACCGCCGCGGGCGGCGACGACCTACGCCGGGAACTGCAGGCCGCGGCGAAGGACGCGGCAGTCTTCGCTCCCCACGCCCCCCGCGAGTACGGCGGCGGCGGACTGTCCATGAGCGACCGCGCCCCCGTGTTCGAAGAAGCCGGCTACTCCCTCTTCGGCCCGATCGCGACGAACATCAGCGCCCCCGACGAAGGCAACGTCCACCTGCTCGCCCACGTCGCCTCCCCCGCCCAGAAGGAACAGTTCCTCGCCCCCCTCGCCCGCGGCGACGTGCGGTCCGCGTTCGCGATGACCGAACCCGCCCCCGGCGCCGGCTCGGACCCCTCCGCCCTCACCACCACCGCCACCCGCACCGACGGCGGCTGGCGCATCGACGGCCACAAATGGTTCATCACCGGCGCCGACGGCGCCGGATTCTTCATCGTCATGGCCCGCACCTCCGGCACCCCCGGCGACCGCGGCGGCGCCACGATGTTCCTCGTCCCCGCCGACACCGCCGGTATCACCGTCGGCCGCCACATCAGCACCCTCGACCGCGCCATGATCGGCGGGCACTGCGAAGTCACCTTCGACCACGTCCTCGTGCCCGAGGACAACGTCCTCGGCGCCGTCGACGAAGGATTCACCTACGCCCAGGTCCGCCTCGGACCCGCCCGCATGACCCACGTCATGCGCTGGCTCGGCGCCGCCCGACGCGGCCACGACGTCGCCGTCGCCCACGTCGCCCACCGCGAAGGGTTCGGCAGCCGCCTCGGCGACCTCGGCATGGTGCAGAAGATGATCGCCGACAACGAGATCGACATCGCCGCCACCCGCGCCCTGCTCGTCACCGCCTGCCACGCACTCGACCTCGGCGACCCCGCGAGCAACGAGACCTCCATCGCCAAGACCTTCGCCGCCGAAGCCATCTTCCGCATCGTCGACCGCGGCGTGCAGATGTGCGGCGGACTCGGTGTCTCCGACGACCTGCCCCTCGCCCGACTCTCCCGCGAGGTCCGCCCCTTCCGCGTCTACGACGGACCCTCCGAAGTGCACCGGTGGGCCATCGCCAAACGCGCCGTCGGCGCCGCCCGCCGCGCCGCCGCCAAGGAACAGCCGTGACCACCACGCTCCCCGGCATGAACATCGCCGCACTCGAGACGTTCCTGCGCGACAACGGCATCGACATCACCGGGCACCTGCGCGTCGACCGCATCGCCGGAGGCCGGTCCAACCTCACCTACCGCGCCCACGACGACACCACCTCGTGGATCGTGCGACGCCCCCCGGTCAGCGGACTGACCCCCTCCGCCCACGACATGGCCCGCGAGTGGACCGTCACCCGCGCCCTCGCCGGCACCGACGTCCCCGTCGCCACCGCCGTCGCCTTCGACGCCGACGGCGCCACCCTCGGAGCTCCGATGACCGTCGTCGAGTTCGTCCCCGGACAGGTCGTGCGCACCCGCACCGACCTCGACGCCCTCACCGACGACGACATCGCCGCCAACACCAGCGAACTCGTCCGTGTCCTCGCCGCGCTGCACGCCGTCGACCACCACGAAGTCGGACTCGCCGACTTCGGCAGACCCGACGGATTCACCGCCCGACAGGTCGCCACCTGGGGACGGCAATGGCACCGCGTCAAGACCCGCGACCTGAACGACATCGACCGACTCCACCAGGCCCTCACCGACGCCGTCCCCACCCACTGCGCCGCCGCCATCGTGCACGGCGACTACCGCGTCGACAACACCATCCTCACCCACGGTGAACCCGGAACCGTTGCCGCACTCGTCGACTGGGAGATGTCCACCCTCGGCGACCCCCTCACCGACATCGCCCTCATGTGCGCCTACCGGCAACCCATGTTCGACACCGTCCTCGGCGTCGACGCCGCCTGGACCTCCCCCCGCTACCCCGACGCCGACGACCTCGCCCAGCACTACGCCGCCGTATCCGGACGCGACCTCGCCCACTGGAACTTCTACCGCGCCCTCGCCGACTTCAAGATCGCCGTCATCGCCGAAGGCATCGCACACCGCGCCGCCACCTCCGACGACACGGACGGCACCGCCGCAGCAGCCGCCCACGCCACAGTCGAATTCGCCGCAGCCGGGCTGCGCGCGTTCTCACGGTGACCCGCAGACACCACTTCTGATCGAGAGGCCGACAGCAATGAACGACATCGAGTGCGACGTACTGGTCATCGGCGGCGGGATGGCCGGTCTGACCGCCGGAGCCCGCGCCGCGTCCGCAGGCAGATCCGTCGTCGTGGTGGAGGTCGGTGCGGATGTCGGCGGATCCGCGCGCTATGCCGGATACGTCTGGACGGCACCGGATCACACCGTCATGGACGCACAGAACCCGCACGGCAACCCTGCCCTGAGGCGACTGCTGGTGGACCGGTTCCAGGACGGCGTGCAGTGGTTACGTGACACCGGTGTGGAGGTGGGCGATGCGCAGCGAATCCTGTCCTTCGGGCGAGGACACAAGTTCGACACCAACCAGTACGTCGATCTGTGCAGGCGGATCGTCCTCGAGTCCGGCGGATCGGTCCTTCTGAACACGTGCACCGAGAGCCTGATGTTCGAGAACGGCGTCGTCACCGGCGCGGTGATCCGGACCGGCACCGCGGAACCACAGGACGTGCGGGCGGCGCACACCGTGCTCGCCACGGGCGGTTTCCAAGGGTCCGCAGCGCTGCTCGAGAAGCACGTTCATCCGAATGCAGGGCGCATGCAACTGCGCTCGAACCCCCACAGCACGGGGGTGGGCCTGACACTCGCCGAGAGCGTCGGCGCTGCCGCCGGTGCGATGAACGCCGGCTTCTACGGGCACCTGATTCCCAGCGGGGTGACCCTGACGGACCCGTCCGATTTCGTCGACATGTCGCTGTACTACAGCGAACACGCGCTCCTGTTCGATCTCGACGGGACGCGCTTCGTCGACGAGACACTCGGTGATCACCTGACGACGATGGCTCTGCTCGACCGGCGCGAGGCACGCGGGCTTCTCGTGGCGGACGCTCGCGTGCACCGGGACTGGGTCCTGGCGTCGTACGTCGAGGGCGCCGTGGCCGTCGACAAGTTCGCACTGGCGAGCAAGCGCGGGGGTCGGGTCGGACGAGCGGACACGCTCGAGGAGCTCGAATACCTACCGGAGGACTGGGGATACGACGGAGCCGCCATCGCGGCCGCGATCGCCGACTTCAACGAGTCCACCACGTCGGCGGAGGGCCCTGTGCCGGGCCGAGCGCTGGATGCGAGCCCGCTGAGCGAACCGCCTTACTACGTCATCGAAGCCGTCCCGGCCGTCACTTTCCCGTTTCACGGCGTCAGAGTCGACGGCGACGCCCGTGTTCTGACACCGAACGGCGAGCCGATTCCGGGCCTGCTGGCAGCCGGTTCCGACACGGGCGGCCTGTGGAACCGCGCGTACGCAGGCGGTCTGGCGGCCGCTCTGGTGCTCGGACTCGTCGCCGCGGAGACTGCCGGGTGACCCCTCGGGAAGGATGATGCCGCCGCCGCGCTGCGCGTGTCACGGCCCCTCGCGGCCGTGGAGGGTGGCGATGATGCGCTGCGCCTCCTCCACCGACGAATGCTCCCGAGTGACCGCTCCGGCCCGCAACATCGCCGACGCGACATCGACCGCCACGGCATGCCGCGCGACCAGGATGCCGATGGCCACGCTCGTGAGATCGGTTGCCTCGTCCCCGTCCACGGTCGCCAGCGCGGCGTCGCCTGCGACCACGGGCCCGATGACCCGCACCAGGTGTCCGATCAAGACGTCCGTTCCTGCCGGCAACGGCCCGCTCCACACCGAGCGCCGGTGCAGTTGCACGCACCCGAGGGGGGCGTCCACCGCGCCCAGTGGGAGCACCCTCACCCACCCGACATCCAATGCCACCAGGTCGTCGATCAGCAACGGCCACCGCGCCCCGTCGTGGCGGTCGTCCACGATGATCGTCCGGCCCACCGCACGGTCACTCGACACGAGATCGACATCCGCGCCGTGCAGGTACAGCAGGTCGGCGATCCTCTCCGCCGACGAGTCGGTGGTGTGCAGCACGCGTCGCGTATCGGGGTGACGCGGGGACGACACGACCACCGCGCCACCGTCCGCGCCGGCGACCCCGACACACACGTCGACGAAATCCGACAACCGCTCCCCCGGGCCGAGTCGAGGCCCGTCGGACGCGGTCGCATCACCGGGGTCGTTCATGGTCCATCCCTCCACCAGGCGTTCGCAGATCGACTCGCGTACGCCTCGTTCAGCTTTCCCGTCCGCGACGACGGGGGCAGGTCGCATCCTCACGAGACGGCGGACGTGCTCGCGTCCGATACGCCGCCACGACAGAATCGGCGATGCGCCCGCGGTCGGCGATGGCGAAACCATGTCCACGCGCCCACGTGCGGATCGCCGCGGTCTCCGCGCGGTCCGCTGCCGTCCGACGCCGCACCGTCGAGATGTCCTCCGACCGACGTCCTCGGGTGCTCCACTCCGTGAGCAGGCCGTGGATCTGCGCTGCGTTCTCGGACGACAGGTCGATCTCGAACCATGTTCCCCGGTAACCGAACACGACGGTGTCGTCCGCGGACATCCCGTCCAGGTCGTCGATCAGCGTCACGTCAACCTTGCGAACCACGCGGAGCTCCTCGGACACGCGTACGAACGACCACGCAGGGTGACCCCGCACGGGCCGATCTGCCGTTGTATCGGTAGGTAGTAGGAAGCCGCCACACTCTGGACGCCGCTGTCTGTGCGTGTCCATACCCTGTCCGGTGCCACTCAACCTTCCGTGAGGGGAAATTTTCTCTCTCGACTCCATGTGATCTTCGAGCGGTGTTTCAGGGTGGTCCCCCACTGGGCACAATTCTCCGCAGGTGCCCCGCTGCACCCGGAGTTCGGTGCTCGACTGTCGAAACCGACGGCGGTCGGCACCGACTTCCCGAGTTCGCGAGGCCCGTCACCGGTCGGCGCGACCTGAGACAGTGATGGAAAGAGCGCCGTGACCACGTCGGACCCCACACCGCCCGAGCTGCGGCTCGCTCTGGCCGTCCGGGCAGTTGCCGCACTCGCCGACGACGACCACGTCGCCGAGCTGCTCGATCGACTGACCGACGTCGCCTGCACCCTCGTCGATGCCGCCGACCACTGCGGCATCACGCTGTCGATCGGCGATGTCACCTTCACCGCCGCAGCCTCGAGCACGGAGATCGCGCCGATCAACGACCAGCAGTACTCCGCCGACGACGGTCCCTGTCTGCACGCGGCTCGCACGGCCGCCACCATCGTCGTCGATTGCACGGTCGACGACGATCGATGGCCGCATCTCGGACCTGCTGCTCGCCGCGTCGGCATCAACACCATGCTGTGTGCGCCGATCGTCTGCGACGATCGGCCGGTCGGATCGCTGACCCTGTTCGCCCGTGCACCACAGGGTTTCGACGATCTCGATCACCGCCTCGTCGAGCTGCTCACCGGAGTGACAGCGGATGCTCTCGAGAGGGCTCGACGTCGCCGCGAACTACACGGAACCATCGCCGGGCTACGGGACGCGCTGGTGCACAGGGCTCCCATCGAACAGGCCAAGGGCATTCTGATGGCACTGCGTGGTATCGACGAGGATGCGGCTTTCTCTGTGCTGTCGACCCGCTCCCAACATCTCAATCGCAAGGTGCGCGACATCGCCACCGAGTTCGTCGAGTCCGTCAGCGCCGCCGCGCCGACCGGCGATCTCTGACCATCAGCGACGCACCCGCTCCCCTGTCAGTGGAGCCCACCGTCCACCGGAGCAACGAGGTCCCCCACGTCTCGCGGCTACCCGCGTCGAGCAGGCCGGGTGCGTTTGGCGCTGTACAGGGCCGTGTCGGCGAGGGCGAGGAGGTCGGCGAGCCGGACGGTTCCGGAGTTGTACGCGATCCCGATGGTGACGGACACCTCGACATCGCTCTCGTCGAGCGCGATGGGTTCGCGAACCCTGTCACCTAGTCGGGCGGCCAGCCGGTCCGCACCCTGCTCGCCGCCGGCGCCCGTCGGGGCGAACGACGCAATGATGAACTCGTCGCCACCGATTCTGCCGATCACATCCTCCGAACCGCACTCGGACCGCAGACGCTGAGCGAGCGTACGCAGGACGAGATCACCCGCCGCGTGTCCGTGAGTGTCGCTGATCTCCTTGAAGTAATCGACGTCCACGAACAGCAGCGCCGTCGGAGCAGCGAGGTCGCAGTCCGGGTGGGTGAGCCTCTCCAGCAGTGCCGACCGGTTCAGGACGCCGGTCAGGTCGTCATGACGAGACCGGTCCAGAATCGACTGGTACGCGTCGACCAGGCGAGCGGTCCGTTCGACGGTCTCGGTGACGTCGCGAAAATTGATCGCCACGTGCCCGTCCACGAAACTGCCCGTCAGTTCGATGGTGCGACCGGGCACGTACAGGGATGCCGTCTGCAGCGTCACCTCACCACGCGTGGCGAGGACCTCGCGGTGGAAGTCACCGAAGAACGAGTCCCGCGTCCGCGGCAGTGCGTCGTGAATGTGTCGGCCCAGGATCTCGGCGCGAGGCACCCCGAGATGCCGTTCGCTCTCCGTGTTGATGTAGCGGACCACCATGTCTTCGCCCAACACCATGAAGCCGAGCGAGACCCGATCCAGCACCCGCGTGAGTACGGCGTCTGCGCCGAGTTCGGGGTCCACGGCGAGCACGATGCCGGTGAGAACTCCGGCGCCGGACTCGTTCGTCTTCTCGATGGTCATACTCCGGGTCAGGACGTACCGCAGGGACCGGTCCGGAAGCACGATCCGGTAGAGGCACTCGGCCCCGAGCGAGGTGTGGGCATCCTCGAACATCCGCTGCACGACACTCTCGTCGTCGGGATGCACTCGTTCGTGCCACACCTGCATCGCGGGACGGTCCGCGGGCGCCGCGAAGATCTCCCTCGCGCGGTCGTCGAGATCCAGGCGCCGGGCAGCGATGTCGTAGCGGATCACACCGATGGTGGCCGCTCGCGCCTCGACGTCGGACACCGACGGCTGCCCCGGCGACCACTGCAGACGATGTACCGACACCCTGACACCCACTCGTTCGTGCTCACGGTCGGGGACATCCTTCGCCACCCGCCCCGGATATCGTTCTACACCGGCGCACCCGGCGATCTGACCGTTTCGCCCCATCGCCGGGCGGCACTGGTCGCCGAATAGCCCGGACGGTTCCCCGATGACCGGGGAACCGGAAGCGAGCCGACAGTATGGACACTGCTGTCCGAGTTCGAGAAGAACAAGGGTCGTCGCGCGGAATTGGCCGAGGCTGTCGGTTCAGTGCAGGCGGCGGTCCGCGACACTATTTCACTCGGCTCGAGAGACGGCCCCGAGATCGTGGACGGTCTCGAGATGCACCGGCCCGTCGAGCACCCGCTCCACCCTGACGAGCGGCGTCACACACGTGTCACGCTCACCCCGGCGGGAAGGCCGTCGTCGCCACCAGCGAGACCGTCCTGTCGCCCCGTGGGGTTCACCCGACTCTCCCCCGCCGCCTCACGAGCTGAGATCGACGCTGATTCCCAGTCCTCGCTCACGAGCTGCTGTGATGACGAGGCGTGCGACGGCGAGGTCCTCCGCACCGATGCCGGTCGAGTCGAAGAGTGTGATCTGCTCGTCCGATGATCGACCGATCCTCCGGCCGGTGATGACGTCACCGATCTCGGTGCTCAGGTCGTCCTCGGTCACCGCACCCTCGGCGAGTGCGAGCACGGCATCCCCCGATTTGGACAGCGCGGTGCTTCGACTGTCCACGACGACCCGCGACCGCGCCATGGCCTCACCGTCCACTTCACGTTCGTTCGGGCGTGGCGCTGCACCTACCACGTTCAGATGCGTTCCGGTGGTGAGCCATTCGCCGCGCAGGATCGGGTGAACCGACGGGGTGAGAGTGCAGACGATGTCGGCGCAGCGGGCCATCTCTTCCACCGACGCTGCCGACCGCACCAGGAGATCGTCACCCTCGAGGGCCGTACGGAACGTCTCCACCGTGCTCGCCGATCTGGACCACACCAGAACACTGGTCACGTCCCGCACAGTGCGGATCGCGCGGACATGCTCGACCGCGAGCGCGCCGGCGCCGACGACACCCAGCACAGCCGGCCCCGGCCGTGCCAGGTACCGGGTGGCGACTGCACTGGCGGCTGCGGTCCTGATGGCAGTGATCGCACGTCCGTCCAACAGAGCGACGCATTCTCCGGTGCGAGTCGAGGTGACCAGCATCGTCGACCGCTGACGAGGAAGTCCGCGCGCACGATTCGCGGGTGCGTCGCAGAGCACCTTGGCCACCGCCAGTTGCGCGACACCGGACTGGGCCACCATGGGGATGATGCGGGCGTCGTCGGTTCCGTTCATCGACGGCGGAACCGGGTTCTGGGCGCTGCCCTGACTCAATTCCACGAACATCCGCTGGACTGCTTCCAGGACGGTCGTGCGGTCCAGGAGCGCCGAGATCTCCGAGTGACGCAGTACCAGTGTCACCGTTCAGCCGACCGTCGTCAGTTCCGCAGCGTCGACGATGTGCGAGGTGACCAGGTCCTCGAACGCGGGGGCACGACCGACCATCTTCTCCTCGTGGAGGATGCGCATCCAGCGGTCGCTCGCAGCACCGTCGATGCGCACCGTGTCCCAGGTGCGGGACTGCTGAATCCTGGTGCAGGCGGCGGACAAAGTGGACAGCGGCATCGTGGGCCAGTGCTCGGCGAGCAAGGGTTCGAGTTCACTGACCGGAGTCGCCTTGACCGTTGCCATCGCAGCGTCCAAGGCGGATGTGAACGCGACCAACCGGTCCTGCAGTTCGTCGACACGGTCGGTGCGGCAGTAGTACACACTGTTCGGGCCGAGCCCGCCGACGTCTGCGTACTCGACGACGATGTGTCCGGTGTGGCGGTCCGACATCGACTGAGCGGTCGTGATGTCGAGAATGATCGCGTCACCCAGTCCGTCCTCGAACAATTCGACGAACATCGGCGTGGAGAGGTCGCGGAGGAACGTGGTGGCGGCGGAGTCGATTCCCGCTTCCCGCATCATTCCCGCGGTGATCGCATACGGCGCGCTACCACCGATTCCCGGCGCCAATACGGTCTTCCCGGTCAGCATCGACCAGTCGAATCCTTCTGGTGTCGGCTCTCGCATGACGAGCGCCTTGGGGAACTGGTGATTGAGCTGCGCGAACACGGTGAGCTGACGAGATGTACCCCAGTACATTCCGGGAACCCACAGTCCGCCGAGCGCGATGTCCGCAGCACCGCTGTCGAGATCGTCGAGCACGCCGGTCCATGGGTCACACGCCTTCGCGTGCACCGACATACCGCGCTCGGCGAACATGCCGGCGTGATCGGCGTAGTACTCGGGAAGGTAGTTCAGCCCGTGCGCGGTGGCGGAGACGAACAGTGACTCGGTCATGATGGATGTTGCCTTTCTGTTGTGGTGCACTGTGTTCGAGTGTCAGGCTGCGACGAGCTCCTTCTCGTTCACTTCCTCGAGGGACTGTCCGAACGTCTCGGGTCCGAACCGGGCGACGACGACCAGGAGGACGTACATGGCCGCGATCATGAAGAACACTCCGGCCACTCCCGCGCGGTCGAAGAAGAAGAGAGCTGCGAACGGCATGACAGCGCCGGCTACATTGCCGATTCCGTTGACGATGGACGTGCCCATTCCGCGGATCGAGGTGGGGAACAGTTCCGGCGTCCACACCGACAGCATGGTGTTGAGCATCATCGTGAAGAACTGGAAGACGGCGCCGAGAACGAGGATGGTGGCAACGCTGTTCGCGAGAGTCGCGAACGCGACCGCAGACATGCATCCGAGTACGGCCGCGGTCATCACAGTGGGCCGCCGCCGGACTCGGCCGGCGAGATAGCACGCGGCACAGGCGCCGAAGAGACTGCCGACGTTCATGATCATGGTGAACAGCAGTGAGTCCGTGAGGGAGTAGCCCCGCGAGACCAACAGGATGGGCATGAGGAACAGGAGGGTGACCTGGGCACCGAACGACATCCACGAGGCGGCTCCGACCGCCGCGGTGCGGCGCAGATTCTGCCCGCGGAACACCTCGGCGTACGACGTCGACGAGGTGGTGGGCAGGATGTCGGCATCGGTCACGAACTGCTTCGTCGGCCCCGGGTCGCGAAGCCCCGAGATCGAGCCACTGGCCAGCCGCGTCAGACTTCGATTGGCCTCGTCGACACGCCCTTTGGACAACAGGAAACGCGGCGATTCCGGAAGGTAGCGCCGGAAGAACACGACCAGCAGTGCCGGAACCGCGAGGATGACGTAAGTCCAGCGCCACGACGTGTCGTCGCCGCCGAGCACGCCTCCGAGCGGACCGAGCACGAGCATGAAGAAGCCGAACGATGCGATGTTGCCGATGCCTCCGGACGAGATGTTGAGAGTGGCGAGGAGAGAACCGCGGTGGCGGGTCGCGACCAGTTCGGCGAGGATCGCCAAACCGACCGTGAACTCGCCGCCCAGACCGATGCCCACGATGAATCGGCTCGCCAGCAGCATCTCGTAACTGACGGACGCGGCACTGATCAGTCCGCCGAGGGTGTAGACCAGCAGGTTCAGGCTGAGCGCCACCCGCCTGCCCCACCGGTCGGCGATGTAGCCACCGATGAGGCGGCCCACGAGTCCACCGATCACGGTGGCGGTGTTGATGAATGTCAACTGCGCGTTGCCGATTCCGAGAGAGTCCTTGATGAGCGGGCCCATGGCGCCGGTGGAGTTCTGCTCGAGACTGTCGAAGAACAACCCCGCCATGAGGAGGAGGACGACAGCTCCCTGGACGCGGGTGAATCCGATGCGGTCGAGGGTGCTGGACAGTGCCGATGCCGGCACGGGATCGACGCCCGGTGGGATCGACGCCGGAGTGGATGTGGACATGGTGTGCTCCAGGGGACTGGACGGCACCGGGAACGGATGTCAGCCGGCGAGTCGCCTCTCCACGTGCTCCGAAACGACTGCCTAATTTGTATACAAACCACGTGTCATTCCCGTTGCTCGGCGCTACGGATGTGTTAATCCCCTGATATACACCTCAGATAGTATACGAAGTGACGGACCGACTACTCAGGTGTCGGCTTCGTCCTGCCGGAGATGCTCGTCCATGAGGAACCCCGCCTGGACGGGCGCGCCACCGAGGATGGCCGAGGCGAGCGCCGCGTGGTCGTGAACGGTGGCATCGGGATCGTCACCGAGGCCCCACTCGACGCGTCGATTGACGCCCGCCAGCATCTCTCTGAGTTGGTCGTTGCCCGAGGCGATGGCGATGAGGTCGTGAAACGACCGGGCGTCGCTCCGGTCGGCGGATGGTTCACCACTGCGCTCCCGCGCCTGTTCGACGACGCGCGCCAGCTCGTCCGCCACCGGGCCACCCCGGTTGCGCGCAGCCAGCTGGGCGGCGAGGACCTCGAGTCCGTGCCGGACCTCGAGCAGCTCTCGATTGTCCTTGTGGAGAGTGGTCGACACCGTCGCACCGCGATACCGCACAGTGGTGACGAAACCTTCGGCTTCCAACTGCGCCAGAGCCTCTCGAACCGGCACGCGAGACACACCGAAACTCTTGGCGATGGTCTCCTCGACGAGCCTCTCCCCGCCGACACGACGACCCGAGAGGATCTCCTCCCGCAAGTGTGCCGCGATGGTGTCGCCGGGTGACCTGTCGTTCTCTCGACCCGCGTCCACGGGAAGAAGTCTAGTCGGCCGGTCCTCTCGATGCCGGGATCGTGACGACCCGTCCGCCGATCACGCCTTGTCAGCCTTGCGTTATATGCATTCATAATGCAATATTCGCATAAGCATCGGGGCGGGCCGGGTGCGGAGACCGGAGGGGATTCCATGATCACGGTGACCAGTGCCGCAGGCGGTGTCGGACGGCTGCTCGTCCGACAGCTGGCATCACGAGGTGTTCCGATACGAGCGGTGGTGAAGAACGACGACCAGGCCCGTACGACTCGGCGGGACGGGGCCACCGAGGTCGTCGTGGGCGATCTGAGAGCCCCGCAGACACTCGACACGGCCCTCGCCGGCACGACCGTCCTGTACCACGCGGCTCCGACGCAGATCATCGACGAGCGACCCATCATCGATCACCTCATCGCTTCAGGACCATCACTTGGTCTGCAGCACATCGTGTTCCACTCGGTGATCCACCCCGAACTGCACCAGCTGACCCATCATCGGCAGAAGCACATCGCGGAGGGGATGCTGCTCGACAGCGCGATCCCCACCACCGTCCTGAGACCGTCGCACTACATGCAGAACTACCTCGAGGTGTGGGACCTTCTGCACGCGGGCGTCATGCCGTACCCGGTCTCACCGGACAGCGTCATGGGAGTGGTCGACCTCGCCGATGTCGCCGAGGTGGCCGCCACCATCGCACTCGATCCGGACCCACACACCGGGCGTACCTACGACCTGTCCACCGTCGAACTGACTCGCCACCAGATGGCGGCGATCTGGTCGACGGTGTTGGGCCATCGCGTGACTGCTCTCCGCATCCCGCCGTCATCGCTCAGACACAGGACAGCCGCCCTGCCCGCGCTGGGACCGATCCTCGTCGAGGCCGTCCGGGCGACCGGAATGCACTCCGCGAGCCACCTCGTGCGGGGAATCGGCGCGGCCGCCAATCCCCGCGGCATGAACGACTGGCCGCACGATGCGCGCGAGGCGTACCGCACGATGATGTCACATTACGACCGGCACGGACTTCCCGCCGGTGATCTGACCGTGCTTCCCGCACTGCTCGGACGCGAACCCACCTCCTACGAGGAGTTCGCCCGCCGGTCCGCCTCCGAGCGTGGGCATCGGTCGAAGGACTCCCGAGGATGAGTCGCTCGCAGGATCCATTCCGACCGGCGCGGTCCATGGTGACCGGAGCGAGTTCCGGCATCGGGGCCGAGTTCGCCCGAGCCCTGGCCGCGCGCGGCTCCGACCTGGTGTTGGTGGCACGACGGGAGGACCGGTCGACCGCTCTCGCAGCCGAACTCGAACGTGCACACGGCATCCACTGCCGTACGGTCTCCCATGATCTGTCGGAACCCGCAGCCGGACGTCGACTGCGGACCCTGGTTCCCGAGAGACTGGACCTCGTCGTCAACAATGCCGGCTTCGCTGTACAGGGCCCGTTCGTCGACAACGATGCCGACGACCTCGCGCGGCTCCTGGCGGTCGATGTCGCTGCAGTGGTGGACATCTGCTCTGCCTTCCTCCCCGACATGATCTCCCGCGGCACCGGATCCGTCGTCAACGTCGCCAGCACGACGGCGTTCCAACCCGTTCCCACCCTCGCCGTCTACGCCGCAGCCAAGGCGTTCGTCCTGAGCTTCACGCAGTCGCTGTGGTACGAGTCCAGGCGCCACGGTGTCCGAGTGTTCGCACTCGCCCCGGGTCCGACGCGCACCGAGTTCTTCGATGTCATCGGCGAGTCCGCCGCGACGACCGGCTCGTACCAGTCACCCGCCGAGGTCGTCGCCACCGCGATGCGCGCCCTCGACGCCAGAACCTCACGTCCACACGTCATCTCAGGACGGAGGAACACCATCGCGGCCGCCACGGCAGCGCTGACGCCACCTCGGGTACTGCTTCCGGCGGTGGCGCGGCTACTGCGCTGATCTCCCGAGTTGCCGTCCCCGCTCGGCCGACACGGACTGTAGTGTCACGATCATGGCCAGGGCCTCGAAGTTCACTGCGGCCGACCGTCGCGCCGCTGTGGAGCGTGCCTTCGAGGGAACAGAGAGTCCCACCGCCGTCGCATCTGATCTGGGTGTCCACCCGACCACTCTCTATCGGTGGGCCGCGTCCGACACGGCGGACGACCCGGGGCCGGCGCCCACTCGGCTCGTCCACGCCACCCAGACGCTGCTCGAACACTCCGACTACGGCGACATCACCGTGGAGGCCGTGGCGCAGCACTGCGGACTCGCGGCCCGGACCGCATTCCACCACTTCCCCACCAAACGCGACCTGTTCCACGCAGCCGTCAACGAAGCCGCCACCACGCTGATCGACCGCATGGCAACGCGTTCCGAGCAGGAGACGTGGCCGGACGATCCTCTGGGACAGCTGCGATCGTTCCTGCACATCGCCGCGGCCACCATCTACGACACTCCAGCGACCCACGTGCTGTTCCGCAACATCGGTGTTCCCCGCAGCGAAGGAACCGCCGAGGGGTGGCACACCGACTTCGTCGTCGCGATCGAACAACTGCTACACAGAGCGGCCGATGCCGGTCAGATCGAACGCCACACCGACGTGGCTGCGGCAGCGCAACTCGTGACCGGCGCCATGCGCGGGATCCACACCGCCGTGTTCGACGGCGCCTCTCCCGATGTCGCACTCGACCTGGTGGACCGCGTTCCCCTGCTGATACCCGGCCCCCGTCGAACGTGAGATTCGCAGCGTCGAGGCACCCCGCACCTCACCCGATCACGCGGTACCGCAACATCATCTCGTGATCCTCGTGGTCGAGGATGTGGCAGTGCCACATGTAGCCCTGCAGATCTCTGGCCGGTGCGCTGTGAGCTGCATGGTCGTAGGACGCCAGGGCACCCGGTTCGGGCGGCCGGGGGAACACGGCGTCGGGATCGAAGTCGAGTTCCTCGGCGGTGGGGAATCGCACGACGATGCGAGTCACGGTACCGGGATCGAGTCGCACCGTGTCCTTCCACCCGCTCTCCCATGGCGCGGGAGGGAGTCCCGGACCGGCGAGGAAGGGTTCCGGTGACGGCGTCCACTTCGTGCCGACGGCGGGTTGCGGATGAGCGAGTTGAAGCTCGACGGTGCGTAGCGGGACGCGCTCGAGAATGCGGAAGTGCACCAGGTGCAGATGGATCGGATGCGGATCCGCCGTGACGTTCACGATGTCCCACCGCTCGGTGGTCCCGGCGCGGGGAGATTCGATGTCCCCGTCGGTGTAGCGGAGGTTGTTGAGAGCCATGTACGCCGGCGGAAGCCGTAGCGCGTACGGCTGACTGACGGTGACGACACGGTGGCGGTCGGGAGTTGCGATCGGCGGTAGTGGTTCCGGTCGTGATCCACCGTCGCGCAGACGGTTCGGGATCGCGCCCGTGTGGCCGCGAGCCGCGGTGACGTCGAAGCGGCAGAAGTGCGTCATGGCGACGGCGCCTAGTTGCGCAGCCTGGAACGGTGGTGCCTCGTCGTTGAGCAGCCGCACCGCCGTGCCGGGTTCGACTGCCCCGAAGTCCACGAGCACGTCGTAGCGCTCCCCCGGGGCGATCCGGAGGTGTCGAGTCTCGACCGGGGCATCGAGCAGTCCGCCGTCGTTACCGATGACCAGAAACGGGATCTCGTGATCGAGGTAGAGATTCCAGACGCTGTACGAGCCGGCGTTGATCATACGAAAGCGATACACCCCGCGAGCGACCGGGACACGCGGCCACACAGCACCGTTCACCACTCCGAGATCGCCGACGGCCCCGCCTTCCCAGGATCCTTCGGGCACCACGGGGGTGGATCGCAGGCTCGCTCTGCCATCAGGATTCAGGATCTTCTCCTGCAGTACGAGCGGCATCTCGAACTCACCTGCGGGCAGACCCAGCGGATTGCTCGGCTCGCCGGTGTCGAAGCGGTCGCGAAGCAGAACGTTCCCGGCGAGTCCGCCGTACACGTTCGCGCGGGTGATTCCCATGGCGTGGTCGTGGTACCAGAAGTGCGCAGCTTCCTGGCGGAACGGGAACTCGTAGCGCAGGGTGCGACCGTAATGCACTAGTTGCTCGGCGTGCCCGTCGCTGTCCGGCGGAGTCAGCCCACCGTGCAGATGCAGCACCGTCGGCGGACTGGTCCGGAAGAGAGGCGAAACCCCGTGGAGACTCGTGTCGAGATCGCGCGCGAACGGATGCGGGCCGAGGTCGTTGGTGAGCGTGAGCGACATCCGTTGACCGGACACCGCTTCGAGGGTGGGGCCGAGCACCGTGGTCGCCACCCCGTCCACCTCGTACGCCATCGCCGGCGCCGCAGACACTCCCGAGTGATACCGATGCATCGTGGACACGGTTCGGACAACGTGGTCGGCCCCGCGCACAGTAGGTAGCGGAGCCACCTCGTCGATGTACGGCGTCAGTGCCGGCGAGTGGAACAACAGCGGACTCGAGAGGGTCGGCTGAGCCTGAGCGCGGGTGGCAACACCCCCCGTCGCACCCACTGTCACCGCCAAGCCCAGATTGCGCAGGAACCGCCGGCGCGCCATCGCACCGTCACGACCGACCGAGAACTCCTCCGCCACTTCGCACCCCCATGCCCGCGGCGCGAGTGCGCCGGGCTGACCGTACCGCACCGTATGGTGTGTCAGGCCCGTTTCGGCGGAGTGACGGGCAGCTACCGCGCGGTCAGCAGGGCGAACATCGCCCGCACCTCGTCCGGGGTCGGCGTGGGAAGGTTGTCGCGGGCATGCACGAAACCGATTCCCGCGTACACGAGAAAGCCTGCCCGCAACCGTGCCTCGGCCTCGTCGAACCCCAGTTCGCGCATCGAGTTCTGAACCACGTCGAAGATGCGTTGATCGAGCTCCCGGACGACCACGGCAATCTTGTCGTAGGTCCGAGCCCAGTCCCGCACTGCCGCCTCGACAGCCCAGGTACGTTCCTGCAGAAGCAGTTCCGCCATCACCTGCAGTCTCGCGTCCACCGGTACGGTGTCCACCTGCGCCAGTCCGCGGAGCGTGTCGTTCTGCTCGTCGCACCACTTGTCGGCGATGGCGGTCATCAGCTCGTCGATGTCGGCAAAGTGCCAGTAGAAGCTGCCCTTGGTCACCTTCAGCCGCTCGCACAGCGTCGTGATCTTCACTTCCGACACGCCCTCGCTCACCAGCAGTGCGAAGGCGGCGTCGATCCAGTCGTCGACGGTGAGCCGCGGAGCCCGTGGCGCGGGCGCCGACTTCTTCTCACTGCCACGCCGTCGACGTGCGGGAGCGCCACTCCGGGTGCGGGCATCGCCGGACGCGGCCTCGGGTGCCATCGCTCTCCTTCGTGTCATCGGGCTCGACTGATTCGTTGATCGTACGATCACCTCGTCGGCTCAGGTCCGACCGAGTGCGTCCAGCGCGAGTCGCCGTACCTGCTCGTCGCTCGAGAGCCGGGTGTGGTCGACCGTGCTGGTCGGATCGACAGACTGCACGACGATCGCCTCGCCACCCGGCATCGCACTCGTGAGCGGAGCGGTCACGAGTCCGTCGGTCGCCGTGACGAGGTCGACATACCGCACCCCAGCGACCGGTACGTCGACGGGCGGAGTCGTGAGAAACGACGACCCCGCGACGATCTGGCCGCACGCCCCGCACCACGGACCCACCAGGGGCTTCTCCAGACGGGCCAATTCGTCGTAAATTCCGATACCGCGGTTGAACGCGGCGATCGTGCCGGCCCCGGCGAGGTTCGTTCCGCGCCAGAGAGGCCCGATCGTGAGCAATGTGGACACCGGGGCAGGTCCGTCGTTCACGGGGTGGGCCAGTGCGTACTGCACGGCCAGCGCTCCCGCGCCGCGTGCCACGACGCGTATCCGCGACTCCCCGGTGCGGGACAGGATCCCGTCGATCGCCGACCGCACCTGCGACGCGGAGTCCTCGAGTGCAGCCAGCCCGGCGACCGTGGCGACCGGCCGGAGCGCCTCCGTGAGAGCCGATTCGCCGTAGGTCAGCGTGACCGGACACCACCCGCTCCTCGTCAGATCGTCGGTCCACCCGTCCCACTCCGCCGCGGAGGAACCCAGGTCGTGCAGCAGGAGAACAGTGTCGACGCACGGATCCGCCGGGCCGGCCGTGGACGGAGCCACGACACACGCCTGGACTCCGGTCGCGATGAGCACGACGGACATGAGCCTGCTGCACAACGACATTCATCTCTCCCGAGGTCGGATCATCGAAACCGTTCGAACACACCATACAGTGCGGTATGGTGGCCTGAGTCACAGCCGCTGTTGCTGATTGTCACCGGAAGGGTATGCCGCATGGACCACGCACGGACACTGGTCGGCCGGTGAGCGTCTCCACCTCGCGCGCAGTCACGTCGGCGGCACGCGGGGCGGTGTCGTCACTCGGCGAGTTCTACTCCTTGGCACTCGACACCGCCCGAGCACTCGCGAAGCGGCCGTTCCAGTGGCGGGAGTTCGTCGATCAGAGTTGGTTCATCGCCCGGGTGTCCCTGCTGCCGACGATCCTGATGTCGGTCCCGTTCACGGTGCTGGTCGTCTTCACCCTGAACTCGTTGCTCATCGAGATCGGTGCCTCCGATCTGAGCGGTGCGGGCGCAGGCCTGGGCGCCGTCACCCAGATCGGGCCGCTGGTCACCGTGCTCGTCGTGGCCGGCGCTGCCGCGACTGCGATCGCCGCAGATCTCGGATCGCGCACCATCCGCGAGGAGGTGGACGCCATGGAGGTGCTGGGCATCGACCCGGTACACCGCCTCGTCCTGCCTCGCGTTCTCGCCTGCACCCTCGTCGCGGCTCTTTTGAACGGCGCCGTGTGCACCATCGGACTGGTGGGCGGGTTCTTCTTCTCCGTGTACCTCCAGGACGTCACGCCGGGTGCCTATGCCGCAGGAGTCACGCTGCTGGTGGGACTTCCGGAACTGCTGCTCTCCGAGGTGAAGGCAGCACTGTTCGGTCTCCTCGCCGCGCTGGTCGCCTGTTACCGCGGACTGTCCGTGCGGGGTGGACCGAAGAGCGTCGGGGAGGCGGTCAACGAGACCGTGGTGTTCTCGTTCGTCGCCCTGTTCCTGGCCAACCTGGTCCTCACCTCCGTGGGCCTCGCCGTGAGCGGCCGCTGATGGTTCTCGAGATGAGCGACGTCGCCGCTGCGATGCGACGCCGGACGAACGCTGCCTCCGGAGCGGTCGATGTGCTCGGCGAACGCGCGATCTTCTTCACGCGTGCACTTGCGTCCACCGGCCGAGCCGTCCGGTCGTACCGCAGGGAGACGATGCGCGTCATCGCCGAGATCTCCCTCGGCACCGGGGTTCTCGCCGCGATCGGCGGCAGCATCGTCATCCTCGGTTTTCTCACGCTGTTCGCCGGTGCCACCGTCGCGGTGCAGGGTTTCGACTCGCTCGGAAGTATCGGGGTCGACGCGCTGACCGGGTTCCTGGCCGCCTACGTCAACGTCCGGGTCGTCGCACCGGTCACCGCGGGAGTCGGACTGGCCGCGACCATCGGTGCCGGAACCACCGCCGCCCTCGGCGCCATGCGGATCAGCGAGGAGATCGATGCGCTCGAGGTCATGGCGATCAAGTCGCTGCCGTACCTCGTCGGCACACGCATCGTCGCGGGCATCGTCGCAGTGGTTCCGCTCTACGCGTTGTCACTGATCACGTCGTTCCTTGCGAGCCGGGTCGCGACAGTCGTGGTGCTGGGCCAGTCCGGCGGGGTCTACGACCACTACTTCTCCACGTTTCTCGTACCCACGGATGTTCTGTGGTCGTTCGTCCAAGTCATCGTCATGGCTGTTGCGGTCATGGTCATCCACACCTACTACGGCTACACCGCCTCCGGGGGTCCCGCGGGCGTCGGCACCGCCACCGGACGCGCCGTGCGACTGTCCCTCATCACTGTCGTCAGCGTCACGCTGCTGATCTCGCTCGCGCTGTACGGCAGCGCACGATCCGTGCACCTGGCAGGGTGACATGACGCAATCCTCCGCACGCCTCAAAGGCGCTGCGCTCCTGTCGATTCTGCTGATCGTCGGAGTCGTCGCGGCGGCCTACCTCGCTTATCGGGGCACCGTCAGGGAAGCGATCATGCCGTCGGTCACCGTGTCAGTGCAGTCCGATCGCGCCGGGCTGGTGATGCAGCGGGGCGCGCTGGTCAAGATGAACGGTGTCGAGATCGGCACCGTGTCGCAGGTCCGCCCGTCGACCCGCGGCGCCGTGATCGACCTCCGCCTCCGCGGCGACATCGCGGGTTCGGTGCCCTCCGATGTCGGGGCCACCGTCGCCGCCACCACCATCTTCGGATCGAAGATGGTCACCCTCACCGCTCCCCCGTCACCGTCCGCCGTGCCCATCGCGGACGGCGCCGTCATCGCCGCCTCCTCCGTCACCGTGGAGGTGAACTCCGTGTTCGAATCGCTGACGTCCGTTCTCGTCGCGTCGCAACCCGAGAAGCTGAACACCACCCTGGGGGCGCTCTCCACCGCCCTGAACGGCCGGGGCCGCGCGCTGGGCACGACCATCGAGAACCTGGACACCGTGCTCGGGGCGGTCAGTCCGCTCGTTCCCACACTCCGACGCGACCTGCGTTCCGCTGCTGTCACATCCGGTGCACTGGGTGACAGCGCACCGGATCTGGTCAGCACTCTGGCCTCGCTGACCACCACCGCGCGCACGGTCACCGACAGCACTGATGTGCTGGGCCCCGCCCTGACGTCGCTGACGGGAGCGGCGACCGACGCTCGCACCGTTCTCGCGGAGAACGCCGACGGAGTGACCGCCACGGTGGCCGATCTGGTCCCGACGACCGGGTTGCTGCGGGAGTACTCCCCCGAGTTCACGTGCTTCCTTCAGGGCGCCGACATCGCACGGAAGGCTGCGGAGAAGGTCTCCGGCGGCAACGGCCGCACGATGTTGCTGAACAGCACCGTGCTGTTCGGGGTGCCGGCGTACGAGTACGCCACCGACCTACCGAAGGTCGCTGCCACCGGCGGGCCCCGGTGCGGTGCGCTGCCGCTGCTGTCCGACGGCGACATTCCGGCTCCCTACGTCCGCGCCGACACCGGCTCGAACCCCTTCCGCGCCGGTACGACCGCCCCCGTCCTGGACCCGACGTCCATCATCGACTTCCTCCCCGGCGGTCTCGCAGCACCGAGCACGACTCGATGAGTCACCGGGGCACCCTTGTTCGGCTCACGAGCTTCGTGGTCACCATGACCCTGGTGCTCGCCGCTCTGGTGGTCGTCTTCGGCCAGGTCCGCTTCGACTCGACCACCACCCACCGGGCGCTCTTCACCAGCGCGTCCGGCTTGCGCAGTGGTGAATTCGTCCGAGTGGCGGGTGTGGAGGTCGGATCGGTGGGCACGGTGGACATCGTCGACAACGACCACGCCGTGGTGGAGTTCGACGTGACCGATGCGTACACCGTGACCGAGTCCACCACGGCCACGATCCGCTACCAGAACCTGGTCGGCGATCGTTACCTCGAATTGGCCGACACTGCCGGTGACGCCGCGCCTCTCGCTGCCGGCGTCACCATCCCGGTCGACCGGACCTCTCCTGCACTGGATCTCGACCGACTCCTGGGCGGATTCCAACCCTTGTTCTCCGGCCTCGACCCCAGCACCGTGAACAGAGTGACCGGCGAACTCGTCGACGTCTTGCAGGGGCAGGGCGGCACCGTCGCCTCTGTGCTGGCGCGGCTCGCGAGCCTGACGTCGTCGTTGGCAGACCGTGACGAGGTGATCGGACAGCTGATCACAAATCTGCGGACCACCCTGGCGACACTCGCAGGGCGCCAGGACGACGTGTCCCTCGCGATAGACAGTGCTCAGACGCTGGTGTCCGGCCTCGCTGCCGACACCCGGACCTGGGGTGAGGCACTGACGAGCATCGACAGTTCGGCCGCCACGATCGGCGATCTGCTCGTCGACGCCCGTCCCCCGTTGGACACCACCATCGACCAGTTGCAGCGCACGGCAGCACAACTCGATGCCGGCAAGGACACCATCGCGAGCATCACCACTCGCCTTCCGGACACGTACGCCTCCCTCAGCCGCCTCGGCGCGTACGGGAACTTCTTCAACTACTACCTGTGCGGCATCAGGTTGAAGATCGACACGCCCGACGGGTGGGGCCTGACGACACCGCTCATCGGTCAGAACACGGGAAGGTGTGCCCCAGCATGATGGAACGCTTTCGCACGGTCGACACCGTCCGCACCGGCATCGTCGGCATCTTCCTCGTGGTGATCGCCGCAGCAGCAGCGATGAACGCGGCCGCACTGCCGATCGTCTCCGCCGGAACGTCGTACAGCGGATTGTTCCTCGACACCGGAGGACTCGAGACAGGCGCCGCCGTGGAGGTCGCGGGGGTGCGGGTAGGGACGGTCACCGACATCGCGGTCGCGGGACAGGCCGTCCTGGTGACGTTCTCGGTCGAGGGAAAGGTGCTGCCCGGCAACGACACCCGTCTCGCCATCGCCACCGAAACCGTCCTCGGCACCAAGAACCTCCGGATGGATCCGCGTGGTGACGGCCGCCTGTCGACGACGGAACCCGTCGGACTCGACCGCACCACCAGCCCGTATCAGCTCACGGACGCACTGGGCGATCTCACCGACGACGCGGCCGGTATCGACACCGAGCAGCTCACCGACTCACTCGCCGCCACCACCGAGATGCTCGATCGCACACCGGACGACCTGGGCCGCGCCATCGACGGGGTGGGTCGTTTGTCCGCGACGGTCGCGTCGCGGGACGAGAGCTTGCGTGACCTCCTGGCGTCGGCCGAGAAGGTCACCGGCGTCCTTGCAGACCG
The DNA here is from genome assembly GCF_030818285.1 of Rhodococcus sp. SORGH_AS_0301. NCBI lineage: Bacteria > Bacillati > Actinomycetota > Actinomycetes > Mycobacteriales > Nocardiaceae > Rhodococcus > Rhodococcus sp. SORGH_AS_0301. The sequence goes on from NZ_JAUTAC010000002.1 coordinate 3,228,249, forward strand.
CAGTGCGCAGGTCGACACGCTCATCGTCGATGCGGCCACGGTTCTCGCCGAACTCGACCGACGACGCGGCGCCGTGGACACACTCTTCGGAACCGTGACGCGGTTGGCGGACCAACTGCGCGGACTGGTGGCCGACAACCAGGCCGAGCTTGCGCCGACACTGGCCTCGCTCGACTCCGTCCTCACCGTCCTGACCGACAACAAGGCGGACATCTCCGCCGCGATCGAGAACCTGGGGCCGTACGTGACGCAACTCGGCGAGGCGGTGTCCAGCGGACCGTTCTTCAACTCGTACATCCAGAACCTGATCCCCGGCCAGGTCATCAGCCCGTTCATCCGGGCTGCCCTCGGACTGGGCCCGGCTCCGGCCGATTCCACCTCCGTCAATCCGCTGACTGCGTTGAACGGAGCACCCCGATGACCAGGAGGCTCGTCGGCGTCGTGCTGTTCCTCGTCGTCGCTGCTGCCGCGTCGTACGCGATCGTGCCGCGATTCACCTCGGTTGCGGTGACGGCGGAGTTCGCGAACACCACCGGTCTGTACGTCGGTGACGACGTGCGCCTCATGGGAGTGACCATCGGCTCGGTGACCTCGATCGAGCCTCGCGGCGACCACGCGGAGGTGGGACTGCGCTACGACTCGTCGTATCCCCTTCCGGCCGACGCGAAGGCGGTCATCGTCTCGCAGAGTGTGGTCGCGTCGCGCTTCGTCCAACTCGCTCCCGCTTACGACGGCGGCGACACCCTCCGATCCGCCGACACCATCCCGCTCGACCGGACCGCCGTGCCCGTCGAGTGGGACCGCATCACCGAGCAACTCGCCCGCGTGTCCGAGACGCTCGCGCCGCAGGGCCCCACCGGGCCCGACTCGGTCGACGCCGCCAGGCCCCTCGGAGCGCTCGTCGATGCGGTGGACGCCACTATCGGCGGGCGTGGGCAGGACATCCGCACCACGCTGACCCAGCTGTCCGACGCGATGCGCACGCTCTCGGACGGCAGAACCGACCTCTACTCCCTCGTGCGCAACCTCCAGGTCTTCGTGTCGGCACTCGCTGCGAGTGATCAGCAGATCGTCACGTTCAACGAGACGATGGCCTCGGTCACCTCCGTGCTGGCCGACGATCAGGACGAGATCGGCAGCGCGCTGGCATCATTGGACGGGGCGGTGTCGGACGTGGAGCGCTTCGTCCGCGAGAACAGGACGGGCGTCGCAACCACTCTGGGCAGCCTGGAAGAGCTGACGGCCGAGCTGGCGTCCCAGCGGGACGGCATCGCGCAGATCCTCCACGTAGCGCCTACTGCGCTGTCGAATCTGAACAACATCTACCAGCCGGCGCACAACGCGATCGTGTCGTCGTTGGCGCCGAACAACTTCGCGAATCCGATGGACTTCGTCTGTTCGGCCATCGCCGCCGCCGAGCAGGTGGGAGCGCAGGAGGGAGCAGAGTCGTGTGTCCGGTACCTGGGTCCGTTGCTGAAGACTCTCGCGTTCGACTACCTGCCCCTGCAGGCGAACCCCATCACGGGTGTCGGCGCTCTGCCGGGCCAGATCGTCGACAGCGAGGGTGGGCGATGACGACACGGAGGGCCGCAACGTCGGTAGCACTCGTTTTGTGCTCGTCGGCACTGCTGTCGGCGTGCGGATGGCAGGGCCTGAACTCGCTTCCGCTGCCGGGCACGGCGGGCGACGGTCCCGGATCGTACGAGGTGGTCATCGAGATGCCCGACGTGTCCACGATCGAACGCAACGCGCGAGTCCTCGTCGGCGACGTCACCGTCGGACGTGTGGCCGATCTGGCGCTCGTCGACGGACACGCCGAGGTGACGGTGCGTCTCGACGGCAGCACCACACTCCCGGCCGATGCCGTCGCGTCGGTGGGGCAGACGAGCCTCCTCGGATCGACCCACATCGAATTGGCCGCTTCGACATCGGGAGACGCACAGGGTCGACTCTCCGATGGCGATGTGATCCCCCTCGACCGAGCGGGCGCGTACCCCACGACAGAGCAGACGTTGTCGTCGTTGTCCCTGGTACTGAACGGGGGTGGGCTCGCGCGCATCAACGACATCACGACCGAGGTGGACGCGGCACTGGACGGCAACGAGGAGTCGCTGCGCTCGGTCCTCGCGGGTCTGGAGACACTGCTCGTCGGACTCGACGATCAGAAGAGCGACATCCAGAACGCCATCGTGGATCTGGACCGATTCGCCGGGACGGTCGCCGCGAACGACGCGGTCCTGGGCGACGCGGTCACCGCGCTGGCTCCGGCTCTGACCGTGTTGTCGGATCGTCGGGGGGACCTGGTCTCGGCCCTCGACTCCCTCGGACGCCTCGGCACGACGGCGGAGGCCATCGTGAACGACACCGGCGACGACCTCGTCACAGCACTGGACGATCTGGGCCCGGTCCTCAAGTCCCTCGCGGATTCCGGAACATCACTCACCGAATCGTTCCGCTATCTCCTCACCTACCCGTTCCCCATCGACGTCTACAAGAACGCGGTGCGCGGCGACTATGCCAACGGCGAGGTGACGCTCGATCTCCGGATGGCCACGCTGGACAACGCTCTCCTTCTCGGCACGCCGTTCGAAGGGATGCTCGCCGGGCTCGAAGGAGCCGTGGGCGCCATGGCACCCACCCCGACGCCCACGCTGCCCACCGTGAACGACCTGCTATTGCCCCCGAACCTTCTGCCCCCGAACCTTCCGCCACAGAACGGCGCACCATGACTCCGACTGTCCGACTCCGTGTCCAGCTGACGGTCATCGCCGTGGTGGCAGTGCTGTCGGTGGGGATCACGGGTGTCCACTACGCACGCATCCCGCAAGAGCTGGGGCTGGGCCGGTACAGCGTGACTGTGGAGCTCGCGGGGGGCGCCGGCCTGTACACCAACGCCAACGTCACGTACCGCGGCAGCGAGATCGGCAAGGTCAGTGCCCTGCGCGTCACTCCCACCGGTGCGTCGGCCGTCGTCTCCCTGTCCTCGGACGTGTCGGTTCCTGCGTCGACACGCGCCGAGGTGCACAGCATGTCGGCCATCGGCGAACAGTTCATCGATCTCCTGCCCGACACGGACGACGGGCCCTTTCTGGAAGACGGGTCGGTCATCCCGATCGACCGCACCACCATCCCCACCGCGGTGGCCCCGACGATCGACCGGCTCGACGCCGCGTTCCGCTCCGTCGACCCGGTGACTCTCGGCCGCGTTCTCGACGACAGCTCCCTCGCGCTGGGCGCCGACGGTGACACCCTCGGCGAGCTGCTCGACTCGCTCGGGTCCGTCACCACGGCGACGCGGGAGAACATCGACCCGATCGCGGCCCTCGTCACCGATCTCGACCCCGTGCTCGGTGCGACCGCCGCGAGCAGTGACGCCATCCGGTCGTGGGCCGCGTCGCTGGCCACCGTCACCGGTCAGGTGTCGGCGCGCGACGGCAACCTACGATCCGTCATCGACGGTGGTGAACCCCTGGGCGCTGCGGTGTCGGGCCTCTTCCAGGACCTGCGCCCCACACTCCCCCTGTTGTTGTCGAACCTGATCAGCGTCGAGCAGGTGGCCGTCACCTACAACGCTGCGCTGGAACAGATCCTGGTTCTGTATCCCCCTCTCATCGCTGCCACGCAAGGCACCGGTAAAGCGAATGCCGATGCCGGTGACCCCGGCCAGAACACCTACTTCGCCGCACAACTCAACGACCCGCCGCCGTGCACGGAAGGTTTCCTCCCCGCCGACCAACGCAGGTCACCCGTCGAGGTCGACACCGTGCCGACGTCGACCGACCTGTACTGCAAGGTTGCGCCGGACGACCCGAGCGCGATCCGCGGTGCACGCAACCTGCCGTGCCAGGAGTTCCCGGGCCGGCGGGCGGCGACGGTGCAGTTGTGCCGACAGGGTGCCTACGACCCGAACAACGGGTCGTACATCACCGATGACGGGTCGCGCTGGGTCGAGTCGACGCTGTCCGACGCGCCGCCCGCAACGGTGGAACAGATGATGCTGCCGGACGAGTGAACCGGCGATCTACCGCACAGGATCCAGCGCGGAGACGAGCCATCGGCCGTCCACCTGCGCGATCTCCACGCGGAGGCTGGTCGAGGTGGCACGCGGGTCTGGAGTGTCTGCCGCAGTGACGGTCTGGTTGACGAACAGCAGCGCGACGGCCTCGGCGTCGTCCATCGAGACGAGTGCGGCACCCGACACGACCGCGCTCGAGGTGAGTCCGCGTTCGATCGCTCCCGGAACGACGGACTGCTCGGCGAAACCGGAATAGTAGGTGAGGAAATCGCCGGTGAGGCGTGCCTTCGCGCCGTCGACGTCGGACTGCACGCTGTCGGCTCGGTAGGACAGGACGGCGACGGTCCCCTCCGTCGCCGCCCTGACGACGTCAGACTCGACGGCATCGGATACCACCCGATCCGGGACCGTCAGTACGATGGCGACCGGGACAGCAACCAACGCAACGACTCCGACGGCGATCGAGATCTGCGCACCCCTCCGGCGCAGGCCTCGTCGTCGGTCGGTCGCCGCGTTGTCCTCGACCGCATCCTCAGGTTCCGTGTCGGCGTCCAGAGTGACCGCCACATCGTCGCTCACGGCACGAACTGCACGTCGGACAACGCAAGGCGGTCACCGTCGCGTGCGACCGAGACGCGCAGGCGCCAGACACGCGGCTCGTCCGTGGCTCCCGAGGCATTGGTGACCGTCGACGTCGCAGCCACGAGCACCTGCGCTTCGGAATCGGTCATCGACTCGATTCCCGCCTCGCTCACCGCTCCGGTGGCAGTGACGTCCGCATCCCGGACGACGGACACGAAATCTGCTGCGCGCTCCGAGAACTCGTCGCGGAAGCGACCGGTGGACGCCGACGTCACCCGCTCGACGTCCGCATCGACCGTGTCTGCGGAGATGGTCGTGAGGTCGAGAACGCCCTGCCGTGCGACCTGCAGGTACTGCTGCTCGAGCGTGGCGCGCTCCCGAACCTCCTGAGATTGCATCCACGTCGAGGCCGAGACCGTGACCGAGGTGGCCACCGCAGCGACAGCGAGTACACCGACGATCACCCGCGTTCGTGTGCGCACAGCCCCTCCTGTCCCGGGCCACCTCCAGCGCGGCCCTCGGGGTCGACCGTACTACAGAGTACGGCTGCTGATTCCGAAACAGCGGAACAGAATTCGTTGCTCGAAACGCTTTCTCCATACCCGGTAGTACGGTACGTTCGCTCCACACGAACGACCGGATTTCACCGATCGAAAGCAGGGGGGCAGGTGCCGGAGACAGTCGACGAGTTCCAGCGAATACCGTACGAACCGGCGCGGGACGGGCGCGTGGAGATGCATTCCGGACTCTCCCGGCACTACCCGACGCTGCATGCGAATCTGGTGTCGCCCAGCGGCAACCCTGATCGACGCGTCGGCATCCTGATGGCGCACCCGTCGAGCGACTTCCTGTCGCACTTCCTGCTCCGCGGATTCGCCGCCGCCGGCATCCCCACGATGGGTCTCAACACCCGCTACTCCTCCAACGAGCCGGCACTGATCATGGAACGCGCGGCCCTGGACGTGGGCGCCGGTGTGCGGTGGATGAAGGACGAGCTCGGGTTCGAGAAGGTCGTTCTCCTCGGATTCAGCGGCGGCGGTTCGCTGTCCGCGTTCTACCAGTCGCAGGCCGAGACTCCGACGATCACGACGACTCCCGCCGGTGACCCGGTCGATCTCGCGTCGGCGGAGCTCGTTCCTGCGGATGCCCTCATGCTCGTCGGAGCGCACTCCGGACGCGCCCGCGTCCTGCGCCACTGGATCGACGGAGCAGTCGTGGACGAGTCCGACCCGTCCTCGGTCGCCCCCGACCTCGACCTCTACGCACCTGGACGTACGACGCCACTCGACCGCACGTGGGTCGAGGAATACCGGGCGGCGCAGCTCTCCCGCATGCGCAGGATCGACACGTGGGCGTGGAGAGAACTGGAGGATCTCACTCGGGGCGGGGCGTCGGACCGAGCCTTCGTCGTCCATCGCACCGTGGCAGATCCGCGCTTCGTCGACATGACGCTGGATCCGAGTGATCGGCTGCCGGGCAGCATGTACGGGAATCCGGTCGCGGCCAATTCCGCCGCCGGCGGACTCGCGCGCTTCGTCTCGGTCCGCAGCTGGCTCAGCACGTGGAGCCTCGACCACACGAACGTGGATGCCGTGCGCAACCTGACCGACGTGAGGGTTCCCACCCTCGTCATGCCTCTGCTCGGCGACCAAGCCGCCTTCGCCGACGATGCGCGTGCGATGGCCGCAGCTCGCGGTGACGCGACGGTCATCGAGATGCCCCACCTGAACCACTACCTGGTCGATCAACCCGACGGAGTCGACCGAGTCACCACCGCAGCGCTGGCATGGCTGACCACCGCTCTGTCGGAAAGGACACCGAGATGACCAGCGCTACCCGCACTCCCACCGCGTTCACCTACTGGGACCACCGGCAGAGTCCCCGCATCCAACGCGCCGAAGCATTGTTCGAGCGAGTGTTCCGGTCGTCGCCTTTTCCCAGCGATGACGTCGCGCGGGAGTTCTGCGAGAGTCTGTTCCTCGGCGACACCGTGGCCGAGAACTTCGTCGACGAGGTGTACGCGGCAGACCCGACCGGAACACGCGCCCTCCTCGACCGTGCACTGGCTCACGGGATCGACTCTCTTCCCGACGTTCCCGAGAGCATGCGCGTCCTGTTCGACGAGTTCGAGACCGAACCGGACTGGCTCGACACCGATCTGGTGGAGCGCGGGGCCGCGGTGTGGCGACGGTGGGGCACGATGCTGTTCACCGTTGCCGGCGGCATCACGCTCGAGATGTACACCGAGGCTGCCGTCGCCACCCCGCTCTCACTGGCAGGCGGGTACGCCGGCGACAACGCGATGCGCCGATTCCTCGAGACCTGCAAGTTCTGGATCGACACCTCCGAGCCGGGTGCCCTGTCCCGCATCGGGTCCGAAGGCCGAGCCACCGCGATGAAGGTCCGCGTCATGCACGTCGCCGTACGCCGCAAGGTCGACGGACACCCGGAGTGGGATCGCGAGAAGTGGGGCTACCCCATCAGCCAGGGGTATCAGATGCTGACCCTCCTCGGTGGCAGCACCGTTCCGGCACTTGCTCTGCGGCTGGTGGGTCTGCAGACCACCGCCGACGAGATCCGGGCGTTGCTCCATTTCCAGAAGTACATGGGCCACCTGCTGGGTGTCGACGTGTCGAACTTCCCCACCACCATCGCCGACTCGCTCCGCATGACGGCGATGGTGTCGGCCGCCCGCAGTTACGACGCCGGACCACACGGCAAGGAACTCATCGAGTCCTTCCCCGCAGGCTTCGCACCGCGCCCCGAGCAGCGAGGCCTCGCGCGTCTCCGCGCGCGGTACAACTACGGCATTCACGGCGCTTACACCGCTCTCTTCATGAGTCCGGTGACACGGTCGGACTACACGATGCCTCGTGCGTTCCCGTGGATCCTGATCATCCTCCTGCGCTTCCCTCTCCTGACAGCGATCGAGCTCTCCCGACGATTCCTGCCCGGAGTGGCGCCCGTCATCGAGAAGGTCGCTGTGGCACAACGACTCCGGTGGTACCGGGACCAGATGAACGGCCGCGAGGCCGAATTCGACGCGAACGGAGCACTGCGACGATGACCGAGTATCTTTCCGGCTTCGGCAACCAACACCAGTCCGAAGCCCTCGACGGTGCACTCCCCCGAGGTCAGAACTCGCCGCAGCGAGCGCCCCACGGCCTCTACGCGGAGCAACTGTCCGCGACGGCGTTCACCGAGCCGCGAGAGGTCAACCGACGCACCTGGACGTACCGGATCCGCCCCAGTGCAGCGCACCCGCGGTATCACCCCATCGACCATCCGACGCTCCGATCCGCGCCCCTGACCGACGGGGTTCTCGACGTGAACCGGCTTCGGTGGAACCCGGTGGCCCGCCCCTTCGAGACGGCCGACTTCCTCGACGGCCTCACGACCGTCGCCGCGAACGGTGATGCGCTGCAGCGTGACGGCATCGCGATCCACCTGTACCACGCGACGAGTTCGATGACCGATCGCTACGTCGCGGACCTGGACGGCGAGTTGCTGATCGTTCCCCAATCGGGCCGTCTGCGGATACACACCGAGGTCGGAATCGTCGACGTCGCTCCCGGCGAGATCGCCGTCGTCGGACGGGCCATCACGTTCCGAGTCGTGCTGCTCGACGACGATGCCGCGGGCTATGTGTGCGAGAACTACGGGTCCTACTTCACCCTCCCCGAACTCGGACCCATCGGCGCGAACGGTCTCGCCCACGCGCGGGACTTCCACTACACCGTCGCAGCATTCGAGGACGACGACCGACCCGTCGAGAAGATCCAGAAGTTCGGCGGCCGACTCTTCTCGACAGAGCTGGACCACTCGCCTCTCGACGTGGTGGCCTGGCACGGCAATCACGGTGTGTACAAATACGACACTGCCGATTTCAACGTCATGGGGACACTCGGGTGGGACCACAGCGACCCGTCGATCTTCACGCTTCTGACGTCGCCCTCCGAACGGCCGGGACAGGCGAATGTGGATCTCGCCATCTTCCCGCCGCGCTGGAACGTCGCCGAGCACACGTTCCGGCCCCCGCACTTCCATCGCAACGTCATGACCGAGTTCATGGGACTGGTCCGGGGGCAACACGATTCCAAGGCGGAAGGCTTTCTGCCCGGGGGTGCAAGTCTGCACAACATGTGGGGTGCGCACGGACCGGACCAGGAGACCTTCGACCTCGCCACCGCGGCCGACCTGGCACCGCAGAAGCTCGAAGGATCGTTGCCGTTCATGTTCGAGACGCGGCTCCCCCTGCTCGTCACCCCACTCGCCCACGACGCACCGCATCGCCAGCCGGACTACGACTCCTCGTGGGCCGGACTGCAGCGCCACTTCACGTCTCCCCTCACTCCCACCAACCCGGAGCAGTCATGACCGCGAGCACCACCACCCGTCCCTCTGTCGCCCTGCCCGATCCGCTGCTGCGTATCGGCGGCGTCTCGCAGGCTGCCTCCGGTGGGCAGACCTACGACAGCATCGATCCGACCACGGGTGCTCTCGTCACCTCCGTCGCTGCCGGCGCCGAGGCCGACGTCGACCGGGCCGTCCGCGCTGCACATGCGCAGTTCGACGGTGACTGGTCACGCGTCAGCGGCCCGGAACGTACGAGGATCCTTCTCACGATCGCGGATCTGATCGATCGCGACTGCGAGACCCTCGCCGCACTCGAAGCAGTCGAGATGGGCAAGTTGTTCCGCGACTCCGTGAACGGCGACATCCCGGCCGCTGCCGCGGTGTTCCGGCACTTCGCTGGGTGGGCGGACAAGATCTCCGGAACCACCGTCATGTTGCCGGACTTCGGCCCGCAACGCCGGTTCGGCTACACCGTCCGGCAGCCTCTCGGTGTCGTCGCCGCGATCACGCCGTGGAACAACCCGCTGTTGATCGCCGCGTGGAAGCTGGCACCCGCACTCGCCGCAGGGAACACGGTGGTGATCAAGCCCGCGGAGGACGCGTCCCTGTCCACGCTGCACCTCGCGGATCTGTGTGCCGAAGCCGGTCTACCGCCGGGTGTGCTCAACGTGGTCACCGGTCTGGGCGTGACCGCCGGTGCGGCCTTGGCCGGCCATCCCGGTGTGGACAAGGTGTCCTTCACCGGCAGTCCCCGTGTCGGCCGGCAGATCCAGGCGCTCGCGGGCAGCACGTTCCGCAAGATCGTCCTCGAACTGGGCGGTAAGGCACCGCAACTGATCTTCGAGGACGCCGACCTCGACGCGGCGATGCCGTGGATCGCGATGGGCAATTTCTACCACCAGGGGCAGGTATGTGCCGCGGGCACCCGCGTCCTCGCTCACGAGTCCGTCGTCGATCGCGTCGTCGAGGGGCTGGTTGCCGCTGCCGACGCGGCCGTGATCGGAGACCCGTTCGACGATGCGAGCACGATGGGCACCATCGTCAACGAACGACAACTGGACGGCATCATGGGATACATCGACTCCGGTGTCGCCGAGGGTGCAGAACTGGTGACCGGGGGGCGCCGACTGGACGGCCCGGGACAGTTCGTGCAGCCCACCGTCTTCCGCGGACACAACGACCTGACCATCGCCAGGGAGGAGATCTTCGGCCCCGTCGCCACCGTCATCAGCTTCTCGTCCACCGAGGAGGCCGTAGCGATCGCCAACGACACGCAATACGGCCTCAACGCGATGGTTTACTCGCAGAACATCTCCCGAGTGCACTCCGTCGTCGAGCAACTTCGCGTGGGCACCGTGTGGGTGAACGGGTGGGGTGTGCCGGACCCGGCTCTGCCGTGGGGCGGACGCGGCGCGAGCGGGGTCGGCCGCGAACTCGGCCGCACCGGACTCGACGGAGACACCGAAGAGAAGACCGTTCACATCGGATTCTCCGCATGAGCGCGCCGGAGATCGTCGAGACCTGGAACGGCCCCGGCCGACGCGACGCTCGGCTGACCGACGTCCACCCGCGGCACAATGCCGCTCATCCCGTGCCGGGGAGCCGGTCCGGCTTCGAGCACTGGTACTTCGACGCCCACCTCGACGACGGTCACACCATCATCGGGTTCCTCAACCTGCGCCGGCCGGAAGAGCCTGCGCTGGTGGCGAAACCGAGCGTGGAGATCTTGATCTACGCACCCGACGGCTCACGGCGGCAGATTTTCGTCCGTCACTCCAAGAAGGACGCCACCGCGTCGATCGCCGCCTGCGACGTCGTCGTGGGGCCTAATCACGCGTGGGCGGAGTTCCCCGCCGACGGGCTCCCCATCCATCACCTCTACCTGTCGGAGGAGGACGTCACCTTCGATCTCCGCTTCCACAACGAACTTCCGAGCTGGATGCCCGGCGAGGGAGAGACGTTGTTCGGAGGCACCGACGTCTTCGGCTGGGTCGTCGCCGCGCCGCGTGCGCGGGTCGAGGGATCCATCACCATCGCCGGAAGAACCACTGCCGTCACCGGGCGCGGCTACGCGGACCACAACTGGGGCGCGGGCGACATGAAGCGCGTCATCGACCGCTGGCACTGGGGCCGACTGTACGACGACGACTATTCCTTGCTCTATGCCTTGGTCAAGACGCAGGCTCGGCTCGGTGCCCACGAGAGTCGCCCACTGATGTTGGCGTACAAGGGCGAGATCGTCCTGAGCTCCGGCGAAGCGGACGTCACCGAGGGGCCGATGGTGTTCAACGAGATCGCCAATCGGTCGTACCCCGCGTGGCTCCGCATCGAGGTACCGGGACAGGTGTCCCTCCTGCTGACCGTCCAGAACGTCGTGCACGCCCACGACCTGCTGGACGACGTTCCCATCGCCGGCCATCGTATGTTCCGCCCGTTGCTCTACAGCCTCGTCGGACACCCCGGGTACTTCCGCTTCGACTCGACGTTCGAACTGACCGTCGTACGTGACGGGGTCACCGAAACCCGAACGGGCCGAACACTTCACGAGCTCGTCGCCCTGAACTGACGCCTACGATTCCAGGGAGACATCCGATGCACACACACTCGAAGGGCGTGCGACCCGCCGCCGTCACGTTCACTACAGGACTCGCGCTCGCGTTGATCTCGGCAGTCGCCCCGTCTGCGTCCGCCACGCCGAACGATGTTCTCGGCAGCTTCCAGCTTCGAGACTGCGTCGAGGTGTCCGCCATCGTCTCAGTGTTACGCGAGCGCGCAGCCGCCGCACTGCCGGACGGCTACACCTCCTCGTCGTTCATCGGATTGCCCGGTGGCCCCGGCATTCCGGGTAATTCATCGCTCCTGATGGGTGTCGAGACCTGCCAGAGCGGGATCATCGACGGCGTCCCCGTCGACGGTCCCGTCGCCTTCGGTGAGCGCGTCCTCTCCGTCGACCGCGAGGATGCTCGGCCGGGATACCACTTCTAAACCGTCGAGCAGGTCACAGACAACCAACAGATCTACGACTTGATGCGGGAGGCCGGATTCGACATCGCATTGGTGCCGGGAGTCGGCGCCACTGCCGACGCAGTCGGAGGATTCTCGGAGGGCGGCTCCGTACGGATCGTGGACGAGGCGCCCGTTCCACGACTGCCGTCGCCTCTCGGGCAGGTCAGCATCTGGAAGGACACCGAGAACAGCAGAAGTGCTCTCCGCTTGACGGTCCATCGGCCGACGGCGCAGGCCGGGATCGGGCACGTGACCGCCGAGCCGAATTCACCCATCACGTTCCTGATGGGCACCGAGACGGCAACGGGAATCGGAGCGATCAACAGGTTCGACTTCGATGCTCGGGTGGAGGTGGTGCGCTGACCCACACGGGAACAGTCGTGGTCCAGAAGGTCGGCTGTCGATCACCCGGCCACTGCTCGTAACCGCTCGACCTCGCTGCGAGAGTGGCGTACGGACTCGGTGTCCTCCCCCTTCTCGCGGGCGACATCGTGCGCCAGGTCCAGAACGGCGCGACGCAGATGTGTGCGGGCTCGTCGGGCCTTCCGAGTGGGCGCGGACTTCACGAATGCCTTGCGTGCCCTCTTGTCCAGCACACCGTCGACCTCGGCATCGGTGACGACACCGGCCTCGACTTCCGGGGCGAGGATGTCGCGGACGAACTGATACTCACGCGGTGCGGCCCGGCGGAACGCGATGGTCAGCACCGTGAACCCGATGACGACCGACGCCAGGAGCACCACGAAGTTTCCCAGACCGCCGCCCCCGAGACCGCCGGCGTCGTCCCATGTGAAGTGGAGGAACATGCCGGCGACGACGAAGGCCGCACCACGCCCGACTCGCCGGGGTTGCGCTGCCGTCCCGATCAGATAGACGGCTCCGGTGCAGACGAGGGCACTGAACAGAGGGTGGGAGGCGAAACTGACGGCGATGCGTACGACGGACATGTGCACCGCGTTGCCCACGGGATCGGTGCCGAATGCCCGAGCAGTGGAACTCGCCGCGTAGAGGAAGTCCTCGAACACGGCGAATCCGAGCCCGATGAACGCTCCGACGATGAGGCCGTCGTTCGCGGTGCGGATGAGACGCGGGGCGAGGCTCATCAGGAGCAGGAAACCACAGAGTTTGGCCGCCTCCTCGGTGAACGGTGCCGTCGCACCTGCCGCCCAGTTCGCGCTCCATTCCTGACCGAACAGCTTGGGGTAGATGCCGAGCATCGCCGTGTTGACGGTCATCGCAAAGGCGAACGTTGCCGGGACAGCGCCCCACACGAGGGCAGCGACCACGAGCCCGCCTGGTTGCCGCTCCCACCGGTCGATGTGATGGAACCAGACAAGCCACGCGAGTCCGCACAACCCGCACAGCACCGCTGCGACCGCGAACCCTTCGGCGTAGAACCCGGCGTCGGGTGCGAAGAACGCCCACGCCTGGAACGCACCTATGGCGGTCAGCGCCAGGTAGACCCAGAAGGAGAGGTTGTGAGGCTGCATGAAGTGGAATCTCGCACCCCACCCGGAGATCTCGACTGCTTCCGCTCGGCGTTGACCAGCTTCGGTGCCGACCGTCTCGGGAGACGTACGGGGGTCGACAGTGCTCATGCGTCGTCCCCATCCACGGTACGGATGCTCGCGATCATCGCTCGGACGTCGTCGAGGGCTGCGGTCATCTGGGTGGGTGGCCCGTAGGCAGTGATGTCGACCCCTGTGCCGCCGAGAACGAAGGCCGCGATCACCCCGTCGCTTCGCACGCTGTTGTAGGGCTGCGCGACTCCGGTCTCGCCGGCCGCCGTGGTGAGAGTGGCCCTGTTCCCGTCGACCCGGAAGGTGGGGTCGTCCGTCCGGGACGTGACCTTCTGCACCTGGTCGAGCAGCTGATCGGGAGTGCCGTCGTACGAGTCTGTCGACACCTGGAAGGTGATGCCGGCCCCGGCGAGGGTGGCATCGCCGAACGTGCCTCCGTCTCCGACACGGAAGCCGGACTCGACGTCGTAACCGGCGACGGGGGTGAAGACGAGGGTGTCGGTGAGTGCAAGCTGCTGCCCTGCCAGAACGGGGTCGTCCCAGTCGAGGGCAGCGTCGATGCGCGGAACCACCACGGTGAAGATCAGGAACACAGCGAGCACGACGAGCGCCGGTGGCCACGTTCGACGGTCGAGACCCAGCACACGATGTTCGACCGGTACTCGATGTCGATGTGCAGGAGCGTTCAACAGTGGTGTCACGGATACCCCTCGAACTCGTCGTTGTTCGTACTTTGTCACAAACCACGCGGTCCGTGCAGTCCGCTGTGAACGACCTCGACGAGAACGGCGAGTCGAGTGTCAGAGTCCGGCGATCACCCGATCGAGCCACTCGACCATGACCGCGCGCTCGGCGGCGCTCAACGTGTCCAACGCCGGCGTGATCGCACGAAAAGCGACCGCGGCGGCGGCGTGGTCGTCCTGCTCGCGGTCGGGCGGGTCGGCGAGGATCTGCCGCATGACGGCATCGAACATCGCGTCGGCCAACTCGTCGTCGCGGTCCTCGGCCGGAGTCGCGAGAAGCACCGAGATCGTGCCCACACCCGCTGCCTGGACGAGTCCGAGGGCCCGTTGTTCGCTCACCCGCAGTCGGCCCGTCTCGGCGACCCTGTGTATCCGAGCCCGGAGGACGTCCATGCCGGCCTGCGCCGCGCGAGATCGTGTCAGGTGCTGCGGGCCGTTCATCATCCGGAACAGTTCCGGGTTGGCGATGCCGAACTCGACCTGCGTCAGCCACCCGTCGTGCAGGTCCACGAGGGGATCCACGCCCTGCGACGCGGCCGTCTCGGTGATGCGTCTCTTCATCGAGACATGCTCGGCCAGAACATGTTCTGCGACGGATTCCAGGAGACCGTCCTTGTCGCCGAACAGTCGATAGATCGTCGGGGGCTGTACGTCGGCACCCTCGGCAACCCCACGAGTGGTCACTGCGGCCACGCCGTGATCGCGCAGCAGGACGGCCGCGACCTCGATGATCCGCGCCCGGACGTCGCCTCGAGTGCTGGTCGGCTTGATCACGTTCCAACGATAACAGTCTCGTGATACCGTCGTGTTTCCATCGATAACAACGGTGCGATACCAACGAAACTGAGGCACTCATGATCGTCATTACCGGCGCCACCGGCGCGCTGAACGGCGCCACTGTCGACCACCTGCTCAGACATCGCCCCGCTTCGGAGATCGCGGTGGCGGTCAGAGACGCGTCCAGGGCCCGACGCTTCGCCGATCTCGGCATCGAGGTGCGCCACGGCGACTACGCAGACCCGGCGTCGCTGCCGGACGCGTTCGCGAATGCCGATCAGCTGCTGCTCGTCTCGTCCAGTGATCCGAGGGCCGACGCAGTCTCCCTGCACCGCAACGCGATCGACGCGGCCGTCACCGCGGGCGTGGGGCGAATCCTGTACACGAGTCATCAGGGGGCCGCGGACGACACACCGTTCGGTCCGGGTCGAGACCACGCGGCGACGGAGCGGCTGCTGGCGGGTTCCGGCCTGCCGTGGACCTCGCTGCGCAACGGCTTCTACGCCCACAGCCTGGCCTGGTCGACAGGCCCCTGGCGCGAGTCCGGTGTCATCACCGTTCCGGCCGACGGTCCGGTGTCGTGGACGTCCCGAGCGGATTCGGCGGAGGCTGCGGCGGCGATCATCGCATCGAACGGCGCGTACGACGGACCAGTCACGGTGACCGCCGAGTCCGCACCCACCTTCGAGGAGGTGGCGGCGATCGCCTCCGACGTGGCCGGGCGGACGGTACGGCGAGTCCTGATGGACCCCGAGGACTGGATCGCAGCCCGGGTCGCCTCGGGGCAGCCGGAATTCGCGGCTCGCTTCACACTCGGGATTTTCGACGCTGCAGCCGGCGGTTGGTTCGCCGGCGTCGATCCACTGCTGGGCCAGTTGCTCGGCAGGTCGCCTGCGACCGTGCGCGACGCGCTGACTCTCGCGTAGCCTCCACGGCGCCCGTCAGAGCCCGAGGGTGGCACTCCAGGACAGCGAGACTCAGGCCGATCGTTCCGCCGTCACTCGCAGCCGTTGTGCTGATCGGCATGTTCGGAGGACAATCACCGGATCGGTGACGTGTTCGGTGAGAGGGTGTGCGATGTCTGTGTCGTGGGAGTCTCTGTCTCGTCGGCGCGGCGTACGGGTGACCGGCGGGCTCGTCGGCGTGTACGTCGGCCTGGTGGCCTACTGGTTCGTGCAGGATGCCGCCCACCGTGTGGCAGCCCGGAAGGCTGAGGCATAGCCTCCGTTCGTGCCGCTCCGAGTCTTCGTCCGATGTGAGGGGTTGTCGGACAACAGGATGCCCCTACGACGCCGACCCTGAGTGCCGCATCGACGACGGGGACCGACCCATCGTGCGGGTGAACGCTCGCGAGAACGCCGCGTCGGACCCGTATCCGAACGAGGCCGCGACCGAGGAGATGGTGGCGTTCGATCTCATGAGCTCCGCCGCCGCGAGCTGCATGCGCCGACGGGTCAGGTGGACCAGCGGGGCCTCACCCACCAGCGCGGTGAAGCGCGCGGCGAAGGCGGATCGAGACATCGCCGCCGTCCGAGCCAGATCCGCCACCGTCCACGGCCGCTCCGGATGCCGGTGCATCGCGATGACCGCGGCACCGATCTGTCTGTCGCGCAACGCCCCCAGCCAGCCGCCGATCTCAGCGCCCTCCTCTCGGAGCCACGCTCGGACGAGATCGATGATCAGGATGTCGGCAAGCCGCGTCACCACGGCCTCCCCACCCGGCCGGCGGGCAGCGGCCTCGTTCGCGAGCAGTTCCAGTACCGCGGCCGAGACCGCAGACCCGCGATCACCCACCAGCACGTCGGGCAGCACGTCGAGGAGTGAGCGGGCAGTCGGATGATCGAACTTCACTGCGCCACAGATCAACACGGCCCGCTCGCCCCCGCCGCCGTGCTCGAGAACGATGAAGCGGTCCGAGATCCACTCGGGCTCCGGGTCGTACATCGACACCGACAGGGATGACGGATCGTCCACCACTCGGTGGCCTCGACCGTGCGGGACCAGCACGCACTCACCCTCGCCCACCAGCCGAGGGTCCGTCCCCGGCAGGTCGAGCAGGCACGATCCCACCACCGGTGCGTGAAACCACAGGCAGTCCTCCATCGCGGGGATGTCGAGACCCAGGGAGCCGTCAGTTCCGATCGAACGTAGAACACCCCACGCATCCGCAGCGAGTGCAGGGCGTCGCCGAGCGCATCGTCACCGCGCCACATCCTGGACGATCGATCATCAACGGTGGACTCCACGGTATTCATTGTCCACCACGAACCCGGCACCGTGAACATCGTGACCACACAACGAACCATCACTGTTCTCGGCGCCACCGGCCGAACCGGACGACGCCTCACCGACACGCTCCTCGGCCGCGGATGGAAAGTACGCCGTGTCGCGCGCACCGCACGGCCCCACGCACACCCGGCTGCCACCACGCACACGGGCGACCTGACCGACACCGACTTCCTCACCACCGCGTTCACCGGCGTGGACGCGGCCTACGTCCTCGTCCCATTCGACCCCACGGCACCCGACGTCCGAGCACACATGAACGACACCGGGTCCTCCATCACCGACGCACTCCGACGAGCACGGGTGCCACGCGTCGTCGCACTCAGTTCCCTGGGCGCCGAACTCGAGCACGGGACCGGATTCCTCACCGCACTGCACGCTCAGGAGCAGCGACTCACCGCCCTCGAGACCGATCTCGTCCTTCTCCGACCCGGCTACTTCTTCGACAATCTCGACCCCGTCCTGCCCCACCTTCGCCACATCGGGGCACTCCAGGACTCCATCGCCCCCGACGTGCCCCTGCCGATGGTGGCGGCCGGCGACGTCGGCGCAGCCGCGGCCGCGGCAGTCGAGGAACCCGAGCACCAGGGCACCACCATCCGCGAGATCAGGACCGCAGTCGATCTCACCCTGACAGACCTCGCCGCTGCGGTCGGCCGAGCACAGGGCATCGGCCATCTCCCCTACCAGCAGCTCCCCGACGAGGAGACGATCACCCAGCTACTCCAGGTCGGATTCTCCGACGATGCAGCGAGATTGCAGGTCGAGATGCACCGCGCGTTCTCTGCAGGACGCGTCGCCGCGGCGGGGGACGACCCCCGCGCCCCGACGACGGTGGACGACTACCTGGCATCGCGGGCGTGAGCGTCTACCGAAAGCGTGGCGTTCCCACGTGTGCTCACGACGCCGTGGTCGAGCCCCTGATCACAGCTGCCACGAGATCAGGATCGTCCCACGTGGGAACGTGCCCCAGATGCTCGTGGACGATGACGGCGGAGAGGGACGGCAGCCCGTCGAGGTCCGTCTCCGCTGCACGGATGAGCGGGTCTCTGCCCCCGTAGACCACGGTGATCGGGACATCGATCTCGGCTCCGCCGCCGAAGCGGGTGCCCTCGAGGGCCGACATCGTGCGGTCGAAGTCGCACGTGGCGAGGTTGCGTGCATCGTCGGCTGCCACCACCGACGGGATGCGCCACGGACGGCCGAACAGCCCGAACAAGGCGACGGTCCGCGGCAGTGGCCGGCGCAGAAGGAACCCCGCACCCGGAACGCGAGACCCGTGCACCCACACGGAGAAGAGCACCTGCCGACGCACACGGGCTGTGCCGCCCGTCGAGCGCCACAGCCCGGCGGGCATGAGTGCACACACGGACGTCGCCCGGCCACGGCGCGCGAGCTCCAACGAGAGCCACCCGCCGAGCGAATTGCCCACGAGGTGCGCACTGTCCCAGCCCAGTTCGTCCATCACCAGCTCCACCCGGTCAGCCAGTCGCGCCGGCGTGGGTGCGTCACCGTCGCCGAGGGGATCGCTCTCTCCGAAGCCCGGGAGATCGATCGCGACGGTGTCGAAGTGATCAGCCAGTGTCGGAATCACGGGGTCCCACATCTTATGTCGATGCCCGATCCCGTGAATCAGGAGCATGGGCGCTCCCCGGCCGGTCCTGCTGTAGCGAGGCAGTGCGGAGACATCGATGTCGGTCACGGGACAAGTATCGGTCCGAGACGGGCACCACCGATGTGGAGTGTGGCCAGTATCCGTGCGATGGGTCGGGACATTCGACAACCGAGCCGTGCGCGTGCGGTCACGCGGGAGCGACCACCAGCTCGGGTGGAGTCGTCTGAACGGCTCAGAGGTGGCGCGCAGCGAAGTCCACCGCGCACCGCAGCGTCTCGCGGCCTTCCGGAAGTACGCCTGCCAACACGGGAAATGCGTGCACCTGACCCCGCCACACATGGGTCTCGACGATCCGGCCGGCGTCCTCGAGCTTGCGCGTCATCGCCTCCACGTCCGGGCGCATCAACTCGTACTGCGCCGAGGACAGGAAGACCGGCGGAAACACCGACGGATCGGCATCGATCGGAGACGCTGCGCCCGGGATGGCGTCCGGACCGTTCATCCAACGATCCTCCAGCGCGAGAACCTGTTTCATCGGCAGATACGCGTCCCGCTTCATGAACGCACGGGAATGGCTCCTCAGGTCCAGATTGAGCAACGGCGAGAATCCCAGAACGGCCGCGGGTGGTGTCAACCCTTCCAGCGCAGCCAGTTCGGCGACCTTCATCGCGAGGTAACCGCCGGCCGAGTCTCCCGCCACGATGATCTTCGACGGATCGGCCACCGTCGCCGACGCGGCGCGGTAGGCGGCCATGGCATCGAAGATCGACGTACCGATGCCGCCGTACGGAATCTGCCGGTACTCCACGGAGTACACCGGAACACCCGCACGGGCGGCGATCATGGCACATGCACCGCGGTGGGTCGCCAGTCCGCAGAAGACGAAAAGCCGCCGCCGTGAAAGTAGAGAACCGTCGCACCGGCCAGAGAGCCGGTGGCCGTCCGAGGATGTGTCGTCTTCTCGCAGGGCACACCACCGAGAACCACCTGGTCGATGGTGACGCGAGGCGGCTTCGGCAGTCGGTCGACGACGCGATCGAGGTGCCCGATGGCCTTGATGCCGCCGTCGGTGAGCGGCCACATACTCAGGGTCGGCTTGAGGACCGCCTTCATCGCCGCCGACAGGACGCGTGCCTGCGGACTGACGTCGTCGTGCCAGGTGAGTGTGCCCGTCATCGTCTCGTCGTTCCCCTCGTGCGATGAAGCGTGGAGACGATCGACGCTATCAGCCCGGCTCCGTGCACCGATTCCGACAGACTCGAGCTCGGCTGTGCTCGTGGGAGCTCGACTCGGGTTTCCCGCGTGAACGTGCTGGGTACGTATACGACGAACGTGCCTGGACGCACTAGAGAAGCTCGGTGGTTCACCGTGAAACGCATCGTCGTCGCCCTGTCGGTACTGGCTCTCGTCGCCGGCTGTTCCACCGACGACACTGCACCCGGGCCGACGCAGACACCCGCCGCCGAACCGGCTCGGGCGCCCGCAGCGCAGGATCCGATCGGCACCGTCGTCCCGCTTCCGGGCGCACCCGAGGGAATCGTCGTCACCTCGTCCGGCATCGCCGTCGCCGCAGTGCGTGAACCCGATGGCCTGAGGCTGCTCGACGCGGCGACCGGAGTCGAGCGATCGTTCGTGCCGACGGTCGGTGCGCCGCGACACCTCTCCCTCGCCGGCCCGGACGGACCGGTACTCGCGCCCCTCGAGTCCAGTGACGAACTGCTCCTGGTCGATCCGGCGAACGGAGCGACGCTCTCCACCACCCGCGGCGTCGGACGGCAACCGCACGATGCCGTGGTGACCGCCGACGGCACGACCGTCGTGACCAACGAGATGGGCGGCGGAGTCGTCTTCGTACGCAACGGTGTCGTGACCGCATCTCTCCCCGCCGGTCCCGTGCAACCGGGCGGCGTTGCAGCCGTCGGCAATTACGCAGCTGTCGCAGATGTGCAGGGCAACGGGATCTGGATCTACAGCGGGCCGGACCAGGAACTCGTTGCACAGGCCCCACTGGGAACCAAACTGACGCATGCGACATCCCTCGGCCCCGACCTCGCTGCCTTCGCCGACACCGACGGTGGCGCGGTATACCTCGAACGCATCACTCCCGACATCAGCGAGGTCGCTCGCATCGACGCACCCGGTAATCCTTACGGGCTCGCCTACGACGCCGATCGGAAGCTCCTTCTGATCACGCTGACCGAGAGCAACATCCTTCGTGTCGTCGATGTGGCCGAGCCGGCATCGCCGCGGATCGTGGTCGACTTGCCGACGGTTCGTCAGGCCAATTCCGTTGCCGTGGATCCACGAACGGGAAACGTGTTGGTGACAGGCAGTGATCCCGGCGCGGACTCGAGCCTGCAGATCATCCCGGCCGACAGTGTCGACGTATCGTGACGCGTGCCTGCGCGACGTTCACGATCGGTGTTCGGTGAACACCCGGCGCAACCCGACGAAGCGCACCACCGTGGCCACGAGGTTCGCGGCCACCAGGACGGACACCTCGATTGCTCGCGATGCATCGGGTACCCACCTTTGGAGGAGTACCAACGAGCCGCTGGTGACCGCCAGCCCGAGGGCGAAGACGACGAGCCCTTGCACGTACTGGCGAACGATCGCATCGGTTCCACGGATTCCGAAGGTGAACCGGCGGTTGATCGCGGTGTTGGCGAGCGCAGAGACGAGGAGCGCGAGCACGTTCGCGGCCTGGGACGACATGACGACTCGGAACACCAGAAACAACAGAACGTACGCAGCGGCGCTCGCACCGCCGACCAGATAGAAGCGGAACAGCACACTCCGGGTGCCGGAGGTCGCGGTCAGAGTGTCTCCCCCGTCGGCCTCGAAACAGGGAGTGCAGCCACGCATCGGGCGAACTCGCTGTCCGGGTGGCACTGTCGTGCGATCGGGTCGAGATCGACGAGTTCGTCGGCGTCACGCAGAGTCGGTGCTGCACCGACGACGAGGCCGCGGCGCTGCAGGGCGTCCCGGGTGTCGTAACCGGTGCGGTCGGTGGACATCTCCACTACTCGCAGGGCCTGCGCATCTGATGCGTCGTGCAGTCCGAGCACCCACCACCCTCCGTCCTCGGCACGGCCCAGGATCGCCGACGACGGTGCCAGAGCCTCACCGAGGTCGGTGAGCATCGCGGGGTCGACCTGCGGTGTGTCCATGCCTATCTGCACGACGGGGCCTGATCCGGCGGCGTCGTGATGCGCATGAATCAGGCGTTCCGCAAATCCGCCCCCGCGTTGGTCGATGACCAGAAAATTTGCCAGGGACTCTCGGATCTCGTCGCTGCGCATCGCCTCGGCCAGGTCGCCGGTCATCGCGACCACCCGCCGGGCGAAAGGAGCCTGCCTCGCCGCGGCGAGTGTGTCGAGCAGCGCCGCGGCCGCCACCGACGCGGCGTCCTCGGCGGTCATGGCGGCCATCAATCGAGTCTTGGCGAAGCCGGGTACCGGCGCTTTCGCGATGACGAGCAGCGTCGCGTCGATCATGGAATCACCTTCGCAAAATCCCAGACGGCCACCACCGTGCCGCGAACCGACCCCGACACCTTCGACACTCCCCCGGTACGCGGGCGGTAGGTGATGTCGCGCTCGACAACTGTCCACCCTGCCCGTGCGGCGAGAACCAGCAGCTGCAGCGGGTAACCGGAGCGTCGGTCCGGGACGTCGAGCGAGAGCAGATCCTCGCGGCGCGCCACCCGAAGAGCGCCGATGTCGTGGACGTCGATCTTCAGCCGTCTGCGCAGACGCCAGGCGATGGCCTTGTTGCCGAGGCGGGCGTGCCACGGCGAGCCACTGCGGTGCACCGGGCGGCGCCGACCGACGACGAGTTGGGCGGAGTCCAGCGCTGCGACGAGCCCGGGCAGTTCGCGCGGGTCCACATCGACCCGTCCCCGTCCATGACGGCGACGACCGTCGTTCGCGCGGCGGTGATTCCGGCGTGCACGGCGGAGCCGTACCCGGGAACAGCCTCGACGACCACCTGCGCCCCGTGCGCGCGGGCCACGTCCGCGGTGCCGTCGGTGGAGCCGTTGTCGACGACCAGGCGGTGATAGCCGTCGGGCACGGCGTCGAGAACATCGGGAAGAGATTGCGCCTCGTTGCGGCACGGAAGTACGACGGTGACATCGGAAGGATCGATCATTGTCACACCACCGGAGCCGAGCCGTCGGATGCCGCCCGAAGCGGTGCCGACGCGAACCGCGTCAGGCCCTCGTCCGGACCGACGGCAGCTCGGAATCGGAGAATCTCGTCGGCCCGATCGGCACCGGCAACGATGTGCCGCACGTCGCCGGGACGGAACTGACCCGTCACCTTCGGCTCGATGCCGCCGCCGTGTGCACGACACAGAATGCGGGCCACATCGCCGATCGAGATCGGGTGTCCCGAACAGACGTTGCAGGCCACGAACCCCGCTCCGTCGTGCTCGACGGCGGCAAGGTTGGCGGCGGCGACGTCCCGGACATCGACGAAATCTCGCATCTGCCCACCGTCCTCGTACACAGTCGGTGATTCACCGCCCTCGAGCGATGAGCGGAACATCGCGGCGACACCGGAATACGGTGTGTCACGCGGCATTCGGTCACCGTAGACGTTGTGGTAGCGCAGCGCCGTGACCGATCCGCCCGTCGCCAGCGACCAGGCGAGTGCATAGTTCTCCTGCGCGAGTTTGCTTGCTGCATAGAGACTTCGGGGCTCGAGCGGAGCGTCCTCGTCCACCGTCTCCCACGTCACCGGCTCGTCACCCTCCGGGCACTTCGCATCGAAGACCCCGTTCCGCAGATCCGACGGGTTCCGGGGGCGCGGACGGACGACACCGTGCACGGGGCAGCGGTAGCGACCTTCGCCGTAGACGACCATCGATGACGCGAGAACCAGCTTCCGACACTCGGCTCGGGCCATCGCAGCAAGTACTTCGGCAGTACCCAGGTCGTTGTGGCTGGCGTATGCGGGTGCGTCCGCAGTGCTGACGCCGGCTCCGACGACGGCGGCCTGGTGACACACCACGTCGACCCCCGCCATGACATCGTCCAGAGCGCCGGGGTCGCGGACGTCGACCGTCGTGACGTTCGGCGCGTGCAGTGGCGTCGAGCCGTGCGCCGAGGGTAGGAACGCGTCGACAGCCGTCACGTCGTGGTCGGCCGCCAGTAGTGCTTCGTGAATGTGTTCACCGATGAAACCGGCCGCGCCGGTGAGTAACACGTGCATCGTTTTCTCCTTGTCGTGTCGATCGAGGGGGGACGGGTCGCTCACCAGTTCGTGTACGTCAGATGGTTGATCGCGAGTGCCAGCACGACTTGCGCTGCCAGCCAGAAGCGCACCGAGCGGTCCCCGATCGCGACAGTGGCAACCGTCATCCACACTTGGAACGGCAGCCAAATGCGTTCCGTCTCCGCCTTGCTCAGCCTGCTCAGGTCCGCGAACGCCACCGCCAGCAGAGCGGCCACCACGAGCAGAGTCACAGGCTCGGCACGTCGCACACGCGGCAGTGACACCACGCGGGACAGCGCAGCGGGCACCGCGAGTCCCACCGCACACACCAGAGCCGCGATGTTGCCCCAACTCCAGTACTGGAACGGGCGCGCTGACGCGATGCCCTGCCAATACCGTTCCTGGACCGCGACGTACCCGTCGAACCACCAGAAGCCCGACGCGGTGAAGAGGCCGGCGACGACGAGGGCGCCGCCGATCGCCGGTACCAGTGGCCGCACGCGGCGAGAGGCGATCAGGACCGCCAGGGCCGGCAGTCCCATCAGGGCGAGGCCGTAGTTGAGGTAGACCGAGAACCCGAGCAGGAGACCCGCCGCGACGGCCGCGACGTCGTGTCGCGCTCGTCGACCGGCTGCTGCGACGGTCAGGAGGGCGATGCCCCAGGCGGACACACCGGTGAAGAATCCGTCCGCGGAGACACCGATCCAGATCGCGCTGGGGGCGATCACGGCGAACGGGATCAACCGTCGGGCGGTGTCGCGGCCGACGAGCGCTGCCACGGCGACAGCGGTGGCGACGGCGGCCGATGACCCGACGATCACACACAACCATGCGGCGGCCGCGCCTCCCCCGAGTCCGATGCGGTCCAACCACACGAACGTCAGGATGGCGCCGGGGGGATGCCCGGAGACGTGCGTGGCCCACGAGTCAGGCTGGCCGTCGATGATCCGGTCGGAGAAGCCGCGCAGTGTGGCACCGATGTCGTCGATACCACCTACTTCGGACAGATACTCGTCGCGGGACGTCAACTTGTCGACGAACCCTTTCTGCCAGCCGTCGACCGCAGCCAGACCGACGGTCCAGACAAGGGTCGTCGCCCAGGTGACAAGGAGCAGCGGACGCCACGACATGCGTGCCGCCACGGACGGGCCGAGGATCACCACCAGGACGCCGACGATCACCGCGACCGGAGTCCCCGGTCCCACATGAGCGCCCCACCGCCCGAACAGAGGCGCGAGCGACGCGAAATCGTCGAAGTCGAAACCCATGCCGCCGATCAGCGGAGTGACGACGGCATTCTCCCGCCGCGCCACGACCACTGCCGCGACGATCAGTGCAGCCGCGAGGAGTGCGCCGATCAGTTCCGGAACTCGAGGAACCCACCCACGCCGCCGATCCATCGCGGTCGGGCCGCTCACTCGGAAGTCTCGGGGGCCGAACCGTACGGGGGTTTGACGAAGTGAGCGAAGTGCCGACCGGCGATCGCGGTCACGCCGACCGGTACCAGCCCTCGTGCCGCGGCGAGTGGTGCCAGTGTGTCCGCATCGATGCGCGCCCAGTCGTACCACGGCCCCGCAGTCTCGTCGCTCTCGATACGCAGACATTCGGCAACAAGTCCCGTTCCGGGGGTTGCCACTTCGACGTGAACCGTTCCGCTCTCACAGGCGATGTCGTGCGCACGACCGATGACACGGCCGGGATCCCCTCCGATGCCGATGTTCCCGTCGACGAGAAGCACGGTGTCCCAATGCCCCTCGTGTGGAACGATGTCGAAGATGTCGGCCAGCTCGGCCTTGGCGCCGCGTTCACGGACCAGCGCGACAGCTGCCGGGGACGTGTCCACGCCCATGGCCGACACTCCCCGTCGGCGCAGTTCCTCGACCAAGCGGCCCGGCCCGCACGCGAGATCGATCGTGCGCCCGCGACAAAGGGCAAGCAACGTCTCGTCCACTGCGCGGTCATCGGCGTCTGCGTGCTCGCCGCCGAGCCAACGCCCGACCGGCAACAAGTTCCGTCGGCCGTCCCGGTGCCGCACCCACCACGCGGTACCGGTGGAGGCGGTGTCGAACAGAACATCGAAATTGTCAGGGGCCTCGCCCGCCGAAGTCGCTGTCACGCTTGTCCCTTCTACAGACCCCGACTGGTCCGGCACTTCCTCGATGTGGATGGTTGTCCATTCCCGGTGGACGTCGGCGACAAACGTCGCGTTCAGTCGTTTTCCACGTTCAGGGGCCACCGCCCGACTCGTCGACACGATCCGGCCCACATCGGTGTCGATGTGGGCCGGGTAAGAGGCTGTGCCTCGTTACTGCGTGTTGACGGTGATCGTGGCGACTCCCACGAGCAGTCCCGGGGTGACGGCGTCGGTCTTGAACGTCTCGTTCAGCAGGCCGGCGGCGGTCTCGGAGATATGCACGGTCGTGCCTTGCAGAATCGCGGTGTTGTTCGGGCCGGTGGCCAGCGGCTCGAGTGTGCGGCCGTCGAGATCGAACAGCACGGCGTCGGTGGCGGCGCTCTCTCCGTTGACGGTCACATCACCCATGAGCAGTGAGGTGCCCGGATCGATGACGAAGTTGGTCAGCTCCACCGTGGTGCCGCCGGCGGTCAGCGACAATCCGCTGCCTTCGTGGTCGATGGAGCCCTGCACGTACGGATCGACCGTGCCCGGCGTCCAGTACTTGACGTTGCCGCCGGTGATCGGGAATCGAAGTGATCCATCCGCGAGGGTCGCCGTGCCCACGGTTCCCGGGGTCAACCCGAGCGTGGTCAGAGCGTCCGTGAAGCCGGTATCGAGCGCAACGGCGGTGTCCACGCCGGTCAAAGCATCGACCTGCGCGGCAGGTTCGGGCTGAGTGGACGTCGATGCGGCGGCGGAGGACGAACTGGACGTCGTCGCTGCCGATCCGCCGTCGTCACTGGACGAGCAGGCGGCCAGCGGAATCAGGGACATCACGCCGATCGCAGTAGCGGCCACGGATTTACGGATGGTGAACATATCAGCTCCTTGTCGTCGGTAATGGTTAATCCACATTCGCCGCGACACGGCCCATGGATGGTGTTCGACCGCAATCGTTCCCGCGGCCACCTGCGTGGCAGCGATGGTGGAACCTCACCCGATCGGACGTAGAACGTTGTAGCACAGCCATTTTCGCGCTACATCTATGCGCCCTGTGTATCCGTCCGGTCGTGGACGCGTGGCATCGCAGGTGACGGCCGCCTCACCGCCGCGAGCACCCGCACCAGGAACACGGCGACGCTGATCGCGACCATGACCGCCACGAGCCACAGCCACCGCTCGAGATACGGGTCACGGTTCAGGCCCGTGGCCGCGACGATGGCAGTGTCGTCGGTGTTCAGGACGCCCGGGAAGAAGACCAGCAGCGTCAGCGCGGCGCCGAGAGCCGGCACCCGGATGTGCTGGCGCACCGAAACCTGTCGAACCGTCCAGTTGCGAGTCGGGCGCGTCGCCCGATCCGCCAGCGAGTACAGCGGGTACAGAACGAGGTCGTGCAGGATCGCCGCACCGATGAACCACACAGCGATCGACTGCCACCACCTGTCCGGGTTCCACAGTGCGTCCACCCCGAGAGTCAGGACGGCGGCACCCGCGAGGACGAAGGACACGACCATGACGGCCGCATGAGCGGCGCCTGCCCCGTACAGCCGCCTCATCGATCGGCCCCGCCGGCGAAGTCGATACGTGACACCCACTTGGTGTTGTGGACACCGGGAAGGCCCGGAACGATCACCCGCGCGGGATAGCCGTGGTCGAGCGACAGCGCCGCACCGTTGACGGTCAAGGCGAGAAGCGAATCCGGATGCCACACCTGGTTCTGCGCCAGCGTCGCCTGCGCGAACGCACCTCCCTGTTCCAGCGAGGCCACTGTGGCGGTGCCGTCGGTCACGCCGGCGAGGCCGGCGAGGTCCCGCAGGCGCACCCCGGTCCACTCCTGCGTCGTCGACCACCCCTCGACGCACGCGATCGGCAAGACCGCGGTGTGCTGATCCATCGCCTCGAGTGCTGCTCGGTCGAGAACCACGCTCGTCGTTCCCGACAACTCCACACGCCACGAATCCCCGGTGGACGCCGGATCGATTCCCGCTGCGACCGCCGTGCGATTGATCTGGAAGTCGTTCGGCCCGTCGCCGTAGGAGCGGCCGCGGGGCACCAGCAGAGCGGTCGATCGCAGTGGCCCGTCGATGGTCTGTCCGATGGTGAGTGCCGCCAGCAGTCCGCTCCCGCCGGCCACGAGTGCAAGGGCCCCGCGCCGGGAGATTCCGTCCGGCGCCTTCTGCTCGTGCTCCGGTTCCACCCCGGCCGCTCGGTTGCGCTCCCGGAGCACCTCGGACAGCGACGTCTGTCGCAACGTCCTCCACATGACCGGAACCTTGACGGCCACGTGCGCGAGGAATCCGGCAATGAACACCCACGCCCCGAAGTAGTGGGCCGTGTAGAAGTCGAAGCCGAAGACGTAGTCGTACTGGATGTTGAGCACACCGGTGACGATCTCGAACAGCACACCACCGACGAGCATCAACAGGCTGAGCCGCTCGAGCGCCTGCGCCGGGGATCGGACCGGCGGCCATTGCACCAGCTTCGGCATCACCGACCACAGCTTCGCGAGAACCAGTGGAATCACGACGAGTCCGAGGGTGACGTGCAGGCCTTGGTTCAGCCGGTAGATCCACGACGGATCGGTCGGCCAGTCGAACTGGGGCAACCTCAACCACCCCACGTCGCCGGGGCGAGCTTGACCGAACTCGGGACCGTACGCGATGTAGGACAGCAGCCCGGTCACAGTGATCACCGGCAGGGCCACCAGAAGGACCGCACCGAACACCGACGTCAACCACGGGCCGCGGATCGTGCTTCGAAACTGAGGCAGAGGAGGCAACGGCAGAACCCTTTCGGCTAACCCAACGACTGGTGTATGCCAGCGTCGCACGACGACGTTCGCTGTGCAGGCAACCGGCGCGCACGCCGACGAATTACCACCCGGCTGCCATCGCACACGTGACTGCCCGCCACACCTCGCGCCGTGGATGTCGCGGGCGATCGGCTCGACAGTCCATATCGAGTCGACAGGGACGTCGGTGTCGGCGATTCCAGACCGGGTGGGCCACGAGACTGGCCGTCCTGTCCGACGGCAGCTTCCTCCCTCCAGCAGTGAGCGGGTCTGGATTTATGAGATGTCACCAGGCGTTTTCACAAAAAATGTGCAGTTCACTGATGTACTCCGCGGTGGAGGCGGGACTTCCTCGGCAGGCTCGGGGCCGTGAACGTGGGGAGTCGTGTGATGCGTAGGAGTGTTGTTCGTGCTGTTGTCGGGGCTGCTGCTGTGGTCCCGTTGTGTCTGGTAGGTGCGGGGTCGGCGTCGGCTGCTCCGAACGATGTGACGTTCACGGCGGTGGAGGTCGACCCGGGAGACGGCTCGGGGGCGATTCAGATCTCGGTGACGGCCAACGTCTTCACTGCCTTCGGCTCGCCCATCTGCACCTTCTCGATCGACGGGGTGTCGACGCAGTACTCGAGTCCCGGCATTATCTTCATCGGGAGCGTGTTGTCTCAGGGACAGCGCATCCCGAGTTTCCCGGTAGGGCCGTTGGTCGACGGGTTGTATGCGGTGGACGTGTCATGCCAGGGCATCGGTGAGGTGTACTCGGTGACGAATCTGCCGGTGATCGTGGGTGCGTTCGGCGGCGGCGGCGCCACCGGGCCTGCCGGACCTGCCGGAACTGCGGGACCTGCCGGGCCCGAAGGAGCACCGGGCACTCCCGGGGCTACCGGACCTGCCGGACCTGCCGGACCTGCCGGCCCCGCAGGGCCCGCCGGTGGTTTCGGGAACATTTTCGGGAGCTGAGCTGCGGTAGGTAGTGGATGGCCCGAGCCCGTCAGGGTCCGGGCCATCGCGCGTGCGTGCGGTGGGTGCAGGGTCGGCCTCGTGCCGGCGAGCGAACCCGAGAATGCGGGTGACCGGGCCGCCGTCGCGTCGGCACTGGAGTGTCGTCGCCTCGCCGTCGACAATCCCCCTTCCACGCCCTGATGTTCGAGCGACCAGCGGGCGGGATCGTGCCGCTGTGACGCGTGCCGGTGGTCGAGTGCCGTTACCTGTCAGCGTGCATCGATCCCCCCGCCCGAACGCGTGGTCCAGCACCCACGGTTCGCGTGAACGATCGGGATGCGTTGCGAGAGCGGCATAACATTGATATACATGCGCTATGACAGCACTCCGCGGCACTCCACATCTCGACACGGTGATGGACAGTCCTCCTGCGGCTGACCGCGCGACCGCTGCATGACCGCCGTCGGACGCAGCACCTACGCCAGACTCACAGTCCTCGCAGTCGCCGCGACCGCTCTCGCCGTGGCCGGCGGATCGTATGTCCGCATGGAGTCCCTCCTGGGGGTCGGCCAGTACTCGGTCACACTGCAGCTCAGAGACTCCGGCGGCATCTTCACCAACGCCGAGGTGACATCGCGCGGCATTCCCGTGGGTCGCGTCGAAACGCTGACACTCGTCGACGCGGGGGTCGACGTCGAATTGCTGATCGACGACTCGTCCGATCCGATCTCCGCGGCGACCTCCGCCGCGGTCGCCGCACGCTCCGCCATCGGTGAGCAGTACGTGGACCTGCGGCCTGACACCGACGAGGGCCCTCACCTCCAGGACGGCTCGATCATCGACCGATCGAGGACGACGATTCCCACCCCAGTGGAGAACGTGCTGTCCAATGTCGACGGCCTCGCGCGCAGCATCCCGGTCGACGAACTGCGGACCGTCGTGACCGAACTGGGCGACGGGTTCGACGGTATGGGAGGCGACCTCGCGACACTCGTCGAGTCACTCGACTCGCTCAGTGCGGCGCAGCTCGACGCCCTCCCCGAGACGCTGGATCTCGTACGGGACGGGCGCGTCGTGCTCGACACCCAGTCCGAACAATCCTCCGCCATCATCGATTTCAGCGCGGGGCTCGACGACATCACCGCGCAGCTCCGTGCGAACGACGGTGACCTACGTCGAATAGTCGACAGCGGAATCGACGCTTCCGACGAAACCGGTGCACTGATCACCGGTGCAGGGGCACGCGTCACATCGATCGCGAACGACGTCGCCTCGGTGGCCGCCGCGGTCAGTCCACGAGCATGGGCCCTTCGGCCGCTGCTGCAGATTCTCCCCCGGACGGCCATGGGGGCCCGAGCTCAGAGCCCCGGTGACGGAACCACCCACTTCGGCCTCGTCGTGGAGACGAACAACCCCCCACCGTGCACAGTGGGATACGAGGCCACCCAGAGAACCCTCGAGCGCGAACGTGCCGCCGATCCGGACTTCGACGAGACGACCCGGGACTTCCCGATCGATCTGTCGGTCGGATGCACAGCACCGCGAGGATCCGTGACGGGCGTCCGAGGTGCCGGCAGTGCGCCCTACATGGATCCCGCCATTCCGCAGCCCTGGGACGACAAGCCCAAGGTCGACCCCGGCGCACTCGACCTCAACCCGATCGCGAACCAGATGGCCACACTGCTCGGTGTCACGGTGCGATGATGCCTGCGACTCGACCGGAGGTGATCGGATGACGACGGTGAGCATGGGAATGCCCAGCCTGCCCGGTGTCGTACGTGCGTCCTCCGCCCTATCGGGTCCGCAGGACATGATGGTGGGCCGTCCCGATGTGCCGCACCTGTTGGACAGTTTCGGTCGCATCGCGCGGGATCTGCGGATCTCGGTGACCGAGAAGTGCTCGCTGCGATGCACCTACTGCATGCCGGCGGAGGGGCTGCCGAACCTGGAGTTCGAGCAACTGCTCACCGCGCAGGAGATCGCCCGCCTCGTCGGCATCGCCGATCGACTCCTCGGTGTGCGCGAGGTCCGCTTCACCGGCGGCGAACCGTTGGTCCGCAAGGACATCGTGGACATCATCGCCCTGACCTCTCAGCACGCACCCGGTGTCGAACTGTCGATGACCACCAACGGCATCGGCCTCGAACGCCGAGCGGAGCGGCTGCGCGAGGCGGGTCTGACCCGGGTCAACGTCTCTCTCGACACGATCGACCGCAAGCACTTCGCGTCGCTGACCCGGCGGGACCGGCTGCCCACGGTGCTCGCCGGTATCGACGGGGCCCTGGCGGCCGGTCTGACGCCGGTCAAGATCAACGCCGTTCTCATGCGCGAGACTCTGCACGGCGCTCGCGATCTGGTGCAGTGGTGCCTGGACCGAGGTGTGGACCTGCGGTTCATCGAGCAGATGCCGCTCGACGCCGACCGGGAGTGGGCCCGTTCGACGATGGTGTCGGCGGCGGAACTGTTGGATGTGCTCGGGGAGCGGTTCACGCTCACCGAGATCGGCCGCACCGACCCGTCGGCGCCGGCCGAGGAGTGGACCGTCGACGGTGGCCCGGCCACGGTGGGGATCATCGCCTCGGTGACCCGCTCGTTCTGCGCCGACTGCGATCGGACGCGGTTGACGGCGGAGGGGACCGTGCGGTCGTGCCTGTTCAGCGATGCCGAGACCGATCTGCGGGTGGCGTTGCGCGGGGGTGCGGCCGACGAGGAGATCGCGGACCTCTGGCGTGGAGCGATGTGGAACAAGTGGGCCGGGCACGGGATGGAACGTGAGGACTTCGTGCCGCCGGAACGTTCGATGGGTGCCATCGGTGGCTGAGTCCGTGACGGTGGGCGTGCGGTACTTCGCGGGGGCTGCGGACGCCGCGGGCACCACCCGGGAGTCCTACGACCTGCGAGCCGGTGCGACCGTGGCGGACGTCAAGTCGGCGCTGCGTGGACGCCACGGGGAGAAACTCGATCGTGTGCTGGCGGTGGCGGTGTTCCTCATCGGCGACGAGATGGTCCGCGACGACGCCTACCCGGTCGGTACGCGGGTCGACGTCCTGCCGCCCTTCGCCGGCGGCTAGCGGTGTCGACCCGAGACCGCTAGCGGGGTCACTCGACGCCGATCGTCACCTCGGTGGACTTGACGAACGCGGTTGCCTGCTGACCCACTTCGAGGCCGAGGTCTTCGGCCCCCTCTCGTGTGATCGAGGAGGTGACGGTCTGGTCGCCGCCGTCGAGACGTACCTTCACGGTCGCCATCACGCTCCCGAGAGTGACCTCGGTGATGGTGCCGACGAGCTGGTTGCGAGTGGACAGTCGCATGATGAATCCTCCTGTGAGAACGATGTTGTGACAGATTCGAGAAAGTGAAGACTACCAACGACACCGAGGAAGCAGCACGTGCTGATTCCTCGGTGTCGCGTGCCCGTGTCGACTGCGCGGCGCACTCACTGCGGAGCGTGCATCGCGTCCACGCGTGCGGGCACGTTCTTGTGCCACGGGGTGGCCGAGTACTCGTCGCGGCGGGCAGCATCGGTCAACTCGTTGGGTGCCACTCCCACGCGGGCCGAACCGGGAAGGTCGAGTCCGAAGCCGTTCGGCAGGGCGATGTGGCCGGGCTGCATGGTGTCCGTGATCTCCACGTGTGCCATCGCCGACCCCTTGGCAGTCGTGATCCGGGCACTGGAACCTTCGGAGAGACCGAGCTTCTCGGCATCGACGGGGCAGATGCGCAAGCCGCCGTTTCCGCCCCGCTTGCGCCACGTGTCGTCACGGAAGATGGTGTTCGCTGTGAACGCGCGTCGCTCGCCGGCGGAGAGAACGAACGGGAATTCGTCGCTGACATGGGACGGGTTCTTGCCCGTCAACGCCGTCAACGACTTCAGCAGGGGTGTGATGGCCAGCTGTATCGGCCGGTTCGCAGCAGGGACATAGTTCCACGCTCCGCCGTCGAGATCGTCCACGGTGATCTCGACGCCTGATCTGTTCTCCAGGATCGCGGTGAACAGGGCCTCGGCGTTGCGATGGCCTGCTGCGCGGACCGAGCCGGGATGTTCGTGGAAGATTTTCTGGGACAACGCCCACATGACCGAGGCCGATGTCGCGCCGTTCGGGAGCGTGGGCCCCAGTGTCGCGTAGAGCAGGTATGCCGCGACCGGGACGGACCTCTTGTCCAGTCTGAGCAGAGCGAGAAAAACGGCGCCGTACACCTTGTGACCGAGCTTCAGCGCTCCGCGCAGCAGCGCGAGCCACCACTGTTCGGTCAGCCCGAGAGCGTCGATCAGCCGTGCGTAGATCTCGGGTTCCGGCAATGTGCCCGGCAGCGGGTCCAGAATCGGTGCCCGGAGCTGAAAACTGTTGCGCGGGAACTCCAGACTGAAGAAGGTGGCCTCCCACTTCTCGAACTGGCTGGACGCAGGCAGCACGTAATCGGCGCGCCGTGCGGTCTCCGTCATGGCGACATCGATCACGAGGCTGAACTCGAGGTCGTCCATGGCTTGCCGGAAACTCGCCGAGTCGGCCATCGA
The DNA here is from genome assembly GCF_030818285.1 of Rhodococcus sp. SORGH_AS_0301. Lineage (NCBI taxonomy): Bacteria > Bacillati > Actinomycetota > Actinomycetes > Mycobacteriales > Nocardiaceae > Rhodococcus > Rhodococcus sp. SORGH_AS_0301. The sequence goes on from NZ_JAUTAC010000002.1 coordinate 3,262,728, forward strand.
ATGCGCTGGGTTGGACGACTCGATCACCATCGCCCGGAATCTCGCGGGGTGATCGTTCGACACCTCCTCCGCGATGGCGTTACCCGGAACCAAACCGCCGAACATCGGAGTTCCGTGGACCGGTGTGTGTTTCACGTCCAGCGAGTAGTTCACCACCGGCGCCATCCACGAGTGATTCTGCATGGCGCCACTTTTCGCGAAGTTTCCCGTGATCAGCCAGATGAGCTTCTCGAGGTAGGACACCAAGGTGCTGTTGGGGCTCTGCTGGACTCCGAGATCCTCGTACACCGAGACGCTGTCCGCTGTCCCGATGAGATGCGCGGCTCGTCTGATCGACGACTCGTCCACCCCACACGTCCGCGCGTACGCGGAGACGTCGAGTCCGCGGACAGCCGCCACGACCTGCTCGACACCGGCCGTGTGCTCACGGAGGAAGGCGTGGTCCATCATTCCGTCGTCGATGATGACGGCCAGAACGGCAGCGAGGCACCAGGCATCGGTTCCCGGCTTGACCTGGAGATGGAGGTCGGCGCGCTCCGCTGTCTCCGTACGCACCGGGTCCAGAACGATCATCGATCTGTTCGGGTCCTTGACGATCTCCTGCAACACGGTGCGCGCCCGAGCGACACCGTGAGACTGCCACGGATTCTTTCCGAGGAAGACGCTGACCTGCGCGCGGTCGAAGTCGCCCACCGTGTGCCCACCGGTGAGGTGCGCGTCCACCCAGGCTTCCCCGGTCTTCTCCTGCGCAATGGCGTTCGATCTGTACCTCGCGCCGAGTCCGCGCATCATGGCACCGGCGTACGCGCCACCCAGATGGTTTCCCTGTCCTCCACCCCCGCAGAAGAAGATGCTCTCGCCGCCGTGTTCGTCGCGCACGGCCCGCAGACGGTGTGCGATCTCGCTGATCGCCGTGTCCCAGTCGATCGGGCTGTAGGTGCCGTCGGCTTCGCGTCGCATGGGGGTGTCCAGTCGTGACCCGCCGTTCTGGTAGTGATTCAGTCGAAGCGCCTTGTTGCACGTGTACCCCAGCGACTTGGGATGTTCCTTGTCGCCACGTATCTTGGCAATACTTCGGCCTTCCATGGAAACGGTGATGCCGCAGTTGTTCTCGCACAGAATGCACGCGGTCTTCTGCCAGCCGGTGCCGTTCTCGTCCGTCACGATCGTCTCCAGTCGGTGTATGTGGTGATCGTCGCCGCGCATGATCGATTCGATCTGTCGGTCGAGGGTGGGTTGCTAGGTCACGAATCGCCTACAGCAGCGTCACCCGGCCCTGATGGCGAGTGTCGCGGGGACCGGATGGCGATGACAAGAGGTATCGGTACACGTTCGCGTCGGACATGCTGTGCATACGCACACATCACGCATCTTGCCCACTCTCGTCACGAGATGCGTTGCGCTGCACTCGTTTCTCTGTACTATGGCTGTCGACATAGAAGGGGTTTTCATGACTTACGTGGTGGCGGAGCCGTGCGTCGATGTTCTGGACAGGGCCTGCATCGAGGAGTGCCCGGTCGACTGCATGTATCAGGGTGACCGCATGCTCTACATCCATCCGGACGAATGCGTCGACTGCGGAGCGTGTGAACCGGTGTGTCCGGTGGAGGCGATCTTCTACGAGGAGGACGTGCCCACTCAGTGGTCCGCGTACATCTCGACCAACGTGGACTTCTTCGACATCATCGGTTCTCCGGGCGGCGCAGCGAAGTTCGGTGCCACCGGCGTGGACACGGCCCTCGTGTCCGCGGTCGTCGTCGGCGCACCCTCGCCGTGATGCCGTCGGCACCGAGCCTGCGGACGGTGGAGCAGCACCGAAGGATCATCGCCGGCCTGATCTCGCGTACGCCGACAGTGCTGACACCGCTGGCGGCGGCCACGGGACTCGTCCTGGCCGAGGAAGTGACCGCGTCGATCCCGCTCCCGCCGTTCGACAACTCCGCAGTCGACGGATATGCGGTGCATACCGCTGACCTGGCCACTGCCGGATCGGACGCGCTGGTTCGGCTCCCCGTGTCCCACCTGATACCCGCAGGACACCCGGTACCGAAAGAGCTGCGCGCGGGAACGGTGGCGCGCATCATGACCGGCGCACCCCTTCCTGTCGGGGCCGATGCGGTGGTGCCGGTGGAGGACGCTCGGTACGACGGGCTGCAGGTGGCGTTTCGTCGTCCCGGCACGCTCGGTGCGCACGTGCGGCGGACCGGCGAGGACCTCATGCCTCCCGAGCGGCTCTTCGGTGCGGGTACGGTCCTGACACCGTCGCGGATCGGACTGCTGGCCGCGTCCGGTGTGGGGCAGGTTCTCGTGCATCGTCGAGTCCGTGTCGCCGTGGTGTCGACCGGCGCCGAGATCGTCGACACCTCCGCTCCCCTGCGACACGGTTCGATCCACGATGCGAACTCGGCACTCCTGTCCGCCGCGGTCGAGGACTGCGGCGCCGAACTCGTCGCCTGTGTCGCCGTGTCGGATTCGGTGAACCGGCTTCGTGCACACCTCGAAGACCTCGGAGCACGTGCGGACGTCGTCATCACCTCGGGCGGAGTCAGCACGGGGGATCACGAGGTGGTCAAGCAGACGCTCACGCCCCACGGCGTGCGTTTCACCGGCGTCTCGATGTCGCCCGGGCGGCCGCAGGGTGCCGGGACCGCCTTCGGTACGACTCTGCTGACGTTTCCCGGCAACCCCCTCGCGGCCTACGCCTCGTTCGAAATCCTCGCGCGACCGATTCTCCGGCGCGCCATGGGTCTGGTGCCGGACAACAGGCCCACCGTGCAGATACCTCTGGCCGACCCGCTGGTCAGGAGGCCCCGGCCGACACACTCTGGATCTCGCCGCCGAACGCCCCGACGGGTCGCTCGCTCTTCTCACCGGTTCGGGACGACACGGACTCGGGGCGGTACGGGAGGCGCGCTGTCTCGTGGAGCTGGACGGCGAGGTTCCTTCCCTCGATGCCGGCGCGACGGTCACGGCGACAGTGCTCTGATCGAGTGGCCACATCTGATCACCACGAGCGGAAGAGACGGTTCATGGTCCAGAGCAACACCACTGGCGGGCGGCCGAAGACGGAGCGCCCGCCGTATCGACACGCCGCTGCCGGTACGCCGGGTGCTGCTTCAGCATCCGACGTGGGCGACAGGCGCCCGAGGACAACGGTTCTCGCCAGGATCTCGAGCGATCCCATCGATCCAGCGGAGGTCGCCGACGCCGTCACCGGCCCCGAACGCGGCGCCGTGCTGGTGTTCTGGGGAGTCGTGCGCGACCACGACCACGGCGAGTCGGTGTCCGCACTCGAGTACCGAGCCCACCCCGACGCCGAGAAGTTCCTCCGGCGCTGCTGCGAGGACGCGGCCGCGTCGTCCGGTCTGCCGACGGCGGCCGTGCATCGCGTCGGCGACCTGACGATCGGTGACACCGCTCTCGTCGCCGCGGTCGCGTCTCCCCATCGCGCCGAGGCGTTCACAGCGTTGGAGGCGTTGGTCGACCACATCAAGACCGAGGTACCCATCTGGAAACGCCAGCAGTTCCCCGGCGGCACCAGCGAGTGGGTGGGTCTCTGAGGTCGCGCTCACTCGGAATGCGCTCGACCGCCCCACGAGGTCGAGACGGCGTCGCGGACACGAGCGCGTTCAATCGTCGAGAATTCGAGGGTCGAGTACACGCCGCATCAGGTCGCGGGCGACGCTGCTGATGGGTTGCGATTCGGCGTACGCGTGCCCGCGGAGCCGAACCGCCGCATCGTCGATCGGGATACGCAACCGGGCAGCGAGCATCCCGATGGCCGAGTGCACCTCCGGCGCGGTGCGGTACAACTCCAGTGACCCGATGGTCGACTCCCCGGCAGCCAGCGCGAACGCGAACAACGAGCGCACCTCGAGTACCGCCTCGACCCGATGCGTTCAGTCGGTACGACCGGCCCACATGATTCTCGCAACCCGGATGTGGTTGCAGGACTGCGTCAGGACATGACGCCTGTGAACTTGGGTCGCCGCTTCTCCATGAAGGCGCGCCCACCTTCCACGGCATCGTCCGAGCCGGCGCACATGGCCACGAAAGCCTCGGCTTCGGAGAGCATCTCCGGGTAGAGGTCGCTCGCGAGGGCCACCTTCGCAGCCCGCACCGACATGGGTGAATTGGCCGCGATGGTCGTCGCGAGTGTGCGTACGGCCTCGTGCAACTGGTCTTTCGGAACCACCCGATTCACGAGACCGATGGAGAGCGCGGTCTCTGCCGTGACGCGACCGCCGGTGTAGAGCATCTCGGCGGCGTGACCGGAGCCGACCATGCGCTGCAGCACGCGCGTCGGCGGAACCGGGTATGCAATTCCCAGACGTGCGGCGGGAATCGCGAACGCGCACGCCTCATCGGCGATGCGGATGTCCGCGGTGAGCGCGACGGCGACGCCGGCGCCCATGCAGAAGCCGTGCACCATCGCGATGGTCGGCGTGTGCATGGCGGCGAGTCCGAAGAACAACGCGGCGATGGCGTCGTCGGCGGCCTGCTTGGCATCGGTGGAACCGTGCTGCGATTCGAACTCCGAGATGTCGGCTCCGGAGACGAATGCCTCCGAACCTTCCCCGCGCAGCACGATGGCGCGGATGTCGGGGCGTGTGTCCAGCTCTTGCAGTCGCGCGTGCAGATCGCGCATCATCGCTGCGCTCAATGCGTTGCGACGAGTCGGATTGCTGATCACGGCCCATGCGACCGCACCGTCGATCTCGACGGAGACAGAGCCTTTCTGCTCCACTGTGGCAGTCATGACAGGCCGTTTCGGCGAACTTCTGGGTGCTCCATGCACGAATTTTAGATTCGGGCCTTCCACCGAGAGCGCGGCCGAACCATTGTCTGGCGGTCTCACAACCCGGCCACACTGTCCCGTGGTCGTGACCGCGCATTCCTGCGCCGTGCCACCTCCCGCGCACCCACACGTCACTAGTAAGTCCGCGTCCGACGAGCATCGACCGTTCGTACGGGGGTCGCGCATTGCGACATACCGTGTGTGGGGTTGACCCGCGGCGTACGGTTGGGCGCATCCGGTGAAGTCATCACCGCGCAGCGTCCTCCGCGCACGTCGACAGGTGTCATGACTACACCACAGAGGACTCCGCATGACGGATTCGGTCACGTCCGGCCTGCCCCCGGACGATCACAGCACGGCGGCCGCACTGGCCGCCGCGAACGCCTTCGACGACGAGATCGCAGGAGCGTTGTCGTCCCGCACGGCCGGCGGGGTTCGCACGGCGATCACGATGCGGTACTTCGCCGCGGACACCTTCGACGCATTGGATGCCTTTCGTGGACTCCTGCTGTCGCACAGTCGGTTCGAGATCCTCCTCCAGGGCTTGTGCGAACAGGCGGTCGCCGCGATCCCCGGAGCGGACATGGCCGGGGTGACCCTCCTGCATCACGACGCGGCGAACCCGGAGACCGCGGCGCGGTCGGATTCCCGAGTCAGCGACATCGATGCCGATCAGTACCGCGTGAACGAGGGGCCCTGCCTCGAAGCCGCCCGGACCGGGCGCATCGTGTGCGTGCACGTCGAGGATGCTGCGGCGCGATGGCCGCTCTTCGCCGCGGCAGCCTCCGAGGCCGGTGTGCGCAGCTTCCTGTCCGCACCCCTGGACGTCGATTCCGAACATGCGGGATCGCTGAACATCTACAGCTTCGGCGATCACGGCTTCAGCGACATCGACGAGGTGCTGGTCACGGTGCTCGTGACCGCCGTGGAGGTCGCGGTGTGGGAATCGCGGCACACCGCGGACGCTCGGGAAGAGTCAGGCAACCTCCGCAGAGCGATGGAGACCCGCGCCTGCATCGAACAGGCGAAGGGCATCGTCATGGCAGTTCGGGGTATCACCGCGGACGCGGCCTTCGCCGCTCTGGTCGAGCAATCGCAACGTGAGAACGTGCGCGTGTCGGTACTCGCGGAACGCACGGTCACCTCGGTCGTGGCGGTACCGCAGTGACCCTTGATCGCGCAAGCGAGCAGGACGTAGACCGACGATCCGTCCAGGTCACCGTTGCCCGCAACGGGTCTGTACTCATCGTGTCGGTCCGCGGCGATCTGGACCTCGAGTCCACGCCCATGCTGACGGCAGGTCTCGACCGAGCACTGTCGGACGACGTGCCCTCCGCGGTGATCATCGACCTGACCGACGTCGATTTTCTCTCTTCCACCGGCATGACGGCCCTCATCGACACGCACCGCCGACTCGGCGCACTCGTCGCGCTCGCTGTCGTGTCGAACGGGCCCGCGACCACCCGTCCACTCACGCTGGTCGGAATGGACGAGATGCTCTCGCTCCACGCCGACCTCGACGCGGCACTGGCCGCGGTGTCGTCCTGAACGGTCGCACGGCGGGCGTGCTGGACGCGACCCATGACGGTGTCACAGACAGCACTCTCGGTCCGAGCGTCCGGAATCCGGGCCTCGTCATGTCCGATGTCCCCGCTGACGCCCTGTGCATCGGCGCCGTACGCAGAGCATTGGCCGCCTGGCTCCGTATCCTGCCGTTCGACGATGCCCGCAGAGCCGATGTGGTGCTGGCGGTGTACGAAGCGATGGCCAATGTCGTCGACCACGCGTACCTCGACACGGACGGTGTCGGCACGATGCAGATCAGCGCCACCTACTCGGTCGACCTCGGCGCGCTGGACGTCACCGTCGCTGATCTCGGGCGGTGGAAACTGCCTGTGCACAACGCTCTTCGGGGTAACGGCCTGCCGCTCATCACGGCACTGAGCACATCGTCGACAGTGGATCGTTCGGGCACGGGGACCACCGTCCGCGCGACATGGTCCTCGACGGCGCGTCAGCACCCGGAGTCCGCTTTCCACTGACTGAACGCTCGGGATGACCCACTCGCGCAGCTCACCTGGATCCGTAGCATCGAGTCGGTCGAACCCACGTGTCGGTGTCCGGACATAGAGTTCGACCATGACCGACCCTGTGAACCGCGTGGAACCGCCGTTCGTCGCGGACGAAGTGACCATGCTCGAATCGTGGTTGGACTACCACCGAGCAACTCTGCTGTGGAAGTGCCACGGTCTCACCGACGCGCAGTTGACAATGCGGTCGATACCGCCGTCCACTCTGTCCCTTCTCGGCTTGGTGAGACACCTGACAGAAGTCGAACGTAGTTGGTACGCCGGACGGCTCGCGGGCCGTGAACGCCCACCTCTGTACTACTCGGACGCCGAGCCCGACGGAGACTTCGACAGCCTCGACTCGGCACCTGTCGCGGAGGTGTTCGCCGCCTACGACAGGGCCGTCCAGGACAGTCGGGCCCTCGCCGCGAACACCGACCTGGAAGCGTTGTCGATCGGCACGGTCGACGGCCTGCAGGTCTCGCTGCGCTGGATTCACCTGCACCTGATCGAGGAGTACGCCCGACACAACGGACACGCAGATCTCCTCCGCCAGTGCATCGACGGGGACACCGGGGAATGACCGCCGATAGTCGCGCGACAGACCACGCTCGGCGATCGGATCGCGGTGAACGGTCCACTCGCGCAGAAGTCTGATGTGTCCGCGCTGGGTCCTGACAACAGTGCACGGCGCGGTGGCGGCACACCGCCCTCGATCTCCTCGGTGACGATACGCTCGAGTCATGAGTCCCGACCCGACCTCGTCTGTCGGGTCGCCTTCAGGTGACGAACCTTCAGACGTCACGCTCGGAGTCGTTCTGGCGGCGAGTATGTTCCTGCCGGCCTATCTCGGTGCCACTCTGATCACGGATGCACTTCTCGGTCGACCGGGACTACCGACGTCGCCTCTGGTGTGGCTGCTCGTCGCTACACCACTCGGAATCGCGATCGTCCGCTTCGAGGAAGCCGTGCAGGCCAGATCGGACTGGGACAAACGACAAGGCCTCTGGTACGGGACGGGGGTGGGACTGATGACCCTGCCCCCGCTCGGTCTCGCGCTGTTCGCAGCCGCACCGGTTCTGACCTCGCTACCTCGGGGCGGACCGTCGGCGCTCGTCGTCGCGGCACTGGTGATCCTGGTCGGAGTCATCGTCGTACGGGGGAAGCTTCGCGGGCCTGCCTGACGTGCGGGCATCTCGACCCTTCGGATTTTCTGACAGTACTGTCAGATTATGGTCATGCTTGCTAGATTCTGAACCATGACTCGCACGTTCCTTCGCTCGGCACGACGCGCACAGCTCGTCGAGGCTGCCATTCGTTCTCTCGCCGACCTGGGCGTGGAAGGAGCATCACTCTCACGCATCGCCGAGCACGCCGGCGTCAGCCGTGGGGTGGTGAACTACCACTTCCCTGGCGGGCGACGAGAACTGTTCGAGGCCGCGGTCGACGAGATCTACGACCTGGGCCGCCGTGAAGTGCAGCCCGACACCGAGTCCGCCCCGTCTCCGCGACGCGGGCTGGCATCGTTCGTCCGGGGAAGCATCGCCTTCTACGCCCGCCACCCGATCCACCTTCGAGCTCTCACGGCGATCTACACCAGCCGCACCGAGGACAACCTGCGACGGGACGAGCGACCCGAGCACGCGACCGAGATGATGTCCGTCGCCGATCTTCTCCGACGAGGTCAGGTGACCGGCGAGATGCGTGATTTCGATGTGACACTCATGGCATTGACCATTCGCGCCGTTCTCGACACCGCGGTCGGGCTCACCGCAGCAGGAGCCGACCCCGGTGTTCTCGCGGACGAACTCGTGAACACCCTCGACGCCGCAACGCGGGCGCTCCCGTGAGGCGCGCACTCGCTGCCGTCGTCGCAGCCACCACTCTCATGGTGTCCGCGTGCACCTCGACGGGGATCGAACCGGACACCGAGTCGAACCTGTTGGTGGACAGCACGACCGGAACCTTGCAGGGAGTCGCAGTCGGGAACACGCACCAGTTTCTCGGCGTGCGGTATGCACAACCCCCCACCGGTGACCGCCGATGGACCCTCCCCGAGCCGGTGCCCGACACCGACGAGGTCCTCGACGCCACGCAAGCGGGCTCACCGTGTCCGCAGACCGGCGAGACCGCGCAGGCAGTCTCCTCGACCGACGAGGACTGCCTGTTCCTGAACGTCACCGTCCCGGCACGCGCGAGCGCCGAGCCTCGTCCGATTCTGATGTGGTGGCACGGTGGCGGATTCACCAGCGGAGCCGGCGCGCAGTACGACGCGCAGAAGCTCGCCGACCAGGGTGACGTCATCGTCGTCTCGGCGAACTACCGACTCGGGATGCTCGGATATCTTGGACTCCCCGGCCTGGCAGGATCCGGCAACTTCGGTCTCGCCGATCAAGTGGCCGCCCTGCGCTGGGCCAACGACAATGCCGCGGCCTTCGGCGGAGACCCGGATTCGGTGACGCTCTACGGGGAGTCGGCCGGTGGAACCTCCACCTGCGCGGCGCTCACCTCACCGGCCGCCGAAGGACTGATCGACCGCGCCATCTTCTCCTCCGGTTCCTGCCGTCTCGCATGGCCCCCCGGCACCCTGTTCCCCGGACTACCCGCGTCATCGTCACTTATCCCGTTGTCCGACAGTGAATCACAGGGCGTAGTTGTAGCCACTGCACTCGGGTGTACCCACCCCGACCCGTTGGGATGCCTGCGAGAACGACCCGTCGATGCCCTGCTCGGGCAAGCCGCGTCGTTCGGCAATCCGTTGGCCTACGGCACCGACCTGCTCCCACAGGAACCCGCACTCGCCGTCGAGGCCGGAGACTGGCTTCACGTGCCCGTCCTGACCGGCGGCAACCGGGACGAGCACCGTTCCTTCATCGGCGGACTGCTCCTGACCGATCCCGCGGCGGTCACGGCGGACAACTACCAGTCCCTCATCCAAGCCTCGTTTCCCGCCGACGCTGCATCCGTCGGCGCGCACTATCCGCTGGCGGACCACGAGTCGGCGCCCGTCGCCTGGGCGACCCTGGTCACCGACGTCGCCTGGGCATGCACGACCTCCCGTGGCGCCCGTGAGCTCGCCGCCGACGGGACACCGGTCTACAGCTACGAATTCGCCGATCGCAGTGCGCCCGATGTCAGCGGAGTGTCGGCGTCCGGTATGCCGCAGGGCGCGGCGCACGCCACCGACCTGCCGTATCTGTTCGATCTCGGCGGCGAGAACCTCCTCACGGGGCCAGGGCAACGCGAGCTCGGTGACGCCATGGTGGCGGCATGGGCTGCGTTCGCCCACAACGGCACACCCGGTCCTGCCGACGGTGCCGAGTGGCCGGCCACCACCGGCATCGAGACCACTGTCATGCAGTTCGACAATGCCGCCACCGGCTCCGGGGTACACCTGATCGACCACCGCGCCGAACATCACTGCGCGTTCTGGGACACGGTCGACCGTGGCTGAGCACGCGCGAGAAAGGATCGAGTCGTGCGACGACTTGTCGTGACCCAGAACATCACGGTCGACGGGGTGATCGAAGCTACCGATGACTGGTTCGCGCGCGCCGGTCACGATCCCGACATGGACAGGGCGTTGGCCGCTCAGCGCGACGCATCCGACGGCTTTCTCGTGGGACGGAGGACGTTCGAGGGCATGCGCGATTTCTGGGCACCTCGAACCGATGACACGACCGGCGTGACGGAACATCTGAACCGCGTCGCGAAGTACGTGGTGTCCTCGACGCTGCAGGATCCGGGGTGGGCGAACACCACAGTGTTGTCGGGTCCGCTCGTCGAGGAGATCGGACGAATCACCGCACTCGACGGCTCCGACATCGTCTGCACGGGAAGTATCGACCTCTGCCATGCCCTGATCGGCGCAGATCTCGTCGACGAGTACAGGCTCTTCGTCCACCCGTTCGCGAGGGGACACGGAAGGCGAATGTTCGACGGAACTCCCCCACGACACCTCGTACTGCGGGAGTTCCGCGCCTTTCCTTCCGGTGCTGCTCTCGTCCGATACGACACGCAACGGACGAGCTGAGCCTTCTCGAGGACTGACTGCCACGCGGCGAGAATGCCCGAGCCGGTGGCTGTGTCGGCTCGTGGTCGGCGCGCGGCATCGGACGCCGCAGGCACCTCGTAGGCCGCGCGGTAGTCCCGCGAGAAATGCGCGGCGCTGACGTAGCCGACCGTGGCCGCGGCGAGCGAGACCGGCTCGTCGAGGACGAGAATGCGTCGACGCGAGCGACGAGGCTGCCTTCGTACACGGGACGACCCTCGACGTCGCCGGTGGGATCGTGGCGACCAGGCCCGCGTGACCTCTCCGACGGGCGCTCGGATCTCCGTAAGTCACCCACCCGGAACCCATCGACCGTCGGCACCGATCGAACTGGCGATCTGCGAGCTGATGCGCCTGAGTTCCTCTGCCTGACCGCCGGTGAGCGAGCCGAACACCAGCGTCCGGACCAGGGCCACGTGAGCCGGTGTGGCAGCCCGCGTGACATCGAGACCGCTCGGCGTCAGGGTCGCTGTCGTGACCCGGCCATCGATCGGATCGGGGGAACGCTGCACCCACCCGCGGCGCTCCAGCCGTGCCACAGCGCGGGACAAACGCGACAGAGTGCTGTTGGCGAAGCCCGCCAGTGTACTCATGCGCACTGTGCGCCCCTCGGCACGCGACAGGGCGTAGAGCAGTCCGTACTCGAAATGACTCATACCCGAATCCCGTTGCAGCTGAGCGTCAAGAGCAACCGGAAGCCACTCGAGCATCGTGGCGAACGAGGACCACGTCCCGAGCTCGTCGGCCGTGAAGTCGACGGGATGCAGCGGTTCGTCCATGACTCGCACCCTACCCATTGATTGCTCGGGAAAGTGTCTGCCGCTACAGTTGAGTTGCTCAGGCAAGCAAAATGACTGGAGGAGTAGCCGTGAACCTGAACCTCACGGGACGACGGGTCTTCGTCAGCGGCTCCACTCGAGGCATCGGGTACGCCGTGGCCGCAGCGTGCGCAGCCGAAGGCGCATCGGTCGTCCTCAACGGTCGCACCGAGGAGAAGGTGAGCGGGGCTGTGACCCGTCTCCGGAAGGCCGTCCCCGGCGCGAGTGTCGACGGCATCTCAGCGGACATGTGCGAGATGGAACAGGTATCCACACTTCTGGGCAGGCTGGGACAGGTGGACATTCTGGTCAACAATGTCGGCGTGTTCGAGGTCGCGCCCTTCTTCGAGATCAACGACGAGCAGTGGTCGCGTTATTTCGACATCAATGTGATGAGCGCAGTTCGGCTTTCGCGAGCCCTGCTCGGTGGAATGATCGACAGAGGATGGGGAAGGATCATCTTCACAGGCACAGAGTCGGCGATCGATGTCCCTGTCGACATGGTCCACTACGGAGCGACCAAGGCCACGGCACTGGCTCTCGGCAATGGGCTGGCCAAACTCACCAGAGGTACCGCCGTTACGGTGAACACCGTTCTTGCCGGCCCGACCTACTCCGATGGCGTCGCCGAAGCGGTCGAGGGGATCGCGTCCGCCCAGCGCGTCCCGCCGGAGGATCTGACGTCGTCGCTGGTGCGCTCGAGTTCACTCATTGAACGCTTCATCGAACCCGAGGAGGTTGCCGACCTGGTCACGTTCCTGGCAAGTCCTCGCTCCTCGGCCATCAACGGCTCAGCCATTCGCGCCGACGGCGGTGTACTCCCCACGATCATTTGACAGTGGATCGACCTCGCCGACCCGACGTCATGGCAGGGGATGCACCAGTGCGACTGCGCTCTCGTGCGCTCGGGTGAGGGCGAGATCGAGTGGCATGCGCCGGAAGTCGTCGGACAAGATCTCCACACCCCAAGTTCCGTCGTATCCGACCTCGCGCAGAACACTGATCAGTCCGTTCAGGTCGAACACTCCCTCACCGCACAGTCGCCGGTTGTCGATCGTGTCGTCGAACAATGATCCGACGACGTCCTCGTCGGCGTCGTCGAGTTCCACACCGAACACGACGTCGCCGGTCAGGGAAGATCGCAGTTCGTCGAAGGTGGTGCCGGCGCGGAAGACGTGCCAGGCATCGACGATCACGCCGCACGCGGGATCTCCTGTGGCGCGGGCGAGGTCGGCCCCATCCGGGATGGTGGAGATGATCGAGAACGGCATCGGTTCGATGGCGATGCGGGTGCCGCGCTCCGCGGCCTCGCGGGTCAACACGCGTAAGGCGTCGACCAAGGGTTCGAGGTCCTGGGGCGGCGCATTCTCCGAGCCGATCTTGATGTGCGTCGGCCGGAGGATCTCGGCGGCCTCCAGCAGCAGGTCGCGAGTGTCGTGGGTGCTTCCGTTCTCTCCTCTGGGGATCCACCACCGTTCCAGCAGTTCGATCTCGACATACCGCAACGGTGAATCGTCGAGCATGCTCCGCAGGGCCGGTAGTCCGATGTCGTCGCGAATGACCGCGAGGTCCGCGGCGACGATCCCCATGCCGGCGAACCCGGCATCGGAGACCGCCGTGATCCGGTCCGCGATCGGAATCGGACTCACAGGGTGTGGCGCGTCGGGGCGGACATCACCCGCCGACGTCCAACACGCTGCGATCAGTTCCGTCGTCTTCGGGGCGATGCGTCGGTCTCGTCCGCCGGTCATGGTCAGGATCCTGTCTGCGTCGGGGTACCTCGCGGCCACTGCGATGAGGACTGGTGCGACGTGGTCCGCATGCATGAGGTGGCACCGGGAGCGAGGTGGTCACCTGCAGTGTGCCGATTGCGCCATCGTCGGATCAAGCAGGTGGACCCATCAAAAACCCCTCGCCGAGGTGAAGTGGCGCTGCCGGTCCGATCCGGTCGTGGCCGGACGATCGCGTCATACCGAGTGAAGGCGACTCAGCTTGTCGGGCACGTCGAGGCTCATTCGAACGACGTCACCGATCGAAAGTCGTGACCCGGTAGTCATCCGCTCTCGCGACGGCTCGCGTGATCCCGACGCAGGCAGGGTGACGTGGTGGTCGATCCGACCACTGTCAGACCGTTCCGGCAGTGACGTCGCCACCGTCGATGACCCACCGGGCCACCTCGACCAACGAGATCGACAACGCATAAACGCGGGCCCGCAGCAGAGCCGAGGCATCGTCTGCCGCCAGATCATGACGTGCCATCAGCATGCCGATCGCGATGTTCGCAGACTGCAGATCGACATGGTGACGCATGAGACCGTCGATCCCGACGTGGCCGACCAGGTCATCACCCAACACGCGGGCCAGCTTGGAAACGAAGACGTCGACTTCCCCGGGCCATCGACGCGTCGGCGGGGTGCATCGATGCATCTGCATCATCCCCGATGCACGATCACCCGAACCGATCGGATAGATCTGCACCCACCCCACGCCCAGCGACGACATTGCTCGACGAGCGCCGGCCACCGCAAGCGATCCAACGGATCACCCGACGTGATCGTGCACACCGCGTTGTCGTCGATCGCAGCCCGATCGGGACCGCACCCGTGCACGTACAGCACATCCGCCACCGCCGTCGCCGATGCGCTCGTCGCGTGCATGAGCGAACGTGCATCCGAATTCTCGGCGGAGGTGACGATCACCGCGGCACCGTCGGCGCCGTCGTTCACGCCGATGCCCCCGTTCCGAGCCGCCTCTGTTTCTCATCGTGCCATCGATCGGACCGGGAGGTTCGAAACGCTCATCGCTCGGGTGGTCTGCGCCGGGCAGCCTTCACACATCGACCGCGACGGTACGTCGCGCCCAGGATGCCGCTGAGTACTCAATTCGACACCTACCCCGATGTAGCATCGCGCAATGGCTCTACGGAACGCGATCCTCGCCGCACTCCTCGACGGTGAGTCCTCCGGTTACGACATGACGAAGAGCTTCGACGTCGCGGTGGCGAATTTCTGGAGTTGCACCTCGCAACAGCTCTATCGCGAACTCGACAAGTTGGAGGCCGACGGCCTCGTCGAAGCACGCCTGGTCGAGCAGCAACGACGGCCGAACAAGCGACTGTTCAGCCTCACCTCCGAAGGACGAGCCGCGCTGCAGCAGTTCATCGTTCGCGAACCCAAGCCCACAGCCGTACGTGACGAACTACTGGTGCAGATCGAGGCAGTGGACGTGGGTGACGTCCACGCGATCATGGCGCACCTTGACACAAGGGGGGCCGCCTCGACCCGCAAACTGCTGCAGTACAAACAATCTCGAGAAGTATTGCTCGACGGACAGACAGAGGCCGAGTACCTCGCGGACACAACGAGAATCGGGCACTTCCTCACCCTCGCACGCGGAATTGCTTTCGAGGAGGAGAACATCAGATGGTGCGACTACGTGCGCGACATTCTGTCGGGCCGAGCTGGGCCGAGCCTGGACACGGTGCGTGCATCGCAGTAGCCTCGCCCTGACGTACTCAACAAGTTGACTAGGGGCTGTCATGACGACCTTCCGCCAGGCGATCGATGCGCGAGATCTCGATGCCGTCGACGACATGTTGGCGGACGACGTCGTGTTCCGAAGCCCCGTGGCCTTCGCCCCTTATCAAGGGAAGGCCATCGTCTCCGCGATCCTCCGGACAGTCCTTCAGGTGTTCGAAGGTTTTCACTACAGCCGGGAGATCCACGACGTACACGGTCGAGACCACGCGTTCGTCTTCGAGGCGACAGTGAACGGACTGACCGTGACCGGGTGCGATTTCCTTCGGTACGACGACGAGGGTCGGATCGTCGACTTCATGGTGATGGTGCGACCACTTCGCGCGGCCGAGGCCCTCTCGGCTGCCATGGGCTCTCGCTTCGAACAGATCAAGGCCGACGCCGCCGAGCGAAGCGCACGGTGACCCTCTCCGGCGTTCTGCTCCTCGCATGGCTCAGCAGGCATCGAGCTGCGATCGTCCTCGCCCAGGGCATCCGAGTGCGGCGCTCCACTCCCCGCCTGCCCGCGGCACTCGGCCTGAAAGGCCGGATCGGCGAGACCGATGGGCGGGCTGTGCAGCTCGTAGTGTTGGGCGACAGCCTCGCCGCTGCCGTGGGAGTCGACCAGCATGCCGATGCTCTCGGTGGACATCTCGCGACACGGATCAGTACTCGAACGAGCAGACCCGTCGAGTGGACGATCATCGGCAGATCGGGAGCGACCGCACGCGAGGTGTCGGCTCTCGTCGACGACGCGGTGCTCGGAGCTGCCGACATCGTGGTCGTCTCGGTCGGTGTGAACGACACGAAGAATCTGCACTCACGGGCGACCTGGCGGGCTCAGTTGTCCGCACTGCTCGACCGCGTCATCGAGGCCTCCCCTCAGGCGGCAATCCTGTTCATCCCGCTCGCCCCACTTGCAGAGTTCCCGGCCCTGCCCGCGCCGCTGAAAACCGTACTCGGCCGCCGAGCCGACGAGTTCAATGCCATCGCCGGCGAACTCATCGCCGTGCGTCCGCGAATTCTATTGTCGGACGTGGCTTTCGAACCGTCACATCGAATGTTCGCCGCTGACGGATTTCATCCCTCGTCGGCGTTGCACGGCATCTTCGCCGACGGTGTCGTCACCGCACTCGACCGGGCCGGCACACACGGCGTGCTCGCGGCCGTGGAGCAGGAGCCACCACACCACCGTGCGTCAGCCGGAATCTTCGACGACCCTTCGAGCTGAGCACGCGCGATCGGCTTCGATGTGGAAGCGAGGCACTGTTCGGTCGAGGGGCGCCGGCAATCCTGCCACTCACAGGCCATGCCACCTGAGCTACGCGGGTGCGGAGTCGCCGAGTAGCACGGACACCGCGTGATCCACGTCGACCGTGGAATCGAGGAACGGGACAGATCTCAGGCACCCGGCGATGAGGTGGACGAGCATGTCGACGACGACATCGACGTCGAACCGACTCTCCACTTCCAGCCACCGAGCACTCGTCTCGTCCACAGCGGCAACGGCTGTCCGTCCGACCAACCTGATCGCGTCGTTGTGGGGATCGATGCCGAGCATGGCAGCGGCGGCGACGAGCGCTGCTGTGCGGGCATTCTCGAATACCTGCCACGCCTCGGGATCGGCGCCTCGACCGCCCAGAACCATCCGCAGCGCCAGGCCACGGTGTTCACGCAGATATGTCAGGTGTGCGGTCAGCGCTGCCCGGATCTGCTTGTCCGGGGTTGCGTCGGGGATGCCGTCGAACGCGCGCGCCATCGCCTCGGCGGTCGATCGCATGGCCTCGAGGTAGATGCCTCGCTTGGTGCCGAAGTAGTGGAACAACAGCCCGTGCGCGACGTCGGCCGTCTTGGAGATCTCACCGACGCCGACCTTGTCGTAGTCGTTCTCGGCGAAGAGCGTGACGGCGGTGTCGATGAGTCGCTGGCGGGTCTCCGCCGCCCGGGCGGACCGGGCGGTCATCTTGGCAGGCGGGCGCGACACGACGTCACTGTATCGGGAACAGCCGACCCGGGGTGAGTAGGTGACGGCCGCGATCGTCAGATGATCGGGGTGATGTGATCGTGCAGCTCGACCCCCAGCAGAGCCTTTCCGTACGTCTCGATCGACACTCGGGGCAGCATCACCGCGTGGCGCGCACCGACGTTCGAGTCGCGCCAGATCCGCTGCAGCGCATTCACCTCCGCGAAGGCGCCGGCGCCGGTGGCATCGAGCAACGTGTTGAGCGCCTCGTTGATGCTGCGCAGCGCGGTCGCAGCATCGCCGCGGACACGGGCCCGCGAGAGGAGGTCCGGATACTCCCCCGCGTCCGCCCACCGCTCGACATCGTCGGCTGCGCGGAAAGCGTGCAGGTGGGCGGTGTCGATCTTCAGAGCCGCCTCGGCCACGAGCATCTGAAACGCCACCGAGTCTGCCTGGCGCTCGAACACGGTGTAGGCGAGAGACTTTTCCGCAGCCTTGGTGCGCACCAGTTCCAGTGCAGCTCGACCCATTCCGAGCTGCGGTCCGACAAGGACCATGACCAGCATGGGGCCGAACGCGGACCTGGCGAACGCGGAATCGGTGCGCTCGGAGACATAGGAACCGCTGAAGGCACCCGTCATCGAGAGCATCCGATGTTGGGGGACGAACACGTCGTCTGCGACGACGGTGTTGCTGCCGGATGCACGCATTCCGGTCACGTACCAGGTGTCGTCGACGTGGTAATCGGTTCGGGGGATCAGCGCCATTCCCTGATCCATCACCGTCTCGTCCTCGTCCAGGATCACCACGCCTCCGGTGCACCACGTGGCGTGCAGACTGGCCGAGGCGTACGGCCACTGGCCGCTGACGCGGTAACCGCCGGGTACCGGTCGCGCGGTGGCAGTGGGCGACACGACGCCGGAGATGATGACGTCCGGCCCGTCCGCGTACACCTCGGACTGCGCTTGCTCGGTGAACATTCCGAGTGCCCAGTGATTGATGTTGGAGAGCGTGGTGACCCACGCTGCGCCGCCGTCACCCTCGGCAATGGTGGCAGACACCTCGAGCATCGTCCGCAAGTTCGTCTCCAGCCCTCCGAAACGGGCCGGCGCTGCGATCCGGAACACGCCGGAACGGCGGAGGGCGTCGACCGTGTCCTCGGACAACCTGCGCGCCTGCTCGTTCGCCGCGGCACCGGACTTCAGCTGCGGCAGCAGGTCGCGTAGCTGTCGTACTACCTCGGCACCGGTGTCGATGCCCGTGGTCGGTGCGGAGGACTCGGTCAGTGTCGTCATGGTGTCACTCTCGGTCGGGCCCCTGAGGAGCGGAGATGCGATCTGTGACACCGAACGTAGAGTTTCGTTGACTTCGTGTCAATATTGACATCGAGTCAACGACATGGCCTGATTGCCTCGTCGACCGCATCCGAAAGGAATCCGAATGAGCCCCACATCCGTGAGCCGGAACATCGCCGCGCCCCAGCAGAAGGTCTGGGAAACCGTCTCCGACGTGACCACCTTCGAGCACTGGCACGCTCTGCACGCCGGCTGGGAAGACCTGCCGCCGAGCACGATCGAGGTCGGCGCGACGATGGTGGAGAAGATCAAGGTGGCCGCCCTGGTCGACACCATCACCTTCGAGGTGGAATCGTTCCGGCCGCCGAGCGAGGTCGTCTTCCGCGGCAAGGGTTCGACCGGCTCGAAGATCCACATGCGCCTGGGGTTGGACGCGTCCGGTGACACGACCACCGTCACCATC
This sequence comes from Rhodococcus sp. SORGH_AS_0301, assembly GCF_030818285.1. NCBI lineage: Bacteria > Bacillati > Actinomycetota > Actinomycetes > Mycobacteriales > Nocardiaceae > Rhodococcus > Rhodococcus sp. SORGH_AS_0301. The sequence continues at coordinate 3,281,700 of NZ_JAUTAC010000002.1, forward strand.
GACCTCGACGTCACGAGCCCGCTGCTGGTCGGCCCGGTGGGCAAAGCTCTGCGGGGAACGTTCGAGAAGCGGCTACGGGAGACACTGGACGGGTTGTCCCGACATGTGATCGCAGTCTGAGGTCACATCGGGGCGCACGTCGCGTCACGGGGAGCGGACCGCGCGACGTGCCTTCACAACGCATCCGGCCCGCCCCGAGTACGAACCAGCGCGGAGATCACCGGGTGGTCGAGACGATGACATTGGCCGCGACGATGAGCACCAGAGCCAGCATCTGCCAGGGAGACAGCACCTGCCCGAGGACGATCCACCCACCTACCGCGGCCCAGACGGGATTCACACTCGCCAGCGTTCCGAAGGCGCCGGCGTCGAGATGCCGCAGACTCACCATGTCCACCGCGAACGGCATCACAGAGGCGAGCACACCGCACAGCGCTGCCAACAACACGAATCGCGGCGACGGCGGATTCACCGTGAACAACGCCACCGCCACCGGAGCCCACACGACTGCCGACAGAATCGCCGCAGCCGAGGTTCCGCGAAAGCCCGAGAAGAGCGCTCCCACGCGCTGATTGAGCAGGATGTAGCCCGCCCACCCCGCTGCGGCGACGAGAGCCGCGACGACACCAGCGATGTCGGAGGTCCCGCTCGGTCCGACGAGAACGATGACACCGACGGCGGCCAGTCCGGCGCACAGCACGTCGAGGGCGCGGCGCGACCCGGCGACCGCGACAGCCAACGGACCGAGAAACTCCAACGTCACCGCCAGACCCAGACCGATGCGCTCGACGGCGAGGTACAGGCTCAGATTCATGACGCCGAACACCGCAGCCAGCGCCATCACCGCCACCACTTGAGTGCTCGTCATCGAACGGAAGCGCGGCCGCGCCACGAACACCATGACCAGCGCCGTGACCAACTGGCGCACGGCGACCACGCCCACGGGACCCATCGCGGGAAAAGCCAGAGCGCCCGCCGCTGCGCCGGACTGGTTGGCCGCAGATCCAGCGAGCGCGGCCGTCACGCCCACCGATCGGCGCCTGCCGTTCTCCGGCCGGGCACCGGCCATGTGAACTCGCGAACCCTGCGACGGACGTTGCCTGAGCACCATGACGAGAACCGTAGGAGCAGCTCCAGCCAGAACTGAAATGCATACAACGCTCCGGGTATGCTCTGCGGTTATGACGTGGTCGTCTCGCGAAGTGGTCTACTTTGTCGCTGTCGCCGGCTGTGGGTCGTTCACGGATGCGGCCATCGAACTCGGCGTGTCCCAAGCGGCCGTCTCTCGCGCCATCGCCGCCACCGAGAACCGGCTCGGCGAAAGACTTCTGCGTCGCACACCTCATGGCTGCGAACCGACCGCTCTCGGACTGCAACTCCTGCCACAGGCGCGCCGCATCCTGTCCGAACTCGACGTGCTCGACGACATCGCTCGCACCAGGCGCCGACGGTTACGTCTGGGCTACGCGTGGGCCGCGGTCGGTCGTCACACCACACCACTCCTGCGTTCGTGGCCCGCCGAGCATCCGACAATCGAACTGCAACTCGTACGCCACAACTCCCCCACTGCCGGACTCGCGGAAGGTTTCTGTGACGTCGCCGTCGTCCGCACACCGGTGAACACCTCTCGATTCGACACCGTCGTCGTCGGACTCGAGAGACGACTGGCCGCGTTCGCGACCGACGACGCACTCTGGCGCCGCAGGCGGACACTGACCATGGCCGAGGTGGGCCGTCGCACGCTCGTCGTCGACCCTCGAGTGGGTACGACGACTCCCGCGCTCTGGACCCACGACGGCACCGACCCCGTACCGGACCTCATCGAGACCACCGACGTCGACGAGTGGCTCGACACCATCGCGGCGGGCCGAGGAGTGGGCTCCACCGCCGAAGCCACCGCCCTGCACCATCCCCGATCCGGGGTCACCTACCGACCGATCACGGACGGACCGAGCATCCCGGTCCATCTCGCGTGGTGGAGACATGAACCGCCGATCGGACTGCGCGAACTGGTCGACACTCTCACGTCGTTCTACTCGACGTGACCGTCCGCGCCGTCACGCCCCCGATGTCGACCCTGTGGGGAACATGCACGAGTGACGCGTGACATTCTTTCGACGCGGAGCGGCTGGGGCGAGCACTCGCGATGTCGCAATGCGCTGTCTTGCACAGCATCTCAGTCACACAGTCAGGGGTAGCATTCGCTGCTACCACACCCTGGTCCTGCTGCCACAGCGCACATCAGCGCGCGCGCGGAGCGTCGCAAGGGCCTTCATTGGTCGTGCGCACTCGTTTCGGCCAGCATCGAGACCTCTCCGAAAGGACAGTCTCGGTGCGCAACAGGTCAGTTCGAGCGGGAAGTCCGCCGTCCGTCGAACTCCCCAGGGATGGTGATGGCAGTCACATCGACTGTCGAACCGTTGCCGACCACAGGAGACGACCATGGCCATCGAGCTCAATCAGATCTGGGACTTCCCGATCAAGGAGTTCCACCCCTTTCCTCGCGCCCTTCTCGGGGTCGGCGCACACGACATCATCGGCGTCGAGGCCAAGAACCTGGGCTTCAAGCGATCACTTCTGGTCACGACGGGCCTCCGGGGTTCGGGGATCATCGAGGAACTGATCGGGAAGATCGAGTACCAGGGCGTCGAGGTCGTGTTGTTCGACAAGGTGGAGTCCAACCCCAAGGACTACAACGTCATGGACGCCGCCGCGCTCTACCAGAAGGAGAAGTGCGACAGCATCATCTCCGTCGGTGGCGGCTCGAGTCACGATGCAGCCAAGGGTGCACGTGTCGTCATCGCGCACGACGGACGCAACATCAACGAGTTCGAGGGTTTCTCCAAGTCGACCAACAAAGAGAACCCACCGCACATCGCCGTCTCGACGACGGCGGGTACGGGCTCGGAGACCTCGTGGGCCTACGTCATCACCGACACCTCCGACATGGACAAGCCCCACAAGTGGGTGGCGTTCGACGAGGCCTCCATCGTCACCGTCGCGATCGACGACCCGTTGCTCTACTACACCTGCCCGCAGCACTTCACCGCGTACTGCGGATTCGACGTGCTTGCCCACGGAAGCGAGCCCTTCGTCTCCCGGCTGGACTTCGCGCCGTCGCTGGGCAATGCGTTGTATTCCGTCGAACTGGTCGCGAAGAACCTTCGCGAAGCGGTGTACGAACCTCGGAACTTGAAAGCTCGAGAAGGAATGATGAACGCGCAGTACATCGCCGGGCAGGCCTTCAACTCCGGCGGCCTCGGCATTGTGCACTCCATCTCGCATGCCGTGAGCGCCTTCTTCGACAGCCACCACGGACTCAACAACGCCATCGCTCTTCCGCGGGTCTGGGAGTACAACCTGCCGAGCCGGTACGAGAGGTACGCGCAGCTGGCCGGCGCCCTGGGAGTCGACACCCGCAACCTCACCACCGTGCAAGCGGCGGACGCTGCTGTCGAGGCGGCCATTCGACTGTCGAAGGACGTCGGCATCCCGGACAACTTCGGGGAGGTGAACACCCGCCTGTACGACAAGAACCGGATGAACACGGGCAAGTACACCGGCCGCGGAGACGTCATCACCGGAGACGAGAAGACCGTCCTCGCCATTTCCGAGCACATCCAGGACGACTGGTGCACGCCGGGCAATCCCCGCGAGGTCACGGTCGAGTCGATGATTCCGGTCGTCGGTCACTCCATCAACGAGTCGTACTGACACTCGAGAGATCACGGAAAGGACCACGAGTATGACCACGGCCGGACCCTTCGTTCGACAACAGGACACCACTTCGGATCTGGCGACGCCCGCGGACGTGCGCGCATCGCTCCGGGAGACCGGATACATCGCGACCGACGACCTGTCGGTGGTGGTGCATCTCGCCATCGCGCTGGATCGACCGTTGTTGCTCGAAGGTCCGGCCGGCGTCGGTAAGACGGAACTGGCCAAGGCGCTCGCCCTCGCGGGAGGGCGTCGGCTGGTCCGCCTGCAGTGCTACGAGGGTCTCGACGACAATCGCGCGCTGTACGAGTGGGACTACGCGAAGCAACTGCTGCACGTCCAGATGTTGCGGGACCGCATGGGGGCCGAACTCGCCGATGCACCGGATCTCGCCGCAGCGTCCGCCCTACTGTCCGACACGGATTTCGGTCTCTACTCCGAGGGCTTTCTCGCTGTCAGACCCCTCCTCGATGCGATCCTCTCGGAGCAGCCGGTGGTGCTGCTCATCGACGAGGTCGACCGCACAGAGGAAGCGATGGAAGCACTGCTCCTCGAGGTGTTGGCTGAGAAGCAGATCACCATTCCCGAAGTCGGTACCTTCCGGGCGCGAACCGATCCGTGGGTGATCCTGACATCCAACGACACTCGTGAACTGTCCGCCGCGCTCAAGCGGCGCTGCCTGCACTTCGCGGTCGATTTCCCGAGCGCGGAGGTCGAGCGCGAGATCGTCTCCTCCCGCGCTCCGGAGGTGGAGGAGTCCGTGGTCGCTGACGTCGTCGACCTTGCTCGGTCGATGCGGGAACTGCCCCTGCGCAAGAGCCCGTCGGTCTCCGAGGTCATCGACGCAGCCCGAGCCGCGATGATCCTGAAGGAGCACGACACCGAGCGCACGAGGGAGTTGCTGTCCTCCGCACTGCTGAAATACGTGAGCGACGTCGAACTCGTTCGGCGACAACGAGAGCCCTCTGCACCGCACGACACTGCCGACCGTTCGGGTCCACCGCCCAGCATCGCCAGTCGACCACCCAACAGCACCACCGCTGCTTTCCGCGGACACGGCGGACGTGACCGTGGCGGAGTCGGGAAGAAGGCGTGACGTGACAACCACGTCCGCCACTCCGGCACGGGTACTCGACGTTCTGTCGGCCGTGTTCGGCCGGCTCCTCCGCCGATTCGGTGTCGCGGCGTCGCCCGCCGAGGTGATCGAGGTGAGGCGGGTTCTGGGCCTGATCGGCGCCTCCGACACACCGCTTCTGCGCTCGGCACTGCGCGCGACGTGCGCGAAGTACCCACACGAGCAGGAGGGCTTCGACCTGGCGTTCTCGGCGCTCTTCGATCCCGTTCTCCCGATCGACGAGCCAGGACGCACAGCGAGCGCGGCGGCGGTGGCCGGCGGATTGCCCACGGACTTGGAGGTCTCCGGCGACGAGCACACCACCGCCCGCTACGCGGACTTCAACGAGCGCGCCGCCGACGTGGGCGAACACTTCGACACGCCCGATGCCGAGCAGGGGTTCAATCCGCACAAGGACGACGACGATCTGAGCCTCACGAGCAGCGACTCTCAGGTGTCCGTGGACGCTGATTCCGCGTCGGGTCGCCGCGGAGTCACGTTCACCGTGGACGTGGACCGTGCCGACAGCGCGACGGTCGGTGAGTTGTCGTCCGATGACGCGGTCGTGTCGCGGGGAACTCTTCGGTGGGACGACCCGAACGGGATTCTGGGCTGGCTGGACGCCTACGATCCCGCGGCGGTCTACGGCGACGCACTCGACGCGGGGGAGATGACTCGGACCCAGCTCGATCGACTCGCGGAGGCCATCGAGGCCTTCGTCGATGCGCTGGCGCGCAGCGCGGGGGGTACGACACCCGCGACGGAGGCCGATCCGAACGCCCTGTCTCGCGTCGACGTGGACGGGGCGTGCCGGGAGATACTCCGCCGGATGAGGGGGGCGCCCAGACCTCGACCTCGTGAACACGGTCGCGGCAGACTCGACATGCGCAGGACCGTGCGCGCCGGGATGCGGACCGACGGGGTGCCGTTCCATCTGATCGTGCGCACCCCCGTTCCGGAACAGGTTCGACTGCTCGTACTCGCCGACGTCTCCTTGTCCGTTCGGCCCATCACCGCATTCACCCTGCGACTCGCGCAGAGCATGCGCCACCGGGTCAACAGATGCACGGTGTTGGCCTTCGTCGACCGACCGGTCGACGTCACGGACGAGTTGGCTCGAAGCACAGGCGACGACGCTCTCGCCACGGTGCTGTCCAGTCCGGAACTGGACCTCGAAGCCAGCAGCGACTACGGACGCGTGCTCGACGAGGTACTCACCCACCACGGCTCGTTCATCACATCACGGACGTCCGTCATCGTCGTCGGCGACGGCCGATGCAACGGTCTCCCCGCGGGAGTGGACAGGCTTCAGGAGATCTCACGCCGGGTTCACCGACTGGCATGGATCACCCCGGAATCTGAGCGGTACTGGGACCAGGCATCGTGCTCCATGCGCGAGTACGCAGACGTGTGCGACGGCGTCGTGGTGGCCCGCGATGCTCGGCAACTCATCGACCGAGCACCCGAACTCGGCAATGCTCTGCGGTGACGGTCCTGCCCGATCGGGCAGGTATCGACAGGCCGTTGCGCCGTAAGCTGGATCACATGTCCGGATTCTCTGCACCGTCCTCGGCGCATTCGGCGGACCCGACTGTTCCCGGCCTGGACGTTCCGCTCGGTGACGTCAACGCCGTCGGCCGGGTCGTCAAGTTCCACGCCCCCGAGATCGTCTTCGGGGTGGGTTCCACCGGCGAGGTCGCGCACGCGGTCGCGAGACTGGGAGGAGTGCGCCCGTTCCTGGTGACCGACGTGGGACTGCTCGAGGCAGGGTGGGTCGCGGCGATCGAGAAGGAATTACGAGAGCACGGCATGGCACCGGTGGTGTGGGCGGACCCGACCCCGAACCCGAAAGACCACGAGATCGCGGCCGGCCACGTCGTCTATCGCGACCGCGGATGCGACGTCCTCGTCGCAATCGGTGGCGGTAGCGTCATGGACGCGGCGAAGGGCGTGGCCATCCTCGCGTCGAACGGCGGTCGCATCCTCGACTACGAGGGCGTCGACACGGTCGAATCACCCATCCCGCCTGTCGTGATGGTCCCCAGCACCGCCGGCACCGGCGCCGATGTCTCTCAGTTCTGCATCGTCACGGACACCGACCGTGGCACCAAGATCACCATCCTCGGCCGTGCACTGGTCCCGGACATCACGATCATCGATCCGCGACTGCTCACCACCATGCCGGAATGGCTCAGTGCGGCCACCGGCCTGGACGCCCTGACGCACGGGATCGAGGCTTTCGTCTCGCTCGCCCACAATCCCCTCACGGACCACCATGCCCTCCGGGCGGTCACTCTCGTCATCGAGACTCTCGCCCACACGATCGCAGACCCCGACGGACTTCCTGCGCGCACCGTGATGGCCCAGGCCAGCCTCGAGGGCGGACTCGCGTTCACCAATGCCATCCTCGGAGCCGCGCACGCGATGAGTCACCAGGTGGGTGGTCTTCTCGACCTCCCCCACGGCGTCATCAACGGAATACTTCTGCCGCATGTCATCCGCTTCAACGCAGGCGCCGACGGCCGGCCGTACGTGCCCGTCGCCGCGAGTCTCGGGCTCCCCGAGGCCCGCGGATCGGCCGCGGAGGCAGCGTTCGCGGTCGCGGATCGTGTCGAGACTCTGGCGCGGGCCGTCGGGGTTCCCCGCACACTCGGGAACATCGGCGTCACCGACGCCGATGTCGAGCGCCTCGCGGAGTTCTCGCTCCGCGACGCCTGCATGGCCACCAATCCGCGGCCGGCCACTCAGAGCGATATCGCAGCACTGTTCCGGAAAGCACTGTGACTCAGCGCGAACCGGTGACGGACCTGTCCCGCCTCACCGGCCTGCGATCGTCGAAGAGCACCTACTACCCGCAATACCGGGGAGCCGCCGAACGGGCCGAACGGATCTTCCACGCCCTCGATCTGGTGTCGCGTGCACTCGTCCGCACGGTCGAGGGGCCCGAGACCCTGATCTGTGCAGTGGCCGAGGCCGCTCGCGCGCACCTCGGCGCCCGCTGGGTCGTCTTCGCCCTCACGGACGGCGCACTTCCGGACGCCGGCCCTCGCCGCCTGGTCCTGGGCCCCGACGCGACACCGTTTCTCGTGGGCGACGTCGAGGGCCCTCCCCTGCCCGACGACGTGGTCAAGTGCCTCGACGACATCCGCCGAGCGCGGGTGCAGGGTGGCATTGTCATAGAACCCCACTACGCGTTCGTCCCCATCGATTCGGTGGGCGGCGCTGTGGGGGCGTTCGCCGCGTGGACCGGTGAGCATCGGACTCTCGATGCCACCGACGGGGCCGTCCTGAGCATCCTCGCCTCGCAAACTGCGGTGGCGCTGCAGAACTCGGCCCTGTTCCAGAATGCCCGCCGCACCGCGGCGGACCTCGCGGTGCGTAACGCTGAACTGGAGACCACGCAGCGACAGCTCGGCGCGGTCCAGCGCCACCAGGTAGTGGACGAGGAGCGGCACCGCATCGCCCGTGAACTACACGACAGTGTCACCCAGGCAGTGCTGTCCGCCGGTATGCAGATCGAGGTGTGCCGCAGCGAGATCCCCGACGCGGAACGCCGAGATCGCCTCGATCTGGCGAAAGACCTGACCAAGCGTGCAGTCGAACAATTGCGATCAGCGATCTACGCGCTGAACCACGCGGGTGACTCTGATCGGTCCACACTCCCGGAGATGCTCGATCAACTCGCTGTCGTGCACATGCCGGACGAATTGCAGGTCAAAGTGAACACCGTCGGTAACGCTGTCGAGTTGTCGAGCGACCTCGAGCACGCGGTCCTTCGTATCGCCGGTGAAGCGTTGTTCAATTCGGCGGTGCATTCGAACGCCTCCCGCGCGGCACTCCGCCTCACGTATCGCGACCACTCGGTACTGCTGACAGTCGACGACGACGGCGACGGCGATCCCCGCGATCTCCGCGTCGTGATGCGACTCGCGGAGACCAACGACCTCGGCGGCTCACACCGCGGTCTCGTGAACATGGCGGCGCGCGTACGAGAGTTCGACGGCACCTTCGACGTCAGACGTTCGCGCCTGGGCGGGATACGCATCGCCGCAACGATTCCGATCGGAGCATGATGACCTCCATCCTTCTCGTCGACGACCACGCGATCCTGCGCCAGGGTCTGCGTTCCGTCCTCGAACGTGAGCCCGACCTGAGAATCGTCGGCGAGGCGGCATCACTCGACGAAGCCACCACGACGGCGGCTCACCTCACCCCTGACGTGGTTCTGATGGATCTCAAGCTCTCCGCCAGTTCGGATTACGAGGGTCTGACCCTGTGCAAGAAATTGTCGAAGTCGCATCCGTCCATGGGCCTGCTCGTGCTCACCACGTTCCTCGACGAACGACTCGTCGTCGAAGCCGTTCATGCGGGCGCACGCGGCTACGTGGTCAAGGATGTCGACACCACCGAACTCGTGCGAGCCATCCGTGCAGTGTCTCGCGGCGAGTCCGCGTTCGACGCCCGCAGTGCATCCGCCGTGGTGCGGTCGCTCAACCGAGGAGGCGAACCCGACGGAAGACTGACCGAGCGCGAACTCGAAGTCTTGCGCCTGCTCGCGAACGGCATGTCCAACACCAGGATCGGCACCGAACTGTTCATCTCGGCGACCACAGTCAAGTTCCACGTCAGCAACATCATGCGCAAATTGGGCGTCAGTCGCCGTGCAGAGGCCGTCTACGCTGCGAGCAAGGGCGGCTTGATCTAGCGTGCGTCGAGCACGGCCCAGCCACCGTGGTGCTCGAACACGTCGAAGGGCGCGCCACTGCGCGAGACCGCGGATGCCAGTGCGGCGAGATCGAAGGTGCGGACATGGCCGTGACAGCGTTCGGCTTCCTCTTCGAACGGCACCGCGATCACCACTCGCCGGCGTGCGACGCGCAGCGCCTCCTGCACGATCGCGTCACCCGATCTCAGGTCGACGTGTTCGAGAAGGTGCAACGCCGTCACGGTGTCGACGTGAGCGTCGGGCACAGGCACGGAGGCGGCATCGCACACCAGGGTGGCGACGTCGAGGCCCAGAGCAGTCGTCATGGCGTCGAGCAGACGCACGGTTCCCCCGTGAAGATCCGTAGCGATCACGTCCACGCCACGAGAAGCGAGCCGCAGGGGAAAGAATCCGAAGCACGAACCGAGGTCGAGCACGCTGTCGCCGTCGACCAGGTCGTCAGCGCAGGCATGAATCGGTGCAAAGTCTGATGTACCGGATGTCAACTCTGTCAACGAATTACGATAAAAAGTGGCCCAGGCCGCGACCGCGCCGGGGACGGTGGACCTCACGAGGCCGACCATGATCGCTTCGAACTCCGATCTGCTTGAGCCGGATGCCGAGACTCGGTCGGTGACCTCGCCGACCAGCGCATCGCTGAGGCGATCCGCGGTCAGGGAGTGTCGCACCTCCAGCACGCCTCCGCTGCGCCCGATATGGATGCCACCGGCGATCCGATCGTCGGAGCGGGTGACGGTCACGTTGCCGTGCCTCCACACACCGGGCGCACACGGTGCGAGGGAATCGAATGGTTGGAGTGTCGCGGTCACAGGCCTCTCCCACATCTGTCGGGGACAGCATCGATCCTAGGGCCGAACGCCGCGACGTGACGGCCGGTTCCGAACCTGCCCGATCGGGCAGTCCTCGGGCGCCAACAGGCCTGTCACAGAGGAACATCGGACACCTGAATCTCTCTCGGTCCTACAGTGAATTCACGCACCTCACCCGAGAATGCGCGTTCGAGACACCCGAGACCGGAGGTACGTCATGACTCACAGCGATCCCACCGAGACGACCGACACGTCGCAGCAGGAGCCATTGGTTCAGGAGTCGTTGGTGGAGGAAGTCTCCATCGACGGCATGTGCGGCGTCTACTGAGTCGGCCGTGACCGACGTGCTCGCTGCATCGCCCCGAACGGTGGACCTGGCCCTGGCGTGGCAGCTCAATCCTCAGGTCGCGTTGCGCCCGGAACCGTTCGGGGCGTTGCTGTATCACTTCGGGACCCGCAAGCTCTCGTTCCTCAAGAACGCCGTCATCGTGTCACTGGTCACCTCGCTGTCGTCGCATCCGGATGCACGATCCGCGATGTCGGCCATGGGAATCGAGGAATCGGCGATACCGCGCTACGCGCAGGCACTCGCCGCTCTCGCGGACTCGACGATGATCGTTCCCACTCCCGTGAAGGAAGGCCCGGCATGACCTCCACCCTCGCCCGCCCCGAGCAACCGGTCGGCCGCCTGGTCGACCAGTTCGAACTCGGCCTCGACGCCCCCATCTGCCTGACCTGGGAGCTCACCTACGCCTGCAATCTCTCCTGCGTGCACTGCCTGTCCTCCTCCGGGCGGCGCGACCCGAGGGAGCTGTCGACCGAGCAGTGCAAGTCGATCATCGACGAACTGCAGAAGATGCAGGTGTTCTACGTCAACATCGGCGGCGGCGAACCGACTGTGCGATCGGACTTCTGGGAGCTCGTCGACTACGCCACCGCCCACCAGGTGGGCGTCAAGTTCTCCACCAACGGCGTCAAGATCGACGAGAAGGTCGCCGCCAGGCTCGCCGCGTCCGACTACGTCGACGTGCAGATCTCCATCGACGGCGCCACCGCCGAGGTCAACGACGCCGTCCGCGGCCCCGGCTCGTTCGACATGGCCGTCCGCGCCCTGAAGAACCTGAAAGACGCCGGGTTCCGCGATGCGAAGATCTCCGTCGTCGTCACCCGGCACAATGTCTCTCAGCTCGACGAGTTCAAGGCCCTCGCCGACGCCTACGACGCCACCCTGCGCATCACCCGCCTGCGTCCGTCCGGTCGCGGCGCGGACGTGTGGGACGACCTGCATCCCACCGCGGGACAGCAGCGCGAGCTCTACGATTGGCTCGTCGCCAACGGCGAGGGTGTGCTCACCGGCGACTCGTTCTTCCACCTCTCCGCCTTCGGCGACGCCCTACCGGGTCTGAATCTGTGCGGCGCAGGACGAGTGGTGTGCCTGATCGACCCGATCGGCGACGTCTATGCCTGCCCCTTCGCCATTCACGAACAGTTCCTCGCCGGCAATATCGTCCGCGACGCCACCCCCACCATGGGCGGCTTCCAGGCCGTCTGGCAGACCTCGGAACTGTTCCAGGAACTGCGCTCACCGCAGACGTCCGGCGCGTGCACGAAGTGCGCGCACTTCGATGCCTGCCGCGGCGGATGCATGGCCGCGAAGTTCTTCACCGGCCTTCCCATGGACGGCCCCGACCCCGAATGCGTGCAGGGTTACGGCGAATCTGCCCTCGCCGCCGACCGCGGCACCGTGCCGAAGTCGAGTGTCGACCACTCCCGCACCGGCAAGCGTTCCACCCCGAAAGCGTCGATCCCCTTGACGCTGCTCACCCGCCGCGACGGCGCACCCGCCCTCGTGGAGGCCGGAGGCCGGCCGGCCCTCGGGAAGGCCGGAGGCCGGCCGGCCCCGAAACTGTGTGACGAGAGCCCCCTTGCGGGGATGCCTCGAGAGAAGGACTGACACCATGCGCACCCCCTGGTCACGACCCGCCTGGATGGAGACTGTCGCCGAAGCGCAGAGACGAGCGAAGAAGCGACTCCCGGCATCGGTGTACTCCGCACTGATCGCCGGCTCCGAACGTGGCACGACCTACGACGACAATCTCGCGGCCTTCGGCGAACTCGGATTCGCACCCAGGGTCGCCGGACATTGTCACGAGCGTGATCAGTCGACAACGGTGATGGGGCAGCACATCTCCATGCCTGTCATCATCTCGCCGACAGGAGTTCAGGCGGTCGACCCCGACGGCGAGGTCGCCGTGGCTCGTGCGGCGGCGGCGCGTGGCACCGCCATCGGCCTGTCCTCGTTCGCATCGAAGTCCGTCGAGGACGTGGCGGCGGCCAACCCGCAGACACTCTTCCAGGTCTACTGGCTCGGCACCCGCGACGAGATGGTCGCCCGCATGGAACGGGCGAAAGCTGCCGGGGCGGTGGGGATGATCCTCACCCTCGACTGGTCGTTCTCCTACGGGCGCGACTGGGGCAGCCCCACCATTCCGGAGAAAATGAATCTCGCGTCCATGGTCAAGTTCGCACCCGAAGGCATTCTCCGGCCCGCCTGGCTGTACAAGTTCGCACGAACCGGCAGAGTGCCAGACCTGACGACGCCGAACATCCTGCCCGCCGGCGCACCTCAGCTACCCACGTTCTTCGGCGCGTACGGCATGTGGCAGCAGACTCCACCGCCGTCCTGGGACGACATCGCCTGGCTCCGTGCGCAGTGGGACGGCCCGTTCATGCTCAAGGGCATCTCCCGCATCGACGACGCCCACCGAGCCGTCGACGCCGGTTTCTCCGCCATCTCCGTCTCCAACCACGGCGGCAACAACCTCGACGGCACACCGGCCACCATCCGTATGCTGCCCGCCGTCGCCGAGGCCGTGGGCGACGAGATCGAGGTACTACTCGACGGCGGAATCCGCCGCGGCAGCGATGTCGTCAAAGCCGTCGCCCTCGGTGCCCGCGCAGTGATGATCGGCCGCGCCTATCTGTGGGGGCTCGCCGCGAACGGGCAGGCCGGTGTGGAGAACGTTCTGGATGTACTGCGTATGGGCACAGACAGCGCGCTGCTCGGCATGGGCAAGAGTTCGATCCACGACCTGACCCCGCAGGACATCGTCGTTCCGGACGGGTTCACTCGCCGGCTGGGCGAGAGCGTGCCCTCGCCGACAGTGTCCGATGCTGCCACCACCGTGCTGACCTCCGCACGTCGGTCGTCCTGACGGTAGGGCGGTTCAGCGTGTCGTCGTCGAGGCCCGCTCAGTCCTCGAACCTGGGAGCGATGCGCTCGCGCGAGACAGTCGGGGCTCGGTTGGTGGCGGTGCCGGTGGGGTCGCTGGAGCAACACGGCCCGCATCTCCCCTTGGACACCGACACCCGCGTCGCCGCAGCAGTCGCGGGGTCTCTCGATGACGCCTTTCTCGCCCCTGCCCTGGCCTATGGGGCCAGCGGCGAACATGAGGGCTTCGCCGGCACGGTCTCTCTCGGAGCCGAAGCACTGACCGCTGTCCTCGTCGAGTACGGCCGATCCATCTGCCGATGGGCCGATCGAGTGGTGTTCGTCAATGGCCACGGTGGCAACCTGTCGTCCCTCGTCTCCGCGGTCGGTCTCCTGCGATACGAGGGCCGAGATGTCGCATGGTTTCCCTGCGCGGTCGCCGGCGGCGATGCCCACGCCGGTCGTACCGAAACGTCCCTCATGATGCATCTCGCACCGAACCTGGTGGACGAGTCTGCTGTGGAGGTGGGAATCACCGCCCCGATCGCCTCGTTGCTTCCGCGCCTACGCACCCTGGGGATGAGCGCGATCACCAGCAACGGTGTTCTGGGCAACCCTCGGGGTGCGAGCGCCGCCGAGGGCGCTTCGCTCGTGGCATCGATGGGGGACTCCCTCGCCGCAGCCGTTCGATCGTGGGCTCCCGACACGCACGGCCGACTGTGACCACCGGTGACTCGTTCGACGTCGTCGTCGTCGGGGGCGGTAGTGCGGGATGCGTTGTCGCAGCGACAGTCGCTGCGGCGGGGGCCACCGTCGCACTTCTCGAAGCCGGAAAGTCCGACATCGACGCCGAGGATCTGCGCTCTGCGACGCAGCTGCCTATCGGGCCCCGATCGGAGCGGGTGGACACGTTCGAGGTCGAGCTCTCCGCCGGCCGGACAGGATTCATGGCCAGAGGCCGAGTCCTCGGGGGAAGCGGCGCCGTCAACGGTGCGTACTTTCTCCGCGCCCCCTCTGCCGACTTCGACGCCTGGCCGCGGACGACATGGTCCTGGCCCACTGTCCGGCGCCGTTACGACGACGTCGAGCGGCACATGGTGCCCACGGCGAGTATCGACTCGGAGATCGGCCGAGCCTTCGCCCGGGCATGCTCGTCGGCCGGGTTCTCGTGCGTCAGCCGAGCCGAAAGAGGCACCGATGCCTGGATGGCCGTGCCCTCGAATGTTCGGGACGGTTACCGCGTCACCACGGCACACGCGTATCTGGCGCCGGTACGCCATCTCGTCGACGTGCGACCGCGCACCCGTGTCGCGCGGGTACTTCTCGAGGGGACACGCGCGGTCGGCGTCACGGGCATCGACGACGACGGGGACTTCGTCCTCCGGGCGGACACGATCATCCTGACCGCGGGCGCGGTGAGAACACCACTGCTTCTGATGCATTCAGGCATCGGCGACCCTGCACTGCTCAGAAGCGTGGGCGTGGACGTGCACCATGCGCTGCCCGGCGTGGGAGTGGGGTTTCGTGATCACCCGGAGGTGACGGTGCCGTACGTTCCGCTTCGACCTCCGTCCGAGGTACGAACCCGCGCTCTCGACGTCGTCCTGCACGTCGGCGATGTGGAGATCCGCCCTTACACAGCATCTTTCGACCAGCTGATACCCGGGCTGCCGCCGATGAATCCGGTGCTGGGTGTTGCTCTCATGCGACCCGATTCGCGCGGACGCATCTCGCCGGTGTCGGCCGACCCTTTCGCCGCGCCGCGGATCGAATACCGCTACCTCACTTCACAACGAGACAGAGCTGGACTGCTGGACGGCGTCACCCTCGCTCGAACGCTCGCGTCGTCGCTCGGCGTGGTCGAGAGTGCTCGCTCGGAGCGCTTGGTGGACAGGCTCGGAACGTCGGCGCACATGTGCTGCAGTGCCCGCATGGGCACCGATCCGCTCTCCGTGGTCGACGACCACTGCGCCGTGCACGGAATCGACGGCCTCCACGTGATGGACTCGTCGATGTTCCCGAGCGTCCCCTCAGTCGGGCCGCACGAGACGGTGGTGATGGCGGCACTGCACGCCGCGCATCTCGCGATCGGTCAGCCCTCGACCACAGGATCGCATCGCGAACGACAACTGTGACGCGCAGTGTCACCTCGGGCGCTCCGAGATCCCCGGCGCCGGAAATCTGCGTTCTCACCCAAGGTCGACCGTGTCGGCGTTCTCCGCCCGCTCGATATTTGCACGTGCACCTCGGCCTTGGCGAAAAGCCACCACGGACGGCCAGTCGTCACATTTATCGGTCGATCGACCGGGTAGCACCGGGCGATGACAGACCACGACCCACACCGAAAAAGGACCCACCCGTCCAGCGGGAGACGGCGTATCGGTACTGCTCATCGCCGACCCCGGCAAACCCGCCGATCTCGCCGAGCACCTCTCGGACCACCTACCCCGACGCCTCACCGAACGAGGATCACCGCCCCGCCGATGGACCACCACCGTGCGCCGACAACCCCTCGTATCCGACGAACACGCCTCACTCGACGACGTGATCGACACCGTCGACACCGACTCCGACCACGAGGACATCGTCGTCTACCTCACCGACCTCCCCCGCCGCGACAACACCGTCCCCGTCATCGGCGAGGTCAGCGCCGATCACAAGTTCGCACTGATCTCCATCGCCGCCGTCGGCGGCATCGACCTCACTCGACGCGTCACCACCGTCGTCGAACTCGCCCTTGCACGCATCCTCGGCGAACCCGAACTCGCACCGACGAGCGCCGCGAGACGATTCCCCGCCGAACAGCACGAAACCAGCACCCGGTACCTCGCACCGAAGGGACTGCGCACGCTCCGACTGGTCTCCGGAATGGTGCGAGCCAACCGGCCCTGGCGGCTGGTCACCAGCCTGTCCAAAGTGCTCGTCGGCGCCTTCGCCACCGGCGCATTCGCATTGTCCACCAGCACCATCTGGTCGTTCGCCGACACCATGGGCGGATCGCGCCTCTGTGCGGCGACGATCCTGTCGACGGTGGCGCTCATCCTCTGGCTCGTCATCGACCACGAACTGTGGGAACGGCCCGAATCCGACGAGGAACGCGAACGCTCCAGGCTCTACAACACCGCGACCGTCATCACCCTGACCATCGGTGTCGTCGTCCTCCACATCGCCCTGTTCGGTCTGCTGCTCTTCACCGCCTGGCTCTCCCTCCGAGCGCACGTCCTGTCCTCGACCCTCGGGCACGACGCGACCGTCGCCGACTACCTCGAACTCAGCTGGCTCCTCGCCTCCATCGCCACCATCGGCGGCGCCCTCGGATCCGGCCTCGAAGACGACGACGCAGTCAAGGAAGCCGCCTACGGAACCAGACAACGCCAACGACACGACAACACGCAGAAAGAGTGAACAGGTGAGAATTCCGAAGCGAGCGGTGCACTGTCCAGGCACGGGGTTGGTGGACCCGTTGATCTGAATGAGCGTGGTGCGCCCCCTTGCGAGCGCGTCGAACGCTCCCCGGTTCGGACGGAAGAGTATGCCTTGATCATGAGCAGCTCCGTTCTCAGCGCCTCCCTCGCCGACCGCCGCGTCGCGGTTGGCCGGTCTAGATACCGAATGATGTTTGTGGCCATCAGCTATGCCGTGCTGATCGTCGCTATCGCCGTCGCGATGTTCTCCGGCAGCAGCAACCTCAGCGGCATGCTGGCGGTTGCCGCCGTGTGGCTCGGAGCGTTGTACGCGGCAACATGCTGGTGGCTCAGACAAGACGACGATTCACGCACGGACTGATGAGACCGTCACGACCACGCGGTAGGGGTTTGCGTAGCCTTACCTAAGTAGCTAGGCTCCAGCGAGTAAAGGTTCGGTCAAGACATCACACCCTCTGGAGCCTCGTGAAGACCCCGAAAACCCCGATCCTCGCCCTCCTCGCCACCGTGATCACGGTGAGCGCGCTCGCGAGTTGCAGCACCGACGACACCACGTCCGCGGACTCCGCCACCGCCGTCTCCATCGACACCGCCACCGGACCTGTCGAGGTCCCCCAGAACCCGCAGCGTGTCGTCGCCCTCGACAACACGTCGCTGGAGACCCTGCGCGCGTTCGGCGTCGAACCGGTGGCGCTGCCCAAGCCGATCATGCCGTACGAAGGGTTCGAGGACTGGATCGATGACGACGCCATCCTCGACGTGGGGACGCACAGGGAGCCGAATCTGGAGATCGTGAACGAGGCGGAACCCGATCTCATCATCGGCGGTTACCGCTTCTCGGAGTACACCGACGAACTCGGTCGTATCGCCCCGACGCTGGACATCGCGCCGTCCGACGATGCCGAGGGTGGTTACGTCGAGTCACTGAAGCGCCAGACCGCCTCTCTCGGCGTCGTTTTCGACCGCGAGGAGCAGGCGGCCGAGATCATCGCGGCTCTCGACGCCGCCGAAGACAACGCGGCGGAGCGGACCACCGGCCAGTCGGTGTTCCTGTCCGTCGTCTCGGGCGGCAAGATCGACAACGGCGCCGGACGGATCGGGCGGATCATCGAGCCGCTGAACCTGCGCGACGTCTTCGCCGGTGAGGCCGGCGATGTGCACGGGGACTCCGGCCTCGCGCCGGAGGCCGTCGCCGCGGCGAACCCGGACTGGATGATCGTGCTGGACCGCGACGCCGCGGCCGGTGAACCCGGTGCAGCTCCGGCGAAGTCGGTGATCGATGCGCAGGAGGCGTTCGTCCGCACGACGTTCGCGTCCGAGGACCAGATCGTCTACCTCGATCCGTACTTCTACACCCGGGAGAGCATCCAGGCGTACGCCGAGACGTACAAGCAGCTCGCGGATGCCTTCTCGAATGCATCGTAGGACAGTACTTCTGGGCTCGGCGGTGGTCACCGCCGCCCTGGTCGCGGCGTCGCTGCTCGTCGGCGAGTTCGACATCTCGCTCGGCACACTGCTCACCGACCCGGTGGCGCGGGAGATGTTCCTCATCTCCCGCGTCCCGCGGACCCTCTCGTTGATCTTCGCCGGCGTCGCGATGGCGGTGTCCGGCGTGGTCATGCAGATGATCACTCAGAACAAGTTCGTCGAGCCCACCACCGCCGGCACGAGCCAGTGGGCGGGATTGGGCATTCTCGCGGCCCTGCTGCTGGCGCCGAATCTGGGGCCGATGCCGAAGATGCTGATCGCCACCGCGTTCGCCTTCGTCGGCACCATGTTGTTCGTGGGCGTGCTACGTCGAATCTCGTTGGAACAACAACTGGTGGTCCCCCTGGTCGGCATCATGCTGGGCGCCGTCGTCGGCGCGATCACCACCTTCCTCGCCGGCACATTCGACCTGCTGCAGTCCATGTCCGCGTGGCGGTCCGGCGGATTCAGCGGCATCGTGCGCGGTTTCTACGAACCCTTGTGGGCCGTCGTCGTCATCGCCGTGCTCGTCTACCTGCTCGCGCACCGCTTCACCGTCGCCGGCCTCGGGAAGGACCTCGCCACCACGGTCGGACTGAACTACGACGCGACCGTCGTGCTCGGCGTCGCGATGGTGGCGGTGTGCACCGGTGTCACCAGCGTGGTGGTCGGCTTCATCCCGTTCCTGGGCCTCATCGTGCCGAACATCGTGTCCATGGTCCTGGGAGACGACGTACGGAGGAACCTCCCGTGGGTGGCGGTGCTGGGCGTCGGACTGCTGCTGGTGTGCGACCTGATCGGGCGCACGGTGGTCGCGCCCATGGAGATTCCGGCCTCGGTGATTCTCGGCGCGCTCGGCGCCGCGGTCTTCGTCCTTCTCGTGGTGAGGCAGCGACGTCATGTTCTTGCGTGAATCACCCTCGATGCCGACGCTGGTACGCACCGACTCGGGACCACGTCCGCGCCGACGACTTCTCGTGGCCTCCGCGGTGCTGGCGGGGGCGATCGCCTGCTTCCTTCTCCTGTTCGTCCGGGGTTCCTTCGAGTTCGCGGTGGAACGCCGCGCCACGATGCTGGGCGCCATGGCCGTCGCGGCCTTCGCCCACGGGCTCGGCACCGTCGTCTTCCACACCGTCACAGACAACCGATTGCTCACTCCGTCCATCGTCGGTTTCGACTCGCTGTACGTGCTGATGCAGACCGTCATGGTGTTCGTCTTCGGCGGCTCCGTCATCGCTCGGACCGACGGCACCCCGAAAGTGATCGCACAGACCCTCACCATGGTCCTGTTCGCCACGATCCTCTATCGCTGGCTCTTCTCCGGTCGCCTCGGCAGTCTCTTCACGATGCTGCTCGTCGGCGTCGTCCTGGGGCTGGCCTTCGACAGCCTCTCGACGTTCCTGCAGCGTCTGCTCTCCCCCACCGAGTACGACCTCCTGTCCGTTCGCCTGTTCGGTCGCCTCAGCGGGGTGGATCCGGGCATGCTTCCCCTCGCGTTCACGGTGTGCGTCGCGGTGGGAGTGGTGTTGTGGCGCAGACGCTTCCGGCTCGATGCGCTGTTGCTCGGCCGTGACTCCGCGACGACCATCGGCGTCGACCACAAGCGTGAACTGACGCTCGTGCTCGTTCTGGTGGCGCTGCTGGTGTCGTTCTCCACCGCGCTGGCAGGGCCGATGACCTTCTTCGGCTTCATCGTCGCGACGATGGCCTATCAGGTGACCGGCAGCTACAAACACCAGTACGTGCTGCCGATGGCATTCCTGCTCGGCATGCTCACGCTCGTCGTCGGACAGTTCGTCATGCAGCACGTGTTCTACGCGGCCGGTTTCCTCACGGTCGTCATCGAATTCGCGGGTGGACTGCTCTTCCTCGTCGTCGTCCTCCGGAAAGGCAGACTGTGATCACGTTCTCGGACGTCTCCAAGACCTACCAGAGCGAGACGGTGCTCGGACCGGTCAGCGGCACCATCGCAGAGGGTGGCATCACCTCGGTCGTCGGGCCCAACGGAGCGGGCAAGTCGACCCTGCTCTCGATCATGGGCAGACTGCTCGAGCCGACCACCGGAACCGTGACCATCGGAGACGCCGTGGTGCAGCACACGGCCACGAGAGACTTGGCCCGCATCGTCTCGGTGCTGCGCCAGGACAACCACCTGACCGCGCGGCTCACCATCCGCGAGCTCGTCTCGTTCGGCCGGTTCCCGCACTGCGGCGGCCGACTCCGCGCACACGACCACGAACACGTCGACCGTGCGCTCGACTTCCTGCACCTCGACACCCTCGCTGGGCGCCACCTCGACCAGGTGTCGGGTGGTCAACGCCAGCGGGCGTTCGTCGCCATGGTTCTCGCGCAGGACACTCCGTACGTCCTGCTCGACGAGCCGCTGAACAATCTGGACATGAAGCACTCGGTGGCGATGATGGGCCATCTCCGACGCGCGGCCGACGAGTTGGGGCGCACGATCGTGCTCGTGGTGCACGACATCAACTTCGCGGCGGCCTGGTCGGACGACATCGTCGCGATGCGGGACGGCCGGATAGTCGTCAGCGGGCCCGCCGGCGAGATCATGCACGACGACATCCTGAGCGACGTGTTCGATACCCGGGTGCGCGTCCACGACATCGACGGCGCGCGGACCGCCGTGTACGCCCGCCCTCGGAACGAGGTGCGTATCGCGGCCTCGACACAACCATGACACGCACGACAGTGCTCTCGAAAGGATTCGCCATGGTGCACTCCCCCCTTCGCCGGCGAGGCGTCCGCCTCGTCGCCGCTGCGTCGATGGCGCTCGTCGTCCTCGGCGCGTCCGCGTGCAGTTCGACCGCCGACGACACCGCTGCAACTGTCGAGCCGACACCGAGCGAGACCCGCGTGATCGCCACCGACAAAGGAGAGGTGACCGTGCCCGCCGACCCCCAGCGCATCGCGGTCCTCTCGGCCGGATTCGCCGGATACCTCTACACACTCGACGCGCCCGTCGCCATCACCGACACCCGACTGCTCGGTGTGACCAACCTCGACGGCGGCTTCCCTCCACAGTGGGCCGACAAGGCTTCCGCCCGGGGCACAGTGGAACTGCCGGCGGGGGAATCGCTGAACATCGAAGCCATTGCGCAGGCCGAACCTGATCTCATCATCGGTGGCGGGCAGGGCTACTCCGCCATCCTGGCCAATGATGCCTACGATCAGCTCGCCGCGATCGCACCCACCGTGCTGATCCCGTCCACGGTCACCACCTGGCAAGGCGAACTCGCGGCAGTCGCCGACGCCGCCGGGGAGAGCGACAAGGTCGACTCTCTCCTGCAGGCATACGAGGACAAGGTCGCCGATGTCAGGGATTCCATCACCGTTCCCGGGTCTCCCGTCGCCTATTTCCTGTCGCTGAGCACCAATGAACCCTCCTTCATTCCGCAGACCGCGGCATTGCCGACGTTGTTGTCGGAAGTCGGTTTCGAAGCCGACGACATTCTCACCAAGGCCGGGAATCCGGAGTTGTACGGTTCCGGGGACTCGTTCATCGTCAGCCCCGAATTGCTCGGTTCCGTCGCCACCGCCCCGGTGATGTTCGTCGTCCCGGTTGCCGGGCGCACCCTTGAGCAGCTGAAGCAGGATCCGGCCTACGCGGTGTTGCCGGCCTTCGCCGCGAGCACTGTCCACGAACTCCCGGCGACGAGCTACCGACCCGACTACGACGGGGTCATGGCCACGCTGGACCAGATCCAGCAGACGTTCGCCGCGTAGCAGTGCCACTCG
The DNA here is from genome assembly GCF_030818285.1 of Rhodococcus sp. SORGH_AS_0301. Taxonomy (NCBI): domain Bacteria; kingdom Bacillati; phylum Actinomycetota; class Actinomycetes; order Mycobacteriales; family Nocardiaceae; genus Rhodococcus; species Rhodococcus sp. SORGH_AS_0301. Next base: position 3,303,922 of record NZ_JAUTAC010000002.1, read on the forward strand.
GTGAGAACGGATCAGGAGGTAGGGATTCCTATGGCGGGCACAGTGCGCGACGTTCAGGTCTTTCCGATCTGCATGCGAGAACTCGATGTCCTGCGGGTGGAGGACGTGACCCCCGGGATGCGACGGGTCGTGGTGGGCGGGCCGTCGATGGACCGGCACGTGCGCGACGGTGTCGAGCTGCCTCCGGTGCGGACCACCGGATTCGACGACGACGTCAAGATTCTTCCGGTCGACCCGGTCACCGGGACCCTGCCGTTCCCGGTACCCAGGAATCAGGACGACGGCACCGTCGACTGGCCCGCAGGATCGTTCCCGTACGCACGCACGTACACCGTGCGCCGGTTCGACGAGGCCGAGCGAGAGATGGTGCTGGACTTCGCAGCCCACGAGGGCGGACTCGCAGCGACGTGGTCCCGGACGGTGGAGCCCGGCGACACGGTGCTGATCGCCGGACCGAAACACTCCGCGAGCCTGCCGCGCGAGGTGGACTGGATGCTCGTCGCCGGCGACGAGACCGCCCTGCCCGCCATCGCGCGCTGCCTCGAGATGCTGCCCGCTGATCTGCCGGCGACGGTGGTCGTCGAAGTGGCCGAGCGCTCGCACCGACAGGAACTGCGCTCGGCTGCCGACGTCGACATCACCTGGCTGTACCGGTCCGAAGCCGGAGGCGACTCCCGGCTCGTCGACGCGGTCCGAACGGCGCCGTGGCGACCCGGGCAGCCGTACCTGTGGGTGGCCGGCGAAGCACAGACCATCACGCCACTACGTCGATGGGCGAAGCTAGACAAGCAGATCGACAAGAAGTTCGTCGAGATCGCCGGGTACTGGCGTAGACGCGAGGAACGAACGGACGCGTCCCCGGCCGAGAGCGGCCAGGCGAGGGACGCCGCGGCGCGCCTGCACGAGATGGCGGACCTGGCGACCCCGCTGGTGATCAGGACCGCGGTGACGCTCGGGGTGTTCGCTGCTGTCGACGGCGGCGCCGACACCGTCGACGCGATCGCCGCAGCATGCAGCACTCACCCCGGCGCCACGGCGAAGCTGGTGCGGCACCTCGTGCTGCTCGACCTTCTCACCACCGACGGTCAGCGTTGCGCCCTCACCGAGATGGGGTCCCTGCTCGCCGACCCGGACGCGTTTCTCAACCAGTCGCTGCACGACGACAGGATCCACACCCGACTCGAACGGTCGCTCCTCGGACTCACCGAGACGATCCGGACCGGGACACCCGCTGCGACACATCGTTTCGCCGACAAGATGGCCGAGCCCGGTGTCGCGGACGAGTTCCACGAGGAAGCGGCGTTCTCCGCTGTCTACCGCGCTCCCGCACTGCCCGACGCGGTCGATCTCGACGGAGTCCGGACGGTCGCACTCCACGGCGACGGGGCAGGCGTCTACGCCGACACCCTCGTACGGGAACGTCCCGACCTCGAGATCACGCTCGTCGGTCATCCCGACCGCAACGGCCGAAACGTGGCGGACGTGGCCCACGAACGGCGAGGTGCGGTCCGATGCGTCGACTCCGGCGACGTCGCCCGGTCTGCGTCCCCCGTGGACCTCGCGATCGCCGTCGACCTGATCGACACCCACCCGGACGCCGACGCCCGCCTGCTGCTGTCGATGCTGGCGACCTCCGCGCGCAGGGTCGTCCTCGTCACCGACGTGCTCGATCCGGCCACCACCGACGACCACGACACCGAGGACGACCTTCTGCGACTGTGCCTGTACGGATCCGGGCGACGCACCGAAGCCGAGGTGCGCGAGCTGATTGCCGAGTCCGTCGGGGCCGACGCACGTGTCGGAACCCTCGGGTGGGGGTCCACTGTGGTCGAATTTCGAGGCCGATCTGGGTCGGCGACGTGATGGGTCGGACGACTCTCGTCTGAACCTCGCAGGAAGCCGACCGACTGTTTCGCGCACGCGGTCTCGACGACCGAGACAAGTACCTGCAATTGGACTTGCTGCACACACGCGATCAGCAGGACAGCCCGATGACGACCGCCTCGGCGCACCTGCGTTCTCACCGCGGGACGAGCCGCAACGCGAAGACGCGCTGTCGCCTCCGGGACATCTCGAAATCATCAGCGAAGGCGAATCGCCACGCCGGTGACGTGGTCCCGAACAGTCGTACCCGGCGAAGAGTGGCCGACTCGAACGCTGGGCGAGCGGGTGCCATCGGTCTTCCGGAACCCCTGCGTCGACCGGGCATTCGCGTACTGTCAACTATATGACGTTGAACTATGTCAGATTCGGACATGGCAGCCCGCTGCTGCTGGTGCACGGCTTGGGCGTCGGATGGCGATCCTGGTCCCCGATCATCGACGAACTGGCGGAACACCGTGACGTCATCGCGGTCGACCTACCGGGGTTCGGCGACACGCCGCCATTGACGGGCGAAGTATCGATCGCTGCTCTCGCCGACTCCGTCGCGGACTTCATTCGCGAACACGATCTGGGTGGCATTTCCACCGTCGGTCAATCCATGGGCGGTCGAATCGTCCTCGAACTTGCTCGACGGGGAGTCGGCGGCGACACCGTGGCACTCGACCCCGGCGGTTTCTGGAGCGACCGCGAACGCGCTGTCTTCGGCGCCACACTCCGGCCGTCGATAGCCCTTGTCAAATTGTTGCGGCGCTTCCTGCCTGCACTTCTGGGCAACCCTGCGGGAAGGACCCTGCTGCTGGCACAGTTGTCGGCGCGGCCATGGGCGCTCCCGCGCGACACCGTGTTGCCCGACGTGCGAGGGCTCGCCGACTCCCCGTCGACCGAGGCCGCTCTCGATGCCCTCATCCATGGGCCGAAGCAGGAAGGCGCCTCGCCCGGCACAGTGCCCGGACGGGTCACAATCGGTTGGGGACGACGAGATCTGGTGACAGTGCCGAAGCAAGCGGCGCGCGCTTCGGAGCTGTTCCCCGATGCCGTTCTGCACTGGTTCGAGCGATGCGGTCACTTTCCGCAGTGGGACGCACCTCGAGAAGCCACTCGATTGATTCTCGACCGCACCGAGAGAGGATGATTCTCAAAGGTCCGACCAGTGCATGTCGATCGCGGGTCACCATTCGCCGGCGACCTCGACCGGCCCCCGGCGAACTCGCTGCGTGGTGACGACTGTCCCGGTGTCGCGGGAGGGTCGCGGCGCGTCCTACCGAGGGATCCGGCCCTGCCCGCACATCAGATCGGAGGCGGCGTGCGGGCAGGGCCGGAGGGCCGCCATTCCTCTCGTCCGGTGACTTCACAGGTGGCGCACGAGCACGCCTCCGGCATTTCCCCGAACTGAGCGAGTCGACGATCTTCGTGCAATCGGGCATGAGGCTCAGGAGTGGTCGTGACCCGACGCATTGCCTGGCGCGGGTGCCTGCTTCACTGCTGACATGCTGAACGAATCGGGGCCGGCCGAATATATCGCCCCGGTCCTCGGCGGCGAGGTCGCCGCGACGCTGCCCGGGAATGGGCATCGTGAGCAGGGCCGCATCGTCGGTGCTACTCGGAGGGTGTCAGTTCCCTCTCCCTCCGAGCGCACGTCCTGTCCTCGACCCTCGGGCACAGCGCGACCACCGCCGACTACCTCGAACTCAGCTGGCTCCTCGCCTCGATCGCCACCATCGGCGGCGCCCTCGGATCCGGCCTCGAAGACGACGACGCAGTCAAGGAAGCCGCCTACGGAACCAGACAGCGCCAGCGACACGACAACACGCAGAAAGAGTGAACAGGTGAGAATTCCGAAGCGAGCGGTGCACTGTGCGGGGCGCAGTCAGCACGCTCCACGCCTCCGACGTCGATATAGATCTGCTGACATCACGCCATTCGACGTCGTCCACGAGAGTCGTCGTGATCGACGACATCGTCGTCGGAACCGTCAGGATCGAGTGGATCGGCACGCCATTTCCACTCGATGACATGCTCGTCGATCGAATGGTTCTGACACCGGCTCATATCGTGCAGCCGCGGAGGGCACTCGCCGACGCGGAACATCTGCCTGCCGGCACGACGACTCGAACCGTGGCAATGGGTATTTCGCTTCTGGCGCCAGCAGCGACGGCTCACCGCCTCGTCGGCACAGCAAGTTCGCCTACCACCAGACCACGACTACCCGTCCGGTCGTCGATGCGGCCGACCTCGGTGCTCGGCGACCTCCTCGCGGGCGAACACCCACCCGACTACGACAACGTTGCCGACCTCGTGCGCATCCGAACGTTGGACGACATGTACAACGGAGCCGAACTGGTGTCGACGCTGGAGGTCTACCGCGACTCCGGAACGCTCCGGAGCGCAGCACGGCTAGTGAACCTGCACCACAGCAGCGTGGCTCACCGCCTGACCACGTTGTCACGGCACCTCGGTTTCGCGGTGGATCTGCCCGAGAACCGGGCACGGACAGAGGCTTGGATGAATGGTTCACCGAATGCGAACTTGTGAGGGGTATCCGCACGCGCGGAGGTCCATCCGAGCCTGCACCGATGTGCTGGCTGGTCCGCCGGAATCACCCGGTTCGCGAGTCCGATGGGAAGCTGGTCTCCGCTGTGACGCGACTGCCTGTGAACAGCATCTCGGCAGCGTGCTCCCCCGGGCAGTGGAGCCCTCAGGCAATCGGCGGGTCCCGGCGCAGGCTCGTGTAGCTCACCCCGGTCAGCTGCTCGGACAGATTCCACAGGGCGGTCGCGAGCTTCAAGTCGCGCGAACGTTTACTGGACGAGACGACTGTCGGATGTCCACGCATCTCCCGGAACCCGTCGGGTCCGATGTACGAGCCTCCCTCGACGCCGGCGACCGTCGCCGCGTACAGCTGCGGCAATGCTCCCATGTTCGAGCTCTGACCGATGACGCCCGCTCCCAACGAGAAAATCTTGTCCAGGGCGGATTCGGTATGGGACGCCAGGTTCGTGGACGAGATACCGGGATGCGCCGCGACGGAGACGACCGAGGAGCGCGCTTCCGACAGGCGCCGCTGAAGCTTGTACGCGAACAAAAGATTCGCCAACTTGGACTGGCCGTAGGCAGCCCAGCGACTGTAGCGGCGGTGCTCGAAGTTGGGGTCGTCGATCGAGATGTGTCCGCTCGTGTGCGCGAGACTGGAGAGCGTGACGATCCGGTCGGAGATGCGGTCGACGAGCAGTCCGGTCAACGCGAAATGGCCGAGGTGATTGGTCCCGAACTGCATCTCGAAACCGTCGGCCGTCTTCTTCTGCGGCAGCGCCATCACACCGGCGTTGTTGACCAGGACGTCGAAGGGCTCGGTTGCGTCGGCGAAGCGTCTCACGGAGGCCAGATCGGCGAGATCGAGCTCGCGAACGGTCGCAGTCGGCCCGATCTCGCGGGCGACATCCACTCCCCTGTCGGTATTGCGACACGCGAGTACCACCTCCGCCCCACGAGCACCCAGGGCTCGGGCCGTGGCCGCACCCAAGCCACTGTTGGCGCCGGTCACGACGAAACGCCGCCCCGTCTGATCCGGGATGTCTACGGTCGTCCACGTCGAGGTCACCGGTCCAACAGTAGCCGTGCGCGGCGGGTCACTCGGCGAACTGCAAAGGTGCACTCCACGAGAACCTCAGCCACCGCCGCCTAACGGGTTGCGGTGATGCCACCGTCCACCGGAATCGTCGCCCCGTGCAGGTAAGCCGCCTCATCCGAGACCATCCACGCGATGGCCGACGCGATCTCTTCCGGCCTACCCGGACGTTGGGCCGGAATGCCGGCCGTCATCTGACTGATGACGTCGCTACTCGAGTCGTTGATCGGAGTGCGCGTGGCGCCCGGCGCAACAGTGTTCACTCGCACCCCTTGCGGTCCGAACTCGGCGGCCCAGCTTCGAGCGAGCTGAGCTTCGGCCGCTTTCGTGGCGGAATACAGGCCGACGAATGCATGGCCCACCGTGGCCATCCACGATCCGACGACCACGATCGCGCCGGTGCCTCGTTCGGCCATTGCCGGCGCCAGGGCTGCGGTGAGAACATGCGGTGCCCGGACGTTGACGGCAAGTGTCGCTTCCAGATCGGCGTCGGTGAGGGAGACGGTGTCGACGGCGGGGCAGAGTGCCGCGTTGTGCACCAGGATGTCGACCCGCCCGTCGAGAGCGGTGGTCCACGCGGCGGCCAGCGCACGCAGGTCGGCAGGTGACGCGGCGAGATCGCCGTTCACGAACGCGGCGGATCCGCCGGCGCCTTCGATCTCGGCGACCAGGTGCGCACCACGTTCGGCGTCGCGCCCGGTGATCACGACGCGCGCGCCACGGGCCGCGAGTTCGCGGGCGGTAGCGGCGCCTATTCCGCTCGTCGAGCCGGTGACGACGGCGGTGCGGGCGGTCAGATTCGATGGGTTGCTCATGACGGCCAGTCCACAGTGCGATCACGTGACGCACCAGGGGGAGCACTGCCTGGTCACGCCGTGACCAGGCAGTGTCCGGGATGTCTCCGTAGTCTCGGCAGGGTGCCAGCAGACAGATCCGCACTCGGAGCGTTCCTCCGGTCCCGACGTGACGCACTCACGCCGGCAACAGCGGGGATTGCGCCATTTCCCGGTCCGCGGCGCGTTCCGGGCCTGCGTAAGGAGGAGCTCGCGGTGCTCGCGGGACTGAGCCCCGACCACTACAGCCGGTTGGAGCAGGGTCGCCAGCACACGGTCACCGACGACATCGTCGACGCCTTGAGCCGGGCCTTGCGCCTCGACGAGATCGAGGACGCACACCTGCGAAATCTCGCCGCTCCGATGCGCCGGAAACGCTCGAGCATGTGGGAGTCTCCACAACGACCCGATCCTGGTCTGCTCCGGGTGCTGACCACGATGGATCACGTTCCCGCGCTCGTGCTCGGGCGCCGCTCGGAAATCCTGGCGTGCAACATACTGGCGCGGGCAGTCCTCGGCGAGGAGATCGACAGGGGCGTCGTACTGGTGCGCTGGCTCTTCCTGGACCCGCGTGCAAGGGAACGCATCGTCAACTGGTCCGATTACGCGTCGGCCGCGGTGGGTGCGATGCGTTACGAGGTCGGTCGTCATGTCGACGATGCCCGATTGACGGTTCTGATCGACGAATTACGTTCGGCAAGTGAAGACTTCGACCGGTGGTGGGATGATCACGGTGTAGCGGATCGCACGTCCGTCGACAAGATGATCGCTCACCCCGTGGTCGGCCGACTCGCGTTCGGCATCGAATCTCTTGTGTCGCCCCACGATCCGGAGCAACGCTTGATCGTCTACACCGTCGAGCCTGAGTCGTCCACTGCTCGGGCACTTCCGATGTTGGCGTCGTGGGGCCCGGCATCTGCCGAGTCGATGGGCTGACGCGCGGACGATCACACGATCGGCCGAACCCCGCGCGGGTGGTATCGGCAGTACCTTCGACTGTGCCCAGGTCGTCTCGTCGTTCACCGCCGCAACCTCCACGGGTCCCGACACGTACGTCACGCGGGTGCCGAATTCGTTTCGTCCGAAAGCCGAGCCGTACTCCTGCGCATCTCGCTTCGCCCACTGGCTGGACTCGGTGACGTGCAAATCGAGGATGTCGCCGACCACCGGTAACGCCGCGGTGGATGCGGCAGCGCGCGATCGGACGCTCGTACAGGTCTCACGGTGTTGTCGCTCATTGGTGCTCCCCCTGCGATGAGTCGGTGGGCGGAGTGACAGGCCCGAAGCGGGCAGCGCAATAGGGCTATTTCGTGACGTTTGTCCAGTTCAGAGGCATATCGAGAGCCTCCTGTCAGGATTGAACTGACGACCTTTCGCTTACAAGTCTTCGACGACCCGATCAGGTGGATTCACCTGGACTCAGCCAACCCGGCCTGAGCTGCACATTCGTCCATCAGCGTTCGCCCCGGTCCACCTCCGTCCGCCCCGACTTGTGACACTCTCGTGACACCGAGATCGCCTGTTCCGCCCGCGCGTTGCCATGCGCCTGCTACTCGGACCACACGGGATGCGCTACCGCGTCGGTCATCAGTGTCTGCTGCACGCCCGTTCCATCTCCTACTCGGTTGTCGACTGAGATCATCGAAGTCGGAACGGAGCGATCCGACGTTCCGCCGTCCCGGTGTGAACAGTTCGGTCACCAGGCGAGCTGGGTGCGCAACCCTCCGAGTGCAGAGATCGAGCGAATACCGGAGCACCGAGCACGACTCCCGGATGCACGCCCCTCATGGCGTCGGGTCGAAATCCGACTTATTCGACGTGGGCGCGGTTGACGAAGGCGTCGCGCAAATGCATATTCAAGTACCCTACGAGTGATAACAGCTGGTCGATGGAACGGTGCACCACGTCAGCCCGCGCGGCCGGGCCGTCGACCGTTCGAGACCACCGTCAGGTGCTTACTGATCGACCGCGTCCTTTCCTCGATGCCACTCGACGCAGTCCTACGAGCGGATCATCCGGGTCACCATCCGCTCCACCGGACCGAGCGTGGTCGGATCAAGGTGCCCACCGAACGTGAGATCCGCGCCCTCCAGGCCCACGTCGCTATCCCCGTGTCCGGGTTGTTCCGACCAGTCGACGCCCTGGTCCACCGGGCCGCTCGAGAACAACCAGACGGGCCGATCCGCCAGCGCTTCCTACCGGCAGGATCGCCCTCGCGGGGCTGTTGCCAGTGATCCGGGAGACGTTTCGAAGATCCGTAGGAGTGTTGTGGGTCACCAGCACAAGACGTAATGTCTTCACAAATCTACCGGCGCTCGGGTTCTGATCGGTAGTCGTCGACGTACGTATGGTGCGAGGGACCACAGATGAAGATCGGCCTGATCACGGACTCACTGAGTCACTTGTCCTTCACGGACACACTGGATGCCGCCGCTCGAGCCGGGGTGTCCTCGGTGGAGATCGCCACCGGAAACTGGTCGACGAGTCCGCACGCCGATCTGGGCTCACTCGTCTCGTCCGACACCGCCAGAGCGGACCTCGTGAACACGGTCACCGAACGCGGTCTGACCATCAGCGCACTCAACGCGAACGGGAATCAACTGCACCCCGTGACCGGGCCGCAACACGATCAGGTCGTCCGCGACACCATCATGGTCGCAGGAGAACTCGGTGTTCCCACCGTGGTTCTGATGTCCGGCCTTCCCGGCGGTAGCCGGGACGACACCACGTCGAACTGGGTCACCACCTCGTGGCCCCCGGAGAACATCGCAGTCCTCGATTACCAGTGGAACGACGTGGCCCTCCCGTACTGGACCTCGCTGGCCGCGCACGCGAAACGCCACGGCGTGCGTCTTGCCGTGGAGGCGTGCGGCGCTCAGCTGGTCCACAACACGACCACCCTGCGCCGACTGTCGGATGCAACCGACCCGTCTGTGGTGGGCGCCAACCTCGATCCGTCCCACCTCATGTGGATGGGCGCCGACATCCCGTCCGTCATCGCGGAACTGAACGCGAAGATCTTTCACGTCCACGCCAAGGACGTCAGGATCAACCACCGCATCGCCGGCGCGGACGGACTGCTCGACGTCGTGCCCATCACCCGGCCTCAGGACCGTGCGTGGAACTACGTCACCCTCGGCCTCGGACATCCGGGCGGCGCCACCTTCTGGGCGGACTTCGTCTACAACCTCAAAGCGGTCGGCTACGACGGCACATTGAACATCGAGCACGAGGACGCGCTGGTCAACGCCTCGGAAGGCGTCGGCAAGGCGGCCCACCTGTTGCGGCAGGTGATTCTCGAGCACGCGCCGGACTGGAAGCCCGCTCAGATCTGAGCCCCCGGTCACGGCCGGCAGGCGCAGGATGGTCAGCTGTCGGTAGGGCGGCCGGCCACCGCCGTCCCGCGGAAGTCGGCGGCCACTCCCCCGAGTCCGCGCGCCACAGCATCGTCGAGCAATTTCTGCCCTCGCGCCTCGACGAAACGGCTCACCGCCGGAATTCGGGTGACCGAGTTGACGCCCCTCATGACGCGAGCCGCGGCCCGCAGCACCCGTTCGTCCCGTGTGCGCGGCGCGAGGCCGAGTGTCTCCCTCACGTCTCGGTCGTTCACGGTGTCGATCATCCGAGGCGCCAAAACCTCCCGCGCCACGGCGTGATTGAGCCGCCTCGAACGACCGAACGACGACATCGACGACGTACCGGCCACCACAGCCTCCATCAAATCCTGCGCCTTCTCGTTGTAGCCGAACAGCGCCTCGTGCGTGCGCTTCTGGATCTCCCGCTCCTCGGCATGTGTTCGGCCGAGCAGTTGATTGTTGGCACCTTCGATCCTCGAGACCCACCGCCACATCAGAGCGAACCCGTCACGCTCCTCGGCACTGACCTTCCCGCCGAAGTACTCGAGGATGTTGACGCGATAATCGCCGAAGATATAAGTGGTACCCGCGGTGGCGAGCTGGCTGATGGGCGTCCCCGTGCCATACCGTGGCCAACGACCACCGCGGTGAATCCCCATCCGAATCATCGTGTGCAGCAGCCGAATTCTCACCCATTGGACCCATCTGTCACCACGGGGCAGCATTCCGTCGACATCGAGCGCACCGACGAAGCCTGTCGCGGTCTCCCAGAAGCGTCGGCGGAAGTCACCGCCGCTGGCGAGTCGCCCCGTCGATCCCATCACGTCCGCGGTGGCAGGGTCCAGGTAGGTCAGGGGGAGAGCGCCGTGGATTCCGTACATTATTCCCAGCGGGTACCGCTTCCCCGCCCTGGCACCGATACGCAAGGAGTCGACGTCCAGCCACGATGGCACAGCCTCCACGTCGGCGAAGAACCGAACCGCTTCCTCGACGCCGGACGACTCGAGATCGCGTGCGGCGCTGTAGATGTCTCCTCCCATCAGCTTTCTCTCGCGCATGATCGCCAGGAGGTCCTCGCACAGCGGATCGCCGACATGGTTCCACGCCTCGTAGTCGATGGACACCGGATCGAGGTAGTTCTCGGACCCGGGCGTGCGCGCGAGAAGTTCCGCGGATGCCACTCGATTCGCCAGAGGACGGTCGAGGTCAGGAATCGTGGTCATGGGCACCTTCGTTTCGTAGGGACGACATGGACTGCACTCGCGGGCTGCGCATCACCGGTCGTGCAGCGCTCGGGTCACGGAGAACGGGTCGAAGTCCTCGCCCCAGTGCGGCAGTGCAGACGTCGACAGCACTGCGCCGGAACGGATCTCGGCGACCAGATCGCGCCCGACAATGGTGCCGGCGGCATGGACACCACTGAGCATCGACCCGACCGTCCCCGGGCCCCACGCAGTGCTCGTACCGACGGTGTAGAGCCCGTCGATCGGCGTGGTGTCGCCGGGACGCATCGGCCCCACCTGGGTGAGACTCGTCTGAAGACCGAACGCTGCACCTGCGGTGTTGTTGACGTACCGGGTCTGCGTCTGCGGCGACCCCAGCTCCGCGAGCTTCACCTTCGACGACGACCCTGGGTACGCCTGTTCCATGCGTTCGAGCATGCCGTCGAGGATGATCTTCTTGACCTCTCCATATTCGGCGGACTCCCGATACTCCCCCGACTCGACCCCGTACCCCGTCACACCCCACAGACGCGAGGACGCGGGTGTGATGGTCTGGACCTCGATGGTGGCATGCCCGGCCGGTGCGGCACGGTGATTGGACGGATCACGCTGCGACGACGACTGGACGAACATCGGCTGGCGCGCGGCCACCTGCCGCGCCCACCGGTCTCCCGACTCCGCGCCTTTCGCACTCATGACATCGCGGTCGAACGCCACGAGGGATCGCAGCGAGGTGGCGTCGTCGAAATTGGGAATGGCGAAATAGTTGCTGTTCGGGCGGTCGGACAGATCGATCTCGACTCCGAAGAACCCGTTGATCAGCGGCCGCGACATGCGCCACCCTCGAACCCGCTTCGCGAAGCGACGCGGTAACCGGTCGAGTCCCACCAGGTCGGTGAAGGTCTTGATCATGTCTGCGTCGGACACCACCACCGACGCGGAGATCTGCTCGCCACCTGTCAGGCGCACTCCGGTGGCTGCGCCGTCGACGACGGTGATCTCCTCGACCTCGCTGTTGGTTCGAATCGTCCCTCCGTGTGCGGTGATCACCTCGGCGTACCCGGCGGCCAGTATCTGGCCACCGCCCTTGGGATAGAACGAGCCGGTCCCGACGTAGTCCTGGAAGAAGCCGGCCATGGCCGCGGTGGGAAGCACCGACGAACTGCTTCCCAGGGCGCCGCACTGCACCGACAGGGCCAGGGTCGTGCGGGGACCGAGCCGACAGGCCGCCAGCGTCGCCGCATACGGCAGCGCCATGAACGGCGCGGCCCGACCCGCTCGCGCCGCCCACCGTGCAACTCCTCCCGCGGTATCCATGTCGTTACGGTCGTGAGCTTCGCCGATACGACGCATGATGCCGTGGAAACGCCGGACGGCCCGTCGCTCGTCCGGGAAGGTGTCGAGCAGGCTCGACAGGTATGCGTCCCACCCCACGGGAGTCGCCAGTTCGAACCCGGGGGCGACGATGCGATCGAAGCCGCTCTGATCCATCGGGAGCCACGAGATGCGGTCGTCGAGGCCGAGGCCGCGCATCATGTCGTGAACGATGCCGCCCGGCGCGCAATGGCTCATGTAATGCACCCCGCAATCGAACTCCCACCGACCACGGCGGCCGAACACGTGCGACGAACCACCGAGGGTGGTGTACCGCTCGAGCACCAGCACGCTCCGGCCCGCAGCCGCGAGGTAGGCGGCTGCGGACATACCCCCCAGTCCCGAACCGATGACAATCGCGTCCCACGCGTGCGACCCCGCTGTGGACTCCTCCATGATGTTCCCCCTCGAGAGCGTCGGCACCCTGTTACACCGATCGGTCTAACGAAACGCTAGTGCAACGATCGGTATAGTGGCAACAGTGGCGACCGGAAAAAAGACCGTTGGCGCGCGAGACAGGCTGCTGCTGAGCACCATCGACCTGATGCGTCGCAAGGGCGTGGCGGGAGCAGGCGTTGCGGAAATACTCGAGCACGGCGCGGTCTCACGGCGATCCATCTACCTGCACTACCCCGACGGGAAGTCGGGACTCGTCGCCGAGGCCACCCGGCTCGCCGGCGCCTACATCGAGGCACAGATGATCGCTGCAACGTCCGGTGCGACACCGCGTGATGCCCTCGCCGCGTTCATCGCGGACTGGAAGAAGGTCGTCTCGGACAGCGACTTCGACGCAGGATGTCCCGTGGCCGCAGCCGCGATGTCGCGTTCCACCACGCCCGCCGTCGCCGACCTCGCCGGTGCCGAGTTCACTCGGTGGCGCGGCACTCTCACGACGTCGATGGTCGAGCACGGCATACGCGAGGAGACGGCCGGTTCGCTGGCGACCACTGTTCTGGCGGCCGTCGAGGGTGCCGTGATGATGTGCGTCGCTCAACGATCGGTGAGTGCGCTCGACGACGTCGAGACCCACCTGACCGTTCTCCTCGACCACCATCTCACGTCGGCAGATACCCCTCCGCGGGGTTGAACCAGGCCTTTGAGAACGCAGACGATCCGGTGTGGTCACGACCCGGCGCCGCCGCCCGGACGATGTCCGCGGTGTCCGCACCGGGAGACGGTGCCGGCGTCAGACGCCGCCGCGGAGACCGCAGCGGTCGGTTCCAGGTGCTGTCCGGAAGAACGACCGACGTACCACTGGGGTGTTGCGCCGACACCACTCGGCCCGATGCAAGTTCCGGGGTGACCACCGTCCCGTCGAAGCGTCCGGAATGAGCACCCCGCGTCATGGCCCGAGCGTTGACGACGTCGTGCGCGGCGAACCCTGCGCCGAGTGCGATAGCGAGTGATCGGCTGGTCGGGTGCTGCGCGAACAACCGCTCGAGGGTGCGGTCGGCGTCGGACCAGGTCACGTCGGTGGCGTTCGCGACATGGCTACGCAGCCCGTCCCGGATCTGCGGCCACGCGCTCGGCAGCGCCGACACATGGATCCATCCGTCGCGGGTCTTGTACATCCGGTCGGCGGCGTGCCAGCCGAGGGTCGCGTGGCCGGATGGCTCGGGAACATCGCGACCGGTGACGAAGGGCAGTTGGACCCACCCTGCGCTCCGGACCAACGATGTCCGCACCGTGAGATCGCGTCCGCCTCTGCGCCTGGCCAACAGCCCGACGATCGCGGCGTACGCTCCCGAGAACCCCGTGAAGTAGTCGATCGTGGCGGCGACGCCGTGCACCGCCGGGTGCTCCGGGCCGCCGAACCGTGACATCACGCCGCTCACCGCTTGGACGACCGGGTCGTAGCCCGGCCGTTCGTCCCACTCCCCCGGCGACGAGCCGCCCCATGCGGTGATCGCACAGACGACGGCACGATCATTGAGGCGGTGCACGTCCTCCGGCGACACGCCCAGGCGTCGGGCCTGCTGCTCGGTCTTGTTGTACACCACCACATCCGACGACCTGATCAAGCTTTCGAGAACCTCACGGCCGTCGGGTTCGGTCGGGTCCATCGCGACGCTCCGCTTTCCCTGGTTCACCTCGATGCCGATGTGAAGAAGCAGTCGAGGTCCCATGGTGGGACTCACCGGGTCGACATGGGTGACGGTCGCGCCGAGTTCGGCGAGGGTGCGTGCAGCAACCGGACCTGCGATCACATTCGCCATGTCCAGCACCGTTGTCCCCGCCAACGGCGCGGTCGCCTGCTGGGACACGCTGCCGGACTTCATGGCGAACGGCTGCGCGGGACTGTCCCAAGAGACATCGTCGACCGCGGCGGACCCGCTCGACGGCGACTCGGTCGCCACCACGTCCGCACCGGTCTCGACGCGGCCGACGACATCGATCTGCAGGCCGGGTTGCACCCCGTCCTCGGTCGCGATGACCACGCCGGTGCGGCGCATCTCCGGCATGGCGGTCCACTCACTCGTGGTGCGCTGCATTCCCACCGGCACGCCGCACGAACCGAGGACGTCCTCGGCCTCGAGTGCGGACCTCTTGCCCAGACGTCGCTGGATCGCGGCGCTCAACCGGTTCCACCGAGGATGCGAGCGGTATGCGTAGATGTTGGTCTTCGTGGCAGGGATATCCAATGCGTCACCCCGGACGAAACCCAGTGCGCGCGATCGCTCACCGAGGTCGAGGGCGGTCAACGTTCTGTCGATGTGCCTCTCGTGGTCGATCGCGCAGAGAAAGAGGTGCCGGCCGTCGTTCGTTCGGTAGTTCCGGAAGAAGGGCGGGAACAGGGCACGGGCGCGCACCTCGAGAGCGCGCGACAACCAGCGCGGGAGGCGGTGCAGGTCGAGCCGATCGAGGAGGGCGGACGGCAAGGGTGGCTCGTTGTACCTCGCGGGCTGATCGGTGACACGGAGCAGATACCCCGCAGCAGCGGACATCGCCGCATCGAGCAGTGGCACCTCGATCCAGTCGCCGTGACCGTTGCGGTCGCGGCCGTGGACTCCGGCCACCGCGGCGATGGCCCCGTGCACGGCGGCGTACACGGACGGAATGGGCAGTGCGGTGAAGACAGGGGGAAGCCCTAGTACCGACCCCACCGTCGACAGGTTCGTGAAAAGGCCACAAGCCGCACCGATCACACCGTCCCAACCGGGCATGTAACTACGTTCGTCGTATCTGCCGAAGCCTGGCATGGACACGAGGATCACACCGGGATTGCGTTGCGAGAGGGCGTCGTAGCCCAGGCCGAGCCGTGCCATGACCCCGGGGCGGAAATTCTCGACGACGATGTCCGCGCCGTCCACGAGGCGATGCGCAGTCGCGAGACCATCCGCCGTGGTGAGGTCGAGTTCGATTCTGCGCTTGCCCCGCGCCAGGCCCGCGGCAGCAGGGTGGTCCCATCTCGGACCACCGGGTGGGTCGACGGCTATCACGTCCGCGCCCTGATCCGCGAGGAACACCGCCGCCATCGGCCCGGCGATGTACTGACCGAAATCCAGCACACGCAGGCCCGTCAGAGGGCCACTCGCAGCCTCCTGCGCTTGTCCCGGCCGTTTGGTTCGTCCATTCATCGAGAATCCTCTCCGCCGCCTGCGCGCCCGGTCCCGCGCTGCATGCGGCAACACCTTCGGACGATGCACGGCCGGGGCATCGCCACGACACCGATCGGTGTACTGCCGGGACGGTAGTACACCGGCACAGCACCGACAATCCAGAACACACGCGCCACCGTCGACGGTGGCATCAGTTGGAATTCATCACACCGGGGCCTCGGACGACAACCGATGACCGATGACCGAGACGGTGCCGACGCCGCTCCGACATTGACATGCGCGCCGAGCGGACCTAGCTTCTGATGTGACAGTCATCCCGACCGAGGTGGTCGCGTTCTCACCGACAGGGGAATCTTGCATGCCGACAGCACTGGTGGTCGTCGACCCGTTGAACGACTTCATCTCGCGCCGAGGCAAGGGATACCCGCTGCTCCGAACCGTCTCGGGGAGCATCGGTCTCACGCGTAACATGCGCAGAGCCATGGACGCGGCACGAGTGCGAAGCATTCCCGTCGTGTTCGCACCCCACTCGCCCCACTCCGGTCGGCCGACCCATCGTTTCCCGACTCCGAACCAGGATCTCGTTCGCCTGAGTCGCTTCTTCTCGGGTTTCGGCGGGCGGTTCCACAAGGACCTGACACCCGACCCCGGTGAGTTCGTCGCGACCCCACACAGCGTGTCGAGCGGTTTCGGGGGAACGGATCTCCACGAACATCTGCAGTCGATCGGGATCGACAGCATCGTGATCTGCGGTCTGCTCACCGATACGTTCATCGAGTCCACCGCCCGCCATGGAGTCGACCTCGGATATCACGTGAGTGTGCCTAGGGACGCGGTCGCGGCCTGGACCTCGGCCGACCACGAGGCAGCGGTGCAGGGCTCGCTGCCCCTCGTCGTGCACGACATGCCGACCACCGCGGACTTCGTCTCGTGAGCCTGTTCACGGCGTCGGTCGTCCGAACCATGCGCACCCTGGTGGGCCGCCGCATGTCATCGCAGAACCTCTACGGCGCGTCCGACACTGCCGTCGTGCTGGTGACGACCGGTGGGTCGGTCGACCTCGACGATCGCCTCCCCGCCGCACGGTTGATCACCTGGGCACGCAGGTCCGGCATCGCCGTCTTCCTGGCTCCGCGCACACCGTTCTCCGACAACGCATCGCACCCACCGGGCCCGGGTGAAAGGCCGAGGGTCCCGCGCGCGACCGACGACGGTGTGACCGTTCTCGACCCCTTTCCCGGCTTGTCCGCCTTCTCGAGTCCGGCATTGTCGGGAGTTCTCACCGACAAGCACGTGGACCGGGTCCTCATCGCGGGTGAGCGAACAGACATCGAAGTGGACTCGACCGCCAGGGACGCGACCGAATCGGGTCTGCACACCACCGTGGTGAGCGATTTCTGCATCGGCTCGAGCCCGTCCGTTCACCGAGCCGCGCTGGAGGTCACCCTGCCCCGACTCGTCCACGCCGTATCCCCGCTGTCCGAGATCATGGCGAGGACGCGGTGACCCGCGGTCACGATGAGGCCGAGCACTCCATCCTGGTACAGGCGGCGGATTTCGACCGCCGCGGTGGGTGGGTCTTCGATTCTCAGTTCGAGCACGAGATGGGCGCCCCCTACCTGTTGGCGCACGGCCTGGGAAGCCCGGTTCGGGACGCCCGCGCCAGTGCCTCTGTGGGGGCCCACGGCTCGTATCGCGTGTGGGTCAGAACGAAGGACTGGGTGCCGGCCCACCACCCTGGCCGCTTCACCGTCGCTGTCGGTCGGCATGCGCTCCCGGTGACGCTCGGAGCGAATGGGCGTGGATGGGCGTGGGAGTACGCGGGCACTGTCGAGTTGGCACCGGGCGACCACGACGTCGTCCTGCACGACCTCACCGGGTTCGATGCCCGATGTGACGCAGTGTTTCTCAGCACCGGCGACACACCACCCCCGGACGACGACACCGAACTGCGGGCTTGGAGGCGCCGTGTCCGCGGCCTCCCCGACGATCCGGTGGACGGCGGCGACTTCGACGTCATCGTCGTCGGCGGCGGGTTCTCCGGGAGCGCGGGGGCCCTTGCGGCAGCACGATTGGGACTGCGAGTCGCTCTCGTGCACGACCGGCCCGTTCTGGGTGGGAACGCCAGCGTCGAGATCGGGATCACCCCGCGAGGGGAGACGGGTTCGTTCGTCGACGACTTGTCCGAGCGTCTCCCCGATGGTGATCTGCGGGCTCGGTCGCTGGTGGAAGCGGAGCTCACTGCGTCGATCTTCCTGGAGCACCGAGTTTTCGGTGTCGTCACCGAGGGCCGCCGGGTCACCGCGGTCGACGCCCGTGACGAACGCTCGGGACTCGAACGTCGGTTCCGCGCGCCGATCGTGATCGATTGCAGTGGAACTGCTCTCATCGGCATCCTGGCCGGTGCCCGCACGTTGTTCGGCAACGAGGCGGCCTCCGAGTACGACGAGCCGACGGCACCGGAGCATCGACTCGAGCAGCACCACGGACACACCCTGTTCTTCCGCACGCACGAGCGTTCGGAGCCCACTGTCTTCCCCGAAGTTCCGTGGGCCACCGAAGTCTCCAAGGACTACGCGAACCTGAACGGCCAACTCGTGAGACCGGGGCTGGACAACGGATCCGGGCCCGTGGCAGGAGCGTTCCGACACCCCGACCCGGCAACGCGCCGGCGGATGCTCGTCCCGGCGTCACACTTCTGGGAGTACGGGCAGTGGTTGGACCCGTACACGCAGGGCGAGCACATCCGGGACCACCTACTGCGCGCGATCTACGGAACGTTCGCCAACGTCAAGACGCTCGAGCCGGACGAGTACGCGAACCTCGCCCTGGACTGGGTGGCCTTCGTGTGCGCGCAGGGCGAGTTCCGGCGTTACCTCGGCGACCATGTTCTGACCGAGAACGACATTCGTGAGCATCGACGGTTCGACGATGCCGTGGTGATGAACTCGGGCCCGTTCTGCCTGCACTACCCGATCGACGAGAAGTACGATTTCCGGCTCGCCGACTGGAAGTGGGACACGCGGGACGGCCGCCCGTTCGAGATACCGCTGCGCTGCTTGTACTCCGCGGACCTCGACAACGTCCTGATGGCCGGGAAACACATCAGCGTCACGCACGTCGCTGGGTCGGTCACCAAGTTCATGGGAAACGGAGCCCACCACGCCGTCGCAGCAGCCGCGGCGGCCTCGTTGTGTCTGACCCACCGATGTACGCCGCGTGACGTCGGAAACCTGCACCTCGGCGCACTGCGGCGCATCGTCGCCGATCTCCTGCGTCCGGGGCACGTCGACGACGGACCGCTCGACCGTCCGGTCCCACTCGGATCGACCGCGCGCGAGACGTAGTCTGGCGACATGCGATGGTTGGATGTGGATACCGAGAACTGCTCGGTACGAGCCGCCCTGGACGTCGTCGGCGCCAAGTGGTCACTTCTTATCGTGCGTGAGTTGTTCAACGGCGTTCATCGTTTCGACGAGATTCGGGAGCACATGGGGATCAGCGAAGCGGTACTCGCCCGCCGCCTCAGCGAATTACAGGATGCGCAGCTGGTGGAATCGATCGAGTACCGCGATCCCGGTCAACGCACACGACGGAAGTACCGACTCACCGAATCCGGTCTGGACCTCTTCCCCATTCTGATCGCGATGCTCCAGTGGGGCGACCGGCACCGCACCGCGGACGGCACGGGGTCATGGCAGGTACAGCACCGAGAGTGCGGCCGACAGGTCACGGCAGTCGTCGCTTGCCCGGACCATCCGGACCGCACGCTCGACCACCGTGACACGATCACGAGCGCGGGACCCACCGCGACACCTGTTTTGCGACCCGCGATCTGAGGTATCGGGTCGGCGGTCAGATCCCGTCGAGGTTCGCGAACTGCCCGGATCAGGAGGAACACCGGACAGTGTTCCCGTTCGCGGCGACTAGGGCCGCAGACTGTGCATGATGCGGTGGCGGCGGAAGCTGCTTTAGTTGTACTGCCCGGAGCGGTTGGTCAATTGGGAGATGGGCGCAGCTTTGCCTTTAGCGGAGTAATGCCGGCAATGATTGTAGGTGTGCAGCCGGGTCGATAATGCCGATCGGTGTACGGATTCGCTCGGCTACGCCGCGCGAACGCGCACTCGCCGGGCTCGTGCGGTGAAACCGCTCGATCTTTGCCGTTGGTCTGCGGCCGGTACGGGCGGGTCCGCTTGTGTCGTATCTGCAGCTCAGTGCACGCATCTCGCCATGTATGGGACTTGGGGCATCCGCCGTTGCCGGACATGACGCGCTCGACGGTGACCCGCGGCTGGCGAACCAGCTCACGCCCGGCGCAAAACACCGATAGCTGTTGCGGCGGTCACGTCGTCGTGCATCTCGGCGTAGGCGACACGGGAGTGGTTGACGATGACGGTGTGCATGAACGAGTGACCGAGCAACATGCCGCGGTAAGCATTGCGGCGTGCTCCGGGGTCGCTGCGCGGTTCTTTCCGCCCTGAGAGCGGCCCACGAAGCGCCACCCTCCGCCGGTCGGGATGTTGCCCAGCTTCTTGACATCGGCATTGATACGTGGCGCCGGGACAGTCGTGTTCGTAACGTCGAATCCGCTCTACGGATCAAATATCGATGTGCAACACGGGATTCAACGCAACACCGGCCGATTGACGGGAAGAAGTTTACCCAAGATGTCTGGCAAATCCCCAGTTCAGCGTCTTCTAGAAGGGGTCATCGAAGGTTCGATACAACGCCAACTGCTCGTATGCGCCTTCGACCATCCACGTCCTCTCTCACGACTCGGTTTGCCAGGATCGTGTGACTGCGAATGAGGCAAGGAAGAAGCCGGATTCATCGGTGCGGCAGGTTCCGGCGTAGCCGCCAATGGCGAGAAGTTGCGCTCCGGGATCGATCTGCCATCGGCTGTATCGGCACCGGAAGTCGGCGTGGTCTTGCTGTGCGTCGACGATGACGTTGGTGATCAGATGCCGACTGGCCGGCGGAGTCTCGAACAAGAGTCTGTAGTGCCGCTCTATCGAGTCGCGGCCGGCGATGGTCGTCCCGGTGAAATGTAAGTCTGCGCGGGCCAGGAGTTCCGCCACCGACCAGGCGTCGCGGGCGTCGGCACATTCGGCGTACCGACCGAGGAGGTTGTCGACCTCGTGGCGCAGGTCTGCGGGGCGCAATGCGCTCACAGCGACCACCAGTCGAGCCGCGACGTCGCGGGGTGGTGGGTCACGCTCGGGTGCAGCCGGGCGAGCTTGCCGCGGTAGAACACCAAGGGGCGTTGATCGGAGTAGTCGACGTCGGTGACCGCGGCGAACATCCCCACGTGATCGCCGGCGTCGAAGATCGTGCTCGGCGTGCACTCGATCCGAGCGCTCGCCGTCATCAAGCGGGGGGCGGGTCCGGACTCGAAGTCCCACTCGCCGCAGTCGAACTTGGCGCCGTCGCGGGAGGCGAATCCGTAGCAGACCGCGCCCTGCGCCTCGGACAGCACGCTGACGCACAGGTCGGAGGACCGCCGGAGCTGCGAAAAGGTGTGCGATCGGGCGGCAGCGAAGAACCCGATGAGGGGTGGGTCCGAGGACACCGACGTCAGCGACCCCACCGTCATGCCGACGCGTTCACCGTCGACCACCCCGGTCACCACGGCCACCGACGTCGGCACGCGGCCCAGAGCGCGCCGCAGCCGTGACGGGTCCAGTGCAGGTCGGGTGGTGGAGGGAGCTGTCATGTCGGGTTCCTTCGTTGGGCAGGGCCTGGTTTCTGAGAAGTGAACCGCGACGCTAACTGCGCTTTCTCGCGCGGACAGGTGTAGTGATCGCCGTCACGTTGGGCTCGCTGCACGCCCATGGGTCGACACTGTGCGTTCTGCACGGTCCCAGCGGCCCGGATTGGCGGTTCTGCACGAGAATTCGCGCGGTGACAGCCGTGACTATGTGAGCCACGCCCCATTCGGGTACGAACTCTCGGAAGGACCACATCTCATGACCATCACCGCGGACCGCCCCACCACCGACGCACTGCTCGATCCGTCGGTCGAGCTGCCTCGACGAGCGGAGGAGCTGCTGGATCTGTTGCGCTCGAATGCATCCCGTACCGAGGCCGATCGCCGGGTCGCGCAGGAGAACATCGACGCACTCGCCGCCGCCGGACTGTTCAAGATCTCGGTTCCGAAGCGTCTGGGTGGCCATGAGGCGGACTTCCGGACGTTCCTCGAGGTGACCTCCACGCTGGGCCGGGCGTGCGGGTCGACCGCGTGGGCTGCGACGTTGATGAACGTGTGCGGATGGTTGATCGGCCTCTACCCCGATCAGGCGCAGCGCGATGTCTTCGACGCCGATCCGGAGGCCCGGGTCTGCGGAGTGGTCGCCCCGAACTCGACCGCGGTCGCTGTCGACGGCGGGTTGCGCGTGACGGGCAAGTGGGGATTCGCGTCGGGGTCGCTGCATTCGCAGTGGGCGATGCTGGGTGTGCCGGTGGTCGACGAGAGTGGAACGCAGATCGATCAGGGTATGGCGCTGATTCCGATGAGCGAGTTGACGATCGAGGACACCTGGTACGTCGCAGGTATGCGCGGCACCGGAAGCAACACCATCGTCGCCGAGGACGTGTTCGTGCCGGCGCACCGCATCCTGTCCGTCACCGCCGCGATCGAGGGCTCCTACCCCACCGAGCACAAGGAGGAGGCGCTCTACCGCTCGGCGTTCGTCCCGGTGCTCGCGCTGGTCTTGGTCGGCCCGCAGCTCGGACTCGCCCAGGGCGCCCTGGAGGTGGTGAAGGGATCGCTGGCGAAGGGCCGCGGCATCTCGTACACGTTCTACGACAAGTCGATCGACTCCGGGTCCACGCAGATCAACATGGCCCACGCGGCGTCATTGGTCGACACCGCGATGCTGCACTGCTTCCGGGCGGCCGAGGACATCGACGCAGCCGCACGCTCGACCGACTACATGGCCTTCGACTCACGGGCCCGGGTGCGTATGGACGTCGGCGTCGTCGCCACCCGCGCCCGTGAGGCGATGGACCTGCTGTTGACGGTGCAGGGTGCGGGTAGCTTCGCCGAAGTCTCGCCGCTGCAGCGCATGTGGCGCGACCTCGAGACCGGTTCGCGGCACGCTGTGGTCAACCCCGCCATCGCCGCCGAGGCGTACGGCCGCGCGATGCTGGGCGTCACCGAGCAGGTCACCCCGCTCATCTGACGCGGCCGAGGCCGCGAAGCACACCCCTGTGGGGCCGGTGACGCACCGGCCCCACAGTGCTGTCCGGCGCAGGCTACGAGGTCTCGGTCAGAGGACGGCGTCGCCGTAGGTGTCGACGAGCCTCAGCGCGGCGTGCAGGTCGTAGCGGCGGGTGGCCACGTCGTACCCGAGCAACTCCGACGCCCGCTTGACCCGGTAGGCGACGGTGTTGCGGGAGACGTGCAGAACCTGCGCGGCGGCATACGGGCTCGATTCGTCGTCGAAGTACTGCAGGAGGGTGGCCCGCAGGTCCTCCGCCTGGTGTGTGCGTTCGGCGAGAGGTCCGAGTTCGCGGCCGACGAACGCGCGGGCAGCGTCGAGGTTTTCGACGAGAAGGGCGGGGACGGCCACGTCCGCGTAGTGGGTGACCGGTGCGGGTCGGCGCGCCATCCGCGCGGACCGTTCGGCCGCGAGCGCTTCTCGATGCGATTGCCGAAAACCCGTCACCCCGGCTCCGGGATCGCCGGTGGCGACCCGGATGTCGACAGCGGTGGGTCGATGGTCGGTGAGCACGATCCGCGCCGGGAAGCGGTGCCGTCCGCCCCAGGCCCACACGTTTCCCGCTCCGATCGGCAGTACCAATCGTTGGGTGGCGCCGGCGGAGGTCAGTGCCTGGTGGGCGGCGACGAGCAGGTCGGTGGTGTCGGACCGCCGCCGCGGAGGGTCGTAGAAGAACGTCATCGCGACGTGGTCGCGGCTGAGGTCGTAGTCCAGTGCCGCAGTGGCGGCGCTGGAGTCCCCGAACTCGCCGGCGAGGATCGCGCGCACGGTCTCGGCGCGGGCGGCCGCGGCGCTGGCCATCCACCGGTCGCGCTCGGCGACGTACTCGGCGGCCATCGCCCCGGCGAACTCGTCGATGTAGTCGAAGAGCAACTCGGAGATCTGTTGCATCTGAGGTGCACGGTCGTCGGGGACGACATGCGCGGCGCACGCGCCCAGGAACGCACTCGCCATGCGGGCGTGACCGAGCCGGACACCGCGCAGGACCCGGTCCAGGGCGACACCGCGGCGCACGAACTCGCGGTCACCGCGCAGGGCTTCCTCGGTGATCGCCGGGAGGTCGTCGTCGAGACCGGCGACGCGGATCAACGCGCGGATGGCGGAGGATTCCGTGCCCATCCGCAGGGTGTTCAGTTGTTCTGCGCCGCCGCCTATCTCGGTGATCTGCTCGACGATCGTGGTGGCCATGTCGAGCCCGACCTCGCAGGCCCAGGCGACGGGTCCGGATCCGATACGTTCGGCGGCGTCGGCGATGGTTGCGGCGGTGCTGGCGGGCGGTGGGGTCGCCGGGTCGGTGGGGGTGAGGTTGCGCAGCCACACCACGGCGGTCGAATCGCTCACGCGGCGTCACCGCCGCGGCCGCTGCTGCGCCGCGCCTGTCCGGTGTCGTTGCTCAGAGCACCGTGCGCGGCATCCACGGCGGTCTTCTGCTCTCGAACGCGCTGATCTCGTCGTCGTGCTGCAGGGCGATGTCGATGTCGTCGAGACCGTCGAGGAGTTTGTTGCGGGTGTCGTCGTCGACGTGGAACGAGACGGTCAGCGGGCCGGCGGTGATGATGATGCGGGTGTGCAGGTCGACCGTGACGGGGTCGGTGGGGTGGTTCTCGATGTGCATCCACAGCAGCTCGATGTCGGCCTGCTCGACCTGGGCGGCCAGCAGGCCGGACTTGCCCGCGTTCGAGCGGAAGATGTCGGCGAACTGTGAGCACACGACGACCCGGAACCCGAAGTCCATCAGTGCCCAGACCGCGTGTTCACGGGAGGATCCGATACCGAAGTCGGGTCCGGTGACCAGGATCGTGCCGTGATCGAACGGGGGGCGGTTGAGTACGAAGTCCGGGTCGGTGCGCCAGGTCGAGAACAGGGCGTCCTCGTAGCCGGTGCGGGTGACCCGCTTCATGTACGCCGACGGGCAGATCTGGTCGGTGTCGACTCTGCTGCGGCGCAGCGGAACTGCGGTGCCGGTCGTGGTGGTGAAGGCCTGCATGTGCCGATGCTCCTGCGGTGCTGGCGGGTGTGTGGCGCGGCGCGAACACGGGCGCCGGTGGTGTCGACGGCCTCGACGGTGGGATGGGTGCGTGGGATGGGCGCCGGATCCCGGGTGGCACGCGCGCACGAACACCCGGGATCCGACTGATCCACCCGGCCCGACAGAGGCGAGTGGACGAGTGGTGGGTCAGGTGGCGACGGACGGGTACGGCTTGCCGAGCCAGTGCTGGAGCTGCGCGCCGAATTCGCGCTGGAACGCCAACGGCCCCTTCTCGAGTGCCCAGGTTTCGTCGTAGACGGCGATGAACAGGGTCAGGTTGAGGAAGAAGTGCGCGCCCATCTCGAACAGCGCCACGTAGTCGTGGTTGATGAGGGCCTCGCGCTCGTCGTCGGTGAGCTCGTTGACGGTGGTGCGCTCACTGTCGGAGAGTTTCGGACCGATCTCGTCCTCCCACCGGCCCACGAACTCCTTGGGGTCCTTGGCGTAGGCGTCGAGGTACTCGGGGTCGCGGTCGACGGTGAACAGGAACTTGTTGACGTAGTACTTGCTCATGCCGCGTCTCCGTTCGGGTACCAGGTGAAGTAGGCCTCCATCGTGTGGTAAAGATCGAAATTGTCTACGTAGGCGGCTTTTTCGGGTCCGGCGATGCCCATCATCAGGATCAGGTCCATGAACCCGTGGGTGGCGTTGCCGTGACCGGCGAGCGTTTCGAGGGTGACGTTGTCGAGGATGGCCTCGATGTTGCCCTCGGAGAGCCAGCGGATGGCGTTCGCGTCGAATTCCGGGTCGGGGCCGTGCTCGCCGAACTGGCGGGGTCCACCGAGTTCGAGGGAGAGGTGCCCACTGCCGATGGCGGCGATGCGCTTGTCGGAGGGGAATTCGTCGATGACCTCGCGGATGGCACGGCCGAGGTCCCAGAACCGCTTCGGCGACGGCAGCGGCGGGGCGAAGATGTTGGTGTAGATCGGCACCACCGGCAGATCCGCCTCGGGGCGGGTGGTGATGATCGGGCAGATGATCGAGTGGTCGATCTTGAGTTCGTTGCTGAAGGAGAAGTCGAAGCCGCGGTCCATCAGTCCCTGGAGCATGTAGCCGGAGAGCTCCTCGTGGCCCTCCAGGACGTACTTCGGGATGCCGAACTCGCGTTCTTCGTTGTAGAACGTGGCGTCGTAGCGCGGCGCCTTCCCGATCAGGAACGTCGGGTAATTGTCGAGGAAGAACTGATGGAAGTGGTCGGCTCCGACCATGACCAGGATGTCGGGCTTCGCGGCGGTCAGCGTCTCGCGGTACGCCTCGACCTTGCGCTTCCACTCCGCCGCGAACGGAGGCCGCTCCTCCTCCGGGCCGGTGGTGGCCTTGTAATAGAACGGGTGATGGGTAGTGCCGAGCACTGCCGCCAGTGTCGCCATTAAAAGAGTCTCCTCGGTGTAGCGGATCTCGTGGGTGGTCGAGCTGTCAGGACGTGGTGGAGTCCGCGTCGGCGGGATCGACGTAGTACGCGCCCCGGTCGACGTTCATGTAGATGTCGTTGGCGATCGGGGTGCGCCGCTCCTCGGCGAGCTGCCCGATCAACCCGGCGCAGCGGGCGAGCAGGGCGAATCCGCGCAGCATCTCCGTCGGCAGACCGAGATCGGCCAGGGCCGCCCCGCACACGCCGGCGCCGTTGAGCGGGAGATGGCGTCCGACGCCGCGTTCGCTCATCCGCCCGATCGCTTCGAACAGCTGCAGGTGCGGTCCGCGTACCCCTTCCTCGGCGGCGATGCCGATCAGCACCGGGGTGCGGGGGTCGCCGTCCTTGTGGTTGGGGTGACCGAGGCCGGGCACGTGCTTGCCGCTGGCGCGTTGCCGGGCGATGGCGTCGAGGGCGAGCTCGTCCCACCCCTCATCGGTGTCGGGGAGGGATGCTCCGTCGGCGGTGTGCGCAGCCAGTGCGGCGGCGAGGAACTGTCCGCTGTCCTCGGTGACACCGAGGAACCGCGATCCGCCGCCGAGCAGCCCGGCCGCCAGTGCACCCTGCAGGGAGTCGGGGGCGCTGAGGTAGGTCACCCGCGCGGCGATGGCTGTGGGGGTGAAGCCGTGGTCGGTGAGAGCGACGAGGACCGCTTCGAACACGCGCACCTCGCCGGGGGTGGGTCGGCGCATGGCGACCATCCAGAAGGCGAGTTCGCCGAACCCGACCTTGCCCATGAGGTCACCGGCCAGATCCTGGCCGAGCAGCTTGATCTCGGTGGCCGAGGAGGTACCCAGCGAGGTGGGGAACTCGGTGCGGACTTCTCGCCCGGTGTGCTCGGTCATCGTTCTCCCTGTGCGGTGGTGGGGGTGCCTGC
This sequence comes from Rhodococcus sp. SORGH_AS_0301, assembly GCF_030818285.1. Classification (NCBI taxonomy): domain Bacteria; kingdom Bacillati; phylum Actinomycetota; class Actinomycetes; order Mycobacteriales; family Nocardiaceae; genus Rhodococcus; species Rhodococcus sp. SORGH_AS_0301. The sequence goes on from NZ_JAUTAC010000002.1 coordinate 3,331,314, forward strand.
GGTGGTGGCCGAGAGCCACGCGCGCACCTCGTCGTTGTCCTGCCCCAACGTCGGTGGTGCGAGGTCGTAGCGCGGTGCGAAGCCGCTGAAGGTGATCGGGTTGCGCACCCCGGGGACGGTGTCTCCGGGCGGACCGACCTGGACGACCGGTTCGAGGCCGAGTTTGTCGGCGTACTGGACCCCTTGGGCGATGGTGTTGATCGGCCCGTTCGGCACGCCGACCTCGTTGAGTCTGTCGAACCAGTGCGTCGCGGACTGCGTCTCGAGGCGTTCGACCAGTAGTGGGCGCAGCTCCTCGCGGCGCTCGGTGCGGTCCTCGTTCTTGGCGAAGCGGGGATCGTCGGCCAGTTCCGGGACGCCGAGCACATCGACGAGTTTGCGGAACTGGGCGTCGTTGCCGGCGGTGATGATCAGATCGTTGTCGGCGGTGGGCAGCGGCTCGTACGGGAACAGACTCGGGTGCGCGTTGCCCATCCGGTGCGGGGTGACCCCGCCGGCGACGTAGGCGGAGGTCTGGTTGACCAGACCGCTCATCGCAGACGCGAGCAGGGAGGTCTCGATGTGCTGCCCGGTTCCGGTCTCGGATCGGTGCCGCAGAGCTGCGAGGATGCCGATCGTCGAGTGCAGTCCGGCCATGACGTCGAAAACGCTGATGCCGGCGCGGTAGGCGGGTCCGTCCGGGTCGCCCGTCAGGCTCATCAGTCCCGACATCGCCTGCACGATCAGGTCGTACCCGGGCAGTGACGCGCCCTCCTTGGAGCCGAATCCGCTGATGGAGCAGTAGATGACGGTGTCGTTGCGGTCGCGGACGCTGTCGAAGTCGAGCCCGAAGCGGCGCAGCCCGCCGGGTTTGAAGTTCTCGACCACGACGTCGGCGCGTCCGGTGAGGGCCTTCGCGACGGCGAGGTCGTCGTCGTTCTTGAAGTCGAGCACGATGGACTTCTTGTTGCGGTTGATCGCCGCGTAGTACGTCGAGACGCCGTCCTCGCGCACGGGCGGCACCCAGGAGCGGGTGTCGTCGCCGCCGGGGCTCTCGACCTTGATCACGTCGGCGCCCATGTCGGCGAGCAGCATGGTGGCGTAGGGGCCGGCGAGGACGCGTGAGAGGTCCGCAACGACGATCCCGTCGAGTGGGCGTGCAATGGGGGTGCCTGTGGAATCCACGAGGTCAAGTCCTTTCCTGGCGAGGGTGGGTCGGTCCGGTGGGGGCCGAACTCAGCCCTCGACGAGGTCGAAGGCGAACAGGCGGTCGCGCGAGGCTTCGGCGCGGGCGCGGATGTCGTCGATGTCGCATCCGACGAGGCGGCCGCCGTACTTGCGGACCTGCCCGGCGACAAGGACGGTGTCGATGTTTCCGGGGTGGCCGGCGCCGACGATGCTGGCGGCGACGTCGTTGGCGGGCAACAGATTCGCGTCGTCGAGCCGGATGATGATCAGGTCGGCGTCCTTGCCGGGGGTGATCGATCCGGTCTTGTGGTCCAGCCCCGACGCGCGCGCCCCTTCGATGGTCGCCATCGCCACCAGGTCCGAGGGGGTGAACGCGGGCAACGCTCCGTAGGTGTCGGGGTCGATGCTGATGCCGACGTTCTGGGCGGTGAGGGCGGCGCGCATGACGTTGAACATGTCGCCCGCGACGGAGGCCTCGGTGTCGATGCTCAGGCTGGGGCGGATGCCGGCGGCGAGCAGTCGGCCGGTGGCGGGGGCGCCGAGCCCGGGCAGGACCGCCTCCACGGCCGCGGACACCGAGGCGTGGGCGCCGGAGTCGGCGAGCATCTTCAGCTCGTCGTCGTCGCTGGTGCAGCAGTGGATGAACAGCAGGTCCTCGGCGAGCAGGCCGGCGTCGCCGAGGGAGCCGATGCCGCGGAACTCCGGGCCCCAGGGTCCGTTGCCGACGTGCATCGACGAGCGCACCCCGAGCTCGCGTGCCATCGCGAGGTCCTTGCTGGTGACGTCAAGGGTGGACAGTTCCGGTCCGCGGAGCATCGCCTGGAGGGTGACCAGGGCATCGTCGTCGGCGAGGACGTCGGAGCGGACACGGCGGATGTCCTCGGGGTGGGTCGCTTCGCCGCGCAGCATCCACTTGTTGGAGTCGATCGAGGGCCACCCGAAGGCGAAGACGCCGCGGATACCCGAGTCGCGGAGCGCAGCGATCGCGGAATCGGTGTGGTCGGGGCTGTTCTGGATGTGCGACTCGTCGCGCAGGGTGGTGATGCCGGCATCGAGGGCGCCGAGTGCGCCGGTCAGGTTACCGATGTAGACGTCGTCGGGGGTGAACTCGGGGCCCCAGGTGAGCTGGATGTGCTGGCGGTACTTCGGGAAGTCCCATCCGGTGCCGACCTGACGGATCGCGCCCTGCCAGGTGTGGCGGTGGGTGTCGACGAAGCCCGGCAGGACGGCGCGGTGGGTGCCGTCGATGACGGTGGCGCCGGTGGCGTCGAGATCGGGTCCGACCTCGACGATCTTGCCGCCGTCGATCAGGACGTCGCCGACGAGGTCGCCGAGTGCGTCGTCCTGGGTGAGAAGGTGCGCGCCGCGGATGAGGATGCGGCCTTCGGGGACGGTCTGCGTGCTGCTCATCGGTGCTCTCCTTCGGCACCCAGGCGGTCGGCGAACCAGTCGCCGAGCCGGGTGTGCTTGTCGTGCGAGTGGTTGTAGATGCAGTGGTCCCCGTCGGGGAATTCACTGAAGGTCTTGTCCTGCGAGGCTGCGCCGTCGAAAAGTGCGCGCGCATTCTCGATGAGGAAGATCTGGTCCGGCGTTCCGTGCATGACGTGCAGGGGGCATGTCAGGGTCGACAGGGTTTCGTCGGTGAGCACGAAGGTGTTCATCACCGCGGTCGCCTCGTCGGGATCGTCGATACCCAGCAGCGCTTGCACTTTGGTGACGAACCGCTTGAAGTGGTCCAGGATCTCCGCCGGGCGCACGGTGCCGCCGTTGACCGCGCACGCCGCGATGCGCGAGTCGGTGGAGGCGACGAGCGCGGCGAGGAACCCGCCCATGCTGTTGCCCCAGATGCCCACCCGGTCGGCGAGGCGGTCGTCGGCACAGAGGTGATCGATCATCGCCGAGAACGCCGCAGGCACCTCGGAATCGAGGTGTAGGCCCTGCAGGATTCGGCTCTCCCCCTGGCCGGGACCGTCGACGAGGAATACCGCCACGCCGCGGGCGAGCAGATACGTCGCCCCCACGTGGTACTCCTCGCGCCACCCGTCGAACCCGCCCATCAGGATCACCACCGGTGGGGGTTCGTCCGCGGCGGGCCGCAGCAGCCAGCCGCACAGATTGCCGCCCCGGTAGGGGATCTCGACGTGCTCGACCGGGGGGTCGCTCAGTTTCCCTGCAGCCCCGTAGAATTCGATGAGCTTGTGGTACATCGGCTTCTTGCGTGGGTCCGAGTCGGGCAGCGGTACCTGTCCGGTCCGGTAGCAGGCGCTCGCCCGCAGATAGTTGCTGCGGGCAGTGATGCGGTGTCCCTGCGCCAGCGATTCGTCGGCGGAGGCGGCGATCTCGTCACCGAGCCGTGCGCCGGCGTCGGCCCAGGGCACGCCGGAGTCGGCGAGGGCGTACAGCTCGACGACGTCCGCATAGTCCAAGCCGTTGCCGATCAATCGTTGCATCGGCATGGCCCGCTTGTGGGCGGCGACCTCCGCTGCCCACGGGTCGCCCTCGGTCGAGCGCGGGTCGGACTCCGCCACCTCAGACACCTGCCGGGGTGGCGTCGCTCTCGGCGGCGATCTCGTCCGGCTGCGGCACCCGAGCGGGGGTGGGGAAACGACCGGCGAAGCCGTCGGCGAGAGAGTCGAGCAGAGTGCCGGCGTCGGAGGCGTGCTCGGTGGATCCGAACAGCCAGAAATCGGGACGCACGAGGACGGTGGAACGGCCGAGGTCGGTGAGCCACTGTCCGTAGGTGCCGTCGACGTCGACGACCGGTGCGCCGGACCCCGGAGCTCCGACATGCGCGAACACGATGCCGACGCGGTCCATCAGATCCTTCTGCTGCGCCGACAGTGAGGTCTGGGCCTCGGCGTCGGTGCTGAGCAGCACCCAGCCGGTCCCGACGAGGTCGTCGAAGAGTCCGGTGGTGCCGTCGACCTCGACATTGCCCTGCACACCGACGGTGCCGCCGGTGGGATCACCGGGCCGCACGAACGCGGTCGGTCCGGGAATCTGAGGCATCGGAGGCATCAGCGACGGATCGGCGAGCGCGGCCTTGAGGCCCTGATCTCGCATCGCGGCGATTTCCGGATCGGTGATGACACACGGCAGGCCGATCTCACGGGAGAGGTTCATCCAGGCGACGAAGATCGGCTTGCGATCAGCGGTGTAGCTGTCGAGGATCTGCGTCGACGCCTGTCCGCGCAGGACCAGGTTCAGCCGCCACGCGAGGGAGGACGCGTCGCGGATGCCGTTGCACATTCCCTCACCGGCGAAGGGCCACAACACGTGGGCCGAGTCGCCGGCGAGGAATACCCGCCCGTCCTGCCAGTGCTCGGCGACGACTTCACGGAAGTTGTAGACCGGTCGGCGCAGGATCTCCACGTCGTCGGGGCCCACCCACGGCTTCAGCAGCTCCCACACGCGTTCCTCGGTGAAGTCCTCGGGCTTCTCCCCCGGCAGCAGCGTCCACTCCCAGCGGTGGTGGTGGGCGCCGAGCTGGAACAGGCATCCCGGTCGGGCCGGGTCGGCGAACTGGCCGTTGTCGAACTCGAAGTTCAGCTTGTGCTTCTCGCGGCAGTCGACCACGAGCTGGTTGTAGTCGCAGTTGCCGATCCACGTCTTGATGCCCAGGGACTGGCGGATGGAGCTGTTGGCGCCGTCCGCGGCGACGAGGTACTTCGCGCGGACCTGGGTGCGCTCACCGCTCTTGCGGTGCTCGAGGGTGATGGTGACACCGTCGTCGTCCTGCTCGAAGTCCACCGCCTTCGTGCCCATCGTGATGTCGACGTTGCCGGTCTCGGTGACGGCACGGTGCATCGCGAGCTCGAGGTAGTTCTGGTAGAAGATCCAGTGCCCGCGGTGACCGTGCGGGCCGACCTGCGACCAGTCCATACGCAGCAGCAGGTCACCGTCGAAGGCCTTGGTGCGCATGTCGTACATGTCCCACGGCACCGCATCGGACTTGAACTCGTCGTCGATGCCGATCTTCTGCAGCGTTCGCACGATCTCGTCGTCCATGTGGCCGGCACGGGAGAGTCCGTAGAGCGTCTCGTAAGCCTCGAACGCGGCCACGGAATGCCCTGCCTGCCCGAGCTGGGCGCTGAGCATCTGCCCCACGGGTCCGAAGCCGATGACTACGACGTCGTAGTTCTTCATCGCTGATGGTCCTTTCGAAGTTCTGTCCTGCCGCCGCAGGTGCGTGGCGCCTGCAGTGGGTAGGTCTGCACCGAGCTTCTGTCGGCTGGGTATTTATCTGATGCGTATTCGAGCTGCTAGATACGCTAATGTCCGTCAGACGGACATTGGTCCGTTACAGTGATTCCACTGTGCCCGGTCGAGTGATCGTGTGTCAAGTGTCATAGCCGAACATCGGTGTGGGTGGCGGCACGTGCGAGACGACTCCTACGCAGGGTGCACACTCGAACAGTCGACAATCGATGTCGGACGAATGGGAAGGAAGCATCGACGTGGCCGAGCGCGGGCAGGGACCGGACTTCATCGAAGCTCTGGCACGGGGACTGCACGTCCTGCGAAGCTTCTCCGTCGACCGACCGGTCATGACCTTGACCGAGGTGGCGACGCAGACCGACCTCGCCCGCCCGACTGCGCGGCGGATCCTGCTCACCCTCGAAGAACTCGGGTACGTCCGCTCCGGCCACGCCGGATACGTCCTTACCCCGCGTGTCCTCGAGCTCGGCATGGCCTACATCGGCGCGCTCAACCTGTGGGACATGGCCCGACCACACCTCGAAGGGTTGGTCGCGGTCACCGGCGAATCGTCGTCGATGGCCCAACTCGACGGATCCGACATCGTCTACGTCGCACGCGTGGCCGTCCCGAAACTCATCTCACTGCGGGTCGACATCGGCACACGCTTCCCCGCCATGGTCACCTCACAGGGCCGGGCACTGCTCTCGGCCATGGACCGCGCTGCCGTGCACGACCGACTTGCCGAACCGAGCAGATCCGGCCTTCCGGCGAAGTCGTACACGACCGAACAGATCGACCAGATCCTCGACCAGACCGCCCGGCGGGGATGGGCACTGGCCGACCAAGACCTGGCACCCGGAGTTCGTTCCATCGCAGTGCCGGTACGCGACGGGCGAGGAGTCGCACGGGCCGCCATGAACATCACCGTCCACGCGGCCGAGACCCCCGTCGAGACTCTCACCTCCGACTACCTGCCGCTGCTTCTGACAGCCGCCGAACAGACATCTTCGGACTGGGGTGCATGGCAGAACCGCCCCATCGAACCAGCTCCGAGCGTCGCAGCTGGTGCCATGTCAAACGCTAGCTATCCAGCGCTATAACGCTGTGACGGCATACTCGCCACGTCGAGCTGCACGCAAGGGCGGGATCAAGGTGGCTCGTCAGAACATCGTGAGCTGAGCGGGGTCGCCGCCGCCGCACCGTCGCCGCGAGCCGATATCGGTTCTGGGTGGGGAATCCGGCGGAGTTCAGGATCGCCGACCGGACACGCGCACGCTCCTGCGGCGTGGCAGACGGGTGACGGAAGTCGTTCAACCAGCGGTCCGATCCCGGTCTCGGCGTACCGAGGACACGATCGGTCAGTCGGTCCGTCGAGGAGGACGTCGACCCGGTCTTGCAGGACGAGTGCAGCTTTCGTCACCGCCGCAGCAGGCATCGTCTGCTGCCCGTGACGCCGCGTGGTCATGGTCGCGGCCTGTGGTTCGTCGCCGCGTTGAGCTCCACCCTGCTTCGGGGTGGCGTGTTCGGTGAGATCGGCCAGGACGATAACGCGGCTGATGTCGGCGGCCAACTCGTGCGGGAGGGGCGGTCCGACCAGCGTTCTGGTGCGCACCGCGACAGCATGAACTCCCCCACGGACACCACGACCGCACTCACTGATCCCCGCTCAACCCGCCGCGCCGCGACGCGGCTGATGGCCTCCGCTGTTCGTGTCGTCGACACATGCCGACCTGGGGTGTCGGTGTCTCGGTGCGAAACGACTGGTATCGACGGTCGTCAAGTTCCGGAACGGTCCCGGGCGGCCGGGTCGATCAGGCCCCGGGCGGTGATGTCGCGCAGCAAGTGACGGAACAGGATGTCCGGCGCTTCGGCGGTGGGGTATTGCCGCGGGGATCTCGGCGACGGTGATGTAGGACAGCACTGCGCAGAATTCGCTTCTCACCCACGGTCGCAGATGAGCATCACCGATCTCACCGACGCCGCTCCGTCACCAGCCTTGAACACCGGCCTTGTTAGACAGGTGGTTCACCAGCGAACTGAATCACATTGTCTACTATCCGGTTTCAGACGTAGGGGTGTGTGGTGTCAGCGCGTCGGGTGCCTCCTGCACCTGCGTCGGTGCGTGAGTCAAGAAGCGGCCTGGGCACCGCATCGCACATCGACTTATGGGCTCGGGAGCCACTGCGGATCACACCGCTCAGCGAACGGCCGGCCATCGACCTCGTGGCGCGCTGCGTCAATCGAGCACGGCGGGCAGCGCGACCTGGACCAGTACGTCCGGCTTAAAAAGCACTAATTTGCGATCAGCGACGAGGGTGTCAAACCTGCGGCACGCCAGCTCGGGCGGGGTCAGAACATCGACAGCTACGCAGGATCGACACGCGTGTCGGCGGCGCGGCGATCCGCGCCGTCCCGGCACCCCGTGCGCGGCCGGTTCCTCACGGTGCGGGCGCAGCAGGATAGGTGACGCCAGCGCGGGCTTCGATCATCGCCCGCATCATCGTCCGGTCATTGCTGCGGGTGGCGCGGGTGATCGCGTCCGCAGTGCGAAAATGACTAACCGCACCATCGCACTCGAGACGGCCCGGCACGGCATCACCGCCAACGCGATCGCACCGGGGCTCATCGAGACGCCCATGCTCGCGTCGATGAACGGGCCTGCGCGCGAGAAGCTCATATCCAAGGTGCCGCAACGTAGAACGGGAGTTCCCGAAGACATTGCCGAGGCCGCTGCCTACCTGTGCTCCCCGGCAGCCGGCTACGTCAGCGGGATCGTCCTCGATGTGGACGGGGGCCTGGGGATCGGATCGTCCATTCGGTGACCGGGTCCTGTAACGAGCGTCCGGGACCGACGCCGAGGAGATCGATGCTGCCCGCCGCCGCCAGGTCGGCGCGCTCGCCGCAATCCGGCAGTCGACGTCACCTACGCCCAGTACACCGGACTCAGTCACGGGCAGGCGTTCCCGCCGTTCCGAGCACAAGCCGCGCAATTCCTGACCGACCGCTTCGCCGGCACCCCCACCCCCGGCAACGGCGCCACCACCGGACCCGGCGAGAACCTCGCACCGACACCGGCCCCCTGACCGACGGCCGCCCACCCAAACTCATCGCAGTCCAGTACGTGCTGACGCACCGGCGTGAGAGGCCTGAGGACTTCTCGGTGTTCAGTGGGCAAACTTGGGTGGCCGTTGTTCCTCGCGCCTGGAAGCTATCGCAGTTGACGAAGAATGTGCCGGTGGCATGACTGCCCGATGTTCGGCGGTGACGAGTACCCGGTTGCGCCCGTCGTGTATGTCGAACACCGCCGGGGTTGTCCTTCGGTGGTCGCCTCTTTCGTTGCGCGTCCGGAAGATAGTGCGACCCATCGCGGGGTGGCAGAAAGCGCCCTCTGCCACGGGCCAATTGATTCGCGGTGAGTTCAACTGTGGCGCAGTGCCGCACGAGCGCCGACAGTGATTGCTTGTAGCTGCACTCGGTCGATCGGAAGGCGCGTTCCATGGTTGTCCAGTCCTATGCGGTTCCCGCTAGAAACGTCGCGAGGGACGAGAGGGCGGTCGCGTCGGTGGCGTCGGTGCGCGCACAGTCGTGGTGGCAGCGTCACCGATGGACAGTGGTCCGCGCGCTTTCTCCCGTGGCGATCCTTGTTCTGTGGCAGATCGCGAGCGCAGCGGGCGTCCTGTCCGAGCGGGTCCTGCCTGCACCGTCGTTGATCCTGGACGCCGGAGTCGAATTGGCACGCAACGGGGAACTCGCGGACGCTCTTCTGGTGTCCGGGACCCGCGTGATCCAGGGGTTGGTGTTGGGTGGGGTTATCGGCGTGCTGTTCGGCTCGCTCGTCGGCTTGTCCCGCCTGGCCGAGGCGACGGTGGATCCGCCCCTGCAAATGCTCCGCGCGTTGCCGCACCTCGGATTGATTCCGCTGTTCATCCTGTGGTTCGGTATTGGTGAGACCCCGAAGATTCTGCTGGTGGCGTTGGGAGTGGCGTTCCCGCTGTATCTCAACACGTTCTCGGCGATCCGACAGATCGACCGCAAGTTCCTCGACACCGCTGTGGTTCTTGGCTTTTCGTGGTGCCAACGGTTCAGCGTCATCATCGCGCCCAGTATCGCCCCACAATTGCTCGTGGGCCTGCGGCAGTCCCTCGCGATCGCATGGCTGTCGCTGATCGTCGCGGAGCAGATCAACGCCGAGTCCGGTCTCGGCTACATCATCAACAACGCCCGCGACTTCCTCCGGGTGGACACCATCATCTTCGGCCTGGTCGTCTACGCACTGATGGGAATCATCACCGACGGCGCCGTCCGGATCCTCGAGAAGCGCTCCCTCCGGTACCGGTCGGAGGCGTCAGCATGACCGAGACCACCACGGCTGTCGCGGCACTGTCCGGCGTCGACAAGTGGTACGGCGACGCCCACGTCCTGCGGTCGGTGGATCTGACCGTCGATCGAGGCGAGATCGTCGCCCTGGTAGGACGGTCCGGCTCCGGCAAGTCCACGATCCTGCGCGTACTGGCGGGCCTGTCGACCGACCACACCGGCCGACGCGAGGTGGCGGGCCACCCGGCGGTCGCCTTCCAGGAACCTCGCCTGTTTCCGTGGAAGACGCTGCGTCAGAACGTCTCCTACGGTCTGAACACGGCCGGCGTCACCGGAGAGCCCGCATTGGCCGCGGCGGATGCGACGTTGGCCGAGGTGGGCCTCGGAGACAGACGCGATGCGTGGCCACTGACACTGTCCGGCGGGCAGGCGCAGCGAGCAGCACTCGCGCGCGCTCTGGTCGGTGAACCCGAACTGCTGCTGCTCGACGAGCCCTTCGGCGCCCTCGACGCGCTGACGCGACTGTCCATGCAATCACTGCTGCTCGACCTCTGGTCCCGCCACGGCTTCGGCATCCTGCTGGTCACCCACGACGTCGACGAAGCCGTCGCGCTCGCCGACCGGGTGCTCGTCCTCGAGGACGGCGCCGTGATCGATTCGGTCACCGTCCCACTCCCGCGCCCACGGGACCGGGGCACCTCGGAATTCTCCCGTCTCCGCGCCCACCTCCTGGGCGCCCTCGGCGTCCACTGATCCCCTCGCATCGGAAAGTGGCTTCCCTCATGTCCTCGTCCCATCGCTCCGTCGTCGCGCGAGTCGTCGCGGCTCTCGCCGTTCTCACTGTCGGGGCTGCCGGTCTCACTGCGTGTGTGTCACGGGAGAGCTCCTCCTCGTCGTCGGAGGCACCCGCGCTGGTCTCCACCGACGACCTCGCCGCCGTCACCCTCGACGTCGGCGACCAGAAGGGCGGCACCGAGGCGCTCCTGCGCGCGTCCGGTGAGCTCGAGGGCACGCCCTACGACGTTGCGTTCTCCACCTTCACCTCCGGACCACCACAGGTGGAGGCTGCAACCGCCGGCCAGATCGATTTCGCGGTCACCGGCAACACCCCACCGCTGTTCGGTGTGGCGGCGAACGCTCGCATCAAGATCGTCTCGGCCTACGCCAACGACGCGAGCGGCGACCAGATCCTGGTCCCGCCCGCCTCGACCGCGACGACGTTCGCGGACCTGCGCGGGAAGAAGATCGCCGTCGGCAAGGGCTCTTCCGCGCACGGGCACGTCCTGCTGCAACTGCAGAAGGCCGGGCTCACCGAGGACGACGTCGAGCTCGTCTTCCTCCAGCCGGCCGACGCCTCGACGGCATTCGCGTCGGGGAACGTCGACGCGTGGGCCATCTGGGATCCGTACACCGCCATCGCGCAGGTGCAGAACGGCTCGAAGACCCTGACCACCGCCGAAGGAACCGCCAACGGCTACGGGTTCGGTATCGCCTCGCAGCAGGCCTTGGACGACCCGGCGACCAACACCGCGTTGCAGGACTTCGTGGTGCGCCTGGCGAAGGCATCCGCGTGGGCCGACGCCAACCCCGCCGAGTGGGCGGGCGCGTACTCCGCCGCCGTCGGCATCGATCCGAAAGCCGGTGAGCTGGCGCAGGGCCGCAGTCAGCGTCCGGCGATCGCGTTGGACAACAGCGTGATCGAGTCCGAGCAGACGTTGTTCGACGTGTTCGCCGATAGTGGCGCCATCCCCGCGGGCAACCCGGTCGCGGACTTCGTCGACACCCGCTACAACGACGCGATCGCCGACGCGACCGTCGCCACCAACTGATCGCAGGAGCACCCCACTCGTGACCGCACGCATCTTCTGGTTCCTACCCACCGCAGGTGACGGCCGATCCATCGTCGGGGCATCGCACGCCTCGGCGCACCGCGTCGAGCCCGCCGGCTTCCGTCGCCCGTCCTTGCGATATCTCACCGAGGTCGCGCAGGCCGCCGATCGTCTCGATTACGAGGGGGTGCTCACCCCGACGGGAACGTGGTGCGAGGACGCCTGGCTGACCACGGCAGCACTGCTGCAGGCGACTCGGCGGCTGAAGTTTCTGGTCGCGTTCCGCCCGGGTCTGACCCCGCCGACGTTGGCGGCGCAGCAAGCGGCGACCCTGCAACGCTTCTCGGAAGGCCGCGTGCTGTTCAACATCGTCACCGGTGGCGACGACGCCGAGCAGCGCCGGTTCGGCGACTGGGTGGACCACGACCGTCGGTACGCCCGCACCGACGAGTTCCTGGACGTGGTGCACCGCATCTGGACCGAGGAGTCCGTCGATCACGACGGCGAGTTCTACCGAGTCGAGGACGCCCGCGTGTCCGAGGCGCCGGACCCGGTGCCGGAGTTCTGGTTCGGCGGATCCTCCGATCCGGCGCTGGCGGTTGCCGCCAAGCGCGTACAGACGTACCTGACGTGGGGTGAGCCGCCCGCCAATGCCCGCGCGAAAATCGACCGGGTCCGGTCTCTCGCCGATGCAAAGGGCCGCAAGCTCACCTACGGTATCCGTCTGCACACCATCAGCAGGGACACCTCCGAAGAGGCATGGGCCGTGGCGCAGCGCCTGCTCGACGAGCTGCCTGACGACGCGGTGGAGAACGCGCACCGCCTCCACGCGTCGTCGCAGTCCGAGGGTCAGCGACGAATGGCCGCGCTGCACGGCGGGAGCAAGGACTCGCTGGAGATCTACCCGAACCTGTGGGCGGGTGTCGGATTGATCCGCGGCGGCGCCGGCACCGCACTGGTCGGGTCGCACGAGGAGGTCGCGAACCTCATCGGCGAGTACCACGACGCCGGGTTCGACGAGTTCATCCTGTCCGGGTATCCGCACCTCGAGGAGGCGTACCACTTCGCCGAGGGTGTGCGGCCGATCCTCGATCGGCGCGGGATCACCGCTCCCGCTCGCTGATTCACGAGAACCTCGTTCAGCGCCGACGCCGGCCGGCGCACGTCGCGACCACACCCGTAGTCGGGGCTGCCGCGGCGGTGTCGGCGCACGCCGCTCATAGACGAACCTTGAAATCACGATGAGCGAAATTCTGGACACGTGTTCCTGTGATCGGTTGCGGCGTAACCGATTTGCGCCATCCCCGCTCCGGGGGTGATACTTCCGGCATGCGCACCCGCTGTTGTCACTGACGTGTCATCGCCTCGTCGTGCCGCATGTCCCCAGCATCCGAAAGTCTCCCGTGACCTCTTCTGTCGATCTTCCCCTGTCCGCACCCGAACGCACATCGCGCAGGCCGTCCCGATTCCCGGTGTCGGCGGTGGCGCTGCCCGCACTGTCGCTGGTGTTCTTCCTGGCCGTGTGGCAGATCGCCGCGTCGTCCGGCATCTGGAATCAGACGTTCGTTCCCTACCCGTCCACCGTGTGGGACGCCTTCGTCACCGTCTCCACCACGCACGACGGCACCCGCGGCTACCAAGGTTTCCTGCTGTGGGAGCACCTGTACATGACGCTACGGCGAGTCCTCGCCGGCGTAGTGGTCGGCGTCGCGCTGGGACTCGTCCTGGGCCTGACGATGGGGACTGTGCAGTGGGTCCGCCGAGTCCTCGAACCGTGGCTGACGTTCCTGCGCGCGCTGCCGCCTCTGGCGTACTTCTTCCTGCTGGTCATCTGGCTCGGCATCGACGAAGCACCCAAGGTGACCCTGCTGGCGCTGGCCGCATTGCCCCCGACCGCGGTCGCCGCCACCGCAGCGGTGCTGGCCGCTCCGTCGGGTCTCGTCGAGGCCGCCCGTGCGCTCGGTGCGAGCCGCCGCCAGGTCATCACTGATGTGGTGGTTCCGTCGGCGCTGCCGGAGACCTTCACCGGTATCCGTCTGGCCGTGGGGATGGCCTACTCGTCCGTGGTCGCGGCTGAGCTGTTCAACGGCCTGCCCGGTATCGGCGGAATGGTCAAGGACGCCAGCAACTACAACAACACCCCCGTCGTTCTCGTCGGCATCTTCGCCATCGGGATCTCGGGTCTGCTCATCGATGCACTACTACGCGCGGCGGAGCGTCGCGCGGTTCCGTGGAGGGGAAAGATATGACCATCTCACGCCGTGTGATTCGATCGGTGGCCGTCGCGGCCGCAGCAGCGCTCGTCGCGACCGGGTGCGCCGTCGGCGGGGAGAACGCCCCCGACAGCAGCAAACCCACGCTGCGCTTCGCCTACCAGTCCTTCCCCAGCGGTGACCTCGTGGTCAAGAACAACGGGTGGCTCGAAGAGGCGCTTCCGGACTACAACGTCGAGTGGACCAAGTTCGACTCCGGCGCCGACATCAACACCGCGTTCGTCGCCGGCGAGATCGATTTCGGGGCGATCGGGTCGAGCCCGGTGGCCCGTGGTCTGTCCGCACCACTGAACATTCCATACCAGGTGGCTTTCGTCCTCGACGTCGCCGGGGACAACGAAGCGCTGGTCGCGCGGAACGGCACGGGCATCGAGTCGGTGGCGGACCTGCGCGGTAAGCGGGTGGCCACGGCGTTCGCCTCGACCGCGCACTACAGCCTGCTCGCCGCGCTGAACCAGGCCGGGCTCGGCGCGTCGGACGTGCAGTTGATCGACCTGCAACCTCAGGCATCGCTGGCAGCGTGGGAGCGCGGCGACGTCGACGCCGTCTACACCTGGCTGCCGACACTCGACCAACTACGCGCCAGCGGGAAGACGTTGATCGCGAGCCGCGAGCTCGCGACCGCAGGCAAGCCCACCCTCGACCTGGGTGTCGTGTCGAGCGAGGTGGCCCAGTCAAAGCCCGAGGTCGTCGACGCCTGGCGCAAGGCCGAGGCGCGCGCGCTCGGAGTCATCGCCGACGACCCCGCCGCCGCTGCGAAGGCCGTGGCGTCGGAGATCGGCACCACCGAACAGGACGCGGCGAACCAGCTCTCCCAAGGAGTGTTCCTGACCCCCGCCGAGCTGACCTCGAGCGAGTGGCTGGGCACCGACGGACAACCGGGCAACCTGGCCCAGAACCTGCACAGCGCAGCGCAATTCCTCGCCGAACAGCAGCAGATCCCCGCCGCCCCCGACCTGTCGGTGTTCGAGTCCGCGATCTACACGAAGGGACTGCCCGATGTCCTCGACGACTGACGTCACGGGTGACACCCGCGTCGACGGGTCGGTGACCATCGACGCCGTCACCCACGTCTACGGGTCCGGCCGCGACTCCGTCGTCGCCCTCGGCCCCGTCAGCCTCGACATCGCTGCCGGAGAGTTCCTGGTGCTGGTCGGCGCATCGGGGTGCGGCAAGAGCACCCTGCTGCGGTTGGTCGCGGGATTCGAGCAACCCACCGACGGCACCGTGCACGTCTCCGGGCGACCGCCCACACCCGGCGCCGGCGCCGGCGTGGTCTTCCAGCAGCCACGGCTGTTCCCATGGAAGACGGTCGGCGGGAACATCGACCTGGCCCTCACCTATGCCGGCACGAGAAAGTCCGAACGCCGCATCGCCCGTGAGGCGTTGCTCGAACGGGTCGGGCTCACCGGAACCGAGGACCGCAAGATCTGGGAGATCTCCGGCGGACAGCAACAACGGGTCGCCATCGCCCGGGCGCTAGCTGCAGAGAACAACCTGCTCCTGCTCGACGAGCCGTTCGCGGCACTCGACGCCCTCACCCGCGAACGGTTGCAGGAAGACGTCCGGCGGGTCAGTCACGAGAGCGGGCGCACAGCCATCTTCGTCACCCACAGCGCCGACGAAGCAGCCTTCCTCGGCTCCCGCATCGTCGTGCTGTCCGCCCGCCCCGGCCGCGTCGCCCTCGACATCTCCTCGGACCTGCCCAGGACCGGCATCGACCCCGACGAACTACGCGGGACCTCCGAATACGCGGCACTGCGAGCGGAAATCGGCCACGCCGTCAAGAGCGCAGCCCGCGAGAACTGACCGGACAACGTCCACGGGTGCAGGCAACCGGTGAAGCCAGCGGTTTCCCTCAGCTGTCAGATCGAGCAGACCGCGAAACCGCTCCTCGATTCACGCCCGCATGCGATGCGGGTGAGGTCGACCGGCTCTCGAATGACGTTGTGCCGCCGTGATAGTTCCTCATTCACGTGCCCGCGGCGCGGTGTGCGCGCCGCCAGGGCGCTCGGGGCAACAGCCCACTGCGTGCGTTGACGACGATCGGTGCTCGCTGTTCCGATGAGAGCAGGTCGCATCGCGGTGGGCGATGTCGAGGCGTCGTCGTGTGTCCCGAATGGATCGGTACGGCTCGGCCCGCGACGACGAGATCCGCAGACACCGTGGGTCTCGAATACTGTTCGATCTCTGATGCGCCGGCGATCGCTCGGGTTCGGGAATGTCATCACTTCTCATCGCCGAGCCCATGCGGGTCGATTGTGATCTCGTCGATTCGAATCAGTGACCGATTCTTCGTCAAGCGTTGTGATGGGACCATTGTCGTGTCCGTCGATCGGGGAGCCGTATGAGAACGTTGGTTTTGCTCGGCTTGGTGGGGTTCGCAGCCCAGCTCGTCGATGGCAGCCTGGGCATGGCCTATGGCGTGACCACCACGACGTTGTTGCTTGCGGTCGGAACCAATCCCGCCGCCGCCTCGGCGACGGTTCACCTGGCCGAGATCGGCACCACCCTGATGTCCGGGGTGTCGCATTGGAAGTTCGGCAACGTCGAGTGGCAGGTGGTGCGTCGTATCGCGTTACCCGGAGCGCTCGGCGCCTTCCTCGGCGCCACGGTACTCTCTTCGTTGTCGACCGAGGTCGCCGCGCCGGTGATGTCCACCGTCCTGCTGATCCTCGGGTTGTACGTTCTGGTCCGTTTCACCGTTCGCGGCGTCCCTCGTGATCGACTCGGCCAGCCGTTGCGGCGCCGGTTTCTCGGGCCGCTGGGCTTCGTGGGCGGCTTCGTCGATGCGACCGGAGGCGGCGGATGGGGTCCGGTGGGCACGCCCGCCATCCTCGCCAGTGGTCGCCTCGAACCCCGCAAGGTGATCGGGTCCATCGACACCAGTGAATTCGTCATCGCTGTCGCTGCCAGCCTGGGATTTCTCGTGGGACTCGGGACCGCGGGCATCGAGTTCGGGTGGGTCGTCGCCATTCTGCTCGGGGGACTGATCGCTGCACCCATCGCCGCATGGCTCGTGCGGCACATACCGCCGCGGCTGTTGGGTTCTGCGGTGGGCGGCCTCATCGTCTTCACCAACGTGCGCACCCTTTTTCGCAGTGACTGGTTGGAGATTTCCGGGGCCGCGGCTGCGGTGGGGTATGTGGTGGTGATCGCTGTCTGGGCCGGCGCTTTCGGCTGGTCGCTACGGGAGTGGTCGAAAGACCGACAGGCCGAATCGGCGGATGCCATCGCCGCACATGCTCGCGTGGCCACGGAGAAGCAGCCCGTCGCGTCCTGACCCAAGCTCCCCGCCGCGCCCATGAGAACTACCGTCGAAAGGCCCCAGTGACCTCGCCCCGTTCGTATCTGGTGCTGGCCTCGCAACGCAGTGGCAGCACCCTGCTCGTGGAAACCCTCCGTGCGACTCGCCAGGCCGGCGAACCGCAGGAGTTCTTCCAGTACCTGCCGGACACCTCGCTCCCCCCGCAACCCCGCGAGTGGTTCGACTCGGTGTCCGACACCACGGTGACGTCGTTGCTCGCACCGCTCGAGTCCGGGGCGCCGTGGTCGGAGAGCGCGGAGGAATGGCGCTTCCGCATCCTGCGCGAGGGACGCACCCCGAACGGGGTGTGGGCGGGCAAGCTCATGTGGAACCAGACACCGTTGTTGATCCGCCGAGCCGACTCCCTCCCCGGCCGGACACCACCCGGCGGCGACGCCCTGCGTGCTGCCGTCGACGACGTGCTCGGAGACGTCGCCTTCGTCAAGGTCACCCGACGTGACCTGGTTCCCCAAGCCGTGTCGTTCTGGCGAGCGGTGCAGACCAGGGTATGGAGAGGACGCGCCGATCCCGCCGTCGATGCTGCGGCGCAGTACCACCCGGCCGGCATCGCCCATCTGCTGAGCATCCTCCAAGGCCAGGAGAAGGGATGGCGTTCGTGGTTCGATGCCACCGGCATCACCCCGTTCGAGGTCGATTTCGACGAGCTGACCACGGACACCGCCGCAGTGACGGCCTCCGTACTCGATCACCTCGGGCTCGACCCGTCGCTCGCCCCGGAACCCGCGCTGCGCAAACAATCCGACGCTCGATCGGACGACTGGATCGCGCGCTATCGGGCCGACGCCGCCCAGAGGGGACTCCCCTCATGACCGTCACCAGTCTCGACGTGACGCACGTCGACGAACTCCGCGCGCTCGAAGCCGAAGCGGTCCACATCATCCGCGAGGTCGCCGCCGAGCTGGAGCGGCCCGTTCTGCTGTTCTCAGCCGGCAAGGACTCCATCGTTCTGCTCCGATTGGCGGAGAAAGCGTTCCGACCGCCGTCGCAGCCGCCCGACGTGGCCTCGCGCATCCCGTTCCCGGTCCTGCACGTCGATACCGGTCACAACTTCCCGGAGGTGATCGATTTCCGCGACAGGCGCCTCACCGAGGGCGGGCACCGGCTGATCGTCGCGTCGGTGCAGGAGACCATCGACTCCGGCCGCGTCATGGAGGTCGGAGGCCCGGACTCCTCCCGCAACCGACTCCAGACCAGGACTCTGCTCGACGCGCTGGAGGCCGGCGGTTTCGACGCGGCGTTCGGCGGTGCCCGACGCGACGAGGAACGAGCCAGAGCAAAAGAACGCGTCCTGAGCTTCCGCGACGAGTTCGGCCAGTGGGACCCACGTGCTCAACGACCGGAACCGTGGTCGCTCTACAACGGCCGCATCAAACGCGGCGAGCAGGTCCGCGTCTTCCCCCTGAGCAACTGGACCGAACTCGACATCTGGCGCTACATCGCCCTCGAAGGTCTCGAACTCCCGCCGATCTACTTCGCGCACCAGCGCGAGGTGTTCGAGCGGGACGGAATCCTGCTCTCCACCAGCGGATTCGTCCGTCCCAGCGCCCACGAGCGGGCCACGGTGGAGCAGGTCCGCTACCGCACCGTCGGCGATCTCACGATCACCGGCGCGGTGCGATCGTCCGCCACCGACGTCGACGGCGTCATCGCCGAGATCTCGGCGGCCACCGTCTCCGAGCGCGGCGAGACGAGAGCCGACGACCGTACCTCGGTCGCAGCCATGGAAGACCGCAAGCGAGAGGGCTACTTCTGATGACCACCACCGCGCCCGGCAGCGTCGACGACGTGGACGCCGGTTCCACCCGCACCCGTCAGCTGCTCCGCATCGCGACCGCCGGCTCCGTCGACGACGGCAAATCCACCCTCATAGGCCGCCTGCTCCACGACACCGACAGCCTGCCACTCGATCACCTCGACGCCGTACGGGGCGACGACGGCGTCCCCGACCTCGCTGCGCTCTCCGACGGGCTCAGAGCCGAACGCGAACAAGGCATCACGATCGACGTGGCGTACCGGTTCTTCTCGACCGCCCACCGCAACTACATCCTCGCCGACACCCCCGGCCACGAGCGGTACACCCGCAACATGTTCACCGGCGCCTCCAACGCCCACGTGGCACTGCTGCTGGTCGACGCCAGGGCGGGCGTACTCCGACAGACGCGCCGCCACGCCCGCATCGCCTCGCTACTAGGCGTGGAACATCTGGTGGCCGTCGTGGACAAGATCGATCTGGTGGGGTTCGGCGAAGATCGTTTCGCCGAGGTGGTCGCCGAGATCCGCCTGCTGACCGACCGGTTGGGCGTCGCCGAACCGACGGTGGTCCCGATCGCGGCGTTGAGCGGGGACAACGTCGTCACCCGCTCGGGCAACACACCTTGGTACGACGGCCCCACCCTGCTCGGGTTCCTCGAGTCCGTCGAACTCGAGGCCCCGGCACCCACCCCGGACAAGCTCCGCCTCCCGGTGCAGTGGGTGTCGCGTCCGACCGATCCGACCGAGCGTCGCCGCTACACGGGCCGTCTCGCCGCCGGCACCCTGCAGGTCGGCGACCAGATCCTGGTCCTGCCGTCGGGATCGCGCAGCACCGTCACCGCGCTGGACACCCTCGATGCAGCGCGCACGGTCGCCGTGGCGCCACTGTCGGTGGCCATCGAACTCGCGGACGACATCGACGTGGCCCGCGGCGACGTCCTGGTCTCCGGCCGGGAGGACGGGCAGCACCCGGTCGTGGCGCGCGAGATCGACGCGACGGTGTGCTGGTTCGCCGACACCCCGCTGCGCGCCGGAGACCGCCTCGCCCTCAAACACACCAGCCGTACCGTGCGCGCGACGATCTCCGAGCTACACGGCCGACTCGACCCCGAGACCCTCGACGAGGAACGCAACCCGATCGCCCTGACCATAAACGACATCGGTGCGGTCACCCTGCGGACCAGCTCCCCCGTCCTCGCCGACCCATATGCCGACATCCGCGACGGCGGTGCCTTCGTTCTCATCGACGAGAACACCAACGACACGGTAGGCGCCGGAACCGTCACCCTCGCGCGAGCAGCCAAGCCGGCCGGTCGGATACGCAACGACGTCAAGTGGCACCCGTCGTCGCTCGAACGGGGACATCGGTGGTCGGCCGTCGGACAGCGCGGCGCCACCGTCTGGCTCACCGGGCTTCCCGCGTCGGGCAAGTCGACGCTCGCCGTCGCAGTGGAACGGGCGCTGGTGGAGTCCGGTCGCGTCGCATACCTGCTGGACGGAGACAACGTCCGTCACGGGCTGTCCGACGACCTCGGCTTCTCGGCCGGCGACCGCGCCGAGAACGTGCGTCGTGTGGGGCACCTGACGCGCCTGTTCGCCGATTCGGGGACCATCGCGATCGCATCGTTGGTGTCCCCGCTCGCCTCCGATCGCGAGATCGCGCGAGTACTCAACGCGGCAGCCGACCTACCGTTCGTCGAGATCCACGTCGCCACCCCACTCGCCGAGTGCGAACGACGCGACCCCAAACGCCTGTACGCGCGTGCACGCGCGGGCGAACTGCAGGGACTGACCGGTATCGACGCCCCGTACGAACCTCCGGAGAACCCGGACCTGGTGGTCGACACCACCGGAGCGGACCTGGACGATCTCGTGGAGCAGGTCCTGCGCGTGCTCATGGAACGGGACATCATCCCGGCCGCGGCCCCGTAACCTGAGCCAGGTGTCCTCCTCGTCGTGCTGCACCCCGGATCGACGCCCGGTCGAGCCGACGAGCAACCGCGCACCGGCAGCTGTGCCGAGCAGGGTGCTTCCCGACCTCGACTGCGTGTCGCTGCCCGGCGGAACCTTCCTCATGGGGGCCGACGACGCGTGGTCGTACGCCGCCGACCTCGAAGGCCCGGTCCGCCCGGTCACCGTCGCCGCGTTCGACATCACGGTGACAACCGTGACGGTCGCCCAATTCGCCGAATTTCGTGCGTGCAACAGGGTTCCGGACGGATGCCGAAGCGTTCGGGGACTCGCTGGTGTTCGTCGGAGAACTCGGACCCGCGGCGCACCGATGGCCGACAGTGGCCGCGACACCATGGTGGCACGTGGTCGAGGGGGCCACCTGGCGGCACCCGTCCGGACCCGACGTCGACGTCGACGCGACACGGGATCGAGCGGCCCATCCCGTCACCCATGTCTCCCGCCGCGACGCCGAGGCGTTCTGCGCGTGGTCCGACACCGCACTACCCACCGAGGCCCAATGGGAGTACGCCGCGCGCGGTGGCCTCGAGCAGCAGCCGTTTCCCTGGGGATCCGACCTCGAACCGGGCGGCACACACCGGATGAACGTGTGGCAGGGCGACTTTCCCCGGTCCGACACCGCCGCCGACGGGTACGCCGGTACCGCCCCCGTCCGGTCCTACGCACCCAACGCCTTCGGCCTCCACGAGATGACCGGAAACGTCTGGGAATGGACGGCCGGCAGATTCGACGACGCCCACGGGGACACCAAGGCAGTGACCCGCGGCGGGTCGTACCTGTGCCACGCGAGCTACTGCCGTCGGTACCGCGTCTCGGCCCGGTCGGGGTCCACACCCGACACCTCAAGTGGTCACACCGGGTTTCGAGTAATTTGGCCCTGCGGATCCATGACCGACTCCGGCGTGGGCACTTCCCATCACGCTGAGCCCAATTGCTGACGCCGAGCCCGGCGGGCACTACCGTCGGCTGATCGAGCACCACTGGAACGGGAGTCGTACCAACAAGATGGATAGCCGTATGACGACGCAGCCGGGCGGCACCGACGAGAACGTTCTGCTGGTCCACTGGCACGATCTCGGTCGACACCTCGAGCTGTACGGCGCCACCGGTGCCACATCTCCCGCGCTCGATCGTCTGGCGTCCGAGGGTGTGCTGTTCACTCGCGCGCACGCCACCGCCCCGCTGTGTTCGCCGTCGCGGGGCAGCCTGCTCACAGGCCGGTACCCGCACAGCAACGGCATCGTCGGCCTCGCCCACCACGGCTGGGAGTACAAGGACTCAGTCCGCACCCTCCCCCAGATACTCGGCGAGCACGGTTACCGCAGCGCCCTGTTCGGCATGCAACACGAGTCGGCCACCCCGGAACGCTTGGGCTACAGCACATTCGACGTCGGCGATTCCGATTGCGACCACGTGGTCGATCAGGCCACTGCGTACCTCGAGTCCACTCGCGGCCAGGACGGTCCGTTCCTGCTGAACGCCGGCTTCTTCGAGGTGCACCGGCCCTATCCCGTCGAGCGGTATCCGCGTCCCGATCCCCACACCATCGTCGTTCCGTCCTACCTTCCCGACACCGCCGAAGTGCGTGAGGATCTGGCCGCGTTCCACGGATCGATCACGGTCGCCGACGCCGCCGTGGGCCGCCTACTGGACGCACTCGACGCCGCCGACTTCGCCGACGACACCTGGGTGGTGTTCTTCACCGATCACGGCGAAGCCTTCCCCGGAGCCAAATCCACGCTGTACGCCCGCGGAACCGGAATCGCGTTCATCGTGCGTCCGCCGCGACGCCGCGCAGTCGCACCCGCCGTGCACGAGGGCCTGTTCAGTGGCGTCGATCTGGTGCCCACCCTGCTCGACGTCCTCGGTCTGCCGATCCCCGCAGACGTCGAGGGTGTCTCGCACGCCAAGATCCTCGCGGGTGAGTCCGGCGTTCCGGTCCGCGACGAGGTGTACACGCAGAAGAACTACCACGACTCCTACGACCCGATTCGGGCCGTACGCACCGAGAACTGGAGCTATCTCGAGAATTTCGCGCCGCGGCGCATGCTCGAACTTCCTCTCGACATCGCGGACAGCTTATCCGGGCGCGCACTGGGCCGCGATCATCTGGCCCCTCGACCGGCACGGGAGTTGTACGACCTGACCGCCGACCCCGGCGAGACGACCAATTTGGCCGGCCTTCCGCAGTTCGCCAACATCGAAGAGGACTTGGCGAACCGACTCGCACAGTGGCGAACACACACAGAAGACACGGTGACCCCGGACGCCGAGGGCAGCGAGCTCGCCGATCGAGTCGTACGTCGTTACCTCGCAACGCTCTCCGGTGAGCAGACGGTCCCTCGGTCCCCCAAGGGAGCCGACCGCCGACTACGAGGGCCCGAGCGCGCCGCGTCCGCGTGACGACCCGGCGTAGCGCACCGACGAGGCACGGATCGCGCCGATCCCAATGGTGGGCAACGGGGCTCGCACCGAGGGACGATCACCTTCACGCGAGCACCACCCAGCACCAGAGAGGGCGCCGGCCATGTCCGACCACACGACTGAAGACCGCACCCAGATCGACATCGGCGTCGGAATCCTCGTCGGGCTGTGCGGGTACACACCCGAGCAAGCGTTCACAGAACTCACCGCGTTCTCCCACCGCCACAAGGTCGGGCTGATCTCCACCTCACGTGCCCTCACCCTGCTTGCCCAGAGCACGACGCCGAACCCCACCGACCACAGCGCGGTCGAGGAAGCACGATCACGATGGCAGCACATCCTCCATAGCGGCGCCGATCAACCGCCCCTCGAACGGACTGCACAGCGCCCACCCCCCACAGTTCGGGATATACACCGCACACAGTGCATACACAGCGATGGCGGCAGACTGCCCACCGTCGTTCACGAAACACTCACTGCGACCGAATCACGACGTCGCCGTCGTCCGCGAGTTATGCCGGACCGTGGCGCCGGCCGACGTTCAGCTGTCGCCGACACCGTGACGGGGGCCGCGAGAGTCCACGCGACTCATCTGCTCGCATCTGCGCGGGGGCATCATCACCGACAAGAAATATGCAGTGCACCGCGGCGTCGGGCTGAGACTTGATCTCGGTCGTCGTGTCCACCCAGCCGGGCTACCGCCGGGGCCCGCATCCACATTGCGCCGAGCGTCGGCACATGGACCTCGTGGCAGGCGGTGGAGTCCTCGCTAGGCTCCGTCCCAGTGTCGCGGCGGCGCCAGCGACCGACACGTGTCAACTCGTGGGAGGCCAGGGCGGTGGACTCGGAAGGCCAGCGGGACGCGATCGTCGAGTTCTACCAGCGACTGGGGTCGACGACATCGTTCAGTGACGGGCACCGCCAGGCCGTCGACACCGAGCTCGCCGGGATGCTTACGATCTGGGACGACGCCAGCCCCGCGCACGAGGACCCCTGGCAGGCGATCCGCAACAAGTGCTCGATGTACAAGTTCGGTAGCCACTGGCCGTGGGCCTCGGCAGCGACAAGCGAGAACTTCCTGTTGACCCTGCGAGTGGTATCCGAAGGCCGCGGGCGCGGCCTCAGCAACGCCCCGTACGACATTCGCTGACGATGAGCCGCTGTCCGGCCATGGCCCGTCCGACACAGCCCCCTTGACGGACCCGCGGTTTACGCGTTCGCTGGTGCCCGTGCCGATCGAGACAGTGTTCGCGTTCTGCGGTGTCGCGCTCCTCGCCTACATCACTCCGGGCCCGGACTGGTTCGTGGTCATGCCCGCCGCCGTCACCTCCCGCCGGACCGGATGGATCGCAGCAATCGGGGTTCAATGCGGGCTGCTGGTGCACATGAGCTCAGCCGCCGTCGGAGTGGCGGCGGTGATCGTGGCGGAGCGCGACCGCGTTCACGGTCCTGAAGTGGCTCGGCGCGGGATATCTGGTGTACCTCGGTGTGCGCGCACTGCTCGCCTCTCGGCGAGACACAGTCGGACGAGACGCAGGCGACAGACCCGATGCCGCCGGACGCCCCTCGTCCACGCTCGTTCAGGTATGGCGGCGAGCGTTCACCGCGAACGTCCTCAATCCGAAAGCGGCCCTTTTCTTCGTCGCGGTCCTGCCCCAGTTCGTCACTCCCGGCGGCCCGGTCGCTGCCCAGATCATCGGGCTGGGTCTGCTCGACATAGCCCTCGGCGTCGTGTGGTGGGCGGTGTTCGTCCTGGGGGTACACCAACTGCGGTCGATCATGGGCGGCACGCACGCCCGCACCGTCACCGACCGCGTCGCCGGTACCGCACTCATCGGTCTCGGCGGAGTACTCGCCGCAGCTCCCAGCCGCGTCTGACCCCTTTCGTCGAGGCGAGCTGCAGCCGAAGCGAACCTCGAGCTCACGCGGCCGCCCGAAGCTTGCGCGCCGTGAAACTACCAGCGTTGAACGGTCGTCTCTACCGAATGAGGTGGCGTGAGTGCGCCTGTCAACGCACCGTTCCTAGAGCCGTGGGCACCTCGCCTGAAGTGTGCTCCGTAGAACACGCTCTGAAGCGACGGAGGAGGCCCCAGCCGACCGACCGTCTCCTGACGTGTCGACGCACCCCTTTCACGGGCCACGCCTGACCCACCCCGGCTGGCCCACGCTGATCTGTAGGGCTCGAATCAACTTGCATTACTTTGTGGTGAAATGAATTTCGGTCGGTCTCGTCGGCGCCGCCGTCGGGTGGACCGTGTCCCTCACTGGACACCCGGCGACCATATCCACGGTGCGTTCCCCCGGCCCGTGATCTCGCCTATCGACACGGGGGACTATTCGATACGGGACGCAGTGGTGTCAGGCGTTCGGGGTGGTCGAGTCGACGATCCGACACGCCTCGGTCAGAGTCGACGTGCCGCGCGCGTACGCGGCGGCGCGCAACCGCGCCGACGCCGACCGCGCGTCGATGTCGTGTCGCGCCATCAGCACCCCGACCGCCACGCTGCGCAGGTCGGACCCTCCGGCCCCGCCCACACCGACCGAATCGAGTCCGAGCACGAGATGCCCGATCAGGGTGGCCGACGGGCCGATCAACCCGGCCGTCTCGGTGTGTCGCCGAGAGGGCGCGACGGTTCGATACAGCACCAGCACTCCCACCGAGGACCCACCGGGGGCCATCGGGGCCACGTCCACCGAATGCACACCCATCGCCTCGAGGTCGGACGTCAGGAGCGGCCACCGACGGCAGTGTGAGGGATCGCCGACCGCAACGATCGACACCGGCGCGTCCGGGTCGCCGGACTCGAGGTGCCAACCGTGGATGTAGAACAGATCGGCGACGCGGTCGGCGACCGCGTCGGTGACGTGCACGACCCGATGGGCCTGCTCCGCACCGGCGATCGCGCCCACGATCACCGCGCCCCCGGCGGCGCCGACCACGCCAGCGCAGACACTCACCCACTCCGCCACCATCGACCGGTCGTCGTGCTCACCGCCGCCCTCGGCCGCCTGATCGGACACCGAACCCCGTTCCTCTGCCGTCCGCGTGACACGGCCGAACTCGCGAGAATGTTCCTCCGGGCCGATGCCTGACGCTGGCGGTTTCAACGACGGGCACCGGTCGGGGTGCAGCGGGGCACCGCTCTGTCTGTGCCACCACCACCCGGCCGCCAAACCTGCCGAGCACCCTCGATCCCCATGAGGCGACCCGGAGGAACACGCGCGGGACCCGGTACGCTGAGTGACCGATTCCGCGGGTGGAGCCCACGCTCCGGGATCGGTTCTTCCGATGCCGGGCCGTCTGGCCCCGTACCCCACGAGGACACCACCACCTTGATCACCAACGATCACGGCGGCGACACGGGCGCGCCGCACCCGGACCGACTGATCACCCGCATCGCCGACATGGCCCGCGCACTACGCGGAGTGGACGAGAGCGGAACACGGTCGTTCTCCGCCGTCGCCGCCGCCGCCGCCGCTCAGACCGTCGCCCTCGTGCCCGGGGTCGACCACGCCTCGGTCATCGTCGTCCCGGTCGAGCACCGCGGCACCAGCGAGGGCGACCTGCGCCACGCCACCGACACCGTCGCGGCGGACCTGGCCCGCGTCCAGCTCGAGCTCGGACTGCACCCGATACCGCGAACGGTCCGCGACGTCACCGTCACCGACCTCACCGACCCCGCCCACGGCGCCCTCACCGACACCGCCGCCCGCGCCGGTGTCACGGCGATGATGACGCTGCCCCTCTTCGTCGGGGAACGATCGGTCGGTGTGCTCACCGCCTACG
Organism: Rhodococcus sp. SORGH_AS_0301; assembly: GCF_030818285.1. NCBI lineage: Bacteria > Bacillati > Actinomycetota > Actinomycetes > Mycobacteriales > Nocardiaceae > Rhodococcus > Rhodococcus sp. SORGH_AS_0301. The sequence continues at coordinate 3,358,362 of NZ_JAUTAC010000002.1, forward strand.
CCGACACCGCCGACACCTTCGACGACGACGCCGCGGCCACCGGCGCCGCCATCGCCACCCACGTCGCCCTCGCCGCGCTCGCGCTCGGGGAGGACACCTCGATGCGCACCGCCCTGGCCAGCCGCGACCTCATCGGCCAAGCCAAAGGAATACTCATGGAACGCTACGACGTCGACGCCGCAGCAGCGTTCGAGCTCCTCGCCCGCATCTCCCAGGAAGACAACCGCCGACTCGTCACCGTCGCCGCCGACGTCGTCGGAACCCGCACCACCACCACCACCACCACCACCACCGGGAACACCGACGCACCCATCTGACACCACGACAGGACAGGCGCCACCATTTCTTGTCCTCGCTCCGGCGGGCCACGCCGGATTCGATCTTGCGAGGCCCTGATCTGGAGGCGGTCCGCACACCACCTTCGGGAGTGGACCGCGGCGGGAAGCGTCGACTACTACCTGCCTGCGTTCGCCGCGCTCGGGGATCTGCCCGAGCGCGACCTGCGCGAGTAGGCGGACAGGCGCGACTCAGTGTTCGTCGAGGTCCAGTGCGAGTAACGCATTCTCGACCAGTTCCGGCAGCGCCGGATGAGTCCAGTAGGGCTCGGTGGCCAAACGGTGCGCGTCGATGTCGAAGGTCATCGCCACGACGAACAGATGGATCATCGTCGATGCTTGCGGTCCGACGATGTGTGCGCCCAGAATGCGGCCGGTCGACGGATCCGCGAGGACCTTGCAGAAGCCGGACTCGTCTTCCATCGCCCACCCGTACGCGACGTCCGAGTATCGCGCGATACCCGAGACGTAGCTCGCTCCGTCGTCGTCGAGTTGCTGTTCGGTGCGTCCGATGCTCGCGATCTGCGGTGATCCGAACACCGCCGACGGCACCAGGTCGAGTTGCGTCGTCATCGGCTCGTCGTGGAGGAGGTTGTGCGCCACGGTCTGCGCCTCTCGGTTGGCGACGTGCTTGAGCGGGACGGTGTTGCAGATGTCTCCCAGCGCGAAGACCCCGTCGATGTTGGTGCGTTGCTCGCCGTTCACCACCACCCGTCCCTTGTCGTCGAGCTCGATTCCCGCAGCAGCACAGTCCAGTACGTCGGAGTTGGGTTGGCGTCCCGCCGCGATGAGCAGCGTGTCGCCGGTGACCTCGTCCCCGCTGTCCAGTGTCAGAACGATGTCCGTGCCGTCCGTGCGGGCGTCGGTCACCGTGCTGCCCAGGCGTAGGTCCCACCGCGTCGCCGACAGGTCGGTGAAGGTGCGTGTGACGTCGGTGTCGTGTCCGTCCAGGAGTCGGTCGGCGGAGTCGATGATGGTGATGATGCTTCCCAGGGCCGAGAACACGTGCGCCAGTTCGGCCGCGATGTACCCGCCGCCCAGGACGAGCAGACGGGCCGGTGGGGCGTCGATACGCATGATGGTGTCGGAGGTGTGGTGAGGGACGTTCGCCACGGCGTCGGGTATGACGGGTCTCCCGCCGGCAGCGAGAACGATTCTGTCGGCGGTGACGGTGCCGAGGAGGGACCCGTCCTCGTCGGTGACTCGAAGCGTTCGCGGCCCGGTGAAAACCGCGGTGCCGGCCAACACGGTCACGTTCGACGACTTCTTTCGATATTCGCGCGCGCTGGCCTCGTCGGCGTCGAGTCGGTCGAAGATGCGGGACCGGATGTCGGTCCACCGGGCAGTAGCGGGCTCGGTGTCGATGTCGAAGGACGCAGCGCCGCCGATGGTGTCGAGGACGTCGGCCGTGTACGCGAGCATCTTCGACGGGATGCATCCGACGTTGAGGCACGTGCCGCCGAAACGACCCTTCTCGATGACGGCCACGCGACGATCGTCGAATTTCGAGTCGACGATCATGTTTCCCGACCCTGCACCGATGACGATGAGGTCGAAATGTTGTTCTGCTGCGGTCATGAAGAAGGAATACCCCGCCGCGCTTCGCTGCACACGGGCACGCGGGCTCGTCAAGCACGATGCGATGCCCGTCCGGGGGCGTAGCTGACCACCGACGTGCACCCCACTCATCAGTTCGGGGAGGAGCGACCGCCACCGCAACGCTCCGGCAGAGTTGCAACTTGTCCATAGGGCCGACGCGAACTCGTCCCGGCCGGTGGACCGGGGTGAGCGCAGTTCGACGGTGTGGACGCACCAGCACAGTAGCCGGCGCCGCCGACAACGGCCCCCACTGATACGAAGACTGCTTTCAGGTTCTCGATGTGCCGCACCTGAGCAACCCCGCCGCGCGGCGCGTCCAGGGTTGCCGCCGCGCCACCGCGTGGAGCGGTCATCCATCATCGGCACCGGCCGCCGACGGCCGCACGCGAGGCGCCGTGCCCGTCAGTCGACGCCACCATCGCCGACGGTCAGAGCAACGGTCGTAGCCGCGCGGCCGCACTGTCGAAGGGGATTCCGCTGTACGGTCGGAACATGTCCTCGGAGAGGAGCGGCGGCGTCACACCCGGTGCGATCACACCCGAGGACATCGTCGACGTACTTCGTCGGGGTGGGCCGTGGATGGTGTTCCAACCTGTCGTCGACGCCACTGATCTGCACGTCGTCGGATACGAGGCCCTCGCCAGGTTCCCCGCCGACACACCCGGACCCGAGCAGTGGTTCGCCGCGGCAACGCAATGCGCCTTGGCCGGGGCACTCGAAGGCGCCGCGCTGTTGCACGCCCTGGACCACGCTGACGCGCTCGCACCGGAGCTGTTCCTCGCCGTCAACCTCTCCCCCGCTGCGCTCGCCGCGGACGAGAGCTTGGCCGAGCCGCTGCGTCACGCCGCCCGGCACCGCCCCATCGTCCTCGAAGTCTCCGAGCATTCCACCGTCGACGAGGTCGAGAACACCCTCGAGACTTTGAACGGCCTGCGAGCTGCGGGCGTGATCCTCGCGCTCGACGACGTGGGCGCCGGGCGTTCGGGGTTGCGGCAGGTCATCACCGTGCGACCGGACATCGTCAAACTCGATGCGTTCGTCACCCGCGGTATCGACTCCGACCCGTTCCGCGCCGCGATCGCCGCCGCCGCCATCGCACTCGCCGGCCAGTTCGACATGACCGTCGTGGTGGAGGGCATCGAAACGGAAACCGAACTGGGTACAGTCCGCGAGCTCGGCGCCCATCTCCTGCAGGGGTTCCACCTCGGGCGCCCCGCACCTGTCACCGACCTGCGACTTCCGTCCGAACCGCCACCTCCGGGTCAGGCGGAATGACGGGCCTCCCTGTGATCCTCGACGCCGCACGGCGACGTCGTTCCCGATCGGGTGAGTCGTTCCACCGGGATGGCGCGGTCGAGCATGCCGGTGAGTTCGCCGCGCCGGCCGACGTCGGACAGGGGCGACTCGACGAGACCGTTGTTCGATGATCGGTCACATGATCATCGCTGTCAGGTGAGGCACCGCCGGATAGAGTCAGGCCCGGGCGGTGATCCGTTCCGCTATGACCTTCGGGGCTTCGATGTGCAGAAAGTGACCGACACCGGGAACGATCTCACGCGTGCGTGGTGCGGCGAACCGATGCCGGTCGTCGACACGAGGAGGGAGGAAGCACCCGTCTTCGGCACCATGGAGCTGCAGCATGGGCACCGTGATCGGGCGGGCGAGGCGTCGCGTCGCCCCGATCATGCTGGGTCGCACCATCGCCCGGTAGTACTTGATGGGTGCGGGCATACTCGCGCGGAGGTGCTCGTGCAACTCCGCGTGCAGGGCAGGATCGAGCTCGAGGGAGGGCGACCACTGATGCCAGAGGCGGTCGATGAGAGCGAGGTCGCGAGCCGCTGCAACCGCCCCACTCCCCGGTAGTTGGAAGAACCCCATGTACCAGCTCCGGCGAAGCTGAGCGAGGCTCGGCCGGGTCAGGAACGTCAGTGGGTGCGGAACTGCCAACGCGACCGCACGCTGGATACGATCCGGCGCAGTGACGCACGCATCGTAAGTGATCAGAGCACCCCAGTCATGGCCGATCAATTCGACGGCTCGCTCGGGGGACCAGCGGTCGAGCAGCGCGAGGATGTCGCCGGTGACTGAAGCGAAATCGAACGGTCCTGAGGGCGGGGAGGGCGCGTACCCACGAAGCCACGGTGCGATGACGTGACGTCCTCGGCGGCCGAGCTCCGCGAGGAAGGGCTCGGCGGTCGACGGGTGATCCGGGAAGCCGTGAACGAAAAGAGTCGGTATGCCACCGGGGTCGCCGCCTTCCAACGCATGAAAGGTGCCGTGTGGCAGGCCGTAGGTGACGTGGTCGAACGTCATGCGTATCAGCCCTTCGGCGTTGTCGTCGAACGAGACTTGCCGGCGCTCGGTTCGGTGCCTCCGCGGCGCGCCATGAGGGTTTGGGAAGCAACCGGAGGTTCCGCAGGATGCGCTGTCAATTGGTTGAGTTTGCGGATCTGCCTGTCGAAGATGCGCGCAGGCGCGAATCGACGAAGGATGCTGACACGCTTGGCCATCGAGCCCGCGGTGTACCGCAGCGTGGGCTGGGTATCGGTGGCGGCCTTGACGACGATCTTCGCCACGACACTCGGATCATCGGCATCGCGCAGAGCCGCGGCCAGTACCTCACGGGCGATCTCCCGCTGCACGGCGTAGACCGGAAGCGGCGAGTCCGGCGGCAGGCTGCTCGCTTCGAAGCCGGTGCTCGTGTAGGCCGGTTCGACGAGCAGCATCCGGACGCCGTGCTCGCGGAGTTCGTGATCGACGGATTCGGAGTAGCCCTCGCCTCGGCACTTCGGGACGAGGACGAGCAGACTCGTGCTCGTGTCATGGAGACCGTCCGTGCTGCCTTCGCGCCGTTCGTCCACGAAACCGATGTGCGCTTCGATGCCGCATGCTGGGTGATCGGTGCCCGCGCTTCCGATTGGGGCTCATAGCCGTCACACCTGCGATGCGAGTTCGATTGCTTGGGGGATCACGTTGTCGCGAAAGCCGATGCGGTCGATGAGGGGTCGAATGAGCCCTGGCACGCGGGCGGCCACAGCGTTGGAGTAAGACGGGACGATGATGTCGGACCGCTTCTCGATGCCCACCACCGCAGCGTCCACGACGGTGTTCAGCGGGACCATCTTGAACAGCCCCGAACGATTGCCTCTCCACAGTGTTGTCGCGACGGGGTCGGACTGCACAGCGTCCATCATGGGTGTCTGAAAGAACGTCGGGTGCATGCTCCCGACGCCGACGCCGTGGTGGCGCACTTCGAGTCTCGTCGCGTCGCAGAGCGCCCAGACACCCGCCTTGCTCGCCACATAGGGACCGTTGAGCGGTGAGTGGACGAAGGCAGCCATGGAGGAGACCGCCAGCAGATACCCGCGCCGCTCGACGACATGAGGCAGCGACGCTTTGAACGTGCGCCAAACTCCACTGAGGTTGACGTCGATGATGCGCTCCCACAGGTCCGGGTGCATCGTCTCGAGCGGCTGAACAGCGGCGATACCCGCACTGGCGATCACGACGTCGACGCGCCCGAAGTGGTGGGCCGCCGCGCCGACCGCCGACTCGACGCTGTCGAGGTCGGTCACGTCGACAGCCCAGCCACGTGCGACGGCCGCCGGACCGAGGCGCCGTGCTTGGGAGTCTGCCGCGTCACCGTCGAGGTCGAGCAACGCCAGATTGGCGCCGCGGGAGCGCAGTGCCACTGCCAACGAGGACCCGAGTCCACCGGTGGATCCCGTGATGACGACAGTGCGCCCGGCGAGGTTGTATTTCGTCACGATCGTTGTCCTGTCGATTCGGTGCCCGAGGTCAGCGGAGGCGACGAGACCTCGTCGACGGGAACATGCCGGCCGAGGAAATCGAGCTGGTCGGCGATGTTGCGCTCGAAATCTGCACCGACGTAGATGTCGAAATGACCGGCGTCGTACATCTTGATCTCTGCGCGTGGTGACCGTGCGGCGTATCGCTGGGTCGGGGTCGGTGGTGCGACGCTGTCGCGCTCGCAGATGGCGTAGAAGATCGGACACCGCACGGCGCGCGCACGGCGTCCCGGGAAGTGGCGCACGATGTCGAGTCCGAATCGCGCTGCGACGTCTCGACGCAACTCGACTCCCGGGGGGATGAGCGCGGTGATGCCCGCGACGCTGTCCGGACTGGACATGAGCGAGGTGGACCCTGGCGGGCCGTAGGTGTCGATCATGACCGGAGGCCGGCCGAGTTTCGCACCGATGGCGTCGCGCACGGCGCGGCCGGTGACACGCGCCGCGGTCGGCAGAGGGATGGCCCGCGCGGAGGCGAGACCGTCGGTGAACGGGCACTGACTGATCGCTGCGGCGACACGTGAGTCTCGAGCTGCTGCGATGACGGCGTGACCACCGCCGAAAGAGGTACCCCACACCACGACACGGTCAGGATCGACGGCGTCGAGGGACCGCGCGTGGGCGATCGCCGCGGCCCAGTCACTCAGTTGGGTGCCGATGTCGAGAAGTTGACGGGGTTCTCCCGAGCTGTCACCGAAATGGCGGTAGTCGAAGACCAGACACAGGTAACCCACCGCCACGAATCGTCGGGCGAAGGCGTCGAGACCCATTTCCTTGATGCCGCCGAGGCCATGTCCCATCACGATGACCGGGCGACCTCCTCCGGTCGATTCCCGATCGTGTGTCGGTGTGTACAACCAGGCGGCGCACTGGCCGTCCCCGGACGGGAACCGGATGTCGTTGCGTGTCATACCGCCAGCATATGTAATTCATTCCAACCATGGAAGGTGTTACACAAAACGGTCGCGATACGGTTGTCCGATGACGGCCGGACCGGATACGACAGCGACGACGCGCACCCAACGGCGTGCAGCCGCCAGCCGCAGGGCGGTCTTGGATGCGGCACGCAGCATCATTGCCGCGCGCGGCGCCGAGGCTCTCACTCTCGAGGTGGTGGCCGAGCAGGCAGACGTAGCGGTGCAGACCATCTACAACCGTGTCGGTGGCCGGGCGGCCCTGCTCGCGGCGGTGGCGGAGGAAGCCCTCGACGAAAGCCGCTCGTACATGGACGCTGCGTACGAGGCAGAGGGAACTGTCGAGGAACGCCTTCTGCTCGTCGCCGCCGCCTACGCGCAATTCGCGCGAGAACGTCCCCACGAGTTTCGGATTCTCGTCGAACCGCCGAACGAATCCGATGCCATCGACAGAATCGCAGCGCTCACACGTGCTCAGAACGCCCGCCTCGCCGGTGTACTTCGGGAGGGCGCCCGGTCCGGGGAGGTGCGGGGCGATCTGAATCCTGACGATCTCGCCACCACCCTGTGGGCTGCATTCAACGGCCTGTTGTCACTTGCCTGGAGACCGGGCGACCTCAGAGCCGATCAGCAGACGATCGACAGGCTGCTCGCCGCCCACCTCTCAGCCGTCGGCGACGGAATACGGGGCGCAGTTTCATCGACCGAACCGGTCGGTGCGCGACCACAGGCGACCTCGACGTTCCCATGACCGCGCGGACAACCGGCGGAACACCGACGAACCCTTCCGGTTTGCCTTCCGGTGCGGCACAGACAAAGACACATCGGGGCTCTCGACACTCGTACCGACGTCACCAACTCCACGGTCACCCTGTTCATGGCGCTCGTCTCCCCGACCGATTCGAGATGCGTGTCCCGATCCTCGAGTGCAACCTTCGCGCGCCCGCACTGCCGGACGCCCGGCGTCGGGGCGGGCGTCTACGCCGACGCTCTCGCCAGGGTTCGTTCCGACCTCGAGGTCACGCTCATCGGACTCCCCGACCGCAACGGCCGCAACCACGCCGGTGTCGCCGCCGAACGGCGCAACGCGGTGCGATGCGTCGACACCCCGGCCGAGTCCCCTGTCGACCTCACGATCGCCGTCGACCTGATCGGTGCCCACCCGGACGACGACGCTCGTACAGTGGCGGCGTCGGCGCGCAGATCGTCCCCGTCACCGACGTTCTCGACCCGGCCGCCACCGACGACCACGACACCGAGGACGACCTGCTGGGCCTGTGCCTGCACGATCCGGGCGTCGGACCGAGACCGAGGTCCGTGACCTCGTCGCCGAGGCCGACGGTGTCGACGCCCATGTGGGAAGCCTCGGATGGGGATCGACGGTGGGTCGAGTTTCGCGGTCGCGAATGACGCACCGACGCAGAGAGCAGAACCAGCGTGACAACGCTTCGGAGGGACGGAGTCTGCCCCAGCCGACCGACCGTCTCCGACGTGGTGACGCACCGCGTACCTGCCATGACACCGTCAGCGGGCGGGTGCCGTGAGCGCCAGTTCCGTCAACTGCCGGAACCGACGAATATCGGTCGGCGAACCGGTGACGCGCGCAGTCGACGTGTCCCCGTCGCGCCGCGACAGCACCGCGAACACTTCGTCGGACGTGCCTGTCACGGTGACCCCGGCGGTGGTGTCGGCGGACGTCACCGTCGCGGTGACCCCGGAAGCGTCCGACGTCACCAGTAGACTCGCACCGTCGACGTCGACACGTACCGTCACGATCGGGAATTGCTCTCCCGCGCGCAACATCTCGGGCTCCGGGAACAGTGCCATGATCGCGAAGACCATCCACCGGCCCTGATGGTGATCCTTCCCTGCACCGGTGTGCATCATCGGCACCGCCCACCGCGCGATCTCCACCAGCGGCGCCTGCAGACCGCGGCCCCAGTCCGTCAGCGAGTACACCCGCGCCGATACCGGCGCCGCCAGCTCCTCGCACCGCACGACACCGGCCTCCTCCAGGCTCCGCAGCCGCTGAGCCAGCAGGTTGGTCGCGATCCCCGGTAGCGAACGATGCAGGTCGGCGTACCGGCTGGGACCGATCAGGAGCTCACGGACCACCAGCATCGTCCACCGGTCACCGATCACGTCCAGCCCGCGAGCGAGCGCGCAGAACTCCCCGTACGACTTCACCGTTCCATCTTACGCTTGACAAACACAACCATATGCTTGAAATATTCAAGTAGTGATCTCGACACTGCAACGCCGCACATCCACCCGCATCCCGGTCCTCATCGTCCTGTGTTCCGCCACGCTGGCCATCAGCCTCGCGACGACGGCGATCAACGTCGCCCTACCCTCCCTCGCCCTCGACCTGCGGGCCGACAACCGCGAACTGCAGTGGATCGTCGATGCCTACAACCTCGTCTTCGCGACCTTCGTCCTCGCCTTCGGCAGCCTCAGCGACCGATACGGACGCAAGGGTGCGCTGCTGCTCGGTCTCGCCATCTTCGGGGGCGGCGCAGTCGGTGCGTCGTTCGCCGACAATTCCGCGCAACTGATCACCTGGCAGGCCGTCATGGGACTCGGCGCAGCGTTCGTCTACACCACGACCCTGTCGATCCTGTCGAACGTGTTCACCGAACGAACGGACAAAGCCAAAGCCATCGGAATCTGGGGAGCCACCACGGGAATCGGCGTCGCCGGCGGGCCCATCCTCGGCGGCTGGTTGCTGGAGAACTTCTGGTGGGGCAGCGTCTTCCTGGCACTGGCCGCCGCGGCACTGATCGCACTCTCGGCCGTCGCCGCCATGGTGACCACCTCACGCGATCCGAGCACCCCCCGCATCGACCTCGGCGGGCTGATCTTTTCGGTCCTCGCTGTCGGCACCCTCGTCTACACCGTCATCGAAGCACCCGAACACGGCTGGGGCAGCGCACCGACCCTGACCGGCTTCGCACTCGCAGCAGGGCTGTTCGTCACGCTCGTGCTGTGGGAGCGTAGACACGACGACCCGATGATCGACGTCACCCTCTTCGCGAACATGCGCTTCACCGCCGCGAGTGCATCGGTCACCTTCGCCTATTTCGCCCTGTTCGGGTTCATCTTCCTCATCTCGCAGTACTTCCAACTCGTCCGCGGGTTCGGTCCATTGGACACCGGCCTCAAATTCATACCCGTCGCGCTGTCGATCGCCGTCGGCTCCGTCCTGGGAACCGTCCTCGCCGTCCGCTGCGGCAACAAGATCATCGTCACCACCGGTCTGGCGCTGTTCACCACGGCGTTCGTCTGGATCTCCACCCTCAGCGAGGCCACCAGCTATCTCGAGATCGCCGGCCAGATGATTCCTCTCGGTCTCGGACTGGGGCTGACATCGGCGCCCGCGACCGAGGCGATCATGGGTGCGGTCTCGAGGGAGAAGGCCGGCATCGGATCCGGAATGAACGATGCCACCAGGGAGGTCGGAGGAACCCTCGGCGTCGCCGTCATCGGCAGTGTCTATGCCTCCCTCTACGCCGGCGCCCTCGACTCCTCCGACGTCGCTGCGGCGCTTCCGGAAGACGCACGCGTCGCCGTACAGGACTCCGTGGGCGGGGCAGTCATCGCGTCGGAACAACTGCGCGCCGCCGGAGAGTCGGTGAGCGCGGATGCGGTCACCGCGGCAGCGAACAGCGCGTTCCTCGACGGACTTGCAGCCGGCTCCCACGTCGCCGCCGGCGTCACCGCAGTCGGTGCGGTGGTAGCAGCGATCTTCCTCCCGGCGCGGCCGCACTGACCGTCGATCAGACCACCAGCTCTGCGATCGCGGCGGGTTTTTCCAGAACCAGGAAGTGGCCGCCGTCCACGATCTCGTGATGGCGGGCGGCCGAGAGTAGTTGTCGATTGCTCTCACGGTCGGCCGCCCTCGACCAGTCCCGGCGTCCGTAGACGAGATCGACGGGAACGGACACGCGGGAATACAGCGCCCTCGCCGCGATCAGACTGGGAAGGGCGCCGTACACAGCCCTGGCCACCGTCGAATACCCCGGACGCTTCCCCACCGCCAGCAACTCGTCCAGGTACTCCGCGGTCAGGGCCGACTCGTCCACCAACCCGCCGTGCAGTACCGCCCGCATGGCCGGCGCGGGCTCGACCTTCGCCATGGTCGGACCGATCACCGGCGCGAGAACACCGGAGACGACCACGCGTGCGAGCAGACTCGAACGCTTGATACCACCGGAATAGTCGTAGGGATTGATCGCCACGACCCGCGTGATGCGATCCGGCACGGTCGCAGCCACAGTCAGTGCGAGCACGGCGCCGTAGGACTCTCCCACGAGCGTGACATCGTGCAGATCCAGTCCGTGCACGAATCGCTGCACCGCCGCACGCATCGCGGGCTCGTCGTAGGACGCCCCCGGAACGATCTGCGACCACCCCATACCGGGAAGGTCCAATGCGTACACGGTGCAATGGGGAACAAGAAGCGGAACCAGCCGGTGAAAGTGCTCGGCCTGTGTCCGGACCGTGTGCAGCAGCACCACCGGGTGGCCCTTCGCCGCCCTGGAGATACCGCAGTCGGCCCGCCGACGGGGCGTCTCCCGGAACGGTCTCGAGGAATTCGCTCGTGATCCCACGGATGGACATCACCGGACCTCTTTCGTCTCCGACCATGACTGTCTCTCCCCTGTCATCGATGTACTTTATTTTCTCAAGTTATCAGGTACGGTCGGCGCCGGTACCCGATCGACCACCTCGCGCGGAGATTCACCATGCCCACACCGTCGACTTGCACCGTCCTCGTCATCGGAGGCACCGGAGCACAGGGAATACCCGTCGTGCGCCACCTCGTCGCGGACGGGAAGTACGCGGTGCGCGTGCTCACGCTGGACAGCTCGTCGCCGCGCGCGCGAGACCTCGCGCGACTGGGCAACGTGTCCTTCGTCGACGGCACCTTCGCCGACGACGACGTGCTGCACGAAGCACTCGCCGGGTGTACCGGCGCGTTCGTCGACATCGACGGCTTCAACACCGGCGAGAAGACCGAGATGTACTGGGCCATGCGAACCTACGAGATCGCCATCGAGGAGGGGCTCACGTTCTTCGTGTACGCCAACCTCGACTACGGCCTGAAGAAGGCCGGTTACGACTCGACGTACCGAACCCGCCACTACGACGGCAAGGGCCGTATCACCGAGTGGATTCTCGGCCAGAACGACGCGAACCGCGAACGTATGGGAGCCGCGGTGTTCACCTCCGGCCCGTACATCGAGATGACCATCTCACCGGGCACCCCGATGACTCCCTCCATCGAGGACGGGACCGTCGTCTGGCGGGTTCCCCTCGGAGACGGCTTCGTACCCCACGTCGCACTCGACGACTCTGGATACTACGTGCGCTGGTTGTTCGACCACCCACGCCTCGCCAGCGGCCTGAACCTCGAGGTCGCGATCGCCGACATCACCTACACCGAGTTGGCCGCAGCGTTCGAGAAAGTCACCGGCAACCCCGCCCGGTTCGTCGACATCGGCCTCGACGAGTACTGGAACGGGCCCCTCTCCCGGGTGGCCGACTCCCCCGCGGGATACAACGCCGATCCCGGCGACCGCGGCACCATGAGCTTCAGCGACTACTTCACCGGCTTCTGGAACCTGTGGAAGAACGGCATCGTCACTCGTGACTACGCACTGCTCGACGAAATACATCCCGGCAGAATCCGATCCGCCGAAGAGTGGTTCCGGGAGGGAAGACGCGGCGGGACGTGCCGCAGGCAGAGGAACGCTGCTCGAACGTGTACAACCCGCCAACTGGAACACAGAATCCGTAATAATCAAGAGCAGCGCTGACGGACGACGCGGCACGCTCTGACCGCCGCGCGATCTCGAGCGTGCTCGACACATGGAAGGTGTTAACGCACCGTCCTCCCAAGAGTGGTCAGGCGCGACAACTGCAGCGCTCCCAACCTGCAGGACCGTCAAGGGGCACCGTCCATTGGAGAGCCAGAGGTCGTAGCGCCGTCACTGCGTCGGTCAGCCGGTTACATGGCGGCGCGCTCTGGCGCTGTTTCCTTCCATCGTTTGACCTGATTGGCTGCATCCTTGACGGACATGTAGCCGTTTAGCAGTCTGTAATAGATAGTGTCAGCTGTGGGATCCAGCCTGTTGTATGCGAGGCGGAGTCTTGCGTCCTCTGGAGTAATGCCCGCGTTCGCGAGCTTTATGGCCACAAATGTGTCCGTCCCCCCGGTCAGATGTATCCAACCCACTACAGCGTTCTCATCCAGGTTTGGGCAGTCCAACTGCGCTGCAGCCCACTTGGAGTGCAGACTCCGCGCCCTATCCATTTCGTCCAGGTAGTACTTGTCCGCCGGGAGTTTCGATCTGCTGCTTCGTCGTGGCACTACAACTACGTCGAGCAACGCCTGGGTTATTGCGCTCGGTGGCTGGCCCTTCCACACGCCGGTCTTCCGCTTGGTGTCAGAGGTTGGACCGTTGGCGCCTAGCTCGCCCCTCTTCACCGCGGCGAGCGCACTCTCGAAATCGTCATTAGCCGTAACAGCGACTTGTTGTCGTTGATTTCGCCGGTCCACCAGTGGTGCGGTTGGTCCAGGATATCGACTCTGTCGCGAGGCGAAGGTACGTCTCATGACAGTGACCATGCTAGGTGATACAATGCTCGCTACAGAGGGTAGCTTTTCGCCGCGTCGACCCAGCTCCGCCCGCACCTGCTGCGAGGATAACCCCAGCTCACGCGCCAGTTGATGAACACGCACCTGTTCCATGACAAAGTCCTTAGAGGTACTCGATGGGTATGCAGTTTTCAGACGCCAGACGGACCAAGGGTTGACCTCACTGACGGTATTGGGTATGTTCGAGTCGTAGCCGACCCACTGCGGTGAGGATCGGAAGTAAGCTCCAGGAGTTCCTGCCGGACGACAGGGCCTGGAGCTTGCGTCTTTTCACGGGTCGATGATGCGCACCTCGGTGACCGTTTCGAGCATTTTCAGATGCTGGGGTTGACCGCATCGTGCCGAAACTACCGCGCCACAGAGCGCATCCGCGATCCACAGCATCGGATCTTTGGGCCCAGGGGTGTGGTCCAGCCGTAGGCGAGCACCAGGGTGCCTCCTCTGACGTATGTACTGAACCATTTTGAGGTCTCGGCGATCGTCGGCGCGACCTCGGGACTCCAATGTCAGCTGCTCACAACCGAGGGATTCAAGCTCAGACATGAGTGCCTCCAGACATTTGCGACGGCTGTGTTCAGCCCTGTCCCCAGGCCTGTTTCGCACTACTACAAAGCCCTCTACTGGCATCGTAGCGATGGCTTCAACGATCGAGCGATGCCGCCGTTCATCGTCAGACTGCCAGTGAATCTTTGTCTCCGCAGGAAGACGCAACTGCTCCATGGTTCGACGCGCATCATCGACGTGTTCGTCGAAACTGATCGCGGCACCGAGGATGTACGTGCCGGGGTCTAACCGCGCGTTTGACCCAGACTCGTCACCCCAGGCTGAGATCACTGAAGTCACTCATCATCAGATGCATCGTTTCGATCGCTCTTTGGCGTGCGGTTGCCAACGATGGGCTGGCCGCCGTCTTTGAGGTCGATGCAGAGGATTCCGTCAACCAACCTGGGCGAATAACGCATAGAGACAGTGGTATCTATGCCGTAGTACTGGGTGAACGCGAATCCGGCCACGAGTACGGGTCCAGTTGACTTGGCATTCGACTGTGGTCGAACCGGGTAGCCGTGCAAGGTCGAATCCTCGGCCGGCCTAAAACCGATGATCTGTTCGTCCTTGTCATAGAGGAGCTCTATGGTGTCCGAATTTTCGATGAGCGCGTGAGCCGCGCGGTTCATCGAGAAGATCCCACGTTTCTGGATCGTAACACTGGGTGACTTTCCCAGCGGCGCGTTGCGCTTGTTGAACACTTCGAACACCATGTGGTGTACCTCCGTCTGCAGCCTGTGACCATCATGGCACGTACTACCGACATACTCCAACGCTTATGCTCAGCGCGTCATCGTTTCTATCGTTCCATTGAGCGCAATGCTGCGCTCTTCTGGAGCACCGTGACGTTGTCGAACAACACGCGAGGTGGCACAACGGCGTAAACCATACGGTGGCGCTCCGTGAGTAGGTACGCGCAAAACCAGCAGCCAGCTGCTGCCCCAACGCGCGCGCAAGCGGCCCGGTGTTGACCGCAGATATACCTACCGAGTGTCAGCGATCAATCCAGACCACGCCGCGCCTCTTTCATAGCTGATCAGGTAGGCGCTACGACGAGTGGGTCACAGGCCAATCTCATTGACTGCATTGCCGATGAGCGGGGCGTTCTCACGCGCGTAACGTTCGAGCATGGCGGGTGTGGTGTGTCCGGTCTGGCGCATGATGGCGTGCGCGTCGGCGCCGTTGCGGAACGCCTGGGTGACGAACCCGGAGCGGAGCGAGTGTCCGCCTAGTTGCGTGGTGAGGGCGGGGTCATAACCGGCGCGTTCGGCGCGGCGACGGATGGTCTTGTGGATCGCGGCGCCGGACATCGGTGTGGTTCCGAGGTTGCCGTTCTTCGCGATAGCGCGGAACAGCGGTGCGCGTGCGGTGGTGCGTGGCACTCCCCCGCGGCACACATGCTCGTCGAACGGATCCCGACTACGGAGCATTCGGATGACCGAGGGTCGGCCGCCGGCGTCGAACGCTGACACAACCTGCACCCACCGCACGTACGCACACGGTGGGCACGTGGTGTGCGACTCGGTGGTCGGCAGCGCTCGGACGACGCCGCGGCCTTCCTGGTCGGTCTTGGTCTTGCGCAGTCGGATGTGCAGGCCATCCTCGCGGTGCAGGGTGACGTCGCGGCATTCGAGGTCGGCGAGCTCGGAGCGGCGGAAGGCGCCGGCGAAGCCAAGTAGCAATAACGCGGTGTCGCGGCGTTCGAAGACGTCGTCGGCCCATCCGTCGCACTGGTTGCGAGCGGTGTCGACGAGGTACCGGATGTCGGACACCAGCAACGGTGCTCGTTGGGTGCGGGGTCGGTCGCCGGCGGTGGCGTATTGCCGGCGGATGCCCGCGAGCGCAGCGGTGACGAGGTGGTGTTTCGTGGGCGAGGCGTGTCCGGTGGTCTGGTGGTAGTGGTTGATCGCTGATGCCCACGCCGACAGAGTGCTGGCCGCGTAAGCCCTCTCCCCCGCCGCGGTGACGGTGTCGGCGGCGTCGACGAGGTACGCGGCAACCGTGACGGGGTGCGCCGGGAGTGCGACGTGCCCGTTACGGATGCACCAGTCGTTGAACCGTCGCCACCCGGAGGCGTAGGCGCGGCGTGTGCCCGCCGACCGGGACGACTCCACCGCAGCAGCGATGCGAGTGATCACCGCCGCGGGGATCGCCGGTGCAGCAGTGCCCTCCGAGGGACCCGAGACAGCCGTCGGAGGGCGTACAGGGGTCGTTTCAGCAGGTCGAGACTCCATATCCGCATCCTAGACTCCTCGCCCGATATGATCGCGGGCTAAAACTGTGCTGAACTGGCGATTTACGGCACACGGTGCGTTAAGTGAAATTAACAGGCTCGACAACCGGCGTAGACATGGCGAGCTACCGAACGCGTGGTCCCCGCTGTAGCGGCCCACTTCGCTGTGCGAACGGCCGGCCTTCGTTGTGTGTGGCCTCTAGGTAGTCGACATACCGCTCCACTGCTTCTGCAGCGAGATCGGACGGACCGCGAGGTGCTCCCGGTGTGGCCATCAACGCTTCGGCCGCGTTCAGGAGACGCTCACTTGTGTCGACGTAGAAGTCGAACGTCCGCTTTGTCTTGACGGGCTTGTCTACAGATGTCGGCGAGGGCGCGGTTGCTGTCGCACTCGGTACCACCTCGATCACCGGGTCGAGGGGACTCGAGTTGCCCAAGGTGCTTTTCAGGCGTTCAGGACGCGCCATCGTCGACCCCATCCATGAGCTGGCCCGACGTGCGGCGATAGATGCTGGCGAAATTTCGGGCGTCCGTCGTGCCCCAGTCGAGCAGGCTGGTCTGTGCCTCGGAGGAGTCCTTCAGCACGACTCGCTTCGGTACCGGATCTCCGATGACCGTGATGCAGTCGGCGATTTCGGCCAGCTGTTCGCGACCAGCGATGGTGTTGCGTTCGTGGAGGTTGATGATCGCGCCCACCAGCTCCAGCGTCGGGTTGTAGCTGCGACGCACCACGTCGATGGTGCGTCGTAAGCGTGCCAGCCCGTTCGCGGAGAATAGCGCGGACTGACTGACGACGAGCGCTCGTCGGGACGCCACCAGAGAGTTGATCGTCAACAGGTCCAGACTCGGCGGGCAGTCGATCACCACCAGTCCATACATCGGAGCGACTGATTCCAGTGCATCTCGGAGTCGCCGCTCGCGTCCCGCGCCCCCCAGAATCAGCTCATCCCGCACAAACGCGAGGGATTCCGAGTTCGGATCGGTGGCCACCAGATCGACGCCGTCCCAGATGGAGGGTGCCACGACGTCCGCGAGGGTGGCGGACGACCGGTCCGATAAAGCATCCGCCATTCCCGCGTCATCAGGTGCGGGCTCACCGGCGCTGAGAACGGTGCTCAAGTTTCCCTGAGGGTCCATGTCGAGTGCCAGAACTCGGTGGCCGGCACGACGGGCAGCATCAACGATGTGGAAGGTGGTCGTCGTTTTGCCGACTCCACCCTTTTGGTTACAGAAGGCGATCACGTTGTGTGACATGTGTGTCCTCTCGTGTGACGGTAATTTTGCGAGTGAGGTTTCCCTAACCTGCAATACCTGCAATACGGGTTAAGGAAGTGAAGCAAGTGATGGCCGTATCGGAGGTGTACCGCGGGTGCCTCCATACATGCCACTCCAGTGAAGCGTCCGATACCGGTAATGACTGACTAGGACGTGACACCCGAACGGGACGTAATACCAGCAATGCCACCTTTACTGGGATAGCGGTCGATGCTGATAACACTGCCGCTACTGCAAACACGGCTGACTCGGAGTGTTGTGATCGAACCCGCGCCCGAGTCGATCGTGTGGAAGATCCAGGGATCCGGTCGCCGATCAGTGAACCTCAAAATTGTTGGCATGGCGGGTGTTCCCGTCTACTGCATCGGACTACGTACTGCTTCACCCGGACCCCCCAGGGGTGACCCCCAATGTCCGCACCCACGTTGTCCGCTCCACGCCCTCTGGCCCCGCACCCGGATGGGCGCGTGGCTTTCGGTATCGCCACGTCATCAATGATCAGTCGACGGCATGGTGCCCGGGGCCGGTTTCCGGGGATCGCTACAGGGTGCACAGTCAACGGCGGCAGGCTGGTTATCGTCGGGCTCTGCCAGAGAACGACGGACGCGGGCAAAAAAGGCGCCCAGCGTTCAGCACAATCAGCCGAAAAGCTGATGTGCGGCTCGTCCCATCAATAATCATCGTTGAGGGACGAACAGGAATGAGTTATGGTCGAATATCAGAACCTCCGATCTGATGTGAGGCGGTTTGGACGCCCTCGGCCTCGGTGCTGGTAACACCGAGATGCGCCGGGGGCGTCGTTGTGTTCGGGCAGTGCCTCAGCTCACGCGACATCCGTCGACAGAGATGCCTGCGCCTCGAGGCGTTCGATGTATTCGTCGATCGCGGTGTCCGGTATGAGGCGGCGCTTGCCCACCTTGATGCTCTTGATCTCACCGGATGCGAGCTTGTTGGAGAAGTTGGACCGGCCCAAGCCGGTGCGGTCCATACCCTCTTGCACGCTGAACAGCTGTCTCGTCATGTGCTTTTGCTCGAGGAATCTGGATGGTCCGACGAAGCAACCGGGCAGCCGGTTCCGGTGTTGGTGCGCCGCCAGTTCGATTCCCGCAGAGACCGTATGACGCTGACTCACGAATGGCACCGTTCGATCACCGCGATGCGCAGCGCACGCAAGCAGCTTCAGAGGGCGCTCGAGAACAACGAATCGGCCGACCAAGTCGAAGCCTTGGAGATCATCTACGAGAACGCGCTCAAGCAGACGGCAGCGCATCGGGAAACCATGGCCGAGCTCGGCATGACCGTCGGAGATGGACTCCCCCATGACTGATCGACGCGATCGCAGCGGATTTCAGAGGCACTAAGGAGACCCGTTGCTGGTAAGGCTCAGTCGGCCGATGGCTAGAAACCAACTACCTCCGCAGATCCGTAAGATCTCGGTCACCGATCGCCGTACGGGGAAAGACGTTGTCCGCTACCAGGTCACTGTCGATGCGGGAACGCGAGAGGTACCGCGCCTGCGACCTGACGGATCCACGTATCTTCACGCGACGCGATCTCAGTCCCGACGGCGATTCGATACCGAGAAGGATGCTCGCGCGTTTCTGGCCCGCGTGACCGACGAGGTCAACCGTGGTGTCCACGTATCGGGTAGCGCACTGTCCGTCGACGAGGCGTGCGAGGCATGGCTCGCCGGCCGGCGAGTGAGACCTACGACGAAGAACGCGTATCGCCATGCACTGGAACCGCTGAGACAGATCCACGGAGGAATGTCGGTACAGCGGTTGACCAAGGGGCACCTCGACTCTCTGGTGACGGCACTGGTGGCCGGCGGAGCACCGATGACGCCCCATTCTGTGCGTCGACCGTGGAGCCCGCAGTCCATCAATCCGATGCTGAATATCATCTCGGCAGTGTTGACCGACCTCGTCAAACAGGGCCTGCTGGTGAGGAACGTCGCGCTGTTGGTGGACCGGCTGCCGCGAACGCAGCCACAGATGCGAACGTTCTCCGTCGACGAGATGCGGCAGATGTTGGCGTTCGCGCAGACCGATCGAGTGGGACACGCGTGGCACCTGGCCTTGTCGGGTCTACGCCGCGGTGAGATCTGCGGTCTTCGGTGGTCCGACGTCGACCTGGACGCCGGCACCATGTCGATCCGCAACAACCGTGTGTCTGTCGCCGGTCAAGCTGTGGACGGACTGACCAAGACGGAAAGGTCGAACCGCGATCTTCCGCTGACCCCTGCGCTGACCGCCGCCCTGACTGCCACCCGTAGTCGCCAGGACCTCGAAAGCGCCGCTGCGGGCCCCAACTATGGACCGGGCACCCATATCGTCTGCGATGTGCTCGGTCGCGCCTACCATCCCGACACGTTGTCCAACTTCTGGCAGACGGCGTGTAAGCGCGCGGGAGTGCCGCAGATCCGGTTGCACGACGCGCGCCACACATGCGCGACGTTGATGCACCTGCAGAACGTTCCCATTGCTGTCATCTCGGCGTGGCTGGGCCACGCGGATTCGGCCTTCACCATGCGTACGTACGCTCACGCACCGAACGATGCTCTCAAGATCGCGGCCCAGAGCCTCCAGACGATGTCAGACCTTCACGGGAACTGACCATCCATATGTCCCGATTTCGACCCTCGGTGGAGCAGTTCCGAGTGACTTGTGACAACTCGTGACATCGGGGCCTTGCCGCCCATTTCTGCGAAGCGGACCGAGCGTAAAATCGCAGGTCACAGGGCTTGAAAGTGAGCCTCCTGTCAGGATTGAACTGACGACCTTTCGCTTACAAGGCGAGTGCTCTACCACTGAGCTAAGGAGGCGTGCCCGGCGAACCGAGCGGCACCATCATAACGAGAGCCCCTCCTGCCGGCGCCCGCCCACCCCGTCGGTTCCGGGGTCGGCGACGCTGACCCTGTTCCCGCCCTGTCGCTTCGCCTGGTACATGGCGGCGTCGGCGCGATCGAGCAGGCTGTTGAGCATCACGGCGGTGTCGCCGCGGGCCTGCGACAGGGGTAGGGAGGCCACCCCGATGGATGCGGAGATCGGTGTCGCGTCGTCGTCTCGATGGATCGCGTGCAGCAACGCGCGGGCGACGGCCGGTCCCCTCGACTCGTCGCCGGCGACGACGACGAGGAACTCCTCGCCGCCGATGCGCGCGGAGACGGCGTCGAAGGACACCCGACCGATCCGGGCGGCAGCGCTGCGGAGGACGTCGTCGCCGATGGTGTGGCCGAAGCGATCGTTGACGGACTTGAAGGCGTCGAGATCGAGGCAGACGGCGGACACGACGGTGGCGCCGTCGCCAGGGGTGAGTCGCGCGCTGCGGAGCATCGATTCGACGTCGACGAGCAACCCACGTCTGTTCCGTAGACCGGTCAGTTGGTCGTAGAACGCACGGGCAGCGTCGTCACGCAGTGCGGTGAAGAACAGGTGATTGAGCGACGATGCGGCGAAGAGAACGACGAGGACGGCGATCAGGGTCGATACAGCAGCGGACACCTCCACCGCCGTGGAGGTCACCAGCCGGAGGAACAGCAAGCCGACGACGCCGATGGACCAGGCCTCGTGGCAGACGAAGACGCGCACGCCGTGGAACGCATTGGCGTAGTTCCCCACCGTCACCAACAGCGCGGCGGAGATGACGACGATCTGGGACGGCGGTAACGCGAACAGCACCGCGGCGATGGTGACGTCGCCGATGATGACGAAGCGCAGCGACCACGTCCGGGACAGGAAGTGGCCGCGCCCCCACATCAGACCGAGCGCGATGGAGACGACGGTGGCCACGGCGAACACCCACCCGGATGCGCCGAGTCCGGCGTCACGGGCTGTGATCAGATCCGCGACCGTCTTCACTGCGAGCAGGAAGCAGGCCACGCTGATGAAGTACGGCGCCGACCTCAGGTAGGCGTGGGTCCGGTGGTAATTGGCGACCCACGCGTAGTCGATGTCGGACGACCACCATTCGCGGAGAACACGCACTCGAGCCAGCCTTGCATCGAAACGGACAACAGTGTCGACGGTGGTCCCCACACCGTCGTCGACCGCAATGGTAGGCACACGATCCCCGGTCGACACGGTCATTGCGGGAACAGAGCCCGAAAGAGACCGACCGAACGAGGTATAGGACGGTTTCCGGTCGTCAGAGGCAGTGCACGTCGTCGCCCGTCGCGACGGCTGCGCGATGTCCACCGCACCGTTTCGCCTCGTACATGGCTCGATCGGCACCGGCGAGAACCGTGTCCAGAAGATCCCGAGTATCGACGCGGCCGTCCGGCAGGGGAACGGTGGCCACACCGATGGACGCAGTGACGGGGGTGGGATCGTCGGGGCGGTGAATGGCGTCGAGAAGGGCGCTCG
Organism: Rhodococcus sp. SORGH_AS_0301; assembly: GCF_030818285.1. Classification (NCBI taxonomy): domain Bacteria; kingdom Bacillati; phylum Actinomycetota; class Actinomycetes; order Mycobacteriales; family Nocardiaceae; genus Rhodococcus; species Rhodococcus sp. SORGH_AS_0301. The sequence continues at coordinate 3,380,098 of NZ_JAUTAC010000002.1, forward strand.
CCATCTGCGGCCCGGGGTCACCCACACCGACGACCACGAGGGCGAACTCCTCCCCGCCCGTCCGCGCGCTGACGGCGTCCCCGGCGGGTGACCGCGGCGATCCGACCGGCCGCGCGTCTGAGCACCTCGTCGCCGGCCGCGTGGCCGTGCCGATCGTTGATCGACTTGAACGCGTCGAGATCGATGCACAGGATCGACACCGCGACCGGCGTGCCGGCGGCGTCACGGATCTGCTTCTCCACGTCGACGAGCAGGCCCAGACGATTACGCAGCCCGGTGAGCTGATCGTGATAGGCCCGCACCGCGTCGTCGCGAAGCTGGGTGAAGAAGACGTGGTTCAGCGTGGATCCGCCGTACACGACGAACGCGATGACCACCGCGGTCGCGGCCACGACGACCAGGCTCTCGGACCCCACGGCGAGCGCGCGCAGCACCAGCGCCGTCGTCGACCCGAGGACGAGGATGCTGTGCACGAGGTACACGCGCAGGCCGTGGAACCGACCGATCCGCACCGGCGCGGCATTCTTCCGCGGACCCACCACAGCGCGAGAGCGGCGGTGACGGCTGCGCACACCAGAAGGATCGGCGGACGGAACCGGTCGCCTCGGACGGTGGCCAGATCCGCACCGGTCTTCACGAGAAGCAGGACGCATGCGAACGCTATGAGGTACGGCGCTCGCCGGATCGCGGTGCCGTGGCGGTGGTACGCCACGACGCTCTCGTAGTCGACGTCGGCCGCCGAGATTCCGGGGAGCACGCGCACGGTGGGGCCGTCCTTGCAGGGTCGGACGTCGTCGCCCCCCGACGGTCGACGTGGTTCCAGCACTGTGCCACGAGTGGGCGCATCCGGACGCCGAAAACGGTGTGTGGGCGTGAGCCGCCTCGGTCAGGGAACACCCGGGTGGACCCGGTACCTTCGTCGGGACAACCGGACACAAGAGCGGACCGAGAGAAGGAATGACCTACCTGCAGGGCTTCGCGTCGACGTTACGACGCATGACAGGCGAGCGACGCGCCATCGTCGACACCCCGGCGGGTGCACCCAGTCCGCTCCAGCCCATCGACCTCACCGACGACGCCAGCGTGTCGGAGGTGCTCGACCTCGCGGTGCGTGTCGGTGAGGTGACCCTGGCCGCCGGGACCGGTGCCATCGACACCGCCAATCAGGTGCAGTTCATCGCCTCGACGTACGGCCTCGCCCGGTGCGACGTGGACGTCACCTACAACTCGATCGTCATCAGCGCCTACCGCGGCCCGACACTCCCCCCGGCCAGCACGATGCGCATCGTGCACTACCGGTCCATGGACTTCACGCGCCTGGCCGACGTGGACGCTCTCGCCCGCAAGATCCGCCTGGAGGTGCCGACACCGGCGGTCGCGTTGGCGGAGCTGAAGGAGGTCACCCGGGCACCGCACCCCTACAACCGGTGGATCGCCACCCTGGCGTGGGCGGGCATGGCCGCGGCGATCTCCGTCCTGCTCGGCGGCGGTGTGCTGGTGGCCGCCGTGAGCTTCCTGTCGACGATGGTGATCGACCGCGTCGGCCGAGTGCTGAACCGTGCCGGTCTGCCCTTCTTCTTCCAGCAGGTGGTCGGCGGTTTCATCGCGTCGGCGCCCGCCATCACGCTGTACAACTTCCAGGAACAACTGGGCATCTCGATCCTGCCGTCCCAGGTCATCGCTGCCGGCGTGACAGTGCTGTTGTCGGGGCTGTCGCTGGTCGGCTCGGTGCAGGACGCCATCACGGGCGCCCCGATCACCGCCGCGGCCCGCTTCTTCGAGCTGCTGATGATGACGGGCGGCATCATCGCGGGCGTGGCGACGACCCTGCGACTGGCGGCGCTGCTGGGCGCCGAGCTGCCGGTCATGAGCAACGTCGCGCCTCCGGACCTCGCCCAGGTGCCCACCAAGGTGCTGGCCGGCGCCTTCGCGGCCCTCTTCTACGCACTGGCCTGCTACGCGGAGCGCCGAGGTCTCACGGCGGCGTTCGCCGGGGGTTTCGCCGGTGCGCTGGTGTTCCTCATCGCGCAGCAGGTCGGCTTCGGGCCGGTGCTCTCGTCCGCGATCGCCGCGACGGTGGTCGGCTTCGCCGGTGGTCTCATGGCTCGCCGAGCCCTGATCCCGCCGCTGATCGTCGCCGTCGCCGGTATCACCCCGCTGTTGCCGGGTCTGTCGGTGTACCGCGGCCTCTTCGCCCTGCTCAACGATCAGACGTTGCTGGGCCTCAGCGCACTGCTGGCGGCGGTGGGCACGGGCGGCGCACTGGCCGGCGGCGTCACGCTGGGCGAATGGGGTGCGCGCACACTGCGCCGCCCCCGCATAGTCGAACGCACCGAGTCCCTGCGTCGACCCATCATGAGACTGGGCCGCGCGGACTCGGTGCGCTCGAAGCTTCCGGTCAGGTCGCGGAGACGGTCCGCGGCGCGCTGGAAGTAGAGATCAGGAGGGATTCTCGACGCGGTGACGACCCGCGGCGTCCTCTTCCATGGCCTCGCGGAGACTGCGGGGACGCATGTCGGTCCAGTTCTTCTCGACGTACTCCAGGCACGCTGCCCGGCTCTCCTCGCCGAACACGACGCGCCATCCCTGGGGCACCTCGGCGAAGGTGGGCCACAACGAGTGCTGATCCTCGTCGTTGACCAACACGTAGAAGCGTCCGTCTTCGTCGTCGAACGGGTTGGTGCTCATCTTGCCTCGCTCACTGCAAACGTCGATGCCGGGCGTTCCCGGCGGGCCTTGTCGGTCTCGGCGCGGGTCGCCGCGCCTGTGGAACCGGTGTCGACCCTAGCAAGGACCGCGCCACCGGCACGCCTCGCAACGATGGAGTTCAGGATTTCTCCGGATCTGATCGCGACATTCGAGAGCAACGACGACGTGATGCCGTGCGTGGTCTCGGTGCCGCCCTGCAGGTAGACACCGGGTGCACCGGCGGTGTCGGCCTCCGGTGTCGCCAGCAGGCGATAGTCGCGTGTGACGACGCGGGGGCCGCCGTCCTCGGGCGCCAGTTCGCCGAGGAGCGGGCGCAGAGGCGCGGGCCGGAAGCCGGTCGCGAGCACGAGCGCGTCGCAGTCGAGGGTGTCGGCGATGCCGTCGATGCTGTCCCGGATGGTCACCTCGATGCCGTCGGCCGTCTCGACCACGCCGTCGATGGTGGACGCGCGGCGCATGAACAGCCGGCGGTGACCACTGACGCGCTCCGCGTACTCCGCGCGGTAGAGCTCCTCGATCAGCTCGATGTCGACGACCGAGTAGTTGGTGCTGCGGTGCAGCGCGATGAGCCGCTCCCGCTCGAGGGCCGGTGCCCGGTGAAGTTCGTCGACCGCGGACGGATCGAAGATGCGGTTGGCGTAGGGACTGTCGTCGGCGGGGCTGTAGCCGTACCGCGTGAAGACACTGTGGACCTCGGCGTGCGGGTAGTGACCGTGCAGGTACTGCACCACCTCGGCTGCCGACTGGCCGGCGCCCAGCACCACGAACCGTCCGTGGGTCGGCTTCGGCAGCTCGGCCATACGTGGCAGGAAGTCGTGGTTGTGGAAGCACCGTGCGGACAGCGATGCCCACTCGGGGACCCGCTGGGTCAACCCGGCGCCGACGGAGACGTTGCGGGTGCGCACGACTGTGCCGTCGTCGCACCGGACGGTCAGGACGTCGCCGTCCTGCCTGATGTCCGTGACCGACGTGCCGAAGCGGACGTCGGCGTCGACCCGGTCGGCAGCCCAGGACAGGTAGTCGTGGAACTCGTGCCGCGTCGGGAAGAACGTCTGGTGATTGACGAAGTCCACCAGCCGGTCGCGTTCGTACAGATAGTTGAAGAAGGTGAACCCGCTCCGCGGATTGCGGAACGTGACCAGGTCCTTCGGGAACGCGATCTGCATCGTCGCGCCGTCGAGCAGCATGCCGGGATGCCACCCGAAGCTCTCCTGACGTTCCACGAACACCGCCCGGACGCGCTCGTGCTCCGCGCACGTCTCGTTGTGTTCCTCGATCGCGATCGCCAGCGCGAGATTCGCAGGTCCGAAACCGACACCCACGACGTCGAGTACTTCTGGACTGCTCATGCTTCTCCCACCCGTTCCGTCCCGGATCGGATCGTCGCGTGGACGTCGGGACCGTCGGTCAGCTTAGCCTAGCCTTTGCTGGTCCACTAGCCCTCGACGACCGATCGCAGGTGCAGAGTGAGCCGTTCCACGAACCGACCGATCGCCCCGCGATCGGCACCCGCAGCGAACTGCAGCTGCGCGAAAAGTGCAGCGTCGTGGTCCGATTCGCTCTCGTGGACGCTCAGCGTCAGGTCGGCCCACGGTCGACCGACGGGTACCGGCAGGAGTGCCGCGCCGGCGTCGCCGAGATCTGCGACGTGGTGGTGCACCACCAGGAACTGCGGACGGTACATCTCGCGCACGCCGGCGCCCTCGACGATGTCGACATAGGAAGGACCGGAACGGCTCAGCGCCGCGACGGTCTCCGCCTGCACCCGACGAGCGACCGTCGCCAGATCGGATCCTGTTCGCGTGCGGATCGGCACGACGTCGGCGAACGCACCCACCATGGCGTGCGTGCTCTCGTCGTCGCGGCCGGCGACCATCGTGGCGATCGCCAGGTCCTCACCCGCACCGAGGTCGGTGAGAGCGAGCGCGAAGGCAGCATGCAGAACCGACACGAGACCCGCACCCTCGATGCTACGCAGTGCTCGCACCACGTCGACATCGATGTCGATCGCGACGGCGTCGGACCCCGACTCCCCCAGCGCGATCGGAAGACTCACCCGGCCCGGCACACCGTCCAGGGTCTCGCGCCACGATGTGATCGCCGAGTCGTCGGCATCCCGTCGGGCGACGGCCCAGCGCGCGACGTCGCCGTACCGCAGCGGTAGCGGCGTGAACTCCGGCGCCTCGGCACCGGAGCGCGCCTGCGCAGCGTGCATCAGATCGGTGAGCAACGGGACGACCGACCACTCGTCGACGGCCCAGTAGTGCATGACCAGGAGAATTATTACTTCCCTGGAATCGTTCCGTAGCAGCATGATTCGCAGACCGGGTCGCTGCGTCAGATGCAGGGGTTCCTGTGCGATCTCGTAGGCGCGGCGGCGAATGTCGTCTGCCCCGACGTCGACGGTCTCGAGCGCCACCAGGTCGCCGAGGGCGGACCCCTCGCCCGGCACCAGAACCGAGTGCAGCGGTTCGTGCCGCTCTGCGACATCGCGGACCGCGGCGGCGAGCACCGCCGCGTCCACGTCGGGCAGCTCGAGAACCAGTGCGTGGTCGGCCTGCACCACGTGCCCGTTCTGCAGCCTGGTCTCCTGCATCGGACTCAGCGGCACGACATCCGGCCTGTCCGCGTGCGCGGTCAGGTGCGGTCCCTCGTGTCCACCGCGATCGGCGAGTCGCTCCGCCAAGGCGCGGACGGTCGACACCTCGAACACGTCGCGCACCGAGATGTCGACGTCGAGTTCGGCGCGGACGGCCGACACCCACTGCATCGCGGCCATCGAATGACCGCCGAGAGCGAAGAAGTCGTCGTCCGTCCCCAGCTCGTCCAGGCCCAGAACTGCTGCGGCACTGCGTACCAGCACACGCTCGACGTCCGTGGTGGGAGCGCGGCCCCCGACCACCGACGACCACTCCGGCTGCGGCAACGCCGCTCGGTCCAACTTGCCGTTGGGTGTCAACGGCAACGTCCCGTCGACCACCACGACGAGAGTGGGCACCATGTAGTCCGGCAGCACCGTCGCCGCGTGCGTCCGCACCGCGTCGCCCGTGAGATCGTCACGCCCGGTGACGTATCCGACGAGGCGACTCACCCCGGACGACTCGTGCACGACGACGGCGGTCTGATCGACACCGTCGAACGACGCCATCGCGGCCATGATCTCGCCCGGCTCGATCCGGAACCCCCGCACCTTGATCTGGTCGTCGACGCGCCCCAGGAAGTCGAGATTGCCGTCGGCACGCCAGCGTGCCCGGTCGCCGGTGCGGTACATCCTGCCGCCGGGAGCGGCGACATCGGGCACGAAGCGGTGGGCACTGAGCCCAGGCTGCCCGAGGTACCCGCGCGCCAGCCCGCGGCCGGCGATGTACAGCTCCCCCGACACCCCGACCGGGACGGGCCGCAGCCGATCGTCGAGCACGTACGCGCGCTCGTTGGGATCGGGTACGCCGATGGGCACGGAGGACGTCCAGCCCGGACGGGCCTGCCACAGAGTGTTGTTGACCGTCGCCTCGGTCAGTCCGTACGCCGCGAGCAGGTTCAGATGCTCGGACCAGGCGGAGATCACCGCGGGCGGCACCGTCTCGGTACCGACGAGCACGGTGCACCCCTCGGGCAGTGCGCATCCCGGCGGGAGCGCCGCCATGAGCGACGGCGGGATGATCGCGTGGGTCACCCCGTGCTCGGCGCAGAAGTCGGTGAGCTCGGGACCCGCCACACGCGAGTCGTCGGGCACGATCACCAGCCGCGATCCCGTGCACAGGGCCATGGCGAGTTCGAAGACCGCGACGTCGAAGCCGACGGACGCGAACTGCAGGACCACCGATCCGGTGGTGAGTCGCATGCGGTCCTCCGCCGTGGCCACGAGTGACGAGATGCCCTCGTGCGGCACCACGACACCCTTGGGGCGGCCGGTCGAACCGGACGTGTAGATGACGTACGCCGCGAGTTCGAGCGAGGCCGGTCGCGCGAGCTCGACACCGGTCGACGGCGGGATGTCCTCCACGAGGACGTGTTCGGCCGCGGACGGCACCTGCGCGGTAGCCGCGGCCGACGTCAGGGCGAGGGTCGCACCCGCATCGGTGACCATGTACTCGAGCCGGTCCGCAGGATGCTTCAGGTCGAGCGGGAGATACGCCGCGCCCACCGCGAGGACCCCCATGGTCGCCGCGATGGTCCACACCGACCGCGGCACCGCGACCGCGACCACGGCCTCGGGGCCGACACCGCGCCGCTGCAACTCCGCGGCGATGTCGAGGACGTGCTCGTGCAGATCCGCGTACGTCCACGTCGTGGTCTCGTCGACCACAGCGATCGCGTCCGGAGTGGTCTCGACCCACCGCAGGTACGACTCGAACAGCGACTCCTCGGGCACCGCACGGGCGGTGTCGTTGAAGCGCCGGAGGACGTCGTCGCGCTCGGAGGGCAGGAAGATGTCGACGTCGTCGACCACCGCCGTGGCGTCGGTCGCCAGTGCGTCGAGCACCGCGAGCTGACGTGCTGTGACGGCCTCGGCGGTCGACGCGTCGAACAGATCCTCGGCGTACTCGAGCTCGAGCACCAGGCGGTCGGAGGTGAGATCCTCGGTGTAGTTGAACACCAGGTCGAACTTCGCCGGCGTCATCAGCGCCGCGTCACCGTCGCCGAGCGGACCGGTGTGATGGCTGATCATGACCTGGAACAGCGGGTTCCGCGACATGCTGCGCTCGGGAGCGACCCGCGCCACCACTGCGTCGAAAGGCACATCCGCGTGCGCGAAGGCCTCGAGGTCGACGCTACGCGCCTCCTCCACCGCCCGCTGCAGCGTGGAGCGGCCGTCGACCGCGGTGCGCAGAACCAGCGTGTTGACGAAGAACCCGACGAGCTGGTCGAGCCCCTCCTCACCGCGCCCGGCCACCGGGGCGCCGAGCACGATGTCGTCGGACCCGGTGATCCGGTGCAGCAGCACCGCAGACGCCGCGTGCAGGGTCATGAAGACACTCGCGTCGAGACTCCGCGCGAGTGTCCGCAGGGCGCGCACGGTCTCGGGATCGACGGTGCGACGCACCACCGATCCGCGATGACTCGGCCGCGGCGGACGCGGTCGGTCGGTCGCGAGTTCGATCTCGTCGGGAGCGCCGGCCAGGGCGGACTGCCAGTAGGCGAGCTGACGCCCCGCGAGCGACTCCGGATCTGCGGCGTCGCCGAGCAGGTCGGCCTGCCACAGCGTGTAGTCCGCGTACTGCACGGGCAGCGGAGGGCGGGCATCCGTGTCACCGGACAGTCGCGCGGCGTAGGCCGCCATCAGGTCGGCCAGCAGCGGCCGGTCCGACCACTCGTCGGTCGTGATGTGGTGTAGGACGAGCACGACGACGCACGAAGTGTCCTCGTTCCGGATCAGCGCCGCGCGGACAGGAATCTCCCGGCGCAGATCGAACGGCCGCGCCGTCATCTCGGCGACCACGGCGGCGGCATCGCCTTCGTGAACGAACAACTCCGGTGACGCTGTCGTCAGGACATGCTGCGCCAGAACGCCGTCCGCATCGCCGAAGACGGTGCGGAGCGACTCGTGCCGTTCGACGACGTCGGCGAGGGCGAGCCGGAACGCATCCTCGTCCACCTGCTCGGGGAGCGGCAGGACGATCGGAAAGTTGTAGGCGGCCGAGTCCGGATCCAGCTGATGCAGAAGCCAGAGCCGTTGCTGCGCAGCCGACATGGGCACGACATCCGGCCGGTCGTACCGACGCAGAGCCGGCCGCGCGTCATCGCCTCGCGATCCGACTAGCGCGGCGAGACCCGCCACGGTCGGCGCGGCGAACAGATCGCGCACACTCAGCTCGGTGCCGAGCGCGGTCCGCGCACGGCCGACGACGCGAGTCGCCAGAAGTGAATGGCCACCGAGATCGAAGAAGTCGTCGTGGATCCCGGTGCCGCGGCGGCCGAGCACGTCGTCGAACACGTTGCACAGCAGCCGTTCGACCTCGGTCCGCGGCGGCACAGCGTCGACGGCACTCTCGTCCGGCGCCGGCAGTGCGGCGACGTCGAGCTTGCCGTTGACGGTCATCGGGAAGGACGAGACGAGCACGACGGTGGGCACCATGTAGTCCGGCAGGACCACGGCGCAGGCCGCCCGTACCGATTCGGCATCCGCGTCGGTGTCGACGTAGGCGATCAACCGGGCCAGCCCGCCCGGCCCCGTCGAGGTGACGACCGCGGCGCGGCGGACGCCGGCCACCGACGACACGACCGAGGCGACCTCACCGAGTTCCACCCGGTGACCGCGGATCTTGACCTGATCGTCGGTGCGGCCGAGGTAGTCGATCAGTCCCGTTCCGACGCGGCGACGCACGAGGTCACCCGTGCGGTACATGCGCTCCCCCGTCCCGAAGGGATCGGCGACGAAGCGGTCCGCCGTGAGGCCGAACCGTCCCGCGTAGCCACGGGCGAGTCCGGCTCCGGCGATGTACAACTCGCCGGCCACGCCGTCCGGTACGGGCCGCAGCCAGCCGTCCAGCACGTGCGCCTCGGTGGCGCGGATCGGCAACCCGACCGTCGGCGTCTCGCTCTCGTCGGTGCCCGCACCGAGAGTGTTGATCGTGTACTCGGTGGGGCCGTACAGGTTGTAGCCGAGCACGCCGTCGGTGGATCGCAGTGCGGACCACACGTCGTCGCCGACGGCTTCACCGCCCAGCAGGACGAGCGCCGGTCGATGCCCGTCGAGCAGACCTGTCTCGAGGAGGAGGGATGCGTACGTGGGGGTCACATTGATGACGTCGATGCACTCCTCGTCGATGTAGCGGACCAGGGCATCGGCGTCGCGGCGCAGCACCTCGTCGGCGACGTGCACCTCGTGACCCTCGACGAGCCACAGGAGTTCTTCCCACGACATGTCGAACGCGAACGACACCGTGTGCGCGATCCGCAGTGCCCGACCGTGTGCCGCATCCACCACAGGGTCGAAGATGGCGGACCGGTGGTTCAGCTGCATGTTGGTCAGTCCGCGGTACGGCGTGACGACGCCCTTGGGCGTCCCGGTCGACCCGGACGTGTAGATGACGTAGGCCGGGTGATCGAGCCGATGCGGCGTTCCGGGCGCGAACGCCCCCAGTTCGGCTGCGGTGAGCGGTGACTCGTCGTGGAATGGTTCGAGCACGACGATGCCGTCGCGTCCGATCAGTCGGCGACCGACCGCCTCCGTGGTCACGGTGCACAGCGGACGAGCGTCGTCGAGCAGAGCATGGATACGGGCATCGGGGTGATCGAGTTCGAGGGGCAGATAGGCCGCGCCGGTGCGCAACACGGCGAACAGCGCGACCACCATGTCGAGACTGCGAGGCAACGCGAGAGCCACCACGGTCTCCGGTCCCGCACCGCGGCCCAGCAGGACGCGCGCCAGACCTTCCACCCGGCCGGCCAACCCGGCGTAGGTGAGGTGCTCGGACCCGGCGACGAGTGCGATCGCGTCGGGATCCTTCTGCGCTGTGCGGAGCAGCATCTCGGTCACGGTGAGATCAGGAACCTCGTCGACCTGTCGGTCGAGGCGTGGCAGCGCCGGCAGAACAGAGCGCGACCCCTCGGTCGCGAATCCGGCCACCAGGCGGGTGAACTCGTCCGCGATCAGGTCGACGCGCTCGACGTCGATCGCCTCCGGCCGGTACTCGACCGTCACGGCGATCCGAGCGCCCGGCGTGACGACGACGGTGAGCGGATAGTTCGTGTGGTCGATGCTGTCGGTGCCCGCGACACCGTGCGCCGCGTTCAGGGACGCCGCCGAGTCCTCGGAGACGAAGTTCTGCACCACGCAGAGCGTGTCGAACAGAGTGCGGTGCGGCGACACCTCGATGATCTCGGCGAGACCGAGGTGATCGAACTCCATCGCCTCCACGCGGTCGCCCTGGACACGGCGGACCAGGGCGTCGACGCTCTCGCGGGGATCGAGCACGGTACGGACGGGCACCGTCGACAGGAACATCCCTGGTGCGGTGTCGAGTCCCTCGACCTCGGGCGGTCGGCCCGCGACCGTGATGCCGAAGACCACGTCGGTGCGGCCGGTGGCCGACGAGATCGCCAGTGCCAGAGCGGCCGTGACCACGGCGTTGAGCGTGACACCGCGCCGACGGGTGGCGGCGACGAGCGCGGCCGTCGTCGACGCATCGAGCTCGTCGCGTCGGCGCAACGGGATACCGACCGGCGGCGCGGCGCGGTGCGCCACCAGCGTCGGCTCGTCGAGACCGGCCATCGCCGTCGCCCACGCGGTGCGGGCCGCGACGCGGTCGCGTTCCGCGAGCCACGTCAGGTACCGCTCGAACGCGGTGTCCGCCGGCGCGGGCAGCCCCGGATTCTCGTAGCGGGCGAGCAACTCTCCCACCACCACACCGTTGGACCAGCCGTCCCAGACGAGGAACTGCCGGTTGATCACCAGGCGATCGCGCCCACCGTCGAGATGCAGCACGAGCACCCGCCACAGCGGTGGTGTCGACAGGTCGAACGGGGTGTCGCGGTCCTCCTGCATCCACCGCTCGGCCTCGTCGTCGTCTCCGGCGTGTGCCTCGCGGACGGGCACCTCGCACGACGACGACACGACCTGCACCGGCACACCGGCGGCCGTCTGCGTGAACCCTGCGCGCAGCTGTGGGTGGCGGCGCTGCAGCCCGGCGAGGGCACTACGCAGCCGATCGAGATCGAGGCGGTGATCGAAGTCCAGCGCGAACTGCGCCGTGTAGATGTCGCGCTCCCCCGCGGACAGGCTCTCGAAGACCAGTCCCTCCTGCAGAGGAGTCAACGGCCACACGGTCTCGACAGATCCCTGTGCGGTCAGCGCCGTCAGCTCGTCGGGAGTGAGGTCGACGAGAGGGACGTCCGACCGCGTGAGGATCGGCGGTCCGTCGTGTGTGCGGGCGGCCTCCGCGAGATCTCCGAGCGCCGTGCGGAACTCGTCGGTGAGCGAGGTGACCGCCTCGGACGACAGGTGCGCGGACGACCAGGCGAACTGGGCCGAGAGGGTCGGCTGTGCACCGTCCGTCACGTGCGCGTTGATCACCAGACGGTAGGGACCGCCCATGTCGGCATCGGGATCGGTACGCACGGTCTCCGGAGCCCTGTCGAACGGGGCCGACCCGGCGGCCGGCACCCGGCCCAAGTAGTTCAGCAGGATCTGCGACTGCTCACCACGTGCGAGAAGGGCTGCGGTGCGGGCGTTCCCGTAGCGCAGGAGCCCGTAGCCGAGGCCACCGTCGGGCGCCGCACGCAGGGCCTCCCTTCGTCTCCGCGAGCACCGTGACGGGATCGGTTCCCGGCCGCAGCCGGACCGGAGCGATGGACGTGAACCACCCCGTGGTGCGCGAGAGATCCGCCGCATCCGACCGACCGTGGCGCTCGAGGTCGACCAGTACGTCGCGGTCGACGGACCACCGGGTGAGGGCGAGCCGGAGCGCTGCGGCGACGACGTCGGTCACATCGCCGCACACGAGAGCGGGCACACTGCCGAGCACCTCGGCAGTGACCTCGGACGACACGTCGACGGTGCGGACGTCGCCCTGACCGACCACGGCGTGGTCGGTGTCTCTCGGTGTGAGCGCGCCGCCCGGCGCGGTGACGGCGGTCCAGTGGTCCAGTTCCGCGAGACGAGCGGGGCTGTGGGCACTCTCGTCGAGCAGGCGCCCGTACTCCCGCAACGAGGTCCGCACGCGGTCCAACGTCGGGGTCTGGCCGCTGTCGTGCGCGATCCACGCCAGTGCGAGGTCCTCGACGAGGATGCCCCACGAGACCCCGTCGACGACGAGGTGATGCGCGACGAGCAGCAGCCGGCCGGGCTCGGAGCCACGGTCGAACCACACGACCTCGAGCACGGCGCCGGCCTCGGGAGCCAGACGGTCGGTGGCAGCATCGGATTCGCGCGCGACGAGGTCGGCGAACGCAGACTCGTCGAGATCGACCGCGTGGACGCGGTGCACGGTGACCGAGGCGTCGGGGCGCACCGCGGTGGTCCAGACACCGCGGAGGTGACGGGTCAGGACGAGGCGCAGGCTGTCGTGATGCTGCACCAGCGCATCGACGGTGCGCTGCGGCGTGGTCTCCTCGACCGGAGCCGGAACCACCAGCAGCAGTGACTGGTTGAACCGATCGGTGCTACCGGACCACTCGGACAGCCGGTGCACCACGGGGAGCGGGCGCACCTCCCCGACACCGGACTCCGCAACCGTGGCGGCCTGCGGAGACTCGACCCGTGCGACCTCCGCGAGCGCACGCGGAGTGCGCTTCTCGAAGACGTCGCGGGCGCTGATCTCGAGACCGCTGCCCCGCGCCAGGTTCACGAGCCGGATGGCCAGGATGCTGTCGCCGCCGCGGGCGAAGAAGTCGTCGTCCTCACCGACCGCCGCTCCACCGAGAACGGTGTGGAAGTGGGTGCACAGCAGCGCGACCGGACCCGACCCCGTCTCCGTGGTGGTCGGAGTGTCCGAACGTAGGGCGGCCAGCAGCGCTGCCCGGTCGAGCTTGCCGCTGGGGCCGGTCGGCAGATCAGCCACCACGGACAGCGTCGTCGGCACCATGTGCTCGGGCAGACGGTCGGCCAGGTACGACCGCAGTGCGGCCTCGTCCACCGACCCCACCGCGAAGGCGGCGATCTGCGCGGTCCCGCGGTCGGTGCGCACCACCGTGGCGGCCCGGTCGACGGACGGATGCGAGCGCAGCGCCGCGTCGATCTCACCGAGCTCGATACGGAAGCCCCGCACTTTGACCTGGGTGTCGGCGCGACCGAGGTAGTCCAGCGCCCCGTCGCGCCACCGCACGATGTCGCCGGTGCGGTAGAGCCTCTCCCCGTCCGGCCCGGCGACGAACCTGGTGGAGGTGAGACCGGGGCGGCGAAGATACCCGCGCGCCAGCTGCGGACCCGCCAGGTACAGCTCGCCCGGCACGTCCGGTCCCACCGGCGACAGCCACCCGTCGAGTACGCGGAACCCGACGGCGGGCAGCGCAGATCCGATGGGCACCGCGTCGCCGGGGTGGTTCTGCACGCCCTGCGCGGCGGTGACGTCGACGGCCGCCTCGGTCGGGCCGTAGAGGTTGTCCAGGCGCACGTGTGGAAGCAGCTCGCCGACGCGGCGCGCGGACTCTGCGGACAGTGCCTCACCGCTGCAGACGATCACGCGCAACGACGTGCACGTCGCGACGTCCGGATCGGTGAGGAACGCGTCGAGCATCGAGGGGACGAAGTGCACCCAGGTGATCTGCTGCGCGCGGATCACCTCGACGAGACGGGCGGTGTCGCGGTGCGCATCCGGGTCCGCGAGCACGAGCGTCGCTCCGGACACCAGCGGTCCGAAGAACTCGCTGACCGAGACGTCGAAACTGGAAGGCGTCTTCTGCAGCACTCGGGTGCCCACGGCGAGCGGAGTGTGATCGCGCATCCACTCGAGGCGGGGCACGATGGCGCTGTGCGGCACCACCACTCCCTTGGGACGGCCGGTCGATCCCGAGGTGTAGATGACGTACGCGGCGTCGGCTGGGGCGGGCCCGGGTGCTGCCGTCGGCTCGGCCTCGAACGGTGCGAGATCGCCCTCGATCACCGCGGCGGGCTGCGCGTCCTCGATCATGAAGGCCAGACGCTCGGCCGGGTACCCCGGATCGAGCGGCAGGTACGCCGCGCCCGACCGGACGACCGCGAGCAGTGCGACCACCAGATCGATCGAGCGCGGAAGTGCCACCGCCACCACCGATCCCGGACCGGCACCACGCTCACGAAGGCCGGCGGCGACCCCGCTCGGCGCGCGAGTGCAGCTCGGCGTAGGTGAGGGACTCCTCGCCGTGGACGAGGGCGACGCCGTTCGGGGTGGCCCGGCGCTGCACCTCCAGGAGATCCACCAGGGTGGTCGAACTGTCGGACGAGGGCGCGTCGACGACCGCCGGACGATCCGTCGCCGTCACCGCGGACACCAGGGTGTCGGCCGGTGCGGTCGCGACGGCGACGACGGTGTCCAGCATCGACTGCGCCGTCGCTGCCGAGACCAGCGCCGCGTCGTACTTCAGCTCCAGCGTCAACCGATCGCCGGGGATCACCATGAGCGTCAACGGGTACGGCGAGTTCTCCTCCACCCGAATGCCCGTCAACGCGATGGTGCCGGACGGATCGGCGATGGCGGTGTCGCCCAACGGGTAGTTCTCCACCACGACCAGCGAGTCGAACAACGAGTCCACGCCTGCGACACGACGCAGCGTCGGCACACCGACATGGTGGTGATCGAGCAGATCGGCCTGCTCCTGCTGCCAGCGCTGTACCGCGGAGGCGACGGTGTCGTCCGCTCGCAGTCTCCATCGTGCCGGGATGGTGTCGATGAAGAGCCCCACCATGGATTCGATACCGGCGACCGGTGCCGACCGTCCGGACACCGTCGACCCGAACACGACGTCGCGTCGACCGGTGGCGCGTGCGAGCGCGAGACCCCAGGCTCCGTGCAGCAGGGAACCCTGCGTCACCGCGGCATCGCGCGCACGTCCCGACACCACGGCGGTGACGTCGGAGGAGAGGTCGACCCGCACGGCTGCGGTACCGCTGCCGGCGGCGCCGAACGCCGGGACGGGTACCGACTCGCGGACACCTGCGAGTGCGGCGCGCCAGACCCGCGCCGACGCGTCGATGTCTCGCTCGGCGAGGTGGCGGACCCACGCCGCGGGCGCGGTGACCGCCGGAAGAGCCGGAGTGTCCCCGTAGTGAGCGAGCATCTCGCGCAGCATGATCGGGATCGACCATCCGTCCGCGACGATGTGGTGGATCGACTGCACGAGGGACGAGCGGGTCTCGTCGTGGCGGACGAGGGTGTAGCGCACCAGCGGAGCGGAGCCCAGATCCATGCCGTCACCGGCGTGCTCGGCCAGCACCTCGTCGACGGTGCTGTCGGACACGGTGAACGGGACATCGACGGTGCGGTGCACCACCTGGACCACGCGCCCGTCGGCGAGGGGTCGGAAGCTGGTACGCAGCGATGCGTGTCGAGCCACCACGTGCTCGAGCGCGGTGCGGAGCACGACACTGTCGACGGGGCCACTGATATCGATCACCTGGCCCACGACGTACGGGTCCGTGTCTCCAAAAGTGCTGTGGAAGTATATGCCATCCTGCACGGCGGTGAGGGGCAGGACGTCCTCGACGTCGTCCGGGAGCGCCGCGACGTCGTCCGCGCCGAGAGCGGCGAGCGGGAAGTCTGCGGAGGTGCGGCGAGCGCTCGACGCAGATCCGGCGACGCGGTCGAGTGCGGCGGTCCACGCATCCACGATGCTGTCGTCCACCACACCCGGCACCCAGCGCAGGGTCGAGACGAGCTGTCCCCCGGTCTCGATCACGTCGATCGTCAGCGCGTGCGCCGCAAGCTGATCAGGATCGGAGCCCCCGGTGACGGACACCCCCACGTCGGTACTGCGGCCGAGGTAGTTGAGCAGGACGCTCGGCGCCGCGGCCTCCGCCAGGGCGGGCTCGCGGCGCAGGTACCGCAGTGCGCCGTATCCGACGCCCGACGCAGGTACCGAGCGCAGCGAGTCCCGGATCTGCAGCAGGACATCGGCATCCGGGTCCGGACCGGTCGGCAGTGCAACGGGACGGACGGTCGTGAACCACCCGACGGTGCGCGTCAGATCGACCGCGGGGGCCTCGACGACCTCGACGTCGCGGCCGTGTCCCTCCACGTCCACGACGACCGACGGCGCCGAGTACCCGTCCCACGACGCGAGGGTGCGGGCGAGCGCCGCGAGGAGCACCTCGGTGGGCCCGGTGCGGTAGGCGGTGGCGACGTCGATCAGCAGAGCCGCCGTGACGTCGGCGGGGGTGGTGACCGTGTGCGTCGCCGACAGTCGATCGGCCGCGGTGAGTGCGCGAGCACCGACGGTGTCGCTCGAGGTCGTCAGAACCTCACGCCACCAGGGTAGTTCGTGATCGAAGTGGCCGGCGTCCGCAGCATCGGCGACCAGGCTCGCCCAGCGGCGGATCGACGTGGTGACCGGTGGCAGCGTGGGCGTGCGGCCCTCGCTCAGCGCACCGAGTGCCGTCAGTAGATCCCCGAGCAGGATGCGCCACGACACCCCGTCGACGACGAGGTGGTGCACCGACAGAATCAGCGTGTCGGCCTCGAGAGACACGGCCACCATGCCGCCCGGCCGCATCGGATCGAGGCGGGCCACGGTGTCCGCCACGGAGCCCGTGCCGAACTCGGGGGACACGGTGTCGGCCGGCACGGCAAGACCCTCGCTCCACACAGCACGCAGCGCCGGGTGGTGGGCGACGACGAGCTCGACGGCCGCACGCACGAGTACAGGGTCGGCGCCCGGAGGCATTGCCACGGAGGCGGTCTGGTGGAACGCGGTGCCGATGCCGCCGTGCTCGAGTGTCCGCGCGACGATGGGCGTGGCCACCACCTCACCGACAGGATCGTCGTCGACGGTCACCAGCTCCGCCGGAGCCGCGCCGGCGATCGCCTCGGCGGTACGCAGGGTGAAGACGTCGCGCGGGCCGATCGCCAGCCCCCGTTCGCGGGCCTGCGCGACCACCGTGATCGCCACGATGCTGTCGCCGCCCAGGGCGAAGAAGTCGTCCGTGACGCCCACACTCTCCACACCGAGCGCCGACGCCATCACCTCGCACAGCACACGCTCCCGCTCCGTCCGCGGGGCCACGGCGTCGCCGCGCACCTGCTCCGGATCGGGCAGAGCCCGCCGATCGACCTTGCCGTTCGCGGTGGTGGGGAAGGCATCGAGCACCACGTAGGTGGACGGCACCATGTACTCGGGGAGGACGCGTGCACAGTGCGTGCGCAGCACCTCGGGTGTCAGCGCGGCGCCGTCCGGCACGATCCAGGCGGCGAGAAACGCCGCGCCCGCGCCGGTTCGGCGCACGTCGACGGCGGCGCGTCGCACACCGGGGCACGAGCCGAGCGCGGCTTCCACCTCCTCGAGCTCGAGGCGCATGCCGCGGATCTTGACCTGGTTGTCCACCCGGCCGAGGAAGTCGAGGGTGCCGTCCTCCGCCCAACGTGCGCGGTCGCCGGTGCGGTACAGCCGGGCGCCGGCGGGGCCGAACGGATCGGCCACGAAACGCGACGCGGTCATGTCCGGTGCGCCCACGTAGCCACGACCGAGGAGGAACCCGCCCGCGTAGAGCTCTCCCCCGACGCCGACCGGCACCGGGCGCAGCAACGAATCGAGCACGTAGAGGCGCGTGTTCGGGTTGGGGCGGCCGATCGACGTGGCGATGCGAGGAGCGTCGCCCGTGTAGATCACATGGGACACACCGATGGTGGCCTCCGCGGGCCCGTACCCGTGGTACAACGTGGTGCCGAGTCGAGAGCGGAAGCGCGCGAACAACTCCGGAGTGAGCACCTCACCGCCGCACCACACGTGCCGCAGGCCGGACAACGATCCGTCCGTGTCGAGGGCCAGCAGAGCGTCGAGCATGGACGACACCAGGTAGACGAAGGTGACGTGGCGACGCGAGATGACATCCAGCAGGTACAGACCGTCCCGCTCGCCTCCCGGTTCGGCGATCACGAGGGTGCCACCCGACAGCAACGGGAGCAGGATCTCGTTCACCGAGATGTCGAAGGACAACGGCGCCTTGAACAACGACGCGTCGCCCGGTCCGAAACCGAGCACCCGATCGCGCTGCCACACCATGCGGGCACAGATGGCCTCGTGGCGGATCATGGCACCCTTGGGCGTCCCGGTACTGCCAGAGGTGAAGATGACGTAGGCGAGCTGCGAGCCGTGCACCACGATGTCCGGTGCGGACGTCGGCCTGTCCCCGAACTGCCAGTCGTCGAGATCGACCGTCCACCGGCCCTTCTCGTGGCCCGCACCGGTGAGAACGACGCGGGTGTCCGCATCCTGCTGCACCCGCTCGCGGCGATCCGCCGGCCAGTCCGGATCGAGCGGGACGAACGCACCGCCCGCGACCATCGCGGCCAGCACTCCCACGACCATCTCGATCGAGCGCGGCATCGACACGGCCACGACACCCTCACGGGGCAGGCCCGCGTCGAGAAGTGCATGAGCGAGCTGGTGCACCCGCTGCGAGAGCTCGGTGAAGGTGAGCGTCCGCTCGCCCAGTACCACGGCCACCGCATCGGGGGTGGCGGCGACCTGCGCCGCGAACAGAGCGGGCACCGACGTCGACACGGACGGTTCCGCGGTGTCGTTGAAGGTGTGCAGTAGGCGATCGAGATCGGGCTCCGACATCGTCGACAGGGAGGACAACGTCCGATCCGGCTGCGCGAGAACCTGATCGAGCACCCACTCGAAGCGGTCCCGGTGGCCGATCAGCGCGTCGTGCGCACCGGGGCGCGAGCGCAGGTCGAACACCAGCGGCTCGTCGTCCCGGCCGCCGGTGACGGTGACGTCGAGATCGCGCACCGGTCCGGTCTGGAGGCTGTGCATGTGCGCCGGCGAACCGCCGATGTCGATGCCGTGCTCCACCATGAGGACGTTGATGCCCGGCCCGTGCACCATGCGGTCGCCGGAGTCCCGCAGCTCCCGAGCGATGTCCTCCCCGCGGAAGCGCCCGTGCCGGACCGCGCCGATCGATGCCCGCTGCAGTTCCCGCGCGACGTCGGCCACCGTCATCGACGGCGAGAGTCGCAGTCGCACGGGAAGGATGGTCGACGCCATGAACGGCGTCGTCCGCGCACGACGGCCCACGCGGGCGGTCGACGGCAGTGAGACGACGAGATCGTGACGGCCGGTGACCGCGGACAGGTACGCGATCCACACCGCCGGCGCGAGGCGGGTGCGTCGGATGTCCTCCGTCTCGGCGACGTCGTACAGCGGGGTGAGGCGGTCGATCGGCACTGAGACCCGCTCGGTGACCGCGGACCCCGTGTCGGGCACGTCGGGCAGCAGCACCGGCGGCTCGGGGGCGTCGGCCATCTGGTCGAGCCAGTAGTCGCGGTCGCGACGGAAACCCTCGGACGCGCGGTACTCCGCATCGGCCACCACCAGCGGCTCGAGAGCCCACGCGGATACGGTGGGACGAGCGGCATCCGGCCTGCCCGCGGGTGCGACTCCCCGATCAGGATCCGCATAGCGCGCGCGGACCTCGTTGAAGATGATCGACATGCCGAAGCCGTCGACGATGCCGTGGTGATACCTCTGGTGCCAGAGCACGTGCTCGTCCCCGAGGCGGAGAAGCGCCGTCGCGAAGAGATCGCGGGCGCCGCTGGTGTCCGCCGACGCGATGTCGCGCGCGATCCAGGCCTTCGCCTCGGCCATCGGGTCGGCAGCCGCGCGTAGGTCGACGACCCCGACCGACCACTCGTCGTCACTGCGGTACTGCACGGGCTCGGGACCGGAGAAGTCGAATCGCACGTGCAGCGCGTCCGCGTCGGCGATGACCGACCGGATGACGTCACACGCACGGTCGAGGTCGAGCGGGCCGGTGATCTCGACGAGCAGCGAGATGACGAAGTCGGTGCGGTCACCCAGCAGGTGCTGCGCGGTCCAGACCTCCGTCTGAGCAGCGGTCAACGGCAGCACAGCGGTGGTGACGACAGATCCCCGAGACATGAACGTAGGCTAACCTAACGCTCGCCCGGCGTTACTCGCGGAGGAACGTGAGAATCGCTTGATTGACCTCGTCGGGCTTCTCCAGGTATCCGTAGTGCCCCGCGTCGGCGATCTCGACGTAGCGACCGCCCGGAACCAGGTCGGCCACCTCGCGCGAGAGGTAGGCGGGAATCATCCGGTCGTCGGCGAAGCCCATGGCCAGGCACGGCACCGTGATGTCGCGGTACGCGGACCGGCGGTCGAACGACTCGTCCAGAGAGAGCTGGGCACGCTGGCCCGGGGTCAGCGGCTGCACGGAGAACTCGAACAGGTCGAGCCAGTCCCGTGCCTTCGCGGGGTCGGCGAGCGACGCGGGAGAGAGGTTCAGGGCCGCCGTCACCGCGGCCGCGTACTTCGGCGGCAGCGTCGCCGAGCTGTCAGCCAGCTCGCGCTCGCCGGCGCCGAGCACCTTCTGGAACTCGTCGAGCCGGGCGTGACCGGCCGCGAAGATCGCTCGCGACACCAGGTCGGGCCTGGTCAAGGCCAGTTCCTGCGCCACGCGCGCACCCATCGACGTGCCCACGACGGCTGCCTTCTCGTCGGGGCCGGACCGCAGGTACTCGATGAGCGCCGCGGTGTCCGCGACCAGATCGTCCATCGTCATGCCGCCCGCGCACTCGTCGGTCGGGGCGATGCCGCGGTTGTCGAAGGTGCACACTCGGAATCCCGCGGCCGTGAGCGCCGGCACCTGATGCAGCTGCCACACCCGGCCGGGGCTGCCCGTCCCCATGACCATCACGACGAGCGGACCCTTGCCCGTCACGGTGTAGTTGAGGCGGATGCCGTTGATGGTGCCGATGGGCATGGCGGATGTCCTTCTTCCGATACGACAGCTGTTCGGGGCAGACGCTACCGGTCACGGTGCGCGTCCGGTTTTGCCGGGAACGAGCGCGAACTCGTAGAGTTCAGGTACGCGAGTGCGCCCCACCGGGCTGCACCACCACATCGTTCGACCCCAGGAGACCCGCATGGCCACCGAGCCCGCCGAGACCGACATCGCCGACGAAGAGATCGAGACCCTGTCCGACGAGACCGCCCGCATGGCACGTCGCGTCGTCGCCGCCTACGCAACAGACGCCGACGAGTGCCGCATGCTGCTGTCCATGCTGGGGATCAACCCGCCCGTCCGCGCCTGAGCGCCGCTCGCTCCCGCACTCCGATTGGCGTTCGGCGAGTGGGGTAAGCACGTGCTGACACCGTCGCGGCAGGCTGCCGGCCTCACCGCGCGCCCCGACGTCGAGACAGAGGATCAGCAGTGACCGCATCAGGTTCGGACTTCGTCGTCGTCGCCAACAGGTTGCCTGTCGACCTCGACACGGCGCCCGACGGTTCCCGAGTCTGGAAGCGCAGCCCCGGTGGTCTCGTCACCGCGCTCGAGCCGATCCTGCGGAGCAACAACGGCGCCTGGGTCGGATGGGCCGGTGTCCCCGACGTCGACGTCGACCCGTTCGAGGACGACGGCCTCGAGCTGGTCCCGGTCCCGCTCTCGCAGCAGGAGGTCGCCGACTACTACGAGGGCTTCTCCAATGCCACCCTGTGGCCGCTCTACCACGACGTCATCGTCCGGCCCGTCTACGACCGGAGCTGGTGGGACGCCTACGTCGAGGTGAACCGACGCTTCGCCGAGGCCACGTCCAAGGCGGCCGCCGAGAACGCCACCGTGTGGATCCAGGACTACCAACTCCAGCTGGTCCCGAAGATGCTGCGCATGCTGCGCCCCGATCTGACGATCGGCTTCTTCCTGCACATCCCGTTCCCGCCCGTCGAGCTGTTCATGCAGATGCCGTGGCGCACCGAGATCGTCGAGGGTCTGCTGGGCGCGGATCTCATCGGCTTCCATCTGCCCGGTGGCGCGCAGAACTTCCTCTACCTCGCACGGCGTCTCGCCGGCCAGCCGACCTCGCGCGGCAACATCGGAGTCCGCTCCAAACTCGGTGTGGTGCAGGTGGGTTTCCGGTCCGTGCGCGTGGGCGCCTTCCCCATCTCCATCGACTCGGGCGATCTCGACGAGAAGTCGCGGCGCAAGCCGGTGCGCGATCGTGCACGAGAGATGCGCGAAGAGCTGGGCAATCCGAAGACGATCATGTTGGGCGTCGACCGACTCGACTACACCAAGGGCATCGACGTCCGTCTCGAGGCGTTCCTGGAACTGCTGACCGAGGGCCGGGTGGATCCCGAGGACGTCGTGATGATCCAGCTGGCCACACCGAGCCGCGAGCGCGTCGAGAGCTACAAGCAGATGCGCGGTGAGATCGAGGGCATGGTCGGGCGCATCAACGGCGAGTTCAGCCGCGTCGGGCATCCGGTGGTGCACTACCTGCACCGCCCCATTCCGCGCGAGGAGCTCATCGCCTACTACGTGGCCGCCGACGTCATGCTGGTGACGCCCATCCGCGACGGCATGAACCTCGTCGCCAAGGAGTACGTGGCGTGCCGCAGCGACCTGGGCGGTTCCCTCGTGCTCAGCGAGTTTACCGGCGCCGCAGCCGAACTGCGCCAGGCGTACCAGTGCAACCCGCACGACCTGAACAGCGTCAAGGACGCGATGATGGCCGCGATCGAGCAGACGCCGGAATCGGGCCGACGCCACATCCGGGCGATGCGGCGGCAGGTCCTCGCGCACGACGTCGATCGCTGGGCGCGGTCGTTCCTCGCCGCGCTGGGACGCACCGGCGACGAGGAGCCCAACCAGATGATCTCCAACCGGGACATCGGTCAGGCGACGATGTGATGCGCGAAGACCGGTGACCGTGGTCGAAGCGCAAGTGGTGCAGTGCCATCGGCTGCGCCGTGATCTCCTGATCGTCCGCCTCGTCGGCGAACTTGTTCCGTTCGCCGCGGGGCAGTCCGTCGCCGTGACGGTGCCCACCTCGCCGCACCTGCCTCGTCGGTACTCCCCCGCCCTACCCCCGTCGCGAGACGGCAAGTACGAGTTCCACATTCGCGAGGTACCGGCAGGCTGGGTCAGTCGCAGCATCGTCCGCGAGACCCGTGAGGGCGACATCTGGACTCTCGACGACCCGGCGGGCGACCTCCGTGTCGACGACACCGACGACGACGTCGTGATGGTCGCGGGCGGAACGGGTCTCGCACCGATGCGCGCACTGCTGCTGGGCCTGGCACGTCGGCCACGACCTCCGCGGGTGCGGCTCTACGTGGGAGGCAGGCACCCCCGCGATCTCTATGCCGCCGACATGCTGTCCCTGATGGCGCGATCAGCGCCATGGCTCACGGTGATCCCGGTGGTGGACGAGCCCGTGGACCCGCCGTACCGCGACGAGTTCTTCGATGCCGCCGAGGCCGTGCGGCTGCAGACGGCACCCGACTCCGGCTTCGCACCTCACGAGTACCTCGTCGGACGCGTCGGAGAGGTGGTGGCGCGGCGCGGGCCGTACCTGTCGCAGCGCGTGCTGGTGTGCGGATCACCGGCGATGTCGAGCTTCACGACGCGTGCCCTGGTGACGACGGGAACCCCGGCGGAGAACATCCGCACGGGGTGACGGTCAGGTCTGCTTCGGGTTGCGCGGTGTCCACACGACGAGCGCGTTACTGCGTTGCACCGGAACGAGATCGCGTCGGTACCCGGCATGAACCTTGGCCAGCTCGGTCGCCATCTCGGTGACGCGGGCCTGCAGCGCCTCCACCTGATTGGTGAGTTCGATGATGCGCTTGATACCCGCCAGATTGACGCCCTCGTCCTGCGAGAGACGCTGCACCTCGCGAAGCAGCGCGACGTCGCGCGGAGAGTACCGTCGCCCACCGCCGGTGGTGCGGAACGGCGTCACCAGTCCTAGACGGTCGTAGGTGCGCAGTGTCTGGGCGTGCATGCCGGCGAGCTCGGCGGCGACGGAGATGACGAAGATCCGGGCATCCGGGTCCGCGCCTGCGTCGCGCGCATCCTGCGGATCGCTGGGCGTCCGAGTCATCTCATCTCTCCTCTCGCATCAGAACCGTCAGGCTCCGGGCCACCCGTAGCGGGGATCGAAACCACTCGCCTTCTCCGCCGCAGCGTAGGCCTCGAGGGCATCGCGTGCCGCGTCGTCCAATTCGGACGGCACGGCCACCTTCACCGTGACCAACAGGTCACCGATCTTCGACTTCTTGGGAATGCCGCGACCCTTCACCCGGAAGGTGCGGCCGTCGACCGTTCCCGCCGGAACCTTCAGACCGACTCGGCCGTCGAGCGTCGGCACCGACAGCGTCGTGCCGAGCACCAGTTCGCTGTACGCGACGGGAACCGTGAGGGTGAGATCGTCACCCGTGCGGCCGAACACGGCGTCGCTCTTCACGTGCACGGTCACCAGCAGATCGCCGGCGGCAGCGCCGCGCAGACCGGCCTCGCCTCGGCCGGCCACTCGGACACGTTGCCCGTCACTGACACCGGCAGGAACCCGCACCGTCACCGACCGGGTGCGGTTCTGCACGCCGGTGCCGCGGCAGTCGGTGCACGGATCGTCGATGATCGAGCCGGTGCCCCGGCAGTCGTCGCACGGCTCGCTGAAGCCGAACGCGCCCTGGTTACGGCTGACCACACCGGCACCGTTGCACCGCGGGCAGACCCGCGGGCTCGTGCCGGGCTTCGCGCCGCTCCCGTGACAGGTGGTGCAGGACGACGGACTCGTGATGGACAGCGGGACAGACGTTCCCACCGCCGCGTCACGGAAGTCGAGCGTCACCTCGGCCGCGAGATCACTCCCACGCCGGGGACGCGACGACGCGGCCTGGGTACGACCACCGGCCGCGCCACGGTTGAACAACCCGCCGAACAGATCACCGAGATCGGCTCCGCCACCGGCACCTCCGAAGAGGTCACCGACGTCGAACCCGCCGGCCGTACCCCCGCCGCCGAAGTTGGTTCCGCCGCCCGGCGAGAATCCGCCGCGTCCGAAACCACCACTGGCGAACAGTGATCGGGCCTCGTCGTACTCCTTGCGCTTCGCGGGGTCGGAGAGCACCGCATTGGCCTCGCTGACCGCCTTGAAGCGCTCCTCCGCTTTCGCGTCCCCCGGATTGGAGTCCGGATGGTTGTCGCGCGCGAGCTTGCGGTACGCCTTCTTGATCTCGTCCTGCGACGCGGAGGAGGAGACGCCCAGCTCCTTGTAGAAGTCCTTCTCTATCCACTCCCGTTGGCTCACCGGTCGCCTCCTCCTCTCACATCACATCTTCGTTGTGGTCGAACTATGCCTGGTCGGATGCCGCGTCGGCGCCCGAACCGTCGACGACGGCGACCATGGCGGTGCGCAGAACTCGATCACGCACCTTGTACCCCTTGCGGAACACGCTGCCGACGACAGGATCGTTGCCGTCGCCCTCGTGCTGCACGGCCTCGTGCAGCGCAGGGTCGAACGCGTCGCCCTCGTCACCGAAGGCGACGAGACCCTGTGCGGTGATGACGGATTCGAGCTTGTCCGCCACCGACTTCAGCGGCCCCGTCTCGAGGTCACCGTGCTTGCGCGCCCGATCGAGATCGTCGAGCACACCCAGCAACTCGGCCAACACCGACGCCTTGGCGTTGTCGATGTCCACCTGCTTGTCCCGAGCGACGCGTCGCCGGTAGTTGGCGAACTCGGCGCTGAGGCGCTGCAGGTCGGCCGTCCGCTCGGACAGCTCGTCCTTCTCGGGTGCAGTCTCGGAATCCACGGAACCCTCGGACATCTCTGCCTCGAGAACCTCTGCTTCGTCCTCCACGTCACCGGGCTGGGGCGCCGTGGCGGAGCCCGCGAGGGACTCCTCCACGGCGGGGTCGACGTCGGGTGCGTCTACCTTCCCGGTGTCCTCAGCACTCACTTCTTGTCCGTGTCGACCGGCTCGTCCACGACCTCGGCGTCGACGACATCGTCGCTACCGTCGGTCGGGGCTGCGCCGTCGGCACCTGCTCCGTCGGCTGCTGCCGACTCGTACAGTGCCTGACCCAGAGCCTGCGACTCCGTGCTCAGCTTCTCCACCGCTGCCTTGATGGCGGCGATGTCGGTGCCGTTCAAGGCAGTGCGAGCCTCCGCGATGGCCGACTCGACCTTTTCCTTGGTCTCCGCAGGAACCTTGTCCTCGTTGTCCTTGACGAACTTCTCCGTCTGGTAGACGAGCGACTCGGCCTGGTTGCGGGTCTCGGCCTCCTCGCGACGGGTCTTGTCCTCCTCGGCGTGAGCCTCGGCGTCCTTGACCATGCGCTCGATCTCCTCCTTGGAGAGGCCGGAGCCCTCCTGGATCTTGATCGTGTTCTCCTTGCCGGTGCCCTTGTCCTTCGCCGTCACGTGCACGATGCCGTTGGCGTCGATGTCGAACGTGACCTCGATCTGGGGCACACCGCGCGGTGCGGGAGGCAGCTCCGTCAGCTCGAACGAGCCGAGAAGCTTGTTGTGCGACGCGATCTCGCGCTCACCCTGGAAGACCTGGATCTGCACCGACGGCTGATTGTCGTCCGCCGTGGTGAAGGTCTCGGACCGCTTGGTGGGGATGGTGGTGTTGCGCTCGATGAGCTTGGTCATCACGCCACCCTTGGTCTCGATGCCGAGGGACAGCGGCGTGACGTCGAGGAGCAGAACGTCCTTGACCTCACCCTTGAGCACACCGGCCTGCAGTGCGGCGCCGACGGCCACGACCTCGTCCGGGTTGACGCCCTTGTTGGGCTCGCGTCCACCGGAGAGCTCCTTGACCAGCTCGGAGACTGCCGGCATACGGGTGGAGCCACCGACGAGCACGACGTGGTCGATGTCCTTGACCGCGATGCCCGAGTCCTTGACCACGGCCTGGAACGGCGCGCGGGTGCGGTCGAGCAGGTCGGCGGTGATCTTCTGGAACTCGGAGCGGCTGAGCTGCTCGTCGAGGAAGAGCGGGTTCTTGTCCGAGTCCACCGTGATGTACGGCAGGTTGATGGACGTGCTCTGACTCGAGGACAGCTCGATCTTGGCCTTCTCCGCAGCCTCACGCAGGCGCTGGAGAGCCATCTTGTCCTTGGTCAGATCTATGCCGTTCTGAGCCTTGAACTTGTCGACGAGCCAGGTGACGATGCGCTCGTCCCAGTCGTCGCCACCGAGGTGGTTGTCGCCGGACGTGGCGCGGACCTCGACGACACCGTCGCCGATCTCGAGCAGGGACACGTCGAACGTGCCGCCACCGAGGTCGAACACGAGAATGGTCTGTTCCTTCTCGCCCTTGTCCAGGCCGTACGCCAGAGCGGCGGCGGTGGGCTCGTTGACGATGCGCAGGACGTTGAGGCCGGCGATCTGGCCGGCTTCCTTCGTGGCCTGACGCTGTGCGTCCTCGAAGTACGCGGGCACCGTGATGACCGCGTCGGTGATCTCTTCGCCCAGGTACGCCTCGGCGTCACGCTTGAGCTTCATGAGCGTGCGCGCGCTGATCTCCTGCGACGTGTACTTCTTGTCGTCGATGCCGACGGTCCAGTCAGTGCCGATGTGGCGCTTGACGGAGCGAATGGTCCGGTCAACGTTCGTCACGGCCTGGTTCTTCGCGGACTGGCCGACGAGAACCTCTCCGTTCTTGGCGAACGCGACGATGGACGGGGTGGTGCGTGCACCCTCGGAGTTGGCCACCACGACCGGTTCGCCGCCCTCCAGGACGGACACGACCGAGTTGGTGGTCCCGAGGTCGATTCCGACCGCACGAGCCATGTGAAGACCTCCTGATAGATGCTGCTGTGATCGTTCGAGCGTCTGCCTGAGCGAACTGCGCTCAAGTCTGCCTGCCGGATTCTCGCTCCGTCAAGTCGTACTTGAGTGACCCACGCTCAATGGCAGTCGTACGGCTCAACGGAGGGGTGTGCGAGTTTGTTCCCGGAGTGGTCGGCCGGCTGTGGTCCGCGCGTCTGGACCCACCCGATCGCGAGGCTTTCTGCGGATCGGCAGCATTCGACGCGAAAATGTGGCAAAACCTGCACTCGGCCGTGCCTCAGCATCCACAGGTCGACCGGATCGACGGGATCCCGCCTCCGGCAGCGAGTTGAGGGCACTCACGCATGGTCGGCGCGTGTGAACCCACCCGATCGCGAGGCTTTCTGCAGATCCGCGGAATTCGACGCGAGAGTGTGGCTGAGCACGCGCGTCCGACGGTTAGGGTCCACGGCATGTCACCGGTTCCCGGCACGACCCTGACGGCCCGAGGTCTCACCCGCACGTTCGGACGCCACACAGCAGTCGCCCACGCCGACGTCACTCTGACCCCCGGCAGGGCGACCGGGCTGGTCGGACCCAACGGCGCCGGAAAGACGACGCTGCTGCTGATGCTCGCCGGCCTCCTGGCTCCCGACTCCGGGACCCTCGAGCTGGACGGGTCTTCGGTCGAGACGGTCGCACTCCGGCGGGCCGTGGGGTGGATGCCGGACGTCTTCGGCACCTGGGACAGCCTCACGGCGACCGAGATCCTGTCCACGTTCGGACGGCTGCACGGGCTGTCGTCGAAGGACGCCCGTGCCCGCGCCGCCGAACTGCTGCAGCAGGTCCACCTCGACGATCGCGCCGACCGACCCGCGCACGAGTTGTCCCGCGGCCAGAAGCAGCGGCTCGGGTTCGCCCGCGCTCTGGTCCACCGACCGCGCATCCTGCTGCTCGACGAGCCGGCGTCCGGCATGGATCCGCGCTCGCGAGTCGAACTGCGCGACGAGGTCCGCCGGCTCGCCGACAACGGATGCGCAGTGCTGGTGTCGAGCCACATCCTCACCGAACTGTCGGAGATGGTGGACGACGTGCTCGTGATGACGGACGGGCGCACGCGGGAGTCGGCACCCGCCACCGAACGATCGTGGCGACTACGCGCGGTGGGCCGGCCTGTTTCGTCGGCCGACATCCTGCGCTTCCCCGACGAGGAGGCCGCGGCGCGACACCTGCGCACGGTCGTCGACTCGGGAGTGCTCGTCGCCGAGTTCGCCCGCGTCGACTCGGAACTCGAGGACGCGTACCTCGCCCTCGACGCGGACAGGACATGACATGGCGGCACGGATGAGCAGCTGGTCGTCGGTGGTCGGCGTACTGATCGGCCTCGAACTCCGGCAGCGACTGCGCACCACGCGGTGGCGCGTCACCCTGGCCGTCACGTTCACGGTCATGTCGCTGGCCGTGTTCGGGTCGATGTATCTGGCACTGTCGGTGGACGAGGCCGATGCGAACTACGACGGCTGGGCGCGCAATCTCTACGCGGTCGTACTGGGAGTCGAGCTGTTCCTCGGCGTGGTCCTCGCCCCCACCCTCACGGCGACGTCGATCAACGGTGACCGCAAGGACGCGACGCTCTCCGTGGTGCAGGCGACGCCGATCAGCCACTGGCAGTTGGCCGTCGGCAAACTTCTCGGGTCGTGGGTGTCCTGCCTTGCCCTCGTCGCCGTGGCGTCGCCGTACCTGGTGTGGGGCATCGTCGCCGCGCCCTACGGCATCGGCACCTCGGTGCTGGGCGTGATCGTTCTCTGCGTGATTTTTCTGTGCTACTGCGGGATCGGGCTGGGGTACTCGGCCCTGACCGCTCGGCCGGCAGGTTCGGCCGTCCTGACGCAGGCCACCGTGTTCTTCCTCGTGCTGGGCCTCCCGGCGCTGTTCGGCCTGCTCTACTCGACCACGGCGGAGGACCACGAGGTGGTGGGCGCCGAGTACACGTACGTGGACGATTCGTTCGACACCGTTCCGGACTGTCGCGACGTGGCCACGGTGCGCTCCTACGAGCACACCGAGCGTATCTGGTGGCTGTTGGCGCCCAACCCGTTTCTCATTCTCCCGGATGTGGTGGCCGCAGATGACAATCCGAGCGTACGTGTCTGGACGTCGGACGAGCGGCCACCCGATCCCAGCGTGGCGCGCCCGATAGCCGAGACGCTCTCGACGGCGCGCACGGGCCCGTACCTGACGGAGCCGACCTGCGCGGACACCGCGTCGACCTACCGCGTGAGCGCCTCGAACCGCAGCTTCTACGACGAGCAGGTCGCGTTCGAATCCGGAAAGATCGGCGACAGTTGGTACCTCGGGCTGGCCGTCAATGTCATCCTGGGAGCTCTCGGACTCACGGTCGCCGCGCGCCGACTCCGCGTTCCGGCCCGCACCTTGCCGAGGGGCGTGCGGATCACCTGAGGCGCTCAGCTCAGCCGTCCACCCCCGTCGACGTGGAGGGTGGTTCCGGTGACGAAGCCGTTGGTGAGCGCGAGAAGTACTGCGGCCGAGACGTCGTCGGGTCGACCCACTCGCCGAGCGGGGTTCTTGGCAGCCGTCGCGTCGAACATCGCCTGCTTGCCGTCCCCCATGCCGTCCCACGCACCCGAGTCGACGATGCCGGGCGACACGGCGTTGACCCGCAACGGTGCCAGTTCGACGGCCAACGCTTCCGCGAGGAATGCGACAGCACCGTTGGTCGTGGCCATGACGGCGAGGCCCGGCGCCGGCTTCCATGCGGCGACACCGGAGAAGAACACGAACGAGCCGCCGTCACGCAGCGTGGGCGCGAAGTGCTTGGCCAGCAGGATCGGTCCGACGACCTTGGCTGCGAACGCGCCCTCGACGGCGGCGCGGTCGAGGGCTGTGACCGGGCCGTTGGCGTGGTTCGCCGCGAGCGACACGACGTGATCGAGAGGTCCGAGCGTGGTGACGGCGGCGGCGATGGACGATTCGTCGTCGAGGTCGAGGTGCATCGCCGATGCGCCCGAGCCGAGCTCGGCGACCGTGTCGGCCAGGGCCTCCGGGCGTCGACTGCCGAGGAAGACCTCCGCGCCGGCGGCGAGCGCGTCCTCGGCGATGCGCCGCGCGATGCCCGACGAGCCGCCGACGAGAAGGATGCGGGTGTTCTGCAGGGTGCTCATGACGGTGTGTCCCTTCCGCGGCCCCGTCTCTCGCGGCCACGGAAGGTTCAGCGCACCGGGCCCGCAGCATCATCCCATCGCGCTATCGATAGTTTCGGGACTTGCTATTCATAATCTCTATGCCCACAGCTTGGCGGCATAATCGACCACCATGACGTTCGACGAGGTGGCCGACGAGCTGTACGGGCTGGACCCGTCCGACTTCGTCGCCACCCGCACGGAACGGCAGAAGCAGGCGCGTTCCGACGGCGACAAGGCCCTGGCCAAGCAGATCGGTGCGCTGCGCAAACCGACGATCGTCGGGTGGGTACTGAACGTGACGGTGCGCGACGCGGAGGACGACGTCACAGACCTGCTCGACCTCGGCGAAGCACTTCGTGAGGCGCAGCAACATCTGCGGGAAGGCCGGAGGCCGGCCGGTCGACCGTCGGGCGCCACCCTCCGCACGCTGACGAAGCAGCGGCAGCGCGCCGTGCGTGCACTGGCGAACCGCGCCGCGAAGATCGCAGAAGACCGCGGTCACCCGATCGGCGAGGACGTCGGGCGCGAGGTGACCCAGAGCCTGAATGCGGCGCTGTCCGATGCGGACATCGCCGACGAGGTGCGGCGCGGCCGGATGCTGGGGGCCGCCGAGTACAGCGGGTTCGGCCCGATGGGGCTGGTGTCCGTCGATCCCGAACCCGCGCAAGAACCGGAACCCGCACCCGACGACACGGCCGAACGGGAGATGGAAGAGCAGCGAGCCCGCGCACAGGCCGAACTCGACGACGCCGAGGCTGCGCTGCAGGGTGCGACCGAGGCGCTGGAGAAGGCCGACCATCGCATCGACGAGCTGCAGGAGTCGGTCGACGCCCTCACCGAGCAACTCGAAAAGGCACGCGAGGACCTGGAGGCGGCGCAGGACGCGCGTTCCGAGGCGGCGTCGGAGAAGGACGCGTCGACCTCGAGGGTCCGGAACGCGACGAAGCGCCTCGATCGACTGTGATCGAGGCGCTTCGGCGGTGACGGGTCAGGCGCAGTTGCCCGCTGTGGGGACGTCGCGGAACCGGGCGTCGAGCCAGTTGGTGCCGGCGCCGAGTCCGATGAAGTCGGGCAGGACGTGGCCGAGCGCGAGCCCGGGGAGGAAGAACGGCAACTGCTGAGTGTTCAGCTGGACGTTCGAGCCCTTCCCGCACCAGGTTGCGGCGAGATCGACTGCCTGGCCGTGCGGCACGATGTCGTCGCCCGTGCCGGTGTCGATGTAGACCGGCGTGGTGGGTGTGCGGTTACCGATCTTGTTCTCGGCGAGAACCGTCTGCGCCTCGGGAATCCGCTTCAGGTAGTCCGACAGCGACTCGCCGGTGGTGATCCACTCGTTGGTGCGGTGGAAGCCCACGGTGAGTGCACTTTCCACGACGCACTGATTCTCTAGTGCCGCCAGCGCAGCCTTACCGGCCGGGTTGGTCGACGCGTCGATGATCGGGCCCAACTCGGGGTTGGACCGGCGCAGACCGTTCAGGGTGTAGCCGATGACACCGGTGAGGATGGTGCCGTCGACCTGTGCCAGCGTCGCGGCCAGATCGGCGACGGGCGCACCGGCGTAGGTGCCCTTGATGTCCAGCTCCGGTGCGTACTCGGGAGCGAGCTCCACGGCTGCTGCCACGGCGCCGCCGCCCTGGGAGTAACCCCAGAGGCCGACCGGGGATTCGGGTCCGACCTTGGTGTTGCCGAGTTGCTGCGCGGCGCGCGCCGCGTCGAGCACCGCGTGCGCTTCGGCGGCGCGGTTGACGTAGGTGTGCGCACCCGGTGTGCCCAGCCCGTCGTAGTCGGTGATGACGACGCCATAGCCGCGGGAGAGCAGCGCATAGGTGGAGAGGAGCTCGTACTCGACCATGAGACCGAGCACGGGGGGTGTAGGTGAGGACGTTGTTCAACTGGTGCGACGGCGCGCACTGGTCGCCCTGGCCGTGGGTGCCGGGGGCGATCACCACGAGCGGGCGCGGACCGGGGCCGGTCCACTCGGCCGACGGGTCGATGTACGTCCCGGTGACGGCCACCGGCGCGTCGTTGGCGTCCTGCGACCGGTACATCAGGCGCGTCGCGGTGCCAGGAATCGGTCCCTGCGGCAAGGGGAGCGACAGTGCGAGATTCGACGGCCCGGTACGGATGAGGTCACCGTCGTTCCCGGCGGGAAGCGGCGAGGGGGGCGTGTAGAAGCTCGAGGCCGGGCCGGGGGGTTCGGCGGTCGCCGTGGGCACCACCGCGCCGAACAGACCGAGACACATCACCAGACCGACGCCGGCAGACCGCAGTTTCCGCACATTCATCCCATCGACAACGGGGCCCTGGCGGGCCCACTACCGCCCTGACCGTAAGTGATGGGGCCCACTTCCGAGAAGCCGGTGTGACCCCGACCGCGGACTTCGTGCTCGATCACTTTCCGAGCCCGAGCGGACGGGGCCGGACCACAACAGGGTCGGGCGGAAACAGACCCTCTAGCCTGAAGCCATGAACGCGTCGGACAGTGTCGAAGGCTCGCAACCCCCGAAGCCGCCCCGCCCGTCGGTGCACGTGACGCCCATGCGGGAGCCGGTTCCCGACGAGCGCCCACGCGCCGTCGATGCCGCCGTGATCCTGTGGAGTCTGTGCCTCGTCGTCCTGGCGGCCACCGGCGCGCTGCTGGGACTCGACCACCAGGGACTACGGTCGCGCCTCGCCGACGTCCTCTCGGCCGACGCCCCCGGCACCTCGGCGGAGGACATCGACTCGACGGTCCTCATCACGCTCGTCGCCGGTGCTGCCGTCGGCGCCGTCGTTCTCCTGGTGGGACTGGCCGGCATCCTGCAGATCCGCGGCCGACGCCCCACCGGACGATCCACGCTGACCCTGGTCGGCATCGTCGCCGCCGCGGGATCGATCGCGTTCTGGATCGCGACCTCCGATGCGCTGGAGCAGCCCACGACGTATGCGCCGTTCGTCGTCGCGGCCCTCGCTCTGCTGGGCACCGCTCCGCTGTTCGTCCCCGCCGTCGGGCGATGGCTCGCAGCCGCTCCCGTCCGGCGCTGATCTCAGCGGCGGTCGAGCTCCGCGAGGATGCCCTCGGCGCTGCGCGCGGCGATGTCGCACGCCCGCGCCGTGAACCGGTCGAGCAGCGGATGGGACGCGCGGGAGCGCCAACTGCGGACCGCGTCGAAGGCCGTCTTGCGCTGCAGTTCCACCGAGTCGTCCGGATCGAGCCCCAACCGCGTCGTCGTCTCGGTGCCCTGCGCACCCACCAGTCGAGCGAGCTCCGCCTTCTCCGGCTCGGGCAGCCGCACCTCGCGTGCCCGTAGCTGACCGAGCAGACGCAGTTCCTTGAACCCGTGGACGTCGGCGAGGGTGGATCCCACCTCGTCGATGATGGCGCGCGATCCCGCGGCCGGTGAGG
The DNA here is from genome assembly GCF_030818285.1 of Rhodococcus sp. SORGH_AS_0301. Classification (NCBI taxonomy): domain Bacteria; kingdom Bacillati; phylum Actinomycetota; class Actinomycetes; order Mycobacteriales; family Nocardiaceae; genus Rhodococcus; species Rhodococcus sp. SORGH_AS_0301. The sequence continues at coordinate 3,414,558 of NZ_JAUTAC010000002.1, forward strand.
CGCGCAGCACGCGATCGAGAGCGACGAGGGCCGAGTGCGCCTTGAGCTGGTCGGCTCGCTCGCCGAACTGCACGTCGATGATGTGCCGTAGCTCCTCGAGTCCACTGCGCTCGACGAGTTCCCGTGCGAGCGAGGGCGAATCGCGCGTGCCCATGCGGATGAGCGTGACGGCCATCCGGATGCCGAAGAGCCCGAAACGGTCGACGAGTCCGGCGCGCGTCTCCGCATCGACGGGGAGTGGCATGTCCGGGCGGGAGAAGCGGTCGGCCGACAGCATCGCCAGTTGGAGGTCGTCGGGCGGAGCGTCGGCCAACGCGACGAGCGCGCCGAACTCGCTCTGCCGCAACGTCCGTGCCCCGAGGGCGAGCAGGCCGGCGACGGGCACGACGGCCTGGCACAGACCGGTCTTCTCGAGCTCCACCGCGAAGCGGGACGCCACTTCCTTGGCCGACATCATCGCGTCCATGCGACCGGCGCCCACCTCGTCGGCACGCGAGACGACGCCGACCACGCCGAGGGGGCCGGAGTCGCCACCGACCGCGTCGTTGATGCGGGTGAGGAACGACGTGTCGGACGCGCTCAGGGTGCGCAGGAGATAGACCACGGCATCGGCGCCGGACGCGGAGTCCTCGGGCGTCAACATCGACAACGTCCGCTCGGACACGTCCAGGGACAGCGACGACGTGCCGGGGGTGTCGATGATGGTGTTGCGGGCCAGGGTTCGCGCCGGCCACTCGACGTCGAGGCGGTCCACGCGGTCGGCGGTGAGATCGCCGAAGTCGAACGACAGTCGACCACCCCGTCGCAGCACCGGGATGCTCATCGAGCGGTCCCCGTCGTACCGGGCCGTCACCGAGGGAGACGTCCCGCGGCGGTACCACGTGACCACGCGGGTGCACTCGGTCGCGTCGGTGGGGGCGATGTCCTGTCCGACGAGCGCGTTGAGGAGCGTCGACTTGCCGGCCTTGAGTGATCCGGCGAGCGCGACGCGCAGCGGCTCGTCGAGCCGGTCCGCGCAGACGCGCAACGCATCCCGGACGTCCGGCTCCCGCACGTACTCCGCCTGCGCCGCCGCGACGAGTTCCCGCGCACGGTCGAGCGTGACACTCACGAGCCGGTACCGATCTGCGTGCGGTCCGCACGAGCCGCCTCGACGACCTTGTCTGCCTCGGCGGCCTCGACGGCCTCGGGGTCGAGCTTCTGCGCGATGCTGCGCAGTGCAGAGATCTTCTTCAGTGACTGCTCCAGTTCGGCTGTGCGCGCGGCACGCTCGGACGAGGCGCCGGTCGCCGCCTCCTGCGCGGCCCGCAGCGAGTCGCTCACCGAGCGCACCGTCTGATCGGCCATGTCGGTGAAGTGGTCACGGAGCTGGCGCTGGACGAGCCGCAGGCGGTCTTTGGACTCCTTGCCCACCTGGAAGCTGACGTCGTCGGTGAACTTGCGGATGGCGACCTTCGCGTCGGCCCGCCGCTTGAGCACCCGCGCCTCCTTGTCGTCCTTGTAGGCCTTGCTGCCCAACAGGACTCCGGCGCCGAGCGAGATCGGATTGAGCAGCGCCAGTCCCATCATCGTCGTGATGAGTCCGAACATGAGCACGCCGCCGTAGGAGCCGCGCATGCCCACGAGCACCTTCGAGGTGATGCCCATCCGGCCGGACTCGAGGTCCCCCAGTGAGGTCACCGGGTCCATGACGCCGTCGACGTTCGCGATGTTCATCGCCGGGATGTGCGCATCGGCCGTCTCGGCGAAGTGCCGAGCGACCGTCTCGGCGAGCCACAGGGACCGCTCGTGCGCCCAGACGAAGTTGTCCCCCACGGCGGAGGCGATCTGGTCCTCGAGCCACTCACCGATGCGCGGCCAGTCCTTGCCCGGGTCTCCCCCGTCGACCGCCTCCTCCGCCTCACGGGTGATGACGCGCAGCCGGTCTCGCAGGTCGTGGTCGATGTCGGCGGCCAGATCGGTGATGCCGTCGTTGAGTGTCTGCTGCCACCGACTGCTGCGCTTCTGCATGTCCTCGGCGTTGGCCCGCGCCTGTTGCAGACCGGCCACCGCCGCGGCGGCGGTCTCCGGATCGCGAAGCGCCGCGAGTTCACTGCCCAGGGCGAGGGCGAGATGCTCGGACACCGAGCGGACGTCGAGAGCGACGGCCTTGCGAGTGGTGGCGTCGGCACGCTGCACCACACCGCGGAGGAAGTCGTAGAGAGCCGGGAAGCCGGCCTCCTTGTCGAGCGAATCGTCCTTCAGCCGCAGCGCGTGCGAGCGGAGCATCGACGAGATCGGCATCAGCGGGACGTCGATGCCCTGCCGCGCGAGGTGCCCGCGATCGGCCTCGACGATGCGCCGCCAGTGCGGGTACAGGTCGGTCTTGGTCACCAGGCACGCGACCGCCGGGCACAGAGTCACCACCTGGCGCAGGAAGGCCACCTCGGGCTCGGTGAACTCCTGACTCGAATCGGACAGCACCAGAACGGCATCCGCCGACGTGACCAGACCCAGGGTGCTGTTGGCGTGCGGGTTGCCGTGGCCGCCGACGCCGGGGGTGTCGATGACGACGAGCCCGTCCTTCAGCAGCGGGCTGGGCACGGAGATCTCGAGGCGCAGGATCTCGCGACCCTCCGCGCGCGGGTCGGTCGGTGTGACGGCATGGATGTCCGCCATGGGGATGTCGATGCGCACCGGGTCGGCGCCGATCTCGCCGACCACAAGCTCCGCCCGCTCGGTCTCTGCGTACGCGACCATCGTGGGCACCGCGGTGGTCTCGTCGTCGCCCACCGAACACACGTCGAGGCCCAGCAGCGAGTTCACGAACTGGCTCTTGCCCTGCTTGAGCGGTCCGACCACGACGATGCGCAGGCGCGGATCGAGCACCCGCTCACGCGCCGCCGTCAACCGGTCGAGAAGGTCGCGGCGACCGGCACCGGACGCCACCTCGCCCATCCGGGACAGGAGCTCGGCCAGTTGCGTCGCCTGCGTCGGCGCGGGGGTCTTCCCGGCGCCGGTCTGCACGGCGGGTGGTGCGTCGTTCTGCATGTGGTCCCGATCTGTCTGCGGTGGCAACGGGTCGAGCGCGTCTGTGAGCATTCACCATCTGCGGCGGTGTGACCCTCACGGTAAGCGCCGACGACCCCGTACGCATAAGCGCGTACGGGGTCGTCGGTGTTACAGAGCGCGGGTGATCAGTTGGCGTCTCCCGCGTCGGCCGCGTTGTCATCGGCCACAGCGCCGGTGTCGAGGCCGTCGTCCGCGGAGCTCAGTCCACCGCCGAGGGTGTTCGACAGGCCGTCGGTCAGGCCACCGGTGAGTCCGCCGCCGAGCCCGGAGACGGTGTCGGTGAGGCCGTCGCCGACTCCGTCGACCGCCGCCGCGGGGCCGTCGAAGGCACCCTCGGCGTCGACGTCCTGCCAGGAGGTGGCCTCGCCGGCGATGTCGCCACCGAGTCCGCCGTCCGTGGTCACTGCGCCGAGCGCGTCGCCGGTGACGTCGGTGACCGCGCTCAGGCCCAGTCCGTCGGTCGCTCCGGTGACGCCGCCGAGCACGGCGTCGGTGGAGTTCTGGAACTGGCCCACCGCGTCGGCGGTGGCGTCGATGCCGCCGTCGAGTGCGCCGGTGAACTCGGACGTGTTGTCCAGTCCGCCGGTGACCTCGCCGTCGGGCGAGATCTCGAAGCCGCCGAAGACGCCGCCCGCGCCGGTCGCAGCGCCGGTCAGGCCGCCCTGCAGCTCCGAGCCGAGCTCGAGCCCGCCCTGCGTGACGCTGTTCAGGCCCAGCCCGAGGCCGCTGGCGAGGCCGCCGCCCAGGCTCGCCACCGCACCGGTGACCGCGTCGGGATCGGTGACCGCGCCGCCGACACCGGTGAGGGTGCCGTCCAGTCCGCCGGCGACCGCACCCACGGCGCCGAGGCCACCGGTCAGGGTGGTCAGTGCGCTGAGGCTGCCGTCGAGGCCGGTGTTCGCGTCGAGCAGTCCGCTGATCGGCAGACCCTCGGCGTCGAGCGCGCCGCCGGCGGAGACCGCCGTGTCGAGTGCGGCGTCGAGCATCGTGGTGAGGTCACCCGTGGCTCCGAGTGCCGTTCCCAGGGACGCCACCGGATCGCCGCCGCCGGCGATGTCGAGCAGAGCGCCGAAGGCTCCGCCGAGCTCCGCACCCGCCGTGCCGCCGACGCCGAAAGCTGCGGTCAGCGTCGCGGGCAGGTCGCCCAGGGCGCCGGTGTCCACGCCGCCGACGAGGCCGAGCGCCCCGTTGAGCGCGGTGCCGAACTGGCCGACCGGGTCGGTCTCCAGGTCGAGGACACCGCCGACGTTCAGTGCGTCGCCGAGTGCGGCGGAGACGATGCCGCCGAGGTCACCCTCGAGCAGTCCGTTCGCATCCAGATCGGCGAGCACCGTGCCGCCGAGCACCGTGCCCAGTGCGGTTCCCAGTCCTGCTGCGGCTGCGCCGCCCAGTCCCAGTGCCGCGGCCAGGCTGCCCGTGAGGTCCGGCAGCTCCGTGTCGGGCAGGCCGACTCCCGCGACCAGGCCGAGGCCGGTCGAGACAGCGCCGCCGAGCAGGCCGGCGAGGTCGGCGTCCAGATCGAGATCCGGAGCCGCACCGAGCACCGTGCCGAGCGCGGCGTCGAGGTCCAGCCCACCGGCCAGCAGTGCACCGAGCTGGGCCTGCAGATCGGCGGTCAGGGAGCCCCCGAGAGCGGCACCGAGAGTGGCGCCGACCGTGGCGGCGACGTCGCCGCCGGCGGCCAGAGCACCGCCGAGTGCAGCGCCGACCGTGGCGGCCAGATCTCCGCCGACCAGGCCGTCGAGATCGAGCGCCCCGCCGAGTCCGAGCGCCGTGTTCAGGGCGCCGGCCAGGGTGGCCGCACCCTCACCGGTGATGCCGAGAGCGGCGGTGACAGCGGCACCCAGATCGGCACCCGCGGTCAGGTCGGTGACGCCGGCGAGGACGCCGCCGAGGGCGAGTCCGAGTTCACCGGCAGCGTCGCCACCGAGGCCGAGAGCCACGCCGAGGGCGGTGGACAGCTGCGCCGCCACATCGCCGCCGAGCAGTGCCTGCAGGTCACCGGTGAGCAGCCCACCGGCGCCGAGGGCAGCGCCGAGCGAACCGGCGAGCGCACCGACGATGTCGGCGTCCAGTGCGCCGGTCAGGCCGCCCAGCAGGTCGGCGTCGAGCAGACCGCCGACGGCTCCGAGCCCGTCCAGATCTGCGAGCCCGTCGAGATCGACCAGCCCGCCGAGTCCGAGTGCGCCGCCGAGGACCGTGCCGAGTGCGGCGTCCAGATCGACGCCGCCGCCCAGCAGACCTGCGAGCTGTGCGCCGAGGTCGCCCGACAGGGCGGTCCCGAGCACGCCGCCGAGGGCGGCGCCCACGTTCGCGGCCAGCGGGCCACCGGCCGACAGTGCTGCGCTCAGCGCGGCTCCGACGGTGGCGGCGACGTCCGCGTCGGCACCGAGGATCGCGGTGAGGTCGAGACCGCCCGCAGCTCCCAGCATCGCCTCGAGTGCGCCCGAGAGCGTGGCGGCGGCATCGCCGGTGACACCGAGTGCACCGGCGAGGACCAGTCCGAGATCGGCGCCGGCCGTGAGGTCGGTAGCCGCTCCGACGAGCCCGCCCAGTGCCAGGCCGAGGTCGCCACCCAGTGCGCCGCCGGCGCCCAGGGCGCCGGAGAGTGCGGCGCCCAGGACGGCGGTGAGGTCGCCGCCGAGCAGTGCGGTGAGGTCGACGTCGGTCAGGCCGCCGACGTTCAGTGCGGCGGCGAGCGTGGTGCCGAGCGTGCCGACCAGGCCGGCGGCCGCGTCGGCACCGATGCCGAAGACCCCGTCGAGGTCGAGAGCGCCGCCCAGGACGGCGGTCAGTGCGGTACCGAGATCGGCGCCGCCTGCCAGCAGTCCGGTGAGCTGGGCGCCGAGGTCGGCGCCGAGCACGGCAGCGAGGGTGGTGCCGAGTGTCGCGCCCAGTCCTGCGGCGACGTCGCCACCGGCGGCGAGTGCGCCCGAGAGCGCAGCCGTGATGTCGGCGCCTCCGACCACACCGAGTGCGGCGTCGAGCGCGCCGGCGAGCTGCGCGGTGAGTCCACCGGTCAGGTCGCCGTCGAGGCCGAGGGCCGCGGTGAGCGCCGCCGCGAGGTCGGCGCCGAGGACGCCGTCCAGGTCCAGACCCGCGGTGACCGTGCCGAGCACGTCGCCCAGGGCCAGGCCCACGTTCGCCGCCACGTCGCCGCCGGCCGCGAGAGCCGTCGCGAGTGCGGCGGAGAGCTGCGCGGCGAGGCCGCCGGTCAGCAGGCCCGCGAGATCGGCGTCGAGCAGACCGCCCGCACCGAGCACGGCTGCGAGCGAGGTGCCGAGCGTGGCGACGAGGTCGCCGCCGAGGCCGAGGGCACCGGACGGATCGAGGACACCGCCCAGCAGGGTGGTGAGGCCGGCACCGAGGTCCAGACCACCGGCGAGCAGGCCGACGAGCTCGGCGCCGAGGTCGCCGGACAGGACACCGCCGAGGGCCGCGCCGAGCGTGGCACCGAGGTTGGCTGCCACCGCGCCGCCGGCGGCGAGAGCGCCGGAGAGTGCGGTACCGAGGGTGGCCGCGAGGTCCAGGTCGCCGAGGACGCTGAGGTCGTTCAGCACGTTCAGGTCGCCCAGCACGCCGAGTCCGCCGAGCAGGTCGAGATCGCCGGCCAGGCCGAGGACACCGTCGAGAGCGGCACCGAGCTGAGCGGTGAGGCCCGCTGCGAGTCCACCGGTGAGTCCTGCGCCGACACCGAGTGCGCCGGTGAGGGCTGCGGCGAGGGTGGCACCGAGTCCGGCCACCGCGTCGACGTCGAGACCGCCCGCCACGTCCACGAGTCCGGCGAGCACGCCGCCGAGGGCGAGTCCGAGGTCGCCGCCCAGGTCGCCGCCGACGGCGAGAGCGCCGGCCAGCGCGGCAGCGAGCTGAGCACCGAGATCGGCACCGAGCAGTGCGGTCAGATCGCCACCGAGCAGGCCGCCCGCGCCGAGGAGAGCCTCGAGGGAACCGCCGAGCGTGGCGAGGACACCGGCACCCAGGCCGAGTGCGCCGTCGACGTCGAGCAGGGCACCGAGATCGGCGACAGCGCCGATGTCCAGGAGGCCGCCGAGGCCGAGAGCGCCGTCGAGGATGGTGGCCAGTGCCGCACCGAGGTCCAGCTCACCGGCCAGCAGTCCGACCAGCTGAGCACCGAGGTCGGCCCCCAGGACGCCGCCGAGGGCGGCACCGAAGGCCGCGCCGAGCGTTCCGGCGACGGTACCGCCGGCGACCAGCACGCCGCTGAGGGCAGTGGAGAGAGTGGCGCCGAGCGTGGCCGCGATGTCGGCTCCGCCGGCCAGGGCGGCCGCGAGGTCCAGGCCACCGGCCAACTCCAGGACACCGTCGAGCGCGGCGCCGAGCTGCGCACCGATACCGCCACCGAGGCCGAGCACACCGGCGAGGGTCGCGCCGAGAGTGCCGCCGACGCCGAGAAGAGCGTCGAGGTCGAATGCGCCGGACAGGCCGGTGACGGCTCCGAGGAGCGCGCCGAGGGAGGCGCCGAACTCACCGGCGACGTCTCCGCCGGCAGCGAGGGCTGCGCCGAGAGCCGCGGAGAGCTCGGTGGTCAGCGTGCCTGCGAGCGCGGCGACGACGTTCGCGTCGAGGATGGTGGTCAGCGTCGCGCCGAGATCACCGGCGACGTCGACGGCAGCGGCGAGAGCACCCGAGAGAGCAGCGGTGATGTCGGTGGTCACACCGAGCGCGCCACCGACGACGACACCGAGCGATCCGGCGACATCGAGTCCGGCGGTGAGGGCGGCGGCCAGATCGGCGCCGAGCGAGCCACCGGCGGTGACCGCTGCGCCGAGCACGCCACCGAGTGCGGCGCCGACATTCGCGCCGAGCACACCGCCCACCGAGAGTGCGTTGGAGAGAACGCCGGACAGACCGACTACGGCGTCGAGGTCGAGACCGGCGACGGTGCCGAGCACGGCGTCGAGGGCGGCCGTGAGCTGGGCTCCGGCACCCACGCCGAGGCCGAGCGCTGCGGTGAGCGCACCGGCCAGGGTGGCGCTGAGGTCGACCAGCGTGTCGAGGTCGAGGACACCGCCGAGGGCGAGGAAGGCGTCGAACGCCGCGCCCAGTGCGGCACCGAACTCGGCGGCGAGGTCGCCACCGAGGGAGAGTCCGTTGGCCAGGACGAGGGCGAGGACCGTGGTGAACTGGCCCGCGATGTCGAGGTCGCCCAGGTCGATGAGGCTGAGGTCGAGTCCGCCGAGCAGGTCGATGTCGCCGATCCCGCCGAGGTCCAGCGAGGCCAGGTTCAGGCCGCTGAGGTCGAGCGAGGCCAGGTTCAGGCCGCTCAGATCCAGGTCACCGAGGTTCAGGTTGCCGATGTTGCCGATGCTGCCGATCGCCAGGCCGCCACCGATGAGGGTCGGGCTGAAGGTGAAGCCGCCCAGGTCGAAGCCCCCGAAGTTGTTGTTGCTGAAATTTCCGTTGTTGTTGTTGTTTCCGAAGTTCACCGCGTTGCTGCCGAACGTGGGGCCGCCGACGGCGACGTTGTTGCCGCCGAAGACGGTGCTGTTGTTCACGCTGCCCGCATTCACGACGGTCGAGTTCACGACGGTGGAGGAGCTGCCCGCGTTCACGATCGAGGCGAGACGCGATCCGCCGGCGAACAGTCCGGACTCGGCGACCATGGGCGCCACGGCCACGATGTCGGCGTGGCACACGTCGGGCAGGCCGGCAGCGTCCAGCGAGGCCTGGGGGTTCGCGCAGTAGGCGGCGGCGGCCTTGTCGTCGCGAAGAAGGCTGAGGATGAAGTCGAGTACGGCGTTCGTGGCCATCGGGATCTCCTGGGTGTGTGTGAACCGGTGTCGGCAGACGGTGTGTGTGCAGGCGTCGAGGTGGTCGGGCCGACTGTCTCGGCACGTTGAGATCAAAACTAGGTCGACTAGTGAGGTGTCCCAACGGGGCGCAGCCCCCTTCCTGCACCCCGGGGGTCGCCCCGGGGCAGATCGGGGTGACTAGGGGGCATAGGGGATAGGACCGCTCTACTCTTGTGACCTGTAACGAAACGGACCATCGGGACGACAGTGCCGGTGGACAGCTACGGCGTCACGGCGACGTGCCCGACAGCAGGTCCGACACAGCCTTGACGAGCACGAATATCGACGAGCACGGAAACGGAGTCGGCGCCATGGCAACGGATCAGGGACGGTCATCAGGTCTGGGACTGGACGTCGGCTCGAGCACCTCGACGGCGGTCGCCGTGGACGGTCCGGGACACCTCGGTGACGTCGTCACCGTCGTGCGGTCCACCGCACTGTCGGTCACGCCCGACCGTGAACCCGCCCTGGCCGCGCCGGGCACCGTCGACACCACGGCCCTGACCGGCTTCGCCGGCCGCGTCGGCGATCCGGTCGCGCTGGTCACCGAGGACGGACGCAGCTACACCGGCGACGAGCTCTACGCGACGACGCTGGACTGCCTCGTCCGGGAGGCACGCACGGCCGGCGCCGACGACGACGCCGCGATCGTGGTGACCTACCCGACGTCGTGGCCCGAGTACACGGTGGATCGGCTTCGCAACGCGGCTGCCCGCCACGGCCTCACCGACGTCACCTTCGTTCCCGACGCTCTCGCCGCGACGGCATGGATGCAGCAGTCGCCGGACGCGGTGGCGGACGGCGTCGTGCTGGTCGCGGACCTGGGTGCGAGCGCCCTGACCGTGTCGGTCGTGCGCACGGGTGCCGATTCGGCGATCCTCGGACGCGCTGCGCGCAGCGAGGACGTCAGCGGCGCCCACATCGACCAGGTCGTGTTGGCGCACGTGCTCGACAACGTCGACTCCTCGTCGCTCGATCCCTTCGATTCCGCGACGGTCGAGGCCCTCACGACCCTGCGCACGCACTGTGCGACGGCCAAGGAAGCACTGTCCTCCGACACCGAGACGGTCGTGCCGGTGCACCTGCCCGGCATCGACACCGACGTGCGACTGGTGCGGTCGGAGATCGAGGAATTACTGCGCGAGACGTTCGACGACGTCACCCGGGTACTCGGCGAGGCGCTGCGCACCGCGGGTGTCGACGGCGACGCGGTGGACCGTGTGCTGCTGGTCGGCGGCGGCGCGTCGATCCCCATGCTCACCGAGACCGTGTCCTCCGCGCTGCGCAAGCCGGTGACCGTCGGCGAACAGCCCGCGGCCACCGCCGCGACCGGAGCCGCACTGCTCGCCGCCGACATCGCTTCTGCCGGGGCAGAACTGAACCGCCCGGGCGCAGCGGCACTCGCTGCCGTCGCCGCCGGTTCCACCGTCGACGACGACGAGACCGACCTGCTCCCTCCGGTCACCGAGCGCCCCGCCTCGGCCCGAACCTCCACGCCCGCACCGGTGTCGCGCTCGGCACACGCCAAGGACGCCCCGTCGCGCGGTAAGCGCACCGCCGTCATCGGTGGCGTCGCCGCTGCCGTGATCCTGCTGGCCGCGGGTGGCCTCTCCGTCGGCACCGGCCTCGTCGGCGGATCGTCGGAGAACACCGGCCCCTCCACCAGCAGCGCGGTGGCCCCGGCCGCCGCGGACGGTTCCGTGAGCGCCACCCCGACCACCGCCGCCGCCGGCGTCGATCCCGTGACTGGGCAGCCGCGCACCACCGGAGCCGCCGGAGCGCCGACCAGCGGCGCCGCAGCAGCACCGGGGGCTGCGGTTCCCGGCGCGACCGCGCCCGGCTCGACCGGATCGGCCGCGGTACCGGGCGCCACCGCGCCGAACGCTGCTGTGCCGAACGCACCGGCGCCGCAGTTCACCGCTCCGAGCGTCCCGACGGCCCAGGTGCCCCAGGCTCCGGCCTACACAGCACCCTCGCTGCCGCAGTACACACCGCCGAACGTCATCGGCGGCGTCACGGACGGCCTCGGCGGTGTCGTCGGAGGCGTGGGTGACACCTTGGGCGGTGTCGGCGCAGGTCTGGGCGGTGCAGTCGGAACGCTGACGAGTCCCCTCGGACTGTGACTTCGCCCGACGAGCGATCGGCCCTCGACGCTCTGCTGTCCGCGCACGATCACACCGCCCTCGTGGTGGTGACGCTCGCGTCGGTCGGTGTGGCCCCGGATCCGTATCTCGTCGCCGATGTCGCCGACGTCCCGATGCCCGCCGCCGCCGCCGCCGTGGAGCGCACCCGGGGCTGCGGGGTCCTGTCCGACGAGGGCCTGCTGTCGGACTCCGCGCGCGGTGCCCTGCGCGTGGTGATGGGCGAGCACGGAATGCTCGGCGTGCTGCGTCGCCTGGCACGGGTGCACCTCGACAGTGGCGGTCTCGGTGGTGATCTCGCGGTCTCGCTCGCGGATGCGGGTCTGCGCGATCCCGATCTCGCACAGCACCTGGTCGGATTGGCCTCCGCCGCAGACCGTCTCGCCGCACGACGACTCTGGGACGCGGCCTCCGCGGCGGGTGCGCAGGGCACCGACATCTCCGTGCCCTACGCCGACGCCCTGCTCGCGAGCGGAGATCTCGACACTGCGGCGCTCACGGTGGACGCGGTGCTGTCCGCCGAGGCGCCGTCACCCGACGGAGTACGCGGAGCCGTTCGCGTCGCGTCCACGGTCGCACTGATGCGCGGCACCGCGTCACACGCCGCCGACCTCTACCGGTGGCTCGGGCCGGACCGCATCGGACCGGATGCGGCGTACGCGGTGACGACGCTTCTCGCCGTGGGAGACGCCGACTGCGCCGCGACGTTCGTCCGCGCGCACGGCGGCCTCCGCCCCGTCCCGCCCACGTCGGCGAACGCCCGCTCGACGCTGGTGGCCCGCGGGCTACTCGACTCGCTGACCGAACCCGCCACTGTGGCAACGGGTTCGCTGCTGCGCGCCGCCTCGATGGCCGACACCGCGGTGGGCGCCCGGGCCGAGCCGGACCATCCCGCGGTGATCGCGGCACTGATCGCTCTGCACACCGGTGACCCCGCCACCGCCCGAGCGGTGCTGACCGAGACCATCGCCGCGGATCCGGGATGCGCGGTGTCCACGCGGTGCCGTCTGCTGCTCGCCTGGTCGGCCCTCGTGGCCGGCGACACGGGTGTCGATCCCACCTCGGGCGTCGACCCTGCCACGCTCCCCCAACGGGACGCCCTGTCCTACTTCGCACTTCGCGTCGCCACCGCCCGCCGACGCGGAGACACCGGTGCCCTCATGTCCGCGTGGCAGGAGGCCCGGCGCACCGTCGCGGAGGCCGAGCCCGATCTCTTCTCCCTCATCCCGCTCGGTGAACTGTGGCTCGCCGCAGTGCGCCTCGGGGACACGGCACGCATTGCGCATTCCGTCTCCGCGGCCACCGCACTGGTCGCCTCGCTCGGCGAACCACCGACCTGGGCGGCCACGTGGCACTGGTACGGCGTCCAGGCCGCGATCCTCGGCGGCGCCCCGGCCGACCTGCTTCCCCACGCTCGTGCGCTCGGCTCGTTCGCCGACCGCAGTCCCCACGCCGCAGCACTCGCCTCCGCAGGCAAGGCATGGCTCCGCGTCCTGCAGGGCGAGCCCGACGTCGCCGAGGTCGAGACGTCCGCTCGCACCCTGGAGAAGTTCGGGCACGCCTGGGACGCGGCACGGCTCGCCAGTGACGCCGCCCTGCGCGTCGCCGACACCCGCGACGCCACCGCCCTGCTGCAGATCGCCCGCGACATCGGTGCCGTCGCGGCGACGGCCGAGCCCACCGAGCCCGGTTCCGCGTCGCTGGGGGCGCTGACCGAGCGTGAGGCGGAGGTGGCGCATCATCTCGTACTGGGCCTGACGTACCGCGAGATCGGCGCCCAGATGTACATCTCGGCCAAGACGGTCGAGCACCACGTCGCGCGGATCCGTCGACGTCTGGGAGCGCAGTCGCGCTCGCAGATGCTGTCGATGCTCCGCGCGGCCGGCTACGCACAGGACAAGGAACGACGGGTACACGCATGAACACCGGGCACGACGCCGCACCGATCACCCGAGCCACCGGGATCCACATCACCGATCTGACGTCGACGGCCGTCGTGGTGTCGACGACCTCGGGTGAACTGGTCCGCGTGCCGGTGACGGCCGAGACGGTTCTCTATCTCCTGCCCGACGGCACGACGACCCTGCACCGGCCCGACGCGCTGACGGCGGACATCGACGTCGTCGATCGCTTCATGGCTCGCGTCGGTGACCCGTCCGGCGTGGTCTCGTCCCGCGGTGTGCCCATGCGCGCCGAGGACCTCGTCGCGACCATGATGTTTTTGCTACTCAGCGAGACCGTCGACGCCGGCGAGGACGTCCGCGCCCTCACCGCCGGCGCTGCCCATCCCGCCGACTGGTCACCCGAGCGCATCGCCGCGCTGCGGGACGCGCTCGACTTCGTCGGACTCACCGCGCTGACGCTGCATCCCGAGTCGGCCGATCCCCACGCCACCCTCGGCGCGTCGGAGGAACGGCTGGCCGCCGCCGCGGCCGCCGCACGTGCCGCCGCCGGGCTCGCGCCGACGACGGGGGCACCGCTGCTCGCGACCGCTGCCGCCTCGACAGCCACCGACAGCGGTGCATCGAGGTCGACACCGCGCGGCCCCCTCGCCCTCCTCGTGGCGGCCGCAGTCGCGACCCTGCTGATCGTGGGCGGCGGTATCGCCTACCTCGCGTCCGATCGGACGGTCAGCACCGCGGTTCCGGCCGTCGAGGACGCCGCCGGTGTCACAGCGCGGCCGACGACGACTCGTCCCGCCCCGTCCACCAGCATCGGCTTCCCGACCGTCGTCCCCGGCGCACCCGCGCCCGTCGAGGCCACACGTGCACCTGCTCGGATCTCCACGACGGTGCCCCCGCGCGCACCGGACCCCGAGCCGGCACCCGCGCCCGCTCCTGCCCCGGCACCCGAACCGGAACCTGAGCCCGTGCCCAGCGACCCGCCCGTCGTCGAGGAGCCAGTCGACCCCGCGGAGGGAACGGACCCGGACCCCGACGTTCCGGATACTCCGGACACTCCTGCCGAGCCCGAGTCACCCGCGCCGTCAGCCGGCACCACGCCGGTCGGCTAGATCCCTGCTGTGCAGGGGCGGAGCTCAACCGGTACCCCATGACCGTGACGACCGGTACGGTGATCGGACGGGTGCTCGCGGTCGACGTGGCACCGTGTCCGCAACTCGCCGAGGGGGTCGAGTCCGAATGAGCGCGCGCAGCCAGGGGCTCGACGGCCCCCGGGTCGACAAGACGATCCACCTCGTCATGGCGTTGACCGACGCCGAGACGGCCGTGTCGGTCGACATCGACGGTGGTACCGAGCTGTTCGAGTGCCCGACGGCGGTGGGCCTGGACTCCGATGGACGCGTCCGCCTCGACGACTCCGACCAGGGAGTTCGCGGATTTCTGTACGCGGTGGGAGACCCCCGCGGACTCGGTCTGGCCGACGGCCGCGTGGTGCGCGCCGAGGACCTCGTCGCCGGATTCGTCCACGCTCTGACGGGCATGCTGTCGGAGCTCTACTCTCTGCCCGCCGACGCGCGATGCATGCTGCTCCACCCTGCAGGACTGTCCGCCGACTCGATCGCCGCACTACGGGACGCCCTCGACTACGTCGGTCTGCAGGACTGCTCGCTGGCTCCCGCGATGTCGGAGAACCCGGCGGTGGCCGTGCGCGCCGCACCCTCGCATCGGTCGTCGCCGGCCACTTCGGCGGCCTCGGACAAGGCATTTGCGGCGATGGTGTCGGACTCGGCCACCGGCAGGACGCGCCGCAGTCGGGCTCACAGGAGAACACCCACGCGCGCAGCCGTCTCGGTCGCCGCGGTGGCGCTCGCGTTCCTCGCCGTCGGCGGCGCCGTGGGCACCCACGACCTCGACTCCAGCTCGGTCGCGCCCCTGAACTCGCAGCAGGCCATCACGCCCGCCGCTCCCGTCGTGACGTCGTCGTTGGGCAGCACCACGACGTCCGCCGCGCCGCTGCCCGTCCAGGAGCAGGCACCGGCTCCGGTGCAGGAGGCCCCGGCTCCGGAGATCGACACGCCCGACCCCGTCGTGCCGCCCGCACCGCCTGCCGCCGCGGTGGAACCGAGCACCGGTCTCGGGCTCCCGACGGACCGGTTCCCGTTCGCGCCACCGGACATCGACTTTCCCGATTTCCCGTCGTTCCCCGAGGTGACCGTGCCGACGCCGCCGACCGTGGCGAGCAGTACACCCGCACCCACGACCACGTCGACCGCTCCCACGACCACGTCCACGGCGCCGTCCGTCGCGATTCCACGGCTCGGCCCGATGCTGTCTGTGAACCGTCCCTGACGCTCGTCGGGCGCCGGAAACGCTCAGGATGATGCCCTATGCTCGTGCGCTGGCATCGGTACCTCTGCAAACCATGTGCGGACCCGACGGGCCACGGACTGTCACCACTGCGAAGGGAACTTCTTGCGTAACTCGGCGGCCACAGCGGCCACGGGCCAGAGTCACTCCGAGTCGAGCGGCGCATCTCGCAGCGCACGGGTGATGGGGGTGGTGGGCGCGTCGCTGCTGACGCTGAGCCTCGGCACCGCCACTGCCGGCGCAGCACCCGCGTCGGCGGCTCCCGAGCAGCTGTCCGCGGATCGCCTCCCGTCCGAGTTGGTCGACGCCGTGCAGCGCGATCTGCACATGTCGCCGCAGGAGTACCTCGACCGCGCTGCCGAGGCGCAGAAGCTTCGTACCTACGCCGACGACTTCCGTCAGCAGCGCCCGGCGGACTTCGCGGGTGCCTGGATCGGCGACGACGGCGTTCCCGTCGTCGCGGTCACCACCTCGGAGGCCGCGAGCCAGGTGGCGCAGGACGGCTACCGCAGCCGCCAGTCGCCCGTGTCGGCGGACACGCTCGAGCAGTCCCTCGACGACTTCGGTCGCTGGGTGTCGGGTCTGCCCCGCGAGGTCTCGTCACAGATCAATTCGGCGGCTGTCGACGTGCTCGGCGGACGGGTGATCGTCGACATCTCCAACAGTCCGATCGGGCGCGCACTGAATCTGCCGACCGCCATCGCCAACCTCCAGGTGCAGCTGTCCCCACCCGCTCCCGGTCCGACGCCTCCGCCTGCCGTGATGGGCGGCGACGACTACGTGACGTCCGCCGGCGACATCACCACCGCGCCGCTCGAGGACATCGAGATCTGCTCGTTCGGGTTCAGCGCCACCGACAGGGCCGGCACGCCGGTCAGTCTGTCTGCGGGACACTGCGATCCGGGCAACTCCGCCTCGGTGTACCTGCCGAATCGCGACGACATCCGCGCCAGTACTCCCGTCGGCGACTTCACCACCTCGAGTGTCGGCGGCAGCGACGGACTCGACTACTCCGTCATCGCGCTGAACGACGCCGGCGTGGCCGCCGGGCTCGACCAGCCCACCGTGCGGGGAGCCAACGGCACCGCCCTCACGATCACCGGAACGGCCTCGCCCGTCATCGGCGCTCCGGTGTGCAAGTCCGGTCAGGCGTCGTCCTTCACGTGTGGTCTCGTCGCTGCGGACCGCGTCGAGACGCAGCTCTTCCTGGGTGACGGCGACAGCCGCACGGTGCGTGGATTCGCCAGTACCGCCTGCACTCTCGCGGGTGACAGCGGCGGCGCCATCGTCACAGGGACACTCGCGCTGGGCATCACCAGCGGATCCAACAGCGGCGCCGCTCCGAGCTGCGGCGAGGCCAACCTGGCGCTGGCTCAGTACGGCGGAACCGCCAGCCTGGGCATCCCCGTCGACGCCGTCACCGCGGCCACCGGAACGACCGTCCGCACGTCGTGAGATAGCACAACGTTCGGTCTCCTTGGTGCGGTAATGTCACCCGTCGAGGCAGGGTGCCTCCGCACCTCGATCGTGCGTCGTCGACACACGGAAGGCCCGACATGGGATACCTCCAGCTCGCTCTCACCGTCTTCGGATACATCATCGGGATCGTCACGAACGCCGGCGCCTTCGGAAGCTGACCTCCCTTCACCACACTGTCGCGGCCCCGTCGTCTTCGGACGACGGGGCCGCTGCCGTGAGTATCGAGGAATCAAAAAGACACGGGCACATCACTTTTCGGATTCCGTCACGTAACGCACTTTGGCCACAGTGGTATCCTGGGACACGCGCAGTCCACTCCGTCACCAACGTCGGTGACGTCCGAGTGTCGACCGTTCCGTTCATCCCACGAGGAGGTGTACCGCTGTGCTGCGCTGCGTTCGATACCCGATGACCTTCGGCCGTTCCCCGAAGGAGGTATCGCTGTGACCGACATCGCCGATTCGTCACTCCCCCGCGAGACTCAGTCCCCGGCCGCGATCTACACGGCGGCGAAGATGTCGTCTGCTCGGGCGGCCCTGAGTTCCGTTGCCCGCGATCCCCGACTTGCCGACGCTTCCGTGCTGTTGGGCGCGCTGTCGGTGGTGGCCTTCTGGAGCTTCGGCTTCGGCGTTCTGCTGGGCATCGCCGCGCTCGTCGCCGGCGTCCTGGCCACCCGCGTTTCCGATGCCGATCGCGCAGACACCGTCATCGGACTGCTCACCGGAGCCGTCGGTGTGATCGCGGGTGGCATCTTCCTCGCCGCCGCCGTTCCCTGGCTCTGAACCACTCCGCCTGAAACGAGAAGGCCGCCACCCGATGGGTGGCGGCCTTCTTTCATGCTTTGGGTCCTACTGCGCGAACTTCGAGGTTCCCGGAGCAGCGTTGTAGGTGTTCAGCAGATCGATACCGGCGACGACCAGGGTCGGCCCACCCGCGACGATCGTGCCGATGAAGCCGCCGGCAGCGCCGGCAATCGGGATTGTGATCACGGAGCCCGCGCCCAGCAACGGCAAACCGAGGACCGCACCGGCAACTGCACCGATGACAGTGCCGGTCAGACCGCCGATGGAGGTGGCGAGTCCGAGCTGCGAGGCGAAGGACTGCTCGGCAGCAGTGTTCTCGGCAGGCGATGCAGCATTCTGCTCGAGCGAAGCCGGAGCCAGGCCCATGGGAGCTGCAAGGTTCGGGATCAGGGTGACGGTGCGGCCCTCGTCGGTGTACTCGACACCGTAGGGGAACTCGACACCGTTGAGGTTGAACGACAGCGGCAGGCTGACGACCCTGTTGCCCTCGTTGTCCTCGAGCACGACCGACTTGCCGTCGTCTGACGCGCGGAAGAGACCGGCGTCGACGGTGGTGATGACCTTGCCGCCCTCGACGCGCGATGCCCAGTTCAGCTCGGAGTTCTCCGCGGGAGCACTCTCGGTGGTCGTCGCGGAGGGGGTGGTGGTGGCCGGCTGCGCGTACGCAGTACCGGTGGCCACGCCCAGGGAGGCGATCGCGATCGCAGAGGTTGCGACGAGTCGACGCAGTTTCATCTAGATGTTCCGTTCGTTCAGGTTCGTGGTGTCGGACCCCGACACGAGCACTGTAGCGGTTGACAGGGACACAACCGAATATCAGGTCCGTTTTCAGCACTCGATCCGGGAATTGTCCGTGTGAACAGCCACGATGTGACCTCATTCACGGACGAGGTGGCTCGTGAAGGGTAACAAAATGGTCGCGATGAGGGGCGGCTTCCTCGGCGGCCCCAAGTTACCCACGAGGCAAGTTAGGAATACCTGTGCGGGAGGCCTGTCGCTGTGCCGTAATACGGTAGGGCTCATCGCGTGTGCGGGACGGACCAGCCCTCCGTCCGACCTGCGGTGATGTCGACCGAAATGCTAAGTTACCGATCGGTAGAACCCTGGTGGTTACCGGCTGGTAACTTCGAGTGGGACAGATGCATCCGGGCTGACCGTCGGACCGCCCCCTGTGGCCGGCCGGAAGCGTAGGGCGACGGAATGGCCGTCGCCGAAGAAAGGCAGCGTCATGAATGCCCTGACGATCACCCTCGGCACCGTCGGTGCCCTGCTCAGCATCGTGTGTTGGGCCTACTTCTTCCGCGGTGCCGCGATGATGGTGCGATCCATCGCGCTGGGACAGCCGGACAGGACACGTCTGCGACCGTTCGTTCCGCGGTTCAAGCAGATGTGCATCGAGTTCGCTGCGCACACCCGGATGAACAAGTTCCGCTCCGTCGGCTGGGCGCACTGGTTGGTGATGGTCGGCTTCATGCTCGGCGCCATCCTGTGGTTCGAGGCCTACGGGCAGACGTTCAATCCCGAGTTCCACTGGCCACTCATCGGTGACCTCGCGATCTACCACCTGATGGACGAGATCCTGGGCCTGGGCACCGTCATCGGCATCGTGACGCTGATGATCATCCGGCAGCGGAACCACCCTCGCTCCCCCGAGCGCCTCTCCCGCTTCTCCGGCTCCAACTTCCGTGCCGCCTACTTCGTCGAGTTCGTGGTGCTGCTCGAGGGCCTCGGCATGATCTTCGTGAAGGCCGGCAAGATCGCCACCTACGGACACGCCAACCCGTGGACCGACTTCTTCACCATGAACCTGGCCAAGCTGCTCCCCGCGAGCGCGGTCCTGGTCTCGATCTTCGCCTTCGTCAAGCTCATGTCCGGCATGGTCTGGCTGCTGATCGTCGGCCGCAACATCACGTGGGGTGTCGCATGGCACCGGTTCAGCGCGTTCTTCAACATCTACTTCAAGCGTGAGGACGACGGCGGAGTCGCGCTCGGCGCGGCCAAGCCGATGATGTCCGGCGGCAAGGTCCTCGAGATGGAGGAGGCCGACCCCGACGTCGACGCGTTCGGTGCCGGCAAGATCGAGGACTTCACCTGGAAGGGCTGGCTCGACTTCACCACGTGCACCGAGTGCGGCCGCTGCCAGTCGCAGTGCCCGGCGTGGAACACGGGGAAGCCGCTCTCACCCAAGCTGCTCATCACTTCGCTCCGCGACCACGGCAACGCCAAGGCGCCGTACCTGCTCGCCGGTGGCCGCAAGGACATGGCGGGCGACGAGATCGGCCTGGTCGACGCGGACGGCAAGCCGGACGAGGCCAAGCTCGCGAAGATCCCGCAGGCCGCCCGTGACGAGGCCGAGCGCCCGTTGGTCGGCGAGACCACCCTCGACGGCGGTCTCGGCGGAATCATCGATCCCGAGGTGCTGTGGAGCTGCACCAACTGCGGCGCCTGCGTCGAGCAGTGCCCCGTCGACATCGAGCACGTCGACCACATTCTCGACATGCGTCGCTACCAGGTGCTCATCGAGTCGGAGTTCCCCTCCGAGCTCGCCGGCCTGTTCAAGAACCTGGAGAACAAGGGCAACCCCTGGGGCCAGAACGCCAAGGACCGCACCAACTGGATCTCGGAGCTCGACTTCGACGTGCCGGTCTTCGGCCAGGACGCCGACAGCTTCGAGGACTTCGAGTACCTCTTCTGGGTCGGCTGCGCCGGCGCCTACGAGGACCGCGCGAAGAAGACCACCAAGGCCGTCGCGGAACTGCTCGCCACCGCCGGCGTGAAGTTCATGGTGCTCGGCGCCGAGGAGACCTGCACCGGTGACTCCGCTCGCCGCGCGGGCAACGAGTTCCTGTTCCAGCAGCTCGCGATGCAGAACATCGAGACCCTGAACTCCGTGTTCGAGGGTGTCGACGAGAGCCGTCGCAAGATCGTCGTCACGTGCGCGCACTGCTTCAACGCACTCGGCAACGAGTACCCGCAGGTGGGCGGCAAGTACGAGGTCGTCCACCACACTCAGCTGCTCAACCGCCTCGTGCGGGCCAAGAAGCTGGTGCCGGTGGCGTCGGTGCAAGAGGACGTCACGTACCACGACCCGTGCTTCCTGGGACGCCACAACAAGGTGTACGACGCACCGCGCGAGCTCATGGCGGCGTCGGGTTCCACGCTCAAGGAGATGCCGCGTCACGGCGAGCGCTCCATGTGCTGCGGCGCCGGTGGTGCTCGCATGTGGATGGAAGAGAAGATCGGCAAGCGGATCAACATCGACCGCGTCGACGAAGCGCTCGACACCCTGGGTGGCAGCACCACCGCGACGCAGAAGATCGCGACCGGCTGCCCCTTCTGCCGCGTCATGCTCAACGACGGTGTCACCGCACGCCAGGAGGCCGGTGGCAACGACAACGTCGAGGTCATCGACGTCTCGCAGATGCTCCTCAGCTCGATCACGCGCCTGGACTCCGCACAGCTCGGCGAGAACATCAAGGTGGTGCCGCGGGCCAAGCCCGTGGTCGTCCCTGCCGAGGAGCCCGTCGACACCCCCAAGGCCGAGTCCGTCGCCACCGAGGACGTCGCCGCCGAGGAGGAGAAGGGTCGCGTCGAGGAGATCGAGACGGCTGCTGCGGGTGGCGATCCCGCTGCCCCCGCGCCCGGCAAGGGTCTGAAGATGAAGGGCCTGGCCAAGGCTCCGGGCGCCAAGGCACCCGGTGCGAAGGCTCCGGCCGAGCCCGCCGAGTCGCCCAACGCCGACGGTGACGACGCAGCCGACGCGTCCAAGCCGAAGGGCCTCGGCATGGCCGGCAAGGCGAAGGCACCGGGCGGCAAGGGGCTGCAGCTCAAGGGTCGTCCTCCGGGCGCGAAGGCGCCGGGATCTGCCGCAGCTGCTCCGGCCGAGAAGCCGGAACCGACCGACGCTCCCGCCGAGACGGCCAGTGAGGCATCCGAGTCGTTGCCGACGGTCAAGCCCAAGGGTCTCGCCGTGAAGTCCGGGTTCAAGAAGCCCGGCGCCAAGGCACCGGGGTCAGCGGCTCCTGCTTCCGAGGCTCCCGCTTCCGAGGCTTCCGCCGAAGCACCGTCCGAGGCTTCTGCCGATGCACCGGCACAGGCGTCGGAGTCGATGCCGACCGTCAAGGCCAAGGGTCTCGCCGTGAAGTCCGGGTTCAAGAAGCCCGGCGCCAAGGCACCGGGTTCCGCAGCAGCACCGGCGGCTGAGGCACCGGCGGAGGCTTCTGCACCCGCCGAGGCTTCTGCTGAGGCACCCCCCGAGGCTCCCGCCGAGGCACCGGCCCAGGCGTCGGAGTCCATGCCGACCGTCAAGGCCAAGGGTCTCGCCGTGAAGTCCGGGTTCAAGAAGCCCGGCGCCAAGGCACCGGGTTCGGCGGCACCCGCCGCAGCGCCCGAGCCGGCGGCACCTGCCGAGTCGGAGGCACCGGAGTCGTCGGCACCCGCAGAGCAGGCACCCGAGGAGACGGCCGCTCCTACGCCGGAGTCGAACGGTGCTGCCGAGTCGAACGGTGCCGCCGAGTCGAACGGTGCCGCGGAACCCGCAGACACCCCGGCGCCGCCGCAGCCGAAGGCCGGTGGGCTCGGGTTCAAGTCGGGAGCGAAGGCGCCGGGCAAGAGGTCCTGACCGAACACCCTCTGCACCAACCGAGCACCCCCTTCAGCACGCTGGAGGGGGTGCTCGCTTTATGACAGGGGTGTGTACACACCCTGGCGCTGGCCAACGCGTGCGGCGACCAGCAACCAGCGACCAGCGACCAAGCCTCCTTACCGAACACCTCCTGCACCAACCGAACACCGCCTCCAGCACTCCGCAGCAGGTGTTCGCCTGACGTAGGCCGTGTGCGCTCGCTCATCCACAGGGTGCGCGCTGTCCACAGCGAGCGCACGGGCACCGATCGGAGACGCCAACGTCGGCAACGATCGACCGATGGCGCGCATCACCTCCCGCTCGGAGGCATTGACTCAGGGTTACACGGACTCCGAACTGCGGCGCATGTGCAGAACCGGAGATCTCACACGTGTGCGCCGTGGTGCCTACGCCAGCTCGGACGACATCGCGGACCTCTCCGGCCAGGAGCGCCACCTCCTCCTGGCGCGCGCGATGATGACGACCGGCAACACGGCCCCCGACGCAGTGCTGAGCCATGCGTCGGCAGCGATCGCTCACGGTATCGACTTGTGGAACGTGCCCCTCTCAGCAGTTCACATCACGCGCAACCGGCGTACAGGCGGCCGTACGGGCCCCGTGCGTCACGTTCATGCGTCGCCTTATGACGCCGACGAGGTCACCGATGTGGCGGGATTCCGCTCGACTACCGTCAGCCGCACCATTGCCGATCTGGCCTGTTGCCTGCCGTTCGAGGAAGCGGTCTGCGCGGCGGACGATGCAGCACGTCGATTCGGACTGGCAGGCGCCCAGGTCGAGGAAGTACTCTCTCGACGCCCCACCCGCAGTGGCCATGCGCGAGCCCACCGCGTAGCGCTGTTCATGGACGCCGGGTCCGAGAGTGTCGGTGAATCACGCAGTCGCGTGCTGCTACACGCTGCAGGCTTCGCGGTCTCCACTCAGCACACCATCACGTGCGGCAACACGTCCTACCGTGTCGACTTCTTGGTGGACGGCTCCAACGTGATCGGCGAGTTCGACGGTCGCGTGAAGTACGGACGGCTCGTACCGGCGGGCGAGACCCCGGCCGACGTGCTCTGGCGGGAGAAGCTCCGCGAGGATGCACTGCGCGACGCGGGCTACACGGTGGTGCGCTGGACGTGGCAGGACCTGGCCACGCCGAGCATCATCATCGAGCGCATCCGGCGAGCACTCGCCCGTAACCGCACAACCCCCGCATGAACCGCACACCCCCAGCAGCCTGCAGCGAAGGGTGTGCGCTCACCGCAACAGGTGTGCACACCCCCTCCAGGCGCGGAGCGGACCCTGGCGCGCGCCCCTCCAGGCGCGGAGCGGACCCGGGACCCCTCA
Source organism: Rhodococcus sp. SORGH_AS_0301 (assembly GCF_030818285.1). Taxonomy (NCBI): domain Bacteria; kingdom Bacillati; phylum Actinomycetota; class Actinomycetes; order Mycobacteriales; family Nocardiaceae; genus Rhodococcus; species Rhodococcus sp. SORGH_AS_0301. Next base: position 3,438,087 of record NZ_JAUTAC010000002.1, read on the forward strand.
GCAACCGCGCAAAGCGCACACCCCCTACACGAACCGCACACCCCCAGCAGCCTGCAGCGAAGGGTGTGCGCTCACCGCACCAGGTGTGCACACCCCCTGCAGGCGCGGGCGGACCCGGCAACCCCCGACCACCACCACGTGCTCACCGTGCATGTCAGGACTCGACGATCGCCTTGATCGCGGCGAGCGTGCGGGGAATCCCGTCGAGTGCGGCGGTACGGCGGATCTCGATCTCCTCCTGCGCGCGATCGCCGAACTTCGTGTGGAAGTACTCGATCCCCTGCTCGGTGAACAGCCACGATTCGGTGAGCTGCGTCGAGTTCTCGTCGATTGCCTCAAGGGTGTATCCCCACCGCACGAACGAGTCGCCGACGAGCCAGGCGAACTCGGTGCCCGGGATGGCGACGGCGACGGTCGAGACCGTCTCCCAGGTGCGGTCGGCGGTGACGTTGCGCCCGGTGAAGGTGGACCCGACCACGTCGGCGCTGCCACCGTCGTTCCACCAGCACTCCTGGCAGATCGGGCTCCACTCCCCGGTCCGGGTGACGTCGGAGACGAGGGCGTACACGGCGTCGGGCGACGCGGCGATCACGATGGAGTCGGAATGCTCGAGTGCGGTCATGCCTCGAGTATGCCGCCGAGCGGCGCCGTGAAGGTGGTTCGTCGCCGAAGTTCCTGCTCCGCCACCCGGATCGCCAACTGCAGGCGCTCCTCACGGCTCCCCGTCAACAACACCCAGGACCGGCCGGTGCGCGTGAGCGCGTCGAGGAACCACCCGGTCATGTCCGCCCGCACTTGTTCACCGTCACGAATACCGTCCTGCACGAACGGAACTCCGTGATGATCCGTCACCAGATACACGGCGGGGCGATCGTCGGCGACGGCGTGGTGTGACTCGGGGCCGAGATAACGCCGCTCCCACACCGTCGTCGCGAACGCGTCGGTGTCGCAGATCAGCACAGGCGATCCGCGCCGCGCTGCCGCGTCCTCGTGGGCAGTCTGGGTGCGCGCGATGCGGGCGAAGTCGTCACCGGTCCACACGATGTCGTCGACCGACCCGGCCTCCGCGACCTTGTCGAGGGTGTCCTGCCGGCCGAACTCGTCGACACACTCGGTGTCCGGCCACCGTTGTCGGAAGTGGGCAGCCAGCGCGCCGGCGACAGTGGTGGTGCCCGTCGACTCGGAACCCACCACGACGATGCGCGTCGCCAGACCGGCTCTGGCGGGCGCGTCGAGGCAGCGCCACGAGGCGGCGAGGTTGCGACGACACGCGGTCCCGGACACCGGGAAGGTGCTGCGCGGCAGATCGAACGGCACGTGTCGAGCGTCGAACCACCGCGCCAGTTGCTCGCCGTACGGCTCGCTGGTGACCACCACGTCGACGGGCTCGTTCCCGAGGGCCGCGCGCATGCACGCCACCTGGGCCGCCCACACGGCCCGTGAGGCGTGGTCGATCGGTGCGTCGCAGACGATGCCGGTGATCGTGACCGTCTTCTCGCCTGCGTGCGACTCGGTCATCCACGCCACACGGTCTCGCAGAGACACCGACTCCACGGTGGCTGCCATCACCACGACGGTCACCCGGTCGGCCACCGTGGCGGCGAACCGGACCATCGCGTGGTGACCGACGTGCGGCGGATAGAACTTGCCGATGATCAGCGCGTGCCTCATGCCGGCACCTCGACCGCGGCGGGGGTCATCGACCGTGTCCACGCTCGCAGCCCGGCAACGCACAGCGCGATGAATCCCAGATAGAGAACACCGGTCAGCACCAGATCCTTGTAGAGGTAGAGCGGCACGTACACGACGTCCGCGGCGATCCACAGGAACCAGGACTCACGACGCTTCGTCACCTGGCCCCACGTCGCCAGCAGTGACAGCACGGTCGTCACCGCGTCCCAGAACGGCACGACCGACGTCGTCGCGGTGTCGAGGAACCACGTCATGGCCAGCGTGGCCGTCACGCCGACGGCGCCGAGCCACCACCATTCCCGACGGCTGGTGGACGTGACCACCAGCGGACCCTGCGTGCCGCCGCCGACCCACAGGACCCATCCGGACACGGCGAGAGCGATGTAGACGAACTGCAGCGCCGCGTCGGCGAACAACCCGGCGCCGAAGAACAGCAGGACGAACGCGAGGTTGTTGGCGATACCGATGGGCCAGTTCCACACCGACTGCCGTGCGACCAGGACGACGCAGGTGGCGCCCGTGACGAATCCGACGACCTCGACCCACGACGTGGGTGCCCCGAAGGACACGAACGCGGTGGATCCGAGCCACTCGATCAGGGTCATGACGCCTCCTTAGCGTGATTATGCGCTAAGCATGGCGCAGAAGTGCTCGAAGTGCAACTCGACCCCTCGTCAGGCCACCGGCTCGAGCAACTGCGGCCCGTTGTTGCGCACGCTGTTGACGGCCGTGCTCACCTCGTACGGAGACAGGTGCGGCTCGGGCATCGACTGGACCAGGTCCGCCACCGCGCCGAGATCGGTCAGCGTCGGGTCCAACCAGGCATCGCGCATGTCCGCCGGCACCACGACGGGTGACCGGTCGTGGATGTGCCCCAGCGCGTCGGTGGCCGTCGTGGTGAGCACAGTCGTGGTCCACACCCACTTGCCCGGATCATCCTCGGGCAGTGCGGGATCCGGCCACAGCTCGTACAGTCCCGCCATCGCGAGAACACCGTCCGTGTGCAGGAAGTGCGGGATCTTCTTCCCCTCGCGCTTCTCCCACTCGTAATACCCGTCGGCGGGAACGAGGCAGCGCCGCTTCGCCGCGGCCTTGCGGAACGCCGGCTTCTCGGTGATGGTCTCGGACCGCGCGTTGATCAGCCTGCTCGCGATCTTTCGATCCTTCGCCCACGACGGGATCAGACCCCATCGGACCGTCCGCAGCTGGCGCGCTTCCTCCCCACGCTCGAGCACGATGCGCACCGCATCCGTGGGCGCCACGTTGTAGGACGGTTCCGGCGCCTCCCCCAGCGCCACGGCGGCATCGAAGATGGACGACAGGTCGTCGTCGGACCGGGTACTGGCGTAGCGACCGCACATCCCTCGATTCTGCCCCGCACGGGTAGCGACATGCCAGGCGGTCTGGTTAGTGTCGGAAAGTACCGCAACCGACGAGGGGGATCGCATGTCGACCGTGGACGAGACACCCGGCGCGCTGCAGTCGTGGGGGCTGAGCAAGCAGTACGACGGGAGCGCACCGGCCGTGCGCGACCTGTCCTTGTTCGTACCGCCCGGCACGCTGTACGGGCTGGTCGGACCCAACGGAGCAGGCAAGACCACGTTCCTGTCGATGGCGACGGGCATCGTGCGCCCGTCCGCCGGGCAGGTGTGGATCGACGGTCACGACGTGTGGGCCGATCCGGTCGCCGCCCGCGGGCGCGTCGGACTGCTTCCCGACAGGCCGTCCCTCCCCGAGGCCCTGCCCGGTCGGCGCGCACTGCACTACGTCGGAGTGCTGCACGGTCTCGATCCGGCGGTGGCGCACGAACGCTGCGAGGAACTGCTCGCGGTGCTGGACATCGCCGAGGCCGGTGACCGCGCGGTCTCCACGTACAGCGCCGGTATGAAGAAGAAGATCGGCCTGGCCGCGGCGATGATCCACTCGCCACGGCTTCTCGTGCTCGACGAGCCGCTGGAGGCGGTGGACCCCATGTCCGCCCGCACCATTCGGCACCTTCTCGAGAGTTTCGTCGCGCGGGGCGGCACCGCGATGGTGTCGAGCCACTCCATGCCGCTCATCGAGCAGATGTGCTCGCACGTGGCCATTCTCGCCCGCGGCTCTCTGCTGGCCGCCGGCACGATCGACGACGTGCGTGCCGGCGGCACCCTCGAGGGCGCGCTGTTCGACGCGGTCGGCGGCGGTGACCAGGCGGCCGAGTTGCCATGGCTGGGCTCATGATCAGCGCGCCGGTCCGCACACTGCTGTCGTTGGATCGCGAGATACGCAGAGCAGCAACCGGATCGGGTGCCCGCATCGCGATCGTGATCACCGCGATCGCGTCGCTCGGGGCGATGTACGCGATCACGCTGAGCGCACAGCCCTCGGCGCGTGCCACGCTCGCCGCACTGTGCGCCGTGGTGGTGGTCGTCCTCACCGTCGTCGCTCCCCTGCTGACTGGAGTGGGCGACCGCGGACTCGTCCCGGCGCACGTGCGCCATCTACCGGTGCGTGCCGACGATCTCCGGAGAGCCCTCGCCCTCATCGGTGCGCGCAGCGGGGTGACCGTCTTCCTCGTCGTCGGACTCGCCCTCACGCCCGTCGCGGTTCCGGACGTCTCGCCCGTGGCACGCATCGTGACCGCCGTGATCGCCCTGCTCACCGTCGGTGTCGCGCTCGCCGTGTCCCGTGTCGCCGTCCTCCGCCTGGATGCGGCATCGCGCACTCCACGCGGCCGCATCCTCTCGACGATCGGTGGCACCGTCGTCGCCGCGGCCGCGTACGCGGCCTTCCTCCTGCTCGGCAACGTCTCGACGTCGTTCGCCGACAACACCTTCCTGCGCACCGCGGTGCGCGTCCTGCCGACGGGATGGGCGGCGGTGTCGAGCGAGGCAGTCGACGACGGGAGGTGGTGGGTGCCCGCCCTCGTCGTCGTCGCACTCGCGGGACTCGGCGCACTGGTGGTGCGGTGGTGGACCTCGGCGGTGTCGGCCGCGCTCGACAGCACGCCGCCCCGCTCCCGGACCGACCGCCGTCGGACGACGACGACGTTCCGTGCGCGTGGACCGATGATCACGGCCATCGCCGCCGAGAGCAGGTTGCTGCTGGTCGATCCGCGCCGAGTGGGACTGCTGACGATGCCGGGGGTGTTCCTGCTCGTCGGAGTCGTGCTCATGGCCACCTCGACCGACATCTACGGCCTGCAGTACGGCGCACCGATCGTGATCCTGCTGACGAGCAGCATGTTCGCCAACTCGTACGGCCTCGACGGCGCAGCGGCGTGGCGCGTCACGTCGGTGCCGGGTGTGGCGCGACGCGTCATCGACGCGCGTCTCGTCATCGCGGCGGTGGTGGCCGCGGCGTTCGGCGCCGTCGGGACTGTCCTCGGTCGCCTCGTCGGCGATCCGTCGCCGCGCACTCTCCCCGTGGCGGCCGCCGTCGTCGTGGCCGCGTCCCTGGCCACTGCCGCGGCCGGCGCCGTGCAGTCGGCTGCCAGCCCGTACGTCGTCGCAGGACAGACCGCGGGGAGCGCGTTCAACTCCCGCGGGTCGATGACCGGCCGTGCGATCGGGTGGACGCTCGCCGTGATGGCCGGGGGTGCCCTCCTGTGCCTGCCGGGCGTCCTGATCGCGCTGGCCCTCCCGGGCGTCCTCGTCTGGCTCGCGCCCGTCGTCTCCCTGCTGCTCGGCGGATGCCTCGTGGCGGTGGCCCGGCGTCGAGCCGTCGCTCTGGTGACCAGCCGCGGCCCGGAGATCTTCGCAACCGTCAGCGCCTGATCACAATTCCGTGCACGATGTGGTCCGGGGAGCCGAGAGCGAGGAACACACAGGCATGACCATGCACGAACCGTCGACGCACGTCGTTCGCAAGACCAGCACCACCCTCGCCGACGGTCGAGAGTTGCTGTACTTCGACGACTCCGAGCCCTGGGTGTCCGGGGAGAAGACGCGGGACCTGGTGGACACGCGCCCCCTCCCCGCGTCGGAGTCGTTGTCGCAGATGCGACTCGACGTGCTCACCGGCGACTGGGTGGTCATCGCCGCGCAGCGGATGGACCGCACGTTTCTCCCACCGCCCGACGCGTCCCCGCTCGCGCCGAGCCGCCCGGGACGCCCACCCACCGAGATCCCCGCTGCCGACTACGACGTCGTGGTCTTCGAGAATCGCTTCCCCTCCCTCGCGCAGTCGGCAGCGGCGCAGCACCTTCCGTCGCACGTCGACGGCGAGGAGCTCTGGCCGCTCGCTGCCGGCACGGGCCGGTGCGAGGTGGTGTGTTTCGCCAGCGACCCCGACGCCTCCTTCGCCTCGCTCGACCTGCACCGGGTGCGCACCATCGTCGACGTGTGGGCCGACCGCACCGATGCACTGTCCGCCCTCCCCGGGGTGCGCCAGGTGGTCTGCTTCGAGAACCGGGGGCGGGAGATCGGGGTGACCCTCACTCACCCGCACGGGCAGATCTACGCCTACCCGTACCTGCCGCAGAGGACCGACGCGATGATCCGGCAGTCCCGGCTGCACCGGGAGCGCACCGGTCGCTCACTGCTGTCCGACGTACTGGACACCGAGCTGCGGTCCGGCCGCCGCATCGTCGTCGACACCGAGCACTGGGTGGCCTACGTGCCGGCGGCCGCCCGCTGGCCCGTCGAGGTGCACCTCGCCCCGCGCCGCGCCGTTCCCGATCTCGCTGCGTTGTCGACGGCCGAACGCGACGCGTTGGCCGGTGTGTATCGCGCTCTGCTGCGTGCGGTCGACGACTTCTTCGAGGGCGTCGACGAGGTGCCGTACATCGCCGCGTGGCACCAGGCTCCCGTCGGTGCGGACCGTGATCTGGGGCGTCTGCACCTGCAGCTGTTCTCGATGATGCGATCGCCGGGACGGATGAAGTTCCTGGCCGGATCCGAGTCCGCCATGGGCGCGTGGATCAACGACACCACACCCGAGGCCATCGCGGACAGGTTCCGGGAGGTGCTCGCGTGACCGCGTGGCTGCCGGTCGTCGACGAGGCCGAGCTCGCCGACGGTGCCGTCGAACGGTTCCGCACGACCTTCGGCGGCGAGCCGGACGGCGTCTGGATCGCGCCGGGACGGGTGAACCTGATCGGCGAGCACGTGGACTACGCGGGCGGGCTCGTCCTTCCCTTCGCGTTGCCCTACGTCACCGCGGTCGCGGCCCGCCGACGCGACGACGCAGTACTGCGGGCGGCGTCGACAGGCTCCGACATGCACTGGGGTATCGCACTGTCGGCCATCGCTCCCGGCGGCCCGGACGGGTGGGGCGCGTACGTCGCCGGCGTCTCGTGGGCGCTGGGGCTCACGATGGGCGCGGACATCGCGGTGCACTCGTCCGTACCCGTGGGCTCCGGCCTGTCCAGCTCGGCTGCTCTCGAATGTGCTGTGGCGGTGGCACTCCGGGACCTGTTCGATCTCGACGCCGACCGGCGGGCACTGATCGACGCGTGCATCCGCGCCGAGAACGAGATCGCCGGCGCATCGACGGGCGGGATGGATCAGTCGATCGCGATGCTCGCGGAACCGGGCCACGCGCTGCTGCTGGACTGTCTCGACTTCTCCTCCCGGCAGATTCCGCTCGATCTCCCGGACGCGGAGATCCTCGTCATCGACACGAACGCACCGCATCGGCTGGTCGACGGTCAGTACGGCCGGCGGCGCGCGTCGATCGAGAAGGCGTGCGCCGACCTCGGCGTGTCGACGCTGCGCGGTCTCGACCCGGAGGCGGCGGCGTCCGCGATGACCGACCAGGTGTCGGCGGCACGCGTCCGGCACGTCACCAGCGAGATCGTCCGCGTGGAGCAGGCGGCCGAACTCCTGAACGCCACACCCGATCTCGCGGCGTTGGGGGCGCTGCTGACCGCATCGCACCGATCACTGCGTGACGACTACGAAGTGAGCTCGCCGGAACTGGACTCCGCCGTCCGGGCATCGCTGGACGCCGGCGCGTTCGGCGCCCGGATGACCGGCGGCGGGTTCGGCGGTTCGGCCATCGCCCTGGTCGACCGGACGCGCACCGAGGCGGTCGCGAACGCGGTCACCGAGGCGGCATCGGCAGCCGGGCTGCCCACCCCCACCTTCCTCACCGCCACCCCGTCCGGGGCAGCGCACCGTCAGCGCTGAGAACGCCGACCCGAGACGACGAGTAGCGCCGCACCCAGAACCAGACCGACGCCCCCGACGGACCACAGCAGCACAGGTCCGCGGTCGGTGAGCCACATCAGCTTGGTGGCCGACTCGCGGGCGCGGTCGAGCTGCTCCTTCTGCCCGTCCTCGTCGAGCCCGAGGGTCGCCTTGAACACGGTGACCTCCGGAACGGCAGGGTCGCGCGCGAAGTACTGGTAGGGCTGCTCACGACCGCCGACGAGACTGCCGCTGCGCGGCTCGACGTAGATGTCGCGAACGGTGGAGTAGTACCGCTTCATGGTGATCGACTGCTCACCGAGCCCCTCGAGCCCCCACTTCGACGCGGGCAACGTCACGGAGTTGATCGGCGACTGCGTCGTCTCGGAGAGATCGGCACCGGTGACCTGCGTGCGGAAGTGGTAGATCGGGAGCCCGTCCATCGAGATCTCCTCGACGAACTCGGCAGGGAAGCTCGTCCAGGCCGTCGCGTCGTAGACCGAGTACGTGATCGGCTGGGTGTCGAACGGGAAGCGCTGCTGATATCCGGTCCGCGGCACCGGGATGGCGGGCTTGCCGACGGTGGTCTGCAACGACGCCACCGGATCGACCGGCTGCGACGTGCGTCGATCGACGGTGACCCGGTCGACCGACGCGGTCAGCAGACCGGCATCGCCCTCCCGGTCCGCACGGCGCACGGTCGCGCCGGACTGGAACGTCACGCGATCCGCGTCGCTCGGATCCTCGGTGGTGATGAAGCGCTGCACCACCAGCGGGACCCCGGTGGCCACGGACAGCGGGCCGGGACGCGTGATGGACGTCGCGTCGAGCACGTCGCCGCCGGTTCCCGGATCGGTGACCGCGACCGTCGTGGTGCGGATGTCCAGGGGCGTCACCGCGAGTCGATGCTCGACGTAGGTGGGCAGCATGATCGCCCCCACCACGGCCGCACTGCCGATCGCGAGCAGGACACACGCGCTGCCGCGCAGGAGGGTAGGTCGCGCCACGTCGGTCACCTGCTCCCGTACTGCACGTCGCCGAGCACCGAGGCCGACGGATCGGCGGTGACCACCGGCTCCGGCCGGACGGTCTCCTCGGCGGACCATGTCAGGCCCACCACCGCGCCGGCGGACAACACCCCACCCACGAGCAGGCTGGCCACAGCCGGCACCACGACACTTCTCACAGCCACGTCCCCCACATCCGATCCTCGACGTCCAACTGTGTCATTTCGGACACCGCCCGAGGCCGTCCCGACGTTGTGAACAGTCCACGATCTGGGCGCGGACCTCTGGAGGCTCCCGTTTCGCCCGGTCGGGTCGCGGGTACAACCCGGCTCATGAACGAAACCCGGCACACGAGCGATACGGGCGGCCGCGCACCGGCCGCGGCCGATCTGTCCACCGTGCAATTGGTCGAGCGCCTGACCCAGCAGGTGAGCACGCTGGTGCGCACCGAGGTGAGCAGCGCACTCGACGAGGTCAAGTCGAAGGGCACCAAGCTCGGGGTCGGCATCGGTGTCTCCGGCGCCGGCGCCCTGCTGCTGTTCCTGGGCCTCGCGACCCTCGTCGCCACCGCCGTCCTCGGCCTGGCGACGGTGCTCGACCCGTGGCTCGCGGCACTGATCGTCGCCGTCGTCCTGCTGATCGTCGGCGGCATCCTCGCCAAGGTCGGCGCGACCAAGGCGAAAAATGCCGTTCCGCCTGCACCTGCCGCCACCGTCGCCAGCGTCCAGCGCGACGTCGAGACCGTCCAGAACGCCCGAAAGGCTCACTCATGACCGACCCGAAGGACGCGTCCGAACCGCGTCACGCCCTGCGTACCGAGGCCGATGCCGAGCCGCCGTCCGTCGAGCAGCAGCGCGAGGAGCTGGCCGAGACCGTCGAGGCGCTCGCGGCCAAGGTCGACGTGCCCGCTCGCGTCTCCGCCGCGGCCCACGAGTCGACGGAGAAGGTGCAGGAGGTAGCTCAGCAGGGCGTCGCCAAGGCACAGGAGGGTGTCGCGCAGGTGAAGGAGAACCCGCAGGTCGCGGGCATCTCGCTCGCCGGTGCGCTCGCCGCCGTGGTCCTCGTGGCCCTGGTCCGCCGCCGCCGTGCGCGCACGGCGCTGCGCCGACAGACCGTCCTCGACATCCTGGCCGGCCGATGACCAGCACGTCGAAGGCCTTCTACAAGCCGCTCTCCCTGGCCACGAGCATCGTCGGTGGACTGGTCGCCGGACAGATCTTCAACCAGATCTACAAGCGCGTCGGCAAGAACGACGCCGAGATGCCCGATCCGAAGGACCTCTCACGCACCAACCGTGAGGTCCTGATCGCCGCAGCGCTGCACGGCGTCGTGTACGGGCTGGTCAAGGCCGGGGTCGACCGCGCCGGCGCCAAGGGATTTCGCGCACTCGCCAAGGAAGACCCCAAGTGACGATCATCAGAAGGAGCCTTTCGTGACCGAGAACCAGGGTGCAGCCTCCGAGGCGCGCAGCGACTTCGTCGACAAGATCAAGGGCCGGGCCAAGGAAGTGGCCGGCGCCGTGACCAACAACGACGAACTCGCCGATCGCGGACGGCTCGAGCAGGCGGAGGTGGAACGCCGCCGCGAGGCCGAGGCCACCGAGACCGCCGCCGCCCTCGAGATCGAGGAGGCGCAGCAGGACATCGCGGAGACGGAGGCCGAGGCGGACGTCGCACGGCAGTCCGTCGAGGACCGCACCGACGCGTCCGAGGCTGCGGCACAGAACGACCGGCTCCGTGCGCACACGACGGCGGAGGCCGACGCGATGCGTGACGCCGAGCAGGGTCGCGTCGCCGCCGAGGCACAGTCGGAGCGGCGCATCGCCGAGGCCACCAGCGAGCGGCAGCAGGAGGAGGCCCGTGCGGCCGACGAGATCTCCGCTGCGCGAAGCGAGTACGACGAGAAGCTCGACGAGGCCGACGCACTGGAGCAGGAGGCGGCGCAGGCACGCGAGCGCGCCGCCCGGGCCGAGCGCGAGGCCGCGTCGACCGACACCGAGGAGACCAAGTGAGCCTGTCCCTGCCCCGCCGGATCCTGCGACTGCAGTACTCGATCGCACGACTTCCGTTGCAGGCGTTCGAGTCCACCGTGATCAGTCGGCTCGACGCCGAGGGTCCGGTCCGTGCGACGTATCAGCAGATCGTCGGAAGCATCGACGCCACCGCGGGTGCCGTCCTGGGTGACGAGGACCTCGCGCGGCGCGGCCAGAAGATGCGCAGCGCGGCCGCGGATCTGGAGAAGGCCACCCGTCTCGAGGCGCAGGCCCGCGAGAAGCGTGCACAGGCGACGCGCGAGACGCAGAACAGGGTCGACGAGGCGACGACGCGGGCGAAGAAGGCTCGCGAGACCGCCGAGGAGAAGGCGACCGACGCGGCCGACCAGGAGATCGAGAACAAGGTGGCCGCGGGCAAGAAGGCCGCCGCACGACTCGAGGACCGCAAGTCGCGCGCCGACGACATCGCCGACAAGCGGATCTCGGCGGCCGAGGCCGAGCGTGAAGCGAAGCTGTCGGAGGTCGAACGCCGCGAGGCCGAGGCCAAGGCTCCGCGCACCGAGGAGATCGAGGACGCGGCGGAGAAGCTGGAGGACGCCGCCGAGAAGCGCGACGACGCCGAACGCCTGGCGGACGTCGCGGAGGCGTCGAAGGACAGCTGACACCGCCCGTCGACTCACCGTCTGCCCCCGGACAGTCACTGGACTGCTCGGGGGCAGACCACTCGACGGGGCCGACAGTGAGACGATGGCGGACGTGAGCACATCAGACACGACGCCGCGCCAGGCCGGCCAGCGCACGCTGCGCCCGCTCGAGCAGTCCGTCAAGCTGCAGAACGTCCTCTACGAGATCCGTGGACCCGTGCACGCCCACGCCGCCCGTCTCGAGGCAGAGGGCCACCGCATTCTGAAGCTCAACATCGGCAACCCGGCGCCGTTCGGCTTCGAGGCACCCGACGTCATCGTGCGCGACATGATCGCCGCGCTCCCCACGGCGCAGGGGTACTCCGAGTCCAAGGGCATCATGTCGGCCCGCCGCGCCATCGTCACCCGCTACGAGCTGGTCGACGGCTTCCCGTTCCTCGACGTCGACGACATCTACCTCGGCAACGGCGTGTCCGAGCTGATCACGATGACCATGCAGGCGCTGCTCGACGACGGCGACGAGGTCCTCATCCCGGCGCCCGACTACCCGCTGTGGACGGCGATGACGACGCTGTCCGGTGGCAAGGCGGTGCACTACCGCTGCGACGAGGAGAACGACTGGAACCCCGACCTCGCGGACATCGAGTCGAAGATCACCGATCGCACCAAGGCGCTCCTGGTCATCAACCCGAACAACCCGACGGGTGCGGTGTACTCCGAGGAGGTGCTGCGGGGGATCGCGGCGCTGGCACGCAAGCACAGCCTGTTGCTGCTGGCCGACGAGATCTACGACAAGATCCTCTACGACGGCGCCCAGCACGTGTCCATGGCGACGATGGCGCCGGACCTGCTGTGCCTCACCTTCAACGGTCTCTCCAAGGCCTACCGGGTGGCCGGATACCGCGCGGGCTGGCTCGCGATCACCGGACCCAAGGACCACGCCGCGGGCTTCCTGGAGGGCATCAATCTGCTGGCGTCCACCCGGCTGTGCCCCAATGTGCCTGCGCAGCATGCCATTCAGGTCGCACTCGGCGGCCACCAGAGCATCGGGGACCTCATCCTGCCGGGCGGGCGACTGCTCGAACAGCGTGACGTCGCGTGGGAGGGGCTCAACGCCATTCCCGGCGTGAGCTGCGTCAAGCCGCGCGGTGCGCTGTATGCCTTCCCGCGCCTCGATCCCGAGGTGCACGAGATCCACAGCGACGAGAAGCTGGTGCAGGACCTGCTGCTGCAGGAGAAGATCCTGGTGGTGCAGGGAACCGGCTTCAACTGGCCCGATCACGATCACCTACGCATCGTCACGCTGCCGTGGGCCCGCGATCTGCGCACGGCGATCGAACGGTTCGGCAACTTCCTGTCGTCGTACCGGCAGTGACCGTCAGGGCGTTCGTCGAGGCGTTGCCGAAGGTCGAGTTGCACGTCCACCTCGAGGGGTCGATGTGGCCGAGCACGCTGAAGGCGCTGGCCGACAAGCATCAGGTCGAGGCGATCCCGCGCACGGAGGACGCGCTGCGGGAGTGGTTCGAGTTCCGCGACTTCCCGCACTTCATCGAGGTGTACCTGACGTCGATCGGCGTGCTGCGCGATCCCGAGGACTTCGCGCGGCTCGCGTACGACAGCCTCACCGCGCTGGCGACGCACGCCGTGCGGTACACCGAGATGCACATCAGTCTCTTCGGGCACCTCATGCGTGGGGTGGACGCGGCGGCGGTGTTCGAGGGTGTCGAGGAGGGCCGGCTGCGTGCTGAGGCCGAGACCGGCATCGTCGCGCGCTGGATCCCCGATTTCCCCGGTGACTTCGGTACCGATGCGGCAAACCGCACCCTGGACGCCGTGCTGGCGCATCGCGTCGACTCGATCGTCGGATTCGGCATCGGGGGCATCGAGGTGCCGCGGGCGGAGTTCGCCGACGTGTTCGCGCGGGCGAGCGCGGCGGGACTGCACTCGCTCCCCCACGCGGGCGAGACCGGCGGGCCGGACAGCATCTGGTCGGCGCTGCGTGATCTGGGGGCCGAACGCATCGGCCACGGCATCGCCGCGCTCGGCGACCCCGAGCTCGTCGCACACCTGATCGAGCACCGGATCCCGCTCGACGTGTCCCCCACCTCCAACATCCGGACCCGCGTCGTCGAGTCGCTCGACGTGCACCCGCTGCCGGCCATGATCGACGCGGGGCTGACGGTCACGCTCAACAGCGACGACCCGTCGATGTTCGGCACCGACCTCACCACCGAGTACCTCGCCGCGCACGGCATGGGGCTGGACGCGTCGGCTCTGCGCTCGCTCGCCCTCGCGGGGGTGGACGCGTCGTACGCGGACGCGGACCTGAAGGAGCAGTTGCGGGCGGAGATCGCGGCGGTCGAACTCCCGGAGGTCTAGGGGCGCTGCACGCCGTCCAGCGCTCCACACCCCTCCCCGCAAGCTGCAGGGGGTGTGCGCCTCACGGAACCCGCGCAGCACGGCGTGCCCGCATTCCCGCGGGCGTTCCAGGTTCCCGCGGATGCTGCAACACCTACGAGAACCCGGAACCCCTACGGGAGCGCCGGCACACTCCCTGACCTGCACTTGGTGTGACGCGCAGTGCCATACACCGCGCTGTGTGACACAACACAACGTCTCGGGCACATTTTTCAACCCCGTGATGATCGAACCGTGCGTTCGCGGGTATGTTCGTACATGAGCCCTTCGGGGTTCCGAAAGCGCCGAACGGCCCCCCACCCCCCCGGTGGGCCGCTCGGTCGGTGGCGGGGGACACCCCCCCTGCTTCCCCGCCACCCGCTTTCGTCCCGCGCCGCTCACGCCCCCATTTACTTCTCCGCGCCACCGATAGTGTTGGCGTCGTGACACACGGCCACGGACACAGCTCCGGTCCCGCCCCCATCGGGAAGATCGCCGCGAGACTGGTGCTCGGCATCCTCGCCGTCGTCGGCATCGCCGCGATCGTGGGCGTGGTGCTGCTGTGGCCCAGCGATCGCACCGTCGAGGTCCCCGCGCCGTTCCAGAGCGCGGGCCGGCGGCGTCGTGGCCACCGAGTACGGCACCGTGGTGTCGCAGGACATCGGTCCGTGTGGCAGTTCGTCCAACGGTCGCGTCTTCAGCGGCGCCCCCACTCCGCCCACCGTCTCGGGCTTCGAATGCAACCGCAGCATCGTCTCGATCGACACCGGCGTGAACGAGGGCACCCGCACCCTGCTCGAGGTGACGCCGGGGCCGGGCACCCCCGATCTGCGCGTCGGCGAGGAGATCCGCCTCGTCCGCGGCACCGACGACAGCGGGACCGCGATCTACGGGTTCGACGACTACTCCCGCACCACTCCGCTGCTGCTGGTGGTCGCGGTCTTCGCCGTCGTCATCTGCGTGGTCGCGCGGTGGCGCGGGCTGCGCGCCCTGCTCGGACTCGGTCTCGCGCTCGGAGTGCTGGTGGGTTTCGTGCTCCCCGCGATCCTCGACGGCCGGTCCGCCATCCTCGTCGCCCTGGTCGGCGGCACCGTCATCCTCTACGGCGTGCTGTATCTGGCGCACGGGCCCAATCTGCGGACCAGTTCGGCGTTGCTCGGCACCGTGGTGTCGATGGGCGTCGCCGCGGGACTGTCCGAAGCGGCCATCAGGCTGACCCGGGTGACCGGTCTGTCGGAGGAACAGAACACCGACGTGCAGGCCTATCTCGACCACGTCAGCATCACCGGGTTGCTGCTCGCCGGGTTCATCATCGGATCGCTCGGCGTACTGAACGACGTGACGATCACCCAGGCGTCGGCAGCGTTCGAGCTCGCGGCACTCGATCCCGACGCCACCCGGCGGTCGATCTTCACGTCCGCGATGCGCGTCGGGCGGGACCACATCGCCAGCACCGTCTACACGCTCGTCCTGGCCTACGCGGGTGGTGCGCTGCCGCTGTTGCTGCTCTTCAGTGTCGCCGGCCGCTCGTTCGGCAACGTCCTGACCGGAGACGCGGTGGCCATCGAGATCGTCCGCTCGTGCGTGGGCGGCACGGCGCTCGCGCTCTCCGTTCCGCTCACCACCGCGATCGCCGTGATGCTCGCCCGGCCGCCCCGCGGACGCGCCCCCGTGAGCGGTCGGCACTCCGCGCGCTGACACCCCAGCACAGCACCTCCGGTCGTCTCACGGTATGTATTTGTCACAAAAACATTCTCGTGTATTGTTTTCACTGGGTTCGGGAACCTACGCGTCTGTTCATCGCAGAGGCAAGGCACATCGACACATGTGAGGAACATCGAATGAACACACTGACCGTCGAGGACATCGACCGCATCCGTGAGGTTCTGGGCAAGTACGGCAAGCTGCCCGTCACCATCGCGTCCGTGGGCAACGAGGACGATCTGTACGACGCCGGCCTCACCTCGCACGCCAGTGTGAACGTGATGATCGCGCTCGAGGACGAGTTCGATGTCGAGTTCCCCGACCGCCTGCTCCAGAAGTCCACCTTCGCCAGCGTCGCGTCCATCGCCGACGCCGTCGCCGAGCTGGCCTGATCACCATGACGACACTCGAGGATTTCCCCGCCGGCGCCCTCGTCGACTCCACCCTCTCTCCGCTGCCCCTGGACGAGGTACTCGCGGTGGTGCGTTCGCACGCCGATGCCATCGACCGGGAAGCCCGCTTCCCCACCGAGTCGGTCGACGCGCTGCGTGCCGGCGGCCTGCTGTCCGCGTCCATCCCCTCGTCGCTCGGCGGCGGCGGCTACACGCTCAGTGAGCTGGCGGCCGTGTCGCGCGCGCTCGGTGGTGAGTGCGCGTCGACGGCCATGATCTTCGCGATGCACCACACCCAGGTGATGAGCCTGTCGCGTCACGGCCTGACGTCGGATGCCATTCGCTCTCTTCTGCGTCGCATCGTCGACGAGCAGCTCCTCGTGGCGTCGGCCACCACCGAGATCAACATCGGTGGCGACGTCCGCACCAGCGGGTGCGCGGTGGAGTACGACGGCGACCGCTACACGCTCACGAAGAACGCCCCCGTCATCTCGTACGGCGAGTACTCGGACGTCGTCCTGGCGACAGCACGGCGCTCGGTCGACAGTGCTCCGAGCGACCAGGTCCTCGTCGCCTGTCAGCGAGCGGACCTCACGCTCGAGAAGACCGGCACCTGGGACACCATGGGCTTCCGCGGCACCTGCAGCCCCGGCTTCATGCTGCACGCCTCCGGAGACGCCCAGTGGGTCCTCCCCGACAGTTACGGTGACATCTCGGCTCGCACGATGCTGCCGACCGCCCACGTCCTGTGGGGCGGCGCCTGGCTGGGTATCGCCGACGCCGCTGTGCGGAAGGCTCGCAAGTCGGTGCAGAAAGCCGCGCGCAAGACTCCGGGTGTCACTCCTCCGGCCGCCGCACGTCTGGCCGAACTGCTCGTCGTGCACCAGCAGCTCACCGACACCGTGTTCCGCGCGGGCGACACCTTCGACGCGATCGCCGACGACGCCGAGGCCCTCGGCGCGATCGGTTTCGCACTGCAGATCAACAACGTCAAGGTCACCGCATCGAACCTGCTCATCGACATCGTCGCGCGCGCACTACTCATTTGCGGCATCGCCGGCTACCGCGAGGACAGTGAACTGCGCATGAGCCGCCACCTCCGCGACTCGCACGGTTCCGCGATCATGGTGAGCAACGAGCGCATCCTCGGCCACAACGCCCAGCTCTCGCTCGTCTACAAGGGGATCTGACCATGACCTCCACACTCGACCGCGACGTGGTCTCCGATCTCGATCTGGCCCGTGCCGATTTCCGCGATCAGCTCGTCGGCGCCGGTCTCCTCGTCCCCAGCTCCCTCGACGGTCTGTACGGCCGCTCGGGCGAGTTCGAGGACATCATCGATCTCATCGACTCCAAGGTGAAGGCCGCAGGCGCTGCCGCACACGGAGATGCGCTGCGCCGCTTTCGATTCCCGCCAGTGTTCCCGCGCGATGCATTCGAGAAGACCGACTACATCGCCTCGTTCCCCAACCTCACCGGCGCCATCACCACCTTCTCCGGCGACAACAAGGCCCACGCCGAGCTGCTCGCGGCACGGTCCGAGGGCAGGGACTGGGACCACTGGCTCGAGTCCGCCGGCACCATGCTGGTGTCGGCCGCGTGCCACCCGTCCTACTCCATGCTCACCGGTCAGCTTCCCGACGGCGGCACCATGCTCGACGTCTACGGGTACTGCTTCCGGCACGAGCCCGCCGTGGATCCTGCTCGCATGCAGGCGTTCCGGATGCACGAGTTCGTCCAGGTCGGCACCCCCGACCAGGCCGTCGAACACCGCGAGTCGTGGATCGAGCGCGGCATGACGGTGCTGGCCGACCTCGGGCTCGACGCCTCCCCCGTCATCGCCAACGACCCGTTCTTCGGTCGCGCGGGACGCATGCTGGCCGCGAACCAGCGCAACGAGAACCTCAAGACCGAGCTCGTGGTCCGCCTCTACGGCGACCTGGACGACGGCACCGCGGTGGTCTCGTGCAACTGCCACCGCGACCACTTCGGTCAGACCTTCGACATCCGCACCGCGGACGGCAACGAGGCCCACAGTGCCTGTGTCGGTTTCGGTATGGAGCGCATCGCCCTCGCGATGGTGCGCACACACGGCCTGGACACCTCGCGGTGGCCGGGCAGCCTCCGCCTCTCCTGACGGAGCTCGGGGGGCTCACTGACCGGTTCGGGCCTGGGTTGAGGGAGGTCCGAACCGACGGAGGCGAGAGCGCGTCACCGATTCTCGATGCGCGCTCTCGCCTCCGCATTGAGTGCACGCACGTGACCGGACGGTGCCTCGTCACCGGACCCGGACGGCGTGAGCGGAATTCGCCGTGTCGTTCCCGGCGCCAACGAGAACCAATTGTCCTGCGGCAGCCATCCGTCCATGTCCAGGCACACGTACTGTGCCGCGAAACGTGTGCTCACCTCCACGTGTCGCCGGCCGGCATCGTCGATGTCCGCGGTCGCTGCGAGTCCGATGTCGTTCTGCCGCGGCACCATCGGACCACCCACGAGATGCACACTCTCTGCGACGAGCCCTGTCGTGCCGTCGGAGAGGGTCGCACGGATCGCGTCGAAGGTGCGTGCCCCGAAGCGATGCACATGGGTGGCGTCAGTGAAACGACCCACCATCTCGTCTGCGCTCACGACGACACTCCCGCGCGCCGGAACCGTGATCTCGCGGTGCCCCTCCGCTGCCACGACCCCGCTGCGAGTGTGCGCCGAGACGGACAACGTGAGGGCACGCGCAGACTCGCTGTCGTTCACGGCCTCGAGTCGCAGCCCGTCCATCCCCTCGTCCGTCATCAGGATGGTCACCGGCCGGGCCGCGCGCGCCAGAGCCCACCACGGGGCCTTGGGACGACCGGCCACGTCCGTCAGTCCCCATCCCGCGCCGGGCGCAGTGTCGCGGTACGTCAGTACGAGGGCCCCGTGGCACTGCGACGCCGAGCCGCGCCAGAACTCGTACGCGGCGCTCACCGCCTCACAGATCGCCGCACGCCCGAAGTCCAGGTACAACTCCGGATCGTCGCGACGAATCGAGGCTGGATCCACACCGAACACCGCGCGCACGTAGTGGTCTCGGACATCCTCGAAGTCCCACGACGATCCGCGGTCGCGCGGGACCGCGGCCTTCCAGACCGGATGATGCCCGGCGACGGCCGCCGATCCGAACATGTCGTCGACTGCACGACGCTCGGGTGGCACGGAGAACGCGAGTGATTCGGCGGCGAAGCGCACCCCCGCCCGGCGCAGATCCGACAGCGGTTGCAGGTAGCCACCGACGCCGAAGTAGTGCGACACGCCGCTTCCCACGTGGGTGGCCAGCGGACCCCCGTACGGAGTGGACGGCACGTACGCCAGCTCCGGTCGCTCGTCCGTCACGATGCCGGGAACCACGTCGTCCAGTAGCGCCATGACGAAGTCCGGGGCCTCGAGACCCACCATCGTCGGCTGCTGATGCGTCTCGCTGCCGCCGCTGAGCACCGCCAGTGACGGATGATGCGAGGTCGACCGGAGGAGGTGTCGCACTTCCTCCGTCACCAGTTCGGTGAACTCGTCCGTCTCCGGTGGGTCGATGGTGGTCACCATCAGGTCCTGCCACACCAGGATGCCGCGGCGTGAACACGCGTCGAAGAAGGCGTCGTCCTCGTAGACCATCGTGCCCGTGCAGCGGAGCATGTTCAGCCCTGCCGCCACCACGGAGTCCAGGGCGGCCTCGAGCGTCGTGGGATCGTTCTGCAGACTGCGGACGTCGAGCGGCACCCAGCACGCGCCGCGACAGAAGACCGCCACACCGTTGACCGTCAGCTCCCCGGATCCGACATCGAAGGCGACTGAGCGGAAACCTGTGCGACACAGCATCTCACCGTCGACCCGCACCTCGTACAGATGCGACTCACCGTGCGTGTGCGGCCACCACGGTGTCACCCCGTCGACCGGGAACGTCGTGTCGACCGCTCCGTCGGCACCTGCAGTGACCGATCCGGTCGTGTCCGCGACGGACACCGAGAAGCGTTCGCCTGGTCGTGCGGTTCCGCGTACGCGGAGGACGGCGCCGTCCTGGACGAGGGTGCCGGTCACCCGCAACGCTCGTCGGTCCGGGTCGGTGACGTGGACCGCTCGCCACGGCCCGACCGGTGCGGGCGCACCCACGAACACGGGCGCCCGTCCGAGCGCCGACGCCCTGATCCAGCGCAGAGACTGCCGATCCAGCATCGACGACCGCCACCGGGCACGGGGCCGCCGTGGAGTGCTCACAGCGTCGAGAGCTCGGAACGCCAGATCGAGGCGCACGGATCGAGCTGCCTCACAGCGGATCTCGACGTCCACCGGTACGAACATCGACTCGCTCCGGACATGGAGCTGGCCGTCCACCCACACCTCGGCACGCGTCGCGAGACCGTCGAACGTGATCAGGGTCGTCCCGGCCGGGAGGTCGACGGTCGTGCCGTACCACCAGTCGCGAGCGTCGAGCACCGCGTCGACCTCGGGCCCCAGAGCGGATGCGACCGTACCCGGGACCACGGCGGGAGTGGGATCGCCGAGCACGGCGGACGGTGCCTCGAACGCACCTGCGGCCGAGCCGATCACGGTCCAGGAGCTCGACGCGACAGGGTCGTACCGCGCCTCAGGCATGTAGCGCGGAGGCCAGCGTGTCGGTGGCGTACTGCCACGACTGCGCCATCTCGTGCAGCGCGCCGGTCACGTCCACCGCGCGCCCCCGAGCGGCGCGCGCCATCTTGAACTGCACCGACTTCGCCCCGGTGGCGACGTCGAGGAACGGAGCCACGGCGGCATCGCTGCCGGCCACGCCTCGGGACTCGAGGTACCGAGCGAGGTCGGCGCCGAGTTCTGCCGTGAATCCGCACTGGCGCAGGGTTCCGAACGACCAGAGGTGGAACTGCTCGGGACCGGCCTGCTGGATCCACGGAATGTCCGCCTGCACGCGGTCACCGAGAGCCGCGACAGGATTCCGGCGGGGCCGACGCGCGACGTGGGACCGTGCGACCGCGAGATCGATGTCGTCGTGAGTGGCGCCGAGTGCCAAGCGATCCCGGTCGATGCCGATGCGTTCGATGTAGGGCGGCAACGGAACCGGGGCATCGAGCGACAGGACGCGACGGAAGTCCTCGCCCTGCACGACGTGGTAACCACTGTTGTGGAAGTACTCCATGCGCTCCACATCGGTGTCGACGACGACCGGAACGATGGTCGTCTTGGAACTCTCGATGTGATAGTTGATGCCGTCCGTGTCCGGCAGGAAGTAGGAGTCCACCTCCACCGTGCAGAGGACACCGTCCTCGAGGTTCTCGACGATGTGCTGCCAGAACGGCTTCCAGACATTCATCTCATCGATGCGAATTCCGAGGAGAGCGCGCATGTCCTCGGGCTGAAACTTGACGAAGTCCCACTGCCGACCGTCGAAGTCCGTACTCAGGACCACGGCCATGGCAGGAATCGGATCCGCCTTCAGCGCGTGCACCAGCTCGATCCACAGATCGACGTAACAGTTGGTCTGAGACCAGATCCGATCACCGCGATGAACGGGATGCGGAACGTGCTGCGCTGCGTCCGCGCCCAACGAGGCGGACATCGAGGAAGGCGTGGTGGTACCGGTCATCGGCGATCTCCTGAGGTGGTCGCTGCACTCTAGCCGCTCAGAACCCCGGAATGGGCAGCTGATCGAAGATCGGCGGGACCGTGAGTTCGAAGGGATTCGTACGTGTGGTCGGCGTCGGGACCTGCACCGCGGCGCTCGGGGCGGCCGATTCCGTGGTGGGGTCGAGAGGCGGGTCGACGGTGGGGATCCGCGTGGAGGTCCGCGGCGGGACGTACGCGGGCTCCTCCTCGTCGTCGATCAGGGGCTGTGTGGTCGTCGGCTCGGTGGTGGTCGTGGTGATGCGCGGAGCGGGCGTGGTCGTGGTGGGCTCCGTCGTCGTCGTGGTGACGGCCGGAACGGCGTCGGCGACAGTGGCGGGCGCGGCCTCGACCTCGACGCCGGGGCGAACCACGGCCCACAGCACACCGCTGGCCACGGCGAGGACGGTCAGCACCATCGCGGCAGCGCGGGGAAGGCGCATCGAGGACGGTGTCGAAGGCGGCGTCTCCCCACCCTCGGCCGGCGGATCCAGGGTCCCTATAGGAGACGCGGGGCGGTCGGCGACGGCGTGGAACGGACGGGTCGGCGAATCGTAAGGGCTGCCCGCAGGTGCCGACGGGACCGTGGAGACCACGTCGTCGACGATGTGGGCGAGTTCGATGGCCTCGGTATCGACGCTGTCCGATTCCGATCGAGAGAACGGCAACGGCTCGAGGACTCCGTCGACCGTGTCGGTCTCCTCGCGCGACGACCCCGGGGTGAGGGGCTGCTCGAGCGACGACGACGACTGCCGTGCCGTTCCGGGCTCGATCGTCGGTGCATCCTCGCCCAACCACCCGGCGACGCTCAGCTCGGTGGTGTCGTCGGGTGACGGACCGAGCCCCGCCAGCAACCCGGCTCCCTTGGCGACCACCGCCTCGGGCTCGTCCGGGACGACGACCGGAACGCCGACACGGCTCTCGAGGGCATCGCGCAGAGCCGGCATACGCGCGGTCCCGCCGATCAACACGACGACGTCGACCGGGCGTCCGCACCGGTACGCAGCGTCCGTCACCATGTCGGCGCATGCCGCGATCGTCGCGCCCGAGAGTGCGTTCAGCTGGTCTCGGCTCATCAGTTCGATCGCACCGCCGGACGCACGCGCGAGCACGCTCGTCGACAGAGATTCCTTCACCGATCGAGCGAAGGTGACCAACTCCCGTTCAGCGTCCTCGGATCCGGGGCGATCGACGATCTGGGCGTCGAGCAGATGATCGACCACGATCCGATCCAGGGCTCGCCCGGCACCAGCGGAGGATCGTTCCGTCTCGGTGCGACGTCCGGCCTCGGTGTCGACGATGGTGACCGACGTGCCCGTCGCGCCGGCGTCCACGAGTGCGAGAGTCCGGTAACCGTCGGCCAGCCAAGCGAACTCGACGAAAGCGAGTGCCGCGCGCGTGTCGTCCACCACGGCGACGGTCGAGTCCCCGACCGCAGCGGACACCTCGGCCAGCCGACTTTCGGGAACCGCGACCGTGGCACGCACGCAGTCGCCGTCCGTCGGCAGAGAGCGAACAGCGTCTCGGACGTCACTCGCCGTCGGGCGTTCGACCGTGTCGACGACCCTCATCTCGAACGCGACCGTCCCGGCCTCTATCGCATCGGAATCCGTCCGCACGAGACGAAGCGCGGCGGCTCCCACACTGATCCCGTACACGGCAGTCATGCCTCAGCCTTTCCCTGTCACGAGATCGTGGTCCCTGCTCGGCCGACTTTCGACTGTGAACACCCCGCGGTTTCGGCCCGACAGTACCAATCCGGGCATGGGAGGACCAGCGCGGACCGGCGACGACGTGCCGTGCGGCACCCGATTGCCGGTGACGTCCGCGGAATAATGAAAGAAACATCGTCGTTCGGTATGTTTGATTGACGATAGAATACCGTCAGACTGCTTGGTCCAGGAGCGAAGGGCATACCGATGACTCGACACGCGTTCACCACGCACGAACCCGTGCGATCGTCGACCGACCACGTTTCCCGCCCTGTCGGCCTCACCGCGGTGCAGGCGACCTCGGCGCGACAGGCGAGCAGTCAGGCCGTCCGGACCGTCGACACGTGGTTCGGCCCACCCGAGAGCTCCCTGTTCGGGAGCATGCACATTCCTGTATCGGGGACGGCGCGCGGCGCGGTCGTCATCTGCTCGCCCATCGCGCGCGAGCACATCCCCACCTATCGCGGACTACGCCAACTCGCTCAGCTTCTCGGTCGAGCCGGCTTCCTCGTCCTACGATTCGACTACCGAGGGCTGGGCGATTCGGCGGGAATGCAGTCCGACCCCGAAGCGATGGACGGGTGGCTCGACAGCGTGCGCGAAGCTGTCGACCACGTTCGGTCCTGTGTCGACGCCCCGGTGTCCGTCGTCGGAGTTCGGGCGGGAGCACTCCTGGCATCTCAGGTCCTCCGGGACATCGAGCCACTCGCCTCCCTCGTCCTTCTGGACCCGGTGATCTCCGGCCGGCGCTACGTGCGGGAGCAGAGGGCTCAGTACAGCGTCATGGTCGGCGAGGACGTCGCTGCGGACGGGCGAGTCTCCTTCATCGGTGGGTCGTTCGCGCAGGACACCGTCGATCGACTCTCGTCCATGTCGCTCGACGGCGGCATCGCCGCCGCCGCTGCACCTCGTGTTCTCGCCGTGGTCCGGGAGGCGGACAGGACAGGAAAGGCGGTGACCGGACTCCTCGCTGCGTCGGGAGCGAGCTGCATCACCTCCTCTCGACTCGAGACCTTCGTCAACCCGCCCAGTTTCGTGTTCTCGGTTCCCACCACCGTCTTCTCCGAGATCGCGGAGTGGGTCTCCGTCGGAGCATCGGATGTTCGTGCCCCCGTCGACGTGGCGGTCCGACACGACGCCGCAGTGGGGCTCACCGCGGAGGGTGCGCCGGTGATCGAGACGATCGGGTACCGGGGACCGGACCGTCTCCTGTCCTTCGCCACTCAGGCGGCGGGCCACCGCGCGGAGGACGGGGTGGTCGTTCTGCACCAGACTGCCGCCGAGCACCGAATCGGTCCCGCTCGACTCTGGGTGGAGGGCGGTCGGTTGCTCGCGTCCCGCGGCGTGGGCGCGTTGCGCTACGACCGTCGCGGAACGGGCGACAGCGGTGACGTCGCGTCGGAGGAGTCGACGGCACCCACGTCGGCCGACGCGCGCGACGACGTCCGGCACGTGGCCGAGAGTGTGGAAGCACCGGCGCAGGCCACGGTGCACGCCGGCATCTGTTCCGGTTCGTGGCACTCGGCCTTCGCTGCCCGTGAGAACGGCGCCGCCGCGGTGGTCATGATGAACATGGCGAAGTGGTCGTTCCGCAACACGAGGGTGCCCATCAAGGCCGCACACGTCGACGCGCTGGATTCCGCGATGGTGACGAGACTGTTCCGCCTCGCCCGCGCAGTGCGGAACAGGGTGCACGCCGTGCGTGACACGCTGCCGGACCCGGGCTGGCGAGCGCTCGGTGCCATGGGGCTGGTCAACGCGCCCGAGGTCGTGCTCGGACCACTCGCCGCCAGCGGTGCGCGAACGGTCACGCTGTTGTCGCCCGAGGACACGGCGCTCTTCGAGGCCAGTCGCGGTCGTTCTGCTCTGCAGCGGCTCCGCCGACGCGGGCTGCGACCCGAGGTGGCGATCTTCGATCGTGGGGACCACTCGCTCTATCACCGTGATCTCCGAGAGACCATGTTCGAGCATCTTCTGACCGTCGTCGGCGACACCGTCGGCGGCGCTTCCCCCACCCCTTTCACCTCCGCGGCGCCGCTGGGCGCCGAGAAACTCTGATATGACACCCCGTTCCCACCGGACCCTCATGGTTCTCGCGCTCGCGATGCTCACCGCGACGACGGCCGCCTGCTCGTCCGAGGCGCCGGCCGCACCCGCAGCGCCTGTGCAACAACCACTCCCGACCCTGGACGGCGACACCGCCGCCCAACGGGGAACAGTGATCTCCTCCGAGCCGGTGGAGGACATCGATCCGTCGATCACGGCAGTGGGCGCAACGGCCACCCGCATCGTCTACTGGTCGACATCGGGCCTCGACGGCCGACCGACCGCAGTGTCGGGAATCGTCTTCACGCCGGATGCACCCGCTCCGAACGGATCCCGCCCCGTGGTCTCCTTCGGACACGGCACGACGGGCGTCACGGCGGACTGTGCACCGTCCGCTTATCCCGATCTTCTGGGATACGCGTCCACCATCGTCCCTCTCATGAAGCTGGGTTACGTGGCCGTCATGACGGACTACCAAGGGCTCGGATATCAGGGGCCGGGGTCCTCCCCCGTTCACCCCTACCTCGAACCGAACACGAGTGCGTACAACATGATCGACGGCGTGCGCGCAGCACGCGCAGAGACACCGGTGGCGTCCGACAAATGGGCTGCGATGGGTGTGTCGCAGGGCGGCCAGGCAGCGTGGTCAGCGGCCGAACTCGCCGACTTCTACGCCCCCGAACTGTCGTTCGTCGGCGCCGTCGCTCTCGCTCCCGCCCTGGACCTCACCGAGCAGGGAACCCTCGCGTCGTCACGCTTCATGACGCGTGACCAGCAGGTCGGGTTCCCCTTCCTCGTCTCGGGCCTCACCGCTGCCGTGCCGGACGCAGTGCCGCAGGACTATCTCCATGGCGTACTCGCACAGGATTCGTCCTCCTGGACGGCATGCATGGCCGACACCGCCGCTCTCGCCCGCCGCGCGGACAAGATCCAGTACATCAACCCCTCGGACACGGTTCCGTCGACGGCGGAGGCGGCCGACCGCCTCGAGAACTGGCTCGGCGACATCGAACTGCCGAGGCGATCAGCAGCTGGTCCCATCCTCGTCGTCAACGGCGATCAGGACGAGACCGTCAAACCACAGTGGGTGGCCGGTGCGATCGACAAGGCCTGTGCGATGGGCTACTCCGTCGATCACATCGTCCGTCAGGGCCAGGGTCACGACAATCTCGACCCCGGCGCGGAGACGGCGATCTGGTTCGAAGCACGGTTCCGCGGCGAACCGCCGGCAGCGGACGTGTGTGGCTGAGTCACTTCCTGCTGCTCGTGACCGTGTAGTCCAGCGTTTGTACGTACGGGTTCGCGACCACCTCCTGAGACGAGGAGACGGACTGCACCGTGGAACCGTTGCGCCGCATCACGACTCTGACGTTGCCGGGAGTCAGGGGCGCCGTGCAGACACCCACACCCGCCGGCACCGTGCACGTGGTGGTCGCTGAGCCCACGGTGATGCTCACCTGCGCGGGGGAGTTGCCGAACGAGAGCGCCTCCACCGTGTCTCGCGCAGGACTGCTGCCCTGCCGTAACGTCATGAGTCTCGTCTCGGGGAACGAGGGCCTGGCGGACGCGAGCTGGGTACGGTGCGACACGAACAGTCCGATTCTCCGGATCGCCGGGTAGCTGCCGTACTTGTATCGGACGAGGTAGTAGGCGCTGATGTCGAGTGGGCCCCAGGCGTGCCGCACCGACGGTGCGAAAGTGGCCCCCTCGCTGTAGTCGTTCCACGTGGTGAGCTGAACCCACTCGCTGTTCGTGGAGATGGCGATGTCCCAGGTGTTCCGGAGATTCGTCGTGTTCTGCGCTTCGTCGTAGATGCTCTGATTCGGCCGACTGTCCTGGAAGGACACCGGTTGCATCCAGATCTTGCCGAGCGAGCGGACTCTGTTGGCGATCGCCACCGGGGAGTACGGATTCGTGTTCGCCGTGGGGTTGAACGCAGGGTTGCGGCCACCCCAGTTCGACATGCCGTAACTGATCGATGCGAAGGCGTCGATGTTCGACGGGGCGTCGAGAAAGGTCGGAACGAACGCCACGGTGATGCCGTACCGGTTCCGCATCGACGTGAGGAAGCTCGACCACCAACTCGCCGGCTTGCGCTCGGCGTAGAACGGCGACACCACGAGGCGGCCGTCCGAAAGCTTGTACGTTCCCGGCAGTTTCGCGTACTGAGCCAACTCGTCGGCCATTCCGTCGGGCGTGAGTGCTCCGAGCTCACCGTTCATGTCGGGCATCAGCACCACGGAGAACTTCCCGCCCGTCTGACCCGCCACGTCGATCAGCTGACGCGTGACGGGTGCGATCGGATTGGCGCTCGACGACCTGACCAGGATGTCGACGGTGAATCCGTCGATGCCGCGACTGCGTGCGTCGCTGACTTCCTGCCGGAGATCCTGAATCTTCCAGTCGCTTCCACTACGGGGAGCCCGTGGAATCGGACGATCGCGGAGGAAACCTCCGTAGGCGGCATGCTTGTTGTTCTCACCGTTGGGATTCAGGTATTGAGTGGCGTAGTAGTCGGAGGCCGGTGCCGCATTGTCTATCGACACCGGATATGGAGGAAAGTAATGGGCGAATACTTTCTTCGGGCTCGCGGACGTAGGTATGTCGACGGGCATTGCCGGTGCCGAGTAGGCCGTCGCGATCACGTCTTGATCCGAGGTCGGTACGTGGTCCTCGGTCGGCAGTACGAGGCTGACCACTAGCATCGCAGTCGCAGCAACCAGCACGGTCGGTCGCATTCCGCGCGGCCATCGCCCGTCGAGACCTGCGCGGACGCTGTTCCGAACGGTTCGGTCACGCATCGTCGGAACCTGCGTCGAACAACCACGCCACTGTGCTCATGAAATGCAACTTAGCGCGCAGGAGCGCTGCGCATTAATGACACGCACATATTCGAAAAAGGCGCGAGTTCTTTTTTTCACCGCCTGCACGAGACGGCCATGCGGAACTAGCGCCGACTGGATACCGCGACGTAGTCAAGGGACTGCACGTCGGGCGAAGATTCGACGACGAACGGCGAATCCACACGAGCGACGTCATTTCCGTCGCGGTGGACGGTGACGGACACGTCGCCCGGAGCGAGTGCCGCTGTGCAGACCCCCACGCCCGCGGGGACCGTACAGGTCGTCTCCCCCGCAGATGTTCGGATGGTCACCGAGGCTTCGGATGTCGCGAACACGAGAGCTTCCACCTCGTCCGACGCCGGCGTACCACCGGAACGCAGGACCATCGGTGCCGCCTCGGCCGATCGAGTCGGTGCGCCGACCAGCTGCGTGCGATGGGTGAGGTAGACGGTGTCGCGCACGATCGCAGGCGGATCACCCGCCTTGAACCACCACAGCCAGTACTCGGAGATGTCGAGGAAGGACCACCCATGACGCACGCTCGGCGCGAACGACGTGCCTTCGCTGTAGTCGTTCCAGGTCACCAGTTGCACCCACTCGGCGTCACCGGCCATCGCGTTCTGCCAGGTCGCGCGGAGGTTCTCGGTGTTGGAGGCTTCGTCGAAGATCGATTGGCTCGGCCGAACGTCCTGCACGGACACGGGTGCCATCCACAGTTTGCCCAGTCTGTGCGCTTCCGAGGCCTGACCCAAGGGAGACTGTGGCCCGGCGTCGTCCGACGGATTGAAGGCAGGGTTTCTGGCACCCCACGACGACAATCCGTACGAGACTGACGAATACGCGGCGAGATCGGTGCTCGAGTCCACGAACACCGGAACGAGTGCGACCTTCTGACCGTGTCGGGTCGCCATCGCCGCGACGAAGTCTTCCCACCACTGCGGCGACTTCGCTTCCGCCCGGAACGGACTGATCACGATGGCACCGTCGACTCGGAAGGCCGACGGGTACAGCGCGAGCGCCGCCATCTCGTCCGCCAGCTCCACAGGTGAGAGATCAGCCAGCACCCCCGACATGTCGGGCATCAGCATGATCGAGAACGCCGGGTCGACCGCGTTCGCCGCCGCGAGCAGTGCAGCGGGTCGAGAGGCCACCGAGAACGACCCGGTCTCCATCGGCGCGAGTACATCGACAGAGAAGCCGTCTATTCCCGCCGAGACGGCCTGTCGCACTTCGTCCTGGAGATCCTGATTCACCCAGTCGACCTCGGGACGGGGCGCTCGCGGCAACGGTCGGTCGCGGAGGAAACCGCCGACGTCCGCATACTTCCCGTCCTCACCGGCCGGATCGAGATAGTGCGTCGCGTAGTAGTCCTCGGCGGGGTCGACATTGTCCAACGAGATCGGGTACGGCGGAAAGTAGTGAGCGAAGACCTTCTTGGGGGAATCGCTCTCGGCGGGGACGTCGAACGGCAGGGTCTGATCCGGTGTCGCGTCCGGCGCACCGACCACGGTCGCGCCGTCGAGCCCGGCCGGGCCGTCGACCGAGATCGCCGTCGAGCATGCCGACGACGACGCGGACAGGACGATCAGGGCGACGACGAGAAGACGCCGTCCGACCGGACGACGCCGTCCGGACACGAGGGAGCCGAGTGTCACCGCGATCTACCGCGTGCCCGCCCGGAAGCGGCGACCGGCTGACCGTTCGCTGCGCGGGATCGAGGTGCTCCACGACGCGTGATCTGCCGAGTGGTCGTGGTCTCGTCCTCGCTGCCGCTCTCGTCACGGGTGTCGTCCGGTCCGTCGCCGAGGGTGTCCGACGGCGCCTCGTCGCTCGACGACGCGGAGACATCGACATCCTGTTCGCCCGACGTGCTGACGACGTCCTTGTCGACGACATCTGCGGACCTGGGCGCGGGTGCCTCGGACGCCGCCGGGAGCGCTGCGCGGGGGAACGGGCGAGACGGGACGTGGCGCCGCACCGGGGCCGCCGGCGCCCACTCCATCGCGGACGGCACAGCACCGGCCTCCTCGGCGGTGACAGCCGGGAACGGATCGGTGATCGCGTCCTCGACCTCGCGATTCGCCGAGAAGCGGTCGTGATCGGAGACCCAGCGATCGTCGTCGCGGCGCTCCCGCGCCACCCCGTCGGCCGAACGGCGGACGTCGTCACGGACGACGTCGTCACGGCCGAACACACGATCGGCCGGGGTGTGGTGGTCGACCTCCGTTCGCCGGGTACGGCTCACAGCGACCGGCGACTGTTCCGGAATCGAGGTGTGAGAAGGGGCGACTCGTGTCGGCGCGTTCGACACGGTCGTCGCGGACGAACCCGTCTTCGCGACCAGCACCGTCCCGTACAGGGTGCCACCCGTCGACCGCAGGGCGCGCGCGGCAGTGGAGACCTGCGCGGCGGTCGATGCACCCTCCCGGACGACCACCACAGTTCCGTCCACGTCGTGCGACAGCACCGCAGCATCGGCATAGGCATCGGCGGCAGCGGCAGCGACGACGACGTGGTCGTAAGTGCGTGCGAGTTCGGCGAGAACGGTGCGCATCAGATTCGCGGCGATGTCCTCGCCGGGAGTGGACGACGCCGAACCGGCAGCGAGGAAGGACAGGCGTCCACCGGCAACGGTGGTCACCGCGTCCTCGACCATGATCGCACCCGCGAGCACATCGGTCAGACCGACGGCAGCATCCGGTGCTCCGACGTACCGGTGCAGTGACGCCTCGCGCAGATCTGCATCGACGAGCACCACCGTCCTCCCCGTCTCGGTGAGCAGAAGCGCCAGTGTCGCCGCCACCTCACGCGACGCCGCGGAATCACCGACACCGGTGACGACGAGCGACTCCTTCTGCTTGTCCGCGTCGACGAACTGCACGGTCGTCCGCAGCTTGCGCGCACTCTCGGTGTACCCGTCCGTCGAGTTCTCGGGCAGGCTGATGAGCGTCGAGCCGCGGGCCGAGTCGGCAGGCAATCGTCCCAGGACCGGTGCGCCCGCGGCCTCGGACAGCGCGTCGACAGACCTCACTCGCTTGTCGAGGCGGCGGCGCAGCCACACGACAGCGCCGGCGAGGGCACCGCCCGCCACGACGCCTGCAGCGAGATTCGTCGTGCTGCTCGGACTCGTCGGGGCAGCAGGGGCCTCGGCTGCCGTGATGACGGTGACCAACGAGCTGGGCTGGCCGCCGCCGGTCGGGTTCTCCAACTGGCCGACGAACTGCGCGAAGTTCGACGCGTAGGCGTTGGCGATGTCGGCGGCTCGCGTGGGACTGCCGTCCACCACGTCCACCTGCAGGAGCACGGTCTTCTCGACTGCGGCCGCGGTAACCTTGGACGCCAGCTCGCTCGGCGTCAGACCGAGCGAGAGGTCGTCGTTCACCTTGACGGCGAGGTCGTCGCCCGTGAACAACTGCGCGTACGTTCCTGCGCGCTGCTGGGAGAACAGGTCACCCTGATAGGCACCGGCCGAATCGCCCGCGGCGGGTGAACCGATGAAGAGCACCGTGCTCGCCGTGTAGGACTTCGGCATGGTGGCGGTGAGCATCAGCGCGAGTATCGCGCCGACGACTGCACCCAGCGGCACAGCCCAGACGAGCGTATTCACGCGAAGCTTCTTGATGAGTGTGCTCATCGGGTCACCGTTCCTGTCTGCACCGCGGTCGGCGCGTCCTGGTCGTCGTGCGGAGCGAGGTAGCCGAATCGTGCTCGGGTACCTCGGGAATGAGTGAGAACAGTGCCGGCGACATCCACGCCGACCGCTCGCATGTCTGCGACCGAGCGCACCAGATCGTCGATGGACGTCCTGCCGGCGGCGGCCGTCAACACCGTCGTGTCCGCGAGGCGAGCGACGGTGCGGGCATCGTCGAAGCGGCCGGCGTCGGGCGAGTCGACGAGAACGACGTCGTAGCGCGAGCGGAGGTCGTCCAGCAGTTCCGCGAAGCGTCGGTTCTCGAGAAGTCGTGCAGGTTCGGCCGGGTGCACCCCGCTCACGAGATGCGCGACACCGTCGACGGAGGTGAGTGCACGTGCGAGAGAGAGCTCCCCCAACACCACTCCGCTCACACCGCCGCTCGCGGCTTCCGGTCCCGTACTGCGGAAATCGGCGTCGACAATCACCGCCGATCGTCCTGCTCGTCTGTACGCGGCGCCCAGTCCCGCGACGGTGGCGGTACGTCCGACTCCGGATCCCGGTCCGGAGACCACCAGGACACCGGACGGCGCACGCCGCGCCAGGTAGTCGAGGTCGTACCGGAACTCGTCGAACGCCGCCTCGTCGGTGACGTGGGGAATGGTGGCGAGAACGGGGCGACCGGTCGCGGCGACGATCGTCTCGGCGTCGTCCACGGTTCGCCGTGACCGCTCGCGCACGACCATCGCCGACAGACCCAGGAGCAGACCCACCGTGACACCGGCGACGAGCGTGAGTGCCGTGTGGGGAGACGACGGTTCCGTCGGCACCGTCGCGCTGCCCACGGCCACGGGCTGCACGGTGGCCACGCGGAGGCCGGCTGGGGTCTCGAGAGTCTCGATGTCCTCCGTGAGCTGCTCCGCGGCTGCGACGGCCATGTCTCGCGCGGTGTCGGGTGACGCGTCACCGGCGGTGACGTCGAGCAGAACGGTGTCGGGGACCACCCGTACATCGAGATGCGCGGCGACCGCCGACGGCGACACCGAACCTCCGAGTCGCTCCGACACGCGCTGAGAGAAGTTCATGTCCTCGATCAGACGCACGTAGGTCTGCGCACGTTGCCGGGTGAACTCGTCACCCTGGTAGGGACTGGAATCCGAATTGCCCAGGGTCGTCGGACCGCCCCACCCGGGCGTACCGAGGAAGAGCTGCGACGTGGAGCGGTAGACGGTGTCGGACGTCAGGAGGATTCCGACGGCGACCAGTAGCCCGAGAAGCACTCCGGCGACGACGGTCGTCCAGCGCTTACCGACGGTGGCGGAGAACGAAGCGATGTTCACTGGGGTCCTTCCGGTGCGGTGAGGTCGCCGAGGCCGAGTTCGCGGAGATCGCGCTCGAGCACGCCCGCGAGATACGCGTTGCCGACCGCGTTGGGATGCACCCTGTCCTCGATCTGCATAGAGGGAATGTCGACGTTCGCGTACCACCCACGCGCGACAGGATCGAGGACCTGCCCGCCGACTTTCGCCGCGATCGCGTCGATGCCGGCGACGAGTTCGTCGTAGTTGTCGTACTTCTCGGGGGACATGAACGTGGGCACGATGATCACGATCCTCGCGTCCGGCCAGCCTTCGCGAAGATCCGAGACGTAGTCGTCGATCGCCCCGATGAGGACGTCGAACGGCACCTCGAGATCGTTTCGTCCGGCGTCGACGATGATCGCATCCGCGTCGAAGGTGGCCTTGTCGAAGTCGAGTCGGGCCGGAAGCCGGCTGGTGACGCCCTGGTACTCGGCGGCGCCGTCGTCGAGGAACCCGGTGCTGCCCTCGGCGTCCACGTTGCAGGCCCAGCCCATGCGCAGGCAGACGATGCGGGCGTAGGACGCGTTGTCGATCCTGCCCACACCCGCGGTGTAGCTGTCGCCCACCCAGAGCGCGGTGGTCGCTCGGCTAGGCACGAGGGAGGCCGACGTCGACGTCGACGTCGACGTCGCACTCGATTCGGTCCCGGACGGTTCAGCGGCGCCACGTGCGAAGAGCACGCCCGCTGCGGCCACGGTGACGATGGCGAGAAGTACGACGGCTCGGACGTCGCCGCGCCGAAGGGCCGACCGCGTCATGCCTTGTTCCTTCCGGTTCCGGTGACGAACAGGGCACACGCGATGATGACGAGAAGGTATGACATCGCCTGCAGCAGTGAGCCTCTGAGTAGAATGATGGCGTAGAACGGCAGAATGCAGGCCAGCACCGTCGGTGCGCGTGCCGTACGTAGCGAGATCTCGATACGGCGATCCTGCAGTCCCGCAACGAGGCCGAACAGCAGCATCCCGATCACGAGAATCGGGAACCCTCCGTTGATGTACAACTCGGCCCAGAGTGGCGCCGACAGATTGTCCACGGGGTAGTTCCGACTCTGCGCCAGGAGCACGCCCGTGTCGGGTGCCTTGTCGGCCCAGACGGACCGCGGCACCCAGAAGAAGAGCACGCCCAGGGCCTGGTCGCCTCCGGTGTCGCCGTTGTTCTGGACGTACAGCACCGTGTTGTTGATCTGCGCGAAAGCATCGTAATCCGGAGACGTCAACGACTCCAACGGATTCGATGTCTTGAACTGGGCGGACGAACTGTAGCGGAAGGCATCGGCCAGGGGGAAGACGAGCACGAGCGCGGCCACTGCCAGGATCGCGACGACGCGGAACCGGGCGCGGGTGGCGAACAGTCCGAACAGCGCTGCGACCGCGAGCGCCCCGGTGCCGAACAGGTAGCGCGCGTTGGAGATGGGATTGAGGGTGACGCACAGTGTCGCGCCCAGCAGGATGATGATCGGGAGGAACGCCCGTTCCTTCACCGTCATCGTGTCGTAGTACTTGACCACGGCGATGAACGCGACCAGCAGCGACATCATGGCACCCGCGGCGATGATGACCGCGGTGGTCGACTGTCCGAGCGATCCTTCCGCCTGCTCGGTCACGGCGGTGCGGCTCGTGAACAAGGTGCCGAGGCCGATGCGGCTGATGTAGTACGCGTTGAGAGCGAGCGCGACGACCGCCAGTGCCACCGCACGAAGCGGGTCGATACGTCCGGCTCCGCGCTCCCCGGTCACGATGGGCGGGAGCTTGGGCCACACCAGTCGCGCGACCAGGAGACCGACGCAGAAGAAGACCAGGCCGGTGACGACGATGACCATGGCCTTGATGTCCAGGGACGGATCGAGACGCGGCGTGGTGGGCGGGTTCTGCTCCAGTCGCAACTGAGCAAGAGGGGCCAGCCCCAGGAAGACGTAGGTGAACATCCAGAAGGACATCTCGATGAGGCGGCGACGGCCCTCACCGATGATCCAGGCGTAGCGGACTCCGGCGATCGTGGTCACGGCGAGGGCGCCCATCCACACCGGGCGATGCGGAGTGGGCGTGAAGCCGATGACGACGACGGGCACCAGCACGACCATGGACGCCGCCACCCAGCACGCCAGGAGCGGAGCACCGAGCCGGCCGCTCGACATCGTGGCGACGGTGGTGGGGCGCAGTCGGCGCGTGGACGGGGCGGTCATGACCGCGACTCCGCGTAGCCGCGGGCTGCCAGTGCGGTCGCAGGCACGGGGCGACGCTCTGCGGCGACCTGTCGAAGTTGCTTCCGGTACACCTCGACGACCAGACACACGGCCATCACGGTGGCCGACAGAGCGAGCCCGATCGCCACGCCGACAGCAGTGCGGAAGATCGCCGCTGCGCCCGTGCAGATGACGATGCCGAGCAGACTCTGCACGATGCGGTACTTCAGGAGTTCGGCGGACGCTCCACGCGACCGATAGAAGTTGTAGACGCCGGCGATCCAGCAGATCGCGGCGTACTCCAGTCCGAGGAACGGCAGCACCTGTGTCGCCTCGGCCCACGAATCACCCAGCAACAGGCGACCCAGGAACGAGGGGACGAACGGTGCCAGGAACCCGATGGTGGCGGCGAGGGCGGACGTGATCCACGCGGCGTAGCTCAGGGTGCGCCAGATCTGCTTGGCGCTGTGCCCTGCCCGCACGGCCTCGGGGATGACGATGAGAGGCAACGAACTGATGAGGACAGCGAAGGGCCCGAGGACGGTGACCGCGCCGCGCAGTGATGCGGCGGCGACGGTGCCGATGAAGATGGTGGAGACCGACACGATGAGGATCGCGGCGATCTGATCCACGCCGCTCTCGAAGGCGAAACGCGTTCGGTGCTGCCAGAATTCGACCCACCACGTCCGGAGGCCACGGAACGTCGGGCGAATACCCGTGCGCCAGGCGAGCTGCAGAAGGGCGAGTCCACCTGCGATGGACCAGAACCAGATCATCTCGGGGATGACCAGAGCGGTCGGCGAGATCCACGTCGTGACGAGTACTGCACCAGCACCCACTGCCCAGATCGCGTCGCTGACGAACGCCGATTCCGGTTCCCCCAGGGCCATGGAGACGAACCGCAGGACATCCTGTGCGAGCACGAGTGGAACGGCTGTCGCGTAGGCGATTCCGACCTGGGGCTCGTCGAGGGCGATGGACACCACGAGGGCGACGACACCGACCACCGCACCGAACAGGAGCGCCGAACCGAGACCGCGAGACCCTTCACGCAGGATGTCCTCACGCGACTCGCCGCTCATGAGCAACAACGGTGTGCCCAGGGCACCTCGGACGAGTCCGATGGCAGCGGTGACGATCGAGAAGACGAGGACCGCGGCACCGAATGCCTGGACCGAGGACGGACCGGCCATCGCGAAGAGAATGACAGCGTTGCTGACGCTGGAGAGGACCTGGTCCCCTGCGCTGGCGATCACCCGAAACTTGAGCCCAGCCATGTTGACACCGCCCCTCGACGTGTTGGACGACGAATCACCGACTGATGACCCGCCTACACCCCGACGATGCGTACCGGCAACCTGATCACTGCCTCGAAAGAAGACTACAGGATTGTTTATGGCTATGCATAACTGCCCTCGGTCGGCACAGCCGTGATCGGCGAACTCGACGACGCGTGGTCGTGCCGGTCGAAGGACCAGGACCACGTGACCCGACACCCCACTCGAGCAGCGTTGACGACCAGGGCTGCGAGCACGCGATCTCGATCGACGAGTCCACCGCGATGCGACACTGTCAGATCCGCGGTACCGCCGAAGTCCCGCGCGTTGAACGCGAGCACACCCAGATCCGGCGTCTGCAACCCCGTGACGTGGACGGCATCCCCGTCGGACCGGACGACCGACTGACCCGCGGGAACGCGGTAGTAGGACATCGAGGTGGCCAGGGTGGCGCTCGACACGGACGTCCGCGACGTCGTCATCCGCGCGCCGAGTCCGAACAGCCTCGACGCTGCCGTCCGCACCACCGGTTCCGCCACACGCAATCGAGCGGCGATCGAGGCCGCGCAGCCGCTCGGGTCGTCACGGGACCAGTCCGCGACGAACGGCACATGACTCACCGCGTTGCCGCCCGTGCCGGACAGGGCGGGCGAGTAGGAGCGCAGATCCGCGATGACGTGGTTCATGACGCCCGCCGGCAGTGCGAGGTCGCGAAGGATCGAGCAGTACAGCAGAACCGACGGGATCTTGGGCGCCGACACCGTCTCGATCGTCACACAGATCGCGAAGAGCGCTCTCGGATCTGCCGGTCGCGTCACGGAGCTCGGGGGCATCACCGCATCGGTCGACCGCCCTCGCACGATGGTTCGCGCCGCCGTGGCCACTGCCCGCGGGCGTGACATAGCGACCTGAGCCGCGGCGCCGAGGAGGCGGAGACCGGTGAGCGGACGCTCGTCCGTGAGAGGCGGCGGAATCGGGAGCGTTCGGCCACCGATCGCGAGAGACAGCCGTCGCACCTTCGGAAAGAAGACCGTCTCGTCTCCGAAGAGGTGGCTGTAGACGACGCGGACGTGCCGGGCGCCGACCACCACGTGCACCGTCGCGTGGTCGAAGGCTCCGTCGGCGTCCGGGCGGTCGCCCCGCCGGACGAAGTCCGCGATCGCGCTCTCGCGGAAGCCGTCCCGGGTCAGCGTCAGCTCCCCGGCGTCGAGCGCGTCGTGGACGGCATCCGTGAGGGGCAGAACGTCGAAGTCACCGGTGGCGACCATCCATCGCACCGCCGGCCGGTGGCCGGGAGCGAAACACGCCTCCGCCCACGCCCTGCCGACACTCGTCACGGCACCGAGGTCGACGTCTCCGTACAGCGTCTCGACCTGGCAGCAGAATTTGCCGGCCCACGGATCGGCGGTCATCGGGCACACCGAGGCGTGCCGTGCGCCCCACTCCGACATGTCATGACGATTCCCCTGTCCTTCACGTGACGGACCACATACCAGGCAGCGGGCCGTGTTGCGACCGCGTTCCCGAACCGACGGGTCTGATGGAAACACTTTAACAACTGAGTGCGGCGGTTTCACAGTTGTCTTGAAACCGGTTATCTGGTTCAATGGCTCGAAACCGACTCGGGGACGGTTTCGTACGCAACCTAGACCCGGAGGTGCAGTATCAGTTCGCCGCAGCGGGAGTGGACAGCACTCCCCGACATCCGTACCGAGCCGCGAGACGGCGCCGAGGCCTTCGAGGCCCGGCCCCTGCGCGTCACGATTCTGGGAATCAACTACGCGCCCGAGACGACGGGAATCGCGCCTTACACCACCGCGCTCGCGGAGGGCCTCGCAACGCGAGGACACCGGATCGACGTCGTCACCGGCATGCCCCACTATCCCGAGTGGCGGATCGCGGACGGGTACGACCAGTCCTCGTCCGACGAGCAGATCAACGGCGTCGACGTGCACCGTCGACGCCACCTCGTTCCGGATCCGCCCACCCCCAAGGGCCGCATCAAGATGGAGGCGAGCTTCGGAGCCCGCTCCGTGCGAAGCGGCTGGAACAGCCCCGACGTACTGCTCTGTGTCAGTCCCACTCTCATCTCGACCGCCATGGCGATCACCCGTGCGCGCCTCTCGCCGCGTCGGCCCGCCGTCGGTGTGTGGGTCCAGGATCTGTACAGCCTCGGTGTCGTCGAGACCGGCGCGATGGACGGCCGCGGAGCACGCGCCGCCGCCCGCTTCGAGTCCGAGATCCTCCGTGCCGCGGACGGCGTGTCGGTGATCCACGACCGTTTCCGCGACCACGTCACCAGCAACCTGCAGGTCGATCCGGCCAAGGTCGAGGTGATTCGCAACTGGACCCACATCCAGCCGATGGGCACCATCGACAAGGAGGCCGCACGCCGGTCGTTCGGGTGGGCCGAGGACGAGACCATCGTCCTGCACTCCGGCAACATGGGCGCGAAGCAAGGACTCGAGAACGTCGTCGAGGCCGCGCGGTTGGCGGACGCGGAGGGACGACGTGTTCGATTCGTCCTCATGGGTGACGGCAATCAGCGCCCCCAGCTCGAGGCCGCCGCCGTCGGCGTCTCACGTCTCCAGTTCGTTCGGCCGCTCCCGGACCTCGAGTTCCGGTCCGCACTCGCCGCCGCCGACGTGCTCCTCGTCAACGAGAAGCCGGGCGTCGCCGAGATGGCCGTTCCCAGCAAACTGACGTCTTATTTCACCAGCGGCAATCCTGTTCTCGCCGCGACCGACCCCACGAGCACGACGGCGCATGAGATCCGTGCGTCGGGGGCCGGAGTTCACATCGGGTCGGGGGACCCCCGAGAGCTTCTCGACACTGCTCTCGCGATCGGCTCGGACGACGTGTCGTCCCGCCGGTTCGGAGACGCCGGGCGCAGGTACTGCACCCGCATGCTCTCCGAGGACTACGCCATCGACCGCTACGAGGGGTGGCTTCGTCGGCTCGCAGCCGCACGCCGCTCCCCGGCCCGCACCGAAAGTGTTATCAGCTCATGACGAAGATCGGAACCGGAAAGCGCGCCCTCATCACGGGCATCACCGGACAGGACGGCTCCTACCTGGCCGAGCTCCTGCTCGCGAAGGGATACGAGGTGCACGGAGTCGTGCGTCGCTCGTCCTCCTTCAACACCTCTCGCATCGATCACATCTACGCCGACCCGCACAACCCGGACGCGAAGATGTTCCTGCACTACGGCGACCTCAGCGACGGTGCCCGCCTCGTGACGTTGCTCATGCAGATCCGTCCCGACGAGGTCTACAACCTGGGTGCGCAGTCCCACGTGCGCGTGAGCTTCGACGAGCCCGAACACACCGGTGACACCACGGGTATCGGCTCCATCAGACTGCTCGAGGCAGTGCGTCTCGCAGGCCTGGACTGCCGCTTCTACCAGGCGTCGAGCTCCGAGATGTTCGGTGCCACACCGCCTCCGCAGGACGAGACCACGCCGTTCCATCCGCGCTCGCCCTACGGTGCCGCGAAGGTCTACTCCTACTGGGTCACGCGGAACTATCGCGAGGCCTACGGGATGTTCGCTGTCAACGGCATTCTGTTCAATCACGAATCACCCCGCCGTGGTGAGACTTTCGTGACGCGCAAGATCACCCGCGCAGCGGCTCGCATCGCCGCCGGCATGGAGAACGAGCTCTACCTCGGCAACCTCGACGCCATCCGTGACTGGGGTTACGCACCCGAGTACGTCGAGGGAATGTGGCGCATGCTGCAGGCCGACACTCCCGACGACTACGTCCTGGCGACCGGCGGTAACTTCTCGGTCCGTGACTTCCTCGTCGCCGCGTTCGAGCAGGTCGGTCTCGATTGGGAGCAGCACGTCAGGTTCGACGAGCGCTACCTTCGACCCTCCGAGGTCGACGCCCTCATCGGTGACGCGAGCAAGGCGGAACGCGACCTGGGCTGGAAAGCCACGGTGCACACCCCCGAACTCGCCCGCATCATGGTCGATGCGGATGTCGCAGCGCTCACGCACGAGGGCAAGCCGTGGATCGATCGCCCGTCCCTCCCGGACTGGAACAGGTCGTGACCACCGGACCGAGCAGTGTCGTGCCCGGTCCGCTCGATCGCGACGAACCGCTCTACATCGCCGGCCACCGCGGCCTTGTCGGATCGGCTCTCTGGCGCCGTTTCGAAGGTGAAGGTTTCACGTCGCTGATCGGACGGACGTCGTCCGAGCTCGATCTTCGTGAGCGCGACCAGGTGTTCGAGTTCTTCTCCGCGACTCGCCCCCGCACAGTCGTTCTCGCTGCCGCGAAAGTCGGCGGCATCCTCGCCAACGACACGTTCCCGGTGGACTTCCTCTCCGAGAACCTGCGCATCCAGGTCAACGTCCTCGACGCAGCGCTGGCCCACGACGTCGAACGGGTTCTGTTTCTCGGTTCCTCGTGCATCTACCCGCGATCGGCGCCACAGCCGATTCGCGAAGAGTATCTGCTCACCGGCACGCTGGAACCGACCAACGATGCGTATGCCATCGCCAAGATCGCGGGCATCCTGCAGGTGCAGTCGGTGCGCAAGCAGTACGGGTTGCCGTGGATCTCTGCCATGCCGACCAACCTCTACGGCCCGGGAGACAACTTCTCGCGTTCCGGATCGCACGTCATGCCCGCACTGGTGCGCCGTTTCGAGGAGGCAGTCGCCGAGGGGGCCGAACAGGTCACGAACTGGGGCAGCGGGAGGCCGCGTCGCGAGTTCCTGCACGTGGACGACATGGCATCGGCCTGTCTCCACCTGCTCGAGCACTTCGACGGACCGCAGCAGGTGAACGTCGGCACGGGCGTCGATCACACCATCGCCGAGATCTCGGACCTGGTAGCGGCCGCGGTCGGGTACAACGGTGACGTGAACTGGGACACTTCGAAGCCGGACGGCACACCGCGCAAGCTGCTGGACGTCACGACTCTCACGGAGTCGGGGTGGTCGCCGTCCGTCGGACTCGCCGACGGAATCGCCGGCGTCGTCGACTGGTACCGCACCGCGGGCCGTGCCGACGCCGTGCGGTCGTGAGCGCGGCACCTCTGCGTCGATCGTTGGCCGGCTTCACCGGCCGAGGCTACGACAAGGGCGCAGGACCGCTGAAGCAGATTCTCTGGCTGGCAGTGTCCGGGACGGTACTGACGCGATGGTGGTGCCCCGGTTCGGTCCGGGTCCGCGTTCTCCGGGCGTTCGGTGCCACCATCGCCGACGGAGTGTTGATCCGACACCGCGTTCGCATTCACTGGCCGTGGAAGCTGACGGTGGGGCGCGATTCATGGATCGGCGAGGACGTCTGGATCCTGAACCTCGAGCCCGTCACGGTGGGTTCCGACGTCTGCATCTCGCAGGGCGTGCTGCTGTGTACCGGTAGTCACGACCGCCGGTCTCCTACCTTCGAGTTCGACAACGCGCCGATCGAGATCGGCGACGGGGCATGGATCGCCGCGCGAGCCACGGTGTTACGCGGAGTCACCATCGGATCCGACGCTGTCGTCGGGGCCACGGCCCTGGTCACCGCGGACGTCGCAGCGGACGCCGTCGTCCTGGCACCGAACGCGGTGATGCGACCGTGAGGATTCTTCACGTCGTCACACTGATCTCACCGGACGGCGCCTACGGCGGGCCGGTGCGAGTGGCGGTCAACCAGGCACGCGAGCTCAGGGCACGCGGCCACGACGTCACCATTGCCGCCGGCACCCGCGGCTTCGACGTGGCGCCCACCGAGCAGGACGGCGTGCCGGTCCGCCTCTTTCCGGTCCGTGCGCTACTGCCGGGCGCGGGCTTCGCGGGCCTGTCGTCCCCAGCCATGGTGACGTGGTTCCTGCGCCACGGCCGAGACTACGACGTGGTCCATGTGCACCTGGCGCGGGACCTCGTCACGCTGCCGATCGCGCGCATCGCTGTCGGCCGATCGCAGCGGCTGTTCACACAGACTCACGGCATGATCGACCCGACCGACAAGATGTTGGCGCGGCCGATCGATGCTCTGCTCACGCGTCCGGTACTGCGCCGCGCCTCCGGGGTGTTTCACCTGACGGATCACGAGAAGCGCGACGTCGAGGCGGTGGCGAACACCGACCTCGACTTCATCCGTCTCGCCAATGGTGTTCCCGCCGCGGAACGTCGACGGGAATCCGGTGAGGCCCCGCCGCATGTGCTCTTCCTCGCTCGACTTCAGGCTCGTAAACGCCCCGTCGATTTCGTGAACGCGGCAGTCGCCGTCCTGGCTGAGGGCCACACCGCTCGCTTCACCCTGGTCGGACCAGATGAGGGTGAAGGCGATGCGGTCGCCGCGCGCAT
Organism: Rhodococcus sp. SORGH_AS_0301; assembly: GCF_030818285.1. Taxonomy (NCBI): domain Bacteria; kingdom Bacillati; phylum Actinomycetota; class Actinomycetes; order Mycobacteriales; family Nocardiaceae; genus Rhodococcus; species Rhodococcus sp. SORGH_AS_0301. Next base: position 3,481,006 of record NZ_JAUTAC010000002.1, read on the forward strand.
CACCGACGCCGGCGTGAGCGCTTCCGTCGAGTGGCGCGGTCCGCTGCCACCACACGAGACGCTGGAGACCATGCGCACGGCCGACCTCTACGTGTTGCCGTCCGTGGACGAGCCCTACCCGATGTCGGTTCTCGAGGCCATGTCCGTCGGCGTACCCGTGATCGTCACCGACACCTGTGGTCTCGCCCCCCTGATCGCCGAGAACGCGTGCGGCGCAGTGACGAACGGCACTGTTTCCGAGCTCACCGCGGCGATGTCCGCGCTGCTTGCGGACCCCCCGACGCTCCGCACAGCGGGCGAGAACGCCTTCCGGACGGTCCGGGAGACCTCCGGCATGGCCTCCGTCGCTCAGACGCTCGACGCCGCGTACTCACGCGACGGCGCACCCGCACCCTCGCCGTAGACTGACCGGGTGCTGCAGAGGAAGTCGCCCCGGCGCCGTCGCCGTCGGGTGGCGCTCACCGTTGTCGGCGCCGTCGCCGTGGCCACCGCCGTCGGCTGGGAGCCTTACGTGAGCCCGCGCGTCGATCAGCCCACTGCCGCGGACGCCATCGTCGTTCTCGGAGGCGCCCACGACGGACGTGAGGAATTCGGCCTCGAGTTGGCAGAGGACGGCTATGCGCCGCAGGTGGTGTTCTCGGATCCGTACACCGCACGAGGTGTCGGTTCCTACGGCGATCCCGACTACATGAGCGATCTGTGCAACGGCACCTACGACTTCACGGTCACCTGTTTCGTTCCGGACCCGTCGACCACCCGCGGTGAGGGACGAGAGATCCGCCGGCTCGCGGAGGAGCAGAACTGGAAACATGTTCTGGTCGTGACGTTCCGGCCCCACGTGTCGCGCAGTCGGTACATCCTCGACAAGTGCTGGGACGGTGACCTGACCGTGCTCGCGAGCCCGACCGAGCTCCCCTGGTGGGCGTGGACGTGGCAGTACGTCTATCAGACAGCGGGATTCGCACGCGCGGTGTTCGAGGACTGCTGACAGCCCTTCGCACACGGAGTCAGTACGCGCCTTCGCTGCCGAACACCGCACGCACGGTCTTCACGATGATCAGCATGTCCTGTGTCATGGACCAGTTCTCCACGTACGAGAGATCCAGGCGCACAGATTCTTCCCACGTGAGGTCGGATCGACCACTCACCTGCCACAGGCCGGTCACACCGGGGCGCACCAGCAGACGCCGACGCACGTTTCCGTCGTACGTCTCCACCTCACGGCGCAACGGCGGACGCGGACCGACGACGCTCATCTCGCGACGGAGCACGTTCACGAACTGCGGCAACTCGTCGAGGCTGTAGCGGCGTAGAACTCGGCCGACACGCGTCACTCGCGGATCGTGCTTCATCTTGAACAGCACTCCCCCCTCGCTCTCGTTGCGCGCGAGCAGGGTGGCCAGATGCTTGTCGGCGTCCACCACCATGGTGCGGAACTTGATCATCTGGAAGGGGTTACCGTCCAGTCCCATTCGCTCCGACTTGTAGAAGATGGGGCCGCGAGTGTCGATCTTCACGGCGAGCGCGATGGCGAGCAGAACGGGCGACACGAGCAGGAGAGCGAGAGCCGAGAAACACATGTCGAAGGCGGTCTTGGTGAAGCGGGTGGCTCCCTGGTAGCGCGGCTTCTGAACATGGAGGAGTGGAAGGTCGGCGACCGGCTGGAGGGTGAGCCGCGGACCTGCGATGTCGGCGACGCCGGGCGCCACGACCAGATCGACGCCGAACGGGTCGAGTTCCCAGAGCAGGCGCTTCATTCCTTCGGCACCCAGATGCTCGGTCGCGGTGACCGCGATGACGTCGGCGCCGGTGGAATGCATGGCAGCGATGACGGCGTGCTCGTCACCGAGTACCGGAATGCGGTGACCGTCGACGTCGAGGGACCCGGCGCCATTGCTGGACGTGGCCACACCGTGCCCGGGCACACAGGCACCCACGACCCGGCAGCCACTCGACTCGTCCCGCTCGAAGGACGCCGCCATGGATGTGGCGGCGCGGTGCGAACCGACCACGAGCACCGAGGTCGTGAACAGTCCCGACGCCTTGTGTCGTCGTGCCCACCCCCGCCAGACGTGCCGACCGATCAGCAGGCCGACGGCGCCGAAGGGAAGGGCGATGGCCAGGTAGCCGCGTGCGAAGTCGATGCGGAACAGCAGAGACAGGATCGCGACGACACCGAAGAGTCGCATGGTCGCCGAGAGGATGCGTCGATACTCCTCTGCCCCGGTCCCGATGATCTGCGTCGACCTGGCTCCGAAGATCACCAGGAAGGCGGACCAACCGACCACCAGAAGCAGCGACACCGTGACGTAGTCGATGTCGACGGACGCGGCCATGAGCGACGAGTTCTCCCCGAACCGCACCACGTGTGCGAGCGCGACGGAGAGGACGATGACCGCCAGATCGGTCAGGGCCACACGGCGCCGATAGACGGCTTGCCAGTGGGCACGTGACGACGGTGCGACCCGAGGGAAAGGCACGGTGACGCGAGAGTAGTTCGGCTCGTCGGTCGTTCTCGACACGGCAGGACGAGGGATCGACACACCTCTGACACTGCTTCGTTCGTCAACGCTGGTCACGCACGACACCGCCTCTGGCTCGAGTTCCGCCGCCGACGCGCCCCGCAGCGCAGCCACCGGTCGGAAGAAGACCGGATACCGAAGATCATATCACGCAAGATACTTTCGGTTTGTTTTCAGGCCTCAGAGAAACCGACCGAGAGGTGTGACTCGGAGTCAGAACCCGGGGATCAGACCCGGCGGGATCTGGATGCCGGGCGGCAGCTGCACACCGGGGAGTCCCGGGATGGTCGGCGGAGCGGGCGCGGGGGCCGGCGCCACGTCGGGAACCTCGGCGGCCGGAGCGGGCGCCTCCACCGGAGCCGGAGCGACCGGGGGAACGGTGGTGGTGGTCGGCGGCACCGTGGTGGTGGTCCGTGTGGTGGTCGCCGTCGTCGTGGACGGTGCGTCCGAGTTCGACGTTCCCGCCTGATCGGCCGGCGTGACGTCGGCGGTGGACTGCGACGGCGTGGCGCCGTATCCGAGCGCGAGCCCGACGGCAGCGATCACCGCGAGACCGACGGCCGCGATGAGCGGCAGCCGTGGGCGTGACGAACGCTGTTCCGGCGCTGCGGAACCGGACCCGGAGAGCCACGAGGGAGTCTCCGCCGCACGCGGATCCGCCACGTCGGGGCGATGCTCCGAGTCGCGAGCCGCATGGTCGATGTCGCGCGCAGAGTGCTCACGGCTCTCCACGTCGCTGTAGGCCATGGTCTCCGCGGACGGTGCGCTGAGCGCCTTCTCCGGCGCCGGTGCGTCCGGCGTGCGCGGCGCGACCGGCCCGGCGACCACGGGAGCGGACACCAGCGGTGCCGCGACGGTCGGAGCGGGAGCAGCGGGACGAGGGGCGGCCATCGGGACGGGACCGGAGTTCGACTGGCCGTCCACGGGAGTCGCGGACAGTGCCGCACCCTTCGCGGCGACCAGCTCGGGCTCCGCGGGCGTGATGGTGGGCAGACCGACCCAGCCCGCGAGCGTCGCCCGGACCAGGGGTATGCGGGATCCGCCGCCGATCATGACGAGAGCATCGACGGGGCGGCCGGCGCGCGTGATGACGTCGCGCGTGAGCCGCGCGGACTGCTCGATGGGGACGGCGACCATCGACTCGAACGCCTCGCGGGACAGCAGGATGAGCCCGCCGATACCCGGCAGGCACACGGCGCCGCTCGAGGAGAGCTGCTCCTTGGCCACGCGGCACCGGAGCTCGAACTCGCGGCCGTCCACGTCGTCCAGGCCGCTCTGCTGGCGGCCGATCTGGTTGTCGCGGATGGTGGCGTCGAACATGTTGCCGCTGACGGCGAAGCTGCGCTCCGAGGTGAGCACCTGGCCGTTGTCGAGGTCGACGACGGTGACGCTGAGACCCGAGCTGCCCAGGTCGTACAACCCGACGACGTGGAGCCCGTCGAGATCGCCCGTGGACCGCAGGAACTGCACGGCGGCATGCACTTCGGGGACGAGGCGGTAGTTGACGATGTGCTGGCGGGCCATGGCCCGGGCGACGGCGCCGGCCTGCGCGTCGTCGCGGTAGGCGACGCCGGTGGCGGAGATCGACTCAGGGTCGGCGGGGTCGGCGAGAATGACACCGATGGACTCGGCCGCGAGCTGCTCGGCCTGGTCGAACGTCGTGTCGATGGCGCGGTGACGGAAGGCGGCCTCGACGCCGGCGCGCAGCCCCTGAACGGGCCTGGCCAAGCGCACGGCACTGGTGCCCACCGACACTCCCAGTACTGTCATGAGCCGCCTTGTCCGGACCGATGTACCGCACGACGAGCGCGTGCGATCACAGAGTGTAACCAGGCCGCGCCATCGCCGTCACATCGGCTGTTACGACCTTGCAAACGGGGCAGGCGTCCACTTTGTCCGGAGGCCGGTCACGCGTAGGGCATGCGGGCGGTCTCCGGATCGCCGAACGTGACCGCTCGCTCGCGTCTGGTTCCCGAGGCGAGGGTCGCGGCCCAGTTGATCAAGGTGCCGGCACGGTTGCGTCGACCCGAGAGGAACGCGATGTGGATCGCGCCCCACGCGGCCCACCCGGCGAAGCCCGAGAGCTGGATGGGGCCCGCCTGCAGCAGCGCGTGCCGACGCGCGATGTAGGCCGCGCTACCGAGATCGTGGTACTTGAACGGCGACGACGCGCGCGTCCCGTTCTCGATGGTCTTCGCGATCATCGCGCCCGCGTGGCGGCCGCCCTGCATGGCGACCTCCGCGACGCCGGGCAGATCGTCGAGAGCGGCCACGTCGCCCACGACGTACACCGTGGGGTGCCCCGCGACCGAGAGGTCCTTCTCCACCGGGATGCGTCCGCCACGCGCCTGCGTGACGCCCAGTGCCGACGCCAGGGTGCCGGCGAACGGCACCGCCTCGACGCCCGCGGTCCACAGCACGGTGTGGGTGTCGTACGTCGTCTTCTGCTTGTCCGACTTGCGGGTGACCTCGATGTGGTCGGCCGTCACGTCGGTCACGTGGACCCCGAGGTGGGTCTCCACCCCGATGTGGTCGAGGGTCTTCTGGGCCTTCGCCGACAGCGTGGCGTCGAACGACTCGAGGACGCGGTCACCGCCGTGGAACAGCAGCACCCGCGCCTCGCTCGGGTCGATCGAGCGGAACTCGTGCTCGAGCGCCCCGACGGCGAGCTCACGGATCTGCCCGGCGATCTCGACGCCGGTGGGGCCGCCGCCGGACACCGCGAACGTGAGCCACGGCCGACGCTCCTCGGGAGTGGGCAGCGACTCGGCCATCTCGAACGCGCTGATGAGCTTGCGGCGGATCGCGAGCGCGTCGTCGACGGTCTTCATGCCGGGCGCGTACTTCGCGAACTCCTCGTTGCCGTGATAGCTCTGCCGCATGCCGGCGGCGAACACGAGGTAGTCGAAGGGCAGCTCGAACGTCGACCCGTCGATACGCGACGCGGTGAGACGTCGTTTCTCGAGATCGATGCCCGACGCCTCCCCGAGCGCGACGTGGGTGTTCTTCTGTCGACGCAGGAGGTGCCGCAGCGGCGAGGTGATGGATCCCTCGGACAGAAGGCCGGTGGCGCACTGGTAGAGCAGCGGTTGGAAGACGTGCGAGGTGCCGCGGTCGATCACGGTGACGTCGCCGTCGATGTGGCGCAGCCGCCGGGCGGCGTACAGCCCGCCGAATCCGCCGCCGACGACGACGACACTCGGGCGCTGTCGTGAGAGTTCATCAGCCATGCTCGAAATCCTGCCACGCGAGACCGCAGTGCTGTAACGAAGCGGGGCGTCGTCACGAACCTGTGAGTAGGTTTACCTTTCACCATTCTTCCCAGCCGAGAGATGCCAGTCGATGTTCCGTGTTGTGGGCGAGTGGTGGAGTCGACCGTTCGACTACTCCGCGATGCCCGGCTACATGGCGCAGCGCGGACTGCAGCGGCCCTACCGCCGCATGATGGCCGCAGTGGTGCTCATGGTGGTGCTCGCCGGGTCCCTGCTGCTCTTCACCAGCGGAGCACCTCCCTCACCTGCCGCCCGCGCCGTGTTCATCGCTTGCCTGGTCACGGGCGCAGTGTCGGCGCTGCTGTGGCTCCGCGGGACGTGGCCGACTCGTCGACAATCCCTCGTCTTCCTGTTCGGCGACGACGTGGCGCTGGTGGTGGGGCTGTCGATGCTGGCCGACGTGCAGGCCTCGTTCACCGTGTCCGTGGTGTTCGCCCTGCTCGGCATCTACTGCGGCTACTTCCACTCGATCCGCACGCTCGTGGCGCACATCGCGCTGACGGTGGCCGTGTCGCTCTACTTCTTCGGCTCGGCCGCCGCGGAGGGCGACAGCGACGTGGCGTACCTGTCCGTCCTGCTGGTCGTGCAGCTGGCACTGTTCCTTCTCGCACCGCTGCTCTCGCAGATCCCGCTGTCGAACCTGCGGGATGACGCGTACCAGTCGGGCACCGATCCACTGACCGGGGCGCTGAACCGCCGGGGGCTGAGCGCGGTGGTGCACGCGCCATTGCTGGCGGCGGCACGTAACGACGAGGTGGTGGCGATGATGGTGATCGACCTCGACAGGTTCAAGTCGGTCAACGACCGCGTGGGCCACGAGGGCGGCGACGAGGTGTTGCGACGGGTCTCCGAACGGTTGCAGACCAGTACGACCACCTGGGCGTATGTCGCCCGTCTCGGCGGCGAGGAGTTCTGCGTCGTCGGGATCGTGCCGTGGGCGGAGATGCGGAACCGTCTCGACGACGTCCACGCCGCCGTCCGGTGCGACGCCGACGAGGTACCCGTCACGGCGAGTGCCGGAGTCGCGTGGATCCCCGGCAGCCGGTGGACCCGCGACGCCGACGACGTCGAGTTGCTGATCCGCCGCGCCGATCGTCTGATGTACGAGGCGAAGCGCGCGGGAGGGGACAGCCTGCGGTTCGACGACCAGGCGTACACCACGACGGACAACGCGCGCACCTGACACCGGGGCGGACCTACACTCCGCTCATGCATGTCCTCTACGTCTGCACGGGCAACATCTGCCGCTCCCCCACCGCGGAACGGTTGACCGCCGCGTTCGCCCGTGACCTGAACCTGGACGTGACCACCGACAGCGCCGGCACTCGTGCCGTGATCGGGCACGGTGTCCAGGCCGAGGCGGCCCGCGTTCTCGAGTCCCTGGGCGGCGATCCCACCGGGTTCGTGGCCCGCCGGCTCACCCCGACCATCGCATCCGGGGCGGATCTGGTGCTGACGATGACGTCGCGGCACCGTGACGAGGTGCTGACGGTGGCGCCCCGCAACCTGCGGCGCACGTTCACGTTGCTCGAGGCGGCGGAGTTCGCGCGGCGCACCGGGGTGATCGACCCGGCCGCGTGGGTCTCGGAGCGCGCGGCGAACCCGGTGACACAACTCGACATCATGGATCCCATCGGTCAGTCGACCGACGTGTACGAGCGGGTGGGCGACGCCATCTCGGAGGCGCTCGGTCCGCTGTTCGAGATCTGGGGCGCTCGCTGATCGAAGTTCGGACTGCCACCCGCCGTCTCCCCGGCTACGGTATGACTCGGCTCGCGGACACGGGCGGAAACGGAGCGCGGAGACCATGCGTGAGAGTGCTGCCGTCGCCGTCGTGATGGGCATCGCCGCGGCCGCCCTGGCCGGCGGGCTCACCGTCGCTGCCGCCGGCGGGGTGTTCGACGCGGACGTCCGACGGGTCTCTCCCCCACCCATCGACGGCACGGTCGCCGTCGTGGGCAGCCTGACCTACGCGCCCACCATCGAGGTGCCGCCGTCCCCGACGTGGCAGATCGCGCCCGTCACCACACCCCGGCCCACCACCACGCCTCCGCCGACCACCACCGCGGCCACGACGGCCGACGAGCCGACCACCACGACGCGGCGCACCCGCACGTCCACGACCACCACCACCGACGCGGACGACGCCGAGTCCGGGGAGAACTGACGGTGCCGTGTCCCCCGGTCACGAACGTGGTGCACACCCGGAATACTTCCGCCACGGACGCCGTTACTTTCACCGACGGTGTTCGATCCCAATGCCCCGGGTACCAACCATCAGCCGCTTCGAGCGGCCACCTGCCGAGAGGCGCACTGGCGGGCACCGTCGCCTATGACAAAGCCGCAGACCCCTGGTCTGCGGCTTTCGTCGTTCACACGGTGCGGGTTCGAGCAACCCGCCCCTGTCAGGACTGATACGGACGGCGAGGCGGCGGACGCATCGTCGACCGGCTCGGAACCTGCTCGGCCTCGTACCCGATCCCGTTGCCGTTGCCGTTCGCGTTCTCGGCCTGACGTCGAGCCGCTCGACCGCCATGGCTCCGAGTCGGCTCGTAGCGAGGCGCGGGGTAGGCCTCGGGGGCGGGTGCCGGGGTGGGCTCCGGCCCGGGTTCGGGGACCACGACCGGTGCTGCCGGCCGCACCGCGGCGGACGGAGCGTCCTGACGAGCGACCGTGGTGTCGGTCTCGTAGTAGTGGCGGTAGTCGTAGTCCCGCTTGCCGCGCGAGGGGGCCATCGTGAGGATGACGCCCAGGATCGGGGCACCCACCTGCGTCAGATTGCCCAGTGCACGGGTGAGTTCGTCCCTCTTGGTGTGGCCGTGGCGTGTCACCACGATGGCGCCGTCGGCATGCGCGGTGATGACGGATGCGTCGGTGACGGGGAGCAGCGGCGGTGCGTCGACGACGACGTAGTCGAAGCTCGCGCGCAGCGTGTCCATGACGGTGCGCGCCGCCTCGGAGCCGAGCAGCTCGGACGGGTTGGGCGGCAACGGCCCCGAGGCGAGGACGTCGACACCGTGAAACTTGGTCGGCTGCAGCACTTCCTGTACATCCGCCTGTCCCGACAGCACGGTGGAGAAGCCAACGGACCCGACGAGGCCGAGGTACTTCGAGACACGGGGACGACGGAGATCGCCCTCGATGAGCGCCACGTGGTGGCCGGCCTCGGCGAGGACGAGCGCGAGGTTGACGGCCGTGGTCGTCTTGCCCTCGGCGGGCACGGCGGACGTCACGACGATGACGCGCGGCGGGGAGTCCACCTCGAGGAACTGGAGGTTGGTGCGCAGTTCACGGAACGCCTCGGCGGTGCCGGAGGACGACTCGGCGAACGAGAGCGCCGCCTCCTCCTTGATGGTCTTGTCGAAGGGCACGACGCCGACGACGGGAACGCCCGAGAGATCGGCGAGGGCGGTGCGGTCCTTGATGGTGTTGTCGAGCCGGTCGCGGATCACCGCGAGCGCGATGCCGAGCAGCAGGCCGACGGCGACACCGAGAGCGAGGTTGCGCGTGGTCTTCGGTGACACGGGACCCGCAGGAACCTGGGCAGGTTCGACGACGCTGACCTTCGCCAGGGCAGCTCCGCCACCGGGGGGCGTCTCGAGATCGTCGACGAAGCCGACGAAGGTCGCGCCGATGCCGTTCGCGAGGTCGCGAGCGGTGGTGGGATTCGCGTCGGAGACACACGTGTCGATCAGCACGGTGTCGGGCGAGGACGTCGTGCGGACCTTCGACGCCAGCGTCGACGGGCTCATGGAGAGGCCGAGGCTGTCGATGGTGCGCTGCGCGACGCTCTCGCCGCCGAGGAGCTGTGTGTAGGAGGCGACGCGCTGCTGCGACGCCAGGTTGCCCTGGTACACCTCGGTCACCGAGGACGACGACGAGCCGGTGGAGACGTAGAGGCGGGTGCACGCCTCGTACACGGGCGTGGACACGAGTGAGAACACCAGCGACGCCGCTGCGGCGATCACCGTGGTCAGAACAATCACGATCCACCGCGCGCGGAGAATTCTCACGTAATCAGATATCTCCACCGAGACGACTCCTCACATCGATGACGGCCGGACCGAGCACCCTGACCACACATCTGGGGCAAACTTCTGGACTCACCTTAACCATGTCGTGACCATCGGGCATCTCGAGAACGGGGCGAAAGCTTCGCTCCGGTTTTTACGCGATAAATGTGAGAAACACCGATTTCCGAAATCACGATCGAGTTCGTGAGCACTGCATACTTCGGCCTGCTCCGCTCGCCGTGTGGCACAGTTCACCACGTGACCAAGCTCGACCGCACCGATGCTCGCCTGTTGCTCGCGCTCTGCGACATCCCTCGCGCCACCGGAGTCCACCTCGCCTCGGTCCTCGGACTGGCTCGAAACACGGTTCAGGCCAGACTCTCTCGTTGGGACGACTCACATACTCTCGCGCCGATGGACCGGCTCGTCTCCCCTCGGGACCTGGGGTATCCCCTCCGCGCGTATGTGGGCGCAGTGACGGACCAACACCGCCTCGAGGCGGTCATCGATCGACTGCGGGACATCGCCGAGGTGACCGAGGTGGTCGGTGTCTCGGGCGGAGCGGATCTACAGATCGGCGTCTCCGCCGCGGACGCCGACGATCTGTATCGCGTCGCCGGGCTCATTCTCGCGGTTCCCGGAGTCGAACGCACGACGGTTTCTGTCGTGATGCGCGAAGCGATTCCCTATCGCACACGCCCGCTGATCGAGCGGCTCGCGCGCGAGAACGACAATTCCTGATTTTCGCTCCTGTTACGTGTACGCAAAACAAGGATTCAGCCCGACGGAAGCGTGCAACCGCCCCTCGACGCAGGTTCCACGCTGATACCGTCCGACAGGTGATACGCCCAGGTTCCGGCGGCCGCAGTCGTGGTCGGTCCCGGGCACCCTTGACCGACGTCGTGCGTCGCCGTATCGCTGTGCTGATCCCGACGTTCGCCGTCCCCGGCATCCTGACAATGCTCAGCGCCGCCGGCCCGGCCGCCGGCGCCCCGCGTATCGCTGCCATCGCCGTCCTGCTGTCCACTCTTCCCGTGGCGGCAATCGTCGCCACCGCTCGCAAATCGTTCACCTGGTGGCGCCGGGCGCGCACCCAGCGCGCCGTCGCTCTGGCCTTCACCGTCTACGCCGACGTGGGGACGTCGACCTTCCTCCTGCTGTGCAGCAGTCACGCTCTGGGTCTCGCCGGGTGCGCCCTGTTCGCGGTCATCAGTTCGTACGTCGCCTTCTTCGGCGGACGCGCCACCGTGGTGGTGCACCTGGTGCTGACCACCGTCGTGATCGGCTGGATGACAGCGCTGGTCCTGCGCGAGCAACCGATCGGCGCCATGGCCACCATCGCCGCGGCGACGAGCATCTGGCTGGCGGTCAACGCGACCATGTCCATCGTGAGCACCACCTCGATGTCCCTGCACCGGCACCTCGAGCGCCAGATCGACAGTGCGCGGACCGATCCGCTGACGGGACTGCTCAACCTGCGCGGCCTGGAGGTGCAGGCGAAGCGGCAGCTCCGCGGACGGTCACAGGTGGGATTCCTGCTCGTCGACCTCGATCACTTCAAGTGGGTCAACGATCATCACGGGCACATCGCGGGCGACGGGGTGCTCGCGCTCGCCGCCCAGCGCCTGCGCGATCACCTGGGTGACCGGGCAGTGGTCGCGCGACGCGGCGGCGAGGAGTTCCTCGTGGTGCTCGACGCGCAGTCCACCGGTCTGCATGCAATCGCCGAGTCGATCCGGCTCGCGCTGTCCGACACGTCCGACCTCATCCCGGTGACGGTGAGCATCGGGGTCTCGTGTCTCGACACCACGCGGATGACGGCGGCCCCGATCGCGTCGACCATCAACCACGGTATGCACCTCGCGGACATCGCCATGTACCGAGCGAAGGCGGCGGGCCGCAATACCGTGGTGGTCTACACGGACTGACGCCCGGACGGTTTGCCGTCATCCTCCTCGGGTAGCTCGCACGCGAGCCATCACCCGACGACGAGAGGACCGTCCCATGGCCGTCAATCCGATCGAACTGCAGAAGCACCTGGCCGGCGCCGACTACCCGGCGTCGCCGACAGACCTGGCCGATCTCGCGAAGAGCAACGGCGCGGACGACGACGTGGTCGACGCACTGTCGTCCATGCCCGACGACAGCTACGACGGGCCCGACGCCGTCAGCGCCGCCATCACCAAGAAGTAGGTCAGGAGTCGAAGCGCCGGGGCGGCACCGGACTCGTCGGCAGGTAGATCAGCTCCGACGATCCGATGTCCGCCGGCGCGACGTTCTGCGCGGCGATGATCGCGGCGGCGTGCTCGCTGTCCGTGGTGCCGTGCGCCCGCGCCAGGCGGGACAGCCGAGTGCGTGCCGCCGACGTGGAGTCGTCGAAGAATTCGGCCAACACACCGGTCGCACCCGAGATGGTGGCCGCGCCGCTGAGTACTGCCTGCACGGCGGCCGACGCGTCGACGCGTCGTATCTCCGACGCTCCGGTGGTGAGGGCCAACGCCGTCAGGTCGGCGAGCATCTGCCCCAGCTCGTCCGGACGCTGGGTCCCCCACTGTTCGGCGGTGTAGACGGCCAGGGCGCCGAGTCCGACGCCCAGGGCGACGACCGGATACGCCCGTACGGCGCCGACGCCGCTCTCCTCGGCAAGTGCGCGGTACTGCTCCCACCGGCTGCTTCCCGCCTCTGAGGCGTCGCCGATCATGGCCACGGCCGTTTCCCGGGCACTGGTGCGGACGGGACCGGACGTGAAGAGCCGCTCGTCGGCGGCCGCACTGCCGACACTGGCGGTGGCCACGGTATGCAGGGTATCGCCGTCCAGCAGGGAGATGACGGCGATGTGTGCGTCGAACCCGGTGAGTGCGGTGCCCGCGATGCGCTCGAGGAGGGCGGGCAGGTCGAAGCGAGTGATCAGCGTGGCGGTGATGTCGGCGAGGGCGAGCCGAGTGGGCGTCGTGTTCACCGGGGACCTCCGTTGTCTCGTTCGTCTCTCATGCTGATCCGACGGGCCACGACGTCGGCAGCGACCTCCGTGACGCTGCGCCCCCGTGCGAAGGCGTGCGCGCGCAGACGGTCCATCGCCACGTCGGTGGTCACGGCCAGTTGCACCGCGATCATGCCCGCCGCCACGTAGACGTCGGCGCGGCTGTACGGGCCGGCGCCCTCGATGGCGGCGACGTCCTCCGATGCCAGAGCATCCTCCGGGGTGGCCGCCGCGTCGTCGGTGTCGTCCGGGTTCACGTAGTGCCCGAGCACCGTACGCGCGATCGCGACAGCGCACATGCGGGCCGCGTCGTGCTCGACGTCGGTCAGGTCCACGGGGGTCGATCGGTAGAGCTCCAGGACGCCGAACGACGACGCGCCACCCAGCAGCGGGTAGGCGTACATCCCGCGAGCGCCCAGCGTGGCCGCGCCCTGTCCGAAGATGGGCCAGCGGGCCGCGGAATCGGGCGAGCGGATGTCGCCCACCCGTACCGGTTCTGCGGAGCGATGCGCGTCGATGCACGGGCCTTCGCCGACGGTGAACTGCAGTTCGTCGAGCTGCTGCGAGAGGGCGTCGGTGGCGAAGACGAGTTCGCGCACGTCGTGCGAGGTGCCGAGAAGCGCGACCGCGGCCCCGTCGACACCCGTCAGCCGCACCGACGTCTCGGTGACGTGGCGGATACCGGTGAACGAGGATGCACCGTCACGTGAGGACGCACGACGATCGTCGTCAGGGGTGGGGTCGTCGGGCATGGAATCCACGAGCGAACCTCCTCCGGACGCCCGGTGCGCCTCGCACCCAGTGTCCCACGCGCTGTGTCCCGGACGCGGAATGCGCCTCCTACTTTCCGATCCCGCTGCGCAGCAGCTTCCACGGGACGGCGGCGGACTCGAGCTGCACCGCGAGGCTCATCTTGGAGGTGCCGTCGACGCGCTCCTCGAAGCGGATGGGCACCTCGGCGATGCGCAGACCGTGCTTGATGACGCGGTAGTTCATCTCCACCTGGAAGGCGTAGCCGTTGCTGCCGACGGACGCGACGTCGATGGTGCGCAGCGTCGATGCGCGCCAGGCCTTGAAGCCGGCCGTCGCGTCCTTGACCTTCAACCGCAGGATTGCGTTGACGTACAGGTTGGCCCACTTCGACAGCGCCTTGCGGTGCCACGGCCAGTCCTCGGCGACGGCGCCGCCCGGCACGTAGCGCGATCCGAGCACCACGGCGGCGTCCGACTCCTCGAGGCGCTGCACCATGCGCGGAATGGCCTCGCACGGGTGGGAGAGATCGGCGTCCATCTGCACGACGATGTCCGCCCCCTCCTCCAGCGCGCGAAGGATGCCGGCGACGTACGCGCGGCCCAGCCCGTCCTTGGTGGTGCGATGCAGAACACTCACCGGGATGGCGGCGGAGGTGGTGAGTTCGTCCGCCACGTCGCCCGTTCCGTCCGGCGATCCGTCGTCGACCACGAGGACGCCGAGGTTCTTCATCTGCAGGTCGGTGAGCATTCCGACCAGCTTGGGAAGGTTCTCGCGCTCGTTGTACGTGGGTACGACGACGGTGATGCGGGGGTCAGCGGAGGCTTCGGACACTGTGGAATGGTGATCGATCGGCCGGTAGATCGCAAGAACCGGACATCCGCGTCGTCACCATGTGGCGTCAACCGGGGAACCGAGGGACCTGTCCCCATACGTCCGACCCCGTCCCCCGTCCCGTTTCGCGCTGTAGAGAAGGTGATCGGCGCGATCGAGGCAGTCGTGGATGTCCTCGTCGACACCCAGCATCGCCCAGCCGGCGGAGAACGTCTGCTCCTCCGGCATGACAGCGATCAGCCGGGTCAGGATCGCGGTGACGCCCTCGGGGCCGCCACCGGGGACCGCCATCGCGAACTCCTCGCCGCCCCAACGAGCCAGCACGACATCAGGACCGAGCATCCGTGTCGCGGCGTCGGCAAATCCGACCAGCAGAGCATCCCCGGCGGCATGGCCATGGGCGTCGTTGTAGGACTTGAACAGGTCGAAGTCGAGCATCGCGAGAACCAACGATCTTTTCCCGACCAGCGACTGCACGCGCTCACGCCATCCTCGACGGTTCAGCAAGCCGGTGAGGCCGTCGGTCATCACAGCCTGCGCGAGGGCGTCTTCCTTGGTGCGACGGTCGGTGATGTCGTGGATCACCGCCATCGTCCAGACGGTTCCGTCGGCGGTGACGACACTGGTCGTCGACACCCATCCCCACCGGATCTCACCGTCGGGGCGCAGGTACCGCTTCTCCACCCGCAAGATTTCGCCTCGCCGGTCGGCGTCGGCCGTGAGCCGCTCCATGCCGACATGCTGGGCGATGTCGTCGGGATGGGTGAACCCGCGTGAGGACAGTCCCGCGATGTCGTCCCACGAGCGACCGACAAGACGGCAGTAGGCATCGTTGGCCAGCACCAGCAAGCCGCACTCGTCCGCCAGCGCCATGGGAACGGTGCTGGCGTCGAACATCGCCTGGTACGTGCCCTCGTCCACCTGCCGAGAACTCATGTCACGAGCGTACGCAGGTCAGAGCCGTCGTCAGGTCCTCATCGCCCGGACGGCCGCCAGAGCGGTCGCGCCGACGAAGCCCCAGATCGCGACCGGTGCGCCACCGGTGACCATCAGCGTCAGCGTGGTGCAGAAAAGAAGGACCGACAGGGCCGCCCAGATCCGCGCGTCGACGCGAGACGCCCTCACTTACGACCCTTGCCCTTGTGTCCGCGCGTGACCTGATCGGGGTCGGCCACCGCTCGACCCGTGACCACCCGGTCCTCACACGACGTCTCTCCGCCTCCGATCTCGCCCACCAGTCCGCCGATGGCGGCGCCGACCGCGACACCGAGAGGACCACCGCCGGCGCCGAGCATTCCGCCCACGCTCGCTCCGCCCATGGCGCCGGTGAGCATCCCGGAAGAGCACTCGTCGACGGCCGTCTCGAACGACTCGACGACATCCAGTAACGGATTCGACGTGGTCGATGCACTCGCAGTTCCCGCCCCCGCAACCGCTGTCGCGACCGCTACGAGCGTGGTGCCGACAATGCGCCTTGTGATCAAGATGTCCCCCGACGTCGTGGGGAACCGACCGTCGGTCCCCCTGCGACGTCAAGCAGAACAGCGGGGTGGGCGGGAGTCCATGACGCGGGCGCACGAACTGTGTTGCCGTACATGCACGCACGGCAACCTGCACTTAGGATGACGGCGTGCAGCGGTGGAAAGCGGGAAGTGTCGCCGTCGTACTCTTCGCTGCTTCGTGCGCCCCGGCGACATCGCCCGATCCTGCCCTGCCACCGGTGCCGGCGTTCGACGCCGACCTACCAGCCGTGACCGCCGCCTTTCTGGACGCTGAATCTGCAACGGTGCCCTCACCGGCCGACGCGATGACCTCGATCACCGATGCCGGGTTCGAGGCCGTGCGCGTCACGGTTCGATGGTCATCGGTCGAACCGGTCCGAGGTGAATTCGATTGGGAGCGCGTCGACGCCACAATTCACGCCGCTCGCGAGCGCGGCCTTGCCGTACTCGGTGTCGTCACGTGGGCTCCGTCGTGGGCCGTGCCGCCCGACTATCGGGCCACGGCCCATCCCGCTCCGTCGGACCCCGCGATGTTCGCGCAGTTTGCTTCCCTTGCAGCGGAACGGTTTCGGGGTTCCGTACAAGCGTGGGAGGTGTGGAACGAACCCAATATCTCTGCGGCCTTCGGCCCGAACGTGGATCCGGAGAAGTACTGCCGCATTCTCACGGCGACACACGACGCCATCGAACGCGCCGACCCGGATGCGACCGTGGTCGCCGGAGGATTGTCTCCGGCCGTCGACTCGACGTCGACCCTCGCGCCCGCCACCTTTGTTCGCGCGTTGTATCTCTGTGCAGCGGGGTCATTCGACGCAATCGCGATGCATCCGTACAGCACACCGGAATTGTTGAGTGCCACCACCGCATCGGGATCCGCTGCCGATATCGCAGCCGTACGAGCGGTCATGGTGGAGAACGGCGATGACGATGCACGCATCTGGTTCACCGAGTTCGGCGCACCGACCGCAGCGTCGTCACCTGGCGTGTCGGAGGCTCGGCAGGCCGAGATCATCGGTGACGGGGTCGCGTACCTTCGATCCCTGGACTTCGCCGGCCCCACCTTCGTCTTCGATTTCCAAGATCTGGACAGTGGCGAGGCGAACCCCGAGTACAACTACGGCATCCTGCGTTCGGACGGTGATCCGAAGCCGAGCGCGTCCCTGCCTACCCGGTGACCGACGACGGTGTGGAGATGTCCACCGGCCGTGCCGCGACGAGGGTTGCTCCGGGTGGGACATCGCGAGTGACCACCACATTGGGCCCGATCCACGCACCGTCACCAATGGTGATGCCACCGGCAACGACCGCCCCGGTCGCCACCGTCACATCGTCTCCGATCGTGGGCCGCCCAGTGGTGGAGTGCCCGATCGTCACATTCTGATTCACCCAGAAGTTCCGCCCGATGGACGCTGCGTCGACGATCGTCGATCCTCCGTGGTGCACGAACAGTCCTGGACCGATCGGCCCCGGAACGAGGACGAGTCCGGTCTTACCGGGGTACAGGCGTCGAAGTAACCGCCTGACGATGAACGGGGCGGCCGCCAACCTCAGATGGACCACCGACCGGAATTCGGGGAGAGCCCCGACGAGATACGCGAAACGATCCCGAGCGGTCAACCCGAGCAGGGAGGGTACGGCCACGCTGACGATCGCACGATCGACATCCGACGTCACCACGTCACTGGGCACGTACGCGTCGACCGCGGCCCGGAGAGCAGCGGAGTAGATTCTGGCAGCAATGAGGAGCGCGCGTTTGTCTTCCGTGTAGACCATGTCGCTAGTGCCTTTCCGACTGTGACATCCGCATTCCGAGCAGGCCGTCCGCCCACTCCCCGATTCGAGAAACTCCGACCGAGCGAGACAGCGCGCTGTCGGCGAATCCTCTGCCCGACAGACCCATTCGAGCGCTACCCGGTGCGTCGCTCGCCATGTCGATGACGGCGGCGAGCAATGATTCGGGATCTCCCGGGTCGATCCTCCGGCCGGCGCCGGACAGCTCGATCTGCGCACTGGTGACCGAGTCTGCAGATGTAGCAGCCAGGACGGGTGTGCCGCTGGCGAAGTACGTCGTCAATTTGCTCGGCACCGCCATGTCCGTGAGGGTCGGCAGTTCGTTGACCAGGAGAACGTCGGCCGCCGCCAGCGACGCGCGGAATTGGTCGTCGGGAAGCGGCCGAAGAAATGTCATCGTGTCCACGCCGTCCCCGCTCCGTTCCAGCGCCTCTCGTTGATTCCCGTCGCCGACCAGGTAGAAGTGCACATTCCGTCCGCGGTCCCGCGCCACGCGCGCAGCATCCACGACGGTGTGCAGACCTTGCTTGACGCCCATGTTGCCGGCGTGCACTGCGATCACGGCGTCCTGCGACCATCCGAGCATGCGTCGTGCCTCAACGCGCGACGGCCGGTCGACGTGGCGTTGGTGGTTCCAGTTGGGTACGACGGACACGCGCTCTCTGTGCACGCCGAGACTGTCGACGACGTGCTCGGCGAAACGTTCGTGAATCACCGCCACACCGTCCGCGGCACGGAACACAGCGCTCTCCACAGCCGAGATCGCCGCCGCCGCCGTCGTCCCGCCCGAGCCGGTCTGCACGATCCCACGCCCGTAGAGGTCCTGCACCCAGACACCTATCCGCGGGCGCGCGCTCCGGGTACGCAGATACGCGACCACGCAGGCCGATGTCAGCAGTGCTGGTGTCACGCAGATGACCAGATCTGCGCCCGACAGGTCGGCATCCGACGCTCCACGGACGTCGTTCATCACCAGTCGGCGTCCCACGGACAGTTCCAGCCGACTGCGCCCGGTGAGCGACGGGCGCGCCGGAACGTGATGTCTGACGCGGGTCACCTGGACGCCGTTGATCACTTCGCGGATACGGGGGCTGCCGTATCTCGGGTCCGCTGCCCACCGCGGGTAGTGCGGAAAACCGGTGCACACGCGGACGTCGTGGCCGGAGGACGTCAGGTGCTCTGCTGCGTCGGCGGTGTACGGCGCGATACCCGTCACCTCCGGCCGGTAATTGACTCCGACGAGTGCGATGCGCACGGTCACCCCCGGCGTTCTCTGATGTCGAATCGGCCGCGCCGCCGCTCCCACAAGTCATCTGTGGACGCCATGCGGCGAGCGGGGTTACCCGCGACGACGGTGTCCGGTTCGACGTCGCACGTCACGACCGAACCCGCCCCGACGATGGCGCCGGCCCCGATGGTCACTCCGGGAAGCACTACCGTGCCGAGCCCGACGAAAGCCTGCTCACCGATGACGATGGGTGACGCACTGAACAACTCCTGATTCTCGGGGAGCATGCCACGGCGCTCCGACACCCGATCGAGCGAGAAATCATGCGTCAGCAGGACGACGTTCTCCGACAGCACACATCGGTTGCCCAGGCGAATAGCTCCCGGCCCGAACATGTCGAAACGCACACTCGGCGATATCCACAGCGGACGCCCGTCGTGTTCGACTCCGGCCCGATCCATCAATCGCACAACGAGTTTCATGTACGCGGACTGGTGGAATTTCGCGAGTCCGCGAAACAAGGGGAGAACTGTCAGCGGGAAAGCCATCACACCACCTCCGGGCGTCGTGCGAGCAGAGCCGGGGCTCGGCCGAGCCCCGGCAGTAGTTGACATACGCACACCGACACTGCGGTGACGATCACGACGGCCGGCGCACCACCACTCGGAGCGATCAGAATCGCTGCGGCCGAGGTCGTGACCGCCATCGCCACGAGGCACCAGGCTTGCCATCGCGCCTCGGTGGCCTGGATGAGGAGGACACCGGTGGGGAGATGTGCGACCTGGACGACCAGGAGGATGGCGAATGCTGTTGCCAGGCCTGCCGACACCTCGATCTCGGAACCCGACAGGACACGGGCGGCGAACGGTGCGAGCGCAACGAACGGGACGGACGCCAGCACCGCGGACACGGCGAACAACGCGACGCACTTCTTCCACAGTGCAACGAGTTCGGGTACAGCCGTGCGGGAGGCGAAGATGGGCCACAGAGCGGCTCCCGCCGTGGAGAAGACGGCCCAGACAACACCGTAGAGCTGGGCAGCGAGTGCATACGCGGACAACTCCATCGGTGTCGACAGATGAGCGAGGACCACTCGCTGGGACTGCAGTCCGAACGGAACGCCGACGCTGATGACGAAGAGCCAGAACGACCCCTGCAGAAGAGCCCGTGTGCTCGGCCGCCGTGTCGACCGATCCTCGGCGCCGATACCCAGGATGGACCGACGTCCCAACAGACGGAAGACCCAGACCGTGCCTGCCACATTCACCAGGAACGCACCGAGCAGTGGGGGCACGACGAACCAGATGCCTCGTACCCCGGCAGCGTGAGCGGTAGCGACGAGGAGCAGTCCGGACACGGACATACACATCGTCACTACTACCGAGTGGTGATTCCGTCCGGATCCGATCAGCAATCTCAGGTTCAGTGCGGCGGGAATGGTCCACGCCCACACGATGACGGCGACCGTGATCGCCCACCGGTCCTGGGGCCCTGTACGGATACCGAGGAGCGAACCCCACGCGTCGAGGGCAGCGATGACGCACGCCAGGAGGGTCAGTCCGACTGCGATGAGAGCGAGCACCGAGTACGCCCGGCGGACGACGGCATGAGCATGTGCGTCGTCAGGCAGGTTCGTGCTCTTCGACACCGCAGTGGTGACCACCGCGCCGATGCCGAGGTCTGCGAAGGGCAGCAGCAGGCCCACTGTCGTGATCAGTGACACCAGTCCGTAGACCGCTTCACCTGTGGACCGAACGACGATCGCGGTCGACACGAGTCCACAGACCGCGATGACCGGCGTTCCGGCAATGCGGAACCCGGTGCTGTAGAACAGGGATCGGCGCTCGGATTCCAGCAGGCCTGCCGATCCGGTTCCGGATCGTGCACTGGTCATGTCAGATCTCCGACGCCGTGCGCGGCGGGGAGGAACGCGAGAGGCTCGCACGGTTCGCCGTGATGGCCGATCGAGCCGCCAGCCCGACTCGCGCGCGCGCTTCCACGATTCGGGACACCAGTCGCGATGCACGGCGTCCCCCGATGGGGTACCACTCGACGGTGTCCCACATACGACGTACGTCCGCGTAGTGCTCGTGCAGTCCACGCACCGTCCCCGCCCCGGTCGTATCGAAGTCGCAGACGACGTCGTCGACCACCAGTGGTGGGGTGTGCAGCGACGCGGCGAGCATCAGGAGTTGATCGGCCGCGATTCCGAACTGTTCGTCGTACGAGCCGACAGAGGCGAGGACATCGCGCCCGAAGAAACTGGCCTGATGGGGAATCGGGCGCGTGCCCAACGCGAATGCGGTGCGGTCGAATGAGGTCGTGCGCCAGACGTCGTGTCCACTGTGGGGAGGTATCAACCGTGCCGATCCGAAGCCCCAGCAGGAGCGGGCTCGAGCGACCGACCCCAGGGCGGACGCGATCTCGGACAGCACACCGGGATGCGAGAACGTGTCCGAGGAGTGCAGGAACCAGACGACGTCTCCACTCGCGAGCGCCGATCCGATGTTCATGGCCGGATACCGACCACCATCGGGCTCGGACCTCCAACGTCCGACTCCGCTGTGCTGCAACATATCTTCGACCCGTGCGCCGCTTCCCCCGTCCACGACGATGTGCTCGACGTGGGTGTAGTCCTGCTCCGCGGTACTGGCGATGGTGCGACGAAGACCGTCCTCGTCCTGGTAACTGATCGTGACGACACTGAACGTGACAGCGTCGCCGGGAGGTCCGGTCACCCGACTCGCCTGCCCATCGGTGCGACGACGACGGCCAACTTCGCCATCGCGTACAGGTACGCCATGGGCCCTGGACGGCCGTGTGTCATCCCGTGTCCGATGGCCGAGACGACACCGCTGGCCGAATGTGCCGACGCCGCGGCTGTCACTGCGCTGGTCAGGAAGTAATCGCCTCGGGTCCGGGCCGAACTGGAGCCCAGATACGTGTCACCCCAGTCGATGTAGTCGGCTGTGCGGTCGTCGAAGGAGCGCGACACCGAGTCCGATGTCACGGTGTAGATGGTGTAGCACTCCGCGATCTGTCGAATCACCAGGTCGTCGAACTTCCCCTGGAGTGTCATCAACCACGTGGGTTCGTCGTGCACCGCGTCTCCGACCGAGTCCAGCGGCACCTCGAGCGCAACGTTTCGGGGGAAGCACAATGTGGACGACTGCAGCATTCCGTCGCCGAAGAACAACGTGGAGCGGCGGAACAGATAGTCGGCCACCGGTTGCGCCGGTCCGATCACCGTTCTGGGCCAAACCTTCTCGCGGCGACCGACGCCTCGAACTGCTGCACGGCACGCGACGATCCACCGATCCGAGCCGGTAGCGAGTCCCTCTGCAACTTGACGTTCCAACTTGTACGGATGCCACAGATCGTCGTCGTCCAACAGCGCGACGATGTCTCCCCGGGCCGCCCGAACCCCGACCTGCCGAGACGCGGAAGCGCCGATGCGTTCGGGAACGGTCACGAGGCGGATTGCCGGGTGGTCCGGCATGTCCAACGCGACACGGTCGTCGTCGGCGATGACGACGATGACCTCGTCGGGCGGGCAGGTCTGGTCGAGAGCGGACTCCACCGCGCGACGGACGGTAGGGCGACCGATGGTCGGAACTATCACGCTGACGGTCACTGTGACTCCTCGAGTAGTCGATGCCGGCCCGTGTAAGCGGGCTCCACCGGTGTGGGTGCATGCGGGCGCGCGGGCCGCCTAGGCGATGGTCGCGACGAGGAGTGGGGCGGGGCGGACACCCGAACTCGGCGGCGATGAATGGTGAGACGGACAGCGAGGCAAGCGACGATGGCGCATACCGCGGCGAGGTTGTAACTCCACGGTGAGAACGCCAGGTCCCATGCCGCCTGGAAGCCGACCGTGATGACGAGAGGCATCCACCGTCCGGCCTCGAGTGGTCCAGACGCGAGAAGCATGGCGGCGAAGAGCAACCAGACCGGAAAGAGGACGGCCAGCACGCCGCCTTCGGCCCATGATCCGAGAATGATCGAGTGGAGCGACACGGAACCGTTGGGGAGTCGCCAGAGATATTCGATGGGGTAACTACGGGCGAATCCGAGTTCACTCGCGAAGCGACGCGCGGCGGCGAAGGTCGTGGAGTCGATCTGGTCGGCGTTGCCCCATCCCAGCAGTGGTCGCGCCGCGATGGCAGTCAGTGACAGCGGCGGCTCGGTCCGCCCCGCCAGAAGCGGTGAGACATGCGCAGTGGCCTGCAGCTCGACTTTCTCCTGGAGCTTCGAACCGAGAGTGCCGTTCGCACCCAGGGACGTGACGACCAGCGAGAATGCGAGACCCGCCACTGCGAGTGCAGCGGCCGTTCGGACTCGCGACATCGGGCCTCGTCGACCGCGGCAGAGCACCACGACAGCGGCCAGAACGCAGATCAGGGCGTGGGAACGGTAGTTGAGCAGGACGCTCGCCCCGGCCAGACCGGTGAGGGCCAGGACGGACCACCACGGTCTCATCGTCTTCGATGCGATCACGTAGAGAACCAGAACTGTCATCGGAGGTGCGAGGCCGTACTTCCAGATGTCGGCCAGCGATCCACCAGTGGTGAGATCGGTACCGAGGACGACGTAGAAGCCGACGGTTCCCAGGCTGATACCGGCCAGAAGCGCCAGGATCTCGTCCAGGGACGACGCCAACACCGATATGCCCACGATGTACAACGCCACTGCAGGAAATACCAACATCGTCTGGTTGGTGGGACTGGTGCCATTGACAGCTGCGGACACTGCATAGCCGACGCTACCCAAGGCAACAAGCACGATCGGAACGAATGATCGCGGTGTCGGCCACCGCATCAAGTACATACCGGAAATGGCGATGCACACCACGGAGAAACCCGTCGCACTGATATTGACCAGCGGCCATACGGCGGTACTGCCCAACATGATCAACACGCCACGAGAGCGACCGACGACTCGGAGCGTAGCCGGCCCCGAGACGGGCAAGGGCACGTCACTTACTCGGCCGACACGTGTCCGGCAGGCCGATTGCGCTGTGCCGGTGGTTATCGGCTCGACGCGAGACAGTTGGCAAACGGGCATCGGTCTGACAGTCGCGGTGTCCGTCGCGGTCATCTCGTGCACCCCCCGTTGTCCGATACTTCCGGGCGGACACAGCCGACCTGCGGAGAAACATACCTCCGTAAAGGGTCAGGGGTGCAGGTGAATCAGAAAGGAGTACTTCCATTAACAGGCAACTCGAACAATGGCATTCGGCTGTTTTCCACGGGGCCGCCCGACTTACCCGGTAAGAGCGCGGACAGTGCGACCCGGATTCGATCGAATGTCCGATAAATCAGCGGCAGTGCGTCATCTCGTGACGTCCGCCCTGCAAACCGCCCGGTTTTCGATCGGTGTGAATCACACCTCGAGCGGAGGTCCGACGACTTTCTTGGCGACTGCGGGCACCCCGGCGTACAGGGTGTTCGCCTCGCAGTCTCTGGTGACGACGCTGCCGGTGGCGATGACAGCCCCGTCCCCTATCGTCACTCCTGGAAGCACCGTGACATTGGAGCCGATCCAGACGCCACGACCGATGACGATCGGTTCGTTGCGGGCCGCTCCGAAACGCGTGAGGCCTGTACCGATGTCGTGGCCACAGGTGACCAGCATCGAGCGGTACCCCAGTCCTGATCCGGCACCGATGGAGATGGGTGCACCGAGGTCGAGGAAGCACCCGTAATTGAGGATGGACCGAGGTCCCATCGTCAGACCGGACCAGCTCCCGAAGAAGCATCCGGGGTTGATGATGGCGCTGGAATGCACGTCGTGTCCGGTGGCCCGGAGACCCTGCACGCGAGCGCGACGAGGAACCAGCGGACTCGCCAGAACTGTGTTCAGGTAGAAGTCTCGGGGCAGAGGTGCGACTTCGTCGGAGAAAACCGCTGAAAGGGCGGATCGGGACGGTAGACCGGTCATGGCGACACTTCTCTCGAGTTCGATGGTCGGCAGTTCACGGCCGATCATGCAGCATGAGAGCGCGTTTCGAGGACCGACCGTACCGGCCGCCGGTACATCGACTCACTCGCGAATGGTGTCCATGTGCTCACGGAACCAGTCGACGGTCGCGCTGATGCCCACTTCGAGACCCACCGCGGGTGACCAACCGCTCGCCCTCAGGGTCGAGACGTCCAACAGCTTTCGAGGCGTTCCGTCCGGCTTCGTCGTATCCCACTCGATGTCACCGGTGTAGCCGACGGCGTTCGCCACGATGGCGGCAATCTCTTCGATCGTGTGATCCACCCCCGTGCCGACGTTCACCTGCTGAGGCCCGTCGAAGTGCTCGAGCAGGTGCAGGCACGCCGATGCCATGTCGTCCACGTGGAGGAATTCTCGACGCGGGGTACCGGTACCCCAGTTGGTCACTGTGGCGGCATCGTTGCGCCGCGCTTCGTCGTACCGTCGGATCATTGCCGGCAGCACGTGCGAGCCCTTCGGTGAGAAGTTGTCACCCGGCCCGTAGAGATTGGTGGGCATCGCCGAGATCCACGGGAGGCCGTACTGCCGCCTCACAGCTTGGATCTGCAGGATGCCGGCGATCTTGGCGATGGCGTACGCGTCGTTCGTCGGTTCCAGCAGCCCGGTCAGCAGAGAATCCTCGCGGATCGGCTGATCGGCGAACTTGGGGTAGATGCAGGACGACCCCAGGAAGAGCACCCTCTGCACCTTGTGCTCGAGCGCAGCGTCGAGAACGTTCACCTGGATCTGCAGATTCTCGCTGAGGAAGTCGACCGGGTACGTGCTGTTCGCCATGATCCCGCCGACCTTGGCGGCAGCAAGAATCACCACGTCCGGCGTCGACTCGGCGAAGAAGTCGAACACTGCCTGACGGTTCTTCAGATCCAGCTCGGACG
Organism: Rhodococcus sp. SORGH_AS_0301; assembly: GCF_030818285.1. Classification (NCBI taxonomy): domain Bacteria; kingdom Bacillati; phylum Actinomycetota; class Actinomycetes; order Mycobacteriales; family Nocardiaceae; genus Rhodococcus; species Rhodococcus sp. SORGH_AS_0301. The sequence continues at coordinate 3,506,773 of NZ_JAUTAC010000002.1, forward strand.
ACGTACGGCCGACCAGGTCCGTGAATCCCTGATCCTTGAAGTGGCGCCAGAGTGACGATCCCACCAGTCCCCGATGGCCGGCGATGTACACCGTCGAAGAACGATCGAGGGCGGTCGGCACGAAGTCGAGCGGCTCTTCAGGCATACGTCGTCACTTCCAGTCGGGGAGCGCAGGTGAGTCGATCCACGGCCGCCCCTCGTGCTCCAGAGCGGCAATGTCTGCGTCCACCATGATCTTGGCCAGTTCGGGCGTGTGCACCGAGGCTTTCCAACCCAGCTTACTTTCGGCCTTGCTCGCATCTCCCACGAGCGCGTCCACCTCGGTGGGCCGGAGGTAGCGCTCGTCGAACTTGACGTGCTTCTCCCAGTCCAAGCCGGCATGTTCGAACGCGGTGGTGAGGAAGTCGCGCACGCTGTAGTTGCCGCCGGTGGCGAGCACGAAGTCCTCCGGCTCGTCCGCCTGCAGCATCCGCCACATGCCCTCGACGTACTCGGGTGCGTAGCCCCAGTCGCGGATGGCATCGAGGTTGCCCATGTAGAGGTACTTCTCGGTTCCCGCCTTGATGCGGGCGACCGCACGCGTGATCTTCCGGGTGACGAACGTTTCGCCTCGACGAGGCGACTCGTGGTTGAACAGGATGCCGTTGACGGCGAACAAGCCGTACGCCTCGCGGTAGTTGCGCGTCACCCAGTAGGAGTAGACCTTCGCCGCTCCGTAGGGCGACCGCGGGTAGAACAGCGTGTCCTCGTTCTGCGGCGGCGGCGACGCACCGAACATCTCCGAGCTCGACGCTTGATAGAAGCGGCACTGCACGCCGGCCAGACGGACCGCTTCGAGGAGGCGGATGGAACCGATGCCCGTGGTGTCGCCCGTGTGCTCGGGCTCGTCGAAGCTCACCCGCACGTGGGACTGAGCGCCCAAGTTGTACACCTCGTCCGGGCGAATCTCCGACATCAAGGTCACCAGCCGGGCACCGTCGCTCAAATCACCGTAATGAAGGAACAATTTGGCGTCCGGATCGTGAGGATCCACATAAAGGTGGTTGATTCTCGAGGTATTGAAACTAGATGACCGCCGGATCAGCCCATGGACAACATAGCCCTTGCTCAGAAGCAGCTCGGCAAGGTAAGAACCGTCTTGCCCGGTAATTCCCGTTATCAGAGCAGTTTTCACGACGGTTCCCCTACTGTATCGAACGGCATGTGACGCATAATCTTAATCACGACAGCAACTCTCGGGCGACTCGAGCGACGAAAACCTAATGCCTGACGCTGTTTACGAACTTCTACCAAGCAACACGCCTCGAGTAGCGAGCCACAACCGGTCAGACTAATATCACCTCACACAGTAACGAGATCGTGATAATCGAACGTGCAGGTCGATCGCGCGTCAGGGGGTTCGGCAGTGTCCAGCGCAGGCAACAACATACGTACAGACACCACACGAGTCTCCGTCGGATCCGTGCCTTTCGAGGTGACCTCGCTCACAAAAGCGACATCGACAGTGATGGCTCTCGCGCGAGATCAATCCGCGCAGCCCATTCGCCTCGCCAATGCGTATTGCGTCGCGGCCGCCAACAGCGACGACACTTACATGGAGATTCTTCGCGGCCCGGGCATGAACTTCCCCGACGGGTCACCCGTTGTGTGGTTCATGCGGCGATCGAAGGGTGTCGGCCAGCGACCCGGACGAGTCCGTGGACCCTCGCTGTTCGCTCAGTGCCTGGACGAAGGCCGTGAGCACGACGTCAAGCACTTCTTCGTAGGAACTACCACCTCCACTCTCGAGCTGCTCCAGTCCGAGGCGGAACGCCGATACCCCGGCCTTGAGATCACCGGAACGTACGCACCGAAGTTCGCGCCGGTCAGTAACGAGATGATCCAGGAGATTGCTGACGAGGTGAACGCTCGGGAGTCCGACATAGTATGGATCGCGATGGGCACACCCAAACAGGACTTTGTAGCAGCTGCCTTGGCGCCTCTCGTCAACAAACCCTGCATCGGCGTGGGCGCGGCATTCGACTTCATCGCCGGCACCAGTCGTGAGGCCCCCCTTTGGGTACAAAACAGCAGTTTCGAGTGGCTGTACCGACTTGCGCGCGAACCGAAACGACTCTGGCGACGATACTTGATCGGCAATCTTGTCTTCCTCAAAGCAGCGGTGAGTTCGAACCAGTCACGCCGAGAACGGTGAACTCGCGCATAAGAGGTCAACGCTCGGAAGAAGCCTGAACTAACGGGCTTTGCGACTGCGATGAACTAGCACATCGGCCAAAGAGAGAACGCCAGTGATTATTGAAAAAGCGAAAAATCAACTACTGAGAAGGTTTGCGATGAGCGGACCCGTCAATCATGGGTCCGACCTGCACGTTGGACCATTCTCGCGCGTGTGGGCACCAAGTAAGCTGACAATTGGTAATAACTGCTATATCGGTAAACACGTCACGATTGAGTGCGACGGCTCGATCGGCGATGAAGTAATCATCGCAAACAACGTCGGGATAGTTGGTCGCCGAGACCATGACTTATTCGAATTGGGGGTTCCCGTACGCTCCGCCAAATGGGTAGGGGATAACCCGGACCTCTCGAAGCCGGTGACAATCGGATCCGATGTGTGGATCGGATTTGGCGCAATCATATTATCTGGCGTTAGGATCGGCGATAGTGCGGTAATTGCTGCGGGATCGGTCGTCAAACGCGACGTGCCAGAGAACACAATATTCGACTCGAACGAAGCCGCTTTACGTGATCGATTCTCACCGGACGAGTATGCCGAGCACTGGGCGCTGCTTCGTCGCCGCGGTTTGCACAAACTACCAAACCTCGAGGCGTAATAATGACGAAGCCCGCACGCGTAGCCATAATTCATCCTTGGCTGCCTCAGTATCGCGTACCGTTTTTTGACTTGCTTGTTCCCCATCTTGAGAAGCGAGGGGTACTCGTGGACATATATTATGGAGACACACCACCCGAATGGGCAGATCGAAACGATTCTGGCACATCGAACGTATGCACCCGACTACCCACGCGCTTCTTTCGGTTTGGAGGCAGATCCCTGGGTTGCAAATCAATCCGACCGATCTTGGATCGCGAGCCCTACGACTTGATCATCCTCGAGCAAGCGATTCGTAATCTGGAAACGTTCCTCTTGGTCGCTCATCCGAAGACCCGGCACAAGATCGCTTTCTGGGGCCACGGGAAAAACTACACTGTGGCTAGATCTGGCATCGAGGAAAAACTGAAGGCGACTCTCACCAATACTGGAGTCTGGTTCTTCGGCTACACACAAGGCGGCGTGGACGCGACAGTCAGCTCAGGCTATCCCGGAGGTCAGACCACCGCTGTCTACAATGCTACCGATACAAGCGAGTTGCGGAGTCAGATGGCCTCGATCACGGAAGACGAACTTCGTCAATCAGGCGAGAGTCTTGGGCTCAATGGACCGACAGCTCTATACATCGGCGGTTTGGATGAAGCGAAGCGAATTCCTTTCTTACTGTCGGCCGCACGAATGATGCACGAGAAAATACCCAACTTCTCGTTGATCATCGCGGGCGCAGGCTCTTCCCAATCCACCGTTGAGGACTCCGCAGACAAATTCGCGTACATCAAATACGTCGGCAATACTTTTGGCCGCGAGAAGGCCAAGCTTTTTCAAATTGCTGACATTCTGATGGTACCCGGGCGGGTCGGCTTAGTCGCAGTCGAGAGCGCCGCCGCGGGAGTGCCCATAGTCACTACAAAGTGGCCTCTGCACGCACCTGAGTTCGAATATTTGACGCCGCAAATGGACTGCCTCGTGTCAGAGGACGACGTGGAGTCGTATGCTCGAACTGCAAGTGACCTGCTGGGAGACAAGCAGGCGCTTTCAAACCTTCAGGACAACTGTGCCGAACTGGGTAAGGGTCTCACAATTGAGCGGATGGTCGAGCAGTTCGCACACGGTGTGCTGAGTGCCGTCCATATGCGTTGACGACCAACTGATGAACACCGAACCTGGCGCTTCGCGTTATTGCTTGCTCCACCCCTTAGTGCTCTTTCGTCCATAGAGAAGGGTGGGCCAAGAGATGTTTACCATCAGCTATGTCGCCGGCGACGCGGCATCACGGCTACCGCAACGCCCTAATTGCCTGACTATCAAAACACTCAAGATAGTAGATCGTGTGGAATTTCGCGATTGCAATACTAAGCTGGTTTCAGACCGTATCTGCGAGCAATTAAAATTGGCGGAAACGATCGGCGCAGCATGATCACGGCCACCACTGCCGCCACCGATGGACATACTGCGAGGATACGTAAACTCCAGGATAGCGCGGGGTTGGACGTTACGGCGACAGCGAGGATAGATGCGGCATAAGTGCATGTATACCACGTCACGCAGCACGCGACCACAATCGCATACGATCGCAAAACGTAGACAACATCTATCAATCCCATTCGCGCACCGAGCGTCAAGTGAATACCGTGTCGAACAACAGCTACAGCTATCACAGATGTGACCGCTACGGTCAAATGCCCCGTCGCGAATACCCACACTGCAATCCCACTTACCACAAGGAGCAGTACCGCCTGCGTCCTGAAAACAGCCTTGAATGAACCAATCGCTTCCAACGCGCTACTGAGCAGCACGACTGACGGCTGTAAACACGCAGCAACTGCGGCTAATGCAATGATATTCGATGTCTCCTGCCAGTTGGAACCGAAAAGAAGCGGTACCAGACCGGGGAGCGTCAACGCGAGATACGTTCCCGCGGGCATCGTGAACCACGAAACCAACACAAGCATGTCGCTCCACTGGCGTCGGGCCTTGGCCCGAACGGTGGCCGACGCAAGGAACTCAGGGTAGACCACCTGCATGATAGAAGTCTGCACCATGGCAAAAGGGTACGAAGTCAGCACATCGGACCTACTCCAGCTACCGAGCGCGCTCGCTCCGCCCGCACTCCGCGTTAATGCTATTTTCACTAAGTTCAAGATCATATATTCACGAAGATTGGATACCATCACTTTGTAGGAGAATACGAAGTCCGGGATCATTGTCGCAGTTACCCGTCCAGGTAAGGCCGAGGACTTGGCGGCGGCACCCAAGAACACAATTTGCAGCACTTGTTGACATATAATGAACGATGTCAAGGCCGCGGCGTTTCGATATGTTGATACGAAGTAAATGCCACATCCGATTGCAATAACGGATGAAGCAATGAGTGAAACTGCTACCTTCGCGTATACCCCATTGGCGCGTGCAATGCCGCTATAGACGCTGAGTATCGGTGCGAACAAGGTCGAGAGGGCAAGCATTTCGATCGCATGTGTTGCCGGAACAACATTCCACAAAACCGCCCACCAATTTGCCGTCAGGAAAAGTACGGCTCCCGATAAGAGCCCGGCCACAACCGCGTAAGTGACTGCGCCGCGTCGACTGGCCACGGATCCATCTCTCACGCGCATGACCGACTGCCCGACACCACCGACCGCGACCAAGTTCATCGCAGCGACTACTACCATCGCGACTCCGTAAGCGCCGAATTCGGGTGGTTCGACCAAACGTGACGTGAAAGCTGCATACCCCAGTTGCGCCAGCGCGACAAAGCCCTGCGCCAGGAAGAGAACCGACGCACCGCGAAAAATCGCTATACCACGTCGTTTCGTGTCCGTCATCCCCGAAGAGCTCTAACGTAGGGGCTCAGGAAAATCAGGGGCCACAGCAGCCCGCCGTGACGTCGGGTCAGCCGAAACCACGATGCTAGTGGCTGATTCTTCTCCGACATAGCGACCTTCAACCGCTTACTGGCGCTCTTACACGCCTCGACCTCCCTATTGAAGTCGCAGATACCCATGGTTCCCGGCGCAAGGAGGACTGCCACAGATCTCGAACGCGCGCGAAACGAGTAGTCAAGATCAGCCATTGCATGTTTGTACCCGGTCGGGAATCCTCCGAGCATGCGGTCGGTTGCTGTGTCGACAAGCACGATATTGCCATTCAATGCATCGCATTCCACCACATCGGCGCATGGGCCCACGCGACGCAACGCTAACGGATTCCATCGCGACTTCGATCGGAACCCGCCGTACGTCGCTCCTCCCACTTCCGACCTGAGTGAGCCACCCAAAATTAACCTCTTAGAGCGCGCCTCCTTGCTGTGAACCTCTGACAGGCGCTTGATCGCATGGACATCAAGAACCACGTCATCATTCAGCCATAACAAAAAATCCGCAGGTTTCTCGGACGCCCGCTGCCACGCGAACCGCATTCCCTCTGCCCAGTGAACTGACGCCGGCACACTGAACAACTCTATATTCCCGAGCTGGGAGGATTCGACGGCTTCTCTTGTCAAACTGTTCGTAGAAGCGTCCGCAATAAATACCTCAAACGAAATATCGGCTTCTTGGAAGCTCCGACTAATAGACTGCAAGCAAGCACTAGTCTTTCCTGGCCGATTGAACGTTGTCATGATGACGTTAACCTTCATAGCGTGTACTAATCTTTCTTCCTCGTACTCGGTGTGATGCTTTGCGACCGGACGTACCACGCTGAACAATTTCGTCCATTACCGATAGGTACTGACTCGCAATCACCGGGAGACCAAATTCTACTATTCGGTCGCTCGCTCGCCTGCGGAACTCGTCCGCTAGCCCTGGTTCGTCTCGCAAGTGCACCAATGCGGCGGCAATGTGTCGAGGATCGGTGACGTCTACAAGGTATCCGGCATTGTCAACGACCTCGGGAACTGCACCAGACGACGATCCTGCGATGACAACAGCGCTACCCTGCATTGCTTCGACCAGAACCATTCCGAAAGATTCTTCGAGACTAGGGTGCAAGAATACATCCAAGCTGTGCATCCAGCTGGATACAGATTGGGCGGGTATCGACCCAATAAATTGGACACTCTCCAGCTGCGCGAAACGTTGTTGCTTTGCCAGCGGACCTTCACGTGAGAAATCCTCCCCGGCAAGTACAAGTACTGAATCCGGGTACTTTTTGAGGAAGTACGGCCAGGCGGAGAGCGCGGCCTCAACGTTCTTGCGAGGATCATTTTGTGAGTTCAACATACCCACACGAAATTTATACCCTTGCGAGGAGTTATGACTCTGCGCCGCAGCCGCAGGGCGTTCTACAGGTACCCCGTTCGCGATTACTCTGCACTCAGTCCGGTAAGTGCGCTCAACCTTTCGCGCAACGTAGCGGGAGGGCGCAGTCGTATCAACCGCGCGACTCAGACAAATTACCTGCATCATAAGCCTTGCGACGCGGTAGGGGTCACGGAAATGCCTTAGCACGGCCGGGGCCCAATCGTGGACAGTAATAAGAGTTGGAATTGTAAGCTTCTGGGATGCCAGCGCGAACTCATACGTCCAGTGTGCATGTATGACTGTCGGCGCGATTTCCTCTATCATGCGCTTCAGCTGTCTTTTTTCGATCTTGAAGAGATCCAGAGCGCGATCGCGAGCACGTAGTCGCGATCCTACGATATGTACCTTAATCCCGTTGTGGCCCTCCATTGTGATTGGACGCTCTAGGCCTGGTGAAGTGGTAACGACGTGTACCTCGTGGCCTTGCTTGCGGTATTCCAGGGCTAAGTTTGAAATGAGGGGAAATGGATACCCTGGAACGTCGGTCGTTAGTCCCAGAGCCGACAGGGTTGCGGGACCTGCAACCACGATTTTCATCGGTTCACTCTGAGTAATTTCGCGGGATTCCCCGCATATATCGACATTGGCTCAAGCACGCCCGAAACAACACTGCCAGCGCCAATCACTGTTCCCCGGCCTATTCGTGTACCTTTTAGGACAATCGTACGTGCTCCGATGAAAACGTCATCTTCGACAATTACCGCATCGTCGGCGGCTGGAGCGGGCGGGCCCAGGAATCTTCGGTCCTCAACATTTAGCGGACTAACCACGTGGTGATCCGAGTCGGTGATCAGGACGCCTGAACCAATCAAAACACGCTTGCCTATCTCAATGTGCACCGCTGCAGATATTGTGGTGCTCGAGAGTCCAGTGTGCTGCCCGATTCGTAGGACTGCGTCTTGGTTAAGCGTTCTGATTGTGCAGGGCCAATTCGCGTCGAGGTCGTTGGCACGCCAGTTGCTCGTGATTGCGACATTCCTGTCGATTATGATCCTGCTACCGTCAGCCCGCGCGAAGCGAGGTCGGCCGTAGAAGCGCGTTGGTCCGTCTATCTCAATTCCCGTAGATCGGTAATACCTCGTCAGACTTTCACTGACAACTCGATTTTTTATGCCTCTCAGTGACGGCATCGTAGACCTTTATCTGTAGTAGTACGAAGTTGCCGGCGGAACGCATGACAACCGCTGGTAGTCGAGCCTGCTGACTCGCCGGCATAACACCGCGGTGTCACCGTCGATGAGACATAGCTCCTCGGTCTGTTGCATGGTGCGATCATGCCGGTTTCCGGCCGCCGTCGCATGCCCAGCAGATCATCCCTCTTCAGGTGCGGAACCTTACCGAAGGCTTTGCGGCACCCGCACGGCGGCGCGGTGGCGTTCACACTTGCCTACGGTGCTGCGGCCTTGTATCCGGTGACTACAGTTATCTGGCTTTGGAACCGGTAGATCTGCGAAAATTGGGGTTTTACCTGTCCTGGGTCAGACAACACTAAGCGTGTGCCCGGAACTTGAGTGCGCTCCGACATATCGAAGCCTCGCGGTGTTCGGTGGCGGCCGATCACTGCGCTCCAGTCGCACCCGCCGCATCACTGGCGCAGGCTAGCGCTCAATCCTCATGTCCTGCCACCGCGGGCGCACCGCATGCGATCGCCCCGACATCTCACGACACCCACAAATCGCAGGTCCTCAGGCCCAACCGGTATCGGGTCGCTGCGTGCGCGGCATTCACCACACTATGGTCAACGACTGGCACTCGGATGGCCCACCATCACCACAGCGCCCGGTACGCCTCGCTGCCCGCAGCCTTCGACCGAACCGTCGAGGCGAACTACGCCAGCACGGACACGTCGGGGAACAAGACGCACCCGAACGACGCCGGCCACGGAGCAGTGTTCGCGTGATGAAAACAGCGCTGGACGGCTGGAACCTGGCTTGGATCGTCTAGCGACTGCGACGGGTCGGCCCCTTCGCAGGGGTCGACCGGTCACATCACAACCAGTGCCGAGCAGGTTCGGCCTGCGCGTCAGCATCCCGGAGCAGCGGTTCTTTACGTAGCTTGCGACTGTTGGCGGGGAGTGTGGCAATGAGAGCCACCGTGGCGATGACAATGAAGGTTCCCACGTTGGCACCGGTCGGGGCGGATGGGCGTCTCGGTCATCATGCGCACGATCAGCAACGCGGTCGCCGCCAAGGTGAATCCACCATGAGAGGCGCCTCGTGCGAACGGTGTCCCTACCAGGACGGCGATGAAGGTAATCAACGCGACAAGGCCGACAATCCCCTCACCGGCCAAGTTCTGGACGAACTGGTTGTGCGCCTGAGCTGCAGCGTCGAAAGACGGCAGGTATGTGCTGCGGAAGGTGTCATCGAGCAGCGTTGGCCCGTAACCGAGCAGCTCGTGACCTCGGTAACCACCGCGGATCGCAGCCGCCCAAATGTCGGTGCGCCCATTGAGGGTCTCCCAATTCCGTGGGAAGAAGGATGTTGCGGTCAACCAGGCAGGCCGCGCCGCCACAATGCCGATCACCAGCGCGCCAAGTGCGCCCACGTATGCGACGACGCCCACAGTCCTGCCCAGCCTGGACGCGAGGAACGGCAGTGCCACGAGTACGCCTACCCACGTCGTGTTCGACTGCGCCAACGTCAAGCCGAGCACTGCCGGCACCAACCACAGCGACCATCCGGTGAAAGCCAGTTCCGCGATCAGCAGGAGCGCGGCGACGGCGGCCATGGTGTTCGGGTGCCCCAAGACACCTTGAAGTCTGTTGAATCCGAAGACCGTGCGCGACTCTTCCAGGTTGATGCCGACGTCAGGAAGGGCGACCGCTGTCACGAGGCTGATGACCACCAGAAGCCGGAGAATCACGACGATCTGGCGTTGCAACCACTGAGCGGTGTACCCGCCGTGGAGCACGAATGCGAGGACGATGAGCGGTGTCGACCAGAGCCGCTGCGGGATCCCGAACAGCTCAACGGGGACGGCGCCGAAGTACGCCGAGACGATCAGCGATCCGTAGAAGAATGCGATCACGCTGGCCAGTGTCGCGACACCCGGACGGACGTTGCCGAGCGAGGCGAACAGAGCAAACAGTGCCAGGCCGGTGCCCAGAGCGAGTGCCGCTGACCCTCCGACCCCGAAAGCGCCGGTCAGTGGGTTCAAGATTCCGCAGGTGTAGAGCAGCATTTCGAGATACCACGTGCCGCCGCGGGCTCGCGCCGCTCTGGCCCACTGCTCACCGAAGGCTGCACCACCCGCTGCGACGACGGCGAGCAGTCCCAGAGTGAGCAACCGCTCGCCGGTCAGCAACGAGGTCAGTGTTCCCATTGCGACATCATGCCGTTGTGGGATGCTTTCTCGCACGCCGAACGGTCCGGACCCCGTCGTTCACACTGTCGACAGGGTCGTCGAATGGGTCCTCCCGCCGACATTGTGGTCTCAACGACTCAACGCGCTCTGCTTGACCGTGATGCCTGTGGCAAAGTGTGGTGAACACCGTGATCGTCTGGTGCCCCTGCTGGTTCATGAACGTGGCGTGCTTGTGTGGGCGATCATCGAGCGCACCGCGTGGCACTTTCAGGCCCGCACATAACGGGAGTTACGTGAGCACGTCGATTCCGACGATGTACGGCGAGAGTCCACCGCGATGCCACCGCAACAGATGCTCAGCATTCGCGAGCACGACCGGGTTCGAGATCTCGTCCTTTCGCCACTTCTCCACAGCCGTGATGACGTCATTGCAGAATGTTGGTAGGTCGAGGTTCATGGCGTCGTTGATCACGTTGTTATGGAACATGGGACCGCCCGGAGCGATGAAAATGACCCGAGCGTACGACCTGGTCGCGGACCGCCCCTGATGGAGCATGCTGCAACGCATCTTGTAAATCTCGTCAGCGTCCAGGTTGGGGTAAGTCGGGCCCAGGTTCGCTTTCCACCAGGCCTTGTATTTTGCGCCCGTGGTCTCGCCGTTCGAACTGGCGAGAGCAGCGCACATGTCAGGGAGCGCCAGGGCGCCGGCCAGCGCGAGAATCCAGGCGTTGCCGCGAACCGCTGCTTGGATCTCGCCGATCAAGTCATCCATCGACACAGCATCGAGTTAATCCGGGACAGGCGCAAGACTGTCGAACCGCGCATAACGCGAGACATGCGCGTCGACGACACCCATTCATGAGCTATCGAGAAGTCGCTCGAGTGGCAGGTTCGGGATCGTGATGCCCCGACGCAACGAGGCCCTTGATCTGCACCAGATGGTGTCGGCGAGGAAAGTGTCGAGATCGACGAATCCTCCTCTTGTGCGCGCTACGTCCTCACGGCGCCGACGCAGCCGGAGATCAGGCTGGACACCCAAGGGACCGACCAAGTGCAGGTCGTCGTCACCCAGGTCTGCGCCGACGAGAGCGAAGAAGCCACCGACGGCCACCTCGATCTTCTGGGCGACACGGGCGATCGTGCTCTGCAGCGGCGACTCCGACGAGCCGGTGATGTTCTGTTCGACCACGTACGTCCTGGTGGATGGGCCACCACCCAATGCACACCCGCTGCACCACCGAGCGCGGCAGACCCTCGGGTGTCACCGACGCCGTCAGGGTCTGATCCAACTGCTCCCCAGATGGTGCGCTGGATGGCGATGTCGAGATCCGCGCGGTCGGCGAAGTAGCGACAGATGCCGGTGCGATGGATGCGCGCCTCGTCGGCGATCTGCTGTGCCGTGACCCACTCCCCTGGGTGCACACCCTTGCTCGACCCAACGCCATAGATCGAACGCGTGTTCGATTTTTGTCGGTGGGTCGCGGTAGCTTAAAGCATGTTTTCGGGGGGAATCGCAGGGGCTGGTCGTCGTGACGACGGCTCCATCGGTGACCCCGTTCTCGCTCGACTTATCGCCGAGCAGGAAAATCTGACGCGTCGCATCGCGGCGTACGGCACACAGCACCTCGACACGGCAGACCGTCTCGCTCTCCTGGTGCGGGACGAGAAGGTGACGCGTGCCCGCCTGGGCCAGGCCCACGTGTGGCTGGCGGAGCTCGTCCAGCAGCGCGGGTTCGAGGAGACCGGAGCTCACAACGCCGATGCGCTGGCTCAACTCCTGACCATCGATCGCGCAGCCGCCGTCGCGCGACTGTCCGTGGCCGCCCAGCTCGGCAACTGGACCACCTTGCTCGGCGACGTCATGGAACCGGAGCTGCCCACCACCGCGGCAGCGCTGCGCGAGGGTGCCATCGATGCAGAGCATGTGAAGGTCATCCGGAAGTTCGACAAGAACCTCCCCGCCGCTGTGGACGCCGACACCCGCGCCCACGCGGAGCGGCACCTGGCCGACGCGGCGCGCGAGGTGCGTCCCGCAGAGCTCGCGGCGCTCTCGGAGCGCATCACGGCGCACATCGTCGAGGAAGGCGAGTTCGAACTCCCGCCGGAGCGCGCACGCAAGCGCGGCATCTTCATGGGCAAGCAGGACAGCGACGGCATGCGCAGCGGGAGGTTCGTCCTCGATGCCGAGACCGCTGCGTACCTCGACGCTTACAACAGCAAGTACGCGGCGCCCGGAGTGGGCAATCCCGAGGACACCCGCGCGCCCGTCGTCGGCGCCGAACCGGACGTCGAGACCCGCCAGCGCGACACCCGGACCACACCGCAACGACGGCACGACGCCCTCAAGCTACTGCTGCGCGACACACTGGCCTCCGACGATCTCGGCAAGCACCGCGGTGTGCCGGTCAAGGTCATCATCGTCGCCCGGCTCGAGGACCTGATCCGAGGCACCGGACTGGCCACCACCGCAACGGGTTCCACCATGCCGATCCGCGACGTCATCCGCATGGGGGCGCACGCCGACCACTATCTCGCGGTCTTCGGCGACGACGACGGCAGGCCACTGCACTTCGGCCGCACCCGCCGCATCGCCAGTGAGGACCAGCGCCTCGTCCTCATGGCCACCGATCGCGGGTGCACCGCACCGGGATGCGATCGCCCCGCCGTCGCCACGCAGGCGCACCACATCCACGAGTGGCAGGACGGCGGGCCCACCGACATCGAGTCGCTCACCTTCGTGTGCGACATGCATCATCCGATGGTCCACGACGGGGCACTCGGATGGTCCACCACCACAGCGCCACCAGGCCATCCCTACGCCGGGCGCACTCTGTGGCACCCGCCTGCCCTCATCGACCCGTCGAGGACGGGCCGGGTGAACCACTATCACCACCCACAGGACTATCTGTGGGAGGACGACGAGCCGGCGGCATGAGTCATCTTGCTGAGCCGCAGGGCATCCCACGGCGCGAAGCCCTTCGCGTCGTTGTCGAAGTAGACGTACACGTCTCGCTTCGCAGCGCGCCACTCACCGATGCGCTCGGCCCACCGGCCGAGCGCCTCGTCGGAGTACCCGCTCGTGTACAGCTCCGTGTCGCCGTGCAACCGGACGTAGACCACGTCACTGGTCACCTCGGTGAGCATCGGGAACTTCCCGGCCGAGTCGGCCACGACGCACCCGATGCCCTGTGCCCGCATCAGCTCAAACGCCTCTGCTGAGTCGAAGCTCGGGTGCCGCACCTCGAGGCAGTGTCGCAGCGGCCGGTCCTCGTCGACGTCCAGGAACACGCGGTCATCGGCGAGCTTGTCGTCGTGCTTCTCCCCCAGCCGAGCGGCCTCCGTCGTCGACCGCGGCAGCAGCGCGAAGAAGTCGGCCATCCTCGTGGCGTCGAAACGGAACGTGGCCGGCAGCTGCCACAGGATCGGCCCGAGCCGTGGCCCCAGCGCCAGAACACCCGACGCGAAGAAGTTGCCCAGCGCCGCGTCCACCCCCACCAGCTTCTTCATGTGCGTGACGAAGCGCGGCCCCTTCACCGCGAACACGAAGCCCTCGGGTGTCTCCGCACGCCAGCGCTGGTAACTCGACGGCCGCTGCAGGGAGTAGAACGAGCCGTTGATCTCGATGGAGGTCAGTGCACGGGAGGCGTACTCGAGCTCGCGGCGCTGCGCCAGGCCTGCGGGATAGAAGTCGCCCCGCCAGCCCGCGTAACGCCACCCGGAGATGCCGATGCGCAGTTCCATCGGCTACCTCCGTCCTGTCGGCCTCCGTCAGCAGATACCCGCACACCGAGCTGCGACACATGGGCCTGGTGCGATCACGGTCGCGGTGGCCAGGCGGCCCAGCCGTCAGGCAGTGCACGGAGAATGGGATCCGCAGCGTCGAGACGCGCTGCGGGGATACCGTCGGAACCGGTCCGCCCCGAGCTCGCGCCGTCGGGAAAGGTGAATGCGTACCCGACCATCGGACGGAGCCCGCGCTTCACACTCTCCCGATAGTTGCCGTTCACGACCGCGAACACCTGACGCTCGAGGCCGTCGGCTTCGTCCTGGCAGGTCGAGTCGCACGCGTCACACCCGCAGCTCGGGAAGTAGAAATCGTGCAGCAGACCAGCGTGCACTGCGATCCCCGGGTACGGGGTGAACACCAGCGCCAGAGGTGCGCACGTCGACGCGTTCGGCCGAACGCGGACTCCCCGAACCACGTCACGATTCGGACGAATCAAGTCCGCCACCGCCTCCGGACCCTCGTCGATGTCGACGTCGTAGGTGTCGCGTAGGTGCTCGATGAGGGCATCCGCGATCACATGAAGTGGCGCATAGCGTTCGGGGTGTTCGGTCACGGAATACGCACTCTCCGGCGGAGAGTCGGCCCACAGGTTTCCGTACTCGATCTTCCGGCCGTCGGAGTCGCGGAACACCTGCTCGTCGATCGTCGGTCGTACATACGAACTCACGTCAGTCATCCTGTCTCGCTGCGAGCAGTCCGATCGGCGCTACTGCCCGGTCGGTGCGGGGATCGCGCCATACGGCCCCGCCGTCGACGACCGTCGGCCACAGCAGACGCTTCTCTTCGACGGGCCACTCGACCCACGGCGGGTACCCCGCGAGTTCGGTCTGCACGATGTCCGCGATGACGACGGTCGCCTCCGCGAGGGACAGATCCATGTGCAGGTCAACCGTGTACCGCGCGATACCGAGCGTCCTCTCGTCGACGTTGCTCGCCTTCAGGCGTGGGCGAGGGCCGCTGGAGTTCACGCCGAGTCCGACGACACCCGTCTCGTGGAGCGAGAGGGTCCACCGAAGTCGGTCGAGGTCCAGGTGCGCACCGGACCGGCGCCAGTGTAGGTCCGACCCCACTGCGACACACGCGTCGACCATCTGGGTGGGCGCACCCATTCCGGAGTCGGGGAGCAGCGGAAACGTCCATTCGTCGACGTACTCGAGATCGGGGCCCCACATCGGTCCAGTGTGGCAAGCATTCCGGTGCTCGGAAAACTGTTTTTCACGATCTCGTCGACACCGTACGGTTCGGTGCATGGACGAGGTCGTGACCCGACGGAAGAACCAGCCACCGCCCCGTCGTGTGGTCTTCGACGATCTCGCGCATCCGGGTCGAGAGACCAGACGACCGTGGTTGCACCTGCTCGACGACGAGACGCCTCCGCGCGTCATCGAGTCAGAGCCGCCGTCGCTGGTCGTGTGGTCGTCGCTCTGGCCGGCGAGACCCGATGCTCTCATTCGATTCGACCTGGCCGACGATGGCGCTGGGACGAACCTCCGGTGGACCTTGCTTCTCGACCCACCGCGCCCGGACGACGACGCCGTTCGCAGCTTGCGCAAGCGCATCGACAGGCTGATCAATGGCAACCTCCGCCATACCTACGGCCAGTGACCGACCGGTGCGGTGGACGGGAGCGTGCGAGCCACCATGACGCCAGGAATCAGGGGCCGTCCAGCACCCGCTCGAGTGGCACGTTCGGGATCGTGATCCCCCGCGACGCGCCGAGGCCGGTGATCTGCAGCCAGATGGTGTCGGCGAGGAAGGCAGCGAACGTGTCGAGATTGACCGAATCCTCCTGTGCGCGCCACGTTCTCACGGCGCCGACGCAGCCGGAGATGAGGCTCGACACCCACGGTCCGACCAGGCGCAGGTCGTCGTCGCCCAGATCGGCGTCGACGAGGGCGAGGAATCCGCCGACGGCCACCTCGATCTTCTCGGCGACGCGGGCGATGGTGCTCTGCAGAGGTGATTCGGACGATCCGGTGACGTTCTGCTCGATGACGTACGTCCAGGTGGGGTGGGCCACGACCCAGCGCACGTACGAGTCGACCACCCGTTGCACCACCGAGCGTGGCAGACCCTCGAGTGTCACCGACGCCGTCAGGGTGTGTTCCAGCTGCTCGCAGATGGTGCGCTGGATGGCGACGTCGAGGTCAGCCCGGTCGGCGAAGTAGCGGTAGATGCCGGTGCGATGGATGCGCGCCTCGTCGGCGATCTGCTGCGCCGTGACCCACTCCCCCGGATGCACGCCCCGCTCGAGCACGTCGAGGGCAGCGGCGATCACCTGACGGCGGCGGTCGGCGTTGTGCTGATCCCACCGTCGCCTCCGGCCGTCACCGGAGGTGGTGCGCTCGGTGCTCATCGCACCGAAGCATCTCACGTACGCAGTAGTCTCCGCGGCGCCCTGACCGTCACACGTGCCGCGACGGCCTCCTGGTCGAGCCGATCGACGATCTTCACGCGCGGCCGACCGTTCCGTCGACCGAGGGCGAGCTCCTCCGCATCCAGCCGGCGCCATGCCGCCAGGTCACCCGCCCGCGGGATCGCTGCTGCGATCAACTCGTCGGGCGTGTGGTGCGGCTCGGTGATCTCGGAGTCCAGGTGGTCGAGCACTGCCTCCACCGTCTCCTGCGCGCAGGTCTTGTTCGTGCCGATGAAGCCGCGCGGACCGCGTTTGATCCACCCGACGACGAACACACCCGGCGCCACCCGCCCGCGATCGTTCGGCACGGTGCCCGTGCGCTCATCGAACGGGAGCCCGGGCAGACCGACACCGCGGAAGCCGACCGACCGCACCACCAGGCCGGCGTCGAGGACGTACTCGTCGGACGTCGGGGCGGCGACGACGGCACCGTCAGCACCCTCGACCAGGTCGTTCCGGGCGACGCGGACGCCGGTCACCCGGCCGTCCCGGCCCAGGATCTCCACCGGAGACACCGCGAACGTGAGCACGATGCGACGGCGCGTGGCGTCTGTCGATCGCGGCCGAGCAGCCAGCTCCGCGAGCAGGCGACTCCGCTGATCGTCACCCTGCAGCTGCGCGGGATCCGCCTCGACGATGACATCGACATCGGTGAGCGCTGCGAGACCCATCAGCTCGGGCACGGTGAAGGCCGCGTCGGCCGGTCCGCGTCGGCCGAGAATCTGCACCTCTCGGATCCGAGAATCCCGGAGCTGGTCGAGAGCGTGCGGCGCGATGTCCGTTCTCTCCGAGAGCCAATCGGTGTCGCGGGTGAGCATGCGCGCGACGTCGAGGGCGACGTTGCCGTTGCCGACGACGACGGCGCGCTCGTGATCGAGCGTGACGGCGGCGTCCCGATGGTCGGGATGGCCGTTGTACCAGCCGACGACGTCGGTGGCCGCCACGGAGCCCGTCAGGTTCTCACCGGGAATGCCGAGCAAGCGGTCGGACGACGCGCCGACGGCGAACACCACCGCGTGATAGACCGACTGCAGTTGCGCCACAGTGACAGTCGTTCCCACCTCGGCGCCCAGCACGTAGCGGAAGCCGGGCTCGTTCTCGATCGCCTCGAAGAGGTCGGTGACCTTCTTGGTGGTCGCGTGGTCGGGTGCGACGCCGTGCCGCACCAGGCCGTGCGGAGTGTGGAGCTTGTCGTAGACGTCGACCGACGCCACCTCGGGATGCTTGAGCAGCTCGTCCGCGGTATACAGCCCGGCAGGCCCGGCACCGATCACCGCGACGCGGAACGGGCCACCGCGGCGCAGACGTCGTTGCGGCGCAACGAGAGCCAGCGGAGTGCGGTCCGCGTGCGGAGACCGCTCGAAGTACTCCGCGTTGAGGGCCGCGTACGGAGCGGTCTCGATCGTCAGTTTCGTGTCGGGAACGATCGCGCCCACCGGGCACGCCGTCACACAGGCACTGCATCCCACACACGTGGCCGGGTCGATGAACAGCATGTCGGTGGTCCCGAACCCGGGCTCACCCGGCGCGGGGTGGATGCAGTTGACCGGGCACGCGAGGACGCAGGACGCGTCGGCGCAGCACGTCCCGGTGACGACATGTGGCATCGAATCAGGCCGCGGCGGAGGCGGGCTCGCTGCGGAACCGCGACGGGCGTCCGTCGATACGCAGACTCGTCCACAGACGCTTCGAGACGCGGTTCATCAGGCCCATGTCCTCGGACAGTTTGCGGACGTCACCGAACATGTCGCGCAACGTCTTCGCGGAGGCCTCGTTGTCCCACCACACCTCACGCACCACCTCGGGCGGGATCCCGAGCTCGCGCTGCACCTGCTTGCTGGGCTTCATGATGACGTCGCACAGCACGCGCATGATGATCGGCGTCGCGATGGACATCGCGAACCGCTGACGTCGGGACAGCTTGGGCGCACGGTGCTCCAGGTACTGGTGCGCGAAGCCGATGTGCCGCGCCTCCTCGGCGACGTGGATCTGCATGATGCGCGTCATCAACGGGTGCTGCGATGCACCGGCGCGCAGGATCGACTTCTGCGCGTGGTCGATGGGCTCCTCGCCGGCCAGCACTCCGACGAAGAAGCCGAACGGCAGCGGGCCCGCGAAGAGGGGAAGGAGAGGGCCGGCCTTGCGGAACCACCTCGGGCCACCGGGCACGGCGACACCGATCCGGTTCACCAGCTCCTGGAACATCTGGGTGTGGTGGCACTCCTCCGTCGCCTCGTGCGTGGAGTAGCGGAACTCCGGCGAGCCGTTCGGGAGCCGCAGCGCGTAGTTCATGATGCCGGCGATGAGCACCTGCTCGAACTGCAGACCCACCTTGAGAATGTTGGCCTGCCGGTACATCCCGACCGCGATCTGCCGATCGAGAGGGAGCGACCGGTACCACTCGGTGTTGCCCAGCGGATCGGCGGCCGGGAGCACCCAGCGGGGATCGTCGGCCACGATCGCGTAGTGCGGATCGTCCCAGGGGATGTCGAGGAATGCATCGAAGTGCTGGTGAACGGACGCTTCGGACAGGGTGCGCAGCGTCTGCTCGTACTCGGAGCGCGTGTCGGATGTGATCGTCATGGCGTGAACCTCCGTGAGTGCCGGGCCGACTTGGTGCGACAGGCTGTTGCAGTAAAAGTTACTGCAACTCGGTGTACCACGCAAGCGTTGAGCCGTCGCGAATTGGTACAACGAACGTTGTCATCATGGCCGAAATCAGGCCATTCTCGGTTGTTGCATTCACTCGGCATCTATTCTTCGATCATCGGGTACCGTTTGCCCGTCCTTGCGAACCGCAGCTCCGAATACCGGGAACTCGACCTGTCCTTCTCCTCACTGCCGCATCGTTCGTCGGGGGTCGACGCGGCTCGACGAACGAGAGTGTGTGTTGCCCGTACGTCCGATCCCGACCGCTGACCACGCCGCGGCACGCCTCGAGTACCCGAGCGTGCCTGCGATGCGTCTCGTCGTGTTGACGCTGGTCATCATCGTGGGCCTGGCCGGGATCACCTGGGGTCTGTCACCGCAGTTCGACAGGACGTCCTTCGTCATCGTCGCCGTGGCGGCGCTGACCACTCTTCCGTCCGCGTTGCTCATCTACCTCTACGGGCGAAATCTCCGCTACTCGATTCCTTTCGTCGTCTACGCAGACATCGGCATCACCGTCGTTCTGTTCGCCTCCCGGTCGCCGTTCGACGCCCTTCCCGGCGTCGTCCTGCTGATGCTGGTGTCGTTGTTCGCGGGCGTGTACGTCTCCGGGCGGATCCTGGCGGCCCAACTGGCCTTCGCCGCGGCGATCCTCGTCGTGCTGTCTGTGCTCTCGGTACACGACGGAGTCCCCGGCTGGCTCGTTCTGTCTCGAGCGCTCACCCTGCTCACCGCGGTCATCGTGCCGATCCTGCTCAAGATGCACGTCGACTTCCTCACCGACAAGCTCGAGAACAGCCGACGCGACAGCGTCAGCGGCCTGCTCAACCGTCGCGGCCTCGACGGCGCCGTCGCCCGGTTCGATGTCCCGCGCGGAGTCGAGCAGACCCTGGGCACGGCCGTCGTCCATCTCCGCGACTTCGTGCAGATCGAGCGACGCCTCGGCCGCGCCACGAGCCACGACCTGGTCGCCGAGACATCGAGTCTCCTCACGGACGCGTTTCCCGACGCCATCGTGGCCCGGACCCAACCGGGCGAATTCGCCTGTGTCTGGCTCGGTTCCGCGGACGACGTGGCCGAGCGGCTCGCCGCGGCGCGCGCCCTGGTGGAGTCGACCCGCCTGCGCAGCGCCACCGTCAGCATGACGTGCACCAGTTCCACCGTGCCGGTCGACTACCGCACCACCGTGACCGTCGCGCTCGGCAAGACCCTCACCGCCGCCGCGTTCCTGCAGTACGGCGACGCCGTGGCTCCGCGCAGCAACCACCACGTCGCCGAGCTGATCGCCGACGGCGGGCCCGCCATCGTCTTCCAACCCGTGTTGTCGGTGTCGACGGGTCGCGTCATGGGCTACGAAGCGTTGTCCCGCTTTCCTTCCGGGCACGGCACCACACAGAGCTGGTTCCTCGACGCGGCCGCCGACGGCCTGCAGATCCCGCTGGAGCTCGCTGCTGTCCGACGCGCCGTCGCGGCGTCCCGAGACCTCCCGACCGACGTCTTCCTCGCCGTCAACGTCTCGGCGACCACCATCGTCGCCACCGATCTGGTGCCGATCCTCGACGAGGCCGCCGAGTGCCGACGCGTCGTCGTCGAGATCACCGAGCACGACCTGGTCAGCGACTACACCGCACTCGGCGCCGCCCTCGATCATCTGCGCGACGAGGGCCTGTCCATCTCCGTCGACGACGTCGGGGCCGGCTACTCCGGTCTCCGTCAGCTCGTCGAGATCAAGCCCGACGTCCTCAAGCTCGACGCCTCGATCGTCCGCGGTATCGACACCGACCCCATGCGCCGCGCCGCCGCCAGCGCCCTCACCACCTTCGCGGCGGCCATCGGTGCGGAATGCGTGTATGAGGGCATCGAGACGCCGCAGGAGCTGGAGTCGGCGCGCAGCCTCGGTGCCGACATGGTGCAAGGGTTCCTGCTGGGGCGCCCCACCTCCACTCCGATCCTGAGCCGTCAGGACGGCATGAACGCACTCTGAGCGGGTATGGCCCGGCCATGACGACACCAGGTTCCGACTTCGTTCCCCGCACCGCCGTCGTGGCCGGCGGCGACTCCGGCATCGGCCGCGCGGTGGCCGTCGCGTTGGCCGGCGGCGGCCTCGACGTCGGGGTGACCTACAACCGCGACCGCGAGGGCGCCGAGGCCACCGTCGCGGAGATCCGCGCGCTGGGGTGCAGCGGGTTCAGTGCCCACATGGACCTGACCGACCTCCCGGGCGCCCCGTTCGCCGTCGACTCGCTGTCCAGTGAGCTCGGCGGGATCGACGTGCTGGTGAACTGCTCCGGCACAGGCACCGCCACCTCATTCCTCGACCTGGACTTCGACTCGTGGCGCACGGTGCTGTCGGTCGACGTCGACGGCGCGTTCCTGTGTGGACAGCACGCCGCACGGCTGATGGTGGAGCAGGGCCACGGCGGGCGCATCGTCAATGTCACCAGCGTGCACGAACACCTGCCCAAGGTCGGTGCGGCACCGTACTGCGCCGCGAAGGCCGGTCTCGGCGGACTGACGCAGGTGATGGCGATCGAGCTCGCGCAGTTCGGCATCACGGTGAACTCGGTTGCGCCGGGCGAGATCTCGACACCAATGACCGGTCAGACCGACGAGAACCCCGAGAGCAACCCCCGGCCGGGTGTCCCGCTCGGGCGTACCGGCGACGCACGGGAGATCGCCTCCGTCGTCGCGTTCCTCGCCGGCCCGACGTCGTCGTACATGACGGGCGCCTCCCTCGTCGTGGACGGCGGCATGGCCCTGATGGGGCCGCAGGCCGTCCAGTTCGTGAAGGACGACGCCTGGCGGAGCGTGTGACGTCCGATGGCCCTGCACTGCAGGGCCATCGGGGTCGTCAGGTGCCCTTGACGTTCATGATCTGGCGGAGCTCGTGGAGCACCGTGACCAGATCGCGAGCATCCTCCATCACCACGTCGATGGACTTGTAGGCATCGGGGATCTCGTCGATGAACTCGGCCGAATCCCGGTACTCGATCCCCACCATCCGCTCACGCAGGTCGTCCTGCGTGTAGCGCTTGCGCGCCTCGGCCCGGGAGAACCGCCGACCCGCACCGTGCGGAGCCGAGTGCAGACCGCTCGCGCTGCCCTTGCCCTCGACGACGTACGACCGCGTTCCCATGCTGCCCGGAATGATGGCCCGCACACCCTCGGCCGCGTGGACGGCGCCCTTACGGGTGAGCCACACGTCCTTGCCGCCATGCTTCTCCGGCCGGGTGTAGTTGTGGTGACAGTTGATTCGATCCGACTCGACACTCGTGTCGGTACCGGCCCGATGCACGAACTGGTGCAGGAACCGATCCATCATCTCGGCCCGGTTGAGGTACGCGAACCGCTGCGCCCACGTCAGATCCGCGATGTACCGATCGAACTCGGGCGTGCCCTGGGCCAGGTACGCGAGGTCACGGTCGGGCAGCTGGATCCACCACTTCTCGCACATCTTCTGCGCGATCGCGATGTGCTTCTTGGCGATCTTGTTGCCCACCCCTCGCGAACCCGAGTGCAGGAACAGCCACACCCGGTCCCGCTCGTCGAGACACAGCTCGATGAAGTGGTTGCCACCACCGAGAGACCCCAGCTGCTGACGCCACTTCGGCGAGTGCGACAGGTCCACCCCGCTCTTCTCGGCCAGTTCCTCGAGCTCCGCGATCTTGGCAGCGGTGAACTCGAAGCGGTCGAGGTGCCCGTTGTAGTTGCCGGGCGAGAGGGGGATGACGCGCTCGACGTCCTGACGCAGCTGCGCCAGGTCGAGGTCAGTGATGTCGCTGTGGCTCAGCGTCGTCTCGACGCCGATCATCCCGCACCCGATGTCGACACCGACCGCCGCGGGGATGACCGCGCGCAGTGTCGGAATGACCGTGCCCACAGCGCTTCCCATTCCGGGGTGCGCATCGGGCATCAGGGCGACATGGGGGTGGATGAAGGGCATGGCCGCGGTGCGACGCGCCTGCTCCAACGTGGCGTCCTCGATGGCCGAGGCCCAGTTGAGCAGCCGCGTTCCCGCGCCTGTCGGTGGCATGGTGATCTCCTTCGTCGTGTTCGGTGAGGTCCGAACGGTACGTGGAGTCGACGACCATCGCGACGTATTTAGCTGTGTGCCTGTCAGGCTCGCCGTTCGAGTCGCACGAACACGTCCTTCATCTCGCGTGTTCCGAGGTCGGGGCGATCGATGTCCACCACGTGGAAGGTGAGGGCGTCACCGCAGGGCACGACGAGGTCCGGAAGCGTGGGATCGCTGAAGCCGATGCGGATCTCGTCCCCCACGACGTGCAGGGTGTCGACCAACGAACTGCGCCGCATCACGACACCCGAGACGTCCTCGATACCGTGGTCGACGAAGCGCGGTCGGCCGTCGTCCAGTGTCAACAGAGTGGCGGCCGGACCCGTGAAGGAGAGCACCGCACCCGGCGCGGGCACCACGGCCACAGGACGTCTGTCTCGGGATCGAAACTTCACTGTCGTCACCTCGGCTGGCTGAGCGGCGACGCCCTCGGCGCCACGTCCATGACACCAGAGCCGTGAATGGATGTCAGTACTTTCGGCCACTATCTCAGTAGTTTGTCAGCCCCGTGCCGGTTTGTGGCGCTCACTATGGTGAGCAGGTGACCCCGGCATCCCCCTACGACGCGATCGCGCCCGACTACGCCGCGGCGTTCGCGGACGAGCTCGGCTCGCGCCCCTTCGACCGCGGATTCCTGTCGTCGTTCGCTCGCTCGGTGCGGTCCTCGCGCGGCACGACGGTGCTCGACGCCGGATGCGGGCCCGGCCAGGCGGCACGCGAGCTCGCGAGTGCCGGCCTCGATGTCCTGGGCCTCGACGCGTCGAAGGGCATGATCACCGCAGCATCGGGGCCGGCCTCCTGGGTGGTGGGCGACATGACCGCGCTCCCCCTGGCCGACGGTTCGGTTCACGGCGTGTGCGCCTGGTACTCGATCGTGCACACCCCCACCGCCGATCTGCCCGCTCTGTTCTCCGAGTTCCGCCGCGTCACCGTCCCGGACGGCTGGCTGCTGCTGGCATTCCAGACCGCCGCACCCACCCGCGAGCTGCGCACTGCGTTCGGGCGGGACGTGCACCTCGACTATCTCCGCCACGACGTCG
Source organism: Rhodococcus sp. SORGH_AS_0301 (assembly GCF_030818285.1). Classification (NCBI taxonomy): domain Bacteria; kingdom Bacillati; phylum Actinomycetota; class Actinomycetes; order Mycobacteriales; family Nocardiaceae; genus Rhodococcus; species Rhodococcus sp. SORGH_AS_0301. Next base: position 3,531,180 of record NZ_JAUTAC010000002.1, read on the forward strand.
ACGAGGTGCAGTCGCTGCTCATCGACAGCGGGTACGTGCTGCACCGGGACGCCGTGCGATCCGCTCACGACACGGAGACGGCGGCGCAGGCGTTCGTCGTCGCGCGGGCACGCGATCACCTCGTGGAGCCGCCGCCGCGGGGGTGTTGATCGTGGATGTCAGACCCCGGTTTCCGGGGTCCTGGTTCCACTATTGCTCCCGGGATCCCCGGTGGGCCCACGACCGTCCAACAGTGCGTGGACGAACTGGACAGATTCGCTGGTCGGCACGACGGCGTCATCAGCCGGGCTCAGGCCCTCGCACTGGGACTGTCGTCCACTGCGCTCGAACGCCGCGTGTCCGCAGGACGCTGGACCCGCATGGCGTCGGGCATCTACATGCCGGCAGGTCAACCGGTCACCCAGCAGGCGATGGTGCGCATCGCGGTGCTCCGATGCGGTCGCGGAGCACTGGCGAGTGGACCCACCGCCGCGTGGTGGCTCGGCCTGCTCGAGCGGCCGCCCGCCCACTCCTGGGTGACCATTCCGCGTGCTCGGCGCTACCTCGATCGGTCGGTCACCGTGCGACGACGCGACGTTCCCGCAATCGACGTGGCGGTGGCCCGTGATCTTCGCGTCACCGGCCTCGCTCTGACTGTGCTGGAGACCGCGGTGATCCTGGAGGAGGCACGACCCGGCGACGGAACCCAGTTCCTCGACCGAGCACTGCAGACCCGCACGTCACTGGACCGGCTGCAGAGTGCCCACGCTCGCAACCCTGGACGTGTCGGCAGCCCTCGCGCCGCGGCGATGCTCGTGCACGCGGCGACCGGCGGCGAATCCGAGGCGGAGCGAATCTTCCTTCGACTGCTGCGCACCTTTCGCATCACGGGATGGGAGTGCGCCGTGCGATCGTGCGGCTACGTGATCGACGTGGCCTTCGTCGACAGGCGGGTGGCGATCGAGATCGACGGCTGGGCGTATCACCGCACGGCCGAGCGCATGGCACACGACGCGGTGCGTCAGAACGCGCTCGTGAACGACGGCTGGACGGTACTCCGGTTCACCTACCACCGGCTGATTCGGGAGCCCGATGCCGTGATCGCCGAAGTGCGTCGAGCACCGCGTCGATAGTGGAATCGGCGCCCCGGATTCCGGGGTTCAGATTCCACTATCGAACCCCGCGCCGACTCCGCAACAGGATCACCGCGAACGCCGGCACACCCACGAGCGCCGTCACGACCCCCACCGGAATCTCCTGCGGTGCGAAGACGCTGCGCGCCAGGGTGTCCGCCCACACCATGAACACGGCACCGATCGCCATGGACACCGGCAGCACGCGGTGATGGGCGGTGCCGACGAGTATGCGAGCCGCGTGCGGGATGACCAGCCCGACGAATCCGATGGCTCCCGCCGACGCCACGATGGTCGCGGTCATCAGCGCAGTGACTCCGAGCAGCACGACGGACAGGCGGAGCATCGAGACCCCGAGCGCGCGGGCCGTGTCCGATCCCAGCGTGACCGCGTCGAGCGACGGCGCCGCCACCACGCACGCCACCGCCCCGATCCCCACGGCGCCGGCGCACACCGCGACATCGCTCCACCCGGCACCGGCGAGCGAGCCCAGCAGCCAGAACAGCACCCCGCGCGTCTGCTCGGCGTCGGCGGAGGACAGCACGATGAACGAGGTGAGGGCCGAGAACAACTGCGTACCGGCCACTCCCGCCAGAATCACCGGCCCTGTCCCACCGCCCGCGCCGGTGGCCAACATCATCACCAGCACGAAGGACACGAGGGCACCGACGAAGGCGCCGGTCGACAGCGACAGTGCGCCCGCACCCACACCGAGCACCGCCACCGACACGGCGCCCGTCGAGGCACCGGACGAGATGCCGAGAACGAACGGATCCGCCAAGCGGTTACGCAGCAGTGACTGCATGATCGCACCACACAGCGCCAGGCCGCACCCGCAGATCACCGCGAGAAGTGCACGGGGAAGCCGCAGTTCCCAGACGATGCCGTCCTGGATGCGGCTGACGTCCGCCGGCGGGCCACCGAGATGCGCGACGACGACGGCGACCACGTCGGGCACCGTCACGTTCGCCGGGCCCAGCGCGATGGACACCGCCACCGACGCGACGACCGCCAGCAGCGTGGCCACGACCGCCAATGCCGGTCGCACCCTCACCCGTTCGACCACTCCTGCAGTGCCGCAGCCACTTTCTCGATACCGTCGATGGTCCGGATCGACGGATTGAGGTCGGCACCGTTCACGACGATGTAGCGCTTGTCGATCACCGCCTGCATGCGACTCGTCACCGGGTTGCTCTCGAGGAATGCGATCTTGCTCGCCAGCGCGTCACCGTCGATGCTGCGCCGGCTGAGGTCTGCCAGCACGAGTGCGGAGGGGTTGCGGTCGGCGACACTCTCCCAACTCACCTGCGGCCATTCGTCCTTCGTGTCCGCGAAGACGTTGCGCACGCCCACCGCGTTCGAGATGACACCGGACGCTCCGCAGCACCCGGCCATGTAGGGGGCGGTGGTGTCGGCGAACCAGTACGCGAGCGACGCCTCCGACACCGGCGTGGATGCCGCGTCGTAGCGCGTTCGCAGCTCGTCGACGAGGGCATCCCCTCGGTCGCGGACATCGAAGATCGCCGCAAGATCGCGCACCTCCTCGAACACCGTCTCGATGCTCAGTGGCTCGTCCCGGGCACCGTCAGCGTTGACGCTGGTGGCCGACTTACCGATGCAGTCGGTCGGCGACAGGTACGTCGGGACGCCGAGGGCATCGAACCGGTCGCGGTCCGCGACTCCACCCTCTCCCAGCGTTCCGCCGAACGACGCGGTGACCAGATCGGGCTCGGTGTCCAGCACCACCTCGAGCGAGGGCTTGTTGTCCGCCAGCCGAGGAACCTGCGCGTTGGCGTCCGCGAGGTCGGCCCGTACCGGGTCGGTCCAGGTGGCGGTACCGACCATCCGATCTTCCAGCCCGAGGGACAGCAGGATCTCGGTGGATCCCTGGTTGAGGGAGACGGCGCGCTGCGGCGGCGCGTCGATGGTGACGGTGCGGCCGCAGTTCTCGAGGGTGACGGGATAGGTGCTTCCGGCCTCGGCCGCAGCCGTCGTGGTCGGGCCGGTGGAGCATCCTGTGGCGAGGAGGCCGACTGTCGTGACGACAGCGGCGATCGCGAGGCGTGGGGTCATGTTCGGTTGTGCCGTCCTGCTGGGAGCCCGTGCGCGGAGCTTCGAGGGTGGTGCCGGACAGCAAGCGATCGGACTTCGAGCCGAAGCTCGTCACCGTTGCGCGCCAGTCCCGGAATCGCACCGGGTTCCCTCGCTGAACGACTGTTCGAGGGTCACTCTATTCCGCGCGGCTCCATCCGCACCACGTACCCGTCCTCGCCGAACTGCGCGAGGTCCGGCCGATCGATGTCCACGACGTGAAACGTGACGTCCTCGTCCGCACCCACGACCATGTCCGGAACCGACCTGTCGGAGAACTCGATGCGAAACCGGTCCTCCTCGGGCCACAACGTGTCGACCAGAACGCTCCGCCGAGCCTTCTGGCCTGCGACATCGACGTACCCGATGTCGACGAACCGCGGTCTGGAGTCCGCGAGCTCGATCAGGAGAGAGACCGGGCCGGTGAAGGTGAGCACGGCACCGGGAGCCGGAACGACCATGGGTGCCGAGTGGGAGCGACCGAATCCAGGGAGTCTCACACCCGGCTTTCGTCACACATGTCGGCGAGGATTGTCGGGATTTATCACAATTCGATCTCGGTCCCCATCACCTCGTGGGAGCGAGTGGCGCGTCACCGTCGACGTCGTGCGCGTGCTCGACATCCTCCTCGACGTCGGCCACATGAATGGCATGGCCGACTCGGACGCCGAGAACGACCGACACCACCATCCAGACGGCCACGAAGCCGATGACGAACCACCACATGTCACGAAGTGTTCCACCGAGACCGGCCACCGAACCGCCTGCGAGGACGCGACATGGTCACGGTATCCGCTCAGCTCACATACGGAATGTTCACGAAGCTGGGGTTCGCGGGGTCGAGTTGCACGTGCTGGGGTGCCAGCGCGGAGTCGACGAGCATCGGCCCCAGGGGCAGGTAGCGCGGCACGCTGGCGGCGTAGACGTCGATGCGGATCCGGTGGCCCGGCGCGATCACGGCATCCGTGGGGAGCAGGTTGATGTCCACCGTGGTCGGGACGCCGGGCACGAGCGGCTGCCGGCTCGCGAGCGTGAGCGCCGGCTTCGCGTCGACGTAGTCGCCGTTGGCCGAGCGGGTGCTCTTCGCCTCGTCGATCTGGCGCAGCGATGCGGTGAGAGCGCCGTGGCTGATCGGGGTGGACGTGCCGTCCGGCGCGACGTCGTTCATCGTCGCGGCCCAGAAGCCGTCGGGCCGATCGAGCACCGTGTTGAGATGCAGGTTGGTGGCACCCGAGATCTGGGTGGGCTTCTCGGCCGGCGCGCTGGTGAACGTCAGCGCCTCGGCCTCGTTGAACCGGGAGTCCTTCGTGCACACGGACCCCAGGATCGCCGCCGCACCCGCCGTACCGACCGCGGCGTCGCGGGAACAGACCCCGCGCAGGCCCGGCGCGACGGTGAGGCGCGCGGTGTCGGACGTCGGCGACGAGGACAGCGAGCCGTCATGGAGGCTGTGCCCGGCGGTGCCGCTGGGGGCGGCGGAGAGGTAGGTGCGCTGCGACTGCGCTCCGGCACGGGGGAACTGATCGGTGGTGGTCCACCCGCCGCCCTGCTGGAACAGCGTCACGGGGCCGTACCTCTCGACACCGTTGTCGACGCCCTTGAGCCAGTGGTCGAACCACGCGCGTTCGAGTGCATCGAGCCGCGGCGGATTGCCCGGGCGTCCGAAGCCCGCGCCCGGATTGACGTGGTACCCGTCGCCCATGATCAGCTGCTTGCGTCCGGGCGCGACCGGGATGTCGTTGTAGATGCGCGGCTCGCTGTTGGTGAAGATGTCGTGCCAGCCGCCGTAGACCATGGTGGGCACCTCGATCTGCGACAGATCCGCCGAACGGTCGGCGTAGAACTCGCCGTCCTGCGCGACACCGAGTGTCTCGGGCCGGATGTCGGCAATGGTCGGCGCCGTGAAGGCGTTGGCGAGTTCGGGGATCAGGATCGCCGGATCGGCCAATCGATCGGCGAGCCACCGAGTGTCGAACTGCCCCTGCAGGATCGACTGCACGTTCGGGACGAACTTCAGCACGTTGACCAACGTGAGCCACAGCGGCATGAACCCGACACCCAACGCGCCGCCGGTACCCACGATGTCGCGCAGCAGGTCGTTGCCGGGCTCGACCGGGAAGATGGCCTTGAGCGCCGGCGGACGCAGCGCCGCGGCCTGCACGGAGTTGATGGCCGAGTAGGAGATGCCCGACATGCCGACCTGACCGTCCGACCAGGACTGCCGGGACGTCCAGTCGATAATCTCCGCCGAATCCTGTTGCTCGCGTGGACCCAACACGTCCCACGTGCCCTGCGAGAACCCGGTGCCGCGGGCATCGACGATCACCTGGGCGTAGCCGTTCTGGACCAGGTTTCGGTTGACGGCGAAGATGCGCAGGCCCCCGCCGTCGACCGCCTGCGTGAGATCGGTGATGCCGTCGAACGGCGTACCCGCGAAGTTCAGGCTCGCGAGGAAGTCGAGCACCGGCTCGCTCACTCCGGGGATCTGCTGGATCGAGTCGATCAGGTTGCCCACGAGCTTGGTGTACGGCGTGATGTTCAGGACGGTCGGGAGGTCGGTCTCCACCGGGCGACCGGACGCATCGGCGGGCCGGTAGATGTTGGCCTGCAACACCGTTCCGTCACTCATCGTGATGGGGACGTCCCAGTCGATGGCCACCTGCGGGTAGTGCGGCGGCGCATCGGCCGCGGCGGTCCAGGCGACGGCGTCCGCGCCGCCGGTGGGATCCGCCGTGGCCGGCACCGCGGTACCGGATGCGACGAGGAGGGCGACGAGAACGCCCGAGATGACCGTGGAACGACGCCGCACACGAGCCCCCATGCTCTGATCGGCACCCTCCCCTGTGATGGGCGCCACTAACCTATCGGACGGTAACCTACGGTCACGGAAAGGTCAACGACCATTCATGCACCGAACAACAAGAAGAGACCGAGGAAGGTGTACAGCACCATCACCAGCATCAGTGCCAGTTCGCCGAGCAGCGCATCCTTCTTCGGTAGGAGCCGCAGAGCCGCGTCGTGCGCCAGTGTCACTCCGACGATGTGCCCGATCACCACGCACAGCACCGTGATGGACGCGACCACCGACGGGTGCGAGGACAACGCGTAGTTCACCGACGCGTCCGCGATGCCGAGCGGATTCCATCCTCGGTCGAACGGATCGAATAACGTGAAGACGCTCTGCTGACCTTTCTCTACGAGATAGGTGAGGTAATGGGCGAAGAAGTACCCGACGACGATCGGGATCAGCGAGTGCGCCAGCAAGCCGGGCAACTGCGCGCGACGCTCCCTCGTCACACCGCCGGTGGTGCGCGCCGCGAGCCAGAACACGGTGCCCACCAGTGCGACACACGCCAGCACGCCGGCCGTGCGGATCAGCACCGGGTCACCGAGGTCACGCGCGAACGACTTCCAACTCGGCGTCTGCGCCAGCGAGTCGAACGCGGTGGAGCCGAGCAGCGCGGCCGTCACGGCGACGGTTCCGCGTCGTACGGGGAGGGTGGCGGCGCCGTCGAGCGGGTTGCGCACCACGAGGGCGCGTGACTCCCTGTCGCGCGCCAGGATCGACAACCGCGCCACGGTGTCGCTGAACACCTCGAACGGATCCGCGCGCGCGAACCACTCCTCGCCGAAGATCAGGGCACCGCCGAGCAGGATCACCACGTACAGCAGACACCAGGTACGCACGGCGGCGACCGAACCGGGATCACTCGACGCCAGTTCGAGCCACACGAAGGCCAGCAGGCCCAGCACCGCCGGGACCACCCCGATGCCGTCGGGCAGGGTCCGCGGCCGGCCGTGCGGCAGAACGCGATACAGCGCGCGAACCGGGGACACGATGCGCCACACCGGCCCGAAGACCAGCGATGCCGGGACCAGCCCGACCCACACCAGCACGTAGAACACGCCGAGCAGCGCGTTGGATGCATCCTGCGGACCCAGCACCGACGCCGCACCGACCCACACGGCCAGCGCCACCGACGCGGCGCCGACGGCGCCCCGGAACGCGGCAGCGTCCACGAGTCGCGCCAGCGGCGTCCGGACCAGGTGTCGATCGGGCGTCAGACGCGGAGTCTTCCACGCCAGCAACAGGACCGCGAAGGACGCTGCCAGCGCCCAGGCACCGCCGATGAGGGCGTACGTCACCGGGATCGGCAGGTCGGTCGACCCGCCGAGACCGTGCGCGAGGAGCTCGCTACTCACGACCGGACGAGCACCGTCGCCACGGTGACGTCGGCCTCGTGCAACTCGATGTCGACCGAGCCCGGCACGTCGACCGTGAAGCGGAACTGCTGATCGTCACCGACCGCCACCGGGAAGCTTTGCTCCGGAACGGAATGCACGTGGATCTCGTCCTCCGCGTCGCTGGACACGGTCACGAGGATCTCCTCGCCGACCCTGCCCTCGAGACGCTGGTCGACCGGGGTGACCTCACCGCCCGCGATGGAGACGTCGAGCGTGGTGGTGGGCGTGATGCGTGGGACGTCAGATGCCGCTACGGACGTGGCCGGTGTCGAGGAGACCTGCTCGGGCGTCGCCTCGGTCTCCGGCTCCGCCGGCGAGCACCCCGCCAGTGCCAAGGCTGCCAACCCGACTACCACTGCGCGCATGCCGATTGCCGACCGGCCTCCGGCCTTCCCTCTCACTCCGTGCCCTCCCTCTCGTTCGCGTCCTTCAGCTCGTTCTCGGCGTTCTCCGCCCGCTCGGCCCGCCGGTCGCGCACGACGATGACGATCACCACGAGAGCGATGAGCACTGCGGGGATGACGGCCGGAAGTGCCAGCACGACAGAGTGATCCGCGAGGTAGATCACGTTCGGATCGGGCGTCATACGCGACTGCGCTCCTTGCTGCCCTTCGTCGCGGTGTTGCCGGGGGTGGCCAGGCTGATGCGCGCGGCGCCCCAGGACAGCGACCAGATGAGGGCCAGCGAGCAGGCCAGCACCACGAGGCACGCCGCCGTGAACAGCCACGCCGGGTGGTCGAACGAGCGCTCGCGCTGCAGCAGCTTGGTCTCGTACTGGAATTCGCGGGTGAACTCGGTGGTCGCGGGGACCTCCTCGGCGCCGATGCCCTCGTCCGCCGCCATGAAGATGGGCGCACCGGCCATGGTGCGGCCGTCCTGGATGCGCAGGAACGTCTTCCACGTCCCGTCGACCGGCATCGCACGCGTGGAGCGGTACTCACCCGGGCCGGTGCGCTCGAGGTTGTCGACGACGAGTCCGTGCAGCGAGTCGCCTGCGCCCTGCCAGGCGAGGATGGAGACCCACTCGGGATCGTCGGACACCAGGTCGCTCGGGTCGATGCTCACCGTGGCGGTGACCATGCGGAAGCCGTCCTCGCGGGGAGCGTCGGTGAGACTCACGGTCGCGCTCGCGCCCTGCGGAACGTCGATCATCAAGCCGTTGGCGACGCTGCCGCCGAGCACCAGCACCATCGCGACGACGATGGAACGCCGGACGGCGGGACGCGGGAGTCCGTCACCGCTGAGCGCCTGCGCGAAGAGACCCGCGGTGAGACCGACGACGAGGCCGGCGGGGATGCAGGTGGCGAGCGCCTCGACCCACATGCTGTTCGGCCACGGGTAGAGGAAGACGGCGTCGACCCACATGGACTCCAGGTACAGGCCGACGGTGCCCACGGCGACACCGGTGACGGCACCGAACAGGAGGCGGCGGTGGACGAGAGTGGTCAGACCCATGATCTCGACGACCACGGCCATGCCCAGGTAGAGCGTGAACACGCTGTGCGGCTCACCGAGGACGGGACCGACGATCAGCGCGGTGATCTCGCGGATCACCGCGGCGAAGGCGACGGCGAACAGAGCGGATCCGCGGCCCACCATCAGGCGGGCGGCGATGAGCGCGAAGGCGCCGGCAGCCGTCATGAGCAGCGGCTGGAAGACGAGGCGGAACTGCTCGACGCCGAAGTCGTACTCGATCTGGAAGACGGACAGGCCGATGACGAGACCACCGAAGGCGGAGCTGCGCATGAACCAGGTGATGATCGAGCGCTTGCGCGAGTCGACGGCCTGCGCCGGGTCCGCCTTCGTCTCGCCGTCGGGCTCACCGGCGGTGGCGGCGGTGGTCACGGCGGTGGAGGCCATCGCGACGCGACCCTCGTGCTCGAGCAGCAGCACGCCGACGAGCGAGAGCCCGGCCCCGCCGATGAGCATGAGGTGCGTCGGTCCCCACAGCGTCACGTCCTGGCCGAACATGCGGTGCCAGATGTCGTCGAGCGGGAAGCCGATGAGCGCGTACAGGCCCGAGCCGGCGATGAGCAGGCCGCCGGTGGGGGCATACCAGGTCCGGGTGATCTTGATGGCTGCCGGACCGGGCTTCTCGTCGCGCGGCAGGATGATCGCCAGCGCACCGGCGATGAACAGGAAGAACAGGCCCACCAGGATGAAGTAGTGCGCCGGGTTGGCCAACGGGCCCTCGTCGCGACCACGTCCGATGTGCAGGCTGACGTCCCAGATGAAGCCGAAGAACGCGGTGAGGATCGTCGAGATGAACATGACAAGCGGCAGCGCCACCCACCCGGGGCGGTGCAGCTTCTCGCCCGCGTAGTCCGCGAGGCGCTGCAGCCACGTGATGCGCCTCGTCCGGTGCATCACAGCCAGATACAACAGGAACAGCGAGATGACACCGGCTGCCGCGGTCATGCCGAAGACCTGATCGAGCGCGGCGCCGCCACCGGCCGGCGCCTGTGCGATCAGGTTACTCGAGGTTACACCTACATTGTTCACGCATCGGATTATGTCTGTAACCGGGCGTCAACACCAGAGCTACCCGAAAGTAATTTCTCGGGCACTCTCACGTGCCGCGCGCGGCGGTCGTCGCTGCTCTATCGTCTGCGCATGGACGTCGAACTCCGGCACAACCCCTCCAACACCGTCGCCCGATGCCGCCTCGCACCACGGGAATCGCTGAACACCGAGGGCGGGGCGATGCTCGCGTGTTCGGCCGGTGTGGACATCCGGAGCAGCACCCCGGGCGGATTCCTCGGCGGACTCAAACGCAGCGCGCTGAGCGCCGGATCCTTCTACGTCACCACGTACACGGCACCGGACCAGGGCGGCTGGGTCGACCTGGCCGGCAAGCTCCCCGGCGACGTCATCACCGTCGACGTCGCCGACGGGCAGGAGTGGTTCGTGGGCCACGGTTCGTGGCTCGGCAACTCCCCCGACGTCACCGTCGACCCGCAGTTCGGCGGAATGAAGCAGATGTTCGGCGGCCAGGGCGCCTTCGGCTACAAGGCGTCGGGACGCGGGCACGTGCTGCTGGGTGTGTACGGCGCCATCGACGTCATGGACCTCGGTCCCCGGGAACGCGTCACCATCGACACCGGTCACGTGGTGGCGTACCACCTCGCGATGACGTTCGACGTGCGTCGAGCGGTACAGGGGAAGACGATGCAGACGCTGAAGTCCGGCGAGGGGCTGGTGTTCGACTTCACCGGTCCGGGCCGCGTCCTGCTGCAGACCAGGAACCCTCGCGAACTCGAACGACTCATCGACGAGAACCGGCCACGCTCGAGCTGATCGTGGAACTCAGACCCCGGAATCCGGGGTTCAGACTCCACTATTCGCGGTGTAGGCCCGCCAGCCGCCGAACTCGGTGATGTCTGTGCCCGCCTCCGCCGCATCGGCGGCGCACATGAAACCGACCACCTCCCGACCGCCGGACAGCGTCACCGATCCCAGGCCCATCGGTGCGGGCAGCCCGGCCAGGAACGTGCCGAGGTGCGCCGGGGCCATCCGATACAGCTCGCCCGCGATGGAGGCGCTGCCGCCGCGCACCAGTCCGGGCTTGGGCGGTGTGGTGCCCAGATCGACCAGGCGGTAGTCGGCGGAGGTGCTCACCTCACCGACGAACCGCGCACCACGCTCGACCAGCTGACCGTTCAGCGGGAACCCTCGCAGGTGCGCGCCGACGACGAGCACGTCCACGCCGTCCTCCACGAGTACCGCCGTGTCCTGATCCGCCACCGCGGCGCCGATGTCGAGCAGTACCTGATCGGTGAACGCGGGGCCCACGACCATGACGCCGAAGGGATCCCCCGCCGTCGTGCGCGCACCCGGCACCGCGACGGCCGCCATGTCGAGAAGGTTGCAGAAGTTGGTGAACGTGCCGAGCCTGCGGTTGATGCCGAGCGGATCCGCCTGTACCGCAGCGATGGTGGGGTGCTCGGTGGTCGTCGGCAGCACCAGGCCGTCGAGCCCGTCGAGAATCGACGCCGCGTGCGCCTTGGCCGCCAGCAGCGTCGAGAGGTCGTCGACGTACGCGTGCGCTGCCGGATCCTTCGCGCCCAGCACGATGCGGGAGACGGTCGGGTCGGCGTGCTCGGGCGTTGTCGACAGGAACTCGCCGACCGCCGCGTAGCGCTGCGCGACGATCGCCCCGTCGTACAACAGCACGGCCGCGTCCAGCAGGACGGAGATGTCGACGATCTCGTGGTCGATCCCCACAGCGTCCAGTCCCGACACCGTGCGCTCGAACGCCTCCGCGTACTCGGGGCACAGCGCGCGGAGATCCTCGGTGCGTGGAACGGCGACACGGGGGCGCGGCGGGGCCGACAACGGCACCGTCGCGGGCCACGCACGACTCCGCGGATCCGCCGAGTCCGCACCGATCATGATCGCCATGGCGCCTGTGGCCGTGGTGATATCGGGGGCGAAGACCGTCACGGCGTCGTAGTCCACGCACGCCGGGACGACGCCGGTGTTCGGCACCAGTCCCAGCGTCGGCTTGATGCCCACCAGGGACGCGAAGGCCGCAGGAACTCGGCCCGACCCTGCCGTGTCCGTTCCGAGGGCGATGTCCACGATGCCCAGCGCGACCGCGGTCGCGGAGCCGGAACTCGACCCGCCCGAGATCTTCTCGGGGTCGTGCGCGTGCCGCACCGCGCCGTACGGGCTGCGCGTTCCCACGAGTCCGGTGGCGAACTGGTCGAGATTGGTCTTGCCCAGCACCAGAGCGCCGGCGGCACGGAGCCGCGCGACCACGGTCGCATCGGCGTCCGGGGTACGGGCGAACTCGGGGCACGCCGCCGTCGTCGAGAGACCCGCGACGTCGATGTTGTCCTTGACCGCGAGCACGGTCCCGTACAGCGGCAGGCTCTCGTCCAGACCGGCGGCCTCCGCGAGGACGTCCGCCTCGTCGCGCAGCGTGATCCACACTTCGGGGCGGTCGACCTCGGCAATACGCTTGTACGCGAGCAACACTCGATCGGTGGCGGTCGTCATCATGCTCCCTGTGCTGTGGTGAGGGCGAACTCGCCGGCCGCGGACCAGGCATCGCGCTCTATGCCGAACGCCTCGGCCTGCTTCTTGCGGAACTCGGCGATGGAGCTGTCGTTGTCGGCCAGGAACTCGTCGTGGTCGGCCAGAGAGAAGGTGCCGTCGGTGATCTCGACACCCGCTCCGCGCCCGGCCGCGAGATCGGCGCGCATGTCGGCGAGTTCCTCGGTGCTGACGGGGTACCAGGAGATGCGGTCGAAGAAGCGCAGCAGCCAGGGCGTGCCCTCTTCGAACCCCTTCGTGGTCAGAGGATGACGGTGGTTCCAGACCTGCGTGGTGCGACCGACGAACTGGTAGCCGCCGGGTCCCTCCATGCCGTAGATGCACAGATACGCGCCGCCGATCCCCACGGCGTTCTCCGGTGTCCACGTGCGGGCCGGGTTGTACTTCGTCGTGACGAGGCGGTGCCGTGGATCCAGCGGAGTCGCCACCGGCGCACCGAGGTACACGTCGCCCAGGCCCAGCACCATGTACTCGGCGTCGAAGACCGTGTCGTACACGTCGTCGACGGACTCGAGCCCGTTCATCCGGCGGATGAACTCGATGTTCCACGGGCACCACGGCGCGTCGGAGCGTACGCCGTGCATGTAGCGCTGGATCGCCTCGCGCGTGGACGGGTCGTCCCACGAGAGCGGCAGCCGCACATGCCGACTGGGCACCGTGAGCTCGGAGGTGTCCGGCAGCGCGTCCTCGGCCTCGAGCAGCAGATCGAGGAGTTTCGAGGTCGGCAGCACATCGGGGTCGACCTTCACCTGCAACGACCGGATACCGGGCGTCAGATCGACCAACCCGGCGGGAGCGATGGCCTCGACGGCCTCGTGCAGCGCGTGCGCGCGGGCCCGCAGCGCGAGGTCGAGGGACATCTCGCCGTACTCGACCAGGATGTTGTCGTCACCGGAGCGTCGATAGGTGACCGGCGTGGCACCGTCGCGGCGCGCGATGACACCGTCGTCACCGTCGCCGCCGCGCGAGAACACCACGGGCAGGCCGGCGCGCCGGCCGACGCCCAGCGTGTTCTTCGAGGCGGCCGCAGCGGCCTCGAGCGCGACGAAGCGCACCGTGTCGCCGGGGCGCAGCTGACCGAGCTTCCAGCGATCGGCCGCGACCACCGTCACCGGGCACACGAAACCGCCCAGGCTCGGGCCGTCGGGACCGAGCAGGATGGGGGTGTCGCCCGTGAAGTCCAGCGCCCCGACCGAATACGCGTTGTCGTGGATGTTGGACGGGTGCAGACCCGCCTCTCCCCCGTCGGTGCGCGCCCAGTCCGGGCGGGGTCCGACCAGCCGCACGCCGGTGCGATCGGAGTTGAAGTGCACCTCGTAGTCGGTGCCGAGAATGGTGTCCATGTCGGAGCGGGTGAAGAACTCGGGTGCTCCGTGCGGGCCCTCCGTGACGGCGAGCTGCCACGAGTGCGTCAGCGCCGGAACGTGTTCCATCGGCACGGGTGCGGGCGTGCCGGTCGCGCGATCCGCCGGGGCGAGGTCGTCGCCCGCCTGCAGCACACGGCCGTCGAGCCCGCCGAACGTCCCGAGCGTGAAGGTCGACGCACTGCCGAGGTACTCCTCGGCCAGGACGCTGCCGCGGATCGCGACGTACATCCGCAGACCGGCCCCGGACACCGCACCCACGTCGAGCACCCCGCCCGCGGGCACCGTGATCGGAGTCCAGCGCTCGGCGGGCTCGCCGTCGACCGTGACGGGTGCGTCCGCACCGGTGACGCACACGACGGTCTCGTCGTCGAAACGCAGTGCGGGACCGCTCATCGTGGTCTCGAGCGCCGGCGCTCCCTCCGGGTTGCCGACGGCGACGTTGGCCAACCGCAGCGACAGGTCGTCCATCGGCCCCGACGGGGGTACTCCCACCTTCCAGTACCCCACCCGGCCGGGCCAGTCCTGAATGGTGGTGAGCATGCCGGGGCGCTCGACGCGGATGCTCATGCGGGCCGCGTCACGATCAGACGAACCGGTGTCGGGTCGAAACCGTTGCACGGGTTGTTGATCTGCGGGCAGTTGGAGATCAGGACCAGCGAGTCGATCTCCGCGCGCAGCGCGATCCGCTTGCCCGGCGCGGACAGTCCGTCGACGATGCCCAGGCTGCCGTCCGCGTCGACCGGGACGTTCATGAAGAAGTTGATGTTGGAGACGATGTCGCGCTTGCCCAGACCCCACCGTGACCCCTCGAGCACGAAGTTCTCGACACACGCGTGCTGGTGCTTGGTGTGGTGGCCGTAGCGCAGCGTGTTCGACTCCTGCGAGCACGCACCGCCGATCGTGTCGTGATTGCCCACCTCGTCGGCGACGATGGTCATCATCGGCCGGGACTCGCTGTCGCGCAGAACAGTTCCCGTGGTGAGGTAGACGTTGCCCCGACCCACCATGGTGGCCGGTGCGCTGTAGCGGACGGTGTGATCGTCGGCGCCGTAGACCAGGGTGTCGACGGCCTGGTTGCCCTCCAGGTCGAGGATGGTGAGGACGTCGCCGGCGCGCACGACGGCGGACCACGGGCCGCGGGCAGGCGCGACCTCGTCGAGCACCACCTCGCCGGAGACGAGGGCCAGTTCCTGTACTGCTGCGGTCATTTCGAGCCTCCTGCTGCGTACGTGTCCTCCGTGTTGGCGACGGCACGGAGGTATTCGGGATCGGTGTTCGGCAGCGCGTCGAGATCCTGCGGCGACGGCCAGGCCAGCACCTGGAGCGACGTGGTGTCGAAGGTGGGCGACGGATCGATCGGGTGCGCCGTGTTGGCGATGCTCACGATCACCGGCAGGTGCAGGATCAGGTCGACCTCGCGGCCGGCACCCGCGGAACCCGTGCTGCGGAGGGCCCCGTCGGGATCGACGGTGACGCCGTGGAAGAAGCTGAGTGTCGGCGGCACGTCGCGGGGACCGAGGCCGTTCTTCAGGGCGGCCAGGATCAGCAACTCGCGGCCCGCGGGCGACGCCGAGTACGCGCTGCCGTCACCGTACTTCGCGGTGTTGGTGAGCAGCGTCGACGTACCGCACAGTGCGTCGTGGTGTCCGGACGAGTCGGCCAGCACGGTGGCGAGCACCCGCCCCTGGTCGGACAGCAGCGGATGACCCACCCCCATGTACGCCTGCCACGGCACCTTGACGGTGTCCGCGGTGTTGAGGCGTTCCCACGGTGCGTCGGCACGGTGCAGCAGGACGTGCGCGCAGGCCGCTCCGTCGATGTCGCGCAACCGGACTCGGGTTCCGCGCTGGAGCACCTTCGTCGTGTACCGCCCGCCGGGAACGGTCTCGGCCCAGACGAGCGACGCGGCATCGGTTCCGGGAACCTCGTGCGGCCACAGGGAGGGTGGGACCACCGGCATCGAGTCGGTGATCTCCCGAGCCTGCGACCGGGCGTGCTCGCGGGCGGCTGTGGTGGTGGCGGTCATGCGGACACTCCTGTGGTGACGGGGTTGGGGTGGGCCTTGCCGCGCGGGAAGCACAGCGCACCGACGGCGACGACGGCCAGCACGGTGAGGGGCGCGGCCCAGCGCAGCAGCGGGAAATCGCCGGAGGGGTCGTAGATCTCGGGGCGCGGCCAGGACAGGTTGACCACCATGGCAGCGCCGTAGACGACGGCGACAAGGTTGACGGGCAGTCCGAGTCGGCCGAGCGTGAACAGCGGCTTGCCCTCGGAGTCGACCTTCGGGGCGCCGGTGGTGCTGCGGGGCCAGCCCTTCAGCCGCTGAAGGAGCAGCGGCACGGTGACCATCATGTAGGCGAGGTAGATGAGCACGATGCACACGCTGGCGAGGGTGGAGAAGATCGCCGAGTTGCCGACGTTGACCACGAGCACCAGAACGCAGCCCAGCCCGATGACGACGGCCGGGGCGATGGGCGTGCCCGTGGTCTTGTTGACCGATCCGAGAACACGGGACGCGGGAAGCCGGCCGTCACGGGCCATCGAGAACATGAGCCGGGACGCGGCAGTCTGAATGGCCAACGTGCAGATGAGGATCGCGATGGCCACGTCGATCAGGAGCACGGTGCCCCACGGGGACGAGAGCACGGAGTTCAGCACGTACGGCAGGCCCTGCGTCGCGAGTTCACCGTCGGTGAGGCTGGGTGCCGCCATGAGCGCACCGATGATCATGAGCCCGCCGCCCAGCGCGGAGACGGACAGCGCGAGACGGATGGTGCGCGGAGCGACCCGACGGGGATTCTTCGTCTCCTCGGCCAGTTCGCCGGCGGAGCCGAATCCCACCATGACGTAGGCGGCCATGAGTCCCGAGACGATCCACGCCCCGATGTAGCCGGAATCGACGGGCACGCCGCCGGTGTCGAACACGACGTCCGGTCCGCGCTGAGCATGAGTGAAGAACACGCCGATCACCGCGATGACACCGACGATCTCGCAGGTCACGCCGATCGAGTTGATGCGCGCCATGGCATTGACACCGATGGAGTTGATGGTCGTGGTGATCACCAGCAGCGCGGTGCCCAGCACGACGGCGTTGGTGGCGCCGTCCGACGAGGTCAGTGCGGTGTCGGTGCCGACGATCTGGAAGCCGCTCCAGACGTTCGGCAGCACCACCTGCAGTGCGATGGCGGCGGCGGAGGCCGTCACGATCTGCGCGATGATCATGAACCATCCGGCGAACCATCCGGTGATCTCACCGCCGACGCGGCGTGACCACTGGTAGATGGCCCCGGAGATGGGGTAGCGCGCGGCCAGTTCGGCGAAGCACAGCGCCACCATGAACTGGCCGACGAACACCACCGGCCACGCCCAGAAGAACGCCGGGCCGGCGAAGCTGAAGCCCAGGCCGAACAGCTGGAAGATCGTCGTCAGGATCGAGACGAACGAGAAGCCCGCCGCGAAGGACGCGAACTTCCCCAGCTTGCGATGCAGCTGTTGTTCGTACCCGAACTCGAGGAGATCGTCGGAGTCGCCGTCCGCGTGACGGTCCGACGGGGGTGGGAGCACGGCCTGGCTCATGGGTGTTCTCCATCGACGGGAGGGGTGTATCTGTCGAGTGATAGTTAATCGGACACAGCGGCCGCGGTGGTGTCCGTGATGTATCGAGATGTTGCGAGTGCGTTACGAGCTCAGGGCGCGCAGGAAGAGGGGAAGGAAGGGGCGTGCGGACGGTGCGCCGGCCTGGCGGAACGGTGCCGAGTCCTGCGATGCGGCGATCCAGTCCCGCCGCTCGACGTCGGTCAGATCCAGCCGGAACCCGGTCGGCGCGACGAGCAGATGCAGCAGCATGGTCGCGGCCCGTCCGTTGCCCTCACGGAAGGGATGCACCTGATTGAGGTCGGCGTAGGTGCGGCTCAGGAGGTACGCGAGCTCCCCCCGGTCGGCGGCCGCCCAGTCGGCGCTCAGGATGGTCTCGTGCACGCCCATGAGGCCGTCCCACACGACGGAGCACCTCGCGAACGCGGTGCTGTTCTTCGACAGTTCCACGGTGCGCACGTCGCCTGCCCACACGTAGACGTCCTGGAAGACGTAGCGGTGCACGCTCAGCAGGCGGTGCACACCGACGGCGCCCCCGAGGTCGGCCCGCCCGGTGTGACAGCGGACCAGACGGAGTGCGGTGAGGATGCTCTCCGCGCGGTGCAACGCGGCCGCGTCGACGATGCCCAGCACGTTGCGCAGCGTCGTCGACCCGGGCAGCAGGTACGGGGTGTGCCGCGGACGCAGTGCCGCCCAGCGTGATTCACGCTTCGGTCCGTCGCCGACGAGCCCCTCGCGCACCGACGGCAGCACCGTCTCGCCGCGACAATCGGCGACGAGGAGTGCGAGGTCCGCCGGCGTGGGACGCCATCCCTCGAGCCGTTCGGCGGCGACGGCCTGATCGACGGCGTGGCACTGCTCCGGGGTGAGCCCGGCGAAGGTGTCGGGATGTTCCTCGGACGGCCTCATCGAGCCAGGTACGCCGAGGCCCGTTGCACGCCCGCCACTTCCCGCGCAGCCGCGTCGAGCAGGCTCCGGTCGAGGGGCGTGAGGTCCGACGGGCGCACCAGGTCGTCGACGGGGCGGCCGTCGCGCAGTGCCTCGCACTGGTGCCGCAGCCGGATGCGCTGGACGACGTCGAACGATTCCGCGAGCACCGCGGCGTCGTCCTCGGACAGCACCTGCGCGCGAGCACCGTGCTCGAGCCGAGCCGGCGTGCCCACGGCGTCGTGCCCGGCGGAGACACCGGCCCAGCGCGCGATGTCCACGATGGGAGTCAGGATCCCCGCCTTCACGTCCATCGTGTCCGCACGACGGAAGAGCTTGTCCCGCAGCGTCACCCGCGCCTTGACCGTCGTCGCCTCACGCAACATCAGCAGTCGCGAGTGAGCGGCGTCGGCCAGCGCGGCGCGCGCGGGCTCCGCCGGTGTCCATCCGCCAGGCACCACCGGACGCGTATCGAGCGCGAGCGAGAGCATCACCACACCGGTGTCCTCGTACGGATCGGCCACCCAGCCCGCCACCGCGTCGGACCACTCGTCGACCGTCCGCACGAAGCGCGGCGACGCGGCACTCGCGTGATGGGGATCGGCTGCGAGACCGCAGCGTTCGAGTACGGCGTGCACGTCCGACCCCATCGAGGACGGGCCGCCCACCCGCGCCGTCTCGACATCGGACGACGGGACCGATTCGCGTCGAGCGACGCTTCCGGAGACCAGCCAGGTGGACGCGTCGTCGCCCAGCAGTTCGGCGGCCCGGCGCACGGTGGCCGTCACCACGGACGATCGCACTGCCGTCACGTCGGCCGACGGGACGCGGGAATCGTTCAGCGACAACGTCACCGAGGCAAGCCGCCCGCACGCCTCGACCAGATCGTCGACACTCGCCGAGCGCTCCACCGCGGTGCGCAGCGCTGTGCCCGCACGCAGCGCCGGCGAGAGCAGATCCTGTTCGAGGGCGATGCCGAGCACGCCCCCACTCGCATCCAGCACCACCAGTCGGCGGACACCCGCAGTGAGCGCGAGGGCGGCCGCCTCCGCGACGGGCACCTCGGCGTCGACAGTGACGGCAGGAACGGACGCGACGGCCGACACCGGCGCCGCGGTGCTCAGGCCCGCGGCGATCACGCGTCGACGGAGGTCGCCGTCGGTCACCACGCCCCACACCGAGCCCGGGCACTGCACGACGAGGGTGCTCGACCGCGCCCGGGTCATCGCGTCGGCCGCCTCCGCGACGGTGATGTCGGCTCTACCGATCGGGACACCGCGACGCGTCAGCGCGCTCACCGGGGAACGCCGACGCGAGGAGGTCACCCGGCCACGTTAACCCCGACGGCTCCACTGTTCCCGGTGCACGGCGTCGGACAGGGGCCGACGCGGACGCCACCCGAACCGCTCGAGGTCCGGAATCTGCTGGAACTCCGTCACCGGCCCGACACACAGCCACGCGACGGGCCGCACGGCGTCGTCGCCGGCCAGGCCGATGATGTCCCGCAGCACCGCCTCGTCGTAGAACGACACCCACCCGACGCCGACGCCCTCGGACACCGCTGCGAGCCAGAGGTTCTCGATAGCGAGGGCCACGGAGAGCAGGCCCGTGTCCCGCACCGTGGCCCGGCCCAGGACGTGCTCACCACCGCGGGAGTCGTCGTACGTCACGACGATGCCGGTGCCACTGGTCTCGATTCCCTCGACGCGGATCGGGTCGAAGGTCTCGGCGCGGTCGGCGGGCAGTGATGCCGCGAAGTCGGCGCGGCACTGCGCCACGTGCGCGGCGAATCGCCCCAGCGTCTCGGGGTGTCGGACGATCACGAAGTCCCACGGCTGGGTGTTCCCGACGCTCGGTGCCCGGTGGGCGGCGGTGAGGATCCTGGTGAGGACGGCGTCGTCCACCACCTCACCGCTGAACTCACTGCGGACGTCCCGACGTGCGGCGATGGCGTCGTACACGGACAGGCGCTCGGTGCTCATGTGGTGACCGTGCCAGAACACGCCTAGTGTCGACACCACTCGGTGCGTCCGAGTCTCGAGACAACGGGGGGGTCGTTTCATCGTGGGTTCGACACCCGGCACCACGCCACCGCCCGGTAGAGGTCAGCTCACCCGCGCCGTCATCCTGCGCGCGGGCATCGCCTTCATCGACGACAACGGCGCGCGGGATCTGACGATGCGCCGACTCGGCGGGCGTCTCGGCGTCGAGGCGATGGCGCTCTACCACTACTTCGGCGGCAAGGAAGAACTGCTCGACGGCATCGTCGACCAGGTCATCGACGATCTGGGCAGCGACCCGCAGGTGCTGATGAAGGGCGCCTCGAGCTGGCAGGACTACCTGCAGCGGCTGGCGCACGGCGTGCGACGGATGGCGCTCGAACATCCCGAGGTGTTCCCGCTCATCGCGACCCGGCCGAACAGCGCGCCGTGGGTGCGGCCCCCACTCCGCAGCGTGCGGTGGCTCGAGAACTTCCTCTCCAGCCTGAAGGAATGGGGATTCGACGACGCGGCCGCGGCTGCCGCCTACCGCTCGTACACGAGTTTCCTGCTCGGACAGCTGTTGCTCGAGGTCTCGGCGCAGGGAGTCTCGATCGGTCCGACGGACCGCAACGATCCCGACGATCCCCGCGCCACCGCTCAGCCCGGAGACGACATCGACCCGACAGAGTTCCCCACCGTGGTGCGGATGAAGGCGGAGCTGGCGCGCGATCTCGGCCTGCCCGAGTTCGAGAAAGCGCTCGAGGCTCTGCTCGACCGACTCGCCGCGACCCTGCCTCAGGTGGACGGGTAGCGCAGCTTGGCTCCGGCCTCGACGATGTCCGCGGCAAGCTTGTGCAGCGGTCGGTTGTTGTTCTGCGACAACTTCGAGAGCATCTCGAACGCCTGGACCGAATCCACCTCGAACCGCTCCATCAGCATGCCCTTGGCCTGACCGATGATGTCGCGGGACGCGAGACCGGACCGGAACTGCGCTTCCTTCTGCAGACTCTGCACCGCGATGGCGGCGTGCGCCGCGATCGCCGTCGCCACGGTCAGGCTGTCCTCGTCGAACGCCGCGGTCGACGACGAGTACAGCGTGAGCACTCCCAGCGTGCGCTCGTGCATCGCCAGCGGTACGGCGGCCAGCGCGCGGACACCGACGGCGTCGGCCACCTCCGCCAGACCGGGCCAACGATGCACCGGACCGGCGACGACGGCAGCGAGGTCCACGTCCGCCTCGAAGGACCGATGCAGGAGATCGACGGTCGGTCCGTCCCCCGGTCGCCTCTGCACCCGGTCGAGTGCGGCCGCGATGTCGCTGCTCGTGCGGCTGGGCTCCGCAGGCCCCGATACCTCGGCCGCCAGCCGCACCGACGCGTGATCCGCGGCGTCGATCAGATCGACCGACACCGCGAGGACGTGATCGAGAACCTCGTCGATCGTCCGGACCTGGCGCGACCCGGCGAACTCGCGCGCCAGCTCGGCCAGAGTGCGCACCAGATCGAGGTGCTCGGAGCTCGGCGGCCGACCGTCGTTGCTCATGTGTGGTGCTGATCCCTTCGGTTCTCTCATCATCCGTCGTCACTCGGTCGTCGCGGACCGGACGACAAAAGGCGACACCCACCAGTGCCGACGCCTACTGCTGGACGCCGGGCGGGGTATCGCCTTCCGCGCAACTATAACCGGACACCCCGACAGCGGTACGGTGGTCTCGCACTCCGCGTACGGGTCGTCGAGTGATGAATCGGCGAAGGCGGGAGATGCGGGAATGACCGACAGCGCGGACACCACGGCCGAACGACGGGCGTTGGCCCTGTTGGCGGAGGCCCTGACAGACCTGGACAGTGCGCTCGCCGTCTCCCACACGGCCGACGGCGCGCTCGACACGATCTGCGCGCGCGTCGTGACGGCGATTCCCGACGCCGACGCAGCGGGCGTCACTGTCTTCCGCCGCGGCAGGCCGCAGACCGCCGCGAGCACCGAGACGTTCGTCCTCGAGGTGGACCAGGCCCAGTATCGCAGCGAGCAGGGACCGTGCATCGAGTCGGCGTTGACCCACGAGGTGGTGCGTGCCGATCTCGACGACGTGTCCCAGCGCTGGCCCGTGTTCGCGAAGGCGATCGATCGCCTCGACGTCGCGAGTTTCCTGTCCGCGCCCGTCACCTTGGGCGGTGCCCTCATCGGCGCCCTCAATCTCTACAGCCACACCGGCCACCGGTTCGATTCCGTCGACGAGTCGGCGATGCGGGTGTTCGTGCAGGCCGCCCAGTCGGCCCTGACCGGAGCGGAGAACTCCGAGCACGCCGCCAGGCAGGTCGAGACCTACGCCGCCGCGATGGAGTCCCGTGCCGCGATCGAGCAGGCCAAGGGCGCCCTGATGCTGGGACTCAACGTGTCGGCCGACAAGGCCTTCGACCTGCTGCTCTGGCGCTCGCAGACCACGAACATCAAGGTACGGACTCTCGCCGAGCAACTGGTCCGCGACATCGGCTCGCTCGGCGATGCACCGGACGCTCTGTCCACCGAACTCGGCAAGCTGCTGATGACAGCGCACACGCGCGTGCCGTCGGGTCAGGTCACTCCGGCCGAGTAGTGCGCCCCGACCGCGTCGACGGGTCTTCGCCTCGGGTCAGCGGCGGCACGTGTTCCACCGCGCCCGCCACCGTCGCGAGCAGTCCGCTGGTGCGCTGCAGCAACTGCACCGTCGACGGCGTGGTCACCCGCCTCGACACCACGTCCAGTGCGTCCCGCGATCTGTCCAGCATCGTGAGCGGCAGCGCGGCGACGACGTTGCCCGGTGGGCGGCGGGCCACCACCGGATGCGGCCTCGTCGGCGCCGTGCGCCGCACCGCGGTCCACGCCAGGCCGAGCCGACGGAGCTGCGCGTCGTCCATCGCGCGGCGCAGCATCGGGAACAGCCGGTCCTCCTCGTCGCGCACGTCCTCACGCAGCAGGACGACGATGCGATCGAGCAGCGCGCTGCCCTCGTCGGTGCCGTGGCCCTTCTCCTCGAGCGTGGAGAACAGCTCGTTGATCTCCTGATGCTCGCGCTCGATCTCGAGGGTCAGCGACTCGCCGTCCGGCACCCACTTCCGGATGGCGGGCCACAGCACCGACTCCTCGGCGAACGCGTGCGGGAAGACGAGCCGACAGATGCGGTTCAGCACGTCGGCACGATCTGCGGCCGGCGTCTCGCCGAGCTCGTGGAGCAACTGGTCGAGCTCGATGTGGTCGTCGCGTTGCCGGGTCAACACGCTGGTGCGGCCGCCGAGCTCGGCGACGGAAGCCGTGGCGATGGAGGGCAGTTGATCTGTCACAGCTGATCCTTCAGGTCGGTCGGCTCAGGTTCGGGGCTCGAGAGACAGCTCGACTCCGTAGGTGTTCAGAGTCGGGGGAAGTGGTCGCGACGGTGCAAGCGCAGGGTTCGTGAGAGCCACCCCGGACCGAGCGAGAATCGACGCCAGCATCGACGACGCGGTGAACGACACGAGATTCTGACCGGGGCACACCACCGGCCCGGCACTGAACGGCACCAGCTGCGGGTACTGCTCAGCGGTGCCGTCGAGCCAGATGTCGGGCGCGAACCGATCGGCGAAGGGCAGCGCGTCCGCGTCCCGGTGGAACCCGGACGCCAGAATGGCGAACGCCGTGCCGGCTCGCACGATTCGAGTGCTCGAATCACCGGTCCACTCCGTGTCGACGGTCGAGTCCCGCAGGATCGCCGGCGTCGTCGGCCACAGACGAATCGACTCGAGGATGCACGCCCGCAGGAACGGCAGCGCCTGCGGACGGCCGACGTCACCCGCGCTCGCCTCCTCGACGCCCCGCCGCTCGAGGTCGGGGTGCGAGGCCAGCAGCGCGAGCGCCCGCAGCGTCGCCATGCCGGCCGCGTCGAACGCGAAGAGCCACTGCGGCATCTGACCCACCGGGTCCACCGCACCGCCCACCCGACTGTGCGCGACGACGGCGGCGAGCGAGTTCGGCTCCGCCGCATCGACATACGAGTACAGGTCGTCGATGAAGCGATCCCGCGCACGGCGTCGCTGCGGTACGAAGTACGACCAGTTACCGTTCCCGCGCAGGGAACGCAGACGGTCGGTCACCGTCTCGTCGTCGCGCGCGGACGCACCCAGCACGACCCGGCGCACCACCCGCCACCACAGCTGCAGGAACTCGTCCGCCGACACCGGGCGCGGCGCTCCCGCACCGGGACCGGACAGCAGAGTGTCGACCTCCTCGTCCACCACGGCCACGAACGCCGACGCGAGATGGTGCAGCGGCTGAGGGGTGTCCAGGACCTGCTCGTTGAACGCACGTCGCTCGTCGCGCAGCCGGCCACGGGAGATGAGCACCCCGTGCGGCTGGAACGGTCCCAGCGCGCCGATCTTCTCCCGGTTCGCCGCCGTGAAGTCCTCCGGGGAGTCGACGAGGATGCGCCGGACATCGGCAGGGTCGAGCACGACGGCGATGGTGCGACCGGGCAGAGCCAACTGCACGGGCGCGGAGCCGTACCGGAGTCGCAGCTCCCGCATCGCGGCCAGCGTGGCCGCATTGGCGTCGACCTTCTCGGCCAGCGCCATGGCCGCCGGACGACGAAGGATCACCCCCGAGGTGATCGAGGGTCCCATCAGCCGCGCCGCGTAGGCGAGAGCCCGTGGGCCGGTGACGGCCGGCGCGACGGCGGGGCGGTCGTCGGTCGAGGTGTCGGTCATGGACCTGCGGTACCCCGGCAGGGGGCCGTGAAACGAGCCGGTCAGCTCAGGGCATCGATCACCGCACGCGCCCGATCTGCGAGCGAGGTCCGTGAGCGGCGGGCGTCGGTGACGAGCAGGTCGGTCGCGGGGCCGATGGCGAGACCATGGGTCTCGGCGAGCACACCGATGGCCTGATCGATCACGGCGGCGTCCTCGAGGACCTGCTGTCG
Source organism: Rhodococcus sp. SORGH_AS_0301 (assembly GCF_030818285.1). Classification (NCBI taxonomy): domain Bacteria; kingdom Bacillati; phylum Actinomycetota; class Actinomycetes; order Mycobacteriales; family Nocardiaceae; genus Rhodococcus; species Rhodococcus sp. SORGH_AS_0301. The sequence continues at coordinate 3,556,480 of NZ_JAUTAC010000002.1, forward strand.
ACGCGTCGCCTCGACCGACAGGCGCACGTCGCCCTCGGTGTCGACGCTGACGGCCAACGCCGCCAGATCCGCGACGGCCTGGACGAACGCCGCCGCGTGACCCGGTGCCCGCCACGGCCCCGACGTGTGGACCACGACGGCGCCGGTGCCGGGCGGATCGAAAGTGGGCGGGAAAGTCACGACGGCTGTCCTTTCGTCGTCGAGTCCGACGCGGTGTCGTCGGTGGAGAAGCGCACCTTGCGCTCGACCACCTCGCGGGCGATGTCGTCGACGGGGCGTCGGGCCGAGTACGCCGCGGCGCGCAGCCGGGCGAGCGCCTCGGTCGGCGACACCCGCATCTGCACCGTGATCATGCCGACGGCCAGATTGACGTAGGGCCGGGTGCGATGGTCGCCCAGCGGCGAGTCGTCCGAGGCGTCGCCGAGCGACTGTCCCGCGCCGAGGCCGGGCGCGAAGGCTTCCAGCAGGCTGATGGCTGCCGCGTCCGCGGTCAGCTGGGCGACAGCGGCGAACTCGTCGCTGAGTTCACCGACGGATGCGCGATACAGCTCGAGCACGCCGAACACGGTGTTGCCGCCGCGCAGCGGGAAGGCGAACAGAGCGGCCGCGCCCCCGTCCGACGCGTCGGCGGCGAATCCGGGCCAGTGCTCCTCCGCCTCGCTGTCGAGATCGGCGACGAACACGGTCCGGCCACGGTGGAAGGCGTCGACGCAGGGACCCTGACCGGTGGTGAACTGCAGTTCGTCGAGGTACTGCGACACGGCGTCGGTGGCGTAGACCAACTCGCGCGTGGTGCCGCTCATGACGGTGATGGCGGCGCCGTCCACCTCGACCAACTGCACGACACTGCGGCACAGATCGGCGATGTCGGTGATGGACAACGGTGCGTGCGCGTCGTCGTCACCACCCGATCGCGTCGTCATGACCTGCACTCACTCCTCGTCGATCGACGTCCACACCGTTGTCCGCGACCCGAGGAATGCCCCGTGTGACGCGAGTCAACCGTAGCGACAAGTCTGGACCGCGCGGGCGACCGGCGTGAAGTTTTCCCGCACCGTTGCACTCGTGAACGGGCGAACAGGCGAACGACCGAGAACACGGAGACCCATGACGAGCGACCCGGAGCAGTCGTTGCACGAACGCATCCGCGCGGCCGCAGACGAACTCGTACTGCTCGAGCGACTCGGGGCCGTGGTCACCGAGCGCATCCGGCTGTCCCTCGATGCGCGCGCCGCGATCGATCTGATGCGCGCGCCGCGATCGATCTCGCCGTGGGTGCACTGATGGTGCGGCACGGATGCGAGGCACCTGCCGCGGTCGCGCGACTGGCGTCGACGGCGTCGTCGCGGTCCGCCACGATGCCCGAGATCGCCGCCGAGGTGCTCGCGACCATCCGATGAGCGGTCGACTCAGTACGCGCCGTCGCTGCCGACGACGGCCTTGAGGGTCTTCAGCACGATGAGCAGATCACCTGTCATGGACCAGTTCTCGACGTAGCTCAGGTCGAGGCGCACCGATTCCTCCCAGGACAGGTCGGAGCGGCCACTCACCTGCCACAGGCCCGTCAGACCGGGTTTGACCAGCAGCCGGCGGCGCACGTCGCCGTCGTAGGTCTCCACCTCGCGGCGCAGCGGCGGCCGCGGGCCCACGATCGACATCTCGCGGCGCAGCACGTTGAAGAACTGCGGCAGCTCGTCGATGCTCAGCCGCCGCATCACGCGGCCGACCTTGGTGACACGCGGATCCTCGCGCATCTTGAACAGGACGCCGCCCTCGCTGTCGTTGAGCGCCAACAACTCCGACACCCGAGCGTCCGCGTCCTGCACCATCGAGCGGAACTTGATCATCTGGAACGGCGTGCCGTCGAGGCCCATGCGCTCGGATCGGTAGAACACCGGACCCTTGCTGGTGGCCTTGACGAGAAGGGCGGCGAGGAGGAACAGCGGGGCCACGGCGACGAGGGCGACCACGGCGAACACCATGTCGAACGCCGTCTTCCCGAAGCGGCTCGCACCGTTGTACTGCGGCTTCTCCACGTGGATGAGCGGGAGGCCGGCGACCGGCCGCATGTGCAGGCGCGGGCCGGCGACGTCGACGACGCCGGGAGCCACGACCAGATCGACGTTCTTCTTCTCGAGGTCCCACACCATGCGGCGGATGCCCTCGTGACCGATGTGGTCCGTCGCGGTGACGGCGACGGTGTCCGCGCCCGTGGCCTCGATGGCATCGAGCACATCGTTCTCGTTGCCGAGGACGGGAATCTCGAGACCGTCGACGGACAGCTGATCCTCGGTGACCGACTGGGTGCGCGGCAGGCACACCCCGACCACCGCGTAGCCGGCACTCCCGTCGCGGTTGAACGACCGCGCCATGGAGAGGGCCGAGCTGTGACTGCCGACGATGACGACCGACGTCTGATAGTCGCCGCGACGACGTCCGCGAGCCACGTGCTTGCGGAAGAGCCACCGCGAGACCAGGAGCCCGATCAGCCCGACCGGCAGTGCGATGGCCAGGTAGCCACGCGCCAGTTCGAAGCGGAAGAGCAACGAGATGATGGCCACGAGCCCGAAGAGGCGGAAGGTGGCGGACAGCAGACGCCTGTACTCCTCGGCTCCCCCGCCGAGCACACGCGGCGAGCGGGTGCGGAAGATCGCGAGGAATGCGATCCACGTCAGCGCGAGGGTGACCGAGACCAACGTGTAGTTGAACGCCGCGCGCGGTACCTCGAGATCCGGCCGACCGAAGCGCACCACCTGTGCGCAGGCGACGGCGGCGACGACGACGAGCACGTCGGTCACCCGGAGCCGGTCCATGTACGCGCGCTCCCAGTCGCGTCGCGAGGTCGCCCTCCGCGATCGCCGAGCCCGCGGCAGTGCGACGTCGCGGCGCTCGGCCGACTCGCTCTCCGCCGGGCTGGGAGCAGACACGTGTACCTCGTTCCGTTCGACTGGATCCGCCAGGGACTCGACCGCTGATACGTGTACCAGGGCAGTCGGTAGCTTATTGCCTTCCCGCAAGGCTCGCTCAGACAACCACAGTGCGGTGAATCACACGGTGAGTTCACACATATTTAGCGTGTTCGAACGACACGATTTCAGAGGACCCTCAGGCCATTTGTTTGCGGCCGCTCACGAAAAAGACGATCCGCGACGCGACATCGATGATCTGGTCGGCGTAGCGCTCGAAATACCGTCCCAGCAGCGCGATGTCCACGGCATTCATCACGTCGTGCCCGTGATCGTCCGCCGACACGGTGTCCACGACCGTTGTCTTCAGAGAATCGACCCGATCGTTCTGTGAACTCAGACAATCGATACGCCCGAGATCACTCGTACGCAGTGCGTCGACTATTCGACCGGACATGTCGAGACACAATTCGCTCATCTCACGAAACTGCGGCATCAGATGATCGGGAACGATCGGCTCGGGAAAGCGACGGCGCGCGGCTTCGGCGATGTGCACCGCGAGGCCGACCATCCGTGAGAGGTCACTGCTGATGCGCACGGCCGAGAACACTCGGCGGAGATCCGCCGCGACGGGTGCCTGCAGCGCCAGCACGGTGACAGCCTGATCCTCGCAGCGGGCACCGAGTTCTCCGAGTGCCTCGCCGCGGGCGATGACGGACTCCGCAGCCTGCAGGTCGCCGTCGAGCAGGGCAATGCTGGCGTCGCGCATGGCGGTCTCCGCCGCCTGCGCGAGAGCGCACAGATCATCGTTCAGTCCCTCGAGTTGAGCTGTGTACGCGTTGCGCATGATGTCCCCGATCCTGGCCGTCCCGCCGACGCGTCCCGGAGGACGCGACGATGGGGGGTACCCGCGAGAGCGCCCCCCTAATCGAACAGAGAGCGAACGTCGCGCGCGGGCACCGCACGAGAGTAGAGAAATCCTTGGACGCGAGTGCACCCAGTATGGCGGGCGGCCGCGACCTGGTGGTCGCTTTCGATTCCCTCGACGACCAGGGCACGGCCGGTGTCGACCGCGAATCCGGCCAGTGCGCGGACCAACGAGTCGCCCGCGGCGGTCCCGAGCGTCCGCGCGATGCCCGCGTCGATCTTGAATCCGTCGACGGGGAAGTCGACGAGGCGTTCGAGCGACGAGAAGCCGATGCCGATGTCGTCGAGCAGCACCCGGAACCCGACGGCCTGCAGGGCGCTGACGAACTCGTGTGCCCGTGCCGGTCGAGCATGCGACACGGTCTCGGTCAGTTCGAAGACCACGCGCGCCGCCGGTACCGCGGACGCGGCGACGATCTCGATCAGGTGGTGCACCGCGTCGGGGGCCGCGAGATGCCGCGCGGACAGGTTGACGTGCAGGTCCATCTCGGGAGCGTCGACCATCCACCGCTCGAAGTCGACGAGCGCGCGGACGAGGACCGCGTGGTCGACGTCGATCTCGAGGTCGCTGCCCTCGATGGTGGGCAGGAAGTCCGCGGGGCTCACCATCGACGGCGCAGTGGTGCCGTCGCCCGGACGCGTCCAGCGGGCAAGAGCCTCGACCGCCGTGACGGCGCCGGACGACACGTCCACGATCGGCTGATACCAGGGAGTGATCTCGCCCCGCTCGATCGCGGCCGCGACAGCGCGGACGCACCCGGCGCTCTTCGAGCGGCCGTGACCACGCAGCGCCTCGAGATGGGTTTCGACCACCCGACCGAACTCGGTGAGAGTGGTGACCGTGTACTCGTTCGCGGGGTGCGGCTCGGCGTCCAGCACGCAGAGGGTGCCGATGATCAGCCCCTCGCGTCCACGGAGCGGTACCGCGACGTAGGACCCGAGGGACAGGGCGTGCAGCGACTGTGCGGTGGCCGCCCGGACCGGATCGTTCGAGAACCGGTCGAGGCCGGAATCCGAGACCGCGACGGGCCCCGCGGACGCGACGACGTGCTGACAGGCGGTGACGGAGCGCGGCAGTGTGTGCGGGAACGGTCCCCCGTGCTGAGCACGGGTGTACTGCACGTCCTCGTCGAGGATGTTGAGCTGCGCGGCGGAGAATCCCAGCGTGGTCGCCGCGAGAGTCGTGAGGGTCTGCAGCGTGGAGTCCGTGGCCGAGAAGTCGACATAGTGCCGCGCCGACTCACTCTGGCGCCGGAGTGCGCTCCTCTGCATGACGTGTCCGTTCTACGAGGCCACCGTCGGATGGTTCCGACGTGGCGTGTCCCGACACCGTGACCCCCCGGATCGTCAGTGATTCGTACCTGTTCCAGCCCCGTATCGGTCACGGGCGGGAAAAGGTTTCGTCCATTCCACAGCCGAGTCATCGTACAAGCCGTCAAACAGGCACGACGCCGGGTATCGGAGGTTCCGCCGTAGTATCACCGAATGACAGCGGACGGGCCCCTGACCGGGTCGGACTGGAACGCACGCGAGCGGCACGAGACCGAGACCGAGCGCCTCGATCGCAACTGGTCGAACCTTCTGCAGGAGCTGCGCGTGGTGCAGACCGGTATCCAGTTGCTCACCGGCTTCCTGCTCACCCTCCCGTTCCAGGCCCGGTTCCCGGAACTCGAGACGTACGAGCAGGCCGTGTACCTCGTGACGCTCGGAGCATCGGTCACCGCCACCATCCTTCTGGTCGCGCCGGTGGCTCTGCACAGGATCCTGTTCCGTCGCCGGGCACTGCGTCAGCTCGTCGACCACGCGAACCGGTTCGCTCTCGCCGGTTTCGTCCTGCTGGGCATCGCGATGTCCGGCGTACCGCTGCTCATCTTCGACCTGGTGGTGGGTCCCACCGCGGGCATCATCGCGTGCGCAGTGGCGGCCACCCTGTTCGTCTCGGTCTGCCTCGTACTGCCCGTGTCGTTGCGCCGCCGGCTGGGTCCGGTGAACGATCGGTCCGATTCGACCGAGTGATCTCGACCATGGATGTGCAAAATCTGCGCGCAGTGGGTACAGCGCTTCCATGATCACCGACGTCGCCGACGACATGCCGGTCACCGACCGTGGTGACGCGACCCGCGATCTGATCCTGCAGGACATCCCCGCCGAGCCTCGGGCGCTGACCGGTGTGCGTACGACGGTGCTCGCATGGCTGCGCGACCGCGGCCTCGACGAGGACCTGTGCCAGGACATCACCCTGGCCACGTACGAGGCATTGGCCAACAGCGTCGAGCACGCCTACGAGCGCTCCGCGGACACCGTGGTGCGCACCGTCGGACTCGAGGTGCGTACTCCGCGGGCCGGCGGGGTGACCATCGACGTGACCGATCGGGGATCCTGGGTCGACAACGGCAACGATCCGCGCCGAGGTCGAGGGCTTCCCCTCATCCATGCGCTCGCGCACGAAGCGTCGGTGGATTCCTCGGAGGACGGCACGACCGTCCGGATGCGGTGGAACGCGGCCTGACGGTCAGACCAGTGCGTGCCGCGACTGCGTCGTCACCACGGGCAACGGTTCCGACCGCGTCGGTACCACCGGCAGCGGCGCGCTGAACGGAGACTCCGACCGTCGTGCGGCGAGAAGGGCAGCCCCCGTCGCGGCGATGGACTGCGGATCCTGTGGCATCACCAGAGCGGAACCCCACTCGCGCGCGAACACACCGCGCAACAGAGGGAGGTTCGCCGGTCCGCCGGCCAGTACCACGGCGTCGACACGATGCGCACCCCGGCGCACCACATCGCTCACCCAGTCGGCAGCCTCGGTGACGTAGTCCAGCATCAGCCGGTCCACCGTGGTCCGCCAGACGTTCACGGTGCCCCCGACGAACGGTCCGCCGACGCGCACGACGCGGTGCAGGGCGATCATCTCCATCGCCCACTCGACGCCCTCGGTCAGTAGCTGAGAGTCGTTCGGCGACAGCGGTTCCGCTGTGCCGTAGGCAGCCAGGAGGTGCTCGCGGACACTGTCCGCGAAGGCACTGCCCCGGTAGCGGTCGGTCCACGTCGCGTCCTTGACGAAGCCCGTGGCCACGTCGACGACGGACACCGACGTACCGCTCTTCCCCATGTCGACGACGGCGATCGTGGATCCCGACTCGACCAGGCCGCGCATTCTGAGATACATCAGCTGGGCGCCGAGTTCCGAAGCGAGACGGACACATCCGCCGGTGTGCACGGACAGGGAGATGGTACCCACGCGTGACCGGGGCTCGTCCGGAACCACCAGCACGGCGGTCTCACGATCGGCGCCGTGGCGCGCACAGACCGAATCCACCACGTCGACAGCGGCTTCGAGTCGATCGCGACCGCGTGCCACCGTGACGGACTCGGTACCGAGCAACGCACGGCCCATGGGATCCATCACCGCGGCTCGTATCGCCGACGCTCCGAGGGAAATTCCTACCACTGCTCGCATGACCCGCCCCGTTCCTGGTGTTCCGCGACGAAGCCTAGGCGCTCGAACAGGGAAAAGGTCGGTTCTCAGTGGCTATTGGCAAAGTTTGGTTGGTTTCACTAGGAGCCGGGGCGTCACTCGACCGACGCGGTACCGGACGTGTCCGGCGTCGGGTCGGGCTCGGACGGCTGGCTAGGCGGCTCGGAATCCGTCGGCGGCTCGGACGACGAGCCTCCCGTCGATCCGGGTGTCTCGTCGCCGCCGGAACCACCGCCCGTACCGGTGCCGGGATCGGTACCACCCGTGCCGGTTCCGCCGCCGCCCCCGGTGGAGCCTCCGCTGGTCGACCCACCGCTAGTCGAACCACCGCTGGTCGAACCACCGCTGGTCGAGCCTCCACTCGTCGAACCACCGCTCGTCGAACCACCGCTCGTGGAACCACCGCTCGTCGATCCGCCGCTCGTCGATCCGCCGCTGGACGGCGCCGCCGACGAGGTTCCCGGTCGCGTGGTCGCGGCACCGGGTGCGGCGGGCACCGACACGGCTCCGTTCTGCTGCGTGACACCGGGGCGGATGCCGGTGAGGGCGTCCGCGGCCGTGGTGCCGCCGGGCACGGGTGCCGGCACGGCCGTGGGGCTCGATCCGGCGGGCGCTGCGGGATTGGGAGCGATACCGGTGCCCGCCTCGGCCGAGTCGGTGGCCGACGTGGACAGGGGTTCCGCGACACCGGCGGCCTCGGGAGCCCGCGGTCCCGTCACGGCCCAGACCGCGAACGATCCGGCCAGGACGGCGGCAGCGACTCCCGCACCCACGACGGCGAATCCCCGGCGCGTCTCGCGTGAGGACGCGTCGACCGGCTCGGGCAGCACCACCGGGATCGGACCGGTGATCGCGTCGCCGGCGTCGTGGTCGGCCCACAGCGCGACGGCGACCGCCGGTTCGAGGGACGGATCGACGTCCACCGCGTCGACGACGACCACGTCGCGAACGTGACCGTCGCGCAGCGCGGACTCGACGGGCTCACGCAGATGCGGCGACTCGAGGACGACGGCGGCACCGGTGAGCAGCAGATCGGCGCGGGCAGCCCGGAGCCGCATGACACCGATGGACGTCGCGACCGCCGCGGCCACCTCGGCCGGCGACCCGGTCTGCATCGGGATGGTGCGCTCGTCGACCGGACCGAGCCGAGGCAGCTCGACGTCGACGAGAGCCGCCGTCACCTCGTCGCTCGTCGCCGAGATTCCCAGCACGATGTGCATGTCGTCGTCGTCCGCCTGTTCGTTCTCGATGATGCGTGGTCTCGTACGGTCCCGCCCGATGGATCAGTGCGCCGTGGTGGGCTGGGCGCTGGTTGCCGCGGGCGTGGTCGTCCGAGTCGTCGTGGACGTCGGCGACGGAGCCGCAGGTGACGTCGTCGTGCTGGTGTTCGAGTTCGGCCGCCGTGTCGTGGTGGGCGCCGGCGTCTCCTCCGGCTCGTCCTGTACCGCGGTGGAGGGTGCCGGGGCGAGCGTCGGGCGCTGGGAGGTCGAGGTCGACGGGGTGACGCTCGACGGTGCTGCGACGGGCGTCTCCGTGGACGGCGCCGGCGCGGCGGTGGCGCTCGACGACGCCGCCGAGGGCGAGGCCGGCGCCGCGTCGACGCGCGGGGCAGTGCTGGGCACGGTGGTGGCAGTGGGCGTGGCGTCGACGGACGACGTGACGACGACGCGATCCGTCGCCTGCACGGCCTCGGTCTCCGACCGTCCCGACGCACCGGCGGCTGCGCCGAGGGTGACCGCGGCGACGAGCGCCGTGGTTCCCACCACGACACCGGCACAGGACCGACGTCGCCGCGTGGAGCGGGCGCGTCGAGGCGCACCGGTGACGACGCGCGGTGTGGGCAGCGGTGGTCGAGCGGTCTCCGGCTCCGGCGCCACCTCGGGTTCCGGGGTGGGAACCGGCTCCGCCGCTGGGGTGTGAGCCGGCTCCGCCACCGTGGTGAAGGCGGCCGTGACCTCGTCGTCCGCCGGCGGTGCGGTGACGACGGGCAGCGGCATGGCGTCCACGGCGGGGGGCACGACGGTGGAGAGATGTGCGGCGCCCATCGCCGCGAAGAACTGCGGCCAGCGCGGCGTGATGACGGGGACCGCGACCCGAGCGGCGATGTCGCGGCGCACCGACGGGATGTGCGCGCCGCCGCCGACCAGGAGCACGGCGTCGGCTCCCCGGGCCACGGCGTCGTCCACGAGGTCGACGAGCATCGCGGTGGGCTGGGCGATGAGAAGTTCGAAGTCGGTGCGGCGCAGGCGAACCGAGTCGGTGACGAACGGCCCCGACAGGTCGACCGCACGCTCGTCGGACAGCATCTCCTTGGCCGCGAGACTGTCTCGGGCCAGGGTGCGCACGGCCGCGGGGCTCATCTTCTCGGCAGCACCGAAGGTGGTGGACAGGTGATCGGCGACCGCGGCGTCGATCGCGTCACCGGACAGTTCCGTGATGCCCACGCTCGAGTACAGGTCACCGGTCTGGGTGTCCAGGACGTGCACGCGCGTGCCGACCCGACCGAGGTCGACGACCGCGAGCGTGCGAGCCGCGTCGACGCAGCCCTCCATCCGTGCGGCGGCCAGCAGCGCGTCGCACTCGGCGACGAGTCGAACTCCGCCGGGACCGTAGGTGCTCTCGGGGTCTCCCCCCACTGCGATCACCGGCGCGTCCGGACTCACGCACAGATCCGCGGCCATCTCGAACGCTGCCGCAGCGGCCGCGGACAGAGGATGGTGGGATCCGGTGGCGAGCGAGCGCACCTCGACGACCCGGCCCTCCGGGTCCATCACGACTCCGCGCACGCACCCGGTGCTCATGGAGACACCGAACGTTTCCGTCTCGGTTCGCATCATGGATCACCACCATCGGCTGTCGGAGTTTCAGACAGACCGATAGTAGAGCGTCAAACCGGGCATAGCAACGTATACGACGGCAAAAACCGACCGTAGGTCTACTGGAGAAAGTTCAAATAAGCCTTCGACGGGGTCGGGCCGCGCTGTCCCTGATACTTCGATCCCAGCGCTGAGCTGCCATAAGGATTGATCGCCGGACTGGAGAGACGGAACAAGCAGAGCTGCCCGATCTTCATGCCCGGCCACAACGTGATGGGCAGATTGGCGACATTCGAGAGCTCCAGCGTGATGTGTCCGCTGAAGCCCGGATCGATGAAACCCGCCGTCGAGTGTGTGAGAAGTCCCAGCCGGCCCAGACTCGACTTGCCCTCCAGTCGCCCCGCGAGATCGTTCGGCAGGGTCGTCAGCTCGAGCGTCGACCCGAGCACGAACTCGCCCGGATGCAGAACGAACGGCTCCCCCTCGGCGGGCTCCACCAAGGTGGTCAGCTCGTCCTGCTGCAGCTTCGGGTCGATGTGGGTGTAGCGCGAGTTGTCGAACACCCGGAACAGCCCGTCCAGGCGCACGTCCACACTCGACGGCTGAACCATCGCCTCGTCGAACGGTTCGATGCCGAGCGTTCCGGCATCCACCTCGGCCTTGATGTCGCGATCGGAGAGCAGCACGCACAGAGACTATCGACCGAGCCCGCCGAGGCCACCCGGGCGCCCTGCTAATCTTCAGGGGCAGCTCCACCGGCCGATGTAGTTCAATGGCAGAACATCAGCTTCCCAAGCTGAATACGCGGGTTCGATTCCCGTCATCGGCTCCACCGAACGCCCTGGTCGACGCAGTATCGGCCGGGGCGTTTGCCGTCGGCGCAGGATGCGGGGCCGCGACGGGGCCGCGCACCACGCAGATGTGTCTGAGCCCGTCTGTAGCCTCCCTGGAGACTGAGAAGCGCGGCGCGCTGACACCAAGGAGCCGGGAGAAGCATGTACCTTCGCGAGCTGTACGTCTCGAACAACGGCCCCCTCGAGCGGCTGCACATCGAGTTCCAGGGCGGCGACTGTCCGGTCCCGTGTGTGATAGTCGGAGCCAACGGTTCAGGGAAGACCAACCTGTTGTCGATAGTTGCTGATGCATTGATGCACGGAGCCAGTCAGGCATTCTCGGATGTGCTTCGAAGTAACGGAATATCGAATAGCTTCTTTCGCGTGGTGGGAGGACGCACTATTCGGCAGGGCACCGGCGCGACATTCTCAATACTGCGGTTTGACGCGGAAGAAGCAGCCGACAGCATCTTCTATCGCGAGAATGCGGGGGACGTTACGACATATCAGGCAACAGACGTCCTGCCGCAATCGCTCCATAGTGGTGCAACATGGAGCGGGACCAGTTCATCGAAAGTAATCACTTTCGATGACTCCAAGGCTGAAGAGATATTCAAATCCGGTGTGTACATGTACTCCCCCTCCAGCAGATCCGAGAAGCCCCACTGGTTCAACGCGGGGGCTCTCCTCGCTGATACGTACAAAACAAGCGATCGGTTCAGCACCGATCTCGACCGTCCTCTATTCGTCGAGCAGGGCCTTGATGCTTTTGCACAATGGCTACTTGGCGTTATCACGGAATCGCGCCTCAGAGTAACGCAGGCCGATTTCGTTTCTGACGACCAAAAGCAAATCTCGGTTCAAATGGATGCTTCGGAGTATATGTCGACACAGTACCCGTTGCTGATGGCTGACCACATCCTGCAAGCGGTATTAGACGAGACGACGGCGAAATTTCGCTGGGCGGGACGACATAATGCCCGCAAGATAGGCGTGGAAGTGCACGGGGAGCCTTTGATAAGCGGGTTGGATAGCCTGTCCGGCGGGCAAGCTACCCTCCTTTCCCTTTTCGGTACGATCCTTCGATATGGAGATGAGATTGGCAAATCTCCGACTAACATCGAGGGCATCGTTGTGATAGACGAATTGGACGCACACATGCACGTCGATCTCCAAATGAGAGCACTGCCACGACTGATCTCCCTGTTTCCAGGTGTGCAGTTCATCATTTCAAGCCATTCTCCCTTCTTCACTCTGGGCATGGAAAATCAGTTCACCGCAGACAAAATGCAAGTCATTGAGATGCCTCATGGTCTCCAAATAAACGCTGAGGCTTACAGCGAGTTCGAGACCGCTCTCACCGCGTTCCGCGAAACAAAGCGTTACGCACTCGATATCATGGAAGAAGTACGGTCGAGTGAAAGACCTCTAGTGCTGCTGGCAGGGGAAACGGATCAAAAGTACTTCGCGAAGGCAGCTCAAGTGCTGAACTACCCCCACCTCATAAACCACTTCGAGTGGGTTGGTCGCGCCAACCCGGCCAATGGCGGTGGTACCTTCACAGGCGACGACAGCCTCGATCGGACCGTCCAGTTCTTCGAGGCAAATCCAACGTTTACGCAACGACCAATTGTCATACTGTACGACTGCGACGCAAAGGTCAAAGAAAAGAAATTCGAGTCAATCGAAGTCATGCAACTGCCTCAAGTTGAAAATGCGGTATGCACCAAAGGAGTTGAGAACCTTCTGCCCGCTGAAGTCTTCACTGACAATATGTACATAAAGCGCGAGAAGGACACCGGAGTAGGGCGGCCGACTGTAGTTCATGAACTGAAAAAGATGGCCCTATGTGACTTGCTCTGCGGTGCGGAAACAGACGCACACGTGTTTGAGAATTTCCTCCCGATTTTGGCAAGAATTGACCAAGCCCTAACCCCCAAAGACGAGAGTGCCGAGGCTAACACTTTAAGTACCACCACCGGCGACGAGCTTCTTACCTAGGTTGCAACCTGTCGACAAGCTCTCCCGGCTGGCACTCAAGTCCGTCCGCGATCTTCAGCAGGTTCTCCAAGCGCGGGCTTCGCTGACCCCGCTCGATCTGACTCAGGTAGGTCCAGTGGACCCCACAGGCTTCGGCAGCGGCTTCCTGACTCAGACCCAGCTCGCGGCGGCGTACCCGGACACGCTCACCGAACGCACCGAGCGTGGCGTTCAGAGGGGGCTTCGGGTCTGTCGGCATGGCTTGATAAGCACAACCGTCTACAGCGGGGCTATCCAGAGCACAAACGTCTAGTGCGGAACCATCTAGGCTCTGCGACGGTTGCCCGAGTCACCGACTGAGATGAGACGTACGTGAAGAAGTCCGCGGTCCTTGCCGCTCTGTTCGTTCTGGCCGTGACCGCTTGCGGCAGCCAAACCGACCCGGCTTCGAGCTCACCGCCCTCGTCAGCAGCCGCTCCGGTGGATGCCGAGCGCGCCGAGTGGTGCGAGTCATTCAAGCGCATGGAGAACCCGACTCAGTCCGTCAGCGTGAGCCAAGCCTTGGCCGACTCGACGGACCCGGCGCTCAGCTCGGTAGAACGGGAAGACGGGATGCGGCGATACCTGGAGCTGACGGCTACTCCTCCGAACTCCCAGACGGACGCGCAGTGCAGCGGTGCCGTCTGGGATCGGTTCTACGCGGAGACCAAGGCAACCTCTTCGGCCGGGGCGACCGGGGTCAACTGACCTCCGCGCGGCGAATAGGAACCACGTTCTCCCCGCGAGCCGCACCCATCGAACCGAGCGCGTCCATCGCGTCAGAGTGGTCGTCCTCGAAGAGGTGCGCGTAGACGCTGAGCGTCGTCGTCACCTTCGCGTGGCCGGCAAACCGTGCTATCTCCAGCGGCGGGATTCCGGCCGCGACGCACAGCGACACGTACGTATGCCGTAGCGAGTGGAACTTGAGCGCGGGCGGGAGCGCTGTGCCAAGGCGGATCGCCCGCAAGACAGCGGGGCGGTAGACCGCTTTGTAGAAGGACGGGTGCCGGAGCGGCGTCGACCAATCGAGCGATAGCCGCTCCGCTGCCTCGTCCGCGCTGAGGGCCGCGAGGACGTCCGCAGCCTTCGGCACGGTACGACGCCCCTCCGCGTCGGTCGCACGCTTCCCCGTCGGCTTTGCGGCGACGAGCGTCGACGCGGGGAAGAGGGGCGCACCCGGTTCATCGGTACGGGGGTGAACCGCGAGGTAGTCCCGGAGCACGTCCACCGTCGCGCTCGGCAACGGCACTCGCCGCCTGCTCCCCCGCGTCTTGGGCGTGTCATACGAGAGCACCCCACCGACGACCATGACTGTCCGCTCGACCCGGAGCGTTCCGGGCTTGCGGGGCGCGTTCGGGTTCAGCGACCTCGCCGGTAACTCCACGTCACCTACCTGGAGCCCCGCGAGTTCGGCGGCGCGCAACCCGGACCACGCCGCGAGATGCACCATGACGTTAAAGGGCCACGGCGTCGCCTCTACGAGCGCCGATACCTGAGTCGCGGTGAGGAACTGGTCGGGGTCATCGACCACACCCGGCGTTCCTGCCGTGGCGCTTCGCTCGCTCGGGAGCCGGACGTGATCACAGGGGTTCGCGCTCAGCCGGCCATCCGCTACCGCCTGCCCGAGGACCATCCGAACCACGAAGAACGCATGCCGAACGGTAGAGGGTTGCTTCCCTCGTCGGGAGAGACCGACGACCCACTCCGAGACCATCGGGCGGGTGATGGCGTTAAGGGGGTAGCCCCCAAAAGTCCGGTCGATCTCGCTGCCGTCGGCGATCTGGTACGCGTAGCCCGCGCGGGTCCGGGGCTTTAGGTCGTGGCGACTCTCCAGCCACTCGTTCGCCGCGAGCCGGAACGTGACCTCCCCGGCCCGGTGGTCGAAGGTGGTTCCCCGCCGCTGGCTGTACTCGACCTCCGAGGCGTAGGTGTCGGCCTGCTTACGGGTATCGAAGCCGCCCTTGGTGCGGTGCTTGCCGTCGGGCGTTCGCCACTTCACCTTGTAGTAGGGCTTGCCGTCGCGCTTCGACGTGAACTTGTGGACGCTAGCCACGACTACCTCTTCCCGTTGCTGAAGATCGCGGCGATTACCACGAAGGTGAGCGGAAGCCAGAGAACGAGAACCCAACCGAGGGTGTCCATCTCACATCACCCCCGCGCGTTGGAGCACTCGGCGGATCGTGCTGTGGTGCCACTGGAGCCCGTCCCCCGGCGTTGCGATGCCGTACTCGTCCAGCTTGGCCGCGATCCTCTTCGCGCTGAGTCCGTCCTCTACCCGCATCGCCACAATCTCTTCTTGGATTGCAGGCGAGATACCCGACGGACGGCCCAGCCGCACGCCCTGCGCCTTCGCCCGCCGCAAGCCCTCCTTGGTCCGCTCGCTGATCTTGCGCTTTTCCTCCGCAGCCATGGCCACCCGAATGTCGAAGAGCAGTCGCTGGCTGGTGTCGCTGGAGTTCGCGCCCTGCGTGTCGAGCAAGGTCCAGCCATTCGCGTTGGCGCGCTGAGCGATTGCCGCGGCGTCGAGCTGGTCCCGCGTGGCGCGGTCGAGCGCCCGGACCAGTAGCGCATCCGCCAGGCCCGCTTCGATAGCCGCGATGGCGGTCGCCCGTCCGTGGAGCTTCGGCACGCTACCACTGCTCATCACATCGTATGTGACGGTGAGTAATTGGAGCTCGTTCGCGGCGCAATACCGACGCATCTCGTCCTGCTGTGCCCCTAGTCCGTGCCCCTTCTCCTGGGCGTTGGTCGAGACGCGGGCGTACCCGATCACGCGCAACCCGCGTAGACCGTGCGCCGTTCCCGCGCCCGCATGCCCCCGATCCGGGGCTTGAGTCGTCGTCATTAGCTTCTCCTGTCGTCCTGCCGAGTGGGGCCGGATACGTCGCCGTTGACCGGTTGGAACGTTTCCGGCCCCGAAGGTACGCCACGCGCCCACCGACCGATACACGCTGATTGCATTGCCCCACAGTGCATTTTGGCTCTAAGACGTTGAGAACCCGTACCCCGACGAGTCCCCGGAACCGGGCCGAACGCTGGGGAGCGTTGGAGCGAGGTGGGTGCAATCTGTGTCGAGGTCGATCGCTCCGGGACGGCGGTCGGCGGCTATCGACCGGGAAGACGGCGATGGATTGGCCGGCCAGGAAGCCGCGGCCGGAGCGCGACCCCCGTAAGAGACGACCGCCCGCACAGGCAACGCACCTGATTATCGCGACTGGTTCGAGGGACGCCCAGCCTCAGAACCAGTCCTTGCCTACAGGCGTCTGTTCAGCGGTCGGATCAATTGGCTCGGAGGTCACGAGCGCACCGAAGTTCTCGGGCGTCAGGTTCGGCCTTTCCCCGTTCGCGCGGCGGCGTGCTTCCGCTTCGGTCATCTCGTCCGTATGCCGCACCCGCGCCCGGTAGGCCCGTTCGTGCCTCTCTCGCTCGCGGTCCAACGCCGCGCGTTCGGCCTTGGCCGTTCGCTTGATCGTGCGCCACGTCTCCGCCTCCGGCGACGCCGCCCGTAGCATCTCGTCGGCATCCGAGTCGGGCGATTGTGCGCCATGAGCGTCGTAGTCACTCATGGCCGGCTCCACCTTCGGTCGCCTCCCGGCCTCGGAATCCCTGGTTCCCTAGGCGTTCCTCAGGGGTTCCGTAGGAGATTCCCCAGCATCGGGGACTGTTCTCGCTGGTCAGAGGGCCGTTCCGTAGGTTCCCTAGGGAACGGGCTGAACTATCTCTTATTCTTCCGTCGTAACTAGATACGTCTACTAACATTCCTATCTCTCTTTCGCGTAGTAAGTAGAAAAGTCCTAGGGAACCTGAGGAACTACCCTCCGAGCTGCGGCGATACGGCCGCGTGCTGCGATTTTTCCTAGGGAACCGCTGGGGAACGGCTGAGGAACCAAACCCGTCAGACGACCTTCGCGCCCACTCGAGACCGCACGTCGACACCTATGTACGTGGGTACGCGCCCACCCCGTCCGCCCACGCGCCGCTTCTCCACTTTGATGTCGGGAGCGATAGTCGACATGGCGGCGACGAGTTGTTGGCCGAAGTTGGACGAATTCGCGGGCGTGTACCCGTTCGCCCCGCACCAATCGGAGTACCGCTTGTAGATAATTTCGACGGCAACGCTTCGCTCCACCCCCGTCTCGCACGCCTCGCGGATGAACGTCTCCACAGGAGACGCCCCCTCGCCCAGAACCTCCAGAAGATGAGCGCCAGAATCGGGCTGCAAGAACCGCCCGCGGGAGTAGAGCCGGTCTAGTCCGTCCAGGGCCCAAAGAAGGATTCCGGGCAGCTCCCCCGTCAGCTGGTCGATGAGGTTGGTGTTCTCCGCACCCAGGAACGACCGGCGGAACTGGAACGCGAGCATGCGCGTCTTGATGGCGTTGGAGGAGTCCGGCAGCCGCGGCAGCTCATTCGACAAGAACATCAACCGGGCCGAGAGCTTCCCGTTCCACGGTTGCTGGTGCTTGATGTCGATCTGGATGCGGTCTTCGCCGGAGATGCGTAGCAAGTTCTCCACGATCCCGTCGGCGCGGACCGTGACCCGACCGTCCGCGATTGTGCCGAGTGTTTTGCCGATGAGCGGCTCCAGCCCGAACCGACTACCGAGGTCTCCAGTCGACGGACCGGTCACGTTCTCCTTGCCGACCAACGCCTCCAGAACGCGAGCAATCGTGCCCTTGCCCGACCGGGGCGGGCCGATCAGCATGGCGATCTTGTGCATATCGGTGCGGCCGGAAACTATGTAGCCGAACCACTCTTGCAGCGCCTCGATCGCCTCTGCATCGCCGGGAAGCCACTCGTTGAGGCTGCGCAGCCACACTGTCGGACGCGCAGCGGCGGGATCGAATGCGAAGGGCACCGACACGAGGTTGAAGTAGTCGGGGGTGTGCTCGATGAGGATTCGGTCGGACACCCGAAGCAAGCCGTTCGTACACGCGACGACGTGCGGCGAGCCGTGAGACGGCGTACGCCAGGACGGCGGCGTCAGTTCGCTGTCGATGGTCACCAGCCCCTCCATCGCATCAAGCACGTTCGAGACCCTGGTCCTGTTCGGGTTCCACGGTTTAGGCGGGATCGGCACACCGTCCTTGTCTGTACCGGCGTCGATGACCGCGTTCTCGAGGTGGTCGTAGACGAGTTTGCGACACGCGGACTCATCCAGGCGCCGCCACTGAGTTCCACCCCAGGCCATCCATTGACCGCGCCAAAAACCCAGGGGTCGTGAGCTTTCCGTACGCGAGATGAGCTCCCTGGCCACGGGACGGGGTTCGTTGTAGTGCGGCCAGAACCGCGTCCGCAGCTTCGCCTGAATGGGATCGTCCGCTGCGGGTACCACCACAAGTTCTGGAGCGGGTGCGTCGACACCGTCGATTCCGAAGTCGTGGTGGAAGCCCGGTCCATCCATGGCCGGCGTGCATGATCGCTTGCGGCTCGCGTGACCGACGTTCATTGCGTGGGTCATGACTTGTTCACCGCCGTCTCCGAACGGAAGCGGAGGACGATGCGGCCGTCGGAGTCGCGTTGCGGGGCCGGGGAGTTCCCCCTAGCCTTCGCGCGACCGACAGCGCCCCGGAGGGCGCGGTAGAACTCGTCAAGAGCGTCCGCGTCGGCTCTCGCCGTCCCCGGAGCGGAGCCCGACCGGCGTAGTTCCATAACCTCCAGGTAGGCGTCGCGGATCACGTCCAGCGCCAGTCCCAGCCCCGCCTTGTTCTCAGTCGAAGACCACACAGCTTGTTGAACTTTTCTCAGCATGACCGAGTACGCCGACGCGTCGTCGGAACCTCCCGCGACCATCGCCTGCACCATCCCTGGCCGATCCGCGAGCGCCAGCATGGTCCGGGCCGGATGCATCGCCAGCAGCTCGTCCTCGTCGCAGAGCGCACCGGGTTGGTCATTGACCCACCCGATCGCGGCCTCCATCGTCGTCGGCACGGAGGGGCGTCGAACCCGCACAGCACCGGTGAGGGGCCGCGTCCCGTCGCGGTTCAGAACGCTCAGGATCTCTCGCCACGTCAGCGCACCCGAGCGTGGGAACAGCGTTGTGCGAACTGGTTTGGGTTCAGCTTTGTGGTTGACCGAACCTGGCGCTCTGAGAATGCGGTCGAGGTTGTAGACGTTGTCGATATCAGCACCGGGACGAACACTCCGCACCTGATCCCGCACCAACCCGCCCCATCGGTCGTAGAGAAGCCTCCACCCCTCCCGATCAAGGCGGTTTTCGTTTCCGCCGACCACGTTCGAGCAGGATTGAGGCGAGGCGATCCGGTAAAACGGCTGGAGGCCGTGCCCGGATTCGATCACCGCGATGGGGTTGACGGTGAGTGCCCGCGACAGCCGATCCACGACTTCACGGCACTCGTCCAAGGAGTGCAGGCCGTTGTCCTTGACGTCCAAGTCAGCGAAAAGCGCGTACACGCGGGTTACGTCGTTCTCGGTGCCGCGGCGACCGAACGCGACCGTCGGCAGCACCGGATTGACCCCGAAGTACACGTTGCGGTCCTGCGGCGGCGTCCACGCCAGAAGGTGCCGCACCGGTTCGACCCTGCACAAAAACGAGGAGCCCTCCTTCTTGGTGCAGAGCGAAACCCGTTCGGTGGATCGGTGACCGAGCGCGGCGAGCACATCGTGGAGGTCCGGATCATCAACGATTCGATGTCGACGGCGGGTAGAATGAGACACGTAAGTTCCTATCGGGCAATGGGATTGAGCGTGCGGCTGCAACCGCGCGCATGTGTCACAAGCACCCCCGGCCGATCAAAGCAAGGCGGTCGGGGGTACTCGGCGTTTCAGCGGCGTCGGTCAGCCGGCCAGCCAGTCCCGTGGAGGTCACCGTCGTTCGCAATGAAGTCGAGCGATTGTGTTGAGCCGTGGTCACCATCGGCGAAGAACGACGCAAGCTCGTCCCTACAGTTTCGACAGGTCGGGAATAGGTAGACCGTCTCGCCCGCCGAGCAGAGGAGACCGAAGTCCGGTCGGCCATCAGCACGGTCGCACCATCGACACTGCGACGCCAGGAAATGCATCACGAGTTCCGCGACCCGCTTCGGTGAGTATCCAAGTCCGACGGGAAAGGTCGCCGCGCTGGACGAGACGGAGCCGTCCTTGTTCCGCCACCGTAGGGGCATGTCCGGTTGCACCGCTGGCACATTCGGATCAATTAGGACCACCGACACCATCGGTTCGCCCATCGTCGCCGCATGAAGAGATGCGGCAAGCTTGTGTCGATGCAAGCGAGATTCGATCGAGTACACCTCGTCCAAGCCGTACCCGTCGGGGTCGTAAGACAGCCGGTCCCGGTCCGAGAGATTCGAGTGGGCGTAGTCGAGGCGAGCAAGGGCAGCCAAGTCGTCCGGCTCGGGAACTGTGCGCTTCTGCGCCCGCGCCTCATCCAGCGCATCGCTGATCCGCGGATGGTTCCGAGCGCCAGGTGAGTACGTCACGTGTCCGGTCACAACGAACTTCTCCCGCCCGTCTCGGCGTCTCTTCCACTGGCCCACGGGCTTGTGGCCCTGTGTTGCGGCTGCTTCGAACAAATCGGTCAACCGGTCGACGCGATGGATGTCGCGGTCCAGGGACGGGTACTTCACCAGCAGATCGTCCCGGCTCATCTGCGCGCTCACGATGCACGCCCTGGAACGTGGCGGGGAACGAAATGGGCGTCTGCCGTACTTGCCATCCATGACCGAATATCGTTCTCGGACAGACGGACCCGATTCTGGATCAGATGCCGCCGTAGATTGCCTTGGTAGATGGCTCGGCGAATTGTGCTCTTGGTGACGGGGACGCCCATCGCCGCAGACCAGACGACTGCATCCTCGATAGTCATCGTCGGTAGCGAGGGGTCGACCGGACGTGGAGGGTTTAATGACTTTCCCATGGTTCTCCTGACGAAGAGGGAACCCTGCCGAGGCGTCTCACCAGGGCTCCATCTGATGTGGAGTGAACCTGGGCGAGACGCAGCCTGCCCAACTCGCCTATCCACCCGCCAAGGACTGAAGAAAACCTTGCACGTGCCCGTGTGCGTTCAGGGGCCAAAGGAGACTTGCCAGTTCCAGTAACTTCTCGGAACTAATACGAGTCTATACGAGCCGTATCGAGACGTCTACGGGACTACGGTCAGACACTCAGTGCGACTCACGCTTTGGGTGCCGACGCGAAATGCCCCGCACCCCTCGTCAGGGGTGCGGGGCACTTGTGCCCATCGCGGACACTCCTACCCGAAGAGCGCGATGGTGACTTGGGGGGGTGCAATCGGCAGGCTAGGCCGATCGGCCGGAGGTCGCGGCTCGGATCGCCGCCTTCGACTGCTCGCTGTCGCGCTCGGTGACGGTGAGCGAGGCAACGCGACCGGAGTACCGAGTTACGCCGGTCGGGGTCAACCCCTTGCCGTGCGAGAACTCGCTCCGGCCGGGTTCGGACGACTGTCGCTTCCCACCCATGTCGGCCTACCGGAGGAAGGTCGGCGCGGCGTACGTCGTGCTCGTGTTCACCTGGAGAACCGCCGCCGCACCGCGATGCCGTACCCCCGTACCGTACCCAATGGCATAGTAGGACGACACGATCGGGTAGCGCTGGTCGTTGCCGGGGATGAGAGTCGCAGCCCCTGGTACTCGGCCCGGGGATGCTCGCGGAAGGCGATCGGGTTTCCTTCCCCGTCGGGTCCCGCGGTCGCGACCACTGCCACGTACCCGGCCGGCACGAAGTACGACTCGATCAGGTACGCGGGTCCATAGCTTCCGAGAACGGGCAGTCCGTTGAAGTCCGAGGGGGCTTGTCCGCCGACGATCGACTCCAGCGTCAGACGGGCCGGGGCACTAGCGCTGGGCACGAAGTCGTGGTGGGCCTCGACTCCATCCGAACCGGCCTTCCCTGCACGGAACGTCGCGATCCGTTTTGCCTCGTTGGGATGCGCGAGAATCAGGAGTTGACGACCGGTGTCGGTCGCGTAGCCCTTCGAGGTCACCTTCTCGATGACCGCTTCCAAATCACTCGCGTCGAGCACCGCGCTCTGGGTAGTGAGGTAGTGCGTCTCTGTGGCCGGATCGAACTCCCTCCCCATGTACGGCGGGATGAACGAACCATCCCCGTTCCACAGCCCGTGGACGGCGTTGCCCTCTGGCGAGACAGACGGCGTGGGAGTGAACAGCCGTCGCAGAATCGCCGTTGTCGTGTGGTTGTTGACGCCTTCCAGCACGTCGTTGTGGACCGCATCTACCTGCCGCGCATCGGCGTCCCGGAGGAATTTCCATGAGAAGCGGCTCGCAATGTCGTAGTCCTTGAAGTCGTACCCGACAGTGGCGACCTCCGGCCCACGTACACCGGTCGGCACGCCGAACTCGCTCGCTAGCTCCAGCGTTGCCCCGCCGACGGACTGCTGAACCGCGTCGACCTGACGCGTAGTCGGGTACGAGAGCAACGACGCGATTGCCGAGCGCTGCTCGTTGAAGATGTCCAGGGTCGCGGCGAGTTCGTCCCAGACCGTATTCAGGTCGGTGCCGTCGCTGGTGTGGGAGACAAGTACGTCGCCGCGCGTACTGGTGCCGGTACGTTCCGCCCCGAAGATCGGGAAGTAGTCGGGGTCGTCCATTGCCGTGAGCTGAGCGGGGGTGAGCTGGGTGGTGTTCACAAGGGGTCCAATCGAGAGGCCGCGCGAGGCGTCGGCGTGGTTGCTAGGAAGGGGTGCGCCTCGCGCGCATGCGGTTGAACCGCCGTGTGGGCCTCCGGCCCGAACTGTGCTCGCCGGGGCGCTCTCCGAGCGGCCTGAACGGCTTACGCGACCGACTCTACCGCCCGCGCGGACTCACCTCCGGGGCCGCGACGGGGCCGCGCACCACAGCGCAACTACACGGCGCTACGGTCCGCTACCTCGCGACTACGACGCGCTAGTTAGCGCTGTGACCAGTACTGATACACCGACTCGGGCAACCTCGCCGCAGGTCGGGTACGGTCACGCCGCAACGTCGAAACCGCTTCCCAAGCTGAATACGCGGGTTCGATTCCCGTCATCGGCTCCACGCCTCCCCCTCGCCGCCGGGCGATGGTGGAATCCGGACCCCGGATTCCGGGGCCCACATTCCACGATCCAGGCCCGCGGTCGTCCCACTGTGTCCAGCGACACGCGTCGTTCCTGGTCAGGCGGGGTACACCTCCGCGCACACCCCCTCTCCCCCCGGAAACGAGCACCTCCATGACCGAACGCGTCGTCTCCGCACGCCTCGATGTCGACATCACGGCCGCCAGCACCCTGGAGTTCCAGATCGCCGTGGCCCCGCATCCCGGCGCGCAGGTCGCCGAGACCCTCTCGTTCGTCCTGGACGGGAAACCGGTCGATGCCCGCGAGGTCAGCGGAGCCCACGGCAACCGGATCCACGTCCTCGAGGCGCCGGTGGGCAACCTGCAGGTCTACTACGACGCGACCGTCACCGGGAACGCGGAGCCGTCCCCCGTCACGGATCTCGATCGCTCGGTCTACCTCCGTCCGAGCCGGTACGCGGAGGCCGACAAGTTCTTCGGTTTCGCTGCCACCGAGTTCGGCAGCGAGTCGGACGACGCGGTCCTGTTGTCGGAGGTCTCCGACTGGGTCGGCCGTCGACTGCACTACGTCCCGGGGAGCAGCGATCCCATCGACGGTGCGGCGGACACGCTGCTCGCCGGTGCCGGCGTGTGCCGTGACTATGCGCACCTGGTCGTCGCGATGCTGCGCGCGCTGAACGTTCCAGCTCGTCTGGTCGCCGTCTACGCACCCGGATGCGACCCGATGGACTTCCACGCCGTCGCGGAGGCCCTGGTGAACGACACCTGGCACGTCGTCGACGCAACGTGTCTCGCACCTCGATCGACGCTGGTCCGGATCGCGACCGGACGCGATGCGGCCGACACCGCGTTCCTCGACAACCACAAGGGTTCGATCACGCTGAACAGCTCCACGGTCACGGCCGTGGCGACCGACGGCCTGCCGAAGGACGACATCCACGAGCTGGTCTCCCTCACCTGATCCGGCGCAAGCGTCGGTCGCCTCCTGCGTCGTCGGGTTACTGTGACTCGACGAATCAGGAAGCGAGACGCACATGAGCATCGAACGAGATGCAGCGTTCACGGGTGGGCGAGGGACGGCGGCGGACCGGAGCACTGACTCCGACGATGCCGTCGAACGGCTGACGACGACGCCGAACAAGGACCCGTTCTACCGCTCCCCCGCCCGGTTCGAGAAGGCCGAGCTGGGGACCGTGCTGCGGTCACGCCGTGTCGAGATCGCCCTGTTCGGCACCATCCGCCAGCGCGTGTCGGCATGGCAGCTGCTCTACCGGTCGTCCGACATGCACGGCGAACCGCGCACGGGTGTCACCACGGTCCTGCTGCCGGCCGGCGCGGTTCCGGGTCGGAGCAGGCCGCTGCTGTCCTACCAGTGCGCCATCGACGCCGTCTCGGACCGCTGCTTCCCGTCGTACGCGCTGCGGGACGGAGCACACGCCCACGGCGCCGTGCCCCAGTTCGAGCTGCTCATCATCCTGTACGCGCTGCGCCGCGGGTGGGCGCTGTCCCTGCCGGATCACGAGGGCATGGACGGCCGCTGGGGTGCACCGATCGAACCCGGATACTGCACTCTCGACGGCGTCCGCGCCGCCCTGTCCTTCGCGCCTCTGGAGCTCGACGACTCGGCGCCCGTCGCACTGTGGGGGTACTCGGGCGGCGGCCTGGCCACGTCGTGGGCCGCCGAGGCCGCGGACGAGTACGCGCCGGAGCTGAACGTCGTCGGTGCCGCGCTGGGCTCGCCCGTCGGTGATCCGGCGTCCGCGTTCTCCCGCCTCAACGGCACGATCTTCGCCGCGTTGCCCACCATGGTGGTCGAGGGGCTGCGCCGCACCTACCCCGATCTGGACCGGACGATCCGCGAGCACGTCGCGCAGCCCGGCATGACCATTCTGTCCTCACTCGAGCGCAAGACCACGGTGCACGCCGTTCTGACGCTGCTGATGCACGACCTCGAGCGCTACACCGACATCCCGCTCGCCGACGTCATGGCGACCCCCGAGCTGGTGCAGATCTTCCAGGACATCCAGCCGGGCAAGTCCGCACCGAGCTTCCCGCTCCTCATCATGCAGGCGGTGCACGACCCCATCATCGCCGTCGACGACGTGGACGGGCAGGTGGAGCGGTACCGCACCGCCGGCGCCCACGTGACGTACGTGCGCGACCGGCTCAGCGAGCACCTGTCGCTGCATCCCATCGCCGCACCTGCGACGCTGAACTGGCTCGCCGATCGCATCGCCGACCGCCCGGTGCCCCCGAACACCACCGAGACCGTGTGGTCCTCGGCCCTGTCGGTGTCAGGTGTCCGAGGGCTGCTCGGGCTCACCGTCTCGACCGGTCGCGCTCTGCTCGGCCGGGTCCGCTAGCCGGTCGTCGCCGGAGTCGCGGCGCGTCGGCTCGATCCCGAAGTCGGGTGGCCCCGACGCCTCCGCGAAACCGGAGGGCTCCGAGTGCTTTTCGTCGGACGTCGACATGATCATGCCCCGAGCTTGTCGACCATGTCGTTCAGCGCGGTGGCCGCCGTCTCGAGTCGCTCGGGTGACCTGTCGTCTCCCAGTTGCTCGACGAGTGCCGCCTTGGTGGTCACCAGAACGGCACCCGAATCGTCGTCGGTCATCGTCACTTCGCCGTCCCGCATCACCAGCAGCGTTCCGTCGGGTGCGTCGAGCACGCCGCGCACCGTGTCGCTCGTCATCGTCATCGTGTCGATCCTCCTGTCAGGGTGTTGCCTCGTGACCGCGCTTGCCGTGCGTGCGCCGGTCCTCCTTCATCTCCGCCTCGAAGACGTGACGGCGGCCGTCCATCAGGTCGTCGCGGATCCGGCGTTCGTGCTCACGCGCGGTGGTCCAGTACCCGTCGTCGAAGTCCTCGACCATCTGGAACGTCCACCGACCCTCGATGACGTTGCGGCCGATCACCTCTCGCTCCAGTGCGTCCGCTGCGTCACCGTGCCCTGCGTCGCGGAGTTCGTCCGCGGCAGAGCCGAACTGGAGATCGGCGTGGCCCATGAGCTGATGGAACGTGTACAGGTGGCCGCGGGCGCGTTCCACCCACTCGAGGGCCTCCGAGACCGAACCGACGGCGGACACCGTGGCATCGTCGGACCTGTCCGGACGGTGGTGGTCCGTCAGCATCTTCTCGCGATCATCGCTCATACCTGCTGGTTACCCGTCCGGCAGTCACGGCACACACCCCAGAAGAAGACGTCGACGCCGTCGATGTCGAAGTCGTCGTCCTCCGGCTCGGGAGCACGTCGACGCACATCGGAGGTGAGGGCCGTGTCGAACACTCGGCGACACTGCCGGCACATCAGATGGTGGTGGTCGTCGCCGTCGACCCGAAGTTCGTACAGCGCGGGCGAATTGGCGGGCTCGATCCGGCGCAGGAGATCCACCGACACGAGTGCGTCGAGGTTGCCGTAGACAGTCTGCCGCGACATCCCCTGGCTCTTCAGCGTGCGGGCCACGTAGCCGGCGTCGACGTGTGGGTGCCGCGCCACGACGTTCAGCACGCGAAGGCGCGGACGGGTCACGCGCAGCCCGCGCTCACGCAGTACCCGACGCCACTGCTCTTCCGACGAGACGACCGTCGGCTGTTCCCTGGTGTCCACGACGCCGGAGTGCCCCCGCAGGGCGCCGTGAAACGTCCGGGCCGTGTCAGTCGTCGCGACCCCGGTCCTCGGTGGTGGACGCACGGATCTTGCGGCGATGGCTGGTGTCGCAGAAGGGGTAGTTCTTGCTGCGTCGACACGCGCAGAGAGCCACCATGAAGCGGTCGGACCGCACGCGGGTGCCGTCCTCCATCTCCACGTCGACGGGCCCCTCCACCATCACCGGCCCGCCCGGAACCACCCGGACGAGCCGTGCTGCGGGAGCCGCGTCAGGCGCGTCGGGCACGGACGACCACCAGTTCCTCGGAGCGCCGACCCGGCTGCAGGGCGCCCGTGGCCTCGAGCCACTCGGCGCGCGCGTGCAAGACGGGACCGAACGCGATGCGACGGCGAGCCACCACGTCGACCGTGGTGCCGGACCGCATCAGACGCTCGATCGTGCGGTCCACACCGGCGAACTCGGACTGCACGATCAGCATGGTGCCGCCCGGAGTGAGTAGATCGAACGCGTTGTCGCACAACGGGTCCAGGACGATGCGACCGTCGGCGCCGGCGTCCCACGCACGGTGCACACCGCGCCCCTCAGGCGCGGTCGGCGACGGCACGTACGGCGGATTGGAGACCACGAGGTCGAACGGCGCCTCGGCGAGGGCGTCGATGAGCGTGCCCTGTCGCGCATCGACCTCGACACCGATGCGCTCGGCGTTGTCCAGGGCGCACGCGACGGCGCGAGCATCCAGGTCGTAGGCGAGCACCTCACGTGCACCGAGACACGCAGCCTGGAGTGCGAGCACTCCGGTACCCGTACACAGATCGAGGGCACGCGCACCCAGGGGCGACGCCGCCACCGGCATGACCTCGCAGAGCAGTCTCGAATCGTCCTGGGGGGCGTACACACCGGGGTGTGCACGCACCATGCTGATCGTGTCGCGATGAATCGTCGTCACACGAGAACCTTCCGTCGGCGCAGATGCGCTGGCAGCATCTGCCGCCTTTCTTCAGGAATGGCATTCCCGAACGGACGCGATTCAAACGCGGGACCGGCGCGTCACCACCTCCGAGCGATGATGGAGACGATGCGCGGAATCTCCTCGTCGGCAAGCGGTTCGACCCCGATGACCACCTGGCGGGTGAGCAGACCGTCCACGGACATGGCGAACAGTTCCGCCGACGCCACGGTCGCGGGGTAGCCCGCCTCGCTCATCTTGGACGACACCAGGCCGACGAACGCGGCCAACTGGGCGTCGAACGCCGCCTTGAGTTCGGGCCGCACCAGACCCTCGCCGAGAAGGTGGTGCCGTGCGACGACGCGGCCGCGATGCTCCTCGCTGCACATGTCGCGGACGAACCCGACGACGGCGTCGACCACGGCGTCGTGATGCCAGGTGTCGAGTGCGAAGTGCCGACCGGCGACCTCGAGATCTCTCCGGAACACCTCGTCGAGCGCCAGCGAGAGCAGGGTGGCTCGATCGGGCGCGTGATAGTTGACGGCGCCGGCACCGAGACCGGTTGCCTGATCGACCGCACGATGAGTGAACCCACGGGGACCGCGTTCGGCGAGTACCTGCACCGCGGCGGCAGAGATGAGTGAGCGCCGACTTCTGGGCTTCTCCACCGTCTCACCATCACTCATTGGTGAGATGTTACGGCCCTGACGTGCCGGTACCACCATCACCGGTCACGGTCGGCTCACGATGATCGCGCCGGCGGAACGGGCTGATCGAGCCCGCTCCACCGTCCCCCGACTGCCGCGTCACGATCATGACAGGCGTTGAGGGTACACCCGTCTCGGCACGTCCGCTCGTGCTTGACACCGGGGTCGCCGGCGCCTTTTCTGTACAGATGTTGAGGAATCGGGCCATGAGTCGTCGCGGGATGTTGGGAGCGGCCGCCGTCGCCGCGGGAGCGGTCACGGTGGGGATCGCCCCGCGCGTCCGCGCAGCGCCGACACTCCCCTCGGCGGCCTGCGCCGTTCGCTATCCCGGCTACCGCGGCGCCGACTTCGCGCTCCCGTACGCCCGCTACATGCAGGCCCGGACCGCCCCCGCGCCGCAGATCGTGGCCGACGCCTTCGCCGGCCCGGCGCTACCGGCGGGAGCAGTGCCTCGGTTCGAGGACATCACGCGCGATCTCGGCCCGACCGGGACGTCCGCGGTGGAGACCGGGTACGGCCAGGGCGCCGACGGGGTGGTCTTCGTGGCGGTGCGCACCGTCATGCCGAGAGTCACTGCGGCCATGTGGGACTGGTGGTTCGGGTGGCACTCCAGCGAGGCCGCGCGCTACAAGTTGTGGCATCCCGACGCGCACCAGTTCGCTGCCCTGGACACCGACCTCACCACCGCCGACCTCACGGACCGGCAGAAGTACATCGGCAACACCACCTACGTAGACGAGTACGTGGGGCCGAAACTGCAGCAGCTCGGGATCAACTTCCGAGACCCGGTGGCGCACGGGTTCACCGTGCCGTCGGATCAGACCATCGTCTTCGGCCGCGTCGGGAGCAGCATCGCCCCCGTGGACCTGGGGTGGCTCGCCCACCAGGTCCGCCCGATCGAGGGCGGCGCCGAGATGCGCAGCCGGTTCCACCTGAACCTCCGCGGCCTGCACGTACCGAACGTGACGCAGGCCGCGTGTGCGGTGGCCCGTGGTGCGTCGGTCGATCCGACCGATCTGCAGCTGAGCCTCGACCTCGGTCGTGACCTGCTGATGCACTGCGGGCAGGAGATGAATCACCTCGCGGCGTTCCTCCCCGAACTGCACGCCGAGTTCTCGTGACCCGGCACCTCAGCGAGCCGACTCCGACCCCTTCTCCACCAAGTGGACCGACAACCGGCTGATCGGGGTGTTGGAGTCCTGGGACAGCCTGGTCAGCAGGGTGAAGGCCTGCTGGGCGTCGACGCCGAAACGCTCCATGATCATGCCCTTGGCCTGCCCGATGACGTCCCGGGACGCCAGGGCCGAATGCAGTTGATCCTCGACCCGACCCGCTGTCAGAGCGATCGCGGCGTGGGTGGCGAGCGCCTCCCCGACCATGATCGCGTCGTCGGTGAAGGCTCGGGGCTCGAACGCGAACAGGTTCAGGGCACCGAAGGTGTCGCGGTGGGTGAAGAGCTGGAAGGAGAGCGAGCTCCGCACGCCCTCCGCCACGGCGATCGGCGCATACTTCGGCCACCGGGTGTCGGTGGTCAGATCATCGGCCCGCACCACCGCGGTGGTGGTCGCCGCGTCCAGGCACGGGCCCTCCCCGAACTCGATCTGAGCTGCGTCGAGCCGCGGCGGAAGGGACGACGTGGGCCCGTGCGAGGTGAACGACGACCTGCCCGAGATCGCCACCACGTCGGCGGCGTCCGTTCCGGGAACCAGATCGAGGGCCGCCTCGGTGCCCCTGCGCAACGTGTCGTCGAGATCGGTGTGCGCCGTCAGGTCGCGAGCGAATGCCGCCAGCGCCGACGCGATGTCCGACGGCTCCCGTTCTCGAGACGCATTCATCCGACCTCCTCGAGCAGCAGCGGGCATGACACTCGGCACAGATTGACCGCGACCGGGGACGGGTAGACCAGGACCACTCACTCGAAAGGCATGTCTTGCGCATCCTGGTCACCGGGTCCACCGGCTACATCGGCTCACGTCTCGTTCCCATCCTGCTGGGCGAGGGTCACGACGTGCTCGCCGCCATGCGCGACGACAGCAAGGCGTCCTCCTTCAGCTGGGAGGACGACGTGACGCCGGTCCACTTCGACATCACCGACGAGAAGTCCATCGACGCCGCGCTCGAGGGTGCGGACGCGGTCGTCTACCTCGTGCACTCGATGGACGACGGCGACTTCGTGACCAAGGATCGCGAGGCCGCGCAGGCCGTCGCGCGCGCCGCGGAGAAGCACGGCGTGGGCCGCATCGTCTACCTGTCCGGCCACGTGCCCGACGACGACGAGGACCTCTCCGACCACATCACGTCCCGCCTGCAGGTCGAGGAGGTCTTCCTCAACTCGTCCGTCCCGGCGACGGTGTTCCGGGCGGCCATCATCCTCGGGTCCGGCTCCACCTCGTTCGAGCTCGTACGCAGGATGGTCGAACGGCTCCCGGTCACCCCCGTGCCGAGCTGGATGGTGAAGAAGGTGCAGCCGATCGCGACGACCGACGTCCTGCACATCATCGCCGCCGCTCTCGGTGACGAGCCCATTCCGGGGTCGTACGACATCGGCGGGACCGAGGTGCTCACCTACCCCGAGTTGCTCACCCGCTACGCGACCATCGCCGAACTGTCGCGGCCCCAGTTCCGCGTGCCGCTGGTTCCCACACCGATCGTCGGGCGAGCCGTCGCCGCCATCACACAGATGCCGCCCGGCACCGTGATCTCGTTGGTGGACAGCCTGCATCACGACATGATCGTCCGTCGCGGCAACGCGGCCACGGACACGTTCGCGCACGCCGTCGACTCTCTCGTGGGTATCGACGAGTCCATCAGGCGGTCGCTGACGGTCAGCTCGCACGACGGCACCGACGCCGAGGGCACCACCGACCCGCAGTCCGCGGCGGACACCGACCCCTCGTGGGCCGGCGGCGTCGTGTCGATCGGCCGAGACGGACGGGTGCGTCACGACGTGTCCGGACGATTCTCGCGAGCGCTGTTGCACCCGCGTTCCTGAGGCGGGACCAGGATTCCCGGTCGGGTACGCGGGTACCCGGCCGGTATGACTTCTTCGAACGGCTCGATCGACCAGTACACCAAGAGAGACCCGCGTACCGCCTACGCGACGCCGGATCGCGAGGGGCAGCAACCGATCTCGCATCCCGGGCTGACCGAGGACATGCGGACCACCCCCGACCACGGGGAGTCCACCTACCGCGGATCAGGGCGGCTCACCGGCCGGAAGGCACTGATCACCGGAGCGGACAGCGGCATCGGCCGCGCCGTCGCCCTGGCGTTCGCGCGCGAGGGCGCCGACGTCGTGCTGTCGTACCTCGAGTCCGAGGAGCCCGATGCGCGCGAGACGGTGCGGCTCGTCGAGGAGGCCGGCCGCCGGGCCGTCAGCGTCCCCGGTGACATCCGCGACGAGGCGCACTGTGACGCCCTGATCGACACCGCGGTGCGCGAACTGGGCGGTCTCGACATTCTCGTGAACAACGCGGCGTTCCAGATGGCCCAGAGCGGCGGTATCGCCGACATCACCACCGAGCAGTTCGACCGCGTACTGAAGACCAACCTGTACGCGTCGTTCTGGTTGTCCAAGAAGGCTGTGGCCGTGATGGATCCGGGCTCGACCATCGTCAACACCTCCTCCGTCCAGGGCGTGAGCGCCTCACCCGAACTGCTCGACTACGCCACCACCAAGGCCGGCATCATCAATTTCTCCAAGGGGCTCGCGAGCGACGTCGCCCGACAGGGCATCCGCGTGAACGTCGTGGCACCCGGACCCATCTGGACACCGCTGATCCCGGCCACGATGCCGTCGGACAGTGTCGACGGTTTCGGCGACCAGGTGCCGCTCGGACGTCCGGGACAGCCCGCGGAACTCGCACCCGCGTACGTGTTCCTCGCCTCGGGCGAGTCCAGCTACATCACCGGGCAGGTCATCGGCGTGACCGGCGGTTCCCCGATCACCTGAGCATTCCCGCATCCGCACGACACGAAAGGCACATCATGAGAGCAGTGACCTGGCACGGCAAGCGCGACGTCCGCGTCGACAACGTCCCGGATCCGACGATCCAGGATCCGACGGACGCCATCATCGAGGTGACGTCCACCAACATCTGCGGCTCCGATCTGCACCTCTACGAGGTGCTCGGGCCGTTCATGAACGTCGGTGACATCCTCGGCCACGAACCGATGGGCATCGTGCGCGAGGTCGGCAGCGCCGTGTCGACGCTGGCGGTGGGCGACCGCATCGTCGTCCCGTTCCAGATCTCGTGCGGCTCGTGCTTCATGTGCGATCAGTCGCTGTACACCCAGTGCGAGACCACCCAGGTACGCGAGACCGGTATGGGCGCAGCACTGTTCGGCTACTCCGAGCTCTACGGATCGGTGCCGGGCGGCCAGGCGCAGTACCTGAGGGTGCCGCACGCCGACTTCACCCACATCAAGGTCCCGGAGGGCCCGAGCGACGAGCGATTCGTCTACCTGTCCGACGTACTGCCCACCGCGTGGCAGGCCGTGCAGTACGCGGGGGTGCCCGAGGGCGGCTCGCTGACCGTGCTGGGCCTCGGTCCGATCGGCGACATGGCGGCACGCATCGGCACCCATCTCGGATACCGCGTCATCGGCGTCGACCGCGTACCCGAACGGCTCGAGCGTGCTCGCGCTCGCGGCATCGAGACGGTGGATCTTCGGGCCCACGGCGGGCAGGTGGGGGACGTCGTTCGCGAACTGACCGACGGCCGCGGTACCGACTCGGTCGTCGACGCGGTCGGAATGGAGGCCCACGGCTCACCGGTGGCCAAGGCCGCGCAGCAGGTGGCGGGTCTGCTCCCGGACGCCCTCGCGAAACCGTTCATGGAGAAGGCCGGAGTGGACCGCCTCGACGCGGTCTACTCGGCGGTCGACATCGTCCGCCGGGGCGGCACGATCTCACTGTCCGGCGTGTACGGCGGCGCGGCAGATCCGATGCCGATGATGACCATGTTCGACAAGCAGATCCAACTGCGCATGGGTCAGGCGAACGTCAAGAGGTGGGTCGACGACATCATGCCGTTGCTGACGGACGACGATCCGTTGGGCGTGGACGATTTCGCGACCCACACCCTGCCGTTGACGCAGGCGCCGCACGCCTACGAGATCTTCCAGAAGAAGCAGGACGGAGCCGTGAAGATCATCCTGCGTCCGTGACGAGCGGGTCAGCTCGCGAGCGGCTCCGGTTCCACCGAAGCCACGACCGGCACGAGACGGGTGAGGCCGAGGACACCGAGAGTGCGCCGCACCCGAGGTGACGGCGAGATCACGACGTCGATCGCGGTCGGGGCGTCCGACAGGACGTCCTCGATCGCGGTCACGCCGGCCGAGCTGAAGAACCGGACGTCGGTGAGGTCGACGGTGACGGGGCCGTCCGAGACGGCCGCCCGGAGGCAGCGGGTCAGGTCGCGCGCGGTGACGAGGTCGACGTCGCCACGGACGGCGACGATGCGGCGGCCGTCGTGGCCTGCGTGGACGACGACGTCGAACGGGCTGGAGGAGTGGTGGGAAGGAGCAACCGTGGTCATCATGTTCCTTCTGCGGCGCTGCTCGGACGCGGTGTCTCGCACCGGTACCGAGGGTGTAGCGAAGGGCCCTGGGCTGGACCGCCTTGCAGACAACTCTGATCGATCGACATCGCGGTTCGGCCAACCGGAACATCACGATCAGGTCACGGCGAGTAACGGAATGATCACGGCGCCGGGCTCGCCGAGCGCGTTCATCAGACTGTCCTCATGAACCCCCGCCCTCTCGCCCGGTTCTCGGACTCGGTCGTCACGTTCACGGGACGCTCCTCTTCCGACTACGGCGCGCTGCATCGCTGGTCGGTCGACGAGCCGGAACAGTTCTGGGCCGGTGTCGGCACCTTCTTCGACGTGCCGCTCACCGGTCACGAGTCCGTCCTGTCCCCCTCGGAGGACCCCCGCGTGTTCAGCGGGCGGCAGTGGTTCCGGGGTGCCCGCGTGAACTACGTGGATCGCGTACTGGCGTGGTGCGACCGGTCACCCGAGTCCGTGGCGATCATCGACGACACCGAACCGGGCGGGTTCGGCACCCGCACATCGTCCTACGCGGAACTGGCCGAGCAGATCTCCTCGATCGCCGCCGCGCTGCACCGCCTCGGCGTGCGGAGCGGCGACCGGGTGGCCGGTTACGTCCCGAACACGACCGAGGCCGCCGTCGCGTTCCTCGCCACCGCCGCACTCGGCGCCGTCTGGACCTCGTGCGGGCAGGACTACTCCGCGGCCGCCGCGGTGGACCGGCTCGGACAGCTCGAACCGACGGTGTTGGTGACCGCCGACGGCTACCGCTTCGCCGGTGTGGACCGCGACCGCCGGGACCAGGTGGCGGTACTGCAGGCCTCGATTCCCTCCCTGCGGGCGGTGATCGCCTTCTCCCGACTCGGCACCGACGTACCCGGAGCCGTCCGATGGGACGATCTGCTCGACGAGGGGCGCGGTGGCCCACGGGTGATCCCCGAGCCTGTCCCGTTCGACCACCCACTGTGGGTGCTGTTCTCCTCCGGCACCACCGGGCGCCCCAAGGGCATCGTTCACGGACACGGCGGTGTTCTGCTCGAGCACCTCAAATCTGCTGCGCTGCAGTCGGACATGACCGAGGACGACGTGTTCCTCTGGTACACCTCACCCAGCTGGATGATGTGGAACTACCTGCTGGCCGGGCTGCTCGTGGGCTCGACCGTCGTCTGCTACGACGGCAGCCCCGGCCATCCGGACGCCGGCGCACTGTGGGAGCTCGCGGCGCGGCACCGCGTGACCGTGCTCGGCACCAGTCCCGGGTACCTCCTGCACTGCGAGAGTGTGGGAGTCGAACCGGCTCGGGCACAGGACCTCTCGGCACTGCGCATTCTCGGGGTCACCGGGTCGGTCCTCCCCGCCGCGGCGCACGGCTGGGTGGCGGAGCACGTGGGGCGGTCGGTGCACCTCGCGCCGGTGTCGGGCGGCACGGACGTCGTCAGCGGATTCGTGGGAGCGCCCACCGGGGTGCCCGTGGTCCCCGGCGAGATTCCTGCCGTGAATCTCGGTGTCGCTCTGGAGGCGTGGAGCGACGACGGGACCCCGCTGGTGGACGAACCGGGTGAGATGGTCATCGTCGCGCCGATGCCGTCCATGCCCGTCGGGTTCTGGAAGGACCCGAGCGGTGACCGCTACGCCGACGCGTACTTCTCCACATTCCCCGGCGTCTGGCGGCACGGCGACTCGATCACCGTGACCAGCAGGGGCAGCGTGGTGATCCACGGACGATCGGACGCCACGCTCAACCGCAACGGTGTGCGCATGGGCAGCGCCGACATCTACGGCGTGGTCGAGCGCCTGCCCGGCATCGCAGAGAGTCTCGTCGTGGGTCTCGAACGCCCGGACGGCAGCTACTGGATGCCGCTGTTCGTCGTCACGTCCGACGACGTGGAGCTCGACGACGATCTGCGCGAACACATCTCGGCGGCGCTGCGGAGGGAGGCCTCGCCGCGTCACGTCCCGGACGACATCATCGAGATCCGCGCCGTGCCGCACACGCGGACCGGGAAGAAGCTCGAGATCCCGGTCAAGAAGATCCTGTCGGGTGCGGACCCGTCGACGGTGGCCGATCCGGAGTCGGTCGACGACCCCGACGCGCTGCGCTGGTTCGCGGCGCTGGCGCCGGGGTCCTGACCTGTCGGCTCAGCTCAGCGTGGCGCGCAGCGCGTCGACGGCCGAGACCGGCTCACGCTCGAGCAGTCGAGTCAGATCTCCCGACTCGGTGTCGAGGTCGCCGCGGGCGATGCCCGCGTCGGCGCTCGCCAGCATCTGCGCGACGGGCGCGGGCAGTCCCGCACCCTCGAGCGCGCCGATGTG
Source organism: Rhodococcus sp. SORGH_AS_0301 (assembly GCF_030818285.1). NCBI lineage: Bacteria > Bacillati > Actinomycetota > Actinomycetes > Mycobacteriales > Nocardiaceae > Rhodococcus > Rhodococcus sp. SORGH_AS_0301. The sequence continues at coordinate 3,592,611 of NZ_JAUTAC010000002.1, forward strand.
CTCGTCGGTGCTCAGATCCTGGTACTCCACCGGCGCGCCGATGATCTCGGAGATCGCACCCGCCAGACCCTCGTACGTCAGACGCTCGCCGCCCAGCTCGTACACGGCGCCCGCCTGGTCGTCGGCGATCAGCACCGCGGCCGCGGCCGCCGCGTAGTCGGCCCGAGCAGCACCGGCCACGACACCCGACCCGCCGCTCCCGATGATGGCGCCGGTGTGCTGTGCCTGGCCGATCGACGCCGCGTAGTTCTCCCAGTACCACCCGTTGCGCAGCAGCACGGACGGCACGGAGGACGACGCGAGGCGCTCCTCGGTGGCGACGTGCTCGGGCGCGAGACTGATGCCGCTCGTCGGCGCCTTCAGCACACTGGTGTATGCGATGAGCGAGACACCGGCCGCCTCGGCGGCCTCGATGACGTTGTTGTGCTGCGGGATTCGCTTCCCGGGCTCGGAACCCGACACGAGCAGGAGCTTGTCCACCCCGTCGAGAGCGGCGCGCAACGCAGCGGGATCCGCGTAATCGGCGACGCGGACGACGACACCGCGCGCCGCCAGGTCGGCGGCCTTGGCCTCGTCGCGCACCACGGCCACGATGTCGCCCGCGGCGACCCCGTGATCGAGGAGCGATCGAATCACTGCGCTGCCGAGTTGTCCGGTCGCGCCGGTCACCGCTGTCGTGGTCATGAGCATGTCTCCCTGGAGAGTGAGCGTCGTCCGGCGCACCACGAGGGTGTGCCGCTGCGACCGATCCGGCCGTCGGCACCACTATGAACTTACTGTTCGTGCAGTGCAACATTCCTCGTAATCACTTACGGACCAGCTGGTAGGATGGCACTCGTGCCCGACACCGACCCGACACTCGAAGCCGACGTGTTCTCTCGCCACTGCTCGTCCCGCGACACGATGCAGGACATCACCAGTCGCTGGGGCCTGCTGGCGCTCGCCGCGCTGCACGAGGGGCCGTACCGGTTCGGGGCTCTGCGGCGGCGCGTGGACGGGGTCAGCGAGAGGATGCTGTCGCAGACACTGCAGCGGCTGGAGCGTGACGGGCTGATCACCCGCACCGTGCTCGAACAGATTCCGCCGAAGGTGGAGTACGCACTCACCGACCTCGGGCGCGAGACGGCGACCCGGCTCGTCGGCCTCATCGAGTTCGTCGAATCGACGCTTCCGACCGTGACGGCCGCGCGCGCCGAGTACGACGCGCGCGGCACGGACGGGGTCTAGCTGGTTCCGCGGCCCGTCTCGGACTGCAGCTTGTCGATCATCTCGGACGCCTGCGCCTTGGTCAGGTCCGACGGCACCTCTTCGCCGGCCTCGCGGGCCAGCGTCTCGAGGTAGCTCAACTGGGGGCCGGTGGGCGGCTCGTCGCCGGTGACCCAGTCGGACGGATCCTTCTCCGCGCTCTGGTCGACGTCCGCATTGCCTGTCTTGGTGGTGTCATTCGCATCGCTCATACGTTCGACTGTACCCACGAGTACCTCCGCGCAAACCGACGCGAATCGGCGAGCAGGCAGCCGCCGAGCGCGCCGAGCGAGATTCATTCCGGTTTACTCCGTAAGAAACCGATCCAAGTCTCGCGTTTCACAGAATGTTTTCAGTTCGAGGTGCTAGAAACGGAATCGTGATAGTCGTCGTGGTCGTCGGAGTGGTGTGGCTGCTGGTCGCCGCGGGTGCCGCAGTGCTGCTCGGACGCGCCGCATCGCGCGCGGACCACGAGGAACTCGGATCCGAGCTCCAGTGGGACATGGCCGAACTCGATCACGAGGTCTTCGGCTCCCGCTGACTGGCCGACCATTCTCCGTCGTCCGCCCCAAGTCACAGCACGACGGCAGAATAATCCCCGTCGGTCGGTTTCAGGGATTGGTACGCGAACGCAATTCGGTCGATCGCAGCCTCCAACCGATCGGCACCCTCCGTGTACGGCAGGCGCACGTGGCGCTCGAACGCCCCCTCCACCCCGAACCGCGGCCCCGCCGCCAGCGCCACCCCGTGGGCCGGCGCGATCGCGGCGAGAGCCGTGGACGCCGCGGCAGGCATCTGAACCCACAACGACAGGCCGCCCGGCGCCGGGTCGTACGACCAGTCCGGCAGGTGCCGCGCCAGAGCCGCCGTCAGCGCATCCCGGTTACCACGGAGTTCCGCGCGGCGGGGAACCAAGATCTCCTCGTGCCGCTCGATCAGTGCCGCGCACGCGAGCTGATCCATGATCGGCGTGCCGATGTCGACGGCGGCCCGCGATGTCGCCAAGCGAGAGATCAGCGACGGCGACGCCCTGATCCAGCCGACCCGCAGACCACCCCAGTACGCCTTCGACGCGGACCCCACGGTGACGACGGTGCCGGGATGCCCCACCGCCGCGACCGGAGCGGGCGGCGCCTCGTCCAGCCACAGGTCGGCCATCGACTCGTCCACCACCAACGTAGTGCCGGTCCGGCGGGCGTTCGACGCCAGTTCCGCGCGGCCGGCGACATCGAGCAGAGCGCCCGTCGGATTGTGGAAGTCGGGCAGCACGTACGCCATTCGCGCCCCCGTCTGCACCGTCGCGTCACGAATCGCATCGAGGTCCCATCGCCGCGACGAGCGCGCCGATCCAGGGGTCGAGTACTCCCGCGGCCTCAACGGAACGGGCACCGCGCGCGCCGCAGTTCGTCGAATCGCCTCCAGCGCATTGGGATACGTCGGGTGATCGACCACCACCCGGTCACCTGGCGACACCAGCACCTCGAGCAGCAGCCGCCAGGCCTGCTGCGCGCCGGACGTCACCATGATCTGGTCCGGCGACGTGGGCAGCCCCCGCTCGTCGTACCGGCGAGCCAGGGCCTGCCGCAGTGTCGCGAGACCGACCGGCTCGATACCGTGACCCGTGTAGTAGGCCGGAAGTGCCTCCAGCGCAGCGGCGTACGCCTGTGTCACCTCGTCGGACGGGGCGGTGACGGCGGCATGGGTCAGATCGATCACCGACGCCGCCGCGCGGGCCGGCCGCCCCGCCAGGGTGGTCCGCGGCAGTGCGACCGTGCTGCGGGAACCCTGCCTGCTCAACAGGTACCCCTCGTCACGCAGTGCCGCGTACGTGTTGGTGACGGTGGTGCGGGACAGCGACAGGGCTCCCGCCAGATCGCGCTCACTGGGCAGGGCGACGCCCAGGGGGATGCGGCCGTCGTGCACCAGGAGCCGGATCCCGTCGGCGAGTGCCCGGTAGACCGGCCGGTGCCGCCCCGACGGCCGCCAGTGCCCGAGGTCCCGCGAGAGAGTCGACGCACCGATCACGCGAGTCACCATGAGGTCCAGTATCCACCTCGGTGGACACCGGGGTGCAGTCCAGTTCAGGCGGTGCGGACGGATCCCATGAGGAATGCCCCGGTACCCGGGAGCCATCCGACGGTGCCGTTCTCGAACACGTTGTAGCGGCCGTGGCCCGTCGGAGTGCGCTTCTCGTCGGTGAGCGGGTAGCCGAGCGATCCACTCGGGCCGCCGTGCGCGAGGTACCAGGCGAGGATGTCGCCGTGCACCTCGTGCGCGCCGCCCTCGGGGAGCGCGAAGACCGTGGCGTGCTGGAACTCGAGCATGCCGCCGCCGCGCGGCCCCAGCATCAGCTCACCGACACGGTCACCGATCCACGAGTGCTCGAAGCTGAAACGCTCGAACTGGCACTGGAAGACCTCGAGCCCGACGTAGGTGCTGTCCATAGCGGTCCTCCACTGACCTGCTCTCGCCGAGAGGGGGATCCGTTTTGTTCCACCTCATAGCGAACCTGAGCCACAGTATGAGCCATCCTGGCGTTATCGTCACGCCATTTGTGATATCTCGACCGTGTCAGGACAGGATGTCGCGCCGCACGATGGTCTGGTCACGGCCCGGACCGACGCCGATGTACGACATGTACGACCCCGAGAGCTCCTCGAGACGCAGCACGTACCTCTGGGCGTTGACGGGCAACTCCTCGAAGGTCCGCGCCCCCGAGATGTCCTCCCACCACCCGGGCATCTCCTCGTAGATCGGCTTCGCGTGATGGAACCCGGTCTGCGTCATCGGCATGTCGTCGTGACGCACGCCGTCCACGTCGTACGCGACGCAGATCGGGATGGTGTCGAGCGAGGACAGCACGTCGAGCTTGGTGAGGAAGTAGTCGGTGATGCCGTTGACGCGCGTGGCGTACCGCGCGATGACGGCGTCGAACCAGCCGGTGCGCCGGGCGCGGCCGGTGGTGACACCCACCTCGCCGCCCTGCTTGGCCAGGTACTCGCCCGACTCGTCGAACAGCTCCGTCGGGAACGGGCCCGAGCCGACGCGCGTGGTGTACGCCTTCAGGATGCCGAGGACGGTGGTGATCCGACCCGGGCCGACGCCCGAACCCACGGCCGCGCCGCCCGCCGTCGGGTTGGACGACGTGACGAACGGATAGGTGCCGTGATCGACGTCGAGGAGCGTGCCCTGCGAACCCTCGAGCAGCACCGTCTCGCCGCGCTCGAGCGCCTGGTTCAACGCGAGCCGGGTGTCGGCGATGCGGTGCTTGAAGCCCTCGGCCTGGCCGAGCACCTCCTCCACCACCTTCTCCGACTCGAGGGCGCGCCGGTTGTAGATCTTGGCGAGCACCTGGTTCTTGAATTCCAGTGCGGCCTCGACCTTCTGGGTCAGGATCTTCTCGTCGAGGACATCCGCCGCGCGCACTCCGACGCGGGCGATCTTGTCCTGGTAGCACGGGCCGATGCCGCGTCCGGTGGTGCCGATCTTGCGGGCACCGAGGAAACGTTCGGTGACCTTGTCGATGGCCACGTGGTACGGCATGATCAGGTGCGCATCGGCGCTGAGCAGCAGTTTCGACGTGTCCACGTCGCGCTTCTCGAGGCCGTCGAGTTCGGTGAGCAGCACACCCGGATCCACGACGACGCCGTTGCCGATCACGTTGTTCACACCGGGCGAGAGGATGCCCGACGGGATGAGGTGAAGCGCGAACTTGTCGCCGTTCGGCAGCACCACGGTGTGGCCGGCGTTGTTGCCACCCTGGTAGCGCACCACCCACTGCAGTCGCTCGCCGAACAGATCCGTGGCCTTGCCCTTGCCCTCGTCGCCCCACTGGGCGCCGATGAGGACGATTGCCGGCATGTGTTGCTCCATCACTCGGGTGGACAGCCGGACCATCCCGGGCTGTGGCACGTGTCGGAACGCACTTCGTGACGTGCGGAACGCGCACCGACCATGACCGGTGACACAGTGTACCGCCCGAGACGACACGTGCCGCTCACAGCCGACCGCACACCGTACTGCCTGGTCTTCTGTCGCGGCGGCACGGTCAAAGCGACGCGAAATCGAGACCGGGCAAGCGCCTTCCCGGGGTCCACGACGACCGTGTCCTGATTAGGGTGGGGCAGACCCGTCCGGCTGAGAAGGAATTCGCGTGACTCCGTTCGTCTTGCAGTGCGGCAGGCCCTTGCTGCCCATCGCGCTGTCCTCGCTACCGCTCACCGCGGTACCCGAGGTGCCGTCGAAGGAGGAGTGCGACGCCCTGCTCGCCGAACTCGACGCGGTACACGACCCCCGGCTGATCGTGCTCGGCACCGACGCCTCGCTCGCCGCCGTCCTCACCCGGTTGATGCGGCGCGACCGACTCGACATCGAGCTCGCCTACGTCGCCGAGACCGCCAGCGAGGCCAGCCACCTCTTCCGCGTCGGCACCGGATCGCGCGCCGCCAAGGTCGCGCTGTCCGGCACCGCCTCCCCCACTCCCCTCATCCGTGACGACGCCGGATCGGCCGTCGTCGGACTCGCCACCGTCTCGGGGCCGTCGGGCCACCTCGTCGGCGAGGCCTACGTCGACGACACCAAGCTCTTCTCCGGTGAGGTGCCGGGCATCGAGGTCACCCCGACGCTCGAGATGCCGGGACTCCGAGCTCGGGTGCAGGGCAAGCGCGGACTGTTCCGCCGCCGCTGGATCACCGGCCGGGCGATGCAACTCGGAGCCACGGCGGCGCGTCTGACGAAGGACGGCATCGACATCCCCCGCGAGACCACCCGGTCCACCATCTACCGCCACGACAAGCAGTGGTTGCTCGTACGTTAGCGCCGACTGATACTGCTGCTCAGCATCTTTCGTAGTTCTTCGGCGTCCCGTGGTCGCGATCCCGGTTCGAGCATTCCGTCCCGGACGAGGTCCGCTGCGAGCGCCAACGGCCACGGTGTCCGCAACCTGGCCCGTCCCAGCAGGTCGATGTCCGACAGCAACGTCACCGGATCCCCCTGCACCACAGCGCCGTCCACGACCACGGCGACCGAGTGCGACCACTCCAGCGCCAGGGCCACGTCGTGTGTCGACAGCACCACGGTCGTGTGGTGATTCTCCAGGCGGTGCAGCGCGGCGAACATCTCGTCGACGCCCTGCGGATCGAGCCCGGCCGTCGGTTCGTCGAGCAACAGGATGCACGGCCGCATGGCCACGGCGCCGGCCGTCGCGACGCGCTTGCGCTCACCGTAGGACAGCTGGTGCGTCGGCCGGGACCGCAGATGGTCGATGCCCATCACCTCGAGCGCCGCCTCCGTGCGCTCGCGCACCTCGTCGGGCCCCAGGCCGAGGTTCACCGGACCGTAGGCGACGTCTCGGTACACGTCGACCGAGAACAACTGATCGTCCGGATCCTGCAGCACCAGTTGCACTTCCTGGCGATGCGCCCGCAGGCCCGACCGGCTGTGGCGCAGTGCGACGTCGTCGATCTCCACCCGGCCGCCATCGGGAACGATCGCTCCGGACAGGCACCGCAGAAGGGTCGTCTTGCCCGAGCCGTTGGCGCCCAGGAGCGCCACCCTCGCCGCGGCGGGAACGCTCAGGCTCGCGCCGGCCAACACCGGCGGCCCGCCCTGATACCGCACCTCGAGGTCGCGGGCGGTGAGAGTGCGGTGGCTCATGCGCGATGTCCCAGCAGGGACAGCGCCACCACGGCTCCCAGCACCGCCACGACGGTCACCAGGAAGCTCGGCGAACTGCGCTGCCGGTCGACCGGATCCGCCGAGACCGCGTCGCCGAACTCGCGACCCGCCAGCCCCGCCTCGAGTCGCGAGGCCCGGTCCCACGACTTGATCAGCACAGCGGCCGTCAGCAGACCCGCGGAATGCAGTGACCGGCGCGGCGACGAGTAGCCGAGGCGGGCGGTCTGCGACTGGCGGATCGTGCGTACCGACGACAGCAGCACGAACAGGAAGCGGTACATCACGGCGGCGACGTCGATGCATGCCTGCGGTACCCGCAGCCGTCGCAACCCGGTCAGGATGTCGATCATCGGTGTCGTGACGGCCAGCAGGAGCACGGCCGACGTCCCGGCGATCGCGTGACCGGACACCTCCAGCGCTCGTCGCGCGCTGTCGGCCGTGACCCCGACACTCCAGTCCGGCGTGGCGGTCACCGTGACGGCGACGGAGACGGCGCCGAGGGCGATGAAGGCTGCGGGCGCGGTGAGCGCACGCAGCACCGGCCGGAGCGGTGTGCGGGCAGCCCCGACGGCCGCACCGAGCGCGACCACCGTGACGATCAGCGCGCCGGGCCACGGCGGGAGCAGCAGCGCGCACAGCACGAGACCCAGCGACAGTGCCGCCTTGTCCCCCACCGCGCGCGTGCGCCACGGACTGGCCCAGGCCGCGTCGTCGACCGCGAGACCCTGCACCTACGTCCGTTCGAGTTCGGTGCGGAGCGCGTCGAGCTTGCGCCGACCGCGCAGCGCCGCCAGCACGTACCCGAGGACGAGCCCACCCAGCGCGGCCTGCAGCGCGAAGAGTCCCGACTCCACCTCGCCCGACGTCGGCGAGAACACCGACTCGAACCACGGCACGTAGTCCGGGTGGTCCTCCTCGATCTGCGACGTGGCGGCCGAATCGGTACCGACGAACCGCTCCTCGTCGCCGCTGCGTCCCGCGTCGAGCATCAGCGCGGCGCCGACGATGAGGACGATCCCGAGGACGAGCAGCAGGTTGATCACGACGTTCCTACGCATCGACGGCACCCTTCTCGCGGCGGAGCACCCCGAGGTCCCGCAGCTCCGGCGTCGCCACGGTCCGCAGAACGCGGAACACCAGCACACCCAGCAGGCCCTCCGCGATGGCGAGCGGAATCTGGGTGACAGCGAAGATGGACAGGAACTTGGTGACGGCTCCGAGTACGCCGCTCTGCGGATCCGGGAACGCGAGCGCGATCTGCACCGACGTCGTGCAGTACGTCGACAGGTCGGCCAGCATCATCGCGAAGAACACCGACAGCGACAGACCACCGCCCAGCCGGCCGGTGACACGGAACGCGGCGTACCCCACCCACGGGCCGACGATCGCCATGGAGAACGCGTTGGCGCCCAGCGTCGTCAGGCCGCCGTGCGCGAGCAGCAACGCCTGGAAGAGCAACACCACCGTGCCGAGGAACGCCATGACCGGCGGCTTGAACAACACCGCCCCCAGCCCAGTTCCGGTGGGATGACTCGAGCTGCCCGTGACGGACGGCAGCTTGATGGCGGAGAGAACGAAGGTGAAGGCACCGGCAGCACCCAGCAGCAGACGGCTGCGGGGGTTCTCCCGGACCTGGACGACGACGGCGCGAGCGCCGTGAACGACGAACGGCGCCGCGGCGCACGTCCAGACTGCCGCGTGAACGGGTGGCAGAAAACCCTCGGCGATGTGCACGAGTGGAACTCCTCAGATTGCGCGTCCGATTCGAGTCTCACGTGCCGGATCGGCGATCTGACTCACGGACGACGAGGCCCGCTCACAGTGGCGCGACCGTTCCGGATTCTCACCGGATTCCCCTCGCCAGCACGTCGCAGGTACTGACCTGCCGTGTCATGGTCGCACAGGTGTTCCGATGCCTGTCACCATCCCGGCCGGCCTGCTACCAGGTGAGCTCGTCGCGGCAGGTGGCACCGTGCACCGCGGGCTCGACCTGCACGGTGGCGTGGTCCAGGCCGTAGGCCGAGAGCACTTCCTTCCCGCGGGCCAGCATCACCGATCCGGAACCGTCCGACGTGATGTGCACCGTGGCGACGTCCATGCCGGTGGTGAGGGTCCAGACGTGCAGGTCGTGGACGTCGACGACTCCGGGCAACGCCCGCAGATCGGCCTCGAGCGCACCGATGTCCACCGACGACGGGCTGGCCTGCGTGAGGATGCGCAACGACTGGCCGGCGAGCGAGAGTGCCCGCGGCACCACCCACAGCGAGATGGCGATACCCACGACGATGTCCGCCCACGTCCAGTCGAACGCCAGGAGCAGCACACCGGCGACGAGCACCCCGACGCTGCCCACGGTGTCCGCGAGCACCTCGAGATAGGCCCCGCGTACCGCGATGGAGTCCTTCGCGTCGGCGCGGATGAGCAGCATGACGACGATGTTGGCGACGAGTCCCGCGGCGGCCGTCAGCACCATCGCGAGGCCCGGGATGTCCGGCTGGTCCCCGATGCGGCGGATCGCCTCGACGAAGATGAAGACCGCGACCCCGAGCAGCAGCACCGCGTTGGCGACAGCGGTGAGGACCTCGGCCCGGTGCCACCCGAATGTCCTTGCAGCGGAACTCGATCCGCGCCGGGCCATCGTGAGCGCGACGAGGCCCATCGACATGCCGATGATGTCGGTGAGCATGTGCCCGGCATCGGCGAGCAGGCCCAGCGAGTTGATGATCAGGCCGACGGTCAGCTCGAGGGCGAAGAACGCGACGAGCACGAACCACGCGATCCCCATGCGTCGCAGCCGCCCGGTGCCGGCCTCACCAGCCGCCGGTGTGTGCGCATGTCCGTGCCCCGCTCCCATGATCGAGACCATACATGCGAATGTGTGCATATGGTGAGTCACGCTTCCCGCAGGGCTTCCGTACTCGAGGAGGGGTTGCAGCCTCCGCGGGAACACGGAACGGCTGCGGGAACCCAGAGACCTCCGGCGTCAGCGGAACGCGATGGCCATCCCGGCCGCGAGCAGACGCCGTAGCCGTTCGGGATGACGCAGGTCGTCCCACGTCCACCGCACCACATGACAGCCGAGCGCGCGGAGGGCGTCCTCGCGCAGCTTCTCGTCGATCACCGACTGTGCTCCGCCGCGATACTTCATCAGCCCGTCGAACTCGCCCACCAGCCGACCGTCCCAGTCGAAATCGGTGCGGGCCACGATGCGACCACGATCGTCGAGGAAGCGATGCTGCAGCCTCGGCGAGGGAATCTCGGGCCACTGCATCATCAGGGCTCGGCTCCACGATTCGCCGATGCTCTCGGTGAGAGGGCTCGCGAGGTCCACCGCGCGGCGGGCGGTGGCGATGCCGCGACGGCGCCCGAGCCGTGCGAGGCACTCCTGCAGATCCGGCGCCTCCGTGCGGAGTGCGGACTCGACAGCGCACAGCGCACGATCGAGTCCCACCGTGCACGCGATGTCGAGCGCCGTCCGCGTCGGCGTCGTGACCTGCACACCGTCGACGGTGGTGACGTCCAGCGGGGACAGCGGCACCCGGTGCTCGGTGCTCGGCGACCCTCCTCGTCGACGCACCACCTCCTCGACCGTCGACGCTCACGTGCACCCGGTCTCGGTCGGGAGCGAGAAGGGGGAGCCGATGCAGCGCCGCCGCAGACTCGTGACTGGCGACGGCCACCGCGGTGCGTCCCGCCATGACTCCGAGCACGCGCAGGCGGTAGCGCTCGTCTGGTGATGCCGACGCCCACTCCGAGCCGGGGCCGTAGGAGCCGCGGCTCACGCGGACCAGTTCGCCGCGCCTCACCAGACCGCGCAGCGCCGCATCTGTCACGTCACCGGTCGCGGCGGTGCAGGTCCATGGCGGTGAGTGTCGATCACGCGCGGACGGAGACACGCCTTCCTGGCGCCCGCCTGTGGAGCATCCTCGTCCTGTGTACCGGCAGCTCCCGCAGAGCTTCCGTACTCGAGGAGGGGTTGCAGCGTCCGCGGGAGCTCGGAACGGCAGCGGGAACCTAGTAGTCGAGCTCCGGCGGCACGGCGGGGTGGTCGACGGTCGGGGGCAACGTCGCCAGCGCAGAGATCCGCGAGAGCCCCGCCACCTGGAGCAGGTCGACGACGATGGACCGTATCTGCGCGAGCACCACCACCGCGGACAGGCCGGCGTCCTGCATGAGCTCCGCCTTCGCACCGACCGCCACGTGCCGGAGAACCTGCGCTGCCTCGGCTCGGTCGGGCTGCTCGCCGGGATCAGCGAGCATCATCTTCCGCACCACCTCGGTGGCCTGCGCGAGCTTCTCGACGAGGTCGACCAGTCGGGGGTCGAGAATCTCGTCGTCGCGCACCAGGGACAGGGAGCGCCTGGCGAGAACCCGGATGTTGCGCACCGCGTTGTCCAGCGGATCCGCCGTCGCGGCGAGCTCGGCCAAGCGCTGCTTGCTGTTCCAGTACAGCGGGGAGATGCGGCTGATCTCGCGCCCGCCCTTGAGATCGGTGCGCATCGCGTCGATGGCCGGTTGTGTGGCGCGCGCAGCCTTCAGTGCCTTGGCGATCGGTTCCGCGTCGTTGGCCAGGAGACCGTCCGCGACGAGTTGCAGTACCCGGCCCGACGTGGCGATGACGGTGGCCGCGTCCTTGCGTGCGCGGCGCACGGGGTGCGTCGGCACGACGGCGACGACGGCGAGTCCCACCAGACCGCCGATCAACGCGTCGACCATGCGGTTGAGTCCGCCGGCGTTGCCCGGCGGGATGAGCGTCGCCACCAGCACGGCCGACGATCCCGCCTGCATCGCGATGATGGCGCCGCTGTCGAGGAAGACTGCGGTCGACATCGCGAGCGCGACGACCAGGGCGATCTGCCACGGGCCGGTCCCGATGAGGGCGATGATCGCGTCACCGACACCGATACCGACCGTGACGCCGACGACGAGTTCGGCCGAGCGTCGCATCCGCGCCCCGAGGGACACGCCGAGCGAGACGACGGCCGCGATCGGTGCGAAGAAGGGCGTGACGTGCCCGACGACGTCCGTCGCCACGAACCACGCGATGCCCGCGGCGAGCGCGCACTGGATGATCGGCAACCCGGAGACACTCAGTCGCCGCAACGAGGCGTCGATCCGCGCGGAGCCGCGGGTGCGCAGGCCGAGATGCGGGGCCGTGAATCGTGGGTAGCTCCCGAATCGGCCCATGAAGCTGGTGCTAGCCGACGCCGAGTTCGTCCGCGGCGCGCGGATCGCAGTCCTCGAGCAGGTCGAGGCAGCGGGCGTACTCGTCCGTCTCCCCGATCGACTGCGCGGCGCGGGCCAGGACGGCCACGCAGCGCAGGAAGCCTCGGTTGGGCTCGTGGCTGTACGGCACGGGTCCGAAGCCCTTCCAGCCGTTGCGACGCAGCTGGTCGAGCCCGCGGTGGTAGCCGGTGCGTGCGTAGGCGTACGCGGTGATGGTGCGGCCGTCGGACAGGGCGGCCTCGGCGAGGTAGGCCCACGCGATCGACGCGGTGGGGTGCGCCGCGGCCACCTCCTCGGGCGCCGTGTGGTTCAGCAGAGCGGACTCGGCCTCGTCGTCGCCGGGCAGCAGGGTGGGCTGGGGACCGAGGAGATCACCGAAGGAAGTCATGACGACAGTCTCCCACGGAGCGCGCGGGAGACGTCGGGCGCTGGATAAGGTGCACGCGTGTCCCCGGATAACTCGCGCCCCGCCGCACCGCGCCGCATCGAACCCAGCGCCGCACCGAAGAAGGTGTCGACGCGCTCCGGAGGACGGCGGCGCGGACCGTGGATCGCGGCGGCCCTCGTGGCCCTGCTGGCGATCGCGGGTGTCGTGGTGTTCGCGCTGCTGCGTGGCGGCACGAGCGTCACGGGTCCGAGCGACGACGAGAAGATCCGCACCTCGATCGACACCTTCACCACGGCGTTGCGTGACGGCGACCTGACCGCTCTGCGCGGCGTCACGTGCGGCGCGCTGGCGTCCTTCTACGGCGGCATCTCCGAGCCCGACTTCGCCGCGACGCACGACGCCGCCGTCGCATCCGGAACGGTGCCGGTGGTACAGAGCGTCGACACCATTCAGATCACCGAAGCGGAACCGCCGGATCAGACGACGGCGATCGCACAGGTCACCGCGCGCACCGAGGGCGCGGAGCCCTCGGCGCGCACGTTCGACCTCGCGCTGGACGGCGAGACCTGGAAGGTCTGCGCCTGACCGCGCTCGTGCGCCTCTTGCGCATCCGGGGATGCGCAAGAGGCGCACGGGCGTCAGCCCGCTGACACACTCCGACCGGCGGACTTCAGGTCGTTGCACGCCTCGACGACGCGCGCCGTCATACCGGCCTCGGCCTTCTTGAGGTAGCTGCGCGGGTCGTAGGCCTTCTTGTTGCCCACCTCGCCGTCGACCTTCAGCACGCCGTCGTAGTTGCTGAAGAAGTGGCCGGCGATGGGCCGACTGAACGCGTACTGGGTGTCGGTGTCGACGTTCATCTTCACGACGCCGTACTCGAGGGCCTCCTCGATCTCGCTCTTGGCCGAGCCCGAGCCGCCGTGGAAGACGAAGTCGAAGGGCTTGGAGCCGGCGGCGAGTCCGAGCTTCTCGGTGGCGACGCGCTGGCCGTCCGCGAGCACCGACGGCTTGAGCTTGACGTTGCCCGGCTTGTAGACACCGTGGACGTTGCCGAACGTCGCGGCCAACAGGTAGCGCGATCCGGCATCGCCGGCACCGAGCGCCTCGACCGTCTTCAGGAAGTCCTCGTTCGAGGTGTACAGCTTGTCGTTGATCTCCGCCTCGACGCCGTCCTCCTCGCCGCCGACCACGCCGATCTCGATCTCCAGGATGATGCGCGCCGCGGCGGCCCGGGCCAGCAGATCCTTGGCGATCTCGAGGTTCTCGTCGATCGGCACCGCGGAGCCGTCCCACATGTGCGACTGGAAGAGGGGGTTCTTCCCGGCGTCGACGCGCTCCTGCGACACCGCGAGGAGCGGACGCACGTAGGTGTCCAGCTTGTCCTTGGGGCAGTGGTCGGTGTGCAGCGCGATGGTGACGTCGTACTTCGCGGCGACGACGTGGGCGAACTCGGCGAGCGCGACGGCGCCGGTGACCATGTCCTTCACACCGAGGCCGGACGCGAACTCCGCGCCACCGGTGGAGAACTGGATGATGCCGTCGCTGCCCGCGTCGGCGAAGCCCTTGATGGCCGCGTTGACGGACTCGGATCCCACGCAGTTGATGGCGGGAAAAGCGAACTTGTGTTCCTTGGCGCGGCCGAGCATCTCGGCGTACACCTCGGGAGTTGCGATCGGCACGAAGAAACCTCCACGGTGAGCGAACGGGGCACCCGATCAGGTGCGGTCACTAGCAGTATGTCAACCGAGGTGACGCCGGTCGCGCCCTGCCCGATCTACTCGCCGGTAGTTGCTGAGAGTTGCTCGTGAGTTGTACTACCCGAAACTCGGCGTGCGGGTATCGGCTGCTCTCGCCGGTACTGTGGGCGCTTGTGACTACCGTGGCCGCCTCCGTGACCGACCTCGCCCTGCTGCCGGGGTTCCTCGATCCCGTCAACCTGCTGAACTCGTTCGGCACCTGGGTCCTGGTCGGTCTGCTGCTGGTGGTGTTCATCGAGTCGGGCCTGCTGTTCCCGCTGCTCCCGGGCGATTCGCTGCTGTTCACGGCCGGTCTGATCGCCGCGTCGAAGAGCGCGGAGATCGAGCCGTTCGCGCCACTGTGGGTGCTGTTGGTGACCATTCCGATCGCCGCGGTGCTGGGTGATCAGGCGGGATATCTGATCGGCAAGAAGGCCGGCACGGGCCTGTTCACGGACGACGCCCGCTTCCTCAAGAAGCGCTACATCGACGAGTCGCACGCGTTCTTCGAGAAGCACGGTCCCATCACCATATTCCTGGCGCGCTTCGTGCCCATCGTGCGTACGTTCGCGCCGGTCGTGGCCGGCGCCTCGGGCATGCGCTACCGCACATTCATCACCTACAACGTCGTCGGCGGCATCGTCTGGGGCTCGGGCGTCACGCTGCTCGGCTACCTGCTGGGCCAGATCGCCGTCATCCGCGACAACGTCGACATCATCTTCCTGCTCATCGTCGCCGTCTCCGTCCTGCCCATCGCCTGGGAGGTCGGCAAGCGGATCGTCTCCTCGCGCCGCACCCCGCTCGGTGAGGCCGTCGACGCGTTCGACGGCAAGCTCGACGGCAAGATCGAGCCGTCCAAGTGGTCCGAGCCGGCCCAGAGGCCGGACACTGCTCAGCGGTCGGAACCAGCTCAGTGGTCCGAGCCCGTCCAGCGCACCGAGCCCGCTCCGCGCGACTCGTCCTCGTAGATCGGTCCCCCGTTCATGCTTCTCGCCGGTAGCACCGTGCTCGCCGAAGGCGGCGCGATGGGATTCCTCGAATCGGCCGGGCCCACCCTGGTCTGGCTCATCGTGGTGTCCTTCGTGTTCCTCGAGTGCGCCGTCATCGTGGGCCTCTTCCTTCCCGGCGACTCGCTGCTGATCACCGCCGGTATCGGACTGGCCGCCCACGCCTCGGGCACCTCGCACGTGTGGGCGCTGTCCGCGGGCGCGTTCCTGGCCGCCATCGCCGGTAATCAGGTGGGGTACATGATCGGTAAACGCACCGGTCATCGCCTCGTGGCGCGCAAGAACGGCAAGTACGTCAACACCGCGAATCTGGAGAAGGTCAACCGACTTCTCGAGAATCACGGCTTCTGGGCGGTGCTCGTCGCGCGCTGGATCCCGTGGGTGCGGACCCTGTGCCCGATGGTCGCCGGTGCCGGTGGGATGAACCACCGCCGCTACACCATCGCCAGCACGCTGGGTGCGCTCATCTGGGCACCCGTGCTGCTGCTGATCGGATTCTACTTCGGAGCGGTGCTCGACAAGGTGTCGTGGCTGTTCCCCACCGTGCTCACGCTGATGATCGTCTCGATCGTGGTCGGCACCATCTTCGGTCTGTACCAGTACCGCAAGGAGATGAAGAAGCCGGTGGAGACCACCGAAGTGCACGATCTCTGACGGCTGACGTTCAGCCGAGGCTGTGCGCCGCCTCCATCAACATCCAGCCGCCGAGCTGGACGGAGAAGTCGCGCTCCGGCACGGACGACGACGTGACGGTGCCGGCGCTGAACCGGGCGATCGACGCACCGAACGAGGGCAGCTTGGCGATGGCGGACCAGTCGCTCCCGAACAGCGGCAGGCCCTCGATGGACAGGCAGTTGTCCCACGCGGCCTCCGCCGACGCCAGCACGATGTCGGCGGCGACCGAGCGCGCCTCGTGGTCCTCGTCGTCGTCTCCGGGCAACGACGTCGCCACCAGTGCGAGGTACCGGGCGAGGATCCCGTTGAACAGGCCGCCGTCCCCTCCCCCGCCGCCGATGATCACGCCGTCCTTCGTGAGGTGCTGCTGCACGGCGGCGACGAGTCGATGCACGCGCTCGCGGTGCTTGTCGTCACCGAGGCTGATCGCGAGTTCGGTCTCGGCGCCGAGCACGACGCCCTGGCAGTAGGAGTAGATCGGCGTCTCGACGCGGCCGTCGGCGTGGATGCCGTCGAGCACGAGATGGGTCGTCGGATCGACGAGAGTCGCGTCGATCCAGTCGGCCATGGCCTGGGCGCGCCACAGCTTGCCGGTCCGTGCGAGCAGCACCGCCGCCGGGCCGTTGGCCGGCACGTTGAAGAAGTCGCTCTTCCTGGACCAGCGGATACCGCCCCCGTGCGCCGGATCCCAGGCGTCGAACAGCTCCGACTCCAGGGCCGCGATCGCGGTGCGATTGTCGACGAGGTGCAGACGTTGCGCTCGCTCGAGGGACAGCCCCAGCCACGCCATGTCGTCGTAGTACGAGTTGGTCCAGCCGGTGAGGTTGCGCAGCCGGTGGGTGCGCGCGATCCGGGCCAGCCGTCGTCGGCGGCGCGCCGACGGCGCCCGCTCCTCGGCGTCGACCACACAGTCGATGAGGTGCGCCTGCCACCAGTAGTGCCAGCGGAAGAACAACCGCTCCCGTCGGACCGGCGGCCACGCCACGACACCCAGAGCCGTCCCCGGCAGTCCCCACAGACGGCGGACGTGGCGAGAGAAGACGGCCTCCTCGGCGGCGTCCGCCCTGGAGGACCACGTGTCGTGCATGATTCGATCCTGCCAGTACCCCTCGGCTCGGGAGCCGTCGGGCACGGTCACCAGGCCAGGTCGGGATCCGCGTGCTGCCGGATCCAGGCGTGCATCGTGATCCCGGCTGCGACACCGGCATTGATACTGCGGGTGGAGCCGAACTGCGCGATGGACACCGTCATCGACGCGGCGGCGCGCGCGTCGTCGGTCACGCCCGGGCCCTCCTGACCGAAGAGCAGCAGCGCATTCCGCGGGAGAACGGCAGTCTCGAGCGGGACGGACCCGGGCACGTTGTCGACGGCCACCACCGTCAGGCCCGCCTCCGCCGCGTACGCCGTCAGCGCCTCGACGGTCTCGTGATGCTCGATGTGTTGGTAGCGGTCGGTGACCATCGCACCGCGACGGTTCCACCGCCGACGTCCGACGATGTGCACCGCGGCGGCGCCGAACGCGTTGGCCGTGCGGACGACCGTCCCGATGTTGGCGTCGTGCGCGAAGTTCTCGATGGCCACGTGCATCGGATGCCGGCGCGTGTCCAGGTCCGCGACGATCGCCTCGCGCGTCCAGTACCGGTACGCGTCGACGACGTTGCGCCGATCCCCCTCGTCGAGGAGTTCCGGGTCGTAGCGGGGATCGGTGGGCCGAGGCCCGTCACGCTCGACGTCCCAGGCGGGTACGCCGCGCGGGTGCTCACCCCACTCGGTGGCACCCGCCTCGTCGCGGCGGTCGTTCTCGGTCAACTCAGGAATGGGACAGACGGCGGTTGACCTCGCGGGTCAGCCAGACCGGGGAGAACCGCGAGCCCATGGACAGCGCCTTGGACGGGAGCCCCACCGGGAAGTGCACCTTGTGGTAGATCCGCTTGGCGGGCTGCGTCGACTTGAAGATCGCGTCGGCGACGTCCTGCGCGGTCAACTTGATGCCCAGCGAACCGGTGGTACCGGTCTGGATCCCCTTGGTCATGGCGGTCTGCACGAAGAGCGGCCACATGGCCTTCACGGCGATGTCGTGCTTGTGCCACTCGAGGTCGAGCGCCTCGGTGAGCCCGCGCACCGCGAACTTGGTCGCGCCGTACGTGGCGAGCTCGGGCTGGCCGTAGATGGCGGAGGCGGAGCACAGGTTCACCACCTGGGCGCCGCGCGTCTTCTTCAGGTACGGGAACGCTTCCAGCAGCCCGTTCAGCACGCCGCCGACGTTGATGTCGAACTGCTTGCGGTGCGTCTCGATGGCCTGCTCGGCGAACTGGCCCGCGATGAGGATGCCCGCGTTGTTGATGAGCACGTCGAGTCGCCCGCCCGCCGCCTCGTCGAACTCCTTCAGGCGCTCGGTGAACTGCGCGGTGTCGGTGACGTCGAGGATTCCCGTCGTCGACGTCGAGCCCTTCGCCGCGATCTCCTTCGCGAGAGAGGCCAGTCCCGTCTCGTCGATGTCGTACGCACCGACGTGGTACCCGGCGGCGGCGAACGTGAGTGCGGTGGCCCGCCCGATGCCGGCTGCTGCGCCGGTGATGAAGACAGTAGGTTGAGACATGTCTGAAGAGTAAAGGGTCGGGCTGAGCTGCAACAGAGCGGTGAGCCGAAAACTTACCGCCGAGTAGCTTCCGGTGTCCTCGGAGGCGCTCACGGGAGGGATCCGAGTCGATGGACCACGAGAGAGTGGGTCGGGCGGTGGCCGTGGTCACCGCCATCTACGTCGTCGTGCTGGCGGTCTGGGCGCTCGTGCTCCTGCCCAAGGCCCCGGACGGCACCGTTCCGTATCAGATCGCTGCGCTGGTCGCAGGCTTCGGCGCGGCACTGGGACTCGCGATGATGGCTGCCGGGCGCCCGACCGCCGACGAACGCCGCATGCGCGACCACGGGCTCGAGGGGTGGGCCGTCGTCGACGAGATACGGGAGGTCGGAGCCGAGACGGAGGTCGACCTCACGATCACCGTGCCCGGGTCGGGGTCCTACCCGGGCACCGTCCGACGCACGGGGTCCGTCCGGTACGAGGTCGGCGCGACCGTTCCCGTCGTCGTCGATCCCGACGACCGGACGCGGATCCGGTTGTGACACCGACCGACTCGCCCCGGCACCACACCGTTCTCGACACCCCGGTGGGTCCTCTCACCGTCGTGCGCACCGGGACGGCGCTGTCGGGCGTCTACTTTCCCGGTCACCGTCCGGCACCGGCACCCGGCCGGATCGGCACCGCCAGGGCGGACGGGTTCGACGAGATCCGCGATCAGTTGGCGGAGTACTTCGGCGGCCGGCGGCGCCGCTTCGATCTCGAGCTGGCCCCGGTGGGCACCGAGTTCCAGAACGAAGTGTGGGCCGCGCTCCGCACGATTCCCTACGGCGAGACGTGGACGTACTCCGCTCTGGCCGTCGCCGTCGGCCGGCCCACCTCGGTGCGAGCGGTGGCGTCGGCCAACGCCCGCAATCCGTTGTCGATCGTCGTGCCGTGCCACCGCGTCATCGGAATGTCCGGCAGCCTCACGGGTTTCGCCGGCGGCGTCGAGCGCAAACGCCTGCTGCTCGATCTCGAGTCGGGAACCCCGACGCTGTTCCCGTGAGGGAGTCGACGAGCGCGTACTGAGCGCCGATGTAGGTCGCGAGCACCGCGACCTCGAGGACGTCGCGCAGGCGCGCGTCGGCCGTGGTCCGCCGCACGAGCACCATGCCGTCGGAGACGGTGAACAGCGTCGATCCGACGACGGCACGGGTGTCGCCGTCCGCACCGAGAACGGACATGGCACCGAGGGCGACGCCGTAGGCCATGGAGATCGGTGCAATGGTCGGGGCGCGTCTCGTGGCCAGCA
The DNA here is from genome assembly GCF_030818285.1 of Rhodococcus sp. SORGH_AS_0301. Taxonomy (NCBI): domain Bacteria; kingdom Bacillati; phylum Actinomycetota; class Actinomycetes; order Mycobacteriales; family Nocardiaceae; genus Rhodococcus; species Rhodococcus sp. SORGH_AS_0301. The sequence continues at coordinate 3,612,433 of NZ_JAUTAC010000002.1, forward strand.
CGGCGCCGCCCGCCCATCCCGCCGCTCGAAGCAGAGCATGGTGCGGCCGCGCGCGAGAACCGTTGCGATGCAACAGTACCGACCAGCACCCCTGCATGACGGCGAACGACGACGCCCCCGCGGTGAACCGGCGATCGTCGTCCGGATCGATCATCGCGACGTCGCCGAGCGTCGCCGCCGAGAGCCCCGCAGCCAGCAGTGGCGAGCGGTGGGCGCCGGATCGCACCGCGAGAATCGGCATGAGGAGCGGCTTGCACACCGTCTGCACGACGGGTCGGTGCGTGGCGGCACCGACGATGGTGCCCGCCGCAGCGACGGCGTAGGCCAGGGCCGTGGCCCTGCGGACCAGCGTGGCGGACGACCCGGACGGCATGCGGACACCGTAACCGACCCCACACTGGATTTCGATAGTTAGCTTATGTAACGTTAAGGGAGTGCAGACCACGGCGATGCGAACCGACGAACTGAGGACACTGCTGTCCGAATTGGTCACCACGACCTCGCGCTTCACCCGGCTCGCGGCCTCGGTCGCGCCCGCGGAGCATCCCCGTACGTGGTCGCGCGCGCTCTCCCTGCTCGACGAGTACGGCGCGATCCGGATCAGCGAGTTCGCCCGCCTCGACCGATGCTCGCAACCCTCGGCGACAGCCCTGCTGCGCACGCTCCACGAGAACGGTCTCGTCGACCGCATGACGGATCCGACCGACTCCCGCGCCGTGGTCGTGTCGATCTCGGACCGCGGACGCACCTGGCTCGCCGACTCGCGTCGCGCCATCGGCGACGGACTGCTCCGCCACCTGGGCGAGCCCGATCCCGACCAACTCCGACGCATCGTCGAGGGCCTCGACGACCTGCGCTCGGTACTCAAGAACACAGCACGAAAGGAACACCCGTGACGACGATCGAGGAGAAGAAGGACGCGTCCCAGCCGAGCCTTCTGCAGCAACCGAAGGCCGTGTGGGCAGTGGCGTTCGCCAGTGTCATCGCCTTCATGGGGATCGGCCTCGTCGATCCCATTCTCAAGCCCATCGGCGAACAGTTGAACGCGACACCCTCGCAGGTGTCTCTTCTGTTCACGTCCTACATGCTGGTGACGGGCGTGGCGATGCTCGTCACGGGCGTCGTCTCGTCGCGCTTCGGCCCGAAGAAGACACTGCTGGCCGGTCTCGCGATCATCATCGTGTTCGCCGCGCTCGCAGGCTCGTCGAGCACCATCACCCAGATCGTCGGGTTCCGCGCCGGCTGGGGACTGGGCAACGCACTCTTCATCGCGACCGCCCTGGCGACGATCGTCGGCGCCGCGAGCGGTGGCGTCGCGCGGGCCATCATCTTGTACGAGGCCGCACTGGGCATCGGCATCGCCACCGGCCCGCTGGTCGGCGGCGTCCTGGGCAGCATCAGCTGGCGGGGCCCGTTCTTCGGCGTCGCCGTCCTGATGGCCGTGGCCGTCGTGCTGCTCGTCGTCATGCTGCCGGAGGGCGAGAAGCCCACGCACCGAACCTCTCTCGCGGACCCCTTCCGCGCACTGCGGCACCGCGGGCTGCTCACGGTCGGCATCACGGCACTGCTGTACAACTATGGATTCTTCACCCTGCTCGCCTACACGCCGTTCCCGCTCGACCTCGGCACCTACGCGATCGGCTTCATCTTCTTCGGCTGGGGACTCGCGCTCGCGGTGGCCTCGGTGTTCCTCGCACCGCGCCTGCAGCGCCGGTTCGGGACGCTGAACATGATGATGCTCGCGCTGCTCCTCTTCGCCGCCGACCTCGCCGCGATGGCTCTGTTCACGGAGAGCAAGCCGGTTCTGATCGTGTGCGTCGTCCTTGCCGGACTGTTCCTCGGCGTCAACAACACCCTCATCACCGAGACCGTCATGATCTCGGCGCCGGTCGAACGGTCGACAGCCTCGGCGGCCTACAGCTTCGTGCGGTTCGCCGGCGGCGCTGCCGCCCCGTACCTCGCCGGCAAGCTCGGTGAATCCAATGTGCACGTGCCGTTCTGGGTGGGCGCCGCCTGCACCTTCCTGGCCATCGGCGTCCTGGCGACCGGCCGGAAGGTCCTCGCACACGTCGACGATCACGACCCGGCACCGCACAGCGTCGACGAGGCGACAGCGCTCACCGTCGGCGACTGACCAGGGAAAACCGAATCACACCAGTCACATTCACCGCATGAACACCATCTGCACCAAAGGTCACACTTCGATGACGAAGTAAATCTGAAGTAAAGGTCTAGGCGGACCGGAAGGTACGTTCTGTTCGGTCGGGGGACGCGTACACCATTCTTCACCGCTTCTCGGATACGGCAGGAATGCCGTCTTCGGTATCGAAAGGCCATTCATGTCGGACAAGTCCATCACCCGTGCCCGCAGGACGCGGCTCGCTGCAGCAGGCGCCGTGCTCGCCGTGTCGCTGGCTGTCGCCGCACCCGCCGTGGCCGTCGCCCAGCAGGATCCGCCGGACAGCTCGGAGAGCAGCGAGTCCTCCTCGAGTACCACCACCGAGGCTCCCGCCACGTCGAGCACCGAGCAGGCACCCTCGGCGACGGATGCGCCGCCGGTCACCACCGTGCCCACCACCGCTCCCCCGGCCCGGCCGCTGCCGCAGGTCACCGGTTCCGTCGTTGTCGACGACGAGGGCAACTCCTCCATCAAGGTCGACATCGACGCGAAGCTGACCGAGGACGAGAAGAAGGCACTGCAGGTGGCCAAGGACGCCACCAAGGCCGCCGTCGACGCCATCAAGAAGGCGCAGGCATTCCTCGACGACGCCATCGCCGCAGCGCAGGGCGGCGACGCCGCTGCCGAGGCCGAGGTCGACGAAGCGAAGGCCGAGCTCGAGGCATCCAAGGCCGAGGAATCGGCGTCGGTCGCCGAGCAGGAGAGCATCGTCGCCGCCGGTGTCGCCGCCAAGGCGCAGGAAGAGGCGGACGCCGCCAAGGCTGCAGCGGACGAGGAGAAGAGCAAGGCGGACGCCGCTCAGGCCGAGGCCGACGCTGCGAAGGACAAGGCCGACGAGCTCGAGGGCGACGCTGCCGCGGATCCGACCGAGGCAGAGTCCGCGCGTGCGGACGCCGATGCGAAGGCCGAGGCCGCAGCCGCCGCGCGCACCGCCGCGGAGGAGGCCACGAAGGCTGCCGAGGAGTCGCTGAAGGCCGTCGGTGACGCGTTCGCGACGCTCGACGCCGCCAAGGTCACCACGGCGATCCAGGCCGCGTACGCGAAGGCGTCGACGCTCTTCGCCGCTGTCGTCAAGGCAGCGACGACGCAGGTGGCCGCCACGGTCGCCGAGGAGAACGCGAAGCGGCTCGAAGCAGCCGGTGACGCCGAGGCGGCAGCAGCAGCCGAGGCCGCCGCAGCAGCGAAGGCCGAGGCCGACGCAGCTGCGAAGGATGCCGCGGACAAGAAGGCCGCCGACGAGGCTGCCGCGGAGAACGCCGCCGAGGAGACCGTCACGGTCGAGGTCGGCGACGAGAAGAAGGAGGACGTCGAGGTCGCGACCATCGACTCCACCACGGTCGAGGTCACCGCCTCCGGAATCCGTCTCATCGGCTTCTACGTCGACGGCCCGACGCGCACGTTCAAGGTGGTCGACTACTTCACCGACGACGAAGGAGGGCAACGTCATCGTCGCCGGCGAACTGCCGGAGATCGGTCTCGTGTCGTCCGAGTCGAGCCTCGCGGGGTCGGATCAGGCGAGTGCCTCGAACGACGAGGGCGGACTGCCCGTCGCCGCGATCGGCACCGGCGTGGCCGTCGTCGCCGTCGCGGGTGTCGGTGCGTTCGCACTCTCGCGTCGCAAGGGCACACGCTCCTGACGACCGAGCGCGTGGGTGCGGGGGCTCTCTCGGCCCCGCACCCACGCGCTCTCGGCGTTTTGGGATGATGAAGACATGCCGACACTCGCCTACGTCATCGCCGGATCCGAAGCCACGGGAGGCGCCGGCCTGCAGGCCGACCTCAAGACGTTCGAGCGGCTCGGGGTCTACGGCGTCGGCACCATCACCTGCATCGTCTCGTTCGATCCGAAGGCCGGGTGGGGCCACCGTTTCGTCCCCATCGCCGGACCGGTGATCGCCGACCAGATCGAGGCGGCGACGGCTGCCCACTCACTGGACGTCGTGAAGATCGGCATGCTCGGCACACCCGAGACCGTTGCCACCGTCGCCGAGTCGCTCCGTCAGCAGCCGTGGCGACACGTCGTCGTGGATCCCGTCCTCATCTGCAAGGGCCAGGAGCCGGGCGCGGCGCTGGACACGGACAACGCCCTGCGCGCCGAGATCCTCCCGCTCGCGACCGTCGTCACGCCGAATCTCTTCGAGGCGCAGACCCTGTCGGGAATGGACTCGATCGAGTCCGTCGACGATCTGTCGGAGGCCGCCCGCCGCATCGCGGACCTCGGACCGCGCTACGTGGTGGTCAAGGGCGGCGCGGGTCTGCCCGGCGACGAGGCCGTCGACGTCCTGTTCGACGGCACCGACGTCTCGGTGTTCCGTGCGCCGAAGATCGGCGAGGAGCGCGTCTCCGGAGCCGGCTGCATCTTCGCCGCCGCCATCACCGCCGAGCTGGCGAAGGGTTCCTCGGTCCAGGACGCGGTGGCCACGGCCAAGGACTTCGCGCACGCCGGCATCGTCGGCCGCGTGACGACGAACGCGCCCTTCACCGCCGTCGGCTGGCAGTAGAGCTCAGAGGTTCAGGTCGCCCAGACCGAGGAGGGACCGGTACTCGAGACCCTCGGCCGCGATGACCGCGTCGGCGCCGGTGGCGCGGTCCACCACCGTCGCGACGCCCACCACGACGGCACCGGCGTCACGCAGAGCCGCGACGGCCGTGAGCGGGGAGTTGCCGGTGGTGGTGGTGTCCTCGACGACCAGGACCCGTTTGCCCACGATGTCCGGGCCCTCGATCTGGCGCTGCATGCCGTGGGCCTTGGCCGCCTTGCGGACGACGAACGCGTCGATGGGACGGCCCGGCGCGTGCATGACCGCCAAGGCGACGGGGTCGGCACCCATGGTGAGTCCGCCCACGGCGTCGAAATCCCAGTCCGACACCAGTTCTCGCATGAGCTGCCCGATGAGGGCACCGGCGCGGTGGTGCAGCGTCGCACGGCGGAGGTCGACGTAGTAGTCGGCTTCCGTGCCCGACGACAGCGTCACCTTCCCGTGCACGACGGCCAACTCGCGGACCAGTTCTGCCAGTTCGGACTTCTCGGTAGCTGCCACGACCAGTGAATCTATCGGGTGCGCTCAGGCGGCGTGCTGCGGCGCCCGCAACCACGCCGTGTCGGCGTCCGCGGTCTCGGCGAACACAGCGGGCGCCCGGACGCCCAACAGCCGGACGACGGGTCCGGACAGCGGCGAGTCGGCGAGCGAGGCCAACGACGAGGCCTGCGTGTTGTACACGCGGACGGCCCCGGCGACGCGATGCTCGATGCGATCGAGTTCCGTTGCGGGCGAGCTGAAGTCCCACCCGAGAGGCCCACTGGCCCGACCGTCGAAGAGCACCTCGTGCAGCGCGACCGACAGCGCGTTCTCGGCGCCGGCCCGGGCGCCGAGCTCGGCGCGCCGATCCCGCATCATGGCCGACAGCGACCGCGCTCCGACGAGTTGGTTCACGGCGGCGCGGTCGAGATCTGCGTCGACGGCAGCGCGCACGAGATCGGGGATCACGGCCCGTCGTCGATCGAGCTCGATCTCGAGCAGGTTCAGTCCGGCAGCGACGGAGTCGGCCGACCGACGTGTCCGCCGGACGACCGACACGATCCAGCCGATACCGATGATCATCACGAACGCCACCAGGGCCACAACAGTCACACCAGAAACATAGCGCCGTCGAGTATGAACGTCGACCCGAGGTCGAGGGTTCGCCCCGGCCGCCGGAGCCTACGTGCGACCGCGCGCGCTGCCGACCAGGGAGACCACGCGGCGAGCGATGGTACGGGGCACCAGACGCGATACCGAAGTCAGTGACTTGTACTGAAGCCCAGGCACACTCAGCACGGTGTTCTTCTCCAGGTCGGCGAGCGAGGCGTCGACGACCTGGTCCACGGAGAGGTACATGAACGACGGAATCGACGACATCTCGATGCCGGCGCGCTCGTGGAACTCGGTCCGCACGAAGCCCGGGCACAGAGCCTGGATGCGGACGCCGGTGCCGGCGAGACCGCCCGCGAGACCCTCGCTGAACGAGACGACGTACGCCTTCGACGCGGAGTACGTGGAACCGCGACCCGACAGCAGGCCGGCGACGCTGGCCACGTTGATCACCGAGCCCTTCGCACCCGCGATCATCGACGGCAGCGCCGCGCGGGTGAACTGCATGACGGCGGTGACGTTGACGTCGAGCTGCGACTGCAGCAGCGCGGGATCCGCCGTCCAGAACTCGCCGGACGTGCCGAAGCCGGCGTTGTTGATCAGGACCTGCACGCCCTCCTGCAGTCGGGCGACCACGGCAGCGCGGCCCTCCTCGGTCGCGAGGTCCGCGCCCAGGATCTCCGACGAGGTGCCGTACGACGCGCGTAGCTCGTCGGCCAGTGCCTCGAGCCTGACGGTGTCGCGGGCGACCAGGACGAGGTCGTGGCCACTGGCGGCGAGACGGCGGGCGAACCCGCCGCCGATGCCGGACGTCGGACCGGTGACGAGTGCGATGGGCCGCGGTGTTGGAGTCGACATGCGCACGAGACTAACGGGTGAGGTTCCTCACGGCAGCACGTGGCTGATGAAACGATCAGTCGTCGCGTCCGGGTGCTGCGCGGCGTCGCGAGGGCGGCAACACGTGCAGAAGGCCGGACAGGCGGGTGACGGCGTCGATCGCGGCGTCCCAGTCGCGTCCCGAACTGCCCACCGGAACGGTGCCCAGCGTCCACGGACCCTCGCTCCACAGCAGCTGCACCACATCGGGCACCGAGTGCGTGAATGCGACCATGCGCTGGTCACAGACTCGCCGTGCCACGTCGAGGTCGGTCGCGAAGATGATGCGCGGACCCAGCGAGCCGAGGAGCTGCATGTCGGCCTCCTTGGGCGGCGGCGTCGTGCGGGACCGCAGATCGAGGTCGACGTCGGATCCCACCTCGCGGCGCACCGCCACGACGGTCGCGGCGTCCTCGAGGTCGAACAGGACGAACTCCTCGCCGCGTCGCACACCCTCGACCACGTCGACGGCACCGAGGAACTCCTGGTTCGCCATGGCCGCGCGCGAGAAGGTCGACGGCAGGTCGGGATCGGCGGGAACGTAGTGGTAGCCCTGCGCTTTCGCCCAGATCTGACGCACCCGGCCCTGCTGTCCGCGGCGGGCGCGATCGATGTACAGCAGTGCCACCGCACCGAGGAGTGCGATCAGAGCAAGGCCGAACCACATCGCTGTCATCGCTCTCCACTGTACTTTTCCCGGGGCACGGCGCCGTCGTCGGCCCATCGTGTCATTACCCGCCGGTATACCCGTGGGTAGCGCATCGCCACAGGTCAGTGACCGATCACGACCCTTTCGGGCGTTGGTGAGATGTACTCGCCAGTACGCTCGTGGACCGTCACACTGGCTCGGAAGACACTTTCCCTTCGAGACGGCGGAGCGCATGTTCACACGCATAGCAGTAGTCAACCGAGGCGAAGCAGCTGTTCGCCTCATCCGAGCGGTACGCGAGCTGAACAACGAATCGCGGTCCGCCGAGCCTCTGCGCGTCATCGCTCTGCACACCGACGCCGAGCGGAAGGCGATGTTCGTCCGCCAGGCCGACGAGGCCGTCACGCTCCGCAAGACGGGCGTGCAGAACCCGTACCTCGACTACGTAGAACTCGAGCGCGCACTCGTCGAGGCCCGCGCCGACGCCGTGTGGGTCGGCTGGGGCTTCGTCGCCGAGGACCCGACCTTCGCCGACATCTGCGCTCGCCTGGGCATCACGTTCATCGGCCCGTCCGCTGCCTCGATGCGCCTGCTCGGCGACAAGGTCGAGGCCAAGATCCTCGCCGAGAAGGTGGGCGTCCCGGTCGCGCCGTGGAGCGGTGGTCCCGTCGAGACCCGCGCCGATGCACGTCGGCACGCCGCCGCCATCGGTTATCCCCTGATCATCAAGGCGCGCAGCGGCGGTGGCGGTCGCGGTATCCGCAAGGTCTTCGCCGAGGACGAGCTCGAGCTCGCACTCGAGCGCACCCAGGGTGAGGCCGAACGATCGTTCGGCGACCCGGTCGTCTTCCTCGAGCGGCTCGTCACCGAGGCGCGCCACGTCGAGGTCCAGGTCATCGCCGACACCCACGGCAACGTGTGGGCACCCGGCGTCCGCGACTGCTCGATCCAGCGTCGCAACCAGAAGGTCATCGAGGAGTCCAGTTCGGCCGTTCTGACCCGGGAGCAGGCCGACGAGCTGCGCGCCGCCTCCGCGGAGCTGGTCCGCGCCGCCGGGTATCACGGCGCCGGCACGGTGGAGTACCTCTACCAGCCCGAGCAGAAGATCTTCACGTTCCTCGAGGTCAACACGCGCCTGCAGGTCGAGCACCCCATCACCGAGGTGACGACGGGCCTCGACCTGGTCAAGCTGCAGATCCTCGTCGCGGGCGGCCACGCGCTCGAGGGCGACTGCCCGACCGAGTTCGGTCACGCCGTCGAGGCACGACTCAACGCCGAGGACGCCGACAACGGTTTCGCACCGGCGCCCGGCACCGTCCGGTTGCTGAAGTTCCCGCTCGGATCGGGCCTGCGCGTCGACACGGGCATCGCCCAGGGCGACGTCATCCCGCCCGACTACGACTCCATGGTCGCGAAGGTGATCGCCTGGGGCCGTGACCGTTCCGAGGCCCTCGCCCGGCTGCGCACCGCGCTCCGCGAGACCACCGTCGTCATCGACGGCGGCACCACCACGAAGTCGTTCCTGCTCGACCTGCTCGACCGCGAGGAGCTCATCGACGCCACTGCCGACACCGGCTGGCTCGACCGCACCGGCGCGGGCACCGCGGAGGGCCCCACCCGCGTCGCCGACGTCGCACTGATCGCCGCGGCCGTCGACGCCTACGACGCGGACGAGGCCCGTGAGCGCGCCAAGTTCCTGCTGTCCGCCCGCGGCGGCCGTCCCCGCGCCAGCCACGACATCGGCCGCACGGTCGAGCTCAACTACCAGGGCCAGGGCTACCGCCTGACCGTCGGCCAGGTGGGACCGCACCGCTACCTGGTCGCGGTCGACGACCACGAGATCACCATCGACATCGAGCGGCTCGGCACCTTCGAGCGTCGCGCCGAGATCGACGGCACCCGCTACTCCGTCGTCACCGTGCCCGGCCCCGCCGGGTATCTCGTCGAGGTCGACGGCGTGAGCCACCAGATCAGCCAGGACGAGGCCGGCCTGGTGCGCGCACCTGCCCCCGCCGTCGTCGTCGCCGTGCCGGTCGCCGTGGGCGACGAGGTCGAGGCGGGACAGACGCTCGTGGTCCTCGAAGCCATGAAGATGGAGACCGCGGTGCGCGCCGCCTCGGCCGGTCGGGTGAGCGAGGTGCTCGCCGTCGTCAACGCACAGGTCGACAACGGCGCGGCGTTGCTGCGCGTCGACCCGATCGGTGAGACGGCCGCCGCCTCCACCACCGCCCGGGTCGAGTTCCGCTCGCCGTGCGGCGACGCCGACCGCGACGACCGCATCGACGCACTGGCCCGTCTCGACGAACTGCGGGCTCTCCTCAGCGGATTCGACGTCAGCGCGTCCCGTGCGCTCGCCACCATCGCCGAGTACGACGCTCTGCGCGGGGCACTCCCGCGCAAGGACGGCGAGCTGGTCCGCGCCGAGCTGGACCTGCTCACCACCTTCGCCGACATGTGCGAGCTGACGCGTAACCGTCCGACCATGGACGAGGAGGGCACCGACGAGCGCGTCCACAGTCCGCGCGAGCACTTCCACGCGTTCCTGCAGTCGCTCGACGCCGACGTCCAGGGCCTGCCGGACGAGTTCCGCGACAAGCTGGCTCGCGCACTGCGGCACTACGACAAGAACGATCTCGATCGCGGCACCGATCTCGAGGAGGCCGTCTACCGACTCTTCCTGGCGCAGCAGCGCATCGAGAACCAGGTGCCGGCCATCGCGGCGCTCCTCGATCGGTGGATCGCCGACCCGTCGGTCGCCCCCGACGCGGACAGCGCCGTCGGTGAGGTGCTCGACCGCCTCGTCGTCGCGACCCAGGTGCGGTACCCGGTGATCGGCGACGTCGCCCGCAACCTCCGTTTCCAGTTGTTCGACGAGCCGCAGATCCGCAAGGCGCGCGAGCAGGTCTACGACGGTGTCCGCGGCAGTCTGCAGTACCTGGCCGAGCGGCCCGACGCCGACGATCACCAGGAGCGCATCGACGCCCTGGTCGCCACGGAGGAGCCGCTCGTGGAGCTGCTCTCCCAGCGCATGTCCGATCCGGGTGCCCTGCTCGAGGTGATCACCCGCCAGTACTACGAGATCCGTGACTTCGAGGACGTGAAGGCCTTCGATCGCGAAGGGCAGCACTATGTCTCGGGCACCTTCACCCTCGTCGGCGGCAAGGTCAACCTGCTCTCGACGATGACCGATCGCGCGGGCCTCTCGTCGACGCTGGTGGCGCTCACCGAGACCGCGGGGCCGGCACCCGAGAACCTCGCGGTGGATCTGTACCTCTCGTGGCCGACAGCTCCCGAGGACGGCGACCAGGTGGTCGAGGAGCTGCGCACCGAGATCGCCGCACACCCGGCGACCACGTCGTGGCGTCGCGTCACGGTCACCGTCTTCGGACGCGGCACCGGCATCTCGCGCCAGGTGACGTTCCGGCCGCAGGCAGGCGTTCTGACAGAGGACGTCTCGCTCCGCGACCTGCATCCGCTCACCGGTCAGCGACTGGACCTGTGGCGCCTCAAGAACTTCAACGGCACCCGCATCCCCTCCGCACCCGGCACGTACCTGTTCGATCTGGTGGCGAAGGACAACCCCAAGGACGAGCGACTGGTCGCCCTGGCCGAGATCCGCGACGCCGCAGTGCAGTTCGACGCCCAGGGCAACGTGGTCTCGGTTCCCGCCATCGAGCGCACGCTCTCCGCGTGCCTCGACGGCATCCGCCGCGCCCAGGCTCGCCGCGGCAACCGCCGCCTCGACCACAATCGCGTCGTCCTCTACGTGTGGCCGGTGCTGAACCTGCCGCTCGACAAGCTGCGCATCGTGGCCCGGCATCTCGCGCCGCTCACCGTGGCCGCCGGTCTCGAGGAGATCACCATGATGGCCCGCGTCGTGGTGCGCCCCGGCGCGGAGCCCACCATGCAGGCCCTGCGCTTCTCGTACCGACCCGGTACCGGAGTGGTCACCAAGATCACCGACCCGCCCACCGAGCCCATGCGCCCGCTGGACACGTACACGCAGAATGTGCAGCGCTCGCAGGCACGCGGCACCGTCTACCCGTACGAGCTGATCCCCGTGCTGACCAAGCGCGACGGTTCCTTCGTCGAGTACGACCTGGACGAGTCCGGTGCGCTGCAGCCCATCTCGCGTCCGTACGGCCAGAACACCGCGGGCATCATCGTGGGCCTGGTGTCCACGCCGACGGCGCTCTACCCGGAGGGCATGACCCGCGTCGCCCTGTTCGGCGATCCGACCAAGGCGTTGGGCACGGTGGCCGAGGCCGAGTGTGCGCGCGCGTCGTCGCCGCGATCGACCTGGCCGAGGAGATGAACGTCCCGGTCGAGTGGTTCGCGCTCTCCTCCGGCGCGACCATCTCCATGGGCAGCGGCACGGAGAACATGGACTGGGTGTCGCGGGCTCTGCGCCGCATCATCACCTTCACGCAGGCCGGTCACGAGATCAATGTGATCGTCGCGGGCATCAACGTCGGCGCGCAGCCGTACTGGAACGCCGAGGCCACGATGCTCATGCACACCAAGGGCATCCTGGTGATGACGCCGGAGAGCGCGATGGTGCTCACCGGCAAGCAGTCCCTGGACTACTCCGGTGGCGTCTCCGCGGAGGACAACTTCGGCATCGGTGGCTACGACCGCGTCATGGGCCCCAACGGGCAGGCGCAGTACTGGGCTCCGAACCTCGGAGCAGCGTGCGATGTCCTCTTCGCCCACTACGATCATGCGTATCGCGCACCGGGAGAACGCTTCCCGCGCCGCACCACGACCGTCGACCCGGTCGACCGCGACGTGCGGACCTACCCGCACGTCCACCCGTCGAGCGACTTCAAGACCGTCGGCGACATCTTCTCCTCGGCCACCAACCCGGAGCGCAAGAAGCCGTTCGACATCCGCACCGTCATGCGCGCCGTGGTCGATCAGGACCACGCCGTGCTCGAGCGGTGGGCCGACATGGCCGACGCGGACACGTCCGTCGTCTTCGACGCCCACCTCGCCGGTTACCCGGTGTCGGTGATCGGCATCGAATCGCGCGCCATCTCGCGCAAGGGATGGTTCCCGTCCGACGGCCCCGACCAGTGGACATCGGGAACGCTGTTCCCCCGCTCGTCCAAGAAGACGGCCCGTGCGATCAACGCCGCCAGCGGCAACCGCCCGCTGGTGGTGCTGGCCAACCTGTCCGGCTTCGACGGATCACCGGAGTCGCTGCGCAACCTGCAGCTCGAGTACGGCGCCGAGATCGGCCGTGCCATCGTCAACTTCGACGGACCGATCGTGTTCTGCGTGGTCTCCCGGTATCACGGCGGCGCGTTCGTGGTGTTCTCCGGAGCGCTCAACGAGAACATGGAGGTGCTGGCCGTCGAGGGATCGTTCGCGTCCGTCCTCGGTGGTGCACCGGCCGCGGCAGTGGTCTTCACGCGAGACGTCAACAAGCGCACCGCATCCGACCCGTCCGTCCGCGATCTCGAGGCACGCATGAACTCCTCCGAGGACGACACGGAGCGGGCCCGGTTGCAGGTGGAGCTGTCGGCCACCCGCACCGCGGTGCGCTCGGAGAAGCTCGGTGAGGTGGCGTCCGAGTTCGAGGCGGTGCACAACATCGAGCGAGCGCGGACCGTCGGTTCGGTGCACCACATCGTGGCGGCCGCCGAACTGCGCCCGCAGATCGTCGCGGCGATCGAGCGCGGAATGGCCCGCCAGGCCTGACCTGATCGACAGAGAGACACCCTCCCCCGCCTGTGCGGGGGAGGGTGTCTCTCGTTCGGTGGTGTCGGTCGACGCCCCAGCGTCAGTTGAAGCCGATACCGGCGCTGACGATGACCTCGGCGGTGATGGACCCGTCGGCCAGCGGGGTGCCCTGCACCACGATCGAGGTGCCGGGCGCGAGGTCCGCCACCGTGGCGGCGCCGAGTGCGAGGATCTGCGTGTTCGCGTTCGTCACCACAGTGACGGTGGACCCGCCGATCCCGTCCATGACGATGGTGGTGCCGTCGTTCGAGATGATCGTGCCCACGGAGGCCCCCTGAGACCCCAGCGCCTCCCCCACTCCCCCGGGAATCTGCTCCAGACCCGGCAGCGAGCCCAGCGGCGGGACGCTCGTCGACGGCGGCGCCGTGGTCGTGGGCGGGGCGGAGCGCGGCGTGATGGCCGGCGCCGCGGTGCGCGAGGACGACGTCGAGTCGTACAGCAGATAGGCCCCGGTGCCGATGAGTGCGATCACGACGAGCGCCGCCACGACGATGAGTGTGGTCTTCGGACCGCGCGGGGGCTTGCTGTCGCCGTTCTCGAGGAAGGGCGCCTCGCCGTACTGGTTCTGCTGGTACTGGTTCTGCTGGTACGGGGGCTGCTGGTACGGGGGCTGCTGGTACTGGGGATAGCCCTGTGTCGGGTAGCCCTGCTGCTGCGGATGACCCTGCTGTGCCGGGTAGCCCTGAGTCGGATACTGCTGCTGCTGGGGGTAGCCCTGCTCGTACGGCGGTTGCTGGGCGTACCAGTCGCCTGCCGGGAGCGCCTCGGTCGGGTTGTAACCGGACTGCCCGTAGGCCTGGCCCGGATCCGACGTGTGACCGGGAGTGCCGAGGTACTCCGTCGGCTGGTCGCGGTCGCGAGCCGAGTCGTCGTTGTCGCGCGGTCCGGTCGGCGTCGTCATGACCTCAGGATAGTCCCCGAAAAGACCGGGCAAATCGGACGAGATGTGCCGTGCGCCGGGCACCGAACCGACCGTTGTGATCGACTCGGAAGGTTCGCATCTCACGAGGAGAACTGACATGTCGATCGACAACAAGGACGCGGACCCAGTCAGCGCGACCGGACAACCCGGCGCTCTGGGAACCAGCCTGAAACCACGTCACATCACCATGATCTCGATCGCCGGTGTCATCGGCGCCGGACTGTTCGTCGGATCCGCGACCGCGATCAACCTGGCCGGCCCCGCCGTGCTGTTGTCGTATCTGTTCGCCGGCATCCTCGTCGTCCTGGTGATGCGCATGCTCGGGGAGATGGCGACCGCCAACCCCGACACCGGGTCGTTCTCCACGTATGCGACCCGCGCGCTCGGCCATTGGGCCGGGTTCTCCGTCGGGTGGCTCTACTGGTGGTTCTGGGTGCTGGTCATCCCGGTCGAGGCCACGGCCGGTGCGCTGATCATGTCGTCGTGGATCGGCGGTGACCAGTGGATCTGGGCGCTCGCCATCACGCTGATCCTCACCGTCACCAACCTGCTGAGCGTGGGCAACTACGGCGAGTTCGAGTTCTGGTTCGCGCTCATCAAGGTGGTCGCGATCATCGGGTTCATCGCGCTCGGCGTGCTCGCGATCCTGGGTCTGCTGCCGGGCAGCGACGTCAGCGGGGTATCGCACCTGTGGTCGGACGGCGGGTTCATGCCCTTCGGTTTCGGTGCCGTCATCGCCGCCATGCTCACGACGATGTTCTCGTTCATGGGCACCGAGATCGTCACCATCGCCGCCGCGGAGTCGCCCGATCCGAAGAAGGGCATCACCCGCGCGGTCAACTCGGTGATCTGGCGCATCATGATCTTCTACCTCGGCTCGATCTTCATCGTCGTCGCCCTGGTGCCGGCCGCGGAGCTCGACGCCGAGACCGGCTCGTACCAGTTCGTGTTGGGGCAGATGAACATTCCGCACGCGGACCGCATCATGGACGTCGTCATCCTCACCGCCGTCGCCTCGTGCCTGAACTCCGCGCTGTACACGGCGAGCCGCATGTTGTTCTCGCTGTCCGAGCGTGGCGACGCCCCCGCGGCGGTACGCAAGGCATCGAGCCGCGGCGTGCCCTACGTCGCCGTACTGGCCTCCACCGCACTAGGATTCGTGGCCGTCGTCGGCAACTACGCGCTGCCGGAGAAACTGTTCGGGTACCTGCTCGCGACCACCGGTGCCGTGGCTCTCTTCGTGTACCTCGCCATCGCGGCCAGCCAGTTGGTGTTGCGGCGCACGCTCGACCGGGAGGGTCGCCGACCTCCGGTGCGCATGTGGCTGTATCCGTGGCTGACGTATCTGGCGATCGGCTTCATCGTCGTCGTCCTCGTGATGATGGTGATCATGCCGGAGCAGCGGACGGCCATCGGCTTCTCCGCGGTGCTGGCAGCGGTCACCGTGGTGGCCGGTGTGCTGCGTCAGCGACGCGTGACCGCCGCCGAATCCGCGCGCGTCTGACAGCCCCGCCACCGTCGTTCAGAACGGTGGCGGGTCGTCGATCGCTGCGGCTTCTCGAGCTCGGCGGTTGCGTGCCCGTTCAGCGCGTCGCCGCGCATGAACGGCCCGCAAGGCGAGTGCGTCGTCTCGTCGGTGGCGACTCGGTCCCGGGCGGCGGGTGCACCACTGGGTCGTCGAAGGTGACGTCGGCCAGTTCCGGGTGGAGGTCGTATCCGTTGTGAGCCGGACCGGGAACGGTGCGACCCTCCGGGGTGGTGACGGTCGAGAGGACTCTGCCGGGTAGCTCCGGGTCGGGGTACTGATCGTCGAGGAAGTCGGTGAACGTCTTCAGAGTGTGGTGAAAACGGCACTTGCCGTTGAGATTCACCGCCGTGGTCTGTCCACCGGCGGCCGGGTCGTCGTGGTCGTACTCGGTCACGTGGTCGAGGTCCGCCGTCACCGCCGGGTTGTTGCATCCGGGCCACGTGCAGTACTGGTCCCGGGCACGGACGAACGTCTCGAGTGCCGCGCTGGGCCGATACGGGTCGGCCGGCTGATGGGCTGCGGGCGTCGCATCCATCGGTCGACGCACGGCATCGGAACGGTCCGCCAGATCCCGCAGGTGGTCGGGCGAGATGACACCGTGACCGTGAAGGAAGCCGGAGCGGCCGGAGGTGTCCGAGGCGGTATCGGGTGGCGAACTGTCGGGACTTGACGTATCCAGGGTGGCCGCGTCACCGACCACGTGCACGACGACGGTGGTCGCGCTGATCGAGTCGGGGTCGGTCTCCGTGTGTGTGCACGTGGGATCGCCGCACTGACAACTGAATCCGGTGCCGGTGACGAGCGCGAACAGTGCGTCGGACGCGCGAGCGTTGCGGCTGCGCGGATCGCGCGAGCAGACGTTCGCAGCAAGAGCCTCGACACGGGTTGCGACGAGCAGCGCGTCCTCGGCCGCCAGGGTGGCACCGACGGCCGCCATGCCGTCGGGAGCGTTCTCGACCCAGAAGGAGCGATTCTCCTTGGCCTTGATGCGCCTCTCGCGCACCGCATCAGGATCATGACGATGAACGATGCAGTCGACCATGTCCCGCAGCCGGGTGTCGGACCACGAACGGCGACGCCGAAGGGCGGCAGCGATCTCGGCGTCGACCTCGTCGGCGTAGTCGCGGCCGTCCACCAGATCGGTACGAGTGACGATGGTGTGCAGGTGTTTCGGCGCGAGCAGCCCGTCCCGCAGACACTCTGCGACACGCGGCAGGCGATCGCGCAACACGAGGGCGCGAAAGAGAATGCCGTCGGCGGCACCCTGACTGACGGACAGCACGGTGGCGATGCGGGCGGCGCACTGTGTCGCCGCGTCCAGGCGTCGGCGGTCCGAGGCCTCGACCGGCGCGACGATCAGGGCGTGGAGGTGCGCGGCCGCCCGGTAGCGAGTCCACTCCAGGAAGCCGAGGCCGGCGGTCGCGTGAACGACGGTGTCCAGAGCCTCCTCGATCGACGCATCGGTCAGCGCCACCGGAAGGCCCATGGCCTCCGGATTCTGCTGCGCCCACCCCGACTCGAACATGTGTACGAAGATAACAGGAGCCACCGACACCGTCAGAAATGTCGACGAGCGAGGTCTGCCGCGAGTTCCGCGACGCGTGTCCGCGCCTCGTGCGGCTCCACCACCTCGAGGTGATCGGCGAACTGCAGCAGTTGCCGTACCCCCTCGATGGTCGAGTATCTGATCGACATCTGCGTCCAGCCGTACCACGAATGTCCGGGTCGCCCCCGTCGACTGACCCGAGCGTGACGGCCACCACACTCGATTGACCGTGACGCAGCGACACAGTTACCTTCTGTCCATCTTCTATGCTCCACCGCATAGAACCGACGGAGCGGGGTTCCATGGCACTGCATCAGGCACCACCCACCACCTCGCTGTCAGGGCGAGGCCGCGCGCTGGCGCTCCTCGTCATCTGCGCGGCCGAGTTGCTGGTAGTCCTCGACAACACCATCGTCAACGTCGCGCTGCCGTCCATCGGCGTCGAGCTCCAGACCTCGATGTCCGGCCTGCAGTGGGTGGTCGACGCCTACACACTGACGTTCGCCGGCTTCCTGTTGGCGCTCGGGCACTTCGGCGATCGGTACGGACGCCGCCGCGTCATGATCATCGGTTTGCTCGGGGTGGCGGCGCTGTCTGTGGTGGGGGCGCTGTCGAGTGACCTCGGCCAGGTCATCGCGGCACGCGCCGTCATGGGCGTCTTCGCGGCGGCAGTGTTCCCGGCGACGCTGGCCATGATCATCACCATCTTCACCGACCCCCGTGAGAAGGCACTGGCCATCGCCGCCTGGACGGCCATGGCCGGCTTCGCCATCGCGATCGGTCCGACCGCGGGTGGCTATCTGCTGGAACACTTCTCGTGGCACTCGGTCTTCTGGATCAACGTGCCCGTGGCACTCGTCGTGGCCCTCGCCGCTCGGGTTCTGGTCCCGGAGTCGCGCGCCGAGCACGTCGGCCGCTTCGACGTCGTCGGACTCGTGTCCTCACTGGTGGCGATCACGGCACTGGTGTGGACGATCATCGAGGCCCCGCATCGCGGATGGCTGTCGGCCACCTCCCTCGCCGGCTACGCGCTCTCCGCCGTGGCGATCGCCGGCTTCCTCGCGTGGGAGAAGCGCACAGCCGCTCCGGTTCTCGATCTGACTCTGTTCGCGAACCGTCGCTTCTCGCTCCCGGCCCTGTCGATCGCCGTCGGCTACTTCTCCATGTTCGGCTTCCTGTTCATGATCACCCAGTACTTCCAGGGCGTCCGCGAGTACTCACCGCTCGAGTTCGGCCTGCACTCACTGCCGTTCGCGGTGGCCGTGGGCGTGGGCGCACCGATCGCCACGCTGATCGCTCAGCGCTTCGGTGCCACCGCCGTCATCGTGCTGGGTCTGCTCATCGTCAGCACGGGGATGGCCATCGCCGGCCAGACCACCGTGGACACGCCCTACGTCGGACCGGTATTGCTGTCGATGGTCCTCATGGGGCTGGGACTGGCCGTCGTCCAGGGACCCGCGACCGACTCCATCATGTCCGCGGTCGACCTGGACGGCGCAGGCGCCGGGTCGGCGGTCAACGACACGACACGCGAGATCGGCGGCACACTCGGTGTGGCGGTACTGGGTTCGATCGTCGCCTCGGTCTACTCCGCGCGGGTCACCCCCTTGGTCGATGCGGTGCCCTCGTCGCTGATGACGGACGGCGAGAAGGGTTTCGCGTCCGAAACCGTCATCGCGGTGATCGAGATGGCGAAGCGTCCCACGCCGTCGCTGTTCGAACAGCAGAAGGCGGAACTGATTCTGGCGATGAAGTCCGCAAGCCTCGAGGGATTCCAGTTCGCCTCGTACGTCACGGTGTCCGCGTGCCTGGCGTGCGCCGTGGCCGTCGCGATCTGCATGCCGTGGAAGCCCGCCGCCGACTCGGTTCTGGCCGCAGCACGAACTCGCCGCCGGTAGTCTGACGTCGGAGTGTGCTGATTCCCAGCGCACTCCGGCGCCGCAGACCGTCGAAACGAGTCGTCGTGAGATCACAGCGGATCAGTCCTGATCCGGTTCTGTCGTTTCTCGCGTTGACGCCGAGACCAGCAGAACGATCTCGCGCCGTCATCGCGGGCATCACGGTGCTCGTCGGCGTCGCCGGCCTGCTGCTCCTGCCCTCCGACGCCCTCCGACCGGGCGGCGCGGTGTGGATACTTCTGTTCTCCGCCACGACCGTTCCCGTCGCGGTCGCCTGGTTCACGACCACGCGTCCGAGGCACTTCGAGACCGCCTACGTCGTCTATTCCGACGTCGGCGTGCTCACCGTCGTGACGATGTACGACTCCGCGTTCCTGTCGATGCCGGCATGCGCCGTACTGGTGCTGGTCTCCCTGTTCGCAGCGGCGTTCACCGACACCCTCACCCTCACATTGCATGTCGCGTTCTCCTGCGGCCTGCTCGTCGTGCTCGCCGCCGTCTCGGTCGAGCAGGGCACGGAGATCTGGCTCGTGCTGTCACGCACGCTCGCGCTGATGAGCATGTTCGCCACGCCCTTCGTCATCCGCATGTACGTCTCCTACCTCCGCCGACAGGTCGAGGCCTCGCAACGTGATCCACTCACGGGGTTGCTGACGCGACGCGGGCTCTACAACCGGGTGACGTCGCAATCGCAGTCCGTGCAGAGTCGCCGCACCGCTCTCGGCGTCTTCGTCGAGATCGCCGACTTCGCGGACGTCGAGCAGCGTTTCGGCCGCGGCTCGGGCCGGGAGGTGCTCGAGGAGATCGCCGAGCGGCTCACCACCGAGGCTCCGGCGGACGCCGTCGCGGCACGGTTGAGCACCTCGCAGTTCCTGTGTGTACTTCTCGTCGGTCCGGACGGTTCCGCCGATCGCGCGATGCGAGATCTGGCCACCGGACTCGAGAGCACCCCTCTGCGCAGCGCACCGGTCACGGTTCTGACGGGCTCGGTGGCGGAGACCGTCGATCCGCATGCCGACGTGGGCACCACGCTGCACCACCTGATGACGCGCGCGGAGGCGACGATGCAGCGTCGCCACGCCAGTCGGGCGTCCGCGTCGGCGGACCTGCGCGACCGCATCGCGGCGCTCATCGCGTCGGGCGGCCCGAGCATCGTCTTCCAGCCCGTCTGCACCACCGACACGGGAGCCGTCGTCGGCTACGAGGCGTTGTCGCGATTCCCCGACGGGTACGGCTCTCCGCAGACGTGGTTCACCGACGCGTCGACCGTCGGCCTGCGCGTGGACCTCGAACTCAGTGCCATCCACGCGGCGATCACCGCGTCCAGCGTGCTGCCATCGGGCGCGTTCGTGGCGGTCAACACCTCGGCGGACACCATCCTGTCCAGCGATCTCGCCGCGGACCTGATCGGGCGCGGCGACAGGGGCAGGCGCTGGATCGTGGAGGTGACAGAACACGACCGCATCGACGACTACGACGGGATGGGCGTCGCCGTCGAGATGTTGCGCTCGGCGGGCGTCCTCATCTCGGTGGACGACGTGGGAACCGGCTACTCGGGTCTGCGCCAACTGGTGGAACTACGTCCCGGCGTGGTCAAACTCGACGCCTCGATCGTGCGCGGCATCGACACCGACCCCATGCGCCGCGCCGCCGCCGTCAGCATCGTCACGTTCTCGCGGGAGATCGGTGCCGTCTGCATCTTCGAGGGCGTGGAGACCGCCGAGGAACTCGCCACGGCGCGCGAGGTGGGAGCGGATCTGGTGCAGGGGTACCTGCTCGGCCGCCCCGCACCCGCCTCGGAACTGCTCGTGAGGGACACCCCCCACCCGACTGCTTAATGACAATGATTATCATTACGGCATGGCACCTCTGCTCCCCGTCACCGTCCTGTCCGGCTTCCTCGGCGCCGGCAAGACCACCATCCTGGAACACGTGCTCGCGAACCGGCAGGGTCTCAGGGTCGCGGTCATCGTGAACGACATGAGCGAGATCAACATCGACGCGAGGCTCATCGACGGGTCGGTCACCGGGTCGACCACGCTGGTCCGCACCGAGGAGCGGCTGGTCGAACTCACCAACGGCTGCATCTGCTGCACGCTTCGCGACGACCTCATCGAGGCCGTGGGCACGCTGGCGTCGGCAGGCGACATCGACTACCTGCTGATCGAATCGACAGGTGTCTCCGAGCCCCTGCCCGTCGCGGCATCGTTCGACTGGGTCTTCGACGGTGCCGACCGCGACTCCCCCGTCAGCCTCGGCACCCTGGCCCGACTGGACACGATGGTGACGGTCGTGGACGCGACGACCTTCCTCACCGAGATCTCCCGAGGGGACACGCTCGACGAGCGTGACCTCGATGTCGCCGAGGGTGACGAACGATCCATCTCGGACCTTCTGGTGGACCAGGTGGAGTTCGCCGACGTCGTCCTCGTCAGCAAGACGGATCTGGTGTCCGACGCGCTCGCCGGCGCCACCGAAACCGCTGTGCGACGGCTGAATCCACGTGCCGACGTGGTGCGCACGGTGAAGGGAGTCGTCGACCCCGCCCGCATTCTCGACACCGGCCTCTACGATCCCGACGCCGCGCTGCACGCACCGGGATGGGACGACGAGTTGATCGGCACACACGTGCCGGAGACCGAGGAGTTCGGCATCTCGAGCTTCGTCTACACAGCTGATCGCCCGTTTCACCCGGCGCGGTTGGACCGGATACTCGACCGGTTGCAGGGTGTGCTGCGCAGCAAGGGTTTCTGCTGGATCGCCTCGCGACCCGACCAGGCTGCGGTGTGGTCACAGGCGGGCCCGACACTCACCATCGACGGCGCGCAGCCCTGGCGGGAGATCGAGGTTCCGGCGGGGCAGGAGATCGTGATCATCGGGGTCCGACTGCGCGCACACCTGATCCGCGATCTTCTCGACACCGCGCTCCTGACGGACGCGGAGACGGCAGCGGGCCCGGACGCCTGGAGAGGCTATCCGGACCCGTTGCCCGAGTGGACGATCGATGTTCACGTGCACGGTTGACGCGTCGATCTCAGCTCAGCTCGAGCGTCGCACCGTCCTCCGACGTGTCCACCGTGACCGTGTCACCGTCGACGACCTTGCCCGCCAGCAACAGCTTGGCCAACTGATCGCCGATGGCCTGCTGGATGAGTCGACGCAGCGGCCGGGCGCCGTACTGCGGGTCGTAACCCCGTACGGCCAACCAGAACCGGGCCGACGGCGTGACGTCCAGCGTGAGTCGACGAGCCGACAGGCGGCGCTGCAGTTGCAGCAGCTGGATGTCGACGATGGACTGCAATTGCTCCTCGCTCAGGGCGTCGAAGACGACCACGTCGTCGAGCCGGTTCACGAACTCCGGCTTGAACGCGCTGCGCACCGCCGCCATCACATGGTCCCTGTCGCCACCCGCACCGAGGTTCGAGGTGAGGATCAGGATCGTGTTGCGGAAGTCCACCGTCCGGCCCTGGCCGTCGGTCAGACGGCCCTCGTCGAGCACGGCGAGCAGGATGTCGAACACGTCCGGGTGCGCCTTCTCGACCTCGTCGAACAGCACCACCGTGTACGGCCGACGACGCACGGCCTCGGTGAGCTGACCACCGGCCTCGTACCCGACGTATCCGGGCGGGGCACCGACCAGTCGAGCCACCGAGTGCTTCTCGCTGTACTCGCTCATGTCGATGCGGATCATGGCACGCTCGTCGTCGAACAGGAAGTCCGCCAACGACTTCGCGAGCTCTGTCTTGCCGACGCCCGTCGGTCCGAGGAACAGGAACGACCCGGTGGGCCGGTTCGGATCGGACACCCCGGCACGAGCGCGGCGCACCGCGTCGGACACGGCCTGGACCGCGTCGTCCTGACCGACGACACGCCTGCCCAGCTCGTCCTCCATCCGGAGGAGCTTCGCCGTCTCACCCTCGAGCATCCGGCCCGCGGGGATACCGGTCCACGCCGCGACCACGTCGGCGACGTCGTCCGGGCCGACCTCTTCCTTCAACATCACGTCACCCTGGGGAACGGTGGCCGCGGTCTTCTCCGCGAGCTCCTTCTCCAGCGACGGGATGCGTCCGTAGCGCAGCTCCGCGGCCTTGCCCAGATCACCGTCGCGCTCGGCCCGCTCGGACTCGCCGCGCAGCGCTTCGAGCTGCTCCTTGAGGTCGCGCACCGAATCGATGGCGTTCTTCTCGTTCTGCCAGCGCGTGCTCAGTTCGGCCAGCTTCTCCTTGCTGTCCGCCAGCTCACCGCGCAGCTTCTCGAGACGGGTCTTCGACGCGTCGTCGGTCTCCTTGGCCAGCGCCATCTCCTCGATCTCGAGTCGGCGCACGACACGCTCGATCTCGTCGATCTCGACCGGACGCGAGTCGATCTCCATGCGGAGGCGGGACGCGGCCTCGTCGACGAGGTCGATGGCCTTGTCCGGCAGGAACCGTGAGGTGATGTAGCGATCCGACAGTGTGGCGGCGGCGACCAGGGCGGAGTCTGTGATGCGCACACCGTGGTGCACCTCGTACCGCTCCTTGAGGCCGCGCAGGATGCCGACCGCGTCGTCCACGGACGGCTCACCGACCAGCACCTGCTGGAACCGGCGCTCGAGTGCGGCGTCCTTCTCGATGTACTTGCGGTACTCGTCGAGCGTCGTGGCGCCCACCAACCGCAGCTCACCACGCGCGAGCATCGGCTTGATCATGTTGCCCGCGTCCATGGCGGACTCGCCCGTCGCGCCCGCACCGACGATGGTGTGCAGCTCGTCGATGAACGTGATGACCTGGCCGGCCGAGTTCTTGATGTCGTCGAGCACGGCCTTGAGCCGCTCCTCGAACTCACCGCGGTACTTGGCGCCCGCGACCATCGATCCCAGGTCGAGCGACACGACGGTCTTGCCGCGCAGGCTCTCCGGGACGTCGCCGGC
This sequence comes from Rhodococcus sp. SORGH_AS_0301, assembly GCF_030818285.1. Taxonomy (NCBI): domain Bacteria; kingdom Bacillati; phylum Actinomycetota; class Actinomycetes; order Mycobacteriales; family Nocardiaceae; genus Rhodococcus; species Rhodococcus sp. SORGH_AS_0301. The sequence continues at coordinate 3,636,317 of NZ_JAUTAC010000002.1, forward strand.
GACGACGCGCTGCGCGAGGCCCTCGACGATCGCGGTCTTGCCGACGCCGGGCTCACCGATGAGCACCGGGTTGTTCTTGGTACGGCGCGAGAGCACCTGCACCACACGACGGATCTCGGTGTCGCGACCGATGACCGGATCGAGCTTGCCGCTGCGTGCGGCCTCGGTGAGGTCGGTCGAGTACTTCTCCAGAGCCTGGTACGTCGCCTCCGGGTCCGGGCTCGTGACGCGGGCACTGCCACGCACGGTGGTGAACGCCTCGCGCAGCGCCGCCGGTGTCGCCCCGTTCCTCTGGAGCAGCGTCGCGACATCGGAATCGCCCGTCGAGAGTCCGACCACCAGGTGCTCGGTCGAGACGTACTCGTCGTCGAGTTCGGTGGCCAGCTGTTGAGCGGCGGTGATCGCGCCCAGCGCGTCACGTCCGAGCTGCGGCTGGGTGGTGGAGCCGGTGGCCGACGGCATACGGTCCACCAGAGTCTGCGCCTGCGAGCGGATCGCGCTCGGGTCGACGCCGACAGCCTTCAGCAACGGCGCGGCGATGCCGTCCGTCTGGTCGAGCAGTGCGACGAGCAGGTGAGCCGGCCGGATGTCCGGGTTGCCCGCTGCGGATGCCGACTGCAGTGCAGCGGTCAACGCTGCCTGGGTCTTCGTGGTGGGAGTGAACGAGTCCACCGGTCACCTTCCTTCGGGTCGAACGGGTGTGTCGACGAGAACAACCTTAGTCGACTTGAGTCTATTCCGCTCAAGTTTGTTGCCGCCCCACCACGCAGGAGGGCGCCGCCCAGCGCGCTGGCCGTGACCGGACACGACCACTACTCTCGGACACACCACTCGCGCACGAACCCGTCACCCGCCACGACCATCGAAGGTGCCCATTGCTGGACCCGCAGGCCCTGGCGCGAGTGCGCGCCGGAGTTGCCTCCGCGCTGTCCGACGACGGCGCGGACACCGTGGCCGGCGCCTTCTACGCTCGGCTGTTCGCCGAGTACCCCGATTTCCGCGGCTTCTTCCCCGCCGCCATGGATCAGCAGCGGCACCGCCTCCTGCGCGCCGTCGACCACGTCGTCCGGCACCTCGACGACCGCGACTTCCTGCCCTTCCTGCATCAACTCGGGCGTGACCACCGCAAGCACGGCCTGACCGGCGCGCACTTTCTCGCCGCCCAGAACGCGCTGGTCGACGCGTTCCGCACCACGGCGGACCCGAACGTCTGGACAGACGAGACCGACGCGGCGTGGCGCCGCGTGGTGTCGATGATCTGCAACTCGATGGCCGTCGGGGCCGACACCGAGGACCTGCCGCCGTACTGGGGAGCGACGGTGGTCGAGCACCATCGCGTGCTCGACGACCTCGCGATCGTGCGCCTGCAGACGGACGCCGACATTCCCTTCGCCGCCGGCCAGTACCTCAGCGTGCAGATCCCGCAGCGTCCACGGATGTGGCGGTACCTCTCCCCCGCGATCGCACCCAACGACTACCGCGGCATCGAGTTCCACGTCCGGCGGGTGTCGGCCGGCTGGGTGAGTCCGGCCATCGTCTCGGAGACCACGGTGGGCGACCGCTGGCTGCTCGGGCCGCCGCTGGGCGGACTCAGTGTGGACACGTCGCCTGGCAGCGAGGACGTGCTCATGATCGCGGGTGGCACCGGCATCGCCCCCCTGCGTGCGCAGCTGATGGACATGGCGATGCGGAGCCGTAATCCGCGGGTGCATCTGTTCGTGGGCGGCGAGTATCCGAGCGACCTCTACGACCTGGACACGCTGTGGAACCTGGCACGCACCAACCCGTGGCTCACCATCGTGCCGGTCGTGGAGCAGCCCGAGGAGCCGTGGTGGCGGCCCGGTCCGGCGCGCGAGTTCCCGCCGGGCATGAACCACACCATGGTGGGCAAGCTCGGGCAGGTGGTCACGCGGTTCGGATCGTGGGCCGATCGGCAGATCCAGGTGTGTGGGTCACCGTCGATGGTGCGCACCACCCTGTACGCACTGCGCAAGGTGGGGACGCCGATGCAGAACGTCCAGCACGATCCCCTGGGTCAGTGAGGGTGCGCGTGCGCCAGGCGGCGTAGCGGCGGCACCGTCTGCGGCGGCTGCTTGCGGGGCGGGAGCACGCTCAGCAACCGGGTGGTCGACGCGGTGACCTCGGCCACGGCGGTCTCGAAGGCGTCCCGGTTCGCGTCCGACAGTGTGCGGAGTCCGCTGACCTTGCGCACGTACTGACGCGCGGCCGCCTCGATCTCCTCGTCCGTCGCCGCAGGCTCGAGGCCGCGCAGTTCGGTGATGTTTCGGCACATGCGAATCACGGTAGACCGGGCGCCGTCCGAGGGGAACACCCGAAGAGCTTTACGCTGTACAGGCACCGCGTCGGATAATGTCCACCAATTCAAGCTTCGTGCAGTTTTCGATCACCGTGAATTCATCTGTTCAACCGATTGCGCGCTGATCGGAAAGCGCATTTCCCAGCATCCGCTCGGGCGCCGACAAACCACCCCAGACGCCGTACGGCTCACCGGCGGCCACCGCGTAATCACGGCACCGCATCAGCACGGGGCACTGCTCGCAGACCCGTTTGGCCTGCTCCTCGCGGGCTGTTCTCTTATGTCCCCGTTCACCTTCCGGATGGAAGAAGACGGCAGAATCCATACCGCGGCACAAACCGTTCAACTGCCACTCCCACGTCGTGGCAATCGGCTCGGGTAACTGGACGGGCTTCGACATGACGCTCCTCGTTGTTCGCCTCGTATGCGACGTCACGCTCTCAGTATTACATTACGAACAATCGTCCAAAAAGTTAATGCGAATAGTCGTGACACACGATTTCCAGTCATCGCGAGTCACAGACACCCTCGCGGCCGCTCCTCGGACCTCTCTCCCCGATGAGGCGAGCAGGGCCCCCGTCGCCTAGGTTTGACCGAGTGAGAAGCCCCGGTCACCGTCCAGGTCGTGCGCTGTGAGCGCTGTGGACCTCCCCCTCGACCTTCGCCGCGCCCTCGTCGGCGTCGCGCGGGTGCCGAGACTGCTGGTCGCCTCCGACTACGACGGCACCATGGCGCCGTTCGTCTCCGACCCGCAGAAGGCGTTTCCGCTGCCCGAATCGGTCCGCGCACTCCGCGCTCTCGCCGGTCTCGACGGCACCCAGGCTGCTGTGATCTCGGGGCGCGCGCTGCGTGACCTGGCGATCCTCTCCCGCCTGCCCGTCGAGGTACAGCTCGTGGGCAGCCACGGGTCCGAGTTCGACGCCGGCTTCGTCACCGAGCTCGGCGGCGAGGCGACGGCACTGCTCGAGCGCGTGGTCGCCGAGCTCCGCACGGTCGCGTCCCGCGGCGCGCACATCAGCGTCGAGACCAAGCCCGCCAGCGCCGCTCTGCACGTGCGCAACGCCGACCCCGAGGCCGGACAGCGCGCCCTCGACGAGGTCCGTGCGGGCGCAGCCACCTGGGACGGCGTGCAGGTCACCGAGGGCAAGTCCGTGATCGAGCTCGCCGTCATCGCGACCGACAAGGGCCAGGCCCTCGACATCCTGCGGCACCAGGGCGGCGCCTCCGCCGCCGTCTTCTTCGGCGACGACGTCACCGACGAGAAGGCGTTCCGACGGCTGCACGGGCCGGACATCGGCGTCAAGGTCGGCGACGGTGAGTCGCTCGCCGGCTACCGCGTCGACACCCTCGAGCAGGTGGCCGCGGCGCTCGCGTTCCTGTTGGAGGAGCGCCGCACCTGGCTCTCCGGTGCGGACGCCCCGCGCATCGAGCGTCTCACCATGATGGCGAGCCCACGATCGGTGGCACTCCTGACGCCCGAGGCCGGCCTCACGTGGCTGTGTCACCCCGAACCCGACTCCGCCGCCGTCTTCGCACACCTGCTCGGCGGCGACGAGGCGGGCCACTTCACCGTCGGCCCACTGCGTCCGTCCCTCCCGCTGAGCCAGCAGTACATCGACAGCACCATGACGGTGCAGACCCGCTGGGCCAGCCTGCAGGTCGACGACTACCTCGCGCACGACGTGCCGAGCGATCGCACCGACTTCACCCGCGTGATCACCGGCAAGGCCAAGGCCGTGGTCACGTTCGCGCCGCGCCCCGAGTTCGGGCAGGCACGCGTCCGGCTCGAGGCCGAGGACGACGGCCTCCGCGTGTTCGGCACCAACGACCCGATGGTGCTGCGCGCGCCGGGCATCACCTGGACCGTCACCAGCGAGCACGGCCAGGAGACCGCGCGGGCGGAGATCGATCCGTCCACCGGTCCCGTGATCCTCGAATTGCGCTGCGGGACGTCGGATCTGGGCCCGTCCGAGGTGCCCGAAGCCGAGCGTCGCGCCGAGGCCGAGTCCTACTGGCACGACTGGGCGGCCGGATTGACCCTCCCCCAGCTCAAGCCCGATCTGATGAAGCGGTCCGCGCTCACCCTGCGCGGGCTGGTGCACGCCGACTCCGGGTCGATCATGGCCGCGGCCACGACGTCGCTGCCCGAGGAGATCGGCGGTGTCCGCAACTGGGACTACCGCTACTGCTGGCTGCGCGACGCGGCCCTGACGGCGTCCGCGCTGGTGTCCCTGGGCTCGCTGTCCGAGGCGGAGAACTACCTGCACTGGGTGCACGACGTGCTCGAGACCGTCCCCGGACCGGAACGCCTGCACCCGCTCTACACGCTGTGGGGGCAGTCGCTGCCGCCCGAGGCCGTCATCGACGCCCTGCCCGGGTACGCGGGATCCCGCCCCGTGCGGGTGGGCAACGCGGCCAACCAGCAGGTGCAGCTCGACGTCTTCGGACCCATCGTCGATCTCATCGCGACACTGGCACGCGCCCGCACCGCGAGCGGCGTCACCGCGAACGCCGAGGTGCTCACCGATCAGGACTGGGACCTGGTGTGCGCCATGGTCGACGCCGTCGAGCGACGCTGGTCCGAGCCGGACAACGGCATCTGGGAGATCCGCGGCAACCCGCGCCACCACGTCTACTCCAAGGTGATGTGCTGGCTCACCGTCGATCGCGCCATCACTCTGGCCGAGGCATACGGCCGCGAGGCGCAACTCGGCTGGAGCACGTTGCGTGACGTCATCCGTCGTCAGGTGCTCGACAAGGGCTGGAGCGACGAGGCGCAGTCCTTCACGGCCGCGTACGGCGGAACCGATCTCGATGCGGCCACCCTGCACATCGGCCTGTCCGGTCTCATCGATCCGAGCGACCCGCGCTTCGCGGCGACGGTCACCGCGACCGAGGCCGAGTTGCGCAGCGGCGCCACGGTGTACCGCTACCACCACGACGACGGCCTCCCCGGTGGCGAGGGCGGGTTCCACCTGTGCGCCGCCTGGCTCGTCGAGGCGTATCTTCTGATCGGGCAGCGACTTCCGGCCGAAGCGCTCTTCACCCAGCTCGTCGCCGCGGCAGGCCCGACGGGCCTGCTGAGCGAGGAGTACGACCCCGTGGCCGAGCGCTCGCTGGGCAACCACCCGCAGGCCTACAGCCACCTCGGCCTGCTGCGCTGCGCCCAGCTGCTGGCCCGCTAGCCGGTCCGCACCGGGCCGAGCGTCACCCCGGCGAGCAGATGCGTCGGGAGGTGCTCGGTCCGGTCCACCCCGGAATGGCTGACGCCCAGCACGATCTCACCGACGAGCCGACCCTTCTCGAGGACCGGCTGCTGGACCGACGTCAGGCCGATGCGGCGCGCCTCGTCGACCCCGTCGAAACCGGTGACCGACATCTGTTCGGGTACCGAGACACCCTGCGCGGCACAGTGATCGAGCGCACCCAGAGCCAGCACGTCGGACGTGCACACCAGCGCGGTGGTGTCCGGCGCCGCCCGGAGCGCCTCGGCGGCCGCCGACCGTCCGGCCTCCCGCGTGTGGTCGAAGCGCTCGACGATCACGATGTCGGGATCGACGCCGGCCGCGATCATCGCGTCGCGGATGCCGGCGAGACGCTCGCGCTGGACATGGAAGGTGATGCCGCTCCGGCGTTCCGGATCGACGAGTCCGTCGTGCCGGTCGCGGCGCAGCCGCATGCAGACCACGCTGATGCGAGTGTGGCCCCTCGCGAGCACCTCCTCGGCCATCCGTCGCATCGCCACCCTGTCGTCGATTCCGACGAGCGAGGTGTCCTCCGCGTCCCGAGGCTGGTCGCACACGACCGTCGGCAGATGACGGTCACGGACCGCCGTCAGGTGCGGATCGTCGTCGGACACCGAGTAGACGACGAATGCGTCGACCCCCGCCTGCTGCACGACGGCCGCGGCGTCCTCCGGCGTCGAGGCGGGCCCCGCGGGAATGAGCAGCAGACCGCGTCCGGCCCGCTCGCACGACTCGGCGAGGCCGGTGAGGAACTGCACGGCGGCGGGATCGGAGAACGAGTAGCTGAGCGCCTCGGTGAGGACGAGCCCCACCGCACCGGCGCGCCGGGTGCGCAGCGAGCGGGCGACCGGATCGGGCCCCGGATAACCGCGGGCCCTGGCCGCGTCGAGCACACGTTCCCGCATCTCGGGTGAGAGCTGGTCCGGGCGGTTGTAGGCGTTGGACACGGTGGTGCGCGAGACGTTCAGTTCGGCGGCCAGCGACGCGAGCGTGGCCATCCGTCGCGGTTCCGTCGACCTCGCCATGAAGAGACGGTATCCGGTCGGGGTCGCGCACGTCGGCTCCGGCACGGTTTCGCCGTCGGGGTGGTGGGGCGGTAAGGTCACGACAACGGTTTCCATTAACGATAACGTTCGACCGACCCAGGAGCACCCCTCGTGTACGCACCCGCCCGAATTCCCCTCCGCACGCTCGTCACCGCCCTGGGTATGACCGCCCTGACGGCGACCGCCCTGGTGGGATGCAGCTCCGACGACACCGCGACGGCCGAGTCCGGTCGGCCCACCGTCGTCGCGTCGACGAACGTGTGGGGCTCGGTCGCCGAGGCCGTCGTCGGAGACCGAGCGGACGTCACGGCGATCATCTCGGATCCGTCCGCGGATCCGCACTCCTACGAGGCCAGCCCCGGCGACGCCGCGGCACTGTCCGAGGCCTCGCTCGTCGTGTACAACGGCGGCGGCTACGACGAGTTCGTCGACGACGTGCTCGGCTCCGCGGGCGACGTGCCCTCCGTCGACGCGTACTCGCTGCTCGAGGGGCACGCGGACGACGCCGACCATGCCGACGAGGCGGGTGCCCACGACCATTCGGGCGAGACCAACGAGCACGTCTGGTACGACCCGGAGATCGCGGCGGCCACCGCCGAGGCGATCGCCACCGAACTCGGTAAGGTCGACCCCGACAACGCGGCCTACTACACCGAGAACGCCGAGGCGTTCCACGACGACATCCACGAGATCACCGACATCACGGATCGCATCGCCCAGCAGAAGCCTGGCGCACCCGTCGCTCAGACGGAGCCGATCGCGCACTACCTGCTGGAAGGAGCCGGGGTGGACGACAAGACCCCCGAGGACTTCGAGGACGCGATCGAGGAGGGCAACGATCCCTCGCCCGCCGCCGTCGCCGCGACGCGTGACCTGTTCACCGGCAAGGGCGTCGACGTACTGGTCTACAACATTCAGACGGAGGACGCCGTGACCGAGGACGTGCGCCGCATCGCCGAAGAGAACGGCATCCGCGTCGTCGAGGTCACCGAGACCCTGCCCGCAGGGCAGGACTACGTCTCATGGCAGCGCACGGCGGCGCAGGATCTCGCCGACGCGCTGGGGGTCGTGTGACCGCTGTCCGACTGACCGGAGCCACCCTCGCCTACGGCGACCGGGTGCTCTGGTCCGATCTCGACCTCGAGGTCGCACCGGGCGAGTTCGTCGCCGTGCTGGGCCCGAACGGCTCCGGCAAGACGTCGCTCCTCAAGGTGCTGCTCGGGCAGGCCCACCTCACCGCCGGCACCGCGACCATCGCCGGCGGTCGATCCTCCGTCGGCTACATCCCCCAGCAGAAGGCCATCGACGAGGGCGTTCCGCTGCGCGGGCGCGACTTCGTCGGCCTGGGGTGGGACGGACACCGCTGGGGCATCGGCTTCCGTGGGCGCCATGCCCGTCGCGAGGCCGTCGACATCGCCGTCGCCTCGGTCGGTGCGGACGCGTTCGCCGACGCGCCGCTGGGGCAGATGAGCGGCGGTGAGCAGCAGCGGCTACGCGTCGCGCAGGCACTCGTCGGCGATCCGGACGTGCTGCTCTGCGACGAACCGCTGCTGAGCCTCGACCTCGCCAACCAGCAGGTCGTCGCGCACCTGATCGACCAGCGTCGGCGCTCGCACGGCACCTCGGTGGTGTTCGTGACGCACGAGCTCAACCCGATCCTGCCGATCGTCGACCGGGTGGTCTACCTCGTCGACGGCAAGTTCCGCATCGGCACCACCGAGGAGGTGATGACCTCCGAGGTGCTCTCCGAGCTGTACGACACCGACGTCGAGGTCCTGCGCGTCCGCGGGCGGCTGGTGGTCGTCGGTACCGGAGACGCCATGGACGCCCTCGGGAGCGCCGGCGGCATGCACCACGTGGACGAGTCGGAGTAGGCATGGACAAGGTTCTCGACGCCCTGAGCAAGGCATTCGACTTCGGTACGACGGCCGATCTCCTCACCTACGACTTCGTGCAGCAGGCGCTGATCGCCGCGGCGATCCTCGGTGTGCTCGCCGGGGCGCTCGGCCCCCTCATCGTCAGTCGACAGTGGTCGTTCGCCGTCCACGGCTCGTCTGAGCTGTCCCTCACCGGCGCGTCCGCGGCCCTGCTGGTGGGGTTGGCCGTCGGGGTCGGCGCCATCCTGGGATCCGTCATCGCGGCGGTCCTGTTCGCCCTGCTGGGCCGTCGTGCGCGCGAACGTGACTCCGTCATCGGCGTCATCATGAGCTTCGGGCTCGGCCTGTCGGTCCTCTTCCTGTGGGCGTATCCCGGCCGCACCGGCACCAGCTTCTCGCTGCTGGTCGGGCAGATCGTCGGCGTCGGCAGCACGGGTCTCGGCCTGCTGCTCGCGGTGGCGCTCGTCGTCATCGTCGTGCTCTTCGTGGTCTACCGGCCCCTGCTGTTCGCCAGCACCGATCCCGAGGGCGCCGAGGCGCGCGGCGTACCGATGCGACTGCTGTCCATCGTGTTCGCGATCCTCGTCGGTGTCGCGTGTGCGCTCGGCGTCCAGATCGTCGGCGCCCTGCTGGTGCTCTCGCTCCTCATCACGCCCGCGGCAGCGGCGTCCCGCGTCACCGCCAACCCCGTCACGGCGACGTGGCTCTCGATTCTCTTCGCCGAGGTCGCGGCCGTGGGCGGCATCCTGCTCTCGCTCGCTCCCGGGGTGCCGGTCTCGACCTTCGTCACCACCATCTCGTTCGTCATCTACCTCGTCTGCCGGGCGGTCGGTCGACGCACACCGTCCCGCACCGTCGTCCACGCCTGACCGTTACCCTCGTGTGGATGGTCGATCTGAACTCCGATCTCGGCGAGGGCTTCGGCACCTGGACGCTCGGTGACGACGCGGCGATGCTGCGTGTGGTCACCAGCGCCAACATCGCGTGCGGCTTCCATGCGGGTGATCCGGCCACGCTGCTGCGGACGTGCGCCGACGCCGTCCGGTCCGACGTGCGTATCGGCGCCCAGGTGGGGTACCGGGACCTCGTGGGCTTCGGCAGGCGCTTCCTCGACATCACTGCGGAGGACCTGCGCGCCGACGTGATCTACCAGATCGGGGCTCTCGACGGCCTGGCCCGCTCCGTCGGCGGACGCGTGCGGTACGTCAAACCACATGGAGCGCTGTACAACACGATCGTGCACCACCGAGTACAGGCACAGGCGGTCGTCGACGCCGTCGCCGCGTACGACCCCGGCCTGCCCGTCCTGGGGCTGCCCGGCTCGGCCTTCCTCGAGATCGCCGCGCGGGCGGGCCTGCGGACCGTCACCGAGGCGTTCGCCGATCGCGGCTACACGGCAGCGGGAACCCTCGTCTCCCGCCGCGACCCCGGTGCGGTCCTGTCCGACGTCGACGCCGTGGCACGACGCGTGCTGCGGATGGTCACCGAGGGCGTCGTGGACTCCGTCGACGGGGTGACGGTGCCGGTGAACGCCGACTCGGTGTGCCTGCACGGCGACACCCCCGCCGCGGTGGACATGGCACTGGCCGTGCGTGCGGTGTTGTCCCGCAACGGCGTCACCCTGACCCCGTTCGTGTCGTGAGGATCGCCCCGGCGGGCGACCGCGCCCTGCTGGTCGATCTCGACGACGTCCGCACGGTCGCGGCTCACCACGCCGGGTGGGCCGTCGGGCACCCGGATATCGCCGAGATGATCCCCGCCGCCGCCACCGTGCTGGTGATCCTCACCGAGGACGCGGAACCCGCACGGGTGTCGGCGTGGCTCCGCGAGACGCCACCGGCGCAGGTGCTCGGCCGCTCCGGTGAGACGATCACGATCGACGTCCGATACGACGGGCCCGATCTCGACGAGGTCTGTGCGACAACGGGACTGGACATCGTCGCAATGCACACCGGTCAGGTGTGGACCGCCGCGTTCTGCGGCTTCTCCCCCGGCTTCGCCTACCTGGTCGGATCCGATCCGTTGTCGATCCCGCGCCGCGCCGATCCGCGCACCTCGGTGCCGGCGGGATCCGTGGCGCTGGCCGGCGAGTACACCGGGGTGTACCCGACCTCGTCGCCCGGCGGGTGGCAGATCATCGGCAGCACCGACGCGGCGCTGTGGGACGTGAACCGGGACGACCCCGCGCTGCTCGCGCCCGGCACGCGCGTGCAGTTCCGCGCGGTGACGTGATGCTCGAGGTACTGGCGACCGGGCCGCTGACGACTGTGCAGGACCGCGGACGCACCGGGTGGTCCTCGCTCGGTGTCGGCACGTCCGGCGCAGCCGATCGACGCTCGCACGACGCAGCGAATCGGTTGGTGGGGAACATGATCGACGCCGCGACGCTCGAGGTGACACTCGGCGGACTGGTGCTGCGCGCACGCACCGAGGTGGTTCTGGCGGTGACGGGGGCTCCGACCCCGTTCACGGTGGACGGCGTACCGCAGGGGCACGGCGCCGTGGTCGTGGTGGGGTCGGGCGCAGAGATCCGCCTCGACTGGGCACCGGTGGGACTGCGCACGTACGTCGCCGTCCGCGGCGGCATCGACGTGCCCCGGGTTCTGGGGAGCCGATCGACCGACTCCCTGTCCGGTATCGGACCCGAGCGAGTGGCGCCCGGCGCCCTGCTGCCGATCGGTCACGACGCCGAGGACTGGCCTCGGGCTGACGTGAATCCGTACCCGTTCGAGCACCGGACGACCCTGCGGGTGATTCCCGGCCCGCGCGCGGACCGGTTCACCGACGACGCGCTCGACCTGCTGCTCGCCCAACCTTGGACGGTGCGGACGGATTCGGACCGCGTCGGCATGAGACTCCAGGGCGCCGAGCCACTGTCGCGATCGCGGGAGGACGAACTCCCGAGCGAGGGCATGGTGACCGGTGCACTGCAGGTGCCGCCGTCGGGACTGCCGGTGCTGTTCCTCGTCGACCATCCGGTGACCGGCGGCTACCCGGTGATCGCCGTCGTGGCGTCGGCGGATCTCGGATCCGCTGCGCAGTGTGCGCCGGGACAGGCGATCCGCTTCAGCGTCTGATCATCGGGCGACAGGAACGGCGATCTCGTTGCGGCGGCGGAACGACACCGTCCAGGGCGGGTCGTAGAACCAGGACATCGGCTCGCCGGTCGTGTCGATGCCGCGGGACTTCAGGATCTCCAGCAGCTCCGTGGTGCGCTCGGCCACGGCCCGCGCACCGCGGTCACCGCTGAACCGCAGCACCGCCACCGTCTCGGCCGGCACCTCCACCAGGCGCACCCGATCATCCTTCGGCGCCGGGAGAGTGTCCATCGTCCATCGCGATGGCATGAAGAACCGGACGACCCATCCCTCGTCGCTCGCGGCGCGCGACACGGGTGCGGTCATCGCGATGGTCTGCCCGCGCGACGCCGACTGGGCAACGGGAGCCGTCATCGCGATCGAGTCGGATCTCCGATTGCCGCCGAAGATGTATCCGGCCAGCCGACGGAAGCCCTCGTTGCGCGCGCGTTCCTCGTCGGCGTCCACGACGGTCTCCGCCGCGATCCGGGGTTCGTATCGGCGAATCTCGACGGCCCCCGTGAGCGCCTCGGTGGTGTGGGGTGGTTCCTCGGTACCCACACGAACCCCCACGATTCCCAGTGCGGCCTCGGCCACCTGTGTCACCGTCGTCCTCAGCCGCTCGATCATGACTCGACGGTACGCGCGGACGAGCCCCACCCCGGTCGCGCTCGACCTAGGGGCCCTGGCGCCACCACGCGACGACGTAGAGCACCATCGCCGTCACCAGACCCGCCACCACCCACAGCACCACGGTGTAGTCGACCCACGACCCGATCGGCGGAGCGCCGGGGAACAGGTTGCGGATGGGCAGCACCGCGAAGAGCGTCACCGCGAACCACGTCATGATCGGCGGCAGGAACTGCTTGCGGCGGCGCAGCGTCTGGATCGACACGAACAGCGTGCACAGCGGCAGCACTACCAGGACCACACAGATCGCGATGTCGAAGATCGTGGTGCCCACCGTGCGCCCGACGCGGATGTCGAAGGCCTGCGCCGAGGAGGAGTCGATGTCGACGGCCTCCACCGCCCAGGACGTGAGCGAGTCGGTCACCACGATCTCGGCGGGTACGGGCTGCCGGTCCGCGACGGCGCCGGAGAACACCCGCACCTGGATCGACGACGCGTCGTAGGTGTCGAACGGCCATCGCCGGATGTCGCCGTCCGCGTACAGGGAGACCGGGAGCGGGCCCACGCGAGTCCCGCTGGGGAACGTCAGGGTGCCGGCGCTCGCGGTCGGCGTCACGTCGACGATCAGGTCGTCGACCAGGTTGCCGTCGGCATCGGTCAACTCGGTCCCCGGATACACGGACACGCGGGCGTCGAGCGAGAAGTTCTCACCGGAGACGGTGTCCACGTCGAGGTAGACGAGCGCGGCGTCGGGTGCGGCCTCACGGAGGTCGGGGCCGTTCGGCGGGCTTCCCAGCGCGTAGGTGAGCACCACCGCGACGTACGCGGCGATCACCACGGCCACCAGGACCACACCGCGCACTCTGCGACCCGCCGCTGTCATGGACAGATGATGACAGGACTCAGGTCTGCGCGTGCGGTTCCACGACGTCGTACTCCGCGCAGAGGAACGCGCCGTTGCGCGCGAAGTCCACGAGTCGGAGATCGAACCGACGCGGGAACAGCGGCCTGCCGGCGCCGAGGGTGACCGGCGCGATCGAGACGACGATCCGATCCAGGTGTCCGGCCTGGGCGAACTGCGCTGCCAGATCACCGCCCCCCACGATCCAGACGTCCTTGCCGCCGGCGGACTCCTCGATCGCCGGCCAGAGGTCGGCGACGTCTCCGGCGGCGAATCGAACGTCGTGCTCGGAGTCCGCGAAGTCTCGATGGGTCACCACCCAGGCCGGCATGTCGTACGTCCACGCCTCACCGGTCGACGCGTTGTGCTCGAGGACCCAGGCGTAGGTCGTGGCTCCCATGACGATCGCGCCGATGTCCGCGATGAAGTCGCCGTAGTTCATCGGGCCGTGCTCGTCGATGTCCTGACGGAAGAGCCACTCGAGAGAGTCGTTCTCGTCGGCGAGGTAGCCGTCGAGCGTGCTGGCGGTGAAGTAAGTGGTCCTGGTCACAGGGTGATTCTGCACCCGACCACCGACACCGATCGAGCTTGCGGCCGGGCACGTTGCGGGGGGGGTGTGCACACCCTCTCCGGTGAGCGCACACACCTCACTGCCAGCTGCAGAGGGTGTGCGGTTCAGGCAATGGGTGTGCGCACCCCATCCGACCCAGACTGGAGCTCAGCTGCCGGCCCCGTTCATCGAGTCGGTCCGCGTCCACTGAGCCGGGTTCAGCCCCGGCGCTGCCGTGCGATGCCCGCGAGCACGACACCCGCTGCGACGGACGCGTTGAGCGACTCCACCGGACCGGCCATGGGGATCGACAGGATGCTGTCACAGTTGTCGCGGACCAGGCGGGACAGACCCTTGCCCTCGGACCCGACGACCACCACGATCGGCCCGGTGCCGTCGAAGTCGTCCAGCGAGGTATCGCCGTCGGCGTCGAGACCGACGACCATGACACCCTTGTCGGCCCAATCCTTCAGCGTCCGAGTCAGATTGGTCGCACGGGCGACGGGGAGACGCGCTGCCGCGCCGGCACTGGTGCGCCACGCGACGGCCGTGACACTCGCGCTGCGTCGCTGCGGGATGACCACGCCGTGTCCACCGAATGCTGCGACCGACCGGACGACGGCACCGAGGTTGCGGGGGTCGGTGATGTTGTCGAGAGCGACCAGCAGCGGCGGCTCCTGACGCTGGCGCGCCTGCGAGAGGAGATCGTCGGGGTGGGCGTACCGGTACGGCGGCACCTGGAGCGCGATGCCCTGGTGCATGCCGTTGGCACTCATCCGATCGAGATCGGTGCGGGAGACCTCCAGGATCGAGATGCCCTTGTCCGCGGCGATCTGGACGCTCTCCTTCAGCCGATCGTCGGCCTCGGTGCCCGACGCGACGTACAGCGCCGTCGCCGGCACTCCCGCGCGCAGGCACTCCAGCACCGGGTTGCGGCCCAGCACGTTCTCCGGACCGTCCTCGGTCTTGCGGACCGGCGGACGGCCGCGACCCGAACCGGACGCGTCCCGGCTGGTCGGCCGGGCGCGCCGGGCGTGCTTGGTGCGCTCGGCCGCCGGCGGGGTCGCTCCGCGGCCCTCGAGGCCCTTGCTGCGCTTGCCGCCGGACCCGACGGTCTGGCCCTTCTTGGTGCCGGTCTTGCGCACCGCTCCGCGTCGACTCGAATTGCCTGCCATTACTTCTCCGTGCCTTCCGGCTGTGCGATCGACCATTCCGGGCCGTTCGGGGTGTCGGTGACCTCCACGCCCGCGCGGGCGAGGCGGTCACGAATACGGTCGGCCGTCGGCCAGTCCTTGCCTGCCTTGGCGGCGCTGCGCAGCTCGAGGTCGTCCGCGATGAGCAGATCGAGCGCCGCCCGTTCCGCCGACGCGTCGGCCGAGCCGGACGCCCAGTGCGGATCGAGGGGATCCACGCCGAGGATCGACGTCATGGCGCGGACGGACGACGCGGCCTCGACGGCCTCGTCCAGCTTCCCCGCGGCCAACGCACTGTTGCCCTCGCGGCGGAGTCCGTGGATCTCGGCGAGCGCCTTGGGCACCGAGAGATCGTCGTCGAGCGCCTCGGCGAACGCGGGCGTCCAGGTACCGATCGGCACCTCGCCCGCGCGCTCCGCGGTCTTCGTCACGAACGCCTCGATGCTCCGGTACGCCGATGCCGCTTCCTGCAGTGCCTCGGCGGAGTACTCGAGCATCGACCGGTAGTGCGCGCTGCCGAGGTAGTAGCGCAGTTCCTGCGGACGCACGGTCTCGAGCATCGTCGGGATGGAGACGACGTTGCCGAGCGACTTCGACATCTTCTCGCCGCTCATGGTGACCCAGCCGTTGTGCAGCCAGTACTGCGCGAAACCGTCCCCCGCGGCGCGGGACTGGGCCAGCTCGTTCTCGTGGTGCGGGAACACCAGATCCAGTCCACCGCAATGGATGTCGAACGCGGACCCGAGGTAGGTCTCCGCCATCGCGGAGCACTCGATGTGCCACCCGGGCCGGCCGGGTCCCCACGGGGTGGGCCACGACGGCTCGCCGGGCTTGGCCGTCTTCCACAGCGTGAAGTCGCGTGGATCGCGCTTGCCCGCACCGACGCTCTCACCCTGGTGGACGTCGTCGAGCCTGTGCCCGGACAGAGCGCCGTACTCGCCCCAGCTCCGCACGTCGAAGTAGACGTCGCCGGCGGCCGCGTACGCGTGACCCGCGTCGATCAACCGACCGATCAGCTCGACCATCTGCGTGATGTGACCCGTGGCGCGCGGTTCGGCCGACGGGGGAAGCACACCGAGGGCGTCGTAGGCCGCGGTGAAGGAGCGCTCGTACGTCGCCGCCCACTCCCACCACGGACGGCCGGCGTCGGCGGCCTTGTTCAGGATCTTGTCGTCGATGTCGGTGACGTTGCGGACGAAGGCGACGTCGTAGCCGGCGGCCGTCAGCCACCGCCGAAGGACGTCGAACGCGACGCCGCTGCGCACGTGACCGATGTGGGGATGTCCCTGGACCGTGGCCCCGCACAGATACACCGAGGCGTGTCCGGGGGCCAGCGGAGTGAACTCACGCACGGCCCTGGTCGCGGTGTCGTAGAAGCGCAGGGTCACGACGGCCGATCCTACCGGGGATTCGACTCGCCCTGTACCACGCGAGCGTCGTCCGGGACCGCACTCTCCAGCACGAGAGCGGTGGCGATCGCGGCCACACCCTCGCCGCGGCCGGTCAGGCCGAGCCCGTCGGTCGTGGTGGCCGAGACGGAGACGGGCGCCCCCAGGATGTTCGTGAGCAGTGTCTGCGCCTCCACCCGACGTGGGCCGACGCGCGGACGATTGCCGATGACCTGGACCGCGGCGTTGCCCACGCGCATCGACTGCTGCGCGAGCAGTTCGCGCACGTGCATGAGCATGGTGGCGCCGCTGACGCCGTCCCATTCGGGGCGACCCGTGCCGAACACCGAGCCCAGATCTCCCAGACCGGCCGCGGACAGCAGCGCGTCGCAGAGTGCGTGCGCCGCGACGTCGCCGTCGGAATGCCCGGCACAGCCGTCGGCGTCCTCGAACAACAGTCCGGCGATCCAGCACTCACGCCCCACCTCGACGGGGTGGACGTCGGAACCGATCCCTACGCGCATGGTCTCCCTCTCACGACTGTGTCCGGCGGGCGACGAGTGCGCGAGCCAGGACCAGATCCATCGGGGTGGTGATCTTGAAGGCCTCGGCGTCGCCTACGACCGTGTGCACGTCGACTCCCAGACGTTCGACCAGGCCGGCGTCGTCGGTGGCCGTCTCGGGAAAGGAATCGTAGGCACGCCTCAGGGTCACCCCGTCGAATCCCTGCGGCGTCTGCACCGAGCGCAGCGTGGCCCGGTCGACCGTTCCGGTGACCACACCGTCGGCATCGACGGACTTCATCGTGTCGACGACGGGCAGCACCGGCACCACGGCCGACGCACCGGCGCCGACCGCCTCGACGACGCGGGTGATCAGGCTCGGCGGCGTCAGGCAGCGTGCGGCGTCGTGCACGAGCACGATGTCCGCCGCACCGGCCACTGCCAGGCCGGCCCGCACCGAATCGGTGCGCTCGGCTCCGCCGACGACGACGTCGACCGGCAGGACGCAGGACTCGACCAGACGAGAGGTCGTGTCCTGCAGAATGTTCGGGACCACCACCACGACACGAGAAAGGGCGCCGGAGGCCGACAGGCCGTCCAGCGCCCACTCGAGCAGAGTGCGTCCCGCGAGTTCCACGAACGCCTTGGGCATGTTCTCCCCGAGGCGTACGCCCGATCCGGCTGCCGGAACGAGCGCGACGACGTCCGTCACACGCGCGTCAGGACGCCGCGGCCAGAACCTCGTCCAGCATGGAGTCCGCCCTGACCTCGTCGGTTCCCTCGGCGAGTGCGAGCTCGCCGACCAGGATCTGACGTGCCTTCGCCAGCATGCGCTTCTCACCAGCGGACAGGCCGCGGTCCTGCTCACGACGCCACAGATCGCGCACGACCTCGGCCACCTTGTTCACGTCACCCGACGCGAGCTTCTCCAGGTTGGCCTTGTACCGGCGCGACCAGTTGGTGGGCTCCTCGGTGTGCGGCGCGCGGAGAACCTGGAACACCTTGTCCAGACCCTCCTGGCCGACGACGTCCCGGACACCCACGTACTCGGCGTTGTCGGCAGGAACTCGAACGGTGAGATCACCCTGGGCTACCTTGAGAACGAGATATTCCTTGGCCTCGCCCTTGATGGTGCGTGTCTCGATATTTTCGATCAGCGCCGCTCCGTGGTGCGGGTAAACGACGGTGTCTCCGACCTTGAAAATCATGTGTTCGGTGCCCCTTTCGATATGGCCAGTTTAACACGCCTCCGATCCGGGGTCGTTCCAACGGTGCAGGTCAGGGGCACAGGGCTGGTGGGGACGCTCTTGACAGGGGGCGGGATACATGTATCGAGCAGGCTGTTCGGCCCGCTCCGGCACCGACTGGCGTCACCCGATCCACACGTCCGGACGGCGAACTACTACGCTGCGTGGTGGTGGCCGCCCGTCGGCACAACTCTCGATGACGACCAGTGGAGGACGACCAGTGACCGCATCTACCGCCCGGATCCGGCCGGCCCGAGTCGCGACCGGCGTCGCGCTCGCTCTCGGCACGGTGATCAGCCTCTCCGCGTGCAGCGCCGGGCAGATCTCCCAGACGGCGACGCAGGTCGCCGCGGTCAACGGTAACGGCGCGGACCAGGGCACCGTCTCCCTGCGCAACGTGCACGTCGCCTACCCCTCCTCCGACGAGTTCGTGCTCGAGCCCGGTGGCCGCGCGGAGCTGATCTTCACGGCGATCAACACCAGCGAGACCACACCGGACCGCATCACCGGCATCGAGACCGAGGGTGCCGCCGAGGTCGTCGTCACCGGTGCCACCGGTGGCACCTCCATCGAGATCCCGGCGCAGGCGTCCGTCGCGTCCGGAGTGCCCGCGGACCAGGACCCCACCGCCCCCGAGGGGTCGCAGTCCATCACCGCCGTGATGGAGGACCTCTCCGAGAACGTGCGCCCCGGACTCACCGTCCCGGTCACCTTCACGTTCCAGCAGGCCGGCGACGTCACCGTCAGCGTGCCCGTCGATCCGGGCCCCGTCACCCCGCGCCTCGACGAAGAGGCCAACGGCTGACGGTCCCCCGTCGGCCGAGCATTCCTGTCGGTAGACACCTCTAGTCTTCGCGAGTGGCCAAGACTCGTACCAGTTATCGCTGTTCGGCCTGTCAGCACACCGTGGCCAAGTGGGTCGGCCGCTGCCCCGAGTGCGAGACGTGGGGCTCGATGGACGAGGTCACCCTCCTCGCCTCCGTGTCGTCCCGCGCGGGTGCGAGCGCCGTTCGGGCGGGCGGCGCGTCGATGATCCCGACGTCGCCGGCACTTCCGCTCACACAGGTCTCCAGCACGTCCTCCATCGCCCGTCCCACCGGGGTCGACGAGCTCGACCGAGTGCTCGGCGGCGGCATCGTGCCCGGCTCGGTGGTGCTGCTCGCGGGTGAACCGGGCGTCGGCAAGTCCACCCTCCTGCTCGAGGTGGTCAAGCAGTGGGCCGAGCGCAGCCCGCAGGACATCGCGCTCTACGTCACGGGTGAGGAGTCGGCGGGGCAGGTGCGTCTGCGCGCCGACCGGACGGGCGCCGTGCACGAGCGCGTGTTCCTCGCCGCGGAGAACGACCTGGCCACCATCTTCGGCCACGTCGACCAGGTCGCGCCCACCCTCGTCGTCGTCGACTCCGTGCAGACCATGCAGGCGTCCGACGTGGACGGCGTCATCGGCGGCGTCACCCAGGTCCGTGCCATCACCTCGGCGCTGACGTCCCTCGCCAAGGGCAGCGGCACGGCCGTCATCCTCGTCGGCCACGTCACGAAGGACGGCGCGGTCGCCGGGCCGCGCTCGCTCGAGCACCTCGTCGACGTCGTCCTGCACTTCGAGGGCGACAAGCACTCCACCCTGCGCATGGTCCGGGGCGTCAAGAACCGCTTCGGCGCCGCCGACGAGGTGGGCTGCTTCGAACTGCGCGAGGGCGGCATTCACGGCGTCAGCGATCCGTCCGGCCTGTTCCTGCACCACCGCGCCGACTCGGTCCCTGGCACCGCCGTCACCGTCACGATGGACGGCAAGAGGGCCCTGCTCGCGGAGGTCCAGGCGCTCGTCGCGCCGTCGCACATGCCCACGCCCCGCCGGGCCGTCAGTGGTCTCGACGCCGCCCGGGTGTCGATGATCCTCGCGGTCCTCGAACGTCGCTGCGGCGTGCAGCTCAGCAGCCGGGAGGTCTACGCCGCCACCATCGGCGGTATGCGGACCACCGAGCCCGTCGTCGATCTCGCGTTGGCACTCGCGGTCGCCTCCGCGGCCCGTGACACCGCCCTGCCCCCGGGAATGGTGGTGCTCGGCGAGGTGGGGCTGGCCGGGGAGGTCCGGCGCGTGGTCGGCGTCGACCGGCGCCTCGCCGAGGCCGCGCGGCTGGGGTTCACCTCCGCGATCGTCCCGTCCGACCAGCGTCGCGGCGTGAAGGACGACACGGCCGGAGATCCACCGGGCATGCGGGTCGTCCGGGTCTCCGACGTCGCCGGCGCGATGCAGGGAGCCTTCGAGCGACGACGGAAGTAGACCACTCGACCCGCGGACGGAACGCCGGTGCGGTGAGTACCGGTACCCTGACTCTGCACCACCGGCAACCGGGAACGACGTGGGAGGGGGACCAGTGACCGACACCGTGACGACTCCGGACATCTCCCTCGGCTTCCCGGTACCCCACTCGTCCCTGCGTGACGCCATCGCCGACCTCGCCCCGGGCACCACGTTGCGCGACGGTCTCGAGCGCATCCTGCGTGGCCGCACCGGCGGACTGATCGTCCTCGGGTACGACGAACAGGTCGAGAGCATCTGCGACGGCGGCTTCGATCTCGATGTCGAGTTCGCCCCCACCCGGCTCCGCGAACTGTCCAAGATGGACGGCGCCGTCGTGTTGTCCACCGACGGTTCGCGCATCGTCCGCGCCAACGTGCAGCTCGTCCCCGACCACACCATCCCCACGGTCGAGTCCGGTACCCGCCACCGGGCCGCCGAGCGCACCGCGATCCACACCGGCTACCCCGTGGTGTCCGTCAGCCAGTCGATGAGCATTCTCAGCGTCTACGTCGGCGGAACCCGGCACGTCATCGAAGGTTCCGCGACCATCCTGTCCCGCGCCAACCAGGCCGTGGCCACCCTCGAGCGGTACAAGGCGCGCCTCGACGAGGTCAGCCGCCAACTGTCCGTGACGGAGATCGAGGACTCGGTGACGTTGCGCGATGCGCTCACCGTCGCGCAGCGCCTCGAGATGGTCCGGCGCGTGTCCGTCGAGATCGAACAGAACGTTCTCGAGCTCGGTATCGACGGGCGCCAGCTCGCCCTGCAGCTCGAAGAGCTGGTGGGCGACAACGACTCCGCGCGCCAACTCGTCGTCCGCGACTACCTCGCCGGCACCGACACACCCACCACCGCGGCCGTCGAACGCTCCCTCGCGGCACTCGACCGGCTCACCGACGTCGACCTGCTCGACCTCACGGTGATCGCTCGTGCCTTCGGCTATCCCGGCACCATCGAGGCGCTCGACGCACCGATGAGTCCCCGCGGGTACCGGTTGCTCACCCGCGTTCCGCGGCTGCAGTTCACGCAGATCCACCGACTGGTCGGGCACTTCGGCACCCTGCAGACACTGCTGGCCGCCACCGCAGCCGACCTGCAGTCCGTCGAGGGCATCGGTGGGCTGTGGGCCCGGCACATCAGAGAAGGCCTGTCCCGCATGGCCGAGGCCAGCATCTCGGGGCCGTTCGATTGATCGGCCGGCCTCCGGCCTTCCCGTTCGATTGATCGGCCGGCCTCCGGCCTTCCCGTTCGACTGATCGGCCGGCTCCCGGCCTTCCCGTTCGATTAGTCGGCCGGTCTTCCCGGAGGGGTTTCGTGTTCGTGCTGCGACTGCAGCACCTGCCGGAACGCGGAACTGCCGCGGGAACCGACCTCGCTGACGCGGAACGGACGTGCGCTACGTGATGTTGAACGTCTCCGGCGCGCTGCGCAGCTGGCCGAGCTGGCCGACCACGCTGTATCCGCCGGGGCCCACCGGGTTCCGCGGCGCCGCGCACCCGGGCTCGGAGGTGGTCGCGGACCACTTCACGGCGAACGGCGCCTGCTCACCGGGCTGCAGCGTGCGGATGTCGGGAGTCGTGGTGGGGAAGCAGTCGACGTTCGACCAGAGTCGCTGACCCTCCAGCGTGTAGACCAGCACCTGCTGCAGACCCGAACCCAGATCGCGCTCGCATGCCGAGGTTCCGATGTTGGTGACGACGACGGTGAACGCCGGCTCCTGCCCCGCGGGGTAGGACGGCTGATCGGGCGAGGCCTTCACGGCGAGAGACTGATCCGCGCACTGACCGGGAGCGACGGGCGCAGAGGACGTCGTGGCGGACGTGGACGTCGCCGACGACGAGGACGCGGCGTCTCCGCCTCCGCCGCCACCACCGGAACCTCCTGCCGGAGCTGAGCCTCCGGTCGCGGACGCGTCGGGGCGGTACGTCGTGGCAGCGGACGGTGCGAGCGAGGCGGACGCCGCGGTGGACTCGGAATCCTGCGACCCGCCACCGGCGAGCGACACCACCAGCCACACCACGAGTCCGATGACCACCACTGCGCCACCGATCGCGAGCGCGCGGCGTCGCCAGTAGATCTCGGGAGGCAAGGGTCCGTTCGGCTCGAGCACAGGTCAACCGTATGTGCCGACGCGGTGACCGAGCGGCACCTACTACGGCGTGTCGCTCGCCGTCGCCGACGAGGTGAGCAGATCACTCGCATCGGTGCGGTCGGTCGACCCCATCTCGACGTGTCCGATGTCGCCCAGCGCGCCCTGGAACTCCACCTTGCCCTCGGCCAGCTTGTACGTGAGGCCGACGATGGCGAGTTTTCCCGCGGCGACGCGCTTCTCGAGGATCGACGACCGATCGATCAGCAGCTTTCCGGTCTCGAGGACGTGGCGCGCCTCGACGTCGTCGGCGCGCGTGTACCCCAGCCGGTGGGCGTTGAGGACGGACGGCGTGACCCGCTCGACGATGTCGCGGATGAAGCCACCGGGGACGGTGCCCTCGTCCAGCGCGTTGATGGTCGCCTTGACGGCGCCACAGCTGTCGTGGCCAAGAATGACGATGAGGGGCGCTTCGAGGACCTCGGCGCCGAACTCCAGGGAACCCAGAACGGCCGAGTCGACGACCTGGCCGGCCGTGCGGACGACGAACATGTCGCCAAGGCCCTGGTCGAAGATGATCTCGGCTGCCACCCGGGAATCGGAGCACCCGAAGACGATCGCGGTGGGGTGTTGACCGTCGACGAGCGACGCGCGGTGATCCACCCCCTGGCTGGGATGCTCCGGGCGGCCGTCGACGAAACGGCGATTACCCTCGACGAGTGCGTTCCATGCTGAGCGGGGACTCGAATTAGGCATGGCCTCATTGTTACCGAAACATGAGTCACCCGCCGGTGGCGGCCCCGACTTCCGGGAAGGATCACAGACATGGACAGCGAGGTTCTGGTCTCGTGGTACCGACGCGAGGCCAGGGATCTGCCCTGGCGCCGTAGCGGTGTCAGCGGGTGGCAGATCCTGATGAGCGAGGTGATGCTGCAGCAGACTCCGGTGGCGCGGGTCGCTCCGATCTGGGTCGAGTGGGTACAGCGATGGCCGGTGCCGTCCGCCATGGCCGCGTCGTCGCGGGCCGACGTCCTGCGGGCCTGGGGCAAGCTCGGCTATCCCCGTCGCGCCGCACGCCTGCACGACTGCGCCGCCGTCCTCGCCGAGCACCACGGCGACGAGACGCCGTCGGATGTCGAGACGCTGCTGACCCTGCCGGGTGTCGGGGCGTACACCGCGCGCGCCGTCGCCTGCTTCGCCTACGGGCAGCGGGTCCCCGTCGTCGACACCAACGTGCGGCGGGTCGTCGCCCGTGCAGTCCACGGCCGCGCCGAGCCCGGAAACCCCAGCACCACACGAGATCTCGCAGACACCGAGGCCTTGCTGCCCGAGGACGTCGCCACCGCGGCCACTCTGTCGGCGGCACTGATGGAGCTCGGCGCCGTCATCTGCACCGCACGCAATCCCGCCTGCGCGGACTGCCCGCTCCCGTCGTGCGCGTGGGTCGAGGCCGGTCGGCCGGCGCACGACGGACCGCCGAGGAAGGTGCAGAAGTTCGCCGGAACCGATCGGCAGGTGCGCGGAAAACTGATGGACGTACTGCGCTCCACGATGGGTCCGGTGGAGAAGTCCGAGCTCGATCTGGTGTGGACGACCGATCCCGGCCAACGTGACCGTGCCCTGAACTCGCTACTGGTCGACGGGCTCGTCGAGCAGACGTCCGCCGGCGCCTTCGCGCTCGCCGGGGAGGGCTCGTAGGAACGACTCGACAGCGCGCCGGTACTCCCCCGGCCGATCGTCGTGCACCAGATGCCCGGCGCCGGCGACCACCTCGTACGTCGAGTCGTGATGCAGTGCAGCCATTCTCGCCATCTGACCCGCTGGAGTGACCGTGTGCTCCGCCTCGAGCAGCAGCGCGGGAGCACGCACTGCTCGCCACTCGTCCCAGAAGTCGCGTCGTCCCCATTCGTCCGAGATCGCCGCGAACGTGTCCACGTCTCCGTGCAGGTGCAGCCCGTCCGGCGTCCGCTCGAAGGAGTCGAGGAAGTACTGCCCCGCGACGTCACCGAAGTACGCCAGAACCGCGGCCTCGTCGGGGAACGGCTGGGGCCACGCACGGATGACGGCGGCCCACCCGTCGGAGGTGCGACCGCGGAAGTCGGGAGCCATGTCCTCGACGACGATCCCGCGCACCCGATCCGGTTCGCGCGCCGCGAGGCACCACGCGTGGAGCGCGCCCATGGAGTGACCGATCAGGATCACGGACTCGAACGGCGCCAGCGCCTCGCGCAGCTCGTCGACGAACGCCTCGGTGGTGAGGGTCGCCGGAGCAGCACGCCCGTGTCCCGCCGCCCGGACGGCGAGGACGTGGCCGTGCTCCCGCAACCAGGGCACCTGCCGCCGCCACGTGTCCGGGCCGCCCATCAGGCCGTGCAGCAGCACGAGGGGCACTCCGGAGCCGCCGTGGTCGTCCAGCATCGCTCGACCGTAACCGTCGCAGGTAGCCTCGGGTCCATGCCAGTGGTCAAGATCAACGCCATCGAGGTGCCCGAGGGCGCCGGCCCCGAACTCGAGAAGCGCTTCGCCGCCCGCGCCGGATCGGTCGACGGCTCACCCGGTTTCCTCGGTTTCCAGCTGCTCCGCCCGGTCAAGGGCGAGAGCCGCTACTTCGTCGTCACGCAGTGGGAGGACGAGGAGTCGTTCCAGGCCTGGTCGGGTGGACCGGCTCGCGAGGCCCATTCCGGTGAGCGGGCGAAGCCGGTCGCCTCGGGTGCCTCGTTGCTGGAGTTCGACGTCGTCCTGGACGTTCCGGCCCGTCGAGACGGACCGGCCGACCGGTAAACCCGGACATGGCTGTAGGTAAGGTCGGTTCTTCACGGCAGTTCGAGCCACAGCAGTTCGAGCGGGAACGAGGTCGGCGACACATGCCCACGTCACGCAGGTACGCCATTCTGGCCGCTGCCGTCACCGCGACTCTCACGCTCGCCGGATGCTCCGCAGGCGTCGATCCGCTGCTCGAGTCGGGAGCCGCGCGCGGCGACGAATCCACGACGGAACCCGCCGACACGACCGCTGCCCCGGCCGCCGGCGCGCCGATCACGGCGGTCACCGACACCGTCCTCGGTTGGATCACGACGCCGGACCCCACCACGCTCGACCCGGCCGCGATCGACTCCTTCGCGGCGCCCGAGCTGGCGCAGGCACTGGCTCAGGTCGGCGGGCTGCTCGGTCCCGTCGCGCAGATCCTGGCGAGTGGCCCACTCACCGTGGGCGAACGAACCGAGGACGGCCTCGAGTCCACCGTGCGACTGAGCACCGGCCGGAACGCGCCCGTGACGCTGCGACTGCGCGCCACCGAGGACGGCCTACTGTCCGGGATCCAGGCTCTGCCCGACACCGAGGGCGTCGACTCCTTCGCCTCGTCGGACGCTGCGCTCACCGCTCTCGGTGCCCGCACGTCCTACGTCGCCTCCCGCGTCACCGACGGCACCTGTACTCCCGTTCACAGCCTGAACGCGGACGACTCCCTGCCGCTCGCCTCTGTCGCGAAGCTGTACGTGCTCGGCGCGGTCGCGCGGGCCGTCGACAACGGGACGCTGTCGTGGGACGAGCAGTTGACCGTGACCGACGCACGCAAGTCGGCCCCGTCGGGACAGTTGCAGTTCGCTCCCGAGGGCACACCGGTGACGGTGCGCGAGGCGACCGACGCGATGATCGCGATCAGCGACAACACGGCCACCGATCTGCTGATGGATCGCATCGGACGGGACGCGGTCGAGTCCGAGGTCA
The DNA here is from genome assembly GCF_030818285.1 of Rhodococcus sp. SORGH_AS_0301. Taxonomy (NCBI): domain Bacteria; kingdom Bacillati; phylum Actinomycetota; class Actinomycetes; order Mycobacteriales; family Nocardiaceae; genus Rhodococcus; species Rhodococcus sp. SORGH_AS_0301. Next base: position 3,662,410 of record NZ_JAUTAC010000002.1, read on the forward strand.
CCATCATGGGCGCCGCGAATCCTGCGGCGCTGACGCCCTTTCCGACGACACGCGAGTTCTTCGTGCTCGGGTGGGGACGGCCGGACCTGCGGGCGCAGTGGCGCGACGCCGACACGCAGACCCGCCGCGACATCCTGGCCGGTATCGAGAATCGCACCATCGACAGCGAACCCGTCGATCCGGTGACCGCCGACCTCGACTACCAGGGCATCGCGACGAGGCCCGGTACGCCGGACGGAGTCGAGTGGTTCGGCAGCGCGAACGACATCTGCCGCGCGTACGCGGCGTTGATCACGGGTCCGCAGAGCGACGTCGTGCGCCAGGTCCTTGCGCTGAACCCCGGCGCCGAGGTCGATCCCGCTCGCTGGCCGTACGTGGGCTACAAGAACGGCAACGCCGCGGGCGACGTGGCGGGGTCCTGGCTCTTGACCGACGCTCGGGGACAGGACTGGGTGGTGGCCACCCAACTGCAGTCCGACGAGGCGATCGGCCCCCTGGACAACGCCTACGCGTTCGCCGTCGTCCAGGGGACGTTCGAGCTGTTGCGTTAGCTCTCGAGAGCGGCGTCGAGCGTGATCTCGACGCCCGTCAGAGCCTTGCTCACCGGGCAGGTCTCCTTGGCGTTCTGCGCTGCCTTCGCGAAGCCGTCGGCGTCCAGACCGTCGACCTCACCGCGCACCGTGATCGTGATGCCGGTCAGCTTGAAGCCGACCTCGTCCGGTCCGAGCGACACCTCGGCGGTGACGTCGAGGCTCTGCGGAGTGCCACCGGCCTCGGCGATGACGGCCGAGAGCTGCATGGCGTAACAGGACGAATGCGCTGCGGCGATGAGCTCCTCGGGGCTGGTGGTGCCGCCCGCGTCGTCCGCCGCACGCTTGGGGAACGACACGTCGTACGTGCCGACCTTCGAGCTGGAGAGCTCGACCTGTCCCGAGCCTTCCTCGAGTGAACCGTTCCATGCTGTCCGTGCTGTACGAGTAGGCATCAGCCATCCTTGTCGCTGGGGAACTCTTGACTCGTTCAGAGTATCCAGCGGCTGTCGACTTCGAACCGATGCCAGGTCAGACGCTCGGGTCGACGGCGATCACCGCAAGGACGTTGCCGGACGGGTCGGTGAACCACGCGATGTCCGGGCCGTTCCCCCGCATGACACCCTTGTCGTCCTGCGGTGCCCCGTCGTATCGGACGAACTCGACACCTCGCGCTGTGAGGTCGGCGACCGTGGCGTCGATGTCACGCGTCGGGATGTTCAGCACGGTGTGCGTGGCCGGTACGTGATCCGGCTTGGGGTAGGCGAGCATGCTGGTGCGTCGGTCGATGCGAATCCAGGAAGTACCCATCTCGGACGGCAGTACGCGCATGCCCAGGACATTGCGGTAGAAGCGCGTGGTGTCCTCCATGTCTCGGACCGCGATGCCGGAGAACGGCGTCGTCGGAGCGCCCATCTGCGCTTCCATCTCGTCCCGCAGACGGACCAGCTGGATCCAGTTGCCGTCGGGATCCTTCGCGGTGGCGAACAGGTCCCCGTCGCGGCTCTCGAGGGGACTCACCCACTCGCCGCCGAGCGCGTCGATCCGACCGGCGACCGCCTCCGCGTCGTCCGGTTCCACGTTCAGGACGACGCGCGCACCCTCTCGATTCGGGCCCGTCACGTCGTCACGCTTGTCGAACATGACGAAGAAGCCGTCGAGGTCGATCACGGTGTACGGGCCCACCGACATCGGCGGCGCCTCGAACACCTCCCCGTACCACCGGGCGAGCGCTTCGGGATCGGGGCTGGACAGGAGCATCGAGTTCACGGTTGCAGTAGCCATACCGGTACAGACCGGGCGGTGCGGCCGAACTCATCGCGAGAGACACCACGAACGCAGAACGGGCGAGACCCGTGAGGGTCCCGCCCGTTGCCGTGCGTACGTACTACTCGGAGCTCTCGCCCGACTTCGCCAGGTCGACGGTCAACTCGTCGGGAAGGCTGATCGGCTTCTTCTCGCCGCGGAAGGTGAAGACTGCGTCTTCGCCCTGTCCTTCGCCGTCCCAGTTGTCGACGTCGACCAGCACGATCTGACCCGGCTCGATCTCGCCGAACAGGATCTTCTCGGACAGCTGGTCCTCGATCTCGCGCTGGATGGTGCGACGCAGCGGACGCGCACCCAACACCGGGTCGAATCCACGCTTCGCCAGGAGCGCCTTGCCCTTGTCCGTGACCTCGATGGCCATGTCCTTGTTCTTGAGCGCAACCTCCACTCGCGCCAGCATGAGATCGACCATCTGGATGATCTCGTCCTTGGTGAGCTGGTGGAAGACGACGATGTCGTCGATGCGGTTCAGGAACTCGGGGCGGAAGTGCTTCTTCAGCTCGTCGTGCACCTTGAGCTTCATGCGCTCGTAGTTGGAGCCACTGCCCTCACCCGAGGAGAAGCCCAGCCCGACGGCCTTGGAGATGTCCGACGTACCGAGGTTCGAGGTGAAGATCAGCACGGTGTTCTTGAAGTCGACCGTACGACCCTGACCGTCGGTGAGACGGCCGTCCTCGAGCACCTGCAGGAGCGTGTTGTAGATCTCCTGGTGAGCCTTCTCGATCTCGTCGAACAGCACCACGGAGAACGGCTTGCGGCGCACCTTCTCGGTGAGCTGGCCACCCTCTTCGTAGCCCACATATCCGGGGGGCGCACCGAACAGACGCGATGCGGTGAACCGGTCGTGAAACTCGCCCATGTCGATCTGGATGAGCGCGTCGTCCTCGCCGAACAGGAAGTTCGCCAGAGCCTTCGACAGCTCCGTCTTACCCACACCGGACGGGCCGGCGAAGATGAACGAGCCGGACGGACGCTTCGGGTCCTTCAGTCCTGCGCGGGTACGGCGGATGGCCTTCGAGACCGCCTTGACCGCCTCGACCTGGCCGATGATGCGCTTGTGGAGTTCGTCCTCCATGCGCAGGAGACGCGTGGTCTCCTCCTCGGTCAGCTTGAACACGGGGATGCCGGTCCAGTTGCCCAGGACCTCGGCGATCTCGTTGTCGTCGACCTCGGCGATGACGTCGAGGTCTCCGCTACGCCACTGCTTCTCGCGCTCGGCGCGCTGCGCGACGAGCTGCTTCTCCTTGTCGCGCAGGTTGGCAGCCTTCTCGAAGTCCTGCGCGCGTCGATCGCGGACTCCTTCTCCCGACGAGCATCGGCGATCTTGTCGTCGAAGTCGCGCAGGTCCGGCGGCGCCGTCATCCGACGGATGCGCATACGCGCGCCCGCCTCGTCGATGAGGTCGATCGCCTTGTCCGGCAGGAAGCGGTCGTTGATGTACCGGTCGGCCAGGGTCGCGGCCGCCACGAGTGCACTGTCGGTGATCGAGACGCGGTGATGCGCCTCGTACCGGTCGCGCAGACCCTTGAGGATCTCGATCGTGTGATCGACCGACGGTTCGCCGACCTGCACCGGCTGGAAGCGACGCTCGAGGGCCGCGTCCTTCTCGATGTACTTGCGGTACTCGTCGAGCGTGGTGGCACCGATGGTCTGGAGCTCACCACGAGCGAGCTTCGGCTTCAGGATGGAGGCCGCGTCGATCGCGCCCTCGGCAGCACCCGCGCCGACGAGCGTGTGCAGCTCGTCGATGAACAGGATGATGTCGCCGCGGGTGTTGATCTCCTTGAGCACCTTCTTCAGGCGCTCCTCGAAGTCGCCGCGGTATCGGCTGCCGGCGACGAGCGAGCCCAGGTCCAGCGTGTAGAGCTGCTTGTCCTTGAGCGTCTCGGGCACCTCGCCGTTGACGATGGCCTGCGCGAGGCCCTCGACGACGGCGGTCTTGCCGACACCGGGCTCACCGATGAGCACCGGGTTGTTCTTGGTGCGGCGGCTCAGCACCTGCATGACGCGCTCGATCTCCTTCGCGCGTCCGATGACCGGGTCGAGCTTGCCCTCGAGTGCGGCCTGCGTCAGGTTGCGGCCGAACTGGTCGAGCACCAGCGACGTGGACGGCGTACCCGCCTCGCCGCGGCTGCTGCCGGACTCGCTGGGCTCCTTGCCCTGGTATCCGGACAGGAGCTGGATGACCTGCTGGCGCACGCGGTTGAGGTCGGCGCCGAGCTTGACCAGCACCTGCGCCGCCACGCCCTCGCCCTCACGGATGAGGCCCAACAGGATGTGCTCCGTGCCGATGTAGTTGTGTCCGAGCTGCAGCGCCTCACGCAGGCTGAGCTCGAGGACCTTCTTGGCACGCGGAGTGAACGGGATGTGCCCGGACGGTGCCTGCTGGCCCTGGCCGATGATCTCCTCGACCTGGCTGCGCACACCTTCGAGGGAGATCCCGAGCGACTCCAGAGACTTCGCCGCCACGCCTTCACCCTCATGGATGAGACCCAGCAGGATGTGCTCCGTGCCGATGTAGTTGTGGTTGAGCATCCGGGCCTCTTCTTGGGCCAGGACGACGACGCGCCGTGCGCGGTCGGTGAACCTCTCGAACATCGCTCTCCCTCACACTGATGACGGGGCAGGCGTCGGACCCTCTAGTCCGAACCTCGAGCCCGACTCTCACTCTAGTTGCCGTGACCTTCGAGTGCCGCTCCGCCGGCGAAGTTCATCCGACGGCGAACGGTGGCTTCCATGCCCTCGGCGCGTCGTTCGGGACGACACCGGCACCCTGGTATGCAGTCACAACGCACTGCACCGGAGATTCGTTACCACCAGCAGCGGCGGATTCGCCGTTCCCGCCTTCGCCCGCAGCGAACGGCCTACTCCGGATCGGCACGCACGGCAATGGGTCGGCGTGATGAGACGTGACGGACATTTCGCCCATCCATTGGAGTCATTGTCATTCAATCGAATGACAATGACTCCGACAGACAGGACAGAATCACGAAGAAAGTTCCCAGGCCCGCACGATCTCGGACGATATGCGGCCCCGCGCGCTGATCTCGAAACCTTGCGTGCGCGCCCATTCCCGTATTGCAGCACTACGCGCTCGATCGGCCGCGCCGCGTGTCCGCGTGCCCCCGGACGAGCTCGCGGCCGATCCTCCCCCGGTCGTCCGCGTCGACACTCGCCGCGCGTGCTGGATCCATTGGTCCATGACTTTCCGCAGCTCATCGGCGTTCGAGTTGGACAGATCCAACTCGAACCACGTGCCGTCCAACCCGATCGACACCGTCTCGTCAGCCGGTACGTTGTCGACGTCGTCGACCAGCGTGACCGTCACCTTCTTGACCATTCGACGCATTCCCCCCTCCGAACACAGCGACACTTTTCGCCGAGCGAGGTCGATAATAGCGCGCATTACCGAGGCAATGCAGCGTACCGAGTGGAATGTTTCTATTCGCCGTCAGCCGCGGTCGGGACGTACCAATGGAAAGAGGATGGTCTCGCGAATACCCAACCCGGTGAGCGCCATCAGAAGGCGGTCGATGCCCATTCCGGTACCCGTTGTGGGGGGCATCGCGTACTCCATGGCGGTGAGGAAATCCTCGTCGAGAACCATGGCCTCGTCGTCGCCGGCCGACGCCAGCCGGGCCTGATCGACGAAGCGCTCACGCTGCACGACGGGATCGACGAGCTCCGAGTAGCCGGTGGCGAGCTCGAAGCCCCGGACGTACAGGTCCCACTTCTCCACCACACCGGGGATGCTGCGATGGGCGCGGACCAGTGGCGACGTCTCCACGGGGAAGTTGCGGACGAACGTCGGAGCGTGGAGCTGGTCCCCGCAGCTGTGCTCCCACAGCTCCTCGACCAGCTTGCCGTGTCCCCACCCCTTGTCCGTCGGCACGGCGAGACCCACCCGATCGGCCAGCGCACGCAGGTCGTCCGGGCTCGTCTCCGGTGTCACCTCGATACCGACGGCGGCCGACAACGACGGGTACATCTCGATGGTGGTCCACTCGCCCGCGAAGTCGTACGCGGAACCGTCCGCGAGGGTGACCTGGAGCGACCCGTAAACGGCCTGGACGACTTCCTGCACGAGCTCGCGCGTCATCACCGCGGAGTCGTCGTACGTGCCGTAGGCCTCGTACGTCTCGAGCATCGCGAACTCCGGGGAGTGCGTGGAGTCGATGCCCTCGTTGCGGAAGTTGCGGTTGATCTCGAAGACCCGGTCGATGCCGCCCACGACCGCCCGCTTGAGGAACAGTTCGGGAGCGATGCGGAGGAACAGGTCGATGTCGAGCGCGTTCGAGTGCGTCGTGAACGGTCGGGCCGCGGCGCCGCCGTGCAGCGTCTGGAGCATCGGGGTCTCGATCTCCAGGAATCCGCGGCGCTCGAGCCCGTCACGCAGTGCGCGCAGCGCGGCGACGCGGCGGCGGGCGTTCTCCCGCGCCTCGGGACGCACGATGAGGTCGACGTACCGCTGGCGGACGCGGGACTCCTCGTTCATCTCCTTGTGGGCGACGGGCAGGGGCCGCAGCGACTTGGACGCCATCTGCCACTCGTCCGCCATGACGCTCAGCTCGCCGCGTCGGGAGCTGATCACCTCGCCGTGCACGAAGATCATGTCGCCGAGATCGACGTCCGACTTCCACAGCGCCAGCGCGTCCTCGCCGACACCGGCGAGGGAGATCATGGCCTGGAGCTGCGTGCCGTCCCCGTCCTGCAGCGTCGCGAAGCAGAGTTTGCCGGTGTTGCGCAGGAAGATGACGCGACCGGCCACCCCCACCTGCTCGCCGGTGTGTGTGTCCGGCTCGAGCGCGGGATGCGCAGCCCGGACCTCGGCCAGCGAGTGCGTCCTCGCGACCGACACCGGATACGCCTCGCGCCCGGACTCCAGCAGCCGGGCGCGCTTCTCGCGGCGGATGCGCACCTGTTCCGGGGTGTCGTCGGTGGGAACGGCGGCGGGGTCGGTGTCTGCTCGTGGTGTCTCGGTCACGACTGCTCAGCCTATAGAGAGGTCAGTGCGCGACGAGAGTGCGCCCTTCGCGCAGGCAGTGCCGTGCGCTCCCCACGACGCCGGTGAGCCCGGCGTCGACGATGGCGCGGTACCCACCGATGACGTCGGACGCTCGCGTGAGCCCCAGTTCCTGCAGCGCCGCGGCGGCCAGCGAGGAGGTGTAGCCCTCGGAGCACAGCACGATCCACTCGACGTCGTGATCCACCGCGATGGCCAGGCGTGCGCTGCTCGTGGGGTCGCACCGCCACTCGAGGACGTTGCGCTCGACGGCCAGTGCCCCCGGCATGGTCCCCTCCAGCGCGCGCTGTGCCTGGGGGCGGATGTCGACGAGCACCGCGCCGCGGGCGACGGCATCGGCCAGCTCGGAGACGTCCGTGCGGCGGTACGTGGACCGTGCGCGCTCGAGCATATCGTCGATGCTCGATCGGGTGGTGGGTCGAGTCGTCATCACGCGTCTCCCTCGGGCAGGTCGGTCAGGACGGACCGGGTGCGGCGCAGAGCACCGCGCTCGCCGATCTCGTAGTAGGACATGGCCGTCAGCGGCGGCGAGTACGCGTGCACGCTCAGTGTCGGACCGCTCACGGTCACCGGGTCCGATGTCGGGGCCGGGGCGTGGGTGACGTCGTGGACCCACCCCAGCGGGAAGGACGCCTGATCACCCGCGTCCAGGCGGCGGTGATGCAGACCCTCACCGTTCCAACGGTATTCGCTGAGCGAGCCGCTCAGGACGGTCAGCGCGCCGAGCGATCCGGCGTGGTCGTGCAGTTCCGTGGACTTGTCCGGCACCCAGCTGATGAGCCACAGGTCGACCAGATCGTCCGAATGCAGACGGGCACACCACCGTTCACCGGCTGGGAACACTCCACCGGGCGGGAGGAGCGCATCATGGCGACCGTCGAGCACGTCCGCCGCACCTTGATCGGTGAGGCGCAGCAGATCGGCGGGACGCAGAGAGGTGGGGGCGACAGCAGAGAGCGAGAGCACGACAGGACTCCAGGGAGGTGTGATGACAGTCAGGGCAGGCGTCAGCCCCGACAACACTCCCGAGCACCCGTGCGATCAGTCACCCCGAAAGTGTGGCACACAGTTCGGCAGCGCGCCACCTCGACCGTCGTGGCCTCGATCAGCGGCGACGGGCCTGATTGCGCTCGTAGACCAGCCGCAGTCCCGCCAACGTGAGGTCCGGCTCGATGCGATCGATCGACGAGGAGTCGTCCATGACGAGCGACGCCGTGTCGCCGGTGGCCACCACGACGACGTCGTCGCCGTCGAAGCCGGGCACCTCGCGGCACACCCGGTCGACGATGCCGTCGACGAGACCGGCGAAGCCGAAGATCGCACCCGACTGCATGGCCTCGACGGTGTTCTTGCCGAGAATGCCTCTGGGCCTGACCAGTTCGACCTTGCGCAGCGCCGCGGAGCGGGACGCGAGCGCGTCCATGGAGATCTCGAGTCCGGGTGCGATCGATCCGCCCAGGAACTCCCCCTTGGCCGACACGACGTCGACACACGTGGACGTCCCGAAGTCGACGATGATGCACGGCGCGTCGTACAGGTGGTGGGCCGCGAGGCTGTTGACGATGCGGTCGGCGCCCACCTCCTTCGGATTGTCCACCAGCAGAGGCACTCCCGTGCGCACGCCGGGCTCGACAACCACGTGGGGAACGTGCGACCAGTACCGCCCCAGCATCGTCCGGATCTCGCGCAGCACCGACGGGACCGTCGAGAGCGCCGCGACACCCGTGATGGTCTCCACGTCGGGACCGAGGAGACCGCGAAAGGTCAACGCGAGCTCGTCCGCCGTCATCGACGCGTCCGTCCGCATCCGGCGTTGCCGCGTGAGCCGCGCGTGGTCACCGCTGCCGGTGAACACGCCCAACACGATGTTGGTGTTGCGGACGTCGACGGTGAGCAGCATCAGACCGAGACCGTGTCACGCGTGTCCGCGGTGAGTGTGCGCGGCGAGATCAGTCCGGAGCCGGCCGGGCTGTCCGCCGGATCGGAGCCAACCTGGACGGGGCGGTTGTCGGCGTCGACGAACACCACGTTCGGCGCGTACTCGGCGACCTCGGCCGGATCGAGGATGCCGTAAGCGATGATGATCACCAGATCACCCGGGTGCACGAGATGCGCTGCGGCGCCGTTGATCCCGACCACTCCCGAACCACGCTGCCCCGCGATGACGTAGGTCTCGAGCCGAGCACCGTTGTCGATGTCCACGATGGTCACCTGCTCACCCTCGAGCAGCGCGGCGGCGTCGAGCAGGTCCTGATCGATGGTCACCGACCCCACGTAGTGCAGATCGGCGTGGGTCACGGTGGCGCGGTGGATCTTCGAGGTCATCATCGTGCGGAGCATGGTGGGTCCTTACCTGTCTGGAGCCGGGCGGAGTTGCGGGCAGGCCGGAGGCCGGTCGGTTGGGCGGGCGGGCCGGTCGGTCGGTCGGAGTGGAGTCAGGAGTGGCCGAGATGGCGTTGTCCGGCTGCGGATTCCAGATCGCGACCCTGGAATCCGGTACCGAGAGCGACGCCCACGTTGTCGAGCAGGCGCGTGGTGCCCACGCGGGCGGCGACCAGCAACCGGCCGTCTCCCTCCTCGGGTGCGTCACGGAGATCGGCTCCGCGTACCTCGAGGTAGTCGACGTCCACCTCCGGCACCGTGTCGAGCACCGACTGCGCCGCCGCCAGAACGGCATCCGAACCACCCTCGGCAGCATGGGTGCCGGCGATCAGCGCTGCCGACAGGGCCACCGCGAGGGACCGCTGATGCTCGTCGAGGTACCGGTTGCGCGAGGACAGGGCCAGACCGTCGGACTCGCGGACGATGGGGACGCCGCGGATCTCGACGTCGATGTTCAGGTCGCGCACCATCTGGTCGATGAGGACCAGCTGCTGGTAGTCCTTCTCCCCGAAGTAGGCCGTGGTGGGTGCGACGATGCCGAGCAGCTTCGCGACCACCGTCAGCATCCCGGCGAAATGGCCGGGCCGCGAAGCGCCTTCGAGTTCGGCACCGAGCGGACCGGGGTGCACTGTCGTCCGCGGACCGTGCGGGTACATGTCCTGCACACTCGGGACGAAGGCCAGTTCCACCCCGGCTGCGCGCAGCACGTCCAGGTCGGCGTCGAGGGTGCGCGGGTACGCGTCGAGATCCTCCCCCGCCCCGAACTGCAGCGGGTTGACGAAGATCGACACCACGACGACAGCGCCGCTCCGCTTCGCCATCTCCACGAGCTGGACGTGACCGGCGTGCAACGCACCCATGGTGGGCACGAGCGCGACTCGGCGTCCCGCCGAGCGCAGGGCTCGGGTGACCGAACGGACCACATCGGGTGCGTGATGCACCGTCAGTTCACCCGGTGTGTACGCGCCGTCGAGTGCACTCACGGCTGCCTCCTCATTCGTTGTCCCGCAGGACGTTCATCACGGTGTCGTCCGCGCCGGTCCGCTCGGCCGTACGCAGTGACATCGCGCGATAGCCCGCGGCGATCCGCGGGTCGAGATCGGTCAACGCGTCGAGATGCCTGGACACCGTCGCCCCGTCGCCGCGCGCCACCGGACCGGTCAACGCGCCCTGTCCGCTGCGCAGCACGTTGTCCAACGCCGCCGACAGCAGTGGCGCCAGAACCCGCTCCGCCACACCACCGGGACGCTGTTCCACCGGCTGCTGGCCGGGAAGTTCCTCGTGGGCCAACGCGTCCCGCAGCGCGTCGAGGGCGTCGACGACCAGAGTGACCAGGTGGTTCGACCCGTGGGCGAGCGCGGCGTGGTACAGCGTGCGCGCCTCCTCGGGCACACCCACGGGCTCGCCGCCGATCTCGAGCACCAGTCCCTGCGCGATCGCGAGGCCGATCTCGTCGGCCGCCGTGATGCCGAAGCACGCGGTCGCCAGACGGTCGGTGTCCTCGGGTTTGCCGCTGAAGGTCATCGCGGGGTGCACGGCCATCGTCACCACTCCTCGGCCCGCCAGCGGCGCGAGGATGCCGACACCGTTGGCGCCGGACGTGTGCAGCACGAGAGTTCCGGGCGACACCGCATCGGTGCGCGCCAACCCGCGGACCAGCGCGTCCAGTTCCTGATCCGGCACCGCCAGGATCAGCAGTTCACTGCGCCGCGCCACGTCCGTGGCCGGCATGATCTCCGCGTCGGGGAGGCGGGTCTCGGCGCGGCGCCGGGACGCGTCGGAGACGGCGGCGCAGCCGAACACGACGTGGCCGACGCGTTCGAGCGCCTCACCCAGCGCGGTACCGACTCGGCCTGCGGACACGACACCGACGGACAGGCGCGCCGGGGCGGGGTCGGACGTGACTCGATCGGGGGACAAGAAGGGTCCTCTCGGGGATACAGTTCCAGTCCCGCTCGGCGGGTACCGGACTCATCGACGCCCACACTAGTGTCCGGCGTCGACCGACCGCCATGCGACGCCGGTCACACCCGCGGCGCAGATCTCGCTCGACGCAGCTCTCACTCGGCGCGGTGTCTACTCGGCACGGCGGCGCCGGCGACCCGATCCTGTCGACGCGTCCGCGGTGCCCATCCCCGCGAGGATGTCCGCGACGGAGCGCCCACTCGAATGTGCTCCCGACCCTGCGTCGACCGGTGCGTCGGACTCGTCGTCCGGATCCGCAGCGCGTCGTCGACCGCCCGACTGCACGGGTGCGACGGGCGCGGGTTCCGGAAGCTCGGGCTCTTCCGGCTCGGGTTCGGGCTCGACGTCCAGGGTCGGCAGCGGATCGGGTTCGGGCTGCGGCTCGGGTTCGGGAAGCGGCTCGGGCTCCGGCAGGGGTTCGGGCTGCGGCTCGGGTTCCGGCAGCGGTTCCGGCTCGGGTTCCGGCTCGGGCAGGGGTTCCGGCTCGGGGGCGACGGGAATGCTGTCGGCGCGGTGACTCGACGGGTTCCATTCGGGGGTGCGCGGCGACTGCGGTGCGGGTGCCGGATGGAAGGTGCCGTCGTGATCGAACTCGCCGCCGATGACCGACGTCTCCGCCGTGACCGGGTCGTCGAAGGGAGTGGCGAAGCCGGGCCGGGAGTAGGTCGGATCGGGGGCGAAGCTCGGCGGGCGGGTGCGCGATCCGGGAACGTACAGACCGGACGGCGCCGGCTCGTAGCCGCTGTAGGAGCGCTCGGCCAGCTCCCGCATCCGCATCGCCTCGCCGGCGATGGCAGCGCGGTCGTCCGGCAACTCGCCGTCGAACAGCATCTCGAGGCTGCGGCGCAGCGACGCGAGTTCGGCTCGGAGAGCACGCATCTCGTCTCCGTCGGCACCGATCTCGGCGCGCACCCGCGACTCGACGCCGAGCTCGTACTCGCGGCGCGCGGCAATCTCCCGCTCCAGCTGGAGCTCGTAGACGGTCTGCAGATCGCGCGCCTTCATCTGATCCACCGCGGCGTCGCGGCGGTACTTCGTCATCGCGAACGCGCCGAGAACGGCGGCCCACAGCGCTGCCACGATGCCCACGCGCAGCAGCGGAACGCTGTCGCTGAGGATCATCAGAACGCTGGCCACCACGCCCAGCAGAACCAGACCGGCGAGAGCCGTGTGGTTGCCGCCGCGTTTCGTGCGACGGTTCGCCTTGCTCCTGCCGGTGTCCGTCATGAATCCCAGGGTAACGGCTCGGGCGGCTGTCGCACTTCACCATGCACGGACGGGGTGTCCGAGGACGGCCGCGATCGGGTCAGTGGGCGGGCTCGTCGGCTCCGTCGTCCGGTGTCCGGCAGCAGTGCTCGAGCCACAGGGCAGCGGCCACGGCGACGATCCCGGCGACGAGGCCGATCAGCGCTCCCGGCGTGTCCTCCGACGCCGCGCGCACCGAGGACCGCAGGGGCAGCAGATGGATCAGCAGACCGGCCCACACTCCCGCCGCCGCTGCACCGACGAGGGCCGCGGCCTTCGCCAGCGCGACGGCGCGGGCGACCGTGATCGGATGCAGCTGGCCGGGCCCGGGGCCGATCCTCCGGGTGCGCAATCGGGACCGCACCAGCAGACCCACGACCACGAGGACGACCGCCACCGGATACAGCGACGCTCCGGCGAACGTCGAGATCGGCGGAACAGACCCGTAGAACGAGGACGCGAGGATCCAGGTGGCCACCAGGGCGAACGCCGCGAGCGCGACGAGGTCGCGCACGCGCGTCGGGCTCACGTGGAGTCACCGCCGGCCCGCCCGCAGCGCACCGGGTCCCACAGCCGTGTCTCGGTGCGACGCACACCGGCACGTTCGGACTCCGGCAGCTCGGCCAGCAGGTCGCGCACCGATCGGCCACGCAGCACGGCGTCGGGATCGGCGTCCAGCCACGGTGCGAGGACGAAGGCGCGCTCGTGCGCCAGTGGGTGCGGAAGAATCAGCTCGGGGTCGTCGCTGACGACGTCGTCGCACACGACGATGTCCACGTCGACGGTCCGCGGTCCCCAGCGCTGCACCCGCTCTCGGTGAGCGGCCGTCTCCAACTGCTGTCCCCGTCGCAACCAGCCCCGGCAGTCGGTGTTCTCGTCGTCCACGATCACGACGGCGTTGAGGAAGTCCTGCTGGTCGATGCCGCCCCACGGGGCGGTGGCGAACACGGTCGACACTGCGACGACGGCGTCACCCAGACCCTCGACCACGGCCCGCAACTGCTGTTCGCTGTCCCCGATGTTGCTCCCGATCGAGAGCACCGCGCGGGTCACGCAGACCTCGATCGGCTCACCACGACGGCCACGTCCGTGAAGGTCAGGGGGATCGGAGCCGACGGCTTGTGCAGGGTGACCTCGACGCGTTCCACGCGCGGATCCGTCAGGACACCGTCGGCGATCTCGCTCGCGACCGTCTCGATGAGATCGCGACTCGGCCCCCCGACGACCGCGGCGGCGGCCTCGGCCAACTCGCCGTAGTGCGCCGTCTTCGTCAGGTCGTCCGATGCCGCGGCCGGGGCGAGATCCATGTGGACGACGAGGTCGACGAGGAAGTCCTGCCCGTCGCGCTTCTCGTGGTCGAAGACACCGTGATTGCCGCGCACGGTCAATCCGCGCAGCTCGATGCGATCGGTCATGTCGTGCCTTTCGGTTCGGTCGGGCCGTGCCACTGCCGGTGCACGGCGAGAGCGTCGAGAGTGCCGACGGCGTCGTGGACGCGCACCCCCCAGGCGCCCGCCACGGCGGACAGCACCGAGATCGCGGCCGTCGCAGCGTCGCGGCCGTGCGGAGGGCGAGGCTGCCCGTCGCGGGCGAGCAGAGTGCCGAGGAATCGTTTGCGGGACGCACCCACCAGCACGGGAATGCCCGTGTCGACGAGACGATCGAGTCGGCGGAGCAACGCCCAGTTGTGCTCCGCGTTCTTGGCGAAGCCGAGCCCCGGATCGAGGACGATGCGGGAACTGTCCACCCCGGCGGCGACGGCCGCGTCGACCTGACGGAGCAGTCCGCTGCGCACGTCCTCGACGATGTCGCCGTAGTCGTGCTCCTCGGCGGCACCGGGTCGGTGGGTCCAGTCGACGGTGGAACGCCAGTGCATGAGCACCCAGGCGACACCGGCATCGGCGACGACACCCGCCATGTCGGGATCGGCGCGGCCACCGGAGACGTCGTTGACGATGGACACGCCCGCACCGATCGCCGCGGTCGCCACGGATGCCCGCATCGTGTCGACGCTGACGCACACGCCGTGAGAGACCAACTCGGCGATCACCGGTGCGACGCGCTCCGCCTCGACGGACGGGTCGACGCGGTCGGCTCCCGGACGTGTCGACTCGCCCCCCACATCGACGATGTCGACACCCGCGGCGTGCAGTTCGAGGCCGTGCCGCACCGCGGCGTCGACGTCCAGGTAACGGCCGCCGTCCGAGAACGAGTCGGCCGTGACGTTGACGACGCCCATCACCACGGGCCCGTCCGCGTGCGGAAGCGTGAACACGAGCGGCGCCTACTTGCGAAGGATGAGATCCAGCGCCTCGGACCGGGACACCGCGCTGGACTGGAACACACCGCGTACGGCGGAGGTGGTGGTGCTGGCGCCCGGCTTACGGATTCCCCGCATCGCCATGCAGAGGTGCTCGGCCTCCATCACCACGATGACTCCGCGCGGTTCGAGCTTGCGCATCATCGCGTCGGCGACCTGCGAGGTGAGACGCTCCTGCACCTGCGGCCGCTTCGCGTACAGGTCGACGACCCGCGCCAGCTTCGACAGGCCCGTCACCCGGCCCGACTTGCCCGGGATGTAGCCGACGTGCGCGACGCCGTGGAAGGACACCAGGTGGTGCTCGCACGTCGAGTACATCGGGATGTCCCGCACGAGGACGAGCTCGCGGTGCGCCTCGTCGAACGTCGTTCCCAGCACCTCGTCGGGATCGACGAACAGTCCGCCGAACATCTCCCGGTATGCACGCGCCACTCGAGCGGGCGTGTCCTTCAGCCCCTCGCGCTCGGGGTCCTCACCCACCGCGAGCAGCAGCTCGCGAACGGCCGCCTCGGCGCGCTCCTGATCGAACGTCCGACCGGACACCACGGACACGGGCTCGTCGATCGACTGATCGGCTTGGTTGACGGACACGGGAGGTCCCTTCGCTGACGGACGCGCTGCCGATGGATCAGAGCAGCCGGAGTGATGTGCGGGCGGGTGCGGCCGCACGGACGAGAGGGTCGGACGAGCGACTCTAGCGCGCGTCCGGGCCCTCCCACCGCTGGGTGTTCGGCGGCAGCTGGGGATCCTCGGCCTCGTCACGCGGAGGCTGGTACTGCCCCTCCGGGTTCTGCGGGTTGCGGTAACGCGGCTCGGGCTGAGCCGGCTCCCCCACACCCGAACCGGGGTACTGCCCGTACGGCTGCGGATCCTGGTACGGCTCCTGATAGGGCTGCGGTTCCCGGTAGGCCTGCGGTTCCCGATAGGGCTGCGGCTCCTGATATGGCTGCGGTTCCTGGTAGGGCTGCGGTTCCTGGTAAGGCTGGGGCTCGTCGTAGCCGCGCGGTTCCTGGTACCCACGCGGACCCTGGTAGCCCTGCGGGTCACCCTGACCCTGCGGCTGCCCGTAGCCCTGCGGCTGGCCGTAGCCCTGCGGCTGGCCGTAACCCTGCGGCTCCGGGTACCGAGGTGCCTCGTTCTCGCGAGGAGGCCATCCCGGTGCGGACCAGCCGGCCGGTGCGCCGTAGTCGGGCATCGAGGAGCCGGGACGGCCGCCGCGATGTGCGCCACCCTGACCGTTCGGGGTCGACCCGTTCTGGCCCTGCCCGTTCTGACCGTGACCGTTCTGGCCGTGCCCGTTCTGGGCGTGGCCGTTCTGGCCGTTCTGTGCCTGGCCGTTCTGGGCCTGGCCGGCGTAGCTCGGCTCCTTGACGATCGAGACGGGGGGCCACGGCTCCCCGCGCTCGGTCGCGAGCTCGCGCGGCGTCTTCACCGGGGGCTTGGACGACGGAACTCGATCACCGAAGTCGTTGAACGCGGTGATGCGGGGACGCTTCTCGACGCCGGTGAAGATCTTCTCCAGATCCTTGCGCGTGAGCGTCTCGCGCTCGAGCAGCTCGGTGGCCAGGATGTCGAGGACGTCGCGGTAGTCGTTCAGGATGGCCCACGCCTCGGTGTGCGCGGCCTCGATGAGGTTGCGCACCTCCCCGTCGATCTCCCGCGCGACCTCGTGCGAGTAGTCGGACTGGACGCCCATCGAGCGGCCCAGGAAGGGATCGCCCTGCTCCTGGCCGTACCGGACGGCGCCGAGCTTGCTGCTCATGCCGTACTCGGTGACCATGGCGCGAGCGATCTTGGTGGCCTGGTCGATGTCGGACGACGCTCCCGTGGTCGGCTCGTGGAAGACGAGCTCCTCGGCAGCGCGGCCGCCCATCGCCATGACGAGGCGCGCGATCATCTCGGAGCGCGTCATCAGGCCCTTGTCGTCCTCCGGCACCGTCATCGCGTGACCACCGGTGCGGCCGCGGGCGAGGATGGTGACCTTGTAGATCGGCTCGATGTCGGGCATCGCCCACGCCGCGAGGGTGTGACCACCCTCGTGGTACGCCGTGATCTTGCGCTCGTGCTCGCTGATGATGCGGCTCTTGCGTCGAGGTCCGCCGATGACGCGGTCCACCGACTCCTCGAGGGCGGCCTCGGTGACCACGGTGCCGTTCTCCCGCGCCGTGAGCAGTGCGGCCTCGTTGATGACGTTCGCGAGATCCGCGCCCGACATGCCGACGGTGCGCTTGGCCAGACCCTCGAGGTCGGCGTCCTGCGCGATCGGCTTGCCCTTCGAGTGCACCGCGAGAATTGCGCGGCGTCCTGCGAGGTCGGGGGCGCCGACCGGGATCTGCCTGTCGAAACGGCCCGGGCGCAGCAGGGCGGGATCGAGGATGTCGGGACGGTTCGTGGCGGCGATGAGGATGACGCCCGTGCGCTCACCGAACCCGTCCATCTCGACGAGCAGCTGGTTGAGGGTCTGCTCGCGCTCGTCGTGGCCACCACCGAGACCGGCGCCACGCTGGCGACCGACGGCGTCGATCTCGTCGACGAAGATGATACAGGGGCTGTTCTGCTTGGCCTGCTCGAACAGGTCGCGCACCCGTGAGGCACCCACACCGACGAACATCTCGACGAAGTCGGAACCCGAGATGGTGAAGAACGGCACGCCGGCCTCACCGGCGACGGCGCGGGCGAGCAGCGTCTTGCCGGTTCCGGGAGGGCCGTAGAGCAGCACGCCGCGGGGGATCTTCGCGCCGAGTGCCTGGTAGCGGGCCGGGTTCTGCAGGAAGTCCTTGATCTCGTACAGCTCTTCGACCGCTTCGTTCGCGCCTGCCACGTCCGCGAATGTTGTCTTCGGCATGTCCTTGGTGAGCTGCTTGGCCTTGGACTTGCCGAAGCCCATGACACCGCCACGCCCGCCGCCCTGCATGCGCGACATCACGAAGATGAAGATGCCCAGCAGGATGATCATGGGGAGCAGGAACACCAGGATCGACGTGAACCAGCTGTCCTGTGTCACCTCGGTGTCGTAGCTCTCGGCACCCGACGCGGCGACCTTGTCGAAGATCTGCTGCGACGCGGCGTCCGGGTACTGCGAGATGATCTGCGTCTCGTTGCCGGTGGCGTCGTTGCCGCTCTTCAGCGTCAGACGGACCTGCTGCTCACGGTCGTCGATCTGCGCGGTCTGCACGTTCTGGTCGTCGAGCTGCGCGACGGCGACCGACGTGTCGACACTCTTCCACCCCCGCGTGTCGTCGCCGAAGTAGCTGAAGGCGAAGATCACCAACAGGATGCCGGCGACTATCGCCAGGTTGCGGAACAAAGTCTTGCGGTTCATACAGCGTCGCCCTCGATGGCAGTCGGACTCACAGGCAGGTGGTCATGGTTCGCGTCGGTCGGCCGGCAGCAGTTCTCGATCGTTGCCGGTTGCGCACCGGACAAGCCAGGTTACCGCGGATGCGGACGGCCGGGCGGCGCGCACATCTCGGTCAACGCGCCGACACGCGGTGAGGTTCCCGCGCCCAGCTGCGCGTGACGAGTGTTACCGGTCGGCCGCGGTGCGTGGCCAGGGCCGATGCTGTTCGATCTGTGCCGCGAGCGCCAGCAGTCGACGCTCGGACCCGGGAGGGCCCGCCAGCTGCACGGCCAGCGGAGTCCCCGACTCGGGATGGAGTCCCGCGGGCACACTCACGGCGGGCCACCCCAGCAAGTTCCACGGTGCCGCGAAGGGTGCGTAGCGAATGTTGGCCGCCATGTTGGCTGCCCACCCGCGCTCGCTCCACCGGTCCGCACGGATCGGCGGCGCGGCGAGCGCCGGCGTCAGCACCACGTCGACACTCTCGAAGTACGAGCGCATGCGTCGCGTGAGCGTCTCGGTCTGCGACGGCCGCACGAACCGTGCCGCTCGCCGACCCACCGCGATGTGGCGACGGGTTCGCTTCTGCAGCGCCGACACGTCGAGCCCGGCGGCGTCCGCGGCTCCGCCGGCCGTCCAGCGGGCGAGCTGCCCGAGTGGACTGGCCGGGTAGGGCAGCGCTGCCGTGCTGGTGCGGTGCCCGATCCGCTCGAGCTCCCGGGCGACGTCGAGTGCGGCCTGCCGGAAGTGGGGATCCACTCGCACGACGGGCGACGGCGACTCCACGGCGACCCCGATGCGCGTGGTCTCGGGAGCGTCGACGTAGGCGAGATCCGGATCGTCCGCCATGACCGAGAGCAGGAGCGCCGCGTCGGCGACGGTCGTGGTCAACGGACCGTTCTCCGACATGCCGAACCACGAGCCGTTGCCCAGTTCGGACGGGACGAGGCCGAGCCCCGGCTTGATGCCGACCAGTCCGCAGTTCGCGGCGGGGATCCGGATGGACCCCATGCCGTCGTTGCCGTGGGCGACGGGCACCATGCCCGAGGAGACCGCGGCGGCGGCGCCACCGGACGATCCGCCCGGGGTGAGGTCACGGTTCCACGGATTGCGGGCGATGCCGTCGGCACCGTCCGTCGCGCCCCACAGGCACAGCTCGGGAACCGAGGTGAGACCGACGACCACGGCGCCCGCGCCGCGCAGGCGCGCGACCACCGGGTGATCCGCGGCGGCGGGAGTGTCGGATGTCGCGAGCGAACCGTTGCGCATCGGGTAGCCCGTCACCGGGACGTTGTCCTTGATCGCCACCGGAACGCCGGCGAGCGGCAGGGCCCGTAGATCCGCTCGGACGGCGATCGCGTCCGCTTCCCGGAGCACCTCGTCGGGACGCACCACGACGAACGCGTGCAGGTCGTCGTTCCGAGCGGCGATGCGGTCCAACGCTTCTCGGGCTACCGCGGCAGGTTGGACCCGCCCGTTCCGGACGTCGTCCGCGATGGACGTGGCGGTGGGGCCGACCTGTTCGCGCGACATTCGATCAGCCTCCGTAGACCCGGGGTTCCAGCAGTCCGATGTAGGGAAGGTCGCGGTAACGCTCGTCGTAGTCGAGGCCGTAGCCCACGACGAACTCGTTCGGGATGTCGAAGCCGACGTTCGCGACGTCGACGTCCACCTTCACCGCGTCGGGCTTGCGGAGCAGGGTGACCACCTCGAGCGACGCGGGCTGGCGCGTGGCGAGGTTCTTCATCAACCACGACAGCGTCAGACCGGAGTCGATGATGTCCTCCACGATGAGGACGTGGCGGCCGTGGATGTCGCGGTCGAGGTCCTTGAGGATGCGGACGACGCCCGACGAGGACGTGGACGATCCGTACGAACTGACCGCCATGAACTCGAGCTGGCTCGGGATCGGCAGTGCGCGTGCGAAATCCGTCATGAACATGATGGCGCCCTTGAGAACTCCGACGAGCAGCAGATCACCTTCGGGAGCCCCCACCGGGTAGCGAGCGGCGATCTCCTCGGCCAGCTCGGCGATACGCTTGTCGATCTCCTCTCGGGAGATCAGGATCGATGCGATGTCGCCCTCGTACACGGGTGTCCCTTCACTCGCTCGCGGCCCGGCCGGTCCACCGAACCAGGTCGAGCTTGCCACGTCGTCTCTCGACGACCAACCTCTCGACCGGGCCGCCCCCGGCCACCGCGACGCCGCCCTGCCCGCGCCACGCGCCGACGAGATCGTCCACGGCGCGCACCTGCGCCTCGTTGCGCAACGGCACTCCCCGGTCGGCCAGCCACTCGCGGATCACCCGCCGACGGAGTGCACCCGGTACCTCCACGAGGGCGGACACCTCCAGCGCGTCGCCGACGCGGGCGGACACGGCGATGTCCGCGGCGAGTGCGTCGAGAACGGCGCCGTCCTCGCGCAGCTGGTCGGCGGTGCGCGCGAGCGCGGCGGCGACACCGCCGTGCAGGACGTCCTCCAGCAGCGGGAGCACCTCGCCGCGGAGTCGGACCCGAACGAAGGACGGGTCGAGGTTGTGCGGGTCGTCCCACGCGGCGAGACCCAGTTCGGCGCACGCGCCGACGGTGGACTCGCGGCGCACGGTCAACAGCGGACGACCTCGCGGCGGGTCCCAGGCCGCCATCCCCCGCAGCGATCGGGACCCGGATCCGCGGGCGAGTCCGAGCAGGACGGTCTCGGCCTGATCGTCCAGCGTGTGGCCCAGCAGGATCGGGCGGTCACCGCGGACCGCGTCGAGAGCGGCGTACCGGGCGCGCCGGGCCGCGGCCTCGGGTCCACCCGCCCCGGTCACCGACACGGTCCTCACCTCGGCGCGGGAACACCCGAGGTCTCGTGCCTGCTCGGCGGCCCTGTGCGCCACCTCGGCCGAACCCGCCTGCAGCGCGTGGTCGACGACCACGGCGTGCACCTGTGCGCCCTCGGCCACACAGGCGGCGGTGAGCGCCAGCGAGTCCGCACCACCCGACAGCCCGACGACGACGGCGCGCTCCGGGCAGTGCTCCCCGAACCAGGCGCGCACCGCCCGCCGCACCGTGAGCAGGTGCGGGCCCTCCGGCATCGGGCGTGCCCCGGTCATGCCGGGACGCCGGTCATCCCAGAACTCGCTGCGTCCACTTCTCCGGCGCCTCGATCTCGGAGAGCAGCGGCAACGTGTCCGCGTCGGTCCACACGGTGTTGAAACGCTCCATGCCGACCTGGCCGACGACGGCGTCGACGAACGCCTTGCCGCGGACGTACTGCGCCATCTTCGCGTCCATCCCGAGCAGCGCGCGGATCACGCGCTGCACCGGGTTCTGCTTCCGCGTGCGACGGGCGTCGAAGGCCTTGCGGATCGCCGAGACCGACGGCACCACCGCGGGACCCACCGCGTCCATCACGTGGTCGGCATGGCCTTCGAGCAGCGTTCCGAGCACCAGCAGACGATCGAGTGCCTCCTGCTGCGCGGGTGCCTGCGTCGCCCGGAGCAGGCCGATGATGCCGCCGTCGCCGCCGTCCTGCCCGCGGGACCGCACCGCCGCCGCGAGGCGTCCCACGACGTCGGCCAGGGGCTCGTCTGCGCCGCCCTGCAGCGTGGTGACGTTGTCCTTCATGTAACCCGCGAGCCACGGCGACGACGAGAACTGCACGCGGTGCGTCACCTCGTGCAGACATACCCACAGTCGGAAGTCGCTGGGCCGCAGGCGAAGCGATCGCTCCACGGAGACGATGTTGGGTGCCACGAGCAGCAGCGTTCCGTCCGGACCGGTGAAGGGGTCGTACTGCCCGAGAATGGCCGTCGACAGGAACGCCAGCATCGCGCCCGCCTGCACGCCGCCCGGCTTGCCGCCGAGGAACGAACTGTCGTCGCCGTCGGAGTCACTGACGAGATGCCGCATCGACTCGGACGCGGCGGCGATCCACTCCGGCCGATCGAGCACGCGCGCCGCCGGGACGGGCAGACCGTCGGCGAGTCCCGTGACCTCGCGCACGGGGCCCTCGGCGCGTACCGACGCGTCGGCCAGTTCGCGCAGCGCCGCGTCCGCGGTGTACCGCGACGTCTTCGGACCCCGTGGTGCGAGCCGGGCACCCGTCCGGGCGGCCAGACCCCAATCGATCACACCAGTGTCGGACATGCCCTCACCCCTGTTCTCTCTCGGAATCGACCGGTCAGGTGCAGCCGCAGGAGCGGAGCGTCGACGCGAGTGCGTCCAGGGCCGGACGACCGACCTCGGGCGGCCTGTCGTTGGACATCAACGCGAACGTCAACACCCGGCCGCTCTCGTCGGTCACGTATCCGGCCAACGCACTGGCGGTCGAGAGCGTTCCCGTCTTGGCGCGCAGCCACCCCGCGGCCGTGCGGTCACCCGACGCGTAGCGGGCGGCGAGCGTGCCCGTGGCACCGGCGACGGGCAGGTAGTCGAGCATCGGCCGCAGGTTCTCGGTGCCGGACCCGGCGGCCCGGGTGACGAGCGCGCCCAGCACCCGGGCAGGGATGAGATTGTCGACGGAGAGTCCGCTGGTGTCCTCGAGCGTGACTCCGGTGATGTCGACGCCGTTCTTCTGCAGTGTCTCCAGGACTGCGTCCGTGGCCCCGTCGAACGACGCGGGCCGGCCCACCTCCTCGGCGATCTCGCGACCGACGGCCTCCGCGAGCACGTTGTCCGAGAACCCCAACATCTGCCCGAGCCGCTGCCGCAGAGGCGCGGACTGCACCGTCGCGAGAGATCCGGCACCGGACTGCGCGCGACCGTCCGTCACGACGGCCGGGTCCAGGCCGAGAGCGCGCGCCAACGCCCGACCGGCGTCGAGACCGGGAGTGGCGCTGCGCGGCGACTCGTCGACCGTCGGCACCGAGCGACCCCCGTCGAGGGTGATCGGTTCGATGGGTGCGATGTATCCGGCGGCCACGTCGCCGGGGAACCAGCCCTGCGCCTGCTCCGGCCCCGAGTACGCGCCGCCGTCCACGGCGATGGACGTGACGGTCGTGCCGGACCTGCGGATCTGTTCGGCGAGATCGTCGATGCGGGCTCCCCCGTCGTAGAACCCGGGTCGTCCGACCGGCTCCGCCGTGAGCGTGGGGTCGCCGTCACCGACGAGCACCACCTGACCGGCCGCGTCGCCCGCCACGACCTTGGTGGTCACACGGTGGTCGGCGGGCAGCGCCATCATGGCGGCCGCGGCCGTGAGGATCTTGGTGGTCGACGCCGGCGTCATGGGGGTGTCCGCATCGGCGCTCCACAACACCTCACCGGTGATCGCGTCCGCGACGGATCCGGTGAAGCGGCCCAGATCGGGATTGCGCAGGGGTGCGGCGAGCACCGCCTCGAGACCCGCCGGGCTCGGTTTCGGCGCGTCGGGTGAGACCGGAACCACCTGCGGGGCGGGCAGAACGGGCGACGGCTCGGGTGAGGTCGCCACGGGTGTCGAGTCCTCGGAGAGCGTGGGGGTGATCAGCGCGACGCCGACGATCGCCAGCACGAGCACCACGACCGAGGCTCCGATCAGCAGCACGCGCGTGCGTAACGGCGTGCCGGACGGCCGCTTCCCTGAGCTCACGTCTCTCCTCCACTCGCGGGTCCGTGGCCGTTCTCCGGCGATGCACCTCTCCTCGCACCCTATCGACGCGGCCGGTTACTGTCTGACCACCGGCGCGTCCTTCGATGCGCCCGACAGACGACTGCACGACAGTACGTGGCCGCCGAGCAGGTAGCCGGGCCACCGAGCAAAGGACAGTGGACGTGAAGTTCGACGTGACCATCGAGATCCCCAAGGGTCAGCGCAACAAGTACGAGGTCGACCACGAGTCCGGGCGAGTACGCCTGGACCGCTACCTCTACACGGCGATGGGCTACCCCGCGGACTACGGCTTCATCGAGAACACCCTCGGTGAGGACGGCGATCCGCTCGACGCGTTCGTCCTGCTGCCGGAGTCCGTGTTCCCCGGTGTCCTCGTCGAGGCCCGCCCCGTGGCGATGTTCAAGATGGTCGACGAGGCCGGCGGCGACGACAAGGTGCTGTGCGTCCCGGCGGGCGATCCGCGGTGGGACCACATCCAGGATCTCTCGGACGTCTCGCAGTTCGAGCTCGACGCGATCGAGCACTTCTTCCTGCACTACAAGGATCTCGAGCCGAACAAGCACGTCACCGGATCCAACTGGGTCGGCCGCGCCGAGGCCGAGGCGGAGTTCGAGGCATCGGTCGAGCGCCTGAAGAACCAGGGCGATCACTAGAGACCGTCGGAAACCCGGATGCGGTGCTGTCCGCTGATAGCATCGCATCCGCGGTCCCCCGGGCCGTGTCAGGACGAACGAGCCACGACGTAAGGGTGCGGTACCACCGATGAGTGACGCTGTGAGCGACCGGAGAAATCCCACGTCCGAGGCGGTCTCGACCACGACGCAGTTCCCGTCACTGCCGGTGACCGTCGTGCTCGACCGCATTCCGTTGGCCGTCCTCGCCGTCGAGCCCGGCGGCACGGTCGTCTTCGCCAACGAGGCCTTCGACGAACTGATGGGCTTCGACGAGGAGTCCCCCCGGTCGAACGAGACCCTCACACTGCAGGACATCTTCCCGGCCAACGAACCGCTCGGAGTCAACATCGCCGAGACGTTCCTGACCACCGTCGCCACCCGCGCCGACTCGCTCTGGCGCATGACGGACTCGAAGGGCGACATCCTCCAGGTCCGGGCGAGCAAGTCGATCCTGCGCCGCGCTGAGGACTCGGTGGTGCTCGTCGTCCTCGAGGACTTCACCGATCAGCTGTGGAACGACCCGAAGAGCGCCTTCCGCTGATCGGGCCGCTCCACCGGGGTCTCTCTACTTGCCCTGGAACGACGCGGGGCGCTTCTCGAACACCGAGGTGATGGCCTCCGTCAGATCCTCGGACGGCAGGAACGCAGCGTTCCACGCGGCGACGTACCGCAGCGAATCCTCCACTGCCGCAACGCGACCGTGGTCGAGAACCGCCTTGATCCCGTGCACCACGAGAGGCGGGTTCGCCGCGATCTCGGTGGCCGTGGCACGCGCTGCGGCGAGCACGGCCTCCGCGTCCTCGAACACGTCGTTGACCAGACCGATCTGCTGCGCCCGGGCACTGTCGATGTCCTTTCCGGTCAACGCGAGTTCGCGAAGATGACCGTCGCCGATGATCGCGGGCAGACGGGCGAACGACCCCATGTCCGCCACGATGGCGACCTTCACCTCGCGCACACTGAACTTCGCGTCCGTGCTGGCGTAGCGGATGTCGGCGGCCGAGATGAGATCGATCCCACCGCCGATGCACCACCCCTGCACGGCGGCCACCACGGGCTTGCGGCAGTCGGCCACCGCGTTGATCGACGCCTGCATGCGCTTGATCATGTCGTGGAACGTGCTGCGCGGACCGGCCTGTGCCTTGTCCCCCATGACCGCACCGAAATCGCCTGCCATGGCGGGCAGGTCGAGACCGTAGCTGAAGTTGCGGCCCGAGCCGGCGAGCACGATGGCGCGTACCTCGGGGTCCGCGTCGAGCGCGGAGAAGACGAGAGGCAGTTCCGACCAGAAGTCGGGACCCATCGCATTGCCCTTGTTCGGGCCGATGAGGGTCACCGTCGCGACATGGGCGTCGGTCGTCACCGTGAAGGCTTTCCACGCATCCGTGTGTGTCATCCGGTCAGGATAGCCAGCGCTCCCGCTCACCGGATGTCCCGGCGGCGTGGACTGACTATCCTGCGACCATGACGCGGATCCACCATCCCGCTGCGGCACACGTGTCGGACGTTCTGATCGCCCGAGGTCATCACGGCGTGATCGTGACGCAGTCCGAGCCGACGCACACGGCGCGTCAGGCCGCGGCGGTGAGCGGGGTTCCGCTCGGTGCCGTCTGCAAGTCGCTGGTGTTCCTGCTCGACGACGACCCGGTGTTGCTGCTGGTGTCGGGTGCACACAACGTGGACCTCGATGCCACCGGTCGACGTCTCGAGGGCACGCTGACCCGCGCACCGATCGACGTGGTCGAACACGCCACCGGGCAACCGGTGGGCGGGATCGCTCCCGTGGGCCACCCGACGAATCTGCCGACGTTCGTCGACACGGCGCTGGAACGCTTCGAACGGCTGTGGGCTGCAGCGGGTCACCCCGCGACCCTCTTCCGCACGACCTACCCCGAACTGCTGCGCATCACCGCCGGGCTCGCTGTGGACATGGGCCCCGAGACCCGCGAGGGCTGAGCCTCAGGACGCGCGCAGACGCCGAACCTCCAGGGCGGGCACCACCTCGGTGGTGATCGCCCGGACGACGGACTCCCGCGTCTGCTCCACCACCGGACGCAGGGTCACGCCGTCCGCCACGTCGACCGTCACGATGTCGGCGACAAGGCCTGCGAGACCCGACGCGGTCCCGACGTACTGCAGCGTGCCGGGGCGAGGCTTGCTGTCCGACGCCAGCACCTCGCGGCGGGCGGTCCGGGCGTCGGCGGCGATGTGCACGTCGATGTCCACCACGACACGAGCACCGGGGTGCTCGGCCTTGAGGGTCGCGTAGCGGCTCTGGGCCTCGGAGAGATCGGCGGCGGAGAACCGGACGACGTCCGGGGAGGTACCGGAGACGCCGTCGAGGAAGACGAGGGAGTCGGAAGACACCGTGGTCATGAGTTGTCCAGTCAGTCGTGGGTGCAGCGGAGGCTGTGGGGTGAAGTGAGTCGCACGATCACCGGACCGGACAGGCGGTCGAGGTCGCACGGCAGAGGTCGACGTGTCGTCGACCCCACAACCTGCTCCTCGTCATGATGCTGATGCTAACGATCCGGTGGTGACGCGATCCCGCAGTGAGAGGCACGTCACACGCACCGCCTCCACGAACCGGTCGACATCGTCGGCGGTGGTCCCCAGCCCGATGCTCGCCCGCACGGCACCGTCGGCCGCGCCGACCCGCGAGAGGAGGGGGTGGGCACAGAACTTCCCGGCCCGCACCGCGATGCCGTGATCGTCGGCCAGTGTGGTGGCGAGTGCACCCGCGTCGACACCGTCGACGGTGAAGGACACGATGCCGACGATGTCGGCGGAGTCGCTCCACAGGCGGAGGACCGACACACCGGCCAGAGCGGTGAGCCCGCCGAGCAGGGCGTCCGTGCACTCCTGATCGTGAGTGGCGATGGCACCGTGGCCGATCGCGCCGATCTCGTCGCACGCCGCGGCGATCGCGACGGCGCCGAGGAGATTGGGTGTGCCGGCCTCGTGCCGCGCCGGGGACGGCGCCCAGTCGATGTCGACCGACGCACCGAGGACGGACACGTGCCGGGTGGCTCCACCGCCAGCGAGGTACGGCTCGGCCACATCGAGCCAGTCACGCCGTCCCACGAGCACTCCCGCTCCGAAGGGCGCGTACAGCTTGTGACCACTGAAAGCCAGGTAGTCGATGCCCGCCGCGGTGATGTCCACGGCGCGGTGCGGAACGAGTTGCGCCCCGTCGACGAGGATGCGGGCACCGTGTCGGTGCGCCAGATCCGCGAGTCGATCGAGGGGCAGGACCTCGCCCGTCACGTTGGAGGCACCCGTGACGGCAAGGAGCGCAGCAGGTCTCGACGCGAGTTCGTCGCCGAGCCGAGTCAGAGTCTCCTCGACCGAGTCCGCCGATCGCACCACCCGGCGGTTCCGCCACGGCAGCAGATTCGCGTGATGCTCGATGTCCAGCACCACCGTGTCCCCGGGAACGCAGCCCGCCAGGAGATTCAGCGCGTCGGTGGTGTTCCGCGTGAACACGACCACGTCGTCGGGATCCGCGCCGCAGAAGCGGTGCACCGTGTTCCGGGCGGACTCGTACTCCCGGGTGCAGACCTGCGACTTGTGGCCGGCGCCGCGGTGCACACTCGCGCAGTGCGGCAACACCTCCCGTACTCGCTCGACCACCGCGTCGAGCGCGGGAGCGCTGGCCGCGTAGTCGAGATCGATGCTGCGAGTGGTGCGACCGTCGGCACACGTCACCTGCTGGTCGCGGCCGTGCACGGATGCGATGGGGCGCTGCAGAACTGTGGTCATGATGAATCCCTCCGTCGAGGGATCGACGCACGGCACGAGGGCCGCGATCTGACGAGAGGCGTCGATCCGCGCTTGCCGCCTCCGTCGTCGGAGCGCGGCCAGGTCGTCACCCGGAGCACCCCACCGCGGAGGAGGGTTGCCGACCAGCGAGCCGGGGCTTGATGCTGGTACTCGTGACCTGGAAGCAGGATGGCAAACGGTCGCCCGAGTTGTCAACCGGTTCGCCGCACGCGCGCCTGGTCGGCGGAGTTGTTCACCAACCCGCAAACTGGGCGTGCAATAACGTGTCGTCACACCCGCCAGCGTTCCGTCGTCCCTGTTCGATGCGAGAGGCCGTTCGTCTTGTCACTGCAGACCCGTGTTCCCGAGGCCTACCTCCGTTCCTCCGTGGCGGCCCCGGTGCGCACCCTCGTCGACATCCTCGAGGACACCGCGCGGGCATTCCCTGATGCGCCGGCCATCGACGACGGCGACACCACCATCAGTTACAGCGAACTGCTCGACAACATCGACGAGGGCGCTCGGTGGCTGTCCCGACACGGCGTCTGCGCCGGCGATCGCGTCGGGGTCCGCATGCCGTCGGGCAGTTACTCGCTCTACGCGGCGATCCTGTCGGTCATCGCCGCCGGTGCGGCCTACGTCCCGGTGGACGTCGACGACCCGGACGAGCGGGCCGAGCTGGTGTTCTCGGAGGCCGGCGTCACCGCGATCATCGCGGACGGCGGCGTGACCCGAACCGACACCGCGGGGACCGGTCGCGCGGTCGGCCATCCCACACCCGACGACGACGCCTGGGTCATCTTCACCTCGGGCTCGACCGGCAAGCCCAAGGGCGTCGCGGTGAGCAATCGCAACGCGGCGGCGTTCGTGGACGCCGAGGCACGACTGTTCCTGCAGGACCGACCCATGGGCCCGGGCGATCGAGTGCTGGCGGGGCTCTCCGTGGCGTTCGACGCGTCGTGCGAGGAGATGTGGCTCGCCTGGCGCAGTGGCGCGTGCCTCGTTCCCGCGCCTCGCTCCCTCGTGCGCAGTGGCATGGACCTCGGCCCCTGGCTCGTCGCACGTGACATCAGCGTGGTGTCGACGGTGCCGACCCTGGCGGCGCTGTGGCCTCGCGAAGCGCTCGAGGACGTCCGGTTGCTCATCTTCGGCGGCGAGGCCTGCCCGCCGGATCTCGCTGAGCGACTGGCTGTTCCGGGCCGCGAGGTCTGGAACACCTACGGGCCCACCGAGGCCACCGTCGTCGCCTGCGCCGCTCTCATGGACGGTGTCGGACCGGTGCGCATCGGGCTGCCGCTCGACGGATGGGACCTCGCCGTCGTGGGCCCGGACGAGGAGCCGGTCGCGGTGGGCGAGGTGGGTGAGCTCGTCATCGGTGGCGTCGGCCTCGCGCGTTACCTCGATCCGGTGAAGGACGCCGAGAAGTACGCTCCCATGGCGACTCTCGGATGGGACCGCGCCTACCGCAGCGGCGATCTCGTGCGGCTCGAGCTCGAGGGGCTGCTTTTCCAGGGCCGCGCCGACGATCAGGTGAAGGTCGGCGGGCGCCGCATCGAGCTCGGTGAGGTGGACAACGCCCTGCAGGCCCTCCCCGGTGTGAGCGGCGCAGCCGCCGCAGTGCGGACCACCGGCTCCGGAACACCCGTGCTGGTGGGCTATCTCGCCAGCACCGACCCGGACTTCGACCTCGTCCGCGCGCGCGAGCTCCTCGCGGAACAGCTTCCCGCCGCGATGGTTCCGCGTCTCGCACTCGTCGACGAACTGCCCACCCGCACCTCCGGCAAGGTCGACCGCGCCGCTCTGCCGTGGCCGCTGCCCAAGCGTGGTTCGACTCCGGACGACGCCTCTCTCGCCGGGACCGCCGGCTGGGTGGCCGAGCTGTGGAGCGACGTGCTGGGCGCCGAGATCGGATCCCTGGACGCGGACTTCTTCGCTGCCGGTGGCGGATCGCTCTCGGCCGCACTGCTCGTGACCCGATTGCGCGAGCGTTTCCCCGAGATCACGGTCGCGCAGCTCTACGACCATCCGCGACTCGGCTCGCTCGTCGCGTTGCTCGACTCGCTCGTCCCCCCGCCGGTGACCGAGAAGCGCATCGTGGTCCCCACACCCCGGACGGCCCAGGTGGTGCAGGTCCTCGCGACCCTGCCGCTGACGACGCTGACCGGGCTGCAGTGGGTGACCTGGCTCGGCATCATGGCGAACACGTTCAGCTGGTTCGCTCCCCGCCCCTGGCTGCCGACGGTGTCCTGGTGGTGGCTCGCGCTCGGGTTCCTGCTGTTCGTGACGCCCGTGGGCCGGATGGCGATCTCCGTCGCCGGATCACGGCTCCTCATGCGCGGCGTCACGGAGGGCGCCCATCCGCGCGGCGGCAGCGTGCACCTCCGGCTGTGGACCGCCAACCGGTTGACCGACGCCAGCGGTGCCTCGAACCTGTCGGGCGCGCCGTGGATGGTCTACTACGCCCGCGCACTCGGTGCGACGGTCGGCCGCGACGTCGATCTGCACACCCTGCCTCCGGTGACCGGCATGCTGACTCTCGGTGACGGATGCTCGCTCGAGCCGGAGGTCGATCTGTCCGGCTACTGGATCGACGGCGACGTCGTGCACATCGGCTCGATCGAGGTCGGCGCCGGCGCCACGGTGGGTGCGCGGTCGACCCTGCTCCCCGGAGCCAGGATCGGCCGCCGCGCCGAGATCACCGCGGGATCGGCCGTCTCCGGCAAGGTCAAAGCCGGTCAGCAGTGGTCCGGCTCGCCCGCCGCGAAGGTCGGCAAGGCGATGCACCCGTGGCCGGACGAGGCGCCGCCGCGCGGTCGCGGCTGGGTGCCCGTCTACGGCGTGACGTCGCTGTTGCTGTCGGGACTTCCCCTCCTGTCCATTGCTGCGGGCCTGCTCCTCGTCGCCGTCGGAGTCGCGCACGCGACCACCCTGCTCGGTGCGATCGGCCTCGGGCTGGCGCTGCTCGCTCCCGCCACCGCGGTGTCGTTGCTCGTCTTCGCAGCGGTCACGCTCGTGTCCGTGCGGTTGCTGTCGATCGGGCTGATTCCCGGCCACCACGCGGTACGCAGTCGCATCGGCTGGCAGGTGTGGGCCACCGAACGCCTGATGGACTCGGCCCGTACGTTCCTCTTCCCGCTCTACGCGAGTCTGCTCACTCCGGGATGGCTCCGGCTGCTCGGCGCGACCATCGGCAAGGACGTGGAGGCATCGACGGTCCTGATGGTCCCGAAGTTCACGACCGTCGGCGACGGTGCGTTCCTGGCGGACGACACCATGATCGCCAGCTACGAGCTCGGCGGCGGCTGGATGCTGCTCGGCGAGGCCAAGGTGGGCAAGCGTGCGTTCCTCGGCAACTCCGGCATGGCGGCCGCGGGTCGACGCGTGCCGAAGAACGGCCTCGTCGCCGTGCTGTCGGCCGCACCCGCCAAGGCGAAGTCGGGATCGTCGTGGCTCGGCAGCCCGCCGGTGCGCCTGCGCCGAGCGCCCAACTCGTCCGACACCACCCGCACCTTCGACCCGCCGCGGCGACTCAAGATCGCCCGCGCCGTGGTCGAGACCTGTCGACTCGTGCCCGTCGTCGTGTCGTTCGGCATCGGGTTCGGCGTGCTCGCCGCCCTGACCTGGATCGCCGGAACGCTCGGCTACTGGGCCGCCGCCCTGCTCAGCGGCGTCGTGTTACTGATCGCCGGCGCCGTCGCGGCCGGAATCTCCGCCGTCGCCAAGTGGTCGCTCGTCGGCCGCATCGGTGCGGTGGAGCACCCGCTGTGGAGTTCGTTCGTGTGGCGCAACGAAGTGGCCGACACGTTCGTCGAGGTCGTCGCCGCCCCGTGGTTCGCCCGCGCCGCCGAGGGAACCCCGGTGCTGAACCTGTGGCTGCGCTGGCTCGGCGCCCACATCGGGAAGGGAGTCTGGTGTGAGACCTACTGGCTGCCGGAGGCGGACCTCATCACCCTCGGCGACGGCGCGACCGTCAACAGAGGGTGCGTCGTGCAGACACATCTGTTCCATGATCGGATCATGAGCATGGACACGGTGAGTTTGGGGGCGGGAGCCACGCTGGGCCCGCATTGCGTCGCACTGCCCGCAGCGGGAATCGGGGCGGGTGCCACGGTCGGACCGGCCTCGCTGGTCATGCGCGGCGACACCGTCCCCGAGTCGAGCCGGTGGCAGGGCAACCCCATCGCACCCTGGACCGAGAAGTGATGCCGGACTCTCCCATCGACCCGTACCTGCCGCAGAACGGCAACCGCGGGTACTCGGTCGAGCGATACGCCCTCGACCTCGAGTACAAGGTGCAGTCGAACCGCCTGTCCGGCAAGGCCGTCGTGCATGCGGTGGCCACCCGGTCGATCACCAAGTTCTCACTCGACATGGGTCCGGCCCTCACCCCGTCCAAGGTGAGTGTCGCCGGAATGCGCGGTGTCCGGTTCACCCATCGGGGCGGCAAGCTGACGGTCACGCTGCAGCGTGCCATCGACGAGGGCGCCTCCTTCACGGCCACCGTCGCCTACAGCGGCAACCCCGCACCGATTCGCAGCGTGTGGGGTGAGGTCGGGTGGGAGGAGCTCACCGACGGCGCCCTCGTCGCGAGCCAACCCAACGGCGCCGCATCGTGGTTCCCGTGCGACGACCATCCCAGTTCCAAAGCGGCGTACACCATCTCGATCACCGCCGACTCCCCGTACCACGTCGTCTCGAACGGGACACTGACGCGGAAGTACGTGAAGTCCTCGCGCACCACCTGGGTGTACGACCAGCCCGAACCGATGGCCTCGTACCTCGCGACCGTGCAGATCGGCCAGTACGAGAAGCACCGGGTCAGCGACTCCCCCGTGCCGATCGACGCGATCCTGCCGGCGCGTCTGCGCCAGAACTTCGATCACGACTTCGGCCGTCAGCAGCAGATGATGGAGACGTTCGTCGAGTCGTTCGGCCCCTATCCGTTCGAGTCGTACTCCGTCGTCGTCACCGACGACGAGTTGGAGATCCCCGTCGAGGCACAGACGCTGTCGATCTTCGGCGCCAATCACTGTGACGGCGACCGCGAGTACGAGCGACTCGTCGCCCACGAACTGGCGCACCAGTGGTTCGGCAACAGCCTCACCATCGCGCGGTGGAGCGACATCTGGTTGCACGAGGGCTTCGCCTGCTACTCCGAGTGGATCTGGTCGGAGAGCTCGGGCGGACCGTCCGCGCACCAGGAGGCCACCCGCGCACACAGCCGCCTGTCGTCCCTGCCGCAGGACATCGTGCTGGGAGATCCAGGACCGGAGGACATGTTCGACGACCGCGTGTACAAGCGCGGAGCCCTTGCCCTGCACGCACTTCGGCGCACCATCGGCAACGCGGCGTTCTTCGATCTGATCCGCGAGTGGACCACGACCTTCCGCCACGCCACCGTGGCGACGTCGGACTTCGTCGGGTTGGCGAAGCAGTACGGCAGCACCGACGAGTTCTGGGAGTCCTGGCTCGAGAAGAAGCGGCTACCCCGACTGCCCTGACGGCAGGTGCGACCGCGTTCTCGTCGCGACGAGCACCAATGACACCGCGGCGAGAACCGCACCGGCCGTGAACAGTTCGGGGTAGGTGATCGCGTCGGGGAACTCCTGCACGAGCAGCGCCAGAATCGCCGGCACCGCGAAGCCGAGATAGGTCACCGAGTAGAACACCGCGGTGAGTCCGGCCAGATCACGCGGTCCCGCGATGCGCTGCACCTCCTGCAGGCCCGACACCATCGCCATGCCGTAGCCGCACCCGAGCACCGCGGCGGCGAGCAGCGCCATCGGGATCGTCAGCACGTCGGCGGCGACCGAGACCAGCACCATGCCGACGACGATGATGCCCAGCGCGACCAGGACGGCGCGCGCACTCGACGCGGTGTCGATGCGTCGGCCGACGGCCTGGATGGCGAAGCCGGACGACAGCGCGACCACGCCGAGCAGTGCGGAGAACGCGATGGGGAACGCGCCGGAGTGGTCGGCCATCAGACCAGGCAGCACTGCGTACGCGACGCTGGCCGCGCCGAAGACCCACGGCGCCATGGGAAGAACGACGGACACGAACCGACGGTGACCCGCCGACGGGATACGCAGATCGGACAGCAACGAGGCGCCGTCCACCGCACGCGCTCGCGTCTCGGGCACCCCGAGCAGGGCCACGGTGGCCAGTGCTGCCAACGCGACGTGCACCAGGTACGGCAGCACCTCGGGCCACGGCGCCCACTGCGCGAGCACCCCGGCGACCCCCGCGCCCGTGGCGAATCCGCCCGTGAGCGACATGGCGGCACGGCGGGCACCCGAGCCGTCCGCGGACAGCTCCTTCAACCAACTGCCGCCGACGGCCATACCCAGCCCCAACGCGATGCCGCTGAGCACGCGGCCGGTCGCGAGGATCGGGGCCGAGTGCGCGCCGAGGGCGATGACGAGAGATCCCGCGGCGGCGACGGCCGGCGCGGGCACCATGAGCGGCCGCCGTCCGTAGCGATCCGAGAGCGGGCCCCCGATCAGCAGGGCCGGCACGATGCCGACGACGTAGGCGAAGAGGAACACGTCGACGACGACGGGCGAGAAGCCGTGACCCTCGCGGTACATCACGAGGAGCGGCGTGAACTCGTTGCCGCCCCAGGCGACGGCGAGCATGCCGAGCGCCACGGGCAGCCAGGTGCGGGTGGTGGTCGTGCGGTCGAGAACGGTCATGGTGGGGTCCTTCAGCGGATTCCACGCGGCAGCGCGTGCGTGGCTGCCATGTGGAGGGAGAGGGCGTCGTCGTACGCGGCGACGTCGCCCTGCTCGACGAGTGCGGTGAGACGGGTGTGGTCGCCGATGATCGACGCCAACACGTCCGGATTGCGCGCCACGGAGTTCGCGGTCATGCGGCGCTGCCGGTCACGCAATCCTGAGTAGAAGGTCGACAGCAGGGGGTTGTCCCCGTGCGTGACGACGATGGTGTGGAAGTCTGCGTCCTCGGCAGCGAAGCCGAGGGAGTCGCCCGCCTCCGCGAGAACGCGCTGCCGGTCGAGGCTCTCGCGCATCTGTGCGGCGGCGGAGGCCCGGCTGCCCGGATCCTGTGCGAACGCTTCGAGCGATCCGGTCTCGACGAGTCGACGGGCGGCGACGAGATGGGTGGCCTCGTCGGGGGCGACGGGAACCACGAGGGCCCCGCGCTTGGGGTAGAGCCGCATCCATCCTTCGGCCGCGAGCCTGAGGAAGGCCTCACGGACCGGGGTGCGGCTGGTGCCGGTGCGCTCGGCGATCTGCCCCTCGCTGATCAGCTCCCCGCCCGGCAGCTCGCCGGAGACGATGAGCTCCTTGACCGTCGCGTACGCCCGGTCGGACGACGTCTCGGTTGCATCTGTGTTGCGCACATCTTGTATCTAAGCAGTCGCTGCGCGACCTGACCAGGTAGGTGTGACTGGGATTACTGGGTACCGTCGCCGGGCGTCCGGGCGCTGCGCGCGGTGGTGTGCGCAGGTTGGACGGTGCGCGCAACACCGCGCGGTGCGCCAGGCACACCCGTGATCAGGCACGCACCGCACCACCCGCAGTGCGGTGCCTCCCCACGCGCAGCGCCCGACTCTCTGCGCACGCTGAACGGTGCGCGCAACACCGCGCGGTATGCCCGGCAGCACCCCACCCGGCAAGCGCTGCCCTACAGAACCGAGGTGTCGAGGTCCAGCGTCGTACGGTCCAGGTTCTCGAGCAGGTCGAACTGTGGGCCCGTCTTGGGGAGCTCGTACCGGAAGAAGTACTGCGCCGCGACACGCTTGCCGTCGTAGAAGGCGCCTTCCTTGTCGCCGATCGCGCGGAGCTGGTCGAGCCAGAGCCACGCGACGACCACGTGACCGGTCGCCTCGAGGTACGCGGACGAGTTGGCCAGCGCCACCTCGGCGTCGCCCTGACCCCACAGCGTGCCGGTGACGGCCACGAGGCGATCCACTGCCGCTCGCAGGGCGTCGGCGTACTCGCCCGACATCGCGTCGATGGTCTCCGTGATGGTCTCGACGAGGAGCTGGAGCCCTCGGCCGCCCTGCGCGACGACCTTGCGTCCGAGGAGGTCGAGGCCCTGGATGCCGTTCGTTCCCTCGTGGATGGGGTTGAGGCGGTTGTCGCGGTAGAACTGCTCGACGTTGTAGTCGCGGGTGTAGCCGTACCCGCCGTGCACCTGGATCGCGAGGTTGTTGGCCTCGAGGCACCACTGCGACGGCCACGCCTTGGCGATGGGGGTGAGCACGTCGAGGAGGAACCCGGCGCGATCCGCCGCGTCCTGCTCGCCGGTGATCTGCTCGTCGACCAGCCGGGAGCAGTACAGACCCAGGGCCAGACCGCCCTCGACGTAGGACTTCTGCGCGAGCAGCATGCGACGCACGTCGGAGTGGTCGATGATCGGCACCTGCGGGGCAGCCGGATCCTTGTCACCGACGGGCCGGCCCTGTGCACGGTCCCGGGCGTACGCCACCGAGTGCAGGTAGCCGGTGTAGCCCAGCGCGGTCGCGCCCATGCCGACGCCGATGCGCGCCTCGTTCATCATCTTGAACATGTACGACAGGCCCTTGTGCGGCTCGCCGACGAGATAGCCTGTGGCGCCGCCGTTCTCGCCGAACGCGAGGAGCGTGTTGGTGGTTCCGCGGTACCCCATCTTGTGGTTCAGGCCGACGAGGTTCACGTCGTTGCGCTCGCCCAGCGACCCGTCCGCGTTCACCAGCGTCTTGGGAACGACGAAGAGCGAGATGCCCTTCACGCCCGCCGGACCGCCGGGGATCTTGGCGAGGACGAGGTGCACGATGTTCTCACCGAGTTCGTGCTCGCCGCCCGAGATCCACATCTTGGTTCCGGTCACCGCGTAGGTGCCGTCACCCTGCTCGACGGCCTTGGTGGTGATGTAGGCGAGCGACGATCCGGCACCGGGCTCGGACAGGCACATGGTCCCGTGGAAACGGCCTTCGAGCATGGGCCGGACATAGGCGTCGACCAACTCCTCGCTGCCGTACTCGATGAGGAGATTGGCGTTGCCGATCGTGAGGAAGGGATAGGTCGCGGTGCCGGTGTTCGCGGCCTGGAACCACGCGAGCGACGCCTTCGACACCGTGGTCGGCAGCTGCATGCCGCCGAGCGAGTCGTCGAACTGCCCGGAGATGAGGCCGGCGTCGTTGAACACCTTCAGCGCCTGCTCGACCTCGGGAATCAGGACGACCTTGCCGTCCTCGCCGACGTGCGGCTCGTTCGCATCCGCCTTCTTGTTGTGCGGCGCGAAGTGCTTCACCGCGATCTGCTCGCTGAGCTCCATCACCGCGTCGAACGTCTCCCGAGAATGATCGGAGAAGCGCTTCCGCTCGGTCAACGACTCGACGTCGAGCCATTCGTAGAGGAGGAACTCGAGATCGCGACGAGACAGAACGAGGTGCGCGGGAACATCAGCAGCAGAGGACATGCTTCGAGACTAATACCGCCTAGTAGTTCTGTGTCTCGAGCGCGAGCAGAAGCTGCTTGGCGGCCTCACCGCCGGCGTAACGACCGGGCGTTCCGTCCGACCGCACCACGCGATGACATGGGATGACCAGGGGCAGCGGATTGCGCGCGCAGGCCGATCCCACGGCGCGGACGGCCTTCGGGCTGGCCGTTTCCGCGGCCACGGCGGCGTAGCTCCGGGTCTCGCCGTAGGGGATGCGCTGGAGATGCGTCAGGACGTCGCGACGGAACCCTGCAGCGAGGCGCAGATCCAGGTCGACGTCGACGACGCGGGACGTCCCGGCGAAGAACGCGTCGAGCCCGCGGACCACCGGGTCGAGCCGGGCCGGCGCTCGAAGCACCCGCGGACTGATGCGGGTGGCCAGCGTCTGCAGGACCGTGTCGTGGTTCTCGACGTCGAAGGCCACGCGCACGACACCTCGCTCGGTGGCCGCCACGAGGAGCGTGCCGACGGGTGAGTCGAGGGTGCGGTACGCGACGTCGAGCAGTCCTTCCTCGGCGGCGCGGTGCGTCAGTCGCTCGTGGAGCGCGGTCAGTTCGGCGGCGGTGGTCACAGCAGCTCACTCCTCGTGGTCGTGCGGCGTAGCGTCGCGATGCCGTCGGCACAGGCACGCCGGGCGGCGGTGGTCGAATTACCCAGCAGCGCAGCGACGACCGCATGAGGGAGCCCCCCGATGTGGTGGTACGCGACGGCCAGTCGCTGAGTGTCGGGCAGGGCCGCGACCGCGGACCACAGGGCGTGGTTCTCGTCGGGCACCATCGTGGCGACGTCCGGAACGGAGTCGGTGGGCACGGGCCGACGAGCTGCCGCGCGATGAACGTCGACGGCCTTGCGGTGCGCGATGGTCACCAGCCAGGCCTGCACGTTCGCGTCCTCGGGCAGGTCGGGGTACGCCCGGAGTGCGGCGAGGAAGGTCTCCGACCACGCGTCGTCGGCGTCGACGGGACCGACCACGGCGCGACAGACCCGCAGCACCACGGGGCCGTGGGTGGCCACGACGGTCTCGAACGGAAGCATCACGATCAGTAAACGCGTGAGGGCGGCGGAACGTGAGAATCCACGGGATCGCGAGGTGCACCGAGCTGCGTGCACACCCCCTGCGTCAACCGCACACACCCTCCAGCCTGCAGCAACGGGTGTTCACCACACGCCGGCCGTGTGCACCCCTTCCAGCCGGCCACCGCACCAGCGCGCACACCCCGGCACTCAGCAGGGGCTGGGGACCCGATCGGCGTAGGACCGGTCGAGCCCGCGCTGCACCATCCACAATGCGCGGGGGTCGGTGGTCAGTTCCATGTGCCCGGCGGTGTTGCTCGGGCAGCCGTCCTGCACCCATACGTTGTCCACGGTCGCGCCCGGGCCCGCGGCGAGGAAGGTGTTCTCGGGCGGCGTGGAGACGGTGTCCGCGCGGGTGGCGATCACGGTGTAGTCGACGCCCGGGACGGTGTCGCCGCCCGCGTTGAGCACGTCGAGGAACGACGAGCCGACCACCTGCTGGACGAACGACGGTCCGACGGCCGCGGCGGCGACCTCGCCGACCGGCAGTCCGAACTGCTGCGCGAGCGATCCGATGAGCTGCCCCGCCGAGAACGTGGTGCCGTGATTGGTGGCGCCGAGGGTGACGAGGGTGTGCACGGCGTCGGCTCCACCTTCGAACTTCAGGAACTGACGCGCCACGACACCGCCCTGGGAGTGCCCGACGACGTCCACGTCGGCTGCGCCGGTGCGTGATCGGACGTCGTCGACGAAGGCGCGCAGTTCTCGCGCGGACGTGGCGATGTCGTCGCCGCCGTAGGTCTGCAGCAGGTTCTCGCCGGGTTCGGCGCGGTAGCCGTACTCGAGAGTGAAGACGCAGTAGCCCTCCGCCTCGAGCTGCGGGGTGAGGGTGGACCAGGTGTCCGGACCGTCGACCCAGGTGCCGTGCACCAGCACGACGGGACGGGGATGCTCGGGTGAGCAGGAGCCGGCGGTGTCGGCCGCGGCCGGACCGGCGCCGAGAGGTGCGGTGCCCACGGCCACGGCGAGTGCCGTCGCCGCCGTCAGAAGTGCCCGTCTCATGCCCTGATCGTATCCGAGCGTGTTACTGGTGTGACGGATGGGACTCGTCAGTCGCCTTCCGGTCCGAGCGAGATACCGCGGCCGATCAACCACAGTTCGGGATCCACGTGCTTGTCCGCGACGACGGTCTCGAAGTGCAGGTGCGGCCCGGTGGAGTCGCCGCGGTTCCCCATCGTCGCGATCTGCTGCCCCGCCGCGACCCGCTGACCGGCCACCGCGACCAGGGTGTCCACGTGACCGTAGATGGACACGGTGCCGTCGTCGTGTCGCACGCGCACCCACAACCCGAAGCCGCTCGCAGGGCCGGCCTCGATCACCTGGCCGTCCGCCACCGACAGGATCGGTGTGCCGATCGGGCCGGCGATGTCGATGCCGTTGTGCATCGTTCCCCACCGCGGGCCGAAACCGGACGTGTACGTGCCGCGAGCCGGCGAGGCGTAGCTGCCGATACGGGCGCCGATCACGGCCGGCGGCAGCTCGTACAGTCGGCGATCCTTCTCCTCGGCGCTCGCCGCCGTCGAGAGCACGGCGATCGCGGCCGCGTACTCCTCCTCCGCCGTGGCGCGGTTGACTTTCGCGATCTGGCGCAGCGGGCCCAGGTTGCGCTCCGGTTCCGCCAGGAAGCTCGGCCGCAGGTCCGCAGCGGGAGCCGCGACCGCCCCGACGGCCGGTTCCTCGGCCGTCGGCCGGGTCAGATGGAACACGAGCACCGCGACGGCGAGCACGAGCACGATGGCCAGCGCCTGCGCCGAGACGGTCCGCACCGGAACGGTCGCAGGCGTCGTCACGGGCGGCCGATCGGCCGCCTGTGAGCGCGAGAGCAACTGAACCACCGGAGGAACGCTACCGCTCGGTAAGTCCTCCCGGACCGAGATTCACCGCGCCGGTCGACGCATCAGTCCCCGAGGCGGAGCGGGGCGATGCTCTCGAAGACGTCGCCCGGCCCGGGATTGTCCGGATGTGTCGATCCGCCGAGGTGGTTCATGACTCCCCACACCGCGTTGAGCGCGGTCTGGATGGCGCCCTCGGCCCATCCCGCCGTCCACGAGATGTCGTCGCCGGCGAGGAAGATCCCGCGATGCCGGGGGGCGAGCTCGTCCTGCACGAAGTGCGAGAAGAGGCGTTCCTGATAGCGATAGTGGCCGGGCAGGTTGGCCTTGAAGGCACCCATGAAGTGGCGCTCGGTCTCCCACGACAGCGTCACCGGATCGGAGACGATGTGGCTGCGGAAGTCCACCCCGGGATAGATCTCCTCGAGCGATCCCAGCATCAGCGTCAACCGCTCGTCGGGTGAGAGCGGCAGCAGCTTCAGCGAGTCGTCGCTCCACGTGTACGACAGACAGATCACGCCGGGCCGATCGTCGCCGTGATCGAGGAGATACGTTCCCCGACTCAACCGGTCGGTGAGGGTCATGCTGACCAGTTCCCTCCCCGTCTCGGGGTCGACGTCCTTCCAGAACGGTCGGTCCACGAGCACGAACACCTTGGTCGACCCCATGTAGTGGGTGCGTTCGACGGCCGTCCAGTGATCGATGGGCAGCAGGTCGTCGTCGGTGTCGATGGTGTTGAGGAGCATCCAGCTCTGCGCGGTCACGACGACCGAGGCGAACTCGTCCGTCCGGCCCGAGGAGTCGGTCACCGCGAAGGTGTGGTCGCCGGTGGCGTCGTCGGTCCGTCGCCGGATCTCCGTGACACCCGGGCGGGGTGTGCCGCCGTGCAGCGACGCGACCGAGGTGCCCGCCGACCAGTGCGCCGCGTCCGACACGGCCTCCGACCACAGACCACGTGGCAGGCGGCTGGATCCGCCGACGATGCCGCGGTGGTGATCGTCCGCCTCCGTGGCCACGACGCGCAGGATCTCGAGTATCGAGTTCGGGAAGTCGGTGTCCCAGCCACCGGTGCCGAAACCGACCTGCCCGAACAGCTCTCGACGCGCGAACGACGCGAAGTGGGGGGATCCGACGAGGAACCCGTAGAACGTCGTGTCGTCGAGTCGCACCACGAGGTCGTTCCAGATGCGCTTCACCGCCGCCGCGTCCCGAGCGCGGATGGCGCGCTGGAGAGGGACGAGTTCGGACTGTTCCTCGAGCGTGCGCTGCCACGCCCTGGCCACCTCGGCGTACTCGTCGGGGAGATCGGTCAGCTGCCGCGCGTAGTGACTGGTGCCCTTGAGGTCGATGACGGTGCTGGGCGTCGCCTCGGCGAGCGGGTTGGGGAACGGGGTGGTCTCGATGCCGAGGTGGTCGAGGTAGTGGAACAGGGCGGTGGACGACGGCGGGAACCGCATCGCGCCCATCTCGGCGACCGTGTCCTCGTGCCCCTCGAACGGGACCGAGTGCATGCGGCCGCCGATCCACCCCGCCTCGTACACCACGGGTTCGAGTCCCATCCGCAGCAGCTCCCGGGCGGCGACGGTGCCGGCGAGACCGGCCCCGACGATGGCGACGCGGGTGCCGCGGCGGTCCGGAGGGACCGACCCGAGCCCGGCCGGGTGCGCGAGGAAATCGTCGTAGGCGAAGGGGAAGTCGGGGCCGAACATGGTGACCGGCTGCTCACGGTCCCCTGCTGATCGCTCGTGGACCGAGCTGTCGGGAGTGACGGGCGTGGTCATGGGGTCGTCTCGATTCTGGTTCTGTCGTGGCGGGAGGGCAGGGACGGCGTCAGGACCCACAGCACAGTGGTGTCGACCTCCGCGCGGAAGCTGTGCCGACGACGAGGATCGAAGGTGAGCGCGTCACCGTCGTCGAGTTGCACGGTGCGCTCGTCGAGCGTCAGGATCAGCCGACCGGTGAGCACCAGGACGAACCCCACCTCGGCCGGCAGCTCGTACGACTCGTCGCCGCTGCCTCCTCCGCGCTCGATCCTGCCGTGGATGACCTGCACGCGCTGTTCGCCCGCCGGGGTCAGCAGGTACTCCGTCTGGGCATGACCCCCGAGGGCGATCGGGGGGTACTCGCCGGCGCGGACGACGTCGCCGTGCGGAACGTCGTCGAACAGCGACCCCATGGGAATCTCGAGCGCGTCGCACCAGCGCACCAGGACGGCGACGGACGCGGACGCGCGGTCGTTCTCGACCTTGGACAGGTAGCCCTTGGTCACACCGACGGTCGACGCGAGCGCGTCGAGAGTGAGACGACGGGCGGCCCGGGCCTCCCGCAGCCGGTTTCCGATGGTGGACACGCCGCGATCATGCCCTGCTCCGCGTCAGGAAACAAGTGTTGACCAACCGCCTGAAGTGAGGAAACATCACTGCTCATGACCGACATCAGGGGACCTCTGGACGGCTCGCGATACCCGCGGTACATGGAACCGTCGACCTTCGCGCGGCTGCCGCGACTCGACGAGGTCTCCCGGGCGGACGTGAGCATCGTCGGAGTGCCTTTCGACTCGGGCGTGAGCTACCGGCCGGGCGCGCGCTTCGGTCCCGGCCACATCCGCGCGTCGTCCAAACTGCTCCGGCCGTACAACCCCGCGCTGGACGTGTCGCCGTTCGCGCACCGCCAGGTGGCCGATGCCGGCGACATCGCGGTCAATCCGTTCGACATCGCCGAGGCACTGACGACGGTCGAGCACGCGATCACCGATCTGCGCAAGGACGGCAGCACGGTCCTCACTCTCGGTGGCGACCACA
This sequence comes from Rhodococcus sp. SORGH_AS_0301, assembly GCF_030818285.1. Taxonomy (NCBI): domain Bacteria; kingdom Bacillati; phylum Actinomycetota; class Actinomycetes; order Mycobacteriales; family Nocardiaceae; genus Rhodococcus; species Rhodococcus sp. SORGH_AS_0301. The sequence goes on from NZ_JAUTAC010000002.1 coordinate 3,705,709, forward strand.
CCATCGCGCTGCCGATCCTGCGCGCGCTGCACCGCGACCACGGGCCGATCGCCGTGCTGCACTTCGACGCGCACCTCGACACGTGGGACACGTACTTCGGTGCACCCTTCACGCACGGGACACCGTTCCGACGGGCCAGCGAGGAGGGGCTGATCGACCTCGAGCGGTCGCAGCACATCGGGATCCGCGGTCCGCTGTACGGCAAGAAGGACCTCGAGGACGACGCCGTCCTGGGGTTTCAGATCATCCGGTCCGACGACTACGAGATGGACGGGGTGGCTTCGATCGTCGAGCGGATGCGCCGCCGTCTCGACACGGGCCCGGTCTACGTCTCCGTGGACATCGACGTCCTCGACCCGGCCCACGCCCCGGGTACCGGCACACCCGAGGCGGGCGGCATGACGTCGCGGGAACTGCTGAACACCCTGCGCGGGTTGGTGGGAGCGAACATCGTCGGTGCGGACATCGTCGAGGTCGCGCCCGCGTACGACCACGCGGAGATCACCGGAATCGCCGCGTCACACGTGGCCTACGAGCTGCTGTCGGTGCTCGCGCTGGGATCGTAGGCCCGCGCCGCGCCCTTCTCGGAGCGATGAGCCCGGACGCGCCACACGATCAGCGCGATCACCACCACCGCGACCACGATGATCGCCGCGTCCCGCCCCACCGTCTTCGCGACCTGTTCGTACGAGTTGCCGGCGACGAATCCGAGCACCACGAACCCCGTCCCCCAGACGAGCCCACCGAGTGCGTTGTACGCGAGGAACTTCGGGTATGGCATGCGCGACATTCCGGCCAACGCCGGCATCACCGCTCGGAAGAAGGCGACGAACCGGCCGAGGAAGACGGCCGTCCCGCCCTTGCGCGCCAACAGGTCCCGCGCCTTGTCCAGCTTGTCGCGACGCTTGTCCAGAATCTTCATGGCCAACAGTCGTGGGCCGAAGTGCTTGCCGATCTCGAAGCCCACCGAGTCACCCACCACGGCCGCGACGACCACGACCGCCGCCATCGCCACGACACTCACGTGGTCCTGACTCGCCGCGACACCGCCGATGACCGCGGCCGTCTCTCCCGGGATCACGAAACCGACGAAGATCGCGTCCTCGAGGAACACCAGCAGGAAGACGATGAGGAACACCCAGATCGGTGCGATGTCCAGCAGGCGCTCCATCACGGAAGTCATACGACCATGATGGCCCACAACCAGTGAATCGAGGTTCGATGTGGCTCCACGCAATCCGCACGCCATCGCGGACGGCATGATCGTGCGCAGTGTCACACGCCCGGATCGGGTCTTCCGGGTCAGCGGCGATCCCGGCGGGACTCGGGTCAATTTCGTGGCGCTGTCGCCGGGCACGCGCACCGTAGTGAACGGCAGCCCTCGCAACTACCGTCCCGAGACACCGGCCGAGAAGTTCGAGCGACTCGCGGACGCGGGGCGGGACGACGTGATCGAGGACGTCCGTCAGACCGAGCCGGCCGACGACGAATCGGCGGGTACGAGCGCCGTGGCGGACGAGCCGACCGACGACGATTCCGTCGCCACACTGTGCGTACGCATGCAGGATGCCGTCGCGCGCGTCGCCGACGGCGAGTGCGACCCGGACGACGCCGCCGCGATCGTCAGCGCCGCGGCCGCGCTCAATGCCGCCGTGATCGAGGAGCACGCACGCCGCGGCTGAGCCCACGACACGAAGAACCCCACCGGTGCGCAGGCACACAGTGGGGGTCTCCGAGACATCGGCGGGCTTCTTCACTCGACGGCTCTGGCACTTCGTGATGTCCGGACAACACGAGTACCTGATGCTTGCGATACCCGCTGGCCACCGAACTCAACCGGAGTCGCTGCTGGTGTCCCCGCGTCGTGCGATGATTCTCAACCGTGGAGAGCAGGGACAGCGCCGTGGCGGCGACAGCGGACTCGGAGCGCGCGGAGGCGGACGAGTCGACGTCGCGTGCGGCGGAGTTGGTCACCGAGGTGGCCACCGGGTCGGTCGCTCCCCGTCGACTCGCGGCCATGCTGAGCGTGGTCGGCGGCAGCGTCCGCGACGACGACCATCTTGCGGTGCTGCTGAAGCGCACCGCGGAGATCGCACACGAGGCCGTCGACGGTGCGTCCAGCGTTGGTGTGAGCATCCTGTTCGGCGGCCTGACGTACACGGCCGTGCACACCGACGACCGCACGCTCGAGGTCGACCGCCATCAGTACGAGATCGGTGAGGGTCCGTGCCTCGAGGCCGCCCGGACCGGGGAGATCGTGCGCGTCGACGTCGATGCGGCGCAGCAGCGCTGGCCGGAGTTCGTACACGCTGCTCGCGAGGAGGGCGTGCGCTCGTTCCTCGCCGCGCCCCTGCACACCGCCGACATGAAGCTCGGATCGTTCAACCTGTACGGCACCGCCCCCGACGCGTTCGGGTCGATCGACGAGTCGATCCTCGAGCTGCTGACGTCCACCGTGTCCACGGCGATCGGCGACTACGCGCGCGTGCGGTCGGCCCGCGAGGTCGCGTCGGGCCTGCAGGACGCACTCGAGCACCGCGCCCCCATCGAGCAGGCCAAGGGCATTCTCATGGCGCTGCACGGCGTCGACAGCGACACCGCGTTCGGCATGCTGTCCGCGGAGTCACAGCGTGCCAACCGCAAGCTCCGTGACATCGCCCGCGACTTCGTGGAGAGCGTCTCGCGCGGCGAGTGATCAGCTCGCGCTCCAGCCGCCGTCCATCGTGTACGACGCGCCGGTGATCATCGACGCCTCGTCTCCGACGAGGAAGGACACCAGTGCGGCCACCTCCTCCGGCTCCACCATCCGCTTGATCGCACTCTCGGTCAGCAGCACCTTCTCGAGCACCTCGGACTCGTCGATGCCGTGGACGCGCGCCTGATCGGCGATCTGCTTCTCCACGAGGGGTGTTCGCACGTAGCCGGGGTTGACGCAGTTGCTGCGGACGCCCCGCTCGGCGCCTTCGAGAGCGGTGACCTTCGACAGTCCCTCCAGCGCGTGCTTCGCCGTGACGTACGCCGACTTGTTGGCCGATGCCCGGATGCCGTGCACGGACGACATGTTGACGATGCGTCCGTACCCGGACTCGTACATGTGCGGCAGAGCGGCACGCACCAGCAGGAACGGTGCCTCCACCATGAGTGTCAGGATGCGGCGGAACATCACCGGGTCGAAGTCCTCGATCGGCGACACGTGCTGGATTCCCGCGTTGTTCACCAGGATGTCGGTCTCGAGGGTGAGGTCCGCGAGCGCGTCGACGTCGGAAAGATCCACCTGCCACGCGTCTCCCCCGATCTCGTGTGCCAGCGCCGTGGCGGCGTCACCGTCGAGGTCGGCGACGGTGACCCGAGCGCCGTTCGCCGCGAGGGCGCGGGCGATCGCGGCCCCGATTCCGCTGGCACCACCGGTGATGAGAGCCGATCGTCCTGTGAGGTCCGTCATGGTCACGAGTCTGTGCCCGTCGCGCTCCGTCTTCAATGACGACCTGCGCACCCGCTTCCTGCACAAGTGCAGACTGGACCCATGACCGACGAACGACTCGAGTTTCAGCGCGTGATGCCGTTGCCCGCGGCGGACATCTTCGACGTGCTCTGCGATCCCGACGGCCACGTCGCCATCGACGGCTCGGGCATGTTGATGAGCGCGGACGGCGCACCCGTGACGTCCGCGGGAGACACCTTCGTCGTGCACATGGATCGCGAGGCACTCGGCGACCTCCCGATGGGTACCTACGACGTCGAGGTCACCATCGCGACCTTCGAGCGCGATCGGGACATCTCGTGGACGATCGTCGGCACGGTCCGACCGCCCATCGGTCACCGCTACGGGTACCGGCTCGCGCCGCACTCCTTCGAGGACGGCACGGAGGGCACCCTCGTCACGTCCTACTACGACTGGTCCGACATCCATCCCGACTGGCGGGAGCGTGACATATTCCCCGTGGTGTCCGGATCGTCCCTGCGCGTGACCCTCGGCATTCTCGAGCGCACCGTGCGTCGCGGTTACCCTCGACCGCTGCGGGTATCCGACACGGTATGAATCTCACACCGCTGTTCCACCCGCTCGAGAAGGCGACGTTCCTCGATCCGGTCAGCGACCCCGTCGCCGGGAAGCTCCGATCCGCTCTCGAGGGGACGAAGGTCGACGGCCTCCTCCGTGGGACCTTCGTCGGCCACCCGATGCATCCCATCATGGCCTACTCCTCGGTCGGATTGTGGACCAGCGCAGTCTTTCTCGATGTCACCGGTGGAGACTCCGCGGCAGCGCGGCGCCTCATCGGTGCCGGACTGGTGACCGCCCCCACCGCACTGGTGACGGGGTGGGCGACGTGGTCGACGCTCAACGCGGAACAGCGACGAGTGGGTCTGATCCACGCGAGCACCAACGCCGTAGCCCTGGCTCTGTTCACCGCGTCGTATCGCCGGCGCGCGAAGGCAGCGGACGCGTCGTCGCCGCCGGAAACCACGTCGAAGGCGCTCGCACTCGCCGGATTCGCCGTCGCCGGTCTGGGAGGCGCTCTCGGCGGTCATCTCGGGTACAACATGGGAGCGGGAGTCGCGGCACGGGCACTCCCGGCGGGCGTGTGAGTACCGACGAGGTGTTCACCCAGTTGCGAGCACGCGGTGTCACGGCCGAGGGTGCACGGCGCTTCGCGGACGGCAGTGCCGAGAACCTCGATCCGGAGGCCCTCGCGGCACTCACCGAGGCGAACCTCACCGAGGCGCAGCTGCACGACTACGTCACGCAGGCGGCGGAGTGACCGTCCGATAGTGCTCGGCGATGTCGCCGGCGGTGGTGAACCAGACACCGTCGGCGTGCGACGTCAGGTGATCCAGCGCGCGACGAAAGCGTCTGAGCCGGTGCGGTTGCCCGGTGAGGAACGTGTGGGTGGAGATGGCCAACACGCGCGGTGCGCGCCGCGACTGCTCCTTCAGCTCGTCGAACGAGTCGACGACGATGTGCTCGAAATCCTCCGCGGACCCGTGGTGATGGACGAACACCGGAAGGTCGTTGACCTCGTGCGGGTACGGAACACTCAGTAGAGGTCCACCGCGCGTGGCCATCCACACCGGCTGGTCGTCGATCGGCCAGTCGAGCGTGTACTCGAATCCCTGCTCCGCCAACAGGTCCTCCGTCACCCGGCTCGGGTTCGCGCCGGGGCTCATCCAACCCCGAGGCGGCGAACCCTCGTGTGACTCGATCGCCCGTCGTACCGCCTCGATGGTGCGACGTTCCGCGTCCTCGTCCTGCTGGTTCGGCTGCTCGGCGTTGGTGCGGCCGTGGGCGACGACGTCCGCGCCGAGTGCGCGAAACGCCGCCACCAGATCGGGAGCGTGCTCGTAGATCTCGGCGTTGACGAGCAGAGTCGGACGAATTCCGCTGTCGCGCAACGTGTCGGCCAACGCGAAGCCGCCCGCCCTGTTGCCGTACTCGCGCCAACCCCAGTTGTAGGTGTTCGGCTGGTCCATTCCCGGCGTCCATCCCAGCCCGGGAGCTCCGTCGTCGTACGGGAAGTGCTCGCAGTTGACGGCGACGTACACCGCGAGGGACGCGCCGCCCGGCCACGAGAACGACGGACGGGACGTGATGGGCGAGTACGGGAATCGGCCGTGCGAGGGCAGTGCCATCACTCGCCCCGACTCGTACGGATCGCGGCGCGGAGGCCGTCGAGATAGGGCTCCATGTCGGTCTCCGACGTCAGCGCCACCGCCTCGACAGGGTGGTGCCGCGCCTCGATCACCACACCGTGGTCGCCCACCGTCGCCGACGCCCACCACCGTTCCTGCCCGCCGTGCATCTCGAAGTCGGTGTCCGCGCCGTTCACCGGCACGACGACGCGACGCGCCTCCGTCGCCGCGATGGCCTCACGTCGCCGTTTGTACTCGGGCGACATCGGCGTCAGACCGATCGCCGACAGCATCGCCTTCAGCGCCGTGCGGTGCGCGTCCTTCGTGGTGGTGGTGACCTCGACGAAGGGACCGTCGATGTCGTCGCCGTCCCAGTCGACCTCACCGTGCCGCAGTGTCACGCTGGTCAGTACGTCGTTCTCCCGCGACCACGGGCCCATCACCCGCACCCCGTTCCACCCGTTCACCGTGTAGGTCGGGAAGGTGGTCGACTCGGCGCGGATCTGATCCTCGATCGCGCGTTGCTGGGTCCAGAACTCGTCGGGCGTGAGGTGGCCGGTGATCTCCATGCCTCCAGTGTGCCCACTTCGCCGTCGTGCGACTCTCACGCCGGAAGAAACACCCGGCCGCGATACGCCTCGCGCACCGTCCTCGTCGCCACCGTCGTCCACGCCGTCACCAGCACGGCGAACAGCACGACCGCCAGTGCCTCGACGACGGACGACTCCAGCGCGCGCCCCAACGCCGCCGCGCCGGTGACGCATGTTCCGACCGGGAAGGTGAACGACCACCATGCCAACGAGAAGCGCAGTCCTCGGCGCGCCGCGTGCACGGTCAGCGCCGTGGCCAGGGCGAACATCATCGCTCCGAAGCCGCCCATCACCATTCCGAAGAGGATTCCCGCCGCACGCAGGACCACCGCCACCTCGCTCCGGTCACCGGTGAACACCATCGCCGCATCGGCACCCAGGAGGTTGGCCGCGGTGACGGACTGGCCGATGACGCCGAGAGTGATCCATATAGTCGGTGCAGCCTGGACCGGGAGGACGGCGCCGTGCAGCAGTCGACCGAGAACCGCGGTCGTCACCATCAGCCCGGTCACGAGTGCCGATCCGAACAGCGCGTAGCAGCCGACGAGCATCGCGAGCCGCCACTGCCCGTCGGCGATGTGCGGGAGGAGAAGTGCACCGGTGGATGCCGAGACCATCGGCGGCACCACGGGCATCAGCCATGCCGGGAGCGCGACCGTGTCGGCGCTACGGCGGGTGATCATCACGTACGGGACGACGACGCTGGTCGCGAGTCCGAGGGCAGTACCCGCCGTCCAGAGGACGACGAAGATCGAGGTGGCCAGGCTCTGCCCGAGGATGTCCGCACCCAGGAGGCTCGTACCGGCACCGACGGTGAGCAGAGCCATGGGCGGCGCGCCGTAGAACTGCATCATCACGGGGTGGGCAGCGTGCGCCAGCGCGACGCGGCGGTGCGCGAGCCAGTGCGCGGCGAACAGGGTCGACACGACGACGAGGACAGTCGAGGCGAGCAGCCACATGACGACGGCTGCCATGTGGAGCACGACATTCTGCACGGGCAGCGTTGCTGCGGCAGTGGCGACGATTCCGGTCCCCATCACCGATGCGAACCAGTTCGGCGTGATGTGCTCGATCACGCTGCCGGGCGAGTCGAGATCGCGGAGCAGCCCGTGCGATGTCGCGGTCCGGAAGGTCGTCATGCCTTCACAGTGCGCCGGGACGGCGACGATCAGTAGTGGTCGTGCTCTTGTCACCCCACAAACGCTGTTTGTGGCTACTGCCGGGCAATGTCGAGGAAGTCGCGACGTGGACCGCGCAGTGCTGCAGACAGGCTCCAGACCGCGCGCAGCTCACGCGTCATCGAAAGACCGGGAACGTCGATGCGCACCAACGCGCCACTCCGCAGCTCCCCCTCCACCGCGAGGGACGACACCACCGCCGGCGCATTCGCCGATATGGCAGCAGACTTGACAGCGGTGACGGAGTTGAGCTCGATGAGCGGCGGAACCGTCGGGCGGACGGCGCTCTCGTACGTGGTGCGGGTTCCCGACCCCGGCTCCCGTTGCACCAGAGCCGTCGTCTGCAGCAGCTCCATCGACGCCGCACGTCTGGTCGCCCACGGGTGGGACGGTCCCGTGACGATGATCAACTCGTCGTGCGCGACGACGGCGACCCCGAGCCCGGCCGGCACGTCGGGCCCTTCGACGAAGCCGATGTCCGCGCGCCCGTCCAGCACCTGCTCGGCGACCTCCGCCGAGTTCATCAGTCGCATCTGCACCTGGACGTCGGGCGACTGTCTGCGCATCGACAGCATCCACGCCGGCACGAGGTGCTCGGCGACGGTCATACTCGCGGCGATGGTGAGCATCGCATTCCCCTCGCGCAGAAGCGATGTCACTCCTGTCGCGAACTTCTCGGCCGAGTCGAGGATGCCGCCCGCCCACTCCATCACCGCGACGCCCTCGGGGGTCAGGGCGACACCGCTCGCGCCGCGATCGAAGATGCGGACACCGATGTCCCGCTCCGCCGCACGCACACGTGCGCTGACCGCCTGCTGACTCAACCCGTGTTCCCGGCCGGCTGCCGTCATGCTGCCCAACCGGGCAACGGACACCATCACGTCGAGGGCTCCGAGATCCGGGACTCGCGGCGACAGTGGCATCCGCCCACCGTAGCGACTGCGCCGGTGTGCTCGGGCTCAGCTGGCGAAGCCTGCCCGGATGCCGACGAGCTGGTACGTGCCGGGAGCAATGCCGGATGCGCAGTTCACGAGGATGATGTCGCCACGCTCCCGGTACTCGGCTGCCGTCTGCTGGCAATTCTTTGCGGGAGGGAAGTAGAACTCGCCGAAGGTCTGAAAGTAGAGCGGGCCGATCGACGGTGCTGCGGACGCCGTTGCCCCGCCGGACAACACGATCGCGGCGGCTCCGGCGCCTGCCACTGTGGCACCGACGAGTGCGCGGGTGATTCGACGAGACATGGTGGACCTCCTGGCTAGACGTACCGATCGGTCCGTTCACCGTAGGCCCGGCCACACGCCGTGTCCATAGGTCGAGCCTCGCTCGCGCGGCGCTTCCCGCGGGAGTTACGTCGTACCGCGCCGGTTGCAGTGCCCGCGGCAACACGAATCGACCGCGGGAATTCGTCGGTCGATTCGCCGACGATCAGCTCCCGAAGAGATCCGTGCGGATTCCGACGAGCTGATAGCCGGGGTACGCGAGATTGATGGCGCAGTCGACGAGGATGATGTCCCCCCGCTCTCGATACCGTGCCGCCGTGTTCTGGCAGTTCTCGCTCGCCGGAATGACGAGCACGCCGAACGATTGCCAGTAGATGGGTCCCTGAGCGGGTGCCGCCGACGCCGTTGCACCACCCGACAGGGCGATGGCGACTGCTCCGGCGCCGGCGGCTGTGGCTCCGACGAGTGTGCGGGTGAGACGACGAGACATGGTGGACCTCCTGGCTGGACGTACCGATCGGTCCGTTCACGGTAGACCCGGCCATTCGCCGTGTACAGAGGTCGAGCGACCCACGCACTACATCGTCATGGTGTACCTGACCTCGTTCTTCAGGATCTTTCCGACCTTCGACCGGGGCAGAAGATCCCAGACCTCGATGTTCTTCGGCGCCTTCACGCTGCCGATGCGTTCTTTGACGAAGGCGATCAGTGCGGCGGGATCCACCTCCTGCCCGGCGCGCAGCTCGACAGCCGCCACGACCCGTTCGCCCCATTTCTCGTCGGGGAGACCCACCACGGCCGACTCCTTCACTGCAGGGTGAGCGAGCAGAGCCTGCTCGACTTCGGCCGAGTAGACGTTGAAGCCGCCCGTGATGATCATGTCCTTCGCGCGGTCCACGACGTAGAGGAAGCCCTCGTCGTCGAGGTATCCGATGTCGCCCGTGTGGTGCCAACCGTGAGCGCCCACCTCTGCCGTCGCCGCCGGATTGTCGTGATAGCCGTCCATGACCAGGGGACCGCGCACGACGATCTCGCCACGCTCACCGGTGCCGACGAGGTCGCCCTTCTCGGTCATGATCGCGACCGTGGTAAAGGGTGTCGGACGACCGGCCGAGGTGAGCCGTTCCGTCGCCACCGTGCCGTCCGGACGAAAGTGGTCCGCCGGCGCCAGGGTGGCGATCATGTTGGGCGCCTCGGTCTGTCCGAACAGCTGCCCCAGCACGGGCCCGATGCGCGTGAGCGCTTCCTCGAGCCGCGTCGGCGACATCGGCGCCGCCCCGTACCAGAGGCAGCGGAGAGACGACAGGTCCCGATGATCCAGATCCGGGTGGTCGAGCACGCCGTAGATCACCGTCGGAGGCAGGAACGCATGGGTGATGCGGTGCCGTTCGATCAGCGCCAGGAACTCCCCGATGTCGGGGGCCGCCATGATGACCACCTCGCCGCCGAGACTCAGGATCGGGAACGTCAGCACACCGGCGGAGTGTGTGAGCGGCGCCAGCGCGAGATACCGCGGACGCACACCGAAGGGATAGCTCATCAGCGCGAGCGCCGTCGAGGTCATCATGTTGTCCTCGGTCAGCCGCACCCCTTTCGGCTTTCCCGTGGTGCCGCCCGTTCCCGCCAGCATCGCGAGCCCGCGCGGCGGCCGCCTGTCCGCGTCGAGCTCGCCGCGGTGTTCGGCGAGCCACGACTCGAACGGGATCGACCACTCCGTGTCACCGTCGAGGCAGACCAGTCGCACGAGGTGCGGCAGATCGCCTCGGATCCGGTTGACCAGATCGGTGAATCGGCTCTGGAAGAACAGAGTTCGGCATCCGAAGAGATCGAACAGCTGGAGGTTCTCGTCGGCCTCGTTCCGCGGATTCACCGGGCACCACACCGCGCCGGCGCGCGAGATGCCGAACACGCACGTCAGCGCCAGCGGGTCGTTACCGGACAGGACGGCGACGCGATCGCCGGCCTCGACACCGTCGTGTTGCAGCGCCGCGGCGATCTCGACCGACCGGTCGTACACCTCACCGTAGGTGGAGGTGTCACCCCCGGCCGTAAGGCACGGTGCCCCACGGCCGAGCGAGACGCCCTTGTCCAGGTAGTCGGAGAGTCGCATCTCAGCGGTGCACGGAGACGATCGGGTCCAGGACCAGACCGAACGCCCGCAGCGTGCCGAGCAACTCGCGATGACCGAACGCCTCACAGCTGGAGGCGAATCCGACCTTGCGCGGAGCTCCCTGCAGGAGTGCGGCAGCCCCGTGTGCGTTGAGCAGCGCGGTCTGCTTGTAGTTGCAGTTGCCGTGGATGACGCAGTGTGCGCGGCCCAGCGGACCCGATGCGTACACCGAGTCCAGCGAGGTGTTCAGGCGCGGATTCTCTCGGGGCGGCATCTCGCTGCGGATCGCGGACGACTGCTCGTCGATGATGCGGTACTTCTCCTCGTCAGACTTGCCCTCCATCTGTTCGAGGGCGGCGGCCACCAACAGCGGAACCGCCTTCATCAGAGGCGGATTGAAGACACCGCCGAGAGCCTTCGCGGTGGTGACCCGCGGGTCGTTCTTGAACCAGACCGGATGCGACGTGCCGCCCCACGGCAACGCCAGGCCGAGATCGTGCTGACCGGGAACGCTCACGGTGTAGAGCCCGGCGTCGGCGGGCCACTCGACGTACTCGTTCTCCTCCAGGTAGTACGCCTTGGAGAACGCGGCGTTGGTGAGGATGGTGTTGGTCGAGGCGACGGTGGGGTGCCCCTTCCAGAACACCTGGATGTCGAGGCTGTTCAGACCCGGGTTCTCCAAGCAGATGTTCGCGGCGATCTCACCGATGGAGTACATCTGCGCGAGGCCCGGCGTGAGAACCAGTCCCTGCGCGGCGAAGTCGGCGCTGTACTGCGCCTCGGCGTCGATCATCCAGTTCTGCTCGCCGTTGGTGTCGGTGTAGTGCGCACCGATGGCCAGGCAGGCCTGCGCCACCTCGTGGCCGTAGCGGGCGAACGGTCCCACGGTGTTGAGGACCACGGTCGCGCCGCGGAAGGCCTCGGTCAGCGCCTCCACGGTGTGCTCGACCTCGACGATCTCGTGCTCGACGGTGTCGATACCCGGCACGGCACTCACGGCATCCTTCAGGCGGGCGTGATCGCGGCCGGCGGCCAGGAAGGGAATGTTGTACTCGCGCAGATACTCACAGATGAGGCGACCCGTGTAGCCGGACGCTCCGTAGACGACGACGCGCTTGTCAGTGGGCATGGTTGATCTCCTGGTTCGAAGTGGGGTGGTCGAGAGCCGTGCTGATGGGGCGGCAGGTCACATGCCCATGCCGCCGTCGACGGGGAGCCCCGCGCCGGTGATGAACTTCGCGGCGTCGGACGACAGGAACACCACGGCGTCCGCCATGTCGTCGACCTGGCCGAGTCGACCGAGGGGCGTCAGTTCCACGACGGTCTGCACTGCCGCCTCGACCGACGGGAACAGGCCGAGTTCCGCGGTGTCGACCGCGAGCTTGTTGCCCATCGCGGTCGGGGTCAGTGCCGGATAGATGCAGTTGACGCGCACGCCGTAGCCGAGCTTCCCCGACTCGGCCGCGGCCACGCGGGTCAGCCGGTCGATACCGGATTTGGTCGCCGAGTAGAGGCTGATGCCCGGGAACGCGATCGTGGCGGCAACCGACGCGATGTTGACCACCGAGCCGCCCTTGCCTGCCTTTCCGCCGGGCCGCATCGCGCGGAATGCATGCTTGACCCCGAGTGCGGTGCCGATGACATTGACCTGCAGCATCGCGGACGCCGCCTCGGCGTCGAGATCGGCGATGAGACTGGTGACCTCGATACCCGCGTTGTTGACGACGATGTCGAGGCCGCCCAGTGCGCCGATGGTCGACTCGACCGCCGCCTCCCAGGCCGCGTCGTCCGTGACGTCGAGCTGGACGAACTCCGCTCTCGCTCCTGTGGCCCGCAGCGCCTCGACCGTCTCCTGACCACCCGCGGCATTGATGTCGGCGATGGCGACGGACGCTCCTGCCGCCGCGAGAGCCTGCGCCATTCCCGCGCCGAGACCCTGCGCACCGCCTGTGACCAGTGCCGTTCGTCCGGTCAGGTCGTAACTCGTCATGTCCGCTCTCCTTGTTCGAAGCGTTCTTCGCGTGGGATCACATCCGCTGTTCGATGTGATGCAGGCAACACTAGGGACAAGTCTTGACAGTCGTCAAGGAAAATCTTGACGACTGTCAAGAGTTCGTCGATGCGGCGGTATGCTTTCCGGGTGACCCAGACCACCGACCCCCGACTTCGCGTCGAGGAGCGCTCTCGAGACAAGTTCGAGGCGCGTCGCAGCGAGCTCGCACTGGCGACTCTCGCTACGTTGGCGGAACTCGGTTACGCCCGCACCAGCCTCCGCGAGATCGCTCAGAACTCCGAGTACTCGCACGGCGTCCTGCACTACTACTTCTCCAACAAGCTCGATCTCATCGCGCATGCCGTGCGGCAGTACGAGGAGATCTGTGTGACGCGGTACGACGACGTCGTCGCCGGGGCCGAGTCCGCGGAGCAGCTGCGACGCTCGTTCACCGAGACCTTCTTCGGCACTCTGCTCGCTGACGCGGCGATCCACCGCCTCTGGTACGACCTGCGCAATCAGAGCCTGTTCGATTCCTCCTTCCGTGCCGACGTCCTCGAGATCGAGTCCCGGCGCGAGGAGATGATCTGGCGCGTCGTCGCCCGGTACTGCGAACTCGTCGGAGCGGCGCCTGTTCTCACGCCTGCCACCGCCTACATCACCATCGACGGCATCTTCCAGCGCGCCCTGCTGAACCAGATCGCCGAGCGCCACCCCGACGTCGACGAGGGCCGGGCTCAACTCGACGCCGTCTTCGACATGGTGACCGGTGGCGTACCCTCCTCCCACTGACGACCGCGCCGCGGATCCGCTCGGCTATCTCGGCATCGTCCGATTACCCGGTGCCGCACGCGCTTTCCTCCCCGCACTGCTCGGCCGCCTGGCCTTCGCGATGGTCGGACTGGTCATCCTGTTGGCGGTGCAGCGTGCCACCGGATCGTTCGCGGTCGCGGGTTCCGCGACGGGTGCGTTCGGTGTCGCCAATGTGGTGGCGTCACCGTATCGGGCACGTCTCGTCGACCGCATCGGTCAGCGGCGAGCCCTCGTCTCGATGGCCGTCGGATTCGCTACGGCCCTGGGCACTCTGGCCGTTCTGACGTACGTCGATGCCCCGGCCTGGTCCCTGGTGCTCGGCAGTCTGGTCACCGGATTCTTCCCTCCCCCACTCGGTGCCTCGATGCGTGTCGTCTGGAGCTCGCTGACGCCGCCGGGGCCGACCCGCACCCGCGCCTACAGTCTCGATGCCGTGAGCGAGGAGTCGATGTTCACCATCGGTCCCCTCCTCGGCGCCACCCTCGTCACCGCCCTGTCCCCGTCGATCGCACTCGCCGCCACGGGATGCGTCGCCGTCGTCGGCACGGTCGGCATGACCACCAGCCGGCACTCGCGCGGACACGGCCCGCGCACGACAGGGACCACTCCCTCGTCGCGCCCACTCCGCCGGCCCGGCTTCGTCGGTGTCCTGACAGCGATGGCAGGGGTCGGGGCCGTCCTGGGAACCGTGGAGATCGCCGCCACAGCCTTCGCCGCGAAGCAGGGAGCCATCGGATCGGCCGGAACGCTTCTCGCGGCGCTCGGAGCCGGAAGTGTCTGCGGTGGACTGCTGTACGGGCTCCGGAGCTGGGCCGGCTCGCTGACCCGTCGACTTCTGACGACGGTCCTGATGATGGCCGTCCTCACCTCCCTGCTGTCGCTGGTCTCGACCACGGTGCCGCTGCACGTCGGACTGTTCCTGTTGGGCTTCTGCATCGCGCCCGCCCTGGTGACGGGGTACCTGCTGTCCGATCACCTCACCACCGCCGACGTGCGCACCGAGGCGTCGAGCTGGATCAACACCGCGGTCAACGCGGGCGCTGCCCTTGCCTCCGCGGGTATCGGCGTGGTGGTCGACTCGCGTTCTCCTGGTACAGGATTCCTGGTCGGCGGTGCTGCGGCGGCTCTCCTCCTCGTCCTGGCAGCGGTCACGAGGCCGCGCTCGTGACCATCGTCGCCGTCACCGCGCGGCTCACGCTGCGCACCTATTCCCCGGACGACGAGCACCGGCTCGACTTCTACACCGATCCCGAGGTCTGCCGGTACCTCATGCACGAGCCGTGGACGGCGGAGGACGCACGGATCGCAGTGCAGAGACGGTGCGAGCGAACGAGTCTCGACACGGGGGCATTGAATGCTCTGGTCGAGCTGAACGGCCGGGTGATCGGCACCGTCTCCGCGTGGTTCGTCGCCGAGGACACTGTCGAACTCGGGTGGACCTTCGCGCGCGACGTCTCCGGCCACGGCTACGCCACCGAAGCGGTGCAGGCAGTGCTCGACGAGGTACTCGCTCTGGACCGGGTCCGGCGCGTCACCGCGGAGATGGACGCGCGCAACGCAGCCTCCGCACGTCTGGCCCAGCGCGTGGGATTACGCGACGAGGAACTGCGCCTGCAGGACTGCTGGTGCAAGGGTGAGTGGACGGACACTCTCGTGTACTCGCTGAGCCGTTGACCTCGACCGGCCTCCGGCCTTCCCGCTGACCGCACAGGTTCTCGTAGGTGTTGCAGCGTCCGCAGCAACCGGGAACGTCCGCGGGAACCCCGACCCGCGTGCGCCATACTCGAGGAATGGCCGACATCGACTCTCTCCCCGTGGCCGAGTTCGCCTTCCCCGGGCCGCTACGCGATGCCCTCGTGTCGGCGATAGGCGCAGGCCGCAAGACGGCGACCACCTCACTGCGGGTGGAGTACGAGAACGAGCCGCTGCCCCGAGTGGGCGAGCGTCACAGGGTGATCGACTCCGGCGGCGCCACTGCCTGCGTCATCGAGATCACCGATGTACGCGTCAGCGCTCTCGGCGACGTCGACGATACGCATGCCGTCGCGGAGGGTGAGGGTCACGCCGACGTCGCCGCATGGCGTGCCGGGCACGAACGGTTCTGGCGATCCGACGAGATGGCAGACACGCTGGCCGGCCTCACCATCGACGACTCGACTCTCGTGGTCCTCGAACGGTTCCGGGTCGTCTGAGCCTCCGGCCTTCCCGCTGAGAAACGGCCGGCCTCCGGCCTTCCCGCTGAGAAACGGCCGGCCTCCGGCCTTCCCGCTGAGAAACGGCCGGCCTCCGGCCTTCCCGCTTGCCTTTCGTGTTCCCGTAGGCGTTGCATCTACCGCGGGAACACGAAACTCCCGCGGGAACACGAGTCACGGCCGTCTTTCCCGCAGGTCACCGCGGAGGAAAGCCACCCGCACGCCCGAGGAACCCCGGCACGTCCTTGCCCAGCGCCGAGCCGAGCCAGGTCGCGGCGTCGACCAGCACGTCCATGCTCACTCCCGTCTCGACGCCGGAGCGGTCGAGCGCGTAGATCAGGTCCTCGGACGCGATGTTCCCGGTGGCGGCGGGTGCGAACGGGCACCCACCGAAGCCGCCGATGCTGGCGTCGAGGGCCTGCGCCCCCGTCTCCAGTGCTGTCAGCGCGTTGGCGTAACCGGTGTTGCGGGTGTTGTGGAAGTGCCAGCGCTGCGGGATGTTCGGAGCGTTACTTGTGGCGAGCTCCGCCAGGCGACGAACCTGCGCCGGCACTCCCACGCCGATGGTGTCGGCGAGGGCGATCTCGGCCGGTGCGCATTCGGCGATCCGCGCGACGAGTTCGCCGACTCGCGCCGGATCCACCTCACCGCTGAACGGGCACCCGAACGATGCGGCGATGGTGACCGTGCCCGGCACGCCCGCAGTACGCGCATCCGTGATGATGTCGTGCGCCGCCGCCACCGCCTCGTCGACGGAGCACCCCTGGTTGCGCCTGCTGAACTCCTCCGTCGCGACGACCACGACGTTGACCTCGTCGACGCCGGCCGCCAGCGCGCGGTCGAGTCCACGTCGATTGAGCACCAACCCGATGTACGAGACGGAGCCGTCACGCGGGACGCCTGCCATGACCTCCTCGGCGCCGGCCATCTGCGGCACCCGCTTCGGGTTCACGAAGCTCACCGCCTCGATGCGCGTGGCACCCGAGGCGACGCTGCGCGTGATCAGTTCGATCTTGTCGTCGACTGAGAGGACAGCGTCCTCGTTCTGCAGTCCGTCACGGGGACCCACCTCGACAAGTTGCACCGCAGTCATGGGCCCATCTTGCGCCGACACCCTGTTGTATGCAATAGCGGATCGGAAACGAGAATTTAACGACGATTACCGGGACACGCCACCGTCATGGGCCTACATTGTGAACAATTCATCATCGACCACAGGGAGTCGCATCCATGGCGAGAGCCGTCGACCGCGTCTACGCGCACATCCGCGACAGCATCGTGTCCGGGACGTATGCGCCCGGTGCACGTCTCGGAGAGGTCGAGATCGCCGAACTCACCGAGACCAGCCGGACACCGGTGCGTGAGGCGCTGCGACAGCTCGAGATGGAGGGACTCGTCGAGGTTCTGCCGCATCGCGGGGCTCGGGTGTACCAGTGGACGGCGGACGACCTCGAGGAGATCTACGACCTGAGGATGACGCTCGAGGCCATGGCCGCGGCACGGGCGGCCTCACGTATCGGCGAGAAGGACATCGACCGACTCGCCGAGCTGTGCGACCTCATGGAAACCGCGGCCGGGGAGGGAGCAGATCAACGCCTGGACCTGATGGCGCAGCTCAACGACGAGTTCCACGCCATCGTGCGCACTGCCGCGGCCAGCACCCGCCTCATCTCGATGCTCGGAGCGGTGATCCAGCTGCCGTTGGTGATGCGCACCTTCCATCGCTATGCCCCCGTCGATCTCGCACGCAGTCACGCCCACCATCGCGACCTGGTCGCGGCTCTGCGCGCCGGCGACGAGACGTGGGCGGACTCGGTGATGCGCGCCCACGTCCGCGCCGCCAAACATGTTCTGCTCCAAGCCCTCACGACCGACGAGACGAAGGAGTCCTCATGAGCGAGGCCCCCACCGGCCCACTGTCCGATCTGCGTGTCGTGGAGATGGGTCAGCTTCTCGCCGGCCCCTTCTGCGGACAGTTGCTGGCCGACTTCGGCGCCGAGGTGATCAAACTCGAGCCGCCCGGCACCGGCGATCCGATGCGCCAGTGGGGTCGGGAGAAGCCGCACGGCAAGTCCCTGTGGTGGCCCGTCGTCGCGCGCGGCAAGAAGTCCGTGACCTGCAACCTGCGCAGCGCCGAGGGTCAGGACCTCGCCCGCCGGATCATCGCGGACGCCGACATCGTGGTGGAGAACTTCCGCCCCGGCACGATGGAGCGTTGGGGCCTCGGGTTCGACGCACTCCGGGAGATCAATCCGCGCCTCATCATGGCCAGGGTCACCGGGTACGGCCAGAACGGCCCCTACGCACCGCGGGCGGGCTTCGGGTCCATCGGCGAGGCCATGGGCGGAATCCGCTACGTCACCGGCAATCCCGAGATGCCGCCGTCTCGTACCGGCATCTCCCTCGGTGATTCACTCGCAGCCGTGTTCGCCACGATCGGCGTCCTCACCGCGCTGCATCACCGGGAGAACACCGGACGGGGGCAACTCGTCGACTCGGCCATCTACGAAGCGGTGCTCGCCATGATGGAATCCCTGCTGCCCGAGTGGGAGATCGGCGGGTACCAGCGTGAGCGGACCGGCTCCGTGCTGCCGAACATCGCGCCCAGCAACGTCTATCCCACCCTGGGCGGCGAGATGATCCTCGTCGCGGCCAACCAGGACTCGGTGTTCGGCCGATTGGTCACCGCGATGGACCGGACCGACCTGATCGAGGACGCCCGCTACCGCGACCACGAGGCGCGCGGGAAGAACATGACCGAGCTCGACGACATCGTCGGGGCCTGGACGTCCGCCCTCGACACCGACACCGTGCTCGACCTCCTGCACGAGGCGGGCGTTCCCGCCGGCCGCATCTACACGGCGCGGGACATGTTCGACGATCCGCACTTCGCCGCGCGCGAGGCCATCGTGCGTCTGGCGCACCCGGACTTCGGCGAGATCCCCATGGCGAACGTCGCACCGAAGCTCAGCGACAGTCCCGGCTCGGTCCGGCACGCCGGACCCGAACTGGGAGAACACAACTCCGACATCTACGGACGACTCCTCGGAGTCACGGAATCCGACCGGGCGGCGCTCGCGGAGCGCGGCATCATCTGACCTTCGCTCCTCTCACCCTCACAGCACGGGAGAACACCATGCGTTATCGACTCGGCGTCGACGTCGGCGGCACCTTCACCGACGTCTTGCTTCTCGAGGAGACGACCGGCACCACCTTCAGAGCCAAGACACCGTCCACCCCTGCGGACCAGTCGATCGGTGTGCTCAACGGCATCGCGAAGGTCTGCGCGGAGGCCGAGATCGAGCCGTCGGAGATCGGGCAGGTTCTGCACGGCACCACGGTCGCGACCAACGCCATCCTGCAGGGACGCGGTGCGCGCGTCGGGCTCGTCACCACGGACGGGTTCCGACAGGTGCTGCAGATCGCGCGCTCCTTCGTCCCGGGCGGGCTCGCGGGGTGGATCATCTGGCCCAAGCCGGAACCGCTCGCGGCGCTCGAGAACACCGTCGAGGTGGTCGGGCGACTGGCTGCCGACGGGTCGGAGATCACTCCTCTCGACGAGGAGCAGGCCCGCGCGCAACTGCGTCGACTGGCCGGTGCGGGCATCGAGGCGCTGACCATCTCGTTGATCAACTCGTATGCGAACGACGCGCACGAGAAGCAGGTCGCGGCCTGGGCGGAGAGCGAACTGCCCGGCATTCCGGTCTCCATCTCGAGCCAGGTGCTTCCCGAGATGCGCGAGTACGAACGCACTCTGACGACGGTGGCCAACAGCTACGTGCAGCCGGAGGTCTCTCGCTACGTGCGGAACCTCGACCGGTCGCTGCAGGAGAAGGGCATCACAGCGCCGCTGTCGATCCTGCGCAGTGACGGTGGCCTGGTGCAGTCGGCCAAGGCGGCCGAGTCACCGGTGTCCCTGCTGCTGTCGGGCCCGGCGGGAGGCGTCACCGGCGCGGTGTGGTTCGCCGAGCAGGCCGGCTACTCCGACTTCCTGACCTTCGACATGGGCGGCACGTCGACGGACGTCGCACTGGTCCTCGGCGGTGAGCCGCGGATCGGTCGTGAGACCAAGGTCGGCGACCTCGCTGTGCGCGCCACCAGTGTGGACGTCCGGACGGTCGGTGCCGGCGGCGGGTCGATCGCCCATGTCCCCGAGCTCACGAAGGCGCTGCGGGTGGGTCCGCAATCCGCGGGAGCCGACCCCGGACCCGCGGCCTACGGCAACGGCGGCACGGAGCCGACGGTGACCGACGCCAACGTCGTGCTGGGGTACCTGCCTGCCGCCCTCGCGGGCGGTGAGGTGAGCCTCGACGTCGACGCGAGCAGGACGGCAGTGGCGACCATCGCCGACGCCATCGGGCTCGGCAGTCCCGAGGAAGCGGCGTCGGGCATCGTCGACATCGTCAATGAGAACATGTTCGGCGCACTCCGACTGGTGAGCGTGCAGCAAGGCTACGACCCCCGCGACTTCGCACTGGTGTCGTTCGGTGGCGCAGGTCCGCTGCACGCCAACGCACTCGGGCGTCTCACCGGCGCGTGGCCTGTCATCGTCCCGCCGTCGCCCGGCGTCCTCTGCGCCTACGGAGACGCCACCACCTGCGTCCGCGACGAGAGCGCTCGCACGATGATCCGTGCGTTCTCCGACACCGACGACGCCGAGCTGCGCACCGCCCTGGCGGAACTCGCGACGTCCGCGGCCGCACGACTGTCGGCCGAGGGCGTGCCCGCGGATCAGCAGACGGCGAAGTACCAGGTGGATCTCCGGTACCAGGGCCAGGGCTTCGAGATCCCCGTGGATCTCGACGCGAGCGCACTCGAGTCCGGCGATCTGCTGTCCACTCTGGGAACGGCATTCGACACCGAGCACGAGCGTCTCTTCTCGTTCCTGTTGAAGAACGAACGCGAGGTCATCAACCTGCGCGTCACGGTCAGCGGGCCGCGACCGGACGTGGCCTTCCAGCCGCTCGAGGAGGGCGGTGCGGATCCGTCGGCCGCACTGGTGTCCACGAACGACGTGTGGATGGACGGCGAGTACGCGAAGGCCGGCATCTACGACCGGGCGAAGTTGCTGGCAGGCAACGTCGTCGAGGGACCCGCCGTGATCACCGAGATGGACTCGACCACGTTGGTCCTCTCCGGTCACGCCGCGACGGTCCATTCCAGCGCCAGCCTTCTCATCGCTCCCCGCTGATCCCCTCTCGCCCGGAACTCATCTCAGGAGACCTGATGGCCACGATCATCGAGACCTCGACCACGCCCTTCACCACGGTTCCCGTGGATCCGATCACGCTCGACATCATCGAGAACGCGCTCCGCAACGCCCGATACGAGATGGACGAGGTGCTCTTCCGTACCGCACTCTCACCCGGTATCCGCGAGCAGCACGACGAGTTCCCGCTCATCGCCGATCCGAGCGGGAAGATGGTCGTCGGGCAGTTCGGTCTGTCCGTGCCCGACTTCCTCGACAATTTCAACGGGACCGTCGGTGAGGGCGACATCCTCCTCACCTCCGATCCGTACGCGTGCGGTGCCGCCATCAGCCACGCCAACGACTGGCTCATCGTGCTGCCGATCTTCCACAGCGGCCGCGTCGTCGGATGGTCGTCGATGTTCGGCCACATGTCCGACGTCGGCGGAAAGACCCCGTCGTCGATGCCCACCGACGCGCACACCATCTTCGAGGAGGGCGTCATCATCCCGCCCTTCAAGCTGTACAGCGAGGGGCAGCTCAACGAGACCGCGCTCGACATCATCCTCAACCAGGTCCGCAAGCCCGACTGGAACAGAGCCGATCTCAACGGTCTCGTCGCCGCGTGTTCGACGGCGTCCCGGCGCATCGTCGAGTTGTGCGACAGATTCGGTGTCGACGTCTACCTGTCCGCCCTCGACGCACTGCTGGACCGCAACTACCAGGCGATGAAGGTGCTGCTCGCGATGCTCTTCGTCGACGGTGAGACCATCGAGTTCAACGACTTCATCTGCGACGACGGATGTGGTTACGGACCTTACGAACTCGCGATCACACTGACCCGGCACGGCGAGAAGATCCACCTCGACTTCAGCAAGGCGGCGCCGCAGGCGGTCGGTCCGATCAACTACTTCATCAACGAGAACCTCGTCCGGATGTTCTTCGGGATCTACGTCATCACCGTGGCGGATCCGCAGATCCTCTGGAACGACGGCTTCTATCCGCTGATCGACGTCACCATTCCCGAGGACTCGTTCTGGAAACCGCGCTATCCCGCAGCGCTCAACGGCCGCAACCACGGCATCGGGCGGGTGTTCGACCTCTTCGGTGGGCTCCTGGGCAAGAACAATCCCGACATCCTCAACGCCGCCGGGTTCTCGTCGTCACCCCACTTCATGTACTCGGGCCACTACGACGGCGGACCGCGAGACGGTGAGTGGTTCCAGCTGTACTCCATCGGTTTCGGTGGCATCCCCGGCCGACCGATGGGTGACGGTCCGGACGGACATTCGCTGTGGCCGTCGTTCGTCAACATCCCCTGCGAGTACCTGGAGTCGTACTACCCGCTGCGCATCGAGCGGTGGGAGACGGTCACCGACACGGGCGGCGCCGGTCTGCATCGCGGCGGCAACGGCGTGGACGTGGCCTACTACTTCGAGGAGCCGGGCACCATCGCGATCCACGACGATCGCTGGCTCACCTATCCGTGGGGTGTGAACGGCGGCAAACCCGGTGCACGCGGACGCAAGTGGCTGATCCGCGCGTCGGGTGAGACGGAGATCCTCCCCAGCAAGATTCACGACGTCGAGGTGTCGCGGGGCGATGTGCTGCACTTCGTGACGTGGGGTGGCGGCGGCTGGGGCGACCCGCTGACGCGCGATCCCGAGCTGGTGGCGCTCGAGGTGCGTCGCGGCCTCGTCAGCGCGGACGGTGCCCTGACCGGTTACGGCGTCGTCTGCGACGCGGACGGTGTCATCGATGCCGACGCATCCGCGGGCCGACGCGAGAGCATGGCAGCCGAGCGGGGCGAGATCGAGGTGTTCGACAAGGGTCCGTCCCTGGAGGTCATCCTCGAACGGTGCAAGGAGGAGACCGGTCTGCCGGCGCCGCGTCCGCCCGTCAACGTACGGAAGGCGGTGCGTGCGTGACGGACACGCTCGGGTCGTATCGCGAGTCGGGTTTCGCCGGCGATCTCGGACCGGGGCGCAGCGCGGCGGTACTGGTGGTCGACGTCGTGCAGGCGTACCTCGTCGACGGGTCGCCCCTGCGCGCTCCCGTGGAGGACGCCGTCGCCGCTGCCGCGACTCTCGTCGCGGCAGCCCGCGACGCCGGGGTACCGGTCGTGTTCACTCGCGTGAGCTATCAGGTCGGCGGCGCCGACGGTGGGCTGTTCATGCGGAAGATCCCGGCGCTGAGCGTGTTCGAGGAGGGCTCGGAGCTCGGCGACTTCCCGGCGGCCCCGCGGCCCGCCGCGGGCGAGACCGTCGTGACGAAGCAGTACGCGAGTGCCTTCTTCGGCACGTCGCTCGCCGCGACCCTCACCGCACGCGGTGTCGACACCCTCTACATCTGCGGCCTGACCACCAGTGGCTGCATCCGCGCCAGCGCCACCGACGCTCTGCAACACGGATTCCGGCCACTCGTGGTCGCGGACGCATGCGGTGATCGGGAGGCGGGGATGCACGAGTCGAACCTGCTCGACCTGCGGGCGAAGTACGCGGACGTTCTCACCCTCGACGAGGCAATGGGGCACTGGGGACGGTCCGGATGACTGCGTCACATCCACGGCACTCGTCGTTGCCACCACGGCATCGATCGCGGTCGCTCCGATTCGACTGTCGCCGAGCGTAAGCGAGTATCGAGGGTGTCGACGGCGACCGCGAGGCGATGAGCGCGCCGCCCGCCGTTGTGCAGCAGCCCGGCGAGACGCGCCCGAGCATCGGTCGGAAGGTCACCGTCACACATCGGACACCCCGTGGGGCCGGTCCATTCCCATGCACGTGACACGGGGTGGGCGCCACCGCGAGCGACGCGCCGTTCCGTGCGCTCGACGTGGTCACGCCACTCGTCGAGGTACCGGAGCGCCGCGCCATCGCGCCGCGGTCGAGAGGGACGGTGCCGGCGAATTCCCTCGTCGGCGGTACGTGATGCCATGTCGATCCCGATGCAGTAGGGGAACCGTGCGACGACGCGCACGGGCATCGGGTCACCGTGGATCGAGCATACCGCCGCTCAGCACCGCCGCAAGGCTCGATCCCGTGGGATACCGACTGATCCACACCGCCTGGGCTGCGTGGTAGATGTCGGGCTTCCCGCCCCACACACTCGTCGCCACGGCGTTGTGCTCGTCGAGTTCGTGGTGCCACGATCCGCGCGCTCGGTCGACGTAGCAGTCGGCTGCGTGATCCCACCACGCGCGATAGTCGTTCTCGTACCGCCCTTCTCCGGTCCACCGCAGCAGGGTCGCGGCGGCGGCGATCGCCTCGCACAGCACCCAGTGCAATCGCTGGGTCACGACGGGCCGGCCGGTCCAGTCGGTCGTGTAGACGAAGCCGGGCGTCGACCCTTCCTGCCATCCGTCGGCAGCGGCGCGCCGATACAGCGATCGAGCGACGTCCACGTGGTCGTGGCCGCGCGCGCTGGTGGCCACGAGGGAGACCTGCAGCATCAGGCGCGACCACTCGAAACCGTGACCGACCGTCGCACCGTAGGGCTTGAACTGATCGGCCGGACTGTCGGAGTTGTACTCCAGCAGCGGTTCCCACTCGGTGGTGAAGTGTTCGGGGATGCGCCAGTCGTTGGCCTCGGACCACTCGATGACGCTGTCGCAGATGCGAGCGGCCCGCTCGCGCCACACCGTGGGGGCGCCGGCGTCCACTGCCGCGAGCATCGCCTCCACCATGTGCATGTTCGCGTTGATCCCGCGATAGTCGTCCAGTTCCGACCAGTCGGCGTTCCAGGTGTCCACGCACATGCCACTGCGGTCGTCCCAGAACCGGGCATCGACGACGGCGAGTGCCTCGGCGAGCAGTGCAGTTCCGCGAGGGTGACCCGCCGCGGTGGCCGTCGACGCCGCGAGAACGACGAAGGCGTGCGTGTAGGCCGACTTGGTCGCGTCGTCGGTCGACTCGACCCAGCCGTCGTGTCGGTCGTCGCGCAGCACCGTCAGGAGTCCGTCGAACAGTCGGTCGGCTCTGCGGCGAGAGCCCGGATGCCCGAGCAGCGCACCGAGGTACTGCACGTGCACCATGCGCGCGGTGATCCAGGTGAACACCGGCCGCGTCAGGTCCGGCTCGCCCGTGTCGTCGAGCCACGCCGCGCCTCCCGACGGGTGATCGAGAGTGCGGCCGAAGTCGAGCAACCGGGCGGATTCGCCGTCGAGCCACGACCTGTGGGACGGAAGCGTCGGCCAGGAGGGACCCGCAGGCATCTCGTTCGAGGACACCGCGTCACCCTACGAGACCGTCGGCGCCTCCCGGCTCGGAACAGCGGCACCGGTGCTGACATGATCGGGTCCCGCATCGAACAGGAGTCCCTCTGATGGCAGCACCCACGCGCGTCCACGTCACCCACACGTTCACGTCCGCACCGGATGTCGTGTTCGCAGCCCTGTCGGAGCACGAGAACCTCGGCCCCCTGTTCGGAGCGAAGATCACGCGTGTTCGTGACGGAGACAGCTCGCGCAACGGTGTCGGCTCCACGCGCGCACTGAAGCTCGGCCCGCTGCCCGCCTTCCACGAGACGACGATCGTCTCCGAACCGAACACCCTCATCGAGTACAAGATCACCAAGGGCTCACCGCTGCGCGGACACTGGGGCACCCAGCGCCTGACCCCGACGACCGACGGCGGCACCGCTCTCGACTACACCATCGGATTCGACGCTCCGGTTCCCGGCCTGGCTCTCGTCGTCGCGAAGGTTCTCACCTCGACCATCTCCGCCAAGATCGGCAACCTCGTTCCCTGACGAGGGTCAGAAGGTCTCGTTCCAGTCGCGAGCGAACATGAATGCACCGGCGGTGCCCCAGCAGGTCACGCCGAAGTCGACGTCGGACGAGCACACCACTCCGGACGTCGAGAGAACCTCGCCGTACTCGAGCACTCGAGGTGCCGGGCTCGTGTAGATGCCCTGCGTGGTGCACAGATGGTGTGAGCCGGCATCGTCGACACGGACCGCGTACTTGTCGTTCGGCGCATTCGTGCACATCGGGCCGTCGACCGGCTGCACACTCGTCACCGCTTGGCATCCGACCTGGCCCGCGGGTGAGCCACCGGCCCAGATCCCGCACTGCACGTTTCCGCTGGGCGTCGTGAAGTTGGTCAGGCCAGGGGCGGTCTGGAACAGGGCCGGGTCGACCGTTCCCGACTCGGGGCTCGGACGCGGCTGATTCCAGGGAAACAGGTCGGACACCTCCTCCGGGGTTCGCCGCGGCGAGGTGGCAGTGGACTCTCCCGACACCTGTGCACCGGGTGCAGGAGGCGTCGCCGACTCCACCGCCGGTGTCGTGGTGGTCGGCTCCACCGTCGACGTGGCCACCGTGGTCCCCGCATCCGTCGCGGAATCCCCGCCGGAACACCCCATCAGAGCCGACGCACACAGTGCAGCGATCGGAACGACGAACGTCCGCATCGCCGTCATCGGGCCGGCACCTCGAAAGTGGGGCTCGGCGTGTGCGGGGTGTTCGTCCTGAACGTTACAGTGACCGGTCCTGCACCCGTGTCGATGTCGAGATAGGGGTTGGTCACGTTGGGGCCCTGGAAACGCCAGCTCGCCACTCGGTGTTCGGCGGTACCGCTGGCGCCGGTGTCGTGATTGTGCCAGTCCGCGTACATGGTCACGTAGCACTCGTAGTCGGCCAGCCCCACCCACGCGGGGCTGTACAGATGGGTCGTGAAGTCAGCGTGAATCTCGTCAGGGGTGTAGCCGCTGGTCACTCTGACATCGACCGTTCCCGCGAGGCACTGGGGAACCTCGGCGAGGGTGTGGATGCGCTGCTCCGGTGAGAAGTACATCGGTTGCGCACCGGCGTTCACGGTGCCACCCACCGTGACGACTGCCGTCAGGGCGCCGGTGACGACGACGGCGCGAGTGCTGATCGGGCGCTTCTTCATGACCCTCCTCGAGTGGACTGCACGACCCGCCGAACGTAACACTTTCCGGCGCGGAAAGTGTTAGTGTTTCCGTCATGGAAAGCCATCGGTCGCCGGACGATGCTCGCGCCCTGCTGAGTGAGATCCATGCCGACCGAGTTGTTCTCGCCGACCGTCTCGTGGCGCCGACATGGTTCTATCCGACCTTCGCGGCACTGACCGCCCTGTACGTCGGTACACCGTCGCTGCCCGATGGCCACGTGCGTTCGGTGTCGACGTCCGTTCTGGTCGCGGCCGCGATCGTGACGACGGTGCTCTGTCCCCGCCTGACGGGGGTACGCCCATCAGGAGTGGGTGTGGTCGGGTGGTGTGTTCTCTGTGGGCTGCTGGTGACCGTGCTCGGATCGTTGAGCGTCTCCTACGGTCTGGTGGCATCTCTGTCCGCGTGGTGGGTCCTCGTGCCACAGGCGCTGTGTTTCGTGCTCGTGCTGTTCGGCGGCCGCCTGTTCGACCGCGAGTATCGCCGCCATCTGCACGCAGACGACGTCCGACCCCCGTCCGGCCGGGCGCACTCCGGACCACGGTCGTGACCGAGGATCGCGGCCCCGAACCACGATTCGATGCCGTCATCCACGCACCGGTCCGGCTGCGCATCTGCGGGCTTCTACGCCGAGTCGACGAGATCGATTTCGCCATCATCCGCGACACCCTCGAGATCAGCGATGCGTCTCTGTCCAAACATCTCCGAGCTCTGTCGGACGCGGGCTACGTGTCGACGAAGAAGACGACGTCACTCTCCCGCGGCGACTCGCGACTGGTGACGTGGGTCGAGCTGACCCGGGTCGGTCGCGATGCTTTCGACTCTCACATCGCAGAACTCGGACTCATCGCGCACGGTCGCCCGGAACAGTCGACGGCTCGGCAACCACTGTCGACGAGACTTCCCCACTTCGGACCGACACCCGAATTCGGCTGACGACCGCACGGCGCCGTCGCCTGATCCACGTCGTATCCACGTTGTTCACGCCGACGTCGACTCACCCGCCGTTCGAGTTCACCGGGGCTCGATATCAATGACCCGTCACCGTCGAACAGCGCAGCGGCACAGACAGAATTCGGGTCGCATCCTGTGCGCGGGGAGACCGGTGACGCAACGATCCGAGCGCCCGCCGACACGGGCACCCTGCTCGGCTCGGACTCGCTCGCGCACGATTGACGTGAGGGCGACGACGGTGCACAGTGCGCGCATGACACTGCCGCGCGAGACCGCCGACCGTCACCGCGCCGTCGTCGCGACCTTCACCACGCTCGTCGAGTCCACGTCGGCCTGGGATGCCCCGGCGCCCGTGGACGGTTGGACCGCACGGGATGTGGTGGCGCACCTCGTCGACTGGTTCCCGGCGTTTCTGGCGACGGCCACCGGGCTGGAACTCGATCGTGGGCGCTCACCACTCGAGGACCCGGTCGATGCCTGGCGTGTCCACAGCGACGCCGTGCAGAGAGTGCTGGACGGGCCGGACGCCGCGACCCCGTTCCACCATCCGATGATCGGCGAGATGCCACTTCCCGCGGCGGTCGGCCAGTTCTACGTACCCGACGTCTTCATGCACTCGTGGGACCTCGCCGCGGCCGGCGGGCAGGATCTCTCACTCGACGCCGACTACTGCGCCGAACTGGTCGACGGCATGCGGCCGATCGAGGAGCTCATGCGGTCGTCCGGCCAGTACGGGCCGGCTGTCGCAGTACCCGACGACGCCGACGATCAGACGAGGCTTCTCGGATTCATCGGGCGCGATCCGCATTTCCTCGGGCGCTGAGGCGCCCCGTCAGTCCTGCACTTCGTCTCGCTCGTGCTGCGTTCTCTGCTCGAGCTCGTCGTCGTCGAGATGGCTCGGTGTCTTGGCGTGAGCCCGGCGGTCCGGGTGCGCGTCCTCCGTGGGAACCAGGACGTCGTCGAGTGTGGGTTCGTCGTGTGGATCGGTCATGAGTGCGGCGTGCCCGCGGACGAATCATCCAAACGTCCCCGTTCTCACTCCGCGATAACGACCCTGGACGCCCCAGACCGTGCAGGTGTGATCTGGATGAGAATCATTCACCGAGTCACGGAGGTCTCCATGAGCCAGAACCCACGCGTCGCCGTCGTCACCGGAGCAGCCCGAGGAATCGGCAAGAGTATCGCCGAACGCCTGGGCCGAGACGGTCTTCACGTCGTCGTCGCCGACCTGCCTGGTTCGAAGGACGGTGTCGACGAGACCGTCGAGACGATCGTCGGTGCCGGCGGTGTGGCCACGGGCGCCGCGGTCGACGTCGTGGACGAATCCTCGGTCGAATCGTTGGTGCGTACCGCAGTGGACGCAGGCGGGCGCCTCGACGTCTTCGTCGCGAATGCCGGAATCGCCCAGGTCGAAGAGCTGCTGAAGTACGACAGCGCCGACTTCGACAAGATCTTCGACGTCAACGTCAAAGGCGTCTTCAATTCCTACCGAGCCGCGGCCAACCAGTTCATCGCGCAGGGAGGCGGCGGCAAGATCATCGGCGCGGCCTCGATCGTCGCGTTCCGACCCTTCGCACTTCTCGGCCCCTACTCGGCGACGAAGTGGGCCGTACGCGGTCTCACCCAGGCCGCGGCCATGGAGTGGGCCGAACACGGCATCACCGTCAATGCCTACGGCCCCGGCATCGTCGGCACGGCGATGTGGGATCTCATCGACGAGAAGCTCGCCGCGAAGCACGGCCAGCAGAAGGGCGAGGCGCTCGCCGAGAACGCCCAGTCGATCCTGCTGGGCCGAGTATCGGTGCCCGACGATGTGGCGAAGCTCGTGAGCTTCATGGCATCTCCGGATTCCGACTACGTCACGGGCCAGACGATGCTCGTGGACGGTGGCATCCAGTTCTCCTGACGCGGACGAGGTCAGCCGGTGCGCAACCACCGGCTGATCTCGTTCGCCGCGGACCGCAACGCGTGCTCCACCTCGGCCGCCCGTCGACGGTCCACTTCCCGATCGGGGGTGCTGATGGCCACGGCTCCCATGACCGCACCCGACGCATCATGGACAGCCACTGCAGCGCACGCTTTCGTCGGAACGAACTCCTCACGCTCCCATGCCACCCCACGACGGGACACCTCTGCGAGGTGGTGTTCCAGTTCGTCGCGGTCGGTGATGGTCGTGGACGTGAGCCGCTCGGTGCCATGGGTGTCGAGGTACTCGGCTGCGTCCTCGCGGGACATCGCAGCGAGCAGGATCTTGCCGAAGGCAGTCGCGTGCCCGGCCTCGTGGAAACCGAAGTTCAGCGGCGTGATGCGGGGGTGGGTGGCGCAGTCGGCGACATGCGCCACCACAACGTCGGACCCGCGGTAGACGGCGAAGTAGCTTGCCGTCCCCAGTGTCTCGTGCAGCTTCGAGATACGCTGCCGCACCGGCACAGGCACGCCGACCTGGCGATGCAGGCTGACACCGAGACGAGCCAACTTGTATCCCAGCTCGAACCGCTGTCGCGCTCGGAGATGAACGAGGTAGTCGCAACCGACGAGTACCTGCAGCAGACGGTAGGTCGTGGGCAGCGGGAAGCCCAGCACCTCGGAGACCTCCTTGGCGGTGGCGCCGCCGCGATCGGCCACCACCTCGAGCACGGCGAGGGTCTTCTCCACCGTGGCGACTCCGCCGGCTCCGGCGCGCCGCAACCGCGTCGGGACGTCGGGGGTCGGGGGATCACGGGGAATTCGATCGTCGTCGAGCACACCCCCATCGTCTCTCAGCACCGCCGCAGGGGGCGGA
The DNA here is from genome assembly GCF_030818285.1 of Rhodococcus sp. SORGH_AS_0301. Lineage (NCBI taxonomy): Bacteria > Bacillati > Actinomycetota > Actinomycetes > Mycobacteriales > Nocardiaceae > Rhodococcus > Rhodococcus sp. SORGH_AS_0301. The sequence continues at coordinate 3,736,267 of NZ_JAUTAC010000002.1, forward strand.
AGATCGAGCCCACGGGTTTCGTCGATCACAGAACTCGACGGGCGCGACGGTCCAACTCGCGGCGCACCCGGGTGCACTCGTTGGAGACCGACACGACGTCGTCCGGTGGCGCGTCGCGGGCAATGGCGGAACGGCGGTCCGTCACCAGCCGCTCGTACCGTTCCTGCAACAGATCGGTGGACATTTCCGCATAGTTCATCGCCCGACTCAGCTCTGACCGCGAGGGTGACCCGGCAGGTCACACCACACTCTCGATCTCCACGATCAGGATCCATCACCGGAGGTCGACTCGGGCATGAATGGCATATCCCCCACGGACGGTCCATTGACCCGTTCCATTGTGGCGCCACCCTCTCGCGACGCGGTTGACGTGGAGACCGGCCGCGCCTAATTTGGGTGAACCTTCACCCATATGGAACTGGAGCCCAGCGATGGCAGAGTCGATCGAGCAGCTGATGCACGCCAACCTCCTGCAGGTCTTCGGCGAACGGGACCCCGCGGCGAGGCGGGCCGCCATCGCGCGGACGTACACGGAGGACGTCGTCTTCTCTGATGCCGAGGCTCGGGTGCAGGGCCACGACGCACTCGATGCCAAGGTGCAGGCGATCCTCGACGACGCACCGGGATTCGTGTTCACCGCGGACGGCAGCGTTCACCTCATGCAGGACGCCGGCTACCTGGCGTGGGCACTCGGACCCGAGGGCTCCGATCCCGTCGTCCGCGGAGCCGATGTCGGCATCGTTCGCGACGGCCTCCTGGCACAGGTCTACACCGTCATCCTCACCTGAGGTCGGTGGCCGCCTCGATGCGGGCCGTCCGTCGTCGGCCGGGTACAACAGGACGATGACCGAGTACGACGTGGCATCCGAGTCTCCTTACGCCTTTCTCGGCGAGGAGGAGACACGGGCCTGGTACGCCTACATGAAGGTGCACCTGCGGCTGCGCTACGAGATGGATCACCAGCTGCGCGGCGATCACGGCATCTCCCTGGCCGACTACGACGTACTGGTGGCGCTGGTCAGCGATCCCGAGCGCACGCTCTCGGTGTCCGACCTCGCCACCCGCATCGGCTCCGAGCGCAGCAGGGTCTCGCATCAGCTCCGCAGCCTGAGCGCACGGGGACTCGTGACCCTGGCGACCGACCCCGACGACCGTCGAGTGACCCGAGTTGCACTGTCCGACAGAGGTAACGACACCCTCGCCGATGTCTCGCCGCGACACATCGACTTCGTGCGGTCCGTCTTCTTCGACGCCCTCACTCCCCCTCAGGTGCAGGAGATGTCGACGATGTTCGAGGGCATCTACGACCAGTTGATCCGACACGGGACACTGCCCCGGCCTGTCGACCATCCGTGAGTCACCCGACGCCGATCAGTCGGAGTCGGACGGGAACCCGGGAGAGCAACGACACATCCGATCTCACGGCGCTTCTCACGGGTTACCGACCCTCGAACACTTCCTGACACCGAGACTGGCGCGATTCACGAACTCCTGGTTGCCCGCTGCTCAGGAAACGGACCGCACGGCGCACGACGCGAGATACGCGGTGTCCGTTCATGCGAGCGTCGGGGCCCGCATGATGCAGAATCAGCCCATGACCACGGCGGAGTACGCATCTCCGCGACGAGCGCGCCCACCATTTCTCGATGTCGATCGGTCCGATCGTGCAGCGACCGAGGCGAAGGCCGCTGCGCTGGACCGAGACCTTCGCGACCGATGCGGTGTCCTGCTCGGCCTGATCGCCTCCGGGGACGACCGCGCGATGGTCGAACTGATGCTGGTCACTCGACCCGTGGTGTTCGCAGCGGCGTTGCGAGTTCTCGGAGACCGTGCGCGCGCCGAGGACACGGCTCAGGAGACGTACTTCCAGGTGTGGACCTCGGCCGGAACGTTCGACTCCGACCGAGGGACACCTCACGCCTGGTTGGCGACTCTCGCGCGCCGACGAGCGATCGACCGTTCGCGCTCCGACACGGCGTCGGCGAGGCGGGACACGGCGTACACCGCATCGCATTTCGACCGCGCTCACGACGGCGTCTGGGAAGCGGTGTGGACGAACGCCGACAACGATCTGCTGACGAAGGCGCTGATCGAACTGACCAGTCTGCAGAGGAGCGCAGTCGACCTGGTCTACTTCCAGGGCCTGTCCTGCCGCGAAGCAGCCGAGCGGCTCGGCGTACCTCACGCCACCGTCAAGACTCGCGTGCGAGACGCCGTGTTGCGCTTGCGACTTCACCTCGCGCGCACCGCCTGAGCGAGCGTTCAGAGGGTGCAGCGAGTCCCTGCCTCGGGTGTGGCCAGCTCGACGAGATAGTCGGCCACGATGTCGTTCACGCAGGCATTCGCACCGGAGATCGCGACGGTGTGCTGCTCGCCGTCCACGGGGAGCAGCGTTCCGCCCAGAGTGTCCGCGAGGTTCACACCCCCTTCGTAGGGCGTGGACGGATCACCCGTGATCGAGATCGTCAGAGTGTCGGGAACGCCCTCGACATCCTGTGCGTAGGGAATTCCGAGTGTCGGCTCGGCCGGCCAGAACTCGCACGGATCACGAGCCCCCTCCGGACCGAGTCCCGCGTCCGTGAACGGCGCGATCTCCTGAATTCTCCGTTTGAGCTCGACTTCCTCCTCCGGTGTGTTGCGGTCCTCGTCCATGCAATTGACGGCGTAGAGCGCTTCGCTGAAGTTGGGGTGGGTGCCGTCCTCGTCGCGGCCGCCGAACACGTCGAGGATCTTCAGCAACGTGTCTCCCTGTCCCGCAGTGACCTCGGCTATCCCTCGGATGATGACAGGCCACACCGTCGAGTCGTAGAGTCCCGCGACCACCGCTCCGTATGCAGCGTCGAAGTCGAGGCGCCGACCGCTCTCGGTGACGATGGGATTCTCGACGAGAGGCCTGACGATGTCCTGGAACCTCTCGACCGCCCTGCTCGGATCGGGGCCCAGCGGACAGTCCGGAGACGCCGCACAGGACGCGGCCATCTCGTCGAACGAGCGCTGGAAGCCGGTGAACTGGTCGACTCTGCGGTCGGCCGTGCTCTGAGCGGGGTCGATGGCGCCGTCCAGGACCATGGCGCGCACGTTCTGAGGGAACATCTCGGCGTACACCGCTCCCAATCTCGTTCCGTAACTCTGACCGAGGTAGCTCAGTTTCTCGTCGCCGAGCACCTCTCGCAGAATGTCCATGTCCCGCGCGGCATCTCGAGTTCCGACCGCCGAGAGGACGTCGTCGCCGCCCGAGCGCTCGGCGCAGCGTTCGACCAGGCGACGCGAGTCGTCCTCCGTCAGCGTTCTCGAGCCGGTCAGCACCGTGGTGTACGCCTCGCCGGCGTCGTTCTCGGCATCGGTGAAACAGTCGATCGCCGGTGTCGACGCACCGACCCCGCGAGGATCGAAGCCGATCAGGTCGAAGTGTTCGGTCACGCGACTGTCCGCCAAGGTCGTCGCACCCGCGGCGGCCATGCTCATTCCCGGCCCACCGGGCCCACCCGGATTGAGCAGCAGTGACCCGATTCGCTCACCCCGCGCGGGTGCCTTCAGCAGGGCGATCTGCGCCGTCCGACCGTCGGGATCGTCGTAGTCCAACGGCACGGTCACGTGAGCGCACTCGAAGGTCGGGTCGGCGGCGAACGCAGTGGCATCGGCCGATGTCACCGCGTACCCGTCGCACGATTCGAAGGCCACGTCCTGGTCGTGAACACTGCTCAGATCCGGCTCGGTCCGCGGTTGCGCACACCCGGCGAGCACCAGCGCAGTGACTGCCACGGTGACTCCTGCCGTCCTGCGGCTCACGACAGCGACCCGCTCGGTGCGTGGACGGACGAGGGACTCGCGGAATGCTCGCGCCCACCAAGGTGCTGGGCGAGGAACCGCTCGACCTCGCGGTAGAACGCAATGGTGTTCTCGGGGTTGACGAACCCGTGTCCTTCGTCGTCGAAGACGAGGTAGTCGACGTGGACCCCACACGAGCGGAGGGTGGCGACGACGTTGTCGGACTCGGCTCTGGTGACACGAGGGTCGTTGGCTCCCTGCGCGATGAGCAGGGGCGCCGTGGACGCGTCGAGACGGCTGATCGGGGACCGCGCGAGCATGTCCGCTTCCTGCTCCGGGTCACTCGGGTCGCCGACGAACCGGTACCAGTTGTTGACCAGGCTGGCCCGGAGAAAGGACGGTTGTGTCCTCATGAAGTTGGCGAGGTCCGAGATGCCGACCAGATCGACCGCCGCGGTGAACACGTCGGGGGTGAAGGTCGCGCCGACCAACGCGGCGTACCCGCCGTACGAGCCGCCCATGATCGCGACGCGCTCACGATCGGCGTACCCCTGCTGTACGGCCCACTCCACCGCATCGACCAGGTCGTCGTGCATCGCGCCCGCGAGTTCCCCCACCGCAGCGTTGGTGTGAGCCTTCCCGTAGCCGGTGGAACCGCGGAAGTTGACCTGCAGCACCGCATACCCGCGGTTGGCGAGCATCTGCACGGCGGGATCGAAACCCCACGAGTCGCGATACCATGGGCCGCCGTGGACGAACAGCACCATCGGCAGCGCGGTCGGGTCGACGCCGAGAGGCAACGTCAGGAAAGACGGCAGCGCACGCCCGTCGCGCGCCTCGATGGTCACCGGTTCCATCGGCGCCATCGCGGTCGGCTCGAGATGCGGGTACGGACGGAACAACTGGCGGCTCGCACCCGCGGTGTGGTCGTAGAGAAAGGTGACAGCGGGATCCCGATCGTGCACGAAGCTGACGGTCCAGCGCAGTCCGCTCCGGTCCGAGGACAGTGCGCCGACATCGCCGTCCGAGAGCTGTTCGAGTGCGCGCAGGATCTCTCCGAAGCGCGGGTCGAGCACCCGTATCTCCTGACGCTCGCCCAGGTATCGCACCCCGAGCAGGTCGCCGGTCTCGGCGTCGCAGATCAGGGGCGACGATGTCTGTTCGACAGCGCGGCGGGCTGCGTCGAGTTCCAACGTCGGGTGCGAGTCGACGACGGTCTCCTCGCCGGTGTCGAGGTCGACGCGCACGAGGTGAGTCAGATCGCGCCCGCGGGTCGAGCCCATCCACAAGCCTGTACCGTCCGGGGTCATCTCGGTCGGGGTGATCCCGATCGGGTAGTCCGTGGCGTCGATCGACGCGATCGGAGTCCGTGTTCCCGACGGGGTGACCCGGGACAGGAGCAGGTGGCCGTCGTCGGTCGTCTCCTGCTCGATGAGAATGTCGCCATCCGCGAGCATCAGCAATCGGTCCGTTCCGGCGCTGCGCCCGATCATGGTGATCTCACCGGTCGCGACGTCGATCCTGTGAAGGTCGAACTCGGCAGGGTTCCGCGCGATGAGCATCACCGTGTAGCTGCCTGTACTCCCGCGCACCGGCAGGAGTCCGACAGCACGAGCGCCGGGGAACGGCGTGAGATCGACGGCGGGACTGCAGGGATCGTCGAGATCGACACGGAACACGTGGTGGTTCTCGTCGCCTCCACTGTCCTGCAGGTACAGCAGCCACCGGGGGTCGTCGGTCCACTCGAACTTCATGACGCTGCGGGTCTCGTCAGCGCTCACGCATCGTGCATCACCCACGGCGGAGAGATCCGGGGCGATGTCCTGCACCCAGACGTTGAGCCTGTTCCTCCACGGTGCGAGGAAGGCGATTCTGTTGCCTTCCGGAGAGATTCGGGCACCGACCGCGGCGGGCGGGCCGAAGAGGTCGTCGATCGCGATCAGATCGGGTGCAGTGGTCATGGGAGGTCCTTTCCTCTGGTGGGGCGGGTGTCGAACTGTCTGTCGGTGGTGTCTCTCAACGGACGAAGTGCGTGGTCGAACGCCGGAACGCCCAGACGGTGACCACCACGGCGACCGCGAACAACGGCGCACCCATCCCGATTCTCGCGACGGCGAGCCAGCCGGTGGCGTCGGTGTCGTACAGCCAGTCCTGCACGAGGTACCGGGCACCGAAGAGCACCGCGAAGGTGAGAGTGGCGACGTCGTGGGCGCGGCGCACCGAGGAGTTCCGTCGCCAGGCATATCGGTTGCCGTGCAGCGCGTTCCACAGCAGGCCGGTCACCGGTCGGCGGATCAGCACCGATGCGAGTACCACGACGCCGGCCACCAGGCTGGTCCAGATGCCGAGGAGGAAGTAGCCGCTCGCACTGCCACTCATCGCCGCGACGGCGCCGGCGGCGAGAACGCCGACGAGACCGCCGCTCGCCCCGGCGATCGACTCACCACCTCGGACGCGATGGACGGTCAGTCCCAGTGCGACGAGCACCGCGGCGCCGATCGCGATCGGCAGCGTCCAGATCGAGTTGGCGACGACGAACACGATCACCGGTATCGCGGTGCGGATCATGCCGCTGGTGCCACCCAGACTGTCCACCACCCTCGCTCCGGCATCGGTGGTCGGTGCGTCCTGCGTGCTGTCGTGTGGCGGGTTCGTCATGTCGCCCTCCTTGCGCCTCGGTCGATCCGGTCAAATGTGTTCATCGACAACCAGAGTCGTCGAGCTGACCGACCGCTGCCAGTGCCTGCGTGCACCGGATACGGTGACACTGTCATCGACCGGTCATGACAGATGTCACGGCGTCAGCCGGTGCTCACTGCGTCGCCCGAGGACACTGGGCGTCTTTCTCCGGCATGGTGCCGCCGACGAGATACTCGGTGACCACCTCCTGCGCGCAGGGGTTGGTTCCGAGCGCGAAGACACCGTGCCCACTGCCGTCGACGTTGAGCAGCCGGGAACGATCTCCGAAGCGCTCGTCGAGCAGTTCACCGCCGCGCAAGGGCGTGACCGGATCACGTCGATGCTGCGCGATGAGGATGTTCGTCGGTCCGTCGGAGTCGATGGAGACCGGGGGTTCGGTCGGGGCATGGGCCCAGAACGCGCACGGCATGATGTTCGCCGCCGCTGCGCCGAACAGCGGGTAGTCGACCCTGTCGGTGGCGACGGCATTCTCGTACGTGGTCACGTCGTGCGGCCACTCGACGTCGTTGCAGGTGACCGCCAGGAAGACGGACCACGAGTTGTCGCCGGCCGACGGTACCGGAGCCCCCTGCGGAAGGTCCCCACCCTGACCCGCCGCGAGGCCGTCCCGGTACGAGACCCACGCATCGGCCGCAGTCTCGTACGTCGCCGGGTTGTACAGCGTGACGAAGGTGGCCAGACGGAACGAGCGACCGTCGACCCCGTTCACGGGCGTGGCATCGAGCCTGGAGGCGATGTCGAAGTACGTCGCCCGCACCTCGTCCTCGGTCGCACCGAGACCGTATCGGTCGTGACGCTCGGCCATCCACCGGGCGAGATCCGGGAAGGTGTCTTCCATTCCTCGGGAATAGCGCCGCATCCCGGCTCGATCGAGATGGGTGTCACCGATGTTGCTGTCCAACACGATTCGGTCGGTGCTCTCGGGGAACATCGACGCATAGGCCGCGCCCAGCGCCGAGCCGTAGGAGTAGCCGAGGAAGCTCGCGGTGTCCTCGCCGAGAGCAGCTCGGACGCGGTCGAGGTCCCGCGCCACGTTCGCGGTGCTCACGTGGCGCAGCAGGCCGTCGTCCTCGGCGGCGCACCGGCGCGCGACTTCTCTCGCAGTACGAACCTGCTCGTCGAAAGCAGCCTGGTCGTACGCGTACGGCGGGACTGCGCCGTAGTAGTGCAGGTCGTCGGTGAAGCCGCAGCTGATGGGACTGGAATGGCCCACCCCACGGGTGTCCATGCCGATGAGGTCGTAACTGTCCAGCACGGACTGCGGCATGCCCCGATTCACCAGGAACGTCGGTTGGTCGAGCCCCGTACCACCGGGGCCGCCCGGGTTGAGCAACAGCACCCCTCGCCGTTGCTCCGGCTTCTGGGAGGGCAGCCGAGAGATCATGACGTCGATCTGTCCAGCGTCGGGGTCGTCGTAGTCGATCGGCACGGGCACCGACGCGCACTGCAGGCGCGACGGTTCCTCCGCTGGGTCACCGACGTCGTCGGGACATGAGGCCCACTCGAGGTCGGGCATGGAATATGGTTGCTGCACTGCAGTATCGGGCTGAGACGCGGTGGAGGTCGTCGAGCAGCCGACGAGAACGAGGCTGATCGCGGCCACCGCAGCAGTACGCGTGTCGTATCGGTTCACGGGATGTCCATTCGGTAGCGGGGGTGGCCGACGGCCGATCAGTTACCGGCGGCGTCGAGCCAGTGATAACGCAGTCGCAGAGCGCGTTCCGTGCTGCCCACGGCGGCACCGACGGTGGAGGCGACCGTCGACCACGTCGGCAGATCGATCGGTGCGGCGATGACACCGACCGACTCGGCGATCGGCGGAATTCGAGACACTGTCTCGACGAGATACACCGCGAGCGACAGGACTCCGCTGAGAACGAGGGCGATCGAAACGACGCCGATGACCGAACTCGCCGCGGGGTGCCGCCTGTCGAATCGGGCCCGGCGCCCTTCGGCCGAGCGAGGGTCGGGGCTCAGCTGCCGCTCGCTCCCGTCAGCGGAGACGAGATGGCACCGCTTGACACCGAAACCACTCATCGCGACCTCGATGCGGCCGTCCTCGACGGGGAACGCGGCGGGCAGTGTCGACCGTGCTTCGCACAGACCGTCTCTGTACAGATCGGCCGTGACAGAACCGGAGGCCTGGTCCTGCCAGTGCCTGATGTCGACGGACCATTCCGGCTCATGGGGGCCCGACGGTGGGAGATGAAACAGCGCACGTCCCAGCAACTGCCACCATCGGAACGGCTGCAGTGCTCGCCCGTCGCCGGGTCGCACCCGACGAGCCGCGCGGCGGCGCCTGACTCGATCGAACATGATTCGCTCCTCTTCCGCCGGCCGTGCCACTAGCACGCTGTACTGTCGCGAACGATGGCGACGACGCTAGCACACCGTGCTAGCACATTGTGCTGGTCGCGTGAACGGTCCTGCTCAGAGCAGGAACGAGCGCAGAGGAACAGAGGGGACGCGATGCCGACACCGGAGGAACCCGGCCCGGACACGCGGGCGCGGATACTCATCGCTGCCTGCGAGATGATCGGTGAGGACCCGGCGTCGACACTCAGCGTGCGATCGGTCGCCGCGCGCGCCGGAGTGAGCATGGGTTCTCTCCGTCATCACTTCCCCACCCAGCGCGCACTGCGCGAGGCCGTTCTCGCCACGATCTACGACGTGGTGACACCGGACGCCGACGTCATCCACGACCGATCGATACCGGCTCGGGATCGCCTCGTGCGCTGCCTCGAGCAGGTCCTGGTGCCTGCCGTCGGTGCGCAGGCGCGGCGCGCGTTGATCAGCACCGTCGAGGCGTTCGCAGTACCCGAACCCACCGCAGACATCCGAGCCGCCTACGCGTCCTTCGCCGAGGAAGCGCAACGGAGAGTCGAGCAGTGGCTCGACATTCTCGCCGCCGAAGGTGCAGCGCCACAGGGTGATCAGTCGCTGAACGCCGCGTTCCTCAACACGGTTCTCGACGGCCTGTTCTGGGACCGGGCGATGCCCACCGATCCCGCCACGCTGCACCGAGCGACCGCCATTCTCCAGCATGCAGTGGATTCGGTCCTCACGCCGCCGTGACCACGTCGAGGATGTGGCTCGGGGGCTTCATCCTCACCGCGAGGAGGCGGATGGACGACCCGTGCTGCGCCGTGTCGACACCGCCCGGTGGTCGTGATATGCCTGGCGGCATCGTCGCCACCGCGCACGCATCGACCGACCGGAAGGTCCACCCATGACCGCCGACCTCGCCGCAGGCCCCGACACCCACTCGTCCTCGGCATGGGCGCCGCTGCGTGGCAGGGTGTATCGCACGCTGTTCATCGCTCAGCTGGTGTCGAACATCGGCCTGTGGATGCAGACGGTGGGATCACAGTGGTTCCTGGTGGAGCAGAACAGCAGCGCGACCGTGGTCGCCCTCGTGCAGACGGCCAGCCTGCTGCCCACCTTGTTCTTCGCCCTCCTCGCCGGCGGACTCGCCGATCTGCTCGATCGGCGCAGGTTGTTGATCGCGATCAGCACGTACACCGCCGTCGCCGCGACGGCCACCGCGGTGCTCGCCTTCACCGACGTGCTGACCCCGATGATGTTGCTGGCGATGACGTTCCTGCTGGGGTGCGGCTCTGCGCTGTCGTCTCCCGCATGGCAGGCCATCCAACCCGAACTGGTTCCGGCCGAACAGATCCCGGCAGCATCCGCCCTGGGCGGCGTGACCGTGAACGGTGCGCGCGCCGTCGGCCCGGCCATCGGCGGCGTGATCGTGGCTGCGGCCGGACCCGCCGCGGTGTTCGCCATCAACGCCCTGACGTTCGTCGTCATCATCGGCGCGCTCGTGTGGTGGCGTCGGCCCGCAGACGACCGGTCCGTCGACCGAGAGCGCCTCGGCAGGTCCATGCTGACCGGGCTGCACTACATGCAGTCCGCACCGATCGTGCGCCGGATCCTGCTGCGCTCGGCCCTGTTCGCCTTCCCGGCATCGGCGCTGTGGGCCCTGCTGCCCCTGGCCTCGTCGCGCCACCTGCACTTCGGCGCGTCGGGGTACGGGCTCGTCCTGGGAATGCTCGGTGTCGGCGCAGTGTCCGGCGTGGCGCTCTACCCGCGGTTGCGACAGTCGATGTCGGGCAACGCCGTGCTGGCACTGTCCGCGGTCACCTATGCCGTCGGCGTCGTCTCCGTGGCCTACCTCCCCGCCGGCGCGGCCGTCCCGTTGCTGCTGCTGTCGGGCGCCGCGTGGATCGCCACCCTGACCACACTCAACGCGGCGATTCAGCTCTCTCTCGCGCACTGGGTGAGAGCTCGGGGGATGTCGATCTACCTGTTGGTGTTCATGGGCTCCCAGGCGCTGGGCTCTTTCGTCTGGGGTCTGGTCGCGTCGCACGTCGGTTTCGCTGCGGCGCTACTGATCTCGGCGGTGCTCTTGGTGGTCACCGCCGCCAGCGTCACGGTCCTGCCTCTGCGCGCCGACACCGGCACGCTGCCGCGCGGGGTGTCGACGGCGTGGCCGACACCGATGGTGATGTTCGAACCCGAACCCGACGACGGCCCCGTGGTCGTCTCGGTGACGTACCGGGTGCGGCCCGACTCGACGACCGACTTCGACCGCGCCATGGCGGCCGTCGGGAAAGCTCGCCGCCGGACCGGCGGGTACTCCTGGGCACTGTTCAGGAACGGCGAGGACCCGTCTCTGCGTGTCGAGCAGTTCACCGCCCGGTCGTGGGGCGATCTCGAGCGGCAGCACCGTGAGCGCTGGACCGAGTCGGATCACCAGCGGATGACCGAGGCTCTGTCCTACACGGTGACCGGTACGACCGAGAAGGAGGAACACCTGTTCGGCGTACCGGCCGACCGGTAGTGCGAGACCCCGGCCGGACGTGACGACCCCCGGTCAGGCGTGCAGGAACCTTGTCGTCAGCCACTGATCGGGACCCACGAAACCTGGAGGTCGCCATGCCCTACATCACCACCACCGACGGAACCGAGATCTACTACACCGAGCAGGGCACCGGAAAGCCCGTGGTGCTGAGCCACGGATGGCCGCTGTCGTCGGATGCCTGGCAGGTCGAGCTCAAGCTGCTCGCCGACGCCGGCTACCGGGCCATCGCCCACGATCGCCGCGGACACGGCCGGTCGTCCAAGACCTACACCGGCAACGACATGGACACCTACGCCCGTGACCTCGCCGAGCTCGTCGAGGCTCTGGATCTGCAGGAACTGACGTTGATCGGCCACTCGACCGGCGGCGGCGAAGTCGTCCGCTACGCCGCCCAGCACGGCGGATCCCGCGTCGCCCGCGTCATCACTGCCGGCGCCGTCCCGCCCATCATGCTGAAGTCGGAGTCCAACCCGGAGGGCACTCCGATCGAGGCACTGAACGACATCCGCGACGGCGTGCTGACCGACCGCTCGCAGTTCTACCAGGATCTCGCGCAGCCGTTCTTCGGCGCCAACCGTGACGGCGCCGCGGTCTCGCAAGGCGCGATCGACGACTTCTGGCGTCAGGGAATGCTCGTCAACCTCGCTGCCGCCTACGACTGCGTGAGAGCGTTCTCCGAGACCGACTTCACCGAGGATCTGAAGGCGCTGACGGTCCCGATCTTCATCGCCCAGGGTGACGACGACCAGATCGTCCCCATCGCGGCGGCGGCCCAGAAGTCCATCGACCTCGTCCGGGACGGCACGTTGAAGGTGTACCCGGGCGCACCGCACGGCATCTACGGCGACTACCAGAAGGCCCTGGACGCAGACATTCTCGACTTCCTCGCCCGATGACCACCCCCCTCGCCCTCGGGCCCGTCGGCAACGTCTTCTACTTCGTCGACGATCTCGAGGCCGCAGTCGAGTGGTACTCCGCCCGGCTGGGTCGCACACCGATCCAGCGGGGCGGGGCACTGGTGGCCTACGACATCGACGGGGTGCGGCTCACGCTGCACGAGAACGACGACTACAACTCGTCCGGGCCGGCCGGAGTCTCCGCCTACTGGACCGTGACCGACTTGGATGCGATCGTCGCGGACTGGACAGCCCACGGAGCGGTTGCACACCGGGGACCCAAGACGGTCTTCACCGGTGAACGTCTGTGCCAGCTGCTCGATCCGTTCGGCAATCTGTTCTCGGTGCGACAGGCTCCCGCAGAGATGGATGTCAACGGCTAGGACAGGGGATCAGAGACCAGAAAAGCGGCCACGCGTATCGCGAGGCCGCTTTTTCTGAACTGTGTGGAGCCGCCTAAGAGAATCGAACTCTTGACCTTTTCATTACGAGTGAAATGCTCTACCGACTGAGCTAAGGCGGCGCGGCTCCCTGAGGAGCCATCGCAAGTTTAACCGGTCCCCCCGCCCGAACCCAAAACGGGGGTCAGCGGGCCGCCGCGCCCAGTGTGGCGACCATCGCGTCGACCGCGAACTTGGGCTTGACGTTCATCTCCAGCGCTTCGCGGCACCGGAGGATCGCCTCGATGCACTGCAGCAACGACTCGGGAGTCGACACCGAGGCGAGGCCGCGGGCCTGGTCCTCCATGTCGGGGTGCGTCATCGTCGACGAGGCGCCGTACGACTGTGCGAGAGCGTCGCGGTACAGCCCGGCAAGGTCGATGAGTGCCCGGTCCAGCGAGTCACGACCGGTACGAGTGCGCCTCGACTTCTGCCGCTGTTCCAGTTCCTTGAGCACGCCGGCGGATCCGCGCAGCGCGCCCGCTGCACCCTTGCCGGTGCCGCCGGCGCCGAGGGACGTCCGCAGTTCGTCGGTCTCCCGCTCGTCGCGGTCGGCGTTGATCTGCACCGCGTCGGACTCGGCGGCCTTCACCAGTTCCTCGACCACCGCGTACTGGGTGGCGGGGCGGAGCGCCGCCTTGGCGATGCCCAGTGCCCGCTGCCGTCGCTCGCGTGCCTCGGGGTCCGTCGCCAAGCGGCGCGCGCGGCCCACGTGTCCGCCGCCCACCGAGGCGGCCCACGCGGCGGTCTTCTCGTCCAGGCCGTCGTTCTCCCGCAGTACGCGTGCGATGTCCGCGGGTTTGGGCGTCACCAGAGCCACGTGCCGGCAGCGCGAGCGGATGGTGACGGCGATGTCCTCCGGATCCACGGACGGTGCGCAGAGCAGGAATATGGTGCGGGCCGGCGGCTCCTCGACCGCCTTGAGGAGCGCGTTGTAGGCGCGCTCGCCCAGCCTGTCCGCGTCCTCGATGACCACGATCTGCCACGTCCCCGTGGTGGGGCGACGCGCTGCCATCTGCACCACCTCGCGCATCTCCTTGACAGAGATGCTGAGGCCCTGCGGCACGATGCGGCGCACGTCGCCGTGGGTGCCGTGCATGGTGGTGGTGCAGGCGTGGCAGTGGCCGCACCCGATGACGTCCGGGTCCGTGCACTGCAGCGCAGCCGCGAAGCAGACAGCGGCGATGGAGCGGCCGGACCCGGGAGGCCCGGTGAACAGCCACGAGTGCGTCATGCGGGAACCGATGTCACCCTCACGCGCAGCCGCCGCCGCGTCGGACAGCTCGGCGACCACCTCGTGCTGACCGACCAACCGTTCGAACACTCGCGCCATGGGAGGAGAGCTTAGTGCTCCTGTGCGACAGCCCCACCGCGACGCTTGGCCAGCAACGAGGACACCCCGGTCATCACGGCCACGACGATCGAGCCGACGACGAGACCGATCAGCGCGGATGCCAGCGTGTCGACCATCCAGGCCAGCACACCCCCGATACCGGCGACGTCGTGGACCGCGTCCTCCATGTGGTGGACGAACTCGTAGATCGGGTGGAAGCCCAGCTCGTCGATGCCGTTGAGCAGGATGTGGCCACCGACCCACAGCATCGCCGCGGTGCCCACCACGGACAGCACCGCCATGACCTTGGGCATGCCCTTGACCAGGCCGCGCCCGACTGTCTGCGCGATGCCCGACGAGGTGTCGGCCAACCGGAGACCGATGTCGTCCATCTTCACGATGAGACCGACCACGCCGTAGACGAGGACGGTGATCACCACGGCGACGACGGCCAGGATGATCAGCCGACTCCAGAAACCCTCGGCGGCGATGGTGTCGAGCGCGATGACCATGATCTCGGCGGACAGGATGAGATCGGTGCGCACGGCTCCGGCGACGACGGTGTCCTCGTCGCGAGGTCCGTCCTCGTCGTGATCGTGAGCGCCGTGTCCGGAGATGGCGCCCCAGATCTTGTGCATCGCTTCGTAACTGAGGTAGGCACCGCCGACCATGAGGATCGGCGTCAGCAGCCACGGCAGGAACTGGCTCAGCAGCAGCGCGATCGGCAGGATGATGAGCAGCTTGTTGCGGAGCGACCCGAGGGCGATGCGCCGCACGATGGGGAGCTCGCGTTCGGCGGCGAGGCCGCGCACGTACTGCGGCGTCACGGCGGTGTCGTCGATGACCACACCGGCGGCCTTGGCCGTCGCCTTGCCGGTCGCGGCACCGACGTCGTCGATCGACGCCGCCGCCAGCCTGGCAAGCGCTGCCACGTCGTCGAGCAGGGCTACGAGTCCGCCGGCCATCAGTACTCCCGAAGTAGGTCAGTGGTTCGAGAGTGAGAGTACCGCTCCAGGGGTGGGCTCGGCCGCGCATCTCGCAGCAGTTCGCGCAGGCCCTGGACCGTCGCGAACTGCCGAGAGGTGCGCGTACATTCTCCATCCCCAGCCTGTGGATCACGGCCGACGACTCGACGCCCGCATCGCGCACCCTTCGATGCATGTGTCTGATCCCCCGAGCCGATCTCCGACGACGCGGCGTGTCCGACGGTGAGGTACGCGCTGCTGTCCGGTCCGGTTCGATCGTTCCCGTGCGCCGCGGCGTCTACGTCGATCCGGCGACGACCGACCTGTCCGACGACCGCACCCGCCGACTGCTCGAGCTACGCGCCGCCGTCCTCTCCTCCGACAGCGATCTGGTGGTGAGCCACAGCTCGGCAGCGCTGGTCCACGGCATCGACCTGTGGCCCGACATCGATCGTCGAGCACACCTGACGGCGAATCGATCCGGCGGTGGTCGGGCCGGCACGTCGCGCGTCGTGCACGCATCGCCACTGCACCCGGACGACGTGACGACGGTCGACGGGGTGCGTGTCACCTCGCTCGCCAGAACCGTCGTCGACCTCGCCTGTAGTCGGCCGTTCGAGTCCTCGGTCTGCTCCGGCGATGCTGCTCTGCGCCGAACATCGGCGGACGATCTGGCTGCGACGCTGGCCCGAGCGCACGGTCGTCGCGGGATCGACAGGGCGCGGCGGGCCATCGCCTTCATGGACGGTGGCGCCGAGAGCGTGGGTGAGTCTCGGAGCCGGGTCTACCTGCACCGGCACGGCCTCCCCGCTCCTGCGCTCCAATGCGACGTCCTCGACGAGAGCGGACGCTTCGTGGGACGGCCGGACTTCCTGTTCGACGGAGTGATCGGCGAGTTCGACGGGCTCGCGAAGTACCGCGAGTACGGGGATGCAGCGGATGTGGTGATCGCCGAGAAACTGCGCGAGGACCGGTTGCGCTCACTGGAGTGGCGGATCGAACGGTGGACGTGGAACGACCTGGCGACGTCGGCTCTCGCCGATCGTCTCCGGGCAGCGCTCACAGCAACAGAAGGACGCGCACCCCTCGGCAGTACGCGCAGGCACGGGACGGTCGCGAACTGCGGGGAGGTGCGCGTCCAGGACGGCAATCGCGCCTAGAACTCCAACCCCATGTCACCCGCCACCACACCCATCGTCGACTGCCCGTCCAGAGCCTCGCGGAGGATGTCGGCGTGCCCGCTGTGATGGGCGATCTCGCGCAACAGGTGCAGCAGTACGCGCCGCGCCGTCCACCAGATGCGCTCCGGCGCCCACGGTGCGGTGGGTTGCGGGATCAGGTCGTCGAGGTTGCCGAGCGCGGCGATGCACTGCTCCAGCGCTCGGCCGGCACAGTCGAGTTCGGCCAGCACCTGTTCGATCGACTCCGGCACCTCGGGCTCGCCCGATCCCGAGAAGTCGACGGTCGAGTTCTCGTCGCGCTCCTCGAGCATGGTCACGTTCCCGCGGATCACCGACGCGACGTGCGCGATCAGCGAGGCGAGCGTGAACTCACTGACGGTCGTGCGCCGACGCGCCTGCTCATCGGTGATCCCCCGCGCCGTGATCGCGAGCATCCCGCGCTGATCGGCCAGGATGGTGACCAGATCGAGCTTCTCGCCCGTGACGTCGACCGACGGCCCCACGGATGTGTACGTCCCCGCCATGATGTGCCCCTCTCCTCGTGTGTGAGGAGAACGCTAAGGGCAATCGCGGACAGGTGCGGTCCTCAGGACTCGGCGGGCGGCGCCTTCTTCGCAGCGGTCTTCGTGGCGGCCGCCTTCTTCGCGGGAGCCTTCTTGGCCGGCGTCTTCTTCGCTGCCGCCTTCTTGGCGGGAGCCTTCTTCGCCGGCGCCTTCTTGGTGGCCTTCTTCTTCACGGGCCCGCGAGCGCGACGATCCGCGAGGAGTTCCATGGCCCGCTCGTCGGTGATGGTGCCCACCTCGTCGCCCTTGCGCAGGCTGGCGTTGGCCTCACCGTCGGTGACGTACGGACCGAAGCGGCCGTCCTTGATCACCATCGGCTGACCACTGACAGTGTCCACACCGAGTTCGCGCAGCGGCGGCGTGGCCGCACCCTGACGTCCGCGACGCTTGGGCTCGGAGTAGATCTTCAGAGCCTCCTCGAGGGAGACGGTGAAGATCTGGTCCTCGGTGGCCAGCGAGCGGGAGTCGGTGCCCTTCTTGAGGTAGGGACCGTAGCGCCCGTTCTGCGCCGTGATCTCTTCCTTGCTCTCGGGATCGACGCCCACCACGCGCGGCAACGACAGCAGCTTCAGCGCGTCGTCCAACGTGACCGTCGCGAGATCCATCGACTTGAGCAACGAACCCGTTCGCGGCTTCGGTGCGGTCGCTTTCTTGGCGGCCTTCTTGGCGGGAGCCTTCTTCGCCGCCTTGGTGGCCACGGCGGTGCCGCCGCCCCCGTCGGACGAATGCTGTTCCACCGGAACGATGTCCGGGGTGGGCTCGGGCTCCTCGGGGATGACCTCGGTGACGTACGGCCCGAATCGTCCTTCCTTGGCGACGATCTCGTGACCCGACAGCGGGTCGACACCGAGCTTGCGACCCTCCTGCGGAGTCGCGAACAGCTTCTCGGCGAACTCGAGCGTCAGCTCGTCCGGCGGAAGGTCGTCGGGCAGGTTGGCGCGCTGCGAGATCGGATCCCCGTCGGGATCGTCCGGGTTCTGCACCATCCGTTCGAGGTACGGGCCGTAGCGACCGACGCGGACGTGTACGTCGCGACCTTCGGAGTCGTCGAACAGGTGGATCGAGTTGATGACGCGAGCGTCGATGTCCTCGAGGTTCTGGCCGACCATCTTCTTCAGTCCGCCGGACCGTGCGACCGACCCCTCCGTGCCGTTCTCACCGCCGAAGTAGAAGGCGGACAACCAGTCTCCACGTCGTTCGCGGCCACCGGCGATGGCGTCGAGGTCGTCCTCCATGCCTGCGGTGAAGTCGAAGTCGACCAACCGGCCGAAGTGCGCCTCCAGCAACGCGATCACGGAGAACGCCACCCATGACGGCACCAGGGCGCTACCGCGCTTGTAGACGTATCCGCGGTCGAGGATGGTCTTGATGATCGACGAGTACGTCGACGGGCGACCGATGCCGAGTTCCTCGAGCGTCTTGATGAGCGACGCCTCGGTGAAGCGGGCCGGTGGGTTGGTGGTGTGACCGTCGGGATCGAGACCGGTGGCCGTGACCGCCTGTCCCTGCTCGAGAACCGGCAACCGGGACTCGGCGTCGTCGGACTGTCCGCCGGCCTGGTCGTCGACACTCTCGACGTAAGCCTTGAGGAAGCCGGCGAACGTGATGGTGCGTCCCGACGCGACGAAGGTGCACTCCTCACCGGTACCCGCGGTGCCCGAGATGCGCAGCGACAGAGTGGTTCCGCGCGCATCCGCCATCTGGGATGCGACCGTGCGCTGCCAGATGAGTTCGTAGAGGCGGAACTCGTCGGTGTCCAGCGAGCTGTGCAGTTGGCCCGGCGTCGCGAAGGAGTCACCGGCGGGGCGGATGGCCTCGTGCGCCTCCTGCGCGTTCTTCACCTTGCGGGTGTACTGCCGCGGGGTGTCGTGCACGTACTCGGGGCCGTACAGCTCGGTGGCCTGACGACGTGCGGCATCGATCGCCGACGCCGACAGGTTCGTCGAGTCGGTACGCATGTAAGTGATGTAGCCGTTCTCGTACAACCGCTGCGCGATACGCATGGTGCGCTCGGAGGACATACGGAGCTTGCGACCGGCCTCCTGCTGCAGGGTCGAGGTCATGAACGGGGGGTACGGACGACGCGTGTACGGCTTGGACTCGACCGACGCGACGGTCAGATCGACACCGTCCAGAGCCTCGGACAACCGGCGTGCGCGAGCCTCGTCGAGAACGATGACGCCCTCGGACTTGAGTTTGCCGTCGGCACCGAAGTCGCGTCCCGACGCGACACGAGAGCCGTCGACGTTGACCAGGCGCGCACCGAACGCCCGCGGCGTCGCCTCGGCGCCGGCGTCGAGCTGCGCCGAGATGTCCCAGTACTCGGCCGATCGGAACGCCATGCGCTCACGTTCGCGCTGCACGATGACACGTGTGGCCACCGACTGGACGCGGCCCGCCGACAGCTTCGGCATGACTTTCTTCCACAGCACCGGCGAGACCTCGTAGCCGTACAGGCGGTCGAGGATGCGGCGCGTCTCCTGGGCGTCGACGAGGTCGGTGTCCAGTTCGCGGGTGTCGGCGGCGGCGGCGAGGATGGCCGGCTCGGTGATCTCGTGGAAGACCATCCGTCGAACCGGAATCTTCGGCTTGAGCGTCTCGAGGAGATGCCACGCGATGGCCTCGCCCTCGCGGTCGGGGTCGGTGGCGAGGTAGAGCTCGTCGGCGTCCTTGAGCAGGCTCTTGAGCTCGGCGACCTTGCCCTTCTTCTCCGGGCTGACGACGTAGAGAGCCTCGAAGTCGTGGTCCACGTCGACACCGAGACGAGCCCAGGACTCGCCCTTGTACTTGGCCGGAACGTCTGCAGCACCACGCGGGAGATCTCGGATGTGCCCGACCGAGGCCTCGACCACGTAGTTCTTGCCCAGATAGGGCGCGATCTTCTTGGCCTTGGTGGGTGACTCGACGATCACGAGACGCCGAAGCCCGGACGCGCCGGACGACGAGTTCCCCGTGCTGTCTCCTGCTGCCACCTGCTGCCGAACCTTCCTGGTCCCCGCGAGAGGGAACCCGTTCACCTGCGTCGATACCCCGAACCGTTCGAAGCCGACACACTACAGAGTGACACACACGTGCAACTCGTATGTGACACCGCGGCCCATCGACCATCGGTGACCTCCGTCCGAGTCCCCCTCTTCCTCTACACGAGGACGGGCCACCCGCCCGCGGCGAGAGCGCCCGGTGGCGGCTCGCCGATGTTCTCGATGAGCCTGGTCACCCGACGTCGACCGGTGATCCGGAGTGCCGGCGTCCCTCCGTGGGTTCCCACCAGAGTCGGCGCCACACCGGCGCGCATCAACGACTGGGCGAGCACCGGATGCGTGTCGGGGGCGTGCGGATCGAGTCCGAGGACGAACCGGGCGCCGCCGGCCTCCTGCCGTCCCGCCGCGACCACCCAGGCCCGCAGGGCGCGCGGTCCGGGCACCCAACCCCCGGGCACCGCCTTCACCGCTCCCCGGACCCACTCCGCGGCGAGCGACGCCAGCTCGGGCACCGGCTCGGTCCGGACCAGTGGCCGTCCCTCGTCGGTCGTCGTGATCTCGGCGTCGAAGCCGCACGACTCGATCAGGTCGGCCACCGCGTGGGCACGCCAGGTGGCGTCGACGACGACGGAGATGCGCGTGCGCCCGGACACGATCACGGGCTGACCCTGCGCAGCCAGCAGCCCGGCGAGGTCGGCCGCGTCGGGCGGCGTCGACTCGGCGGAGAAGAAGGACAACTGGCTCACGATCGCGACAGTAAGCCACGAACGCCCCGCCGGCGTGGTGTCCGCGACGCAGTGTCACGGAAACGAGACGTCCCCCGCCACCTCGGAAGGCGACGGGGGACGTGTCGGTAGAGACTGTCCGATCGAGATCAGACGGCGCGGACGCCCGTGGCCTGGGGGCCCTTGGTGCCCTGTCCGACCTCGAACTCCACGCGCTGGTTCTCCTCGAGGGTGCGGAAGCCGCTGCCCTGGATCTCGGAGTAGTGGACGAAGACGTCAGCGGAGCCGTCCTCGGGTGCGATGAAGCCGAAGCCCTTTTCGGCGTTGAACCACTTCACAGTTCCCTGTGCCATGCTTGTCTATCCTTTTCTTGAACACCGGATGCGATGAACGGCACTTACAGTCCATCGGGCCGGTTCCGACCGCTGTGATGATCCCCCCCAAGAGTCACCCCGTGGGCAGAGCTTCACGCACCGCGCTCGCAACATTAGATCCTGCGAGCGTGAAAACGAACACAGAAGCTGCGACCGAGAACAGTGAACCACGTCGGACGGCGGCGCGACAGTCGACGAGACAACAACTTCGTAAATATCCTCGCGGGCTCTGTCCGCCCGTTCTTCTACGATCGACACGAGCACCGAGGGAGTGAGAGACAGTGAGCACGACGACCGACGCACCGGCCTCCTCGTTCGGCGGAATGCTGCTCGGACGAGCGCTGGCGGGAACGCCGCCGGGAGAGTCTCCGCTGACCCATGCGGCGGAGCTGCCGGGACGTGAGTCCCGGTACGCCGCATGGCCGCAGTGGCTCGAGCCCGCGGTCGTCGAGGTCTTCCAGGACTGCGGGATCCCGCAGCCGTGGACCCACCAGGCAGAGGCCGCGTCGCTCGCGTGGTCGGGCCGCAACGTGGTGGTCTCGACGGGCACGGCGTCGGGCAAGTCGCTGGCGTACCGGATGCCCGTGCTGTCCCGTCTGTCGACCGACGCGCGCGCCACCGCGCTCTACCTCGCGCCCACCAAGGCGCTGGGGGCAGACCAGCTTCGGGCTGCAGTGGACATGACGGACTCGCTCGCCGCGCGGGGCTTCCCGGACATCGCACCGAGTGCGTACGACGGCGACACACCCCTCGAGGTGCGCCAGTGGGCCCGGGCGAACTCACGGTGGATCTTCACCAACCCCGACATGCTGCACATCTCGCTGCTCAAGGGCCATCAGCGGTGGGCGCACTTCTTCCGCAACCTGGCGTACGTCGTCGTCGACGAATGTCATTCGTATCGCGGGGTGTTCGGCTCCAACGTCGCCCTGATCCTGCGACGACTCCGGCGCATCGCCGCGCGCTACGGCGCCGCGCCCGTCGTCGTTCTCGCGAGCGCCACCGCGTCGAATCCCGGGGCCGCGGCCAGTCGCCTGGTCGGTGCACCGTGCGAGGAGATCACCGAGGACGGATCTCCCCACGGTCCCCGGACCGTCGCCCTGTGGGAGCCACCGCTTCTGGACGTCACGGGTGAGAACGGGGCGCCGATCCGGCGCGCCGCCGGTTCCGAGGCCGCACGCATCATGGCCGACCTCGTCGTCGAGGGCGCCCGGACGCTGACGTTCGTCCGTTCCCGACGCGGCGCGGAGCTGACGGCACTGGGTACCGCGCGGCTGCTCGCGGACGTCGATCCCGATCTGCCGCAGCGCATCGCGGCATACCGGGCCGGATACCTCGCCGACGACCGCCGCGAACTCGAGCGGTCGCTGTCCGACGGCACCCTGCTCGGCGTGGCCACCACCAACGCACTCGAGCTCGGCGTCGACATCGCGGGGCTCGACGCCGTCGTCGTCGCCGGCTTCCCGGGGACGGTCGCGTCGTTCTGGCAGCAGGCCGGCCGCTCCGGTCGCCGCGGCCAGGGGTCGCTGGTGATCCTGGTGGGCCGGGACGACCCGCTCGACACGTACCTCGTGCACCATCCGGCCGCGTTGCTGGACAAGCCCATCGAGGCGACGGTCACCGATCCCACCAACCCCTACGTGCTGGGGCCACAGCTGCTCTGCGCGGCCATGGAACTCCCGCTGACCGACGACGAGGTGATCGAGCTCGGCGCTCAGGACGTCGCGCAGTCCCTCGCGGACCGGGGTCTGCTCCGCCGTCGGCCGCACGGGTGGTACATCACCGCGGACGCGACCCCCCATGCGGCGGTGGACATCCGGGGCGGTATCGGGTCGCAGATCGCGATCGTCGACGGCTCCACCGGACGCATGCTCGGCACCGTCGACGCCGGCCGCGCGCCCTCGACGACCCACCCCGGCGCTGTCCACATCCATCAGGGCGAGTCGTTCGTCGTGGACACGCTCGACTTCGAGGAAGGCCTCGCGGTGGTGCACCCCGAGGAGCCCGAGTGGACCACCTCGGCGCGCGAGATCACCGACATCGTGATCGAGGACGTGCACGAACAGCAGTCGTACGGGGAGGTCGACGTCGCGCTGGTGCAGGTCCAGGTGAGCCACCAGGTGGTCGGATACCTCCGCAGACTGCCGTCCGGAGAGATTCTCGACTCCGTGGAACTCGACATGCCGATGCAGGAACTCCACACGCGCGCAGTCATGTACACGATCACGCCGGAGTTGCTCGAGTCCGCCGGCGTGACCGCCGAACGTGTCCCCGGGTCGCTCCACGCGGCGGAGCACGCGGCCATCGGTCTGCTGCCCCTCGTCGCGACATGCGACCGATGGGACATCGGCGGCGTGTCGACGGCACTGCACGCCGACACCGGCCTGCCGACGGTCTTCGTCTACGACGGGTACGACGGTGGCGCCGGATTCGCCGACCGCGGCCACGCCGTCATCGGCATCTGGCTCTCCGCGACCCGCGAGGCCATCGCGTCGTGCGAGTGTGTCTCGGGGTGCCCGTCCTGCGTGCAGTCACCCAAGTGCGGCAACGGAAACGATCCGTTGGACAAGGACGGCGCCGTGCGCGTGCTCGACGCCGTCCTCGCCTGTCTGGAGGGTTAGGCAGACACGGTGGCCGGTTCGCCGAGCGCCACCGGTAGCGTGCGGAACCCGTGCAGCACACGGGTGTCCCGCTTGACGCCGGTGCCGGCGGACGACAGATGCGGGAAGCGGTCGAACAGCGTGCGCAGTCCCACCTCGCTCTCCGCGCGCGCGAGTGCGGCGCCGAGGCAGTAGTGGCGCCCACCCGAGAACGACAGGTGCTTGTTGGCGTTGGACCGACCGACGTCGAAGGTGTCGGCGTCGTCGAAGACCTGCGGGTCCCGATTACCGGCCGCGAGGACGCACACCACCAGATCGCCGGCCTCGAGGTCCATGCCTTCGAGGGTGACGGAACCCTTCGCGACGCGGGCCGTCATCTGCACCGGCGACTCGAGCCGCAGCATCTCGTCGACGGCCGTTCCCCACAGCGACGGATCGTCCTGCAGTCGCGCGAGCTGGTCGGGGTTGTTCATCAGCAGATTGATGCCGCTGCCGAGCAGGTTGACCGTCGTCTCGAACCCTGCCGCCAACACCAGACCCGCGGTGGCGCGGAGTTCCCGATCGTTCAGGTACACCCCGTCCTCGGACGCCGCGATGAGCTGACTCATCAGATCGTCGCCCGGGTTGTCGCGCAATCCCGCGATGTGGGTGGCGAGCCACCGGTCGAAGCCCTCGAGGCCCTGCTCGACCTCGCGGAACTGCGACCACGTCAGACCGACGTCGAGACTGGGCGCCGCGAGTTCGCCGAACTCGAGCACCTTGTCGCGGTCCGCCTCCGGCACGCCGAGGATGTCACCGATGACGGCGACCGGAAGCTTGGCGCAGTACGACGACACGATGTCGACCGTGCCGCCGCCCGCGGCCACGAGTTCGTCGAGAAGCGTGTCGGCCACCTGCTGCACGTTGTCGCGCATCGCGTTGACGGCGCGCGCGGTGAACACCGACGACACCAGCTTGCGGTAGCGGGTGTGCGAGGGCGGCTCGACCGACAGCAGCGACGGCGGCGCCAGCGGGTGCAGAGCGGCGGTTCGGGTGCGACGCTCGATCGCCCGCAGCGGCTTCGGGAGATTGCCGCCCACGACGACGGTGCGGTAGTCGTCCGAGCGCAGGAGGTCGAAGATCAGCCCGTGGTCGACGGTGAGGTAGGCGACGCGGCCCTTGACGATCTTTCCCCGGTCGCGAATCTCCTGGTAGACGACACCGGGGTTCGCGCGAGTCACCGGATCGGCGATGAGCTTGGCCTGCGGGTCACCGATCTTGATGCCGCGTGTGGCGAAGAAGCGCACCACTCCGTGCACCGCGAACCACCGCAGCCGCGATCGTGCCTCGTCCTTGACGTCCGCCACTCTCGACATTCCGATTCCCCCGATGCTCGGCCTGCGATAACCCGGTTGCGCGTTACCGCACGTCACACGTGTGACTCACCTCATGATGCGCCGGTCACGACGCCGGTGTCTACCGTCGTGTCATGACCCTGCGTCGGAGCGTCGCCTCCTTGTGGATCGCCACAGTCCTCTACTGGCCGATGCAGGTGATCGTCTCGCGTTCCTGGACCACCCCGTACAGCTGGCGTGACGACGTCATCAGCGCCCTCGGTGCGGCGACGTGCACCGACTACTGCTCGCCCGATCACGTCGTCATGAACGCGACGTTCGTGGCCGTGGGCGGCGCCACCGCAGCGGGCGCGGCGCTCCTGGTACGTCCCTCGGTGGGCATCGCACGGACGGGGTGGATCCTCGTGGCGCTCTCCGGTCTCGCGACGTGCGCCGTCGGGTTCCTCCCGATGGACGTCGCACCGGTCCCCCACACCGTCGCGGCGCAGGTGCACTTCGGCCTGCAGCTCGCCGGAATGCTGTGTGTCGCACGATCCGTCGGTCGAGTCGCCTCGCGATTCACCTACGCCTGCAGTGCGATCGCCGTGGTGGGCGGCATCGCCTTCCTCAGCCCCGGGAAATGGGGACTGGGCTCGGGTGTCACCGAGCGGCTCGCCCTCGACACCCTGAACGTGTGGACCATCGGCATGGGCGTGCTCCTGCTGGCGCGATCGTGGAATCCAGGCCCCGGAATCCGGGGTCGATAGTCCACGATCACCGAGGCACCAGTTGCGTGTCTCTGTGAGGCGGGCTGCTGCACGAGCCGCCATGGCCGCCAGCGCGAAGACCGGCCGCCCCGTCGCACCGGAAGTACGCAGGCTCGCCGAGTCGCGCTGACCGACATATCGAGGTGCTGGTCCACGATCACTCCTCCACCGGCCCCGCCCGCGCAGAGGCCACCGCGTCCCTCTCCCCGAAGCGCAGCAGCGCGATCCGCACTCGCACCCGGACCTGCACGTCCCACTCCTCCACCGCGCATCCGTCCAGCACCGCATCCATCCGCGCAGCCGACGCCGTCGCCGCCGCGCACCCCGCCTCGGACCCCGACGTCAGTGCGGCGGCACCCGCCAACGCGGCGAGGTCCGCCGCCGACTGCGCCTGATGACGGGCCGAGACGGCGGCACCCACCGAGACCACCGCAGCGGTCACCACCACCAGCGCCGCCGTGACGAACGCTCCCAGCACAGTCGCCGAACCGCGGTCATCCACCCGTCGGCTCCGCCGTCGCCACCGCACTCGCCGACACCGTCAACCCGGGCAGCGGCGACGACGCCTCCACTCGCACCGTCACCAGATCGCCGACGCGCGACACCGTCACCCGCGCACCGGGCGGGGCCACCACCGTCGCCGACGTCACCGCGCTCTCGTCTCCGAGCGCCGAGAGCCGGGCACCCTCCCGCGCCGCGTCGATGCACCGGATGTGCTCGGTGACGGTGACCAGCGCACCGAGGCACAACACCAGGACGGCGACGATCGACGAGATCGCCAGCGCCGCCTCGACCGTCACCGCCCCGCTGTCGCCCGTGAGACCCGAGTCCGCCGTCAGACCTGTGTCTGCAGCGCCTTGTCGATGATGGACGTCAACGCGGTCACGATGCTGTCGCCCGTCACCACCGTGTAGAGCACGGCACCGAACGCCGCCGCCGCGATGGTGCCGATGGCGTACTCGGCCGTCGACATCCCGTCGTCCTCCCGCGCCACCATCAGGATGCGCGCGCCCACCTCGGTCAGGATCTTGCTCATGTTCTCCCCCTTCGTATTCCGAGGAGGACGTTCCCCCTCGGCGTTCTCGGGCGGGGGTCACATCACCCCGCCGTTCAGGACGGACCCGGCAAGCCCGATCACCACGGGCACGATGCCGAGGCAGACGAACGCGGGCAGGAAGCACAGCCCCAGCGGTCCGCTCACCATCACTCCGGCGCGTTCGCCCGCGGCAGCGGCGGCATCGTCGGCCCGCACGCGCAGATCGGCTGCCGCCTCGGCGGTCGCGTCGGCCATCGAGGTTCCCGACCGCGCCGAGCGGAGGATGACGCGTGCCACCGACTCGGTGTCGGCATGCGCCGCCAGCGCCGACCAGGCTGCATCAGGATCCGCTCCGAGAGTGAGCAACTGGGCGGCGCGGCGCAGTGCCGACGCCATGGGTTCGGGCGCGACGGAGGACACCGCCGAGGATGCGCTGCCGATGTCGAGTCCCCCACGGAGACAGGCGGACAGCAGGTCCAACGCGCCCGCGGTGGCGTGGTGGTCCGTCGGCGCCACCCCCACCGATACGGAACCGTTCGCGCCCGGCACCCGGAGCCGGGCGCGCACACCGACGGCGGGCGGGAGCGCGAGCACCGCGGCGGCGAAGAGCACGAGGGCGATCGTCACGGTGCCACCTTCGCGACGATGGCGTCGGTCCAGAGCAGCCCGGCGCAGGCGAGGGCCACTCCGACGACCAGCATGATGCCGCCGGCGCCGCCTCCGGTGAGAACCGCGAGGGGCGCTGCGCCCATGGCCTGGCCGAGCAGGACGCCGACGGCGGGCAGCGCGGCGAGGACCATCGCCGTGGCGCGCGGGCCGGCCATGGACGCCTCGATGCGCCGGGCCGAGCGTCCGCGATCGCGCAGATCGGAGCGCACCGCGTCGAGCAGTGCCGCGAGACCCAGCCCGTGCACCTCGGCCACGCGCCACACGGCACCCACCCGATCCCACGCCGGCCCGTGTCCGCCGACACGCACGGCATCCGACATCGTGCCGCCCAGTTCCGCACGGGCCGCGGCCGCGGCGAAGACGGTGCCGACCGGCCCGGGGTGCTCGCGCGCAGCGGTGCGGCAGGCCGTGGCCGGGTGGGCTCCCACGCGGAGTTCGGCCACCATCGTCTCGAGCGCCGCCGCCAGGGTGTCCCCCGCGCGGCGACGGTCCAACCGCACAGCGCCTCGGGTGCGCCGCAGGGCGACCGTTCCCAGCACGACGGCCACCGCGGCGCCCACCGCGGCACCGAGACCCAGCGCTGCCGCGCCTGCCGCCACCGGTATCCAGGCAGGCGCCGGCACTCGCACCGACCCGAGCGAGCGTCGGCGCACCGGTCCGAGGCGCCGGCGCGCCTCCGCGCAGGGCAGCACCAGCAGAGCCGCCGCGAGACAGACCGCCGCGAGCATCACGCGGACCCCTCCCGCCGACGCAGGATCGCGGTGAGAGCGTCGAGTCCTGGACCTCGTGCCCGCGTTCGCGACCAGGCGTCGACCACGGTGCACAGCCCGCGGTCGTCCCGTTCGAGCACGCCGATGGACGACAGCACACGCTGCCCGCTCGGCGTGCGGGCGGTGTGCAGCACCACCTGCACCGCGGCGGCGAACTGGCTGTGCAACGCCGCCCGGTCCATGCCACCGAGGGCCGCCAGCGCTTCGAGTCGTGCGGGTACCTCGTCGGGCGAGTTGGCGTGCACGGTGCCCGCACCGCCGTCGTGTCCGGTGTTGAGCGCGGTGAGCAGGTCGACGACCTCGGCACCGCGGACCTCGCCCACCACGATGCGATCGGGACGCATGCGCAGGGCCTGACGCACCAGATCGCGCACTCCCACCTGGCCCACTCCCTCCACGTTCGCGGGCCGGGCGACGAGCCGCACCACGTGGGGGTGCGAGGGCGCCAGTTCGGCGGCGTCCTCGACACAGATGATGCGCTCGGCCGCGTCCACCTCACCGAGAAGTGCCGCCAGCAATGTCGTCTTGCCGGTTCCTGTGCCACCGACCACGAGGAAGGCCAGGCGTCCGGACACGATGCGGCGCAACAGATCCTCGGCGCCGTCGGCGAACGCCCCGGTCGCGGCGAGCGCTGCCAGACCCTGCGTCGCGGGACGGAGCACACGGAGCGACAGGCACGTCCCGCCCTGCGCCACCGGCGCGAGAACGGCGTGCAGTCGCACTCCGAACGACCCGGGATCGATCCCGGGCAGACGACCGTCCACCCACGGCTGCGCATCGTCGAGCCGCCGCCCGGCCGACAGCGCCAGCCGCTGGGCGAGGCGGCGCACGGCGGCCTCGTCCCCGAACCCGACGCCGGCTCGCCGCAGACCCTGTCCCCGGTCCACCCACACGTCGTCGGGTCCGGTGACCAACACGTCGGTCACGCCGGGCTCGCGCAGGACGGCGTCGAGCACGCCGGCACCGCGGAACTCGGTGTCCAGGAGATGCAGTGCGCGCAGCAGATCCGCGTCACCGAGCACGCCGCCCGCCTCGGCCCGGAGCGCCTCCGCGATGAGGGCGGGCGTCGGATCCCGGTCGGCGTCGACGAGGCGCACCCGGACGCGATCGAGCAGATCCGTCGACACCCATCCCGTCATGTCGTGGGCGCCGAGGTGAGCAGTGCCAGGACGTCGCCGGCAGCTCGCGCCAGGGGAGATCGGCGGCCGAGGACCAGTCCACGCCCGTCGAGCATCGCGGCGAGTCGACGCTCGGGGCGCACGGAGGCGAGCAGGGGAAGACCCACCACGTCGGCCACCTCCGCGGCCGTCAGTCCGGACGGCGCGGGACCGCGGACCACCACTCCCACGTTGGCCGATGTCGAGGTGATCGACCGGGCGAGACACTGCGCCGCCGCGGCCGACCGCACCGTCGCCGGGACCAGCACGACCACCAGATCTGCCGCCTGCACGGACATCTCGTGAATGGGGCCTGCGCGCGGTACGTCGCACACGACGACCTCGCCCGCCGTGACTCCGGCGTCGACGACGGCGCGCCAGGCCGCTGCCGTGATGGTGTTCGTCTGCTCGCGCCGGGTCGAGAGCACCGCCAGATCGCCGCGCCCGGGCAGCGCGTGATGCAGTGCGTCGGCCGTGACGGTTCCGCCGTCGATCACCAGTTCCGGCCAGCGCAGGCCCGGTGTGCCGTCAAGTCCCGTGACGAGGTCCATCCCGCCGCCCACCGCGTCTCCGTCCATCAACACGGTGCGCCCGGACCGGGACGCGACGACGGCCGATGCCGCGGCGAACACGGACGCACCGGCGCCGCCGCAACCGCCCACCACCGTCACGACCACACCGCCACCGACGGGGACGCGTGCGGCCGCGGACAGCACCCCCATGAGATCGGCCTCCTGCGCCGGCAGCGCGAGCACACGGGAGGTGCCGAGCCGCGACGCGCTCTGCCAGGCCTCGACGTCCGCCGGTCCGTCGGTCACGACGACGACACCGGGATGCCTCGGAAGGTGTTCCCGCACTGCTCGTTCGGCAGCTGCCGTTCCCAGCACGACGATGTCCGAGGACTGCCACAGCGCACGGTCCGGCAGCGCGCCGAGGTGCGACGACTCCCGACCCGCGGCGGCGGCGATGCGCCGGACACGATCGGAGAGTGCGGTGTCGGGCACGATCACCAGGAGTGCTGAATCGAGGTCGGTCACGCCGTCGATCGTGCGGCGTCCGCGGTCGGTCCGCCAGAGCGGCGAGCCGAACCTGTGGACAACTCGGTACCCGGGGACGGCGCCTGCACCAGCGCGGAGAAGGTGCTACCGCACCGGAAGTAGGGGACGACCCCCGCCAGGGGGGGGGAGGAGGCGGGGGTCGTCGGAGTTCAGCCCCGGGGGGTCGGGCTGAACACGCCCGGTTCGAGACCGGGTAGCCGAAATCTTACACCGCCGACCACCCGCACCGACACGGACGACCGTCGGTCCGTCGCGGTCGAAGCAGGTGGAGACCCCGTGACCCGCGATCCACCTCCGGGCACCCTTAGGCTGACGGGGTGAGCACACCCCTCCGCCCGGACGCCCCCGGCCGCGTCGCCGCGTTCTTCGATCTGGACAAGACGATCATCGCCAAGTCCTCGACGCTGGCCTTCAGCAAGCCCTTCTTCGACGGGGGTCTCATCAACCGCCGGAGCGTGCTCAAGAGCAGCTACGCGCAGTTCCTGTTCCTGGTGTCGGGCGCGGATCACGACCAGATGGAACGGATGCGCATCCACATCGCCAACATGTGTACCGGCTGGGACGTCGAGCAGGTCCGAGCCATCGTCGCCGAGACGTTGCACGACATCGTCGATCCGCTGGTCTTCGCCGAGGCTGCCGACCTCATCGCCGACCACAAGCTGCGCGGCCACGACGTCGTCATCGTCTCGGCCTCCGGCGAGGAGGTCGTGGCGCCCATCGCGGAGGCTCTGGGCGTGGACCACGACATGGGTACCCGGATGGCCGTCGAGGACGGCAAGTACACGGGCGAGCTCTCGTTCTACTGCTACGGGCCCGGCAAGGTCACCGCCATGGAGGAGTTGGCCGAGCGCGAGGGATACGACCTGTCTCGGTCCTACGCCTACTCGGACTCGATCACCGATCTGCCGATGCTCGACGCGGTCGGACATCCCACCGCGGTGAACCCGGATCGAGGCCTGCGCCGCGAGGCGTCGGCCAGGGGATGGCCGATCCTCACGTTCTCCGACCCGGTCTCGCTGCGCGCCCGGTTCCAGGCCCCGTCGTCGGGCACGGTGGCCGGCATGGCCGCCGTCTCGTTCGG
Organism: Rhodococcus sp. SORGH_AS_0301; assembly: GCF_030818285.1. Classification (NCBI taxonomy): domain Bacteria; kingdom Bacillati; phylum Actinomycetota; class Actinomycetes; order Mycobacteriales; family Nocardiaceae; genus Rhodococcus; species Rhodococcus sp. SORGH_AS_0301. Next base: position 3,767,508 of record NZ_JAUTAC010000002.1, read on the forward strand.
CGCCCTGGCCGCGGGCGCCGCGACGTACACGCTGCTGCGTCGGCGACGCTGAATCGATCGGGTTCGCGAAACCCTTGCTGTGGCGCGAGTCACAGAGTACAAATGGTCTTACGGGAAGACGGAAGGCCAAGAGCGGGCCGGAAGAGAAGGATCGCTCTCCCAGCCGGGCTTTCCCCAGCACGACCGATCAGTACCCACGCGTAGCGCGCCGCTATGATGGCACAAGCGTTGTGGGCCTGCGAAAGTCGCGCATCAGGGATGAGAACTTCGCACTGGTTGCGGACACGAGTCCCGGGCGCACGATTTCCCGCCGAGGCCTCGCGGAGTCCGCTCCGCCGCAACCCACTCTGCACGCCTGGTAACCGACGTTCGTGCTGACGGGCGACGTCGTCGAGGTGAGAACTCGGCAGCGTCGCCCGTTTCATGCGTCAGACGGAGTTGTCCGCGATGGTGGTCGCCTCGGCTGCTCCGGCCTCGAAGGTGCCGCAGCACAACAGCACCCAGCTCCCCACGCCCTGCTCGGTGCCGCGGGCGAAACCGTCGGCGCCGGTGCGGTACGCGGCGAGCCGCTTCGCCCAACTGATCTCCGGGACACCGAGATTGTGGGGGTCGAAGCCCGTGGACACGGCCACCAGCCGCGAGGCCGCCCGGGCCACGATGCCGTCGGCCGTGCCGAACGGCTTCAGCGCCAACAGTTCTCCGTGCACCACGGCGGCCAGCACCGGGGCGGGCGCCTTCGTGGCGCCGGTCACGAGATCGGCCAGGAACGCGAGGCGGTCGGCTGCGTCCGCACGGGGTCGTCCGAGATCGTCCTGTGTCGTCGCCAGGTCCGCGGCGGCCAGGAGGTGCAGCCTCGCCAGCGCCTGCAGCGGCGCCCGTTGCCAGACGCCCACCATGATCGGCAGGGAGTCGCCGTCGAGAGCCTGGGCCACCCGGAGCGCGCCGGCGAGCAGGGGCGGGGCGGCCTCACCGTCCTCGGGCATCGCCGTGGAGGACCCCTCCATCGCGGCGGAGGCCCGCGCGGCCCGGACCGCCGCCTCGGCTGCCGTCGCCTTCCATCCGCGCCGGTTGGCCTTGTGCCGGTGCACCTCGCCCAGCGCGTTCCGCGCCCGCTCGGCGGCGTCGCGCACCCCCTCGAGCTCCAGGATCGGGCCGAGGGGATCTGTGGCTGAGCTGGTCATCCGGTCAGGCTATCGGTGGTCCTACGTCGCGGTGGATCCGGCGTTCCGCTCGGCAGCCATCAACTCGGCACGCTCGCGGCGCCGGACGGCCTGCTGCTCCGGGTCGGGAACGGGCACCGCGGCGAGCAGCCGCTTCGTGTACGGGTCGGCCGGCGAGCGCAGGATGGTGTCGGTCCGATCGAACTCCACCAGCTTGCCCGCACTCATGACGGCGATGCGGCGAGCCAGCACCTCCACCACGGCGAGGTCGTGGCTGATGAACAGGCATGCGAAGCCGTACTCCCGCTGCAGCTCCTGGAAGAGCTCGAGCACCTTGGCCTGTACGGACACGTCGAGCGCGGACGTCGGCTCGTCGGCGACGAGGAGGGTGGGTTCGAGAGCCAGGGCGCGGGCGATGCCGACACGCTGGCGCTGACCACCCGACAGCTGATGCGGGTAGCGGTTGCGCATGTCCCGCGACAGGTGCACCTGATCGAGCAACTCCTCGATCTTGGTGTTGCGCTGACCACGGTCCATCTCGGTGTGCAGCAACATCGGCTCGCCGATCGACTGGCCGATGGGCCACCGCGGGTTCAGCGACGAACCCGGATCCTGGAACACGATGCCGACCTTGCTGCGCACCGGACGCAGGTCGCGGGTCGACATCGACGTGATGTCCGTTCCGGCGATGGACAACGACCCCGAATGCAGCTTGAGCAGGCCGACGGCTGCCTTGCCGATGGTCGACTTGCCCGATCCGGACTCACCGACCAGACCGACCACCTCGCCCGGCTCGATGGTGAGGCTGACACCGTCGACCGCGCGGAAGCCACCGGAGCGACGCGAACCCGGGTACTCGATGACGGCGTCGACGAGTTCGAGCGCGTACCGCACGTCGGGGGTGTCGTCGGTGCCCGCCTGCCCGGTCCGGGAACCGAGGTGGGGCACGGAGGCCAGGAGTTCGCGGGTGTAGGCGTGATCGGGACGATGGAAGATGTCGCCGGAGGTGCCCTGCTCGACGATGTCGCCACCGCGCATGACGAGGATGCGGTCGGCCATGTCGGCGACCACGCCCATGTCGTGGGTGATGAGCAGGATCGCCGCGTCGACCCGACCGCGGAGGTCGCGCATGAGCTGCAGGATCTCGGCCTGCACGGTCACGTCGAGTGCCGTGGTCGGCTCGTCCGCGATGAGCACGGACGGCTCGGATGCCAACGCCTGGGCGATCATCGCGCGCTGGCGCTGGCCACCGGACAACTGGTGGGGGTAGTACTTGACGCGCTTCTCCGGCTCCGGCATCTCGACGAGCCGCAGCAGCTCGATGACACGGTCCTTGGCCTGCGCCTTGCTGAGCTCGCTGTGCGCGCGGATGGCCTCGGTGATCTGCCACCCGATGGTGTAGACGGGGTTCAGAGCCGTCATCGGCTCCTGGAAGATCACGGCGATGTCCTTGCCGCGCACCGAGTTCAGCTCACGTTCCTTCAGGCCGATCAGTTCGCGACCGTTGAGCGTGATGCTGCCGCTCACGCGGGCGTTGTCGGCCAGCAGGCCGGGCACCGCCATGGCGGTGGTGGACTTACCCGAGCCCGATTCGCCGACGATGGCGAGGATTTCACCGCGAGCGAGGTCGAACGAGACGTTCCGTACGGCTGTACGCCACGTCTTGTCGACTTCGAAGTCGATCGTCAGATCCGAGACTCCGAGAATCGGGCCGGTCTTGTCGTCACTCATGTCCGTCAGCTCCGTTTCGGGTCGAGCGCATCTCGCAGCGCATCGCCCATGAGGATGAAGGCCAGCACGGTCACCGACAGGAACCCGGCGGGGAAGAGCACCAGGTGCGGCGAGGTGGAGATGTAGTTCTGGCCGAGGTTGATCTGCAGGCCCCACGAGATCGCCGGCAACTGCAGCCCGATACCCAGGTAGGACAGCGTGGCCTCGGCCGCGATGAACGTGCCGACGGCGATGGTCGCGTACACGAGCACGGGTGCGAGGGCGTTGGGCAGGATGTGGCGGACCAGGATGCGGAACGTACTCGCGCCCAGTGCCTGTGCGGCCTGCACGTACTCGCTCTGCTTGATCGAGATGACCGACGAGCGGACCAATCGCATGGCCGTCATCCACCCGAAGGCGATGAGGGCCAGCGCCACCGTGGTGACGGTCCGCTCACTGGTGACGGTGAGCAGGACCAGCGCGCCGAGCAGGAGCGGGATGCCGAAGAAGATGTCGGTGAAGCGGGCGAGCAGGCTGTCGAGCACGCCGCCGAAGTACCCGGCGAGCGCGCCGATCAGGACGCCGATGATCAGCACGCCGATGACGGCGAGCAGTCCGATGGTCAGCGAGATGCGGGCGCCGTAGATGACGTTGGCGTAGTAGTCACATCCCTGCAGGTCCGTTCCGAACCAGTGCTCGGAGCTCGGCGAGAGCCGGGTGTCCGACAGGTCGCAGGCGCGCGGATCGATCCCGCGAGCGAACAGCTGGGGCACCACGGCCATCAGGACCAGCACCGCGGTGATGACGGCACCGAACCAGAAGAAAACGCTGCGCCGCAGCTTCTTCCACGCGTTACCCCACAGGCTCGCCTGGCCGACCAGCTCCTGTGCCTCACCGGTCACGACGTTGCCCGGCTCGCCCTCGGCGGCGACATGCTGTGCATCGTTGGTCATAGCGCCTACTCGTATCGAATTCGGGGATCGAGGAGCGCGTAGAGCACGTCCACGACGAGGTTGAAGAAGATGTAGAAGAAGACCATCAGCGTGACGATGCCGACGACCACCGCGCCTTCCTGACGCTGCACGGCGTCGAAGATCGCGCGTCCGAGGCCCGGCAGGTTGAACACCGACTCGGTGACGATGGCGCCGCCCAGCAACGCACCGATGTCCGCGCCGATGAACGTCACGACGGGAATCATGCTGTTGCGCAGTGCGTGACGCAGGACGATGCGCCGGTACCCCACGCCCTTGGCGCGGGCGGTGCGGATGTAGTCCGCCGCCATGGCCTCCGACACCGCGGACCGCGTGAGACGCGCGACGTACGCCATGGACAGCGACGCCAGGACCAGGCCGGGCAGCAGGTAGCTGTACCACCCGTCGTTGATACCCGCGATGGGGAACAGGTCGAACTTGTAGCCGAAGAGGTACTGGGCGACGAAGCCGAAGACGAACACGGGAACCGACACCAGCAGCGTCGTCGACACCAGCACGAGGTTGTCGAAGAAGGAGTTGCGGCGCAGACCGGAGAGCACACCGGCCGCGATGCCGATGACGGCCTCGAAGACGATGGCCACGATGGTCAGCCGCACCGTCACCGGAAGACGCTGGGAGATGGTGTCGAGCACCGGGCGCCCGGCGAAGTCGGTACCGAAGTCACCCTGCAGGAGCCCGCCGACGTACTTGACGTACTGCACCAGGAACGGGTCGTCGAGGTTGTACTGCGCACGCAACTGCGCGACGACGGCCGGGGCGAGCGGGCGATCGCCCGCGAGCGCGCGGATGGGATCGCCGGGAAGGGCGTACACCATCGCGAAGATCAGGAACGAGGCGCCGATCAGGACCGGGATGGTCAACAGCAATCGGCGCGTGATGAAGCGACCCACTGGGTTCTCCTCTTCGGGGTCTCACGGTTCACGCGTCGGTGGGGCGCCCTGCGTCTGCACGGCGCCCCACCGAGTCGAGAGAGAGGTCAGCTGACCGTGACGTCCGCGACCTCGATGTCACCGAACAGGTCGATCTTGACGTTGTCGACCCGCTCGCTCCACACGGCCTGGTTCAGACCGTAGAAGAGCGGAGTGGCCGGCAGGTCGCGGAACAGGATGTCCTCGGCCCGCTGGTACTCGGTCGTCGCGGCGTCGATCGACTCCGCGTTGTTGCCCTGCGAGAGGGCGGCGTCGAACTCCGGGTTGGAGTAGAAGCTGACGTTCGAGCCCGCCGGCGGCAGTGCTGCCGAGCTGTAGACCGGCGACAGGAAGTTGTACAGCGACGGGTAGTCCATGATCCAGCCCGAACGGAACGGACCGGTCATGCCCTGCGCGTCCTGCAGCGGGAGGTACTGCGCGAACTGCAGATCGCCACGGAGCACGTAGTCGACTCCGAGGTTGGTGCGCAGCTGGTTGCCCACGGCGGTCATCCAGGTGTCGTGTGCCGCACCGGCGTTGAACCACAGCTCCACCGGCTGCGACCGGTCGAAGCCGGCCTGGTCGAGCAGCGTGTTGGCCTGAGCGGCGTTCAGCTCGCACTTGGTGCCGCAGGCATCGTCCCGGTAGCCGTCGACGACGGGCGAACCGAAGGAGGTGGCCGGCGTGCGGGTGTTGGTGAAGATGGCCTCGGTGATGGCCTGACGGTCGATCGCCATCGAGAACGCCTCACGCACACGGGGATCCGAGAAACGCGGGTCGTAGGTCGGGAACGCGAGCGAGGTGATGTCGGGGCGAGCGCGCTCGCCGTACCGGTCACCGAACTGGTCACGTGCGGTCGCCCAGGCGTCCGGCGGCAGATCCAGCATGACGTCGAGGCCGCCGGCCTGAACGTCGGTGTAGCCGGTGCTCAGCTCCGTGTAGACCTTGAACTGCACGCCCTGCGACTGTGCCGGGTTCTCACCCTTGTAGTCGTCGTACTTGGTCAGGGTGATGCCCTGGCCCTCGACGAAGTCCTCGTCGGCCTTGAAAGGGCCGTTGCCGATGGGACGACGTCCGAAGGCGTCGGGATCGGTGAAGAACGCCTCGGGCAGCGGCGAGAACGCGCTGTAGCCCAGGGTCACCGGGTAGATCGCGAAGGGCTCCTTCAGAGCCACGCGAATCGTGGTGTCGTCCACGGCCTCGAGGCCGGTCATCGTGGTCGCGGTGGGCTCGGCGCCCTCGGCGGCCTGCAGATCGTCGTAAGCCCTGGACGTTCTCGAAGAAGTACGAGGCACCGAAGGCGTTGGTGCTCAGCGCGGTGTAGTTCCACGCATCGACGTAGGACTTCGCGTCGACGGGCGTGCCGTCGTGGAACGTCCAGTCCGGCTTGAGCTTGATCGTCCAGTTCTGCTGGTCGTCGGACTCGACCGACTCGGCGACGCCGGTGTACTCGACCTCGCTGCTCTCGTCGTTGTAGTTCACCAACGGCGTGAACAGGGCCTTGAGGACCTGGTTGCCCTCACTCTCGGTGGTGTTACCGGGAACGAGCGGGTTCTCGGGCTGGCCGATGTACAGGCTGTAGGTGCCCTCGGCGCTCGAGGACCCACCCCCGCCACCACACGCCGCGAGCATGCCCACGGCGGCGATGGCCACCGAGACCACCGCGATCGTCTTCTTGACTCTCAACATGTCCTCCATCGAATCCGGCACGAACAGGGTCGACTGCACGCACCGTCCGCGGGTGGTCCGCGGGTGTCGGGTGGGCCACGGGCGATGACCGGCGTGACCCGGATATTTGCTTGACTTTAGACACACTCACAAAGGTCTGTCGTGCACTCCCCCGAAATCGGAACGACCCGGGTCCGCCCCGAAATACGGACGTAACCTGACAGGACTGGACCTCACCGGTCAGACAGCCTGATGAGAGGCGATTTTGGTGTCTCGTCACCATCCATCGCTGCTGCACACCGCCCGTCGCGCAGAACGCACCTCTCGCCGCACGTCCCGGGTCGCAGCCCTCTGCAACGGTGCGGCGCCGGTCACACGTGACTACCCTCACAGTCGCGACACACCGAACCGACACACCAGCTTTTCCGAGAGGGGCCAGGTACCACGATGACCGAGACCGTGACCGACGACGGCGCGACCAGGGACACGGAATCGGAGCACCCGGTGTCCTATCCCCCGAGTGACGACTTCGTCGCGCAGGCCAACGCCGGATCCGAGCTCTACCAGGCGGCGAAGGACGATCGCCTCGCGTTCTGGGCCGAGCAGGCGAACCGGTTGCACTGGCACACGCCGTTCGAGCAGGTGCTCGACTGGTCGGACGCCCCCGTCGCGAAGTGGTTCGTCGGTGGTGAACTGAACGTCGCCTACAACTGCGTCGACCGGCACGTGGTCGAGGGCCGCGGCGACCAGGTGGCGATCCACTGGGAGGGCGAGCCCGGGGACAGCCGCGAGATCACCTACTCCGACCTCCTCGCCGAGGTCAGCCGCGCCGCGAACGCCTTCACCGATCTCGGGCTCGTCTCGGGTGACCGCGTCGCCATCTACATGCCCATGGTCCCCGAGGCCATCGTCTCGATGCTCGCGTGCGCCCGCCTCGGACTGACCCACAGCGTCGTCTTCGCAGGCTTCTCGTCCTCCGCACTGCGCTCGCGCATCGACGACGCCGAGGCCAAGCTCGTCGTCACCACCGACGGCCAGTGGCGCCGCGGCAAGGCCGCGCCGCTCAAGGACTCGGTCGACGAGGCCGTGGACGGCGCCGCGTCGATCGAGCACGTCCTGGTGGTCAAGCGCACCGACATCGACGTGCAGTGGACCGAGGGCCGCGACCTCTGGTGGCACGACACCGTCGGGTCCGCCTCCCCCGAGCACGAGGCGCAGGCGTTCGACTCCGAGCACCCGCTCTTCATCCTCTACACCTCGGGAACCACCGGTAAGCCGAAGGGCATCATCCACACCTCCGGCGGCTACCTGACGCAGACCGCCTACACGCACCACTACGTCTTCGACCACAAGCAGGGCAAGGACGTCTACTGGTGCACGGCCGACATCGGCTGGGTCACCGGGCACAGCTACATCGTCTACGGCCCGCTGGCCAACGGCGCCACGCAGGTGGTCTACGAGGGCACGCCCAACTCTCCCGACGAGCACCGGCACTGGAACATCGTCGAGAAGTACGGCGTCACCATCTACTACACGGCGCCCACGCTCGTGCGCACGTTCATGAAGTGGGGACGACAGATCCCCGACGCACACGACCTCTCCTCGATCCGCCTGCTCGGCAGCGTCGGCGAACCCATCAACCCCGAGGCGTGGCGCTGGTTCCGCGACGTCATCGGCGCCGGCAGCGCTCCGATCGTCGACACCTGGTGGCAGACCGAGACCGGCGCGATCATGGTCTCGCCGCTGCCCGGCGTCACCGCCACCAAGCCGGGATCGGCCCAGACACCGCTCCCCGGCATCTCGGCCGCCATCGTGGACGACGACGCGAAGATGCTGGGGCCCGGCGGCAACGGGTACCTCGTACTCGACGAGCCGTGGCCGTCGATGCTGCGTGGCATCTGGGGCGACATGGAGCGCTACAAGGACACCTACTGGTCCCGCTACGCCACCGAGGGTTGGTACTTCGCCGGTGACGGTGCGCGCTTCGACGACGACGGCGACCTCTGGGTCCTCGGACGCGTCGACGACGTCATGAACGTCTCCGGTCACCGCATCTCCACCTCCGAGGTGGAGTCGGCTCTGGTGACCCACCCCGGCGTCGCCGAGGCAGCCGTCGTGGGCGCGGCGGACGAGACCACCGGCCAGGGCATCGTCGCCTTCGTCATCCTGCGCGAGGGCATCGAGAACACCGGCGACGCGCTGATCGCCGAGCTGAAGGCTCAGGTGTCGAAGGAGATCTCGCCGATCGCCAAGCCGCGACAGATCACGGTGGTCCCGGAGCTCCCCAAGACGCGCAGCGGAAAGATCATGCGCCGCCTGCTCCGCGACGTCGCCGAGGGCCGGGATCTGGGCGACACCTCGACCCTCGTCGATCCCGCCGTCTTCGACGCGATCGCCAAGGCCGGCCAGAAGTAACCACGCGTCACGCAGAGAGAGGGGCTCGTGCACCGAGTGCACGAGCCCCTCTCTGCTGTCGGCAGTCCGTCAGGACACTGTGTCGAGATCGCGTCCGCGCGTCTCCTTCATGACGACGAGTGCGAACAGCGTCAGTGCCGCGGCGACGGCCAGGTACACGCCCACCCACGCGACGCCGTAGGAGTTCACCAGCCAGGTCGCGATGAACGGCGCCACGGCCGCTCCCAGGATGCTGGCCGTGTTGTAGGAGATACCCGATCCGGTGTAGCGCACGTTGGTCGGGAACAGCTCCGGCAGAACAGCACTCATCGGTCCGAAGGTCAGACCCATCAGCGCCAGGCCGACGCACATGAACAGCAGCATGCGGCTCTCGGTGGCGGACTCGGGAGCAGCGAACCACTTGAACGACAGGCCGAACAGGATGATCGCGGTGGTGATGACGATCAGTGTGATGCGGCGGCCGAACCGATCCGCGAGCCAGCCGGAGACCGGGACGAACGCGGCGAAGAACAACACCGAGATGAGCTGCAGGCCCAGGAAGTCCGTGTAGGCGATGGTCACGGCGACACCGCTGTGATCGACCACCTTGCCGGTGCCGTAGCTGACCACCCACGTCGTCATGACGTAGAACAGTGTGTACGTCGCGAGCATGACGAACGTGCCGAGGATCAGCGGACGCCAGCTGGTCTTGAAGACCTCCGCCACCGGCGTCTTGACGCGCTGGCCGTTGGCCACGGCGCGCTTGAACACCGGTGTCTCCTCGAGCTTGAGTCGCACGTAGAGGCCGATGATCACCATGATCGCGCTCAGCAGGAAGGGCACACGCCATCCCCACGTGAGGAAGGCGTGGTCCGATCCGGACGTCTTGGAGTCGTAGTCCATCGACAACGTCAGGATGAGGAAGATCCCGTTGGCCATCAGGAAGCCGATGGGGGCACCGAGCTGCGGCCACATCGCGGCCCAGGCCCGCTTGCCCTCCTTGGCGGTCTCGGTGGCGAGCAGTGCAGCGCCCGACCACTCGCCGCCCAGGCCGACACCCTGCGTGAAACGCATGAGCGCCAACAACATCGGGGCGATGATGCCCACGCTGTCGTACGTCGGCAGCAGTCCGATGAGGAAGGTCGCGATGCCCATGGTGAGCAGGGACCCCACCAGGGTCGCCTTCCGGCCGATGCGGTCACCGAAGTGTCCGAACAGCACCGAACCGATGGGCCGCGCGACGAAGGCGAGGCCGAACGTCGCGAACGACGCGAGCAGGGCCGTCGTGTCGTTGCCCGCGGGGAAGAACAGTCGGGGGAAGACGAGGACGGCGGCGGTGGCATAGATGTAGAAGTCGAAGAACTCGATGGAGGTTCCGACCATCGAGGCGATCACGATGCGACTGCGAGGTACGCCGTCCACTGCATCGAGATCGGAGTCCGGACCGGCGATGTTCGAACCGTCGGGGTTCGGAACGCGGTCCGCGGAAGTGCTTGTCACGGGTTTCTCCTGTTGGGAGGCGGGTTCGTCAGCAGGAAGTTACCCGACGCATCGTGACGTGAGGGCCGATACCGGCCACTCGGTTCGTGAGTGCTCACCACGCGGGGACCGACGTCCGGCGGGACCGGCCCCGTCCGGCGGCGATAGTGTGAGCCCCGAACGGGTAAGGACATAAGGTTGGCCGGTATCGCCGGACGATCACTGTCGAGCGCGACGAACATCTTCGAAGGGACTTGCACGTGAGCAGCAGCCGAGGCACCGACACGAGCGGTCGGACGACCGCTCCGGCCAGTATCTCCTCGATCCCGCTGACGGACGTCGACAGTCGCAGCAACCCCGCCACGGCCAGCATCGGCACCCTGGTCAAGGACGCGACGACACAGGTCTCCACGTTGGTCCGCGCCGAGGTCGAACTGGCCAAGGCCGAGGTGACCGGCGAGATCAAGAAGGGACTGCAGGGCAGCGTCCTCTTCATCCTCGCGCTCGCGGTCCTGATCTTCAGCTCGTTCTTCTTCTTCTTCTTCCTCGCCGAGCTGCTCAACGTGTGGGTCACGCGGTGGCTCGCGTTCCTCATCGTCTTCCTGATCATGGTGGTCATCACGGCGCTGCTCGCGTTCCTCGGCTACCTCCGGGTGAAGAAGCTGCGCAAGCCCGAGAAGACCATCGACTCGCTGAAGGCGGCCTCCTCGGTGCTGCCGGGCCAGGGCGACGGCGCATCGCCGAAGAAGCCGTTGGACGCGCTCGACGTGCGCGCCCCGCTCTCGCGCTGACACCGCGCCCGCGTACCGACGACAGTGGCCGCACCCGACCCGTCGACCGTCCGATATCCCGGCCCGTGGCAGCACCGCGACATCCGCGCCAACGGCATCCGGTTCCACATCGCCGAGGCGGACACCTCGGCGTCTGCCGACCCGGGACGCCCTGATCCGAGTCGGCCGGCGCCGCTGGTCGTCCTCGTCCACGGCTTCGCCGACCTCTGGTGGTCGTGGCGCCACCAGCTGACCGCTCTCGGCGCCGCCGGCTATCACGCCGTGGCAGTGGATCTGCGGGGCTACGGCGACAGCGACAAGCCGCCTCGCGGCTACGACGGCTGGACCCTCGCCGGTGACATCTCCGGCCTCGTTCGCGCGCTCGGACACTCCGAGGCGGATCTGGTCGGGCACGCCGACGGCGGACTCGTGTGCTGGGCGACCGCAGCGCTGCACCCTCGCGCTGTTCGCTCGATCTCGCTGCTCGCCTCACCGCATCCGATCTCGTTGCGGCGAGCTGCGATACGGGACTCGGCGCAGCGCGCGGCGCTGCTGCCGTCGTTCCTGCGCTACCAGGTTCCGCTCACACCCGAGAATACGCTCGTCGCCGACGACGGTGCCGAGGTGGAGCGACTCGTCCGTGCCCGGTCGTCCGCGCAGTGGCAGTCGTCCACGGAGTTCGGCGACGTCGTGTCGAGGATGCGGTCGGCCGTCCGCATCCCCGGTGTCGCACACAGCACGTTGGAGTATCAGCGCTGGGCGTTCCGCAGCCAGTTCCGTTCCGACGGTCGCCGCTTCCGCGCCGCGATCGACCGGACCGTCGATCTACCGGCGCTGCAGATCCTGGGATCCGCCGACCCGTACGTCCTGCCGACAACGGCGCGCCGCGACTCCCACTGGGCACCGCAGCTCGTGGAGCATCGCGTGACGGGATCGGGGCACTACGTGCACCAGGAACGCCCGGACGAGGTCACCGACGTTCTGCTGCGCCATCTCCGAGCGAGCGGTCAGTCCCTGTAGGGGTCGACGAGGGTGCTCTCGATGATCGCCTCGAGACCGACACGGACGCGTCCCGACGGAGGCGGTGTCCCGCGCCCGAACAACCGCACCACAGCGGCCACCGACGCGCCGCCCAGAGCCACGTCACTCCCCAACTGCGGCCACGTCGACAATGTCGTACCGATGTCCGGCAACGATGCCGCCATGCGCGGCGTGATGCGCTCCATCTCGAGGATGCGCCCCGCCAGTGGCGCCTTCTCCCGCGGCGTCATCCCCGCGACCGCCGCGGCGTCGACGTCGCCGAGCAACCCGTGGAAGTACGGTCGGTCGGGTTCGAGGTCGTAGCGCTCGATGTCGAGCACGCCCCCGTCGCTGGTCTCCATGATCACGGGAATCCCGCGGCGACGGCACTCCTGCCGCACCAACACCTTCGCGTCGATCGAGTCGCACTCCTCGACGACGATGTCGAGGTCGGCGAGAAAGGCGTCCGTGGTCGCCTCGTCGATCCCGGTCGGGAACGTCGTCACCTCGAGGTACGGATCCAGTTCGGCGATGCGGCGAGCCGCCAGCACCGCCTTGTTGACGCCGAGGTCGAACACCGACGCGGGCACACGGTTGAGGTTCGACAGGTCCAGATCGTCGAAGTCGGCCAACCGGAGCTCGCCGCACAGCCCTTCGAGAGCGAGGGTGTGCGCTACCGCGTGGCCGACGCTCAGACCCACGACGCCGACGCGCAGGCGCCGCGCAGCATCCTGCTCGTCCACGGTGATCTTGTTGCGGTTCCGGTCCAGGCGCAGCAACCGGAACCCGCGCGGACCGAGCACCCGCACGAGCGAGCGACGCCAGGGGTAGTGCACCCACCGGGTCGGCTCGTCCAGGAGCTCGGACGACGGAGTGGGCAGCAGTGCGTCGAGCGACTGGAGCTGCTCGGCGGTGGTGTCCAGGATCGCGTCGTCCCCGATCTCGGACATCAGTCGATCGAGAACCTCGTGATCGCCGAGGTCGGTCGGATCCAGGACGCGGTGCTCGCTCATGCTCACTCCTCTGCCGTCACGGGAGGGGTTCCGTCTTGTCGCGGCGCTGCACCGGCGTCAGGGTCGGTGACCACCGGACGACGTCCTCCACCGCGAATGCCACTCGATCGCGGCCCGCCGTCTTCGCCGCGTACAGCGCGCGGTCGGCCGCGTAGGTCAGTCGGTCGAGGGTGGCCTCGACGTCGTTGCCGCCCCTCTCGTCGAACACCACGTTCGCCTGCGCCACTCCGATGCTGACGGTGACGTCGCACGCGGAGCGGACGCTCTCGAGCACCTTCTCCTCGAGCCCCGCGACGGACTTGCTGAGGCCGAGCACCAGGAACTCCTCCCCGCCCAGCCGGGCGACCACCGCGTCCTCGGGAACGTAGGCGGCGATCGCCTCGGCGACCGTGGTGAGCACGACGTCACCGGCCGCGTGACCGCGAGTGTCGTTGACGGACTTGAAGTGGTCGACGTCGACGAGCGAGACGACGATGGCGTCGGACTTCTCCGATGCCTCTGCGAGCATGGCGCTCACCCGCGGCAACATGCCGCGGCGGTTGAGCAGGCCGGTGAGCGGATCGGTGTTCGCCAGGGTCTCGAGGCGGGCTGTCACCGATTCGAGCGAGCTGCGCATGGTGGCGATCAACACCGCCGGCACCACCACGGTGGTGACCGCGGCGCCGGCCGCGACGAACCGCACCGCGCCCTCGGAGCCGTTGATGCTCAGTGCCGTCGCCATGATCACCGCGGCGCCGGTGAGCGAGATCGTGACCTTGGGCGGCGATCCGGACGCCGCGATGGCGGGCACGACGGCCAGCATCGCCGTGACCGCGCGCGACCCCGACGGATCGGCGATCAGATAGGCGGAGATGGCGACGCCGACCATGCCACCCGACCCCAGCACCGTGAACTGCCGGTCGGACAGACGACCGGCACGCAGGGTGATGCCCACGGTGACCACGGTGAACGCGACGATGACGGCCAGGAGCGGCAGCGTGCCCGGCCGCAGGAACGTGGGCTGGAGAATCGCGATGACGAGCAGGGGCAGCGCCCCCGAGGCACTTGCCATGACCGCCTTCGACCGCGTGTCGAAGTAGTTGCCGGCCGCCGTCAGCTGCCGACCGCCGCGGCGGCCCATCCTCGCCTCGTCTCCCGTCGTCACCGTCACCCGTCACATCCCGTGTCCGCGCGCCGCAGACCGTCGGATGATTCCCCGGGAACCGTCGGACCAATCGGACGCACGTCGCGCGCCCCTCGAACAACCCGTGTCGTGATCACCACGTCACGGCGTCGACGTACCCCCATCGATGCTCCCCCCGTCGAGCCGGGGACGCGGAGTACGTCGTCTCCTCGCCACCTTCGTGATCACGGTACGCGGTGCGGGCGCTCCTCGGCGTGACAGCCGATGCATCCTCACCCGACGCAGGATCCCGTACCGGCAGGTTGCCCGTTCTGCAGCCCCGTTGCCACCTCGTCGGCGACTTCTGCTGCGGTCAACACGAATCCGGTATCGGAGTTGTCGACGGCGGCGCCGAAGACGACGCCGAGAACCGTGCCGTCGGTGGCCACCAACGGTCCGCCGGAATTGCCCTGACGGATCGATCCGCGCACGGTGTAGACCTCCCGGTCCACCGTCCCGGTGCGGTAGATGTTCGGCCCGGTGAGGTTCAGTGTCTCGCGCACCCGCGCGGACGATGCCGTGTACGGGCCACCGCCGGGATACCCGAGCACCACCGCGTCGGTTCCCGATTCCGCGCGCCCCGTCGCGAACGGCAGGACGTCGGCGGTCAGATCCGGCACGTTCAGTACCGCGATGTCGACGGCGGGATCGAACAGGACGACCTCCGCGTCGAGCGGGCCGTCCACGGTGTCGACGGCCACCGACGAGGTGCCGGCGACGACGTGCGCGTTGGTGATGACACGGCCCGGCCCGATGACGAAACCGGAGCCCTCGAGCGCCTTCTGGCAGCTCTCGGCGATACCGCGGATCCGCAGCACGCTGTCCTGGAGGTCCGCCGCGATCGGCGACGCCAGCACGCTGGGATCCGGCGGACCGACCTCGGCCACGGGAGTGCGGCCGAAGGGGCCGATGACGTCGGGGAGACCCGACGTGTCGAGCAGAGCCGAGAACTCGTTGGGGATCTCGCGGACCCACTCGGGCGCCACATCGTCCACGGCGCCGAGGATCGACGATCCGCGCACGGCCGCGGCGATCTGCGGTTGCGACGCCGCGGTGAGCGGGACGGCCAGCAACCAGGCCGCGACGAGCACGGCCACCGCCTGCAGACCGGCACCGATGACGCTGTCCACCGAGCGCGCCGCCGGGCTGTGGATCCCGCTGCGCAACGCTCGTCCCAACACCATGCCCGCGATCTCGCCGACGATCACCATGACGACGATGAGGGCGACGCCGACGAGCACGCGCATCCGCCCTTCCTCGACGTGGTCGAGGACGCGCGGTGCGAGCAGGATGCCGGCGACGGCACCGAGGACGACACCGAAGAAGGCGAAGGCGGACGCGACCGCGCCCTGCCGCCACCCCGACGACGCGGCGAGCAACGCCACCAGTGCCACACCGATGTCGAGCCAGGTCGATCCCGTCACGGGTGCAACTCCTCACCGACGGCGGCGAGCGACGTCTCGAGGTCCCGGACGTCCTCGGTGTCCCAGGGGGCACCCCAGCCCGCCGTCTCGAGGACGCCGGACAGCACTCCGGCCGTGAAACCCCACACGAGCATTCCTCCCACTGCGAACGCCGGGCCCCGATAACCGAGGGGGTGGCGCACCACGAATCTGTTGACCGGATCGAGAAGATCGGTGAGCGGCACGGCGACGACACGCTCCGTCTCGGCGGTGTCCACGACGGACACCTCGCTCGGGACGCGCCAGTACGCGATCACCGGTGTCACCTCGAAGCCCGACGGGGGCACGAAGATGGAGTCGAGCACCGTGAGCGGCTCCACGCCGTCCGGGTCCACCCCGGTCTCCTCCTGCGCCTCCCGCAGAGCGGTGCCGACGGGTCCGTCGTCGCCGGGATCGGCTGCGCCGCCGGGAAAGGCGACCTGACCGCGATGTTGCCGCAGCGAGGACGCGCGTTGGGTCAGGAGCACCGTGGCGTCGGTGGGCAACTCCGCCGCGTCGGGCCGCCCGCCGAAGAGCACCAGCACCGCGGCCGGTCTGCCCGTCGCCCCGTCCGGTGCGTGGCGGGCGATCACCGGGTTGCTCGCGTCGTCGCGCACGGTGTGCACGGCGGCCAGACGGGACAGCCACGGCGGCGTGCCCGCGTGATCCGTCACGCCGAGACTCCGAGGTGGGTGCGCACGGCGTCCGCGATCTCGTCGACGGAGCGGAACGGCTGCGGGAGAACCGCGGCGACGGATCCGTCGGCGGCGAGCAGCACGCTGACGGGCAACACGGCCGGAGCTCCGACGGCAGCGGCGACGGCAGCGGACGGATCCTGCACGCCGGGTAGTCGGACGCCGTAGTCGGCCAGTCGGGTCAGGGCGTTGCCCTGGCGGGGATCCTCGTGCACCGTCACCACGGTAACGGCACCGCCCGCACGCTCGGCGTACTGCTGCAGATACGGCAGTTCCTCCGCGCACGGGCCGCACCAGTAGGCCCACAGGTTGAGCAGAGTCGGTGTGCCGGTGACGGCCGCACCGAGATCGACCGGCGCTCCGTCGGCCAGGCAGGTGGTGCGCAGACCCGCCAGTGGGCCGGCGGGCGCCGGGGCGCCGGCCGCCGGCACGGGGCACGCGGCGAGCGCGGCCTCGGTGCGCAAGGGGGCCAGCTCCGTGTCCGTCGCGTCGTCGGTGGGCGCCGCGCCGAAAGTGTCGCGGTAGTCGGCGAAGCTCGCCGGTCCCGTCGGATCGTCCCCGCGCGGCCAGATGGCGACGATGAGGGCGACGACCACCACGAGCGCGGCCAGGCTCCACCTCGCCGCGGACGACCTGCTCACGTCTCGATGCCGGCCAGGGCGAGGATGTGGTCCGTCTCCGGCCCCTTCACCAATGCCGCGGCCTTGACGGGGTCGGTCGGCCCCAGCCCGTACGACGGGCAGTCCTTCGCCAGCAGGCAGACACCGCACGCCGGCGTCCGCGAATGGCACACGCGGCGGCCGTGGAAGATCACGCGGTGGGACAGGATCGTCCACTCCTTGCGCGGGATCAGCGCACCGATGGCGTGCTCGACCTTGACCGGATCCTCCTCCTCGGTCCAGGCCCAGCGGCGGACGAGTCGGCCGAAGTGGGTGTCGACGGTGATGCCGGGAATGTCGAACGCATTGCCGAGGACCACGTTGGCCGTCTTGCGCCCGATACCGGGCAGCGTCACCAGCTCCTTCAGCGAGGCGGGAACTCCACCGTCGTACCGCTCGAGGAGCTCGCGGCCCAGCCCGATGAGGGAGTTGGCCTTGTTGCGGTAGAAACCGGTGGACCGGATGTACTCCTCGAGCTCCGTCCGGTCGGCCTCCGCGTAGTCGCGCGCCGACCGGTACTTCGCGAAGAGTGCCGGCGTGGTCTCGTTGACCCTCTTGTCGGTGCACTGCGCGGACAGGATGGTGGCCACCGCGAGCTCGAGCGGGGTGGTGAAGTCCAACTCGCAGTAGACGTGCGGAAAGACCACGCCGAGGTTGCGATTCATCCGGCGTGCCCGGCGCGTGAGCGCGAGGGCGGACTCGTCTCGTTTGCCCACGTGAGAGGGACCGGCGGCTGATTTCTGCACGCCACGACTCTACGGAACGCCCCCGACAGCACGCTCCGGTCGTGTCCGCACCGGTGACCCCGCCGTGTTCTTTTCGAGACGTCGACAGTGTTTACTCCTCGGTATGCAAGCACTCGCTGTGGTTCTGTTCCCGGTCTTGCTGATGCTGTTCGCCCTCGCCATGGAGCGATTCGAGGCGCGGCTGAACCGCGCAGGAGTCCGCGAGCAGGAGGTTCAGGAATTCCTGGACGCCGCCAGTTCCGCCGAGGTCGCCACCCTGGCCGCGGAAGGCTTCCCGAACGCCCTCGCACGGTTCCGCACCCGACGTCGCCGCGGTGGCGACGTCATGGAGGAGGACGTCGCTCTTCTCGACGACAGGGCACGCCGCGCCAGCTGAGCACCCGCCGACACGGCCCCCGGTCCGACGCCGACGCGTCGAGGGTGGCTGTGATCACTCCTGTGGCCGCCCGGCGACGTAGACTCCGACCGGACACATGAAGACGACACATTCGTAGATCTGCCGATCTTTCAGGGCAAGGGAGTACACGTGGACGAGGTACTGGCACGAGCCGGCATCTTCCAGGGGGTCGAGCCGTCTGCGGTGTCGGCGCTGACCAAGCAGCTGCAACCGGTCGATTTCCCGCGTGGCCACGTGGTCTTCAACGAGGGTGAGCCCGGCGATCGGCTGTACATCATCGTCAGCGGCAAGGTGAAGCTCGGCCGCCGCTCCCCCGACGGTCGCGAGAACCTCCTGACCATCATGGGTCCGTCCGACATGTTCGGTGAGCTCTCGATCTTCGATCCCGGCCCCCGCACCTCCACCGCCACCACGGTCACCGAGGTGCGCGCGGTGAGCATGGATCGCGACGCCCTGAAGGCCTGGATCGATCAGCGCCCCGAGATCGCCGAGCAGCTGCTCCGGGTGCTCGCCCGCCGGTTGCGTCGTACCAACAACAGCCTGGCCGACCTCATCTTCACCGATGTTCCCGGCCGCGTCGCCAAGGCACTGCTGCAGCTCGCACAGCGTTTCGGCACCCAGGAGGCCGGCTCGCTGCGCGTCGTCCACGACCTCACGCAGGAGGAGATCGCTCAGCTCGTCGGCGCCTCTCGCGAGACCGTGAACAAGGCGCTCGCCGACTTCGCGCACCGCGGCTGGCTCCGCCTCGAGGGCAAGAGCGTGCTCATCTCCGACTCCGAGCGACTCGCCCGGCGCGCACGCTAACCGCGCAGATACGTCAGCTGGGCCTTGACCGACATCCGCGCCGCGGGCCACAGCTTCTTGTCGACGTCCGCGTAGACGTGACGCACCACCTTCAGAGGGGTGGCGTCGGGTCCGAGGACGTCGAGCGCTGCCCGCACCTGGTCGAGTCTCTGTTCGCGATGGGCCCGGTAGGCGCGGGCGAGCACCGCGGTGTCGGGCTGGTCCGGCCCGTGGCCGGGCAGCGCGACGCGTCCCTCACCGAGTTGCTCCAGTCGGTCGAGTGAGGCCAGGTAGTCACCGAGATCCCCGTCCTTCCCGTCCAGGACGGTCGATCCGGCACCGAGGATGGTGTCCCCGGTCAGCACCGCGTCGTCGAGGACCAGGCTGACGGAATCGGCGGTGTGGCCCGGTGTCGCCGCGACGGTGAGTTCCACCCCGGCGGCCGCGATCACCTCGCCGTCCACCAGCGGCGCGGCGTCACCTCGGAGGTACGTGGACGTGACCGCGCGCACCGGCGCGGACGTCGACCGGTGCAGTCGGGCGATACCGCCGGTGTGATCGTGATGGCGGTGGGTGATCAGGATCAGCGCCACGCGTCCCTGCGCCGCGATGCGGTCGACGTGCGACCGGGAGCGCGGGCCCGGATCGACCACGATGCACTGCTCGTGCCCCGGGGCTCGCAGAATCCACGTGTTCGTGCCGTCCAGCGTCATCTTCCCGGGGTTCTCGGCCAGGAGGACGGACGCGGTCGACGTCACGCGCCGCAGCCGTCCGTACGCGGGGTGCTTCTCCGATGCCGTGGGATCCTTCTCCGCCATGCGACCACTGTGCCAGCCGACGGAGGTTCGGTGCCGACCGGGACAGAACCTAGGCTCGCACCATGAGAATCGGTCTGATCGGTGCCGGACCCTGGGCTCGTCAGGCCGCGGCACCCGCACTCACCGCGCATCCCGACATCGAGTTCGCCGGCATCTGGGCCCGCCGTCCCGACGCCGCGGCACAGACGGCTCCCGAGGTGCCGTACGTCGACGACGTCGATGCACTGATCGACTCCGTCGACGCCGTCGCGTTCGCGGTACCCCCCGAGGTGCAGTTCGATCTCGCCCATCGGGCGGCTGCCGCGGGTCGACATGTGTTGTTGGACAAGCCGATCGCCGGTTCTGCGGCGGATGCGGCCACTCTCGTGGCCGCGATCGACGAGGCCAAGGTCTCGTCGATGGTCACGCTGACGCGTCGCTTCGCACCCGAGACCCGAGCATTCCTCGACGCCGTGCGCGACACGGAGGTCGCGACCGTGACGGCGACCTGGCTGTCCGGCGCCCTGCTCGGCGGCGAGTACGCCGGCTCGACGTGGCGGCAGGAGGGCGGCGCCCTCATGGACGTCGGCCCGCACGTTCTCGATCTCGCGATGGAGGTGCTCGGACCGGTCGAGTCCGTGGCGTGGGCGAGGCGTGACGACGCGTCCGACACGTGGTCGCTGGCTCTGCAGCACGGGAGCACAGCCGGAGTCCGGACGAGCCTGGTGACGCTGTCCATGCGGACGCCTGTGCGCCCGTCGGTGCTGCGGGTCGGCGCGAGCGGACCGGGCGGCCTGGTCGAGTTGTCGGACCGCACCACGCCACCCGACCGGTGTTACGCGGTACTGCTCGACGAGTTCCTGGAGTCCGTCCGGACCGGTACCCGCCACGAGTGCTCGGCACATCGCGGACTCGCTCTGCAGCGCGTCATCGAGCAGTGCCGGACCCTCGTGGCGAGCGGTCGGTGACGCACACCCGTCAGGCGGGTGCGACCTCGACGATCATCTCCACCTCGACGGCTGCGCCCAGGGGCAGCTCGGCGACTCCGACAGCCGACCGAGCGTGGATGCCGGCGTCGCCGAACAGCTCCCCGAGCAGGTTCGACGCACCGTTGATCACGCCGGGCTGACCGGTGAATCCCGGTGCCGACGCGACGAATCCGACGACCTTGACGATGCGGACCACGGAGTCGATGCCGACCAGCGCGTCGATCGCGGCCAGTGCGTTCAACGCACAGACGCGGGCGGCGGCGGTCGCGTCCTCGGCCGACACCTCGGCCCCGACCTTGCCGGTGGCGGTCAGCGCGCCGTCCACCATGGGCAGCTGACCCGAGGTGAAGACGTGATCTCCCGACCGCACCGCGGGAACGTAGGACGCGACCGGCGGCACGACGGGCGGAAGGGTCAGCCCGAGCTCGGCGAGCTTCTCCGTCACACCCATGTCAGCTCTTCGGGCGCTTGAAGTAGGCGACCAGGTTCTCGCCGGTGGGGCCGGGCATGACCGTGACCAGCTCCCAGCCGTCGGCACCGAAGTTGTCGAGGATGGCCTTGGTGTTGTGGATCAGCAGGGGTGCGGTGAAGTATTCCCACGTCGTCGATGCGCTCATGGCAGGAGCCTATAGCGCACCGGGTCAGTAAGGTCGAGGACGTGTCGGAGACAGCAGGTGCGACGTCGCACCCCACCGGATCGTCCCCTCAGGCGGAGCGAGGATGGCCGCCCGAAGCGGACCGCGCTCGACTGCACTTCGTCTCGGGCAAGGGTGGGACGGGCAAGAGCACCGTCGCCGCCGCGCTCGCCCTGGCCCTCGCCGCAGGTGGGCGCAAGGTTCTACTGGTCGAGGTCGAGGGACGCCAGGGCATCGCCCAGCTCTTCGACGTCCCCCCGCTGAGCCCGGTGGACACCAAGGTGGCCTCCGCCGACGGCGGTGGTGAGGTGTACGCGCTGGCCATCGACATCGAGACCGCGTTCCTCGAGTACCTCGACATGTTCTACAACCTCGGCTTCGCCGGCCGGGCGATGCGGCGGGTGGGAGCCATCGAGTTCGCCACCACCATCGCCCCCGGTCTGCGCGACGTACTCCTCACCGGCAAGGTGAAGGAGCGTGCGGTCCGCACCGAGAAGAACGGTCGGCTGCTCTACGACGAGATCGTCGTCGACTCGCCGCCGACGGGGCGGATCGGGAGCTTCCTGGACGTGACGACGGCGATGCGCGACCTCGCCAAGACCGGCCCGGTGCGATCGCAGAGCGAGGGTGTGGTGAAGCTGCTCCACTCCGAGCAGACACTGGTGCACCTGGTGACGCTGCTCGAGGCGCTGCCGGTGCAGGAGACCGCCGATGCTGCTGCGGAACTCGCAGCGGCCGATCTCCGACTGGGCACCGTGGTCGTCAACCGCACCGAGGAGTCGTTCCTTCCGGCGGAGGCGCTCGCCGAGGCGGCCTCCGGGAACCTCGACGCCGCCGCGATCGAGAAGAAACTCGCCGATGCCGGAATCACGCTGTCGGAGGACGACTTCGCCGGCCTGCTGACCGAGTCCATCGAGCACGCGTCGAGGCTCGCGGCCCAGCGCGAGAGCCAACAGCGTCTCGGTGACCTCGCGGTGCCGCGCCTGACGCTCCCGGCTCTGGCCGACGGCATGGACCTCGGCGGACTGTACGAGCTCGCCCACCACCTCACGGAACAGGGAGTGCGATGAGCACCGTTCCCACTCTCGACATCGGGTCCATCCTGACCGATCCGTCGTCGCGGATCGTCGTGTGCTGCGGCTCCGGCGGTGTCGGCAAGACCACCACCGCGGCGTCGATGGCGTTGCGGGCAGCCGAGAACGGGCGCCGGGTAGTCGTGCTGACGATCGATCCCGCACGGCGCCTGGCCCAGGCTCTCGGCGTGGGCGAGCTGGACAACACTCCGCAGCCGGTCGCCCTCGGGCCCGACGCCACCGGCGAACTGCACGCGATGATGCTCAACATGCGTCGGACGTTCGACGAGATGGTGATGGAGCACTCGACGCCGGAGAAGGCCCGGCAGATCCTGAACAATTCCTTCTATCAGACTGTGGCGTCGTCCTTCTCGGGGACGCAGGAGTACATGGCGATGGAGAAGCTGGGGCAGCTCGCCGCCAGCGGTGACTGGGATCTCGTGGTCGTGGACACGCCGCCGTCGCGCAACGCGCTGGACTTCCTCGACGCCCCACAGCGTCTGGGGTCGTTCCTCGACGGTCGCATGATCAAGCTGCTGATGGCCCCGGGTCGCGGGCTGGGCCGAGTGGTCACCGGCGCCGTGGGTCTCGCGATGCGCGGCGTCTCGTCCATCGTCGGCAGCCAGATGCTCTCCGACGCTTCCGCTTTCGTGCAGTCGCTGGACTCGATGTTCGGTGGCTTCCGCGAACGTGCGCGCCACACGTACGACCTGCTGCGTCAGGACGGAACCCATTTCGTCGTCGTCGCGGCCGCGGAGCCCGACGCGCTGCGGGAGGCATCCTTCTTCGTCACCCGCCTGTCCGAGGACGGCATGCCGTTGGCTGGACTGGTGCTCAACCGCACGCACCCGACGCTGAGTTCGCTGCCGTCCGACCACGCCGTCACGGCCGCCGACCAGTTGGACGCCGAAGGCACCCCCGATGCCGCTCTGGCCGCGGGAGTGCTTCGCGTGCACGCGCATCGGGCCGTCACCGCGAAGCGCGAGATCGGACTGCTGCGTCGTTTCACCGCCGCTCACCCCCGTGTTCCCGTCGTGGGGGTGCCCTCGCTGCCGTTCGAGGTGTCCGATCTCGACGCACTGCGTGCCGTCGCCGATCAGCTGACCGGCACCGCCTGAGCCTCTGCGCTCAGGCGGTGAGCCGCAGGCCCGCGCCGGGGCCGCCGCTCTCGTCGATCGCACGCAGGATCGACACCAGGTCGGTGACGACGGCGGGGCCGATGCAGGGTGCCACGAGGTAGGCGTTCACCATGCCGACCACGGACGTTCCCCGCACCACCGGCGCACCGGAGTCCCCGGCGTTCACGCACACCTGGGCGAACACCTGCTGGGAGTTCAGGATGTCACCGTAGGAGACTCCACACGTCGCACCGGTCGTACGACCCTGCTTGCACACGGTCTCGGCCAGCCGTGCGGGATCCCCGACAGCCGTGATGGTGGTGCTGCCGACGGAGGCCACCGGGGCCACCCGCTCCGCGTCGAACTGGATGATCGCCGTGTCGTACGCGGGCAGAACCGCGACAACGGAGCCCACATCTCCTGCGGCGGAATCGCTCTCGCTCGCCACGGTGTCGCCGACCCGTCCGCAGTGGCCTGCGGTGAGCCCGATGGTGCGCCCGGCGGTGTCCGCACCGATCACGGTGAGACTGCACAGTGTCTCTCGTCCGTCCTGCGTCAGGACCAGCCCGGAACCCCCGCCCAGCTCCACGCGCTCGGCGGCGGAGGCCTGAGCCCCGCCGCCGAGAACGAGCGAGCAGAGGACGGCGAGACCGACCAGAAGTACTCGCATCGGTGTGACTACTTCTTCACTGCGGGCGGCGCCTCGAGCAGCGTGACGAACTGCTGCGCATTGGCCACGGCGGAACCGAGACCACCGATGGCGGTACCGGCGAGCGATCCACCGGCGCCGAGCAGCAGGGCGCCACCGATGCATCCGGCGATCGGGCCCGCACCGAAGAGGAGCGCGACGGGAGCGGAGACGACGCCGGCCGCGGCCGCACCGAGGAGGCAGCCGCCGACGAGACCGGTTGCGGCACCGAGGAATCCACCGACCGTGGCGGTGAGCGACAGGTTGTCCTTGACGCCGGCGACCGCGGCGGGCAGGTCCACCTGGTTCAGGCCCGGAATGTCGTAGACCGGCGCGGCGGGCGCAGCGGCGTCGACCGCGAGGGTCGCGGTGTTGCCCTCGACCTGAGCGGACACGGGATGCGCCAGTCCGTCGACGGCGAGAGCCAGCGGCACCGAATCGACGACGACACCCGAGTCGTCGCGGATGACCAGGTGGTTGTTCTCGTTGCTCAGGGTTCCCGAGTCGGTGGTCACGAGCAGCCCGGTGCCCGCGGCCACGGCGTTCCAGTGCACCTCGGGAGCAGCGG
The DNA here is from genome assembly GCF_030818285.1 of Rhodococcus sp. SORGH_AS_0301. Lineage (NCBI taxonomy): Bacteria > Bacillati > Actinomycetota > Actinomycetes > Mycobacteriales > Nocardiaceae > Rhodococcus > Rhodococcus sp. SORGH_AS_0301. The sequence continues at coordinate 3,792,374 of NZ_JAUTAC010000002.1, forward strand.
CGGGTGCCGGATCGGCGTACGCGGTCGCGGAGGCGGTGCCCAGCGACACGATCGTCATCGCGGCGACAACCGCGATCTTGTTCATCTTCATGCCCGTCGAGTCCTTTTCGCAGTGGGAGCGAATCCGCGCTGATCGTCGGATCCGTCAAGCGGCGAGTGCCGAGCAGGATTCAACGGTCACGGTGGGACGGTGTCAATCGACGTGCGAGACAACGGAAAGCGAACCGCGAGGGACGGGCCGACACACGGACCGGGCGCGGCCGGGGCACCGAACGCCGGGTCCGATTCGGTGCCGGGCACGACCGGCGCGGCGGCGGGCGAGCGGGCGCCCCCACGGTCCGCGTCGACGACGGCGCAGGTCAGAGCGTGGAAAAGCCTTCCCGCGCGGGCGCGGCAGCCGAGCGACCGTGCGTCACGTTTCTTCCGATACGACCGATTCCGTTGTGACGCACACAGACTCGATGGAGGTCCGATTCGTCCGCGCTGTCGCGTGTGGTCGATCGACACGGGCGGGAGTGACAGACACCCCGCGCCCCGGACGGGTCCCGACGCGTCGTCGGGCGTTCACGAAGAGTTCATGCGGTGCGACGAGAGATCTCCCACCGCGAATCGGACATCGCGGTGGGAGATCACAGGAACCGTGGCCGGTCGCCCGGCGGCGGCGTGGGTCAGACGGCCGACTGGTGGTGACGCTGGGTCTCGAAGAACTCGGCCCAGGAGTCCACCTCGGGGTGCTGCTTGATCAGGGCCCGGCGCTGACGCTCTGTCATGCCGCCCCAGACGCCGAACTCGACACGGTTGTCGAGGGCGTCCGCTCCGCACTGCATGAGCACGGGGCAGTGACGGCAGATCGTTGCGGCCTTGCGCTGCGCGGCGCCGCGGACGAACAGTTGATCGGGATCCACTCCCCGGCATCGCGCCTGCGATACCCATGCGATGCGCGCTTCGGCTTCCCCGATGTCGAGCGCTGCATTCGGCGTTCCTGTGTGCATTCGTTGACCCCTTACCGTCGGCGAACACCGTTTCCCTGGCGTTCCGGGCGTCCCACCCGCCGACGCAGCTCACGCTGCACAGCGAACTGAGGAGCACCCCACTAACTGATGTGATTGTTATCTGAATCACATCGTGTCCATCAATGTAGGGGAAAGGCCGCGCGGGAAGCAAGGTGGGGGATCACTTTTCTGGTACGCCCGTGCGATCGGTCACATCGGAGCAGGTCAGCCGTCCACATGTCCGGTACGGGCTGTGTCCCGGAGGAGCCACGTACTCTGTTGTTCGTGCCGATCGCCAAGACTGTCGCCAAACTCGCCGGGTGCTCCGCCCTGGCCGGCGCGCTGCTCGCCGGAGTCATGTTCCCGCTCGCCGGCGGGTTCGGATTCGCGTCCAACCGCGCCGCCGACACCGTGGACAACGTCTCCGCGGAACTCGTCGAGGGAACGGTGCCCGCCGTGTCCACGATGGTGGACTCCGCGGGCAACCCCATCGCGTGGCTCTACGAGCAACGACGCTTCGAGGTGCCGAGCGACCGCATCTCGAACGAGATGAAGCTCGCCATCGTCTCCATCGAGGACCGCCGGTTCGCCGAGCACGAGGGCGTCGACTGGCAGGGCACGGTGCGCGCCTTCCTGACCAACACCACCAGCGGACAGGTGGAGCAGGGCGCGTCCACCCTCGATCAGCAGTACGTGAAGAACTACCAACTGCTCGTCGTCGCCAAGACGGACGCCGAACGCCGCGCCGCCATCGAGACCACTCCCGCGCGCAAGATCCGCGAGATCCGCATGGCGCTGACGCTGGACAAGCAGCTGACCAAGGACGAGATCCTCACGCGCTACCTCAACCTGGTGCCGTTCGGTAACTCGTCCTACGGCATCCAGGACGCGGCACAGACGTACTTCGGCATCGACGCGAGCCAGCTGAGCCTGACGCAGGCGGCGATGCTCGCGGGCATGGTGCAGTCCAGCTCCGCCCTCAACCCGTACACCAACTACGACGGCGTGATGGCGCGACGGAACACCGTTCTCGACACGATGATCCAGAACATCCCGGACCGCGCGGCGGAGATCGAGGCCGCCAAGGCCGAGCCGCTGGGCGTGCTGCCGGAGCCCAACCAGTTGCCGCGCGGCTGCATCGCCGCCGGTGATCGTGGCTTCTTCTGTGACTACGCGCTGCAGTACCTGGCCGATGCCGGCATCAGCAAGGACCAGGTGGACAAGGGCGGTTACCTGATCAAGACCACTCTCGACCCGGCCGTGCAGTCCTCCACGAGCGCCGCCCTGTCCGGGAACAGCAGCCCGGATCTCGACGGTGTCGCGACGGTCATGAACGTCATCGCGCCGGGGCAGGACTCGCACCGCATCCTCGCAATGGGGTCGTCACGGCGCTACGGCCTCAACGGCGACGCCAACGAGACCGTCCAGCCGCAGCCGTACTCCCTGGTGGGCAGCGGTGCCGGGTCGATCTTCAAGATCTTCACCACCGCCGCCGCGATGGAGAAGGGCCTCGGCACGTCCGCGGTCCTGCAGGTGCCCAACCGCGTCGAGGTCAAGGGACTCGGCGACGGCGGTGCGCGCGGGTGCCCTCCCTCGACGTACTGCGTGACCAACGCCGGCAACTACCCGCAGTCGCTCTCGGTGACCGACGCGCTGGCACAGTCCCCCAACACCGCCTTCGTGAAGCTGATCGAGTCGGTCGGCGTCACCCCGACGGTCGACATGGCCGTCCGCCTGGGCCTGCGCTCGTACACGCTGCCCGGCACAGCCGGCCAGGGCACCGACCAGAGCCTCGCCGACTACCAGAAGGAGGCGAACCTCGGCTCCTTCACGCTCGGACCGACCTACGTCAATCCGCTGGAACTGTCCAACGTGGCCGCGACCCTCGCGTCCGGCGGCAAGTGGTGCCCGCCCAACCCGATCGACAGCGTCTTCGATCGCAGCGGCAAGCAGATCCCCGTCACGCAGCAGGCGTGCGAGCAGGTCGTGGAGCCGGGACTGGCGAACACACTGGCCAACGCGATGAGCAAGGACGACCAGCCCGGCGGCACGTCGGCGTCCGCCGCGAGCTCGGTGGGCTGGTCGCTGCCGATGTCCGGCAAGACCGGCACCACGGAATCGCACCGATCCTCGGGATTCCTCGGATTCACGAACCGGTACGCGGCCGCCGCCTACACCTACGGCGATTCCCCGACTCCCAGCGAGATCTGCTCGTTCCCGCTGCGCCCGTGTGGTTCGGGCAACCTGTTCGGCGGTAACGAGCCTGCACGGACCTGGTACGACGCGATGGATCCGGTGGCCACGAACTTCGGCGACGTCGGACTCCCGGCCGTCGACCAGAAGTACGTGCGCGGATCGGCCAACGGCCAGGTTCCCGACGTCACGGGCCTGACGCAGAACTCCGCGACCTCGCAGTTGCAGGCCGCAGGGTTCCGCGTGCAGGTGGCGACCACCGCGTCGTCGGAGGGTCGGGGCACCGTGGTGAGCACGTCACCCTCGGGTTCCGCCATTCCGGGATCGACGGTCACGATCTACATCAGCGACGGGTCCGTCCGGGCGGCACCGGCAGCCCCGGCGCCGGGGATCCAGCTTCCGGCGTTGCCGCCCGGGGTCACCCTGCCGGCGATCCCCGGGCTGACGGCACCGCCGCGCTAGCTGCGGCAGTGGCGTGCGGCGGCGAGTGCCCTACAGCCGAGCCTTGACCGCGGCCGAGATGCGGGAGCCGTCGGCCTTGCCGGCGGCGATCGCCGTGGCGGCCTTCATGACCTGTCCCATCTGTCGCATCGCCGGGCGCTCACCGAGTTCCTCGGCCACCTGCGCGATGGCCGTGTCGGCGACGTCGGCCAGTTCGGCGTCGGTCAGCGGCGTCGGCAGGTACTCGTCGATGATCTGTGCCTCGGCACGCTCGGTGGCGGCGAGTTCACCGCGCCCGTTCTGGGTGTAGATCTCGGCGGACTCGCCGCGCTTCTTCGATTCCTTGGCCAGCACGCGCAGCACGTCCTCGTCGGTGAGCTCGTGTGCTTCCTTGCCCGACACCTTCTCGGTCTGTACCGCCGACAGCAGCATTCGCAGCGTCGCCGTCCGGAGCTTGTCCTTCGCCTTCATCGATGTCGTCAGATCCGCCCGCAGGCGCTTTTCCATGTCACAGTTCTCGGCCATGTCGGAAACGGTACTGTCGACGAGGTGTCCGGTACATCAGCGTTCCCCCGTCGCTCGGCGCACTCGCTCCCGAGTCTGCAGTCGGCCGCGCGTTCTCTCGCCACTCCCGGAGGGATCGCGGCTCTCGCCGCGGGATCGGCGGCGGTGGGGTTGACCTACGCCACGGCCATCGAGCGGAACGCCTTCGCGCTGCGGGAGACCACCATGCCGGTGCTCGCCCCGGGGTCGTCGACGCTGCGTGTCCTGCACATCAGCGACCTGCACATGATGCCGGACCAGAAACTCAAGCAGAACTGGGTGCGTGAGCTCGATCGGCTCGAACCCGATCTCGTCGTGAACACCGGCGACAACCTGTCCCACCAGCGGTCGGTGCCGGCCGTGGTGCAGTCGCTCGGGTCGCTCCTCGGTCGGCCAGGGCTGTTCGTGTTCGGCTCGAACGACTACTTCGCGCCCGTGCCCAAGAACCCCCTGAAGTACTTCTCGAAGAATCACAAGAAGGTGTTCGGGAACCCGCTGCCGTGGCAGGACCTGCGGGCGGCCTTCACCGAGCGCGGGTGGATGGACGTCACCCACGTCCGCCGCGAGCTCGAGGTGTCCGGCGTCCGGATCGCGACGGCCGGGGTGGACGATCCGCACCTGAAGCGTGATCGCTACGACACCATCGCCGGCGCGCCGAACCCCATCGCCGACGTGAGCATCGGCATCACCCACTCTCCCGAACCGCGCGTGCTCGATCGCTTCGCGGCGGACGGATACGACCTGGTGCTCGCGGGACACACCCACGGCGGCCAACTGTGCCTCCCGTTCTACGGCGCACTGGTGACCAACTGCGAGCTCGACCGCTCTCGCGTCAAGGGACCCTCGCGCTGGGGTGCCCACACCCGACTGCACGTCTCGGCCGGACTCGGGACGTCGCCGTATGCGCCGTACCGCTTCTGCTGCCGTCCCGAGGCCACCCTGATCACCCTCGTTCCGGCGAAGCGTCCGCCCAGGACCTCACCCGAACAGGGCGTTTCGCGTTCCGAAGCCATGGTGCGATAGAGTTGCAGAGCTGCCCTGACGGGGAGTGAACGGCCACGGGGTGTGGCGCAGCTTGGTAGCGCGCTTCGTTCGGGACGAAGAGGTCGTGGGTTCGAATCCCGCCACCCCGACTCGTGGTTGAGACACGAAAGAAAGCCCCGACCAGGGAAACCGGGTCGGGGCTTTCGTGCGTCCTCGCAGCGGTTCAGCGAGCGCTGTCCCGAGCGACCGTGCTCGCCGTCGCGTCGTCCGGACCGGGTAGTTCGGCATCGATGTCATCGTGCGCGACGGGATGGGCAGGCAGAAAAATGAGGGTGAGAACGGCAGCAGCGGCAGTCACGCCTCCCGCGACCATGCATCCGAGGACATTCCGTCGACGAAACCCACCCTTGCGACCTCTGTCAGTCGTGCGCCTACATCGGCACCGGCCTGACCGAACAGTTCCGCCGCCCTGTCGGCAGCGAAGAGTGCCGCGCCGACCGATTCGCTCGCGGGCTCCCGCAGCGGCTCGGGAAAGGATCCGACATCGAGATGATCGCGATACGCGGACAGTGCGACCGATCCGATCACCGCGACGCCGAGGGTGCCGCCGAGCTCACGCGTGGCGTCGTTGACCGCCGACCCCATGCCGGCCTTGTCCGGTGAGACCACACCAATGATCGCTTCGGTTGCCGGCGTGCCGGTCAGTCCGATGCCGCCACCCAACAGGAGCATCTGAAGCAGGATGACCCAGTAATCGGCGTCGGCAGTGAGAGTCGACGCCCACACGAATGCGACGCTGAGAGAGAACAATCCGAAGGCGACGACCACTTTCGTGCCGATTGCGACGGCGATCCGAGGCCCGACGAGCGCCGCCACCGCGATCGAGCCCGCGACCGGCAGGATTCGGACGCCGGTCTCCAGAGCGCCGTACCCGCGCACGAACTGGAAGTACTGGGTGACCAGGAAGATGAAGCCGAACAGGGCGAAGAATCCGCCGGTGACCGCTCCGCTTGCGGCGGTGAACCGCATGTTCGCGAACAACCTGACATCGAGCATGGGATGGCCGCTCCGGATCTCGTGGATGACGAACACCGTCGACACCACCGCAGCCACCACGAAGCCGATCACGGTAGGTGGCGAGCCCCATCCGCGGTCGGGTGCCTCGATGATCGAGTACACGAGCGTGCCGAGTGCGACGGTCGACAGTACGAGGCCGACGTAGTCGAGCGGCGGCGTAGCGGGGTCGCGCGACTCGGGGATGAAGCGCGCGGCGAAGAACAGCGTGACCGCCGCAGCGATGCCGTTGAAGACGAGAAACGATCCCCACCAGAAGTGCTCGATCAGGGCACCACCGACGACCGGACCGGTGGCCACCGCAAGGCCGGTGGCCGCTCCCCACAACCCGAGAGCTTTCACCCGTTCGGTCCGATCGGTGAACACGTTGGCGAGGATCGACAGCGTCACCGGATAAACCAGTGCAGCGGCGACACCGGCGAGTGTGCGCCAGGCGACGAGTACGCCGGGGCGGCCGCTGAGCGCTCCGCCTGCGGATGCCGCGACGAAGATGACGAGTCCGAGCAGCAGGAGCCGACGACGACCGAATCGATCGCTGAGCGATCCACCCGCCAGCACCAGCGCTGCGAACGCAAGATTGAACGCGTCGACAATCCAGAGCAGGTCCCGGGTGCTGGCCCCCAGCTCCCTGACCAGGGTCGGCAAAGCAATGTTGACGACGGTCGTCGACACGTTGACCACGAATACCGCTAGACAGAGCGTCGCGAGGACGGCCGACTTGTTGACGGAGCGCGTCGAGTACGGGCGGGTGAGGGGAATAATGAAGTTATAGCAGACGCTGTCTGCCGTACACCCTGCAACGGTCCCCTGTGCCGTCGGCGGGATGTCCCGCCGCAATGTGAAACGATCGACTCATGGCATCCGCTCACACGTCCCTCGTCGGGAGCGTCGACGACGAACCCGTCCGCGAGCGGCTCATCCGCTCGGCGATGGAGTTGTTGGCCGATGCCGGTCCGAGCGAGTTGAAGGTGCGGACGATCACCGATCGCGCCGGCGTCTCGACGATCACCATCTATCACCACTTCGGCGGATTGCAGGAACTGTTGCGGGAGGTCGTCATCCGCGGATACGCCGACCTTCGTACAGCCCTGCTGGCCGCATCAGCGGCACGAATGAACCCGGGCGCACGGTTGTTCGCAATGGCACTGACCACCCACGAGGTTGCCCGACGCAACGCCCATCTCTACGACATGATGTTCGGCCTGTCCACGCGAGGCACGTACCGATACGTCGCATCGACGGATCGGATGTCGAGCGAAGGGTTCGGGCCCGCATATGCCGTCCTGGCCGCGACATGCGAAGATCTGGCTCGCACAGGGGTGTCGCCGATCGCGGGAGAGCAGATGGCGGCAGAACTGTGGAGTCTCGTGCACGGTTTCGTCACGCTCGAAATCAGCGGGCAGTTCGCGGATTTCACAGATCCCGTGGCCACGATCTTGCAACCGATGGCGGTCAACCACTTCGTCGGGATGGGATACCCCCGCGATCTCTCCGTGGCCGGCGCGAAGCAAGCCGTGCGATGGTGGAAGCGGCGACAGCAGTCACAACCCTAGCGAGCATCCGGCGTGGTCGACCGTCACGAACGTCGGCGGGCGGACACTTTGTCGGGTTCGGCGGCGGCGAGCATGTCGTCACGCTCGACGACCTTGATGCGTTCGCGGCCCTCGGCCCGGCCCAGTGAACGTTCGTGTTCGTCGAGTCGGTGCCAGCCGTCCCAGGTGGTGAACTGCACGTCGCGCGATTCCAGGAGCTCGAGAACGGCGGATTCCTGCGGTGTGTCCGGGGTGTTCAGCGACTCGGCCCTCATGTCGTCGAGAATGCACTCGACGGTCTCGTTGGCGTCGCCCTTGGTGTGCCCGATCAGGCCGATGGGTCCGCGCTTGACCCAGCCCGTCGTGTAGAGCCCGGTCAGGTGGGCGCCCTCGTCGACGACCCGTCCGGCCTCGTTGGGGATGACCCCGGCCAGGGTGTCGAACGGGATTCCCGGCAGATCGTCCGACAGATACCCGACCGCGCGATAGACCGCACCGACCTCCCAGTCGGTGAACGCGCCGGTCGGCGTCACGTTGCCGCTCCCGTCCAGTCGGGTGCGTTCGGTGCGCAGACCGATGACCTTGCCGTCGGCGCCGAGGATCTCCACGGGTGATTCGAAGAAGTGCAGAAACAGCTTGTGCGGACGGTCACCGGGTTCGCGGATCGCGTAGTTCTCGATGATCGTGGCAACCTGATCGGTGATCTTGGAGGCGCGTCGCGCGACCGCGGACCCCTCGTCGTACTCGATGTCCTCGGGGTCGACGATCACCTCGATCGTCGGGGAGTGGTCCAGCTCTTTCAACTCGAGCGGCGTGAACTTGGCCTGGGCCGGGCCGCGACGCCCGAACACGTGCACCTCGACGGCTCTGTTGGCCGCGAGCCCGTCGTAGACGTTCGGCGGGATCTCCGTGGGCAGCAGCTCGTCGGCGGTCTTGGCGAGCACCCGCGCGACGTCCAACGCCACATTGCCGACGCCGATGACGGCAACCTTCTCCGCCCCCAGAGGCCAGGTACGAGAGAAGTCGGGGTGTCCGTCGTACCAGGCCACGAACTGCGCGGCACCGAAGGATCCGTCGAGATCGATGCCGGGGACGTCCATCGCGCGGTCCTCGGTTGCACCGGTGGAGAAGATCACCGCGTCGTACAGCGACCGGAGATCATCCACGGTGATGTCGGTGCCGAAGTCGACGTTGCCCAGCAGTCGGACCTGCGGCTTGTCGAGGACCTTGTGCAGGGCGGTGATGATGCCCTTGATGCGCGGGTGATCCGGTGCCACGCCGTAGCGAATCAATCCGAACGGCGCGGGCATCCGCTCGAACAGATCGATCGACACGCCACGCTCCGAGGCCGTGTCGGACTTCATCAGCGCGTCCGCAGCATAGATCCCGGCCGGTCCCGCTCCCACGATGGCGACTCGGAGGGGACGCGAATTTATAATGAGGTTATGCATCTGGTCATCGTACCCATCGTCCGCACGTCTTGTCGGTCGGATCTCCGATCGGATCCCCCGTACATGACTTTGTTATGTACGATCGCTCACACGACGCGAAGGGATCACCGACATGACGCAGGACGCGACACCAGCCGACTGGCAGAAGACCGCATGCATTCTGTGCGAGTGCAATTGTGGCATCGAGGTACTGCTCGAGGGCCGGGCGCTGACCAAGATCCGAGGCGACAAGGACCATCCCAACTCACAGGGATACAGCTGCGAGAAGCCGCTACGCCTCGATCGCTATCAGAACGGCGCTCACCGGATCGACAGCCCGCTGCGCCGACGTCCCGACGGCACGTTCGAGGAGATCAGTTGGGACACAGCCCTCGACGAGATCGCCGCTCGCCTGGCTGCCGTGCGGGACGAACACGGCGGTGAGCGAATCTTCTTCTACGGTGGCGGTGGTCAGGGCAACCACCTCGGTGGCGGATACGGCCGCGCGCTGTTCAACGGCGTGGGCGCCAAGTACATGTCGAACGCCCTCGGCCAGGAGAAGACCAGCGAAGCGTACGTCGACAAGCACCTGTACGGCGCCCACACGGCGGGCGACTTCGAGAACTCCGAAGTTGCCGTGTTCATCGGCAAGAACCCGTGGCAGTCGCACGGCATGGCCCGGGCCCGACCCACCTTGAAGGAATTGGCGCGCGACCCCGACCGGGCGATCATCGTGATCGATCCCCGGAAGAGCGAGACCGCAGCGATGGCGGACCATCACCTGCAGATCAAGCCCGGGACCGACGTCTGGTGTCTCGGCGCCCTCGACGCCACCCTCGTACAGGAAAACCTGATCGCGTCGGAGTGGCTGAACACCCATGCGGTCGGGGTCGGCGAAGTTCTGCAGCTGTTCCGCGACATCGACATCACCGACTACGCCCGACGATGCGGTGTGCCCGAGGACGACATCCGTGCAGCCGCCCGCCGCATCGCGCGAGCGAAGAGTGTCGCCACGTACGAGGATCTGGGTATCCAGCAGTCCCCCAACAGCACCGTCTGCTCGTATCTGCAGAAGATGCTCTGGGTGTTGACCGGCAACTTCGCCAAGCCCGGCGGCATGCACATCCACTCGTGGATCTTTCCGCTCGCAGGGCCGTGGTTCCCCATCGAACGGGACGAGCCGGTGCGGTTCTCCGGGGCGCGACGCGCTGTCGGACTCCGGTCGATGCGTCACGGCGCTGCCGCGATGCGCGCGGTCTTCTCACGCCTCGACGGGCATGCGACCTCCGGGAAGGTGGCCGAGAACGTTGCCCGATCCGCGTTGCACTTCTTCTTCCCGTCGGTGTCGGTGGCAGCGGCCGATCCGATAGCACGACTCGCCGGCAACGTGGACCGTGATGCCGAAGTGACCCCGGTGACCGGCGCGCGCATCATGGCAGGCTTGATCCCGGCCAACTCCATCGCGGACGAGATTCTGACCGATCACCCGGATCGGTTCCGTGCGATGTTCATCGAATCGTCGAATCCCTTGCATTCGTTGGCCGATTCGGAGCGCTTCCGGCAGGCGATGCGCAGCCTCGACCTCACCGTCGTCATCGATGTCGCCCTGACCGAGACCGCCAGGGCGGCGGACTACGTGCTGCCAGCAGCCAGTCAGTTCGAGAAGTACGAGGCGTCACTGTTCACTTTGCACTTCCCGCACAACACCTTTCAGATGCGTCACCCCTTGATGCCGCCGATGCCGGGCACCCGATCGGAGCCGGAGATCTACGCCGCTCTGATGGACAGGCTCGACCTCGTGGATCCGGGCATCATCGCGTCGTTGACGGCGTCCGCGCGGGTGGGTCGATCCGCCTACAGCCTCGCGCTGTTCTCGACGATCGAGCAGAAGCCCGAACTCGCCGGAATCGTGCCGTACCTCGTCTACCGCACATTGGGCGCAACATTCGCTCCGGGAGACGAGGCACAATCACTCGTCTGGAGTTTTGCCCATCTCGCAGCCATTGCACAGCCCGACGCGGTACGGCGGGCTGGGTTCACCCACGACGGTGAAGGACAGGGCGAAAAGCTGTTCGAAGCGATCCGTGATCGCCGCGAGGGCGTGATCTTCACCGAGGATCGCTACTCCGACGCCTGGTCCTACATTCGCCACGAGGACAAGAAGATCCACGTCGCGATCCCGGAGCTCATGGACGAGCTTCGCCTGCTCGACGCCGAGGAACCGTGCTACACCAGCGAGGAGTTTCCGTTCATCCTGTCGGCGGGTGAGCGACGGGCATTCACTGCGAACGTCATCATTCGCGACCCCGAGTGGCGTCGACGCGACAAAGATGGGGCGCTGCGCATGAGCCCGCAGGACGCCGCTGATCTCGCTGTCGACACAGGTGATGTCGTGCGTCTGATCACCGAGACGGGCATCGCGACAACGACGGTGGAGATCAGCGACATGATGCAACCCGGACACGTGTCGTTGCCCAACGGCATGGGTGTCTCCTACCCGGGAGAGAACGGAGACACCGTGGTCGGGGTGCCGCTCAACACGCTGACCACGGTCACGCGACGTGACAAGTTCTTCGGAAATCCGTGGCACAAGAATGTCCCGGTACGCATCGAACTCGTGGACTCGAGCGTGACAGCCGAAGGCTGAGAATACGCACCACGGCGAGATCAACCCGGAGGATCGACAACCACCGAACTCGCCCGCGAGGGGGCGGGCGAGTTCGGTGTGCGAGTCGAACCTTGGAATCGAACTGACCCACAGGAGAAAGCATGCCGCTCTGGAACATCAGGACCGCGAAGAATGTGTACACCGCCGACGACAAGAAGGCGTTCGCCGACAGCATCACGTCGTTCTACCTGGACGTCGTCGGGTTGCCGAAGTTCTACACCAGCGTCGTCTTCCATGAATTCGATCCCGAGAACTTCTTCCTCGGGGGTGAACCGACAGACGATTTCGTCCTGATCGAGGTGGTTCATGTCGCCCGCAACATGAACGAGCTGTCCGAGAAGCTCGGCGCGACGATGACCGAGGACGACCTGTATTCGTTGATGCGAGAGAGCTTCGCCGGGATCGTCCGACCGTTCGTCGACGATCGTGGGCTGCGCTGGGAGACAGCGGTTGTGGAAGGGCTCTTCAAGAGCTGGATGATCGACGGCATGACACCACCGCCGCCCTTCTCGGACGCGGAGAAGACGTGGGCGCGGCAGAACAAGCCGTCGCCGTATGACACAGAGTCGGCCTGACTCTCGGACCGGACATCGACGGCGACGGCGTCGGCATCCTGCGTGCGCTGCTGCGCCGCGATGGATGCCGACGACGTCGTCACTCGTCGGTCGGTCGTCCCGCCACTGCCGTTCCGCGATAGTCGGCTCGGACGCCGTCGAGTCCGCGTTCCAGCGAACTCTCCAACAGTCGGAAACCGCCCTCTTCGGCGATACGGCGCACTCCCGGGAGCCTCGTCACCGAACTCACTGCTCGTAGCGCGCCCGCCCCCAGTCGCACCACCGCCTCCGCCGTGGGCCGTGGCTCGAGGCCCAACGCGTCCCGAGCATCGCCACCGGGGAACGTGGCTATCATCGACGGTTGCAGAACCTGCCGCGCCACCGCGTGGTTCAGCCATGTCGACTTCCCGAAAGCGGCCATCGATGCTGTGCCCTCGACAACGTCGCGCATCAAGGTCTTCGTCTTGTCACTCTCACTGAACAGGGTGTCGTGGATTCGCATCTGGATCGCCATCTCCTCGGCGTGGTCTCGCCCGAGCAGTTGATTGTTCGCACCCTCGATGCGCGACACCCAGCGCCACATCAGCGCGAAGCCGTCGCGTTCGTCGGGGGTCACCTTTCCCCCGAAATACTCCATGATGTTGACCCGGTACTGCCCGAAGATGTACGTCGCACCGGCAGTGGCCATCTGGCTGATCGGCGATCCTGAATCGTATCGGGGCCACCTCGCACCGCGTTCGATTCCCAGTCGGATCATGGTGTGCATGAACCTGATTCGGATCCACATGATCCACCGGTCACCACCCGGCAACATCCCGTCCACGTCGAGTGCGCCGACGAAACCGGTTGCCGTCTCCCAGAAACGACGTCGGAAGTCACCCCCGCCGGCCAGGCGACCGGTCGACGACATCACCTCCGCGGTAGCCGGATCCAGGTAGGTCAAGGGTAGAGCCCCATGAATTCCGAACAACATGCCCAGGGGATTGCGACGTCCCATCCGCGCACCCACCCTGAGGGAATCGACATCGAGCCAGCTCGGAATGGCCTCGACGTCGGCGAAGAAGGCGGTGGCCTCCGAATTGCCCCCTCGTTCGAGTTCTCTGGCGTTCGCGTAGATGTCGCCACCCATCAGTTTGCGTTCGCGCATCACGTGGATCAGCGCCTCGCACAGCGGGTCACCCACGTGATTCCACGACCTGTAGTCGATGTCCCCGGGTGCGAGATACGATTCCGCGCCCGGGATACTCGCCAACGCGATCAGCGCGTCGACGCTCGGACCGTGCGGGGCGAACTCACTGCGTGTTTCGCTGAACATGTGGCGCCTTCCGTCGAGGAACGACCGAGCACTCCGAGCACGCGCCTCGACCCGAGCGAGGTGCATGACCGGTGATCGAGGCGTGGTGCACGAGCCGTCGCGAGGTACAGAACCTCGTTATAGATAGTTCTATCACGTCCGCTCGAGGTCGGCACAGAGGCGACGTCGACGATGCCGGAACGCGGGTGCAGGCCCACGACACGACGGGGTCGTGGGTCCGGCGTCAGACCGGTGATGCCACGAGCAGCCGGACCGTCCCGATCGGGCCCTCGTCCTGCAGCCGACGCTTCGCGCGCTGGTACGCCACGCGCAGTCGCACGCTCGTCGTCAGGTCCCCGAAGACGTCGGGTTGGGCCAGGAACGCACCGGGGCTGTCGTGGTCGGCCCGCGCCAGTGCGCGGAGCTGATCCGCCGCCCGGTCGGGCAGCGCCACTCCTCCTTCGATGCATGCGCACCACGCCGCGAGCATCAGGGCCGCGTGATCGATCGACCGGTCGTCGCGCAGTCTGTCCCGCACGACGGGCAGGACGAACTTCGGGATGCGCGACGTCGCGTCGACCACCTGACGCGCCACCGTGTCCTGCACGGCCGGGCTGCCGAAGCGTGCGAGCAGATCGTCGATGTACGTGTCGAGGTCCACGCCGGGAACGAGTCCCACGGTGGGCGCCGCCTCGTGGCTCATGTAGGAGGCCACGAAGGCCCCGAGGTCGGGGTCGGCCATCACCTCGTGCACGAACGTCTTCCCGGCCAGCACACCGAGGTACCCGAGCATCTGATGGGAGGCGTTGAGGAGTCGGAGCTTCATCCGCTCGAACGGCGCGACGTCCGTGACCACCTGGACGCCCACGTCCTCGAACGGTGGCCGCCCGTCGGAGAAGTCGTCCTCGAGGGCCCACTGCGCGAACGATTCGGACCGCACCGGCCAGGCGTCGTCGATGCCCGTCCGGCGGCGCACCGAGTCGATCACGGCCGGCGACGTCGCAGGGGTGATCCGGTCCACCATCGAGTTCGGGAATGCGACGGAGTCGTCGATCCAGTCGGCGAGCGCGCCGTCGTGGTGACGGGCGAACGACACCAGCGCGGCACGGGCCACGGCACCGTTTCCGACGATGTTGTCGCACGCCATGACGGTGAACGGCGCGGTGCCCTCGTCACGGCGACGGCGGAGTGCCACCGTGAGGAACCCGAGGACGCTGACCGGCGCGTCGAGAGACATCAGGTCGTGGCGCGTGGCGTCGTCCCGGGGATCGAAGGCACCGGTCGCGTCGTCGATGCCGTAGCCCGACTCGGTGATGGTGAGCGAGACGATGTGCGTGGTGGGTGCCGCGAGCGTCGCGACGACGAGATCCGGGTCGTCCGGCGCGTAGAGGTAACGGGCGATGGACCCCACGATGCGGGTGTCCTCCGCGCCGTCCGGATGCACCGTGCTGAGGGTGTAGAGCTGGTCCTGGGCAGCGGCGGTGTCACGCGCCGCCGCGTCGGCGGGCATGACACCGACACCGCAGATCGCCCAGCCGAGGTGCCCCGCGGCGAGCAACCGGTCGACGTACATCGCCTCGTGCGCTCGATGGAAGGCGCCGACACCGATGTGGACGATGCCGCACACCAGGGTCGAGCCGTCCACTCGATGACGCGGAACCGTCACACCCGCAGGCGGAGCGGTGAGGGCGTCCTGGATCGAGATGGTCACGGCAGCGGTGCCTTTCGAGTGGTATGACGTGGAACGCGGTGGCGCTCCCGTTCACCGGGATCGAGCCGGTGAGACAGAAGAGCGCCACCGCAGCTGGGGACGGCCGGTCAGCAGGCCGACTTGTACACGTACTGCGCGCCGTCGCCGTCGATCGTGTCCGCGGTGATGACGTGGAATCCGGTGGAGATGTCCTTCTCGGTGGGCTTGTCCTCGAGCGAGGCGACGGCCTGCTCGACGCCGTCGGTGCCGATGGTGGCCGGCTGCTGGGCGATGAGCGCCTGGACCGTTCCCTCGCGGAGCTGCTTCACCTGGGCGGGGCCGGCGTCGAAGCCGACGATCTTGACCTGCTCCTGCTTCCCGGTCTGGCGGACGCCGGTCGCGGTGCCCTCCGCGGCGAAGGTGTTGGTGGCGAAGACACCGACGATGTCGGGGTCCTTGGCGATGGCGGCGGAGATCAGACGAGCGGCCTCGGCCGGATCGTTGTGGCTGTACTGCACTCCGAGGTACTGGAAGGCCGAGTTGCCCGCGGCCGCGTCCTCGAATCCCTTGACGCGGGCGTCGGTGGTGGAGACGCCGGGGTCGGTGGAGATGACGATGACCTTGCCGCCGTTCGGGTTCAACCCCTCGATCGCGTTGAACGCCTCGGCGCCGCCGCCCTCGTTGTCCGACGAGATGGCCGACACGGCCTTCGACGGATCCTCGAGCGTCGTGTCGACGAGGACGACCTTGATTCCGGCCTGCGCGGCGGCGTCGAGCGGTGCCTGCATCGCGGACACGTCGGTGGGGGCGATGAGAATCGCGGCGGGACGAGAGGCGACGACCGAATCGACGATCGGCTTCTGCAGGGTCGGGTCGAACTTGGCGGGACCCTGGACGTCGACCGTGTAACCGGCGGCCTGAGCGGCGTCCTGGATGCCGCACTGCATGCTGATGTAGAACTCGTCGCCGCTGACGCCCTGGATGAACGCGAGCTTCTTCTCACCGCCGCCCGAGTCGGACGAACAGCCGGCGAGCACGAAGGTGGAGAGTGACGCGGCTGCCAGCGCAGCGGCGGCGACGGTCCGGGATGTACGCATGGGTGAGTGATCTTTCCGGTAGGCCGAGCGTGGTGAGTGGAGTGTGCGATGAGGCCGAGCGACGGTGGTACGTCAGGGGTTTCGAGCCCACAGTCGTTTCAGTGAAGACGTCGACGCCCCGCGGGTGGCGGCGGCTCGGCGGCGTTGATCGAAGTACACGGCGGCGATGAGCACGGCACCGACGGCGACCTGCTGCCAGAAGGGCTGCACACCGACGATGACGAAGCCGTTCTGGAGCACGGCGGGAATGAAGAGTCCGATGACGGTGCCGAACATGGTGCCCACACCGCCGAAGAGGCTGGTGCCGCCGATGACGACCGCGGCGATGACGTTGAGGTTGGTCTGCGACTGGCCGGCGATGGCCGTGGTGCCGTACTGCGAGAGCGACAGGATGCCCGCGAGACCGGCGAGCGTGCCGGACAGCGCGTAGACCTTGATCAGGTGCAGGTCGACCTTGATGCCGACGCGCCGGGCGGACTGCTCCTTGGACCCGACAGCGAAGGTGTGCAGGCCGAACCTTGTGCGGTGCAGCACGATACCGAACACGATGACGAACACCAGGGCGATGAAGGAGATGAGCGGGATGGTGGTCGCGGGCACGTTGCCGTAGCCGATCGTGTCGACCAGCACCGGCGGCACGTCGCGGATGTCGACACCACCGGTGATGACCTGGGCGAGACCCAGTGCGCCGCCGAGCGTACCCAGCGTCGCGATCAACGGAGGCACCTTCGCGATACCGATGAGGAACCCGTTGAGCAGCCCCCACGCCAGCCCGCAGGCGACGGCCACGAGGATACCGATGACGGCCACACTCCAGCCCTCGCCGCCGACGGCCCGCATCACCTTCGCGGCGACGACGCCGGAGAAGACGAGGACAGAGCCGATGGAGAGATCGATACCGCTGGTGACGATGACGAACGTCATCCCGATGCCGAGGACGGCGAGGATCGAGACGTTCTGGATGATCTGCCGGATGTTGCCCCACTCGGGGAAACTGTTCGGCGCGAGAATCGAGAACAGGATGCTGATCGCCAGCAGCACGATGACGATCTGGAACACCTGGACACGGGCGAGGCCGGCGAGGCTGCTCCGCAGATCGAACGAGCTGCCGTTCGACGACGGTTCGGGGGCCGAGGATCCCGCTGATTTCGGCAAGGTCTGATTGCTCATCTCGCGGCTCCCACCGTCGCGCCGGTCATCGCGCCGACGAGTGCTTCCATGGTCGTGTTCTTGGCATCGAGCGTCGCGACGCGCTTGCCCAGGCGCAATACCTGGACGCGGTCGGCGACCTCCATGACGTGCGGCATCGAGTGGCTGATGAACACCACGGCGACGCCCTTGTCGGCCACTCGACGAATGGTGTCGAGCACGTTGCGGGTCTGGACCACGCCGAGTGCGGCGGTGGGTTCGTCGAGGAACACCACACCCTTGGCCCAGGCCACGGCGCGGGCGATGGCGATGGCCTGCTGCTGGCCACCGGACATGGCTCCGACCGGATCGGTGAGGCTGCGGACGGTGGCCCCCAGTTCGTCGAGCGCCGCACGCGACTGCGTGCGCATCTCGGCCGTGTTCAGGAAGCCGAGCTTGCCCAGCAGGCCCGCCGCGGGAATCTCGCGCCCCAGGAACATGTTCTGGGCCGCGTTGAGGTGCGGAGCGAGCGCCAGGTCCTGGAACACCGTCTCGATGCCCAGATCTGCTGCTGCGGTGGGGTTGTCCAGGTCGACGGTCACGCCGTCGTAGAGGATCTCGCCGGAGTCCAGCGCCAGGCTGCCGGACAGCGCCTTGACCATCGTCGACTTGCCGGCGCCGTTGTCGCCGATGAGTGCGACCACCTCGCCCGCGTAGATGTCGAAATCGGCGTCGTCGAGCGCGCGCACGTTCCCGAAGCTGCGGGAGAGCCCGCGTGCCTCGAGGACGGGCGTGGCGCCGTCGGGGTGGTTGCTCATGAGAGCTCCTCGGATGAGTCGGTGTCGCGTGATGAGTCGGTGTCGTGAGCGGGTGCGAGAAGCGGGTCGTTCGGCACCTCGATGATCAGGTCGGCGCGGCGGGCCGCCGCGGCCACGATCTCCGCGTTGCGGAGGTCGACGTCGCGGGTCCACTGCTCGGCGTCCGCACGCGACTTGCCGTGGTGTCGGTGTCGGGCCACGAGTCGTTCCGCGCGCACCGTCGTCGGAACGTCGAGGTACCAGACCTCGTCGAGCTCCGAGCGCACCGCGTCCCACCCGCCGTCGTCGAGCAGGAGGTAATTGCCCTCGGTGATCACCATCGCGGTGTCGCGCTGCACGGGGACGGCGCCGGCGATCGCGGCCTCGATCGACCGCTCGAACCGCGGTGCGTAGATCGTCTCCGCCGTCTGGTTCCGCAGGCGGCGCAGGAGCGCGACGTATCCGTCGACGTCGAAGGTGTCGGGCGCACCCTTGCGTCCACGGCGCCCGAGCCGGATCAGCTCCTCGTCGGCGAGGTGGAACGCGTCCATCCCCACCAGCGTGGAGTCGGTACCGAGTTCCGCCTGAAGCAGTGCGCAGAAGGTCGACTTGCCCGCGCCCGGTGCACCGGTGACACCCAGCAGCCGGCGACCGCCGGATCCGTCGCGCAGCACGGACGCCAGGTGGCTCACCATCTCGGTGAGATCGGCCGGCGCGTAGCGCCGACGGTCCTCGCGGCCGTCCGGCGTGCCGGCGTCGTTCGAAGCTGCGTACATGTCCGTCCCTCGTCGAATCGCGGAACTCGATCGACCCGACCTTCGTGGGGGCGGGTCGTCGTGCGGCCCGAGCCGCATCGCGATGCGGATCAGTGTGACCCACGCAACTCGCCGTGTCACGCGTTTCGCGAAAATTCATGTCACCGGTGACATGGGCACCGTTCGGTCGAGCGTCCCCGATTCGTGGAGGACACTCCCGAGGGAAGGATCAATGCAGTTCAGCGATGTTTCTCGGCAATCGGGCGCAGAATTGCACACGGTGACGTACGGTCCGTGTCATCGATGTCATGAACCACCGCAACGGAGGACATGACATCGATGACATCGCATCACCGCCACACCCACGACTCCCCAGAAGGCAGAACCGACATGTCGCAGAGTTCCCCGTCGAAGTTCAGGGGCCGCACGATCCTCGTCACCGGGGCCAGCGGCGGTATCGGCGCCGCCACAGTGCGGCGCCTCGTCGCCGACGGCGCCGACGTCATCGCGTCCGGACGGAACGAGGCCGCGCTCGCTGCTCTGCAGGAGGAGACCGGCGCACGTCCGCTGCCGTTCGACCTCACGACGGAGGACAGCATCCGTGAGGCCCTGTCGGGCCTCGAGCTCTACGGCGTGGTCAACTGCGGCGGCTTCGGCGGCGAGATCGCCACCCCCCAGGACACCGACATCGACATCTTCGACAAGGTCATCTCCATCAACGCGCGCGGCAGCCTCCTCGTCATCAAGTACGCGGCTCCCGCGATGATCGCCGCCGGAGCCGGGGCCATCGTCAACGTCTCGAGCCAGGCATCGCTCGCAGCGCTCCCCGGACACATCTCGTACGGATCCTCGAAAGCGGCTCTGGACAACATCACTCGCGTCGCGGCACTGGAGCTCGGGAAGCACGGCATCCGGGTCAACAGCGTCAATCCCACCGTCGTCATGACGGAGATGTCCGCCTTCTACTGGGGGCGCCCGGAGATCGAGGGCCCGTTCCTGTCGCAGATGCCGCTCGGTCGGTGGGCCACCGAGGCCGAGATCGCGGCCCCCATCGCGTTCCTGCTCAGCGACGACGCCTCGATGATCACCGGGGTGTCTCTTCCGGTCGACGGCGGGTACACCAGCCGCTGACCCGTCATACTGTCCCGGCACGTACGAAGAAGGTGGCCCGATGACCACGATGCAGGATGTCGCGACACTGGCCAACGTCAGCGCGAAGACGGTGTCCCGTGTCTACAACGACGATCCGCACGTCGATCCGGAGACTCGCGCTCGGGTCAACGCGGCGCTCGAATCGTTGAACTACGTTCCCAACACCATCGCGACGTCGTTCCGCGCCGGCCACACCGGTGCCATCGGGGTCGCCGTTCCGGACATCGACGATCCCTTCTTCGCGTCGATCGCGCGTGCGGTGGAGAACCGAGCCCGGCTGCACGACATGGCCGTCATCATGACCAGCCTCGGTCACGACGCGTCCCTCGAGAGCTCACTGGTGGAATCGCTCTTGCGCAGACAACTCAGCGGCCTGGTGATCGCGCCCATCGGTACCGACCACGCCTATCTCAAGCGGTGGGCCGAGCGCACCCCCACCGTGTTCGTGGACCGCGCGCCCTCCGGGCTCACCGCCGACACGTTCGTCGACGACGATCACGGCGGTGCCTGGACGGCCACCACCCATCTTCTCGATCGGGGCCACCGGCGCATCGCTCTGGTCGGCGACGACATCTCCATCAGCACCGCGTTCAACCGCCTCTCCGGGTATCGAGATGCGCTGGAGAGCAACGGGATCGAGTACGACGACACGTTGGTCGTCACCGGAGTCCTCGGCCGCGATCAGGCACGGGAGGCGATGCGCACACTGCTCGACTCCTCCGCGCCGCCCACGGCGCTGTTCCTGTCCAACGCCCGCACCGCGATGGCGTGCGTGCCCGAACTGCAGAAGCGCGGAGCGACGCGCCCCGCGTACGTCGGCTTCGGCGACTTCCCGCTGGCCGACGCTCTGTGCCCGCCCGTCACCGTGATCGACCAGAACCCAGCCGAACTCGGGCTCCAAGCGATCGATCGCATTCTCGGACGCATCGAGAACCCGCGCCGGCGTTACCGCCGCCGCAACGTGCTCGGAGTCGAGCTGATCGAGAGGGAATCGTGCACGCTCCCCGACGGCGCCGCGTCACCGCAGTGACACGGTGACGCCTCCCTCGGCGAGGGTGACCGTCAGCTGATGCAGGGTGTCGACCTGCAGGTCCGCGTCCAGGTCGGCTCGGTCGTGCGTGCCTCCCACACCGATCACCGTGCAGCCCGCGGCCCGTGCCGACAGCACTCCGGCGGGCGCGTCCTCGACGACCAGGCAGCGGCTCGGATCGATCCCGAGCGTGCGCGCCGCGAGGAGATAGGGCTCCGGGTCCGGCTTGCCGTGTGCCACGTCCGCAGAGGTCACCATCGCGGTGGGTGCGGCCAGACCCGCCGCTGCGAGACGGGCGTGCGCCACGGGGGGTGCACCCGACGTCACGATCGCCACCCGCGAGGCCGGCAGTGCCGAGAACAACTCCAGCGCACCGGGAGTGGGGACCACGTCGGCAACGTCGCGGGTCTCCAGATCACCGAGCCGCAGCGCCGCTGCCGGCCCCTCCACGTCGCCGAGAAGCAGCGCCATCGACTCCGCCGCCGTCATTCCGTGCGCGATGTCCGCGACCGCGAATCCGTACTCGTCGCCGACCTCGGCCCAGCACCGCGCGACGGCCGCCGTGGAGTCGACGAGAGTGCCGTCGAGGTCGAACAGCATCGCGTCGAACGTCCGCCCGACGACACCACCCCGGTTCGCGGGCGGGGACACCAGTCCCAGCGCCCGGCGGACACGGAACAGTTGCTGCGCGGTGGTGAGAGACGCGTCGACGCGCAGATGCGGGACCATGGGGCTCGAGTGCGGCGTGTCGGCGCGGTGGCGATCCCGGTCCAGACCGCGGTCCGCGCGGCGCCGGGCGAGCAACGCCTCGCTGCCGTCGACATGGACGACGACCACCGGCGCAGGGGCCACGGACTCGAGAAGAGCCGCCCACTCGTCACCACCCTGCAGTTCGCGGGTGAACGGCGCGACCATCACGGACCTCGCGCCCACCGACGTCAGTTCTTCTGCGACGGAACGCATCACGGCATATCGACCGGCACGGATCAGGGGCGCCGCGTCGCCGGAGTCGTTCCAGTGTCCACTGCCCAGCAGCGGACTCAGCACGTCGAGCAGCGGCGCCGTCAGGGTGTCGAGGTCGAGCAACGGCGCTGCGAGATCACGGGCGACCGCTGCTCCGAGGGTCGACTTGCCACTGCCGGCGACCCCGGCGATCACCACGTGCGGGCCGCTGTTCCACGCGATCTCTTGACAGGAGGTGTGCACGATGACGATCATAGAAGACAACGTTGTCTCGCAGCAATGCCGGACCGTCACCCACCCTCGATCGAGAGTTCTCCCGTGACCCACCGCGCCAGCATCAAGGACGTCGCCGCACTGGCAGGCGTCAGCTTCAAGACTGTCTCGCGCGTGGTCAACGGTGTCGACACGGTGCTCCCCGAGCTGCGCGAGCGCGTCGAAGCGGCGGTGGCGGAACTGAACTACGTTCCCAACTCCGCCGCACGATCACTGAAGTCCGGATCCGGCACCACCATCGGCATCGTGGTCGACTCCATCGACGACATCTTCTTCGCCTCCCTGGTACGCGCGATCGAGGAGCGTGCGCTCGATCGCGGCATGGGAGTCATGGTCGGCAGCACCGGGTTCGATCCCGAGCGCGAACTGTCGCAACTCACCCGCCTCGCCGGTCAACACGTGCGCGGCATCGTGCTCGCCCCCGTCGGCGATCACTCGTCGTTCCTCACCCCGCGCCGCCACACCCTGCCGGTGGTGACCGTCGACCGCTCGATCCCGGGTTTCGACTCCGTCACCGTCGACGACTACTCGGCGGCTCGACGCGCCGTCCGGGTGCTGGTCGACGCGGGGCACCGGCGGATCGCCCTCGTCGGTCACGATGCGCGACTGCAGACGGCGCAACGTCGACGCGACGCGTACGTCGACGTCCTCACCGAGCACGGTCTCAGCGCCCCGGGCGACGGCATTCCCGAAGTGGCGCCGTCACCGGACGCGGTGCGCCCGGTGGTGCTCGACCTGCTCGCCCTCCCTGAACCCCCCACGGCGCTGTTCGTCTCCAACGCCCGCCACGCCAGTGCCGTCGTGTCGGTCCTGCACGAGATCCACCGCACGGACGTGGCCATGGTGTCGTTCGGCAGCTTCGCTCTCGCCGACGCCGTCGATCCGCCCGTCACCTGCATCGACCAGAACCCCTACGAGATCGGAGCCGCGGCGTTCGACCGTCTGCTGCTGCGCTTCGACGATCCCACCCTCGACGCCGTGGCCGGCCTCGCCGACACGACTCTCGTCGAGCGCAGCTCGCATCTCGCTCCCCCGAATCGACAGTCCCCCAGCGCTGGAAAGCGGTACCGCCCGTGAGCATGTCCCTCGTCGCCGGTCTCGACCTCGGCAGCACCGGAATCAAGATCCTCGTCAGCGATTCCTCGGGTTCCGAGGTCCTGATCGAGCAACTCGCCACTCCCTGGACGCACGGGGCCGGCGGTACTACCGACATGGCGGCGGACGATCTCCTCGACACCGTGCGTCACCTGGTGGAGATCGTCGCGCGCCGACTGCCGGACGTCACCGGTGATCCGAACGCCCGGCTCGATGCCGTCGCCGTCTCGGGCATGGGCGAGACGGGCTTCCTCGTCGACGCAGGGCTGGAGGTCGTGGCGCCGTCGTTCGCGTGGTTCGACCCGCGCGGCGGGGAGCAGGTCGCCGCCCTGCCCGAGCCGCTGCGGGCCGCGTTCGCAGCGACCACGGGAATCCCTCTCGGGGTGCAGGTCTCGGTCGCGAAGATCCTGCATCTGCAGTCCGGCGGACTGGACCTCACCGGACTCCGATGGCTGGATCTGCCCGCGTTCGTCGTCGCCGCTCTCGGCGGACGGGCTGTCAGCGAGTACTCGCTGGCGTCGCGAACGGGGCTGCTCGACCAGGACACCGGCGCCCCCTGGCGGGACATGCTGGCGCACCTCGGTGTCGACGACACCTTCCTCCCGCCGCTCGTCGCTGCCGGCACCGCACTCGGATTCGCCTCGGCACCATGGCTTCCCGAGCTCGTACGCGGGGCCGCCCTCACGGTCGCGGGCCACGACCACCTCGTGTCCGCGGTGTCCGGCGGCGACATCGCCGACGACACCTACCTCGTCTCGATGGGTACCGCGGAGGTGTTGTTGCGCGTCCTGGACACGCCACCGTCCTCGGCCAGTCGCGCGCGACTGGCCGAGCACCTGATCAACTCGGTCCGCCACGTCGTGCCCGGCAAGTACGTGCTGGTGGCCGGTGTGAAGTCGGGACTGCTCATGCGCCGCGCACTGCAGTTGTGCGACATCACCGATCGCGCCGGGCGGGACGGGCTGGACCAGCGCGTGCAGGCACTGCCGTCCGCGGGATCCGTCGCCGAGGGTGGTGTCACCGTCTCCGGTGCACGCAACGACGACGGTGTGCTCGCACTGACCATCCGGACCGACGGGGTGGACGCCGCCGAACTCTTCCGCGCCGTGCTGCTCCACGGGAACGACGAGGTGGCCCTGCTGGTCGCCGCGCTCGACCGTGAGGTCCCGCCCGCACGGCGCAGCATCCTCACCGGTGGCTGGGCGAGCATGGCCTGCGTCCGCGACGCCCGCGCCGCCGTCCTGCCCGACATCACCACCTCCGGCCGAACACAGGACACCGCCTACGGCGCAGCCCTGTTCGCCTCCAGACTGCTCGACTCGAGCGACCGAACCCCACCTCGCACCACCGACAGGAGCTCCGACATGAACGACCTCACCACACTGGAACGACGCGGCATGGCCGCCATCTCCACTGCGAACGGCAACATGCTGATCGTGGCCGGCGACCAGCGCAACGGCATGAAGGCCGTCATGAACGACGCCCCGGACGGTCCGAACTCCATCTCGAAGGATCAACTCGCCGATGCCAAGGGCGATCTCGTGAAGTACCTCGGCAACCACGCTCCCGCCATCCTGCTCGACCCGGAGGTGGCGCTCCCCCGCGTCGTCGACGAAGGCACGTTGTCGCGGGACACCGCGCTCGTGGTCGGGATGGACGCCTCGGGATTCGAGACCGTGGACGGCCTGAAGTTCACCCGCTTCGTCGACGGCGTCACCCCGCGCGTGGTGCGCGATCTGGGAGGCGATGTCGCGAAGATGTTGTGGTACATGCGCCCCGACCGTCAGACGGCGGACTCGCGGGTCGGCCAGGAGATCGCCGAACTGGTGAAGGCGTGCTCGGCCGAGGGTCTGCTGCTGATCGTCGAGATCCTCACGTACCGGCTCGAGGGCGAATCGGCCGTCGACTACGCGGAGCGCTTCCCGTCCCTCGTGGCCGAGTCCGCCCGCATCTCCGTCGAGTGCGGTGCCAAAGTGCTCAAGCTGCAGTACCCCGGATCGGCCGAAGCCTGTGCCGCCGTGACCGCCGCCGCGAACGGCGTGCCGTGGGCCGTCCTGTCCGCCGGTGTGGATCACGAGACGTTCATCGAGCAGGTGCGCACCGCCGTGGCGAACGGCGCCAGCGGCGCGATGGCGGGTCGCTCCCTCTGGAAGGACAGCATGGCCGTCTCGGCCGACACCCGCGAGCAGCTGCTGACGGACCGCGCGCTGCCGCGCCTGCGCGAGCTGGCCGAGGCCGTCGACAACCGCTGACCCACACGCGACACGCGATACCGGACCGTCGAGTCTGCCTATCATGACGGCATGACACGGTTCCGGTTCGCGGTCGCGTTCATCGCGGCGACAGCAGTGCTCGGTCTCGCCGGTTGCTCCGACAGCTCCGGTGACACACAGTTCGACGGGCTCACGGTCGGTCAACGCGTGTACGACCGCACCGGGGACTCGCTGGGTCCGGCCGACGTCGAGGCGCTGGAGCAGCGACTCGACGCGCTGCGCGCCGAGACCGGGGCCGACGTCGTCGCGTACGTCCGCGAACTGGACGCCGACTCGGACGACACCCTCGATCAGGTGGAGGCACTCCAGCAGGCGTGGGTGTCGACGGCGGACGTCGATCAGGACGTCGCCGGTGCCATCCTGATCAACCGCGAGCCCGGTACCGACGACGAGGCTCGGGCCGGGATCTTCCTCGGTTCCACCTTCGACGACGGCAATGTTCCCCGCGACGAGCAGGAAGCGATCATCGAGGACGCCCTGGTGCCGCCGCTGCGCGACGGTGACGTCGCGGGCAGTCTGACGAACGGCATCGACCGGCTCGAGTCCTCCATCCTGGTCGGGCCACCGGTGACGGCGCTCGACGAGTTCGCCGCCGGGCCGGGGTCGACGTGGCTCCCGTGGACCGGTCTCGCCGTCGTGCTGGTCGGCTCCGCGGGCGCGGCGCAGATCTACCGTCGCCGTTCGCGGCCCACGGTGTCGGCGCAGCCTCCGACGACCTACCGACCCGATCACACCACCGATCCCGCGATCGTCACGGCTCTGGTCCATCGGAGCGCGCAGGCGAGTGCGGTGCCGGCCACGCTGCTGGCGCTCGCGGCGGCCGACGCAGTGGCTCTCGAGTCCGAGCCGGGTTCCGGGTCGAAGAAACGTGGCAAGGACACGCTCCGAGTCCGACTGCTCGACCGCGGCAAGGTACGCGGCGACGTGCAGGACGCCGTCTGGACCATGCTGTCCGAGAAGGCCGAGGGCGACGTGGTGGACAGCGCCGCGCTCACGAAGCTCGCGCAGGGTCACGGCGCGACGAAGGCCGTCGTCGCCGCGCACCTCGAGGCGAACGGGTGGGTGCGCCACGGTACGGCCGGACCACGCTGGGGTCTGGTCGGACTGGCACTTCTCGGCGGTGCAGTCATGGTGGGCGCAGGCGTGGTCGCTGCTTCCGGGGCCCCGATCATGCTGGTCGCCGCGATTCCCGGCGGGATCCTGCTGATCGCCGGCCTCGTCATGACGGTCGCCTACTCACGATTCTCGGCTGCCGGTCTCGACGCCGCTCGTCCCTGGGAGGCCTACCGTGACGGGTTGAAGCAGTCGGGAAAGGACGACGACTCCTCGCTCGATCTGGACGACGCACTGCCCGACATCGTCGCGCTGGGGCTCGGCTCCACGTTCACGAAGCGCCTCGAGGCGGCCACGGACGCGGACGGCGGAACGACGCTGCGTGCCTTCGCCTCACCGTCCGGATCACTGCACGCCTCGGACCCGGCACTGCTGAACTGGGTCGTCTTCTCCTCGGTGTTCACCTCGACCAACAGCAGCGCCGGCACGGTGTCCGGGGCCGGCGCGGGTGGCGGTGGCGGCGCCGCGGGGAGCACCTGAGACCATTCCGGGTGTGACCGACACTCCGTCATCACGTCCCGCGTATCGCAACGGCGCGGGCAGCAGCGCGCTGGTCGCGGGCATCGTCGCGCTGGTCTGCGCGTTCGTGCCCTTCGTGGGAGACATCGTCGCGGTGCCCACCGGCATCCTCGCGGTGGTGTGCGGATGGGTCGGTATCGGCCGGGACGAGGACGGCACGGCCACCAACGGCCGCGAGGCGATGATCGGAGCCGCGCTGGGCGGCGCCGCACTGTTCGTCGTCTTCGTGTCCTTCGCCGCCACCACCCTCTGAGCCGACGGAGTGCCGCCGTAACGGCGCGGAAACCGAGAAGACCGACGAACGACACGGGCAGGGCCGACACTGTGTCCCATGGTGTCGTTGTCGAGGTTCACTCGCGGTCGGGCGGGCACGCATCCGGTCGACCACATTCCCCCGCTGTCGGTGCTGGCTCCACTCGGCCTGCAGCACGTTCTCGCGATGTATGCGGGCGCGGTCGCCGTCCCTCTCATCGTCGGCAGCGCCCTGGTCGCTGCGGGGGAACTGCAGTCGAGCGACCTGCCGTACCTCATCACGGCCGACCTGTTCGTCGCCGGGATCGCGACACTGATCCAGGCGGTCGGGTTCTGGCGCTTCGGGGTACGACTACCGCTGATGCAGGGCTGCACGTTCGCCGCGGTGACGCCGATGATCGCCATCGGCTCGCAGTACGGCGTCACCGCCATCTACGGTTCCGTGATCGCGTCCGGCGTGTTCATGATGGCGCTGGCGCCGGTGTTCGCGAAGCTGCTCCACCTGTTCCCGCCTCTGGTCACGGGCACGGTCATCCTGATCATCGGCCTGTCGCTGATGCCGGTGGCGGCCGGATGGTTCGGCGGCGGAACGGGATCCGAGGACTTCGGTGATCCGAAGTACATCGGGATGGGCGCACTCACGTTGCTGATCATCCTGCTGATCGAACGGTTTGCTCCCCCGGCCGCCAAGCGACTGAGCATCCTGCTCGGACTCGTCGCCGGCACCGTCATCGCGATCCCGCTGGGCATGACCGACTTCAGTGGTGTGCGGGAACAGGACTGGGTCGGCGTGACCACGCCGTTCCACTTCGGATTCCCGACGTTCGAGGTCAGCGCGATCATCACCATGTGCATCGTCGCGCTGGTCATCATGACCGAGACCACGGGCGACATCATCGCTGTCGGCGAGATCGTCGACAAGAAGGTTCCGCCTCGCCGTCTGGCCGACGGTCTGCGCGCCGACGGCCTCTCGACGATGCTCGGTGGCATCTTCAACACGTTCCCGTACACGGCGTTCGCGCAGAACGTGGGGCTGGTGGCGATCACGGGCGTCAAGACCCGCCATGTGGCCACGTTCGCCGGCGGCATCCTCATCCTGCTGGGGTTGCTGCCGAAACTCGGTGCCGTGGTGGAGGGTGTGCCGCTTCCCGTGCTCGGTGGCGCGGGCATCGCACTGTTCGGCATGGTGGCCGCGAGTGGCGTCCGCACGCTCGCGCAGGTGTCGTTCAACAACACGAACATCCTGGTGGTCGCCGTCGCGGTGGGCGTCGGACTGTTGCCCACGGTGTCGCCGGACCTCTACGACCGGTTCCCCGACTGGTTCCAGACCATCTTCCACTCCGGCATCAGCGCGGGTGCGCTGTGCGCGGTGGTCCTGAACATGCTGCTGAATTCGGAGTCGTTGCGCGACAAGCTGTCCACCGACACAGATCCGCCGGCCCACGACGCTGTGCGTGGACCGGCGCTCTGATCGATCCGTCGGTCAGGAGGACGCTGCGCGGAGCTTCTCGAGCAGTGGCCCGGCGGCCTCGGCAAGGAAGCGCTCCTGGGTCTCGTCACCGACCTGCACGAGTGCGATGTCGGTGAAACCGGCCTCCCAGTAGGGCGCCACCTTCTCGACGATCGCATCGAGATCCGGTCCGCAGGGGATGGTTCCGGCCACGTCCTCCGGCCGGACGAACTGTGTCGCACCCGCGAAACCGGCCGTCGTCGGCAGGTCAGCGTTCACGGCCCACCCGCCCGCGAACCAGCGGAACTG
Organism: Rhodococcus sp. SORGH_AS_0301; assembly: GCF_030818285.1. Classification (NCBI taxonomy): domain Bacteria; kingdom Bacillati; phylum Actinomycetota; class Actinomycetes; order Mycobacteriales; family Nocardiaceae; genus Rhodococcus; species Rhodococcus sp. SORGH_AS_0301. Next base: position 3,821,975 of record NZ_JAUTAC010000002.1, read on the forward strand.
GTCGTGCGCGAGCTCGGTGGCCGCCTTCTCGTCCGGACCCCAGCAGATGGGGATCTGGCCGATCTTCTTCGACTCCCGGTTCAGGCCCGTGCCGATGTGCCTGGCCTTGTCCCAGCCCTCGACCAGCTCGGACTTCGGCTCCGTCGAGATCATGTGGTCGCCGAGCGGCGCGAACCGCTCGATCGACTTCGACCCCGAGACCGCGATGCCGATCTCGAGCGGGTGTTCGGGGGTGTCCCACAGGCGCGCCGAGTCGACGCGGTAGTGCTCGCCCTGCCACGTGATCAGTTCACCCGACTGAAGTTGCCGGATGATCTTGACCGCTTCCTCGAACATGTCCTGACGCTTGTCCACCGAGGGCCAACCCTCGCCGACGACGTGCTCGTTCAGGTTCTCGCCGCTTCCCAGGCCCAGCGTGAAACGGCCGTCGGCGAGGATCTGCAACGTTGCCGCCTTCTGCGCGACGATCGCCGGGTGGTACCTGATGATGGGGCAGGTCACGTACGTGTAGAGGCCGACTCGGGACGTCGCCTGCGCCACCGCGCCGAGCATCGTCCAGGCGTAGGACGCGTGTCCCTGCGACGACAACCAGGGTGAGTAGTGATCGCTCGACACCTCGAAGTCGAACCCGACGTCCTCCGCCTTCACGGCGTAGTCGACGAGCTGCTTGGGTCCGCTCTGCTCGGTCATGAGGGTGTAGCCGAAACGTGTCATGGGCGTGGGTCCTCTCTAGATGGTCGCGACGGAACCGGAGTCGACGCGGTAGTTCGAGCCGTTGACGAAGCTGGCGCGCTCCGAGCACAGGAACGTGATCACCGACGCCACTTCCTCCGGGGTACCCCGTCGGCCGAGTTCCATGAACGGCCGGTCCTCCTTCAGGAAGCTCTCGATGGCCTCGTCGCGGTCGGTGCCACGCTCGTCGGCTCGCTTGTCCATCATCGCGTCCGTCATCGGGGTGTGGATGAAGGCCGGAGACACCGCGTTCACCAGGACACCCTCGGACGCATACGTCTTCGACAGTCCCTTGACCAGCGAGAGGATGCCGGCCTTGGCCGCGCAATAGGGCAGCTCGTCGATGTAGGGCTGCTCCGCGTCCTCGGACGCGAGCAACACGATGCGTCCCCATCCGCCCGCGCGGAGTTCGGGAAGGAAGGCGCGCACGACGCGCACCGGCCCGAGAAGGTCGACCTCGATCGTCGTCGACCACCCGTCGTCGTCGATCTCGTGGAACATGCCCTGTGCGCCGGTGATGCCGGCGCTCTGCACCAGGATGTCCACGGTGCCGAGCGCCTCGACCGCCTTCGCGTGCATCGCCTCGACGTCGGCGGGCTTCGTCACGTCCGCGGCGAACGCCGTGACGGCACCCTCCGGTCCGGTGAGCTCGGCAGCGCCGGCGGCCAGCTTGTCCTGGTCCTTGTCCGTGACGAAGACCCGGACACCCTCGTCGAGCAGCATCTGCGCCGTGCACCACCCGATTCCCGAGTCCGCGCCGGTGACGACAGCAGTTCTGCCCGTGATTCCGAGGTCCATGTGGTCCTACTTTCCTGTGTCGGAGGTCGTGTGGTCGTGGCCGCTGGCGAGCGTGAGCGCAGCGTTGATGAGAGCGAGATGGGAGAGCCCCTGCGGGAAGTTGCCCAGAAAGGTCGACGGTTCGTCCTCCGCCGACCGGTCGGGATCGATCATCTCGGCGAAGAGGCCGACGTCGTTGCCGCTGGTGACCAGTCGATCCATGAGTGCGGTGGCCTCGTCGTCGCGGCCGAGCTTGGCGAGGGCGCCGACGACCCAGAACGAGCAGGCGACGAACGTACCCTCGACCATCTGCATGCCGGAGTAGCGGTAGAGGTGGTCGCCGGAACCGAGTTCGTCGCGCAGAGCGTCGACGGTCCTCGACATCCGCTCGTCGTCGACGCACCGACTGCCCGCGTGCAGCAACACGGAGGCGTCGAGCTCATCCGTGCCCGGGTACCAGACGTAGGCGCCGCGGGCCTCGGACCAGCAATTGTCGTCGATCCACTGGGCGATGTGGTCGCGCTCGGTCACCCACCTGTCCGCGATGCCGGGAATCATGCCCTGCTCGGAGAGGTGCACCGCACGGTCGAGCGCGTGCCAGCAGCCCATCTTGGAGGACGTGTAGTGCCGGATCGTGGGCAGCTCCCAGATTCCGGCGTCCTTGCGGCGCCAGATGTCACACGTCGTGTCGGCGATCTCCGCGAGAAGTCGACCGGTGGGCGCATCGAGTACGTTGCCCGCGTCGACGTAGAGGGACACGATGTCGAACAGGTCACCGAAGATCCCCTGCTGCAACTGAGTTGCCGCCTCGTTTCCGTTGATCACCGGACCGACCCCGCGCCACCCCGGCACGTCGGGATATGTCGAGCCGCCCGGGATCTCACCGTTCAGGGTGTAGAACACCTGCGTGATCTGCTCGTTGCTGCGGATGATGCGCAGCAGCCACGCCACCGCGGCGTGGACCTCCTCGCGCAGACCGAAGCGGATCAGCGCCTTGATCGTGTACGCGGTGTCACGCACCCACGCGTAGCGGTAGTCCCAGTTCTTGGCGCCGGCCCACCGCTCCGGCAGCGAGGTCGTCGCCGCCGCCGCGATGGCACCGGACGGGCTGTACAGCAACAGCTTCAGTGCGAGGGCGCTGCGATGGACCTCGTCGTGCCAGGGGCCTTCGTACCGGAACTCCTCGGACCACATCTGCCAGTTGGCGATCGTGCGATCGATGCCCGAATCGACGTCCTCCGGCACCGGGAGATACAACGGTTCCACCTCGGTACCGACCACGGCCACGAGGGAGCGCGAACCGACCGCGGTGGTGAATCGACCGCTGATGGAACGAGATTCGAGCTCGATGTCGTCGGCATTGAGAGTGCGCACGCCCAGAGTGACACCGTCGACGCGCAGCACCGTACCGTGCACCGTCTCGTACGACCACGGCGACGCCGTTCCCAGACACGTCCCCGGAGCGACGGACCACTCCATGTCGACACTGCCCTCGACGCCCTCGACGCGCCGTGCGAGCTCGGTCCACGGAAGGCGTCCCGCCACACCGGTGTTCAGCGAGTCCGTGACGTTCACGACGCCCGACTCGGTGGTGAACGTCGTGACCAGGACATTGGTGCCGTCGGCGTACCGACGGGTGGTCGTGAACTCCTCCGCCGGACGCATAGAGATGTAGCCGCCGGACTCGGCGTCGAGCAGTGCCGCGAACACCGGCGCGGTGTCGAGATTGGGAACGGGAAACCAGTCGATGCGCCCGTCGTCCGCGATGAGCGCGACGGTGCGGCCGTCGCCGATCGCCGCGTAGTTCTCGATCGGTGCGTAACCGTTCTCTCTCATTCGAGGCGCGCGATCATCGAACTGTCGATGTGCGCCAACAGGTCTGCAGGATCGTCGTACACCGCGGTGGCGCCGGCCTCGGTCAACTCGGCACTCGAGACGCCGCCACTGCGCACTCCGATACACGGGACGCCCGCTGTGACGGATGCCTTCACGTCCCACGCGGAATCCCCGACGAAGACGGCGCGCTCGGCACCGACGCCGGCACGGTCCAGCGCGATGTCGACGATGCGCGGCTCAGGCTTCGCCGTCTCGACGTCCTCCGACGACGTCAACTCCGAGACGATCTCCTCGACCCCGAGAAGTCCGCGAAGGATCGCGAGTTCGTTCTCCGGTGCCGAGGTGGCCAGCACCACCTGCAGCCCGCGGTCCGCTACCGCGCCGAGCAGGTCGAGCGCACCGGGCAGCGGCGACAGCAGGGAGGACATCTCCTCGTAGTACTGCGTGTGTAGTTCCTTCGCGCGTTCCGCCGCGTCCTCGGGTGCGTCACCCGCCAACGACGAGAGCAGCTTCGCGCCGTCCATGCCGATCGAGCGGTGAATCCGCCACGAGTCCACAGCGATACCGGCGTCGGAGAAGGCACGAGCCCAGGCGTGGACATGGGCGTAGTTCGAATCGACGAGCGTGCCGTCGATGTCGAACAGAACGGCGGGAGAAGTCACCCTCCTCGACTACCCGGGGGTGGGGGACGACAAACGGCGGGAGGGCAGCGTCACGACCGGGTGGCCGCCTCCACCGGCACCGTCTCCCCCGTGAGCGTCCTCGGCGACCAGAGCCCGTCGGTCGTGGCAGCGGCGATGCCAGGTGGCGACAGCGCCACCGGAGTGAAGACGAGGGTGCTGCCGTCCGAACACGTGAAGGTGACCGCATCAGGACCGACGGAGCATTCGAGCCCGTCGGATGTCGTGATCGACGTGATGGGCCCCGCCCCGGAGAACACCGTGGCGGAGGCTGCAGCGGGAGTGGTGGTGGTGGTGGTCGGCGCCGGAGACGTCGTGGTCGTTGCGGCGGTGCTCGACGATGCAGGAATCGTCGTCGCGTCGGTCGGTGACACCACCGAGGACGCCGACGGCTGAGCGCTGGTCGTCGCGTCCGCTGTCGTCGTGACCGGTGTCGTCGCGTCCGCTGTCGTCGTGACCGGTGTCGTCGTGACCGGTGTCGTCGCAGCCGGCGGTTCCGCTGCGGCTACTCGCGCAGATGCGGCGGTGATCGACACGGGCCCGGTCGGTCCGCCTCCGCACGCCGCGTCGACCAGCACCAGGGTGAACCTGATGTCGAGAAGGATGCCCCCGAGCAGTCCCAGCCTCAGGATCCGGCCGTTCTCCAGCAGGAGGCTCGAGCGCGCAGACGACGAGTTGTCGACGACACTGCGAAGTGTTCCCGACACGCCAGGCACCACGACGGTGGACCCGCTCTGGGGGAAATCGAACGACACCGTGCCGCCCGCAGGCGGAATCGCGACGGCGTTTCCGCCTCGAACGGTGATCGAACCCCGAGGGTTCAGCGTCGTCACGTTTGCCGCACTCGGAGGTGTTGCCGTGTAGGTCGGCCCGGAGGTGGTCAGGTCACAGGATGCGGCCGATGTCACAGGCGACGGCACCGAGACCACGTCTGTCGACCCCAGGCCGAGAAGCGACAGCAGTGACGCGTACAGCGTGTAGGACGACAGAGTTGCGCGCGCGTTCACTCTCTGCGACGGGACCGTCGTGCACGGTGCCGGCGTGTTCGGCGCCCATCCGTAGGCCGCGCACGACGAGCCTTGAATCGGTGTTCCCGGAGCAGCGCCTCGCGAAGTCAGCTCGTTGGCCAACCCGAGTACCCCGGCGCTGCTGTACGGCCCGGCCGTGGTGCTGGTGACTGTTCCCGGAGCCGCTTGCGATCGCGTCGCTGCCGGTCCGGGCCACGGCGGGTTCGTTCCGCCCGCGAGCAGATCGAATGCGAGACCCGACGCTGAACCGACGCGTCCGATCTCCGCGTACGCGCTTCCGGCGCTGGGCCATGATCCGATCGACACGGTGGCCGCTGCGTGGTCCCGCCCCTGCCAGGCGGCAACGGTGCCATCGGTGTTCGAGACCACCGACACGACCGTCAGCACAGCAGCGATCAGGACCAGTGCCACCGAGCGCGGGCGGCTCACGGTACCGGCCGCTTCGGCGTTCTCGGCCAGAACATCGCCACGACGAGAGCCGCCATCGAGAGGGTCAGAAGCACCAGAACCAGGGGACTCGAGAACCACACCACCACCTTCGCGAGGCCGGGCACCGACCACAGCACCTTGCGCACCTCGGTGACGTCGTATCCAGCCGGATCTTCGTACTCGTTGGCATCGCCCTTCAGCTCGAGGAACGTTGCGCCGTCGCGGCCGGGCGAGGTCTCGACCACACGGTGCGTGACAGGCAGCTCGCCGACCCGTGCGATCGTCACGACATCCCCGGGAACGACGGAGTCCGCAGGTACCTCCCGCACCACCGCGAGTGACCCCGTCGGCATCGTCGGTGCCATCGATCCCGTCTTGAACATGATCAACGAGATGTTCAGGGTGAACGACAGAACCACCAACACGATGCAGACGACACCGCCGAGCGCGAGAACGTTGAGAACGGCGTCACCCAGGCGGGAGAAGGCCGAACGACGCCGAGGGGGCGCTGCGTGACGAGTCGACATGGTGTGAGCACTTTCTGGTGGCGCGAAGGGGTGATCGGACATGTGGACTCAGGCGGTACCGAGGAAGGTCCACGTTGCCCGAAGGGTCGACGACGCGGCCCCGGCGGTCCACACCGCGAGGGTGTCGGGCAGCGTCATCCTGAAGCACAGAGGCACAACGGTTCCCGTGGTCGTCGGCGATCCTGCCGGGAGTACGACGGCCCCGCTCGCCGAATCGGCGGACAACGGGACACCGCCCGTGACCGAGCCGACGACGAACGATGCCGTCGAGGCGAACGAGGTGCTGTCGCACGTGGGCGATCGAACGACTGCGTACTGCAACAACGATGCGAGGCCCGAGGGCACCGACGCCGTGCCGTCGACGGTCACGGCCACCGCCGGCGACCCGGCAACCGAACGCAACGAGATCGCGCCGTAGACCGACTGACCCGGGAGCAGCGGCGCAGCCGGAAGCAGAGAGAGCACGGCAGGCGCGGCCTCCGAGTGGGTCGCGAAGGGCGCCCCGAGCGTCGCCGACTCGAAGCCGAACGGTGTTGTGCTGAATGCCGATCCGCCCAGGACCCGGTCGGTCCACGACGCCGCGACGTCGGTGGCCGAGAGTGCCGCGACGACGAGTCCTACGACCAGACCGATCACGGCACCGAGCCGAGCCCGTCGTCCGACGACGGCGTCGTGCGTCCGCGGTTCCGCCGCAGTGTGCCGAGATGGTGCGTGACGAGACATGGGGTGACGAGGAGCAGCCGATTACGGCGTCGGCACCACGGCCTCGGCCTGGAACTGCCAGGTGACCGTATTGGTGGTCTTACCGGCCGCCTGGTCCGCGGTCACGGTCGCAGGCAGGGTCACGGCGAAGCACAGAGGAAGAGCGGTGCCGGTCTTCGGCAGCGTGATGGCCTTGGAGGCGCTTCCCGTGCCGAGGGCACTGCCGACGGGGACGACACTCGCGCCTCCGGTGATCGTTCCGGCCGCGCAGTTCGCCGCGGTGACGCCGCTGACGACCTGATAGGTGAGAAGGGGTGTCAGCGCCCCCGTCGTCGGCGTGGCCCCTCGGAGGGTCACGGCCGCGTCGTATGCGCCGCCTGCACTGGTTCCCAAGCCGACGCGCAGGGCAACCGGCGCGTACACCGTCGTGCCGGGGCTCAGCGCGGAGAAGCCCGTCGTGTAGTTGAAAGTGCCCGCAGTCTCGGCGGTGTTGTATTCCTGCCACGCCCCACTGCCGGCGGCCGAGAAGTCACCCTGCACGTTCCAGTTCTCCGCTGTGAACTGCGCGGTGCCGAACACGTTGTCGCTCCATGCAGCCAATGTCACCGCCGCTCCGACGCCGAGAACCAGCCCGCCCGCGAGGAGCGCTCGAACCTTGCGGCGACGGACATCACGCTGCTCACGCTCTGTCTCGACGGTGAGATCAGTGGTCATGGCAGGTCCCCGTTTCGCTTCGACGAGCCATTACCGCAATGGCTGCGAGCGAACTGTAGATCCATTCTCGAAACCACACATACCGAACGTTCTTCAACTTCTGCGAACCATTGATCGGTACTCGGGGTCACACAGACCGATCGGGGCGATACGACGAGGCCGTTCGATGAACCGGGCCGGGACGTGAGCCTGTCGGCGTTGCCGCCGCCGCTTCGGTGCCCGAAGCAGCGAGCCGGCAGAGAATTCTGACCACACGTTTCAAACGTGATCTACATCACACACGGCAACGCCCGCCGAACCCGCTGAGGGTGCGACGGGCGGCGTCGAGAATCGGAGCGGATCAGACCTTCGCGGCCTCGTCGGCCGGGTCGTCCACCGCGCCGGCGCCGGTCGTGGGGGCGGTCTCGCCCTGTCCGGAGCGCACACCCTCCTCGACCTTCTTGCCGATCTCGGGGTCGACGTTGCTCCAGTACTGGAACACCCGCTGCAGCACAGGCTCGGTGACACCGTTGAGCGCGTGGCCGACGATGTTGCCCACGAGACGCTCGCGGGCGTCGTCGTCCATGATCTCGCGCACGAGAATGCCGGCCTGGACGAAGTCGCCGTCCTCGGGATGCTGCACGTACCCGGTGCGCACGAATCGGGGCTCGAAGTCCCAGGCACCGTCGTCGCCGTACGCGTTCGTGTCGGCGGCGGGACCACCGTACGAGTTCGGGGCGTACACGGGCGTCTCCGCGGAGTTGTAGTGGATGTTCATCGCACCCTCCTTGGAGTAGGAGTTGATCTCCGCCTTCGCCCGATTGACCGGCAGCTGCGCGTAATTGGTGCCGATGCGGTACCGGTGCGCGTCCGCGTAGCTGAAGATGCGTCCGAGCAACATCTTGTCCGGGCTCGCACCGATGCCCGGAACGAGGTTGGACGGCTCGAACGAGCTCTGCTCGATCTGGGCGTGGAAGTTCTCCGGGTTCTTGTTCAAGGTCATCGTGCCGACCTCGATCAACGGGTAGTCCTTCTGCGACCAGACCTTGGTCAGATCGAACGGGTTGTACCTGTACGTCTCGGCATCGTCGTACGGCATGATCTGCACCTTGACGGTCCAGCTCGGGAAGTCGCCGTTGCGGATCGATCCGAACAGGTCCTGACGATGATGATCGGGCGACGTGCCCGCCAGCTCGTCGGCCTTGTCCTGTGTCAGGTAGTCGATGCCCTGATCCGTCTTGAAGTGGAACTTGACCCACGACTTGGTGCCGTCGGCAGCGATGAACTGGTACGTGTGCGAACCGAAACCGTCCATGTGGCGGAACGACTTCGGGATTCCGCGGTCACCCATCAGCCAGGTCACCTGGTGTGCCGACTCGGGCGACAGGGTCCAGAAGTCCCACTGCATGTCGTTGTCTCGGAGACCGGAGTCGGGCATGCGCTTCTGGCTGCGGATGAAGTCCTGGAACTTCAACGGATCGCGCACGAAGAACACCGGCGTGTTGTTGCCGACCATGTCCCAGTTGCCTTCGGTGGTGTAGAACTTCAGCGCGAAACCGCGGGGGTCGCGCCACGTGTCGGGGCTGCCCTGCTCGCCCGCGACGGTGGAGAAGCGCGCCAGCATCTCGGTCTTCGCGCCGGGCTGGAACACCGCCGCCCGCGTGTACTGCGAGATGTCACCGGTGACCTCGAACGTGCCGAAGGCGCCTGCACCCTTGGCGTGCACCACACGCTCCGGGACCCGCTCACGGTTGAACTGCGCCATCTTCTCGATGAGGTAGTGATCGTGCAGCAGGATCGGTCCCTGCGCACCCGCAGTGAGGGAGTGCTCGTCGCTGGGAACCGGGATACCGGCGTTGTTGGTCGTGGGCCTCGGCTGTGTCATGAGTCCAGTGCCTCCTGTTCGTGGCAGACGCGAAGCGTCGCGGTGTGACGCAGAACGTCCGTCGTACCCGCATACCCGGGCATCGACTCGCGCACACGCAGAATGTCGATCCGTTCCAGTATGACCCCTTTTCTGGAATCAGTCCAGTTACGTTCGTGGTGTCAGGGCGTCGGGTACAGGAGGGGCAGTCCCCGCTCCCCCACGCCCAACTCCTGGATCGACCACTCGCGGGGGTCGATCGCGTACTGGGAATGGTTGGTCGCCAACACCGACGTGCCGCGGAAGGCCAACGATGCGGGAGTGACGAGAGGCACCGCCAGCGCCGCCCTCGCTTCGGGGGACGGGAGCGCGCCGACGACGCCACGTCCGGGCTCCACGATCTCGACGTCGTTGATGATCGGGTTCGCGACCGCCACGTAGACGCGGCCCGACTCCCCGATGGCGATGCCGTCACCCTGTGACGTCGTGGCGATCTCCTCGCGAGTACCCGGACCACCGTTCCCGTCGACGCCGAGGCGGAACAGCTTCCCGCGGAAGATCGACGGGTCCGCTGTCAGGGAGATCGTGACCACGAAGACGAGGCGGCCCTGCGCGTCGAACTGCATGCCGTTGACGCTGTACAGCGACACGAAATCTGGACTCTGGTACCAGATCCGAGCCTCACCGCCGCCGGCCGGCACCTTCCAGATGGTGGCCTGGTTCAGATCGCTCACGTACAGATTGCCCGCCGCGTCGAACACCGGGTAGTTGGGCCACGCGGGTCGATCGACAGGGCTCGGCTCGCACGGGACGATCCCCCGACCACAGGACGGCAGATCGGGGAACGTCGCGTAGACCGACTGGGCTCCCGATGCAGGATCGAGTCGTACCGCACGCGCACCCGACCAGTCGAGCGCGTACACCCGGCCCGCACCGTCCAGCGCGATGCCGTTGACCCCGTGCTCGGCGTCCGGGGAATGCCCCACGAGATCGTAGGTGCCGATCAGTTCACCGGATCCGTCGTGATGCCAGACCGTTCCCGTCGATCGGGGCCGATTCGATCCCGTCCACACGCTGCCGTCGGACGGATCGACGGCGATGCCCTCCGGCTGTCCGGGCAGCGGAAGCTCGGAGAACGTTCGTGCGCCACCGGGCGCCGGCGACGGTGGTACGGCGGGATCCGCACTCCCCGTGGCACTCCCGAACACGGTCATGGCGGCCACTGCCACCACGGTGACCATGACTCTGGTCAGAGAGAACGTCGACACGTCAGGAGCCCCCCGGCACGAATTACGCAGCACTGTGCTGCTCCGGTGGACACTACGGTCAGTCCGACCGTCCCCTCGTGTCCACTCGTCCAGGGCCGCGTAGCGGGCATTGTGCCAGGTCACACACATGTCGGAGATGGGGGATTCGTGTGGCACTCTTCGGTCGTCGAGATGGCAGCAGTTCTGGGGGGAATACAACAATGCACAGTCGTTCGAGCAGATCCGGTCTTCTGCGGCGGGCGGGACTCGTCGCCGCTGCGGCCGTCACCGCGGTCGCCGCCTTCACGGGCACCGCCTCGGCCGACCCGGGACCGGTGGCACCGTCGACCCTTCTCGGATCGATCAGCGACGGCCCCGGCCAGTTCCACGTCTTCCGCACGGTGGACAGCGGCAATCGGCCGACTGCCGAGGACACCGCGCGGTGCAACGCCCAGTACGGCGTTCCGGCCCAGTACCTCCTCGTCGAACGTCTCGACGCCCGTATGTACACGTTCCAGTCGGACCCCGCGTCCGGCGTGCTGACCGCCGAGACGGCGCGCAACGTCGGACCTATCTACGTGTGCGACGGGCTGGGGCTCGACGGAACCCAGATCCTCGACCAGTGGGGCACTCTCGACGCTCCCGGCCTCGGCCGTCTCGACATGCGCGGACCGTGCGGCTTCGAGCTCTACCCCGGATCGCCCGGACGCGGCGCCGTCGACTGCGTTCTCCGCATCCAGCCCAACGCGTCCGGTGTGAGCGCCGGTGTCGCCACCAGCAACTCGGTGGCCAACCCGTTGCGTCTGCCCGGTGGACGCACCGGATCGGTGTGGACGCTGTACTCGCTCGGCGAGGGCACCGCGCCCGTCGATTCGGCTCCGCCCGCCGGAATCCCGCAGCCGACGGGCCCGATCGCCTACAACGTGACACGCGAGGTGAACTCCCGATCGGTGGGATCGTCGCCGTCCTGTGCGGGAGGCGAGCGCACCACCGAACTGCACGCGGCGAGTGTGGATCCGGCCACGGGCGCGGCCTCGACCTCGCCCAGCGAGATCACGGCCGCGACAGCGCGTGTCTGCTACTCCCCGACGGCGCAGCCCGAATTCGGTGCTGCCCTGACCGTCACGTACGACAACCTGCCCGGTGGCCCGCTGACGGTCGAGGGACGCGGTCAGTGCCGCCAGAACTCGCTGCCCGGCATCGCCGACGTGCAGCAGAGTTGCGGCCTCACCCTCCCGCCGAACCCCGCACGCGGACTGGCCGGCGGACAGGTGACCATCAACGGACTGGTGCCGGCCGGTGACCCGGCAGGGTCCGCCAACTCGGCGATCTGGACCACCTCGCTGCTGGGACCCATCTCCGGCAAGTGACCGAACGGGACAGGCCCCGATCTCCGCGAGGAGGTCGGGGCCTGTGTCGTCTCGGGGTCGAGCCCGCGCGAGTCAGCGGTTCCGACCCACCACGGTGAGCGGGAGTCGCAGTGCGCCGGGTGCTTCGGCGGGAACCACGGGAGCGACGGGGCGGACCGGGGCGAGGGGTTCGTACCCTGTGCCGACCGGCGGACGCTGATCGTTTTCTCCCTTGTTCGGCCACAGGGCCATCGCCCGCTCAGCCTGGGCGGTGATGGTGAGCGACGGATTGACGCCGAGGTTCGCGCTCACGGCCGATCCGTCGACGACGTGCAGACCCTCGTGCCCGAACACCCGGTGGTACGCGTCGATGACGCCCCGTTCCGGCGTCGCACCGATGACACAACCACCGAGGAAGTGCGCGGTCATGGGAATGTCGAACACGTCCGCGAAAGAGCCACCCGGGTCGCCGCCGATCTTGTCCGCGGCCTTCCTGATCGCGATGTGCCCCTCCGGGATCCACTTCGGCGGCGGGCTGCCACCTCCCGGGCGAGAGGTCAGACGCCGACCGAATCGACCTTTCCTGGAACCGAGTTCCAGCGAGTTGTCGTCGGTCTGCATGACGAGCGCGATGACGGTGCGTTCCGACCAGTTCTTCACCGACAGGCTGCGCACGGTGGCGGCCGGGTGGCGCAGCGCGACGCCCAGCGTCTTCAGCGGTCGCGGCAGCCTGCCGCCGCCGTCACTGAGAACGGTCTGCAACAGTCCGATGGCGTTGCTGCCCTTGCCGTATCGCACCGGCTCGATGTGCGTGTGATCGTTGGGGTGGAACGACGAGGTGATCGCCACGCCCTCCGTGTAGTCGATCTGCCGGTCACGCGCCGTCGCGGCCAGCACCGCTTCGGAGTTGGTGCGCACCACGGACCCGAGCTTGTCCGACAGGTGGGGCAGATCTCCGGTCTCCTTCATCGCCAGCATCAACTTCTGGGTCCCGTAGGTGCCGGCGGCGAAGACGACGTGGTCGGCCGTCATCACGGTCTCCTTGCGCCGCAGCTTCGCACCGGTGCGACGCGTCCGCACCTCGTATCCACCGCCCTCGCGGGGACGCACCGAGGTGACCGTGGTCAGCGGATGCACCATGGCACCGGCCTTCTCGGCGAGGTAGAGGTAGTTCTTCACCAGGGTGTTCTTGGCGCCGACACGGCAGCCCGTCATGCACGCACCGCACTCGGTGCAGCCTGTCCGGGTGGGTCCGACGCCACCGAAGAACGGGTCCGGGACGTCGCGACCCTTCTGCCCCGGCTGACCGAAGAACACGCCGACCGGTGTGGTGCTGAACGTGTCACCGACGCCCATCTCCTCGGCGATGTCGCGCATGACCTTGTCCGCGGGGGTGATGGTCGGGTTGTCCTCGACGCCCAGCATCCGACGCGCCTGCTTGTAGTACGGCGTCATCTCCGCTTCCCAGTCGGTGATGTCACCCCACTGCGGATCCTCGAAGAAGCGGCTCGGGGGCTGGTACAGAGTGTTCGCGTAGTTCAGCGATCCGCCGCCGACACCGGCTCCGGCCATCACCAGGACATTGGGGAGCAGGTGGATCCGCTGCAGTCCGTAGCACCCGATCATGGGCGCCCACAGATACTTCCGCAGTCGCCAGCTCGTCTTGGGCAGCTCGTCGTCCTCGAAACGACGACCGGATTCCAGGACACCGACTCGGTATCCCTTCTCGGTCAGACGCAGGGCGGAGACGCTGCCGCCGAAACCCGATCCGACGACGATGACGTCGTAGGTGTTCTTCATATTGCTGCCTTCTCCGACGGTGTACTTCCCACAGTTCGGCCGACGTCCGGCCCTCCGCGCGCCCGCATCGTGCGGTAGTTCTCGATGTCGAACGCGGCGGTCGCCTTGCGGAACTTCCACGTGAAGGTCGGCCACATGGCCGAGTTCCGTCCACTCGCGTCCAGGTACCAACTCGAACACCCACCGGTGTTCCACACCGTGCCGGCCAGGTCGGCGTCGAGAGACGCGTTCCACTCGTCGACCGCGGACGGACTCACGTCGACGGCATCGACGCTGCGACGCGTCATCTCGCGCAGAGCGGATTCGACGTACGCCGACTGGGACTCGAGCATGTAGACGATCGAGCTGTGTCCCAGGTTGGTGTTCGGCCCGTACATGAGGAAGAGATTCGGGAAGCCGGCCATCGTCGTACCTCGGTAGGCGCGCGGGCTGCCGCCCCACCGCTCGGCGAGAGTTCGACCGTCGCTGCCGCGCAACAGATGTGCGACGGGCGGCTCGGTGGGGGTGAAGCCGGTACCGAAGACGATGGCGTCGACCTCGCGCTCGCGTCCCGCGGCGTCCACCACACCTGTCGGCGTGATCGAGGCCAGACCGCTGTCCACCAGTTCGACGTCCGGTCGCTGCAACGTGTCGTACCAGTCGTTGGACAACAGCATGCGCTTGCAGCCGATGGTGTAGCCCGGCGTGAGGCGCTTCCGGAGTCCGCCGTCGCGCACCTTCAGTCGGAGGAAACCCGTGGCTATCGTGTGCGCGATCGACAGAAGCTTGGGCCGCTTGGCCATCATCTCGACGTACATCTCGCGGTACGCGTAGATCGCACCGCGCTGCGCCTCGAGTGTCCACGGCGCGCGGCGGTAGAACCATCGCTCGATCGGACCGCGCGTGCGGTCCATGCGCGGGATCACCCACGCCGGGGTGCGCTGGAAGACGTGCAGTTGCGACGTGACCGGGGCGATCTCGGGAACGAACTGGATTGCCGACGCACCGGTGCCCACGACGGCGACACGCTTGCCGCGCAGGTCGTAGTCGTGGTCCCACGTCGCGGAGTGGAAGGTGTGGCCGGCGAATGTGTCGAGGCCCGGCACAGCGGGCAGCTTCGGCGTCGAGAGCGTTCCCGTGGCCGCGACCAACACTCGGCAGGTCAGATCACCCTTCTCCGTGGTGACGTCCCAGACGCAGCGTTCCTCGTCCCACTGCGCCCCGAGCAGCGCGCAACCCGTGACGAGACGGTCTCGGATCCCGAAGTCGTCGGCCACCCCGCGCAGGTACCGATGGATCTCCGGTCCACGAGCGAAGGTGTGGCTCCAGTCGGAGTGCGGGGCGAAGGAGAACGAGTACAGCGACGTCGGAACATCGCACGCGACACCGGGATACGTGTTGTCGCGCCAGGTCCCACCGACGTCGTCGGCACGCTCGATCACGAGCACGTCGGCGGACGGGTCCTCGCGGAGCACCCGCGCCGTCACACCCATACCGGCGAATCCCGATCCGACGACGAGAACATCGACGTGCGCGGGCAGTGTGGTCGTCACAGCTCCGTCACCGCCCGCTCCCACTCCGGCAACAATCGTGCACGCATCGCGTGTTCCTCCTCGGGGGTTCGGAAGATGGCCGACACGGCCATCCCTCGTGCGAGTTCGATACTCAGGTCGAAGGCAGCGGGAGACATGCTGTCCCCGTAGAGCTCTCGGCCGCCTTCCTGCAACACCTCGGTCACTCGACGCTCGAGTGGTTCCACCGCGGCGTGCAGTGCCGCATCCGTGCGGGCGGCGACCCACAGTTCGAGCGCCGCGTGGAACAACGGGCCGGAGAAGGCGTCGAGCAGGAGCGCCGGGCCGACGGGCCCACCGCGGTGGACCCCGACCAGCTCGTCGAGGCGTCGCTCGACGAGCCGCTCGACGGCCGCCACGACGAGCGCTTCCTTCGTCGGGAAGTGGTGGAGCTGAGCACCGCGGGACACACCGGCCCGACGTGCGATCTCCTGGGTGCTCGCGCGGGAGTACCCGACGTCCACCAACGTGTCGATGGCGGCGTCGAGAAGCTTGGCCCGCGTGCCGGCGGTGCGCTCCGCCTGCGTCCGGCGGGCGGGCTGGGCAGCCGGCTCGGTCACGGCGGTGGTCTCGGTCACATCTGCGACCATATCGGCTTTCTTACAAACAGTCCAGACTGAATGTAAGTGAGTTCGCCGGAGTTCAGGGCGGGCCGACCGTCACCGCCCGGACAGGACCTCGAGCATCGATTCCACCGCCGTCGGCCAGCCGTACTGCTCCGCCCTCGCCCTGGCCGTGGGCCGTCCGCCCGAGGGGAGCGCCAGGGTCGCGGCGATGCCCTCGGCGAAGTCGCGAGAGCGATTGGCCACTGCTGCGCCGCAGTCCGGGGTGACGATCTCGGCCAGCGCGGACGTTCCCGACACCACCGCGGGTGTGCCCGACGCCAGTGCCTCCAGGGCCGCCAGCCCGAACGTCTCGTGCGGTCCGGGAGCGACCGCCACGTCCGCCTCGGCGAGCAACCGTGCGACGCGCTCGCGGTCGGAGACGAACCCGGCGAAGTGCACGGGCAGACCCTCGGCGCGCCGCTCGAGCGCGGACCGCCGCGGACCGTCGCCCACCACCACCAGGCGTGCGTCGATGCCCTCGCGGCGCAGGTGTGCCAGGGCGTCGACGCTCCGCTCGGCGTGCTTCTCCACCGACAGCCGTCCACAGTGCACGAGCCGGATCATCCGTCCCTCGTTGCGATGGCGACGCGACGGGTGGAACAACTCGAGGTCCACCCCGAGTGCGATGCGGTGCGCGTCTGCGCCGATCCGGTCGAACTCCTCCTGCGCGAACGCGGTGGTGCACACCACCGCGTCGTGACCGAGGACGGACCGCCGGTTGGCGACGTCCGCCGCCGCGCGCGCCACCGGGACGGGCAACACCTGTCCGAGCAGTCGGTCCAGCCTCTCGTGGGAGATCATCACGCTGCGAATCCCTCTGTGGCGCGCCCACGTTCCGAGGCCACGCAGGGTCAGACGGTCCGAGATCTCGAGCACGTCCGGTCGCAGACTCGCCGCGACATCGGCCGTCACGGACGGCCTCGCCACCCGGTAGCCACCGGTCATCGGGAGCCGGGTGGACGGGACGGTGATGCGATGCACCCCGGTGGCAGACATCGTCTCGGAGTGGACGTCGCCGGGCACGATGACCGTCACCTCGTGGCCGCGAGCGACATAGCCGGCTCCGAGTTGGTCCACGGCCGTCCGCAGACCGCCCGAACGAGGTCCGTAGAAGTTGGCCACCTGCACGATGCGCATGCGGCCCAGTGTCGAGGTGAGCCGTGTACGGACGAGGACCGCGCCGAGAACGTCGCACGAACACTCACGTCGAGCATTCACCGTCGTCGCACGACGGCGGCACGGGAACCAGGCACCGGCGCCGCACGTTGCCGTGGTGTCCGACCCGCGACGACACGTCACCGACGAAGAAGAGGTCCCACGATGACCAGCCCGGCCCGCAGGCTCACCCGTTCACGTCAGAGCAAGCTCATCGCCGGAGTGTGCGGCGGTCTCGCCGAGCGCTTCGGTCTGAGCGCAGGACTCGTGCGCCTCCTGTTCGTCCTCTCGTGCATCCTTCCGGGACCGCAGTTCGTGATCTACCTGGTCCTGTGGATCGCGATCCCCAAGTCGTCCTACTGATCGTTCGATCAGTTCGAGAGTGAGTGCACATCGGGCGCCGTTCCCGTGGCGGGTTCGTATTCCGATCACCGACAACATCTTTGACCAACGGTTGGACAGGGTCTACTTGCGGCACGACTGACCTGCACCTACTGTCGAAGTCGATTCGTCGCACGTGCGGTGTCGTCACCTCGTCCACCGTGCGCTCACGTCGAAGTGCGAGGCGTTCGAGCCCCGGGGCGCCCGGCACCACACGGCCACTCTCGAGCAGGCTGTTCGCCACCACCCTGGCGCGCGGCCGGCAAGGACACGATGTCTTACCACGGCGGTTTCCCGCACCACGGTGATCCTTCGGGCCGCGGCGCTCGACCTCGTCCGGGCACTCTCCCCGGTCCCGATCGCGCCCGCGGTCGCTACACGTGGCGCTATCTCGACACCGACGACGCCGCCCGCCTGTGGGACGAGGTGACCGACTGGGTGTGGTGGCTGCGTGACCGGTACGAGCTGACCGAGCGCATCCCCCGCTGCTGGTACCGGCACGGACCGGTGGTCGAGGAGTTCACCGCCGTGTTCGCGTCCTGGAGCGAGGCCTACGGCGGCGAGAGCGGACTGTCCCGCTGGCATTCGCAGGACCTGTGGCCACTGATCGAGCGGCTCGAGGTGATCGCTGGATTCGAACAGTGTCAGGCCGACGGGTGCTCGCACGACTCCGGCTTCCTCCACGCTCCCGAGGGCACCGAGGCGGTCATGGAGCCGCTGGTCGACTCGTCGGGCCGCGATGCCGACGAGCCGGTGTCCACGGTCGATGCGATGGTGGTCGGTGTCGTCGACGAGAGCGTGATGCTCTCGGCCGTGGTCAGCGGCGAGGCGACAGCGCTCGACGCCGGTCTCCCCCACGGGCGCTACCGACTCGACGGACGCCTGTGGACCTGGAGTTCGATCCTGGGTGGGTACGTGCCGTCACGCGACACGCACCGCACCCTGCGCGCCCTCGAGAGCTGAGCGCGCGGGACCGAATCCGACCGGCCTCCGGCCTCCGGCCTTCCCGCCTGATCCGACCGGCCTCCGGCCTTCCCGCCGAACCCGACCGGCCTCCGGCCTTCCCGCACTACCGAACGAAGAGTTCGGCGATCTGAATCGTGTTGAGGGCAGCACCCTTGCGCAGGTTGTCGCCGGACACGAACAGCGCGAGTCCGCGACCGTCCGGCACACCGGGATCCTGCCGGATGCGTCCGACGAGCGACTCGTCGGCGCCGGCCGCCTGCAGAGGCGTCGGCACGGCCACCACCCGCACGCCGGGAGCCGACGACAACAGTTCCGTCGCCCGTTCCACGGACAGCGGGTTCGCGAACTCCGCGTTGATCGACAGCGAGTGGCCGGTGAACACGGGAACGCGGACGCACGTGCCGCTCACCAGCAGGTCCGGCAGACCCAGGATCTTGCGGGACTCGTTGCGCAGCTTCTGGTCCTCGTCCGTCTCGCCACTTCCGTCGTCGACGAGAGAGCCCGCGAGCGGCAGGACGTTGAACGCGATCGGCGCGGTGTAGACCGTCGGATCGGGGTACGCGACGGCGCTGCCGTCGTGCACCAGCTTCTCGGCGTCGGCCACCACGGCACGCGCCTGCGTCGCCAGTTCCTCGACACCGGCGAGACCGCTGCCGGACACGGCCTGATAGCTCGAGACGATGAGCCGCTGCAGCCCGGCCTCGTCGTGCAGCACCTTGAGCACCGGCATCGCCGCCATGGTGGTGCAGTTGGGGTTCGCGATGATGCCCTTGACGAGATTCTTCGTCGCCTCGGGGTTCACCTCGCTGACCACGAGCGGGACGTCGGGATCCTTGCGCCACGCGGAGGAGTTGTCGATGACGGTGACGCCGGCGGCGGCGAAGCGCGGCGCCTGCTCGCGGGACATGGTGGCGCCGGCCGAGAACAGCGCGATGTCGAGCCCGGTGGGATCCGCGGTGGACGCGTCCTCCACGGTGATCTCGCCGTCGCCCCACGGCAGGGTCTTGCCGGCGGACCGGGCGGACGCGAAGAAACGGATCGAGGCGACGGGAAACTTACGCTCCGCCAACAGGGTTCGCATGACGGCGCCGACCTGGCCGGTCGCGCCGACGACTCCGATGTGGAGGCCGGTGGAATTCGTGGTCATGATGCTCCTACCTTCCGGTTCCGCCGTGCACGACGGCGATCTCGTCGCCGCCGAGGCCGAAGGCGGCGTGCAGCACGCGCACGGCCTCGTCGAGCTCGGAGTCCTTGGTCAGCACGGAGATACGGATCTCCGAGGTGCTGATGAGGTCGATGTTGATGCCCGCGTCGGCGAGCGCTTCACAGAACGTCGCGGTGACGCCGGGGTGCGACTTCATGCCGGCGCCGATGAGCGAGACCTTGCCGATGTGGTCGTCGTAGAGCACCTTGGTGAAGCCGATCTCGCCCTGCAGCTTGGTCAGCTTCTCCACCGCGGTGGGTCCGTCGGCCTTGGGGCACGTGAACGTGATGTCGGTCTTGCCGGTGTCGATGCGCGAGACGTTCTGCAGCACCATGTCGATGTTGATCTCGGCGTCCGCGACGGCCCGGAAGACCTTGGCGGCGAAGCCCGGCTGATCGGACAGGCCGACGACCGTGACCTTCGCTTCGCTCCGGTCGTGCGCGACACCGGTCAGAATGGCTTCTTCCACTGGAATGTCCTCCATGGATCCGGACACGATGGTCCCTGGCTTGGTGGTGTACGACGAGCGGACGTGGACGGGAACGTTGTAGCGGCGGGCGTATTCCACGCACCGCAGCATCAGGACCTTGGCGCCGCACGCCGCCATCTCGAGCATCTCCTCGAACGAGACCTTCTCGAGGTGACGGGCGTCGGGAACGATGCGTGGGTCGGCGGTGAAGATGCCGTCGACATCGGTGTAGATCTCGCAGACGTCGGCGTTCAGCGCGGCGGCGAGCGCGACGGCGGTGGTGTCCGACCCACCGCGCCCGAGCGTCGTCACGTCCTTGCTGTCCTGGCTGACGCCCTGGAAACCGGCGACGAGGACGATCGAGCCCTCGTCGAGTGCGTCGCGGACACGGCCGGGCGTCACGTCGATGATCTTGGCGTTGCCGTGCACGCTGGTGGTGACGACGCCGGCCTGCGATCCCGTGAAGGATCGGGCCTCGGCGCCGAGGGAGTGGATGGCCATGGCGACGAGCGCGTTGGAGATGCGTTCGCCCGACGTGAGCAGCATGTCCATCTCGCGCGCGGGCGGCGCGGGGCACACCTGCTGCGCGAGGTCGAGCAGTTCGTCGGTGGTGTCTCCCATCGCGGAGACGACCACCACCACGTCGTGGCCCTTGCGCTTGGTCTCGACGATCCGTTCAGCGACGCGCCGGATCCGCTCGGCGGTCGCCACCGAGGATCCTCCGTACTTCTGAACGACGAGTGCCACGCTGGTGCTACCTCCCGAGTCGAGAACGTCCCGCTGGACATCCACTGGTGCGACGGGTGCCGCCGGAACGGTCAGCAGCCTACCGACCTGCGGGGGTCCGGGGGGAATCGCGTGCCTACCATCAGGTGGTGACAGCCCCGGACCCGTCCGCTCTACCGCCTCGTCCTCGGCGCCGACGACTCTTCGTCGCGGTGCCGTCGGTGGGGCCGCGCTGGCCCGGCGGCCTCCGCGCCGCGCTCGCGTTCGGTGTTCCGGCACTCGCGCTGCTCGCGCTCGGTTTTCCCACCGAGGCCCTGCTGACCGCGGCAGGCGGGTTCGCCGTCGTCTACGGCGAGGGCCGGCCGTTCCGGTCCCGCTGGTCGGTCGTCCTGTGGGCCGGTCTCGCGCTCGTGCTGTCCGCCACCGTCGGCGGCCTCGTGGGCCAGTACGGCGACCCGCGGAACTCCGTGGTGGGCGCCGTCCTCGTCGTCGTGGTGCTCACCGTCCTGGGCACCGTCGCGACCTTCGTGGTGGATGCGCTCCGTCTCGGACCGCCCGGTGCCTTCTTCTTCGTCCTGACCTGCGCGATCGCCACCATCGTCCCGCAGAGCGGGGTGACGGCGTGGGTCAACTCCGCCTGCGTCGCGCTCGGAGCGCTGTGGGCCCTGGTCGTGTCGATGGCACCGGCACTGCGCGACGCGTCGAAACCGGAACGCGACGCCGTGGCAGCCGCCGAGCGGAGCGTGACCGACTTCGGTGAGGCGCGCACCGCGGGCGATCCCGCGGTCGGTGCCCGGCACCGCGCCGCCGTCGCGGTCGATCGCGCCTGGGCCGCGCTGCACGACGCCGGGATACCGGCTCGCCGGATCGACGATCCGCTGGTCCTGCGACTACGGAGGGTCCACCTCGACTTCGCGCGCATCATCGGCGACGCACCGCTCGATCCCGAGCACGCGTCGGACACCGTGCACGTCACTCCGGATCACACGCCCTCCGTCCCGATGTCGCGCCCGACGATCAAGTTCCGGCTGGTCCGGGCCCTGCACGTCGATTCCCACGCCACCACCACGGCGCTCCGCGTCTTCTGCGCATCCGCGGCCTCGGGCGCGATCGCCGTCGTCGCCGGGCTCGGGCGGCCCGACTGGGCTGTCATCGGCGCGGTCCTCGTGCTGCAACAGGGCCTCGACCGACCACGAGGTACCGTCCGCGCCCTGCACCGCCTGGTGGGCACGGCCGTCGGAGTGGTGCTCTTCGCCGTCGTCTTCTCACTGTCACCGAGCGGGTTCGTGCTGGTCCTGCTGCTGATGGCACTGCAGTTCCTCATCGAACTGGTCATCGCTCGGAACTACGGCATCGCCGTCATGTTCATCACGCCCCTGGCGCTGCTCATCGGCGGCGCGTCCCATCCGGGTGCGCAGGCGTGGCCGCTCGCGACCGAGCGTCTCGTCGAGACGAGCATCGGTGTGCTGTGCGCGCTGGCGTCGATGTGGGTGGTCGCTCGTCACGCTCATCGGCGGTGCCTGCTCTGGTGCGACGGGCGCGTTCTCGACGCCTGTCGCCGGACGGCGGATCTGCTGCGCACCGTTACACCCACCCATCCGGACGCCATGACCGCGCGGCGAGACGTGCAGTTCGAGCTCGTCGGGGCCGCCTTCGCCGCCGAGCACGCCGTCAGCGACGACCGGGAGTGGACGTCGGCGAGGTGGGAGTCGCACCTGCGAGTCGACGCGGCCGGGTACGACCTCCTGTCCGCCTGCTGGCGCACCGCGGACGGCGCCATGCTGGCGGAACCGGAGCGGTGGAAGGACGTGGCACCGCGCCCGTGAGACGTGCCGGTGTCGTCCGCGCGGGCGACGGAGTAGGGTGACCCGCATGTTCGGCGCCGGGTTCGCCCTCCTCCTTCGTCGCCGCGACGGGGTCTGATTCACAGACCGGCTCCCTGTCGCGGGTCTTTTCGGCGCCGGTCGTCCCCTTCCTCACAACGGAGATCATCGATGTCACCCGCCGACGCTTTCGTATCCGGCTCACGCACGGTCACCACCCCCACCAAGCCTGCGCCCGCCGATCAGCCCTCGTGGAACACCCAGAAGAACTCGTCGATGCCGACGTTCCGGTACCGGTCGTTCGCCGAGGAGGTCGAACCGCTCACCCTCCCCGACCGCACCTGGCCGGACAAGGTCATCGATCGCGCACCCCAGTGGTGCGCCGTGGACCTGCGTGACGGCAACCAGGCACTCATCGACCCGATGAGCCCCGCGCGCAAGCGCCGCATGTTCGAACTGCTGGTTCGTATGGGCTACAAGGAGATCGAGGTCGGTTTCCCGTCCGCGAGCCAGACCGACTTCGACTTCGTCCGCGAGATCATCGAGGACGGTGCGATTCCCGACGACGTCACCATCCAGGTGCTCACCCAGTGCCGGCCGGAACTGATCGAGCGCACGTTCGTCGCGTGCGAGGGCGCCCGCAGCGTCATCGTCCACTTCTACAACTCCACGTCGATCCTGCAGCGCCGCGTGGTCTTCCGCGCGGACCGCGACGCCATCGAGAAGATCGCGACCGACGGTGCCCGCAAGGTGCTCGAGGAGGCGACGAAGTTCCCCGACACGCACTGGCGCTACGAGTACTCGCCCGAGTCCTACACCGGCACGGAGCTCGAGTACGCCAAGAAGGTCTGTGACGCGGTCACCGAGATCATCGCTCCCACACCGGAGAACCCGATGATCCTGAACCTGCCCGCGACCGTCGAGATGGCGACCCCCAACGTCTACGCCGACTCCATCGAGTGGATGCACCGCAATCTCGAACGTCGCGACTCGATCGTGCTGAGCCTGCACCCGCACAACGACCGCGGGACCGGCGTCGCCGCAGCCGAACTGGGCTACCAGGCCGGCGCCGACCGCATCGAGGGTTGCCTCTTCGGCAACGGTGAGCGCACCGGCAACGTCTGCTTGGTCACGCTGGGCCTGAATCTCTTCACTCGCGGAGTCGACCCGCAGATCGACTTCTCCAACATCGACGAGATCCGGCGCACCGTCGAGTACTGCAACCAGCTGCCCGTCCACGAGCGCCACCCGTACGGCGGCGACCTGGTCTACACCGCGTTCTCCGGCAGCCACCAGGACGCCGTGAACAAGGGCCTCGACGCGATGAAAGTGTCTGCGGACGAACAGGATCAGGACGTCGACGACGTGCTGTGGCAGGTTCCGTACCTGCCCGTCGACCCCAAGGACGTCGGCCGCACGTACGAGGCCGTGATCCGCGTCAACTCGCAGTCCGGCAAGGGCGGCGTCGCTTACATCATGAAGTCGGACCACGGTCTGGTGCTGCCGCGCCGACTGCAGATCGAGTTCTCCTCGGCCGTGCAGCGCGTCACCGACGGCGAGGGCGGCGAAGTGTCGCCCAAGGCCATGTGGGACGTGTTCTCCGAGGAGTACCTGGCCCCGATCGTTCCCCTCGAGCGCATCCGGCAGCGCGTCACCGCGGCCGAGGAGGACGGCGGAATCGACTCGATCTCCGCGATCGTCAAGGTCGACGGCGCCGAGCAGGAGATCACGGGCGACGGCAACGGTCCACTCGCCGCCTTCGTCGACGCGCTGGGCTCCATCGGGTACGACGTCAGCGTCCTCGACTACTCCGAGCACGCCATGTCCGCCGGCGACGACGCCCAGGCCGCGGCCTACGTCGAGGCGGCCGTGCGGCTGCCCGGCGGCGGCGAGACCATCGTGTGGGGTGTCGGTATCGCCACCTCCATCACCACGGCATCACTGCGCGCCGTGGTCTCGGCCGTGAACCGGGCGGCACGATCCGGGGCGTAGCCCTCGTGCGCCTTCTGCGCATCCAGGGATACGCAAAAGGCGCACGGGTCACGCAGTGACCTCCGCGACCCGCGCCGCGAACGCGTCCACCACGGCCCGCACGGCCGGACGCTCCGCGGCGCGGGGTCGTGTCGCCAGGTCGTAGATGCGGGCCGCGCGCACCCCGGCCAACCGGCGTTGCGTGACACCCGGGTGCGTCGAGGCGTGGCGCGGCATCAGCGCGATCCCGTGGCCGTGGGCCACCAGCTCCTCCATGAGCCGGAAGTCGTTGATCCGCAGATCGACTCGCGGCGCCACCCCGGTGACCGTCGCGATGGAGAGCAGCACGTCGTCCACCGGGAACCCTCCGCGGACACTGATCCACCGCTCGTCCGCCAGATCCTCGATGTCGACGGCATCACGCTCCGCCAGCGGGTGCCCCGGCGGCAGCACCAGGTCGATGGGCTCGCGCATCAGCGAACGCACCTCCACCCGCTCGGACGCGATGCTCGGTGCGCGCTCGTCCCGATGCGTCAGCACCACGTCGTAGTCCGCGAGCAACGCCGGCACGGCCGACGCGGGCACGTCCTCGTCCCGGGCGTCGACATCCACACCCGCCTCGGTGAGCCGGTCCAGAACCCCCGGCAGCAACAGTGCGGCGCCCGAGGGGAAGAGCGCCAGTCGAACGGTTCCGCGTGCGCTGCCGCGGTACGACGCCATCTCCTCCGACGCCCGGTCGAGGGCGGCGAGCACGTCGTCGGCGTGAGGAAGCAGCGCGCGTCCCGCCGCGGTGAGCCGCACGCGGCGCCCGTCGGGTTCGAGCAGGGCGACTCCCGCCTCCCTCGCCAACACCTTGAGCTGCTGCGACACCGCGGACGGTGTCATCGACAGCGCGTCGGCGGCCGCGGCGACCGTGCCGCGGTCCGCCAGCGCCCGCAGGACGCGCAACCGGTCGACATTCATGTAGCAACGCTACAGCTACCGGTCACCACAATTCGATTGTTCTTAGCAGTCGCACCCGGAACACTCGAGGTCATGACCACTCGCGACCGCCTGCTCGGACTGATCGTCGTGGTGGTCTGGGGACTGAACTTCCTCGCCATCCGCGCCGGGCTCGACCAGTTCCCGCCGTTCTTCTTCGCTGCCCTGCGGTTCGCGGTGATCGCCGTTCCGGTCGTCCTCTTCGTCCGCCGACCGACCGTGCCGGTGCGCTGGCTCCTGCTGTACGGCACGGGTTTCGGCCTGCTGCAGTTCGCGTTCCTCTTCGCCGCGATGAACGCCGGCATGCCCACCGGCCTGGCCTCGCTGGTGCTCCAGTCGTCGGCGCCGTTCACCGTCGTTCTCGGCGCGCTGCTGCTGCGGGAGAAGGTCGGGCCGCGCCAGTGGATCGGGATCGGCATCGCCGTCGGGGGCATGATTCTCATCGGGTGGGATCGTGCCCACAACGCCACCCTCCTGCCCGTGCTGCTGACGCTGTTGGCAGGCCTCAGCTGGGCCTTCGGCAATCTCGGAAACCGACTGGCGACTCGAGCATCTCGACCGGCCTCCGGCGTTCCCGTCGAGCCGATGCGACTCATGCTGTGGATGACGGTGGTTCCCCCGCTGCCGATGTTCGCGTTGTCGGCCGTCGTCGAGGGTCCGACCACGGGATGGACCGCCATCGGCGACGTGGTGTCGGCCGGGCAGTTCTCCGGGTTGATCGGGCTCGCCTACATCGTGGTCATCGGCACGATCGCCGGCTCGGGACTGTGGACCGTCCTGATCAGCCGGTACCCCGCCGGCGTCGTCGCGCCGTTCTCGTTGCTGGTCCCGGTCGTCGGCATCGGTGCGTCCTGGCTCGTGCTCGACGAGACGCCGAGCGTCCTCTCCCTCGTCGGTGCGGCCGTCGTGATCGGCGGCTGCACGTGGGGTCTGAGCCGCTCGCCGCGATCCGCGACGACCACACCGACCGAGCCCCGGATCGTGACTCCCCCGCCCGGAGCCACCGTCGGTTAGGGTCCCCTCACCATCACTGTGACGGAGGCTCGGCAAGCGTGTTCGGAAGAAGAAGTACTGTCCTGGCGACCCTGCTCGCCGCGACGGCCCTCGTGGCCTCGGCGTGTTCGACCGATGCGACAGCCGAGGACGCCGCGGACAGCACCCGGACCGTGACCCATGCGCGCGGGGACACGGAGGTGCCCTCGTCGCCGTTGCGAGTCGTCACTCTCGAACCCGTCCAGCTCGACACGAGTGTCGCGCTCGGCGTCGTTCCGGTGGGCACGTCGGTGCTGAGCGAGGCGACGGGGGTGCCCCCGTATCTGGGCGACGAGGCGTCGCGCATCGAGACCGTCGGCACCGTCGCGGAGCCTCGCGTCGAGGCCATCGCGGCTCTGCAGCCGGATCTGATCCTGGGAACGGAGACGCGCCACTCGGAGCTGTACGAGCGGTTGTCCGCGATCGCTCCGACGGTGTTCATGGCGTCGCAGAGCGACCCGTGGCAGGACAACGTCCGCCTCGTCGGGCGCGCCCTCGGACGTGACGCCGAGCCGTTGCTGGGCGAGTACGACGCGCGGTGCGACGAGATCGCCGACAGGTTCGACACCGCCGGGTCGACGGCGCAGCTCATCCGGCCACGCAACGAGGAGCTCACGCTCTACGGACCGCTGTCCTTCGCGGGCAGCACCCTCGAGTGCGCCGGGTTCACCACGCCGCCCCGCCCGGAGTGGTCGAACGAGATCAGTGTCGACGTCTCCCCCGAACTGGCGACGGAGGCCCGCGCCGATCTCGTGGTCGTGACGTCGGCGACACCGGACGATCCGGCGTCGATGCCCACGCCCGTCACGTCGAACACGACGGCGTTCCCGAATCCGCACCTCGTCGACCAGTCGTACTGGATCACCGGCGTGGGACCTCGCGGCGGACAGGCCGTGCTCGACGACATCGAACGGATCCTCGGGGCGTCCTGAGTTCCTTCCCGTGTGGGAGGATCGGACACCATGATCGACAGCAGCAGACGGCACCTCGGAGCCCGCGGACGCCTGGCACTGTCGGCGGCCTCCGCGGCCGCGTGGGCCTCGCAGAAGGCCGGTCGCGGCAAGGGATCGATGATCGGCGGTCTCGTCGCGCTGAAGATCGACCCGGCCCTCATGTCGCGCCTGGGCGCGAATCGACGCACGGCCGTCATCACCGGTACCAACGGCAAGTCGACCACCACCCGGATGACTGCGGCGGCGCTCGCGACACTGGGCGAGGTGGCGACGCAGGCCGACGGCGCCAACATGGACGCGGGCATCGTCGCCGCGCTGAACTCACGGCGCACCGCGCCGCTGGCGGCCCTCGAGGTCGACGAGCTGCACGTCCCGCACGTGTGCGACGCCGTGAACCCCGAGGTCCTGGTGTTGCTGAACCTCAGCCGCGATCAGCTCGACCGCGTCGGCGAGATCAACATGATCGAGCGCAAGCTCCGCGCGGGAATCGTCGCCCATCCCGACACCGTCGTCGTCGCCAACTGCGACGACGTGCTGATGACGTCCGCGGCGTACGACGCTCCGCGGACC
Organism: Rhodococcus sp. SORGH_AS_0301; assembly: GCF_030818285.1. Taxonomy (NCBI): domain Bacteria; kingdom Bacillati; phylum Actinomycetota; class Actinomycetes; order Mycobacteriales; family Nocardiaceae; genus Rhodococcus; species Rhodococcus sp. SORGH_AS_0301. The sequence continues at coordinate 3,850,025 of NZ_JAUTAC010000002.1, forward strand.
GTGTGGGTGGCCGCCGGCGGCGGGTGGGTCGGCGACTCGGTCAGCTGCCCCCGCACCGGGGAACCGATCGAGTGGAACGGCACGCACTGGCGCAGCACAGGTCTGCTGGAGAGCGGGCGGGAGTTCTCGCGGCCGGAGCCGCAGTGGTGGCTCGACGACGAGAACCTGTACGGCCCGGACGGTCTCGTGCTCCCCATGAGTTTGACGCTGCCCGGCCGGGCCAACCGCGGAAACGCGGCGCAGGCCGTCGCTGCCGCGGTCACGATGGGCGCCGATCCCGCGCAGGCCGTCGCCGCGGTGTCCGCAGTCGACGAGGTGGCGGGCCGCTACAGCTCGATCCAGTACGGATCCCACACCGTGCGCATGCTGCTGGCCAAGAACCCCGCCGGATGGCAGGAAGCACTGTCGATGATCGACCCGGCCGCCGACGGCCTGGTGATCGCCGTCAACGGCCAGGTGCCCGACGGCGAGGACCTGTCGTGGCTGTGGGACGTGCGGTTCGAGCACTTCGAGAACACCACGGTGGTGGCGGCCGGTGAACGTGCGACCGACCTGGGAGTTCGCCTGACGTACGCCGGAGCCGACCACACCGTGGTGCCGAACCCGTTGCGGGCCATCGCCTCCTGCCCACCCGGGCGCGTGGAGGTCCTGGCGAACTACACGGCCTTCCGTGACCTCGGCCGGGCGCTGGCGCGCGAGACCGCGAAGGAGGCACCCGGTGTCTGATTTCCGTATCGGGCTCGTCCTGCCCGACGTCATGGGCACGTACGGCGACAGCGGCAACGCGCTCGTCCTGCGCCAGCGCATGCTGATGCGCGGACTCGACGCCGAGATCGTGTCGATCACCCTCGCCGATCCGGTGCCCGAGTCCCTCGACGTCTACGTGCTCGGCGGAGCGGAGGACTCGGCGCAGCGACTCGCGACGAAGCACCTCGCGCGCTACCCCGGACTGCAGCGCGCCGCCGAGCGCGGTGCACCGGTGCTCGCCATCTGCGCGGCGATCCAGGTGCTGGGCGAGTGGTACGAGACGAGCTCCGGCGAACGCGTCGACGGTGTCTCGATGCTGAACGTCACCACGGCGCCGCAGGAGACCCGGTCGATCGGTGAGGTCATCACCCGCCCGGTGTCCGACCGCTTGACCCAGACGCTGACCGGCTTCGAGAACCACCGCGGCGGTACGACTCTCGGTCCCGATGCCGCACCGTTCGCGCGCGTCGAGCACGGCATCGGCAACGGTGTCGGCGACGGCAACGAGGGCGTCGTGCAGGGCTCGGTGATCGGCACCTACATGCACGGACCGGCGCTGGCCCGCAATCCCGAACTGGCGGACCATCTGCTCGAGACAGCTCTGGGTCACTCCCTCGAGCCGCTGCACCTGGCCGACGTCGAGCAGCTGCGCACCGAGCGTCTGCGCCGCTAGACCGAGACCGGATCCTCGGCCGGCCTCCGCGCCGCCCGGCGCATCAGGAGCTGGGCGATGAGCGGTGCCGCCACGAGCATCGAGACCAGCCGGATGAGCTGCACGCACGCCACGAACGTGACGTCGGACCCGGTGGACGCGGACACCGCGAGCACTGCCGCCAACCCGCCGGGGGTCGTCGCCAGGTAGCCGGTGAGCAGGCTGGTCCCGGTCCACGCGGACAGCGCCCATCCGAGCAGCGCACAGATCACGCCGATGCCGAGCACCAGCGCGAACGCGTAGGGGAAGAGTCGGCCGATCAGGCGCAGGCTCGACATCGTGAACGCCAGTCCCGCTTGCCATCCGATGACCAGGAACGCGAGTGGCAGCACGATCATGGGAACCTCGATGCCCACGGGCCAGCCCAGCAGCGCGCAGGCGCCGGACACCATCAGCGGACCCAGCGTGGCCGGTGCGGGAAGCCGCGCGAGCCGCCCCACCGCGATGCCGACGAGAACAGCGCCGAGCAGGAACAGCAGACCCACCCACCACGGCAGCGCATTCTCGTCGGGTGCGGCCGCCGCGACCGAGTGGGTGTCGGCGTGGAACACGAACGTGACCACCAGAGGCATGGTCACCACCACCAGTGCCACCCGCAGGTACTGCACCACCGCGACCACACGTTCGTCGCCGCCGAGCTCTCTCGCTGTCGCGACGAGACCGGTGGCCCCGCCCGCGATCAGCGCCAGCATCCCGGTGGCCGCGGTGACATCCTTGTTCAGTGCGAGCAGTGCACCGCAGCCGGCACTGACCGCCAACGTGGCGATGCCGATGGCCACCGCGGGAAACCAGTTGTCGCCCAACGCAGCCAGCGTCTCGATGTCCACCATCAGGCCGATCGTCACGGCCAGGGTTCCCTGCGCCGCCATGGATCCCGCGCGCGGGACGGCGCGCGGCCCCACTCCGGTGAGGGCGAAGACCACCGCCACCACCAGTGCCGCGAACAACGACGGCGCCGTCAGGCCGACGGCGTCGAGCGCGAACCATCCGGCCACGGACACGGCTGTGAGCGCCACCCAGCGGGTGGCGCTCACAGCGACGGTACGAACTCCGCTCACGACTTGACGAGCAGCACCGGTACCGGTGTTTCGAGAAGCAGGCGCTGGACGGCCTGTCCCATCAGGAACTTGCCGACGGCCGACCGATGCCGCGACCCGACGACCAGCAACTCGGCGTCCGCCTTGTCGATGAGCGCGAGCAGTGTGGTGGTCGCGTCCGGATCGGGCTGGGCCGCAGCGAGAGTCCACTGCGCCTCGGACTCTCCGAGCGCGGCGAGCGACGCGCGGATCGAGTCCTCGACGGCGGTGGTCTCCTTCGCCTCCGAGGAGGGATCCGCGGATCCGGAGAAGGCGTGGAGGACGACCAGTTCGGTTCCTGCGGACCGGGCCTGCTGGACTGCCGATCCGAGTGCCTTGCGGCCTTCCTCGGAACTGTTGTGCACGACGGCGACACTCATGTCGGTGACTCCTCTCTCTGGTGGATGCTGATCAGCCGAAGGGGATCTGGCCGAGGAGAACACCCACGGCGAGCATGGTGAGGGACACGACGGTCGCGCGCCACAGCACCTTGCGGTGATGGTCGGCGAGCGAGACGCCGGCCAGGGTGACCAGCAGCAGGATGGCGGGAACCAGCGGGCTCTGCAGGTGCACCGGCTGTCCGGTGATGGAGGCGCGGGCCATCTCGACCGGCTCGATGCCGTACTGGGCGGCGGTCTCGGTGAGGACCGGGAGGATGCCGAAGTAGAAGGCGTCGTTGGTCATGAAGAACGTCAACGGGATCGACAGGATTCCGGTGATGACGGCCAGGAACGGACCCATCGCGTCGGGGATGACGCCGAGGAGCCACTCGGCCATGGCCTCGACCATTCCGGTACCGGAGAACACGCCGGTGAGGACGGCAGCTGCGAGCACCATGGCGACGACGGAGACGATCGAGGCGGAGTGGCGTGCGATGGCCTCGCCCTGCTCCTTGACCTTCGGGAAGTTGAACGTGAGCGCGATGGAGGCGGCGATCATGAACAGCACCGGGATGGGGAGGATGTCCATGACCAGGATGACGAGGAGCGTGACGGTCAGGATCGCGTTGAACCACAGCAGCTTCGGACGCAGAGTGTCGCGGTTGGGGTCCAGGCCGTCGATGAACTGGCCGGCCTTGCCGTCGTTCTCGTCGTCGCCGGTGGTGATGTCGGCGCTTCCGGTACTGCGACGGGTCTTGCCGTTTCCGGTTCCGGTGCCGTCGGTGCCGACGCCGGCGCCCACCAGCTCCGTGTCGTAGATCAGCGAGCCGAGGCGGCGACGCTCCATGAGGCCGAGGTGGATCGAGAAGAGCAGCACGATGATCAGGCCGGCGATCATCGACGGGACCATCGGGATGAAGACGTCGGAGGGCGAGATGCCCAGTGCGGACGCGGCGCGAACGGTCGGGCCACCCCACGGGATGATGTTCATGGTGCCGTTGGCGAGGCCGGCGACGACCGTCAGGATGACCGGCGAGACACCGAGTTTCAGGTAGAGCGGCAGCAGCGCGGACGTCACGATGATGAACGTGGTGGAGCCGTCACCGTCGAGGGACACGACCATGGCGAGCACCGCGGTGCCGACGACCAGCTTCATCGGATCGTTGCGCACCAGGCGGAGGATGCCGCGCACCAGCGGGTCGAACAGACCCACGTCGATCATGATGCCGAAGAAGATGATCGCGAAGAACAGCAGCGCTGCCGTGGGGGCGAGCGACTTGATGCCGTCCGTGATCATGTCGCCGATGCCGAGCCCGGCGCCGGCGAACAGGCCGAAGATGACCGGGACCAGGATGAGGGCGACCACCGGGGTCGCTCGTTTGGTCAGGATCAGGAACATGAAAGCGGCAACCATGAGGAAGCCGAGTATCACCAACATGGTTACTACTCCTCGTTGTTCGAATAGTGCAGGGTTCGATCAGTGCAGGGTGTGTCGAGGCAGGCTGCGGGCACAGGTGTGGCGCAGTACGGAGGTGTGCGGCGTCAGCCGACGGTGGGTGGATCGATGGTCGAGCGGACCAGGTCGGCCTGCTCGCGGAGGAACGACGCGAAGTCGTCTCCGGTGAGCAGCGCGTCCCGCCACCCGTTCTGCGCCAGGATCTCCTGCCAGAGCGGCGACCCGACCAGTGCTGTGACGTCGGCGATCAGGCGGTCGACGCGCTCCGGTGGCAGTCCCGGCGGGGCGAGGATGCCGCGCCAGTTGTCGAAGTCGAGGTCGACTCCCTGCTCCCGCAGAGTGGGCGCGTCGATGCCGTCGACACGTTCGGAGCTCGAGACGGCGAGCGCCCGGACCGTGCCGGACGCGATCTGGTCCAGATATTCGCTGACGCCGGTGGTGGCGACGTCGACCTCGCCGGTCAACAGGGCCGGCAGCAACTCGCCACCGCCGTCGAAGACGCGGTACTCGGATGCTCGCGGGTCGACACCGACGGTGCGGGCGAGCTGCGTCCGGAACAACCCGTCCGGCCCACCCTCCGCGGAGCCGCCGGCGAACTGCAGAGCCGCGGGATCCTGTCGCCAGGCGTTCGTGAGATCGGCCAGAGTCCGCAGCGGGGATGCTGCCGGCACCAGGACGACCTCGGGTTCGGTGACGAGTCGGGCGATCGGGGTGACGTCCGCGATCTCGTGATCGGACGGGGTGGTGGACAGTGCGCCCACCAGACCCAGCCCCATCACCAGCAGGAGTCGATCGTTGCCCTGTTCGAGAGCGAGACGATTGAGTCCCACGACACCACCCGATCCGGGTAGTACGAGGACGTCGTCCACCACGACGCCCTCCGCGGCCCAACCTCGGGCCAGACTGCGAGCGGTCAGGTCGTAACCGCCACCGGCGACCGACGGAGCGATGACACGAAGTCCCGGCTCCTCCGCCCCGGTCACCATGGCCGACACCCCCGCACTGCACGCGGTCGCCGTGCAGAGCACCGCGAGCAACGCTGCGAGAGCGCTGATGCGGAGGCGTCGGTTCATGGGCACGGTCTCACTGTGTCGGATCCTGTGACTGTGGTCACCCTTTGGTGCACAAACGGGATTGTGTTCATTGTGAGCGTCCGTAGCGCACGCAGATGCACGAATTCCGCGCTCGCCCGGCGGTACGGTTCACCTCGTGATCGGGCGGCGACTGCGCATCTTCGGAACACGCCGCACCCTCTCGTCGCAACTGCTCGCACTGCAGCTTCTCATCATCGTCGCGGTGCTCGTCGTCATCAGCGGGTTGTCGCTGGCCCAGGCGTCGGCGACCTTCCAGCGCGAACAGGGTCTGCGCGTCCAGTCGGCTGCCGAGAACCTCGCCGCGAGTCCCACCGTGCGACAACTGCTCGCCTCCGCCCAGCCCCGCATTCGTACGGCGCTGCAGGGTGCAGTCGAGTCGGTGCGGGCCGTCTCGGGTCTGGACTACGCGCAACTGACCGACCCCGACGGCATCATCGTCGTCGCGACCGACCCGTCGCGGGTGGGACAGGAATCGGCGGCCGAGGGAGCGGGCGCGCGGACGGGCCGATCCTGGACCGGTCTCGCCGAGACGAGCGCCAACACCGCGGTGTCCCCCGACGCGTCCGTGCAGTCACAGGTCCCGGTGCTCGATGCCGACGGCCGCATCGTCGGTGTGGCGATCGTCGGCCGCGAGTACCCGTCGGTGTGGGAGCGCCTCGCGCAGGCGACCCCGGACCTCGTCATCTACCTTGCCGTGGCCTCCGTTCTGGGCGCCGTCGGGTCGATCCTGCTGGCCCGACGCGTCAAGCGGCAGACCATGGGAATGGAGGCCGGGGAGATCGTCGACCTGGTGCGCCAGCGGCAGGCGATGCTCGAGGGCCTCAAGGAGGCCGTGGTGGCGCTGGATCCGTCGGGTCGGGTGGTCCTGCTGAGCCGCAGCGCACACGACATGCTCGGCCTCGACGAGGACGGTGTGGGCCGGCGGGTGGAGGAGCTCGGACTCGACGACCGGGTCCTCGACGTCCTGCGTCACCCGAGCGACGACGGCGACCAGCTCGTCCTCACCGGAGATCGCATCCTCGTCTTCAACACGGTGCCGATCGAGGCGTCGGGACGGAAGGTGGCCACGGTGACCACGTTCCGTGACCGCACCGAACTGAGCGAGGTCCAGAGCAAACTCGACATCAGCCGCACCAGCTCGACGGCACTGCGGGAGCACATCCACGAGTTCGACAACCAGCTGCACACCATCTCGGGACTGGTCCAGCTCGGTGAGTACGACGAGGTGGAGCGGTACGTCGACGGCATCACCGAGCATCGTGAGCGCCTCACGTCCACCGTGACCGACCGCATCGACGATCTCGGGGTCGCGGCGCTGCTCATCGCCAAGATCGGCGCCGCCGCGGCCCGCTCGGTGACCGTGGCGCTCGACGACGCCTCATATCTCCCGCGACTCGACGACGATGCCTCCCGAGACCTCTGCACCGTCGTCGGCAACCTCGTCGACAACGCTGTGGACGCAGTCCTCGAGAATCAGGCTGTGGACGCAGTCCTCGAGAATCAGGCAGTGGACGCAGTCCTCGAGAATCACGCAGTGGACGCGGTGGTGCGCGTCCGGATCGTCGCGGACGCGGACGCGATCGAGGTCGAGGTGGCCGACAACGGCCCCGGCATCGGCACGGAGGATGCGGATCGCGTGTTCGAGCAGGGGTGGAGCACGAAGGGGACGTCGCTCGACGGGCACGGTTTCGGCCTCGCCCTCGTGCGTGTCGTGTGCCGCCGACGCGGCGGTGAGGTCGGCGTGAGTGACAGAGTCGAGGACGGTACGCGGTGGACGGTCTTCCGGGCCGTCACCGGATCCGGGGGGAGGACGCGATGACACTCAGGGTGCTGGTGGTGGACGACGACTTCATGGTCGCGCGGGTGCACACCGGTTTCGTCACCAAGGTGGCCGGATTCGAGGTGTGCGGGGTGGCGCACACGGCGCAGGAAGCGCTGGAGAAAGTGGAGTCCACCCGTCCCGATCTGGTGCTGCTGGACGTCCATCTGCCCGGCGTCACCGGGCTCGATCTCATCGGCCCGTTCCGGGAGATCATCCCCGACCTCGACGTCCTGGTGATCACCAGCGAGCGCGAGGCCGAATCGGTGCGCAAGGCACTGCGCGCGGGCGCCGTGCACTACTTGATCAAGCCGTTCAAGTTCCAGGCACTGCAGGAGCGCCTCGAGCACTACCGCCGCACACGGGAGTCGCTGGCCGCGATCGACGAGGCGGAGCAGGACGCCGTCGACAAGGCGTTCGGAGTGCGCGGGACCGCGACACGGCTCCCCAAGGGCCTGAGCGCCGAGACGCTGGCCATGGTCGAGCACCAACTGCGGGAGAATCCCGGCGAGACCTCGGCGAGCACGATGGCCGAGAGGACCGGGATGTCGCGGTCGAGCGCTCGCCGCTACCTGGAATACCTCAGCGACGTCGACCGGGTGACCGTCTCGCTCGACTACGGCAACGTGGGGCGACCCGAGCGCCTCTATCGGCTCGAGCGCTAATTCATCACGTTGCGGCCGGACAGCGCACGGCCCAACGTGAGCTCGTCCGCGAACTCGAGGTCGCCGCCCATGGGCAGTCCGGAGGCCAGCCGGGTGACGGACAGGCCGGGGAAATCACGCATCATGCGCAGCAGGTAGGTGGCCGTCGCCTCCCCCTCGGTGTTGGGGTCGGTCGCGATGATCACCTCGGAGACGTCGACGCCGTCCTCCTGATTGCCGATACGGGTGAGCAACTCCCGGATGCGCAGCTGATCGGGACCGACCCCGCTCAGCGGATCCAGCGCGCCGCCCAGCACGTGGTATCTGCCCTTGAACTCGCGGGTGCGTTCGACGGCCTGCACGTCCTTGGGTTCCTCGACGACGCAGATCTTCGTCCGATCGCGGCGCGGGTCCGCACAGATGCGGCACAGTTCCTTGTCGGAGACGGTGCCGCAGACGATGCAGAACTGCACCCCGTCGCGGACGCGCTGCAATGCCTTCTGCAGGCGGTCGATCTCGGGCGCCTCGACCCCCAACAGATGAAAGGCGATGCGCTGCGCGCTCTTCGGTCCGACACCGGGAAGTTTGCCCAGCTCGTCGATCAGATCCTGGACCGGACCTTCGTACACGCTTCTCGACCCGGTTCTAGAAGCCGGGCAGGCCGGGGAGTCCGCCGCCGCCCAGGCCGGCGAGGGGACCGAGCTTCTGCGACGCGACCTCACCCGCGGCGCGGGACGCGTCGGCGATCGCACCGATGATCAGGTCCTGCAGGGTCTCGACGTCGTCGGGATCCACGACCTTGGGGTCGATGGTCAGACCGACCACCTCGCCGCTGCCCTTCACCGTCGCCACGACGAGACCGTTGCCGGCGCGGCCGGTGACCTCCGTCGCGGCGATCTCCGCCTGGGCTGCCATCAACTGCTGCTGCATCTGCTGGGCCTGCTGCAGCAGCTGGGACATGTCGGGCTGTTCACCGGGTTGCACGGCGGGTGTCCTTCCGAAGTGGTGACGAGATCGTGTCGGTCGAGCGTAGCCGCGTGCCTCACTCCACCTGGCGCGAGAGGTTCTGCAGGAGCTGCGCCTGAATCTTCTTCAGTCCGAGGGGCGCGAACGTCTTCTCGAAGAAGCCGCCGACACCGCCGGCGCCCGTCCACTCCGTGGTGGTGGTGACCGACGACCCGCTACCGCTCGGGGCGACGAGGTACGTGGTCACCATCGACGAGTTGGCGTCCTTCTCCGTGACGGTCGCGCCGGACACCGACACGGTCGCGAGCACGTTCCGCGAGCGCTTCTCGGTCGCCTGAAGGACCCAGCGAGCGACGGTGCCGTCGCCCTGGCCACCCTCGACGACCGCGAAGTCGCGGTACTGCTCGGGCAGGATGCGCGGACGCACCGTCTCGTAGTCGGACAGTGCCGCGAGGACCTTGTCGGGAGCCGCACTGATGGTGAGGGAACTGCTCGCGCTGACCTTGGCCATGACGGGGAGAACTCCTGATGTCGGGGTGGGACGGACGGTGACATTCATTGTTTCACGTCCACGCCCGGGCGAATCGAGCGCAACGATCGTGTGAAGTTTCCTCGTCGGGAGGCACCTTCCATAGCGTTGCGAACAACCTCCGTATAGCGTTCTCGCGTGGCTCAGACAGTCGATGCGGCGCTCGGGGGAGCGCGGGAACCCGGCGGGGGCGGCAACCGTCCGCACGAGATCGGACAAGCGGGACATCGGGCGGGTGTGGAACGGCTTCTGGCCAGTTACCGTGCCATTCCTCGGGACGCGACCGTCCGCCTGGCGAAGAAGACCTCCAACCTCTTCCGGGCCAGGCCGAAGAACTCCGCCCCCGGACTCGACGTCTCCGGGTTGGGAGGCGTCATCTCGGTCGACCCCGACGCCATGACCGCCGACGTGCAGGGAATGTGCACCTACGAGGACCTCGTCGACGCCACCCTGGCGTACGGGCTCGCTCCCCTGGTGGTGCCGCAGCTCAAGACCATCACGCTCGGCGGCGCGGTCACCGGCCTCGGCATCGAGTCGACGTCGTTCCGCAGCGGCCTTCCGCACGAGTCCGTCCTCGAGATCGACATTCTCGCCGGATCGGGTGACGTCGTCACGGCCACTCCCGACAACGAGTACGGCGACCTCTTCCGAGGGTTCCCCAACTCCTACGGCACCCTCGGCTACTCGACACGGTTGCGCATCGAACTCGAGCCCGTCCTTCCCTACGTCGCCCTGCGCCACGTCCGGTTCCACGACCTCGAGTCGGTGCAGACGGTCATGGCGCGCATCGTCGCGGAGCGGGAGTACGAGGGTGACCGCGTCGACTACCTCGACGGGGTGGTGTTCTCCGGGACCGAGGCCTATCTGACCCTGGGCCGGCAGACCGACGAGCCGGGACCGGTGAGCGACTACACCGACTCGGCGATCTTCTACCGGTCCATCCAGCACGACGGCACCGCACCGCGAACGGACCGCCTGACGGTGCGCGACTACCTGTGGCGGTGGGACACCGACTGGTTCTGGTGCTCGCGCGCCTTCGGTGCGCAGAACCCGCGCATCCGACGTCTCTGGCCGAAGAAGTACCTGCGCAGCAGCTTCTACTGGAAGCTGATCGCGCTCGACCAGAAGTACGACATCGCCGACCGTCTCGAGAAGCGCAAGGGCAACCCGATCCGCGAGCGCGTGGTGCAGGACATCGAGGTGCCGATCGAGAACACGGCCGCGTTCGTCTCGTGGTTCCTCGACGAGATCCCGATCGCGCCGTTGTGGCTGTGTCCCTTGCGACTTCGCGAACCCGACGGGTACGCCGACGCGCAGGACTCCGACGCCGGAGTACGCGGGTGGCCCCTCTATCCGCTCGAACCTCACCGCACCTACGTCAACGTCGGCTTCTGGTCGTCGGTGCCCGTGGTCCCCGGTGAACCCGACGGGGCAGCCAACCGTCGGATCGAGAAGAAGGTGACCGAGTTCGACGGTCACAAGTCCCTCTACTCGGACTCGTTCTACGACAGGGACGAGTTCGATGCCCTCTACGGCGGTGACGGTTACCGCCGACTCAAAGAGAAGTACGACCCCGATTCGCGGTTGTTGGATCTGTATTCGAAGGCGGTGCATCGTCGATGACGACATTCAAGGATCAACGGAACCCCGGCCCGTCCGGCGGTTCCCCCAAACTCTCCATCGCCGAGATTCTCGAGCAGTTCACCGAAGGTGATCTGCCCGTTCGGTTCTCGGCGTACGACGGCAGTACGGCCGGTGCCGAGGATTCCGAGTACGGGCTCAGGCTCACCTCACCCCGCGGCACCACCTACCTCGCGACCGCCCCCGGCGACCTGGGCATGGCTCGCGCCTACGTCTCGGGCGATCTGGAGATCGAGGGCGCCCACCCGGGTGACCCGTACGACGTGCTCCGGATGCTGGGCGACGACCTGCACTTCAAACGTCCGTCCGCGCGCGCACTGGCGACCGTCACCCGGTCTCTCGGATGGGAGTTGCTGCGTCCCATCGCTCCCCCGCCCCAAGAGTCCCTCCCACGCTGGCGGCGTATCGCCGAGGGGTTGCGGCACAGCAAGACTCGGGACGCCGAGAGCATCCACCACCACTACGACGTGTCGAACACGTTCTACGAGTACGTACTCGGCCCGTCGATGACCTACACCTGCGCCGCCTACCCGACTCTCGAGGCGTCGCTCGAGGAGGCGCAGGAGAACAAGTACCGCCTGGTGTTCGAGAAGCTGAACCTGAAGGCGGGCGACCGACTGCTCGACATCGGTTGTGGCTGGGGCTCGATGGTGCGCTACGCGGCCCGTCGCGGCGTCCACGTCATCGGCGCCACGCTCTCGCGCGAGCAGGCAGAGTGGGCGCAGAACGCCATCGCCGCCGACGGTCTGAGCGATCTCGCGGAGGTGCGTCACAGCGACTACCGCGACATCGTCGAGGGCGACTTCGACGCCGTGTCGTCGATCGGCCTCACCGAGCACATCGGCGTCTCGAACTACCCGGCGTACTTCGAGTTCATCAAGGGAAAGCTGCGCCCGGGTGGCCGCGTCCTGAACCACTGCATCACCCGCCCGGACAACCGCTCGTCGGCGCGGGCCGGCGGCTTCATCGACCGCTACGTCTTCCCCGACGGCGAGCTGACGGGATCCGGCCGCATCATCTCCGAGATGCAGGACGTGGGCCTCGAGGTGCGTCACGAGGAGAACCTGCGCGAGCACTACGCGATGACGCTCCGGGACTGGTGCCGCAACCTCGTCGACAACTGGGACGCCTGCGTCGCGGAGGTCGGTGAGGGCACCGCGCGCGTGTGGGGCCTCTACATGGCGGGCTCACGCCTGGGCTTCGAGCGCAACGTGGTCCAGCTGCACCAGGTACTCGCCGTCAAGCTCGACGAGAACAACGACGCGGGTCTTCCGTTGCGGCCCTGGTGGATCGGCTGATCCACTGACACGGACGCTGTCTCGGGTGTCGAATCACGGGGACTGTCGACACCCGAGTGGGTGCGACTCCACGAGAGGACACCCGAGATGGCGGATCAGTCGCAGCCCGGACGTGCACGGCGGGACAACTGGAACAACCAGGTACGACGACACGCACTGATGAATCCCGCGGGCGTGGCGCTGCGCTTCGGTGGGACGACGCACACCTGGCGCGGCCTCTGCGATCGTGTCGACGCACTCGCCGGCGGGTTGTCCCACCGTGGCGTGACGGCCGGGGACCGGGTGCTGATCCTCATGCTCAACCGGCCCGAGTACATCGAATCGGTGCTCGCGATCACTGCCGTCGGTGCGATCGCCGTGCCCGTCAACTTTCGGATGAGCGCCCCGGAGATCACCTACCTCGCGCAGAACAGCGGCGCCGGCCTCATCGTCGTGGAGGACGCTCTGGCGCCGCTCGCCGCGGCGGTGGGCGTCGCGGACTCGATCGTGGTGGGCGGAGACGGGGACACCTACGAGGCTCTGATTCGCGAGGGCGCGCCCGCGCCGGACACCGACGTCCCAGACGACGCACCGGCTCTGATCATGTACACCTCGGGAACGACCGGCCGCCCCAAAGGTGCTGTGCTGTCTCATTCCAACATGCAGGCTCAGGCGCTGACCTGCATTCGCGCCCTGCAGATGTACGGAGTCGACGAGATCAACTTCTGTGCGTCACCGATGTTCCACATCGCCGCCCTGGGCAGCATCGCCCCCAGCCTCAAGCTCGGCATCCCGACCGTCGTCCACCCCGTTGGTGCGTTCGATCCGGCCGCGTTGCTCGACGTCCTCGAGGCCGAGGCGGTGACCACCCTGTTCCTCGTGCCGGTGCAGTGGCAGGCGGTCTGCGCGGAACAGGCGCGCCGCCCCAGGACGTTGTCGCTGCGAGTGATCTCGTGGGGTGCGGCGCCGGCGTCGGACACCGTCCTGCGGGCGATGTCGCAGACCTTCCCCGACGCCCTCACCGTGGCCGTCTTCGGTCAGACCGAGATGTCGCCGATCACCTGCGTCCTCGACGGCGGCGACGCACTCCGCAAACTCGGGTCCGTGGGACGCGTCGTCGCCACGGTGGAGGCTCGGGTCGTCGACGACGACATGATCGACGTCCCGCAGGGCGACATCGGCGAGATCGTCTATCGCGGGCCGACGCTGATGCACGGGTACTGGGAGAACCCTGCCGCCACGTCGGACGCGTTCCACGGTGGCTGGTTCCATTCCGGCGACCTGGTGCGTCAGGACGAGGAGGGCTTCGTCTTCGTCGTCGACCGCAAGAAGGACATGATCATCTCCGGCGGCGAGAACATCTACTGCGCCGAGGTCGAGAACGTGCTGTTCTCCCACCCCCGAATCCTCGAGGCAGCAGTGATAGGCCGCCCGGACGACCGCTGGGGTGAGGTGCCCGTCGCCGTCGTCGCGCAGCGCGGCACCGACGAGCCGGACCTCACGCTTCCCGACCTCGTCGGCTGGCTGGACGGACGCCTCGCGCACTACAAGCACCCGCGCCACCTGGTGCTGGTGGAGGCGCTCCCCCGCAACGCCGGCGGCAAGGTAGTGAAGGTCGACCTGCGCAGGCGTTTCTCCGACTAGACCCCTCGGCGCCTGCTCACCACCACGATCGCCACTCCGACGATCAGGATGACGGGGCCGAGGATCGACCAGGTGGTCGTGTTGCTCATCGCACTGCCACCGATCACCCCGAATCCCTGGAGGCTGAACAGCAGGCCCATGACGGCGATCACGGCACCGATGACGGTGACAACGGGAGTCTTCACCTGTCGAACCTAGTCCCCTGATGCCGCGTCGGGCCCGTTCTCGTGACGAGACACATCGTCGCGACGGGACACACCACGGACGCCGCTCGACATGATGGACTGCTGTCCGTGACTTCTCTTCCCCGACGATTCTGTCCACCGGTCCTCGTCGCGTGCGTCGCACTCGCGTCGTCCGTCCTTCTCGTCCCTGCTCCCGCGTCCGCCGAGACGGCCGCGGGCACGGTGCTCTCCAGCACCGCGCTCGATCCCGCGCTGGCACCCGCCGGCGCCGCGGAGAGCTATGTGGTGCGCTACTCCACGCTGCGGACGGCCGAGCAGGCCGGGGAGTCGACGGGCACGGTGTTCGTGCCGACAGGCGATGCTCCCGCCGACGGATGGCCGGTCGTGTCCTACGCCCACGGCACCACCGGTGTCGCCGACTCGTGTGCACCGTCGGCGACGGGCACCGCGCAGTACGAGCGTCCGGCGATCGAGGCGTGGCTGGCCGCCGGCCACGCCGTGGTGGCCACCGACTATGCGGGCATGGGGACTCCGGGTGTGCACGCCTATCTGGACGGACCCGCCGCCGGTGCCAACGCGATCGACATCGTCCGCGCAGCACACACGATGCTCGGCGATCGGCTCTCGCCGGAATGGATCACCACCGGCCTGTCCCAGGGCGGCAACACGTCCTTCTTCACCGCCGCAGCGGCATCCACCCGCGCACCGGACCTCGACTTCCGCGGCGCCGTGTCCGTGGCCGGCCCGACGGGGCTCGACACCGTGCTCCCGCTGGTCGGTCCGGTTCTCCCGCCGGTCGTCCCCAGCGGCTTTCTCGGCTACGTCTTCTACACCCTCGCCGGACTGGCGGACCAGCGTCCGGAACTCGACGTCCGGCAGTACCTGACGCCGAAGGGCGTCGAGTATCTCGACGCTGCGACCACGCTGTGCGGCAACGAATTCCGCGATTATCGGTCGGCGCACCCGGCCCAGTTCGGGGAGCTTCTCACGCGCCCGTTGACGCCGCTGGCCCCCGTGCTCGAGCAGATGCAGGCCGTCCCCGTCAGTGGCTACGACCGGCCGCTCCTCGTGACTCAGAGCCTCTCCGATCAGACAGTTCCGGCTCCGCTCACGTTCGCCCACACGGCCCGGATGACCGCTGCCGGTACGGACTTCCAGCTGGTCACCTTTCCGACGCCCGATCACATCGGCACCCTGATGGCCTCCATGCCCGCATCACTCGACTTCGCCGCGCGCGTCCTGAGCTGAGACGACGACAGCCCCACACCAGGAGGTGCGGGGCTGTCGTGTACTCGTGACTAGCGCAGAGACGCAGGCGGAGTGAACCGCTCGCCGTACTGCTTGGCCAGCTCCTCGGCACGGGCGACGAACGCCTCCTTGCCGATCGAGCCGTCCGCGGCCTCGTAGCCGACGACGTACTGGTGCACGCCACCGGTCCACGCCGGGAAGCCGATACCGAAGATCGAGCCGATGTTGGCGTCGGCCGTCGTGTTCAGCACGCCCTCGTCGAAGCACTTCTGCGTCTCGATCGCCTCGATGAAGAGCATGCGCTCCTTGAGGTCCTCGAACGACGACTCCGAGGTACCCGACTTGAAGGCGTCACGCAGACCCGACCAGAGGCCGGTGCGCTTGCCGTCGACGTACTCGTAGAAGCCGGCACCCTTGGCCTTCGACGGACGCTCGAACTCGTCGACCATCTTGTCGATGACCGCGCCCGCGGCATCCTCGGGAGGAGTTCCGCCGGCTGCGACGATCGCGTCGTAGGTCTCCTTGCGGATCTTCTGCATCAGCGTCAGCGTCAGCTCGTCGGAGAGCTGCAACGGCGGCGCCGGGTAGCCCGCCTGCAGACCGGCCTGCTCGATGGTCGCGGGCTCGACGCCCTCGCCCAGCATGGCGATGGCCTCGTTGATGAAGGTGCCGATCACGCGGGAGGTGAAGAAACCACGGCTGTCGTTGACGACGATCGGAGTCTTCTTGATGGCCTGCACGAGGTCGAATGCCTTGGCCAGAGCGGCATCCGAGGTCTTGTCACCGCGGATGATCTCGACCAGCGGCATCTTGTCGACGGGCGAGAAGAAGTGGATTCCGATGAAGTCTTCCTGGCGCTTGACACCCGTCGCGAGACCGGTGATGGGCAGCGTCGAGGTGTTCGAGCCGAGCAGCGAATCGGGTGCGACGAGGTCCTCGATCTCCTGGAAGACCTTGTGCTTGAGGTCCTGCGACTCGAAGACCGCCTCGATGACGAGGTCTGCACCCTCGACGTCCTTCGGATCGGCAGTCGGGTGGATACGCGCCAGCAGCGCGTCCGACTTCTCCTGCGTGGTCTTGCCGCGTGAGAGCGCCTTGGCCTCGATGGCCTCGGAGTACGCCTTGCCCTTGTCTGCGGACGCCTGCTCGACGTCCTTGAGCACCACATCGATTCCGGCCTTGGCACAGACGTAGGCGATGCCCGCGCCCATCATGCCGGCGCCGAGCACAGCGACCTTGGTGAACTGCGTCTTCTCGTAGCCGTCCGGGCGGGACTTGCCGGCATTGATCGCCTGCAGGTCGAAGAAGAATGCCTGGATCATGTTCTTCGACACCTGGCCGGTGACGAGGGACGTGAAGTAGCGCGACTCGATGGTGGACGCGTTGTCGAAGTCGACCTGCGCACCCTCCACCGCGGCGGACAGGATCGCGAGCGGTGCCGGCATCGGCGCGCCCTTGATCTGCTTGCGCAGGTTCGAAGGGAACGCCGGAAGGATCTGCGCGAGCTTGGGATTGGACGGCGTGCCGCCGGGGATCTTGTAGCCCTTGACGTCCCAGGGGGCGACGCCGCCCTCGGGGTTGGCCTTGATCCATGCCTTCGCAGCGGGAACGAGTTCCTCGACGCTGCCGACGACCTCGTGCACCAGACCGAGCTCGAGCGCCTTGGCCGGGCGGAATCGCGTGCCCTGGGACAGCACCGACATGAAGCCGTTCTGGATACCCATCATGCGGGTGATGCGGGTGACGCCGCCGCCGCCGGGCAGCAGGCCCAGCGACACCTCGGGCAGGCCGAGCTGGACACCGGGAACGTCCGCGACGATGCGGTGGTGCGTCGCCAGCGTGATCTCCAGGCCGCCACCGAGTGCGGCGCCGTTGATCGCGGACACGACGGGCTTGCCGAGCGTCTCGAGCCGACGCAGCTGCGACTTGACCGTCTGCACCTCGTCGAAGATCTGCTGGGCGTCGGCGGGGCCGGCCTTGATCATGTTCTTGAGATCGCCACCGGCGAAGAAGGTCTTCTTCGCCGAGGTGACGACGACACCGGTGATGGAGTCCTTCTCGGCCTCGAGGCGGTCGACCGTGGCGCCCATCGAGGTCTTGTAGAGCTCGTTCATCGTGTTGGCGCCCTGGTTCGGGTCGTCCATCGTCAGGGTGACGATGCCGTCGGCATCCTGGTCCCACTGAATCATGTTGTCACTCATGCTGTTCCTCAGACTCGCTCGATGATGGTGGCCACGCCCATGCCGCCGCCGATGCACAGGGTGATCAGTGCGTAGCGGCCGTTCCGACGCTCGAGCTCGTCGAGCACGGTGCCGGTGATCATGGCGCCCGTGGCACCGAGGGGGTGGCCCATCGCGATGGCGCCACCGTTGACGTTGAGCTTCTCGCCCGGGATCTTCAGGTCGCGCTGGAAGCGCAGGACCACGGAGGCGAATGCCTCGTTCAGTTCGAACAGGTCGATGTCGTCGACCGTCAGGCCGGCCGCGGCCAGCACCTTCTTCGACGCGGGCGTCGGCCCGGTCAGCATGATGGTGGTGTCGGCGCCGCTGGTGGCGGTCGCGACGACGCGAGCGCGCGGCGTCATGCCCATCGACTTGCCGGCGTCCTCGCTGCCGACGACGACCAGGGCCGCACCGTCGACGATGCCCGACGAGTTACCGCCGGTGTGGACGTGATCGATCTTCTCGATCCAGTGGTACTTCTGCAGCGCGACGTCGTCGAACCCGCCCATCGCGGCGATGCCCTCGAAGGCCGGCTTGAGCTTGCCGAGCGACTCGACGGTGGTGCCGGGGCGCATGTGCTCGTCACTGTCGAGGATCAGCAGACCGTTCTGGTCCGTGACCGGCACGACGGACTTGGTGAAGTAGCCACCCGACCATGCGGCTGCAGCGCGCTCCTGGGACTGCGCGGCGTACGCGTCGACGTCCTCACGGGTGAAGCCCTCGATCGTCGCGATGAGGTCGGCGCCGATGCCCTGGGGGGCGAAGTAGGTGTCGTAGTTGGTCTGCGGGTCCATGGCCCACGCGCCGCCGTCCGATCCCATAGGAACGCGGGACATCGACTCCACGCCACCGGCGATGACGAGCTCGTCCCAGCCCGACCGCACCTTCTGCGCGGCGAGGTTGACGGCTTCGAGGCCGGACGCGCAGAAACGGTTGAGCTGGAAGCCGCCGACCGTGTCGGGCATCTTCGCGGCGAGCACCGCGGTACGGGCGATGTCGGCACCCTGATCTCCCACGGGCGAGACGACGCCCAGGATCAGATCGGAGATGCGATCCTCGTCCATGTCGGGGAAACGACGGCGGAGCTCGTCGATCAACCCGGTGACCAGCGAGATCGGCTTGACCGAGTGCAGCGACCCGTTCTTGCCCTTACCTCGCGGTGTTCTGATGGCTTCGTAGATGTATGCCTCTGTGGTCACTGAACACAGTTCCTTCCGACGTGAGACTCGGGCAGCACGGTGCACTGGTGACACCGGCGCCCACGAGGACAGACCTCGACGCCATTCACCCTAGGCATGGAGCCGCGCTGCCGAAAGGACCGAAACGAGCGCGCACTGTGACACTCCTGCCGGTGTTTCACACCGTCAGCAGCAGGTCAGACGTCTTTCAGCGGGGTGGCACCCAGCTCGGACTGCAGCAGCTCGAGCGCGACCTCGTCCGGATCGCGACGCGTCGACGGATCGACCGGCTCCTTCGCCTGCTTCATGAGCTCTTCCTGCTCCTCCGGGCTCTCCGGGGGAGGTGGACCGTCGTACGGCGAGGGACCCGGGTCGTCCGGATAGTCGGGCTCCTCGGGCGGCGGAGGGATGTCGTCGTCGGACGGGCGCGAGGGCGTCGACCGCGCCGGGGCGCTGCCGGACTGCGCCGGCCGTGCCGGCTCCGGGGTGGGCGCCGACCTGCTCGGGCGCGAGAACCGAGGGCCGGTGGACGCCGGGCGCTCGGCCGGGGTGGATGCCGGCGCCGGTGCCGCCGACCGGGCGGTGCCGTCGCCCGCCTCGCAGACCACGGTCCACTCGACGCCGAAGACGTCACGCAGCGCGTCCTTGATGACCTCGGCGTTGCGGGGCTCGACCAGCCTCTTGGCCAGCGGTACCGAGTCGTGCGCCAACACGATCGCCCCGTCCCCGACAGACTTCACGGTGGCGCCCGAGAGCATCACCTCGACGGTGCGGCTGCGCTCCCGCACCTTCGTCCGCACCTCGGACCAGACGGCGCGCACGTCCGCGGCATCCGGACCCTCCGCCGCGGCGGGACTCGGCGCGGCGGGCTCGGGTGCTGTCTCTGCTGCCGTCTCTGTCTGCTCGAGTGCCGACTCGGCGGGCTCGGGTGTCGTCGATTCGGCGGCCGGGGTTTCCACGGCTACGGGAGTGGGCTCCGGGGTCGGCTCGGGTTCAGAGGTCGGCTCGGTTTCGGGGGTCGGCTCGGGCTCAGGGGTGGCCGGCTGCGCTGCGGCCGGTTCGGGGCGCGCAGGTCTGGGTGTGACCGGTTCCGGTGCAGCGACTCTGGCTGCGGGGGCGTCGACGACGGGCGCGGGAGCGGGGGCCGGCTCGGCCGCCCGCTCGGACGGACGGCGGTACGTCTGCTGCTGCGCCGCCGCCTCGAGGCGGTCGTGCTGATGTTCGGCCTCGACCGCAGCGGCCTCGCCTGCGGGCAGGGTCACGTCGAGGCGCCGTTCGAGGCGCTCCAACCGTTGCAGCACAGCACTTTCCGCATCGGACGCCGCCGGCAGCAGCATCCGCGCACACATGACCTCCAGCAACAGCCGGGGAGCTGTGGCGCCGCGCATCTCACCGAGTCCGGCGTGCACCGTCTCCGCGAATCGGGCCAGCGTGGCCGGGCCGATGCGCTCCGCCTCGTCGCGCATCCGATCGAGCATGTCGGCGGGGGCGTCGACGAGTCCGCGCTCCCCCGCATCGGGGACCGCGCGCATGAGGATGAGGTCGCGGAGTCGATCGAGCAGGTCCACCGCGAACCGGCGGGGATCGTGGCCCGCGTCCATGACCTTCTCGACGGTGCCGAACAGAGCGGCACCGTCCCGGGCGGCCAGTGCGTCGACGGCCTCGTCGATCAGCGCGACGTCGGTGACGCCGAGCAGAGTGAGTGCGCGGGTGTACTGCACACCCTCGTCGCCTGCACCGGCGAGCAGCTGGTCCAGCACGCTGAGGGTGTCGCGCGGGGAGCCACCACCGGCACGAATGACCAACGGGTACACCGCATCCTGCACGGTGACCTTCTCCTCCGCACAGATGCGCTCCATCAGACCGCGCATGGCGAGCGGAGGCAGCAACCGGAAGGGGTAGTGATGGGTGCGGCTGCGGATGGTCGGCAGCACCTTCTCCGGCTCCGTGGTCGCAAACACGAAGATCAGGTGCTCGGGCGGCTCCTCCACGATCTTGAGCAGCGCATTGAAGCCCGCCGTCGTGACCATGTGGGCCTCGTCCACGATGAAGACGCGGTAGCGCGATTCCGCAGGCGCGTAGAACGCGCGGTCACGCAGCTCACGGGTGTCGTCCACGCCGCCGTGGCTGGCCGCGTCGAGCTCGATGACGTCGAGGTTGCCCGGGCCGCCGGGAGCGAGCGCGACACACGAGCCGCACACTCCGCACGGCGTCGACGTCGGACCCTGGACGCAGT
Source organism: Rhodococcus sp. SORGH_AS_0301 (assembly GCF_030818285.1). Taxonomy (NCBI): domain Bacteria; kingdom Bacillati; phylum Actinomycetota; class Actinomycetes; order Mycobacteriales; family Nocardiaceae; genus Rhodococcus; species Rhodococcus sp. SORGH_AS_0301. Next base: position 3,871,079 of record NZ_JAUTAC010000002.1, read on the forward strand.
TGAGCGACCGCGCCAGGATACGTGCGGACGACGTCTTGCCACACCCGCGAGGGCCGGAGAAGAGGTAGGCGTGATTGATGCGCTTCGAGTCCAGTGCGACGGACAGAGGCTCGGTGACATGCTCCTGCCCGACCACTTCCGCGAACGTCGCTGGACGGTACTTCCGGTACAGGGCCACGCGAGAGAGAGTACCGACGTCGACCGACAGAACGGTCGGCGGGAACCTACGATCCTGCGCTCTCCTTGGCGGCCCGCTTGGCCGCCTTCTTGAACTCGCGCACCTCGCCCAGACTGGTCGCGTCGACCACGTCGGCGATGGATCGTCGGGAGCCGTCGTCGCCGTACGATCCGGCGGCGTCGCGCCACCCGGCCGGCTCCACACCCATCTGCTTGCCCAGCAGAGCCAGGAAGATGCGCGCCTTCTGATCGCCGTACCCGGGCAGCGCCTTCAGTCGCTTCAGCACTTCTCTGCCGTCCGGGTCGCCGTCCGTCCAGATGGCGTCGGCGCGGCCGTCCCACTCGTCGACGATGTACGAGCACATCGACTGGATCCGCTTGCCCATCGACCCGGGGAACCGGTGCACCGCGGGTGGAGTGGAGCAGATCGCGAGGAAGTCGTCCTCCGGCATCTCGGCGATCGCGCGGACGTCGAGCGACCCGATGCGATCCACCAGCTTCTTCGGACCGGCGAACGCCGACTCCATCGGTACCTGCTGATCGAGCAACATCCCGATCAGCAGCGCGAGCGGGTCGGAGGCGAGCAGGGCGTCGGCGTCGGGATCCCCCACCAAGTGCAGCGTCGTGGCCATGGCGTCATTCTTTCACGCGGACAGCGCAGCACGAATGCGCTGCGCCAGCCGACCGTCGACGAGGTCCGCCCACGTCCACCGCACGACGATCCACCCGGCGGCACGCAGAGCGTCCTCCCGAAGCTTCTCGCGGATCACGACTGCGTTCGCGGACTCGCCGTTGCGTGTGTACTTCGCCAGTCCGTCGAATTCGCCGAGCACGCGCTGGTCCTCCCACAGGAAGTCCGGCCGATACGTGCGCCCGTCGATCACGATCTCGATCTGCAGCTCGGGCGCGGGGAGCCCGTGCCGATCGAGGTACACCCGACTGCGCGATTCGCCGACGCTCTCGCTACGACCGTCCAAGAATGCGGCGGCACGTCGAGCGCCCGCGACGCCGCGCCGACGGCCACACCCGCGGATCGCCTCGGTGATGTCGTCGATCGATGTCGGAGTGCATGCCAGCGCCGAATCACCAACGCACACAGCGGCTTCGAAGCTCGAGGCACACGCAAGATCCGCCACGGTCCGCGCCGCGGAGGTCACTCTCGCACCGTCACGCATCACCACGTCCACATCGGCGAGTGGATGCGTGTGAAGGTGCCGTACCGCGTCGACACGTCCGCCGGTCGGCCTGTCGACCGTCAGGTGCACCAGCGGTGGCGGCCCCTGCCACAACGACATGCCCCACGCCAGCGCGGCCGACTCGTGGCTGAGCGTGAGACCCGGTCCGCCTGCGGCCAGGGCTGCCCGGGCTGCGAGAAGGTGTCGAGCCTCCGGCGCGGAGTCGGTGAAACGCCGCTTGTCGACGAAACACCCCCGCCGCACGGCCACGATGGACCCGGACCTGCGTGCACTGCGGATCTCGGTGTCGGACACACCTCGGCCGAGAAGATCCGCGCGCCGGATCAGTTCTGCGGCTCCGCCCTCGTCGCTCATGTGACGATCGTGGCCGAGATCCAGGAATGCTGCTCATGGCCATCCACAGGCGTCGAACCGTCACCGGTTTCCGCAACTCACAGGGGTTGCAGCCGGTGAAACCTGCCGGAATCGGTGTGAGAACCCGACCGAACTACGACCCGAGCAGCTTCTCCGTCGCGGCCAGCAGCACGCAGGTGGCCACGCCGTCCATCGCCGCGGACAACTCGTCGGTGGACGGGAAGCTGGGGGCGAGGCGGATGTTGCGGTCGTCGGGATCGCGCTTGTACGGGAAGGCGGAGCCGGCGCCGGTGAGGGCGATGCCGGCGTCCTTCGCCAGGGAGATGGTGCGCGCAGCGGTGCCGTCGAGCACGTCCAGGCTGACGAAGTAGCCACCGTCGGGCTCGGTCCACGATGCGACCTTCGAGGCACCGAGCCTGTCGTCGAGGATTTCCTGGACCATCGCGAACTTGGGCGCGAGGATCTCGCGGTGCTTGGCCATGTGCGACCGCACACCGTCGGCATCACCGAAGAAACGCAGGTGGCGGAGCTGATTGAGCTTGTCGGGGCCGATGCTCTTCTTGCCGTAGTGGCCCAGGTACCAGTCGAGGTTCGCCGACGACGAACCGAGGAAGCTGACGCCGGCACCGGCGTAGGTGATCTTCGACGTGGACGCGAAGACGTACGGACGGTTCGGGTGACCGGCCTCCGCTGCCAGGCTCAGCACGTCGTACGCGGGCGGGAACTCGTCTGCCAGCGGATGTACCGCGTAGGCGTTGTCCCAGAACAGCCGATAGTCGGCGGCCGCGGTGGGCATCGTCGCGAGAGCGCGGGTGACCTCCTCCGAGTACACCGCGCCCGTGGGGTTCGCGTAGTTCGGCACGCACCACATGCCCTTGATCTGCGGATCGCCCGAGACCAGCCGCTCGACCTCGGCGACGTCGGGGCCGTCCTCGTTCATCGTCACCGGGATCATCTCGATGCCGTAGCTCTCGGTGATGGCGAAGTGCCGGTCGTAACCGGGGCTCGGGCACAGGAAGCGGACGACGGGTTCGGCCGACCACGGACGCACCGAGTCGACGGTGCCGTGCAGCAGCCCCCACACCACGAGGTCGTGCATGATCTCGAGGCTCGCGTTGTTTCCCGCGATCAGGTTCGCGGCCGGGATGTTCAGTAGCTCACCGAAGATGGCGCGCAGCTCGGGCAGACCCTGCAGTCCGCCGTAGTTGCGGCAGTCGGTGCCCTTGCCGTCCCGGTAGTCCTCACCGGGCAGGGTGAGCAGGCCGGCCGCGAGATCGAGCTGCTCGGGTGATGGCTTGCCGCGGGTGAGGTCCAGCGAGAGTCCGCGTGCGACCAGTGCCTCGTACTCGGCGGTGCGCTTCTCGTGCTCCGCGGCCAGCTCGTCGGGGTTCATCAGTCCGAGTTGAGCTTGGCCGGTCATGGCGAGGAGGGCCTTTCGAGGCGACTGCGCGTGGCGGGAAGTTAAGGGGACCCCGCGCACCCGGCAGAGCCCGTTGACCCTTGCTGCCTTCCGGCCCTGGGGGAGTTCACAGGATGCGCGCCGCGCGGGATCCGTGGACGAGTCTAGCCACATCCCCCGCCCACCACCGAACCGACCCGATTCGTCTCAACGGGGGTGTCGCCGGTAAGGTAGCCGACGGAGGATTCGCCTAGTGGCCTATGGCGCTCGCCTGGAACGCGGGTTGGGTTAACGCCCTCAGGGGTTCAAATCCCCTATCCTCCGCAGAGAAAGACCCCCGTGCACTGCACGGGGGTCTTCTTCGTTCTCACTCCCTGTCCAGCACCCAGGTCACCGGAGCCGGGTCGAGCCCTTCCACGACCACCGCGGCCCACGCCTCGGCTGTCGACACGTCCTCGTGCTCGGCGGTGGCCAGGATGGAGTCGTCGCTGGTGTCTCTCACTCGATAGGTCGGCATGGCTCACGAATGCCACGCGGCGGCCGGGGACAAACTCAGAACAGTGCTTCCTGCATGGCGGGCAGCGCGGTGTCGAACTCGCCCCACTCGATGCGGCGGCCCCGCAGTCGGGCCAGGTCGGCGACGTAGACGGCATCCGGATCCTCCGCCACCGTCGCGCCGACGGCGGAACCGATGCACCACTGCACGGTCAGGCCGTGCGCACCGACGGCAGTGTCCAGCGGATAGGCCGTGCGCCGACCCGTGAAGGCCGCCTCTCGGCCCGCGGGCGGCTCCCACTGCTCGTCGACGACACGGAAGTCGTCGTCGGAGAAGTCGGGACCGAGGTCGGCGAGCACCTCGCGCGCCAGTGTCGCCGCGTCGGCGTTCGATCGGTCGAGGCGGGCGAGATCGATCGGGCGGGTCAACCCCGCCGCCTTGGCTGCGGCGCGCACGGCCTGGCGCAGACCGGCAGTGTCGGTCATCGCGTCCTCGAGGTGCCGCACCACGCGTCCGTCGACCGCCCGTGCGACGTAGCGTCCGACCACAGCGCCCTGCTCGGTGAGCCGTCCCCATTTCCGAGGATCCGCCGCCGTTCCCACCTTGTCCGTCCCGTCGGCGAAGGTCGCGACGTAGAGCCAGTGCGGTTGCATCACGACGCTCTCGAGCCCCTTCGACAGGAAGTCCTGCCGGTGGACGATGTGGACGAACCGGTACGGATCCGCCGCGACACAGGCGTCGCAGTGCACCCCGGAGGTGGCGCGCGCACCGTTCGGGCAGGCCACGGGACGGCCGTCCTCGGCGCGGCGACCGATGCACCAGAGCACACCCGGCGCGTCGAGCGCGCGGTATCGCAATGCGGACGACAGCACCGGCCGGGACGTCACCTCGCCGGTGTCCGTGTCGGTGACTCCGAGCAGCGGCTCCCCGCGTGGCCACCCGGCACCGCGCACGACCAGGGCCATCGCGACTCCTCTCCACCTGGCAGCATTCCCGGGATGAGCACACCCGGACCCGTCGGATCCCTCTACCGCCGAGTGACGACGCGCAAGGCCGGCGTGCTGCCCCCGCACCGCGCCACCCGACGTCTCTCGGCCTACGTCTACGGAAACGTCCTGGTGATGACCGTGGTGGTCGCCGCCAGTCCGTCGTCCATCGCGAACGGTACGGCGGCGTTGTTGGTGATCGGCACCACGCTCACCACCTTCCTCGCCCACATCTTCGCGGACGCCGTCGCGGCCGGCACCGTCGACGACGACACCGTCGACTGGCGCGAGGAGTTGCGGGACTCGCTGCCGATCGCCTCCTCGGGCGTCGCGCCGTCGTTGCTGCTGGCGCTGGCGTGGCTCGATATCCTGCCCGGCGCACTCGCGCAGGGGCTCGCGGGTGGTCTGGTGACGTTGCGTATCGCGTCGATCCCGGTGGTCGCCGAGCGTCTGCGCGGCCGCGGACTGTCGTTTCGCCTGGTCCTGGCCGGTATCGCCACCGCAGTGCTGGCCGCGATCGTCGTGGCGGTGAAGGTGTATCTGACGCACTGATCGCGTCGTTCGCCACCGAAACCTCTTGTGACCGACACCGCCGCCGGGCAGTGAATGTCTGGGATCACATGCTCGCGGAACGGCTCCCCGCCGCCCACCAGCGTGCACACTGGAGCGGTAGTACAACGGAGGGATCTCCCATGGCGGCACTCGATACCGCACAGCCGGACATGCAGACACTCAGTCTGCACGGCAACGAACTGAAGTACCTGGACATCGGACACGGCCCCGCGGTCATCCTGATCCACGGGCTGCTGGGCTCCCATCACAACTGGGAACCGCAGATCGACACCCTGTCGCAGCGGTACCGCGTCATCGTGCCGGACCTGTTCGGCCACGGTGAATCGGACAAGCCCGCCGGGGACTACTCCATCAGTTCCCACGCCGCGACGGTGCGCGACCTGCTGCACAGCCTGGACATCACGTCGGCGACGTTCGTGGGCCACTCGCTCGGCGGTGGCATCGCGATGCAGACGTTGTACCTGTTCCCCGAGTTGGTCGAGCGCATGGTGCTCATCGCCAGCGGCGGACTCGGCCCCGAGGTGAGCCCCCTCCTGCGTGCGGCCACCCTGCCGGGCAGCGAATTCGTTCTCCCGCTCATGGCGAACCGCACCGTGCGAGGCCTCACCGATCTCGCGATCGATCGGCTCGACAAGCTGGGACTCCCCCTGATGAGCGCCAGTTCCTCCGAGGCGTGGCGCAGCTTCGGGTCGGTCCAGGACGCCGGCACCCGCCGCGCGTTCCTCGCGACCGCCCGCTCCGTCATCAGCTTCCGCGGTCAGACCATCAGTGCGACACCGCACTTCGCCAACTTCCCCAACATCCAGGCGATGCTGGTCTGGGGTGCGCGCGACAGCATCATCCCCAACTCGCACACCGAGAACGCTCGGGCCGAGTTGCCGCACGGCCGCGTCGAGATCTTCGAGAGGGCAGGGCATTTCCCGCATCTCGACAATCCCGACCGCTTCGACCGCATCTTCACCGAGTTCATGCGTGACTGCGAGGCCGGTGCCTCGCGTCCGCACCTCGTCGCCGAGGCCTGACACACACACGAACGCGCCCTCTCCCGTCATGCGGGAGAGGGCGCGATGCTGTGTGCGTGCCTACTTCGTCGGGATACCGGCCTTCGCGAGCTCGGCCTCGGTGGCCAGGTTCTTCGCGTCGGCGATGTCGATGCTCTCGAGCGCGATGCCCTTGGTCTCACGAGCCACCACGACGGCGATCAGCGTGATGAGCGCGGAGGCTGCGAGGTACCAGGCGATCGGCACGGACGAGCCGTAGACGTCCAGCAGCTTCACCGCGATGATCGGCGCGAGCGACCCTGCGACGATCGACGTCACCTGATAGCCCAGGGACACACCGGAATACCGCATACGCGTGGGGAACATCTCGGACATGATCGCCGGCTGGGTGGCGTACATGAAGGCGTGGAACACCAGTCCGATGATGATCGCCAGCATGATGACGACGTTGTGGCCGCTGTTCATCATGGGGAAGGCGAAGAAGCCCCACGTGCCGGCGGTGACCGCACCGACGAGGTACACCGGACGGCGTCCGACGGTGTCCGCCAGGCGACCGACCAACGGGATCACCGCGAAGTGCACGGCGTGCGCGATGAGCATCCACCAGAGGATGGTGCTGGTGTCGGTTCCCACCTCGACCTTGAGGTAGGTGATGGAGAAGGTGACCACCAGGTAGTACATGACGTTCTCGCCGAAGCGCAGGCCCATCGCGGTGAACACGCCACGCGGGTAACGCTTCACGACCTCGAAGACGCCGTACGACGCGGCCTTGATGACCTCGGCCTGCTTCTGCGCCTCGACGAAGATGGGTGCGTCGGTGACCTTGGTGCGGACGTAGTAGCCGACGAAGACGATGACGGCGGACAGCCAGAACGCGACACGCCAGCCCCAGCTGAGGAACGCGTCCTCCGAGAGCACGGTGGTGAGCACCAACAGGACGACCGTCGCGAGCAGGTTGCCGCCGGGGACACCGGCCTGCGGCCAACTGGCCCAGAAGCCGCGGCTCTTGTTGGGGCTGTGCTCGGCGACGAGAAGCACTGCGCCGCCCCACTCGCCGCCCACCGCGAAGCCCTGGATGAAGCGCAGCGTCACCAGAAGTGCCGGCGCCCAGTACCCGATCTGGTTGAACGTCGGCAGGCAGCCCATGAGGAATGTGGCGGCGCCGACCAGCACCAGCGAGAACTGCAGGAGCTTCTTACGTCCGTACTTGTCACCGAAGTGACCGAAGACGATGCCACCGAGCGGTCGTGCGACGAAGCCGACCGCGTACGTGACGAAGGCCGCCAGGATCGCGTCGAGTTCGCTGGTTCCCTCCGCGAACATGATCTTGCTGAACACGAGCGTCGCCGCCGTGCCGTAGAGGAAGAACTCGTACCACTCGACCACGGTGCCCGCCATGGATGCGGCGACCACCTTCCGCAGACCTGACGGTTCCTCGTCGCGATCCACCCTGTCGACAACCGACATGACATTCTCCTTGCTGAGTCTCCGGTGCCGGGACAGTGATCCACGGCACACGCTGGGTCGAGTATCGACGCAGATCACCGCGCCGCACAATGGCCGCGCGCGCACGACCGAACTGCAAAGATGCACACATGACCTCGTCCGGACGCTCCTCGGCGCACACGCCGCCCAGCGCGGACGATCTTCTCGTCCTCCTCGCCGTCGGGCGCAGCGGCCGCTTCACCGCCGCCGCGGACAGCCTCGGTGTCAATCACACGACGGTGTCTCGCCGCATCGCCTCACTGGAGAAATCACTCGGTGGCCGGGTACTGGTCCGCACCTCGGGCGGCTGGGAACTCACCGACCTGGGCCGACACGCACTCGCCGCGGCCGAGACGGTCGACAGCGTGGTGCGCGGCCTGGTGGACCCGGGCGGTGCGTCGCTGCGCGGTGTCGTCCGCATCTCCGCGACCGACGGATTCAGCGCCTACATCGCGGCGCCCGCCGCCGTCAGTGTGCAGGAACGGCACCCCGAGGTGTCCGTGGAACTGGTCGCCGCGACGCGACGCGCCTCGCAACAACGATCGGGAATGGACATCGAGATCGTCGTCGGCACGCCTCAGGTGCACCGCGCCGAGGCCGTGCACCTCGGCGAGTACTGCCTCGGTCTGTACGCCACTCCGGAGTACCTCGAGCACCACGACACCATCACCACCCGACGCGACCTCGCCGGCCATCCCCTCGTCTACTTCGTCGAGTCGATGCTCCACGTCGACGACCTGGATCTCGCGCGCTCGGTCGCCGTCGGCGACGCTCCCCCGTCGTCGGACGTCCCGGTGATGCGGAGTTCGGTGAGCTCGACCAACGTCTTCGTGCACGTCGAGGCCACGCGGGCGGGCGCCGGTATCGGCCTGCTGCCGTGCTTCATGGCCGACCGGCACCGCGATCTCGTGCGCATCCTGCGCTCGGAGGTGTCGGTCACCCTGGCCTACTGGCTGGTCGTGCGCGGCGAGACGCTGCGCCGCCCCGAGGTCGGGGTGGTGGTCCACGCGCTGCGGACGGAGGTCGCGTCCCGACGGGACGAGCTCATGGGTCGCGGCGAGTGAACGGCCGCTTCGCACCGAGCCCCTCCGGCGACCTCCACATCGGGAACCTCCGCACGGCTGTGCTCGCGTGGCTCCTCGCCCGCGGAACCGGACGCGGATTCGTCCTGCGCGTCGAGGACCTCGATCGCGTGCGACCGGGCGCCGAGCACCGTCAGCTCGACGATCTCGCCGCCGTCGGCATCACCGTCGACGGGCCGGTGGTGCGGCAATCGGATCGCCGAGAGTCCTATGCCGCGGCCATCGCCTCCCTCGCCGCCGACGGCCGTGTCTACGAGTGTTTCTGCACCCGCCGCGAGATCCAGCAGGCCGCGTCCGCACCGCACGCTCCCGAGGGTGCGTACCCCGGAACCTGCCGGAACCTCACCGAGGCGCAACGCGCGTCCCGCCGCGCCGAGGGCCGACGCGCCGCGCTGCGGTTGCGTTCGGACACGCGGTCGTTCACCGTGACCGACGCCCTCGTCGGCGAGTTCACGGGCGTGGTCGACGACCTCGTCCTCCAGCGCACGGACGGCGTTCCCGCCTACAACCTCGCCGTCGTCGTCGACGACGGGTTCCAGAGCGTCGACCAGGTGGTTCGCGCGGACGACCTGCTCGCGTCGGCGCCGCGTCAGGCCTACCTCGCCGGTCTGCTCGGCGTGCAGATCCCGGAGTACGTGCACGTCCCGCTCGCTCTCGGACCGACGGGCAAGCGCCTCGCCAAGCGGGACGGCGCCGTCACCCTGCGCGACCGACTCGCCGCCGGGCAGACCGTGTCCGACGTCCGCGCCGAGATCGCGTCGTCGATCGGGGTTCCGTCCGAGCGCACGCACGAATCGCTGTCCGACCTGGCCTCGCACTGGTCCCTGGACCTGCTCCCGAGGGAGCCGTGGTTCGTGCTCGGTCACTGATCGAGACCCCGTTGCAACGGAACATCGCACACCGGTCGGGGCGTATCGGACGTAAGGTGGCCGCGAGAAGACTCCGACACGTCAACCCGTACGAGAAGGACATCATGACCACAGGCGGTTTCGACCCGAGCAAGGATCCGCAGAACCCCGGCAGCTACCCGCCGCCGCAGCAGGGTTCCTACCCGCCCCCGTCGCAGGGGTCCTACCCGCCGCCCTCGCAGGGCAGTTACCCCCCGCCCTCGCAGGGCAACTACCCGCCGCCGCAGGGCAACTACCCGCCGCCGCAGGGTGGCTACCCCCAGCAGGGCGGCTACCCCCAGCAGGGTGGCTACCCGACGCCACCGCAGTTCGACAACACCACCAACTACGGTGGCTCGAACTTCGGTGGAGTGCCCGGCGGCGGTCAGCCCGGTGGGCTCGGCATTCGACTGGGCGCGCGCATCATCGACGGGATCATCGTCGGCATCGTCGCGCTGATCCTCGCCGCGATCTTCGGTGCGACCGACAACATCCTCGTCACCGGGCTCTTCTCCGGCGTCCTGACGTTCGCGTACTTCGTCGGCCTCGAGGTCAGCCAGGGCGCGACTCTCGGCAAGAAGATCCTCGGACTCCAGGTGCACGGTCCCGCCGGCACGCCGCGGCCGACGCTGCAGCAGTCCGCGATCCGCAACGCGTTCACGCTGCTCAACATCATCCCGTTCCTCGGTAGCCTGCTCGCGTTCATCGCCGTGATCGTCATCGCCGTCACGGTCAACTCGAGCCCCACCAAGCAGGGCAAGCACGATCAGTTCGCCGGTGGCACCCAGGTGGTCAAGAAGTAGCCTCCGCACACACCGACATCGGGCGCGGGTCCCTTCGGGGATTCGCGCCCGTCGTCGTCTCGGTGCTTGGATCGACCGGTGACTGCAACCAACTCCACCGCCACCGACGGCGACACTCCGTCTGGACAGGCCTCGTTCGCCCACATCAGCCGTGGCTTCTACCCCGCCATCGTCGCGCTCTTCGTCGCGACACTGCTGATCTCGAACGTGGCCGCCAGCAAGGGTGTCGCCTTCTTCGCCGCGTCCGACGTCTCGCTCGGGCCCTTCCAGATTCTCCCCATCAACACCGACGGCGCGTTCTTCCTCTTCCCCCTCGCGTACATCCTCGGCGATGTCCTCAGCGAGGTGTACGGGCTCAAGGCGACGCGCCGCGCCATCTACCTGGGCTTCGGCTCTCTCCTGCTCACATCGGTCTGCTTCTGGATCGCCATCGAACTCCCCGCCGCGTCGTTCTACGAGAACCAGGCCGCACTCGAGACCGTCGTCGGCGTCGTGCCGCGCCTGGTCCTCGCCGGTCTCGCCGGTTACACCGTCGGACAGCTGTTGAACTCCATCGTGCTGGTGAAGATCAAGGAACGCACCAAGGAGAAGCACCTGTGGGCCCGCCTCATCGGGTCGACGGTGGTCGGCGAGTTCTTCGACACCCTGATCTTCTGCAGCATCGCGGCCGGCGTCATCGGCATCACGACGGGCGCCGACTTCGTGAACTACGTCATCGTCGGCTTCCTGTGGAAGACCCTCGTCGAGGTGCTCGTGCTCCCGATCACCTACGCCGTCATCGCGTACATCAAGAAGCGCGAGCCGACCTACTCCCCGGACTGACCCCCGCCCGCCCCCGCGAGTACGTCGATACTGTCGTTGTCGAGCACGACTTCACGACACTATGGGCGTACTCGCGGGGAGTTGCGGCTCAGGAATAGAAGCGCGCCAGCGTGTCCTTCTTGAACTCCTGGAACCGCCCGTCGCGGATGGAGGCGCGGATGTCGTCCACCAGCCGCACGGTGAACCGCTCGTTGTGAATGGTGGCGAGGGTCGAGGCCAGCATCTCCTTGGCCTTGAACAGGTGATGCATGTACGCCCGCGTGTAGTGCGCGCAGGTGTAGCAGTCGCACTCCTCGTCGATCGGCGTGAAGTCCCGACGGAACCGCGCGGTGTTGATGTTGAAGCGCCCGTCCGGGGTGTAGATCGCCGCGTTCCGGGCCACGCGTGACGGATTCACGCAGTCGAACGTGTCGGCACCGTTCTCGATGGCGACGAAGAAGTCGTCCGGCTCGCTGATCCCGAGCATGTGGCGCGGTTTGTGTTCGGGCAGTTCCTCGTTCACCCAGCGGACGATGGTGCCGAGGTTCTGCTTCTCCAGAGCGCCGCCGATGCCGTAGCCGTCGAATCCGCGCCCGGTCTCGCCGACGATGGTCTCGAGATCGTGTGCCGCCTTCCGACGAAGGTCCTCGTACTGCGCACCCTGCACCACACCGAACAGCGCCTGGTACGGCTTGTCGGCGCGCTCGGCCGTGAGGCGCTCGTGCTCGGCGATGCACCGCACCGCCCACGCCTGCGTACGGTCCAGCGACTGTTCCTGGTACGCACGGGTGTTCATCAACGTGGTCAGCTCGTCGAACGCGAACATGATGTCCGCGCCGAGCTGGTGCTGGATCTGCATCGACACCTCGGGAGTGAAGCGGTGCCGCGATCCGTCGAGGTGGGACTTGAACGTCACGCCGTCGTCGTCGACGTGCGCGAGGCGCTCCTTGCCCTCGGCGATGACGTCGTCCGACTCCACCCGAGTGGCGTCCATCGAGATGACCTTCTTGAACCCGACGCCGAGCGACATCACCTGGAACCCGCCGCTGTCGGTGAATGTCGGGCCGTCCCAGTTCATGAACGTGCCGAGTCCCCCGGCCTCGTCCACGATGTCGGGCCCCGGCTGCAGGTACAGGTGGTATGCGTTCGCCAGGACCGCCTGTGCGCCCAGCTCTTTCATCGACTCCGGCAGCACCGCCTTCACGGTGGCCTTGGTGCCGACGGCGATGAACGCGGGGGTCTCGATGTCGCCGTGCGGCGTCCGCAGGGTGCCGGTTCGACCGAGATGGTCCTCGATACGGGTCTCGACTGTGAAGAGGTCGGTCATGCCCCCATCGAACCAGACGCCAACTGCTGCTCCTGCAGGCCGGACGCACTGAGACGGTGGTAGGCGCCGCGCGCCGCGATGAGCTCGTCGTGCGTGCCCTTCTCCACGATGGACCCGTTCTCCATCACCAGGATCAGATCGGCGTCGCGGATCGTGGAGAGGCGGTGCGCGATCACGAAACTCGTGCGATCGCTGCGCAGGGCCGCGGTGGCCTTCTGCACCAGCAGCTCGGTACGGGTGTCGACGGAGCTGGTGGCCTCGTCGAGGATCAGCACGGCCGGGTCGGCGAGGAACGCGCGCGCGATGGTGATCAACTGCTTCTCGCCCGCACTGACGTTGCTGCCCTCCTCGTCGATGACGGTGTCGTACCCGTCGGGCAGCGAGTGCACGAAACGGTCGACGTAACTCACCCGCGCCGCCTCCATGATCGACTCCTCGGTGGCGCCACTGTTGCCGTACGCGATGTTGTCGCGGATGCTGCCGCCGAACAGCCAGGTGTCCTGCAGCACCATGCCGGTGCGCGATCGCAGCGTCGCCCGCGTCATGTCACGCGTGTCCACACCGTCGAGCGTGATCGAGCCGGAATCGATGTCGTAGAACCGCATCACGAGGTTCACGAGCGTCGTCTTGCCGGCGCCGGTGGGGCCGACGATCGCCACCATCTGGCCGGGTTCCGCCACGAAGGACAGCCCGTCGATGAGCGGACGCTCCGGTTCGTAGCGGAACGACACGTCCCGGAACTCGACGCGTCCACTGCGCGTGGTGGGGGTGACGGGTGCCGACGGATCGGCGCCCTCCTCCTCGGCGTCGAGGATCTCGAAGATGCGCTCCGCCGAGGCGACACCCGACTGGAGCAGGTTGACCATCGAGCCGATCTGCGTGAGCGGCTGTGTGAACTGGCGGGAGTACTGGATGAAGGCCTGCACCTCGCCCAGGCTCAGCGTGCCGGACGCGACGCGCAGTCCGCCCACCACGGCGATGGCGACGTAGTTGAGGTTGCCCAGGAACATGATGGCGGGCATGACGATTCCGGAGATGAACTGTGCCCGGAAGCTCGCCTGGTACAGCTCCTCGTTGCTCTCGTGGAACACCCGCGCCGTCTCGTGCCGGCGGCCGTAGGCCTTGACCAGCTCGTGCCCGGTGTAGGCCTCCTCGACCTGTGCGTTGAGCGCGCCGGTCTGCTTCCACTGCGCGATGAAGTGCGGCTGCGAGCGCTTGGCGATCATCGCCGTCACCACGATCGACAGCGGCACCGTCAGGATCGCGACCAGTGCGAGCAGCGGCGAGATCCACAGCATCATGCCCAGGATGCCGAAGACCGTGAGCACCGAGACCACGAGCTGGCTGAGTGTCTGTTGCAGGCTCTGCGAGACGTTGTCGATGTCGTTGGTGACTCGCGAGAGCACGTCGCCGCGCTTGTGGGAGTCGAAGTAGCGCAACGGCAACCGGTGGATCTTGTTCTCGACGTCGGTACGCAGACGCTTGATGACGCGTTGCAGCGCGATGTTGAGAATGTAGCCCTGCACCCAGGACAGCAGTGCGGACCCGATGTAGAGGATGAGGACGAGGACCAGCACCTTGCCGACGGCGTCGAAGTCGACTCCCCGACCGGGGACGACGTCCATGCTCGACACCATGTCGGCGCGTGTGCCCTCACCCGAGGCGCGGAGACCGTCGACGACCTGCTCCTTGGTCAGCGAGGGGTCGAGCGAACGGCCGACGATGCCGTCGAAGATGAGGTTGGTGGCTCTGCCCAGGATGTTCGGGGCGAGAACGGTGAGAACGACGCTGGCGACGGCGAACACGAGTACCACCGTGAGCAGCATGCGCTGCGGAAGGAGCCGGCGCAGCAGCCGCCTGACGGACGGTCCGAAGCTCATCGCCTTCGTGCCGGGAGCACCGGGACCGGGAGGACCGCCGGGCCGCGTCATGCGACACCCGCTGCGGTGCGCTGCGAGTCGACGATCTCGGCATAGGTGGGACACGTCTCGAGCAGCTCGTCGTGCGTACCGAGGCCGACCATCCTGCCGTCGTCGAGCACCACGATGCTGTCCGCGTCGCGGATGGTGGACACCCGCTGCGCGACGACGATGACGCAGGCGTCACGTGTGATGGGGCGCAGGGCCGCTCGGAGATTCGCGTCCGTCGTCAGGTCGAGAGCGGAGAACGCGTCGTCGAAGACGTAGATGCTCGGCCGCCGGATGATGGCGCGGGCGATGGCCAGTCGCTGACGCTGCCCACCGGAGACGGTGGTGCCGCCCTGGGCGACGGGGGTCTCGAGACCCTCGGGCATCTCGCGGACGAAGTCGGCGGCCTGCGCCACCTCGAGTGCGTCCCACATCTCGGCCTCCGTGGCGTCCTCCTTGCCGTAGCGAAGATTGGAGGCGATGGTGCCGGAGAACAGGAAGGGCCGCTGGGGGATCAGTCCGATCTCCGCTCGCAGCGCCTCCGGATCGAGTTCTCGCACATCGGTTCCGCCCACGCGCACCACTCCGTCGGTCGTGTCGATGAGACGCGGGATCAGGTTGATCAGCGTCGTCTTGCCCGAGCCGGTGCTGCCGATCACGGCCGTGGTGGTTCCGGCCGTCGCCCGGAACGACACGTCGCAGAGCACCGGGTGATCGGCCGCGGGATACGCGAAGGCGGCCTTGTCGAATTCCACCGTCGACGGCGCCGAGGCGAAGACGACGGGCTTCGCGGAGGGCACGACGGACGAATTCGTGTCGAGCACCTCGGTGATGCGCTCGGCACACACGCTGGCGCGCGGGATCATCATCGCGATGAACGACGCCATGATCACCGACATCAGGATCTGCATGATGTAGCTCAGCAGGGCCGTCAGCGATCCGATCTCCATGCGTCCCTCGTCGACGGCGTGACCGCCGAACCAGATCACCGCGACGCTGGTGACGTTGCTGATGAGCATGACCACCGGGAACATGAGCGCCATCAGACGACCGACCTGCAGTGCGGTGGCGGTGAGGGCGGTGTTCGCGTCGTCGAAACGCTCCACCTCGTACGGCTCGCGAACGAAGGCGCGCACCACGCGGATGCCCGTGATCTGCTCGCGCAGAACGCGGTTGACCGTGTCGATGCGCTTCTGCATGACCTTGAACGCCGGAACCATGCGGACCACGACGAAGCCCATGCTCAGCGCCAGCGCAGGAACGGCGATACCGAGGAGCCACGACAGTCCGAAGTCCTCGCGCAGAGCCATGACGATGCCGCCGACGCACATGATGGGCGCCATCACCAGGATGGTGCAGCCCATCAGAACCACCATCTGCACCTGCTGAACATCGTTCGTGTTGCGGGTGATGAGCGACGGAGCGCCGAACGTCCCGACCTCGCGCGCCGAGAAAGTGCCGACGCGGTCGAGGAGCGCCCCGCGGATGTCGCGGCCGGCCGCCATGGCGGCGCGTGCTCCGAAGTAGACGCCGCCGATCGAGCACGCGATCTGCACGGCGGAGACAGCCAGCATGATCGAGCCGGTCGACAGGATGTAGCCGGTGTCGCCGGTCGTCACGCCGTTGTCGATGATGTCGGCGTTGAGGCTGGGCAGGTACAGCGAGGCCACGGTGGCCACGAACTGCAGCACCACCACGCCTGTCAGCGCGCCGCGGTACGGCGCCAGATACCGGCGGAGAAGTGAGATCAACACGTCGTGCATCCTTCCTTCTCGACAGGACCCGTCGGACGACAGGCGTGGTGGGTGCAGTTCATCGACTCAGCTCCGGTTCGCCGGCTGCTGGGTCGCCGGTGCGGTCTCGTCCGTTCTGCGGACGAGTTTCTCACCTTCGATGTCCACGTTCGGCAGAATCTTGTCCAGCCACTTCGGCAGGTACCAGGCCTTGTCGCCGAGCAGCGCCATGACAGCGGGGATCAGGATCATGCGGACGATGAAGGCGTCGAAGAACACGGCGGCCGCGAGAGCGAAACCGATGGACTTGATGAACGAGTCCGGTTCCAGCATGAACGCCGCGAACACCGAGATCATGATGACCGCCGCGGCAGCGACGACGCGGGCGCCGTACTTGAAGCCCGTGACGATGGCATCGCTCGCGGTCGCGCCGTGAACGTACGCCTCCCTCATGCGAGACACCAGGAACACCTGGTAGTCCATCGCCAGACCGAACACCACACCGATCAGGAAGATCGGCATGAAGCTGACGATCGGCTGCGGATTGGAGATCAGGCCCAGCCCGCCCTCCTGGAAGATGAACACCGTCGCACCGAATGTGGCCAGCACGCTGAGCAGGAAGCCCAGGGTCGCGGTCAGCGGGACGAGGATGGATCGGAAGACGACCATCAGCAGCAGGAACGCCAGGCCGACGACGACAGCGAGATACGGGATCAGGGCCTTCTGGAGCCGATCCGACACGTCGATCTCGAGCGCCGTCTGGCCGGTGACGCCGTAGGTGACGCCGTACTCGGATTCCAGACCACCCCGGGCGTCGCGCAGCGCGGTCACCAGGTTCTGCGTGTCCTCGCTGATCGGTGAGCTCTTGGGAGTCACCGACACCAGGGCGGTGTCGCCCGCCGGGTTGAGCCCGGCCTGCTGTGCGTTGGTCACGTCGGGTTCCGCCGCCGCCTTGTCGACGACGGCCTGGAAGGCCGCCGTCCGATCGGCCTCGGGGACGTTGCTCGCGTCCACGACCATCAGCAGCTGACCGTTGCGTCCCGGGCCGAAGCCCTGGTCGACCAGGTCGTACGCCTCACGAGCGGGGGTACCGGGTTCAGCGGTGGCCACCGACGGAAGCGCCAGACGCAGCGACGTCATGGGACCGGCGATGACACCGAGGATCACGACACCGACGATGAGGACCAGTGCGGGACGCTTGATCACCATGCGCACCCACCGCAGGCCGTTGGTCGGCTTGTCGTCGTGCTCCGGGTCCGGGACGGTGCGGATCTTGCCGGCGAACGCCTTCGCGCCGAAGAGTCCGAGGACGGCGGGCAGCATGGTCAGCGCGACGAGGACGGCGACGAAGACACCGAAGCCGGCGGCCAGACCCATCTGCGACAGGAACGGGATGCCGACGACGCGCAGTGCCACGAGCGCGATGAGCACCGTGGTGCCGGCGAAGACGACGGCGCTGCCGGCGGTTCCCACGGCGCGTGCCGCGGCTTCCTCACGGTCGTCCGTTTCGCTCAGCTCGTTACGGAACCGGGCGACGATGAACAGCGAGTAGTCGATGGCGACGGCCAGGCCGATCATGATGGCGAGAATCGGCGTGAACTGGGTGAGCTCGGCGAAGCCCGACGCGGTGGTGATGGTCAGACTGGTGACGCCGATGCCGACGATGGCCGTGATGAGCGGCAGTCCGGCGGCGACGAGCGATCCGAACATGACGACGAGGACGACGGCGGCGACGGCCAGGCCGATCAGCTCGGCGGTGCCGCCGGGCGGCTCGGCGGCCTGCATGGCGCTGCCACCGATCTCGACGGTGAGCCCTGCGTCACGGGCGGGCTGGGCGGCGTCGGTCAGCTCGGTGCGGATCTCGGCCGTGACATCGGTGACGGTGCCGGTGATGGGCACGTCGAGGATGCCGATGGTCTTGTCCGGTGAGAGCGGCGACACGGCCGCGGCGTTCGCGGCCGCGACGTCCGGCGCGAGACCGGCCTCCGCGTACTGATCGACGATCGCCTGGTTGTTGGCGATCGGATCGAGGAGCGGCATGGCACCCTCGGGCACCGGTCCGGCCGCGGGATCGGCCTTGGCCGTGTCCTTCACGGCGGCGATGCCGCGAATGTTCGCGATGACGCCGTCGATGGCCGCCGTGTTCTCGGGCGAGTCGAGCGTGGTGCCCGCGGGTGCCTGGAACACGTACTGCGCGGACGCCGACGTGAGCGGATCCTCGCCGCCTCCGAAGCGCTCCTTCTGCAGATCCAGCGCAGCCTGGGCGGGGGTTCCCGGGATGGAGAACGACGTGCTCGTCGGGCCGGACAACGTGGCCGCGCCGATACCGGCCAACACCAGGATGGCGAGCCAGATCGGCAGCACGATGCCTTTCCGACGGTACGAGAACCGTCCTATGCGATACAGGAAGGTGGCCATGAGAGTTCTCCTCGTTCGGGGGGGTGTCGTGCTGCGGGTGACGGACGGACGCGCGATCAGTCGGGCGGGAGCGGGGTGGAACCGGTGAGCGGCGCTCGGAAGCCCCGTTCGAGTTGTTGCATGGCGAGGCGGACCACCTCGCCGGCGGATTCTGCTGTGGTGGAGCCCTTCTCGGATGCCTCGGCGAAGAATCCGAGTGCGGCGCTGACGGTGGCGCCCACCGCGGCCTGGACCAACGAGGGGTACAGGTCCCGATCGGGATCGAGCCCGGTGCGCCGGGCCACGGCCTTCTTGAACGCCGCGGAGAGCGAGCGGTCGAACTCGAGCTTCTTCGCCAGCAGAGCCGGCGACTCCTCGACGAACCGCGCGACCGCGACAGTCTCGGTCAACTCGCGCTCGGGATCGTCGACGATCTCGAAGACGATGGCGCGCACCGTGTCCCAGAAGTCCTCGTCCTGCGGACGGTGTTCGATCAGGTCCACCCACTCGAACGCTGCCTGCTCGAGGTAGTACAGCGCCGCTTCTTCCTTGCTGGAGAAGTAGTTGTGGAACGTGCGCGTCGACACCCCCGCGTCGCGGGCGATCGCCTCGGCGGTCACGGTGTCGAAACCCTGTTGCCGCCCGAGACGGATCGCGGCAGCACTGAGCGCTGCACGGGTCTCCGCCTTCTTGCGGTCGCGTAGTCCGGAACTCACGAATCCCACAGTACGGAACTTGCACGGCTCGGCAAGTTTGCAGTGGTGTGCACTTTTGTGACGCTCACCACGCTCGCGCGGTGTTTCGAACCGTCAGGGAGTGAGCCAGCGCTTCACACGGGCGGTGATGAACGGCAGCAGGACGTACACCATGAGGGGTGTGCTCACGAGGGTGACGAGCAGGGTCCGGAGTACAAGACCCAGCGAGAGGTACTCGGAGACAAGGGTGTTGAGCAGAAGAGACAGGGGGAAGAACGCCGACCAGATGACGATGGCCTGCTTCCACCGAGGCGGCGGAGCGCCCACGACGCGGACCGCGTCGGTGAGCGTCGACTGTGGCTCGAACCACCCTTCGACCCCGGTGAGGCGATGCGTCACATGGTCGTCCGCCACACCCACACCACGCGCGACCCAGGCACGCCGGAAGGGCGACGAGAGCCACTCCTGCAGATGAGCGTCCGAATCGAATCGGTAGAGCACGTAGTACTCGTACGGATCGGTCGAGGAGCGCAGCCACCCGCCGCCCAGGAACCCGTCGAACGTGCGCAGCACACTGATTCCGGCATCGGTCCAGGCCACGAAGTCCTGCTCACGGCCGGGCGTGATGCGCCGCGCCACCGAGGTCGTGACCGCGGTACTCGTGGACGTGGACCGGTCGTCCCGGGGTTCAGTCATGTCAGGCGATCGAGAGGAGTCAGTTCTTCTCGGAGAACAGCTGGGTGTAGACGGGCGGCGCCGCGTTGACGACGTCCCTGGCAGCGGACGTCGCGGGAGCCTCGACGGGCTCCGCGTCGGCGGTGACGGGTGCGAGAAAGATCAGTTCGGGTTCCATGGAAACCCCTTCATCAGTAGTTCGGTGGTGAGGAGAACGAGTCGTCCGTCACGAGGGGGAGAACGAGGCGCCGGTGAGAACCGCGGCGTGCTCGTGATCCGAACACTACGCCACGGCGCCGACCTGGCGCGGTACGACCACGCCCGGCCACGTCGACCGTCGTCTGTGGATGCACTGAGAGAAGACGACCGACACCCTCGGACTGTCGACGCCGTGCCCTGCCTGTGTCACACTTGTGACAGAGGCGTGACCTGAGCACTTCCCGCCCTCTCCGCGGTTCTCACCACTGCATCGACTGCCAGAACGACCGACAGCCACCGTGGCCAGACCGTCCACAGAACAGAGGCACCAGTGTCCGTCACCGCCGAACGCCCCAGAGATCGATTCGTCAGTTCGTACACCGAGCTGTCCGTCGCCGTGCGCGCCTCGGGGCTGATGTCCCGCCGCCGCGGTTTCTACTGGTCCCGCATCATCGGCACCGTGGCGGCCTTCGTCGCCGTCTGGGTCGGTGCGTTCCTCCTGGGCGACTCGTGGTGGCAGCTCGCGCTCGCCGTCGCCCTCGCCGTCGTGAGCACGCAGTTCGGCTTCCTCGGTCACGACGGCGCCCACCGCCAGATGTTCGACTCGGCGAAGTGGAACGAGTGGACGGCCCGCATTCTGTCCGGCACCTTCGCAGGACTCTCGCTGCACTGGTGGCAGGGCAAGCACAGCAAGCACCACAACGCGCCGAACCAGATCGGCAAGGATCCCGACATCGGGAACGGGCCCATCGCCTTCGTCCCCGAGTACGTCGCGCAGCGCACCGGCTTCTACGGCGCGTTCACCCGCCGCCAGGGCTGGCTCTTCTTCCCGCTGCTCACCCTCGAAGGCGCCGCACTCCACGTCGCCAGCGTGCGCACGCTGATCGACTCCAAGGAGATCAAGCACCGCAAGCTGGAGCTGTCGCTCATCGCGCTGAGGCTCACCATCGGGTTCGCACTGCCGTTCCTCGCGATGCCGGCGGGGCTCGCGGTCGGCTTCATCCTCGTGCACTTCGCCGTCTTCGGCGTTCTGCTGGGCGGCTCGTTCGCGCCCAACCACAAGGGGATGCCGCTGGTTCCGGCCAATGCGAAGATCGACTTCCTCCGCCGCCAGGTCCTCATGTCGCGCAACGTCGACGGCGGCCCCGTCACCGACTTCATGATGGGCGGCCTCAACTATCAGATCGAGCATCACCTGTTCCCCAGCATGCCGCGGCCGAACCTCAAGAAGGTGCGGCCCATGGTGCGCGAGCACTGCGCCAAGCACGGGGTGACCTACACCGAGACGTCGCTCGTGAAGTCCTACGGCATCGTCGTCCGCTACCTCAACCAGGTGGGACTGTCGAAGCGCAACCCCTTCGACTGCCCGCTGGTACGCGAGTACCGCGCCTGAACTCGGTGTGACCGCGGTCACGTAGACTGCGGCGGGTGATCGCCGATCTCTGGAACAGTCTGCCGACCGCGCTCCGCGACCCGGTCGCCCTCGCGGTGCCGGCATTCCTCGTTCTGCTCGCGCTCGAGTGGACCGCAGCGATCGTCCTCGAGAGCCACGGCGACGAGACCGAGGACGAACCCGGCCGACCGGCCCATGGAAGCTACCTCCGCGCCGACGCCCGGGCCAGCATCGCGATGGGGCTGGTGTCCATCGCCACCACCACCGCATGGAAAACCCTGGCGCTGCTGGGCTATTCGCTGATCTTCGCGTATGTCGCACCGTGGCAGCTGCCCTCGGACCAGTGGTACACGTGGGTGATCCTGCTGCTCGGCGTCGACGTCCTCTTCTACTGGTATCACCGCATCGCGCACCGCACGCGCATCGTGTGGGCCACGCATCAGGCGCACCACTCGAGCGAGTACTTCAATTTCAGCACCGCACTACGGCAGAAGTGGAACAACAGCGGCGAGATCCTGATGTGGTTGCCGCTGCCCCTGCTCGGCGTCCCGCCCTGGATGGTGTTCACCGGGTTCGCGATCAACCTGGTCTACCAGTTCTGGGTGCACACCGAGCGCATCGACCGGATGCCGCGCTGGTTCGAGTTCGTCTTCAACACGCCGTCGCACCACCGCGTGCATCACGGCCGCGACAAAGAGTACCTGGACAAGAACTACGCCGGCATCCTCATCGTGTGGGACCGCCTGTTCGGGACCTACGCCGACGAGACGTTCCGACCGCACTACGGGCTGACGACTCCGGTGCAGACGTTCGACATCCTGAAGCTCCAGACACACGAGTACGCCGCCATCGCACGGGACGTGCGGACGGCGGCGACTCTTCGACAGAAACTCGGTTACATCGTCGGACCGCCCTGACACGACGACCGGCCTCGGGCCTACCCGGCTGGACTCCCGCGGACGCTACGGCTCAGGCCTTCCCGAGCGTCACCAGGAAATCGACGGAGCCGGTCGGATCCACGGTCACGAAGCCCAGCGACGGCGGCTCGATGCCGTAGTCGGTCCACATCGCGGGAATGTTGCCCGAGGCGACGATGGTCTCGCCCGACCGGAGCACCTGCGTCTCGACGCTCACGTCGCGCGTCTGGCCCTTGAGGGTCAGCGTGCCGTCGAGGGTGACGGTCGCCGTGGTGCCGTCGGTGGGCACGGTGGACAGGTCCACCGGCGACGTCACCGTGAACGTGGCGGTGGGGTTGTTCGCGACATCGAAGATGTTGCCGCGGAACTGGTTGTCGCGCCGATCGCTGTCGGTGGTGATGGTCTCGGTGCGCACCACGATCTCACCGGCAGTGAGCTGCTGGTTCGCGATCGTGGCGCTTCCCGAGACGTCCGGCGTGGTGCCGACGACCGTGACGTCGGTGCCGTTGAGCACCTCGGCGACGGTGTACCCGGCCGACGTCGGGTTCGCTGCGTCACCGGGCGTGACGGTCCACTCACCGTCCAGATCGCCCGTCGCCGCCTCGGCACCGGAGGTGGACACCGACGCCGCCGGATCGCTGCTCTCGATCGACGAGTAGATGCGCGGCCCGACGACGAGCGCCACGATCGCCAGGACGACGACCACGGCTCCGGTGATCCACCATTTCTTCTTCATGGGACGAACTTTAGTTGTCGCTTCAACGTGCGGCCACCGCTGCGGCCTGGGAATCCCCTGTGAAAAGCGTCCGTCACCACGTCGAGTGAACGACGTCCCGGAGGTAGCGGTCGTAGATGCTCTGCACGCCGGCATCGAACTCGGCGCCGAGAAGCGCGACGCGCCCCGCCTCGGCGTTGGCACGAGCCTGGTCCACGTTGCGGGCTCCCGGGATGACCGTCGAGATCTGCGGGTGCTGCCACAACCACGCGATGGCGGCGGCGGCGGGCGTCGTACCCTCCGGAGCCGCGTCCGCGACCAGGGCGGAGAAGTCACGAGCCGCCGCAAGGCCCGTGTCGAACGGAACGCCCGAGAACGTCTCGCCGACGTCGAAGGCCTCACCGTTGCGATTGAAGTTGCGGTGATCGTTCTCGGGGAACGTCGTCGACTCGTCGTACTTCCCCGAGAGCAGGCCCGAGGCCAGCGGCACCCGCGCGATG
Source organism: Rhodococcus sp. SORGH_AS_0301 (assembly GCF_030818285.1). NCBI lineage: Bacteria > Bacillati > Actinomycetota > Actinomycetes > Mycobacteriales > Nocardiaceae > Rhodococcus > Rhodococcus sp. SORGH_AS_0301. The sequence continues at coordinate 3,894,776 of NZ_JAUTAC010000002.1, forward strand.
ATGCCGACTCCGGCATCGGCGGCGACGGACAGCACCTCGTCGACGGGCTTGAGCCGGAAGGCGTTGACGATGATCTGCACGGTGGCCACGTTCGGTCGGCGGATCGCCTCGAGCGCCTCCGCGACCGTCTCCACGCTGACGCCGTAGTGCGCGATCGCCTGCTCCTCGACGAGGGTGTCGAGGGCATCGAACACCTGGTCGTCGCCGTACACGGCAGAGGGCGGGCAGTGCAGCTGCACCAGTTCCAGGGTGTCGACACCGAGGTTGCCACGCGACCGGTCCACCCACGTGCGGAAGTTCGCGAGCGTGTAGTTCTCCGGCACCTGGTCGACGCGTCGACCCATCTTGGTCGCCACGGTGACGGTGTCCCGCAGGCCACGATCGGCCAGGAATCCGCCGATCACCCGCTCACTGCGCCCGTCCCCGTACACGTCGGCCGTGTCGAAGAAGGTGATGCCGCTGTCCACGGCGGCGTCGAGCACCGCCACGGCGTCCTCCTCGGACACGTCGCCCCAGTCGGCTCCCAACTGCCAGGTGCCGAGTCCGACGCACGACACCTGCCGGCCGGTGCGTCCCAGGGTGCGGTTCTCCATCGCGTTCATGTTTCTCATCTCGTCGGTGTACCCGAAGTTGGTGAACGACAAAGCCCCCCAGCTGCCGAGGCAGGTGGGGGGCTCATGGCGGTGGCGGAGGGATTTGAACCCTCGGACGGGGGTTACCCGTCACACGCTTTCGAGGCGTGCTCCTTAGGCCGCTCGGACACGCCACCGGCGGATACGTTACCGGATGGGTGGCGCGGATCCGAAATCGCGACGTCAGGAGTCACGCTCGGGGTAGCTCAGTGGCCGGTGAGCTTGTCCTTGATGTTGGACGCGGCGTCCTTGACCTTCTCCACGCCGTCCTTGACAGCGGCGGAGGTCTGATCGCCCTGGCCCTCGGCCTTCAGGTCCTGGTCGCCGGTGGCGTCGCCCGCGGCTTCCTTGCCCTTGCCCTTGAGGTCTTCTGCCTTGTTGCCGATCTTGTCGTCGAGTCCCATGTGGTGCTCCTTCGAAGCGGAAGAACATGACGTCCACCCCTCCGTTTCGGCGAGGCGGGCGACGCAACGCTGCGTCTGGTGTTCTACCGGGCAGTAATACCCCGTCGACGGATCGCGTCAAACGTCGTTCGCGGTTCGAAAGAAGTCCCGAACCAGACCGGCCGCGTCGCTCTCGAGGACGCCGCCGACCACCTCCGGTCGGTGCGTCAGACGCCGATCCCGCACCACGTCCCACAGCGAGCCGACGGCGCCCGTCTTCGGTTCCCAGGCCCCGAACAGCAGTCCGTCGACTCGCGAGAGCACCGCCGCGCCCGCACACATCGTGCAGGGCTCCAGCGTGACGACGAGAGTGCAGCCGGTGAGTCTCCAGCCGTCCCCGTGCCGTTCGGCGGCGGCGCGGAGCGCGAGCACCTCGGCGTGGGCGGTCGGGTCCCCGCGGCGTTCGCGTTCGTTGACCGCGGACGCGATCTCGTCACCGTCGGCGTTCACGACGACGGCACCCACGGGAACGTCGCCCGCCGGCGTGGCGCGGGCGACCTCCAGGGCGCGACGCATCCAGACGTCACGCAGGTGGAGAGGCACCACGGTCAGCGGGGCAGCTTGTCGAGCACCGCGGCGAACTCCGCGGCGAATCCCAGTCGCGCGGCGATCATGCCGAGCTGCTCGTCGGGATAGAGGTCGGACTCGGCCAGGATGACGCCGAGGACCGGCTCGGGAAGACCCATGTCGCTCAGCAGATCCAGATCGCCCTCGTCCCAGGGCTCGACGTCGTCGAGCTCGTCCGGATCCAGATCGGGCACATCGACGTTCAGTCGGTCCAGGACGTCGGCCGCGATGTCGTAGTCGATCGCCGCGGTGGCGTCCGACAGCAGGACCCGCGTGCCCGACGGTGCCGGACGCAGCACGACGAAGAACTCGTCGTCGACATCGAGGAGCCCGAACACCGCACCGGCACTGCGGAGTTCACGAAGCTCGGTCTCGGCGGCACTGAGACTCGTCAGGGCGTCCGCGGACAACGGCCGGCACGTCCACGTGCCCTCCTCGCGGACGACCGCGATGGCGAACCCCTCGAGATCGTCGTAGTCGTCGGAGCGGTTGTCACCTCGACCCTGGGACGAGGTACTGCCTCCGCGCTGTGCAGCCATGCGCGCAACCGTAGTCCCACACCGTCGCCCCGGCGTGCAGACCTCCCTGTTCAGGGGAAACAGCGGGAGATTTCGGTGTCGTGCACCCGGCGGACGGTGCCGATGTGGAAATCTTCCCCCGGTGAACACACCCGACCGTCCCGTCTGCGTCCTGGGCCTCGGCCTCATCGGGGGCTCGTTACTGCGCGCCGTGGTCGACTCGGGTCGCCCGGCATGGGGTTGGAACCGATCGACCGGTGCCGTGGACGCCGCTCGCGCCGACGGGTACGACGTCACGGCGGACATCGCCTCCGCCCTCCAGCGCGCCGCCGAGGAGGACGCTCTCGTCGTCGTTGCGGTGCCCATGCCGGCGGTCGACACCGTCCTGGAATCGGTGGCCGCGCACGCGCCGCACTGCGTGCTCACGGACGTCGTCAGTGTGAAGGCGGAGATGGCGGCCGCGGTCGCACGTGCCGGACTCGGCGCTCGGTTCGTCGGCGGACATCCCATGGCCGGCACATCCGCCTCGGGGTGGCTCGCGGCCGACGTCGATCTCTTCCGCAACGCGGTCTGGGTCGTCACCGTGGACGACGACACCGATCCCGACGCCTGGCTCGCGGTCGCCGATCTCGCACTGTCCTCCGGATCCGTCGTCGTCCCGGCCCGAGCCGACGACCACGATCGCGCCGTCGCCCGCGTGTCCCATCTCCCGCATCTGCTGGCGGAAGCACTCGCCGCGGTGGGCGCGCAGGGCGGGGAGCTCACGTTGCGGCTGGCAGCCGGCTCGTTCCGCGACGGCACCCGTGTGGCAGGAACAGCTCCAGCCCTGGTCAGCGCGATGTGTGATGCCAACGCGCCCGCCCTGGTCGACGCGCTCGACGAGGCGCTCGCCGCGTTGCACAGCGCCAGGGACGCTCTCGTCGCCGACGCCTCGACCGAGACACTGGTGTCCGCGGGCCATGCGGCGCGGTCGCGCTACGACGAGCAGTTGCAGTGGTGGGAGATCACCGACGTCGTCGTCGGCTCGCCGTCCTGGCAGGGCGACCTCGTCGACGCCGGTCGCCGCGGCGGTGTGGTGCAGCGGCTGCCCCGGCGGGCGTGACGGTCCGACCCGTCAGATGCGCTCGGCGAGTCCCCGGTAGTCGGCGACGAACCCGTCCGAGTCGACGCTCACGGCCGACGTCCCGACGGGCGAGACCACCTCGAACTCGTGCGGCCCGCGGCTGTAGGACAGTGTCTCCGCGCGGGCGGTGAGGACCGGCAGACCGACGTACACGACGGGCACCTGATGATCGGCCGGGTTCGTCTGCAGGCCGAGACGACGGATGGCGAGCGTGTTGAAGAAGGGGCTCCACACCAGCTCGACGTCGAGTGCACCGCCGAACGAGCTGCGGGTCGGTGACCCGTCGTCGACGAGCCAATAGCCCTCGGAGTCGCGACTGATGGAGACCTGCTTCTCCCCCGACGCGACGGCCGCGCGCACGGACAACCGCTTGGTCACTCCCGATTCGTCCGTGACCAGGTCGTACGACGCGGAGAACGCCGGGTGTTCGTCGCACTCGCCGCCGATGATCCGGCCGGCGGCCTTGATCCGCTTGCCGTTGAGCTGGACGCGCACCGACTCCATACGCGGGGCGCTGTGCGCGCGCCACGTCAGGATGGCCGGCCACGACGAGCCCGTCACGTCGGCGGACGACAGGGAATCGGCGGTGGGTGTGGTCACGCGTTCACGGTAGATCACACGAGCACGACAAGTACCGGAGCCGGGCGAATTGCCTGTGAATCCCCGTCCCCGTCAGCGACCGAGTGCCCCGTTCTCGCGAGATGAAACGGTCACGAGCAGGGTTTTCATCGACGGTGGGCGTGAGTCGGCGCACCACGCCCCCGTCTGCGGGCGCTGCTCACAGCGGTGTCGCCCCTCTCGGTCGGACGCCGTGTCGGTGTTCTCGAGTAGCCTCACTCGAGATCGACGTCGGTGGCCGGAGCCGCCGTCGCACACGACGGTGAGCGGGGGTACGCGTGTCCAGCCAGGGTGCCATGGTCGGCCTGTTCGCCGGCATCGGCGGTCTGGAGCTGGGCCTGGCGCGCAGCGGATGGTCCACAACTCAGCTCTGCGAGATCGACGCCGGCGCGGGGGCGGTGCTGCGCACGCGCTTCCCCGACGTGCCGCTGCACACCGACGTCGCGACGCTGCGGGCGCTCCCCGCCGGAACAGAGCTGGTCGCAGCCGGTTTCCCGTGCCAGGACCTCTCGCAGGCCGGTCGCACGGCGGGCATCACGGGCGCGCGGTCGGGTCTGGTCGACGAGGTCTTCCGACTCGTCGCACGCAAGCGTGGTCCCCGGTGGCTGCTGATCGAGAACGTGCCCTTCATGTTGCAGCTCGGCCGCGGCGCGGCGATGCGGCACATCACGCACGCGCTCGAGGATCTCGGTTACATGTGGGCGTATCGCGTCGTCGACGCTCGCTCGTTCGGCCTGCCCCAGCGGCGTCAGCGCGTCGTCATGCTCGCCTCACGTACGGACGACCCGCGTGAGGTGCTCTTCGGACCCGACGCGGGCATCCCCGAGGCCGGCGACGCCGACGTCCTCCCGTGCGGCTTCTACTGGACCGAGGGGGTGCGCGGCCTGGGCTGGGCGATCAACGCGGTGCCGACACTCAAGGGCGGATCGACTCTCGGTATCGCCAGTCCCCCGGCCGTCCGGCTCCCGTCCGGCGAGCTGGTCACCCCGGGCATCTCGGACGCCGAGCGGCTGCAGGGTTTCGATGCCGGGTGGACCGCCCCCGCCGTCGAGTCCCCGGGTGTTCGGGCAGGGCATCGGTGGAAGCTGGTCGGCAACGCCGTGAGCGTGCGCATGGCGACCTGGGTCGGTGAGCAGCTGGCCACCCGCACTCCCTACGACGAGGGGTCCGACACCGAGCTCGTACCCGGCCAGAGCTGGCCGTCGGCCGCGTGGGGCCGTGACCGTCGCGCGTTCCGGGTACCCGCGAGCACCTGGCCGGTCCAGCACCCCTACGAGGATCTGAGCGGATTCCTGGAGGAGTCGAAGCTGTTGTCCGCCAGGGCCACTGCCGGGTTCCTCAAGCGCGCACGCTCGGGTCGGCTGCGCTTCGCCCCCGGCTTCCTCGACACGGTCGAGTCGCACCTGCACCGGATGACCGACGATCCCGTCGTCCCCGAACCCGTTCGCGTGGCCTGATGTTCCCGTTGACGTTCGCACTCGACTTCGCCGGCGACCGTCCCGCGCCCGATGCCGACCGCGGGGAGAAGAAGAACTACGCGCAGCGCCTGTCCAACAACCTCGCGCAGGTGGTCGCCGATGCGTTGAGGCCTCGGTATCCGTCCATCACGCCCGACGCGCACGGCATGGGCCAGGAAGCGCAGGTGGACGTCGCGAAGGGACGCAAGCGGCTCGACGTCAAGGCACTCGATCCGACGCTCGGCCTCATCCTCTGCGTGTCCGTGAAGACCTACAGCTTCCAGGACTACAGCCCCACGTCCGGTCGGCTCGGCCGCTGGACGAAGAACATCGTGCGCAACGACCACGAACTGCGGGGTGAGGCGATGGTGCTGCACCAGCGCCAGCCGTACAGTGTGCTCGTCGCCGTGATGTTCGAGCCCTGGTCGACGTGCGAGGACGGCGATCCCGCGAAGAGCAGCGACATCGGCAAGAGTTCGTTCGCGCACCACGTCACGACGCTGTCCAAGCGGTCGGGCCGCGGCAAGCGCCCCGTCGTCGGCATGCCGGGCCGGGCGTGGGTCGACCTCGGGGCCGAGGACACGCGCTACGACCTGTTCGAGAAGGTGTTCATCGGTCTCTACGAGCCGGACGGCCCGTACCGGGGTGAGGTGCGCTTCTTCGACGTCGACGAGGCGCCGCCGCGCAACGGCCGTCCGTCGGACCGCACCACACTCTCGTTCGAGGAGTTCGTCGAGGTGGTGCACTCGGAAGTGGAGCGGCGCAACAGGTTCGCCCCCAGCTGGTCCGAAATCGACGACGACGAATGACGCCCGACGCTCGGGCGACGCCGCCGACGGACGCCGCGACCAGTGCCCGGTTCAAGAAACAGAAGCGGCGTGACACCAAGCCCGAGGTGGCCTTGCGAAAGGAACTGCACCGAGCGGGACTGCGGTACTTCGTCGACAAGGCCCCACTGAAGGGCATGCGACGACGGGCCGACGTGGTGTTCCCGCGTCGCCGAGTCGCGGTGTACGTCGACGGATGCTTCTGGCACAGCTGCCCGGAGCACGCCACCCACCCGCGCAACAACGCCCAGTGGTGGGCGGACAAGTTGGCTGCCAACGTCGCTCGGGATCGCGACACGGATCGTCGACTGGACGAGGCCGGCTGGACCGTCGTGCGTATCTGGGAGCACGAGGATCCAGCCGTGGCAGCGGAGCGGGTCACCGAGGCAGTGCGCCCCGGCGACTGACGTCAGCGCTCGTGGCGTCCCGGAGTGTCGTGCGGGCCGACGACAGGCGCATCGGCGTGTCCGAGACCGGTGGTGCGGTCCGTGACGTTCCGGTCCGTGACGTTCCGGTCTGCGGGATTCTGGTTCTGCTGTGCCGCGTTCGCGTCCTGTCGACGCGGGGTGCCGTCGTCGTGGACGGTCGGGTCCAGCTTGTTCGCCCGCTCCCACTCACGGTCCAGTTCGTCACGCCCGGTGGCGGCAGTGCCCTGGTGCTCCTGCGCGCGCTGCTGCGCGATGCGGGCCTCCGCTGCCGCGGCGTCCGCCTCGGCCTGCGCACGACGGGCGTCGGCCTCCGACTTCTGCGCCAGCGCCTCCGACCGCTCCACCTCCGCGCTGCGCTCGGCGGCCCGCTCCCGGATCTCACCGGCCTGCTCGACGCGCTTCTGCTTCGCCTTCCTCGACAGTGCGACGCCGACGGCGACGAGCAGCAACACCACCACGACCGCGATGACGATCCAGACAGCTGTGTTCATGACGGCTCCCGATGTTCGAGTGCGCGCACGGTTGCGCGCGGGACGGGGTACCCCTGGCGCCCGATTTCCACACGGGCCGCCTACCCTCGACCGCCATGACCACCGATGCCGCCTCTCGAGCCCTCGACGTACTGGTGATCGGCGGCGGAATCGCGGGTGCCTCGCTCGCCTGGGAACTCTCGTCCGATCGGACCGTGTGTCTCCTTGAAGGGGAGTCGACCCTGGCGATGCACTCGACCGGACGGTCGGCCGCCATGTTCCTCGAGACCTACGGCAACCACGTCATCCGTGGCCTGACGACGGCGAGCAGAGCCTTCCTCGTGGACCCGCCGGACATGGTGCGCGGAACGGTCATGACTCCACGCCCCTTCGTGCAGTTCGCACGTCCGGGCCGGGGCGACGCTCTCGCGGAGATGTTCACGACTCTGCGGACGCTGTCTCCCGATGCCCGCCTGCTCGAGACCGCCGAGGCGGTGGACCGGGCGCCCCTCCTGCGGCCTGCGGCAGTCGAGGCGGCCGTCGTCGAACCGGGCGCACTCGACATGGACGTCGACGCGCTGCACCAGGGCTTCCTGCGCGGAGCACGCCGACGCGGATGCACCGTTCGTACCGGGGCGCGGGTCGTCGCGATCGACCGCGTCGGCGAGCAGTGGCGGGTCGATCTCTCGACCGGCGACACTCTCGTCGCCACGGTGGTGGTGAACGCGGCGGGTGCCTGGGCGGACGACCTGGCCGACCTCGCAGGCGTACCGAGGATCGGCCTGCAGCCGCGACGACGCACCATCGCCGTGATGGACGCGCCGCCCGAGATCGCCGACACCCACCACCCGCTGATCAGCGACATGGACGAATCGTTCTACATCAAGCCGGAGGGTGTCCGTCTGCTCTGTTCCCCTGCCGACGAGACACCGTGCCCGCCCGGTGACGCTAAGCCCGACGATCTCGAGATCGCCCGCGCCCTGGACGAGATCACGGAAGCGACCGTGGTGACGAGCCGCCGTGTCCGGTCGTCGTGGGCCGGTCTGCGCTCCTTCGTCGCCGATCGCACACCGGTGGTGGGGTTCGACCCGAGCGTGGAGGGCTTCTTCTGGTGCGCGGGTCAGGGTGGGTACGGCATCCAGACGTGCGCGGCACTGGCGCGCGTCGGTGCGGCGCTGGTCCGCGGCGAGCCGTTACCGGCCGACGTGACCGACCGGGGCGTCACCGCGGAGGACCTGGCGCCGGGCCGGCTGCGCTGAGCCGCACGGGGCTAGAGCCACTTCTGTCTCCGGAACACGATGTACAGCGCGCACGACGCGAGCAGCATCGCGCCGACGGCTCCGGGATAGCCGAACGTCCAGCTCAGCTCCGGCATGTGCTCGAAGTTCATACCGTAGATGCCGGCGATGAGAGTCGGCGCGAAGAGGATGGCGCCCCAGGACGAGATCCGCTTGACCTGCTCGTTCTGTTCCAGACTCACCTGGGTCATCGCACGCATCTCGTCGTTCTGCCGCTGTCCCACCAGGGTGGTGTGCACCGACAGGGCGTTCTGCAGATTGGCGCGGAACGAGTCGACGCGCTCGGTGATGCGGATCGCGTGGTCGAGCACGTCGCGCAGGTTGCGCCGCAGCTCGATGTCCACGTTGTACTTCTCCGATCCGCGGCCGAGGGCCTCGATCATCGACACCAGCGGGTGGGTCGCGCGCTGGAACTCGATCACCTCGCGGGAGAGCTCGTAGATGCGACGGGAGACGTCGGGATCGCCGGTGAACAGCTGGTCGTCGATCTCGTCGATGTCGTTCTCCAGACCGGCGACGACCGGTTCGTACTCGTCGACCACCTGGTCGAGGATCGCGTACAGCACGGCCTCGGTTCCCAGTTCGAGCAGCTTCGGCGCACCTTCGAGCCGTTTACGGACCACGCCCAGGTCGGGTGACTCGGCATGGCGGATGGTGACGACGAAATCGGGACCGCAGAACACGTGGAGCTCGCCGAACTCCACCTTCTCGGTCTCGTCGATGTAGCGCGCGGGGTGCAGGACGACGAACAACTGATCGCCGTAGCGTTCGAGCTTGGGCCGCTGGTGCGCTTGGACGGCATCCTCGACCGCCAATCGGTGCAGCCCGAATTCGGTTGCCACCGAGTCGATCTCGGTCTTGTCGGGACGATACAGCCCGATCCACGCCATGCCGCCGCACGCCCGCAGGAGCTCGTACGTGCGATCCAGACTCTCCGGCTCGTCGGTACGCGCCCCGTGCACGTACACGGCGTTGTCCACGATCGGCACAGTTCACCCCTCGTCGTCGCACGTCCGCCGCCCGTCGGGCGGCTACCAGGACGCTTGCATCCAAACCTCGGACACGAATCTTCGTCCACCGCGACGACGGAAGCGAAACGGACTCGTTTCTGTCCACAATCGTCCGTTTACGGACGCGGATCCGCGCCGTGGCGATAGCGTGTGACCTGTGGCAGAACGCGGCGCACGACCCCAGGTTTCGGTACTCCGCCGAACCATGCTCAAGGCATTCAAACATCTGTCGAACCCGCTGAGGCCGGACGACTACTTCGAGATGATCAATCCGTTGTGGACCACCCAGGAGCTCCGCGGGAAGGTCGACCGGGTCGAGAGGGAAGGCACCGACGCGGTGTCGGTGTTCATCAGGCCCGGGTACGACTGGGGTGGGCACCAGCCCGGCCAGTACCTCCGACTGGGCGTGGTCATCGACGGCCGCTATCACTGGCGCGCCTACTCGATCACCTCCGACCCGCACGGCGACCACGGCCTGATCTCCGTCAGCCCCAAGCTGGTCCCCGAGGGCACGGTGTCCCCGTTCCTGGTGCAAGGGATCAAGCCGGGCGACATCGTGCGACTGAGCGAGATCGAGGGAGTCTTCACCCTCCCCGATCCCGTGCCCGCCAAACTGCTCTACATCAGCGCGGGCAGTGGCATCACACCGATCATGAGCATGTTGCGCGAACTCGACCACCTCGACGCCATGCACGACGTCGTGGTCATCCACTCCGTGCACAGTCGCGACCAGACGATGTTCTCCGAGACCCTCGAGCGCCTCGATCGCAAGCACTCGTCGCTGCGTCTCGACCTTCGGGTGACCGAGGAGCGAGGTCGAATGAAAGCCACCGATCTGGACGAGTTGTGCCCCGACTGGCGTGAGCGCGAGGCATTCTGCTCCGGTCCCGGCGACCTGTTGGACGATCTGCGCGACTACTGGAAATCCGAGGGTGACCCGGAGAAATTCCACTACGAAAGTTTCCAACCCGTCATCGGTGGCGGTGACGAAGAGGGAGAGGGCGGCACTGTCCGCTTCATCCGTAGCGACACCGACGTCGAATGCGACGGAGGCACACCCATTCTCGCGGCCGGGGAGGAAGCGGGGCTGGATCTCAAGTTCGGTTGCAGGATCGGCATCTGCCACACCTGCACCGGAACCCTGAAGAAGGGACGTTTGAGAGATCTACGCAATGGGGAAGTCTCCGAGCCTACGGGGCAGGCGGTACGCATCTGCGTGAACACCGCCGAGGGAGATATCGAAATCGATCTCTGACGAGACCGATTCACATGCAGTAACAGGGAGGGTTCGTCATGAGCATCGACACCGGGAAAAAGACCGAAGTGTCCATCGAGAGTCCGCTCGCACATCTCAGCGAAGAGACCATCGAACAGCTTGCCAAGGAATTCGACGCCATTCACGACGAGGTCTACGCCGACCTCGGTGAGCGCGATCGCAACTACATCACCACGGTCATCGCGGCGCAGCGCCAGCTCGCTGTCGCGGGGCGCGTGATCCTCTTCGGCTCCAAGAGCCGCACCGCCTGGGTGGCCGGAACGGCCTGCCTGGGTGTGGCCAAGATTCTCGAGAACATGGAGATCGGCCACAACGTCATGCACGGCCAGTGGGACTGGATGAACGATCCGGACATCCACTCGTCGGTGTGGGACTGGGACACCGCGTCCACCGCCGAGGCCTGGAAGCACTCACACAACTACGTGCACCACACGTACACCAACATCCGCGGCAAGGACAAGGATCTCGGCTACGAGATCATGCGGATCGACCCGAACCAGCCGTGGTCGCCCGTCTACCTCGCGCAGCCGTTCTACAACCTGCTGCTGATGGCCTTCTTCGAGTGGGGCGTCGCGCTCCACGACCTCGACATCGAGGCCATCCGCAAGGGCGAGAAGCCCATGAAGGACCTGCTCACCGATCTGCGCGGTATCGGGACCAAGGCGCGCCGTCAGATCGTCAAGGACTACATCGGCTGGCCCGCGGTCAGTGCGCTCGCCTACGGCGCGGTGCAGGTCGTCTCGGGTGGACGCGTCTCGGGCGGCGGCAAGTCGAAGCTGGGTGCGCGGTTGCGCTCGCTGAGCTCGTCGAAGGCGACCAACTCCGTGGCCAAGGTTCTGGACAAGCACGGTGCCGGCATCGAACGCACCTTCGTCGCCACGGTGACGGCGGACTTCGTCGCCAACATCATCCGCAACCTGTGGTCGCACGGCATCATCTTCTGCGGTCACTTCCCGGACCAGGCGTACACGTTCAGCAAGGAAGAGACCGAGAACGAGACCCGCGGCGGCTGGTACGTCCGCCAGCTGGTCGGAGCGGCCAACATCGAGGGCTCGTCGCTGTTCCACCTGATGAGTGGCAACCTCAGCTACCAGGTCGAGCACCACCTGTACCCGGACATGCCCAGCACCCGGTACAAGGAAGTCGCGCCGAAGATCAAGGACATCTGCGAGCGCTACCAGCTTCCGTACAACTCGGGCCCGTTGATGAAGCAGTGGGGATCGGTGCAGCGCACCATCATTCGACTCGCCTTCCCCGGCGGCAAGATGGCCCCGAAGCCCGGACCGTACCGCGGCGAGCGCGTCGGGGGTTCCTCGTCGAAGCCCAGCGAGGCGGCTCGTTTCCGCAACCGCGTGCCGGCGGGTCATCCCGACTCGGGCCCCGAGCACAACGGTGGCGGCGTCGAGGCGAAGCTCCCTCCGCGCGGGGAGTGACGACGCGCTGCCGGTGACGGCAGCACTGATCTGACGAACGAGTGGTGTCGACCGGCGTTCTCTGGATACCCGAGTGAATCGGGCCGGAGACGCCGGTCGTTTCCCATTTCGGAGGTCGTTCGTGGCGCTCGACGGCCTGGACCCCGCCCTTCTGACGGGTGTGTTCGAGAACGCGCCCGAGCTGGTGTCCCTGTCCGCACGGGACGGCCGCATCCTCCACCTGAACCCGGCAGTCGGTCCGACGCACTCTCGACGCGACCGGCCTGCCGGCGACGCGTCTCGGGTTGGAGATCACCGAGACCGTGTGGGTGAAGGAGAACGCCCGCGTGGCCACCACTCTCGAGGCGCTGCACGCGATGGGGGTGTCGTTCGCACTCGACGATCTGGGAACCGGCCACAGCAGCATCGCGTATCTGGACCGTTATCCGATCTTCGACTGTCTCAAAATCGACGGGTCGTACGTCAACGCGCTACCCGGTGCGAGACCACACGCCATCGTGGCCGCGATCGTGTTGTTGGGCACTGCATTCGGAGTGGACGTGGTAGGTGAAGGCATCGAGACCGCCGAGCAGGCCGAGGCGTATCGCGCATGCGCGGTCGCCTCGCACAGGGCTTCCATCTGGCGCGCCCGATGCCCGCTGCGGCGATCGAACAACTCCTACGAGAGGGTGTCCGATCGCCGCGGTGACGCGCTACTTGACGGCGCGTCGGACCCGGACCGCGCCCGAGATGGTCCAGGCGATGACGGCACCGACGACGGCGGCACCGAGGAGTGCGACACCCTGTGCCAGATCGAAGTTCCACCCGATGAAGTTGATGGTCGTGTGCACGGTGTTCTGCAGGATGAAGATCACCAGTGCGATCGTGAGGAGCAGCGCGATCAGGAGAGACAGCTTCGAGACGAAGCCTCCGGCACGGCGACGTCCGGTGTGTGCGTGGGTGGTGGTGTCGGTCATGGTGGTGCCTTTCGCGATGTCGCCGGTCCTGGCCGGCGATCGAGTGAGCGGATGCTCGAAGGAGTGATGGTCCGCGGACCCGCGGAAGAAACATGTCCGTTCGGTCGGTTCGAGCGAGGTGTGCGTCGAACCCGACAGTGTCCGGACACACCACGGGCGGCGATGGACCCGCTGAGGGTCCGGCGCCGCCCGGGTGTGGAGTGGTGCAGTCTTACTTGAAGGTGTCCTTGACGTTCTCGCCGACCTTCTTCACGCCGGCCGAACCCTGGTCCTTCTTGCCCTCGGCCTCGAGGTCCTTGTTGTTGGTGGCGTCACCGACAACTTCCTTGGCCTTGCCGATGGCGTCTTCTGCTGCGTTCTTTGCCTTGTCGACGATTCCCATGATGAAACCTTTCGTTCGGAGCGACGGCGGGTGACCATCGCGTTCTGAAAGGTGAGTCGAGGCCCGGCGCGGAAAGCGCACGTCCATGCAGAGTGATCCCAGTCACAGCTACCCGCCGAGTGCGAACGCCACGAGAAAGCCGAGCGCGGTGGACATGCCCACCCACCAGCCGCCGTCCTTGTAGGCCTCGGGCATCAGGGAGTCCGCGAGCACGGCGAGAGTGGCACCGCCCGCGAACGCCTGGACCGTCGAGATGCCGACCTCCGGGACGGCGTCGGACAACTGGTGGCCCAGTACGGTGACCACCACGAGCACGACCGCCGTGGCCGTCCACAGGGTCATCGCCCGAGCCGCGGAGAAGTCGTGTCGGTCCCGCATCAACGATGCACCACCGACAGCCTCCGGAACGTTGCCCACCGCGACCGCCACCAGCAGCACCAGCCCGCCACCGGACGTCAGGGAGACACCCAGCGCGGTGTTCTCCGGGACTCCGTCGAGGATCGTGCCGAGCATCAGTGCCCACCCGATCGCTGCGGGCCCGAGCTTGTTCTCGATCAGATGGCTGGCCACGACGTACACACCCGCGCCCAGGAACAGCGCCGCGCCCGCGACGAGGATGCCGGCCTGACGGAACGCCGGCTCGAACAGTTCCGACGACACGGCGGCGATCATCGTCCCGGCACCGAAGGCCATGAGACCGGCCAACACCCGCTTCGGCAGTGTCCACCGCAGCCCGATCGCCGCACCGATCACCAGGGGAAGCGCCGTGCCGATGCCGTACAGGGCGGCGGTCAGCATCTCGATCGTCTCGTCACCGGCGGGGAGTACCCCGGTCCGCGTCGTCGAGTCATCCGATGACCTGCTCTCACAGACCCAGCGCGGTGACCACTGCCAGCAGGACGACGACGACGGGCAGGACGACGAGCCGGCCTGCGGCACCGGGGAGCACGTCCCGGTCCATGCCGTCGACGAGTCGGGAATGGGTCCTCGTCGAGAAGGCGACGGTCGTCACGGGGAGCACGGCACACAGCACTGCGAGTGCCACCAGCGGTGGATGATCCCGCACCGCACGCGCGACGATCAGGACCGTGACCGCCATGGCCAGTGCGGTCCGCACCCGCGCGAGCGTGGTGCGCTCGGCCTGCAGGCCCGGTGCCTCCGTCACAGGTACAGCCCCACCGCGAACGCCACCACGGCGATCACCAGACCCCCCGCGAGCAGCGCCGCCGCAGCGGGGAGAGGCAGTGACGCCCGCCGGCGCATGGCCGTCTCGATACGGATCCAGCGCACGAACGACCCGACGGCCAGAACCGCCGCGAGAGTGAGCCAGCCCCAGCACGAGGGTGGTTCTCAGCCACGGAGGCAGCAGATCCCCACCGAACGCCTCGAGTGCCGCGGCCGTGGCCACGAGGCCGAGTGACGTCCTGATCCACGCCAGGAACGTCCGCTCGTTCGCGAGCGTGAATCTCGGATCGGGGTCACTGCCGTCGCGCAGTCCGGTCGGCCACAGTCGCACGGCACCCACTCTCGTCGGCGACGGCCCGCAGGGCCACAGCGGGTGTCAGCGGTTGGGGTGCCAGCGCTCGTAGGCGCGGCGTTCCGCCTCGTCCCGCGCGACCTTCTTCGGGTTCTGCAGGTCCGGCGACAACCCGTGCGCTTTGAGACGACGGCGACGGTTGGGTTCCATGTACGCGGCGGCGTAGAACAGCGCGAGCAGTACCGCCAGCAGGATCATCGCGCCGCGCAGCCACAACTCACCGGGGAACAGCAGGAACGCCGCGAAGATGGGGAGAAACGGCACCATGCTGCGCAGCAGATGACGCGGAACCGCACGATCACCGATCAGGTCCTCACGCACCCAGGCCTGCATGGACAGGGGCAACGTGCGGCCGAACGAATAACCGATCCACTGCAGCGGCCCCGGGCGAGTCCTGCTCATCGTGTGCTCCTCCGCTCGGTCGACAGTGCACCGACCGCGATGGCCGCGGTGTTGATCCGGGTGAGCACCGCGTGAAGTTGTTCGAGCTCGCTCACATCGACACCCAGAGATTCGATGACGGTGCCCGGTATGGACTCCGCCGAACCTCGCAACTGTCGCCCCTCGTCGGTCAGGTCGATCACCAGCCTGCGCTCGTCGGTGTCGCTCCGGCGCCGGGTCAGCAGACCGTCGGCGTCGAGCCGCTTGAGCAGCGGCGTCAGCGAGGCGGGTTCGAGTTGCAGAGCCGACGCGATCTCCCCCGCCGACATCGGTGCCCGCTCCCAGAGGGCGAGCATGACGAGGTACTGCGGGTGCGTCAGTCCGAGCGGTTCGAGAATCGGCCGATAGACCGAGAGCACCGCGCGGTTGGTGACGGCCAGGGCGAAACACACCTGACGGTCGAGCGCGAGGGGATCGGTGGTGGTCACGGGTCCATCGTACACTGATAGTGAGAGTACGTACTGTTCGATGCCTCACGATGGGTGGTCGGGGGTGCTGTCGGTCGGGGGGTGGGCGCTGTGGGCGATGCGGTAGGCGATGCGCACCCCTTACTGCAGGTGAACATCCACTGCGGGGTGCACGGCGCTGGGGCCTGTGCGGGTGCGGCGCTGATAGCGGACGCGCGGCCCCCGAGAGGGAGGCCACGATTCGGGCGGATGGGTTGGGCACCGGGCGATGTGCACCCCTTGCTGCAGGCGAACACTTACTGCGGCCGGTTGGACGGGGTGTACGGCGCTGGGGCCTGTGCGGGTCGGGTGCGGCGCTGATCGCGGAGGCGCAGCCCCTGAGAGGGAGGCCACGATTCGGGCGAACGGGTTGGGCACCGGGCGATGCGCACCCCTTCCTGCAGGTGAACACCCATTTCAGCCAGCTGAACGGGGTGCACGGCGCTGGAACCCGTGCGCGTGGTGCCGGCAACGCGTGCCGACACCACGCGAGATGATCAGGGTGTGGGGGCCTCGCACTCGGCCGGTGCGGGAGCACCCTCGGGCGCCGGAGCGCCCGGCGCTGCGCCCGGACCCTTACCTGCAGGCCCGTGACCGGCCGGACCACCATGGCCGGGGCCCGCCGGGCCACTGTCAGGACCGCAACCGGGCGCAGGCGGAGCCGGCGCGCCCTCGGGGGCAGCCGGTGCACCCTCGGGCGGGGTCGGACCACCCTCGCCCGCAGCAGGCGGGGTCGGAGCACCCTCGGGTGGGGTCGGCGCACCCTCGGGCGGAGTCGGAGCACCCTCGGGCGGGGTCGGGGCACCCTCGGGCGGAGTCGGTGCACCCTCGGGCGGGGCCGGAGGCGTCGCGCACGTCGCACCAGCGTCGGGTGCCGCAGCGTCGGGTGCCGGAGTCGCGGGCGCCGAGGCGTCGGGCGCCGCGCTCTCGGAGACCGGCGGCGCCTCGCCCGGGCCGTCGGCAGACGCGGTTCCCACCGCTCCGAGCAGCAGCCCACCGGCGAGCACTGCTCCGGCGATCAGTCGGCCTGCCCTTACACGCATCACTCTTGTCGACATTGTCGTCCTCATCTCTCGTCGGCACCGGGCGGCGCCGTTCGTGAGGTCGACACTCGATCGTGGACCTGAAGCCTGCCTGAAGTCGCGGCGATCAGGGCCTCGTCTTCAGCAAGTCTTCAGCTCGGGACCCGCATAGTGGTGTCGTGACCGAACGGCGACCCGCAGCGACCCCGAGAATCCTCGTGATCGAGGACAACGAGACGTTGCGGCTGTCCGTGTCCACCGCGATCGCGGACCTGGGTGCCGACGTCCGGTCCGACGCGGACGGTTCCGCGTTCGAGGCCGCGCTCGCGAACCATCGACCCCACCTCGTGGTCCTGGACATCATGCTTCCCGGCCGGGACGGACTCGAGCTCCTGCGGGTCGCGCGCCGCAGCAGCGACGCGGCGGTGCTGATGCTCACGGCGCGCGACTCGGTGTCCGACCGCGTCACCGGGCTCACCGCCGGCGCTGACGACTATCTGGTGAAACCGTTCGCGATGGCGGAGCTCCTCGCCCGCGTCACCGCGGTGCTCCGTCGACACGGCGCGGTCGCCACCTCGATCGAGTGCGGAGACGTGTCGGTGGACACCGAATCGGGTGACGCCAGTCGGGGCGGCCACGCCCTCAACCTGACGGCCACGGAGTGGAAGCTGTTGTCCTACCTCGCCGCTCAGCGTGGGCGAACGGTGTCCAAGACCCAGATCCTGACGCAGGTGTGGGGGTACGACGCATACGACGAGAACCTCGTCGAGGTCCACATCAGCGCGCTGCGTCGCAAGCTCGAGGAGTTCGGCCCGCGCATTCTCCACACCCGGCGCGGCATCGGCTACGTGTTGGCCGCCGACACCGTGAGTCCGACAGCATGACGCCCCCACCCCGTCGCGGTCTTCGCACCGGCTCCCTGCGCCTGCGACTGCTCGTGTCGGTGATGTCGGTGGTACTCGTCCTGCTCGTCGGCATCGTCGTGGCGACCACGGTGTTGCTGCAACGCCAGCTCGAGGCCTCGGCGGGAGACAGCCTCGCCGGCCGCACCGCCACCGCGCAGCAACTGCTGGACAACGGTGCCGATCCCACCGAGATCGTCTCCGCCACACAGGGAGAGAACGTGGCGGCGCAACTGGTGACGACGGACGGCCGTATCGTCGGCGACCTCGCGCTCCGAGCGACGACACCGCCGCCCGCACTACGTCCGCCGGCAACGCCGGGAGACGGTCCCCCGCCGGGACCCCCACCGGGCCCGGAGGAGACGAGGCCGACGCGGGTCTCGACGACGACTCTGACCGACGGATCGGTTCTCACGGTCGCCGTCGACACGTCCTCGATCGACGCCGTGCAGCGACAGTTGCTCGTGGTGCTGATTCCGCTGATGCTCGTCGCGACGGCGGTGGCCGCCCTGCTCATGGCGGTGGTCGTCGGCGCATCGCTTCGACCGTTGCGCAGCATGACGGCACTGGCCCGCTCGATCACCCGGGGCAACCGCGGTGATCGACTCGCCCCCTCCCGGTCGGACACCGAGCTCGGGGAGACCGCAACGGCATTCGACGAGATGCTCGACGAGCTCGAAGGAGCCGAGGCGCGCGAGCGTGCCACCGCCGATCGCACACGGCAGTTCGTCGACGATGCTGCTCACGACTTGAGAACGCCGGTCGCGGGGATCTCCGCCGCCGCCGAGACGCTGCTGCGGGGCGGCGTCGACTCCGAGCGTGACGTGCGGGAACGACTGCTGGCGTCGATGATTCGTGAATCACGCCGCGCATCCCGGCTGATCGACGATCTGCTGATGTCGGCGCGCACCGACGACGACGTGGAGTTGGATCGGCATGACCACGACCTTCTCGCTCTGGCCCGTGCCGACGCCGACCGGGCGCGGCTGCTCGCACCGGACTCGACCGTCGTGGTGACCGGCGAGAGCGTGGTCGCGCCGGTCGACGCCGCACGACTCGCTCGAATCCTGGCCAACCTCACCGACAACGCGCTGCGCCACGGACCGCCGGACGGCGTCGTCACCGTCGACGTGCGCGACGCCGGTACCACCGCGACGATCCGGGTGTCCGACGAAGGACCGGGCATCGGCGCTCAGGATCGCGAGCGGATCTTCGACCGGATGGTGCGGCTGGACAGCGCTCGCACCTCGGAGGGATCGGGACTCGGCCTCACCATCGCCCGAACCTACGCGCGGGCCCACGGCGGCGACGTCGTGTACGACGGCACCGCCTTCGTCCTCAGTGTGCCTCGGTGACCGACTGCTCTGTGGGGGAACGGGTTCCGAACACCACCCCGCCGAGGCCGATGATCGCGCTGACGAGCATGGTGACGGCCATGGGCACCGCGGTGCCTTCGCCGCCGAGTCCCACCAGCGGCGAGATGACCGCGGCGAGGCCGAACTGGGCCGCGCCCATGACGGCCGATCCCGTGCCCGCGGCCCGGCGCGCCTCTCCCAGTGCGAGAGTCGTCGCGTTGGCGATCACCAGACCCAGGCTGGCGACGGCGAACCACAGCAGTACCAGGGTCGCCCACAGGTAGGGCCCGACCACCGCGTCGACGACGAGCAGTGCCGAGAACGCGACCATCGAGACGAGACCGATGCGCAACAGCGCTTCCGGACGGACGCGGTCGACGAGCTTGGCGTTGGCACCACTGGTGACGACGATGCCGAGTGCGTTGGCCGTGAAGGCGATGGAGTACCACGTCGTCGAAAGCCCGTGCACCTCCTGCAGCACGAAGGGCGATGCGGAGATGTAGGCGAACATGACGCCGAAGCCGAAGGCGAACGCGCCCGCATAGCCCAGGAATCGCTTGTTGGACATGACCTCCCGTGCGTCCGCGATCATGGTGGAGAGTCCGCCCGTGCTGCGGAGCTCGGCGGGATGACTCTCCGGCAGGAGTGCGAGCACACCCACGAACATCAGGACGGACACACCGGCGAGCACCCAGAAGACGCCGCGCCACCCTGTCAGACCGATGACCGCACCGCCGAGCAGCGGGGCGATGACGGGAGCGACTCCGTTGACGAGCACGAGGAGGCTGAACAGTTTGGCGGCCGCCGCGCCGCGTGCACGGTCACTGATGACGGCGCGGGAGAGAACGACGCCGGCGGCGCCGGTGAAGCCCTGGAAGAACCGGAACACGGTGAGCCACTCGACGGTCGGAGACCACGCGCACAGGATGGTCGCGATGATGGACACGAAAGTGCCCACGAGGAGCAAGGGGCGTCGACCGAAGCGGTCGGACAGCGGCCCGATCACCAGGTTGCCGATCGCGAGACCGACGAGAAACGTCGTGAGGGTCAGCTGGATCGCCGTGGCGCTGACACCGAACTCCTCGGCCATGCGGGGGAATGCCGGCAGATACATGTCGATGGACAGGGGCGCGACGGCGGCAAGGAGCGCCAGCATCGCGATCACGCCGGACGCCACCGGCCGCGCGGCGGTCGAGTCGACGGTGTCGCCGGACCGAGTGTCGACGCTCATCGGGTGGCCTCCGTATTGGATATAACTTTATACATACTCACACGGGTAGAATGTCAGTCATGGCGTCTGGAAGTCCAGTGAGCGAGTCCGATGTGATCGACATCGCCCGCGAGGTGCGGGCTCTCGTGTGGTCGCTGCGCCGATTCGGCGAACGACAGTCCGGACTGCCCGCCCTCCCCCATTCCGAACTCGAGGTTCTGCGTGTGGTGGTCAGCCACGAAGGGACCACCGTCTCGGACGTCGCCCGCACGCTGGGCCTGCACAGCAGCAACGTCAGCACGACGGTGCGACGTCTGATCGACAAGGGGCTGCTCGCGCGGGACACCGATCCCGGTGACAGACGGTCGAGTCGGCTGCATTCCACCGCCACGGCACGTCGACACGGTGAGATGATCGACGACGTGTGGATCGACGCCGTCGGACGCCGACTCGCGGCCATGTCAGCGGAGGATGCGGCTCTGCTCACCCGTGCCGCGCCGCTCCTCGCGCACCTCACGTCCATGCCGACCGAACCCTGACGACTCCGCGGGGCGACCGAACCGTCATAGTGACGCCATGCTGATGTCGCTCCGCCTGCTCCGACAGATGGCGCCGTGGCGCACGGGACGCGGGCCGGTACGGGTCGACCCGACCCGTACGTGGTTCCGCGTCGCACCGTCCGATCTGGACGTGCTGATGCACATGAACAACGGTCGATACCTGTCCGTACTCGACGCGGGTCGAGTCGACATGTTCGTGCGCGGTGGCCTGTGGCGAGCCCTGCGTGGACGCGGGTGGCATCCCGTCGTCGCGTCACAGACCATCACGTACGTCCGCTCCCTCACCCTGTGGACGAAGTTCTCGGTGTCCACCCGCTTCCTCGGTGTCGACGCGAAGAACGCCTATCTCGAACAGATCTTCGACGTCGACGGACGTGTCCACGCGACCGCGATCGTCGCCCTCAGGTTCCTCGACGACAGCGGATCCTCGGTACCGACCGACGACATCGTCGCCCTGTTCGACGGCGATGCAGCCCCACTTCGCCGCCCGGACGCAGAGATTCCGCTCGGCCGACGCACTCAGCATCTCGTGGTCGCCGCATTCGAGGACGTCTGACCCTTCCGGGCGCGCATGCTCCTATATGGTCTCCTTCGAACCGCATCTGCGGCGAAAGGAGCCGACATGGTGACGATGAGGATCGCAGCGCTGGGGTGCGCGGCGGTGGTGGCACTGTCGCTCACGGGGTGCTCCTCGCCCGGACCGGCCGAAGACGGCATCACCGTGTTCGCTGCCGCGTCGCTGAAGGCGTCGTTCACCGAGCTGGGTGAGCAGTTCGAGCAGACCCGCCCGGGTACCACCGTGACGTTCACGTTCGCGGGGTCGGCCGATCTGGTGTCCCAGTTGTCGCAGGGTGCGCCCGGGGACGTTCTGGCCTCGGCGGACACGATCACCATGGACAAGGCACGGGACGCCGAGTTGATCGACGGTGACCCGGTCACGTTCGCGACCAACACTCTGACGATCGTCACTCCGCCGGGCAACCCCGCCGGGATCGGCTCGTTCTCGGACCTGGCGACGTCCGGGGCCACGGTCGTCGTGTGCGCGCCGCAGGTTCCGTGCGGTGCCGCCACCGAGAAGATCGAGACGGCCGCCGGGGTGAGCCTCACCCCTGCCAGCGAGGAATCGTCCGTGACGGACGTTCTGGGCAAGGTCACGTCCGGTCAGGCCGATGCCGGCCTGGTCTACGTCACCGACGCGGCCGGCGCCGGTGACGCCGTCGTCACCGTGCCGTTCCCGGAGGCGTCGGGCGCGGTGAACTCCTATCCCATCGCCGCACTGGCCGACTCCGGCGCACCGGACATCGCGAGCGCCTTCGTCGACTTCGTCTCCGGTCCCGACGGACGGAAGGTGCTGGCCGACGCCGGGTTCGGCGCGCCCTGAGAGACCGCCGGTGCGCCGAGGATCCGCCGCCACGGGGGAATCATTCCCGCGCGGACGGGGTTGGCCGAACGAGACGTTCGTTGCACGACCGAAGGAGAAGCACGTGAAGATCGGCATCATCGGAGCAGGCGACATCGGCGGAACCCTGACCCGACGGCTGCGCGCCGTGGGCCACGAGGTTGCCGTCGCCAACTCTCGGGATCCGGAGACCCTCGCGGATCTGGCGTCCGAGACCGGCGCCACCGCGGTCTGGGCGAAGGACGCCGCGACCGACGCGGATCTCGTCATCGTCAGCATCCCGCAGAAGAACACGCCGGACCTCGCGTCCGGCATCCTCTCGGCCCGCAAGCCCGGTGCTCCGGTGATCGAGACGAACAACTACTACCCGCAGCAGCGGGACGGCAAGATCGACGCGATCGAGGACGGCACACCGGAGAGCGTGTGGGTCTCGGAACTGCTGGGCGAGCCGGTCGTGAAGGCATTCAACGGAATCTGGTGGAAGCACCTCCTGAACAAGGGCGTCCCGGCCGGCACCGAGGGCCGCATCGCGCTGCCGATCGCCGGCGACGATGCCGACGCCAAGAAGATCGTGTCCGCCGTCATCGACGAGATCGGCTTCGACGTCGTCGACGCCGGATCGTTGGCCGACTCCTGGCGCCAGCAGCCGGGTACACCCGTGTACGGCAAGGACTTCGGAGTCGACGCGACGGTCGATGCGCTGGCGCAGGCGACCCCGGAACGCACCGCGGAGTGGAAGGCCTGACACCCCTCAGGTGGTGAGCACCGCGTCGTAGGCCCAGTAGGCGCCGAACAGCGCACCCGCCACCGCGGCGGCACCGAGTCCCGCACGGACTCGTGTCGCCGCGGTGCGGCAACACGCCGGCACGAGGATGCCCGCCAGCGCGGCTTCCACGAACCAGTGCGGACCGCCGACCACGACAGTCCCGTACACGGCCTCACCGAGCACGATCCCCGCCACAACCACCGTCCCGCTCACACGGCGGTCACGCCCGACAGCAGCACCGGCTGCGCCGCACACCGCCCCCGCACCGAGTCCGACGAGGACGAAGACCAGCACTTCCCGCACGGTGATCACGTTCGGCGACAGCAGGATCCACACCAGGACGAGCGCGAGCATCGACGCGACTCCGACTGCCACACCGCGTCCGTGCGGCGACCGGGCCGCCACCGCGAACGGCACCAAGCCCCACAGCGCACTCGTGTTCACGAGCGCATCCCACGGCGGCGGCACGATGGTGAACAGAACCACGAGGGCCACACCCGCAGCGGACCCGAGCGCGGCCGCCGCGACGAGACGTCGTGCGCCGATCAGCGCCCCGTCCACCGGGGTTCGCGCTTCTCCATGAACGCCATGATCCCCTCGACCGTGTCGGAGGACGTGGACAACTGCGCGAGCGCGCGGTCGGTCTCCTCCCATGCGGCCGCTTCGGACGGGATGCGCCCGTCGACGATGCCCCGGGCGATGACCTTGCTGGCGCGAATCGCGAGAGGCGCTCCCGCCGCGATGGTCTCCGCCAACCGAAGCGCCGTGTCGAGAACGGCGTCCGGTTCCACCACACGATTGACGAGTCCCCACCGCGCCGCGTCGTCCGCACTCATGGGCTCACCGGTGAGGATCAGTTCCATCGCGATCGCTCGCGGGATCGCGTCGACCAGCCGGAAGAGTCCGCCCGCTCCCGCGATCAGCCCGCGATGCACCTCGGGAAGCCCGAATCGTGCAGTGGTGGAAGCGATCACGACATCACCGGACAGCGCGATCTCGGTCCCACCCCCGAGCGCGTTCCCGGTGACCGCGACGACGATCGGCGTGGAGATCGGGTGCCTGGTGACGCCGGCGAAGCCCCAGTGTGCCGTCTCCGGAGGGGTCACGCCGTCGGGACCCCGCGTGCCGAGTGCCTTCAGATCGGCTCCGCCGCAGAAGGTGCCGGAGCCTGCCGCCGTGAGCACGACGGCACGGATCGACTCGTCGCCGTCCGCCAGTTCCCACGCCTCGCCCAGCAGGGTGTGCACCTCTGCGTTCACGCTGTTGGCCGCGGCGGGGCGGTTCAACGTCACCAGCAGCACGTGTCCGCGCCGTTCCGTGAGAACCACGTCCTGATCGCTCATGCCCGCACTCCCCTGCCGTTCGCCGTGATCGAGTCGAGGGTGATGTCCAGGTTCCCGCCCTCGTCCACCACGTCGATCGTGAGGCCGACCGGTGAGACGTCGCGGTCGGTGACCACTCGATGAAGCGCCGCCGCGGCGTCCGCCCCGGTACGACCGGCGATGCGGTCACCCTCGGGTGTGCGGGCGATGACGAGCGCCTGTTCCGGTTCCCCGCCGCGCCCGAACATGACAGTCGCCGTCTCGACGATCGCGCGACCGCTGTGGCCGTGCGTCACGGGTACCGCTGTCGCCGACACGCTCACCGCATCGGGGTTCCCGACGTATCCGGCCTCGTGCGGATCGGTCGACAACAGGATGGTGTGCTGGTGGGTGAGGTAGCCGCCGTTCGCATGCACCATCGCGATCGCCGGAGCGCGTCCGCCGCGGGACTGTCGCAGCAGCCGGGTCGATTCCGCGACCGCGTGCAACGAGTAGCTGCTGAGCGGCCCACCGAAGAACGAGTGGCCGCCCAGGACCGTGGGAGTGGCATCCGACGACAGTCCCAGCTCGTCCATCAACAGGAGAGGGACGACGGGAAAGCAGCTGTAGGCATCGACGAAGGTGAGATCGGCACCCGCGACACCCGCCGCGGCGAGGGTGGTGCGCACCGCCGCTCGGAGCGCCGGTGAATGATCGAAGGTGCTGCGCGCCACGATGTCCGGGGCATCGGACGCACCGGCGCCGCCCCACAGGTACACGATGCGGTCCTCGTCCACCCCGGCCGCGCGCGCTGCCGCCAGCGAACACACCAGCACCGCGGCGGCCTGGTCGACGAACGGCATGGCGTTCATGGCGAGGGGATAGCAGTCGGACACCGCGCGGTTCGACGCGTCCACGCCGGCGATGTCGTCGGGCGACCGCTCGACCGGACTCCACGCGACCGGATGTCGCGCCGCGACAGCGGAGAACCGCGAGTACAGCTCTGCCGACGCCGTCAGTGACTCGCTGGGTCGCAGACCGAGACGGTCGGCCCGAGCGCGGTCGAACAGCGGATAGATCTGGACGGGGGCGAGGATGCCCGCTCGCTGCATCTCGGCGCTGCCGAGGTCGTCCGGTGCGAAGGTCGGCGGGCCGCCCGGTGCGACGGCCCAGCCGAGCTCGACGGGATCCGTTCCGGCTTTCGTCAGCGCTCGCACGGATGCCTGCGTCTCGCCGCCGACGACGAGTGCCACGGAGCTGCGACCGGCGGCGATGTCGTGCCCCACTCGGTCCATCAGGCGCGCGGGGTGGTGACCGCCGATGGTGCTGGTGGACCGCGTCGGGGCGGATGCCCCCAGCCGTGCGGCGATCAGAGCCGGGAGATCGTCGTAGTTCCAGCTGGTCGTGCGCACGGCGTGGATCGCGTCCACCGCGGCGCCGAGCGCCGACGTTCCGCTGTCGTCGAGCGCAGCACGGACCGCGCGCAGCACGAGCTCCATCGGCTCCACGGGGTCGGCCGCAGCGCCGGCGCTGCCGGACACGACATCGCCCACACCCACGACGACCGGAATGCGGTCTGCTTCCTGTGACATGGGATCACCATATTACAGACACCAGTTGTCTGTAATCTGATGGCATGGAGTCGACCGACGGCACGGCGCGACGGGGGCGGCCACGCGACCCCGCCATGGAATCGCGGGTGTACGACGCCGTCGTGGACGTGTACTGGCGCACCGGGTGGGCGGGATTCACCATCGATGCCGTCGCCAAGAGCGGTGGCGTGGGCCGCGCGGCGATCTACCGTCGGTGGCCCACCAAGGAGGCACTCCTCACCGGGGCCCTGGAGAACGTGCTCCCCCTCGTCGACCCCATCGACACCGGCACCCTGACAGGCGATCTCACGGAACTGGCTCGTCAACTCCTGCGGGGCTATCGAGACTCCTCGGGGCTCATCGCCGTACGCGTGGCCCTCGACGCCCGCGTGTATCCCGATCTCCTCGAGGCGCTGACCGCCACCATCAGCACGAGCAGATTCGTCGCGACCCGAGACATCGTCCGCCGCGCCGTGTCCCGCGGCGAGTTACCGGAACACGTGCGGACCACACTGCTGCTCGAGATGCTCACGGGCGCCGTTCTGAGCCGGGTGTTGTTCGCACACGATGCGACCGAGGCGCCGTCCGCCGCCACCGCGGACGACACGTACATCGACGGACTGGTCGACGCGGTGCTGGCGAGCGTGCGCCGCTAGCGCGTCGACTCGGGAGCGGACGACTGCCCGCGCGCCCTGTCCTCGTACGCGCGACGCCGTTCCGCGTCCACGTCGCCGAGGAAGATCTGCTCGGATCCGAAACGGCGACTGACGAACTCACCGAGTCGGCGCGGCATGAAGCGCTGGCTGACGACGATCGCGCCGGCCGAGGCCGGGATGCGCACCTTGGGTCGCGGCTTCTCGACGAGCCGGACCACCGCCTGCGCGATGTCCTCGGGTTCGGCCTTCTTCATGAAGGGCACGTCTCTCGTTCCCGCCGTGAGTTCGGTGTTGACGAACCACGGCAGGACCAGGGAAAACTCGACGCCCGAGGATCGGTACTCCACCCTCGCCGCCTCGGTGAACGCGATGACCGCAGACTTGCTGGCGCAGTAGGTGGCCAGGCCTGGCGCCACCGTCTCACCCGCCATCGAGGCGATGGAGACGACGTGTCCGCGCCGTCTCGGCACCATGCGGTGCAGCGCCGACTTGGTGCCGATGATGACGCCGTGCACGTTCACGTCCATGATCCGGCGTGCCACCGCGTCCGGCTCGTCCGTCAGCGCCCCGACCGGCATGATTCCGGCGTTGTTGACCAGGACGTCGACCGGGCCCAGCTCACGCTCGACCCGGTCGAGGAAGGCGTCGAAGGACGCCGGGTCCGTGACGTCCAGTGCTCCGTGCAGGTGCACCCGCGCGGATTCGGCCCCGGCGGCGAGGGCGTCCGCGTCCACGTCCCCGATCGCCACCCTGGCGCCGGCGGCGACCAGCGCGCGCGCCGTCGCGAGGCCGATTCCCCGTGCGCCACCGGTGATGGCGATGACTCGTCCCTGCAGTGATCCCGTCATCGTCTTATTACAGACACGCAGTGTCCGCAAAGTCAAGGGTCCGGAGTGCCGTCGCGGCCGCCCCGGCGATGCGAGGATCGATCCCGTGCAGAACCGTGACGACGACATCCGCCGGGTCCACCGAGTGCTCGACGACCTCCGCCTCGAGTCACTGGTGGACGTGCACACGCATTTCATGCCGCACAGCGTTCTGGCCAAGGTGTGGAACTACTTCGACTCCGTGGACGACCGCCTCGGCACCGCGTGGCCGATCGAGTACCGCGTGGACGAGGACGAACGCACCGACCTGCTGCGCAGGTACCGGGTAGGGACGTTCACGTCCCTGCTGTACCCGCACAAGCCCGGCATGGCGGAGTGGTTGAACGGGTGGGCCGCGGAGTTCGCGGACCGGACACCCGACTGTGTACGCACCGCCACCTTTCACCCCGAACCGGACGCTGCTCGGTACGTCCGTACCGCCGTCGAGGACGGGGTCGGGGTGCTGAAATGCCATGTGCAGGTGGGCGACATCGACGTCCACGATCCGTACCTGGACGACGTGTGGGCGGTTCTCGACGACGCCGCCGTTCCCGTCGTCATCCACTGCGGATCGGGACCCGAACCCGGTCGCCACACCGGACCGGACCCGATTCGCGCACTACTGCACCGCTTTCCGACACTCACCCTGCTGATCGCACACATGGGCATGCCCGAGTACGAGGACTTCCTCACCCTGGCCGAGACGTTCGACAACGTCGGGCTCGACACCACGATGGTGTTCACCCATTTCACCGAACAGCTCGCGCCCTACCCGCGATCGGCGTTGCCGCGCCTGCGCGACCTGCAGGACAAGATCGTGTTCGGCAGCGACTTCCCCAACATCCCGTACTCGTACGCGCACGCGGTCGAGAGCGTGGTCGGCCTCGGACTCGGTGACGACTGGTCCCGCGCTGTGCTGCACGACAACTGGGCCCGGTTCAGCCGCCGTACGGCACCATGACGTCGATGATCCAGACGACACCGAAGCGGTCGGTGAGTTTGCCGTACAGCGGGGAGAATACCGACGGACCGAGTTCCACCTCGACGGTCGACCCCGCAGCGAGCGCCGTCCAGTAGCCGGTGATCGCGTCGGCGTCGGTGCTGCGCAACGAGAAATAGAAGGCGTTGCGGCCCGCGTCCCGCACGAGGTCGTGCTGCACGTCGTAGGCCATCACGTGGAAGCCGTCCGGCGAGGAGACCTGGCCCCACACCACCTGGTCGGCCTGATCTGGGCTCGTGTCGCCGTACGGGACCACGACGAGATCGCCGCCGAACACCGAGTGGTAGTACTCGAGCGCGGCGCGCGCGTGGCCGTCGAAGTTCAGATGCAGGGTGCTGGTCACGGTCATGGGGGTTCTCCTCGTGGGTGGTCTCTCGCGGGCGGCGATCACCGCCTGCAGACCCACTGTGTCGGTCGAAGCGGCCAGTTTCTGTCCGCTTCTTCGGGCAGTATCGGCGGCATGCCCGCACCCTCGTCACGCATGCTCACGCTGCTGTCGTTGCTGCAGCACCGACGGGACTGGCCGGGCGAGGAACTGGCTCGTCGACTCGAGGTGAGTCCACGGACCGTCCGGAGGGACGTCGACCGGCTCCGCGAGCTGGGATACGCGGTGTCGTCCGCGAAGGGGCCCGACGGGGGCTATCGCCTCGACGCGGGCGCCGACCTTCCGCCTCTGCTCTTCGACGACGACCAGGCGGTGGCACTCGCCGTCGCCCTCGGCGGTGCCACGTCACTCGGCGTGGACGTGGCCGAGCCTGCCGCCCGAGCTCTCGCCACCGTGCGTCAGGTGCTCCCGAGCAGGTTGCGCCACAGACTCGACCGCGTGGCGACGACGCCTCCGCCCGAGTCCGCGCCTATGGTCGACAGCCGAACACTGCTGGCGGTCGCCGGTGCGGTCGGCACCGAGGCACTGCGGTTCGCATACACATCCCCGTCCTCCGAGTCCTCGTCGCGACACGTCGAGCCCTACGGCGTCGTGACCGCGCGGGCGCGGTGGTACCTGGTGGCATGGGATCTGGCGCGCGACGACTGGCGCATCTTCCGACTCGATCGCATGGAGCTGCGCCCACCGACCGGCCGACGCTTCACACCGCGGCCCGTCCCGGGCGGCTCCGCCGGTCGCCTGCTCCAGGCGCGACTCCGCGGATCGGAGACGGGTACCTGGCCCTGCGTCGGCGAGGCGGTCGTCCGTCTGCCGGCCGAGGCGCTGCGGCCGTTCCTCACCGAGTCGGACGAGTCCGTGGAACACGTCGACGCAGAGCGGTGCCGCGTGACGGTCGGCTCGTGGTCGTGGGTCGCCGTGGCCGCGTCCCTCGCACGGTTCGACGCGGACCTCGAGGACGTCTCCCCGCCCGATCTCGTGACGGCGATGGCCACGGTCGCGGCACGTCTCGGCCTCGAACGAACCGACGCGCCCACGGCGGGCGCTCGATCTGCTACGACTGACTCGTGACGAGACTCGGCATCGTGTTCACCCCCGCCCACGACCCTGCCCGGCTCATCGCGGCCGCACGCGCCGCGGAAAAGGCGGGACTCCACGAGTTCTGGCTGTGGGAGGACTGTTTCAGCCACGGTGGGCTGACGACCGCGGCCACAGTGCTGGCGAGCACCGAGCGCATCCAGGTCGGCCTCGGACTCATGCCCGCGCCGCTGCGCAACGTCGCGCTGTGCGCCATGGAGGTCGCGTCGCTGCATCGACTGTTCCCCGGCCGGTTCCTCGCCGGTGCCGGACACGGCGTGCAGCACTGGATGGGGCAGGTCGGCGCCCGCGTCGCGTCTCCGATGACGCTGCTGGACGAGTACTCGACCGCTCTACAGGCGCTGCTGCGCGGGGAGGAGGTCACCGTCGACGGCCGGTACGTCACCCTCGATGCCGTGCAGCTGCAGTGGCCGGCGCCCGACGAACCGTTCTTTCTCGGCGGTACCGGTCCGAAGACGCTGCGCTACGCGGCATCCCACTCGGACGGCACCTTGTTCGCGGCCGCGATGTCGGACGACGAGCTGGCCGCCTCGTGTGCCGAGGTGAGCGCAGCGCGGCGCTCCGCCGACCATCGCGTCATCGCGCCTCGACTGGTGGCGGTGGGCGCCGGCGCGGACGACCGCATTCGCGACGAGGTCGCGCGCTGGGGCAAATCCGATGCGAGCGGGCTCGCGGTCACGGGCGGCGCGGCGGAGGTGGCGGACGAGGTCGCCCGCCTGGGGCACCTCGGCATCACGACGGTCGTCGCCCACCCCACCGACGACGAGCCCGATCTCGAGGGGTTGATCGAGGTGCTCGGTCAGACGGCTGCGGCGGTGCGCTGAGCACCCGACGGAACACTGTGTGCGGCGAGGAAGTCGAGGAGCACGGGGGCGAAGGATGCGGCATTCTCGAAGAACGGAAAGTGGCTGCCCCCTTCGGCTCTGGTGAAAACGCGAAGTTCGGCGCCGGGGATGCGGTCGGCAGTCCAGGCCTGAGACGCGGTCGACACGTGGCTGACCGCGCCGCCGATCACGAGGGTGGGAACGTCGATGCCGGGCAACACGTCTCGCCAGTCCTGCATGATGTGATCGAACAGGAGCCGCGCACCCCACGCGGCCGGCATCCGAAGGTTCTCCCGGTAGAGCCACTCCACGTCGTCGGCTCCGATGTCCGGGGAGAGCATCGACACCAGGAACGCGTGGCGGATCGCGTCGCTCTCGGGAGACGTCAGCGATGCCACGAAAGCGTCGGCACCGGCGACGTCCAGGATCGCACCCGCATCCCTGCCGTCCTCGGCTGTCATCCACGGCAGGACGGCGCAGGCGCTCGGCTGGTCCACGACGACGAGGGAGTCGACGCGGGACGATCCGTGAGTGTCCAGGTAGCTCCAGGCGACCGAGGCCCCCAACGAGTGTCCGACCAGGCACGCTCGATCCACCGCGAGGGCGTCGAGAACCTCGTGCAGATCGGCTGCCAGCCGCGCGACGCGCGCGCCCGTCGCCGGCTTGCCCGACAGTCCGTGACCACGGAGGTCGAAAGACACCACCCGATGCGTGGGTGCGAGCAGAGGGATCACGCGGTCGAACATCGCCCGTGACTGCGACCATCCGTGCATCAACACCAGGGTGTCACCGGTTGATCCGGGACCGCTGTCTCTGACGTCGAGCGCACACCCGTCGCTGGTGGTGACCATCATGGTTGCGGCTCCTCGGGTCGGTGCCGGCGGAGACACCGACTGAACGAGTGTCGCGCCATGGTGACCTGTGTCACCACCTCTGTCCGTCGGGATGCGCGGTGCCACGATCCTCGTTATGTCGGAACTGCGAGGTCAGGTCATGTAGGTGCAGCCCCAGATGCAGCTGCAGCCGATCCCGTCCCGAGTCGAGATCGAGCGACGTGATCTCCCGTATCCGGTCCAACCGGTAGTAGAGCGACGTCCGATGCATGTGGAGTTCGGCGGCCGTCCTCGCGACGGAACCACCGTGGTCGAGAAACGACCGCAGCGTCGACGTCAGCCGTCCCGACGGGTCCTTCTCCATGAGGCGGCGCAGCGGTGCGGGGACGGATTCCGGAACCATCACCTCGGCGGGGAGCTCGAGCAGCACCGCGTCCACCCCGAGGTCGTCCCAGAAGACGGCGCCGGCGGACGGTGCTCGTGACGCGACGTCCGCGCGGTGGCGAGCACGCCACGCGCCTGCGCGTCCCTCGGTCGAGATGCCGACGCCGACGGCGCAGCGATAGGAGCCGGCGCCGAGCACCCGATCGAGGCCCTCCGTCACCCGGCGAACGTGCTCGAGCGTTCCCGCGCGCGTCGGAACCGCTTCCGACGCGAGTAACAGGATCGCGCGGTCGTCGTCGACGAGGTGCTGCGCCGCGACACCGCGCGTCCGCGCCGCCATGTCGACGGCCACCTGCAGCGCCGTCGCGACCGAGGCGTCCGGCGTGCCCAGCGTGGTGACGACGAACGACACCACGGTCACGCACGCCGACCCCGTCGGCCCCCCGTTCCTCACGAACCACGCCTCGGCGGCGCGCCGGGCGGCCTCGTCGTCGCCGAGGAGATCGCGCAACGCTGCCGTCCGTTCGACGGAGTCCTCGCCGGATGCGATGACGCCTGCATGCATCACGGATGCGACGTCCCGGCTCACCTTCTCGATGTGCCGGATCTCGTCCGGAGTGAGAGAACCGTCGGCATCGATGACCATGAGGAAACCGAGTAACCATCCCGGCCCGTGCAGCGGCACACACAGCCGCGCGTTCAGCCCCAGGTCCTGGCTCGCCTCGAGGACGTGCGCTCCGTGCCACCGTCCGGCGCCTCGGGACAGAACGTACCGGCCGACGTCGGCACCGGCGTCGCGTTGCAACACCGCGCGGACGCGCACGGCATCCTCGTCACCGAAATGCCTGCTCGCACAGATCAACCGGATTGCCGGGTCGTCGACCACGACCGACCGGCCGAGATGTTCGGCCAGAGCATCGATCAGCTCCAAGAGGCGAGCATCGACGCTCGGGGTGCCCGTCATGAATGTCACCCTCCCAGTTCTTCCTACAGATGGTGGAAGTTTCGCGCTGTCGCTCGACGCGGCGCGCTGGTTCTGGGCCCCACCCGTCGACGACCATCGAGAGGTCACATTCGCCCTCGGAATCCGGAGCCCGCCATGCCACCGTCACTGTCCGGCCGTGTCGTGCTCGTGTTCGGCGCAGGGTCGAGCGGAACAGCCATGAGCAACGGCCGCGCCGCCGCACTCGCCTATGCCAGGGCCGGGGCGACGGTGGTGGCGATCGACCGGGACCGCGCCGAGGCCGAACTGACGACGAAGGAGATCGTGAACGACGGCGGACGAGCGATGGCGATCGCGGCGGACATCACGGACGAGGACGGCGTTCGCGACGCTGTCGACGCCGCCGCACACGCCGTCGGGCCGCCCACGATCCTGCATAACAACGTCGGGTCGGTGACCACCGGACACGTCACCGAGCTGAGCCTCGACCGGTGGAACGCCGCGCTGTCGCTCAATCTCACCGGGGTGTTCCTCACCTGCAAGTACACGATTCCGTGGATGCTCTCGGAGGGGGGCGGCGCGATTGTGAACGTCTCCTCGCTGGCGAGCATCCGGTACACCGGGTACTCCTATCCCGCCTACGCCGCCGGGAAGGCCGGAGTGAATCAGCTGACCGTGGCATTGGCGCTGGAGTACGCCGCGTTCGGCGTCCGGGTCAACGCGATCCTGCCGGGGCTGATAGACACACCCCTGGTCTCGCACACCCTGGTGGACGACGCGTCCCGCGAGACCGCACTGGCCGCCCGCCATGCCGCGAGTCCGACCGGACGGATGGGCACGCCACAGGACGTGGCCAATGCGGCTGTCTTTCTCGCCTCGGACGACGCGGCCTACATCAACGGGGTCTGCCTCCCCGTCGACGGCGGCCTGGCGGCGCGGAGCGTGTGAATCGCGACGGCCCTCCGCGATGACTTCCGAACCGCTCGGTGGTCCATCTCGTCACACGCAACCGAGGAGTGACGCCATGGGAACGATCACCATCGAGATGTTCGCGACGCTCGACCTCGTCGGGCAAGCTCCCGGCGGACCCGACGAGGACCCGGACGGGTTCCCGTTCGGCGGCTGGCAGGCGCCGCTGATCGACGACGTCACCGGCGCGCAGATCGATGCGGCCTACCGCGGCACCGATGCGCTACTGCTCGGGCGACGGACGTACGACATCTTCGCGTCGTACTGGCCGCACCAGCAGGGCGGACCGGACGACGGCATCGCGAGTCTCTTCAACGGGATTCCCAAGTACGTCGCCTCGCGCGATCCGCGCACGCTCGACTGGGCCGGATCCTCGGTACTGGGCCCGGATCTACCGACCGGTGCGCGAGATCCGAGAGCGGCATCAGGACATCAAGGTCGTGGGCAGTCTGGACCTGGTGCAGACGCTGCTGCGGGAGCGGTTGTTCGACCGCCTCGACCTGTGGCTGCACCCCATCGTGCTGGGTG
This sequence comes from Rhodococcus sp. SORGH_AS_0301, assembly GCF_030818285.1. NCBI lineage: Bacteria > Bacillati > Actinomycetota > Actinomycetes > Mycobacteriales > Nocardiaceae > Rhodococcus > Rhodococcus sp. SORGH_AS_0301. The sequence goes on from NZ_JAUTAC010000002.1 coordinate 3,929,228, forward strand.
TCGGAAAGACGGTGTTCGACACCGGCGCTCTGCCGACGAGCCTCGCCCTCGTGGCCCCACCGCAGGCGAGCCCCGGTGGCACCGTGTTACTGCAGTACACGCTGGCGGACGGCACGCCGACGACCGGTGACATGGGCGCTCCGGACCGGGGACTCTGACCGGCCCGTCGCGGGCGTCACACGAGGTGCCTCATCCCCCGATCGGCTTCCCGAACAGACCCGCGACGATCTCGCCCACAGCATCGACCCAGACGGGATAGGTGCGCTCGTCCAGTGCCATGGACCCGACGTCGGCGGTACGGCAACCGGGCTCCACAGGTACACCGGCGAACCGATCACGCATCCACAGAACGGCACTCGGGAACGCGATCACCTCCAGCGACAGGTGTTCGCTGAAGTGGTCGCGGGTGTAGGTGACGTTCGCTCCGGGCCGACTGCAGTACGCGTCGACCATCCCGTTCACCGGCCCCACGGGAACCAACCAGTCCGGGTTCGAGTGGTAGACGTAGACGGGCATCGTCGGCGTCGTGCCACCGAGGTTCAGCGCGTCCAGGGACTTCTTCACCACCGGCTGCTCCAACGGATCCCCCTCGGTCCGCAGGAAACCCTTCAGGTTCAGGAACGGCAGCAGGGCTGAGGTGTACCCCACACACAGGTTGTCCTTGGCCGCGAAGAGGGCCCGACCCGCGGGATCGATGTGTTCGTCCACGAATCGCGCCAAGTCGGGGTCCTCACGGCTGGCGCCGATGATGCCGGCCGCAACGATGCCGGATCCGAGCGCGTTGTTCGCGTTGTTCACCAGGGCGGCGAGCTCGGCGGGGGTGCCGCCCTCCGTGGCGCCGACGATGCTCAGCTCCGGGGCGTAGGTCCCGGCGAGTTCGGCGGCGTGTCCGGTGGCGATCGCTCCGCCCGAGTAGCCGCTCATCCCGACCTTCGTGTCCACCCCGGACAGTCCCATCGGAGCGAAACTCTCCGCCGCCCGGATGCCGTCGAGCGTGATGCGTCCGGCGACCGGCCCGGCGGCGAACGCGTTGTTCGGCCCCTGATGGTCCGGAACCGACACCGCCCAGCCCTGGGCCAGCGCTGCCTGCACTTCGAGGAACTGCACGCCGGACGTCACGGCACCCGTCAGAGGCCACGGGATCGCACCCTGGCGCATGACGTACGACGGCGCGCAGTACGCGGCCAGTGAGTCCTCGGCCATCTGCACCGAGAGCAGCGGACGCGGAGCCGAGGCGGCGCCGCGCGGGGTGATGACGGTGGTCACCGCCGGGATCGGCTCGCCCCGGCCGTTGTTCGACCGGTACGACAACTGCCAGGCGTCGACCTGCGTCGGGATCAGATTCAGCGTGGCCAGGTCCACGGGACGCGCGGCGATGATCTCTCCCGGTGCGGCGGCGGCGACCACGGCGTCGGGCGGCAGGTAGAAGTCGGTGTCGAACTCAGGGATCGCAGGGAAGGTGGGCGCCGCGGACACGGGCGTGACCACCGTCGCGGACACCGCCACGGCGGCCACCACCACCGCAAGTGCGTACGAAGGACGGAACCGACGAGCGGACATCGATCTCACTCTTTCTGCGCCGAGCCTCGACAGCAGTCGTATGTGCGCCCGGCAACAGTGTTCAGCACATCCAACATGTTGGACACGCGTGTCCATGATTGTGATCAGGACTGTAGAGCGTTGTGGGCTGGATAACAATCCCCGCTATCGATCGAGGTCAGGAACGAACGCGCCGAGGACGGCGATCATCGTCTGGACGATCCCGTCCACGCGTGGCCGGGGCGGCGGGGTGCGCGACCAGTCCGACACCAACTCGGTGAGCGCCCCGAGGAAGGCCGTGGCGGCGAGCCGGTGACCGCCCGGCGGGACGAAGTCGGCGCCGATCTCGGCACGGAGCGTCGCCTCGATGAACTCGGCCCAGGTCGCGCGGCGCCTGCTGCGGTGCTGCTCGACGTCGTCACTCACCCCGACCATCTCGAGGTACGAGATGCGTGCCCGACGTGGGTCCCGTCCCAACGATTCGATCAGCGCGGTCATCGCGGCGACGACGAGCGCTCGTCGGGTGCGGTCCGTCGCGTCGGCGAGCGCGGCGACGACCGCGGCGAGGGCATCGTCCTGCACGAGGTCGTACACGGCGACGAGCAGCGTCTCGCGATTGGCGAACTCGCTGTAGAACTGGCTGCGTGCCAGACCCGCGGCCGAGCAGATGTCGGCGACGGACGTCGCGGCGTACCCCTTGTCGCCGATCACCTCGATGCCGGCCTGCAGGAACCGTCGTCGCCGGTCGGCACGTCGATCCGTCATCGACCGTCCGCCGTAGACGCGATCCACGTCCTCTGCCACGCGAGAACCCTATCGAAGCGGCTCTCGTCGATCGTCAGCCCGCGAGGCGGACCGTCCGCGCGCGCACGGCGAGGAAGAACGGGATCGCAGATCCTATGCCCACGCCGAAGGTGAGGAGCACCGTGACCAGCCACCACCGGACGATGCCGAGACGCCGCGCCTCCGGCAACGCCCAGACGTGGAAGGCGATCACCACGAGGATGAGGTCCACCATCGCGAACCGTCCGGGCACAGTGGACCAGATCTTCCCGACGAAGAAGTCGGCGGCGGATCGTGTCCCGTGCTTCCGGACGTAGGGCAGGGCGATCGCGTTCTGCGCGACACCCGCCACTGCCGCGAGGGCCATGAGTCTGCGTTCGTCCGACGTCGTCACCGATGCTCCGTTCGTGGTGTGGATCCGATGAGTATCACCTGCCGGTGAAGGTGGCCTGCCGTCTCTCGACGAACGACAGCATCCCCTCGGCCGCATCGGACGTCGAGAACAGTGCCCGGATGTCGGGGAGCAGCTGCGCAGCCGCGGCCGCGTCCCCCTCGATCAGGCTGCGATGCGCGGACTCGAGCGTGGCCCGCACACCGAGTGGCGCAGCGGTCTCCGCGATGCGGTGAGCGAGCTCGATCGCGCGCTCGATCGTCGCCGCGGGATCTGCGCAGACCTCCTGCACGAGCCCGATGCGATGAGCCTCCTCGGCGTCGAACTCGTCGCCGGTGAGCATCCACCGCATCGCGTTCCCCCAGCCGGTCTCGCGAGGGAAGCGCAGGGTCGCCCCGCCGAAGGGATAGATACCGCGCTGAACTTCCATCTGGGAGAAACGAGTTCCGGCTGCGGCGACCCGGATGTCGGACGCCAGCAGCAATTCGATGCCGAGCGTCATGCACCAGCCGTGCACCGCCGTCACCACCGGAGTGGTCCACGTCCCGTCGAGGCGCCACGGATCTCGCCCACCCTCGGCGAACGGCAGGCGATCGCCCGTCAGGTGCTGGGCGACGTCCACGAGATCGAGACCGGCGGTGAAGTGCTCACCGTGGGCGAACAGCACGCCGGCACGGAGGTCGTCGTCCTCCTCCACCATTCCGTAGGCCGTCGACAGCTCGCGGATCATGTCGGTGGTGAAGGAGTTCCGCTTCGACGGCCTGTTCAGCCCGATGTGCAGGACGTGCCCACGCGGTTCGACAGTGATGGTCTGAAACTCGGTCACGACACACTCCCCCTGTGGCGGGCCGGAACCCGGTTATATGTTCCATCGCATAGTACACAGAGGTGCCGGACCCGTACATGCAGAAAGCCGGTATCAGGATGATCCTGGTACCGGCTCTCTGTGGTGCGCCCGAAGGGATTCGAACCCCTAACCTCCTGATCCGTAGTCAGGTGCTCTATCCGTTGAGCTACGGGCGCATGCTGTGGTGCTGTTCAGTTGTCCTCCGACCGAAGTCGAAAGTGGCGGAGGCGAGAGGATTTGAACCTCCGGACCCGGTGAAGGGTCAAGTCATTAGCAGTGACTCCCATTCGGCCGCTCTGGCACGCCTCCTGGACCTCTTTCGAGGGCACCGGTCCTTGCGAACCGCCGAGAAGGAAGATTACACACGCGCCGGAGTAGACGCAAAACGGCTGGTGGGGCGGTCTTATCGGAGATGACTGTCGAACCAGTCGAAGATGCGACGTTGGGCGTCGACGATCGCCTCCTCGCCAGCCGACTCCTCCGACACGGCGGATTCCTCGTCCGCACGATGCTCGACACCGGCGTAACTGACGACGAGCGTGGCGACGGACGCCTTCGACACGGCCTCCTGCAACTGCTCCACGTGCTCCACGGGAGTGCGGACGTCGTCGCGTCCGTAGAGACCGAGCCAGGGCGCCTTGAGGGATGCCGCCGCGTCGACGAGAGCGAGCGCATCCGTGGTCAGCGCCTCGACGATGCCGGGAGCCGCGACACTCACCGCCGCACCGATGGCTCGATCGGTGGCCACCAGGGCGGCTGCGGTTCCGGCGTCGTCGAATCCGATGACGCCGATGCAGTCGGTCGGAACGCCCCGGCTCTGCAGCCAGTCGACGGTGGCGTCGAAGTCCTCGAACAATGGCGTGCCGAATACCTCGTCGTCCCCTGCTGCCCGGTGGAACAGGTGCGGCGCTGCGACCAGCCAGCCGTCGGCGGCGAGGGAGCGCATGAACTCGAGCAGTGCCTGCGGGAGCTCGCGCGCCTCGTGCAACACCACGATGCCGCCGCGAGCCCTGCTGTCCGGCTCGAACGCGGTGAGCGGCACGCGGTCGAGCGTGGCGGTGTCCGCACCCTCGTCGCGGGGGCGGATGGGCGCAGTGTCCTCGATGAGACCCGACATGGCTCCACGGTAATGGCACACAATGGCGAAAGCGAGGGTCGAGCCAGAGCCGCGACCACACTGTGTCCGACCGCCGCGCATAATCGGTGATCGTGACCCCACGCACGCGCCCCGACCTCGATGCCATCCCCGGCTACCTGCCCGGTCGCTCGTTCCCGGGCGCGATCAAACTCGCCAGCAACGAGACCACGGCCGGCCCGCTGCCCAGCGTTCGCGAGGCCATCGCCGACGCGGCGGCCGGAGTGAACCGCTATCCCGACAACCAGTCGACAATCCTGGTCGAGGCGCTCGCGGACTTCCTCGACGTCCCGGCCACCACCGTCGCCGTCGGCTGCGGATCGGTCGCGCTGTGCCAGGAGTTGGTCCAGGTCACCTGCAACGCCGGGGACGAGGTCGTCTTCGGCTGGCGCTCGTTCGAGGCCTACCCCATCGTCACGCTCGTCGCCGGCGCCACCGCCGTGCGTGTGCCGCTCACTCACGACGACGTGCACGACCTCGACTCGATGGCCGCAGCGGTGACGGACAAGACCCGTCTCATGTTCGTGTGCAACCCGAACAACCCGACGGGCACCGTGGTGGACCCCGCCGACCTCGAACGGTTCCTCGACGCGATCCCCGACCACATCGTCGTGGTGCTGGACGAGGCCTACTTCGAGTACACCGACCGCGCGATCGACGGCGTGGAGATCGGACGAACCCGGCCCAACGTCGTGGTGCTGCGGACGTTCTCGAAGGCCTACGGCCTCGCCGGACTGCGGGTGGGGTACGCCGTCGGAGCACCGTCGATCATCACGTCGATGAAGAAGGTGCACACCGCGTTCAGCGTGAGCAGTGTCGCGCAGAGTGGCGCCGTCGCGTCGCTCGCGGCCTCGGACGAACTCCTCGCACGTACGGCAGTCGTGACGGCCGAGCGGTCGCGCCTCCGTGACTCGTTGCGCGACATGGGGTTCCAGGTGCCCGAGTCGTCCGCGAACTTCGTGTGGATCCCGCTGGGGGCGGAGTCGGGAGACTTCTCCGCAGCGTCCACCGAGGCCGGTGTCATCGTGCGGGCGTACGGGGACGACGGCGTACGCGTGACCGTGGGCGACCCACACGAGAACGATGCGTTCCTCGCGTTCGCCGCGTCGGCTGCCGAGCAGTTCGCCGGGGCCACCGCCTCGCGCTAGGGCTCGTGTGCGCACGCGGTACGTGAGGCGCACACCCTCTGCAGCCGGCGGGAGAGGGTGTGCGGTCGACGGAGCGGGTGTGCACACCCCCGACAACCGGGCGGGTCGACGCGCACCAATCGGGCACACGCCGAAAGATCTTCACGGCGGAGCACCAGAGACTGTGCACACCCCTTGCGTGAGGCGCACACCCTCCGCAGCCGGCGGGAGAGGGTGTGCGGTCGACGGAGCGGGTGTACGCCCCCGACAGCTACAGGCCGAGCGCCCTGGCCACGACGGGCCACGAGTTGTGCATCTCGTCCTGCCAGTAGCGCCAGGAGTGCGTGCCGTACGGCTTGAACACGATGGTCGCCGGGACACCCGCCGCGCGCAGCGTGTCGGCGAAGCCGGTGGTGCAGATGTTCGCGGCGGCCTCGAGGGGGCCGCCGACGGTCAGCGCGTCGATGATCTCCTCACCGAAACCGCCACCCGCCTCGTACGGTCCGGGGAATCCGTTGCCCGTCGACAGGTACACCTGCTTGCCGCGGAGCGTCTCGACGCGGGTACTCGGATCGTTCTCGGCCCACAGCGGATCCGCGTTCGTGCCCCACATGTTGGTGGCGTCGCCTCCGGTGGACCCGACGGTGGCACGCACCGCGTTCTTCGTCTCGTTGGAGCGGTTGTCGTAGCAACCGCTGAATCCGGCGATGCCCGTGTACAGATCGGGATGCTTGGTCAGCAGGTTCATCGCGCCCTGTGCGCCCATCGACAGACCCACCAGCGCGTTGACGCCGTTGCCGTCGAAGCGGGCATCGATCAACGGGGGCAGTTCCGACGTCAGGAACGTCTCCCACTTGTTGACGCCGAGCACGGGATCGGGCTGGGCCCAGTCGGCGTAGTAGGCACCGCGTCCCCCGACGGGAAGGACGATGTTGGCGGCCTTGTCCGAGAAGAACGAGACCGCGTCCGTCTTCTGCGTCCACGTGCTCTCCGTGTAGCCGGACTCCTCGCCCGCACTGACCCCGTCCAGCATGTACAGCGACGGACGCGGTACCGATCGATCGGCGGGCAGCAACACCTGCACCTGGATCTCGCGGTTCATCGACGAGGAGAACACCGACATGACGGCCCGGCGATCGGTCGCCATGGTCACCGAGACGACGCGAGTGGGTGACGACGCGTCCACGGCCGGCGTCGGAACGCCCGGCTGCGCACCCGCCACCGGCGCGGAGCCGAGAAGCGTCAGCGCGGTGAGGCACCCCGCGGCGAGCAGAGCGGGACGTCGCATCGACAGACCTTTCGTCCGATGTGGCTCGCGTGGAGCCACCGGTGAACAGAGAGACACGACGCGCGGAACGTCCCGCGCGCCCGGGGGAACGCGTACCAACTTACTTGCCGGTAGGTACGCCGCCTTCAGGTCCAAAGGACTGCTCGACGTCCTGTCTGCGGTCACAAGAACCGGCGACGACGACACCGAGACCGGGAACCGTGCCGAAAGCGTACCGCGAGACGGTGGACGACACGTGAACCGGACTTGGAGGCATCACCCACGTGTGTGACATTTCATGAAGTGGGTCACCGTCAATTGTGTGAAAGCAAGATGGAACTAGGTGAAAACGCGACTTGTTTTGCCTCAACAGGCGTCATGCAGGGGTGTCATCGCAGGTCACAGCGGTTGGCCTGACAACGGGAACAGACACCGCAGTGGGCCTGAGCGCATACCGTGGCTCTCGAATAGGTATCTCGAAACAATCTCGGGACCCGTTAATGATTGTTACGGTACCCCGAGAACATGCACGACTGACATGAACTACACAGTCATGGGGGGATCGATGACCACACCGAAGACAGCTCCGAAGCCGCTTCCGGGACACATGGAAGCGGGCCTGATCGCCGGCACCCGTACAAATTCTCTGGCGATGAGCGATCTGCGAGGGGTGGCGCGTCATCTGGTCGATCACTTCCAGGCCAACACCCCCTGCGGAACGCTCCCCGGCGAGCTCCTGCACGGCGACGTCACCGAGGTCACCGTCAAGTGCCTGGGTCTTGCCGTCCGCATGCTCGAATCGGGCAAGACGCCGTCGGACAAGGACCTCGCCAACGTCCACGACGCGGCCGCTCGCTGGGCTCGCGAGGGGGTGCCCCTGCGCTCGATCCTGCGTGCCTATCACGACGGATTCCGCTTCGGTCTCACTCTCGTCAGCCGTGACGCCAAGGCTCAGAACATCGAGAACGTCACCGACAACTCGCTCGTCCTGGTGAGCCTCCTCGAGGCCGTCACCACCGAGGTGTCCATGGCGTACGTGGAGGAGTACCGCTCCGTCGCGTCCGAGCACCACACCGCCACGCACACACTGGTGACCACGTTGCTCAGCGGCGGGCAGAACGCCCTGTCCACCGCGCAGCAGTGCGGCATCGACCTCGCCGACGAGTACCTCGTCATCGCGCTGCACTTCCCGCAGCATCCCGACGAGGCGAACCCCGTCGTCGATCGCACCGTGTCCGCACGGCGCAAGCTGCGCCGCATCCAGGCGGAACTCGCGACCATGTGCGGGAAGTCGCCGCTGGCCCTGCTCAGCACCGACGGCGGCACCGTGCTCCTGCCCGCACCGCGCGAACGCGAGTGGGTGGACACCCTCGTCGAGCGACTCTCCCGCGCCGGCGAGATCCCGATCACCGCCACGATGACGTCGGCCGAGCGCGAGGACATCCCTGGCGCTGCCGAGCACGTCTACGAACTGCTCTCGCTCACACGGCAACTCGGCCGACCGGCCGGGATGTACCGCACCGAGGACCTGGTGCTCGAGTACCAGCTCACCCGTCCGGGCCGCGGCCGGGAGCAGCTGCTCCGTGCTCTCAAGCCCCTCGACGACGCGCCCGAACTGCTCGACACGCTGACGTCGTACATCGGTCACGAACTCAACCGCCAGCGCACCGCGCGGCACCTGTTCGTGCACGCCAACACCGTCGACTACCGCCTCAAGCGCATCGGCCAGCTCACCGGCATCGATCCCAGCGTGCCCTCGGGACTGCGCTACCTGCAGGCCGCCATCGTGGCCCGCGGACTCGCCGCCGCGAAGCAGAAGTAACGCGGCACCGACCGACACGAACGCCCCCTCCGGACGGAGGGGGCGTTCGTCGTCGATCACATCGCACTGGCGGAAGCGGAGGGATTTGAACCCCCGGACGCTTTCACACGTCTCTCGCTTTCAAGGCGAGTGCATTGGGCCGCTCTGCCACGCTTCCGCGATCGATACTAGTGGTCTCCCGTGAGCAGTCGTCGATCGACCTTCTCGAACACCTCGGCCATCGTCGCGAGTTCGTCGGCCGTGAGCAGATCGATCAGGCATCGCCGTACCGCGGCGACGTGCGACGGTGCCGCTGCCGCCAGGCGGGCGCGTCCGTCGTCCGTGATGACGGCCAGGACACCACGGCCATCCTCGTCGCAGGTGTCTCGAACGACCAAGCCCTGCTCCTGCATTCGGCGGATCTGGTGCGTGAGCCGGCTCCTCGACGAGAGCACGCCGTCGGCGAGCAGACTCATCCGCAGCGAACCGTCGGGAGCCTCGCTCAGTCGCACCAGGATGCGGTACTCGGCCAGGGTCAGACCTTCTCGCGTGTGCAGGTCGCGGTTCAGGGTGTCCATGAGGCGGTAGTCGGCATCGATGAACGCGCGCCACGCGCGGGCCTCCGCCTCGTTCAACCAGGCCACCGGCGGGGCCGCGGTCTGTGACTCCTCGGGACGCGCACTGTGAACGACCATGACGGAAGGCTAGACCGAGGTGACCCCCGCGCGTGCCGACCTGCGCATCTTCAGGACCGGTACAGAATCGACCCGTCCACCTCGGTGACCGACGACAGCCCGGCAAGTCCCATGGTGATGTCGAGGTCGCCCAGCAGGCACCGCAGCGCATGGACGACACCCTCCCGGCCCGCGAGTCCCAGGCCGTACACCCAGGGCCGCCCGTAGAACACCGCGTCGGCGCCGAGGGCCAGCGCGACCACCACGTCGGCGCCGGAGCGGACACCGGAATCGAGCAGCACGGTCGCGTGATCCCCGACGGCCGCGGCGACCGGTTCGAGCGCGTCGAGCGCGGCGATCGAGTTGTCCACCTGTCGCCCACCGTGATTGGAGACGACGACGCCGTCGGCACCCGCGTCGACGACGGCACGGGCGTCGTCGGGGTGCAGGATCCCCTTGACCACGACGGGCAGATGCGTCCACTCACGCACCCGCGCGACGTCGGACGGGCGGAGCGTGTGGTTGCCGAACATGCCGACCCAGGTGAGCACCGCGATCTGCAGCGCCTCGGCACTCTCCTCGGGAGGCGACGCCAGGCGTGAGCGAAAGACCGGATCGGACAGGTAGTTCGCGATGCCCTCGGCGCGGAGGAAGGGCAGATGACCGAGCGTGAGATCGCGCGGACGCCACCCGATGCCGGGGGTGTCCGCCGTGACGACGATGACCTTCGCTCCCGCCGCGGTGGCACGACGCACCAGTGACTCCGCGACGCCGTCGTCCGACGGCCAGTACAGCTGGTACCACCAGTTCTCGCCGGACTCCGCCGCGACGTCCTCGAGCGGAGTGGACGACGCGGTGGACAGCACCGAGCCGATCCCCAGCTCGGCGGCGGCCGACCCGACGGCGGGTTCCGCCGCGGGGTGCACCATGCCGAGGACGCCGATCGGCGCGGTGAGCACCGGTGCGGCGAGGGTGGTCCCCAGCACGGTCACCGACAGGTCGCGGGCGTCCGGTGCGCTGGCCCCGCGCCACATCCGGGGAACGATCCTGCGGGCGCCGAACGCGTCGACGTTCCCACGCGCCGTGCGTTCCGTGGACGCACTCCCGGCGATGTACGCGAAGGCGGCCGCGGACAGCGTCTCGCGCGCCCGCTCCTCGAGACCGTCGGCCGTCATCGGCAGGTCGGGGGTCGTGCCGCCGAGCCCGGTCAGGTAGATCTCGTTCTGGAAGTTGCCGAAAGTGCTCACACGCAAACGCTAGCGAACGCGCACGCCCGGCAACACGATTTCACGCTGGTGAGCGTCACATGTCCGGCAGGATGGCGCCATGCCGGATCCCTATGTCGCCTCCCCCGACCGCTACGACACCGACCGCCCGACAGCGATGCCCTACCGCCGTACCGGTGAGAGCGGACTGAAGCTGCCCGCCATCTCGCTGGGGCTGTGGCACAACTTCGGTGACGACGTGCCGCTCGCCACCCAGCGCGCCGTCCTCCGCCGGGCGTTCGACCTCGGCATCACCCACTTCGATCTCGCCAACAACTACGGGCCGCCGTACGGCAGCGCGGAGATCAACTTCGGCCGCATCCTGCGGGAGGACTTCGGGCCGTACCGCGATGAGCTGGTCATCTCGACGAAGGCGGGGTGGGACATGTGGCCGGGCCCGTACGGCTTCGGCGGGTCGCGCAAGTACCTGCTGAGCTCACTGGACCGCTCACTCGAGCGCATGGGGCTCGACAGCGTCGACATCTTCTACAGCCACCGCCCCGACAAGGACACACCCGTCGAGGAGACCGCGGGCGCGCTGGTCAGTGCCGTCGAGCAGGGCAAGGCGCGCTACGTGGGCATCAGCTCGTACTCGGCGGCGCGCACCCGCCAGATGGCGGCACTGCTGTCCGATGCGGGAGTGCCACTGCTGATCCACCAGCCTAGTTACTCGATGCTCAATCGCTGGATCGAGTCCGATCTACTGCCGGCCGTCGACGAGCTGGGAGTCGGCGTGATCGCGTTCTCCCCTCTCGCGCAGGGCATGCTGACCGACAAGTACCTCGGCGGCATCCCCGACGAGTCGCGCGCGGCACAGGGGAAGTCGTTCGATCCCGAGTGGCTGACCGAGGACATGCGCGGGCATCTGAACGCGCTGAACGACATCGCCGCGGCGCGGGGGCAGTCGCTCGCCCAGATGTCGTTGGCGTGGGCGCTGCGCGACCCGCGGGTCACGACGGTGCTGATCGGCGCCTCGTCCGTCGAGCAGCTCGACGACAACGTGGGTGCACTCGCGCGACTCCGCTTCGACGACGACGAACTGAGCCGCATCGACGAGCACGCCACCGAAGCCGGGATCAACCTGTGGGAGGAACCCTCCCGTATCTGAGGGCGGCATACGATCGAGACGTGCATGCCATCACGCTGACCGAGTACGGCGACCCGGAGGTCATGGTCTGGAGCGAGGTACCCGATCCCGTACCGGGGCCGGGAGAAGTCCTGATCTCCATCGCGGCGTCCGCCGTCAACCGAGCGGACCTTCAGCAGCGTCAGGGCAACTATCCGCCGCCATCCGGCGCCACCGACATCCTCGGGCTCGAGTGCTCCGGTGTGATCGCCGACGTCGGTGCGGACGTCACCTCGTGGAAGGTCGGCGACCGGGTCTGCGCGCTGCTCGCGGGCGGTGGCTACGCCGAGCAGGTGGTGGTGCCGGCCGGACAGGTGCTGCCCGTTCCCGACGGGCTCGACCTGCACGTGGCCGCATCGCTGCCCGAGGTCGCGTGCACGGTGTGGTCCAACGTCGTCATGTACGCCGGCTTGTCCGCCGGGGACACGTTGTTGATCCACGGCGGTGGCAGCGGCATCGGCACGCACGCCATCCAGGTGGCGAAGGCCCTCGGCGCGCGCGTCGCGGTGACCGCCGGCTCGGCGGAGAAGCTCGAGATCTGCCGGTCGTTCGGCGCGGACATCCTCATCGACTACAAGACCTCGGACTTCACCGAGGAGTTACGGTCCGCGACGGACGGGCACGGAGCCGACGTCATTCTCGACAACATGGGCGCGAAGTACCTCTCTCCCAACATCTCTGCGCTCGCGATGGACGGCCGCCTGGTCACGATCGGCATGCAGGGCGGCCGGGTGGCCGAGTTCGACTTCGGCGCGCTGATGGCCAAGCGCGGCAGTGTGCACTGCGCCGGGTTGCGGGCGCGCCCCCTCACCGGCCCGGGCGGCAAGGCCGACATCGTGCGCCAGGTCCGCGAGCACGTGTGGCCGATGATCGCCGACGGTGCGGTCGTGCCCGTCGTGCACGCGGAGGTGCCGGTGTCGGACGCACCGCAGGCTCATCGCATGCTGGACGACCACGCCACGGTGGGCAAGGTGATCCTGCGCGTCCGCTGACGGGCGCGGATCAGGTCAGCGTCTCGAGAACCGTGACGAGCTGGTCGATCTCGTGCCGCGTCGTGTACGGGGCCAGCCCCACCGTGATCGCGCCACCGGCATCGGCGACACCCAGCGACTCGAGCAGGCGGCTGCCGCCGTGCAGGCCACCGACCACGTCGATCCTGTTGTCCGCCAATCGCGCCGCCACCTTGTCGGAGTCGACGCCGTCCACGCTGATGCTCAGGCACGGGATGCGGCTGGACGCCTGACCGATGGCCATGACGTGCGGCAGTGCCGCCACGCGCTCCTGCAGGTACGCGAAGAGCCGATCCTGATAGTCCTGCAGCGAGCCGATGGACATCTCGAGACGCTGTCGACGTGTCCCGCTCGCGTTCTCGTCGAGGGCGGCGAGACAGTCGATGGACGCGGTCATGCCCGCGAGCAGTGAGTAGTGCAGACCGGCGACCTCGAGCCGCGCCGGACCCTTCGCATCGGTGTCGAGCGCCTGCGACGGCAACCGGTCAAGCAGCTCGGGGTCCCGGAACACCAGCGCTCCGACGCGAGGCCCACCCCAGGCCGCGGCGTTGACGGCGACGACGTCCGCCCGGAGTTCCTCGATGTCGAGCACCGCGTAGGGGGCCGCACCCACCGCGTCGACGACCAGCAGCCCACCGGCGTCGTGCACGAGGTCGGCGGCGACACGCACGTCGGGGGCCGACCCCACCACCGTCGACGCCGCGGTCAGCGCGACGAGCCGAGTGTTCGCCGCGATGAGTTCCCCGAACTGCCAACTGGGGAGCTCGCACGTCTCGATGTCCACCTCGGCCCACTGCACCTGGGCGCCGTACCGATTGGCGATGCGCAGCCACGGTGCCACGTTCGCCTCGTCGTCCAGCCGGGACAGGACGATGCCCGTACCGAGGCCGAGACGCGTGCTGAGGGCTTCCGCGAGAGCGGTCAGGAGGATGCCGTGGTCCGGACCGAGGACCACGCCCTCGGGGGATCCACCGACCAGATCTGCGACGGCCTGCCGAGCGTCGTCGGCGACCTTCGCGCTGCGCTGCGCGTAGGGGTGCCGACCGATGTGCGTCGATGCGGTCCCGCGGAAGGTGGTGGACACGGCCGTGGCCACCCGGTCGGGGATCTGCATGCCCAGCTGCGGATCGAGGTGGATCCAGCCGTCGCCGAGCGAGGGAAACAGCCCTCGTACGCGGGCGACGTCGTAGGTCATGCCGCACACTCTAGGCGCCGACGGCGACAGGGCGGGCACGCACGGGCACGCCCCGGACCCCACCCTGGTGAGCGACCCGGGTCAAGATGGAGACATGACGTCTTCACACGAGCAGAACTCGGACGGCGGCCGCGCGGACGACAGCGCCGACCACGTCGTCGTCATCGGTCCGGACGGGCAGCCGATCGCGCTCAGTCCCCGCGAGGCGGCGGCCGCCGCGGCCCGCGCGAACGTCACCGGGGCCGGCGACTCGTCGGACGGCGACGACCAGGAATCGCTGGCGGACATGGTCGAGCAACCCGCCAAGGTCATGCGCATCGGCACCATGATCAAGCAGCTCCTCGAGGAGGTGCGCGCGGCACCGCTGGACGACGCCAGCCGCACCCGCCTCAAGGAGATCCACACCTCCTCCATCCGTGAGCTCGAGCAGGGACTCGCGCCGGAGTTGCGCGACGAGCTCCAGCGCCTGGCGTTGCCCTTCGGCGAGGACGCGGTGCCGTCCGACGCCGAGCTCCGCATCGCCCAGGCACAGCTGGTGGGCTGGCTGGAGGGACTGTTCCACGGCATCCAGACGGCACTCTTCGCTCAGCAGATGGCGGCGCGCGCCCAGCTCGAGCAGATGCGCCAGGGTGCACTTCCGCCCGGTGTGTCCATCGGCGGCGGCGGTCAGGGCCAGCACGGGCAGGGCACCGGCCAGTACCTCTGACGGTTCTCGTCTGTAGGGTCGTCGGTCGTGGCAGCACCAGCGATCGACTCGAACACCGGGGACTCGAACTCCGGGGATGCACCCGCGTCCGATTCGCAGACGTTCCGCCGGGCCGTCCGCGATCTCCGGCAGGGCTACGCCCAGCGTGAGCTATGGCTGAGCCTCGGGTGGCAGGACATCAAGCAGCGGTACCGGCGTTCCGTCATCGGCCCGTTCTGGATCACCATCGCCACGGGTGTGCAGGCCGTCGCGATGGGTCTGCTGTACTCGGTCCTCCTCGACATCGACCTGAAGTCGTTCCTGCCCCACGTCACCGTCGGGCTCATCATCTGGAACCTCATCAGCGCGTCGATCCTCGAGGGCGCCGACGTCTTCGTGGCCAACGAGGGCCTGATCAAGCAGCTGCCGTCGGCACTGAGCGTGCACATCTATCGGCTCGTGTGGCGCCAGGTGCTGCTTCTCGGCCACAACATGCTGATCTACCTGATCATGCTCGCGGTGTTCCGTCCCGAGCTGCACTGGACCATCGTCATGGCGATCCCGGCGTTCGGTCTGATCGTCGTCAACATGGTGTGGGTGTCACTGCTCTTCGGCATCATCGCCACCCGCTACCGCGACCTGGCCCCGATCCTCGGCAGCGTCGTCACGCTGCTGTTCTTCATGACGCCGATCGTGTGGACCACGGCGAATCTGCAGAAGATGGGCGGGGCCGCGGCGGACCGCGCGCGGCTGGTGGAGATCAATCCGCTGTTCCACTACCTCGACATCCTGCGCGCGCCCCTGATCGGCGAGGACCAGCAGGCGTACCACTGGTACATCGTGCTGGCGTTCACCGTGGTCGGCCTGGCCGTCACCATGGTGGCGATGCGTACGTTCCGGGCCCGCGTGCCCTACTGGGTCTGATCGGACGAGACACACATGACAGTCAGCATCGAGACGCACGGCGCGTGCGTCGACTTCCCCATCTTCGACGCCAAGACCCGGTCGCTGAAGAAGGCGTTCCTCGGCAAGGCCGGCGGCACCATCGGACGCAACAGCAGTGACGTCGTCGTCGTGGAGGCGCTGCGCGACATCACGCTCTCACTGAAAGAGGGCGACCGCGTCGGACTGGTCGGCCACAACGGTGCGGGCAAGTCGACGCTCCTACGCCTGCTGGCGGGCATCTACGAACCCACCCGCGGCAGTGCCGTCGTGCGGGGTCGCGTCGCGCCGGTCTTCGACCTGGGCGTCGGTATGGACCCGGAGATCTCCGGCTACGAGAACATCATCATCCGCGGCCTGTTCCTCGGCCAGACACGCAAGCAGATGATGTCGAAGATCGACGAGATCGCCGACTTCACCGAGCTCGGCGAGTACCTCGACATGCCGCTGCGCACCTACTCGACGGGCATGCGCGTGCGCATCGCCATGGGCGTCGTCACGAGCATCGACCCCGAGATCCTGCTGCTCGACGAGGGCATCGGCGCGGTCGACGCCGAGTTCATGAAGAAGGCGCGCACTCGTCTGCAGAAGCTCGTGCAGCGCTCGGGCATCCTCGTCTTCGCCTCGCACTCCAACGAGTTCCTCGCCCAGCTCTGCGATTCAGCCGTGTGGATCGATCACGGCCACGTGCGGCAGCAGGGCGGTATCGAGGAGGTCGTGCGGTCGTACGAGGGCGACGACGCGGGAGACCACGTCGCGCACGTCATTCGTGAGCTGGAGGCCGCGGATCGTGGCCAGGCCGATCACGATCCGCATGCCTGAGTTCATCGTCGGCGTGGTGGTCACCCACCGGCGCCGCGAGCTACTGGCCCAGTCCCTCGCCGTCCTGACGTCGCAGACCCGTCCGCTCGACCATCTGATCGTGGTGGACAACGCGAACGAGACCGCGGTCCGCGAGCTCGTCGAGAGCGCAGACGTGCCGACCACCTACCTCGGGAGCAAGCACAACCTCGGCGGGGCGGGCGGCTTCGCGCTGGGGATGCTGCACGCGCTGTCCCTCGGTGCCGAGCGGGTGTGGCTCGCCGACGACGACGGCAGGCCGGAGGGGCCGGACGTCCTCGCCACGCTCCTCGACTGCGCGGTGCGCCACGGCCTCGACGAGGTCTCCCCCGTCGTGTGCGACATCGACGATCCCGATCACCTCGCGTTCCCGCTGCGACGCGGCACCGCGTGGCGACGCTGGCGGTCCGAACTAGGTGACGACGAGTTGTTGCCGTCCTACGCGTCGTTGTTCAACGGTGCGCTGTTCTCGGCCGCTGCGATCGACGCCGTCGGTGTCCCCGACCTCCGGCTCTTCGTCCGCGGCGACGAGGTCGAGATCCACCGTCGCCTCACACGCTCGGGGCTGGCTTTCGGCACGTGCCTGCAGACCGCGTACCTGCATCCGAACGGCGCCGACGAATTCAAGCCGATCCTCGGCGGCCGGATGCACACGCAGTATCCGGACGACGCCACCAAGCGCTACTTCACCTACCGCAACCGCGGATACCTGATGGCTCAACCCGGCATGCGCAAGCTTCTCCCGCAGGAATGGGTGCGCTTCGGGTGGTACTTCGTGGTCACACGACGGGACCTCCGCGGCCTGCGCGAGTGGTTGCGTCTGCGCAAGCTCGGCCGGGATGAGTACTTCCGCAAACCCTGAACTACGGTATGTCCCCATGACGAGTGGACGGTGCGGGTGATGCGGTGGAGCCGACGCGTCAGAGCCTCGGCGCGAGGCAAGGTCGTGCAGGCAGTCCAGGACGCCGTGGCACCCGAGGCCGACCGTCGTCACAGTGAGCTGATCGACCTAATCACGGGTCAGGCGAAGACGATCGCCGACCTCCAGGAATCCATCACCACGCTGGAGTTCCGGATGCGCCGCGACATCCCGTTCGCCGCCGACGTCGAAGCCACGGCGTCGAGCGCCGACTTCGCCGAGACACATCTCCCGATGACGCCGTCCTTCACCCACCCCGACCTCACGCTCCGACACGCGCTCAGAGCCGTCTCCATCGACGGCATGGCACTCGAGTTCGGGGTCGCCACCGGGACCACCCTCGGCACCATCGTCGACGAGTGGCGCCGCGCCGCCAACGTCGGAGTCATCGCCGGCTTCGACACCTTCGAGGGCCTGCCGGAGGACTGGCGCACCGGATTCGAGGCCGGGACCTTCGCTCAGGACGCTCTACCGGACGTTCCGGGAGCACATCTGGTGAAGGGCATGTTCCAGCAGACCCTCGGGCCGTTCCTGTCGAAGAACCGCGGCCCGGTCGCGTTCCTGCACCTCGACGCCGACCTGTACTCGTCGACCGACTTCGTCCTGCGTCGTCTCGAGTCACGGCTGGTGCCGGGCACCGTCATCGTGTTCGACGAGTTCTTCAACTTCCCCGGCTGGGCCCTGCACGAGTACAAGGCGTGGACCGAGTTCGTCCACCGCACCGGGGTGACGTTCGAGTACCTCGCCTACACGTCCAACAACGAGCAGGTGGCGGTCCGGCTCACCTGACCGATTCGGCTGCGGGATCGTCGATGTCGTACAGGCGGGCCCAGTTCTCGCGACTCGTCAGGGCCGGCAGGGCAGCGCGGAACTGCCGCTGGACCTCCGGTCCCTCGGTGCGGAAGCGCCGCATGACGTCCTTGAGACGCGCGGCGACAACCTTGGCCTCGGCCACGTCGCGTCGGCGCACTCGTACTCCGGACTGGGACGCGTCCGCCACCACGGCACGGTCGAAGAGCGACACGTGCCACCAATGCGCCTCCGCCGCAGGGATGTAGGCGAACTCGCCTCGCACTCGCCCTCGGAACTGATCACGCACTCTCTTGAGGAGAACGAGATCGAGCATCTTCTTGTTCGGGGTGAAACCCGCCGGACGCGTGACCAACTCGGAGGACACGACGCCGGGAACGGCACTGGCCGGATGCTTCACCGTCTCCGGGTGCGCGCTTCGCATGGCTCGCACCGAGGCGAGCACGGACTGTCCACCGTCCTCGAGGATCGAGGGACCGACCAGGAAGTCCTCGATCGCCTGCAGTGTGGTCAGCGCGAGGCCGTACTGCATCGACACCGCGAACTGCGAGATCTCGCGTGTCAACTGCTTACTGAGGGACTTGACGTCGAAGTCGCTGTGCAGTGCAGCGGCGATCAACGAGTTCCGGGCACTGAAGTACTTGGCCCAGTCGTCGCGATCCTTCCAGTGGAAATCGGCGTGCCACACACCCGCGTTGGGAAGTGTCGCCGTCGCGAACCCGTGCGCCCGCGCCCGGATGCCGAACTCGATGTCATCCCACTGGAAGAACATGGGTAGCGGCAACCCGATCTCCGAGATGACCTCGGCGGGGATCAGACACGACCACCACGCGTTGTATCCGGCATCGACACGCTTGTTCTGGCGCTTCTCGGTCAGATCGGCGTCGTGCAGCGAATGAGCCGACCAGCGGCCGGCTTTCAGCTTGGGCAGGTCCGCTTCCTCGCCACTGACGTGCAGATTGAGAGGATTCATGAGGTAGAGCATCTGCGCGCCGACGAGCGTGGGAGTCACCGTGACGTTGGCGAACGCGTTCATTCGGAGAATGCTCTCCGGCTCACACAGGATGTCGTCGTCCATCAGAATGACGTTGGCGTGCTCGTTGATGGCGGTGATCTCGAACATCCCCCGCGTGAAACCGCCCGCGCCACCGAGATTCGGCTGCTGGATGTAGACCAGCTTGTCTCCGAGGATCGCGCGGACCTCCGCGAAGAGCGGCCGGTCGGCGACGACGTCCGTGCCCTGGTCGACGACGAAGACCGCATCGAGGCCCGCGACCAGCTGCTCGTCGGCCGCCAGCGCGGCGAGCGTCTCGGCGCAGTCGTCGGCCCGGTTGAAGGTGCAGATGGCTACGGCGGCGGGGCGCACGACGGCCGGTGCGGCCACCGTCCACTCGACGGCCGACACTCGCACCCTGTCCTCGACCGCCGCGATCTCGATCCACAGGTAGCCACCGTCGAGGAAGCTGTTCACCGGGGAGGACAGAGTCTGCCTGCCGGAGCCCGACACCCGCACGGTGGTCACCGTCCGGTCGTTGCCACCCGAGTCGGACGCACGAAGTCGAACCTCACCTGCACCCTCGAAGTCGAAGGAGACGGCCACCTCGGTCACGGTCGTCCACCGCTGGAAGTAGCTCGCCGCGAAGCGTCCGAAGTAGGTGTCGGTGTCGACGGACGCACCCTGCTCCACCGTGACGTCGAAACGACGGCGATGGACGTCACCGACGGTGATGGAGGCGTACAGATCGTCCGACACCCTGGGGGATGGACCGGCGAACGTTCCTCGCTGAACGACCAGGCGGGTCGGGGCGTCGTGATCGACCATCGTGCGGCGTACTGCCGCGAGGTTGTTGGATCGAGCATCGGCGTGCACGGAACTGCTCATCACACTCTCCTATGGATCTGCGGTGTGAGCCACCACGGTGCCGAACCACGTCGAACGACGGCTCGACGATATCAACCGAGCGAGCTGCCGCTGCCCCTACGTGAGCGAGCGCGTCGCCACCCGACCAGGCCGACTCCGATCGACATGAGTATCGCCACACCTGCTGCGGACACTGTTGCTACTCGTCCCACGGTCAGCCCCGGCGACGAGTAGGTCAGCTGCAGTAGCCCGTTCCCGGCGGGAACGTCGACCGCGAGAAGACCGGCGGGTCCCTGACGCACCGCCACGGGCGAACCGTCGAGAGTGGCGTCGTATCCGGGCCATGCGAGCCGGGAGAACACAATGGTCCCGGCGTCGCGGGCGTCCACGCGGAGAGTCTCCCCGGACGGTGTACTCGTCTCGGTGTCGAACGACACCTGCGACGACGACCAGGTCGCCGGACCTGCACCCGGGACGAGCACCCGATCGCGCACCCAGACCACTCGGGCAGCGTCGGATGCCGCAACGCGCCAACCGGGCGGTGGCGGGCCAGACGTCGCCTCGGGGAGAAGAGTGCGTTGCAGGACCAACGTGGACACACCCATCACGTCGAGCAGTGGCGCGTCGACGGTGTCGGACGCCGGCGCGAACACTCGATCGAACGCGTCGGCGCACACGGCGCCTCGGTAGTCCATGCACAACTCGGTCGCGAAGGCGTCGAACCCCATTCCCGTGTAGCTCGCCACCGTCTGCGCACCCGTCGCACGACCCACGTTGCCGAACAGCAGTCGGCCGTTCGCGGAGTCCTCGGTGGTGACGGTCGATCGGTCCGCCAGCTGGAGCACCGTGCCGCGATAGGACTCGGCGCCGGCACGCATCCGGTCGAGCGAGATCGCGGGCGAGCCCCCGTTGGGGGGTGCCTCGGGTTCCGGCTCCGACGACGGCAGCGGTGGCGCAGCGGAGGGGAACGACGAGGTCTGCACGGCGAGCACCGCCGTCGTTCCCACCGTGGCGATCACGACCATCAGCAGCGTCGCCCCACGTCTGCCGGCGACGACCATTGCCGACACGAACACAGCGACCACCAGCAGCCCCACGAGGTGCGTCGGGGAGAGATCCGGCCGGACGGCCCACGACAGATAGCCACCGAGAAGAACGACCGCTGTCGTGAGAGCGGCTCGTCGTCGCACGTGATCGCGCGCCAGGCCCGCGGAGAGCGCGACGGCGAGTGCGACGGCCACCACGAGATACAGGTACTCGACCAGCCGGAACGGCCAGCGGAACAGCCAGACGTTGGACGGGGCGAGGCTCGCGAGGAGATAGACGACACCGACGACGGCCAGACCGACGGATCCGGCAAAACGCCGACGGAGCGACGGCCAGCGCAGCCACGGCAGCAGAGGCAGGAAGAACCAGGCGAAGTAGGTCGACGGAACACCCTCGAGCCGTTCCCCGCCCCAGTTCGAGATTGACGGCAGGTACGTCGGCGAGCTGCCCGCAACCAGATCCCCGATGTCCGGCACGAGGAACGTGTCGTTGGCGATGGCGGCCAGGGACTGCCTGTCGGTGACCTCACTCGAGCCCAGCAGCGGGAGGAAGACCATCGAGGCGACCGCTCCGACGCACGCCCCCATGACAGTGAGCATGACCAGGCGTGCGCGGTCGCCCCGGACCACCAGTTCGACTGCGAGTGCCACGAGCACGACGACGAGTCCGAGTGGGGCGTACGGGTTGCCGGCCGTCATCGCGAGGAACCCGAACACGAAGGGCACCAGAGCCGGCAGCCGACCGAGCGAGAACATCCGAGCGGACCACCAGAAATGGACGACCCAGGTGAACGCGGCCAGTCCGGCCGGCCATCCCGCCGCTTCGTACCAGAGAGTGAGTCCGGAGACGGGGATCGCGACCGCAACCAGGTAACCGGGCAGACGCCCCGCACCGTAGGACCGTGCGAGTAGGAACACACCCACACCGAGGATCGCCGTCATCTCTGCTGCGACGACGAACGCAGCCAGTGCGAGATCGTCGAAACAGGACACGATGACGAAGTTCAGCAGGTTGACCGGATTCCAGATGCCGGTGAGTGCCTCGGCTGCGTAATTGCCGCCCATCCAGCCGGCAGGATCCATCGTGGGCCAGTTACCGCTGCGCAGTTGCGATCCGAAGATGTGCCACAACGGAGCGAACTGCTCGTACATGTCGCCGACGTAGAAGAACAAGGAGCCGCGCCACTGCGCGAGCGCGGCCGACAGGCCCACCGTGACGGCGACGAGAACGACGCCCACGACGTCCGGGCCCCGTCGCGCGAGTCGGGAGTTCCGTCGTGGTTCCGCGACGGTGTCGAGTTCCGCAGGCGATGTCATCGCGTTCCCGCCGACGGGACCGGGGTGCGCGTGAGAATCTTCTTCGACAACACGAAGGTGAACGGGATGGCGACGACAGCAGCGACCAGTGGGGCGATGCGCTCGTCCATTCCTGCTCCGTCGACCAGTGCGACGACGCCCACTGTCGTCACGACGTAGTTGACCAGGTTCCCGAGGGGGAACAGTGCGAACTTTCGCCATGTCGGAGGCGTACGGAACGTCCAGTAGCAATTGAGAAGAAACGATCCCACCATGGCCACGACGATGGCGATCAGGTGTGCGGCGATGTACGGCACCACGAGTCGCAGAAGCAGGTAGCTGCCGTAGTAGACCGTCGTGTTGACGACGCCCACGACCGCGAACCGCATCACGCCGGGGAACGCGGCGACCATCGACTCACGACGACCCACGGGTCCGGGCGTGATGTCGTCGTTCACTCGGTCTCGTTCAGGTCGTGCCGAACCGAGCGTCGTCGGCGGACCGCATTCGACGGGGCATCTCCGCTCTCGGTCTCCGCCACGAGGAAGTGCGGCCGCTGCTTGGTCTCGTAGTAGATCCGACCGACGTACTCGCCGATCACACCGAGGAACATGAGCTGCAGTCCGCCGAGGCCGATGATCGCGGCGACCAGCGTGACGTATCCGGGGACCGACACACCGGCGACGATCGCCGCGACGATGAGGAACAGCACGTACGCCAACCCGAGCGCCATCACCGCTGCGCCGATGTAGATGGCGAGCCGGACCGGCGCGTTGTTGAACGACATGATGCCGTCGATGCCGTAGTTGACCAGACGCCGGAACGACCACTTGCTGGCACCGCCGCCCTGGCGTGCGACATTCTTGTAATCAACTGTCGCCGTGGGAAAACCGATCCAGGAGAACAACCCCTTCGAGAATCGGTTGTACTCGCCCATCTGCAGTAGCGCGTCCACGGCACGGCGGCTGAGCAGTCT
The DNA here is from genome assembly GCF_030818285.1 of Rhodococcus sp. SORGH_AS_0301. NCBI lineage: Bacteria > Bacillati > Actinomycetota > Actinomycetes > Mycobacteriales > Nocardiaceae > Rhodococcus > Rhodococcus sp. SORGH_AS_0301. The sequence continues at coordinate 3,952,763 of NZ_JAUTAC010000002.1, forward strand.
GAAGTCGCCGGCGCCGTCCTGCATGTCGACGTCGACGAGTTTGTTCACCGCACGGTAGTAGAGGCGGGCGAAGGCCGTCCGCCCGAAGGAATCACCGTCCCGGGTGCGTCGAGCGACCACCTGGTCGTACCCCTCGGCGTGGAGACGGAGCATGTCGATGATGAGCTCGGGCGGATGCTGCAGGTCCGCGTCCATGATGACCACGGCGTCACCCTTGGCGTACACCAGTCCCGCGAGCATCGCGGATTCCTTACCGAAGTTACGACTCAGCGAGATGTACCGGATTCGCTGATCGTCGAGATGCAGACGGCGCATGATGGCGACCGTGTCGTCGCGGCTCCCGTCGTCGACGAGGATCACCTCGACGTCCGGGTCGGTCGGCGCGAGTTGCTCGAGAAGACGCGCTGCGAGGTCGGGTAGGACGTCTTCCTCGTTGTGACACGGGACGACGACCGACAGCAGCACGAGAACTCCAACACCTACCGGGAATGCCGCCCGCAGGCGGCACGAACCCGGTCAGTGTGGCACAGGGTCACGACGCCGTAACAAAAGGACACGCAGTCTGGAATGGCCGCGGGACCCTCGAGGCGTCAGGTGATGCGTTCCCCTGCCGCCGTGTAGGCAGCTTCGGTGGTGTCCTTCTGCGCCTGCCACCAGGTGCGATTGTCCCGGTACCAGTCGATGGTGGCGGCGAGTCCGCTGCGGAAGTCGGAGTAGCGGGGTGTCCAGCCGAGTTCGGTGCGCAGGCGGGTGCTGTCGATGGCGTAGCGCAGGTCGTGGCCGGGGCGGTCGGTGACGAAGTCGAAGTCGGCCTTGTCGTGGCCGCACAGTTCGAGGATGGTCTCGACGACGGTGCGGTTGTCGACCTCGCCGTCGGCGCCGATGAGGTAGGTCTGACCGAGCGCACCCTTGTCGATGATGGTCCAGACGGCGGTGTTGTGGTCCTCGACGTGGATCCAGTCGCGGACGTTGAGTCCGGCGCCGTAGAGCTTGGGGCGGATGCCGGTGAGGACGCCGGTGATCTGGCGGGGGATGAACTTCTCGACGTGCTGGTAGGGCCCGTAGTTGTTGGAGCAGTTGGAGATGGTGGCGCGGACGCCGAAGGAGCGGGTCCAGGCGCGCACCAGCAGGTCGCTGGAGGCCTTGGTGGAGGAGTACGGCGAGGAGGGGTTGTAGGGGGTGTTCTCGGTGAACCGGGCGGGGTCGTCCAGCTCGAGGTCGCCGTAGACCTCGTCGGTGGAGATGTGGTGGTAGCGGACGTCGTGGGTGCGGACCGCCTGGAGAAGGGTGGTGGTGCCGACGATGTTGGTGTGCACGAACGGCCAGGGGTCGCCGAGAGAGTTGTCGTTGTGGGATTCGGCGGCGAAGTGGACGACGAGGTCGGTGTCGGCGACGAGGCTGTCGACGAGTGCGGTGTCGGTGATGTCGCCGTGGACGAAGGTGATGCGGTCGGCGACAGGGTCGAGGGAGGCTTTGTTGCCGGCGTAGGTGAGGGCGTCGAGGACGGTGATCTCGATGTCGGGGCGGGTGCGGGCGGTCAGGTGCACGAAGTTCGCGCCGATGAACCCGGCGCCGCCGGTCACGAGCATTCTCATGCGGCGAAGAGTACGTGGGAGGCGAGGGCGGACGCAGTCTGAAAGACTCGCCCATCATGCGGGGAATCATTCTGGCGGGTGGCACGGGGTCGCGGCTGCATCCGATCACTCAGGGCGTGAGCAAGCAGTTGGTGCCCGTCTACGACAAGCCGATGATCTACTACCCGCTGACCACGCTGATGCTCGCCGGGATCCGCGACATCCTCGTCATCACCACCGCGCAGGACGCCGAGCAGTTCCAGCGGCTGCTCGGTGACGGCTCCCAGTTCGGCATCTCGCTGACCTACAAGGTGCAACACGAACCCAACGGCCTCGCGCAGGCGTTCGTGCTGGGTGCCGAGCACATCGGCACCGAGGGCGCCGCGTTGGTATTGGGGGACAACATCTTCTACGGCCCCGGCCTCGGCACGCAGTTGAGCCGTTTCGCCGACGTCGACGGCGGCGCGGTGTTCGCCTACGAGGTCTCCGACCCCACCGCGTACGGGGTCATCGAATTCGACGAGAGCGGCACCGCCCTGTCCTTGGAGGAGAAGCCGATGCACCCGCGGTCGAACTACGCGGTACCGGGGCTGTACTTCTACGACAACGACGTCATCGCCATCGCCCGCGACCTCGCCCCCTCCGCTCGCGGGGAGTACGAGATCACCGACGTCAACCGCCACTACCTCGAGGCGGGGACCCTGCAGGTGCAGGTGCTGCCGCGTGGGACCGCGTGGCTCGACACCGGCACCTTCGAATCACTCCTCGACGCCTCCAACTACGTGCGCACCATCGAACAACGCCAGGGACTCAAGATCGGCGCCCCCGAGGAGGTGGCGTGGCGACGCGGGTTCATCACCGACGACGCCCTGCGCGCCCGCGCGCAGACACTGCTCAAGTCAGGATACGGGGCATACCTGCTGGACCTGCTCGAGAGAGGACACCGACCGTGAGCTTCCGCGAACTGCGCGTCCCCGGGGCGTTCGAATTCACTCCCCGCCAGTTCGGCGACGACCGCGGCGTGTTCTTCGAATGGCACAAGGACTCCGCCTTCACCGCCGCCGTCGGCCACCCCCTCGAGTTGCTGCAGGCCAACTGCTCCGTCTCCTCCGCAGGCGTGCTCCGCGGGATCCACGTCACCGTCGATCCACCCGGGCAGGCCAAGTACGTCACCTGCACCCGCGGCGCGTTTCTCGACGTCGTGGTCGACCTCCGCAAGGACTCACCGACGTACGGCACCTGGGACTCGGTGCTCATCGACGACGTCGACCGCCGCGCGGTGTACCTGCCCGTCGGGCTCGGGCACGCGATCCTCTCCCTCGAGGACCACTCCACGGTGATGTACCTGTGCAGCCTCGAGTACACCCCCGGAGCAGACCGCGACATCCACCCGCTCGACCCCGACCTCGCCATCGACTGGCCCACCCACGGCCGCGACGGCACACCCCTGACCTACCAACTCTCCGACAAGGACGCCGCAGCACCCGCCTTCAAGGACTGGGCCTAGCGCAACTTGAAGATCACCGCTCGCTGGACCACGAAGTTGATCACCGTCGCGGTGCCCTGCGCGATGACGAACGCCGCGGCGCTGTAGAGGATCGTCTCGGGCCACAGGTGCCCGAACAGCGTGTACAGCACGTTCTGGACACCGAACGTCGCCGCGTACAGGACGACGACGGCCACGAACCGCGCCCGCGACGGCGGTGCCGCGAACGTCCAGCGCCGGTTGATCAGGTACGCGACGGTGGTGCCCACGACGAATCCCGCCGCCTTGGCCAGCGAGAGCTGCACGTCCAGGCCGTACTGCAGCGCGATGGTGATGGAGAAGTCGACGACGGCCGACAGCACCCCGGTGACGAGGAACCGGACGATCTGGGTCCGCAGATCCAGCGCGTCGTCGGCGGTGTTCTCCGTGACGGGGATCTCGACGGGCAGAGGAAGGCGCTGGTGATCGTCTGATGACACAGAGCGTCAGCGTACTGGCCCTCTCACTGCCTGTAACCTGACGAACGATGTCCATCACCGAATTGCCACCCACCAGTGCGCGCACCCTCACCGGGTGGGCACGTACCTCGCCCACCACGGCGCAGGTGCTGACCACGTCCGATCCCGAGATCGTGGCCGCCGCCGTCCTCCGGGTCGCGGAGCAGAACGAGAGCAAGCCGTCCCATCTGCGGCGCGGCGTCATCGCCCGCGGACTCGGCCGTTCGTACGGTGACAACGCGCAGAACGGCGGCGGGCTCGTCGTCGACATGAGCGCACTGAACCGCATCCACTCGATGGACGCGGAGACGCACATCGTCGATGTGGACGGTGGAGTGAGCCTGGACCAGCTGATGCGTGCGGCACTGCCGTTCGGGTTGTGGGTCCCCGTGCTCCCCGGCACTCGTCAGGTGACCATCGGCGGCGCCATCGGGTGTGACATCCACGGCAAGAACCATCACAGCGCCGGCAGCTTCGGCAATCACGTGCGCTCGATGGAGCTGCTGCTCGCGGACGGCACAGTCCGCCACATCACGCCCGACGGCGACGACGCGCCGTTGTTCTGGGCCACGGTGGGCGGAAACGGCCTGACCGGCATCATCCTGCGGGCGACCATCGAGATGACGCCGACCGAGACCGCGTACTTCATCGCCGACGGCGACGTGACGGCGAGCCTCGACGAGACCATCGCGATCCACAGCGACGGCAGCGAGAGCCGGTACGACTACTCGAGCGCCTGGTTCGACGCCATCTCGGGTCCGCCGAAGCTGGGACGTGCGGCGCTGTCGCGCGGATCGCTCGCGACCCTGGACCAGCTGCCGGCGAAGCTGCAGAAGGATCCGCTGCGCTTCAGCGCGAAGCCGCTGCTGACCTTCCCCGACGTGTTCCCCAACGGCCTCGCGAACAAGTACACGTTCGGACCCATCGGCGAGCTCTGGTACCGCAAGTCGGGTACCTACCGCGGCAAGGTGCAGAACTTGACGCAGTTCTATCACCCGCTCGACATGTTCGGGGAGTGGAACAGGGCCTACGGCCCGGCCGGATTCCTGCAGTACCAGTTCGTGGTGCCGCCGCAGGCCGTCGGCGAGTTCAAGAAGATCATTCACGACATCCAGCGCTCGGGGCACTACTCGTTCCTCAACGTCTTCAAGCTCTTCGGGCCGGGAAACCAAGCGCCATTGAGCTTTCCGATCGAGGGCTGGAACGTCTGCGTCGACTTCCCGATCAAGGAGGGTCTCGGCGCGTTCGTCGCGGACCTCGACCGGCGGGTGCTCGAGTTCGGCGGACGGCTCTACACAGCCAAGGACTCCCGGACGTCCGCGGACACGTTCCACGCGATGTACCCGCGCATCGACGAGTGGATCGCCGTTCGGCGATCCGTCGACCCCACAGGCGTCTTCGCCTCGGATATGGCCAGAAGGTTGGAACTGCTGTGACGATCGATGCTGTGGGCGACCCGCAGACCATTCTCGTACTGGGTGGCACGAGCGAGATCGGCCTCGCGATCACCGAGGAGTACCTCTCGACGTCGTCGGCTCGCGTGATTCTCGCGGCGCTGCCCAACGATCCCCTGCGTGACGCGGCCGTCGCTCAGCTGACGGCCAAGGGCGCCAAGTCCGTCGAGGTCATCGACTTCGACGCGCTCGACACAGCGTCGCACCCGAAGGTCATCGACGAGGCCTGGTCGAAGGGCGACGTCGACGTCGCGATCGTGGCGTTCGCGGTGGACTTCGATCCGGAACTGCTGTGGCAGGACCAGAACAAGGCCGTGCTCACGGCCAACATCAACTACACCGCGTCGGTGTCGGTGGGTGTGCTCCTCGGCGAGAAGATGAAGGCGCAGGCCTTCGGCCGCATCATCGTCATGTCCTCCGTCGCGGGCGAGCGCGTGCGCCGCTCCAACTTCGTCTACGGCTCCACCAAGGCCGGACTCGACGGGTTCTACCTCGGCCTCGGGGAAGCCCTGCGCGAGTTCGGACCTCGCGTCACCGTCATCCGTCCGGGCATGGTGCGCACCAAGTTCAGCGCGCACGTCAAGGAAGCACCGCTGACGGTGGACAAGGAGGACATCGCCAAACTGGCCGTGTCCGCGTCCCGCAAGGGCAAGGATCTGGTGTGGGCTCCGGGGCCCTTCCGGTTCGTCATGATGGCGCTGCGGCACGTCCCGCGTCCGATCTTCCGCAAACTCCCCATCTGAGCAGGGCCATGCCGAACAGAGTCATGCGGACGGCTCTGAGTACCAGCGCAGAGGCCGTCGCCGCGGCAGTCGTCGCGGCCGCGGTGGCGGCGGTCGGTCTGTACGCCTTCTCCCTGGTGCAGTGGCCGGCGTTCAACTCCTCCAACGTGACTCGCGCGGTCGCGACGGTCGGGCAGGTGGCTGCTCTCGCCGTGCTGGCCGCGTCGGTGGTGATGCTCCGGCTGCGCCGCTCCCCCCGTGTCGCGACCCTGCTGTCGTGGATCGGCCTCTCCGGATTCGTCACCGTCACACTCGGCATGCCGCTGGCCGCCACGAAGCTGTACCTGTTCGGCATCTCGGTGGATCAGGAGTTCCGCACCGAGTACCTCACTCGCCTCACCGACTCGCCGGCACTGGCCGACATGACCTACGCCGACCTCCCGCCGTACTACCCCGCGGGGTGGTTCTGGGTCGGTGGCCGGGTCGCGGACGCGCTCGGTACGGCCGGGTGGGAGGCCTACAAGCCCTACGCCATCGCGTCCCTCGCCGTCGCCGCCGTGGTCTCGCTCGTGCTGTGGCGCAGTCTCGTTCGGGCGGACCTGGCAGTACTGGCCGCGCTCGGCGTGACGGCCCTGATGCTGGCCTACGGTTCACCCGAGGCCTACGGCGCCACGATCGCAGTCATGATCCCGCCCGTGCTGATCCTGGCGTGGGGTGCACTCCATCGCCCGGGGTCGACGCGCAGCGCAGGATGGGGAGCCGTCGTCGGCACCGGCCTGTTCCTCGGTGTCGCCGCGACGGTCTACACCCTCTATCTCGGTATCGCGGCCTTCACCGTCGTGCTCATGGCGGTGGTCGCGGCGGTGTTGCGCTATCGGGAGAACCGTTCCCTCGCAGTGCTGCTCGACCCGGCACTTCGCCTCGTCGTCATCGCAGGCATCTCCGGGCTGCTCGCGCTCACCGTCTGGGCGCCGTACCTGCTCGCGTCGCTGACGGGCAGCACGGCGGAGAGCGGTACCGCTCTGCACTACCTGCCGGAGTCCGGGTCCGAGCTGCCCTTCCCGATGGCGCAGTTCACCCTCACGGGCGCCCTGTGCCTCGTCGGCACTCTGTGGATCGTGGTGCGAGTCCGTGATTCTCGCCGTGCGCAGGCCCTGGGTCTCGGCGTCGTCGCCGTCTACGGGTGGTGCCTGCTGTCGATGCTCGCCACTGTCGCGGGTACCACCCTGCTCGGCTTCCGACTCGAGGCGGTGCTGGTGCTGATCCTCGGCGCCGCGGGCGTGTTCGGCTTCGTGGAGGGCGCTCGGGCGCTGTACCTGGTGTCGAGTGAGTCGCCCCGGGTCCGAACCGTCTCCGTCGCGGTCGGGATCGTCGGCGCCGTCGCCTTCGCCCAGGACATCCCCCACGTCCTGCAGAACGAGATCACGGTGGCGTACACGGACACCGACGGCGACGGAGTCCGTGCCGATCAGAGACCACCGAGCGCCGTGTCGTACTACGGCGAGGTCGACGCGGCACTCCAGGAGGCGCGGCCCGGTCCGCGGACCGACACGGTGTTGCTCACCTCGGACACGACGTTCCTCGCGTACCACCCGTATTTCGGGTTCCAGGGGCTGACGTCGCACTACGCGAACCCGCTCGCCGAGTTCGCCGCCCGCGCCGACGCCATCGAGTCGTGGAGCGATCTGCGCAGCAGCGACGAACTGATCGCCGCCCTCGATGCCCTGCCGTGGCGCGCCCCCGACGCGTTCCTCTTCCGCCGCGGCGCCGACGGTTACACGTTGCGTCTCGCGGAGGACGTGTACCCCAACGATCCGAACGTGCGCCGCTACACCGTCTCCTACCCCGAGTCGCTGTTCGACGACCCTCGGTTCGAGATCCGCGAGATCGGTCCGTTCGTCCTCGTCGTGCGCACGTGACCGCCCGCCGGGCGGACCTCCTCGCTGCCACCGTCTACACGCTGCTGTCCGTGCTGGTGCTGCACGACCAGTGGCAGCACCTGCAGTCGCAGTACCTCCGTTTCAGCGGCCAGGACCAGACCATGTGGGAGTGGTTCTTCGCCGTGACCGCCCGCTCGGTCACACATCTCGACAACCCGTTCTTCTCCGACCTGCAGAACGCGCCCGACGGCGTGAACATGATGGCCAACACCGCGATGCTCGGCCTGTCGGTACCTCTGACACCGATCACTCTGGCCTTCGGACCGGCGGCCACGTTCACCCTCGCCCTGACGCTCGGGCTGGCGACCACCGCTTACGGGTGGTACTTCCTGTTCTCTCGCACCGTGATCCGGTCACGTGCGGCCGCGGGTCTCGGCGGGCTCCTCTGCGGGTTCGCGCCGGGCATGATCTCGCACGCCAACGCCCACCCCAACTTCGTCGTGCTCGGAGTCCTGCCGTTCATCCTGTATCTACTCGTCCGCATGGCCGACGCGGAGAACACTCGCCGTCGCCGTCACGCCGTCGTCCTTGGTCTCCTGGTGGCGTGGCAGGTGATGCTCGGCGAGGAGCCGCTCCTCGTCTTCGCGGTCGCCGTCGCCCTGTTCACGGTGCTGTACTGGGTGTTCCGGCCGCGCCGGTTCGTCCCCATGGTCCGGCACGCGGCACTGCCCGTGCTGGGTGCCGCACTGCTGACAGCGGTGCTCGTCGCGATACCCCTGTGGTGGCAGTTCCGCGGGCGACAGCACTACAGCTACCTCGACCACAATCTGCCCGGGAACGATCTGGTGTCACTCGTCCGGTTCCCGCCCCAGTCGCTCTGGGGTGCAGCGTTTCCGATGGACGACGTTGCCCTGAACCCCACCGAGCAGAACGCGTACTTCGGCATCCCGCTGCTGCTTCTCGTCGTGGTCTCCGCCGTGGTGCTGCGCCGTCGTCCGATCGCGGTGGCCGCCTTCGTGTCGATCCTGATCCTCGGCGTCGCCTCACTGGGCGTCGCCCTCGTGGTCGACGGGACGGAGACCGGCATCGCCCTGCCCGGCGAGTACCTCGACCGGATCCCGCTCCTGCAGTCCGTCCTCGAGACCCGGTTCGTACTGGCCGCGGTGCCGGCCATGGCGCTGCTGATCGCGATGGTCACCGATCGCGTCCTGACCGCACCCGCCTCGCGCCGCGTCGCCGTGGTGTGGACGGGCGCTCTCGCCGTCGCACTCGTCCCCCTCGCACCGACACCGCTGCCGACGGCCGACCGGGGAGAGACCCCGTCGTTCCTGGCGGACGGGACGTGGCGCGAGTACGTCGACACCGACGACCCGGGATCGATCGTCACCGTGCCGGTCCCGAATCCCGGCACCGCCGCAGCGCTGCGCTGGCAGGTGGACACCGGGCTCGAGTACCGCATCGCCGGTGGCTACTTCGTCGGACCGAGCGGACAACCGGACGGGGAGGCGAAGTACGGCGCGATCGATCGACCCACCGCGAAGCTGCTCGGCACCGCGGGACGCACCGGCATCGTCCCGACACTGAACGACGATCAGCGACGCACGGCGCGAGAGGACCTCGCGTTCTGGGATGCCGACGTGGTGATGCTGCCCCCGACCGAGAACCAGGACGCACTGCGCGACACCGTCGACGATCTGCTGGGTCGCACCGCCACCGAGATCGACGGCACGTACGTGTGGGACGTCCGCTGACGGTCGCGGATTCTGGCGGGGCGGGTCTCGTCGCCTAGCATCGTGGCGTGCCGACAACCGCCGAGACGACGACCGAACCACCGGCCCCGGCGTCGAGACCGAGTCGATTCGCCTTCGGGAAGGCCGGAGGCCGGTCGGGACAGTTCGCCACCACGCGCATCGTCGCGATCGTCACGGGTCTGCTCGGCACACTTCTGGCGATCCTCACCCCGCTCCTGCCCGTCGAGCAGGACGCCGCGTCCGTCACCTGGCCGCAGGACGGCTCGTTCACCAGCGTCGAGACGCCCCTCGTCTCGTACAACCCGCTCTCGCTGTCGGCCACCGTCCCGTGTTCCGTTCTCGCCGACGCCGCGCCGGGCAGCCTGGTGCTGTCCACCGTTGCGCCGCAGTCACCGGACGCCCGGCGCGTGGGCCTCGTGGTCACACGGACCGACGCCGGCGACGTCACCGTCGTGCTGCGCGACCAACTGCTGCTCTCGGTGCCCGCGGACACCGTGGCCGGCTGCGATGCGCTCACTCTCACCTCGACGCCGGAGAGCACCACCGCGGCGGTCGGCGATCTCACCGGCACGGCCCCGGGCGACGTGCGCCCCCAGACCGTCGGGGTGTTCAGCGACCTGACCGGATCCGCACCGGCCGACATGTCGGTACGCATCGACGTGGACTCCCGGTTCTCCTCCTCACCGTCGACGCTGAAACTGCTCGCGATCGTGCTGGGATCGCTCCTGGTCGTCGCGTCGCTGGTCGCACTGCACCGGCTCGACGACGCCGACGGCCGGCGCGCACGGCGGTTCTTCCCCCGGCACTGGCTCCGGGTCACCGGCGTGGATGCCGTGGTCGTGGGGACGCTGCTGCTGTGGCACGTCATCGGCGCCAACACCTCGGACGACGGATATCTGCTCAACATGGCGCGGGTCTCCGAGCACTCGGGATACATGGCCAACTACTACCGGTGGTTCGGCGTGCCCGAGGCGCCCTTCGGCATGCCGTACTACGACATGCTGGCCGCACTGGCCAAGGTGTCGACCGCCAGCCCGTGGATGCGCCTGCCCGCGCTGATCGCGGCCGTCCTGTGCTGGCTCGTCATCTCTCGGGAGGTCATCCCGCGCCTCGGTCGCGCGGTACGCACCCGACCGGTGGCCGTGTGGACGGCCGGTCTGGTCTTCCTGGCCTTCTGGCTGCCCTACGACAACGGCCTGCGTCCCGAGCCGATCATCGCACTCGGCGCTCTGCTCACCTGGTGCTCCATCGAACGCGCGGTCTCCACCGGGCGCCTGCTGCCCGCGGCCGTGGCCGTGGTGATCGCCGCCTTCTCCCTCGCTGCCGGACCCACCGGCCTCATCGCGATCGCCGCGCTGCTGGCCGGCGCGCGCCCGGTCATCCAGATCGTCGTCCGTCGGCGCCACGCCGTCGGACTGCCCGCGCTGCTGGCCCCGATCCTCGCGGCGGGCACCGTGGTGCTGTTCGCCGTGTTCGCCGACCAGACCGTCGCCTCCGTCCTCGAGGCCACCCGTGTCCGATCCGCGGTCGGACCCAACGTGAAGTGGTTCGACGAGCGGTACCGCTGGGACGCTCTGCTCAACATCTCGCCCGACGGATCGCTCGCCCGCCGCTTCGCCGTCTTCGCGATGCTGCTGTGCCTCGTGACCTGTCTCGTCGTGATGCTGCGTCGCGGCGGCCGGATCCCGGGAACGTCGACCGGTCCGTCCCGCCGCATCCTCGGCATCGTCGCCGGAGCCCTCGCCCTCATGATGTTCACGCCGACCAAGTGGACGCACCACTTCGGCGTCTACGCCGGGCTCGCAGGGTCTCTCGCCGCGCTCGCCGCCATCGCCGTGATGTCGGCGACGGAGCGTTCACCGCGCAACCGGACTCTGTTCACGGCCGCCGTCCTGTTCCTCACCGCGCTGGCGTTCACCGGGTCCAACGGGTGGTGGTACGTCTCGAGCTACGGCGTGCCGTGGTTCGACAAGCCCCCGTCCATCGCCGGCAAAGGCTTCGCGACGCTGCTGCTCGGGCTCACCGTGCTGACGCTGGCGTACGCCGCATGGCAACACTTCCGCGCTCCCTACGTCGGCGCCCAGCCGGCGCGGACCCGCCGCTTCAGCGGGGCCTCGCTCACCGTCGTGGCCGGCCTCGTGGTGCTGTTCGAGGTGTTGTCCCTGCTGAAGGGCGCGGTGTCGCAGTACCCCGCGTACTCGGTGGCCCGGTCCAACGTGAACTCGATCCTCGGTCAATCGTGTGGCCTGGCACGCGACGTCCTGGTGGAGACCGATCCGAACGCCTCGATGCTCCAGCCGCTGAACCCCGAGCCGGGCGCCGACCCGCTCGCCGGGACCGCCAGCGTCGGCTTCACCCCGAACGGCGTCGCCGGCGACCTGAGCGCCGATCGCGAGAGCTCGGGTGCGACAGGCGGAGCCAACTCGGTCGACCCCTCGGACACCGATCAGCAGGCCACCGCGAACAGCGCGGGCACCGGGGGCGGCACCACCGCCGGCACCGGCGTCAACGGCTCGCGGATCGCGCTGCCGTTCGGGCTGGACCCCGCGACCACGCCGGTGCTCGGCAGCTTCGGCTCCGGTGACGCCGCACCGGCGAGCCTCACGTCCGGCTGGTACGCGCTGCCCGACGCCGCGCAGCGAGACTTCCTGTCCGTCACCGCCGCGGGTCGTATCCGCTCGGTCGACGCCGACGGCATCGTCACGCCGGGGCAGAGCCTCGAGGTTGAGTACGCCACGGTCGGCGCGGACGGTGCCGAGGAGATCCTCGGACGGGTCGCGCCCATCGACATCGGCCCGCAACCGTCGTGGCGCAACCTGCGGGTCCCACTCGACCAGGTCCCGCCGACCGCGAACGCGGTGCGGCTCGTCGCCTCCGACGAGGATCTGGCGGGCGACCAGTGGCTCGCCGTCACCCCGCCGCGCGCACCGCGGACCACCGTTCTCAACGACGTCGTCGGGTCCACCGACCCGGTGCTGCTGGACTGGTCCGTCGGACTCGCTTTCCCGTGCCAGCGGCCGTTCGACCACCGCTACGGAGTCGCCGAACTGCCGGAGTGGCGCATCCTGCCCGACCGCAACGGTGCCGAGGCCACCAACGCGTGGCAGGACTCCGTCGGCGGCGGGCCCCTGGGCTGGACCGGACTGGTCCTGCGCGCGGAGACGGTACCGACCTACCTGGCGGACGACCTCCGTCGCGACTGGGGATCCCTCGAGCGCTATCTGCCCCTCGACCCGGACGCGGTGGCCGTCGAACCCGACGTGACCACGTCGTCGCGTTCGGGCATCTGGTCGCCCGGACACATCAAGTACCAGTAAGTAACCAGCGAGTGCAGCAACCGGATCACGGTCGCATAACATCGGGAGCCGTGCCCGACGCCCTCACCTCTTCACCGACCGCGCCGACACCTGCCGGCCCGGATCGCTCGGTGGACGTCCGACAGCAGTACCGCACCACCCGCCTCGTGGCGATGGTCGCGGGGGTTCTCGGTGTTCTCTTCGCGATTCTGACCCCGTTCCTTCCGGTCACGCAGGACGACGCCGTCGTCCAGTGGCCGCAGGACGGCACCGTCGACAGTGTCGATGCACCCCTGATGTCCCAGGTGCCGGTCTCGATGTCGGTCTCCATCCCCTGCAGCGCCGTCGCAGACGTGCCGGCCGCGGGCGGCATCCTCCTCTCCACCGCGCCGCCGCAGGGCGAGGGCGCCGCGCTGAACGCGATGTTCGTCCGCGTCGGCGAGAACACGGTCGACGTCCTCGACCGCAACGTCGTGATCGTCTCCGCCCCGCGCTCCGAGGTGCAGTCGGCCGCGTGCGGGGCGATCACCTTCGAGTCGACCATCGATGCCACGTCCGCGTCGTTCGACGGGCTCGTGGACGCACAGGGCAATCCTCGCGAGGGTCAGCTCGGCGGCGACCTGCGGCCCCAGGTGGTCGGCGTCTACTCCGACCTCGCCGGCAGCGCCGCGCAGTACCCGGGCCTCGACGTGTCGATCGCCGTCGACTCCCGTTTCTCGTCGTCGCCCACCGTGCTCAAGCTGCTCGCCATGGCCGCCGCCATCGCCTGCACGGCGCTCGCACTGAGTGCGCTGGCCAGGCTCGACGGTGTCGACGGCCGCACCCACCGCCGCTTCTTCCCCGCGCACTGGTGGAAGGTCACCGGTATCGACGCGGTGGTGGTCGGCGCACTCGCCGGCTGGCACTTCTTCGGCGCCAACACCGCGGACGACGGGTACCTGCTCACCATGGCCCGCGTCTCCGAGAACGCCGGCTACATGGCCAACTACTTCCGCTGGTTCGGTGTCCCCGAGGCGCCCTTCGGCTGGTACTACGACGTGCTGGCCGCGTTCGCCAAGATCTCCACGGCGAGCCCCTGGATGCGCCTGCCCGCGCTGATCGCCGGCATCCTGTGCTGGCTGGTCATCAGCCGCGAGGTGGTCCCGCGCCTCGGGCGCGCGGTGCGCGTCAACTCGGTCGCCGTCTGGACCGGCGGACTGGTCTTCCTCGCCTTCTGGCTGCCGTACAACAACGGGCTGCGTCCCGAGCCCGTCGTGGCCCTCGGCGCCCTGCTCACGTGGTGCTCCGTCGAGCGCGCCATCGCGACCGGACGGCTGCTCCCCGCCGCCATGGCAGCGCTGATCGGCGCCTTCACCCTCGCCGCCGCACCCACCGGCCTCATGTGTGTCGCCGCGATCCTGACGGGCATCCGGCCGCTGGTGCGCATCGTCGTCAAACGGCACCGCATGGTCGGGACGCTGCCGCTGCTGGCACCCATCGCCAGTGCCGGCGTGCTGGTCCTCATCGTCGTCTACGGGGACCAGACCTTCGCGGCGGTCCAGGAGTCGACGCGTGTGCGCACGCTCATCGGTCCGAACTTGCCCTGGTACAACGACTTCCTGCGGTACTACTACCTCTTCGTCCAGACGGTCGACGGATCGGTCGCCCGCCGCTTCGCCTTCCTGACCATGCTGCTGTGCCTCTTCACCACGGTGTTCGTCCTGCTGCGTCGCAAGCGGATCCCGGGCGTCCCGTCCGGTCCGGCGTGGCGTCTCATCGGTGTCGTCTTCGGCACCATCTTCTTCATGATGTTCAACCCGACGAAGTGGACCCACCACTTCGGGGTGTACGCCGGCATCGCCGGTTCGCTCGCGGCGCTCACCGCCGTCGCGGTCTCGGCCAGTGCACTGCGGTCGCGGCGCAACCGCACCGTCTTCGTCGTCGGTCTCGCCTTCGTTCTCGCACTGTCGTTCTCGGGCATCAACGGGTACTGGTACGTCTCGAGTTACGGCGTGCCGTGGTTCGACAAGGTGGTCTCGGTCAAGGGGATCCAATCCAACACCGTGCTGCTGATCCTGTTCTTCGCCGCCGTCGGACTCGCGGCATGGCACTATCTCCGCGAGGGATTCGCTGCGCCGCAACCGAAGCCCGGAACCGAACGCGGGCGGCGCATCCGCAAGTTCGCGGCCGCGCCGCTCACCGTGGTGGCCGGGTTGCTGGTCCTGTTCGAGATCCTCTCGCTCCTCAAGGGTGCCGTCTCGCAGTACCCCGCCTACTCGCTCGGTCGCTCCAACGTGCAGGCGTTGGCCGGCAACAGCTGCGGACTGGCCGGGGACGTCCTCGTGGAGTCCGACCCGAACGCCGGTGTGCTGTCGCCACTTCCGGGACCGGTGGACACTGCCACGGGCCCACTGGGCGGCGCCGAGCCCGTCGGCTTCACACCCAACGGCATCCCCACCGACCTCAGTGCCGACGCCGTGGAGGTCAAGCCCGGACAGGGCAACACCGACCAGCAGTCCGTGGGCGCGTCCTTCGAGGAGGGCCAGTCCTCCGGTACCGCGGGTGGTGTCGGCGCCGCCGGCGTCAACGGCTCCACCGCGCGCCTGCCCTTCGGGCTCGACCCCGCCACGACACCGGTCCTCGGCTCGTACCAGACCGGGGTGCAGACACCGGCCTACGCGACGTCGAGCTGGTACGGCCTCCCCGCGCGCAGTGACGACGCGCCCCTGGTGGTGGTCAGTGCGGCCGGCCGCATCTGGTCCGAGAACCAGGAGACCGGCGAGAACACGTACGGTCAGTCGCTCCGCGTCGAGTACGGCGTCCGGCAGCCGGACGGCTCGGTGCAGGTCCAGGGCGACTACCTCCCCAAGGACATCGGCCCGGCACCGTCGTGGCGCAACCTGCGCATCCCGCTCGACGAGCTCTCCCCCGATGCGGATGCCGTGCGTGTGGTCGCCAACGATCCCAACCTCACCGGTGACCAGTGGCTGGCCTTCACGCCGCCCCGCGTGCCCGTGGTCGTCCCGCTGCAGGAGGAGATAGGCACGACGCAGCCCGTCCTGCTGGACTGGGCCGTGGGGCTGCAGTTCCCGTGCCAGCGTCCGTTCGACCATCTCGACGGCGTCGCCGAGGTGCCGAACTTCCGCATCCTGCCCGATCGCGGGTTGGCGGTCTCGTCCACCGACACGTGGCAGGCCGCGGAGAACGGTGGCCCGCTGGGCTTCACCGAGATGCTGGCGACACCCACCACCGTCCCGACGTACCTGAACCACGACTGGGGACGCGACTGGGGTTCGCTCGAGCGCTACGACAGGTTCGATCCGAGCGCGTCCGCAGCGACCGTCGAGGTCACCGAGCAGACCCGGAGCGGGCTGTGGTCGCCGGGGACGCTGCGGGTCTACTAGACAGCGTTCGTCACCCTGTGGGATCCGCCGGCGCGATCGGCGACGGGTGTGAGCACGAGTTCGGCGCGGGGACGCCGTCGAAGCGGTCCTGCAACCAGTCGACCGCCACCAGCCCGCCGACCTTCGCCGTGTCCTGGTGTGCCACCTGGCCGATCCAGGCGACGTCGGACTCGGGAGACGGTGCGGAGCAGGCCGTCCGGGCCAGCAGCGCCGTCGTGTTCGGGAGGACGACCGTGTCGGCGAGGCTCTGGACGACGAAGAGGGGTACGTCGACGCGCGAGAGGTCGATTGCCTGATCCGCTGCGGCGGCAGCCCAGTCCGGGTTCTGCATGGGGTCGGAGTCGAAGAACTGCTCCCCCTCGGCGCGCTCGAGCAGCAGTTCGGGCAGTTCGTCCGTGATGCACCCGTCGGCCAGCGACCGGTAGCGCGACATCGCCGCGTCGCCGAGCACCCCCTCGAGCGGCAGGTCGGGATACACGACCGGCCACGAGACCGCGACGCTGGGCCCGATCCCCCACGCCACGAACGTGTTCCACTGCTCGGAGAACAGCGGACCCAGCAGCGCCGCGGGCGCTGCCGCCGCCGCGCCCACCGACCGGAGCTCGGGCGCGTAGTCGGCGAACATCGCCGTGCCGATCGCCGCGTGACCGCCCTGCGAGTGCCCGAACGTGGCGTACACCGAACTCGCTTGCGCCGGAGCGTGATCGCGCGCCGCCCGTACCGAGTTCAGAACGTCCTGCGCCTCGCTACGGGCGATGAGATAGTAGGTGTCACCGGCAGTGCCGAGGCCCGTGTAGTCGGTCGCCGCGACGACCCACCCGCGCGCCATCACGGACGGCAACCAGTTCGTGAAGTCCAGGGTGTCCATCGTCGGGTGGTACCGCCGCGACGGGGTGCACTCGTCTCCGAAGCCGAGCGTGCCGTGAGACCACGCCAGAACCGGACGACCACCCGGCGGCGCCGGTGCCGTCGGCACGATGAGCATTCCGGACGAGACGGCGGGCGACCCGTCGGGACGCTGGGTGCCGTAGAGCATCCGGTAGGCCGTGCCGCCGGGCACGTCCAGATCGTCGATCGGCTCGATGCGGATCAGCTCACCCG
This sequence comes from Rhodococcus sp. SORGH_AS_0301, assembly GCF_030818285.1. Lineage (NCBI taxonomy): Bacteria > Bacillati > Actinomycetota > Actinomycetes > Mycobacteriales > Nocardiaceae > Rhodococcus > Rhodococcus sp. SORGH_AS_0301. The sequence continues at coordinate 3,969,907 of NZ_JAUTAC010000002.1, forward strand.
GCGCGGCAGGCGTGTCCGGTGACTCGTAGAACGACGCGATCGACTCCTGGAACCGCGCATCGTCGCGAGACGTCGTGGACGACCGCGTGATCACCACCGCCGCCACCGCGGCCACCACCAGCACCACGACCGCTCCGACGCAGGCCAGGACGACCACGGTCCGTCTCATGGCAGCACGATAGCCCCGGCGGAACTAGATCGGGAACAGATGCTGCTTTCTCGGTCGCGGTTCCTTGGCCTTGTCGCGCAGGATGTGCAGGGCCTTGCGGATCTCGAGACGCGTGGTGGACGGCTCGATCACGGCGTCGATGTAACCGCGCTCGGCGGCCACCCACGGCGTCGCCACGTGCTCGTTGTAGAAGTCGATGAATCCCTGACGGATCGCCGGAGCATTGTCGCCCGCCTCGGCCAGCTGCTTGCGCGCCATGATCGACACCGCACCCTCCGCGCCCATCACCGCGATACGTGCTGTGGGCCAGGCGAAGTTGATGTCGGCGCCGAGCTGCTTCGACCCCATCACCGCGTATCCGCCGCCGTACGACTTGCGGATCACGACGGTGACCTTGGGGATCGATGCGCACACGTACGAGAAGATGAACCGGCCACCGCGCTTGATGACGCCGATCTTCTCCTGCTCGAGCCCCGGCAGGAATCCCGGTGTGTCCGTGACCAACACGAGCGGGATCTCGAAGGCGTTGCAGATGTTGATGAAATGAGACGCCTTGTCGCTGCTCGCCGCGTCCAACGCGCCGCTGAGGTGCATCGGCTGGTTGGCCACCACTCCCACCGGACGACCGTCGACGCGGGCGAACCCGACGATGATGTTGGACGCGGTCTGTGCGGTGAGTTCGTGGAAGTCACCGTCGTCGAAGATCCGCAGCAGGATCTCGTGCATGTCGTACCCGGCGTTGTCCGAGTCCGGCATGAAGGTGTCCAACGAACGATCGTCGTCCGTGATGGTCGGCTCGAGACCGGGGTTGATGACCGGCGGCTGCTCGTGGCAGTTCGACGGCAGATACGACAGGTACTTGCGCACCCACTCGAACGCTGCCTTCTCGTCCTGAGCCACGTGGTGCACGTTGCCGTACTCGGCCTGCTTCCGGGCACTCCCGAGATCGTGGAGGCTGACGTCCTCGCCGGTGACGGACTTGATGACGTCCGGGCCGGTGACGAACATGTAGGCCTCTTCGGTGGCCACGATGATGTCGGTGTTGATCGGCGCGTACACGGCGCCGCCGGCGCACTTGCCCAGGATCACCGAGATCTGCGGGCACATGCCGGACAACGGTTCCTGCCGACGACCGAGCTCCGCGTACCAGGCCAGCGACGTGACGGCGTCCTGCACACGCGCGCCGCCCGAGTCGTTGATACCGACGCACGGGCAACCGACGTCCGCCGCGAACTCCATGATGAGCGCGACCTTGCGGCCGAACATCTCGCCGACGGTGCCGCCGAACACGGTCTGGTCGTGCGAGAACACGGCGATCGGTCGGCCGTCGACCGTGCCGTGGCCGGTGACCACGCCGTCGCCGTACAGCGAGTCCTGGTTGCCGGGCGCGCGGACGAGGGCGCCGATCTCGACGAAGGAACCCGGATCGAGCAGCATGTCGATGCGCTCGCGCGCACTCGGAATGCCCTTCTTCGCGCGCTTGGCGATGGCGACGTCCCCTGCGGGTTCCCGCGCCACCTCCAACTTCTCGCGCAGTTCGGCCAGCTTGGCGGCAGTGGTGCTCACGTGTGCGACTCGCTTCCCTCCGGCGTGATCGACGCCGAAATGTCTCGCATCTTGCCCGTCAGATCCGCGGCGATCGCGCGGATGTACGGCTCGTCGATCACCGCGAGGTGGTCACCGCCGATGTGCACGATGTCCAGATTCGGTGCGAACGGCGCCCAGCCGCCGTGCGGCTCCCGCTTGCCGAGTCGAGGCTCGAGCGCGATGGCGTCGTCGTGGTACTTGTCCGCCATGTAGAGCGTGACGTCCCCGTCGTAGTGCTGGGGCCGGGCGGTCTGGATCGCGCGGTTGTCCAACCAGGACGTGCGCTGGTGCTCGATGATGCCGCTGGGGATCTTGGCGCTGCTCATCTTGACCATGTCCATGATGATCTTGATCTGGCCGTCGTCGTCGGCCTGTGCCAGCTTCTCGTACGGCAGCGGGTAGTCGACGTTGTAGAGCTTCTTGCCCACCTGCGCGTAGCGCTTCCAGCGGAGCTCGATCTCCTCCGGGGTGTCCGGGATCGGCTCGTACGGCATGACGGTGTCGATGAGCCCGACGTAGCGCACGTCGGCGCCCTCCTCGCGAAGCATCGTCGCGACGGCGTACGAGAGCACACCGCCGAGGGACCAGCCCATCAGCACGTACGGCCCGTCGCCCTGGATCTCCCGGAGCAGGGGCAGATACTCGCGGGCGCGATCCTCGATCGGTCCCTCCGTGCGCTCGAAGCCGTACATCGGCGTGTCCGCCGGGAGTCGCTTGAGCAGCGGCTCGTACACGACGCACGAACTGCCCGCGGGATGGAAGACGAACACCGGCACCGCGGTGGAGCCCTCCGGGCGAGCGCGCAGCGTGCGCACCAGTCCGGTGACGTCGCCCGACTCGAGGAACGGCCGCACCACGTCGGCGAGCTGCTCGATCGTCTCCGAGTCGAGGATGTCGTCGAACGTGATCTCGCCCTTCGACCGCTCGCTCAGACGCTCCGCGAGCTTCTCGGCCGTCGGATCGTCCAGCACGGGAAGGGGATTGAAGATACCTTTGGCGGACTGCCCCGTCACGACGGCCCACGTCGCAAAGGTGAGGCGCTCCGCGGCGTCACGCGGTGCGACGTCCGTCCCGGTCGCCTCCGCGAACGACTGTGCGTCGCCCACGTCGGTCACCGCGTCGGACACGGGCGCCTCGAACGCCGTCGCCGTGGTCGGGCCCGCCTGCCCGCTGTCGGATCCCGGTACGGTCTCGTCGACCGCCGTCTCGGGCTCGGCGATCACCGGATCCGGCTGTGCGACAGGGGGTTCCTGCTCGGGCGTCTGATCGGCGGCCTGCTCGGCCGTGCGCTCGCGTTCCTGCTGCTCGGCGAGCGCCGCGACCTCCTCGCGATTGTCCAGCGCGTAGCGGAGGTACTTCTCCACCTCACGCAGGCTGGCGTCGCGCACGGCCTGCAACTGCACCTGGGGGATGTCGAACTCGAACTCCACGCGGTTCTTGATGCGCACGGCCATCAGTGAGTCGAGACCCAGTTCGATCAACGGGATCTCGGCCGGCAGATCCTCCGGCGCGTACCCCATCGACTCGGCGACGATGATCGCGAGACGATCCTCCATCGTCTGGGTCCCGTTCGGGATCCAGCGATCGCCGAAGTCGTCGACGACCTCGGGTTCCTCCTCCACGAACGGAGCCGCCGCGGCGGAATCGCCTGCGGGAGCCAGTGATCCGACACCGCCCGCCGCGGTGACCACGGCGTCGGCGACCGGCACGAAGAGGGTGCCGTCGTTCCAGTGCACCTGGAGGGACGCACCGCCCGGATGCGGGGTGAGCGTGGTGGTGAGCGAACCGGTGGTGGGCACGGGGCGCTGCGTGACCACGGCGCCGACCGTCACGTCGCCCAGCACCTCGCCGGCGAGTGTCGACACCAGATCTCCGATGGCGGACACACCGGCCACCGGTGTCTCCCAGACGACGCGGCCGTCGGGCAACGCGACTCGCGCGCCCCCGGCGCTGCCGCTGCCCAGATGCACCGCGGCGTCGATCCAGTGGTGTTTGCGCACGAAGGCGGTGCGTGGCAGGTCCGCGTACTCGCCGGGTCCGAACAGACTCGACAGCGTCACGGCATGGCCGTGCACGTAGAGGTCGGCGAGTGCGGCGAGGAACGTCGCGGGCTCGCTCTCCTTGCGCTTGAGCGTCGCGATCAGCGTCGCGTCCGGGACACCCGTCGCCCACGCCGTCGCGGCGACGGACATCAGCGCCACCGGATTGGGCGACAACTCCACGAAGGTGGTGTAGCCGGCATCCACGGCCAGCTTGACCGCCTGGGTGAACCAGACGGGATGGCGCATGCCCTTGGTCCAGTACTCGACACCGTGGATCGGCTCGTGACCCGCGCGGTAGAACGCTTCCCTGTCCACCGACGAGAACACCGACACGGCGAGTGGGGTGGGCTCGATGCCCATCAGTTCGGCCGCGAGCTCGCCCAGCAACGGATCGACGGCCGACGTGTGTCCGGCGCCCTTCACGTCGAGGATGCGGCCCATCTTGCCGAGCGACTCGGCGTACTCGACCAGCTGTCGCACCGGCTCGACCGGTCCGCCCACGGTCGTGTGCGTCGGCGCTGCGTACACGCTGGGCTCCACCCCGGGGAAGCGGTCGGTGAGATCGGCGACCTCCTGCGCGGAGAACTCCACCAACGCCATCGCGCCGGCCTCGGCGTCGCCGAGACCTTCCTGGCCCTCGCCGAGCAGTCGCGAACGCGCCACGATGATGCGCACCGCGTCCTCGAGGTTCAGACCACCGGCGGCGTACGCGGCGGCGACCTCACCCATCGAGTGGCCCACCACCGCGGTCGGCGCAGCGCCGTACGCACGCAGCGTCTCGACGAGCGCCACCTGGATCGCGAAGATCCCGACCTGCGAGTTCTCGAAGTCGTACGTGAGCGAGTCGTCCGAGACGATCGCTCGGATCGAGTACCCGGACTCGTCCTCGATGAGTGCGTCGACGCGATCGAGCGCCGCGGCGAACAGCGGCTCGGACGCGTAGAAGTCCTTCGCCATCTTGCGGTGCTGCGCACCGAAGCCGGAGAACACCCACACCGGGCCGTTGGACGCGGGCGCGTCGGCGGAGAAGACGCCGGGGCCCGGCTTGTTGTCGGCGACGGCGCGCAGTCCGGCGACGGCCTCGGCACGCGTCGTGGCGAGCACGACGGCGCGGGAGCGCCCGTGATTACGACGGGCGAGGGACCGACCGAGAGCCTCGAGGTCCGTGGTGCTGCCGACCTCGGACTCGATCCAGTCGGCCAGATCCGATGCCGCACGACGACGGCGCGACGGCATGCTCGCCGACACGGCGAGGAGAACGGGTCCCGGCTCCGGCGCCTCCTCGGACTCGGCCGGAGACGCCGACACGCCCGCGAGTACCCGCTCGATGTCCGCCGGCGTCTCCTCGGGAACGCCCACGGGCTCCCCGATCAGCGCTTCCGGATCGACCGCTGTCGAATCGAACTCCGGCGAATCGAACTCGGGTGCGCCGGCAACGCTCGGCGCCGACGCGGCGGGAACGTACTCGCGGACCACGACGTGCGCGTTGGTGCCGCCGAAACCGAAGCCGGAGACACCGGCGATGGCGGTGCCGGAGTACCGGGGCCAGTCCGTCGCGGTGTCGACGACGCGGAGCCTGGCCGCGTCGAACGGAATGTAGGGGTTGGGTCCGGCGTAGTTCAGGGACGGCGGCACCTGGTTCTCGCGCATCGCGAGGATCACCTTGATGAGCCCCGCGGCGCCCGCGGCACTCTCGAGGTGGCCGAAGTTCGTCTTCGCGGAACCGAGCAGCGCGGGCTTGTCCGCGTCGCGTCCGCGGCCGACGACGCGACCCAGTGCATCGGCCTCGATGGGGTCGCCGAGGATGGTGCCGGTGCCGTGCGCCTCGATGTAGTCGACGGTGGTGGGCACGATGCGGGCGTCGCGGTAGGCGGTCCGCAGGACGTCGGCCTGGGCGTCCGGGTTGGGCGCGGCCAGCCCGTTCGAGCGACCGTCCTGGTTGACCGCGCTGCCCGCGATGACCGCGAGCACGGTGTCCCCGTCGCGCTCGGCGTCCTCGAGACGCTTGAGCACCACCAGGCCGCCGCCCTCCGAGCGGATCATGCCGTCGGCGTCCGACGAGAACGCCTTGATGCGGCCGTCGGGTGCGAGCACGCCGGTCTGCCCGAATCCGAGCGTCGCGGCGGGCGAGAGCAGCATGTTCACGCCGCCGGCCAGGGCCAGGCTCGACTCACCGGTGCGGAGGCTGCGCACCGCCTGGTGCACGGCGACGAGAGACGACGAGCACGCGGTGTCCAGCGCGACGGACGGCCCGCGGAAGTCGTAGAAGTAGGACACGCGCCCCGCGACGACGGCGGTCGACGTGCCGGTCAGTGCATAGGGGTGCGGGTCGGGATCGCTGACGGCGATCATCTGGTAGTCGTTGGTCGACGTGCCGATGAAGACGCCGACCTGCGTGCCCTTGAGTTCGTTGGCCGGAATCCGCGCGTCCTCCAGCGCTTCCCACGTGAGCTCCAGCGCGAGGCGCTGCTGCGGGTCGACGTTGGCCGCCTCGCGCGGCGACATGGCGAAGAACTCCGCGTCGAACGTCTTGACGTCGTCGAGGTACCCGCCGCGGGTCACCGTCTTCTCCACCGCCTCGGCGATGGCACGGTCGCCGAGGAACTCGGACCACCGGCCCTCGGGCAGATCGGTGATGCCGTCGCGTCCGCCGGACAGCATGTCCCACATCTCGTCCGGCGTGTGGCCGGCACCCGGGAAGCGGGTGGACACGCCCACGACGGCGATGTCGTGACTGTCGTCGGTGGTGCCGGACAGGTAGAACGCGTCGTCGGTGGTGCCGCTCTCCGACTCGGGCTCCCCGTCGATGATGCGTGTCGCGAGCGAGGCGATCGTGGGGTGCTGGTACGCGACCGTGGCCGTCAGCGTGACGCCGACCAGATCCTCGATGTCGCCGCTCAGCGCGACGGCGTCGCGGGACGCGAGACCGAACTCCTCCATCGGACGGTCGTCGGAGATCTCCGAGACGTCCTTGCCGGTGGCCTCGGCGACCCAGGCGCGGAGCCAGTCCCTCAGCTGCGCGACGGTCATGTCGCCCGCCTGCGGGGCCCCGACGTCACCTGTCGGCTCCGGTGCGGACGTCGTTGTCTCTTCTTCAGCCATCAGCTCGCCAAACTACCCGCGTCGGGTGATCAGTCTTCGGGATTGTCGGGGAACGCCGTCTGCTGGTAGCCACCACGCAGCGTGCCCTCGATGTACGCCGCCTTGCAGGCCCGACGCGCGATCTTGCCGCTGGACGTACGCGGGATCGAACCGGCGGGAACCAGGAGGATGTCGCGTGCCGTCACGCCGTGGCGAGTCGAGATCGCCGCACGCACGGTGTCCGCGATGGGCTGCGGGTCCGCCTTGCCGGCGCCCGGTGCCCGCTCGGCCACGATGACCAGCTGCTCCGACGAGTCACCCGGGTCTCGGGTGAGTCCGGCGCCGCCGTGCTCGAAGACGAAGTCGGGAAGCTGGTTCGCGGGCACGGCGAAGGCCGCCACGAAACCGGGGCGCAGGGCCGTGCTCGCGTCCTGGGCGGATGCCTCGAGGTCCTGCGGGTAGTGATTGCGGCCGTCGACGATGACCAGGTCCTTCACGCGACCGGTGATGTAGAGCTCGCCGTCCACGTAGACACCGAAATCGCCGGTGCGCATCCAGTTCGCGCCCTCGGCCGCACCGTCGGCGTGGCTGTTCTCCGTCTGGCGCGAGACCAGCTTGTTGTGGAAGGTCTCCGAGGTCTCCTTCTCCCGGCCCCAGTAGCCCTTGCCGATGTTCTCGCCGTGCAGCCAGATCTCACCGACGTGCCCGTCGGGAACCTCGGACGCGGAGTCGGCGTCGACGATGGCGGCCCACTGGCTGCGTGCGACGTAGCCGCACGACACCTGCGGAATGGAGTTGGGCGTTCCCTCGGCGACCTGGACGACACGTCCGGAGTTGAGCTCCGTGCGGTCGACGTGGATGACCTTGGCCTCGTCCGAGTGCTTGGTGGAGGAGACGAACAGTGTCGCCTCCGCCATGCCGTACGACGGCTTGATGGCCGTCTTCGGCAGTCCGTACGGCATGAACGCGTCGTTGAACTTCTTCATCGACGTGGTGGTGACCGGCTCGCTGCCGTTGATCAGGCCGATGACGTTGGACAGGTCCAGCGACTCGCCGTTCTTCGGCAGGCCGCGCTGTGCCGCGTGCTCGAACGCGAAGTTCGGTGCGGCCGCGAATGTGCCGGCACCGTCGGACACGGCGGCGAGTTCCTTGATCCATCGCCACGGCCGCTGCACGAAGGCACGCGGGCTCATGATGGTGATGTACTTGCCGCCCAGCGCCGGCAGGATCACGGTGAGCAGGCCCATGTCGTGGAACAGCGGCAGCCACGTGACGCCGCGCGAGTCGTGGTTCAGCTCGATCGCGTCGACCATCTGCAGGGCGTTGACGCCGACGGCGCGGTGCGTGATCTCCACACCGGCCGGCACGCGGGTCGATCCGGACGTGTACTGCAGGTACGCGATCGCGTCGATGTCGGTGGGCGGCTCGGTCCAGGTGGCGCCGACGCTGTCCGGGATGGCGTCGACCGCGATGATGCGGGGGCGCTGCGCTGCGGGAAGAGCGCGGAAGAACTGGCGTACACCGGCGGCCGAGTTGGTCGCGGTGAGGATCGCCGACGGCGAGCAGTCGTCGAGCACGGCGTGCAGGCGGTCGCTGTGTCCGGGCTCGTCCGGATCGAAGAGCGGTACCGCGATGGTGCCCGCATACACGGCACCGAAGAACGCCACGACGTAGTCGAGACCCTGCGGAGCGAGGATCGCCACGCGGTCACCGGGCGACGTCACCTGCTGCAGGCGCGCGGCCACGGCGCGCAGACGGGCACCGAACTGCGACCAGGTGAGCTCGTGCACCTCACCGTCGCGCTCCCGCGAGTAGTCCACGTAGCGGTAGGCCAGGTCGTCGCCGTTGTCCGCGACGTTCTGCTCGACGTGGCGGACCAGCGTCAGATCCTCGCGGATCACGATGTTGCCGGTGTCGTCGACGAAATCGTCGAACGAGTTACTCATCATTCTCTCCTCCGAAGCAGTGCGACACCGCCGGCTACACGACACCGCCCAGTTCTGATGTGGGCGCGGTCTGCTGGATGCACGCGCTCGTTCTCGAGCGTCGTCATCTTACTCACCGGTAAGTCTCACCGGTCCCGCTCACCGATCGTGACAGCGAGAACGACAAGCATGGTACAGACCCGCCGAGCGACGACCGTCATTCTCCCGCCAGCAGCGGAATGACCGGAGCGAAGGCGTCCATCTGCGTCGGGAAGACACCGACGTACGACATCGTCGTCCGGGCCCGCACGTTCCGGATCTGGTCCGCGATCTCCTCGAAGCTCCCGATCGCGATGTACGGCGACTCCAGGATCTGCTCGACGGTCAGACGGGTGTCGACCTCCATGTTGGGCGGGAAGCCGTTGTCGAGCGCACCGATGACCATCTCCGCCGTCTGCTCCCGATCGTCCGAGATCAGGATGGTCGTGATGGTCCAGTTCAGCTCGATGTCGGCGAACCGGTCGCCCGCAGCGGCGCGGATGAGCTCGACGCGCTCGATGCTCTTCTCCATGGTGATCTCGGACAGCTTGAGCTTGCCCTCGCGCGTGGTGCTGGGGACCAGGGAGATGATGTCGGCGTGCTTGGCTGCCATCGCGAGCATCTTCGGGCCGCCGCCGCCCACGGCGATGGGAGGCCGGGGGCCCTGGCGCGGCCGCGGGCTGCCCTGCAACCCGTTCACCTGGTAGTGCTTGCCCTGGAAGTGGCACTCCTGCCCACGCATCAGGGTGTCGAGAATGGTGAGCGACTCGTCGAGCTTCTCGATGCGCACACCGGGGCTCTCGTAGGCGATGCCCGCCTTGTCGTACTCCTCCTTGAGCCAGCCCGCACCGATGCCCAGCTCGAGCCGTCCGCCGGAGATCTGGTCGATGGTCGTCGCGTCCTTCGCCAGCACCGCCGGGTGACGGAAACCGTTCGCGAGGACTGCGGTCCCGAGGCGGATCTTGTCGGTGGCGACGGCCAGCGCGCCGAGCGCGGCGATGGGGCCGACCTGGTTGCCCAGGTGGTCGGGAATCATGAAGCTGTCGAAACCCAGCTCCTCCGCCTTCTGCGCCAACTTCACGAAACGCCGTGCGCCGCCCTCGTCCGGGTTGCCCTCACCGCCTGCCGCGAAGCGGAACGTGCGCAGTGGCGCAGTGGTGGCCGCGGCGTCGGCAGAACTCATGAATTTTCTCTCCTGCAGCGTCGAGGGAAGGTGCGGTGGCCGGAGTCGAAGCCGACTCGCCACTCTAACCGTTACCGGCTCGAGACCAAAGTTGCCCCGCGCAGCACCTTCCGTCAGCTGTGAGCAGGCGTCGGAGCCGACGCGACGAGCCCCGCCGCCCAGTTCGCCGTCCACTGTGTGGCGGTGGTGCCGGCGTCGTCGACGACGTACCGAGCGTAGTTGCCGTGCACCGGATTACCCGCCGCACCGGCCAGTGCGGTCAGCGACGACGGGATGTTCCGGAGCGACATGGCCTCGGGCGGCGCCGCGCAGATGAGGTCGCCGGGAGCGCAGATCGAGAAGGTCCGATCGGCGAGCGCACCGAACCCACCCTGGCGGGCACCGGTCATGGTGATTCCGGGTACGTCGAGACCGCCGAGAGCCACCTCCGCGCCCACGCCGTCCACCGGCGGGCCGATCTGCTGCGCGCTGGTGCCGTCGCGTCGGCCGTCCGCGATGACGGTGACGCCGAGGACTCGCTCCGCCGGAACCGGACCCGCCCCTGCGCCGATCGACGCGGCGAGATCGCCGACGATGACTGCTCCCTGCGAGAACCCTGCGAGCACGTAGGACGTGAGCGGGCACTCCGAGGACCGCTGCGCCAGGATCTCGTTCGCCTTCGCGGCGCCCTCCGACCGGCTGACGTTGTACGAGGCCTGGCCGTCGGGCGGGAACGCGATGGGATTCGAGAACTGCGCGACGTACGGAACCGTGTAGACCTCGGCGCGCTCGGGGCCGAACTGCTGCTGCAGCGGCTGAGTCACGTTCAGCATCAACGAGATCGGGTTCGCGGTGGGAGCGTAGGGATCGTCCGCCGCGTTCGACTCCCACGTGCCCGGCACCGAGAGCACGAACACGTCGGGGCACGACGCCGGCTGCGAGGTGGGCGGCTCGGCGCCGGGAACCTGCGGCTCACCGGGACCGGGTGTCGTCAGTCGACCCGCGAGCAGGTACCAGAGCAACAGCAGGACGAGGACGACGACGAGCGCGACCGCGAGCAGGACGAGCAGTGTGCGCGCCACCGAACGCCGACGCGGCGGCCCGGGCCGACCGGATCGTGTCACGAGGCGCCGCCTATCCGCAGTACGTCGAGCGCGCGACGTCGACGTACGTCTGTGCGGTCCGCGACGCGTCCTCGGCGCTGATGGTCGCACCGGACGCCGACGCCTCGGCACCGACGTTCGCGGTGACGAAGGTGAGGACCTGGTCGTCCGCCACACCCTCGGACTGGGCGGCGCAGATGTAGCTCGCCGTGCCGATGGCGATGTCGCCGTTGCCGGCCACCGTGACGCCGCGGGACTTCAGAGCGTCGAGGAACGCGGTTCCACGGGCGTCGATCGGCACCTCGGTCGGGCCGGGGAAGCCACTGGGCACCGGTTCCGCCTCGTCGGGAGCGGTCGCCGCCGCGCCCGGACTCGTGGTCGCGCCGGGCGAGGTCGACGTGGCGGACGCGGACGTGGAGGTCGGCGCCTCCGTCGTGGTCGCAGCGGCGGTGGCGCTCGACGTGAGGGACGGCGTGCTGCTGGCCGAGGAGTCGTCGCCGCCGCACGCGGTGAGCAGAGCACCGGCCGCGACGGCCAGCATCACGGGAGCGACGGTGGTGGCGAACCTCGAGGTCACGAGAACGTCCTTACTGTCATCGGGGCACGGCAACTGACAGCGGACGGTACCGGCACGGTCTGAGAGGACTCTGTGTGCGGCAAGGCCGGAGGCCGGCCGCGGGGCGAAGTCCCACCGTGTCGGCACCGCCCGGTGTCGGGTCAGGGAACGATCTGGACGACGCCGTCCCGCACCGTCACGAAGCCGTTCTGGAAGTTCTGCTGGACACCGCCGGGGATGTCGAACTGATCGCTGGTGACGTATCCCAGGCGACCGTTCTCGTACCCGACGCTCTTCCACGCGTCGAATATCTGGCCGTTGAGGATGGACCACGCGCCGGTCGCGGGCGACCAGTAGATGTTGCCGCCCTGGAACTCGGTGAAACGACCGCCGTCACGGACCGGGACCTCGTTGGTCTTCGCGAAGCCGAGTGCCCCGTTCTCCCACCCGAGCTGGCCGTACTTCTCCATGATCTTGCCCATCACGGCGTGCGTGCCGGTGTCGGGCGAGAAGTACATCGCACCGATCTCGAAGCCCTGGACCGCACCCGGCTTGTTCGGGGTCTGCACCTCGTCGCGCAGCGGGTAGCCCAGCGGCCCACCCTCGTAGCCCTGGCGGGCCCACTCGTCGAGAATCGCGCCGCGCACTGCGTGCGCACCGGTCTGCGGGGTCCAGTAGACCATTCCGTTGCGGAACGAGTTGTAGCGTCCACGGCCGTCCGGGGTTCCGAGCTCACCCGACAGCGGCATGCCCAGTGCGCCGGCCGGACCACCGTTGGCCGCGTACGCGCCACCGATCGCACCGGCGACGACGTGCGTGCCCCCGTCGGAGGAGAAGATGCGACCGAACCGGAAGTCCTGTGCGCGCCCACCCGCGACGTCGTACTCGGAGGTGAGGCAGTCGCCGAGCCATCCGTTGGCGCTCGCGGTGCCGCCGATGTTCCCGCCGACGCTGCACGCGGGCTTGTCCACCTCGACGCCGAGGGCGGTGGCGATCTGCGGCCATGCCTGGCGGAGCTCGAACTGCCAGTACTGCCACGAGTGGGTTCCCGACGGCCGGTAGTTGATCGAGGCCGGGATGCCGAGCTTGTTGAGCTTGGTCGCGAACGTCTGCGACGTGAGCCGCGACAGGATCTCGAGACCCATGCCGGCGTAGTTCGTGCTGATGCCGGGGATGTCGGACTGCTGGTCGTACGGTCCGGCGGTACCGCTGCCGCTCGAGACGTACAGGCTCATGCCCTTCAGCTTCTCCGCGAGAACGTACGGGTCGTGCTGAGCCCACAGCTCGCTCGACGGCACGCCCCACATGGCACCGGCGTCGAAGCCGCCCGCGTCCTGCATGGCGTACCCGATGGCCTGCGGCATGCCGAGCGTCGTGGTGCTGAGGATGCCGGAGAACGATCCGGCGAATCGGAAGAAGCCCGGGTTCCGCGCCGAGAGCGTCATCGCGGCGGTGCCGCCCATGGAGAGACCGGCGACCGCGCGCGTCTGGTTGGAGCGCCAGTCACGCTCGAGAATGGGCGGGAGCTCCTTGGTCAGGAACGTCTCCCACTTGTAGTTCCGGCCGTTGTTCTGCTCGGCCCAGTCGGAGTAGAAGCTCGACTGACCGCCGACGGGCAGCACGACGTTGACGTTCTTGTCGGCGAACCAGGACTCGGCGTCGGTCTCGGCGGTCCAGCCGTTCTCGGTGTCGGTCGCGCGCATGCCGTCGAGCATCCACACCGACGGGAACGTGGCCTGCGGGTTCTTGTTCCAGTCCCGCGCGAGCAGCAGCTGCACCTGGATCGGGACTCCCATGGACGGCGAGTTCACCCACACCGCGACACGGCGGTCGGTGATCCAGTCGACCGCGGACACGGTGGCGCCGGCATCCGCCTGCGCGCGCAGCGGCGCTGCCTGGACCGGTGCCGCGTGGACCGGAGACGCGACCGCCGTGGCGGCCTGGCCCCCTGCGAGCGGAAGAACCAGCGTGACCGCCAGGGCGGACAGGATCCGCGCTCTCCGGCCGTTCGGAACTCGCATGTGTGGGACTCGCTTCCTCGAAACGTCAGACTGTGCGGGGCCGTCGGCGTGCCGGAGAGGTCCGGTCCGTCGAGAGTGCCGCCGATCTTGTTCTACACGGTCACGGCGACGGTCTCGGGGAGACTCGCTGTGACTGGTGGTGCAAATGTTACTGGAGTCGCCTCAGAACATGCGACAGCCCCGGACACCGTCGCCGAAGCGAGGGCCGGGGCTGTCGACTAGCGAGCTGACTCAGCCGATGTTGGCACGCAGGTCGGGCATCATCTGCACGATCTGATCGAACCAGTAACCCCACCGGTGCGTTCCCTGCGCGGGGAAGCTGTAGGTGACGTTGTTGGCGCCGATCGAGGCCATGCGGACCTGGAACGCGCGGCTGTTGGCGAGCGCCAGAGCCTCGAGGCCCATGCCGTTGGCGGTGTTGTAGTAGTCGAGCAGCGAGCCCGGGCGGTCGTAGTTGCCCGGGAGGCCGCTGGCGGCCGAGACCCAGACACGCGTGCCGTTGTCACGCAGACGCGGCGCGAAGACGAACGGGTCGTTGCGGAGCCACGCCGGGTTCCAGGGCGGTCCCCACATGCTGTCGACGTTGTAGCGACCGGCGTCGAGCATCGCGACGCGGATGGCCTCGCGCATGCCGGGCGCCGAGATGTTCAGGTAGCCGGACAGCGAGCCGGCGTAGCTGAACTGGTTCGGGTGGTACGCGGCGAGCGTCAGCGCAGCGCTGCCGCCCATCGACAGACCGACGATGCCGTTGTTCTGACGCGAGAAGCCGAGGTCACCCGCTGCGAGACGGTTGGGGAGGTCCTGCGTCAGGAACGTCTCCCACTTGTACGTGATCTGCTGGCCGTTGAAGTTCGACGGTGCGTACCAGTCGGTGTAGAAGCTGGACTCACCGCCGACCGGCTGGACGACGTTGATGTTGTTGTCCGAGAGGAACGAGCCCGCATTGGTCTCGTGCTCCCAGCCGCTGATGTCCGGCGTCGCGCGGAGACCGTCGAGGAGGTACACGACCTTCGACGTGTTGCCGTCGGCGGCGCGCCAGACGCGACTCTTGATCGGACCCATGGACGAGTCGGACCAGACGTCGAATCCGGCACGGATCTCGGCGTTGGCAGTGGCTCCGGTGCCCACGACCGCGAGGCCGAGGGGGATGGCGGCGGCCATCACGACGGAGACGAGGGCCTGACGCATACGTCGGCCCACTCGGGGGGTGCGCAGGCGTGAAGCCTTACGCGGCAGAGCGCTGTCGTCACCAGCGACATCGGTAACGGACCCGTCACGCATACATTCGGCCTCTCACAGTTCCGTGCAGCCGGACGGCCGCACCGCTTCGTCGATCGATATCCGGTCACGCTCCGAGGAAGACCTCGGAACCTGAACCATCGGTCTCGTCTTCCGCGCACGATCGCCCCGCGGGCGATCCTGCACGTCGACGCACATCATCTACACATATCTCCGCCGACGGAGACAGCGTTACACAAACGAGATGCCGGAATCCAGCCGGGACGTCGAAATCGGAATACTCACGACACCGAAACGCCATGACCCGGTGATCTCACTGTGATGCGGATCTCACTTGCCGCACATCGTCACGATGCGGGCCGCTCCGGGGGCATCTCCAAATTACACCGTTGTATTTCGTACTTCGGCACCCGGTCGAATCGGTACCCCGCGAGATCCAACGAGTGCTTGAAGTTCTGCACGAATCGGGCCCGCGTGAGCTCCGAACGGTAGGACGTCAGCAGTTCCTGCGTCTCCGGACAGGTCAACGCGACCTGCGCCTGCTCCACCCATTCCTCGTCCAGATAGAACGGCAGGAAGGGATGCACGTCCACCATTCCGGTGTCCGCGACCACCCAGTCCGTGTACAGGTTCTTGTCGTGTCCGATGCGGCCGTTGTCGAGCCGTTCCGTGTGCGCCGCCAACGGATACGCCAGGCCCATCTGATCCAGCACCCGGACGTCGAGCCCCACGTTCATGCTGGTCATTCCCAAGTTGAGGAAGTAGACGACGTGCTCGTCGCCGCCCTCGGGAATCGGCAGGGGCGGCGGCACCACGTCCCAGTAGGTGAACTGCGCGGACGGCAGCAACAGACCGCCGTCCGGCGTGTTCTCGATGGTCTGCACCATTGCCCGCATGCGCGGGTAGTCCAGGTAGTCGCTGGCCAGGATCGGATGGCGGTGGCCGGTGTTCTCGGAGTAGAAGGCCCGCTCGTCGACGATGCCGCTACGCCCGACCGTCGTGCCCTGCGGCATGCCGGTGGTGGTGGCCGCGAAGACCGCCCAGACGACCACGCCGAGCCACAGCGCGACGCACGACACCAGCGCCACGATCCCGCGCCGCAGCGGGATCGGCACGACGGCGACCGGGAGCAGCAGCAGGAACAGCGCGGGGAGCAGAGTGCGGCCGTGCATGAAGTCGCCGCCCACGCGCACGGCGTACACCGTGGAGATCAGACCCGACACGAGCGCGAAGACCACCACGGCGCTCGGCGTCCGGATCCGCGAGACCAGTCCGGCGAGACCGCTCGGCGCCTCGCCACGGCGAGCCGCACCGGGCCCGATCCGGGTGGCGGCCAGTGCCGCGGCCACGACGACCAGCACCGCGGGCACCCACAGGGCGTAGGGCCCCACGAGGTTCCACAGATACGTCGAACCCTGCGCCCACTTGGCGCCGCCGGCGTCCTTCGACACCGCGGTGTTCGGGTACGGCAGCGCGTAGTAGCCCATGCGCCAGATCTGGTAGCCCACCGGGAGCAGACCGGCGACCACGACGACGGCGCCGCGGCGGATCCATCCCGACGTCGCGACGACGAGCATGAGGAGCGCGAGGCCGCCGACGATGACGAGTTCCGGGCGGACGAGGGGCGACAGTCCGCCCCAGAACGCGATGACGAGCACGAGTGCCGTCGACGGGTTCTCCACCCGCCGGTCCGCCCAACGGAGCATCAGCCACCACAGGACCGCGATCCAGAAGATGACCAGGCACGACTCGAGGCCGGACGTCGCGAAGTCGCGTGCCGGCGGTACGGCGATGTAGACGAGCGCTCCTGCGGGGAGCGCGAGCACCGCGCGCCCGGCGTACAGGCGTGCCGTGCCGATCATCGCGACCGTGACGGCCGCCGTCGTCAGCACGAGGGCGATGGTCAGCACCACGTACTCGAGGCGGACACCGCTGAGCCACGAGAAGGCGTACACGACATAGGTCCAGGCGGCGCTCGTGTTGGTCTCGACGCGCTCGCCCGCGTTGAACACCGGCCCGTTGCCGGCCAGGAGGTTGCGGACCGTGCGCAGCACGATCAGTCCGTCGTCCGCGATCCAACGGCGGTCCCAGGCGCCCCAGAAGGTCAGCACCGCGACCACGGCGATACCGGCGACGCCGGTCGCTCGGGCCCACCCGGGCGTTCCCACCCGGTCCTCGGCCCGCGACTGCTCGTCGCCGGTACGTTCTGTCAGTTCCTCATGCGAGGTAGACAGCGACACCCACCACTCCGATCCACACGATGGCGAGCATCTGGAGCACCCGGTCCCCGAGTGCGATCTCCTCAGGCTCGCCCGCTTCGCCACCGTCCACGTCCACTGCGTACCGCAGGATAGCGACAGTGAAGGGAACCATCGAGATCGCGAAGAGGGAACTGCCGTTCTTCGCGTCCTGGTCGAAGGCCCACAGTCCGTAGCAGATGACGACGGCCGTGGCGCTGAGCGTCCACACGAACCGCAGGTAGGTGGTGGTGTAGTTCTCCAGCGACTTGCGGATCTTGGCGCCGGTGCGTTCGGCGAGCTGCAGTTCGGCGTACCGCTTGCCGGCTGCCATGAACAGCGATCCGAAGGCCATGATCAGCAGGAACCACTGCGACAGCGGGATGTCGGCCGCCACGCCGCCCGCGATCGCGCGCAGCAGGAAGCCGGACGAGACGATGCAGATGTCGAGCACCGCCTGGTGCTTCAGGCCGAAGCAGTACGCGAGCTGGACCGCGATGTAGACGCCCATGACCACGGCGAGGTTCCAGTTGGCCAGGAACGAGAGCCCGATCGCGCCGCCGAGCAGCACCACCGCCATCGCGAAGGCCAGGTTGACCGGGAGGACACCCGCCGCGATGGGACGGAATCGCTTGGTGGGGTGCGCCCGGTCCGCCTCGACGTCCATCGCGTCGTTGACCAGATAGATGCCCGACGCGGCCATGCAGAAGACGAGGAACGCGAGCGCGACCGGCAGGAGCACCGAGCTCTCGGTGACCGAGCCGGCAGCCAGGGGCGCCGCCAGGACCAGCACGTTCTTGACCCACTGGCGCGGGCGCACCGCCTTGACGATGCCCGTGGCCAGGTTCTTCGGGGGCGCGCCGACGACGGCGGGTTCCTCGCTCATGCTGCTCCTGCTGTCGTGGCCGCTGCGTCTCCGCCGGTCAGGCCGAATCGGACCGCCGCGTTCTTCTCGGCTCGCACCGTCGCCGCCGCGGACAGCGCGCCGAGCGCGGAGCCCACGAGTACGTCGGAAGGGTAGTGAACACCGAGCACCAGGCGCGACACCAGCATCGCGGGCACCAGCACCGGTGCCACGGGCAGACCGCTCGCGCGGCCGATCAGCAGCGCCGCGGCCGTGGTGGACGTCGCGTGCGACGACGGAAAGCTGAACCGGCTGGGCGTGGAGACGCCGACGCGCACGGACGGATGGGTCGGGCGCCGACGCCGCGAGATGCGCTTGACGACGATCGACGCCGCGTGCGCACCGACGGCACCGACCGCGACCGACGCCCACTGCTCGCGCCGCGCCGAGTCGACCACGGCACCGACACCGCCGATGGCGATCCACCCGAGGGCGTGCTCACCGAAGTGCGACATCCCCCGAGCGACACGCACGGCGCCCGGCAGTGATCCGACGCTGCCCTGCACCGCGGTGAGGACCCGCAGGTCGGTTCGAACCAGGTTGTCAGTTCGGATAGGAGAAGACACGTTCCCAACGCTCCTTGCTGGTGAGTTCGGGCACGGCGCGACGGTACCGGTCGGACAGCTCGGGGAAGCGCGACGCCAGCTCGCGGCGCAGCGAGAGCGCCTCTCCGAGCAGCGCGGAGGCGATCTTCGGATCCCGCTTGCGGTACACGACGCCGCGTCCGTCGGCGGTGGTGACGGTGACACCGTCGACCTGCGAGAGCAGGTACCAGCGCGCATCGAGCGTCGGCACGTTGAGCTGGGGACGGTCGTGGTGCTGCCGCTGCGCACCTCGGGCGTTGTGGATCAGGCCCTTCGCCAGCCGGGACACCTTGGCCACGGCGCCGACCGGCTCGGCGACGGCGGGAACGTCCGCGCCGCTGGCCGGCGGGAGCAGCGTCGACGACGGGACGACCACGGCGTCGGCGTACTGCCTGCGTACCCGGTGCACCTCGGCGAGCGCCGTCGGCAGGATGTCCATGATGTGCTCGGGGCCGGCGAGGAAGTCGCGGATCGCCATGTTCTGGATCGCGACCGTGGAGTACTCGAGGCACAGCAGATGCTTCATCGTGGCCTTGACGGTGTTCACCACGAGGCCGCGGGCGGAACCCGGGGAGTGCAACGCCGCCACCACGAGGCGGTTGCGCAGGTGGAAGTACGCCTGCCAGTCGATGGCGTCGTCCTTGTCGCTCCACGCCATGTGCCAGATCGCGGCCCCCGGCAGAGTCACCGTGGGGAACCCGGCCTCGCGGGCTCGCAGTCCGTACTCGGCGTCGTCCCACTTGATGAACAGCGGCAGCGGCTGACCGATCGTCTCGGCGACCACCCGCGGGATGAGGCACATCCACCAGCCGTTGTAGTCGACGTCGATCCGGCGGTGCAGCAGTGTCGACTCGCGGAGCGGCTTCTCGGCGAAGTCGTGGTCGTACTCGACGTTCTGGGCGCCACCCCACATGAAGATGCCGGTGTCGATCTTCTCGCCCATCACGTGCAGGTGACTTCGTGCCTGCAGGTTGAGCATCTGGCCACCGACGAGTGTCGGCACCTTCGCGAAGCGGGCCATGGCGAGCGCCCGCAGGATCGAGTCGGGCTCGATCTCGATGTCGTCGTCCATGAAGAGGATGTGCTCGGCGTCGGTGTTCTCGAGTGCCTCGTACATGATCCGGCTGTATCCGCCGGATCCACCGAGGTTGGCCTGGTCGTGGATGCTGAGGAGATCACCGAACGCGGCCGCGGCGTCGTCGAATCCGGGCTCGTCGCGCACCTTGCGGGTGCCCTGGTCGGGCACGATGACGGCGTCGACGACGGCCATGACCAGTGGATCGGACGCGATCGCCGTCAGCGCCTTCACGCAGTCCGTCGGCCGGTTGAACGTGGGGATGCCGATGGCCACGGACGCGCGTCCGGGCGCGTCGACGGGTGCGAACCACCCGGCGGACCGCACCTCGACGTCGGTGTCCGTGGTGACGTCGAACCAGATCCATCCGCCGTCCTCGAAGGGACCGAGCTCGACGACGAACTCGAGAGTCGTGACGTCGCCGTCGACCGTCGTCGCGTCGTCGGTGTCGCCGCCCTGGACGTGGATCCGGGACCCGTCCGCCTTCGAGCGGTAGACGTCGACGCGGCAGTGGCCGATCAGCTCGACCCGCAGGACGACGGAATCCAGCGTGCTCCACCGTCGCCAGTAGCTCGCCGGGAACGCGTTGAAGTACGTGCCGAAGGAGACCTCCGACTCGGATCCGATGGACACCGAGGTGCGAGAGAGCGAATGCGCGCGGCGCGGGTTGGTGCGGGCCTCGTCCGTGTACAGGGTGCGGACGTCGAGCGGCTCACCGGCGCGCGGGAGCAGGATGCGTTGGAGCAGCGACCGCCCCAGCAACTGGTCCTCGCTCACGCCGAATCACCCAGTGGAGCATTGGATTCGAGGTGGGGGCGCAACGTGTTCTCGAACGTGGTGAGCGCACTGGCGATGGCCATGTGCATGTCGAGGTACTGGTAGGTGCCCAGTCGGCCGCCGAACAGGACGGAGTTCTCGGCCGTCTCCTGCTTGGCGCGGGCCCGGTAGGCCGCCAGCTTCGCGCGGTCGTCGGGAGTGTTGATGGGGTAGTACGGCTCGTCTCCCGACTCCGCGAACCGGGAGTACTCGCGCATGATGACCGTCTTGTCCGCGGGGTAGTCGCGCTCGGGATGGAAGTGCCGGAACTCGTGGATGCGCGTGTAGGGCACGTCCGCATCGTTGTAGTTCATCACCGGGGTGCCCTGGAAGTCACCGGTGTCGAGCACCTCGGTCTCGAAGTCGAGTGTGCGCCAACCCAGTTCGCCCTCGGAGTAGTCGAAGTATCGGTCCAGCGGTCCCGTGTAGACGATCGGCGCGTCCGGGCTCTCGGCCCGGAGTTCGTCACGGACGTCGAACCAGTCCGTGTCCAGCCGGACCTCGATGAGGTCGCTCTTCGCCATGTTCTCGAGCCACGCGGTGTAGCCGTCGACGGGCAGACCCTCGTGGGTGTCGTTGAAGTAGCGGTTGTCGAAGGTGTAGCGGACCGGGAGCCGCGCGATGTTGCCCGCGGGCAGATCCTTGGGATCGGTCTGCCACTGCTTGGCGGTGTAGTCGCGGACGAACGCCTCGTACAGCGGGCGGCCGATCAGCGCGATGGCCTTCTCCTCGAGATTCGCGGCATCCTCGACCGAGATCTCGCTGGACTGCTCCTCGATGAGCGCGCGCGCCTCGGCTGGAGTGAAGTAGCGGCCGAAGAACTGGGACACCAGGCCCAGGCCCATCGGGAACTGGTACGCCTGGCCCTTGTGCAGGGCGAACACGCGGTGCTGGTAGCCCGTGAACTCGGTGAAGCGAGTGACGTACTCCCACACCTTCTCGTTCGACGTGTGGAAGAGGTGGGCGCCGTACTTGTGGATCTCGATGCCGGTACCGGGCTCGGGTTCGGAGTAGGCATTGCCTCCGATGTGGGAGCGCCGGTCGAGCACGAGCACTCGTTTTCCCAGTTCCGCGGCACTCCGCTCGGCGATCGTGAGGCCGTAGAAACCGGACCCCACGACGATCAGGTCGTACCGTCCTCGCGAAGTATCAGTCACGGGTGACCAGGGTATCCGACGCTGTGTAGTCGTCCCGCAACCCGCACGTCGACCCTCCCGACGGGCGAATCGTTCGAACACCTGGCCGAACCCTCTACTTGAGGTTGATGGTTGGTGTTTCTGTGGTTAGTGTGGCGCTTGTTGCGCATCATCTATCACATGAGTCACATCCGTCACATGTGACGGTGATCGCGGGGCAACGTCTACCAGGGGAGAAATCGTCTTGCACCGTCGACCGAAGCCGTCACTGATTCTGGGTGTCGTCGCCGCACTCGCGGTCACGAGTCCTGTCGTGGTCTACGCCGTCGGGGACAGCACCACCGGAGTGCGCGCGGCCAACGACACGACCACCGTCGTTCCCACGCAGATCGCCAAGCTGGCGCTCGCGAACGCACCCGACATCGTCATCCCCGTGAAGGAACTCACCGGGCTGGATCTGCCGGACATCGACCTGGGGTCGCTGCGCGATCTGTCGCTGCCCGACTCCTTCGAGATCCCGTCCATCCCCGGACTCACGGTTCCCGAGGTGCCCGCCGCGTCGCCCACCGATCCGGCAGCCCCCGCGCCGTCCGAGGTGGACGGCTCGCAGGACGGCGCCGTGGTCAAGGAGGTGTCCCAGGACACCCCCTTCAGCATGGTCGCGCTGACGGCCGACCAGCTCGGCTCTGCTGCGGCCCGTGTGCGTGCCCAGCTCGACGACGGTTCCTGGGGTCCGTGGAACGAGACGCAGTCCATCGACACCGGTCGCACCGATTCGGACGTGCCCGCCGTCGCCAACGGCACGGAGCCCATCTACGTGGGCCTGACCAAGCGCGTCCAGTTCCTGCTGAGCCCCACCGTCCCGGCCGGCGCCGTGCTGAACCCCGCCGACCCGGCCTTCCCGGTCGAGCCGCCGGCACCCGCTCCCGAGGCGGCACCGGCACCCGAGGCGGCTCCCGCTCCCGACGCGGCCGATCCCGTCGCGCCGGCACCCGAGCTCGGCTACGTCCCGGCGTCGTCGTCCCGCCCGCTACGGGCCCAGCCGATCGCGAACGCCCTCGCGGACGCGACCGCCGTGCTCATCACGCCCGGCACCTCGGCGGCCGACAGCACGCTGAGTGACATCGCGACCCCCGTCGACGGCTCCGGCCCCGCCGTGATCACCCGCGCCCAGTGGGGAGCGGACGAGTCGAAGCGCTGCGGTTCTCCCACGTACGACGACTCTCTCGGCGGCGCCACGGTGCACCACACCGCGGGCAGCAACAACTACAGCAAGGACGAGTCCGCGGGCATCGTCCGGGCGATCTACGCGTACCACGCGCAGACACTGGGCTGGTGCGACATCGGTTACAACGTGCTGGTGGACAAGTACGGCCAGGTGTTCGAGGGCCGCGCAGGTGGCCTCGATCGCAACGTCGAGGGCGCGCACGCGGGCGGCTTCAACGAGAACACCATGGGCATCGCGCTGATGGGCGACTACAGCTCGGAGCAGCCGACGCAGGAGTCGCTCGACGCTGCCGGCAAGTTCCTCGGGTGGCGTCTCGGCAAGGCCGGCCTGGACCCGAAGGGGACCACCACGATGACGTCGGAGGGCACGCAGTACACGTTCGTCCAGCAGGGCCGCTCGATCGATCTCCCGGTGATCTTCGCGCACCGCGACGTCGGCAACACCGAGTGCCCGGGCGACGCCGCCTACGCACGTATGGACGACATCCGGTCCATCGCGGCAGCCAACCTGAACGGGACCGGCACCCCGACACCGGCGGAGCCCGGTACCGGGACCTCGACCGACGAGGGCCTGGTGGCACCGCCCGTCGCCGCTCCCCCGAGTGTCGACGCGTCGTCACCGGCACCCGGCAACACGCTGACCGGGCTCGTGTCCGAACTCCTCGCGATGGGCGTCCAGAACCCGATCGTGCAGAAGTGGGTCGCCGAGGGCGGTGAGTCGGGTCGACTCGGCGCCGCCCTGACCGGACTGCTCCCCGCACCCGAGGGACAGACCCGCGCGGACTTCGCCAACGGATCGATCTACACGACGCCCACCGGCCAGGTGGTCTCGGTGCTCGGCCAGATCTTCAAGCAGTTCGTCGCCATGGGCTCGGAGTCCGGATCTCTCGGACTACCGACGTCCGACGAGTACCGCATCCCGAACGGATGGCAGTCCGACTTCGAGAACGGGTCGCTCTCGTTCGACGAGATCACGGGCATCGTGACGACGGTCGTGAAGACCTTCACCGACACGTACACCGCGGAGATGAACGCCGGCGCGCCGGTGGACGCTCCCGCACCGGCCCCGGAGGCTGCCCCGGCTCCCGAGGCAGCGCCCGTCGGCTGATCGTTCTCCTCTAGCTCCACCACCGTTCGAGCACGCGGGCGACGCCGTCGTCCGCGTTGCTCGTGGTGACCTCGTCGGCCGCGGCGATCGCAGCAGGGTGCGCATTGCCCATCGCGACGCCGTGGCCGACCATCGTCAGCATCGGCACGTCGTTCGGCATGTCTCCGAAGGCGATCATCTCGGACGCGTCGATGCCGAGTGTGCGCGCGATCTCCAGCAGTCCCGACGCCTTCGACACTCCGGGCGGACTCAGTTCGATCAGCCCGTTGTCGGTCGAGAAGGTCACGTCGGCGAGGTGCTCCACATGGGACGTCAGCGCGGCCGCCATGTCCCCGCTCGTCATCGACGACTGCCGGATCAACAATTTCACGGCGGGGGCGGACAGCACCTCCTCCGAGGACGTCTCGGTGTTGTCGGGGTTGAGCCACGCGTGCTCGTAGCCGGGACAGCTCACGAACTGCGGCGTCGCCGCGTCGTGCGCGCTGCGGCCGACCCGCTCCACCGCGAGGCCGCACCCGGCGATGAGGGACTCCGCAAGAGCGGCCAGCTCGGCCAGATCGGTCACGCTCAACGTCCGCGCCGACACGACCACGTCGTTCTCGCTGTCGTAGATCACGGCGCCGTTGGCGCACACGGCCATGGGCGCGTGACCCAGCTGCTCGACGATGGGCCCGATCCACCTCGGCGGTCGACCCGTCGACAGCACGAAGGTGTCCCCGGCCGCCACGACGGCGTGCACCGCGGCCTTCGTTCGAGCCGTCACGCGCTCGTGGTGGTCGATGAGCGTTCCGTCGACGTCCGATGCGACGAGCCGCGGCCGTCCGGTCTCGCCGGGAGTGACGGGTCGCTGTGTGGGCTGCATCGGTCAAGTTTGCCCGACGGGGTTCCGCGACGTCTCCAGCGACGCACGAATATGGCGTGGAGGACGCGATCGACCGGCCGTAGTCTGACGTCCTGTGTCCCATCTCGAACTGTCCGACGTCGACTACTTCCTGCCCGACGGCCGCCAACTGCTGGACGGCGTGTCGTTCCGGGTCGGTGACGGCGCCAAGACCGCACTGATCGGACCCAACGGCACCGGCAAAACCACCATCACCCGCATCGTCGCCGGTGACGTGCCGCCGGACGAGGGGAGCGTGACGCGCTCCGGAACGCTCGGGGTGATGCGGCAGTTCGTCGGCCAGGTGCGCGACGAGTCGACGGTGCGTGACCTCCTGCTGTCCGTGTGCGCCGAGCCCGTCCGTACGGCCGCCCGGCGACTGGACGACTCCGAGAACGCGATGATCGAGCACGACGACGAAGCGACCCAGATGGCCTACGCACAGGCGCTGTCCGACTGGGGCGACATCGGTGGGTACGACCTCGAGCCGTTCTGGGACGAGGTCACCATGGCCGCGATGGGCACCTCGTTCGAACGCGCGAAATGGCGGGCCGCGTCCACGCTCAGTGGCGGCGAGCAGAAGAGGCTCGTGCTCGAGGCACTGTTCGCGGGCAACGATCAGCTGCTGCTGCTCGACGAGCCCGACAACTACCTCGACGTGCCGGGCAAGCGGTGGCTCGAGCGCACCATCGCCGCGTCGGACAAGTCGGTACTGTTCATCAGCCACGACCGAGAGTTGTTGTCCACGGCCGCAACTCGCATCGTGACACTGGAGCCAGGGATCAACGGCGCCTCGGCGTGGGTGCACGGCGGCGGCTTCTCCACCTACACCGAGGCACGCGAGAAGCGGAACGCGCGACTCGACGAGTTGAAGGCGCGGTGGGACGAGGAGCGGGTGAAACTGCAGGCGCTCGTACTGCGGCTGCGCGAGAAGGCGAAGTTCAACGACGGTGTGGCCTCGCGCTATCAGGCGGCCCGGACGAGGCTCGCGAAGTTCGAGGAGGCGGGCCCACCCGAGGCGGTGCCGCTCCGCCAGAACGTCGCTGTGCGGCTCACGGGAGGACGGACCGCGAAGCGTGCACTCGTGTGCACGTCACTCGAGTTGACCGGACTCATGCAGCCCTTCGACACGGAGATCTGGTACGGCGACCGCGTGGCCGTACTGGGCTCCAACGGGTCCGGCAAATCGCACTTCCTGCGGCTGCTCGCTGCCGGCGGAACCGATCCCGACCTCGAGCACCTTCCCGTCGGTGAACTTGACCTGGCACCCGTATCGCATACGGGCACAGCCACTCTCGGTGCGCGGGTCCGCCCGGGACTGTTCGCTCAGACCCACACCCGTCCCGACCTCGAGGGCAACACATTGCTGGACATCCTGCACCGCGGGACCTCGCACCGTGACGGGATGGGACGGGAGGCCGCGTCCCGCGCACTGGACCGCTACGGGCTCTCCCGCCAGGCGGAGCAGAGGTACGACGACCTCTCCGGTGGTCAGCAGGCACGGTTGCAGATCCTGCTGTTGGAGCTGTCCGGCGCCACGATGCTTCTCCTCGACGAACCCACCGACAACCTCGACCTCGAGTCGGCCGACTCCCTGCAGGACGCGATCGTCGCGTTCGACGGAACCGTGGTCACGGTGACGCACGACCGATGGTTCGCTCGGAGTTTCGACCGGTTCCTCGTCTTCGGGGCGGACGGTCGGGTGTACGAGTCGGGTGAACCGGTGTGGGACGAGGGCCGCGTGGCACGCGCTCGATGACACCCCGGCGGACGTGACGATTCGGACACGGTGAGGCGCGTGCAACGCCGTGCGTGCGAGTCGCGCCGTTAGTGTCGGGACACATCTCGGCACGCGAAAGGGTGACTCGGCGTGGACATCATGGAACCGGTACACGGAACGGCCTACCTGCTGTCGGTCGCGGCCGTCGCCGTGGCCGTCCTGCTCTTCCTCATCATGAAGGTGAAGCTCCACGCCTTCCTGTCGCTCGTTCTGGTGAGCATGGTGACGGCGGTCGCCGCAGGCATCCCGCTCGCGGACGTACCCGACACGCTCCTCTCGGGCTTCGGAGGGACACTCGGCAACGTCGCGTTGCTCGTCGCGCTGGGCGTGATGCTCGGCCGACTCCTCGAGAAGACCGGTGGGGCCCAAGTTCTCGCGGACACCCTCATCGCACGCTTCGGTGAGAAGCGCGCTCCCTTCGCGCTCGGCGTCGCCGCCTTGATCTTCGGGTTCCCGATCTTCTTCGACGCCGGTCTCGTCATCTTCCTGCCGATCATCTTCTCGGTGGCGCGGCGCTTCGGCGGATCCGTCCTGCTCTACGCGCTGCCGACAGCCGGCGCCTTCGCGGCCATGCATGCGATCGTGCCGCCGCACCCGGGACCCGTGGCAGCGGCGGACCTCATGGGCGGAGACATCGGCGTCACTCTCGTCGTCGGGCTCCCGGTCGCGATCATCGCGTGGTTCCTCGGTTCCTACCTGGTCGGCACACGCCTGGGTCGCCGGTTCGTCACCAGCCCGGCCGCGCTGTTCGCGGATGCCGCCGATGACCCCGACGCTCCTGCCGTCGCGCCACCGCGCTTCCTGGCCGTCCTCGGACTGCTCCTGTTCCCGCTGATACTCATCTGCCTGAACACCGGTGTCTCGACGCTGCAGACCGCCGGAATCGTCTCGGAGGACGCCGGATGGGCGGACGCACTCATTCTCCTGGGGCAGACACCCGTCGCTCTGCTGCTGACGGTGCTCCTGTCACTCGTGGTCCTGGCACCCGGACGGTTCTCCGTCTCGAAGGCCACGTCGCTCATGGACGACGCCCTGGGCCCGGTGTGCGCGATCATCCTCATCACGGGCGCCGGCGGAATGTTCGGCGGAGTTCTTCGCGCCAGCGGCATCGGTGCGTCTCTGACGGAGTCGCTGTCGGATCTCGGGTTCTCGTTGATCGTGCAGGCGTTCCTCATCGCGGCGGCTCTCCGCGTCGCGCAGGGCAGCGCGACGGTCGCGCTGACGACCACTGCCGGCCTGGTCTCGGCTCAGGTGGTCGAGCTCGGGTTGGGTAACTTCGACATCGCACTGCTCGTGTTCGCGATCGCTGCGGGAGCCACCGTGCTCTCGCACGTGAACGACTCGGGTTTCTGGCTCGTCAGCCGATTCTTCGGCATGGACGAGAAGACGACTCTGAAGACTTGGACGGTCATGGAAACGACATTGGGACTCGCGGTCTTCGCGCTCGCCTCACTGCTCTGGGTGGTGTTCTGACGTGACGGACCACGCCGACGGCATTCCGAGACACATCGTCGTGATGGGTGTGTCGGGGACCGGGAAGACCACCGTCGGCAGCGCACTGGCGACGACACTGGGGAGCACCTTCATCGAGGGCGACACTTTTCATCCCAAGGCGAACATCGACAAGATGTCTGCAGGCCACCCGCTGAACGACGACGACCGTCGACCGTGGCTCGCCGCGGTGGCAGGTGAGATCGGACGAGTGGCAGGCGAGGGTGGAACGTCGGTGACGGCCTGTTCCGCCCTGACGCGGCTGTACCGGGACTGGCTGCGCGGGGGCTACCCGGATCTGTTCTTCGTCCATCTGCAAGCGGACTACGACACGCTTCTCGACCGCATGTCGCGCAGGAAGCACTTCATGCCCCCGTCTCTGCTGCAGTCGCAGTTCGACACCCTCGAGGACCTCCAGGCGGACGAGCACGGCGCGGGAGTGCCGGATGTCGACGGCGTCGAGAAGGTGGTGGCAGCTGCCGTGACGGCAGTGGGCGCCTCCCGGTAGCACCATGCCGGCCGGCGGGGGGCACGGCGAAAGACCTTATGCCGGTGCATGACCCGTGAATGCAGAAAGCCCCCCGACCGGTGGTCGGGGGGCTTTCTGGGAAGGGTTGTTCGGCGGTGTCCTACTCTCCCACACCCTGTCGGGTGCAGTACCATCGGCGCTGGAGGGCTTAGCTTCCGGGTTCGGAATGGGTCCGGGCGTTTCCCCTCCGCTATGGCCACCGAAACTCTGTGAAACAACAGAGCACGAGGCACACACGTTCCCTGTCACCGGTGCTGCTGGTGACGGTTCGGTGGTGCGGGTTTCAGTTATCTGCTGACCAACTCGTGTGTTGTCTCAGATACTGCACAGTGGACGCGTAGCTTCTTTGTGGTAAGTCCTCGGCCTATTAGTACCAGTCACCTGCACCCATTGCTGGGCTTCCAGTTCTGGCCTATCAACCCGGTGGTCTGCCGGGGGCCTTACCCCCTCGAGGGGGTGAGAAACCTCATCTTGGAACAGGCTTCCCGCTTAGATGCTTTCAGCGGTTATCCCTTCCGAACGTAGCTAACCAGCGGTGCTCCTGGTGGAACAACTGGCACACCAGAGGTTCGTCCGTCCCGGTCCTCTCGTACTAGGGACAGCCTTCCTCAAGTTTCTGACGCGCGCGGCGGATAGAGACCGAACTGTCTCACGACGTTCTAAACCCAGCTCGCGTGCCGCTTTAATGGGCGAACAGCCCAACCCTTGGGACCTACTCCAGCCCCAGGATGCGACGAGCCGACATCGAGGTGCCAAACCATCCCGTCGATATGGACTCTTGGGGAAGATCAGCCTGTTATCCCCGGGGTACCTTTTATCCGTTGAGCGACACCGCTTCCACTTGCCGGTGCCGGATCACTAGTCCCGACTTTCGTCCCTGCTCGACTTGTCAGTCTCACAGTCAAGCTCCCTTGTGCACTTGCACTCGACACCTGATTGCCAACCAGGCTGAGGGAACCTTTGGGCGCCTCCGTTACATTTTGGGAGGCAACCGCCCCAGTTAAACTACCCACCAGGCACTGTCCCTGAACCAGATCATGGTCCGAGGTTGAGGTATCCAATACGATCAGAGTGGTATTTCAACAACGACTCCACACACACTGGCGTGCATGCTTCACAGTCTCCCACCTATCCTACACAAACCGAACCGAACACCAATACCAAGCTGTAGTGAAGGTCCCGGGGTCTTTTCGTCCTGCCGCGCGTAACGAGCATCTTTACTCGTAATGCAATTTCGCCGAGTCTATGGTTGAGACAGCTGAGAAGTCGTTACGCCATTCGTGCAGGTCGGAACTTACCCGACAAGGAATTTCGCTACCTTAGGATGGTTATAGTTACCACCGCCGTTTACTGGGGCTTAAATTCTCAGCTTCGCTCCCGAAGGAACTAACCGGTCCTCTTAA
>NZ_JAUTAC010000002.1:4005000-4463524 GCF_030818285.1 Rhodococcus sp. SORGH_AS_0301
CCAACAGCTAGTCAGTCCGAGGCGCGCTTGCGCTCGTCTCGCGCTGCCATCCGAGCCTCGAGGTCGACGGCATCCAACTTGTCGGCTTCCTCGAGGGTCGGGGCCGTCCCCCCGAGACGGGCCGGTACCCAGTACTCGCCGGCGGGATGGTGATAGTTCTTCTGCACGTCGGCGAGCATGGTCTGCATCGTCGATCGCAGGTGGGCGGTGAGGTCACCGGCCGACATGGTCGGCGCGATCGGCTCTCCCACCGCGATGGAGATCGGGGTCTTCGTGCGTCCGAGCTTTTTCGGGAACCCCTTGGTCCACACACGCTGCGCGCCCCAGATGACCATGGGGATGATCGGAACCCCGGCTTCGATCGCCATCCGGGCTGCCCCGGACTTGAAGTCCTTGATCTCGAAGCTACGACTGATGGTCGCCTCGGGATACACGCCGACCAGTTCACCGCGCGCGAGTGCGTCCACTGCCGACCTGTACGACTCGGCGCCGGCGCCGCGATCCACAGGAATGTGCTTGAGCGCCCGCATGATCGGGCCCGACTTCGAGTTGTCGAAGACCTCTTTCTTCGCCATGAACCGGATGTACCGCTTGTGCTTACGCGCGGGAAGGCCGGCGTAGGTGAAGTCCAGATATCCGGTGTGGTTCACCGCTATCACCGCACCGCCCTGCGCGGGAATGTTCTCCGCGCCGGTCACGTCGAACTTCAGGCCCTGAGCAGCGAAGACCGTGCGGGCGATGCCGATGATGGTGCGATAGACAGGTTCCACAAACAGCAGCGTAGCGGTAGCGCTACCGCGCAGCGGAGATCCGTACGACCATCTTTCCGGTGTTCTCTCCTCGGAGCATGCCGAGGAAGGCGTCGACCGAACGGTCGATCCCGTCGACGACCGTCTCGTCGTAGCTGATCCTGCCGTCGGTGAGCCATGCGGTCATGTCCTCGGCGAACGCGGGGAACCGGTCGAAGAAGTTGCCCACCGTGAAGCCGCGCAGCGTGAGGCCTCGGGTCACGATGTTCGACATATTGTCCGGACCGGGAGTCGTCCCTACCGTGTTGTAGGCAGAGATCGCACCGCACAGTGCAGCGCGTCCGCCGTCCTTGAACGAGTCGAGCGCAGCTTCGAGGTGGTCACCGCCCACGTTGTCGAAGTAGACATCAATGCCGTCCGGAGCCGCTGTGCGCAGCTGGTCGCGAACCGGAGCCTGCTTGTAGTCGAGTGCCGCGTCGAAGCCGTACTTGCCGGTCAGAAGGTCGACCTTCTCCGCCGAGCCCGCAGAGCCGATGACCCGTCCGGCGCCGAGAATGCGGGCGATCTGACCCACCGCGCTTCCCACTGCTCCGGCAGCGCCCGAGACGAACACCGAGTCGCCCTGCTTCATCCCGGCAATGTCCTGCAGTCCGACGTACGCGGTCAGGGCCGTCATACCGAGAATTCCCAGGTAGGCCGAGGTCGGAACGCCGTCGATCTCACGGACCGTACGGAAAGCCGAGGCCTCTCCCTGCGCGATGTCACGCCATCCCAGCTGATGCACCACGACACTCCCCACAGCGACGTCGTCCGAACGGCTCTCGAGAACTCGGCCGACGGCGCCACCGGTCATCGTCTCGTGGAGAGCGAAGGGCGGTACGTACGACTTGACGTCGTTCATGCGCCCGCGCATGTACGGATCCACCGACATGAAGTCGTTCGCGACGCGCACCTGGCCCGGCTCGAGGTCGGGAAGGTCGACTGTGACCGACCGGAAGTTCTCCTCGGTGGGCCATCCGGTGGGACGGGAGACCAACTGGATCTGGGTGCTCTTCACGAAATACTCCTTTTGTGGATCGTTCGGTACACTAAATACCGTACGCCTCACCGACGAAGGGTGACAGATGGGTAGGAGAGCGACGTTCGATGCGGCGCAGGTCGTCACTGATGCGCGGGATGTGTTCTGGCACAGAGGATTCGATGGCGCATCTCTGCCCGAACTCGAGGTGGCGACCGGGCTGTCCCGGTCCAGCATCTATCACGCGTTCACCAGCAAGCGCGGCCTGTTCGACGCAGCGGTGCAGGACTATCTCGACACGGTGGTGGCACCGCGGCTCGCCCTGTTGCGTACCGACGACGGTCTGGACGCGTACTTCGCGTCGATGGACGTCGAACTCGAGAACCTCGATGCCGAAGCACCACGTCGCGGCTGTCTTCTGGTCAACACTGCTGCGGGATCCGCCGCGCACGACGACACCCTCGCCGCCGTCGTCGACGCCTACCGTCGGCGACTCACCGATGCGGTCACCGACGCCCTGGTGAACCGGGGTGACGACGATCCCGAGAATCGGGCTCGCATTCTGGTGACGATGAGCTCGGGCGCACTTCTGCAGGCACGCGTCGACCGGGACGAGGCACGCGCAATCATCGCCTCGGCACGGAAGTTGGCGCGGTCCTGGGAATCATGAGCCGACGCGGACATCGGTACCGTCGAGGAAGTGGATATCGACCGGTGGCGTAGCCGACTCCCCGTGACCAGAGCATCGGACGGTGAGCTCGTGGGGTGGACCGTCTCCGACATGGCTCGCGACGACGGCGAACTCGTGGACGCCGTCAACCCTGTCGGCCACGTGATCGCCGAGGACGTGCAGCTCGAGGCGGCAATCGACGTTCTCGAAGCGCGCGGGCTGAGCTCGCTGTCCGTGCCCTACTGGGCGCGTGCGCCGTTACCGCTTGTCGGCGAGCTGGATCTCCGGCGTGCGACACCGGAATGGCAGTGGCGTCGGATGGTCATGACGCAGTTGGACGACACCAAGGTGTGGATCCGTCCCGCCTACCCGTCGTATCCGGAGCGGATGGTGGAACTCGCCGTCCCGCTGCCGGCAGACGACGTCCTGGTCACCGAACCGCCGACACGGGACGAGTAGCGAACCCGCACTGCTGATTCTCGGCCTCACAGATGCACGTGAGCGCACCCGATCGATCGGAAACCTGCGACACGGCAGATCCAGTCACGATCGGGTGCGTTCACGTGCAGTATGGCTATGAAGTCGGCGGACGCAGGACGTCGGTGCCGACGAACGGGACGAGTGCCTCGGGAATGCGAACGCTGCCGTCGGGCTGCTGGTGGTTCTCGAGGATCGCGGAGATCCACCGCGTCGTGGCCAGGGTCCCGTTGAGCGTCGCGGCCGTCTGCGGCTTCCCGTTCTCGTCGCGGTAACGAACACCGAGTCGACGCGCCTGGAACGTGGTGCAGTTCGAGGTGGACGTGAGTTCACGGTAGGTGTTCTGCGTGGGAAGCCATGCCTCGCAGTCGAACTTGCGCGCAGCCGACGATCCCAGGTCGCCGCCGGCGGTGTCGATGACGCGGTACGGCAACTCGACCGCGGCGAGCATCTCCTTCTCCCAGCCGAGGAGCCGCTGGTGTTCCGCGTCCGCGTCCTCGGGACGGGTGTAGACGAACATCTCCACCTTGTCGAACTGGTGGACACGGATGATGCCGCGGGTGTCCTTGCCGTAGCTGCCGGCCTCGCGGCGGAAGCACGACGACCATCCCGCATAGCGCTTCGGGCCGCCGTTCAGATCGAGGATCTCGCCCGAGTGGTAGCCGGCGAGGGGCACCTCCGACGTGCCGACGAGGTAGAGGTCGTCGTCGCCCAAGTGGTAGATCTCCGACGAGTGCGCGCCCAGGAAGCCGGTCCCGGCCATGATCTCCGGCCGCACGAGCACCGGTGGGATGACCATCGTGAACCCGTTCGACACTGCCTTCTGGGCGGCGAGCTGCAGCAGACCGAGCTGCAGCAGTGCGCCGTAGCCGGTCAGAAAGTAGAACCGAGCGCCCGACACCTTGGCGCCGCGCTCCATGTCGATGATCCCGAGAGCCTCGCCGAGCTCGAGGTGGTCCTTCGGATTCTCGATGGTCGGGATCTCACCGATCGTCTCGAGGGTGACGAAGTCGTCCTCGCCGCCGGCCGGCGCGCCCTCCTGCACGATGTTGGAGATCGCACGGTGTGCGGTGTCGAGAGCCGCGTCGGCGGCATTCTGCTCGGCCTCCGCCTCCTTCACCCGCGCGGCGAGCGCGGACGCCGTCGCGAGAAGCTCCGGGCGCTCGTCGGGAGTGGCCTTACCGATCTTCTTACCGAACGCCTTGTGCTCGGCGCGCAGATTGTCGGCAGCCGACACGGCGGCCCGGCGCGCGGTGTCCGCCTCGAGCAACGCGTCCACCAGGGACGGATCCTCGCCACGGGTGCGCTGCGACTGACGGACGGCGTCGGGGTCCTCGCGGACAACTCTGAGGTCGATCACGGGACGTCAGCCTACTGGGGCGATGTGGTCACCCTCGTCCGAGGACGTCCAGGTAGTCCTCTCGGCCGAACATGCGCGCGGCGTCGACCGCGGTCGGATGCCCCGCATCGGCGTCGGCTCCGGCGTCGACCAGTGCCCGGACGACCTCGTCCTCCCCCTTGAACACGGCACCGGCGAGCGGGGTCTGCCCCTTGTCGTTCGCGCGGTTCACGTCGGCTCCGCGGTGCGCGAGGGCCACGACGCTCTCGGCGTGACCGTGATAGGCCGCCAGCATCACCAGGGTGTCCCCGGATCCGTTCGTCAGATCCACGGGCACGCCCGCGTCGACGTACGCGGTGAGTGCGGCGGTGTCGCCGCTGCGTGCCATGTCGAACACGCGCGTCGCGAGGTCCTCGATCCCGGCCTCGAGCCCGGTGTCCTCGGTATCAGCACCACTCATACCGTCCGAACCTACCGGCAGGCATGATGGAGCCGATGTCTCCGAAGCCCGAAGATCCCACCCCGAGCCCGTCCGGCGAGGACGGCCCGGTGGTCGACGACGCCCCGACGTCCGAGATCGCGACACCCGACGCGTCCACATCCGACACGTCCGCGCCCGACGCGGTGGTACCCGAGGCATCGACGGCCGACGAGACCGACACCGCGACGGACGAGAAGAGTGGCCCCCGCACCGTCCAGGCCTCGAACGCCCGTCGGCTGCTCGCCCTGGTCGCGATCGGCGCCATCGGAGCCGCCGCCGTCACCATCGGTGTGTCCGGTGGGTTCGACCGGAGCGAGAAGCTCGCCACACCGTCCACGGCAGGAACCGTCGGAACCGCGTCGACGACGTCCTTCGGCTCGTCCGACGCGGGCGACTGCCTGCAGTGGACCCCCACCGACGACCCCGACACCGACCGCCAGGACCTCGCCGAGGTGAGTTGCGCGGAGCCGCACCGCTTCGAGGTCGCCGAGACGGTGGACCTCGGGGTGTACCCGGTCGCCGAGTTCGCGACGGGATCGCCGTATCCCGACGCGGCCCGCTTCGCCTCCCTGCGCGACGAACACTGTGAGACCGCGGTGCAGGACTACACCGGGGGCCGCTTCGACCCCACGGGCAAGTACTCGGTCGGCCTCATGTTCCCCAGCCAGGCCGGGTGGGCCGCGGGCGAGCGCGCGATCCGGTGCGGCATCCAACAGACCGGCGCGACCAGCGCGCTGCAGGTGATGACCGGCAGCGTCGCCGACCAGGACCAGTCGATGGTCTGGGAGACCGGTAGTTGCGTCGGCGTCGAGTCGGGCGTGCCGACAGACCCGATCGACTGCACCGCTCCGCACGCCTTCGAGGTGGTGTCGGTGGTGGATCTCGCCGCGCAGTTCCCCGGCGGACTACCGTCCGTCGAGGACCAGGACCGCTATCTCGAACCCACGTGCACCCAGGCGTCGGACGCCTACCTGGGCGGTCCGGACGTTCTCCGGGAGAAGACGTTGACGCTGTTCTGGGACAACGTCGACGCCTCGAGCTGGTTGGCGGGCAGCAAGAAGGTGAGCTGCTCCATCGGCAAGGAGGTCGAGTCGGGCGGGTTCGCGTCCATCGTCGGCTCGGCGAAGGGCGACATCACCATCGACGGCGCCGCGCCGGTTCCGCCGCCTCCCGTTCCGGACGGCCGCAGCCTGCCGATCCCGCTCCCCGGAGCGTCTCCCCTGCCCGGTGCGTGACGTGTCGGTCAGCATGTCCGAAGCGGAGTTCGAGAACGCGGTCGGCGATGCGCTGGACACTCTCCCGGACGAGCTGGCCGCATACATGAACAACGTCGTCGTGCTGGTCGAGGACGAACACCCGACGGAGGATCTCCTGGGTCTGTACGAGGGCGTCGCTCTGACCGAACGGTTCGAGTACAGCGGGCACCTGCCGGACGTCATCACGATCTACCGACTGCCGATCCTCGACATCGCCCGTGACGAGGACGACGCGCGCCGCGAGATCGCGGTGACCGTCGCCCACGAGATCGGGCACCACTTCGGCATCGACGACGATCGCCTGCACGAACTCGGCTTCGGCTGAGCTCCGCTTTCCACCCGCGGAACCGATTCCCGCCGTCGCGCGTCCAAGTCTCGAGATCCGACCGGACGCTCGAACGGAGACCCCCATGCCCGGCCACGTACTCGTCGATCCCGAGGCGCTGCTCGCGGCCGCGTCGGAACTCGATGCCGCGGCGATGCGCCTGGCGTCGTCTCTCGCCTCCGCGTCCGTCGCGCTCCGTCCTCCCCCCGCGGGCAGCGACGAGGTGTCCGCGCTGGCTGCACGCTACTTCTGGTCGACCGCGCAGTCTCTCGACACCTCGACGTCCGCGGCGGTGACCGAGCTCCACGAGACGGCGGCTGCCCTGCGAGTCCAGGCGGCGGCGTACCGCGAGGTCGACGCGTCGTTCTCCACGGCCCTGACCGCGGGCACCGCGTGACGGCCGGGCCCACCGGGGTGTTCTGGCTCCCGCGTACCGCGGCGGTGAACTCGGCCGCACTGCTCGCGGGTGCCGGCCCCGCTCCGCTGGCCGCCGCCGGCACGGCGTGGGCCGCGGTGGCCACGGCACTCGCCGCGGCCGCCGCGACGGTCAGCGGTGTCGCGTCCGCACTGGCAGCCACGTGGGACGGGGATGCCGCCGACGCCGCCGGAGCGGGGATGACGGCGTTCGCGACGTGGGGCACGGGAGCGGCGCAACACGCCGCCGCCGTGTCCGCTCGGGCCGCCGCCCAGTCCGCGACGGTGGTGACCGCGCTCGCCGTCATGCCGACACTGCCGGAGATTGCCGCGGTGAAGGCCGGACGCACCACCGCGTACGCCACCGGCGGCGCCCTCACCGGCGCGGCGCAGGCTGCCGATGCCGCCGACGCCGCGCTCGATCTCCGCGCCGCCCTGGTCATGGAGGCGTACGAAGCGGCGACGGCGCCGCTCGCGCTCGTCGACGGTCTGCAGATGCCCCCGCAGATCACCACGGCGGTCACCGCGGCCACCTCCACGGTCATCTCTGCTGTCCCCGGTCACAGGCCGGTGCCGGGCGAGGCCGGGACACCGCCGTCGGACGACAGCGGATCCGACCGGCAGAAGCATGGATTCTCGGACGGGGCGGCGCACCAGGGTCACCGGTCGCCCCTCACCACGGACAGCATCGGACACGATCCCGCCGTCACGAGGGCGGCGTCGCTGATCCAGCAGATGCCCGCGCAGGCCGGGTCGACGCTGTCCTCCGTTCTGTCGTCGGCACCGCAGGCCGGTGCGGCACCGACGATCACCCACGCTGTGCCGCAGCAGGTTCCGATGGTCGCCACCGGGTGGGGTGGCGGCGGCGGGCGAGGTGGCAGCGGACAGGATGGCTCCGTGCACGCCGCCGGTGGCTCGTTCGCACGGACGCCGTCACCGTTCCTCGGTGCGGGCGTCGGATCGGACACGGCGGTGTCAGCGGGACAGGACGCGTCCGTGTCCGGCGCCGCGCACGCCCGGTCGCCGTTCGGCGCGGGACTTCCCATGGGTCACAGCAGGCTCGGCTCCGACGATGTCGTGCACGCCCGCAGGACACCTGCCGTCGTCGAGGAGGAGGCGGGAGTTCCGGTCGTGCCCGCCGTCATCGGGGCGCGGCGATGAGCGCGGCGCCGGTGCTGGGCGGGGACGTCCCGCTCGAGGGTTCGCTCACGCTCGACACGAACGAACTGACGTATCTCGTGGGGGCGATCGGAGGACGTTCTCTCCCTGCCGTTCTCGGATGGCACCCGGCCGGCGCGACCGTCGCCGATCGCGCGACCGTGCTCGCGAGTGCCGCCCGACGCCTCGCCGATCGTCTCCTGGTGTCAGCCGACGGCGGCCTGCACCGTGATCTGGCCGCGATGCTCCGTGCGGCGGCGGCGCCTCGCTGGAGTGTCGACGTCCGCATCGTCGGCCACTCCACCGGCATCGAGAACCGGCGAGGATGTCTGTGCGGCAACGACATCGACGATCCGGTGTGGATGACCGAGAGCGAGGGATCGGTGACGATCACGCGGGTCGACACCGACATGGCCGCCCTGATCGCGGCCTGGCTCGGCGACGCCGCAGGAGCGCCGATCGATCCGCTGACCGAGTACACCGACGTCCTCACGGCCGGTATCGAGGACGTCGTCCCGCACTGCACCCGCCACACCGAGATCGTCGGACTCCGACACGATCACGGTGTCACCACCACGGTCGACCCGTCGATCGCGGTGTACGACAGCGACTCCGGCCGTGTCGTCGCGACCACGGTCCAGGATCCGGCCGGACGATCGAGCACGTCCGTGCGATCCGCGACACCGGTACGCACCGTCGGAGCACTCCGCTCGCTGATCACCTCGCTGGAACGGCGCTCGATACTCGACGACCACCTGGTCCGTGTGTCCGCTCAGCCCATCGGATCGTCGGGAGTGCGGCTGCCCTTCGTCTCGAACGGGGGCGTGTAGTCGCCCCAGCGCACGCAGTCCCAGGCCGAGACATCCTCGGCGGGAACCAGTTCGACGGTCCCCGTGTTGTCGAGATGGTTGTCGGCGGCGAAGTCGCGATCGATCCCGGACAGCACCGCGGCGACGAGCCGAATCGCAGCACCGTGACTCACCACGTGGACGGTGGCGGAATCGTCGCCGAGGTGGGTGGCGCGGAGCTCGTCCAGTACCGGCACGTAGCGGGCGAGCACCTCGGCGCCGGACTCGCCCCCGGGCAGGCGGGCATCGAGGTCACCGTCCAGCCAGGCGCGATACACCGAGGTGAAGCGGGCGTGGTCCTCCTCGGCGCTGCGGTCCTCGAGGTCGCCGACGAACGTCTCCTGCAGACCGTCGCGCACCGTCAGCATCGTGCCGGTCGCGTCGGCCAGGTACTGCGCGGTCTGACGTGCGCGGACGGCGATGGACGACACCACGGCGGCCGGCGTCTGCGTGACCGTCCGGGCGTACTCCTGCGCCTGTCGGTGTCCGAGCTCGGTCAGCTCCGCGCCGGGCGGCAGGGTGTCGAGACGACGAGCGACGTTCGAGTGGGTCTGACCGTGCCGCACCAGGACGAGTCGGCCGCTCACCGATCTCCCCGTCGCAACGCGTCCAACCAGTCCCGGCCGCGGTCGTCGGTGGGGCGAGGACCGCCGGCGGCGACGTACGCACTGGGCCAGGAGCCGAGGAACCGCACGTCGGTGCGCGAGTGCAGGACCCGCAGGGCGTCCGCCACCGCGACGTCGTCGATGTGGCCGACGCAGTCGATGTAGAAGCGATAGGTGCCCAGATGGGTACGGAGAGGGCGAGACTCGATGAACGTCAGATCGATGTCGCGCGTGCTGAACTCGGCCAGCGCGGACACCAATGTGCCGGGCCGGTTGGCGGGAGTGAGCACCACGGCAGTGCGATCCGCACCCGTGGGCGCGGGCGGCGGGCACGGGCGCGTGACGTACACGAAGCGGGTCCGTGCGTTCTCCACGTCGGCCACGCCGTCGGCCAGCACGTCGAGTCCGTGCCGTCGGCCCGCCAGACCGGTGGACACCGCGGCGTCGGCGAGTCCGGCCGCGACGTCCTCGGCCGCACCGGCATTGGACGACGCGAACTCCACCTGAGCATCGGGCATGGTGGCGGCGATCCACTGCTGGACCTGGGCGGCGGCGTGGGGGTAGGCCCGGATCGTGCGGACGTCCG
The DNA here is from genome assembly GCF_030818285.1 of Rhodococcus sp. SORGH_AS_0301. Classification (NCBI taxonomy): domain Bacteria; kingdom Bacillati; phylum Actinomycetota; class Actinomycetes; order Mycobacteriales; family Nocardiaceae; genus Rhodococcus; species Rhodococcus sp. SORGH_AS_0301. The sequence goes on from NZ_JAUTAC010000002.1 coordinate 4,014,927, forward strand.
CCATGGCGGTGCCCGGACGAGCGACGATGGTGAAGGACACGTCGAGTTCGGTCTCCGCGAGGATCTGCAGCCGGTCCCCGATCGCGAGCGCGTCGAGGGTGGGCGGGACCGAGCCCTGCACCGAGTTCTCGATGGGCACCACCGCGCCGTCGGCCGCACCGGAGCGCACCAGTTCGAGGGTGGCGGGCGGGCTCGACGCACTCACGCGCTCGACGGGAGCGCCGAACGCCCCGTCCGCCTCGAGCTTCCCCAGGGCCATCTCGGTGAACGTTCCCGAGGGTCCGAAGTAGGCGATGCGCACCCCGGTCACGCTACGCGTCCCCCGCCGCGTCGCCGGTGATCTCGTCGATCCGACGGCGAAGTTCGTGTGCGATGTTCCCGGCGTTCGGCACCAGGACACCGAGAAGGACCTCTCGGGTCGCGGCCGCGGCGTCGGGATGAAGGGCCACCAGCGCGGCCAGATCCGGGGAGCGGAGCGCGCTGCGGACGTCGTCGCCGCGCAGTGCGGCCACCGTTCCGGCGAGCACGGCGAGCACCGAGGACGTGTCGGTCGCGACGGCGAAGAACCCGTGTTCCGCGTGCGCGACGACCGCGAGGAAGTCGGCGACCCGATCCTCGGGCCACCCCGCGTCCAGGCCGGGATGCCGACCGGCCCGATCGACGAGCGCCGTCGTCTCCACGACCTCGCCGTCCGGGCAGAGCACGACGACGGACGAGCCCGGCGCGATCGCCACCGCGTCGCCCAGCTGCTCGGCCGTCGCCGCGACCACGTAGGCGCGCACCGAGGGCGGCTCGTCGGGCGGAGCCACGTCCAGTCGTACGAGGAACCGTTCGAGGGCGGCCGAGTCGTCCACCGCACTCAGCGGGACACAGGCCGTTCCGACGAGTGAGTGCGGTTCGAGGGCCTCCGCCGTCGCCACGTCGTCGACGGTCGCGACGAGCAGGTCGGCGAACAGGGCCTCGGGATCTCGCCGGGGGCGCACGCCCAGGGTCAGCATCGTGGGCACGCTCCGAGTCTAGTTCGACGTCTTGCGCACCGGCGCGAGGGCTGGTTAGCTAACCCTTACCTAATTACTTCCACCCGAGGGGGCCGTCATGAACGGTGTCGTCACCACCACCGCGCCGTCCACCGCCGAGCGGGTGCGCAGCGTGTGTCTACGTGCCGAGCACACCGTCCTGGCGGTGGAGGGCAGCGCACCCGTCGCCACGACCATGCACTTCCTGCGCTCGCCAGGCGAGATCGTCATGGTGGTGCCCGCGGACAGCACCGTGGGGGCCGTGTCCTTCCAGGCCGGCTCCGCGGGGATCCCCGCCGTGCTCGAACTGACCGACCACACTCCCCTGGACCTGCGCGAACCCGTGCGCTCACTGGTCTGGCTCAGCGGTGAGCTGCGCCGCGTCCCGGACACCGCCGAGCGCGCGGTCGCCGCGGCGGTCGCCTCCCAGTACCCGCACGCGGGACTGCTCGACATCGGACACAGCGGCATCCTGATGCGTCTCCTGCTCGAGTCCGTCGTCGTGGCCGATGCGACGGGGGCGGAGCCGGTGCCGGTGCGCGACCTCATGAACGCCGATCCCGATCCGTTCTGGGAGGTCGAGGGAGGCTGGCTGCAGCACCTCGACAGCGACCACTCGGACATGGTCGAGCAGATCGCGCGGCGACTCCCGCCGTCGTTGCGCATCGGTCGCGCCCGGCCGCTGAGCATCGACCGCTACGGCGTCGGGATCCGGGTGGAGGGGCAGGGCCAGGACCACGATGTGCGGGTGCCGTTCGCGAACCCCGTGTCCGACGTGACCGAGCTCGGTCGCGCGCTGCGCGTGCTCGCCGGATGCCCGTTCATGAACGGCCTGCGGGCGCGCGACCACCACTGACCACGACCCTCGAGACGGGTCACGGGCACAATCGACCGGGTGCATCCGGAGAAGACACCCACCACCGAGTCGCCACGGTCGATCCGGATCGAGATCGTCGTCGTCCTGCTGTTCACGTTCGGGCTCAGCGGACTGTCGAGCATTCTGTCGCTCGTCGAGAGCGCGCTCGAGCAGGGCGCCCTGTCGGACCAGACCGTGGCGATCAACGTGCCGCAGTCGACTCTCGGACCGATCGACTTCCTCCGTCAACTGATCGGCGTCGTCCGGCTCTGCGCATGGGGGGCACTCGGTCTGTACCTGTTGTGGCGCAGCGGAATCGGGCCACGCGCCATCGGCTTCGCACGTCCCCGCCTGCGCCCGCACGTGCTGCACGGCGTGGGGCTCGCCGCGATCATCGGCATCCCGGGCCTGCTGTTCTACCTCGTCGCCGTCGCACTGGATCTCAACGTCACGGTGCTGCCGAGCACCTTGAACGACGTGTGGTGGCGCCCGATCACGCTGACGCTCTCCGCGGTGGCCAACTCGGTCGCCGAGGAGGTCCTGGTGGTGGCGTGGCTGATCTCGCGGCTGCGCGCCCTCGGGTGGACCGACAACCGATCGCTGCTCGCGTCGGCCGTGTTGCGCGGGAGCTACCACCTCTACCAGGGCTTCGGGGCCGGCGTCGGCAACCTCGTCATGGGTCTGATCTTCGGCCGGTACTTCCAGCGCACCGGTCGACTGTGGCCCCTCGTGATCGCCCACGCCCTCATCGACATCGTGGCGTTCGTGGGGTTCGCCGCCCTGCGGGATCACGTTTCGTGGCTGCCGGGCTGACAGGTCGGCCGGTTAGAGTCGCCGGATGAGCCAGCAACCTCCGTACGACCCGCGGCGGCGACCGCCACCCCCTCGCCGTCCGGGTCCGGAGGAACCGCCGGTGGTGCGGCGACGGGCGGGCAGCCCTCCGGGGTGGGCCGACCAGACCCGTGTGCAGCGGGGTCCTCAGCAGCCACCACCCCGGCAGGATCCGCGGGCGTGGTCGGCGGTTCCCCCGGCGCGGGACGCGCCACGGCGTGACGATCGGTACCGGGACGACCGGCGACCGTACGACGACGGGCGTGGGCCGGCCGATCGAGGCCGCGCCCCTGCTCCCGCCCCGGTTCCGCCGCGCCAGGTGCCGCCCGAGCCGACGCGTCGACGCCGGCGGCCACGGTGGGGTCGCCGCATAGGTATCGCCCTGGTGGTGTTGCTCCTGCTCGTCGTCGGGGGCGCCGTCTGGGCGGACACGTCGCTGTCCCGAGTCGACGCGCTCGGGAACTACGAGGGTCGCCCGGGGGACACCCCGGGGACCAACTGGCTGCTCGTCGGATCGGACAGTCGTACCGGACTCACTCCCGAGCAGGAGGCCGAACTCGCGACCGGTGGGGACATCGGTGCGGGCCGGACCGACACGATCCTGCTGATCCACGTGCCGGCGAGCGGCCCGACCACGATGGTCAGCCTCCCGCGCGACTGGTACGTGCCGATTCCCGGCAACGGCACCGACAAGCTCAACGCCTCGTTCTCCCTCGGCGGCGCGCCGCTGCTGGTGCAGACCGTGGAGGGTGTGACGGGCCTGCGCATCGACCACTACGCCGAGGTGGGCTTCGGCGGGTTCGCCGACATGGTCGACGCGATCGGCGGGGTGGACATCTGCGTGCCCTACGACATCGTCGACCCCCTGGCAGGAATCGACCTGCGTGCGGGCTGCCAGGAGCTCTCGGGTCCGCAGGCGCTCGGCTTCGTCCGCAGCCGCGCGACGGCACTCGCCGACATCGATCGGATGAACAACCAACGACTCTTCCTGTCGTCGTTGCTCTCGAAGGCGACCAGCCCGACCACCTTCCTGAACCCGTTCCGGGCGGTGCCGCTGGTACGGGGGGTCGTGAAGTCGCTGCAGGTCGACGACGGCGACCACATCTGGAACCTGGCCTCCCTCGGCTGGGCGCTGCGCGGGGAGATGGTCACCACCACCATTCCCGTCTCCGGGTTCGAGGACGTCGACGGCTCGGGCAACGTCCTGCTGTCCGACCGCGAGCGGGCGTCCCGGTTCTTCGAGCTCCTTGCCACCGATCAGCAGCTGCCCCCCGACCTCGTCGGCGGCGGATGACGCGTCCCGACGGACACGCTCGACCCAGTACCGTGTGTCGTCATGAGCCTCGACGACGTGTCCGCTGCCTCCGACGCCCGGGATTCCGGGGTGTTCCACGACAGGGAGTCCAGCGCGTTCCACCTTCTCCTCCGTGAACAGGTGCGACACGAGTTCACCGCCTCGCAGCAGTACATCGCGATCGCGGTCCACTTCGACGGGGCGGATCTGCCGCAGCTCGCCGCACGGTTCTACGCCCAGGCCGACGAGGAACGCGGCCACGCCATGATGATGATCCAGTACCTGCTGGACAACGACCTCGAGGTCCGGGTGCCCGGGGTCGACGACGTCGTGAACGCGTTCGGGTCGGTGCGCGAGCCGGTCGAGCTGGCGCTGCGGCAGGAGAAGAAGGTCACCGAGCAGATCACGACGCTGGCACGCACCGCCCGCGACACCGGCGACTACCTGGGCGAGCAGTTCATGCAGTGGTTCCTCGCCGAGCAGATCGAAGAGGTGGCGTCGATGACGACGCTGCTCACCATCGTCGACCGTGCCGGCGAGAACCTCTTCCACATCGAGGACTTCATCGCCCGCGAGATGACGAGCGAGTCCCGCGGCGGCGGCAACGCGCCGAGGGCCGCCGGGGGACTCGCCTGATCGTCAGCGCAGGGTGACCTGGCGGCTGCGCAGGCCGTCACGGGCGCGCCGCTGCTCGGAGGTGAGCTCGCTGGTGTCGGCCAGCGTCTCGTCGAGCCTGCGGCCGAGAGCCGCTGTGCCCGTTGCCCATTCGTCGGGATGAACCTCGGGATCGAGGTCGAAGACGGGCACGAGCAGGCCGTGGGTACGGAACGAGCCGGCGAAGCGCGATCCCTCCCCCACATGCAGTTCACCCACCGACTGCAAGCGAGCCAGCGCGATCATCAACTGATCCTCGTCCTCGGGGCGGACCCAGCGGATGTGCGCCTTGTCGCCGGCGTCGACCCACCAGGCCGCGGACACACCGTCGGCCGTGATGCGGGCGGACGGGAGGATCGCACCGTTGGCGCGCTCGATGGTGGCGTCGACCTCGGGGTCCGCTCCCGCGCCCTCCGGGATCCACCACGAGAAGTCCTTGTGGACGGTGATGTCCAGAGGGGACGTCGCGTCCACGAGTTCCGTGAGCGCGGGCGTCTCGGCGGACGGGTTCGACGCCGCCGTCGAGGTTCCGGGCGTCGCCGAGGAGGCCCACACGACGGAGGCGGCGAGGTCGGCCGACAGATCCTCCGAGAAGGTCTGGACCTGCATCGCGACGAACGCGTTCTTCTGCTCGTCGTCACGCACGAGTGCGGCGACGGCACCGGGGAGCACGGTCGCGAGAGTGAAGGGACGGTCGCTTCCCGTAACCGGGAGGGATGCCGACGCGGAGGCGACGAACTCGCGCATCGCCACGATGTCGCACTCGAAGGCGAGGCCCTCGAACGGCCGCACCGGCGCGGACGACAGCGCCTCACGCTCGGCTCTGCGCTGCTCGAGCAGCTCCGCGCGTCGACTGTCGGGCTTCGGTCCGCTGTTTCTCTTGCTCTTCTTACCCACGAGCGTCGAACCTACCGGGTGATGCTGTCGTCCAACCACGCGAGCGCCTGACCCGGATGATCGGTGGCGAGCCAGCGCACCCCGAGGTCGTGGCACAGATGCACGTCCTCCTCGGTGTTCACGGTCCAGCAGTACGTCGCTCGACCGGCCGCCGCCGCGTGGTCGACCAGGTTCGGATGATCACGCAGCGTCTTGATCGAGGGCCCGACCGCCGTGGCGCCCACCGTGGTCGCGGCGCCGCCGCCGATGTAGCGCGACGCGGTGCCGAGCAGCACGGTCGGCAGCATCGGCGCCGATCGCCGCACCCGCCACACCGCCGACGGCGCGAACGACATCACGACGGCGCGGGACAGGGACGCCGACCCGGGTCGGCCGATGCCGAAGCGGTGCAGTTCCGCCAGCACGGCGTTCTCGATCAGGCCCCCGTAGCGCACCGGGTGCTTGGTCTCGATGAAAATCTTGGCGGGCTTCGCCTTCCACGCCATGACCATGTCGATGAGATCGCTCAGCAGCAGCACGTTCGCCGGATCGTCGGCTGTCCCGTAGTCGTGGCCGGACAGTGCCTCGTAGGTGAGGGCACTGACGATCCCGGTTCCCGACGACGTCCGGTCGATCCGTCGGTCGTGGACGCACACCACCCGGCCGTCGCGCGTGAGCCGCACGTCGCACTCGACGCCGTCGGCCCCCTCGCGCAGCGCCTGTTCGTACGCCACCAGTGTGTGTTCCGGCCGCGTTCCCGACGAGCCTCGATGCGCGACGACGAGGGGTGTGGCCTCGTGTGCGGAGTAGATCATCGGACGTCGGCGAGCTGGTCGGGTGCGGTGTCCTCCGGGGCCGGGGTCGTGTCGGACACGGGGGTGGTCGGCAGGACCGTCCATCGCGTGAGGGTGCGGGTGTCGCCGCGCACGGTGCGGCCGTCGGCTCGGCGGATCACGGTGAGCGTGAGGGCGGCCACCCCCGCGGCGACCAGGTCGGTGATCGCGGTGAGGACCACACCGTTCGCCTGCGCCTGGATGCCGTCGACGGTGCGCCACGCGACAGTTGCGGCGATCAGCAGCCAGTTGCCGACCCAGGCCGCCCACCACCACGGCACCAGGCGCTCGAGCCGGAGCCGGTGCTCGCTCGTGCGGGCCAGCTCCGTGAGGAAGACCCCGGGCAACAGCAGGGTGACGATCGGCAGCAGCGATCCGAGGTACAGGGTTCGCGTGCGCCGCGGATCGGTGAGTCCGTGACGGGCGTAGGCGCCCCGCCGCAACCGGACCACGCGGGCGACCGTCGCCACCGCGGCGACCAGACCGACTCCGAGGGACAGGAACGACAGGCACCACACGGCGGCGTCCGACAGTGCGAGGACCGCGGCGGGCATCAGTCGGTCGCGACTGACGAGCAGCACGACGTACCGGGCCACCTCGGCGACGGCCGCCGCGACGAACAGGGCGACGGTCGCCGTGAGCAGGGAGGTCGAGCGCCGGGCCAGCCGGTCCGTGGCGCTCTCCGGCGCACTCGGGTGCGGGCGCGGCGCGATCGGCAGACCCCAGGTGGGCATGACGTCGTAACGGGGGGTGGGGGTCGGGACCCGGCGGACACGGCGCAGCGGCGCGGATCCGGGCGCGGAGGCCACCCAGCGGAAGTTACGACGGACGGCCATCGTCGACTGCCCGACCGGGGCAGTCGACTGCCCGACCGGCACCGGGGAGAGCAGGACCCCGTGGCAGACGGGACACCACTGCCGCGGCGACGGCCCCACGTCGATGCGCCGTGTGCAGCGCGCACAGATCTGGAACCAGGCCACCGGCCGAGGAGCGGTCACGGCGTCAGTACACGGTGGCCGGGCGACCGGCGTCGTCGACGACCGGGAGGCCGGCCTGCTGCCACGCCACCATGCCGCCGTCCACGTTCACCGCGTCGACTCCCGCGTGCTGCAGGTACTCGACGACGCGGGCCGAACGCCCACCCTGGCGGCACACCACGTAGAGGGTGCCGTCCACGCTGATGTCGGCCATCCGCGACGGGACGTCGCCCATCGGGACGTGCAGCGCGCCGGGAGCGTGCCCGGCGGTCCACTCGTCGTCCTCACGGACGTCGAGCAGGGCGGCGCTGGGACCGGGCTCCGGGACGTCGGAGACGGACACGGACGGTACGGATCCGAAGCTCACGCACTCGATCCTGTCACGCCCCTCGCCCCGGTGCCACCGTCGATCACCAGTCGTTCTCGAACCGCCCGCTCTCGAACCGTCGTGCGCCGCGGGCCACCACCCACGTGGTCCCCACCTTCGCCGCGGGCAGGGTGCCCGCCGCGATCTGCGCGAGCACGGCCTGTCGGGAGATCGCCCGCTCCGCCGCCACCTCGGACACCGACGACCACCCGTCGGTGGGCGGCAGTCCGGAGACCGACTCGTGGTCTCGTGCCGAGCGGACGGACAGCGACACGAGGTCGCGACCGCCGACGAGGTCTCGCAGCAGAGCCGAGGCGAGGGTGACGGCCTGCGGCAGGCCGTCGGCCGAGAGTGTGACCACCAGGCGCGCGCGGCCGAGATGGCTCCGGGTGAGGCGCCCGCGAAACGGCGCGACCGCCGAGGCCAGGGAGTCGATCTCCGCGGCGTGCAGGTCGTCGAGCGCGGCGGACAGTTCGGCCTCGGCGGTGAAGTCCATGGGGAGCAGTATTGTCGATCAGCATCTTCGAATCCTTATGGAGGTTGCTGATCGACAATCACCATCCCCATCATCCACAGAAACATCCACAGAAACGGGACTCGATCCCGTTTTCTTCGCGTGTGTCGCACCCACGGTCGCTCCCCGACTCCGGCACGCCCTTCTACTGTCGAACCATGGACCTCAGAATCTGCACCGAACCGCAGCAGGGCGCGACCTACGACGACCTGGTCCGCGTGGCGCGCGCCGCCGAGGACTTCGGGTACGACGCCTTCTTCCGCTCCGACCACTACCTGGCGATGAGCACGGACGGTCTCCCCGGACCCACGGACGCCTGGATCACCCTGGCCGGCATCGCCCGGGAGACCTCCACGATCCGCCTCGGCACCCTCGTCACCTCGGCCACCTTCCGGTACCCGGGTCCCCTGGCGATCTCGGTCGCGCAGGTCGACGCGATGAGCGCCGGCCGCGTCGAACTGGGGCTCGGAGCAGGCTGGTACGCAGAGGAGCACGCGGCGTACGCGATCCCGTTCCCGTCGGTGGGCACGCGCTTCGATCGCTTCGAGGAGACCCTCGCGATCGTCACCGGTCTGTGGGGCACTCCCGCGGGTGAGACGTTCTCGTACCAGGGCGACCACTTCACCGTGACCGACTCACCCGCTCTGCCGAAGCCGGTGCAGAGTCCGCCGCCCATCATCATCGGCGGCATGGGGAAGAAGCGGACGCCGGAACTCGCCGCGCGTCACGCGACGGAGTTCAATCTCCCGTTCGCGGACACCGACGCGACGGCGACACAGTTCGACCGGGTGCGCGCAGCGTGCTCCGACATCGGCCGTGATCCGTCGTCGATGACGTTCTCCAACGCGCTGGTGCTGTGCTGCGGCACCACCGAGGACGAGATCGCCCGCCGCGCCGCCGCGATCGGACGGGACGTGGAGGAGCTCCGGGCGAACGGCGCGGCAGGGACGCCTGCCGAGATCGTCGACAAGCTCGGAACGTACGCCGAGCTCGGATCCACCCGGTTCTACCTGCAGATGCTGGACCTGTCCGATCTCGACCACATCGAGCTGGTCGCCGCCGAGGTGATGCGTCAGCTGGCCTGAGGGCCGGAGGTCGGGTCACTCGAGGTCGGCTCGTTCGCGGTCGGGGCAGGCGTCCGCGGATGCCCCGACCAGTGGCGGGCGATCCACCGTGCCGCCGGCGTCTCGACGTAGCGGTACACGAGATCCGAGAGCACACCGGTGATCAGCGCGAAGACGAGCACCGCGACGGTCGCACCGAGATGCGGCTCGACGAGCGAGTAGATGCGGTAGAGCACCAGAGTGTGGACCAGGTAGATCGTGTAGCTGCGCGTCGCGAGCCAGTGGATCACGCGCGAACGACCGAACGCGGTGTCGGTGGGAGCCACCAGCACCACCGCGACGACGAGCACCAGCACCGTCCACAAGTGACCCTGCTGACCAACGTGGAAGGCGTCCACCGTCGTCGCGTACCGGATGACGGCGAACTGGGCGAGACCCGCGAGAAGAAGGGCCCGCCACGACGCCAGCCGGGCGAACGCGAGATACACGATCTGGCCCAGGAAGACGGTGGGCAACGTCGCCGCGACCTTGTCGACCATGGGGATCGTGTACTCGTACGGCACCAGATCGGTGTAGAGCAGGATCAGCCAGCACACCGCCGCGCCGACGACCGGAACCAGCACGGGGCGGGACGCGAGCACCCGGCGCATGCTCACCGCGTACACGTAGAAGACCCCCTGGACGACGAGCGTCCAGGTGACCCCGAGGACCACGACCTCCGGGCGCACGAAGAAGCCGCCGAGCACGAAGCTCATGGCGGCCTCGGCGTTGCTGATGCCCACGGTCTGCGAGAACATCCCGTTCACCCCGAGGCGGACCAGCACGATCGCGGCGAGGACCGACAGCCAGAACACCGGGAGCAACCGCGCTGCCCGCCCCACGAGGAAGGCGCGCGGCGAGTTGCGGACGACGGACGCGGTCGCGACCAGTCCGGTGAGGATCATGAAGAACGCGACGCCCACGAACGAGAGATGGTGGTTCAGACCGCCGTGCTCGACGAACACGAGGGTGACGACGTCGATGAGCCACCACGGTGTTCCGAGATCGTCGACCAGGAAGTACGAGATGTGCGAGTACACGACGGTCAGGACCGCCAGCGCACGCAGGATGTCGACTCCGCCGAACCGGATCCGCGGCGGATCGGCCGCCGTACGGACGGAGACCACCCCACCGTCCGAGTCGGGCGTCGAGGAGGTCATCACCCTCGATCTTAAGGTTCCGTTCACCTGTCGGTCGAGTTCGCCCACGTCATCGCTGCGCGCGGGCAAGGGGACCACGGTCCGCATCGGTGCGTCTGCGCTGCACTCCGACTGCGTCGAACTCTTGCGCGAGGTGTACGAATGACGTTGGCTGGGTAACGCCAGCAGTCAGCTACAACAGATGCAAGAGAAGGGAAACACGTGTCCGAGTACACACTGCCCGACCTCGACTACGACTATGCAGCTCTCGAGCCCCACATCTCCGGGGAGATCAACGAGCTGCATCACTCCAAGCACCACGCCACCTACGTCGCCGGCGTGAACACCGCACTGGAGAAGCTGGCCGACGCCCGTGACAAGGACGATCACGGCTCGATCTTCCTGCAGGAGAAGAACCTCGCGTTCCACCTCGGTGGCCACGTGAACCACTCCATCTGGTGGAAGAACCTCTCCCCCAACGGTGGAGACAAGCCCGAGGGCGAGCTCGCGGCCGCACTGGACGACCACTTCGGCTCGTTCGACAAGTTCCGCGCGCAGTTCACCGCCGCGGCCAACGGTCTGCAGGGCTCCGGCTGGGCAGTGCTCGGCTACGACACGCTGGGCAAGAAGCTCCTCACGTTCCAGCTGTACGACCAGCAGGCGAACGTGCCGCTCGGCATCATTCCCCTGCTGCAGGTCGACATGTGGGAGCACGCCTTCTACCTGCAGTACAAGAACGTCAAGGCCGACTACGTGAAGGCGTTCTGGAACGTCGTCAACTGGGCCGACGTGCAGCAGCGCTTCGCCGCAGCCACGTCGCAGACCTCGGGTCTCATCTTCCCGTAGTCCCGCCGCACAGTCGTACCGCGAATGCCGCGTCCCCACGAGGGCGCGGCATTCGTCGTCTCACCCGCCACATCTGGCACTCGTGTCCACTTGTGTGCCAGCGCGATGGTGGTGTTCTCTTCCTCTACCCGACGTTGTGTCGGGAACCCTGCGCGGCTTCGTCATCTCCGGCCGGTGGCCCGACACGACGAAGGAATGGGCGCAGCTTCTCGCCTTCACGGTGCGGGTCGCGTCGACCCCCGGCCTGCTGGACACCAGCACCGTCTTCTGTGTCCGCGAGGAACTGCCCGACGACCCACACGAGGGGACCGTGGGCATCGTGTTGTCCGAGGGCCCCGTCATCGGGGACCACGCGGTGACCCCCGAGCGATTCGCGCTGCATCAGCCGGCCGCGCTGATGATGCTGCATCCGCCGTCGGAGACGATGCCGACGCTGCCGGAGTGCGCGGGGGCCGCGTCGGGGTGCGTGCTGTTGCCGGGTCTGCCGCACCTCGGGCTGGACCATCGTGCCGCCTGGGTCGAGGCCGAGGCGGACGGCACCGTGACGTCGATGATCAGCCGTGTGGGCCTCGATCCCATCAGCCATCCCGATACGGCCGTCCTCGCGATGTTGCTCGCTGCATGACACGACAAATTTCGGGTAGCCGAACAGGTTTGTCGAAGTTGCAGAAGCCTGACCAGGGCTTTAGCGTGGAGATCAGCGAAGGGGAGTAGCCCCCGATCATCCAGTCGACATACTGGCGCGCACCGGTTCGCCGGAGCGCTCCCGGCTCGGTGAACCGAGCTGCCACCCACGTGGCAGCAGGTGGGCGAGACCTTTCGTCGACCGGCCGGCCTCCGGCCTTCCCGCACCGGTCCCGATGACCGCACGGTGCGCTGCACCGAGCGTCGGCCAGGTTCTCCCCTCGTGTCGGCCGACGCGCCCTGTCCTGGAGGTTCGACGTGCTCGCCGCCCTGCTGCTCAGCTTCGGAGTCATCTTCGTCGCCGAACTCGGTGACAAATCCCAGCTGATGGCCATGACGTTCGCCCTGAAGTACCGCTGGTGGGTCGTCATCGGCGGCATCACGGTCGCCACGACGCTCGTCCACCTCGTCTCCGTCGCCGTGGGCCACTACCTCGGTGTCGCGCTGCCCACGCACCTGATCGGCATCGTCGGCGGCGTCGCGTTCCTGGTCTTCGGCCTGTGGACGCTGCGCGGCGATTCGCTCGACGACGAGGAGAAGACGAAGGCCGACCGGGTGACGAAGTCCGCCTTCATCGCCGTCGCGTCCGCCTTCTTCCTCGCCGAGCTCGGCGACAAGACGATGTTGGCCACCGTCACGCTCGCCTCCGACAACGACTGGGTCGGCGTGTGGATCGGCTCGACGCTGGGCATGGTCGCCGCCGACGCTCTGGCCATCGTCATCGGCGCGACCCTGGGCAAGCACCTGCCCGAGCGGCTCATCACCCTCGGTGCCGCGACCCTGTTCTTCGTCTTCGGCGTGTGGCTGATCCTCGAGGGGCTGCTTCCCGGCACACCCGTCGGACTGATCGCCGCAGCCGTGGTCCTCGCCCTCGGTATCGCGGCGACGAGCTGGACTCTCACTCGTCCGACGGCAGACCGGCATTCCGACGATGAAGTGACCGCATCTCCGCGCTGACCTCCGGTACGGGCCCCCGCACCCGGATCCGCGGCGCCACGTCGCCGATGGGCAGCGCGGCGACAGGGCCCGGCTCCAGACCCCACTCCGACCGCCACGCGGTGAGCTGAGCACTCGTCACCGCGACGACGATGTCGCCGAGCCCCACCCACGCGTGCGCCGCCGAAACACATCGGGCAGTGCTCCCCCGATGTGTACACCGTGGTCCGGGCGCGCTCGTCGGCCGTCAGGTTCCGCACGGCCCACTCCACGATCGTGAACTCGGGATGGCGCGTCGAGTCCCCGCCGCCCACGCGATTGCGGTCCTCGAAGAGCACCTGACCGTCCGCGTCGACCAACACCGACCCGAACGGCTCGTCACCGGCGTCGAGTGCCTCGCGCGCGAGCGCGACACAACGCCGGACATGGACCTCGTCTGCCGAACCGGGGAACGTCATGTCCCGAGTCTGCACCCACCGACTAGGGTTCGTTTCAGTGAGCGGCCGGTAACCGAGTCGGCCGTCCGACGAGAGGACACGGCAGTGGAGATCGCGGGAACAGCGGCATTGGTCACCGGCGGCGCATCGGGGCTCGGCGCGGCCACGGCGAAGCGGTTCGCCGACAACGGCGTCACCGTCTTCGGCCTCGACCTGCAGCAGTCCATCGACAAGGCCGGTGACTCCGTACCGGACGGCGTGACGCTCATCGCCGCCGACGTCACCAGCGACGAGGAGGTACGGGCCGCCCTCGCACAGATCGGCGAGGCCGGCGTCCCGCTGCGCATCGTCGTGAACTGCGCCGGCGTGGGCTGGGCGGGACGCATCCTGTCCAAGAAGGGCGTGCACGATCTCGAGCTCTTCCGCACGGTCATCACCATCAACCTGCTCGGCACCTTCAACGTCATGCGTCTGGCGGCCGATCACATGCAGACGCTGCCGACCGTCGACGAGGCCGGACAGCGCGGCGTCATCATCAACACCGCGTCGGTGGCCGCGTTCGAGGGCCAGATCGGTCAGATCGCCTACTCCGCGTCCAAGGGCGGCGTGCACGGCATGACCGTCCCCGCGGCGCGCGACCTCGCGCAGGTGGGCATCCGCGTCAACACCATCGCCCCCGGCATCGTCGACACCCCGATGCTCGCCGGCGTCACCCCGGAATACCGCGCCGGCCTCGAGGCGGGCGTCCCGTTCCCGTCCCGACTCGCTCAGCCCACCGAGTACGCGCAGCTCGCACAGATGATCGTCGAGCACGACTACCTCAACGGCGAGACCATCCGCATGGACGGCGCACTCCGGATGGCACCGCGGTAACTGCTCGAAAAAAAGTTTTTCGTCACCACCCATCCACACCGGGTACTGGGACGAATCACAGCTCGAGACGCTCGTCGTCGCTGCCAACCCCCGACTGGTAGCGATGGCGAGCGTTTCACTTCGTTACAGAGGAAATCCCGCCGAGCTCGTCCGCAGTCGGAATCTCCCGCGCGGCCGCCCCGTCCATCCAGACCCGCAGCGCGCGGGTGGCCTGCACGTCGTCCTCGTTGTACTCGAGCAACCGCGTGCGTTGCGACGCGTCGACGTCTCCGTCGTATCCCACCGCGCGGCGGTACCAGGCCATCGACGCCTCGCCGCCCGCCTCGTCGTCCCGCCAGTGGAAGCCCGCGACCGGTGCGACCTTCTTGAGGCCCTTGCCCGACGGACACACGAAGTTCTGGGACACCGCGATGTAGATGTCGACCCAGTCCGGCCCGTCGATGAACTCCCGCACCTCGGCCTCGGTGGGGACACCGGGCATGCCGGCGAACCGCCGCGCGGATCCCAGCAGCCATTTGTCCTCGGCGGCGCGCGAGTAGCAGTAGGCCGCGAACGTCAGGCCCTCCGCGTGCGCGTCCGCACGCACGCCCTGCATCCAGGACCAGAACTCGCCGAACGAGCGCGCCTCGTCCATCGTGGGAACCGGTTCCCACGTCACGAAGGCGCGGTACTGCGGCTCGGCACCGTCCCGCCGGTCGAGGAGCGTTCCCCACATGTAGGCGCCGTGCTCCTGGTAGCTCTCCATGTCGACGTCCACCTCTACGTCCGCCCGCTGGACCGTCACGGTGTCGCGGCGCCGGACGAGAGGCAGGTCGGCGATCCATGCACGGGCGATGACGACCGTCTCGTCGAAGTCGCCGTGCGGCCACTCGTCGGGCACGCCGCCCGTCCAGTCCGCCAGGTCGTCGATGGTGACGATGCCCGCGGACCGCAGGGCGTCCGCTCGCGACCCCGCCGCCACCAGCGAGACGTCCCGCGTGCGCCGCAGGGTCTCCCCGCACTCGGACCACCACGGACAGGACCGACATTCCGACACCTTCGACGGCGACGTGACGACCGAGCCCGACGCGATGGCCAGTCGGTCACCGAAGCGCGTGTCGTACTCCGCCTCGACCGCCGTCAGATCGTGCACGAGCATCACCTCGGCACCGAAGCCGATGACACCGGCTCGCGCCGACACACCGGCCTGACCGATGCGGCCCAGGAGCCGATGCACGTGCACGGCCGCCAACTGGTCCCGTAACTGCGGTCGCACCTTGCGCGTGGGATCGAGAGCGGGGGCCCACGACGTGAACGGCGTGGTCACCGCGCCGCTTCCCGGATCGGTGACCTTGTGGTTGACCACCAGTACCGGGATGTACCCGTCGTCCGGATCGCGCACCAGCATGTCGCACCGGCCACGCCGACCGGCGTCCTCGTCGTCGGCGAAGGTCGCGTTCCAGATGCGCTCGACACCGGACTCGCACGCCGCGCGGGTGGCGCGGACCTGCATCGAGCGGGACATCGACGGGGAGACCACCACCCACGACTGCGGATCCGCGGCGACCAGGGTGTCCCGGATCTCGGCTCGGTACGCGGCGGCCGCCTCCCGGCGCATCTGCACCCCCGCGTCCTCCGCGGTGTCGACGAGCAGAGAGCGGTAGGCGGTGTCGAGATACACGCGGTGGCGGCACCGGGTGAGCGACGACGCGTCGATCAGCACGGAGGGGCCGGACGCCGGAGCGGGGGGCGGCACGACGTGGGACATTCTCGCAGCGTAGATCCACGGGCCGACACCTCACGCGGATGCAGCGCACCCGGAGCGGACCGATAGGCTGGCGGCAGGCATTCAGGCGCTCGTCGGTCATCCGGTCGGAGCGTTCTGGCGACGTAGTCGGACACGATAGGGGCACGTACACCATGGCTCTGCGCAAGAAGCGTTCTCGCCGTGCGACCCGGAAGGCCGAGGCCAAGGCCCTGCGCCACAAGGCGGGCCTCGAGGCGAAGTACACCGCCCGGAACGAGCGCAAGCATCTGAAGAAGCTGGCGAAGAACGACGCCAAGGCGCTGACCAGCCAACAGAAGGTGGATCAGGCGCACATCAGGACCCTGGCCGCACGGGAGAAGGCCGCGCGCGAAGGCAAGATCAACGCGGCGAAGGTGCGCAAGTACGTCGGCATCGGTCGCGTCCTGGCCCCCGTCCTCGTGCCGATCGCGTACCGCGCGGCGACCCTCCTGCGGGGTCAGCTCGACCAGTACCGGGCCGGCCGCATCGGCGTCGACGTGAAGGAGCTCGGCCAGTACACCGGACACGGTGCGAAGCTCAGCGCTCGCATCGTCGGTGCCGAGCGCTCCGTCGCCGAGGTCGCCGCGTCGCACCAGGACGCCGAGACGGGCGCCTTCGCCGACGCGATCCGGTCGCGCCTGACCGAGCTCACCACCGCGGTGCACGCCGCCGAGCAGATGCCGCCGTCGCGCCGCAAGCTGGCTCACGGCGCCATCTCCGACGAGCTCGACGGCATCGAGGCCGACATCCTCGCGCGCCTCGGCGTGCGCTGATCCCTGCCTGAGTCGACGATGGGGACCGAGCGCACGCGCGTGTGGCGTGGTGGTGCCGTGGGAGCACTCACGGCCACGCTCGCCGTCGCCGCGCACGGTGTCGGCGGTGGTGGCGTGCCCACCTCGTCCGCTCTCTCCCTGCTGCTCGCCGTCGCGATCGGTGCGGGCGTGCTCGCCGCCGGTGTCGGGACCGCCCGGACCGGCCCCCTCCCGATCCTCCTGTGGCTCGTGGGAGGACAGGTCGTCGCGCACGAAGCACTGGCCGCCGTCGCGGAACACGCCCACCCGCTCGACGCGTCGATGCTCGCGGCGCACGCCGTCGCCGTCGGTGTCGGCGCAGTCCTGGTCGCCTCGTCGGAGCGGCTGTTCGCCGCGATCACGTCGGTGCTGCGCGCACCGCAGCTCACGTTCTCGCCGCCGCGTCGCCCCCGACCCGTCACCGCCACCGCGCCGCTCGATCGGCCCGTTCCCGTACCCGTTCTGTCCGCCGTCTCCAGGAGAGGACCACCGCAGGTGCTCGTGCAGCCACTCACACCGCGGTACTCCCTCACCTGAACGGAAGACATCTGTCATGACCAGCTTCTCCACGCGTGCCCTGGGCACGAGTGTCCTCACCGCCGCCGCCCTCCTCGCCTCCGCAGGACTGGCGTCCGCCCACGTCGTCGTGTCCGCTCCGGACGCGGCACAGGGTGGATACGGCGTTCTCACCTTCCGGGTGCCGACCGAGTCGGAGGCGGCGTCCACCACCTCCGTCACCGTCCAGCTGCCCGGCCTCACCTCGGCCCGCACGCAGCCCATGCCCGGCTGGACGGCCGTCGTCGAACGCTCGGCGGACGAACTGGCCACCTCGGTCACCTGGACGGCGGATCCCGGCAACCCCGGTGTCGGGCCCGGACAGTTCGAGCAGTTCCAGCTCTCGGCCGGCCCCCTGCCGGAGGAGGAGAGCGTGTCCTTCCCGGCCCGCCAGACCTACAGTGACGGCGAGGTCGTGAACTGGGACCAGCCGACACCGGAGGACGGTACCGAGCCCGAACTGCCGGCTCCCACACTGGAACTCGCGGCGAGTAGCGGCGATCATCACAGCAGCCCCACGGTGTCGTCAGCGTCCTCGACCACTGAGGCCGCCGCGTCGTCGTCCGACACCACGGCCCGGTGGCTCGGCGGGATCGGCCTGGTTCTCGGAGCACTCGGTGCCGCACTCGGGATCGGCGCCACGGTACGGAGTCGACGCTCGTGAGACGGTTCCTCGCTCTGCTGCTCGCCCTCGCCGCGGCGCTGCTGCTCGGCACCTCGACGGCGTCCGCGCACTCGGTGGTGGTGTCCAGCTCCCCCGAGAACGAGAGTTCCGTCGATCAGGGTCCGGCGGAGGCGACGGTGACGTTCAACGAGGCAGTGCAGTCGCAGTTCGCCTCGCTGACCGTCGTCGGTCCCGACGGCAACCTCTGGTCCGACGGTGACCCGCGCGTGTCGGGTTCCACCGTCGCGGTGGACCTCCGAGAGCTCGGGCCGACGGGCACATACACCATCGCGTTCCGGGTCACGTCCGCCGACGGCCACCCCGTGAGCGGTACGCGGACATTCGAGCTGACGACGGCCGGCACCGGGACCCCCGGTCCCGCGGCCGACGCCGGCGCGTCCTCGACCGAGTCGGGGGGCGGTGTGCCGCTCTGGCCGTTCCTGGTCGCCGCCGCGGTGGTGTTCCTCGGCGGTCTCGCGTTCGCTCTGCGGAAGAAGAACTGAGTCGTGGCCGGAACGACGACGGCGCGGTGGTCACCGCTCGCCGTCGTTCCGGCTGCACTGCTCGGAGTGATCGCCGCCCTCGTACTGGCGCCCTCCGACCTTCCGCTCGACTCCTTCGTGCGGACCGGTGCCGACGTCGCCGGTGCCGTGGTGCTCGGGTTCGGTCTGCTGATCCTGTGGGCCCGCGATTCCCGGCACGTCGACGACCACCTCGCGTGGCGCGGCGCCCTCGTCGCGGCCGCGTGCTGGGCAGTCTCCGAGGTCACGCTGCTGGTGCTGGGGGCGGCGCGGTCCGATGCCGTCAGCGCCACCGCGGTGTCGCTCGGCACGTTCACCGACTACGTCCAGAACATCGCGAACGGCCGGATCGGCTCCGCGGTCGTGGTCGTCGCGCTCGCGATGGCCGTGCTGGCGGCCACTGCCCTCCGCACCGATCTGGAAGTCTCCGGCATCGTCGTCGTCGTACCCACCGCCGTCGCCCTCATCGCTCGCCCGATGACCGGCCACATGGCGCAGCACGCCGTCGGCGCGCTGCTCGTCGCCGTGCACGTCGTGGCGGCATCGGTGTGGCTCGGGCTGCTGGTCGCGATGGCGGTGACCCTGCGGTCACGGACCGCCTGGGCGGATCTGCTCCCGCGCTACTCGGCGGCCGCGCTGTGGTGTGTGGTCGCCGTCGCCGTCACCGGTGTCGTCAACGCCGCCGTGCGGCTCACCTCGGTGACCGCCCTGGTCGACACCGACTACGGGCGGCTGATCCTGCTCAAGTCGGTCCTGCTGGTCGCCCTGGTGATCGGCGGGTGGTGGCGACGGCGCACGTGGGTGAGCGTCATCGGTGCCCACACCACGCACGCCACGGTCTCGACGCGGCGTGCCGTCGTCGAGACCGCGGCGATGGCCGTGGCGTTCGGCGTGGCCGCCGCACTGGCGGCCACGGCCTGATCACGCGGGCAGCGGGTCCGCGCTGGGCAACAACCGGACGAGCACGTCCGACATGGTGATGACACCGACCACCGCACCGCCGTCGCGCACCACCGCGAGATGGTTGCGGGTCTCCCGCATCTCCGCGAGCGCGACGTACACGGGCGCGGCGGCGTCGAGCTCGAAGGCCGGTCGCACGAAGTCGTCCACCGAGCGGGAGTCCTCCGCCTGCAACGTGTCCCGCACGTGGACCAGACCGATCACGTCGGCGCCGTCCCGCACGAGGATGCGCAGATGGCCCGTGCGCAGCGACGCCGCCCGCACGTCGGCGACCGTCGCCGTCGTCGCCACCGCGGTGGGCTCGGAATCGATGCGCACGAGGTCCGCCACCGTGAGCTTCTGCAGTTCCAGCGCACTCGAGATCTGATCCGAGTAGCCCTTGTCCAGCGATCCGACACTCACCGAGTGCGCGACCAGCTGCTCGAGATCGTCCGGGTTCTGGCCCGACATCACCTGATCGGCCGGCTCCACACCGGCCCGGCGCAGCAGTGCATTCGCCATCCCGTTGAGCGACACCAGGATCGGGCGGGTGAAGAACATGAAGACACGCATCGGGATCGCGAGCATCGTCGCCGACTTCTCGGGATGCGCGATGGCCCACGACTTCGGCGCCATCTCGCCGACGACCAGGTGCAGGAAGGTCACGATGATCAGGGCCAGGACGAAGCCGAGCACGTCGGATGCCCAGTAGGGCAGACCGAGTGACTCGAACAGCGGCCGGAGCCAGTAGTGCACGGCGGGCTTGGTGAACG
Organism: Rhodococcus sp. SORGH_AS_0301; assembly: GCF_030818285.1. Lineage (NCBI taxonomy): Bacteria > Bacillati > Actinomycetota > Actinomycetes > Mycobacteriales > Nocardiaceae > Rhodococcus > Rhodococcus sp. SORGH_AS_0301. The sequence continues at coordinate 4,035,171 of NZ_JAUTAC010000002.1, forward strand.
CACCGAGTGCCAACGTGCACAACGTGATACCCAGCTGCGAGCCGGCGAGCAGCACCGTGAGCTCGGTGGAACTGCGGAGCGCGGCGCGCGCCGACCGCGAGTCGGCCGCCGCGTCCTCGAGCCGGTGCCGCTTGGCGGCGAGGAGCGCGAACTCGACGGCGACGAAGAAGGCGCTGAGCGCGATCAGGCCGACGGTGACGACGAGGAACACCAGGGGGTTGCTCACAGCGCACTCTCCGTCTCGACCGCGGTGGAATCATTCGAGGCCGTGTCTGATTCAGGCCGGCCTCCGGCCTTCCCGCCACGCTCGACGACCTCGAGCGTGACCGACGACGGCACGTGGTTGTCGATCTCCTGAATCCTCATGACGAGGAACCGTCGGGGCGGTTCGGCGTCGGTCGCGAGGTCACCGGGGTCGATGGGCAGCTCCAGTTCGATGACGTCGCCGACCTCGGGAAGCGATCCGTGGACGCTTATGGCCAGTCCGGCGATGGTCTCGATGTCACCCTCCGGAAGTTCGCGGTCCAGAGCACGTTCCACCTCGTCGAGGTGGACGTCGCCGGCCACCGTCCACACACCGTCGTCGCCGGGCACGGGTTCCGCGCCGTCGGCGTCGTCGTGCTCGTCGGTGATCTCGCCGACGAGCTCCTCGGCCAGGTCCTCGATGGTGACGACACCGGTGAAGGAGCCGTATTCGTCGATGACGCAGGCGAGTTGGTTCTTCGACGCGCGCAGCTCCCCCATGGCGTCGGGGAGCATCTGGGTCTCGGGGAGCACCAGTGCGTCGCGGGACAGCACGGCGACCGGTGTGTCGCCGGGCAGGTCGGTGGCGAGCACGTCGCGCAGGTGCACGACGCCCTCGATCGAGTCGTCGGCATGGAGCACCGGATACCGCGAGTGCTCGACGCTCATGAGGGCGCGCACCTCGGCGATGGTGGAGTCGGAGCGCACCGTCGCCACCTTCGCGCGGGGGATCATCGCGTGACCCGTGGTCTGGGTGGGGAAGTCGAGGATGCGGTCGAGCAGTGTGGACAGCTCCTCGGGCAGGTCACCGGTGCCCCGGCTCTCGGCCACGATGTGTTCGAGGTCGCGCGGGGTCGCCGAGTGCTCGACGTCGTGGACCGGCTCGATCTTCAGCGCCTTCAGCAGCGCGTTGGACGAGGCGTCGAAGATACGGATGAGCCAGCCGAACAGCTTGAGGTAGATCGTCGTCGACAGCGAGAGCCATCGCGCGACGGGTTCGGGGCGGGCGATGGCGAAGTTCTTGGGGAACAGCTCGCCGAAGAGCATCTGCACGAACGTCGACACCACCAGCGCCGTCACCGCACCGACGGCGAGTCCGACACCGCTCGGAATGCCGACGCCGCCGAGCAGAGTCCCGAGGGACTGTCCGATGAGCGGCTCGGCGAAGTTACCGACGAGCAGGCCGGTGACGGTGATGCCCAACTGAGCGCCCGAGAGCATGAAGGACGTGCGCTTCGTGACGGCCAGGGTGCGCGCGGCGACGGTGTCACCCGCTTTCGAGCGCGCTTCGAGCCTCGACCGGTCCACGGTCATGTAGGCGAATTCCTGGGCCACGAAATAGCCTGTGCCGGCGGTGATTCCGACGACGACGACGATACCGAGGAGAAGCGTCAACAACTCGCTCATGTGCCGGTCACCGCCCTGGTCGCATCGGTCGATACGAGGGGGGCCATGACCGGCCCGGGTTTGTCGCTGTCCATTCGTCCTCTAGTCGCTGCGGGTGTTTCGCCCGATTCTACGGGATGCGCGCCGCTACCGTCCCGGCACGTACTTCAGCGCCCGGATGAAGATCGGCAACGTCTTCGCCCAGAGCTTCGGAGGCAGCCGTCGTCCGCCGAGGTTGATCAGGCGCGTCGTGGAGACGGTCTGCGACTCGGTGTACTTCAGGACGCCGTCCGGTCCGTGTCGACGACCGACGCCCGAGACACCCATGCCGCCCATCGGCGCACCGGTGCTTCCCCAGGTCGGCGCGTACCCCTCGTCCACGTTCACGGTGCCGGCGTGCAGTCGCGCGGCGATGGCCTCGCCCTGCGCCTTCGTCTTCGCCCACACGCTGGCGTTCAGTCCGTACTCGGTGGCGTTGGCCCGCTCGACAGCCTCGTCGACACTGGCGACGGGGTAGATGGAGACGAGGGGACCGAACGTCTCGGCTCCCCAGCACTCCATGTCGTCGGTCACGCCGGTGAGCACGGTGGGCTCGTAGAACAGCGGGCCGATGTCGGGGCGTGCCTTGCCGCCGGCGACCACGGTCGCACCCTTCACCCTCGCATCGTCCACGTGGTTCGAGATGGCCTTGACCTGGTCCTCCGAGATGAGGCTGCCCATCTCGACCCCGAACTCGTACGTGGCGGCCAGCGTCATGCGGCGCACCCGCTCACCGAACGCGGCGGTGAACTTGTCGGCGATCGACTTCTCGACGTAGATGCGCTCGATGGAGATGCAGAGCTGACCGGAGTTGGAGAAGCAGGCACGGACGGCCGCGTCGACCACCTCGGGGATCTTGGCGCCGGCGGCGACGATCATGGCGTTCTTGCCGCCGAGCTCGGCGGAGAACCCGATGAGTCGCCGACCGGTCTGCTCGGCGAGAAGCTGGCCGGTGGCGGTGGAACCCGTGAACATCAGGTAGTCGGAGGTGTCGACGATGGCGGTGCCCACCACCGATCCGGGGCCGGGAACCACGGCGAAGAGGTCACGGGGCAGACCGGCCTGGTAGAGCAGTTCGACACATGCGAGCGCGCAGTACGGCGTCTGGCTGTCCGGCTTCAGCACGATGCCGTTGCCGGCCATCAGAGCCGGGATGGCATCGGACACCGCGAGGGTCATCGGGTAGTTCCACGGCGAGATGATGCCGACGATGCCTTTGGGCTGGTAGTTGACCTGCGTCTTGGTCAGCACGGGAAGCATGCCCTTGACGCGCTTGCTCTTCAGCAGTTCGCCGGAGACCCGCGCGTAGTGCCGCGCCGTCATCGCGATGTCGAGGACCTCCTCCTGGGCGGCGGACCGGGACTTCCCGGTCTCTGCCTGCGCCAGGTCGATGAGCGACGCCCGGTGCTTCAACACGAGGTCGCGATACTTGTGGAGGATCTTCGCTCGATCTGCGATGGACGTCGTCGCCCACCGCTTCTGGGCTGCGCGGACCTTGTCGTTCGCCGCCAGCACGTCGTCGCGGGTGCCGACGGGGATGGTCGCCATCTCGCGGCCGGTGAACACCTCGATGACGGGCTTGGTCTCCCGGCCCGGTGCGACCGAGGCGAGGGCGACGAGTCGTGTGAACGTGTCTGCGGTCGGCGCTGACATGCGTATCTCCCAGTGGCGGATGAGTGTGACGACGGTTGACGGATACACCGTCGGTATCGACACGGTACGCCAGGAGTGCGTTCGGACACAGCCCCCGACCGGACGCCTCGGCGGATCGGGCCAAGATTGTGCTTGACCCTCACGCAACGGGAGGCAGGACAGTGACCGGTGTGAACGATGCACTGACCGTGGGACAGGTCGCCGCGCTGGCAGACGTCAGCGTGCGCACCCTGCACCACTACGACGCGGTGGGGCTGGTGGTGCCCGGCGGCAGGTCTCCTGCGGGATACCGCACCTACTCCTCGCAGGACGTGGAGCGCCTGTACTCCGTGCTGACCTATCGCGAACTCGGGTTCCCGCTGACCGAGATCAAGGAGATACTCGACGATCCCGCCGCGGACGCGCTCGAGCATCTCCGACGGCAGCGCACCCTGCTCGACCGGCGCATCGCTCACCTGACAGCCATGGCGAACGCCGTGGACACCGTGATCGAGAGGAAGACGATGGGTACGAACCTGACCCCGGCCGAGCAGCGTGAGATCTGGGGCGACGACTGGGCCGGCGAGAAGTACGAGGACGAGGCCCGCGAGCGCTGGGGAACCACCGATGCGTGGGCACAGAGCACGGAGCGCACCGCCGCGATGTCGGCCGACGACTGGCGTGCGATCAAGGCCGACACCGAACAACTCGAGGCTGATCTCGCTGCAGCGATGCTCCGCGGCGTGGAGCCCGGTTCGGACGAGGCCGACGTCCTCGCGGAACGCCACCGAGCGTCGATCGACCGTTTCTACGACTGCGATCACGCGATGCATGTCTGCGTGGCCGGGATGTACACCGCCGACGAGCGGTTCCGCGCGCACTACGACGGGCGGGCCGCCGGGCTGGCGGAGTGGATCGTCGCCGTCGTCGGAGCGAACGCCCGCGAGAACGGGGCCTGACACACGGACGGAGCACGAGGCCGAGAGGCCACGTGCTCCGTCGTCAGTTCTGTCGGGGGCTCTAGACGAGGCCCGCGATCCTGCCCACGACACCGAGGACGATCAGCACCACGACGACGCCGACCGCGACCAGGAACACGATCGCGGGTGTCCGAGTGCGCTGGGGCGGTTCATGATTGGGACCCGCGGCCGACGTGGAGTCCGGCGGCGTGTCACCCGGCACGATGCTGCCACCGGGTTCGAGTCCTGCAGTCTCTGCGGGATCGGGGTTCTGGCCGGACATGGGGTGGTCCTCTCGGGTGGCGTCGCGCGCAGTCTCGTCACCGGTGTGACCGTCGTTGCCGTCGTGACTTGTACTCATGACGTGCGGGTTCCCCCGACCTGCACCGTCCAATCGACCTCGAGGGACCGAACCGCCGACGCACCAACCGCCGCCCCGGCGGGTGTCCCCGACAGCGTGACCCGACGTGCCGCAGGACTGCCGCTAGCCTGTGACGCCATGAGCACCTTCATCGCGACCGCCGATCTCGCCGACACCATCGGGCCGGACATCCGGAGCTGCGACACGCAGTTCCGTCAGCTCGGGGCCGTGCGGGAGTTCTGCGGACCCATCACCACCATTCGCTGCTTTCAGGACAACTTGCTGGTCAAGCAGACATTGTCGGAGCCCGGCAACGGCGGAGTCCTGGTGGTCGACGGCGACGCGAGTGTCCACACCGCCCTCGTCGGCGACATCATCGCCGGGCGCGGTGTGGACAACGGGTGGGCGGGCGTCATCGTCAACGGTGCCGTGCGCGACTCGGCCATCCTGACGACTCTCGCCATCGGGGTGAAGGCGCTGGGAACCAACCCGCGCAAGAGCACGCAGACAGGGTCGGGTGAGAAGAACGTCACAGTCGAGTTCGGCGGAGTCACCTTCATCCCCGGCGAGTTCGTCTACAGCGACGACGACGGTGTCGTCGTCGCGGCGCAACCCCTCCCGCCTCAGGGCTGACCGGCAGCTCAGGCCTGAGCGACGCGGGCGGACACCCCGCCGACGGTGACGGTGTCGCCCGCACGGAGCTGACGTCCTCGGCGCAGTTCGGTCTCACCGTTGACTTCGACGAGACCGTCCGCGATGACGGCCTTCGCCTCGGACCCCGACTCGATGAGGTCGGCCAGCTTGAGGAACTGCCCCAGCCTGATCACCTCGTCGCGGATCTCGACCGTTCGATCGCTGCTGTGATCCCGGCCGTCCTCCGGCCTTCCCGCGTGATCCCGGCCGGCCTCCGGCCTTCCCGCGTGATCCCGGCCGGCCTCCGGCCTTCCCGCATGATCCCGGCCGGCCTCCGGCCTTCCCGCAGTCACAGGAACGTCACCCCCTGGGCGAGCGGCAGCTCCGAGCTGTAGTTGACCGTGTTGGTGGTGCGTCGCATGTAGGACTTCCAGGCGTCACTGCCCGATTCGCGCCCGCCACCGGTCTCCTTCTCGCCGCCGAACGCGCCGCCGATCTCCGCGCCCGACGGGCCGATGTTCACGTTCGCGATGCCGCAGTCCGACCCTGCCGCCGACAGGAAGCGTTCCGCCTCGCGCAGGTCGGTCGTGAAGATCGACGACGACAGCCCCTGCGGTACGTCGTTGTGGAGGGCGATGGCCTCGTCCAGATCGCTGTAGGTCATGACGTACAGAATGGGCGCGAACGTCTCACGGCGCACCACGTCGGTCTGAGCGGGCATCCGCACGATGGCCGGCTGGACGTAGACACCGTCCTCGGCGCCCGCCACTCGCACCCGCTCACCACCCGCGACGACGGTGCCGCCGTCCTTCCGCGCGAGCTCCAACGCGTCGGCGTACCCGTCGTGCGCGGCCTCGTCGATCAGCGGTCCGACCAGCGTCGACGAGTCGAGCGGCGACCCGACGGGCAACGACGAGTACGCGGTACCCAGTCGGTCGACGAGGGTGTCGGCGACGGACTCGTGCACGATGACGCGGCGCAGGGACGTGCACCGTTGACCGGCCGTGCCGGCCGCGGAGAACACCAGGCCGCGGACGGTGAGGTCGAGATCGGCGCTCGGACAGACGATCGCGGCGTTGTTGCCGCCGAGTTCGAGGAGCACGCGGCCGAACCGTGCCGCGACGCGGGGGCCCACCTCGCGGCCCATGCGGGTCGATCCGGTGGCGGAGACCAGGGCGATGCGCGGATCGTCGACGAGGGTCTCACCGACGGCACGGTCACCGACGACGAGTTGCGCCACCGCCGGCGACACCCCGGCACGGCGTGCGGCTTCCTCGAACAGCGCCTGCACGGCCACCGCGGTGACGGGCGTCTTCTCCGACGGCTTCCACACCACCGTGTCGCCGGCGACGAGGGCGAGCACGGTGTTCCACGACCACACCGCGACCGGGAAGTTGAAGGCCGTGATCACGGCGACGACTCCGAGTGGGTGCCACTGCTCCATCATCCGGTGGCCGGGCCGCTCGGTGGCGATGGTGTTGCCGTAGAGCTGGCGGGACAGTCCGACGCCGAAGTCGCAGATGTCGATCATCTCCTGGACCTCGCCGAGGCCCTCGCTGACGATCTTGCCGGCCTCGATGGACACCAGCTCACCGAGTGCGTCCTTGTGTTCGCGGAGCAGTTCACCCAGCTCACGCACCAGACCGCCGCGTACCGGCGCGGGAACGAGAGACCACGACCGGTAGGCGTCCGCGGCTGCGGCGATCACCGCGTCCACGTCGCTCGTGAGCGGCACGTGGCCCAGCACCGCACCGGTGATCGGGCTGGTCGCGGCCAGGCCGGAGTCGTGGTCGAGCGGCGCGGCCCCGACTGCGGCGAGCAGCTCGGACGTACGGGCGGACAGGTCGACGGTCGATGTCATGGATTCATTGTCTCCGATGGTCGTGACAGGATTTATTCCGGCTCCGATGTTGTTTGACAGTATTTTATCGCGTACTTTCGCCTTCATGACGCAGGTACTGCCATCGCGGCCCACCACCCCCGTTCCCGCCGGTGCGCCGGAGTCGGTCCACGACGTGCTGTCGCGCCACATCCTGGCCGACGGCTTCGACTTGGTTCTCGACCTCGAGCGGTCGCACGGCTCCACACTCGTCGATGCGCGGACCGGTGCGTCCTATCTCGACATGTTCACGTTCTTCGCCTCGAACGCGCTCGGGATGAACCATCCGTCTCTCGCCCGCGACGACGAGTTCCGGGCGGATCTGCTGACGGCCGCGCTGCACAAGCCGAGCAACTCCGACCTCTACTCCGAGCCGATGGCCCGCTTCGTCGCGACCTTCGCGCGCGTGCTCGGCATCCCCGAACTACCCCACCTCTTCTTCGTCGAGGGCGGTGCGCTCGCCGTCGAGAACGCCCTGAAGGTGGCCTTCGACTGGAAGAGCCGGTTGAACGAGTCCCGCGGTCTCGACCCGGCACTGGGCGGACGGATCCTGCACCTCGAGCACGCCTTCCACGGCCGGTCGGGCTACACCATGTCGCTCACCAACACGGATCCGATCAAGGTCGCGCGTTTCCCGAAGTTCGACTGGCCCCGCATCCCGTCGCCGTACCTGCGCGAGGGCGCGGACATGGACGCTCTCGAGGCGCGCTCACTGGCCGCTGCGCGGGCCGCGTTCGAGTCGTTCCCCGACGACATCGCCGCCGCCATCGTCGAGCCGATCCAGGGCGAGGGCGGCGACCATCACTTCCGACCGTCGTTCCTCCTCGGGCTGCAGGCTCTGTGCCACGAGTTCGACGCATTGTTCGTCGTCGACGAGGTCCAGTCCGGGGCGGGCATCACCGGCACCGCGTGGGCGCACCAGCAGCTGGGCGTCGAACCCGACGTCCTCGCCTTCGGCAAGAAGACCCAGGTGTGCGGCATCATGGCGGGCCGCCGCGTGGACATGGTGCGCGACAACGTCTTCGAGGTCGGATCCCGGATCAACTCGACGTGGGGCGGCGGCCTGGCCGACATGGTGCGGGCACGGCGGATCCTCGAGGTGATCGAACGCGACGGCCTCATCGCCCGCGCCGCGGAGAGGGGCGCGATCCTCGGCGCCGCTCTCGACGCACTCGCGGTGCGTCACCCGTCGATCTCCGACGTGCGGGGACGCGGCCTGTTCCGGGCGTTCTCACTGCCGGACACCGCGACTCGCGATCGACTGATCACGCGGCTCCTCGTCGACGAGCGGGTGATCATGCTGGGGTGCGGCTCGCGCAGCGTCCGGTTCCGTCCCGCGCTGACCGTGACGGAGGAGGCGTTGGCCGACGCCGTCGCGGCGATCGACCGGGTTCTCAGCTCATGACCGGATTGTCTGTGTACGCCGAGTGACAGGCACTGCGCCGGGCTCCGCTACCATCCGCCCATGACACTGCGCTACGACGTCGACGGTCACGGTCCCACCCTCGTACTGGTGCACGGAGTCGTTCACCGCCGCCAGGCGTGGGACGCGGTGCTGGACCTGCTCACGCCCTATCGGCGGGTCGTGACCGTGGACCTGCCCGGGCACGGGGAGTCGGAGCCGCTGCACGAGTCCGGTGAGAACGTGCTGCTCACGCTCCAGAACGAGGTCACCGAGTTCGTCCGCGAGATCGAGGAGCCGGACCACCAGGTGCACATCGCCGGCAACTCGCTCGGCGGCTACGTCGCGCTGTGTCTCGCCGCGCAGGGTGAGGTGGCGTCGGCCACCGCGCTGTCCCCCGCCGGCTTCTTCCTCAACCACACCGACCAGGCTCGAACCATGGTGACGTTCCGCGCGATGCGGACCGTCGCGCGCACGTTCGGCAAGGCCACACCGACGGCGCTCAAGATGCGGGCGGTGCGGTACCCCACGCTGCTGCCGTTCTTCGCGCATCCGAGCAGGGTGTCGTACGAGGCCGCCGTCGTCGACGCCTCGTCACTCACCACCAACGCGATGATCGACGCGGGCATCGACGCGCCGTTCGAGTTCCCGCCACTCACCGAACCGCTGGTGCCGGTGACGGTGGCGTGGGGCACGCGAGACCTGATCCTGCCGCACTACCAGGTGCGGGGCGTCCGTCGCCGCTTCCCGCACGCCCGCGTCATCTCGGTCCCCGGGGTCGGCCACGTGCCGATGACGGACAACCCCGAGCTGATCGCGTCGATCCTCCTCGCGGGAAGTCAGGACCGGTCCCCGACCGCAGACCCGTCCTGAGGTTCTAGGCGGTCTCCATCTCGGCGACGATCCGCGCGACGATGTCCGCGGCCGGCGCGGCGATCACCGAACGCCACCCGGTACCGGCCCACAGGTTGGGCACGTCCGCTCGGCCGGCAGCCGTCGCCGCGGTGCGGATCGGGCCCGTGATCGCGTTGACATCGGGATAGCCGGCCGGTGCGGAGGCCGTGAACTGCGCCGCGAACTCGTTCTCGAGTCCCCGAGCCGGTCGTCCCGAGAACGCACGCGTCACCACGGTGCGCCGGTAGCGACGGTCCAGCAGTGCGGCGCGGTGCACCGCCGAGGTACCGGCCTCGTCGGAGCACAGGAACGCGGTGCCCATCTGCGCAGCGACGGCGCCGAGTCCGAGAGCGGCCACCACGCCGGACCCGTCCATGATCCCGCCGGCCGCGATCAAGGGCACGTCGACAGACAGTCCGACGGCGAGCAGCAGGGACGGCAGCGACATCGCGTCACCGCCTCGAGGAGACGACGCATCGTCCGTGAAGACGCCCCGGTGTCCGCCGGCCTCGCTGCCCTGGACGACGAGCATGTCGGCCCCGTCCTCGACGGCCTCGCGGGCCTCGTCGACGGAGGTGACCGTCCCGATCATCAGGGCGCCGATCTCGTGCACGCGGGCGGTGAGTTCGGCGCCGGGTCGACCGAACGTGACCGACACGGCCGCCGGGCGGTGGGCGAGCACCACGTCGATCACCGCGTCGATGTCGTCGGGGCCGGGTGTCGCCGGGCCGGGTTCGACCCCGAACTCGGCGGCGATCGGGGCCAGCGCGGCGCGGTACGACTCCATCTCGTCGGCGACCGCGATGTGCGCTGACGGGAGGAAGAGATTGACGCCGTACGGCGCCGACGTGAGGGACTCGATCTCGGAGAGCCGGCCGTCGAGCGCCTCCGGGCTCAGCAGCGCTCCGGCCAGGAACCCCAGGCCACCGGCATCGCTCACGGCGGCGGTCAGGGCGGGGGTGGACGGGCCTCCGGCCATCGGCGCGCACACGACGGGAAGCCTGGCAGGGAACACAGCGGTCATGCGGCCGATCGTACGTCGAGGGATGATCTCGGCTACCTATCACGAATACCCGATGTTTCACCGGTTTCGGGCCGACCAAACCGACTACACGTACACTTCACTGGTCACCAGCAGGGACACACGCCGCGTCGGGGGTCGCATCGAGTTCGAAGGGATTCTCCACGCATGTCGCACCCGACCCGTCCGCCGGTCACGCAGCGCGTCCGCGCGTCCCGCGATCGCGCTCGCCCGGGTCGACACAGCGGATCCCGGCGCATCCGCAACGCGCAACGCAGACCCCTCACCCACCGGCCTCGGGACAGCGCACTCGACGTCGTGCGTCGGTGGCTGACCACGCCGCACGATTTCGACTGGATCTTCGTCCATCACTCCACCCGGTCCATACACGGCATCATCCGGCTGGTCTTCGCCGGCGCGGTGCTGCTCAACGCGACCGTGTCCATGTTGATGCTCGCCTCGCCCAACGGCCCCTCCGGCACGCCGGCGATCGTCTACGTCTTCCTCGTGCTGGCACTGCAGATCGCCGCGATGATCTGGGTGCTCACGGGACCGACGCCGGACACGAAGGCGCAGTTCCTCGGGTTCCTGATCTTCGGCGACGTCGGCATCACGTCCGTGATCCTGCTGGACACCCCGACGTCGGCACTGATCGGCACCTTCCTGTTCGCGATCAACGGCGCTCTCTGCACGTTCTTCCTCAGCCCACGAGTGCTGCTCGCCCATCTTGCGTTCACCAATGCCGTCATCGTCCTCATCGGCACCCTGGCGTACGTCCAGAACCTGTGGGGGCCGTGGGACGCGATCGCCGCGGTGCTGGTGGCCAGCGGCGCGAGCAGTGGGGTGCCGGTCTTCGCGTCCATCGCGTGGTCACTCGTCTCGACGGACGCGAAAGCCTCGGACCTCGATTCGCTGACCGGCGTCAGGAACCGCCGCGGTCTGCAGAACTCGGTCGAGGATCTGTGGGAGACGGCACTCGCGACCACATCGCCCGTGGTGGTCGTGATGATCGACATCGATCGTTTCAAGAGCGTCAACGATCGCTTCGGACACGATCAGGGCGACACCGTGATCGTCCTGGTCGCGACCCGGCTCGCCGAGCTCTTCGACGGCCACGGGGTGCTCGCGCGTACCGGCGGCGAGGAGTTCGTGGCGGTCCTCACCGATGTGGACGGTGACGTCGAGTCGGTGGTCGCCCGTGTCACCGAGACGGTCCACGATCGACAGGACACCATTCCCGTGACCGCCAGCGTCGGCGTCGCCGTGTTGACTCCCGACTCGTCGCTGTGGAGTTCCGGACCCGGGGCGATCGACCGCGCGACGCGGGGTGCGGACTCGATGATGTACCGAGCCAAGGCCGCCGGCGGGCATCGGCTGCTCTCGACCTTCCTGTGACACCCGCCCTGCATCGGACCCAGACGAGGAAACCCACCCCGTGATCGACATCTTCCACGCACTCGTGGTCATGAACTCGCTGTTCGCCGCGTCGGCGTGGTGCCTGGCGCGGCCGAACGCCTGGTCGATCTCCGCGGTGGTGCTCGCGTCGATCGGCTGGCTGCTCTTCAACGCGCCGCTCGAGGGCCGTGTGCTGGTGGTGTTCTCACTCCAGCACGGATTCACCGAGTCGGACGTGCTGTCCATCGTGGGCATGATCATCGGGGCGGTCGGCATCGTGCGCGCGAGGCGACGAGCCGACCGCCCCGAGGTCAGGCGTCGAGACTGATCAGACGCTGATGCCGAAGTCGCGGGCGATGCCGGCGAGTCCGGAGGCGTAGCCCTGGCCGACGGCGCGGAACTTCCACTCCGCACCGTTGCGGTACAGCTCGCCGAAGACCATGGCGGTCTCCGTCGAGGCGTCCTCGGTGAGGTCGTAACGGGCGAGCTCGGTGCCGTTCGACTTGTCGATCACGCGGATGTAGGCGCCGCGGACCTGGCCGAACGACTGCGAGCGCGCGTCGGCCTCGTAGATCGAGACGGGGAACGTGACGATGTCGACGGTGGACGGGACCGCTGCGAGATCGACGTCGATGACCTCGTCGTCGCCGTCGCCCTCACCGGTCTTGTTGTCACCCGTGTGCTGGATCGAGCCGTCCGGAGTCTTCAGATTGTTGAAGAAGACGAAGTACTCGTTGCCGGGCGCCTTCTTGTCCGGGCCGAGCGCGATGGCGCTGGCGTCGAGATCGAAATCCGTTCCGGTCGTCGTGCGCAGATCCCATCCGAGTCCGACGGACACCGCGGTCAGATTCGGTGCGGCCTTCGTGAGAGACACGTTGCCACCCTTGGTCAGGCTGACGCCCATGTGAGAGATCCCTTCTCGTTTCGCCCGATTCATCCGTATTCGGATCGGTGCTGCCCGGCCAACGAACCCGACGTCGTTCCGGTTCCCGGCCCTTCGTGACGACCCGCCGCGCAGCACAGGGCGCGCGGCGGCATCGAACGCTGCATAGTTGTCTGTCACAGCCTGTGTCCTGCGGAGCACGGGCTCGTCCCGTCATCCACGGTCCCGGCAGGAGGCGCTCGATCATGGCCACACAGGCGACCCCGGCGGCATCCGCCGCGGGCACTGCATCACCGTCCCCGTCAGGCCTGTCCGACGCGTCCCGCGTCGCCCGCGCCGATCGCCGGTCGCGCCACAAGGGGCGCCTGCGGCAGGTGCCGCACCACGTCGGCCTCGTGCTCGGTGTCTACGCGACGCTGGTCCTCCTGTGGAGCCTGTCACCCGCGCTCCGAGCCCTCGTCCACGTACCCCGCGAGTGGCTCGACTCGTACGTCATCGACGCTCCCGACACGAGCCTGTCCTACGGCTTCGTGGTCGCGCTGGTCGCCGCGGCGCTGTCGACGCGCAAACGCGTCGCGTGGTGGATCGCTCTTCTCTACACGGCCGGATCCGCGGTGGTGAACGTATCGACCCTGGTGGACGATCCCGGCAGCGTCGGGTCCTGGATCGGACTCGTCCTGCAGGTCGCGGTGCTCGCACTGCTGCTCGCCTCCCGCACCGAGTTCGACACCAAGGTCCGACGCGGCGCCGGATGGAAGGCACTCGGTGTTCTCGTCACCGGTCTGATCGTCGGCATCCTCGCCGGCTGGGCGCTGCTCGAGGCCTTCCCGGGTTCGCTGCCGCGGAACGAGACCTTCCTGTGGTCACTCAACCGAGTGGCCGGCCTGGCACTGGTGGACAACGAGCAGTTCAGCGGCCGACCACACGGATTCCTCAACTTTCTTCTGGGACTGCTCGCCTTCGTCGCCCTCGCCGCGGCGGTGGTGACACTGTTCCGCTCGCAGCGTGCGAGCAACGCCCTCACCGGCACGGACGAGTCGGCGCTACGCGGACTCATCGCCCGCTCCGGCCACGACGACTCGTTGGCCTACTTCGCCACCCGCCGCGACAAGGCGGTGGTCTTCGCACCGAACGGCAAGGCCGCCATCACCTATCGCGTCGAGGTCGGAGTGTGCCTCGCCAGCGGCGATCCCATCGGCCTCGAGGAGTCCTGGCCTCACGCGATCGAGGCGTGGCTCGAGATGTCGTCTCGGTACGGGTGGGCCCCGGCGGTGATGGGAGCGAGCGAGACCGGTGCCGCCGCGTTCCGGCGGGCGGGACTCGCCGTGCTCGAACTCGGCGACGAGGCGATCCTGCAGACCCGCTCGTTCAGCCTGAACGGACCCGACATGCGCCCGGTGCGCCAGGCGGTCAATCGGGCGCGCGGCAAGGGCGTGACGGTGCGCATCCGACGGCATCGCGACATCCCCGAGGACGAGTGGCCGGGCATCGTCGAGCGTGCCGACCGCTGGCGTGACACCGAGACCGAACGCGGGTTCTCCATGGCACTCGGGCGCCTCGGCGACCCTCTCGACGGCGACTGCCTGCTCGTCGAGGCCGTGCTCGATGCGGACGACCGCGTCGTCGGCACCCTCTCCCTCGTGCCCTGGGGCGCGAGCGGAGCATCGCTCGACCTCATGCGCCGTGATCCCGCCTCACCCAACGGCACCGTCGAGCTCATGGTCTCCGAGCTCGCGTCCCGCTCGGACACCGTGGGCATCACCAAGGTGTCCCTGAACTTCGCCGTCTTCCGCTCCGTGTTCGAGGAGGGCGGCCGCATCGGTGCGGGACCTGTTCTGCGCCTGTGGCGTTCGACGCTCGTGTTCTTCTCGCGATGGTGGCAGCTCGAGACGCTGTACCGATCGAACCTCAAGTACCAGCCCGAGTGGGTACCGCGGTACCTGTGCTTCGAGGACAACCGCGATCTGCCGAAGGTGGGTACCGCATCGGCCATCGCGGAGGGCTTCCTCACGCTGCCGGGCCTCGGTGCACGCACTCACACCGGCACCCGACAGGCTGTTCCCGCCGCGCTGCTGGCCGACGGCACGCTGCACGCCGACGGGAGCGAGCCCGACGACACACCCGTCGACACGCTGCCCGGCCGGCGACGGCCGGAACAGGTCCGGGTGCGGATGTCCAAGATGGACAGGCTCTCCGCGGACGGCGTCGACGCCTACCCCGTCGCGCATCCGCCCACCCACACCGTGGACTCCGCGGCGAACGCCCCGGAGGGCACCACCGTGCGCGTGTCCGGTCGCCTGCTGCGCATCCGCGACTACGGCGGCGTCGTCTTCGGCCTCGTGCGCGACTGGAGCGGGGACCTGCAGATCCTCCTCGACAGCGAGCGCATCGATCGAGATCGGTTGCGACGCTTCACGTCCGATTTCGACCTGGGCGACCTGATCTCCTGCACGGGAGTGGTCGGTCGCAGTCGCACCGGAGCGCTCGCGCTGCTGGTGAGCGACTGGCGCATGAACGCGAAATCGCTGCACCCGCTGCCGGACAAGTTCCGCGGGCTCACCGATCCCGAGGCGCGGGTGCGTCAGCGCTACGTCGACATGGAGATCAATCCGCAGGCGCGCGCCCTCATGCGTGCTCGCAGCGCGGTGGTGAAGTCGCTGCGCGACACGTTGGGCGACCGCGGATACATGGAGGTGGAAACGCCGATCCTGCAACAGATTCACGGCGGCGCGAACGCGGCACCCTTCCTCACGCACATCAATGCCTACAACCTCGATCTCTACCTCCGTATCGCGCCGGAGCTGTACCTCAAGCGGCTGTGCGTCGGCGGCATGGAGCGGGTCTTCGAGATCGGTCGCGTGTTCCGCAACGAGGGCGCCGACTTCAAGCACAATCCGGAGTTCACGATCCTCGAGGCCTACGAGGCGCACAGCGACTACGAGCGCGCGATGGTGTTGTGCCGGGAGCTGATCCAGCGCGCCGCCGTGGCCGCGCACGGCCGCGAGGTGATCTACCGGCCGGCCGAGGACGGCACCATGACGGAGATCGACATCTCCGGCGAGTGGCCGGTGAAGACCATGCACGGCGCCGTCGCGGAGAAGATCGGTGCCGACGTCCGGCCCGACACACCGCTCGCGGAGCTGCAGCGTCTGTGCGATCTGCACGACGTCCCGTATCAGTCGACCTGGGACGAGGGCGCCGTGGCGCAGGAGATGTACGAGCACCTCGTCGAGGACTTCACCGAGTTCCCGACGTTCTACACCAACTTCCCCACGTCGATGTCCCCGCTGACTCGGCCCCACCGCAGCATCGCGGGCGTCGCCGAGAAGTGGGATCTGGTGGCGTGGGGGGTCGAGTTGGGCACCGCGTACAGCGAGTTGACCGACCCCGTCGACCAACGCGCTCGTCTCACCGCGCAGTCGATGCTCGCCGCGGGCGGCGATCCCGAGGCGATGGAACTGGACGAGGACTTCCTCCAGGCGCTCGAGCACGGCATGCCGCCGACCGGTGGCCTCGGAATGGGTGTCGACCGGGTGGTCATGCTCATCACGGGCGGGTCGATCCGCGAGACCCTCGCGTTCCCGTTGGCCAAGCCGCGGAGCTGAATGTTTCACATGAAACCGAACGGCGAGGTGGTCGTCGACGTACTGGGGACCGCCGTGCACGTGGTGGTCTCCCGTCCTGACGCGGCGGCGGCGCCCGCCCCGGTCGTCGTGCTGTGCGGGGGGCTCGCCTCGACGTGGCACGACTGGATCGACGTGTCCGCGCTGCTGGTGGCGGCCGGCCACACGACGGTGGCCATCGATCGACCGGGCTTCGGCGACAGCGAACCGCTGCCTCCGGACCGGGTGCCGACGGTGCACGAGGAGGCCGATCGCATCCTCGCCGTCCTGGACGCCCTCGCGATGACGGACCCCGTGGTCCTGGTGGGGCACTCGATGGCCGGCTTCTACGTCGAGGGCTTCGCGCGGTCGTACCCCGCGCGCACGGCGGCGCTCGTGCTGCTCGACTCGAGCGTCGAGAAGTCGCCGTCGGCCCTGGTGCCGCCGCGCATCCGCATTCCGGTGACCCGCGTGATCGCCCGCATCGTCTCGGCCGCCGGTCTGCAACGGTTGCTCGCCGATCCGGTGCGCCACGTCCTGACGCAGGCCGTTCCCCCGGACGGGTACGCGCCCGACCGGGTCGACGATCTCCGCCGCATCTACCGCGATCCCTCCTATCTGGAGGCCGCCGCGATCGAGTACGCGGTGTACGCCGACATGGCCCTCGAATTGAACCGCCTGCGCCGCGCGACGCCCGTTCCGTCCGTCCCCGTCATCGTGGCCGCCGCGCACACGGGACGACGGACCCCGTGGGGAGCGCAGTGGTTGCGGCGCCAGCAGCGTCTGGCCCGCTACCTCGGCGGCCGCTTCGCCGTGGTGTCCCCGTCGCACCACCACGCCATGATCGATCAGCCCCGGCGAGTCGCGGCGCTGGTGAGAACTGTCTCCACCGGCTGAACGCCGCGCGAGCGCACACTGGAGAGATGAATCCTCTGCGCACGGTCCAGACCCGAGTGGGCGAGACCATCTTCGCGCGGGTCGCGGGCGACGAGGGCCCCGCTCGACGCGACCGGATCCACCTGGCCGAGGGGCCACGTCGGTACGGCCCCGATTCGGCGATCCAGCGCGTCCACGCCGATGCGTCGATGTTCGTCGGCGGAATGCGCGCCCTGCTCCTGCAGTCGTTGCACCCGCTGGCGATGGCTGCCGTGGACGAGCACTCCGGCTACCGCGGCGACCCGTGGGGCCGTCTGCAACGCACCAGCACGTTCCTCGCCGAGACCACGTTCGGCACCATCGAGGACGCGGAGCGCGCCGTGCGGATCGTGCGCGCCGTGCACAAGCGCATCACGGGTGTCGCGCCGGACGGGCGGCCGTACGCCGCGTCGGATCCGCACCTGCTGCGGTGGGTCCACGTCGCGGAGATCGACAGCTTCCTGCGCGCGCACGATCGTTACGGTGCCCGACCTCTCGATGCCGGCGGCCGCGACGCCTACGTCCGGGAGTCGGCCTGGGTCGCTCGCGGGCTCGGCGCCGAGGACGTGCCCGAGACGGTCGACGAGCTGAACGAGATGCTGGCGATGTACCGGCCCGAACTGCGCGGCACTCCCGCAGCACGTCGCACCGCCCGCTTCATCCTGCTCAATCCACCGATCCCGTTGGCAGTACGCCCCGCCTACGGGTTGCTGTCGTCGGTGGCGGTGTCGATGATGCCGCGCTGGACCCGCTTCCCCCTCCGGTTGCCCTACCTTCCGATCACCGAGGCCACCGCCGTGCGCGCGAGCGGCATCGCCGTCACCACCGCCATCCGGTGGGCACTGGGTGCGGGCCCGACGGTGCAGGATGGGCGCGAAGCGGGCTGAGGAGGGCGGCGGGCCTCCCGGGCATCGGATCACAGGTGCGGCCGTGCCGGAGTCGGGGGCCGATCTGTCACGCTCCACGATGATCGTGCACGGTCGCCCGGCCGGTGAGGATCAGGACAACCGCTTTCGCCGGCAAGATCAAGGTGTCGCCGTCTCCGATGCGGAAGTCGATGTCGGACGCCTGAAGTGCACACCCGTCGAGGTCGGCGCCGAAATAGGCCATCCGATTCCTGGACTCGATCGTGCGAAGCACCACCTCCAGTTGCGGCGTCGTGGCGGTCGCGGGCAGTCCCAGTCCCTCCGTCAGATCGAGTCCGTGAACGACGTCGTGGCACAACGAATCGACGAGGTCACCTCCCGGTGGACTCCACTCGGTGGTGATGTTGTCTCGGAGCGCGGCAATCAGTTCGACTCGGCCCATCGTCGCGGCGTCACGGCGGGCAAGACGGTCGGCCGCGCGGTCGAAGCTGCCGCGTTCTCGAATCATCGTCACCAACAACTTGGGCAAGCTCACCCGAAAAGACATCGACAGATGCGCCGCCAGGTCGGCAACGGTCCAACCCTCGCACAGAGTCGGTTGTTGCCACTCGGTGTTCGACAGTCCTTCGAGTACCGCGACCGTTGCCTGCCTCTGCGTCGCGGTCAGTGCCGCGACGCGCTCTCTGTCCAACTCGTTCGACATGCGACTCCACATCCTCCGTCGTGTTCGAGACCTGCCACTGGACAGGCCTGCCACTGGACAGACATGGCGGCGGATCGAAAGTCATCGAAGCGCGGGGCTTCCGGACCACACGCGGTCCGGGCGATCTTCCGCCCGTGACCGGTGGCATCATGCGGTAGTGACGCGTGACGTATCTGCCCACCTCGACGTGACCGTCGTCGACCCCACCAACCTCGAGTTCCAGATCGCGGTCGCGCAGCTACCGGGGACGACGGTCACCGAATCGTTGTCGTTCCGGCTCGACGGCGAGGAGATCACACCCACGGAGATCCGCGCGGAGACCGGCGGGCGCATCCACCGTTTCGATTGTGGGCGTGGACAACTCGTCGTCGACTACCGCGCCCGCGTGGAAGGCGAGGCGGATCCCGCCCCGGTGGTCGAGCGAGACCTGTCCGTCTACCTGCGGCCGAGCCGGTACAGCGAATCGGACAAGTTCCTGGGCTTTGCCGAGACCGAGTTCGGGCGCTATACCTCCGACGCGGACGTGCTCGAGCGCGTCTCCGCCTGGGTCGGCCGCCGTCTGCGCTACGTCCCCGGCAGCAGTGACCCCATCGACGGCGCCACCGACACCCTCCTCGCGGGTAGCGGAGTCTGCCGCGACTACACGCATCTCGTCGTCGCGTTGCTGCGGGCGATGACGGTGCCGGCCCGCCTCGTCGCGGTCTACGCGCCCGGCTGCGACCCGATGGACTTCCACGCGGTCGCGGAGGCCTACGTCGACGGCGTCTGGCGCGTCGTCGACGCGACCCGGCTGGCCCCACGGCAGAGCCTCGTGCGCATCGCCACCGGGCGGGACGCGTCCGACACCGCGTTCCTCGACAACCACGACGGGTACATCGTTCTGGACCGCATGCAGGTCATGGCCACGGTGGACGGGATGCTCCCCTACGACGACGTGCACGAACTCGTGTCCATGCGCTGATCGTGATCACCTTCCGGCGGGTCACCGAGGACGACTTCCCGCTGCTCGCGCGCTGGTTGTCGCACCCGCACGTGGCGCGGTGGTGGAACCACGAGGTCAATGCCGAGGCCGTCGCCCGCGACTTCGGAGCGTCCGCCCGCGGCGAGGAGCCGTCCGAGGATGTGCTGGCTCTCGACGACGGAACCCCCGTCGGCCTGCTCCAGCGCGCCCGGTGGCACGACTACCCGGAGTACGTCGACGAGCTGGCGCCGTTCTGGGCGGTGCCCGCGGAGGCCGTCACCATCGACTACCTCATCGGCGAGGCGCACCTCGTCGGGCACGGCCTCGGCACCCGCGTGCTGATCGAGTTCACGGCCGACACGTGGCGGCGGTACCCGAGCGCGACGTGCGTCGTCGTGCCGGTGGCCACGGGCAACGTGGCGTCGTGGCGGGCGCTCGAGAAGGCCGGGTACCGACGTGTCGCCGAGGCCCACCTCACCCCGGACAATCCGATCGACCCCACCGACCACGTGGTGATGGCGATCGACCGCCCGGCTCGATGACGAGGGCCTAGTCTCCTCGGTCATGGAGCATCCCGTGCGATTCCGCGACGACGATCCGTTGTTGGCCACGGTGCGGGAACGAGCCCTGCGCCTGCCGGGCGCCACCGAGAAGGTCTCCCACGGCCGCCCCAACTTCCGCACCACGAAGGTCTTCGCGATCTACGGCGCCACGGTGAAGGGGGATCACCCCTCCACCCGCTGGGATCGGTCGCTGCAGGTCCTGCCCGACACCGACGAGCGAGCGGCGCTGCTGGACGACGAGCGATTCTTCGAGCCCGCGTACACCGCGGCGAGCGGCTGGGTGGGACTCGACCTGACGATCGGGACCCCCGACTGGACCGAGGTCGACGAACTGCTCGACATGTCGTTCCGGCGGACGGCGCCGGCACGGCTGGTGGCAGCACTCGGAACGCTCTCGTGACCGTGAGACAGTGGCCGCTGTGCAACTGCTGCTGATCCGCCACGCTCTCCCGCTGCGTTCCGACGCGGATGCCGATCCCGCCCTCGCACCGCTGGGACTCGAGCAGGCCGCGCGCGTGCCCGACGGGCTGCGCGCCCATCGGCTCGCGCGCATCGTCAGCAGTCCACAACTGCGCGCCCGGCAGACCGCGGAACCGCTCGCCGCGGACACCGGACTCCCGGTGGACGTGCTCGACGGTCTGGCCGAGTACGACCGCGACTTCCCGGGTTACCTCCCCATCGAGGAGGCGCGCGAGAAGTTCCCCGCCGAGTTCGAGCGCATCAAGGCCGGGCATCTGCCGAGCGCGGTGGACGCCGACGCCTTCCGCCGACGGGTGTTCGACGACATCGCCTCGGTGGTGCGGGACGCGGAGCCGGAGGACACGGTCGCGGTCTTCGCCCACGGCGGGGTGATCAACGTCCACCTGCAGGATCTGCTCGGCACCGCCATGCCTCTGACCTTCCCGATCGACTACGTCTCGGTCACGCGAATACTGTTCTCGCGCAGCGGCAGACGTACGGTAGCGTCGGTGAACGAGACGCAGCACGTGTGGGATCTGCTCCCCCGGAACCGGGCGCGATCCTCACCGACTTCTTAATCGCGCAGGTCACCGGGCATTACGGGCGCGATCGGCGCTCGGCACGGTCCGTCGAGCGCGTCGGCACCGGTTAGCCTGAGCAGTATCATGACTTCTCCCTCAGCACACGGTGCCCCGCGTTCGGGTCTCGTCGCCACGTTGTCGCGGCCCGTGATCGTCGTTCTCGTGATCGCCCTCCCCCTGCTCCTGGCCGGCCTCTTCGCGTCGTTCAGCGGGAACGACGTCGTTCCCCTGGCCTCGCAGAGCAGTTCCGAGACCACCACCTCGGCAGACGGTTCCGAGGGCACGGACGGCGGCACCCCCGCCGCGGGAGACCCGCTGGCGAAGACGCGCTCGGCTCTCACCCAGACGCAGTTGCCCCTGAGCCTGCTCAGCGGTGGACTCACTCAGCTGACCGACGCGGCGCCGCAGCTCACCGACGGCGTCACCCAGCTCTCCGACGGCCTCGGGCAGGCGCGCTCCGGGTCGCAGCAGCTCGCGGACGGCAACTCCCAGCTGGCAGGCGGACTCGTGCAGCTGCAGGGCGGAGTGGGCCAGCTCGGTGACGGCGCCGTGCAGATCAGCGGCGGCGTGAACCAGCTGACGACACCCCTGCTGGCGCTCGGCGAGAAGCAGGCTCAGGTCACCTCGTCCATCGCGGACGTCGCGAACCGCATCGAGGTGCTGAACAACCCGATCACCACCGACGCGGCACGGCAGCTGCGTGAGCTCATCGACACGCTGAACGCGCAGGGCATCGGCCCCGACACCGTCTCCCAGATCAACCAGCTGCGCGACGGCGCCGCCCTGCTCGCGTTCCAGCTCGACGATCCTTCCAGTGAGTTCGTCACCGGCGTGAACACCGCCGTCGACGGCAGCGCGCTGCTCTCCACGGGCGCCGGCCAGCTGAACGACGGCATCATCCAGCTCGACGACGGTGGCAAGCAGCTGAAGGCGGGCACCGACCAGATCACGACCGGCATCGAGCCGATCGGCGGCGTCGTCAGCAGCCTGCAGACCAACGTGAAGACCGCGCAGACCTCGCTGCCCGCGGCCAACGCAGTAGCGGCGACCACGACCACCGACGAGAACGGTCAGACGCAGACCACCCTCGTCGTGCAGGGAAGCACCCCGTCGAACTACTACCTGATCGCGGCACTGGTGGCCGTGGCCGCGGCTGCCGCCGTGAGTCTGATGCGCCTTCTGACGCGTCGGGACCGCGTGGCGCGCATCGCACCCGTCCTCGGGGCCCTCGCGGTCACCGCAGCTGCGGGTATCGCCTACTGGTTCGTCGGCGACGGTCTCAGCTTCGGCTCGCTCCTCGGCGGCATCGTCTTCCTGTTCCTGGGTTCCGCGGCGTTCCTCGCCGCGGCGGGCGCCGTGCAGATGGCGTTCGGCCGTGCCGTCGGCCAGTCGATCAACCTGGTGCTGCTGCTCGTCCAGCTCGTCCTGGCAGGCGGAGCCCTGGTGGGGTCGCCCGACAGCTCCGTCTTCGGCAAGGCCGCGGCCTTCACGCCCGTCGGGTGGCTCGCCGCCGGACTCGAGCGCATCGCGGCGGACGCCATGGACTCGACCGGCTGGCTCGCCGTCCTCGTGATGGTCGCCCTGCTCGCGGTGTCCGGTCTCGTCTACTCGCTCGTCGCCCGGTCCGACCCGGAGGACGACCGCGCGGCCTACCGGGACGAACCGCGCCTCGCCTGACTCAGGCGGGCGTCAACGGATGGATCGCCAGGGCGCCCAGCTTGGCGCCGTGGCGACCCATGACGTCGGCCATGTGCGGTGACGCCATGTGCCCGTCGAGGGCCGCCTGGTCCCGCCACACCTCGACGGTGACGATGGTGTCGGGCGCCGCGTTCGAGGTGTAGACGTCGTACTCCAGGCAGCCGTCCTCCTCGCGCGTGAGAACGGCGAACTGCCGCATCGCCTCCAGCACCTCGTCGAAGCCGTCCGTCACCGGAATGGTGGCCACCACGTGCAGATCACTCATCGTCGTTCTCGTCTCGCTCGTTCGTCATCGGTCCACCCGAACGTACGGCGAGGAGCGGCGGCGGGCGTCGGTTATCGCCCGACTGCCCCCTGACGACTCAGCCCTGGAACCCCTCGTCGTTCTCGAAGGCCGTGACGACGGCCGCCAGATCGTCGGCGCCGTGCCCCGCGACGCTCGCGTCCACGTACGCACTGCGCACGGCCTGCAGCAGGCGGGAGGTGCGCGGATCCACCGCATCGATCATCAGGTCGACGTCCTTGACCACGCCGTCGATCCCGAACGACGGGGTGAAGTCGCGCTCGATCATCGAGCGGCCCTTCATCTGTGTGTACGGCGCGTTGATCGGACCACCGTCGAGCGCTTCGAGGACGAGCGAGGGCTCCAGGCCCAGTTCCGACGCCATCGCGAGTGACTGCGCCGTGGCCGCCGTGAGCGTGGACACCATCGCGTTGCACGCCAGTTTGAGCGCACTCGCCCGGCCGGGCGCCGTCCCCGCGTTCACGATCTTCACCGTCATCGACTCGAGCACCGGGCGCACCGACTCGAGCCCCCCGGCGGGTCCGGAGGCCAGCGCCGTGAGCTTTCCCGACTCCGCCGGCTCCTTGGTCCCCAGCATCGGGCAGTCGAGAAAGGCGACCCCGTGGTGCTGCGCCAGATCGGCCAGCCGTCGGGCGCCGGCCGGACCGACGGTCGCGGACTGGACCCACACGGCGCCGTCCTTCACCGCTGACAGGAAGGTGGTGGCCGTGTCCGCGGTGGCCGACTCGTCGTAGAGCATCGTGACGATCACGTCGGCGTCGGCGACGCAGGCCGCCGGATCGTCCGCGACGGTCGCCCCCTGGTCCTTCAGCGGCGCCGCGCGATCGGCGTTGCGGTTCCACACCGTCACCTCGTGGTCGCCGCGGAGCAGAGACCCCGCCATGCCCGCGCCCATCGTTCCGGTTCCCAGTACTGCCACCCGCATGTTCGTTCCCTCTCACCGGCTGGAGCGGATTCTTTTCCGACCCGCTCCGTGTGTTGCAATGCAGGGTGTTCCCCTCACGGAGCACCACCACACGCACTCTCGAACGGATCACGCATGACCAGCACCGACACGCCCGCCACCGAACGGGCGGGGCGTCGCGAGTGGTGGGGTCTCGCCGTCCTCGTCGTCCCCATCGTCCTCGTCTCGATGGACATGTCGGTCCTGTACCTCGCCCTGCCCTCGCTGACCGAGGACCTCCAGCCGAGCAGCTCGCAGCAGCTGTGGATCCTCGACATCTACAGCTTCATGCTCGCCGGCCTACTGGTCACGATGGGCTCCCTCGGCGACCGCATCGGCACCCGTCGGCTGCTCATGATCGGGTCGCTCGTCTTCGGCATCGCGTCCGTCGCCGCCGCCTTCTCGCACACCCCGGAGGCCCTCATCGCCTCGCGGGTTCTTCTCGGGATCGGCGGCGCCACCCTCGCGCCGTCGACACTGTCGTTGCTCCGCAAGCTCTTCGTCGACCCCGTGCAGCGCGGTGTCGCCATCGGGATCTGGACGGCCGGATTCGCCGGCGGTGGCTCGTTCGGCCCGGTCATCGCGGGCGCGCTGCTCGAGTACTTCTGGTGGGGCTCGGTGTTCCTCATCAACATCCCGATCATGGTGGTCCTGCTGATCGCCGCGCCGGTGATGCTGCCCGAGGCGAGGAACCCGAACCCCGGCCGCTTCGACCTGCCCGCCGTCGGCGCCTCGATCGTCGCGATGCTCGGTATCGTCTACGCGCTCAAGCACGCCGCGCAGAACGGCCTCGACTGGCAGGTGGCCGCCGCGCTCGCGGTGGGGCTCCTGGTCGGCTGGTGGTTCGTGCGACGTCAACGCGCGAGCACGCACCCGGTCATCGAGTTCGACCTGTTCCGCACCCCGGCCTTCTCCGTCGCGGTGATCGTCATCCTCGTGTCGGTCTTCATCATCACGGGCTTCAATCTGATGCTGTCGCAGTATCTTCAGCTCGTCATGGGGCTCGGCACCCTCGAGGCGGGACTGTGGTCGCTGATCCCGGCGATCGCGACGGCCACCGCCTCACTGACGGCCCCCCTGATCATGAAACGCCGCCCGCCGGCCGTCATCCTCGTCGGCGCCATATCCGTCATGTTCGTCGGTGCCGTCGTGATCGGTGCGGTGGCCCTCCCCTCGGACGTCGGGTCGGGCGCCACGCTCGCGATCCTGCTGTGCGGCATGGTGATCGCTGCGTTCGGTGTGGGTACCGGCACGACGTTCGGCTCGGATCGGGTGCTCGCCACCGCGGCACCGGAGAAGGCGGGCGCGGCCGGTGCCGTGTCGGAGACGGGTGCGGAACTCGGTGGGGCACTGGGCATCGCCGTGCTCGGCTCCATCAGCGTGGCCACGTACCGCCTGGTGCTGGGGCCCGCCGACACGTCCGGAGACGGCACGCTCGCCGGCACCCTGGCCGAAGCCGGCCGGATGTCACCCGACGTCGGGCCCGACCTCGCGTCCCGCGCCCGCGAGGCGTACGTGGACGGCATCGTCGCCGCGTCCGGGGCCACGCTCGTCACGCTGCTGATCGCCGGCAGCGCGGCCGCCGTCCTGTTCCGTCGAGCGCGCTGACGCACCGACTCCCGACACAGAACACCCCCTGCAGCAGGCTGCAGGGGGTGTTCTGTTCGTACCGGGGGTGTGGGCTCGCTACCGCTGGGGTGCCTGGGTGGGCACGATCGGCGCGGGCAGCGCCGTCTTTCCCATGAGGAACGAATCGACCGCGGACGCGCAGGAGCGGCCCTCGGCGATGGCCCACACGATGAGCGACTGACCGCGGCCCATGTCGCCGGCCACGAAGACACCGTCGACGTTGGTGTTCCACTTGTCGGTCCGCGACACGTTGCCGCGCTCGTTGAGATTCACTCCGAGATCGGTGAGCAGGCCCGGCTTCTCGGGCCCGGTGAAGCCCATCGCGAGGAACACGATGTCGGCCTCGAGGTGGAAGTCCGACCCCTCGACCTTGGCGAAGCGACCGTCCTTGAACTCGACCTCGTGCGCGTCGAGTCCGGTGACCATGCCGTTCTCGCCCGTGAAGCGCTCCGTGTTGACGGAGAAGACGCGCTCGCCGCCCTCCTCGTGAGCCGAGGACACGCGGTAGACCAGCGGGTACGTCGGCCACGGGGTGGATCCGGCGCGCTCCTCCGGCGGGCGGGGCATGATCTCGAACTGGTGGACGCTGGCCGCGCCCTGACGGTGCGACGTGCCGAGGCAGTCCGCGCCGGTGTCGCCGCCGCCGATGATGACGACCTTCTTGCCCTTCGCCGTGATGGGCGGCTGGCCGTACTGGTCGACGACGTCGTCGCCGAGCTGAACACGGTTGGCCCAGGGCAGGAACTCCATCGCCTGATGGATGCCGCCGTACTCGCGGCCGGGGACCTCGAGGTCGCGGGCCTTGGTGGCACCGCCCGACAGGACGACCGAGTCGAACTCCTCTCGGAGCTCGTCCGCGGTGATGTCGACACCGACGTTGACACCGGTTCGGAAGATGGTGCCCTCGGCCTCCATCTGCGCCAACCGGCGATCGATGTGGCGCTTCTCCATCTTGAACTCGGGGATGCCGTAGCGCAGGAGTCCGCCGATGCGATCCGCTCGCTCGAACACGGTGACGGTGTGGCCGGCACGCGTGAGCTGCTGCGCTGCAGCGAGACCCGCGGGACCGGAACCGACGACGGCCACCTTCTTGCCGGTGAGGTACGTCGGGTAGACGGGCTGGACCCATCCCTCGTCGAAGGCGCGATCGATGATCTCGACCTCGACCTGCTTGATGGTCACCGGGTCCTGGTTGATGCCCAGGACGCACGACGCCTCACACGGGGCCGGGCACAGCCGGCCCGTGAACTCCGGGAAGTTGTTGGTGGCGTGCAACCGGTCGATGCTCTCGCGCCACCGGTCCTTGTACACCAGGTCGTTCCACTCGGGAATCAGATTCCCGAGCGGGCACCCGTTGTGGCAGAACGGAATGCCACAGTCCATGCACCGGCTGGCCTGGGTGCGGAGGGTGTCCGTGGAGAAGTCCTCGTACACCTCCTTCCAGTCCATCAGGCGCAGGTCGACGGGGCGCCGCGACGGGAGCTCCCGCGACGTGTTCTTCAGAAATCCTTGTGGATCACCCACGAGCTGCCTCCATGATCGCCTCGTCCACGTCCGCGCCGTTCTTCTCGGCCTCGGAGATCGCGAGCAGTACCTTCTTGTAGTCGCGGGGCATCACCTTCACGAAGTGATTGACCTGCTGAGACCAGTCCGCGAGGATGCGCTCGGCGACCTCGGACCCGGTCTCGTCACGATGCCGCGTGATCGCATCCTTGAGCCACGCGAACTCGTCACCCTGGAGCTCCTCGATGTCGACGAGCTCGGTGTTGAGGTTGTCCTCGAACGTCGAGTTCGGGTCGAAGACGAACGCCACACCGCCGGACATGCCGGCACCGAAGTTGCGGCCGGTCTCGCCGAGAATGACGACCTTGCCACCGGTCATGTACTCGCACCCGTGGTCACCGACACCCTCGACCACCGCGACGGCGCCCGAGTTACGGACGGCGAACCGCTCACCGACGACACCGCGGATGAGCGCCTCACCCTCGGTGGCACCGAAGAGGATCACGTTGCCGGCGATGATGTTGTTCTCGGCGACGAAGCTCGAGTTGGCCTGGAGCGACGGGCGTACGACGATCCGCCCACCGGACAGACCCTTGCCGACGAAGTCGTTGGCGTCGCCCTGCAGTCGCAGCGTCATGCCCTTGGGCACGAACGCTCCGAAGCTGTTACCGGCCGATCCGGTGAAGGTGATGTCGATCGTGCCTTCCGGCAGACCGTCCTCGCCGTACGCCTTGGTGACCTCGTGGCCGAGCATCGTGCCCACGGTGCGGTTCACGTTGGTGATCCGCGTCGAGAACTCGACCTTCTCGCCCTTGTCCAGTGCCTCGCGGCTCTGCGCGATGAGTTGCTGGTCGAGAGCCTTGTCCAGTGCGTGGTCCTGCGTGCCGGTGCAGTAGAGATCCTGGTTCATGAACGCCGACTCCGCGACGTCCAGGATCGGCGACAGATCGAGCTTCGACGCCTTCCAGTGATCCTTCGCCGCGGTGGTGTCCAGCAGCGCGACCTGGCCGATGGCCTCGTCGAGCGTGCGGAAACCGAACTCCGCGAGGTACTCGCGGACCTCCTCGGCGATGTACAGGAAGAAGTTCTCGACGAACTCCGGCTGACCGGCGAACCGCTTGCGCAGCAGTGGGTTCTGCGTCGCCACGCCCACCGGGCAGGTGTCGAGGTGGCAGACGCGCATCATGATGCAGCCCGAGACCACCAGCGGCGCGGTGGCGAAGCCGAACTCCTCACCACCGAGCAGCGCGGCGACCATGACGTCGCGACCGGTCTTGAGCTGACCGTCGACCTGCACGACGATGCGATCGCGAAGACCGTTGAGCAGCAACGTCTGCTGGGTCTCGGCCAGGCCGAGCTCCCACGGTGCGCCGGCGTGCTTGACCGACGTCAACGGGGTGGCGCCCGTGCCGCCGTCGTGGCCCGAGATGAGCACCACGTCCGCATGCGCCTTGGAGACACCGGCGGCGACCGTACCGACACCGACCTCGGAGACGAGCTTCACGTGGATGCGCGCCGACGGGTTGGCGTTCTTCAGGTCGTGGATCAGCTGAGCCAGATCCTCGATCGAATAGATGTCGTGGTGCGGGGGCGGCGAGATGAGGCCGACACCCGGCGTCGAGTGACGCACCTCGGCCACCCACGGGTACACCTTGTGCGCCGGAAGCTGGCCACCCTCACCGGGCTTGGCGCCCTGCGCCATCTTGATCTGGATGTCGGTGCAGTTGGTCAGGTAGTTCGACGTGACACCGAAACGACCCGACGCGACCTGCTTGATGGCCGACCGACGCCAGTCACCGTTCTCGTCGGGGAGGAAGCGTGCGGTGTCCTCGCCGCCCTCACCCGAGTTCGAGCGACCACCGAGGCGGTTCATCGCGATGGCCAGCGTCTCGTGCGCCTCGGCCGAGATGGAGCCGTAGCTCATCGCACCCGTGGAGAAACGCTTGACGATGTCGCGTGCCGACTCGACCTCGTCGATCGGGATCGGGGTGCGACCCTCGGTCTTGAAGCGGAACAGTCCGCGCAGCGACGCGAGCCGCTCGGACTGGTCGTCCACCATGCGGGTGTACTCCTTGAACACGGAGTACTGACCGGTACGGGTCGCGTGCTGGAGCTTGAACACCGTGTCCGGGTTGAACAGGTGGTACTCGCCCTCTCGCCGCCACTGGTACTCGCCGCCCGTCTCGAGCTCGCGGTGCGCGCGCTCGAACTTGTTGTCCAGGTACGCGACTCCGTGACGCACCGCGACGTCGGCCGCGATCTGGTCGAGGTCGATGCCGCCGAGCGGCGACTGCACGCCGTAGAAGTACTCGTCGACCAGTGCCTGCGACAGGCCGATCACCTGGAACAGCTGGGCGCCGGTGTACGAGGCGAGCGTCGAGATGCCCATCTTCGACATCACCTTCAGCACACCCTTGCCGGCGGCCTTGATGTAGTTCTTGACGGCACTGTCGTAGTCGATGCCCTGCAGGGTGTCGCGATCGATCATGTCCTCGATCGACTCGAACGCCATGTAGGGGTTGACCGCTGCGGCACCGAAGCCGACGAGGGTGGCCATGTGGTGGACCTCGCGGGCGTCACCGGCCTCGACGATCAGCCCCACCTTGGTGCGGGTCTTCTCTCGGACGAGGTGGTGATGCACGGCCGAGGTCAGCAGCAGCGACGGAATCGGTGCCAGCCGCTCGCTCGACTCGCGGTCGGACAGGATGACGATGCGCGCGCCGCCGTCGATCGCCGCGGAGACCTGCGAACGAATGATCTCGAGCGAACGACGTAGTCCCTCACCGCCTTCGGCGACCGGGTAGAGGCCGCGGACCACCACGGAGCGCAGTCCGTCCTGGGTGCCGTCGTCGTTGATGTGGACCAGCTTGGCCAGCTCGTCGTTGTGCAGGATCGGCGACTTCAGCACGATCTGCCGGCATGCTTCGGCACTGGGCTGCAGGAGATCCCGCTCGGGACCGATGGTGCCGCCGAGGCTGGTGACCACCTCTTCCCGGATGGCGTCCAGGGGCGGGTTGGTCACCTGTGCGAAGAGCTGCGAGAAGTAGTCGAACAGCATCCGAGGGCGGTTCGAGAGCACGGCGACGGGCGTGTCGGTGCCCATGGACCCGATGGCCTCGGCGCCCGCCTTGGCCATGGGAGCGACCAGCATGGTCAGTTCCTCGGTGGTGTACCCGAAGATCTGCTGACGGATCAGCACGCGGTCGTGCGTCATGTGGACGTGCGGGCGCTCGGGCAGGTCGTCGATCTCGACGAGACCCTCGTCGAGCCACTCCTGGTAGGGGTGCTCGGCGGCGAGCTCGTCCTTGATCTCGTCGTCGCTGACGATGCGGCCCTGCGCGGTGTCCACCAGGAACATGCGACCGGGCTGCAGGCGGACCTTGCGCACGATCTTCGACGGCTCGATGTCGAGGACGCCGACCTCGGACGCCATGATGACCAGGCCGTCCTCCGTGACCCAGAGACGGCTCGGACGCAGGCCGTTGCGGTCGAGGACCGCGCCGATGACGGTGCCGTCGGTGAAGCACACCGACGCCGGTCCGTCCCACGGCTCCATCAGAGTCGAGTGGTACTGGTAGAACGCCCGGCGAGCCGGATCCATCTTGTCGTGGTGCTCCCACGCCTCGGGGATCATCATCAGCACGGCGTGCGGCAGGCTGCGACCGCCGAGGTGCAGGAACTCCAGCACCTCGTCGAAGCGCGCGGTGTCCGACGCTCCGTGCGTGTTCACCGGGAAGATCTTCTCGAGCTTCTCCGGGCCACCGAAGACGTCCGACTCGATGAGGGCCTCGCGGGCACGCATCCAGTTCTCGTTGCCGGTGACGGTGTTGATCTCACCGTTGTGCGCGACACGGCGGAACGGGTGTGCCAGCGGCCAGGAGGGGAACGTGTTGGTGGAGAAGCGCGAGTGCACCAGACCGAGGGCACTGACGACGCGCTCGTCCTGCAGATCGAGGTAGAAGCCTCGCAGCTGCGGCGTCGTGAGCATGCCCTTGTAGACGATGGTCGACGGCGACAGCGACGGGAAGTACACGGACTCGCGTCCGGGACCGTCCTTGCCGGGGCCTTCGAGGCCGAGTTCGTGCTCGACGCGCTTGCGCACGACGAACGCGCGGCGCTCGAGATCGATGCCGGACAGTGCACGGTCGGGAGCGGCGACGAACAGCTGGCGGAACGTCGGCATGGCGTCGCGCGCCAGCGCGCCCAGGGAGGCGTCGTCCGTCTCGATGTCGCGCCAGCCGAGAACCTCGAGGCCCTCCTCGGTCACGACACGCTCGACACCGGCGACAGCCTCGGCGGACGCGGCGCGCGCCTGCGGGAGGAACGCGATACCGGTGGCATAGGAACCCTCGGGCGGCAGATCGAAGTCGACCACGGCGCGGTAGAACGCGTCGGGGACCTGGATCAGGATGCCGGCACCGTCACCCGTGTTGGGCTCGGCACCCGCAGCGCCGCGGTGTTCGAGATTGATCAGCGCCGTGATCGCCTTGTCGACGATGTCGCGGCTCCGTCGGCCGTGCATGTCGACCACGAACGCGACACCGCAGGAGTCGTGTTCGTTGGCGGGATCGTAGAGGCCGCGCGCTGATGGGTACCGGTGTCCGGGAAGCTGCATGTGTCTTGCCTAACTGACGAGTCGAGCCAAGATCCGCGAGAGCGCGGCCACGTCCGAGATTCGACGCGAGCCACCGCGGGGCGATGCGAGAGCGGGTTCGCCGTTGAACACGCACTCCGATGGGGCTCCGGCCACTCTCGGACAACGATCCGTTCCGAGGTGGTGACCGAGTGTTTTCGGGCAGGGGCGATCCTTGTGGGTCGACCCCGCAGCTGAACGATAAGTCAGGAACCGGTCGAATTCACAAATCAGGGCATCCTCATTCAGGCCTGACCTGGTCGTTCCCCCGGCGGTATGGGTGTGTGCGCGACGTTGCGCGGTACCTCGGCGTTCGCTCACGAGAATACTCCGGGAGCGCACGAGCTCGACGTCGGAGATCTCACACCGAGACGTACGTCCGATGAAAGACTACTGGCCGTAGCGATTTCTCGGCTACGGCCAGTGTGGTGGGCGAAGGGGGACTTGAACCCCCACGTCCCGAAGGACACTGGCACCTGAAGCCAGCGCGTCTGCCATTCCGCCACTCGCCCGAGCGACGGGACGAGATTAACACGACCCGTCACTCGGGCAGAAATCCATACCGTCGGTCCGGGTTTCCGGTCCCGAGGCGGGGCCGGGAACCGGTTCCGGGCGTATAGCATGGATCGGTAGTCGCACGACGGAAGGACACGCGAGGCCGCACGGCCTGCGCGGACGTCGGCGGCGTGGACGCCTCGGGGACGGTTCCAGCATCATGAGTCTCCGACGCACGGACGCAGTACCGATGTGAGACGCAGTACCGACGAAGACGGAGAAGGAGGGTGTCGTGGGAGTGGTTCAGCGATTCGAGAGAAAGCTGCAGAGTGCTGTCGGTGACGCCTTCGCTCGCGTCTTCGGTGGCGGTGTGGTGCCGCAGGAGGTCGAGGCGGCCCTCCAGCAGGAGGCCACCATGTCGGTCCGCACGCTGGACGGCGGACATCTGCTGGCACCCAACGCCTACGTCATCACCATCAGCCCGTCGGATCACGACAGGCTCGCGTCCGACCACGACCTCACCACTCGCGCCTTCTCACGCCATCTCCAGGACTTCATCACCGACCAGGGATGGCAGACGTACGGGCGCGTGGTGGTCCGCTTCGAACCGTCCACCACACTGCACACGGGACAGTTCCGCACGTCGGGAACAGTCGATCCCGACGCGTCACCCCAGCAGAGCGCTCCACCTCACCAGTCCACTGCACAAGACCGACCGTCGTCGACATCAGGAGCCGGCCCCATGACCCAGAACTCAGGGACTCAGAACCAGGGCGACGAGCCCGACCGCGACAACGATCGGCCCGCATCGGGCGTCGCCGCCCGTGCCCCTCGCAACGGCAGCGCGTACCCGTCCGAGGCGTACGACCCCGAGGCGTCGGGCCGCGTCGACCCGGCGGCGGAGAATCGGGTGCGCCCGCCCCGCGCGTACGGCGACTCCGAGCAGGACGCCCGCGGCTACGGCCGCCCGCCCGCCGGTCAGGAGCAGGGCGGATACGGACGCGCACCGTACGGACAGGGTCACGATCAGCAGGGCTACGGCCAGGCCGGGTACGACCAGCAGGGCTACGGCCAGGCCGGGTACGACCAGCAGGGTCACGAGCAGGGCGGCTACGACCAGGGTTACGGACGCCAGCCGCAGAACCGAGCCCCCTACGACTCGCGTGCCTACGGCCAGCAGCCTCCCGCTCAGCAGCCGTACGACCGCCAGGCCTACGGACAGCCGGCGGCGGATCCGCGCGGCCACGGCCGTCCTCAGTACGACCAGGGTGGACCCGATCCCCGCGCCTACGGCCAGCAGGGCTACGACCAGGGCGGCTATGACCAGCGCGGGTACGACCAGGGCGGCTATGACCAGCGCGGCTACGACCAGGGCGGTTACGACCAGCGCGGGTACGACCAGGGTGGGTACGACCAGCGCGGCTACGACCAGGGCGGCTACGACCGATCGGGCTACGACCAGCACGGTCAGGACCAGCACGGTCAGGACCGTCAGCAGGCGTACGGCGACTACGACCAGCGCGGCTACGACCAGGGCGGCCAGGCCGCACAGCCGCGGGCGTACGGCGCCGCGGCGGCGTACGACCAGCCGGCCACACAGGGCTACCAGCAGGTCGCGGACGGGGACGACTACGACCGCCCGGCCGCGTCTCGCGGGCTCGCCGCCACCCTGCAGCTCGAGGACGGCAGCGGCCGTCACTACCAGCTGCGCGAGGGCGGCAACGTCGTCGGTCGCGGCCAGGAGGCCCAGTTCCGGCTCCCCGACACCGGCGTCTCGCGTCGGCACTTCGAGATCCGCTGGGACGGCCGGGTGGCCATGCTGTCCGACCTGGGTTCCACCAACGGCACGACCGTGAACGGTGCACCGGTCCAGGACTGGCAGCTGGCCGACGGCGACATCGTCCGCGCCGGACATTCGGAGATCCTCGTCCGCATCGTCTGACACGACCGGACCGGCGACGGGTGCGGCGGCCGACACCGGCCGTCGGCGCCTGCCCTTATGATGCTCCGAGACGGGACGTCCCCGGGCGACCGAGAAAGCCGTGACCCGGCTTCTGGTGACACGAGGAGGTGACACGCTGTGCAGGGATTGATTCTGCAGCTCACTCGAGCTGGCTTCCTCCTGATCCTGTGGTTGTTCGTCTGGGCAGTGCTGCGCACCCTGCGGTCGGACATCTATGCGGCCTCCGGGCTGCGCGTGGCACCGCGCTCCCGCACGTCACCGGTGTCGCTGCAGGGCCGCAAGGCGAAGGTGGCCAAGCAGCTGGTGGTCACGCAGGGTTCGCTGGCCGGTACCCGCATCACGCTCGGGTCGCAGCCGGTCCTCATGGGTCGGGCGGACGACTCGACGTTGGTCCTCACCGACGACTACGCGTCCACGCGCCACGCACGGCTGTCTCCTCGCGGGGGTGACTGGTACGTCGAGGATCTCGGTTCGACCAACGGCACCTACCTCGACCGGGCCAAGGTCACGACGGCGGTGCGCGTCCCGCTGGGCACGCCCGTCCGCGTCGGCAAGACCGTGATCGAGCTGCGCCCGTGACACTGGTTCTCCGCTACGCCGCGCGCAGCGATCGCGGTCTCGTGCGATCCAACAACGAGGACTCGGTCTACGCCGGTGCGCGCCTGCTCGCTCTCGCCGACGGCATGGGAGGGCACGCCGCCGGTGAGGTCGCGTCCCAGCTCATGATCGCGGCGCTCGCCCACCTCGACGACGACGAGCCGGGAGACGATCTCCTGGGCAAGCTCGAACGGGCGACGCGCGAGGGCAACTCCACCATCGCCGAGCAGGTCGAGGAGGATCCCGAGCTCGACGGCATGGGCACGACCCTGACGGCGATCCTGTTCGGCGGCAGAAAGATCGGGCTCGTCCACATCGGCGACTCGCGTGCCTACCTGCTGCGCGACGACGAGCTGACGCAGATCACGCGAGACGACACGTTCGTCCAGTCCCTGGTCGACGAGGGCCGGATCACGGCCGAGCAGGCGCACTCGCACCCGCAGCGGTCGCTCATCATGCGCGCGCTCACCGGTAACGAGATCGAGCCGACGCTCACGGTGCGTGAGGCCCGCGCCGGGGATCGGTATCTCCTGTGCTCGGACGGCCTGTCCGACGTCGTCAGCAGCGAGACCATCGCCGACACGCTCCGCGAGGGCGAGAACGACGAGTGCGCCGATCGGCTCATCGAGCTGGCGCTGCGCAGCGGTGGCCCCGACAACGTCACCGTCGTCGTCGCCGACGTCATCGATCTGGACTACGGCCAGTCGCACCCCATTCTCGCCGGAGCCGCGTCGATGTCCGACGAGGAGGACGCGCCGCCGCCGAACACGGCAGCCGGCCGCGCCGCCGCCATGCGGCCGCCCCGCACCACCCCGAAACGTGTCGTGACACCACCGCCCGTGCCGGAGAAGAAGTCGCACAAGCTCCGGTGGTCACTCGCCGGCCTCGGCGTGGTCGCCCTTCTCGTCGTCGGCCTCGTCGTGGGATGGCAACTGCTGCAACGTAACTACTACGTCGGAACCGACGACGGTCGCGTGGTGGTGATGCGCGGAGTCTCCGGTTCGGTGCTCGGCTTCTCGCTGCAGGAGGTCGATCTGGTCGGCTGCGTCCGCGACGGGGCCACGGCCACCGAGGACGCGACGGTCGAGCTGCGCGCTCCCGGCGACGCCGACTGCACGATCCTGGGTGTCGACGATCTCCAGCCCTCGGCACGCGAACAGGTGCGCTCGGGTCTGCCGTCGGGCACCCTCGACGACGCGCGCACCCAGGTGGCGCGACTCGCGTCCGGTGACCTGCTGCCCCCGTGCACGCCGCCGGCGAGCACCACCACCACGCCGAGCGCCACTCCCGAGGCCACGCCTGCTCCCACGGCCGCACCGCCCGCTCCGGACCCGGCGGCGCCCGTCGATCCGGCGGCTCCCGTGACCACCACGATCGAGCCCACCCCGGCACCGACGCCGACGCTGGTGGCGGGCCAGACCTGCAGGACGGGTTCGTGATGTCCGCTCCGAACCTGCCGACCCCGAACCGGCCCACCCCCAGCCAGTCGTCCGCCTCGTTCCCCAGCCCGCCCGGTGGGTTCGCCCCCGCCCCGCCGCAGTCGACGAGACGCGGTGTCGAGGCGGCACTGCTCGGCGCGGCCGCGGTCATCACCACGGTGTCGCTGGTGCTCGTCGAGGCGAGCCAGGAGCAGGCCATCACCTGGGACCTGGCGAAGTACGGCCTCGCCTACCTCGCGATGTTCGCGGTCGCCCACGCCGCGGTCCGTCGATTCGCCACCCACGCGGATCCGCTGCTGCTCCCGGTCGTCGCCATGCTGAACGGGCTCGGACTGGTGCTCATCCACCGGCTCGACCTCGCGGCGCAGCAGTCGGCGGTGTACCTCGGCATCGAGGAGCCGTCGGCCGACGCCACGCAGCAGGTGCTGTGGACGGCCCTGGGCATCGCCGGGTTCATCGCTGTCCTCGTGCTGATCCGCGACTACCGCACCCTCGCGCGGTACGGCTACACCCTGGGCCTCGGCGGTCTGGTGTTCCTGGCCCTGCCGGCCGTCCTGCCCTCGTCGTTGTCCGAGGTCAACGGCTCGAAGATCTGGATCCGGTTGCCCGGCTTCAGCATCCAACCCGGTGAGTTCTCGAAGATCCTGCTGCTCATCTTCTTCGCCTCGGTGCTCGTGGCGAAGCGCGAGCTCTTCACCACCGCGGGCAAGCACGTGCTCGGCATGGACTTCCCGCGCGCCCGCGATCTCGGCCCCATCGTCGTCGCGTGGATCGTGTCCATCGGCGTCCTGGTGTTCGAGAAGGATCTCGGCACGTCGCTGCTGATCTACTGCACGGTCCTGGTGATGATCTACGTCGCCACCGAGCGCGTCGGCTGGATCGTCGTGGGTGTGGCGCTGCTCCTGCTCGGCTTCCTGCTCGCGTACCAGTTCTTCGGGCACGTGAAGATCCGCACCGACACGTGGCTGGATCCGTTCGCGGACTACAACGACACCGGCTATCAGATCTCGCAGTCGCTCTTCGGTCTGGCGACCGGCGGCATGGGCGGTACCGGGCTCGGCAGTGGCCGGCCGTCGCAGGTGCCGTTCGCGAGCACCGACTTCATCATCGCGACCATCGGCGAGGAGCTCGGCCTCATCGGCCTGGCAGCCGTGTTGATGCTCTATCTGGTCTTCGTGTTGCGTGGGCTGCGCACCGCCCTCGCGGTGCGCGACAGCTTCGGCAAGCTGCTCGCCGCCGGACTGTCCGTCACCATCGCGGTGCAGCTGTTCGTCGTCGTCGGCGGCGTCACCAAGCTCATCCCGCTCACCGGTCTCACCACACCGTTCATGTCCTACGGAGGATCCTCGCTGCTCGCGAACTACGCTCTGGTCGCCCTGCTCATCAAGATCTCGGACGCCGCACGGGCGCCCGTCGTGCCGCAGAAACGCGGACCGGCGGCTCCGATCGGTGACGCTCCCACCGAGGTGGTGAAGCGACCGTGAACACACCTCTGCGCAGAGTCGCCATCGGCGTCATGGCGATGATCGTCGTCCTGCTCGCGAACGCGACGTACGTCCAGGTCATCAAGGCGGACGACCTCCGAACGGATCCGCGGAACTCGCGGGTGCTGCTCGACGAGTACGCACGCCAGCGTGGGCAGATCTCGAGCGGCGGCCAGGTGCTCGCGGCCTCCGTCGCGACCGACGATCGCTACAAGTACCTGCGGACGTACCCCGCCAACCCCGCGGCACCGTCCAGCCCGGCCGCCAACGCACCGGTCACCGGCTTCTACTCGATGCTGTACTCGAGCACCGCTCTCGAACGGTCCGAGGACGCAGTGTTGAACGGCTCGGACAACCGACTGTTCGGCAAGCGGTTCTTCGACCTGCTCTCCGGTCGCGACCCCCGCGGCGGCAACGTCGTCACCACGATCGATCCGGTGATGCAGCAGGTCGCCTACGACCAGTTGACGTCGAAGGGCTACACCGGCTCCGTCGTGGCCATCGAGCCGTCCACCGGCAAGATCCTGACGATGGTGAGCACGCCGAGCTACGACCCCAACGAGCTCGCGACGCACGACGGCGAGACGTCGACGCAGGCGTGGGAGCGACTGAGCAGCGATCCGGGCGAGCCCCTGGTCAACCGCGCGGTCTCCCAGACCTACCCGCCCGGTTCGACGTTCAAGGTGGTCGTCACCGCGGCGGCGCTGGCGGCCGGCTCCACCCCGGACACCCAGCTCACGGCGGCGCCGACCATCACGCTGCCCGACACGTCGACGACGCTCGAGAACTACAACGGCTCCACGTGCGGCGGCGGCGCCACCGCGTCGTTGCGCGAGGCGTTCGCGCGCTCGTGCAACACCGCCTTCGTGGAACTCGGTATCGACGCCGGCACCCAGAACGTCAAGGACACCGCGTCCGCGTTCGGCATCGGCGAGGCGAACCAGGCCGTGCCGATCCCGGTCGCCGACAGCACCGTCGGGGAGATCCCCGACGACGCCGCCCTCGGTCAGAGCAGCATCGGCCAACGCGACGTCGCACTGACACCGCTGCAGAACGCCGAGATCGCCGCCACCATCGCGAACGGTGGCGTGCGCATGGCGCCGCACATGGTGGCCCAGCTGCAGGGTCCGGATCTGTCGACCCTCGACACCACCGAGCCCACGTCACTGGGCCAGTCGATCTCTCCCGAGGTCGCGTCCACGCTCACCGATCTGATGGTCGGCTCGGAGAACAACTCCGGCGGCGAGGGCAAGATCGCGGGGGTGCAGATCGCATCCAAGACCGGCACCGCCGAGCACGGCAGCGATCCGCGCAACACCCCTCCGCACGCCTGGTACATCGCGTTCGCGCCGGCACAGGACCCGAAGATCGCCATCGCGGTCATCGTCGAGAACGGTGGTGACCGCGCACTCGCCGCCACCGGTGGGTCCGTCGCGGCACCAGTGGCGAGAGCAGTGCTCGGCGCCGGATTGCAGGGGAGGTGAGCCCCGCATGAGTGGAGGCCTGGGTAACGGAGCAGTGGTCGCCGACCGCTATCGACTGCTCCGACTGATCGCGACCGGTGGAATGGGACAGGTCTGGGAAGCGACGGACAACCGGCTCGATC
This sequence comes from Rhodococcus sp. SORGH_AS_0301, assembly GCF_030818285.1. Taxonomy (NCBI): domain Bacteria; kingdom Bacillati; phylum Actinomycetota; class Actinomycetes; order Mycobacteriales; family Nocardiaceae; genus Rhodococcus; species Rhodococcus sp. SORGH_AS_0301. The sequence goes on from NZ_JAUTAC010000002.1 coordinate 4,074,842, forward strand.
GCCGCGTCGCCGTCAAGATCCTCAAGCCGGAGTTCTCGGACGACCCCGAGTTCGTCGAACGGTTCCGTGTCGAGGCGCGCACGACCGCGCTGTTGAACCATCCCGGCATCGCCAACATCTACGACTACGGCGAGGTGCGGGACGCCAACGGGCAGTCGCTCGCGTATCTCGTCATGGAGCTCGTCATCGGCGAGCCCCTCAACACGGTGCTCACGCGCATGGGTCGGCTTCCGCTGGTCCACGCACTGGACATGCTCGAGCAGACCGGCCGCGCCCTGCAGGCCGCGCACCGCGCAGGCATCGTCCACCGTGACGTGAAGCCGGGCAACATCATGATCACGCCCGACGGGACGGTGAAGATCACCGACTTCGGCATCGCGAAGGCCGTGGACGCCTCGCCCGTCACGCGGACCGGCATGGTCATGGGCACCGCGCAGTACATCGCTCCCGAACAGGCGCTGGGTCAGGACGCGACGTCCGCGTCCGACGTGTACTCGCTCGGCGTCGTGGGCTACGAGGCCATCAGCGGGACCCGTCCGTTCGTCGGCGACGGCGCGCTGACGGTCGCGATGAAGCACGTGCGGGACGCCGCGCCGCCGCTTCCCGGCGATCTGCCGCAGCCGGTGCGGGAGCTCATCGAGATCACCATGACCAAGGACCCGGCCGCACGGTACGAGAACGGCGGGGAGTTCGCCGACGCGGTCGCTGCCGTGCGCGCCGGCCGGCGCCCGCCCGCCCCGGGCACGGCGTCCGGTACCGGTCGGGTCGCCCCGCCCGTCGGCGCCGTCGGTGGGCCGTCCAGCACCCGCATGATGACCACGTCCGCCACCGGCTACGCCGCCGCGGCAGCGGCCACACCACGATCACCGGAACCTGATCGTGACCGCGAATCGGGCATGACCCCCGGGCAGAAGGCCCTGGCCTGGGCTGCCGGTGGACTGCTCCTGCTCGCCGCCGTCGTCGCGTTCGGGCTGTTCGTCTTCACCGAGAGCAACGGTTCGACGCCCGTCGTCACCTCGACCACCACGGCGGCGCCCACCACGGAGCCGACCACCACCACGACGCGGCCGACGACCACCACCACCGAGCCCACGACGACGACCACCACCACCACCACGACCACCACGACGACGGAACCGACGACGACCACCACCGAGCCCACGACCACCGAGCCGACGACCACCACCACGACCACGACCGACGGGGGACTGTTCACCATCCCCGGTCTCGGCGGCGGGAACGGCAACGGCAACGGGGACGGCAACCCCTTCAACTACGCACCGGGAGGAGCGCGATGACCACACCGCGCAAGCTCTCGTCCCGGTACGACCTCGGGGAGATCCTCGGTTTCGGTGGCATGTCGGAGGTCCACCTCGCGAAGGACGGCCGTCTCGATCGCGACGTGGCCATCAAGGTGCTGCGTCAGGATCTGGCACGCGATCCCACGTTCTACCTGCGGTTCCGCCGCGAGGCGCAGAACGCTGCGGCACTGAACCATCCGGCGATCGTAGCGGTGTACGACACGGGTGAGGCGGAGACCGAGACGGGTCCGCTGCCCTACATCGTCATGGAGTACGTCGACGGCGACACGCTGCGCGACATCGTCCGCGCCGAGGGGCCGATGGCTCCCAAGCGTGCGATGGAGGTCATCGCCGACGTCTGCGCCGCCCTCGACTTCAGCCACCGCAACGGCATCGTGCACCGCGACGTCAAACCGGCCAACGTGATGATCAACCGCGCCGGTGCGGTCAAGGTCATGGACTTCGGCATCGCGCGGGCCATCGCCGACAGTTCGTCTCCGATGACGCAGACCGCTGCCGTCATCGGTACCGCCCAGTACCTGTCGCCAGAGCAGGCTCGCGGCGAACAGGTCGATGCGCGATCCGACGTCTACTCGCTGGGCTGCGTGCTGTTCGAGATCCTGACGGGCGAGCCGCCGTTCACGGGTGACTCCCCGGTCGCGGTCGCGTACCAGCACGTCCGGGAGGATCCGCGACTGCCGTCGTCGGTGAATCCGGACATCCCGCGGGAGCTGGACTCGATCATTCTCAAGGCGATGAGCAAGAACCCGGCCAATCGGTACCAGAGCGCCGCGGACATGCGCACCGATCTCATCCGCGTCCTCGGTGGCCAGCGGCCCAGTGCGCCGATGGTGATGAACGACGAGGATCGCACCACCATCCTCGGCTCGATGGATGCGCCGCGGTCCGGCGCTCGGCCGGCGTCCGACAACTCCGGCGAGCCTCGCCGGATCGCCCGCCACGCGCATCCCGACGCGGACGACGACGGAGACCGACCGCGCCGCAAGGGCGTGCGCGTCGCCGTCATGGCGCTCGCCGCCCTCGTGGTCGTCGGCATCGTCGGCGTCTTCCTGTGGAATCTCGGCCCCGGTGCGGAGGCCCGTTCGGTGACCGTCCCGGACGTGTCCGAGCAGACCGCCGACGCCGCCCGCACCACCCTCGAGAACGCGGGCTTCCGCGTCGACGTCCAGCAACGCTCCGACGCGACGGTGCCCGAGGGGTCCGTCATCGGCACGCGACCCGTGTCCGGCACGACGGTCGACGAGAACAGCACCCTCGTTCTCGAGGTGTCCACCGGTCCGGAGCAGATCCAGGTCCCCCAGCTTGCAGGACTGACGCAGAGCGCTGCGGAACAGGCACTGGTGCAGGCCGGTCTCGCTCTCGACCCGTCGATCGGCCGGGCCGCGTCGTCTCGCGCGGACGTCGACAAGGTCATCGGTCAGGAGCCGGCTCGCGGATCGTCGATGGCTCAGGGCTCGTCGGTACGCATCACGCTCGGATCGGGACCGCGTCAGGTGCGGGTCCCCGACGTGGTCGGTCAGAGCATCGAGGTCGCTCAGCCCAACATCGCGGGTGCCGGTTTCCTCGTCGACCGCCAGAACGTCGACTCGACGCTCCCGGCCGGTCAGGTGGTCGCCACGACGCCCGCGGGCGGCAGCAACGCCACCGACGGCGACACCGTGGTGGTGCGGGTGTCCAACGGATCGCAGTTCGAGATCCCGGACCTGGCAGGCCAGACCCCGGTCCAGGCCGTCGACCTCCTCCGCGCCGCCGGCTGGGAGGGCACCATCGCCGAGATCGACCAGGTCGACGTCCAGACGTCGGACCTCACGCAGGTCAACCGCGTTCAGCAGCAGGCGGTCGCGCCGGGGACGGCCATCGCCAAGACGGCGCGCGTCAACGTCACCGTCGGCAAGTTCGGGCTCTGACCCGACGCGGCGCCGTGCTCAGACGCGGGCGGCGCTCTCGAGCTCGGCCACCAGGCCCGGTTCGGGAGCCTCGCCGCACACGGCGAGCCAGTTCGCCAGCATGCGGTGACCACCCTGCGTCATGACCGACTCGGGGTGGAACTGCACGCCGTGGATCGGCAGCTCCCGGTGGCGCATCGCCATGACGATGCCGCTCTCGGTGCGCGCGGTCACCTCGAGGTCGTCCGGGATCGTGTCCTCCCGCACCGTCAACGAGTGGTAGCGCGTCGCGGTGAACGGATCCGGCAACCCTGCCAGCACGCCGTCTCCGGAGTGGTGGACGACGCTGGTCTTACCGTGCAGAAGTTCCGGCGCGCGTTCGACCACGCCGCCGAAGGAGGCACCGATGGCCTGGTGTCCGAGGCACACGCCCAGCAGGGGCGTTCCCGACGAGGCGCAGGCCTGCACCATGTCCATGGTGACGCCGGCGCGCTGCGGCGTGCCGGGTCCGGGACTGAGCAGCACTCCGTCCACCTCCGCCACGGCGGCCTCGACATCGAGCACCCCGGGGTCGTCGTTCCGCAGCACTCGGGCCCGTGTCCCCAGCTGGCCGAGGTACTGGACCAGGTTGAACACGAAGCTGTCGTAGTTGTCGACGACGAGGATGCGCATGTCACAAGACTAATGCCGCACGGGTGGGAGCTCGGCTGCAGGTTATCGTGGACGTGAGCAGTGAGCGTCCCCACCGTGGCTCACACCCGCCCGCCTGCAGTCCGGTACGAGAGTTCGAGGTCATCCATGCCCAAGTCGAAGGTCCGCAAGAAGCCCGACTACACGATCGATCCGGCGTCGCGGACGCCCGTCAAGGTCAAGGCCGCGCCGTCGAGCACGCTGTATCTGTCGGTCATGTTCGGTTTCATGGTGCTCGGTCTGGTGTATCTCATCGTGTACTACCTCGCCCAGGACAGCATCGGCTGGATGTCGGATCTGGGTGCCTACAACCTGCTGATCGGTTTCGGTTTCTGGATCGTCGGTCTCGTCATGACGATGAAATGGCGCTGACCGGGGCTTCCTCCGCCATGCGCGCCGAAATTACACGGGTGTTGTTCATCCACACTGTGGATAACTTCTGTGGATAACTTGTCCACAGGTGGTCGCGAGGCACCGCAGTCCTGGTCCACACCCCTCGCCGCCGTGGCCGCGCTGGGGGTGGGAGCCGCTGCACTCGCCGCCGCTGCCGTCGCCACGACGGGTGATCCGGCCGGCCGCGCGCTCATCGGACTCGCCGCACTGGCAGCCCTGGCGCTGGCTGTGCTGGCCGCGGTCCAACGTCCGAAGTTGAGTGTCGACGGCGACGTCCTGCGCATCAGAACTCTGCGCGGAACCCGCGACTACGGGCGCGACGACGTGCTCTCACTGCGTCTGGTCCCGTACCCGCGGCTCGGTCGACGGGTTCCGATGCTGGAGATGGACGTGACCGACGGCGACGACGAGCGACTCGTCATCTTCGGTCGCTGGGACCTCGGGGCCGATCCGCGCGCCGTGTTCGACACCCTCGAGCTGCACGGGTGGGTCGACGCGGGCTGGTCGCAGCGGGACTAGCCCACCACGAGAGTCGGAGCGAGCGTCGCGGCACGCAGACCGATCAGCGCCAGTGCGAGCAGCCCGACGCCGGCGATGCCGAACCATCCCAGTCGGCGTGACCGACGAGCGTCCGAACCGGTGACGAACAGCACCGCGGCCGTGGCGGCGGCACCGGCGGCGAGCCCGCCGAGGTGTCCCCACAGGGAGATACCGGGGATCGCGATGCTCAGCACCACGTTGAGCCCGATCACGACGAGCACCGGGGTGGGGCTGCGGCGCAGCCGGACGAGGATCACGGCCTGTGCACCGAGGAGGCCGAACACGGCGCCGGATGCTCCGACCGTCGCCACCAGGGGGCTGGACAGCCACATCACCGCCGCGGCGCCGCCCAGCAGCGCGACGACGTACACGGCGAGGTATCGCGAGCGTCCGAGCACCAGTTCGCAATCGCGCCCGATGACGTACAGGGCGAACATGTTCACGGCGAGGTGCACGATGCCGGAGTGCAGGAAACCACTGCCCAGGATGCGGACGACATCGCCGTCGGCCACCAGGAGCGGGACGAGCTGCCAGCTGCGGAACAGCGAGCTCGACTGGTTCGCCAGGCCGCCGGACTGAGCGGCCGTGAGGGCGAATACGAGGATGTTCAGTGCCATCAGCGCGTAGGTGACGACGGGGGTGGTGACGGTCCTGCTGACACCGCCGGCCATCGTGCGGGCACGCGGGATCGACCCCGCAGCCTGTGCCACGCACTCGACACAGTGCTGACCCACCGCGGCCGGCCGCAGGCATTCCGGGCAGGCCGGTCGGTCGCACCGGGTGCAGGACAGGCCGGTGGGCCGATCGGGGTGGCGCACGCAGGTAGGGAGGGGCGGCACCGGAGCGCCGCCCCATCCTGGTCCTGTCATGTCACACCGATCTCGCGACGGGGGACCGTGTCGGTCGAATCAGGCAATGGTGACGGATTCGATGACGACGTCGTTCACGGGGCGATCGCCGCGGCCGGTCGCGGTCGAGCCGATCTCGTCGACGACCTTCTGCGACGCGGGATCGATGACCTCGCCGAAGATGGTGTGACGACGGTTGAGATGCGGCGTCGGGCCGACGGTGATGAAGAACTGCGAACCGTTGGTGCCGGGGCCCGCGTTCGCCATGGCGAGCAGGTACGGACGGTCGAACGACAGCTCGGGGTGGAACTCGTCACCGAACTTGTATCCGGGACCACCCGTGCCGGTGCCGGTGGGGTCACCACCCTGGAGCATGAAGCCCGCGATGACGCGGTGGAAGATCGCGCCGTCGTAGAAAGGTCCCTCGGAGGAGCCCGACGCGTTCTTCGTGCTGTAGTCCTTGGTGCCCTGCGCGAGACCGACGAAGTTCTCGACCGTCTTCGGCGCGTGGTTGCCGAAGAGGGCGATCACGATGTCGCCGTGATTCGTGTGCAGGGTCGCGGTCTGAGTCTGTAGAGGTGAGGTCACAACACCATCGTGCCACCCGGGGAATGTGCAAGGGTGAACGGATGACGTCAACACCCGACAGTGCCACCGCCAAGAAGGCGCTCGGCATCGCCCGTGACACCGCCCTCACGCTCGCGAAGGGCCCCGCAGCAACAGGTTTCGTCGTCACTCGCAAGGGGGTGTCGGTCCTCCGGTCACGACGCGCCCAGCAGCGTGCCGCTCGTCCCGCACCCGTGCGTGCGGCGGCGCCCGTTCGACGCGGTCGGTTCGTGCCCGGCCGCCGCGCCGGCGTGATCGGACTGCTCGTCCTCCTCGGCGCCGGCGCTGTCGCGTTCTCCCGCTCGCGCCGCACCGAGCTGCCCCCTCCCGCCGCCGAGCCGCCGAGCCTGGGCACGCCGACGACCAACGGTCACCAGGCGCCCTGACACTGCTCCGCCGGTCAGAGCATCCCGAGCACGAACCGCGCCACGTCGGCCAGGTCCATGGTTCGTGGGGCGGGTGGGCTCGGCACTCCGGCCACCACCTCGGCCACGGCCCGTGCCGACACGCTGCCCGGTTCCAGGTAGTCGGCATGGCCCACGGTGCCCGCCGTGTCCAGCGCCTCGGTCTCGGGTCGCTCGCTGGGATCGGGCCCGAACCGTCCCAGGTCGGCGACGGGGTCCCACGCCGCCTCGGCGACGTGCACCGGGCCCGGCGCGGCTGCGGCGGCGCGGTCGCTCCATCCGGGCGAGCCCATCACCACCACGGCGTCGACGGGGGCACCGGCCTCGATGGCCTGCGCCGCGACGACGGTGCCGTAGGAGTGCGCCACCAGCGTCACCTCCGGAGCGTCACCACCGTGTCGACGATCGCCGAGCGCCTCGAGAACGCCGACGAGTGCCGGCGCGCCGGCCGCGGCCGGTGCGGTCGAGGCCACGCTGCGCCCGGGCTCGAAGAGCTCCGTGTTCCATTGCGGCGCTTCGTATCCGAGCCACGACACACCTGCGGTGACGGAGCCGGGTGACAGCGCACCCGCCTCGGTGACGAGTGCCGCCGTCTCGCCGTCGTGTCGCGCGATCGACCCCGCCACCGTGGTCCCGGCGCCCGGAACCACCACCGCCACCCGATCCGCACCGTCGAGGTCGCCGACGGACACCGCCGCCAGGGTGCGGCGCGCACCCGCCTCGTAGTGCACGAGACGGCGCTCGGGTCGCGCGAGCACCTCGATCAGCGCGTCGATGGCCGCCAGGCGCTGCCGCGTCTCGGCGAGTCCCGCGTCCACGTTCGAGAACGCGCCCCCGAACGCGGCGTCGTCGAGTCGCGCGGACAGATCCCGTTCGGCGACGACGAGGCGCTCACGGTCCTCAACCATCCGCGCCCGGTTGGCGGTGTCGAGCACCGCCGCGGCCCTCGTGGGCGCCGAGTCCGGCGGCGCGTCTCCGCCTGCCCTGGTCAGGTCCTCGGCGACCGTGCGATCCAGTTCGGCGAGGGCGCCCGTCCGATCCGCGGGATCCCATCGCGACAGGGCTGCACGGTCGTCACCCGCGCGGGCGAGGACGTCCGCGATCCGACCCAACACGTCCGCTCGCGTCGACAGCTCCGCCGCCGTACCCACGACGCCCGACCGAGCGGCGTCGGCCGCCGCTCCCTCCCACCCGGGCAGCCGCCCGATCGCGGTCGTGCGATCGACCAGCACGCGCACGCGAGTCCCCGCGGACACCACCCTCGTGTGCATGCTCCACATGTCCGGTGCTGTCCAGACCACCGACTCGCTCACGCCGACCCCCGTCGTTCCCGGACGGCACGTGACGGCCGCCTCGAGCGGACAGTGGACCAGATGGAGACGGCGGGCCTCGCTGCGTCGTCCACAGCCCGGGGAACGAGCCGTCAGCGCCGCTCGGCAGGCACTCCGGTGTCCTCGATGACGGCCCTGGGCACCGGCGTGGACATCTGTTGGGCACCTCGGCTGCGCTTGGCCTTGTAGAGCTCGGCGTCGGCGGCCCGGTAGATCTCCGACCACTTGCGCACGGTGGGCATGCAGACCAGTCCGACGCTCCACTCGGCCGAGTGCGCTGCCCGCAGCCGCTCCAGAAGGGTCGCCGCCTCGCCCTCACCGGTTCCCGGCATGAACAGCACGAACTCGTCGCCGCCGAGACGGCCCAGGACGTCGCCCTTGCGCAGCTGACCGCGCCACGCTGCCGAGACCCGCTCGAGCAGTACGTCGCCGGCGATGTGCCCGTAGATGTCGTTCACCGTCTTGAAGTTGTCGAGATCGAGAACCGCCATGCTCACCGGCAGACCACGAGAGGCGAAGACCGGGAGCAGTTTCTCGACGCGGTCCTCGAGGCCCTGACGGTTGAGGAGTCCGGTCAGGGCGTCCCGCGACGCCGAGTGCCGCATGCGCCGCGAGTGGGAGCCGAAGAACTCGGCGGCGGCCACGATGCCCAGCGCGGTGAGGACGTAACCCACCATCGGCATGGTCGACGGCGACAGCGCGGCCGCCACGACCGATCCCACCGTCAGCACGCTCACCCACACCCAGCCGCCGCGCTCACTCCAGTACCCCGCGAGCTGCATGCCCAGGAACATCGCCGCCTGACTCAGCAGCAGGTACGCCACCGGTCCGTCCGACGTGAGGAACATCGCGCACAGCGACGCGACGGCGCCGCCCGTCACGATGCCCAGCGTGCGAGGCGAGGTCGGACGCGGGCCGAAGTGCAGGACGGCCGCACCGAGGAGTTGGAGACCTGCCGCGAGGACCATGACCACGGTTCCGGTGGTCGTGCCCGAGAACGCGACGGCACCGGCGATGAAGAGAACGGCGGTGGGACAGAGATAGACCACCATCGCGGTGCTCGCTTCTGTTCCTCGTCCGGGGTTCACGCGTCAAGTATCGACGATGAGGCGCGCAGTGGTGGACGAAGCATCGCCGGTGGGCATGGTGACATGTCCAGAGACGAGAACACCCTGCTCCGGCATGCGGAACAGGGTGTGGTCGTGACTGTGGAGCCTAGGAGATTCGAACTCCTGACATCTGCCTTGCAAAGGCAGCGCTCTACCAACTGAGCTAAGGCCCCGGATCGACATCCGGCAGACGATGCCACCGCGTACTCTCCACGCGGATCGCGCGAACAGTGACGGCAACGACGACCGACGTCACGAGGGCGGGGAGAAGAATCCTCACGGACATCCTTTCTCGCTCTCGTTCGTGGGCCTAGGAGGACTTGAACCTCCGACCTCTTCCTTATCAGGGAAGCGCTCTAACCGCCTGAGCTATAGGCCCGCACTCGGCTCGCAGAGCACGGTGGAACGTGCTGTGCTGACCGAGGAACGAGATTACCGCACACACGGCGCGAGACCAAAACGCCGGTGTGCGGTGGGTCAGTCCCGGTCCGCCAGCGTCACTTCCAGGCCACCGACGAGGTCGGAGCACAGGTTGTAGATGAACGTGCCGATGGTCGTCAGTGCTGTGAACAGCACCACGTTGATGAGACCGATGACGGCGGCGTAACCGAAGATCTGGCCGGCCGACACCAACCCGGACTCGCCGGACGTGGCGACGATGTCGGAGAACGCATTGTTCAGTCGATCCCACACGCCCATGCCGTCGAGCACCATGTACAGCAGCCCGACGGCCACCATCCAGACGAAGAACAGCGACACGGAGATCACGAGCGACAGCTTCAACATCGACCACGGATCGATCTTGCGCACCTGGACGGTCGCGCGCAGCGGCTCACCGGACTCCGACGGTCGCGCCGTCATCATCGGGGTGGCGCGCTCGGTGCGCTGCTCCTCCTGCTGCGGGTGACGGACCGTCGAGAGGTCCGGCATGTCGGTGGGCAGGTCGTTCCGCGCGATGTTGCGCGTCGGCCCGTCGATCACCGCAGCCTTGGCCGTCGCCTCGGCGGGACGCCCCTGGCGGGGACGGTCCTGACCGTCCGTCGGACGTGCAGCGGGCTGCACGGTCGTCCGGGCCTGACCCTGGTCCGGACGAGCCTGCTCGGGAGCGCGGCCCGTCGGAGAGGGACGGCTCTGCAGGTTCGTCTGCGGCTGCCGCTGAGGTGGCTGCTGCTCCCGCACGGGAGCCTGCTGGGAGTCCGGTGTCCGAGCCGGACGGGGACCCTGATGGCCGGGGTCCTGCCGAGCAGGGTCCTGTCGAGCGGAGTCCTGCTGCACCCCGTCCTGGCGTGCGCCGTCCTGCTGGGCAGGCGGCCACGCCGCGGGCGGGCGAGGTGCCGGGGGTCCGCCGGCAGGCCGTGGGGCCTGACGGTCGGACGTGGTGCTCGGCGCGGGGCGTCCGTTTCCGGTGGACCCGGGCTGTTCGGGAGTACTCACTGCGCTCATGACTCCTTGGATCCGTCGGCCTCGGCGATCGCGAGGTCCTCCGGCTCGTCCGCGTTGCGTGCGATGGCCAGCAGGTTGTCGCCGTCGCCGAGGTTCATCAGCCGAACGCCCTTGGTCTGGCGTCCTGCCTTGCGAACCTGACGAGCCGCGGTGCGGATGACACCGCCGCTCGAGGTGATGGCGTAGAGCTCGTCGTCGTCCTCGACGATGAGCGCTCCCACCAGGGTGCCACGACGCGGGTCGTACTGAATGGTCAGCACGCCCTTGCCACCGCGGCCCTGCGGGGGGTAGTCCTCCATCGCGGTGCGCTTCGCGTAGCCACCGGACGTGGCGACCAGCAGGTACGTGCCGTCCTTCACCACGTTCAGGGAGAGCAGTGCGTCCTCGCCGTTGAAGCGCATTCCCTGGACACCCGAAGTGGCGCGGCCCATCGGGCGCAGCACCTCGTCGGTGGCCGAGAAGCGGATCGACTGGCCCTGAGCGGACACGAGCAGCAGGTCGTCCGAATTGGTGCACAGCACGGCTCCGACCAACTCGTCGTCGCCACGCAGGTTGACGGCCACGATGCCACCGGAACGGTTGGAGTCGAAGTCGGCCAACTTGGACTTCTTCACCAGACCGGCCTTCGTCGCGAGCACCAGGTACGGCGCGTCGTCGTAGGTCTTGATCTGAATGATCTGCGCGATCCGCTCGTCCGGCTGGAACGCCAACAGGTTGGCGACGTGCTGTCCGCGGGCCGTGCGGTTGGCCTCGGGGAGCTCGTACGCCTTGGCCCGGTAGACCCGGCCCTTCGTGGTGAAGAACAGGATCCAGTCGTGCGTCGAGCAGACGAAGAACTTGCTGACGATGTCGTCCTGCTTGAGACCCGCGCCCTGCACACCCTTGCCGCCGCGTTTCTGCGATCGGTAGAGGTCGGTCCGCGTGCGCTTGGCATACCCCGTCTCCGTGATGGTGACCACGACATTCTCACGCGCGATCAGGTCCTCGTCGCTGACGTCGCCGTCGGCCGCGATGATCCGGGTACGACGATCGTCGCCGAACTTGTCGACGATCTCCTTCAGCTCCGAGCGCACGATCTCCCGCTGACGCTCCGGACGGTCCAGGATGTCCTGCAGGTCCGCGATCTCGATCTCGATCGCGGCGAGCTCGTCGACGATGCGCTGCCGTTCGAGGGCGGCGAGGCGACGCAGCTGCATCGCGAGGATGGCGTCCGCCTGGATCTGATCGACGTCGAGCAGGTCCATCAGGCCCTGGCGTGCGACATCAGCGTCGGCGGACCGGCGGATCAACGCGATGACCTCGTCGAGGGCGTCGAGCGCCTTCACCAGTCCGCGCAGGATGTGGGCCCGCTCCTCGGCCTTCCGCAACCGGTACCGCGTACGACGGACGATCACGTCGAGCTGGTGTGTCACGTACAGCTTGATCATCTGGTCGATCCGCAGGGTGCGCGGAACGCCGTCGACGATCGAGAGCATGTTGGCGCCGAAGCTCGTCTGCAACTGGCTGTGCTTGTAGAGGTTGTTCAGCACCACCTTCGCGACCGCGTCGCGACGCAGCTTGATGACGATGCGCATACCGACACGGTCGGACGACTGGTCCTCGATGTCGGAGATGCCGGCGATGCGGCCGTCCTTGAGCTGCTCGGCGATCGAGGCGATCATGTTGTCCGGGTTCACCTGGAACGGCAGCTCGGTGACGACGATCTGCGTGCCGCCGCGCTCCCCCTCCTCGATGTCGACCACGCCGCGCATGCGGATCGATCCGCGACCGGTGCGGTACGCGTCCTCGATGCCCTGCGATCCGACGATGAGACCGTGAGTGGGGAAGTCCGGTCCCTTGATCCGCTCGATCATCGCCTCGAGGGCGACCTCTTCACTGGCCTCGTAGTTGTCCAACATCCAGTACACACCCTCGGCGAGTTCCCGAAGGTTGTGCGGCGGAACGTTGGTCGCCATGCCGACCGCGATTCCGCCACTGCCGTTGGCGAGCAGATTGGGGAAGCGGGCGGGCAGCACGGTCGGCTCGAGGGTGCGGCCGTCGTAGTTCGCGATGAAGTCGACGGTCTCCTCCTCGATGTCCGCGAGCATCTGCATCGCGAGAGGAGTGAGCCGACACTCGGTGTACCGCATGGCCGCCGGGCCGTCGTTGCCGCGGGAACCGAAGTTGCCCTGACCGTCGACGAGTGGGTACCGCATGGACCACGGCTGCGCCATGCGCACGAGGGTGTCGTAGATCGAGCTGTCGCCGTGGGGGTGGTAGTTGCCCATGGTCTCGGCCACCGGTCGAGCCGACTTCACGTATCCGCGATCGGGCCGATATCCGTTGTCGAACATGGCGTACAGCACGCGGCGGTGCACGGGCTTGAGACCGTCGCGCACCTCCGGGAGTGCTCGACCGACGATGACGCTCATCGCGTAGTCGATGTAGCTGTTCTGCATCTCCTGCTGGATGTCGACCAGCTCGATGCGGTCGGACGTGGGTCCGTCGCCGCCGGTGGGGGGCAGGGTGGTGTCTGTCATTGCATTCTCCTAGCGCGGCGCTCGGGGCGCGGAGCGCCTATACGTCGAGGAAACGAACGTCCTTGGCATTACGGGTGATGAAGCTGCGGCGGGCCTCGACGTCCTCACCCATGAGGATGGAGAAGAGTTCGTCGGCGGCGGCAGCGTCGTCCAGAGTCACCTGACGCAGCACGCGCACGCTCGGATCCATCGTGGTCTCCCACAGTTCCTTCGCGTTCATCTCGCCCAGGCCTTTGTAGCGCTGGATGCCGTCGTCCTTGTTGATCTTCTTGCCCGACGCCAGGCCGGCCTCGATCAGTCCGTCGCGCTCCCGATCGGAGTAGGCGAACTCGGGATCCGCACCTCGCTGCCACTTGAGCTTGTACAGCGGCGGCATGGCCAGGTAGACGTAGCCGTGCTCCACGAGAGGCCGCATGAAGCGGAACAACAAGGTGAGCAACAGAGTCGAGATGTGCTGGCCGTCGACGTCGGCGTCGGCCATCAGCACGATCTTGTGATAGCGCAGCTTCGCGATGTCGAACTCGTCGTGGATGCCGGTGCCGAACGCCGTGATGATCGACTGGACCTCGGTGTTCTTGAGGACACGGTCGATGCGGGCCTTCTCGACGTTGATGATCTTGCCGCGCAACGGAAGAATGGCCTGATACATCGAGTCGCGACCGGACTTGGCGGAGCCGCCGGCCGAGTCGCCCTCCACGATGTAGATCTCGCACTTCGACGGATCATTGGAACGGCAGTCCGCGAGCTTGCCCGGCAGTCCACCGATGTCGGTGGCGCTCTTGCGCCGCACCAGATCTCGCGCACGACGAGCAGCTGTGCGCGCCTGCATCGAGGCGACGGCCTTGGAGATGATGAGCTTGGCCTCGGCGGGATTCGCCTCGAACCAGTGCGTGAGGTGTTCGCCGGCGGCCTTCTGCACGAAGGACTTCACCTCGGTGTTGCCGAGCTTGGTCTTCGTCTGGCCCTCGAACTGCGGCTCACCGACCTTGACGGAGATGATGGCGGCGAGACCCTCGCGGATGTCGTCTCCGGTGAGGATGCCGTCCTTCTCCTTGACGAGCTTCTTCTCGTTGGCGTACTTCTTCACGACGTTGGTCAGCGCGGAGCGGAACCCCTCCTCGTGCGTACCGCCCTCGTGCGTGTTGATCGTGTTGGCGAACGTGTGCACGGACTCCGCGTACGTCGAGTTCCACTGCATCGCGATCTCGAGTTCGTGGCCCGGGCCCTTGGCCGAGAAACCGATGACCGACGGATGCTGCGGCGTCTTCGCACGGTTGATGTAGCGGACGTAGTCCTCGAGACCACCGGGGTAGTGGTAGGTCCGGGTCTTGATCTTGGCCGGTGCTCCCGACGGCTCCTCGGCGTCCGCCTTGGGCGTCTCCGCCAGCTCGCTCTCGGAGGCCTCGTCGGCGATGCGCTCGATGTCCGAGGCGCGCTCGTCGGTGAGGACGATGGTGAGTCCCTTGTTCAGGAACGCCATCTCCTGCAGGCGACGCGCGACCGTGTCGAACTTGAAGACGGTCTCCTCGAAGATGTCCGCGTCCGGCCAGAACGAGATCGCCGTACCCGTGCGCTTCGTCGGCTCGCCCTTGATCAGCTCGCCGGGGACGGATCGCGTGTAGGTCTGCTCCCAGTGGAAGCCGTCGTTGTCGACCTGCGCGAGCAGGGTCGTCGACAGAGCGTTGACCACGGAGATACCCACGCCGTGCAGGCCGCCGGACACCGCGTAGGAGTCGGAGTCGAACTTGCCGCCGGCGTGCAGCTGAGTCATGACGACCTCGATGGTCGGGATGCCCGAGGAGTGCATGCCGACGGGGATACCGCGACCGTCGTCGACGACCCGCACGCCGCCGTCGGCGAGAAGGGTGACCTCCACCGTGGTGGCATGACCTGCCATCGCCTCGTCGACGGAGTTGTCGACGACCTCCCAGATCAGGTGGTGCAGGCCGCGCTCTCCGGTGGAACCGATGTACATACCGGGTCGCTTGCGTACCGCCTCGAGTCCTTCGAGGACGGTGATCGACGACGCGTCGTATTCCTTCGGCTTGTCGCTCTTGCCTGCCTTGGGGTCAGCCACGGTCAGCTGTTCTCCTTCTCGACTACGCTCCCCCCGACACTCACCTCGCTCGGTGAGGACGGCAGAGGACCTCGACCCGAAAAAATGCGCTCGGGGACGCATGCCCCTCGCGCTCGGTGGTCTTTACCGGTCCATCGTACCGGTAAAGCGTGGGTCGCGGCTCACGTCGACACCCGAAACGGCCCCTCATTGCGTCGGAGACGGACTTTTCTCGTGTTCCGCGGTTCATTTCGTGGGTACGAGGGCTCCGCGCGTCAGAGATCGAGCGTCAGCCGCTCGCCCGCGGAGCGCGACACACAGATCAGCATGTGATCCTCGCGCTCGTCGTCGGCGAGGCGTCGGTCCCGGTGCTCGGGAGCGCCGGCCAGAACCTTCACCTTGCACGTTCCGCAGAAGCCCTGGCGGCACGAGTACGGCACACCCGGGACGACCTCGCGGATCACGTCGAGTGCCGTCCGGTCCGCCGCGACGTCGAGCACCGTCCCGGACGACGCGAGTTCGACACTGAACGGGGATCCGGCGACGACGGGCGGCGGCGAGAACCGCTCGTAGTGCAGACGCGTCGCTCCCGTCGCCGGGACACCCTCGCGCACCAGAGCCAGCATCGGGGGCGGACCGCAGCAGTAGACGGATCCGCCGTCCGGCGCGTGGCGGAGAAGATCCGCTGCGGTGGGCAACCCGTCGACGTCGTCGGTCCGGACGGTCACACGCTCCTGGTCCCACGTCGACACCTCGTCGAGGAACGGCATCGACTGCCGTGAGCGTCCGCTGTAGACCAGATGCCAGTCCATGCCGAGGGCACGGGCCCGCCGCACCATCGGGATGATCGCGGTGATGCCGATACCACCGGCCACGAACAACGCGGATCCGGACGCGTAGAACGGAAAAGCGTTGCGCGGACCGGTGACCGAGAGTCTGTCTCCCACCTCGAGGGTGTGCATCTCGGCCGAACCGCCGCCGCCGTCCGGTACCAGTCGCACCGCGATCGAGTACGCGTCCTTCTCGAGCGGGTCACCGCACAGCGAGTACTGCCGGCGACGCCCCGAGGGGAGCACGAGGTCGAGGTGGCTGCCCGGATGCCACGGCGGGACGTCGCCGCCGTCGACTCGGCGAAGCGTCAGCCCGACCACGTTCTCGTCCCGGCACAGCGTGAAACGCTCGGAGACCGCCATCGTGTGCGTCCGCGTCTGGACCGGCGCCGCACGCGCCTTGTACTTCGAGTGATCCAGGATGGCGAACAGCTTGTCCAGCCCGTCCGTGATCTGCGCCAGCGACTCGTCCATGCCGCCCTTGCCGAGCAGATCCTCGGGAATCGTCCGGGACGCGCGGTACTCGCGCACGGCCGCCATGGCTCGTGCGAACGTGCGATCGCCCATCAGACCGTGGCGGCCCTCGCCGCCGGGGAGGTGGCGAGGTACGCGACTGCCAACGAGGTGGATCCCTCCTTGGACGGGTGGTAGTCCTTCCGCAGGTACCGCACGGACGCCTTGCCGACGGCCTTGGCGGTGGGGAACAACCCGCGCTGCGTGACGGCCCTGATCTGCTTCAGCGTGTAGCTGCGCTGATCGTCCGTCAGCGTCGGATCGTTCTTCATGAGGAAGCGGAGACCGCGGCCCCACATGACCACGACGGTCGGTGCGACGAGAAGGTAGGTACGCGTGCGGCGGAACCGACGCGTGTCGAAGTACTGCAACACGTCGTAGGCCACGGCGCGGTGCTCCACCTCCTCGGCCCCGTGCCAGCGCACGAGGTCCAACATGCGGGGATCCACGTCCGCCTCGTCCAGGCCCTTCTCCGTCAGCACCCACATGCCGAGGAACGACGTGAGGTGCTCGATGGCGGCGATGAGAGCCAGGCGCTCGACGAGGCTGTTCTTGGTGTTCGTCGACCTCTTGTCGAGAGCGACCCGGAAGACGTACTCCATCTGCTTCACGTACGGCGCCGGGTCCAGGCCCTGGTCGGCCAGGAACGTGTGGATGCCGGAGTGCGCCTGCGCGTGCATGGCCTCCTGGCCGATGAAGCCGATCACGTCGGCGCGCAGCTTCTCGTCGTGGATCAACGGCAGCGCCTCCTTGAACACGCGCACGAACCACTCCTCGCCCTCGGGGAGGAACAGGTGCATCACGTTCATGAGGTGCGTGGCCAGGGGGTCACCGTCCATGTAGTGCATGCGCATGGACTCCCAGTCGAACGAGACGTTGCGCGCCTGCAGGACGACGGGTCCTGGATCGTCGTTCATCATCGGGTCCTTTCGTGGCTGATCATTCGATCATTCGCCGCAGAGCGCGAGTTCGGATCGGATCCACCGTGACGCTGTCCCCGATCACCACGTCCGGTCGTTTCCCCGTGAAACGCTACGCACCCTCGTGACATCGATCAATGGGCCCGGGGGTTCACCCGTAGGTGTCACGAGGTCCGCGACCCGACACGTGACGGTCGCCCTTCTTCCAACTGGGCGCAGCCGGGCCGGTGATACGGAGCGACGTGACCACACCGTGGCCCACGGACGCGGCGATCTTCGCGAGGATCTGCGACTGCATCAACCGCAACTGGGTCGCCCACGCCGTGGACTCCGCCGACACCGCCAGCACGCCGTCCCGGACGGACACCGGCTCCGCGTGTGCCGCGATGTCCTCACCCACCACCTGGGGCCACCGGCCGAGCACCGTGCCCTCGTCCACCTTCGCCGACCAGCCACGCGACGCGGCGAGCGTCTTCGCGAGCGACCCGAGTGCCTGCGGATCACGGTCGTCGGGCCTCGAGCCGGACCAGGTGCGCGACCGTCGCGGCCGGCGTTGCGTCGACGCGCGACCCTGCCCCACGGCCTTGCCGTTGGCCTTGGCCGCCGCACGCGCGTTCTCGAGCGCACGCCGCGCGATGTCCGCTCCGCGCAGCGGGGGCTCGGCCGGATCGCTGCCGGACGGCGTCTCGTCCGTCATGACTCCTCCTCCACGTGGCTCGTGTCGACATCAGTATCGGACGTGCCTCCGACAGAATCCGACCCGGACACCTCGGTCAGTTCCGATCTGCGTGCACCCTCGGTCTCGTGGGCACGGACGTCCATGCGCCGCGCTCTCAACTCGGGCGGAACGTCCTCGGGCACTGCCGCGGTCACCAACACCTGCTCCGCCGTCACCGCGACCCCCGCCAGGGCGGTCCGCCGCGCACGATCGAGTTCGGCGAAGACGTCGTCGAGGAGGAGCACGGGATCCGAACCCTCGGAACGCAGCAACTCGAAAGCGCCGAGCCGCAGGGACAGTGCGAAGGACCACGACTCGCCGTGACTCGCGAACCCCTTGGCAGGATCGGTTCCGAGTACGAGGTCGAGATCGTCACGATGCGGGCCGACGAGGGTGACACCGCGTTCGATCTCCCGTGTCCGCATCACCGAGAGCTGTTGCAGGAAGGCTGCTTCGAGCACCTCGACGTCGTCCGGTTCCTCCGTTCGATCCAGCGCGAGCATCTCGGGGGGCATGGCGTCGGCGAGACTGCTCCGGTACGCGATGGCCGCAGGCCGCGACGACGGTGCGATCCGGCGGTAGGCGTCGACGACGAAGGGACCGACGTCGCGTACCGCGCGCAGCCGGTGCTCCACGATCTCGGCACCGAAGCCGGCGAGCTGCCCGTCCCACACGTCGAGCGTGGCCAACGCGTTCGCGCCGTCGCTCGACGACGATCCGCGTCGCAGAACCCCGCTCGCGCTCTTGAGTAGCGCGGACCTCTGCCGGAGAACGCGGTCGTAATCCGCACGGACAGCGGCCATTCGAGGAGACCGCGCGACGATCAGCTCGTCGAGATAGCGGCGCCGCTCGCTCGGATCACCGCGCACCATCGCCAGATCCTCGGGTGCGAACAGCACCGTGTTCAGGATGCCCAGCACCTCCCGTGTCCGCCGCACCGGAGAAGTGTTGATGCGAGCGCGATTCGCCCGCCCGTCGTTGATCTCCACGTCGACGGTGAGCTCGCGACCGAGGTTGACGACGGACGCCCGCACGAGAGCGCGTTCCGCACCCGTCCGGACGAGCGGAGCATCGGCCGACACCCGGTGCGACGACAGCGTCGCGACGTACCCCAGTGCCTCGAGAATGTTGGTCTTCCCGTGGCCGTTGGGACCGACGAACACCGTCACCCCCGGCGCGAGATCCACCGAGAGTTGTTGCCAGGAACGAAAATCGACCAGGGTCGCCGAGCGGACGAACACTTACGCGCCGGTGCTCTCCGTGTTGGGGGCACGCTGCACCGCGTGTCCACCGAACTGGTTGCGCAGCGCGGACACCGCCTTCATGGCGGGCGAATCCACCTGTCGCGACGCGAATCTCGCGAACAGTGCCGCGGAGATGACGGGAGCCGGCACCGAGTGTCGGATCGCCTCCTCGACGGTCCAGCGTCCTTCACCGGAATCCTGTGTGTAGCCGGAGATGTCGGTGAATCCCGGATCTTCCTGCAGAGCCTTCACCAGGAGATCGAGCAACCACGACCGTACGACGGTGCCCTTGGTCCACGCACGCACCACACCGGTGACGTCCTCGATGAGATCCTCCGCGGCGAGGAGCTCGTACCCCTCGGCGTAGGCGTGCATGAGGCCGTACTCGATACCGTTGTGCACCATCTTCGCGTAGTGACCCGCGCCCACCGGGCCGGCGTGGACGAAGCCGTCCGCCCGCTCGCCCTCGGGACGCAACGCATCGAACACGGGCATGGCGCGCTCGACGTCCGCAGCAGCACCGCCGACCATGAGGCCGTACCCGTTCTCCAGGCCCCAGACGCCGCCCGAGACGCCGGCGTCGACATAGCCGATGCCCTTCGCGGACAACAGTTCCGCGTGCACCGCGTCATCGGTGAAGCGCGAGTTGCCGCCGTCGATCACGAGGTCGCCCTCGGACAGCACGCCGGCCAGAGTGGTGACGGTGTCGCGTGTGACGGGGCCGGACGGCACCATCACCCAGACGATGCGGGGAGCGGGGAGCGCGGCGGCGAGGGCCTCGAGCGACTCGACGTCGGTGACCTCCGGCCGCGGATCGTAACCGGTGACCTCGATGTCGTGGCGCCGCAGGCGCTCACGCATGTTGAAGCCCATCTTGCCGAGACCGACCAACCCGATGTTCATGCGTGGCTTCCTTTCGATGGACCTGCGCCGGTGCCTCGCGAGCGACTCAGCCCGGAAGGCGTACCGGCATGAGCAGGTACGTGTACGCACTCTTCGGTGCGCTGAACGTTCCGGTCTCGTCCGGCTCGAGCTCGTCCTCACCCGCCGGGCGCAGCACTGCGGGCCGGCTCGGTGTGGTGAACCCGAAGGACACCCGCTCGGAGTGCAGCGAGTTGAGACCGTCGATGAGATACCCGGGATTGAACGCGATCACCAGGGGCTCGCCCTGGAAGTTCGCCTCGATCGACTCCTCGGCCCGGCCTGCATCGTCGCCGCCGGCGGACAGAGTGACCGTGTCGGCCGAGAACTCGAGGCGGACCTGCGCCCCACGTTCGGCGAGCAGAGCGACACGCTTGATGGCCTCGAGGAGGGGAGCGATGGGCACGCTGGCGACCGCGGTGTGCTCGGACGGCAGCAACTGCCGGAACTTCGGGAACTCTGCGTCGAGCAGACGGGTGGTGGTGCGGCGGCCGTCGCTGACGATGCCCAGGAGGCCGTCGTTGCCGATGTGCGATGCGGAGCCCAGAGCGAGCTCGACGCCCGATTCCGCGCCGCCACCAATGCTTTTCGCGGACTCGGACAGGGTCTTGGCGGGGATGAGCACCGCGGCGGCCGTGCCGGGTGCGGCCGGAGTCCAGTCGAGTTCGCGCACGGCGAGACGGAACCGGTCGGTAGCGGCGAGCACCACGGAGTCGCCGTCGATCTCCATGCGGATACCGGTGAGCATCGGGAGCGTGTCGTCACGGCCCGCGGCGATGGCCACCTGGCTGATGGCCTCGGCGAACACGTCGACCGGGACGGTGCCCGTCTGCGACGGCAGTTCGGGGAGTTGCGGGTAGTCCTCCACCGGCATCGTGGGAAGCGAGAACTTGGCACTGCCGCACGTGATGAGCACCTTGGTCCCGTCGACCGAGACGTCGACCGGCTTGTTCGGCAGCGAGCGCGTGATGTCGGCGAGCAGCTTGCCCGACACGAGCACCTGGCCTCCGCCGGCGACCTCCACGGGAACGCGTACCTGGGCCGACACCTCGTAGTCGAAGCCGGAGACCGTCAGTCCGGAGTCGTCGACCGACAGCAGCACACCGCCGAGGACGGGAACCGCGGGACGGGACGGGAGTGATCGCGCCACCCAGGCCACCGAATCGGAAAAATCTTCTCGAGCAACTCGAAACTTCACACTGCCAAGCTCCATCGCCCGGTTGATCCTCTCGCTGACCTGCTCCACACGAGTCGGTGGGCAAACCACACCGTATGCCCTCGAGCGCGTGCTGAAAAGTCGGGGTTGGTCTCGATCCGAGGCCTCGGATCCGGTTGTGAATGGATCCGTCCCCACCCTGTTTTCAAAGAGATGTTCCTAGGAAGAAATACAAGCAGTAGTCATAGGTCCTGTGGAATCTGTGGACCGACCCTGTCCGGTGCTGGTGGCACGGCGTGGCGGCTCGAGGATGAACCCGGGCATCACGACGGGCTCGGTGCGGGTCACATGTGGACGGACGGTGGACTCGGTGCGAACTACAGATTTCATCCCCGGGGTATCCACGTTATTCACACAGTTGTCCACAGGTGTGTATCGAGCAGAATCGGCCCGGATCCCGGCCGAACTCGTCTCCCTTCGGGGCTCCGTACCGACGAGAACGGCCGCCCGCATCGCCGCGGGGGCGAGTCGAACGGCCGTGGACACTCGGAGGGGTCAGCGCTTGGAGCGCTGCTTCACGCGAGCGGTGAGCTCCTGCACCTGGTTGTACGTACGGTGCCGCTCGGCCATCTCCTTGCGGATCTTCTTGTCGGCGTACATGACGGTGGTGTGGTCACGGCCGAACGTCTGACCGATCTTGGGCAGCGACAGATCGGTCAGCTCGCGGCACAGATACATCGCGATCTGTCGCGCTTGCGCCAGCGCGCGGGCCTTGCCGGGGCCGCACAGTTCCTCGATCGAGGTGTCGAAGTACTCCGCGGTGACGGCCATGATCGTCGCCGCCGTGATCTCCAGTCCCGTCGAGTCCGGCATCAGATCTCGGAGAACGGCCTCGGCGAGCGCGGTGTCCAGGTTGTGCCCGTTGAGCGACGCGAAGGCCGTGACTCGGATGAGCGCGCCCTCGAGCTCACGGATGTTCCGCTCGATCCGGCTCGCGATGAGTTCGAGCACCTCGTGGGGCACGTCGAGGCGGTCCATCTGCGCCTTCTTGCTCAGGATCGCGATACGCGTCTCGAGCTCGGGCGGTTGCACGTCGGTGATGAGGCCCCACTCGAAGCGGGTGCGCAGTCGTTCCTCGAGGGTCGCGAGCTGCTTGGGCGGCCGATCGGAGGAGACCACGATCTGCTTGTTCGCGTTGTGCAGCGTGTTGAAGGTGTGGAAGAACTCCTCCTGGATACCTTCCTTGCCCTCGATGAACTGGATGTCGTCGACCAGCAGGACGTCCGTCTCGCGGTAGCGGCGCTTGAACGCCACCTTGCGGTCGTCTCGAAGGCTGTTGATGAAGTCGTTCGTGAACTCCTCGGTGGACACGTACTTCACACGCATGCCGGGAAACAGACGTTGGGCGTAGTGGCCGGCGGCGTGCAGCAGGTGCGTCTTCCCCAGTCCGGACGCACCCCAGACGAACAGCGGGTTGTACGCCCGCGCCGGAGCCTCCGCGATGGCGACGGCGGCCGCGTGGGCGAACCGGTTGGAGGCGCCGATGACGAAGGTGTCGAACGTGTACTTCGCGTTGAGGCTGGTGCTGCCCGTCGGAGTGGACGTCGAGCGCGGCGGCACCGTGTACGAGGTGGGCCACGAGTTCTGGACGCTGGTCAGAGCGTCCCGGTCGTCGTCGACCTCCTCGTGATCGCCGTAGTCACTGCTCTCGGAGTCGGACGGCTCGCCCGCGGTGGACTCGGTGAGCAGGCGCCGGCGATATACGGGTGCACTGTGTGCGGTGTCGGGGCGACGTTCGGTGTCGACGGGCGTGGGAACGTCCGAGAGGTCGGCGTCGGCTCCGGGCGCCAGCCGGACACCGAGCCCCTCGACCGGGCGGTCGAGGTGGCGACCGAGGGCCGCGAGGATGGGTTCACGCAGACCGCGCTCGACCGCCTCCTGCGCGATCGGCGACGGAACCGAGAGCAGAGCGAAACCTTGCGCCAGAGTGATGGGGCGGACGAGAGCGAGCCACGCCTTCTGGGCGCGAGACAGGGAGGACCCCGAATTCGACTCCGCCGTGAGCTCGGCGACGACGCTCGGCCATACAGCGGCCAAGACGTCCGGATCGTCCTCCACGGTGCCTCCCCAGGGCCGTGGCGTGACCGCGGCCGTCGATGATGCTGCGGTGCCTCGAGGGCCCCGCCGACGACACGAATATGCCACCCGACCTGTGTTTCCACATAATTATCCACAGCTGTGGACAAACGACACCGGTGTAGCTCGACGGCATCTCGCACGGAGACGGGCCGGAGCAGCGGCGTTCTGACCTGCGGCGATGCAGAGCCTTGGTGAGAGATCCCCACCGACGGGGCGAGACGTCGTCACCCGCACAGCGAAGTTAGCAGGCTCGTCGGTGCACAACAAGACGAACGGTCCTATCCTGCCGCCGCGAGGTCGTCGTCGTGCTCGAGGCGTGTCATCGTGACAGGAGCACCGTCCCCGGGGTAGCGCGGTTTGACCTCGTTCGACGCCGTCAGTACCCTCGAACGGTCACCCGCGACATGCGTGGATCGGTCCTGCCGTTCTCCTGCGCGAGTGGCCACCGAACTCGAGTTCGCCGAACTCGCGACCATCAGCACACCACCGGCAGTCCTCGGGACTGCCGATATCTCGAGGAGTACCACCGTGGCCAAGGGCAAGCGGACGTTCCAGCCGAACAACCGTCGTCGTGCACGCGTGCACGGTTTCCGTCTGCGCATGCGCACGCGTGCCGGTCGCGCGATCGTGTCGGCTCGTCGCGGCAAGGGCCGCGCGTCGCTGACCGCCTGATTTCCCGGTAACCGGAACGCTCGGGTGTTACCTGAGCAGCATCGGCTGCACCAGTCGTCGGATTTCCAGGCGACGGTGCGTCGCGGCCGCCGTACAGGACGCCACGACATCGTCGTGCACCTGAGGTTCCGGGGGGACGAGAACGCTCTCGTCTCTTCCGGACACCCGCGTTTCGGGCTCGTGGTCAGTAAAGCAGTGGGGCCGGCGGTGACTCGACACAGAGTCGCACGCCGGCTTCGTCATATCTGCAGCTCGATGCTTCCTCTCGTCGAGTCGGATGTCGACGTGGTCGTGCGGGCACTGCCCGGAGCAGCGACCGCGGCGTCCTCCGAACTCGAACGCCAGCTGGCGTCGGGTCTGCGACGACTCGGAGCGATGCGCGCGATGAACTCCTCTCACCCGGTTCCCGCCGAGCGCCCCCGCGCCCTCGGCCGGTCCGAGACGTGATGACGGAGTCCGCGAATCCGGTCCCGGTCGAGCCTGCGTCCGACCGGAGCCTCCTGCGCCGGCTGACGTCTCTCCCGACCCGATCGGTCATCCTCCTCATCGAGGGGTACCGGTCCTACATCTCCCCTCTTCGCCTTCCGACGTGTCGATTCACGCCGACGTGCAGTGAGTACGCCGTGGAGGCGCTCCGCACCCGTGGGTTCGTCGTCGGTGCCGTTCTGGCGGTCGTCCGCCTCCTGAAGTGCGCGCCCTGGCACCCTGGTGGGTGGGATCCCGTTCCACCCCCGCGTCGTCTCCGGGGTGGTGCCGACGCGGTGCCCACCGACACCGACCACGCTTGCCCGCAGTCTCGTGACCCCGTGAGGGTGAACCAACAGAGGAGTACATAGAGCCGTGCTCGACTTCATCTATTACCCGGTATCCGGAATTCTCTGGGTCTGGCACAAAGTGTTCGGCGCCGTGCTCGGCGCGGACAGCGGTTTCGCCTGGGCGCTGTCCGTGGTGTTCCTCGTGTTCACACTGCGTCTGATCCTCTACAAGCCCTTCGTCAAGCAGGTGCGGACGACGCGCCAGATGCAGGAACTTCAGCCGCAGATCAAGGCTCTGCAGAAGAAGTACGGCAAGGACCGTCAGAAGCTGGCCGTGGAGATGCAGAAGCTCCAGAAGGAGCACGGCTTCAACCCGATTATGGGTTGCCTCCCCGTGCTCGCACAGGCGCCGGTGTTCATCGGCCTGTTCCACGTGCTCCGGTCGTTCAACCGCACCGGCACCGGAATCGGGCAGCTGGGTCTGAGCCCGGAGGTCAACGCCGAGACTCCGAACTACTTCTTCAGCGTCGAGGACGTCCAGTCCTTCCTGTCGGCACGTCTGTTCGGTGCGCCCATCTCGGCGGCCATCACGTCACCCGAGTCGCAGCTGCGCGCGTTCGAGCCGTTCGGCGGCATCCCGTCGATCGGTCCGATCCTCGCCGTCTCGATCCCGCTGATGATCATCGCCAGCATCGCGACCCACCTGAACTCGCGCGCGTCGGTGGCGCGTCAGAGCGAGGCAGCTGCGGCCAACCCGCAGTCCGCGATCATGAACAAGCTCGCTCTGTACGTGTTCCCGCTCGGCGTGCTCGTCGGTGGCCCGTTCCTCCCCGTGGCCATCCTCCTGTACTGGGTGAGCAACAACGTGTGGACCTACGCGCAGCAGCACCTCGTCTTCGGTCGCATCGACAAGGAAGAGGCGGCGAAGAAGGAAGCCGCTCTGGAGCGCCGGAACGAGAACGCTCCGAAGCCCGGTGCGCGCCCTGACGCTCTGAAGAAGAAGCCGGCACCGGGAGCCAAGCCCACCCGCGCCGTCGCGGCAGAATCGACCACGGACACCGGTAGTGACACGGCATCATCGGAGTCGAACCCGACATCGGGCACCGCGGCCACCAACGGCGCCACCACTCCTCGGAAGAAGAAGACTCCTCCCGGCAAGGTGCGACCCAAGCAGCAGAAGCGCCGCTGATCCGGCCGTCGTGACCCTGCCGGTCCGCCCGCGGACCAGAACCACGTGAAGTGATACGAGTGCGAACGGAAATGGACGACAACGTGACCATCGATTCGAAGACGGACGAGCAGAGCACACCCGAGGTCGAGGCCTCGGCAGACGACACCGTGGTGGCCGCTGCTCCCGTGACCCCGGAATCAGACACAGAGGCGGACGAGCCCGAGGGTGACGCCGAGGACTACCTCGTCGAGGAGGGCGAGATCGCGGGCGACTACCTGGAGCAGTTGCTCGACGTCCTCGACTTCGACGGCGACATCGACCTCGACGTGGAGGGTGACCGTGCAGTCGTCAGCATCGACGGCGGCAAGGATCTCAACAAGCTGGTCGGTCGCAAGGGTGAGGTACTCGACGCACTGCAGGAACTGACGCGTCTCGCTGTGCAGCAGTCGACGGGCGACCGCAGCAAGCTGATGCTCGATGTGGCCGGATGGCGTGCGGGCCGCCGCGAGGAGTTGACGCGACTGGGAACCGAGGCCGCTGAGCGCGTCGCGGCGTCCGGTGACAGCGAACCTCTGGAGCCGATGACCCCGTTCGAGCGCAAGATCGTGCACGACGCTGTGGCGACGATCGCCGGTGTGACGAGTGAGAGTGACGGCGTCGAGCCGAATCGACACGTGGTCGTCGTCAAGGAGTGATCTGACGACGGAGTCGACAAGGGGCGCGGTCCACGGACCGCGCCCCTTTCTCGTGCCCGGGGTCGGACGACGTCTCGGCGGGTGAGGAATGTCTGCGGTCGTCACTAGACTGCCTCCAGCGCGTGGCGCCCGGCGTCAGCAGAATTACACGAGTGTGGTTCACGACCACTCAGGACGACGCGAGAGGATGTTTCACGTGGAACATGAGGAAGAGTCCGCGACTCCAGCGTGGGTCGACGATGCCATCGTTCGAGTGTTCGGTGACCGTGCCGACACGGCTCGGGCGTACTACGACTCCTTGAAGGGTGACGGTGTCGTCAGAGGATTGATCGGTCCGCGCGAGGTCCCTCGGCTGTGGGAGCGTCATCTCCTGAATTGCGCCGTGATCGGAGAGCTCATCCCCGAGGGCGCCAGCGTGGTCGACGTCGGCAGTGGTGCCGGGCTGCCAGGGATCCCTCTCGCGATCGCTCGACCTGATCTGTCCGTGTTCCTCGTCGAGCCGCTCCTACGGCGCACGGTGTATCTCGCAGAGATCGTGGAGCAACTCGGTCTCGACGTGACGGTGGTGCGCGGACGAGCCGAGCAGCCGGGCGTCATCAAAGAAGCCGGCGGTTGTGACATCGTCACGTCGCGTGCGGTTGCCCCGTTGGAGAAGTTGGCGCGCTGGTCCCTGCCCCTCGTGCACGAGGGCGGCGTGATGCTCGCCTTGAAGGGCAGCACGGCGCAGGAGGAGATCGATCGCGACTCCGGGACGCTCACGCGGATAGGCGCGAAGAACTTCCAGGTGTTGCAGTGTGGTGAGGGCGTCGTTCCCACACCGACTATCGTTGTACGCGCGGAGCGCGCTGTGCGTGGTAACCGCGTCCCCAAGTTCTCCGCCGGCTCACGCTGACGTCTGCGTGGATCGATCGTTGTCGAAGGAGCAAGTCATGTCGGGTGAATCCGAAGCCGCTGTTTCACGTGAAACACCCGCCGTCGACGTTTCACGTGAAACACGATCGGTATCGGAGTCCTACGGCTACTCCCCCATCACGTCGGACGACACCCCCATCGGTGCGGCGGCGCAGCGCGCGAGCCAGGTTCTGCACAAGAGCGGCGTCGCTCTGCCGCGCCCCCCGGTCCGGAGAGTGCTGACGATCGCCAACCAGAAGGGCGGCGTCGGCAAGACGACGACGGCGGTGAACATCGCCGCGGCACTCGCTGTGCAGGGACTGTCTGTTCTGGTCGTCGATCTGGATCCCCAGGGCAATGCGTCCACGGCTCTCGGCGCCGTCCACACGTCGGGCACCCCGTCCAGCTACGAGCTGCTCCTCGGTGAGATCACCGCCGTGGAGGCCATTCAACGCAGCCCGAAGAACGATCGCCTGATGTGCATCCCGGCGACGATCGATCTGGCAGGCGCCGAGATCGAGCTGGTCTCCATGGTGGCTCGCGAAGGTCGACTCAAGACCGCGTTGTCCAGCGCGGCGCTCGACGATCTGCAGATCGACTTCGTCCTCATCGACTGCCCGCCGTCGCTCGGACTCCTGACCGTCAACGCGATGGTCGCGGCAACGGAGGTGCTCATCCCCATCCAGTGCGAGTACTACGCACTGGAAGGCGTCGGTCAGCTGCTGCGCAACATCGAGTTGGTCCAGGCGCACCTCAATCCGCGTCTGCACGTGTCCACCGTGATCCTCACGATGTACGACGGCCGAACCAAGCTCGCCGACCAGGTGGCCGACGAGGTGCGCAAGCACTTCGGTGATGCCGTACTCAAGTCGGTGATTCCTCGCAGCGTGAAGGTCTCCGAAGCTCCCGGATACGGAATGACCGTCTTGGACTACGACCCGGGTTCACGTGGCGCCATGTCCTATCTCGACGCGGGGCGTGAGATGGCAGCGCGGAGCGCGAGCATGAACGCAGCAGCGGAGGGAACGGCATGAGTTCGACCAAGAAGGGCGGTCTCGGCCGCGGTCTGGCGGCTCTCATTCCGACATCCGCCGGTCAGAGTTCCGGCCTGGGATCGGCGGCCGCGGACGTCGTCATCGGTGGCGAGTCCCGCACGGCGACGGCTCCGTCCCCCACCCCACCGTCCATCGTGGAGGACGACCTCTCGCCCGCCGGCGCGGTCTATCGGGAGATCGCACCCAGCAAGATCGAACCGAATCCGAAGCAGCCGCGCTCGGTGTTCGAGCAGGAAGCGCTCGACGAACTGGTGCACTCGATCCGCGAGTTCGGCCTCATGCAGCCGATCGTGGTCCGCCAGATCGGCGACGATCGCTACCAGTTGGTCATGGGTGAGCGCCGATGGCGGGCGAGCCAGGAAGCCGGACTCGACGCGATTCCGGCGATCGTGCGCGAGACAGCCGACGACACGCTCCTCCGCGACGCGCTCCTCGAGAACATCCATCGGGTCCAGCTGAACCCCCTCGAAGAGGCGGCTGCGTACCAGCAGCTCCTCGAGGAGTTCGACGTGACGCATGATCAGCTCGCTGCGCGGCTGGGTCGATCACGCCCCGTCATCACCAACATGATCAGGCTTCTGCGGCTCCCCATTCCCGTACAGAGGCGCGTGGCGGCGGGCGTTCTGTCCGCCGGTCACGCTCGAGCACTGTTGTCGCTCGAGGCGGGCGCCGCGGCACAGGAGGAGTTGGCGGCACGCATCGTGGCCGAGGGCATGTCGGTGCGAGCCACCGAAGAGGCGGTGACTCTCGCGAATCGGGAGGACCCGGCTGCGCCGGCCCCGGCTCCGAAACGCAAGCCGATCCAGATGCCGGGTCTGCAGGACGTCGCGGAGCGGCTCTCCGAATCGTTCGACACCCGTGTCACCGTGAGCCTCGGCAAGCGTAAAGGCAAGATCGTGGTCGAGTTCGGCTCGGTGGACGACCTTCAGCGCATCGTGGAGATGATGGAACGCCAGAAGTCGTCGTGACCGCGTCGATCGCGGGTACGGCCACCCACGCTCCTTTCGTCACTGTGACGTAACTGCGCTATCGGAACCGAAAGTCAGTGCACTGCTTCGACTTTCGCCTGACGGGCGACGTGGTGTCCTCGGGAGAGGCCTATCGCTTATCCTGAAGGGGCACACACAGTCGCGGAGGCTCGTCGCCGCCGCGAGTCGGGGTACGGAGGCTGAGTCAACGCGTGTCGATCGTCGTCTCCACACTCACCCTCGGCGGATTCGATGCGCTGCCGGCACACGACCGCCAGTGCGTCTTCTGGACCATGGATCCCGCGGCCCCCTCCACGGCAACTCTCGTCGACACCGAATTCGAGAAGGAAGCGTGGCTGTCGATGGTCATGCTCGAGTGGGGTCCGTGCGGACAGGTCGCCACCGATGTCGCGGGCGCCGATGTACCGGCATCCTCCGACTCGGTGGGGTGCGCTCTGTACGCACCTCCCGGCGCCGTGCCCCGAGTCGCGCACTTCCCCACCGCACCGGTCAGCCCGGATGCAGTCCTGTTGACGTCGCTCTACTCACCGCTGTCCGAGGAGGACGGTGACGGAATTCGGGACACGCTCCTGCACGCAGTGGTGCGCGATCTCGTCAACCGTGGTGTGCGAGCTCTCGAGGCGTTCGGAGTCCGGCTCGAGGATAACGAGGTCGACGAACGCCGGTCCCTCATCGACACCCCCCCGTGCGGGGAGGCGACCTGCATGATCGACGCCGACTTCCTCGAGAAGTACGGCTTCGAGGTCGTGGCTCCGCATCACCGGTTCCCGCGGCTCCGGTTGGAGCTCGATCGGGACCACGGGTGGAAGGAAGACGTGGAGGCTGCGCTCGAGCGGTTGCTGGAGGCTGCAGCACTCACCGTGGTGGAGGCCGATGCTCGCGTGCCCGTCGGGGCTCGCTGAGCGACGTCCGGCCGGCCGGACGGACGAGTGTCAGGCGCCCTCGGCGACAGACAGCTCGTAGGCGAGCAGCTCGGCGAAGGTGAACGTTCCCGTCGGCTGATCGTCCTGGCCGAGGAGATACAGGCGCTTCACCGCGACGAGGACGGCCTCCGCGATGATGTCGCGCATCCGCGGATCGGCGAGCACCTCGACGTCCTCGTGGCTGGTGAGGTAACCCAGCTCGAGCTGCACGGTCGGCATGTTGGTCAGACGCAGCAGGTCCCACGTGCGACCGTGACTCCGGCAGTCCTGCAACGAGGTCCGTGCCACGATCTCACGCTGGATGTAGCTGGTGAGCACCTGACCGATGAGCGACGCGGAGCCGTGTGAATTGCCGAAGTGGAAGCTGGCCACACCGTGCGCCACCGGCGACGGGTAGCTGCTGCAGCGCAGCGAGATCATGAGGTCGGCGCCGATACCGTTGGCGGTCTCGGCACGCTCAGCCGTGCTGGGATCCGCGGACCGGGCACGCGACAGGTACGTCTCCATACCGGTCGCCGCCATGCGCCCCTCGAGCCGTCCGGCGAGATCCCACAGGATCGCCTCCTCGGTCAGCGGACCGTCGGGGGTCTGGACGACCATGCCGGAGTTCACGCCACCCAGTCCCGGGTCGATCACGATGCGCTTGCCCGTCAGCTGCGGTCCCGACCGACGGACGAGCTCCTCCTCGGAGATCGCGTGCGGCGATCCGCCGGTGACCCTGGTGCCGAGCAGGTCGAGGGCACGCAGGGTGGCGGGTCCACAGATGCCGTCGGGCGACAGTCCGATCTCGCTCTGGAAGGACGACAGACCCTCGTGCGTCTCGCCACCGAAGTAGCCGTCGACCCGTCCGTTGTAGAACCCGAGGTCCTGCAGGCGACGCTGCAGGGTGGCGACGTCGTCGCCGTACAGCGGAGCGGAGAGCTGGTAGATCAGGGTGCGGGCGCCGAGTCGGAAGGATGCCTCCTTCACCGAGCGGTACGTGGCGGTGTCGACCTCGCCGGTGACCAGGAGACCGCGCTGCTGTTGGAACGCGCGGACTGCCTCGTCGAGAGCGGCGTCGAACAGGACGTCCGGCTCCGCCCAGGCAGTGTCGCCGTCCACCGCGGCCGAGGGAGGCAGGAAGCCGAGACCCGAGAGGATGTCCCGGACCTCCGCGACGGCTGGACCTCGATCGCCGTGGCGGAGTGGCTTCATACTGTCGTCGACCCTTCTTCGTGACCGGTCGCAACGGCGACCGGCGGTACACGTCCCCGGTGGGTGTTCCTGATGGACGATTGTCTCAGAAGATCATGCTCCTCCCACAATCGTCCCGGCCGCAGAACGCACACACGCCCGGCGTGTCATGAACAGGCCGGGCGTGTGGTGGTGCGGGAATGTCAGGTCAGGCGAGGACGCCGTCCAGGTCGCGCAGCAGCGCGGCCTTACCCTTGGCTCCGACGATGGTCTTCACGGGCTCACCGTTCTGGAACAGGATCATGGTGGGGATGGACATCACCTTGAAGTCACGCGCTGCCTGCGGATTCGCGTCGATGTCGAGCTTGGCGACGGTGATCTTGTCCGCGTGCTCTCCGGCGATCTCCTCGAGCACCGGTGCGACCATCTTGCACGGTCCGCACCACGTCGCCCAGAAGTCGACCAGGACGGGCTTCTCGCTCTGCAGGACCTCGGTGGCGAAGGTGTCGTCACTGATGGTGACGGTGTTTTTGTCGGTCATGTTCTCGTGCCTCTCGTGTGCCGGACGTAGCGGGATGGACGGTGCTCAGACACTCACGACGTCGACGTCGACGTCGACGTCGACGTTCTCGAGCGTGTTCTCGGTGATGTCGCCCTGGTCGGCGAGCCAGCGCTCGGCGTCGATGGACGCGGCGCAGCCGGTACCGGCCGCGGTGATGGCCTGCTGGTAGACGTGATCCACCAGGTCGCCGGCCGCGAAGACACCGTCGATGGAGGTGGACGTGGTGGGCGCCTGAACCACCACGTAGCCCGCGTCGTCGAGCTCGACCTGTCCGCGGACGAGCTCGGAGCGGGGGTCGTGGCCGATGGCGACGAACACGCCGGTGACATCGAGGACGCGCTCCTCACCGGAGCGGGTGTCGCGGATCTTCAGACCCGTCACGCCGGACTCACCCTGTACCTCGACCACATCGGCGTTGGTGACGAACGTGATCTTCTCGTTCTCCTTGGCGCGCTCGAGCATGATGCGCGACGCACGGAACTCCTCGCGGCGGTGCACGATGGTGACCGAGCGCGCGAAACGGGTGAGGAAGGTGGCCTCCTCCATGGCGGAGTCGCCACCACCGATGACGGCGATGTCCTGGTCGCGGAAGAAGAAGCCGTCGCATGTCGCACACGCGGAGACGCCGCGGCCGAGCAGCGTCTGCTCTCCGGGAACACCGAGGTAGCGTGCGGCGGCACCCATGGCCAGGATGATCGCGCGGGCACGGTACTCGGTGCCGTCGACGGTCACGGTCTTGACGTCACCGGTCAGTGACAGCTCCTCGACGTCCTCGGTGCGGATGTCGGCGCCGAATCGCATGGCCTGCTCGCGCATCTGCTCCATGAGGTCGGGGCCCATGATGCCGTCACGGAAGCCGGGGAAGTTCTCCACCTCGGTCGTGGTCATCAGCGCGCCGCCGAACTGGGTGCCCTCGAACACCAGGGGCTTCAGCTCCGCGCGAGCGGCGTACACCGCAGCGGTGTAGCCGGCGGGACCGGACCCGACGATGATCAGGTCGTGGATGTCCGAAGTAGTCATCTTCGCCTTCCGAGATCGTGTGTGGAACCAGGGTCGGCGCTCCAGCGCTCGCCCTCTGATGCCCTCAACACTAGGTCAGGAGACGTTGTTCCCTCACTCGAGGCAGGCGGCCCGAGGCGACGGCACCGGGCGTGTCAGCCGATCTCCGCGCGCGAGACCGTGTCCGGATCGTCCGGACCGCAGGAGTCGCCCACAGCGACCGCGACGAGCGAACCGGGCGTGGTCCCGGCCGTGACGAGAAGGGTCGCCTCGATGCCGTCCAGGGTGACCGGGCCGGATCCGACCACCGTGGCCGACGCCGGGATGCCGTTGGCCTCGAGGCAACCGGCCAGCACGGCGGCATCGACGAAGCGGCCTCGATCGACCGACCCGACGACGGACAACACCGTGCGGTCGTCGAGTGGCCGGGCCGAGGCGATCACCTGATCACCGCCCCCGACCGTCTCGATGGACGCGAGTGCCAGGCCGGCACCGGCCCCCACCAGCGCGACGATCGCCGCGGCCGCCGCGATGATCGGGATCCGGGTGCGTCGGACCGAGCGTCGTGCCGCCAACTCGTCCCGCGGTACTCCGGTGAGTGCGCCGTGCAGTCGCGCGGCGACGTCGGGCGGCATCGTGACACCGGCGGTGAGATCGGCGCCCCGTGCGCGCACCATGTCGACGACGGCGTCCAGGTCGGCCAGACGGGCCGCTGCCTCGGGATCGGTCTCGACGCGCTCGCGGATGCGGGCGGCCTCGTCCTCCGGGAGCAGGCCCGCGTGCAGGTCGGCGAGGAGGTCGGGAGTGAGGGGAGCGCGGTCGGTCACGGACACGTCACCGCCTCGTCTGTCGCCATGACAGATTGGACGCCCGCGGCGGGTCCCCGGTTCCCCTCACTCGTCCGAGTTCTGCACACGGACGGAGGCGAGGACGACGGCGAGCTTCTGACGGCCCCGGGCGCAACGGCTCTTGATCGTGCCGACGGGAACCCCGAGCGCCGCGGCGGCATCGGCGACGGAGTACCCCTCCATGTCGACGGCGACGATCGCGGCGCGCTGGTCGGAAGGGAGTGAGAACAGTGCCTTCTCGACGACGAGGGAGAGATCGACGTCGGCGTAGCGGTCGAAGGGATCACGTGGCTCGCGGGTCTCCTCCCCGAGCGGCACGGTGGGTCGGACGCGATTGCGGCGGATGCGGTCGAGGCACGCGTTGACGACGATCCGGTGCAGCCAACTGCGGACGGCGGCGTCCGCACGGAACGAGGCGGCGGTGCGGTGCGCGGACAGCAGCGCCTCCTGGAGGGAGTCCGCCGCGTCCTCCGCGGAGTAGCTGGCCCTCCGTGCCGTGAGCCAGAGATGGTCCTGGTGGCGCCGTACGAGCACGGCGAAAGCCGTCGCGTCCCCCGCGATGTGCGCCGCGAGCAGCTCGCCGTCCGTGGCCTCACCACCCGCGACTCCCCCGATTTGTCGCACCCGCGGAGGCTAGCCCAGAAACGAACCGTCCGAGCTGGTCACGAAATCTGTTGTGACAGCGCACGACACGCGGCGATCAGGATGCTGCGGAGACCCCGATGTCCGCGATGGTGCTCTGGTTGCCGCCACCGGCTGTGCTGAGATCCGTGATCCAGAACAGCACGTACCGGACGGGGCCGTCGGGTGTGACGGCGATGTCGGTGAGGCCGTTGCCGAGCGTCGCGGACCCGATCACCTGGGTCTCGTCCAGGCTGGGTGTCGCGCTGGTGGCCGACCGGATCTCGACGACCGTGCCGGGCGACGGCGAGTTCACGTAGACGCTGGCTGGAGTGGTCTCCTGGTCGAGCGTCGCCATGATGCCGACGCCGGACTTGAGGGACGGGAACGGGTTGAAGTACGAGTCCGTCTCCCACACCGTCCCCGCGTCGTTGTCGGCCACGTTGTCGACGGTGCCCGGGTTGTCCGGGGTGCCCTGCGGTGAGAATACGTCGACGGACGACAGAGCGACGGGCACGGTGGTCGGCGCGGGTGCCGCCTCTCCGGGCGCGGCCGGAGCCGACGCGGACGTCGTGAGCCCGAAGTTCTGCTCGGTGAGAGGTTCGTCGGAACCGCCGCCGGCGAACAGGTTGGCGAGCCACCAGCCGACGAGGCCGAGCACCACGACAGTGAGGACTCCGAGGCCCACCAACGCGGCGACCATGACGTTGGAGCGGTCCGCGGGCGGCTCGTCGTCGGGGTCGGCGAGTGCGTGACCGGTCGATCCGGGCGGCCGCTGACCCAGCCGCAGTGCGGGGATCATCTCGGTCTTCTCGTTGACCACCGCGGCCTGGCCGAGGATGTGCTGCACGGTGGCGGCGGTCCGGATGCCGCTGTTCTGCTCGAGGGCACGCACGGCGACGGCGGAGATCTCGAACGGTACGTCGGGGCGGATCTCGCGGGGCTCGACGGCCGCACCGGACGCCGTGCGATCGGCGATGCGCATCCCGCCGACGGTCGCGGGGCCCGACGGGTCGCCCAGGGGCCACCGCGCGGTGATCAGGGCGTAGAGCATCGCGCCCAGTCCGCGTACGTCGGAGCCGGGATCGGCATCACCGAAGGTGGCCGGGAACGCGAGAACGGCGTCACCCTTGATGCTGATGCGCACACGGTCCGGGTGGTCGATGGACAGTGCGCCGCCGCCGCGATGGGCGGCCTCGGCCGCAGCGGCCAGCGACTTGATGGCGTTGGCGGCGCCCAGGGGCGACGGTTCCGTGTCGGCCATCTCGCGCAGGGATCGTCCGCGAGTCCACTCCGCGACGACGATGCCGCCCGAGCTGCCGCGGACGACGTCGAGGACGCGGGCGAGGCCGGGCGAGTTGATCCGGCCCAGGCGCAGAGTCCGGGACAGCACGGCCTGCGGGCCGTCGGCGCGCTCGGGGGCGTCGCCGGTCGATCGTTGGTCGGCGTCGACGAACGTCAGGGCCACCTCGCGGTCGAGCTTGACGTCGTGGGCCTGCCAGAACTTGAGGCCGCGTGCGCCGCCGTGCGGTGCGAGAAGGCGGTAGCGCCCGCCGGCGACCGACGCGCCGGGGATGAGCTTCGGTCCGCGCAACGGTGTGCGGGGCGACTCGGCGACGGGGACGGCCGGGGGCAGCGTGGGCGATCCGACCGGCATGACGCCGGTGTCGACGAGTCCGGACTCGGTCTCGTCGGCCGTGCGCTCGGTCTCGGTGACGTCGCCCTGGCCGGACACGTCGGGGCTCGACTCGATCGGATCCGTGGTGGACGCGTCGTGCTGCCGGTCGGTGTCCTCGGACGACCCGGTGGCGGCATCGGAGTCGGCGACGCGACGGTCGTCGGTGGACACGCCACCGGGCTGAGCGGCGTCCTCGGCCTCGGACGGCGTACGCCCCCGTGCACCCTCGTCGTCGGTCACTGACACTCCTTCGTCACTACTGGTCGTGAACGCGCCGGTGTACGCGGGGATGATCGTCGTCTCCGACTCGTCTCCGGTGTACATCGGCGCGCGGGACCCGCCGTGTGCTCGCGGGTCCACTCGCCTGTCAGGGTACGGGAGCCGACCCGCGCCGGTGGCCCGACCGAACCCCTCGGTCGGCCGACCCACCGGGGGCATGTCGGGGCCGCCGATCGCGGGGATCAACTCGGTCTCCGCATACATCGGATCGGTCCCGACATGCGCTGTCGTCACAGGTCCGGACGTCACGGCCGGGGCGCGGCCGAGGCGACGCGCCACCGCGACGGTGATGGATTCGATTTCCGGGATCCGTGCCCGGTACAGGCACAGACCGGTGATCAGCAGCATGACTGCGCCGCCGAAAGCGACGCGGAGCAGCGCGCCCGGTCCGGTCAGACGGTCGAGCCCGAGGGCCGTGTCGGCCGCGAACACCGCGAGCATGCCGATCGCGGTGGAGATCAGCGTCGCCGCGACCGTGCGCCGGACTCCCGCGAGTCGTAGTTCGCCGAGGCTGCGACGCAGCAGCATCCATCCGATGATCGCCCCGGTGATGTAGCCGAGACCGTTGGCCGCGCCGAGCAACAGGACCACGGATCGATCCGACGTCGCCAGGAACGGCGTCAGGGCGGACAGCGCGATCTTGACGCCGGTGATGCCGAGAACGATCCACGTGGGCGTCCACGCCTGCTCGCGGGCGTAGAAGACCCGCAGGTGGATCAGGACGAGCGAGTAGGGAACGAGGGTGAAGGCCGACCAGCTGACGGCTTCACCGAGTCGCTCGGCGTCGGCTGCGCCGAAGTTGCCGTAGCCGTACAGAGCCTCGCCGACCTGCGGGCCGGCCACGGTGAGGAAGCCGATGACCGGGATGAGCGCGAGCATGGTCATCCGGGTGGCCACCGACAGGTCGTCGACGACGGCCGGGGTGTCCTTGGCGGCGGCGTTGCGGCTGAGCCGGGGCATGATCGCCGTCAGCACCGTCACGCCGAGCACGCCGTACGGCAGCTGCAGCAGGATCCAGGCCTGGTTGTAGATGAGCGGGCCGGCGGGGTCGACGTGCGAGGAGATGCGCGTCGCGAACACCATGCCGGCCTGACTGATGACGACGTAGAGCACGATCGCGACGGCCATGCCGCCGAACTGACGCAGCCTGTCGTCGAGCCCCCACAGCGGGCGCAGATCGATCTTGTTGCGCCGCAGCGCGGGCACCAGACTCAGGGCCTGGACCACGACGCCGAGCGTGATGCCGACGCCCAGCACCAGCAGCTTCGGGTCGCTGATGCGCACCGGATCGAGGGAGATCTCGCCCGGTACGAGTAGGTAGATCACCAGGACGGCGAGCACCACCAGGTTGTTGAGCACGGGTGCCCAGGCACCGGGCTTGAAGTTCTGCCGAGTGTTCAGGATCGCCGTGAACAGTGCGGAGAGGCCGTAGAACAGGATCGCGGGCAACAGCAGGAGAAGGAGTGCGGTGGTGAGGCCCGTGTTCACCTGGCCGTCCTCCGACAGGAAGACGTAGCGCGTGAGCAGTGGCGCCGCGGCCGTCGCCAGCACCGCCGCGAGGATCAGCATGGTCAGCGCAGCCGTGAAGAGCCTGCGCACGAAAGCACGGCCGTTGTCGGCGTCCTCGCTCTCCGCCCGCACCAGCACCGGCACGACGATGGCCGTCAGCACGGCACCGAGGACGAGCTCGGCGATCATGTTGGGGATGACACTCGCGACGGTGTACGACGTGGCGACGGTGGTGCCCAGCACCGTCACCAGCAGCAGTTGCTTGGCGAATCCGGTGATGCGGCTGATCAACGTCGCGAACGCGATCGCACCCGTCGCGGAGAGCAGGCGGGAGGAGCTGGAGCCGGACGCCGGCTGCGGTGACGCCGCGGCCGGGGGGATGCGGGTCGGGGCGGCAGGACGGACCGGGGGCGCGACGCTCGTGGGCACCATCATCGGATCCTGAGCCGCGTCGGAGCTGCGCTGCTGCGCCCCATCGGAGCTGCGCTCCCAGGGCGCGCGAGGCGCCCGCGGTACGGCGTCCCGTCGCCCGTGAGGAATGCTCCCCGTCATCGAGAATCCTTACTGTTCGTCGGCGGGATCCGGTTGGCCCCGGAACCGGTGCCACAACCGTCGGCCCGCGAGCAGCAGCAGGAGCGCACCGGCGCCTGCTGTGATGATCGCCAAAGCACGACCGTACGCATTGGACCGCACATTGACGGTCGCAGCCTGCCCGAGTCGCGTCCCGTCGGTGGTGCTCAGGGAGAACTCCACCACCATCTTGCGCGAATCGCTCACTCGAGCGGGGATCTGCAGAGAACGACTTCCCCGTGGGGGCAGCTGCTGCGGGCCGATGTTCTCGATCTGCATCGCGTCGGGCGCGTCGACCGCCAGGTCGACGGTGATGCCGATGGGCAGATCGTTCCGCGCGACCAACAGCAGCGGGCTGGCCTCCGAGGCGAGGGTGAAGACACCGCCGGGCGCGAGGATCGTCACGGATCCGTACAGCCGGTCCAGGCCGGCGGTGACGTCGGCGGCACGGCGGCGCGCGGCCTGATCCGACTCCCCGCGCTGCCCGCCTCGACGGTCCGACGTGGTCATCGCCCGCAGGAGATCCTCCCGGAGAGGAGCGACGTACAGCGCGGGCGAGATCGCGGCACGCGAATCGTCGATCAGCGCGGCCGCCAGCGCA
Source organism: Rhodococcus sp. SORGH_AS_0301 (assembly GCF_030818285.1). Lineage (NCBI taxonomy): Bacteria > Bacillati > Actinomycetota > Actinomycetes > Mycobacteriales > Nocardiaceae > Rhodococcus > Rhodococcus sp. SORGH_AS_0301. The sequence continues at coordinate 4,114,421 of NZ_JAUTAC010000002.1, forward strand.
CCGATGCGGGCGTTCTGGGCAGCCACGACATCGCGGACGTCGGCCGGTGCGCCGTCCTCCACGGCCGCGTCCGGGTAGTCCGACTCGGCCGCCTCCAGCGGAGGCGGGACCGCCAGCAGGTCGGACAGGGAGCGCGGCGTCGCGAGTCCGCTACGGAACAGGCCCGCGATGGTGCCGAGCACCGCGGAGGCCTCGTCGCGGTCGGGAGTCCAGGTCTGTGGCGGCGCGACGGTGAGTGATCGTGGGCCGTCCGTGGCAGCGACCGTGTCCGGGGCTCCGGCGTTCAGCGCGTCGAAGTGCAACGCGCCGAGCGCGTCCTGCAATCGGGCCGTGCGCGAGTCCTCGGCGACGTCGTACACCTGCTCACGCGGTGTCACGGACGGGGTCGTCGGGTGCTCGCCCACCGCGGACAGCGCGGTGGAGACCTCGGTGTCGTAGAGCGCGGCACGCAGCGGAGGGGTGCCCGCATCGGTCGCGAGGGTCACCGTGTCGGGCGTACTGACGGTCTGCACGGCGTCCTGTGCGAGCAGTGCGACCGTCCGGCCCGACGCCGCGACCATGCCCGCCCCCGCATCGTCGAGAGCACCCGCGTCCGGCCACAGGACGTCGCGGCGGGACGTGACTCCGAGGATCGAGTCGGCGACGTCCGCCGGAGTCGTGATCGCGGCAGAGGTCAGAACCGGGTCGGCCACGGCGGCGACGGCCGCGAGGTCGGTCTGGGCGAACGGCACCGCGGTGACACACATCGAGGACGCGAGGGTGCGGACGCGATCGAGCCACGACGCGGCGGCGACGGCGCCGCTGCCCTCGGAGGCAGGGCCGGTGGGATCGGCCGGGTCGTCGACCACGAGGTAACCCCGCGTCATGCTCGAGACGGTGACCAGCAGGTCGGGATCGACGGCGAGACACGTCGAGGACGCGAGTGCGCCCTCGGTGTCGACGGTCGGTCCGGTCGCGAACTCCAGTGCCGACACCAGTCCTTCGAGTCGACCGCCGGCGGAGAGCGAGGCGGCGAGGTCGTCGTCGTTCAGTCGCACCTCCTCGTCGACGGTGCCGGGCAGGCCCGCCGCCAGGTGTGGGCGGTCGGCCAGCGGCCAGAGCAGCGTCGTGGCGACGGGGCGTCCCGTGTCCGGTGGAAGCGGAACGGCATCGGGAGCGGCCGGATCGAGCACCGTGGTGTCCCGCGGCAGACCCGCGACGGGAAGTAGGAACGCGGCGTCGTCCAGCCGTGCCTCCTGCCCGTACTCGGGGTTGCCGTTGACGTTCACCATCATCGGATAGACACCCGGCCGATCCAGACCAAGTGACGGTCCGGTGGTCGAGCGCAGCGGCAGGGTCAGCTCGAACGGCAGCGTGTCGCCGCGTTGCAGCGCGGTGTCCGATCCGTCGCCGGTGAGCGACTCGAAGGGCCCGACCGTGTCGAAGCGGTCCTGATCCTCGGTGAGCGAGGTCCGGAGTTCGTCGGCCGTGCGTACCGCGGGTGCTCGCTGCAGCCGGACCGAGATGTCGCTGACCGCGCGGTCCCCGACGTTGGTCACCGTTCCCGTGACGGTGACGACCGGCGCACTGCTGGTGGAGACGGTGGTCGGCGTGACCTCGTCGACGGAGATCGACAGGAACGTGCCGTCGATCGAGGTGTCCGGTGGCGCCAGCGTGGCCGAGGGCGACGGTGTGCTCCGCGTCGTGGTGGGGTCGCTGGGCGGGGTGGAGGGTTGCGCTCCCGCGGGGACGGTCAGCCAGGCGAGCACGGCGAGGATCGCCATGACCACGGCGAGGCGCCGGGCCGTCGGTGCGGACCGGGTCATTCGGCGGCGGGAAGGTCGGAGACCGGTCGGGGGGAGGCGGGAAGGTCGGAGACCGGTCGGGATGGTGCGGGAAGGTCGGAGACCGGTCGGGGATTCTGCGTGTCGGCGGACTTCTCGCGCGCCATCGAGTCGATCATCTCGCCGGCTCGCTCGGCGAGTTTGCGCTCGTCGGCGTACGCGAGCCGGGAGTGCAGCTCGCTGAGCGGCACCCAGGCCACCTCGGTGACCTCGACGTCCTCGTCCGACAGTTCGCCGCCGAGGGATCGCAGCAGGTAGTGGTGGACGGTCTTGTGGACGCGTCGTCCCTCGGTCACGAACCAGTAGTCGATGCTTCCCAGGGGCGCGAGGACGGACCCGGTGATGCCGGTCTCCTCCTCCACTTCCCGCTCGGCGGTCTGCTCGGGCGTCTCGCCCTGCTCGATGTGACCCTTGGGCAGCGACCACAGCAGGCGGCCGCGTCGGTCGGTGCGACCGATGAGGGCGGCGCACAGTCCGTCGCGGGGTCCGTCGAGTCCGTCGACGACCAGGCCGCCGGCCGAGGTCTCCCGAACGGTGCGCAGTGTGGGTTTGTCGGCCCCTCGTGTTCCGGGGTCGGCGGCGGCACGAGGACGCCGTCGCACACCGCGACGTGTTCTCTTGGCTCGCTCGGCACCGGACACCCGATCGATACTAGTTCCGTCCGCCCTGCTCCCGGTGGGACGCACCGCGAAGTGCGCGCCTCGGTAGGGTGTGACGTCGTGCCTCCCCCGCCTGCCACCGATCCGGACCGCCGCGCACGGCTCCTCGCGTCGGGTGCCGTGGCCCTGCGCGCGCACGACGACATCCTCGGTCCACTGGGGTCGCTGTTCGCTGCGGCGGGCCACGAGTTGTACCTCGTCGGCGGGAGCGTCCGGGACGCTCTCCTGGGCCGCTTGAGCAGTGACCTCGACTTCACGACGAACGCTCTGCCCGAGCACGTGCAGGCGCTGCTGGCGGGCTGGGCCGACCATCAGTGGGACACCGGCATCGACTTCGGCACCGTCAGTGCGGTCAAGCACGGTCGGCAGATCGAGATCACGACGTTCCGGAGCGACAAGTACGACCGGGTGTCCCGGAATCCGATCGTGCAGTACGGCTCGACGCTCGAGGACGACCTGGTCCGGCGCGATTTCACACTCAACGCCATGGCGGTGCGGATCGGGCCGGACGGGGCCGGCGAGTTCGTCGATCCCCTGGGTGGCCTGGACGCGCTGCTCGAGGGAGTCCTGGACACGCCGACCACCCCGGAGGCGTCCTTCGACGACGATCCGCTCCGGATGCTGCGCGCTGCGCGGTTCGTCGCCCAGCTCGGCTTCACGATGCTGCCGCGGGTCCGCGCGGCGATCGAGAACATGGCGGAGCAGATCGACCGGATCACGGTCGAACGCGTCACCGCCGAGCTGGACAAGCTGATTCTCGGCGAGTTCGCCGTCGACGGCATCGACGCCCTGTGCGAGACGGGGATCGCGGCCCGCATCCTCCCGGAGGTGCCGGCGATGACGCTCGAGATCGACGAGCATCACCAGCACAAGGACGTCTATCAGCACTCCCTCACGGTTCTGCAGCAGGCGATCGACCTCGAGGACGGCGATCCGGACCTGGTGCTCCGATGGGCGGCGCTGCTCCACGACATCGGCAAGCCCGACACCAAACGCAACGAGCCCGGCGGCGGGGTGAGCTTCCACCACCACGAGGTGGTGGGCGCCAAGATGGTGCGTCGCCGCCTGCGCGCACTGAAGTTCCCGAAGAAGCTGACCGATGACATCGCGCAGCTCGTCTTCCTTCATCTGCGTTTCCACGGCTACGGCAAGGGTCAGTGGACCGATTCGGCCGTGCGTCGTTACGTCACCGACGCCGGCGATCTGCTGCCCCGGCTGCACAAGCTGGTCCGCGCCGACTGCACCACCCGCAACAAGCGCCGTGCAGCGTCCCTGCAGGCGACGTACGACGATCTCGAGCGGCGTATCGCGGCACTCGCCGAGCAGGAGGACCTGGCCAGGGTGCGTCCGGATCTGGACGGCAACGCCATCATGGAACTGCTCGGCATTCCGGCCGGCCCGCAGGTGGGAGAGGCGTGGAAGTTCCTGAAGGAGCTTCGTCTCGACCGCGGGCCGCTCAGTCGTGAGGATGCGGAGAAGGAGCTCCTGGCGTGGTGGGCCGCGAGGTCCTGACGCCGATCCGGAGCGCGATCGCCGCTGCCGCCGCGTAGGCGACGACGCCGGCGATCACGCAGACGATGGCTGCGGACGTGTCGACCGCGGTCGACCCCGGACCGATCACGAGGGCCGCGCCCGCCACGGCGCCGACGAACGCCACGTTGAACACGGTGTCCTGTACTCCGAAGACGCGTCCGCGGGTGTCGTCGTCGATGTCCGTCTGCATGGCCGCGTCGGCGGTCAGCTTGACCGTCTGACCTGCGAACCCCAGGAGAAAGGCCGCGAGGATCAGCAGGTCCGGCACCAGCCCGACGACGAGGGTGGCCTGGGTGAGCGTGGCCAGGACCAGCGCACCGACCACTGTGCGCGTGCGACCGAGGCGCGGCAGGAGAACGGGCGTGCCGAGTGCGGCGAGGAACATGCCCGCCGCGGCGGCGCCCACCGTCAACCCGAAGCCCGCCACACCGCCGGGCAGGACGGACGAGCGCGCGCCCTCGCGCAGCACCAGCACCATCACGAGGGTGTCGATGCCGAAGGCAACCCGGTGGGCACCCACTCCCACCAGCGCGGCGGCGACGGACGGGGTACGGCGCACCGCGACGAAGCCGGACACCCAGTCGGCGAAAACGCGGCGGGTCGGGGCGGACACCGAGGCGGCGCCGGGACCCAGCCGTCCGGAAGCGAAGCCGCGCGCGAGGAGAGTCGCCGCGACGGCACCGACGGCGGACACGGCCGTCGCGAGGGCCGTGGCCCGATCCGACGGCCCGACGAGTCCGAGCACCAGGACAGCCACCGACGCGCCGACGGCGGAGACGACTGCGCCGACGGTGACCAGGGCGGCGTTGGTCGCGACGAGCGATCGCACCGGAACGACGTGCGGTAGCGACGCGGACAGGCCCGCCAGGACGAACCGGCTCACTCCGACGACGGCGAGGGCCGTGATCAGGACGGCCGTCGTCGAGGCGCCCGCGACGAGTTGCCCGGTGGCGCAGAGGATGAGGAGCGACTTCACGATGCCTGCGCGGGCGAGCACGGTCGCTCGATCGACGCGGTCGAGGATCCGCGCGGCGAACGGGCCGATCAGCGAGTACGGCAACAAGAGCACCGCGAAGCCGGCGGCGATCGCAGCGGGATCGCCACCGCGCTGTGGGTCGAAGAGAATCGCGCCTCCGAGGGCGGCCTGGAACATGCCGTCGCCGAACTGAGAGGCGACACGCAGCGCGACCAGACGAGGTGCTCCGGGCTCGTGTCGGACGGATCGCAGCGCGTCGACGGCGCCGGTCCGCTCCGTTCGGGTCACGCGGGTGACACTAACCGCCGCCTCGGCGCGTCATCTCTCGCACTGTCGAGGCTGCCGGTGCCATGATGAGGAGGTGGCACACGCAGAAGAACCGGAGGACCGGACCGCGTCGGCCGATCAGGTGGTGCGGCCGGGATCGCTGCTGGTCTCGTCCACGGAACTCGTCGAACCGACGTTCCGTCGCACCGTGGTCTACATCATCGAGCACAACGACGCCGGCAGCCTGGGCGTCGTCATCAATCGGCCGAGCGAGACCGCTGTGCACAACGTGCTCCCGCAGTGGTCGGATCTCGCGGCGTCCCCGAAAGCGCTCTACGTGGGCGGACCCGTCAAACGCGACTCCGCACTGTGTCTGGCCACGCTGCGGTCCGGCGTGGACGTCGACGACGTGCGGGGCATCCGTCGAGTGGACGGCCGTGTCGTGATGGTCGACCTGGACTCCGACCCGGCTGCGATCGCCCCGCTGGTGGAGGGCATGCGCATCTTCGCCGGCTACTCGGGATGGACGCTCGGACAGCTCGAGGGAGAACTCGAGCGGGACGACTGGATGGTGGTGTCCGCGCTGCCGTCCGACGTCGTGGGCCCGCCGCGCGTCGATCTGTGGGCGCAGGTGTTGCGCCGTCAGCCGCTGCCGCTGGCGATGCTGGCGACCCACCCGATCGACGTCGACCGGAACTGAGACCGAAGTTCTCGTCAGTGGGCGAAGTGCCGAGCGTGCGAGTGCCCGTCGCCGTCGGTGGAGAGCGACGCCAGGACGGCGTCGATCGCTTCGCACAGCATCCTACCCAGGTCTGCCGAGAAGCCCTCTCGCACAACGATTCTCAGGACCGAGACCGACTCGGCACGGGCCGGCATGGTGTACGCGGGAACCTGCCACCCGCGGGCGCGGAGTTCGTGAGAGACGTCGAAGACGGTGAAGCCGCAGTTCTCCCGCAGCGCGAATGCCACCACCGGGATGTCGGACCCGTCGGAGATGACGTCGACGTCGCCGTGCTCGCGCAGGTGGTCGGCGACGCGGGTCGCGGTCGAGCGCAGCGAGGTCATGACATCCGTGTAGCCGGCGCGGCCGAGGCGGAGGAAGTTGTAGTACTGACCGATCACCTGATTGCCCGGGCGTGAGAAGTTCAGGGTGAACGTCGGCATGTCACCGCCGAGGTAGTTGACGCGGAACACGAGGTCCTCGGGGAGGTCCTCCTTCTCGCGCCACACGACGAATCCCAGGCCGGGGTAGGTCAGTCCGTACTTGTGACCACTGGCGTTGACGGACTTCACGCGCGGCAACCGGAAGTCCCACACCAGATCCGGGTTCAGGAACGGGACCACGAAACCGCCGCTGGCACCGTCCACGTGGATGGGGACGTCCGGCCCGCCGGCCGCGGCGATCTCGTCGAGCACGGCCGAGATCTCCTCGACCGGTTCGAGTTCGCCGGTGAACGTGGTCCCGAGAATCGCGAGCACGCCGATGGTGTTCTCGTCGACGGCGTCGCGCACCTGGTCGGCCGTGACGACGTAGCGGCCCGGCTCCATGTCGAGGTACTTCGGCTAGACGTCGAAGTAGCGACAGAACTTCTCCCAGACCACCTGGACGTTCGTCCCCAACACGAGGTTGGGCCGACCGGTGTCCGCACCGGCCGCGGTCCGACGTGCGCGCCACCGCCATTTCAGTGCCAGACCGGCGAGCATGACGGCCTCGGACGAACCGATCGTCGAGACGCCCGTCGCGCTGGACGGATCGGTCGGGTCGAGCCCGGGCGCGTTCCAGAGATCCGCCACCATGTTGACGCACCGCTCCTCGATCGCCGCGGTGGCCGGGTACTCGTCCTTGTCGATCATGTTCTTGTCGAACGTCTCGGCCATCAGCTTCTCGGCCTCGGGCTCCATCCACGTGGTGACGAACGTGGCGAGGTTGAGACGGGAACTGCCGTCGAGCATCAGCTCGTCGTGGATGAAGCGGTACGTGACGTCGGGATCCATGCGGTCGTCCGGCAGTCGCAGCGCCGGAACGGGATCGTTGGCCAAGCGCCCGGTGTAGGCAGGAGAGATCGTTCCGTCTCGCGGGATTCTCGTCACGACGCCACGCTACTGCGGTGACGGAGGCGGTGCCTGTGAACTTCCGGTGTCATTCCAGGAGTGATGCGGCCACTCGCAGATCGGCGACGAGTGCGTCGAACGCGGCATCGCGTTCGTCGTCCGGCGCTCGGAGGACGGCCGACGGGTGCGCGGTGGCAACAGCTCTCGCCTCGCCCACCTCGAGGACGCGCCCCCGGTCGACACCGATCCGGAACGAGGTCCCCAGCATCGCCTGCGCCGCCGTCGCGCCGAGGAGGACCACGACGGACGGGTCGACGGCGCGGATCTCCGCCTCGAGCCACGGGTGACACGCGACGACCTCCGAGCGCAGCGGCTTCTTGTGGATGCGCCGCGGGCCGCGGTCGGCACGCGTGAATTTGAAGTGCTTGACCGCGTTGGTGACGTAGGTCAGCTCCCGGTCGATGTCCGCCTGCGCCAGAGCACGATTCAGGAGCGCACCCGCCGGGCCGACGAAGGGCTGTGCCCGTCGATCCTCCTGATCCCCCGGTTGCTCGCCGATGAGCATCATGCGAGCGGACGGGGTGCCGGCTCCGAACACCGTGTTCTCCGCGGGCTCCCACAGGTCGCATCCCCGGCAACTGCGGGCGGCGTCGGCGAGAACGCGGAGATCGTCGGACTCGGGCACGAAGGTGCCTGCGCCGGGAAACTTCGGGGCCATGTCTTCGGTGGTACCCGCCACGGACCCGGTGACACCTGTTTGGCACCCCCCACGGCCGGGGCATGCCAGGGCGATGACCGACCAGTACACGTTCACCGATCCCGTCACCCAGTACCGACAGGACGGGTACCCCGAGCAGCACCAGGATCCGCCGGGCCTCGCCGCGGAACTCGAGCCCAAGGCCGACCACGGTGAGGGCAGCTACCGCGGCACCGGCCGGCTGACCGGGCGCAAGGCACTGGTCACCGGTGCGGACAGCGGCATCGGCCGCGCCGTCGCCATCGCGCTGGCCCGCGAGGGCGCCGACGTCGTTCTCAACTACCTGCCGTCGGAGGAGAAGGACGCGCAGGAGGTGGCCGACCTGGTGCGCACCGCCGGGAGGACCGCGGTACTCGCTCCCGCCGACCTCACGGACGAGTCCGCGGCTCGCGGCATCGTGCGCACCACCGTCGAGAAGTTCGGTGGCATAGACCTTCTCGTGAACGTCGCCGGCAAGCAGCAGTACGTCGAGAAGCTCGAGGACCTTAGCCCGGAGCAGTTCGACGCAACGTTCAAGACCAACGTGTACGCGCTGTTCTGGATCATCCAGGAAGCGGTTCCGCACATGCCGGCAGGCTCGACCATCGTCAACACGAGCTCGATCCAGGCCTACACGCCGTCACCGGGGCTCGTGGACTACGCGACGACCAAGATGGCGATCAACACGATGAGCAAGGCGCTGGCGCAGCAACTCGCTCCTCGTGGGATCCGCGTCAACGTCGTTGCTCCCGGCCCGTTCTGGACGCCCTTGCAGGCGTCCGGTGGACAGCCCACGTCGGCGCTGCCCGAGTTCGGCCAGGAGACGCCGCTCGGTCGTGCGGGTCAGCCCGCCGAGTTGGCCGGTGCCTACGTGTACCTCTCGTCGGCCGAGTCCGGGTACGTCACCGGCGACACGTTGAACGTCAACGGCGGCATGCCGACGCCGTAGTCGCCCGATCGTGGACTTCCGGCCCCGCATTCCGGGGTCGGGAGTCCACGATCACCGGAGCTCTCAGGCCTACCCTGGTGACATGACCGACTTCTCGTCCGACCAGGCCGCGTCGTTGCCCGATGCGGAGGTACTCGATCTCGTCGTTGCACTCACGAGTGCTCGCCCGGCGCTGCGGGCGGTGTACGACGCCGCGCTGGGCCTGACCCCGGAAGCGTCCGTCGATCCCGACATCGTGCCGCGCACGCCGTCGGTGACCGACATCCCCCAGGTTCCGACGGACCCGGGGTTCACCGACGCCGGAGTGCCCACCTTCGACGCGGTGCGCGAACGCATCGACGGGCGTTCGGGGCGCGCGGTGGGTTCCACCGAGCTGGACGCCGAGAGCGCGGTCGGACGCACCGAGGCGGAGAAGTTCGCCGAGCGGGAGCGTGCCGGCAAGGCGCGCCTCGACGAGATCAGGAAGTCGATGCAGCGTCCCTGATCGCCTCGCGCTCGTAGCGGCCCGCCAGGACGGCGCACACCACGAGTTGGATCTGGTGGAAGATCAGCAGGGGAAGCACGATCACTCCCACGGGTTGCCCGACGAAGAGCACGGAGGCGATCGCGATGCCGCTGGCCAGGCTCTTCTTCGAGCCACAGAACACCACGACGATGCGGTCGTCACGCGTCATGCGGAGCGCGCGCGCGATCCCGGCAGTCGCGGCGAGGACGATAACGAGCAGGGCGCTGCACAGGAGTACCACCGCCACGATCTGCCACGGCGTGGTGGCAGCCCAGACTCCGTCGACGCGCGACGCGCTGAACGCGGCGTAGACGATCAGGAGGATCGATCCGCGGTCGACGAGCAGCGTGGTGGACCGATGCCGCTCCACCCGTCCTGCGAGCCATCGCCTCGCGCACTGTCCGGCCACGAACGGCAGCAGGAGTTGGAGCATGATGTCGACGATCGATCCGGCATCGATGCTCGCACCGCCCGTCGTGCTCATCAGCAGGACCACCAGCAGCGGCGTCGCGAACACTCCGATGATGTTGGACAGCGACGCGCTGACGACGGCGCCGGCGACGTTGCCGCGGGCGATCGAGGTGAAGGCGATCGACGACTGGATCGTGGACGGAACGAGGCAGAGGTAGAGCATCCCGGTGTAGAGGTCGTCGGTCAGCAGCCCCGGCGCGAGCACCCGTACTCCGAGCCCGAGGACCGGGAACAGCAGGTACGTGCAGGCCAGAACGACCCCGTGCAGTCGCCAGTGCCGGACTCCGTCCATGGCGTCACGCGGAGACAGTCTGATTCCGTACAGGAAGAACAGCAGGGCGATGCCGATCGTGGTGACCCACGACAGGACGTCCGCTGCGGTGCCGGAGACCGGGAACACGGTGGCCGCGATGGCAGCAGCGAAGATCGCGAGGACGAAGCCGTCGAGCGCTCTGATGGTGCCTGTCAGGGAGAACGCCACGTCAGGACGGCTGGCACGCGTCCTTGAGGCTGCACGAGATGCAGCTGTGGCCGCATCCACCGGTCTCCTCGACCGGCACTGCGGCCGCGGCGCGGGTGCCCATGGCACCGCCGTACGCAGCGGTGACGAGCGCGGCGACGGTGGTCAGCACGGCGGCGACCACGCCGAAGATGCCGCCCGGCGCGAGGGTCGCCACTGCGCCGACCAGCAGGAAGACCGCGGCGGCGGCCGTCGTCGGGCCGGCGACTCGGTTGGCGACGGTGAACGTCTCGTCCGAGCGCATGCTCGCTTCCGTTCGGACTCCGGCGACGGAGTTGCGCTTCAAGCGGCCGGTCAGACCGAGGAACGCCACCGCGCCCAGCGCCACGGCGCCGACGAGGAGTACGAGCAGAAGGATCACGGACACGACAATCACGAGCACCACTTTACGGCGTCGTGGCCGGGCGTCCGCGTGCGGATCGTCACGCTTTACGCTGGTCGGGTGAGTGAACACGGCGACATCTCCCCCGACACGACCCCCGGCCACCGCTACACGGCGGATCTGGCGGGTTCCCTCGAGTCGCGCTGGCAGGAGCGGTGGGCCGCCGAGGGGACGTTCGACGCACCCAATCCGGTGGGCGAGCTCAGCACCGGCGATCCGGTTCCGACCGACAAGTTGTTCGTGCAGGACATGTTCCCGTACCCGTCCGGCAGCGGTCTGCACGTCGGCCACCCGCTCGGTTACATCGCGACGGACGTCTTCGCCCGCTACCACCGCATGCAGGGCCGCAACGTGCTGCACACGCTGGGTTACGACGCCTTCGGCCTGCCCGCCGAGCAGTACGCGGTGCAGACGGGCACGCACCCGCGCACCACCACCGAGGCGAACATCGCCAACATGCGCCGGCAGCTGGGGCGGCTGGGACTCGGTCACGACACCCGTCGCTCGCTCGCCACGACGGACGTCGACTTCTATCACTGGACGCAGTGGATCTTCTTGCAGATCTTCGATTCCTGGTACGACACCGAGGCCGGTAAGGCACGACGGATCGTCGAGCTCGAGGAGGAGTTCACCTCCGGTGCTCGGACTCTGGACGACGGGCGTGCGTGGGCCGATCTCTCGGTCTCCGAGCGTCGCGACGTCATCGACGGTCATCGTCTGGTCTACCAGTCCAACTCGCTGGTCAACTGGTGCCCCGGTCTGGGCACCGTGCTGGCCAACGAGGAGGTCACCGCCGACGGTCGCAGCGACCGCGGCAATTTCCCGGTGTTCCGGAAGAACCTGCGCCAGTGGATGATGCGGATCACCGCATACTCCGACCGGTTGATCGACGACCTGGATCTGCTCGATTGGCCGGACAAGGTCAAGACGATGCAGCGCAACTGGATCGGGCGCTCCCGCGGCGCCGAGGTGACGTTCGTCGCCGGTCTGCCGCACGGGTCCGGCACCGCCGACATCGACGTGTTCACCACCCGCCCCGACACGCTCTTCGGCGCCACCTACGTGGTGCTGGCACCCGAACACCCGCTGGTGGACGACATCACGGCGGCGGCATGGCCGACGGACACCGACGAGCGCTGGACGCACGGTGAGGGAACTCCCGTGCTCGCGGTCGGTGCGTACCGTCGTGCGATCGCAGCCAAGTCGGACCTCGAGCGCCAGGAGAACAAGGAGAAGACCGGTGTGTTCACCGGCGCCTTCGCCGTCAACCCCGTCAACGGCGCGTCGGTGCCGGTCTTCATCGCCGACTACGTCCTGACCGGCTACGGCACCGGTGCCATCATGGCCGTCCCGGGTCACGACCAGCGTGACTGGGAGTTCGCCACGAAGTTCGGACTGCCTGTGGTGCAGGTCATCTCGGGTGGCGCTGTCGACGAGTCCGCGTGGACCGGCGACGGCGAGCTGATCAACTCCGATTTCCTGGACGGCCTCACCGTCGACGCGGCCAAGGCGCGTGTCATCGAGCACCTCGAGTCCGAGGGCCGCGGCAGGGGCACCATCCAGTACAAGCTGCGCGACTGGCTGTTCGCCCGTCAGCGGTACTGGGGCGAGCCCTTCCCGGTGGTGTACGACGCGGAGGGCAAGGCGCATCCGTTGCCGGATTCTGCTCTGCCGGTGGAACTTCCGGAGGTGAAGGACTACGCACCCGTGTCGTTCGACCCGGACGACGCGAACAGTGAGCCGTCTCCCCCGTTGGCGAAGGCGACCGACTGGGTGAACGTCGAGCTCGACCTGGGCGACGGGCTGCAGACGTACACGCGCGACACCAATGTCATGCCGCAGTGGGCCGGTAGCTCGTGGTACCAGCTGCGCTACATCGATCCGACCAACTCCGAGCAGATGTGCGCTCCGGAGAACGAGGCGTACTGGATGGGACCGCGCCCCGACGTTCACGGCGAGAACGACCCCGGCGGCCTCGACCTCTACGTCGGCGGCGTGGAACACGCTGTGCTGCACCTGCTGTACGCGCGGTTCTGGCACAAGGTGCTGTTCGACCTGGGGCACGTCAGCTCGAAGGAGCCGTACCGCCGCCTGTACAACCAGGGGTACATCCAGGCGTACGCGTTCACCGACGCGCGCGGCGTCTACGTCGCAGCCGACGAGGTGGAGGAGCGCGACGGCGGGTACTTCCACGACGGGCAGCCCGTCACTCGTGAGTACGGGAAGATGGGCAAGTCCCTGAAGAACTCCGTCTCCCCCGACGAGATCTTCACCGAGTACGGCGCGGACACCCTGCGCATGTACGAGATGTCGATGGGTCCGTTGGACACGTCCCGGCCGTGGGCGACCAAGGACGTCGTCGGCGCGCACCGTTTCCTGCAGCGCGTCTGGCGTCTGGTGGTCGACGAGGAGACCGGCGCCGTCCGGACCACCGACGCGACGCCGAGCGACGCCACGCTGAAGGCTCTCAACCGGACCGTCGAGGGTGTCGACGCGGATTACGCTGCGCTGCGCGACAACACGGCCGGCGCGAAGCTCATCGAGTACACCAACCACCTCACGAAGGAGTACCCGCAGGGCGCACCTCGGGACGCCGTCGAGCCGTTGGTGCTGATGCTGGCTCCTCTCGCACCGCACATCGCCGAGGAACTGTGGAACACGTTGGGACACAGCGAGTCACTGGCTCACGGTCCATTCCCCACGGTCGACGAGAAGTGGCTCGTGGACGACACGGTGGACTACCCGATCCAGGTCAACGGCAAGGTACGCAGTCGCATCACGGTGGCGGCCGACGCGTCCCGCGAGGACGTGCAGGCGGTGGCCCTGGCCGACGAGAAGATCGTCGCGCTTCTCGACGGCAAGGATCCGAAGAAGGTCATCGTCGTGCCGGGCAGAATGGTGAACATCGTTCTGTAGCTCGACCGACCTCACCACACCAGGTCGTCGGCTCCCTCGATCTCACGCCAGTCGACGGGCCGGACGCCGGGAACCAGGGCGAGGCGATCGGCCGCCGTCAGCTCGGCCATCGCCAGGCTGGTCGCAGCGGCGATGTCGGTGATCGGCACCTGATACGTGCGGTACGCCCCGAGCGGAGGGATGTCGCTCGCCAGGACGCCGCGTTCGAGAATGGGTGCCAGCGACTCCGACTGGTCGAGCACGTAGCCGGTCGCGGCGAGCACGTCGTTCTGCCACCAGGCCGCGATCTTGAAGAAGCGCCGCGGGATCGCGACACCGCGGTAGACGGGATCGTCCTCGGCGAACACGCAGCCGCTGAAGACGGAGATCGTCTGCCCGTACGTCCGCGCGTGCTCGAGCACGTAGTCCTCGAGGCCGAGCCAGAGAGTCTTGGACTGGTTCAGCGTGGCCGTCTGCGGTCCGCACACCGTGTAGTGGAACGTGTCCTCGTTGGCCTGCTCGGCGACGTCACGCGAACCCCACACCGGGTCGCGTCGTCGTACGAGGTGCCCACGGTCGATGTCGTTGTTCGCGTACAGCTCCGGGCCCGCCTGCGCGGTCGCCGGCAGGCGCGGATCGAGGCGCCAGTCGTCTCCGCGGTCCACCTCCTGCAACGCGCCGCCGTCGATGTTCACCGCGGTCACGGCGGCGAGGCGCCGTTCGGTGTCCATCGACACGGAGAAGTGCGTGTAGGTCAGGACGGTCAGGTCCGGCCGGGCGGGGACCGGCAGCGGGGTGGTGGACAGGAAGGTCTCGTCGTATCCCATGCCGTCATTCAGCCACGCTGGGGTGACACGGGGGTGAACACCCACGAACCCCCCGCGAGTACGTCCTGATTGTCGTGATCAGCAGCTGGATCACGACACTGTCGACGTACTCGCGAGGGGCGAGGGGTGAAGCGGGTGCTCTAGAAGTCCACCTTCGCCCGCGACCGCACCTTCGTCACGACGGAGAAGACCACCGCGATGACCATCAGCGTGTACAGGACGACGGTGATGCCACTGCCGACGAGGACGGAGACGTCCCCTTCACTGACGGCCAGGGCTCGTCGCAGCGAATCCTCGGCGAGCGGTCCCAGGATGACGGCGATGAGCACCGGCGCCAACGGGATCCCGAAGCGGCGCAGCATGAATCCGATGATGCCGAGTCCGAGCATGGCGATGAGGTCCACGATCGAGGCGCTCACCGCGTAGACGCCCAGCGAGGCGAACACCGTGATGCCGGCGTACAGGTAGTTCTTGGGGATCTTGAGCAGCTGCGCCCACAGGGGGGCGAACGGCAGATTCAGGATCAACAGGACCACCATGCCGACGAAGAGGCTGGCGAGCAGTGCCCAGACGACCTCACCGTTGCGCTCGAACAGCAACGGTCCCGGTTGGATCCCGTACTGCTGGAACGCTGCGAGCAGGATCGCTGCCGTCGCCGACGTGGGGAGCCCGAGAGCGAGAAGTGCACCCATCGCGGTACCGGCGGTGGAGTTGCCGGCGGCTTCCGGTCCGGCGACGCCGCGGATCGCGCCCTTGCCGAACATCGGGTTCTTGCTGCGTCGGTCCAAGCGGCGCTCGGTGCCGTAGGCCAGGAAGCTCGGCACCTCGGCGCCGCCGGCGGGAATGACGCCGAAGGGGACTCCGAATGCGGTGCCGCGCAACCATGCAGGCATCGCTTCGCGGAACTCTGCCTTGCTCAGGAAGGGTCGACCCTTCGACGGGATCAGCGTGTTGTCGTCGGGCTTGCCGATCTTCGAGGCGATGAAGATGACCTCGCCGAGGGCGAGCATCGCGACGGTGATGACCACCACGGAGATGCCGTCGAACAGTGCCGGTACCTCGAACGTGAACCGTGATGCGCCGGAGGGTCCGTCGATACCGATGACGGCGAGTGTCAGGCCGATCAGCAGTGCGCTCAGACCCTTGAGGACGGAGTCGGACACCACTGCGGACGTCGCGATGAAGGCGAACACCGCCAGGGCGAAGTACTCCGCGGGTCCGAAGTTCGTGGCCAGGTCGGCGAGCGTCGGGGCGAAGAACACCACGAGGGTGGTGGCGATGATGCCGCCGATGAAGGCGCCGATGGCGGAGGTGGCCAACGCTTGTGGGGCGCGGCCGTTCTTCGCCATGCGGTGCCCCTCGAACGTTCCCGCGATCGCCGTGCTGTTTCCGGGGGTGTTCATGAGGATGCCGGAGATCGAGTCACCGAACAGGCCGCCGAAGTAGACGCCGGCGAACATGATGAGCGCCGAGGTCGGCTCGAGGGTGAACGTCACGGGCAGGAGCAGGGCGACAGCCATGGCCGATCCGAGTCCGGGGAGGACACCCACCGCGGTGCCGAGCAGGGCGCCGACGACGACCCACACGATGTTCATGGGCGTCAGCGCGGTGCCGAAGCCGTCGATGAGATTGGAGAGTGCGTCCATCAGAACACCGCCGCGAGGATGCCGCCGGGCAGCGTGAGCCCGAGTCCACCGGAGAAGACCAGCTGGACGACGGACGACATGACCAGCGCCACACCGGCGTCGAAGACGAACCGGGTGCCGCCGAGTCCGATCGAGACGCCCCAGAACAGCAGCGCACCGGCGAGAACCCATCCCAGCGGATTCAGCAGGGCGATGAACAGGGCGATCGAGCCGACGGTGATGCCGACGGAACGCCAGTTGGACACGGTTCCGGTGTTGGGCTCGCCTGCCTCGTCGACGCCGAGGTCGACCTCGTCCGGAGTGCGCAGCAGTTGAACCGCGACGAGCACGGCGATCACGAAGCACAGTCCCGCGATGATGGCCGGGAAGACCTGCGGGCCGGGCGATGTCGCGGTGTCGGGTACGTCCATGGTGACGGTGCCGTAGATCAGGAACAGGCCGAGGGCGACGAGAAGCGCCGACACCACCAGTCCGCTCCGGCCGTGGAGGAAACCACGATCGGTATCGGGCGGCGTTTCCGCCCGCGTGGTCGAAACACTCTCACTCATACCAGGCCCAACTCTCGGAGGATGTCGGTGATGCGGGTCTGTTCGACCTCGAGGAAGTCACCGAAGTCGTCCCCGGTGACGAAGGACGGCTTCCACCGGTTGCGCTCGATGGCGGTGTCCCACTGTTCGGTCTCCTGCATCTCGGTGACGATCTCGATCAACGTCTGCCTGTCGGTGTCCGAGATGCCGGGAGGTGCGACGAATCCGCGCCAGTTGACCAGGTCGACGTCGTACCCGAGTTCCTTGAACGTCGGGGTGTCGATCCCGTCGACGGGCTCGGGTGCCGCCACCGCGAGGGCGCGGACGTTCCCGGATTCGATCTGGTCGCGGAAGTCGTTGTATCCGCTGACGGCGATGCCGACGGTGTTGGACAACAGCGAGGTCAGCACCTCACCACCGCCGGAGAACGCGATGTAGTTGATCGCTGCCGGATCGATGTCGACCTGCTGTGCCAGCTGGCCGGAGACGATGTGGTCGATACCGCCGAGCGAGCCGCCGCCGATGGGGAGACCGCCGGGGTTGGCCCGCCATGCGGCGATGAAGTCCTCGAGGTTCTGGTACGGCGAGTCTCGCGGTACGACGAAGACCTCGAAGTCCTCGGCCATCTTGGCGATGGGCACGGTGTCCTGCAGGGTGATGTCGGAATCGTTGATCGCGATACCGCCGAGCATGACCGTGCCGGTCACCATGACCGTGGTCGACTGGCCCGTGAGATTCTCGAGCTGACTGAGCCCGATGGTCCCGCCGGCTCCGGGGACGTTCACCACCTGGGCGTTGTTCACGATGCCGTCGGAACGGAGTGCTTGCTGCGACTCACGCGCCACCAGGTCCCATCCACCTCCCGCGGCGGCGGGAGCGATCAGGGTCAACTTGGCGCGGGCGTCGGATCCGCTGGCGCTGCCGGCCGCGTCGATGCCGGCGACGGCGACGACGGCGACGACAGCGAGCGTGCCGAGCGCGCGCTTCACTGTGATCTGCATGGGCACGACAACTCAGGAGTGGTTTCGGTCACATCAGGAGGCTAGGTTCTGGATGTCCGAATAGTCCAGGGAATCCGAGTTGTGGCCATAGTGTGCACGGACGAATACCGCGAAACGTACGTCGCCGCGACGGAATCTCGGTGAACCTGGAGTCTCCCCGATGTGAAAGGCACCGTCATGACCGTTGCAGTAGCGATGAATTCGACACCCGAAGGCCGTGAGGCGCTCGTGCAGGGACAGGCGGAGGCGACGCTGAGGGGAACCGATCTCGTCGTCCTGTCGGTGATCGACGCCGATTCGGTCACCACCGCCCACCGGGACGCAGCCGAGGCGCAGGCACGTCAGGTGCTGGGAGAGAACTCCTTCACGGTGCGCGTCGAACCCGACGGCGGCGATCCGGCGGGGGCTCTCGTCGATCTGGTCTCGGATGTCGGTGCCACGCTGGTGATCATCGGATCACGTCGCCGAAGCGCGGTCGGAAAGTTCCTGACCGGCAGCACGGTTCAGCGCGTGTTGCTCGACAGTCCGGTCCCCGTGCTCGTGGTCAAGGCGAACGAGCACTGAGTCACGCTCGCCCCTGATCCCCGATCACCGTGTGCGCAGGACGATCTCGGTGGGATGCGCATCGGCAGGGGTGTCCACGGCCTGGCGGACGGCGCGGGCGACGGTCTCGACGGTGAGGTACTTCGAGGCGTCGTACTCGTCGCCCTCGCCCGCGACGATCGCGCGCTGCATGTCGGTGTCGATGCGCCCCGGGTGGACGGACGTCACGCGCAGGGTCGGCTCCTCGAGGCGCAGTGCGTCGCCGAAGGCCCGCAGCGCGAACTTGCTCGCGGCGTAGGCACTCCACCGCGGGTTGGCCCTGATGCCGGCGCCCGAGTTGATCAACACGACGTGGCCGCCGGCTGCTCGGAGCGCGGGCAGCAGGAGGCGGGTGAGCTCGGCCACCGCGAAGACGTTGGCCTCGAACGTGTGTCGCCAGTCCGCGAGCGTCAGCGTCTCCACCGTGCCGAGATCGGCGACGCCCGCGTTGTGCACCAGGACGTCGAGGCTCGTGATGTCCGCGGTGGCCGCGGCGAGAGCGTCCGCGTCGGTGAGGTCGACGGGCCACGGCCGCGCGCTGATCAGTTCGTCGGAGATGCCCGCGACGGAGTCGGCCGTCGATCCCCCGACCCAGACGTCGTGATCGGCGGACAACAGGCGAGCGATTCCCGCTCCCAGTCCGCGGGCGGCTCCGGTGACGAGTGCTGTGCGTGGCATACAGCGAGGCTATCCGGCGCCCTTCTGGATGTGCGTCCGCATGTCCGAGTACGCCCTCGCGAAGGTCGCGACGTCGTCGTCGGTGAGGACGTCGAACATCGACGCCCGGACGGCGCCGACATGGCCGGGGCTCGACGCCGCGAGCTTGTCCATACCCGCGTCGGTGAGTTCCGCGAGCATCCCCCGACGGTCGTCCTCGCACTCGACGCGGACGACCCAACCGGCGTCGACGAGTCGGGTGATCGCCCGGGTGACGCCACTGCGGGTGGTGGTCACCGCATCGGCCAGGTCGCGCATCCGCATCTGTCGGCCGGGTGCCTCCGAGAGCACGACGAGCAGCTCGAAGTCGGTGAAGGAGATCCCGGAATCGCGCGTGAGCTGCCGATCGAGCGTCTGCATCAGAAGACGCGTCGCGTCGAGGTACGAGCGCCAGGCGCGCTGCTCGTCCTCGGTCAGCCACTGAGTCATGACACGAGTCTACCCAAGTAGTTGACAGCGCAACCATGTGCGGTACTGTTCTCGGTAGTTGACAACGCAACGATTCGATCGAAGGCGGAGACGATGAGCATGACAGCCGACGAGCAGCAGCGCTCGGACGAGTTCGAGGCCCGGCGCGACCGACTGCGGGGCCTGCACCTGCAGCCTGCAGAGTCCCGCCCGACGTCCTCGGCGCGCGGACTGCACCACACCGCGCTGATCAGCAGCGACGTCGAGCAGACCATCCTGTTCTACCAGGGTGTGCTCGAGTTCCCACTGACCGAGTTGATCGAGAACCGCGACTACCCCGGCTCGTCGCACTTCTTCTTCGACATCGGGAACAGCAACCTCCTCGCCTTCTTCGACTTCCCCGGCCTCGACGTCGGCCCCTACGAGGAGGTGCTCGGCGGACTGCATCACGTGGCCATCAGCGTGGAACCCGACCGCTGGGAACACCTGCGCACCAAGCTGACGGATGCGGGCGTCGAGCTCACGGAGCACAGTGGAGTCTCGATCTACTTCCGTGATCCCGATGGTGCACGCCTCGAACTCATCGCCGACCCGCTCGGCGAGATGTACGGCCACCACGTTCTCTGAGTCCGAATCACTCCCGAATCACGGTTCTCTCCCGAAAGGTCAATCATGACGAAGCTCGCGATCCTCTACTACTCCTCCACCGGCCACGGCACCACGATGGCGGCCGAGCTCGAGAAGGCCGCTCAGGCGGCCGGCGCCGAGGTGCGCGTCCGGCACATCGCCGAGACCCGTGACCCGGCGACCTTCGCCGAGAACCCCGCCTGGACTGCCAACTACGAGGCCACCAAGGATCTGCCGGCCGCCACCGGTGACGACATCGTGTGGGCGGACGGCGTCATCTTCGGCTCGCCGACCCGTTTCGGCAGCGTCGCGTCCCCGTTCCAGACCTTCTTCGACACGCTCGGTGGCCTGTGGGCCCAGGGGAAGCTCGCCGACAAGGCCTACGCCGCGTTCACCTCGAGCCAGACGGCCCACGGCGGCCAGGAGACGACCATCGTCAACCTGTACACCTCGCTCATGCACTTCGGCGGCATCCTCGTTCCCCCCGGCTACACCGACGGACTGAAGTTCGCCGACGGCAACCCCTACGGCGTCGGCCACGTCACCGGACCCGACAACCAGAACGAACTGGACGACGCGACCCGCGCCGCCCTCGGACATCTCGCCACCCGCGTCGTCACCATCGCGGGCAAGCTCGCTCGGTAGTCTCACTGTCCATCCCGAGAAGGGACCCCCATGACGACCTCCACCGCACCCGAACTCGACGTCCGTCGCGCCGACGACCGGCCGGCCACGAACATCGGCTGGCTCGACTCGCACCATTCGTTCTCGTTCGGACATCACTACGATCCCGACAACACCCACCACGGGGTGCTGATGGTGAACAACGACGACATCGTGGACGCGGGTACTGGTTTCGACACGCACCCGCACCGGGACATGGAGATCGTCACGTGGGTACTGCAGGGATCCCTCGTGCACCAGGACTCCATCGGGCACAACGGGCTCATCTACCCGGGGCTCGCCCAGCGGATGAGCGCCGGCACGGGAATTTTGCACTCGGAGAAGAACGACTCGTGGCGTCTCGCGTCGACGGAGAACCCGTCGCAGAAGCATCGGGACCCGGTGCACTTCGTGCAGATGTGGGTCGTGCCCGACGAGGCCGGCATCACCCCCGGGTACGAGCAGCTCGAGATCGACGACGAACTGCTCTCGGGCGGGCTGGTTCCGGTCGCGTCGGGAATGGACGCCTACAAGGACCACTCGGCGATCCGCATCAAGAACAAGTACGCCGCGATGCACGTCGCACGGTTGCGTTCCGACACCCCGGCTCAGGACCTTCCGGATGCTCCGTTCCTGCACGTCTTCGTCGCCCGCGGCGAGGCCTCGCTCGAGGGCGTGGGCCTGCTGCGCGAGGGTGACGCGGTCCGCATCAAGGGCGGTGGCGGACAGACACTGTCGACGACGTCCGCAGCCGAGGTCATCGTCTGGGAGATGCACGCCACCATCGGTCGCTGACCGTCACGCTTCGATCAGCCCTGGAGCCTGTTCGGCTCCAGGGTCGATCGCCGTCGTGAGTAGGTGAAGTAGAGCACCGACGTGGCCGCCAGCCAGACCGCGAAGAGGATCCACGTCTGGATGTGCAGGGTGCTGATGAGGTACAGGCATGCGCAGATCGACAGGATCGGGAGCACCGGGTACAGCGGAACCTTGAAGCCGCGCTCGATGTTCGGCTCGCGGCGGCGCAGGATGATCACTCCGGCGGAGACGACGATGAAGGCCACGAGCGTGCCCATCGACACCAGGTCCGCCAGGAAGTCCAGCGGCAGGAAACCCGCGAGCAGGGACACGAAGAACGCCACGATGATCGTGTTCTTCACCGGTGCGAGGCTGCGAGGGTTCACCTGCGAGAACACCTTCGGGATCAGACCGTCGCGGCTCATCGCGAACAGGATCCGAGTCTGCCCGTAGAGGGTGACCAGCGTGACCGAGAAGATCGAGACGACGGCGCCCGCCGACAGCACGATCGACGGCCAGCTCGATCCTGTGACGTACTGCAGGATCTCGGCGAGACCGGCCTCCTGGCCCTCGAACTCGGTGTACTTCTGCGCGCCGATCGCCGACATCGTCACCAACAGGTAGATCAGCGTGACCACCACCAGCGCGCTGATGAGCGCGATGGGCAGCGTGCGCTTGGGATCGTGCACCTCCTCGCCGGCCGTCGACACCGCGTCGAGTCCGATGAACGAGAAGAAGATCAGGCCGGACGCCGCACCGACACCGGCGACTCCGAACGGGGCGAACGGTTCCAGATTCTCGAGACTGAATCCTGTGAAACCGACGATGGCGAACATCGCGAGGATGCCGATCTTGATGACGACCATGACGGCGTTCGCACGAGCGGACTCGCTCGTTCCGCGGATCAGCAACACGGCGCACAGCGCGACGAGAACGATGGCGGGCAGGTTGACGCCGAAACCGGCGCCGTCTCCGGGTGCATGCGACAGCACGTCCGGAATGCGTAGTCCGACAGTACGATCCAACAGGTCGTTGAGATACTGGGACCACAGCACCGACACCGCGGCCGTCGACACGCCGTACTCGAGAATGAGGCAGGCGCCGACGAGGATCGCGACGAACTCGCCGATGGTGGTGTACGTGTAGGTGTAGGTCGACCCGGAGGCCGGGATCGACGACGCCAGCTCGGCGTAGCAGAGCGCCGTCAGGCCGGCCGTGACGGCGGCGATGACGAACGAGAAGATGACGGCGGGCCCCGCCACCGGGACGGCGGACGAGAAGATGAAGAAGATGCCGGTGCCCACGGTCGAGCCGACGCCGATGCACGTCAGCTGGAACGTGGTGATCGACCGCTTCAGCCGACCTTCGCCCGTCGCCTCCAGGGCTGCGATGTCGCTGATCGACTTGCGTCGCAGCAGTCCCGAACCCTTGCCCGGATCGCTCATGTTTCCTCCACTATCGGCGCGGTTCACCGAGCGAATCGGCTTCCACGGGGAACGACCAGAATCGGAACAGGGCTGTGCCGCAGAATCTTCGACGCGGTGGAGCCGAGGAACACCCGGGCGAGAGGTCCGAGGCGGGACGAACCGAGCACCAGCAGGTCCTCGGGCCCCAGCTCGACCGAGTCCACCACGTGCTGCCAGTCCCCGCCGGAACCCACCGCGCACGTAGGGGACAGGGCCGGGTAGGCGGACGTGACGTCCGACGCCGCGGAGTGCAGCATCTCGGTGGCCTGCGCACGCCACTGCGACGTCACCAGATCCTCCGCGTCGTAGCCACCGAAGGGGGGATACGTCGTCGAGCGTCGTGGTGCGAACGCCACCAGGCGCAGCGCGATGTTCCAGCGCACCGCGAGAGCCGCTGCGGAATACAGCGCATCCTTGGCTTCCGGGGTCCCGGTGTAGGCGCAGGAGATGCGGGAGACGGCGTCGGTGCGGCGGCGTGCTCCGCGCGGCGCCAGTGCCAGCGGAACAGCCGACGAGTGCAGCAGCGTCTCGCTCGTGCTCCCCGGCGTGAAGCGATCGTCGGGACCGTCGGAGCTCCCCAGCACCACCAGGTCGGCATGGTGAGTGGCCGACGCCGCGGTGAGTGCGGCCGACTCGGCGGCGTTCTCGGCGAAGAAGGCGGAGGGCGATCCCAGATCGGCCGGAGTGAGCAGGTCCGCCATCGCCGCATCGGCCCGAGCGGCCGCATCCGTGCCGCGCTCCTCGAGCCAGCGTCGGTACTCCGCGTCCACGTGCGCCATCGACGGGAACGGCCACGTCCGCGGCAGGACGGTGCACGTGCGGACCGTCATCGCGCCGCCCGCGGCCCGAGCGGTGGTCGCCATGCGCGCGGCCAGACCCAGCGCATCGTGACCGGAGTCGTCCGGCAGCCACCCGACCAGCGCGGACATCGACGCGGTCGACACACCCACCACCCCCGACCAGTTGCCCCGGCGCGTTCGACGCCGATGGCTCAGTATGCGACCGACGCGCCGGGCCCGCACCCCGACTCACCGGCGCGTCCTGCAGGATCGCGCCGTCCGACGGATGATGTCTCCCATGGCCGCCCCCGGATTCACCCCGACTCAGCTCGCAGCACGGGCCGCCTACCTCCTGCGCGGCAACGATCTGGGCACCATGACCAGCGCGGCTCCGCGTCTGTACCCACACATGTGGAGCTGGGACGCCGCCTTCGTGTCGGTCGGGCTCGCCCCGTTGAGTGTCGAGCGGGCCGTCGTCGAGCTCGACACCCTGTTGTCCGCTCAGTGGTCCAACGGCATGATCCCGCACATCGTCTTCGCCAGCGGTGTCGACGGATACTTCCCCGGGCCCGCCCGCTGGCAGGTGAACGAACTCGCCGCGCACGCACCCGTCGGCGTCCACACCTCGGGCATCACGCAGCCCCCCGTGCACGCGATCGCCGTGCAGCGCATTCTCGATCACGCCCGTCGACGTGGGCGGACCACGCGGCAGGTCGCCGGTGAGTTCCTCGATCGGCGATGGCCGGATCTGGTGCGGTGGCACCGCTGGCTGGCACACGCACGCGATCAGAACCACACGGGGCGCATCACGCTGTACCACGGGTGGGAATCGGGCATGGACAACTCGCCGCGCTGGGACGCGGCGTACGCGAAGGTGATTCCGGGGGCGGTGCCGCCGTACATCCGGGAAGACACGTCCATCGTCACCGACTCGTCGCAGCGCCCGAGCAACATCGAGTACGACCGCTATCTCTGGCTGCTCGAGGAGATGAAGCTTGCGCGGTACGACGATCTCGCGCTGAACAGCGCCATGAGCTTCGCGGTGGAGGACGTGTTCGTCAGCGCGATCTTCGCTGTCGCCTGTGACGTGCTGGCCACCATCGGCGAGGACCATTCCCGGCCTCATGCGGACGTGCGGGACCTGCGCGCCTGGGCCGACCGGTTCCGGAGCGGCGTCGTCGCCACCACCGACGCGCGTTCCGGCGCGGCTCGGGATCGCGACGTGCGGTCCGGGGAGTGGATCAAGACCGACACGATGGCGATGTTCGCGCCGCTGCTGTGCGGTGGGTTGCCTCGTGACACCGAGCGGGCGCTGCTGCGACTCTTCGAGGGTCCGCGCTTCTGCGGGCACCCGGACTTCAAGTACGCCGTTCCCCCGTCGACGTCGCCGATCTCGAGGGACTTCCGACCTCGCGAGTACTGGCGCGGTCCCGTGTGGCCGGTGGTGACGTGGCTGTTCTCGTGGGCCTTCGCCCGACGCGGGTGGTCGGAGCGGTCGGCGATGTTGCGCGAGGAGGGGTTGCGGCAGGCGAGCGACGGCAGCTTCGCCGAGTACTACGAGCCGTTCACCGGAGAGCCGTTGGGAAGCATGCAGCAATCGTGGACCGCGGCCAGCGTGCTCGACTGGCTGGGCTGACCGCGGTCCACGACGGCAGGGAGAAGGTCAGACCTTCCACACCGCGACGACCGACGGACGGGGCTGCGAGTCGCCACCGTCGGGCCAGTGCGAGGCGGGGGCGTCGGCACTGGCGTCGTCCTCCTCGCCCGGGTGCTGCACGCTCACGACGACACGCTGCTCCTGCACGATCGGACCGCAGGTCTCGGCGCCCTTCGGCACGGTGAGGAACTGCTTCGTCTGGCCGCGGCGGTCACCGTCGAGAACCACCGAGAACAGGCCGTCGTTGGAGTCGAGGGCGTTACCGTCCGTCGACACCCACAGGTTGCCGTCGGCGTCGAACGCCAGGTTGTCCGGGCACGAGACCGGGCTGACCTGCGACTTGTCGAAGCCACCGAAGTAGGTGTCGGCGGCTGCGGGATCGCCACAGACGAGCAGAAGGTTCCACGTGAAACTGGTCCCGGCGTGGTCGTCGTCGAGCTCGAGGACCTGGCCGTTCTTGTTCTTGTCCCGCGGATTCGCCTCGTCGGCGGCGGCCTTGCCCTCGGTGCCTCGGTTCGAGTTGTTGGTCAGCGCCACGTACACCTTGCCGGTGACGGGGTTCGGCTCGAAGTCCTCCGGCCGGTCCATCTTGGTGGCGCCGACCTTGTCACCGGCGAGGCGCGTGAAGACGGCGACCTCCTCGGCGGACATGCCGTCGACCAGGGACTCGCCGCGGCCGTCCTCGCCGGTACGCAACAACGGGATCCATTCGCCCTTGCCGGCGAACTGTCCCGTCGTCGGGAGCTTTCCGGAGCCGTCGATCTGGTCGGGCGCGTCACCGGAGAGCGTCGCGACGTAGAGGGTTCCGGCGTCGAGAAGCGTCACGTTGGACCGCAGTGCCGCAGCGCCGGTGCCCTGCATCATCTTCCGGCTGGAGACGAACTTGTACATGTAGTCGAAACGCTCGTCGTCACCGCTGTACGCGACCACGGTGCCGTCGTCGGTCACGTGGATGGTCGCGGCCTCGTGCTTGAACCGGCCCAGTGCCGTGTGCTTGATCGGCGCTGCGGTGGGATCCCACGGGTTCACCTCGACGACCCAGCCGAAGCGATTCACCTCGTTCGGCTCCTGCGCCAGATCGAAGCGCTTGTCGAATCGCTCCCACTTGCGCTCGGACGCAGCACCTTCCACGCCGTAGCGCGCCAGACGCTCGGCGACCACGGGGTCGGTCACACTCTCGGCGTTGGCGAAGTACTGGTTGATGTTCTCCTCGCCGGACAACACGGTGCCCCACGGGGTGACGCCACCGGAGCAGTTGTTGAACGTGCCGAACACCCTGGTGCCGGTGGGATCGGCGGAGGTCTTGAGGAAGTCACTGCCGGCCGCGGGTCCGGTGAGGACGAACTCGGTCGATCCGGTGATGCGACGGTTGTAGCGGCCCATCTGCGGGGTGAGCTTGCCCGAGCCGTTCTCACCGGCCACCTGGACCACCGAGAGACCATGGGCGGCAAGGCCGATGGCGACCTGCTCCGCGGTGGGGTTCTCCGCGTCGTACCCCTTGAAGAGGAACGGTTCCGTCGTGTACTCGTGGTTGACCACCAGCAGGTACTCGGTGGACGACCCGTCGATCGGCAGCAGACCCGCGAAGTCGTTGTTGAATCCGAACTGCTTCTCCTGGGCCGCCGAGGTCTGGTTGTCGAAGTCGAAGGCAGGCGCACCCTCGACCACCGGGTCGCCCCACCGGATGACGACGGCCTGCTCGTACCCCTCCGGGACGACGACCGCGTCCTCGGTGTTGGGCGCGACGGCGGCGAAGTCGAGTCCACGCGGCTCCGGGGTCGGGGTGGCCGACGCGGTGGTGGCCGTGCCCGAGTCCTCTGTGCCGCACGCGGCGAGGGCGCTGGTGGCGCCGACGGCCAGCACGGCCATCGCACTACCGCGCAGGATGCCGCGGCGCGTCATCGCCGTCTTGACGATGTCGCCGAAGTACTCGCTCGACGACGTGTTGGGCACCTCGTGGAAGCAGGCGTCGCCGCACTTGTACTTGCACGTCAGCGACGACCGCGATGAGCTGCCGTCGTGCTGATGGGAGACGATCAGGGGAAGCGGAATCGTGGTCACCGGTCGACCGTAGAAGTGCCGGGCAAAAGGCAAAGGGAAGGTAAGCAACTCCCCGGGTGCAGGAAGGTGAACGGTGGGCGAACGTGTGTCGTCGGGGCACGCTCCGGGTAGACCGAGAGCGACGCGGAGACACCGCGACGAAGGAGGCACGACATGCCGATGCTCTCGGTGGGAGTCGAGAACGACGCCCCGATCGACCTGCACTACCAGGACCGAGGCGAGGGCGCGCCGGTGGTGTTGATCCACGGCTGGCCGCTCAACGAGCGGTCGTGGGAGCCCCAGATCGTCGCACTGCTCGACGCGGGCCACCGCGTCGTCACGTACGACCGGCGTGGATTCGGCAGCTCGTCGCAGCCCGAGTCCGGTTACGACTACGACACGTTCGCCGCGGACCTGTCGGTCCTGCTGGAGACGCTCGACCTGCGGGACGTGACGCTGGTGGGTTTCTCCATGGGCGGCGGCGAGGTGGTGCGCTACCTCGCGAAGTACGGCAGCGACCGCATCGCGAAGGCGGTGCTCGCCGGTGCTGTTCCCCCGTACCTCTACAAGTCCGAGGACAACCCCGACGGCGGCCTCGACGACGAGACGATCGCGGGGTTCGAGAACGGCGTCGAGGAGGACCGCAACGCCTTCCTCGACGGCTTCGCCACCAACTTCTTCAGCGCGAACGGCGAGCTGAAGGTCTCGGAGGAGGATCGTCAGTACGCGGTGGACATGGCGGCCGAAGCGTCGACACCGGCGATCCTCGGCTGCATCGAGGCGTTCGCGCGCACCGACTTCCGTGAGGACATGCCGAAGATCGACGTCCCCACCCTCGTCATCCACGGCGACGCGGACGCCATCGTTCCGTTCGAGGTGAGCGGCAAGCGCTCACACGAGGCGATCGCGAACAGCACTCTGGTACTCGTCGAGGGCGGCCCGCACGGGTTCAACACCTCGCACCCGGATCGGTTCAACCAGGAACTGCTCGCGTTCCTGGGCTGACGCGCACTCGCGAGGTGGGCGCGACAGCCCACCTCGCGAGAGTCGGTCAGGCCGCGCCGAGGAGCCCGTGGGGGTCGAGCACGAACTTCGTGGCCTCACCGGAGTCGAAGTCGGCGTAGCCCTGCGGAGCCTGCTCGAGCGAGATGGCGCGTGCGTTGACGGCCTTCGCGATCTGCACGCGATCGTGCAGGATCGCCATCATCAGCCCGCGGTGGTACTGCATCGTCGGGCACTGTCCGGTGGCGAAGGACAACGACTTGGCCCACCCGGTGCCGAGGCTCAGCGACAACGCGCCGACCTTGGCGGCTTCGTCGGATGCGCCGGGATCGCCGGTGACGTACAACCCCGGAATTCCGAGCGAACCACCCGCCGTCGTGATGTCCATCAGCGAATTCAGCACGGTGGCCGGCGCTTCCGTCGCCGACCCGTCACCGTGACCGCGTGCCTCGAAACCGACGGCGTCGACGCCGCAGTCGACTTCCGGTACCCCGAGCAGCTGCTCGATCTGATCCTTCGGATCGCCCTTGCTGACGTCGACGGTCTCGCAACCGAAGCTTCGGGCCTGCGCGAGCCGGCTCTCGTTGAGGTCGCCCACGATGACGACGGCGGCGCCGAGCAGTTGCGCGCTGGCCGCCGCGGCGAGTCCGACGGGTCCGGCGCCGGCGATGTAGACCGTCGACCCGACTCCCACTCCGGCCGTCACGCAGCCGTGGAAGCCGGTGGGGAAGATGTCCGACAGCATCGTCAGGTCGAGGATCTTCTCCATGGCCTGATCGCGGTCGGGGAACTTCAGCAGGTTCCAGTCCGCGTACGGCACCATGACGTATTCGGCCTGGCCGCCGACCCAGCCGCCCATGTCGACGTAGCCGTAGGCGGCGCCGGGACGATCAGGATTGACGTTCAGGCAGATGCCGGTCTTGCGTTCCTTGCAGTTCTTGCAGCGGCCGCACGCGATGTTGAACGGCACCGAGCACAGATCACCCTGCTTGATGAACTCCACGTCGCGGCCCACCTCGATGACCTCGCCCGTGATCTCGTGCCCGAGCACCAAGCCCTCGGGTGCCGTCGTGCGGCCGCGAACCATGTGCTGATCGCTGCCGCAGATGTTGGTGGACACCACCTTCAGGATCACTCCGTGCGGACACTCGCGGCCCACACTCGCCGGATTCACGCCGGGCCCGTCTTGCAAGGTGAAGCTGGGGAAGTCGATGTCGACGACCTCGACCTTCCCGGCTCCGGCGTAGGCGACGGCTCTGTTGTCGGCCATGTTTTCAGCTCCCGTTCGAGGTAGAGCGCCGACATTCTCGAGTGCGAATGTCGGCATCTCTCTCGACCGTACGCGGGATGCTGTGCGCCGCGTCACATTCGCGGCTCGGGGATCAGAGCACTTCGGACAGGAACCTCTGCAGTCGCTCGGTCTGCGGGTCGTCGAACAGCGCTGCGGGCGGGCCCACCTCGACGGCGCTGCCGTGGTCCATGAACAGCACGCGGTCGGACACCGAGCGGGCGAAGCCCATCTCGTGCGTGACGACGACCATCGTCATGCCGCCGGTCGCGAGGTCCGCCATGAGGGCGAGCACGCCCTTGACGAGCTCCGGGTCGAGGGCGGACGTGGCCTCGTCGAAGAACATCACCTGCGGTTCCATGGCGAGTGCTCGCGCGATGGCCACTCGCTGCTGCTGACCGCCGGAGAGGTTGCCGGGGCGCGAGCCCGCTTTCTCCTTCAGGCCCACCTTGTCGAGCTGGGCGAGCGCGGCGGCGTGTGCGTCGTCCTTGCTCAGTCCCTTCAACTTCCACGGACCGAGCGCGACGTTGTCGAGGACGGTCCGGTGCGGGAACAGGTTGAACTGCTGGAACACCATGCCGATGCGCTGGCGCAGCGCGTCTGGATCGTCCTTCAGCACCGAGCGTCCGTCGAGCAGGATGTCGCCCTGCTCGGGCTCGTGCAGTCGGTTGAGCACGCGCAGGAGCGTGGACTTGCCCGACCCGGACGGTCCGATGACAGTGGTGGTGGCTCCTGCGGCGACGTCGATGTCGACGCCGCGCAGGACCTTGTTGGTGCCGAAGGACAGGTGCAGGTCACGGCCGGCGAGTGAGACGCCGGTCAACGGCTCGGTCGAGGGTGCGGTGGTCATGTGTCAGCCTCTTTCCACGACGATGGCCTGCTCGACCGGGTCGAGTGTCTGCTCGGCCTTGCCGACGCGCAGACGCTTGTCGATGTAGTTGACCAGGTGGGTCAGCGGGACGGTCATCGCGAGATAGACGAGTCCGGCCGCCACCAGGGGTGACAGGTTTCCGGTCTGCGCGTTGAGGTCTCGGCCGACGGCGAACAGTTCGCGCTGCGTCGCCAGCAGACCCAGGAAGTAGATCAGCGACGAGTCCTTGATCAGCGAGATGAACTGGTTGACGAGTGCGGGAAGCACGCGCCGGACACCCTGCGGCACCACGACCAGGCGCATCGAGCGTCGGTAGCTGAACCCGAGAGCACGCGCTGCCTCGATCTGCCCCTTTTCGACGCTCTGGATGCCGGATCGGAAGATCTCGCCGATGTACGCGGCCGCGAGCAGCGACAGCGCCACCGCACCGAGCCAGTACGGGTTGTTGCCGGTGAGTCCACTGACGACGGGTCCGATGCCGAGACCGATGACGAGGATGATCACGACGGCGGGCAGTCCGCGGAAGATGTCGGTGTAGACGCGTGCCGGCCAGCGCAGCCAGCGGGTGCGGGACAGGCCCGCCAGTGCGAGAAGCATGCCGAGAACCGTGCCGATGATGCCCGATGCCAGCGCGAGGATCAGCGTGTTCGGCAGGCCGGTCTTCAGCAGGTCCGGCAGCGCCTGCTTGTAGAGGTTCCAGTCGAAGAACGTGTCGCCGAGCTGCTCGAACGTCGACTTCGGTGCGACGGCCTGCGCGGCCGGGGCATTCGCGTCGTTTTCGGCGGCGATGGCCGCGAAGTCGGGAAGCTCGGGCTGCGGCGCTGCCTTGCTACCGGGCTTGAATCCTTCCGGGAGTTCGCGCGGCACCCAGTCGGAGTACAGCTGGGCCCAGGTCCCGTCCTCGATGATCGCGTCGAGGCCGGAGTTCAACGCGTCGATCAGCGGCTGGTTGTCCCGCGCGACGGCCCACCCGACGAAGTTGTTGAGGCTGAACGTGTTCTGCGTGATCGCGGTGCCGTCCTCCGGCTTCACCAGGCCCTCGGCCTGCTGCGACGGTGCGACCCAGGCGTCGATCTGTCCGGTGCGGAGATTTGCGTACGCGGTGTTGTAGTCGGGGAACTTCACCGGGTCCAGGCCCAGGGTGTTGACGACGTAGTCGTCCTGCACCGTTCCCTGCACGACGCCGATACGGGTGTCCGGCCCCAGGTTCTCGAAGGCGGTGATCGGTCCGCCGGCCTTCGCGACCAGGGAGAAGTAGCCGAAATCGTAGCCGTTGGTGAAGCCGACCGTGTTGCGCCGCTCGTCGGTGGTGGTGATGGACGACGACCCGACGTCGAAGCGTCGGCCGGCGACCTGCGCGAGCAGACCCGAGAACTCGGTGCCCGAGAAGTTGATCTGCAGGCCGAGCTTCGCGGCGACGGCCTTCAGCAGCTCGTTGTCGTAGCCGGTGTAGGTGCCGGAGCCGTCGACGCAGATGCTCGGCGGCGCGTCGGAGAGCGTGCCGACGGTGAGCTGGCCGGGCGTGATCAGTCCGAGCTGCGAGGTGTCGATGCGATCGAGCGGCGTGGCCGACGGCGTCGTGTACCGATCCTCGGTCGCGGCGGCGGCCGCGGCGTCGAAGTTGGTCGGCGTGGACGACGCGCTGTCCACACCGGGAGGTGAGCACAGTTCGGTCGGTGCCGCGGCAGCGGACGAGGAGCCGTCCGACGAGCCGCCGTCCGAGGTGCCGCAGGACGCGAGGAGGACGGCGAGGAGAAGTGTGGAGACGAGGACGATGAGTTTCCGTCCCACGCGGTGCGCAAGCATGAGATGAACACTAAGGCTCACGTGCCGGGATCACCGAAACGTCGAACGCGCAATGGTTGTGCTCAGTGATCTGTTGCCGGTGATCGCCGTGGGGACCGCTCCGACCAGGGGTCTAGTCTCCGTCGGGGCGCACGTCACCGACTATCCAGGACGCCTGGAGGGTGTGCGCCGGGGGACGGAAGGTGTTCGTATGTACTCCAGTCTCGAGTACCCGCTGACGGGCGCTCCGGATGCCGGCAACACGGCGTGGGTTCTGGCCAGTGCCGCGATGGTGCTGTTGATGACTCCGGGGCTCGCGTTCTTCTACGGCGGCATGGTGCGCGTGAAGAGCGTGCTGAACATGATGATGATGAGCCTGTCGGCCATCGGGGTCGTGTGGGTCCTGTGGGTCCTGTTCGGATACTCGATGGTGTTCGGCGACGACAGCGTCGGTGGGTGGATCGGGGACCCGACGCAGTTCGCCGGCCTCACCTCGTTGATCGGCGGCAGCTTCGGAGCCGGGGGCGGCGCGGTCGAGATCCCGCTGGTGGGAACCGTTCCGGCGCTCGCCTTCGTGGCCTTCCAGGCAGGCTTCGCGATGGTCACCGTGGCGCTCGTGTCCGGCGCCGTCGCCGACCGGATGCGTTTCATGCCGTGGGTGATCTTCGCCGGCCTCTGGGCGACACTCGTCTACTTCCCCGTCGCACACTGGGTGTTCGCGTTCGACGGTGTCACCGCGGAGACCGGGGGCTGGATCGCCAACCAGCTGAAGGCCATCGACTTCGCCGGGGGCACCGCGGTGGAGATCAATGCCGGCGCGGCCGGCCTGGCGCTCGCCCTGGTCGTCGGCAAGCGTCGTGGGTGGCCCCGGGAGGCGATGCGGCCGCACAACCTGCCCGCCGTCATGGTGGGTGCCGGGCTGCTGTGGTTCGGCTGGTTCGGCTTCAACGCCGGATCGTCGCTCGCGGCGGACGGCGTCGCCGCGGTCGCGTTGGTCAACACGATGGGCGCGGGCGCGATGTCGATGGTGGCGTGGCTGGTGGTCGAGAAGATCCGCGACGGGAAGGCCACATCCTTCGGCGCGGCGTCGGGTGTCGTCGCCGGTCTGGTGGCCATCACGCCGTCGTGCACGGCCGTCACCCCGATCGGCGCTCTGGGCGTCGGCGCTGCCGCCGGTGTCGCCTGCGCCCTGGCGATCGGCCTCAAGTACCGCTTCCGGTACGACGACTCGCTCGACGTGGTCGGAGTGCACCTGGTCGGTGGCATCGTCGGCACGCTCATGATCGGCCTCCTCGCGAGCAGCGACATGCCGCCCGGTGTCGACGGCCTGTTCTACGGCGGCGGCGTCACGCAGCTGGGTCGACAGGTGGTCGCCGTCGTCGTCGTTCTCGCCTATGCGTTCCTGGTCACCGCGGCCATCGCCACGGTGCTGAAGCTGACCATCGGGATCAGAGCGGATCCGCAGCACGAGACGGACGGCATCGACGAACACGAGCATGCCGAGTCCGCGTACGAGTTCGCCTCCTCGCACGGCGGACACGGCAGCTCGGGGCTGTTCGGAAAGCAGTCCGGCTGACTGTCAACCCTGGTGCGACCGCGCCCAGGAGATCGCGCCGGTCAGCTCGGTGAGGTCGTAGTCGGGGCCGTTGACGCCGACGGTGAAGAGGGTGGCTCCGGCGTCGACGAAGGCCTGCGCGTCGTCCGCGCCCGGCCACGCCACCGATCGCTCGATCTGCGACACGTCGCGGCCGACGGTCTCACCGTGTCCGGCCAGGACCTCGGACTTGTGCTTCAGCGCGTCCAGGTCGGCGAAGCTGTGCCAGACGTCGGCGTAGCGGGCGACCATCTTGAGCGTCTTCTTCTCACCGCCACCGCCGATGAGAATCGGGATGTGGCGAGTGGGCGCCGGATTGCCGACGGCGAGACGCGAGGTGATGCGGGCGAGACTCTCGTCGAGCAGTGCCAGGCGTGAGCCGGCGGTGCCGAAGTCGTAGCCGAAGTTGTCGTAGTCCTTCTGGTTCCACCCGGCGCCGATGCCCAGGATCAGCCGTCCTCCACTGATGTGGTCCACGGTGCGCGCCATGTCGGCCAGCAGGTCGGGATTGCGGTAGCCGCCGCCGGTGACGAGCGCGCCGATCTCGACGTTCGAGGTCTGCTCGGCCCAGGCGCCCAGCATCGTCCAGCACTCGAAGTGGGCGCCGTCGAGGTCGCCGTACAACGGGTAGAAGTGATCCCAGTTGAAGACGATGTCCACGCCGGCGTCCTCGGACCGCAACACCGCGTCGCGGATGAGGCCGTAATCGGGGGCGTGTTGGGGCTGAAGCTGAACTCCGATGCGAACGGACATGTGTGATCCTTCGGTGAGTGCGCTGGCTGTCGCTTCCATGGTGCCCGGCCTGTCAACCGATGCGCACTCCACACGCGTGCATCGTCGCGCGGAGGACGAAACCTGCCTCGGCGCCGATGATCTCCGAGACCAGGGTGAGATAGCGATCGACGAACGCGCCGCCGTGGGCCGGTTCGGGGTGGTCGTCCGGATCGCCGGGTTCCAGATGGTGCGCGATCTCGTGCAGCACCACCATCTCGCGCAGGGCCCAGGCGCGTCCCCGTACGTGGAGTGGGACAGCGATGGTGGCGGTGTCGACCTCGTAGTGCGCGGCGCCCGCGCCCGAGCGGGCCCGGACCCGTACCGGGACCGCCGCGCGTGGCCACTCGCTGCGCACCCAGTCCAGAGCGGTGACGCCGTCGACGTAGGTCTGGACCGAGTCGAGCGAGGCGAAGCGCCGCTCGATCGGCAGGGTGACCGTGGACCCGAGGAGCTCGACGGTGCGCAGGCCCCGTTCGTCCGCGCGGTCGAACATGGTGCGGACCTGATGCTCGGCGTCGTAGACGCGGGAGCGCTGGCTGTCGCGGGTCACCGTTCGAGTTGTCCTCGGGGGCCGCCGATCTCGCTCTGATTGCCCAGGCGCGCACGTCGACCGGCGTGGTCTCCGGCTCGCCGAGCCTCCGACGAGTACGAGCGACCCGAGCTGCCGCGCCAGGTACCCCGGGCGGTGGAGGCGGACCGGTAGAAGTCGCGCAGCTCGATCTCCTTGTCACGCAACACCAGTGCGGTGCCGGCCTCGGGAGCTTCCGTGGCGACCGCCTCGGCCTCGGCCTCCTTCTTGACGGCGGCCAGGCGCTCGCCGACCCGGTGCGCGAACGCGGTCTGGAACTCGATCCTGGCAGTGACGCCGGCTAGCGGCGCCCGCTCGACCGTGCGATAGCGCCGGCGTCCTCGGACGACGGTGACCTCACGGTCCACGGTGGCGTCCCGGTACGCACCCGACGAGATGTACGTGTCGCTCGCGCGCACCATCTGCACGAGCAGGCTCGCGTACAGGGCCTCGCACGTGTCGATGTCGCTCTCGAACCCGTACGCGAAGACCTGCGTCGACGACTGCGCCACGTCGCACTGCACGTCGTTCGCGCGGGCGATGGCCACGAACAGCAGGACGTAGGTGCGCAGGCCCTTCTTGCCGTGCTCCCCGATGTGGACGACGCGCTGCACCGGCGTCGCCCGCTTCTCGCGCGAGGCGGTGTGCGAGCGTGCCACGGCCAGATCGACCGAGGCGGCGGTCGCGAGACGCTGCGCGGCCTCCATGAACGCCTCGGCCTCGTGGGGATTGTCCGTGGACTCGGCCTGACGCAGAAGCCCACCGATGCGGGCCACCATCCTGTCTGAACTCACGGGCCGAGAGTACGCCCGGACCAGCCGTGAGCCGGGCCCACCGAGCGTCCCCGGGGACGGCCGTCCACAGGCGCTCGCAGGGTCTTGCGGACGACCGCGTCGGCGAGTAGCAGTCAGCGCTCGGAGTTCTCCACCAAGGCCGCGACGGCGTCGATGCGCCGCCGGACCGCCGAGGCTCCGATGACGTCCGCACGGGTGCGGGCCGACGCCAGAGCGCGGGCCGCGAGCCGTCCGGTGCGGGCGTGCTCGATGCGGAGACCGAGATACGCGTCCTCCGCGCTCCATCCCTCGAAGCCGCGGGCGACGTGCAGGCGCCGCGCGGCGTGCAGATGGCGACCCGCTCGCTCGACGTGACCGGTGGCCAGGGACGCGTCGGCCAGGTGGTGGTGCACCACGCCGAAGACGCTCGGGGCGACCGACACGGTCTGCTCCGCGTAGGGCAGCAACCGTTCGTACACGTCGGTGCACACCAGTGTGTTGCCCACCGTGGCACCGGCACGGGCGATGAAGGTCATCGACATCAGCCAGAGCATGTCCGGGGCGATCGCCGCGAGCCGTTGCTCGTCGTACCAGTCCATCAGCTCGCGCGCCTCGTCCATGCGTCCGACGTCGGCGAGCGAGGACGCCACGACCGGGCGGAACGCCGGGATCAGGTCGAACATCGTGGCCATCTCGTCGCGCCGATCCGCGAAGTGCCGGAGATCTCCGCGCATCGTCCGGAGGGTGAGGATCGACGTGTGTTCGCGGCCGTAGGTGTGGCTGCCGAGCGCGGCGTCGGGCGTCTCGCAGATCCGTGCCAGCACGGTCTCCGCGCGCACCAGTCGTCCTGCCGACACGTCCACGCCGAACTTGGAACACACCATGGCCCAGGTCATCTCGGGGTCGTCCGCGAGATCGGCCCGGGTCACCGCCGCGAGTGTCGAGTCGGCGCCGCCGAGGTCGCCGAACGCCTGCTGGGTCCTGGCCAGGATGGTGGCGGCGGACGGATCGCGATGCCGCCGAGACGATGTCGACTCCAGCTCGACGAGGCGCGTCATCGCCTCCTGGCGCAGATCCCAGCACTGGGGCACCAGGAGGCACCACAGCATCGCGCGCAGCGCCGACTCGAGGGCACTGCGGTCTCCCACCGAATGCGCCAGCGTCACAGCCTGTTCGAGAAGGTCTCGGCGTTCCTTCCAGTCATCGGTCCAGCTCAGCTCCATGGCCAGCAGTACCAGGACCTTGGCCGTGGCGGCGCTGTTCGAGCGGCCGGAGTCCTCGAGGACGTGCAGTGCGTCGTGCAGGCTGTCGAGTCGTTCCGGCAACGGGTCGAACATCTGGAACAGGCCCGCACCACTGATCGTGTCCGCCAGCGTCGCGTCGACCTGCAGGTCGACGTCGCCCAGTCTCCGCGCCATGGCGATCGCGTCGAAGAGAGTGGCCCGGTAGGACCGGTCGATGCACTTACGCTGCGCCCGGCCGAGGTCGATCAGCAGTCGGCACCGCTCTCGGGAGTCGCCGTGCGGCACCATCTTCCGAAGGGCGGTCCGGTACCCCACCACCGCGTCCTCGTACGCGGACACCGCGTAGGCGGCGTCGCCGGCACGCCGCGCGTAGAGCGCGGCCTCGGAGCGGTCGGAGTCCAGCGCCCTGCCGAAGTGGTACGCGATGCGCGCGAGTTCGTCGGCGGTGGTGTCGGCACCGAGATCGACCAGGGCCCGAGCCACGTCGGAGTGCATCTGCGCTCGCCGCGCCCCGGGTATCGCGTCGTACAGAGTCGACTGCACGAGAGCGTGTCTCATCACCAGCTCGTCGTCGGTGTCGCCGGCGACCAGGAAGTTCACGGCCAGCAGTTCGTCGAGGGTCTCGGCGAAACTGAGATCGGACGGGATCGTCGAGGCGGCCCGCAGCAGCGGGCGCGAGACCGTCACCCCGGTCACCGCGCACAGTTCGAGCAGAGTGACTGCGTCACAGCTGAGTTCGCGACTCGCGAGACGCACCGCGTCCGTGACCGTGAAGGGGAGCGAGCCGCCGGGTTCGCGCTCGTGTGCCGCGATGACGGCTGCGACCAGCAGGGCGGAGCCACCCGTCCGTGCCACGATGGCCTCGGGGTCGAGGGTCGAGTTCTGCTCGCGAAGGAGGTCGTGCACCGCGGCCAGAGACAGTCCGCCCAGGGTGATCTCGCGGCACCCCGCCGACAACCGGATGACGTCGAGGGTCGCCTGGAGTTCCGGGGACACGAGGTTCTCGTCCCGCATTGTCGCGAGGATGCAGAGTGGGTCGTTCTGCGTCGACCGCGCGAGATGGCGGACCAGGGCGGCCGTCGTGCCGGAGGCCCACTGCAGGTCGTCGATCACGAGCAGGGTCGGGGCCTGTCGAGCGGGCCCGACGAGCCACCGCTGCACCGCGTCGGACGCCCCTGTGCGGTCGTCGTCCACGTGCGGGGGGATGAGGTCCCCGAATCGACGTGCGGCCCCGGGGATGATGCCGAGGATGTCGGCGCCGTTGGTCCGCAGCCACTGACGCGCTCCGATGACGCCGCGCGAGTCGAGGTCGCGGGTGACTGCCTCCACGAACGGTTCGTACGGGATGGTCGAGTGTTCGCTGCAGCGACCCGACACGACGTCCGTGCCGGCGGCGCGGGCACGCTGCATCACGGCGCGGGCGAGTGACGTCTTCCCTGCCCCCGGCGGACCCGAGACCAGGAGAAACCGTCCATGACCGGCAGCGGCCGCCTCGAGGTCCTCGACGATGCGGCTCATCTCGACATCGCGTCCGACGAAGGCGGATCCCACCGGCGGCTCCTCGCGCTGCGCTGGGGTGGTCTCGGTATCGTCCTCCAACAACTCCAGGTACAACGACTGGGTCTCGCGTGAGGGGCTCACCCCGAGCCGGTCCGCCAGCACCGCTCGGCATCGCGCCGCCGCCCCGAGAGCCTGTCCGCGGTCGCCCAGTGCCACGTAGCCACGCATGGCGATGCGGTACGCGCTCTCGCGCAGGGGGTCGGCTGCCAGCAGGGACTCCGCGGAGGACACGGCGTTCTCGAACGCACCGAGATCCATCGACGCGGTGGCGTCCGCTTCGAGGGCCGTGAGCCGCAGGTCGTCGAACTCTCGCCGGACGTCGTCCGCCCACGCGCCGTTGGCTCCGACGAGCACGGGTTCGGCGAGCAGACGCAACGCCGTCCGGGCATCGCGGGCACGGTCCGCGGGTGATCCCTCCGTGCGGCGGCACGCGTCCCGGATCTCCTCGAGATCGACCGTGGTGTCCGGCGGAAGAGTCAGACGCACCATACCGGTACGGGACACGATCGACGTACCCGCGATGTCCGCGGCGTCGAGAACGTCCCGCACCTTCGAGATCACCCCACGCAGCACAGAATTCCAGGTGCGCGGCCGCTCCTCGGGCCAGAGCAGGTCCGCCAACTCGTCGTGCGAGACCTCTCGATGGCGATTGAGCGTCAGATACGACAGCAGTTCGACGCAGCGCGGCCCACCGATGATGCGGGGATCGACCACCCGAGAGCCACGCTCGACGGTGACGGCACCGACGAGTCGGACGGAAGCGGGTGAGTCACTCGTCACCTGACAAGTCTAGTCAGCTGTGCGTATTCGCGCCGCACGCAGGCACTTTTGCACTTCTTGTGCACGCGTCGGGCACGGTGAGTACAGGAGAATCCGGCCGACCCGGCCGGCGCACGACCCTCAGGAGCGACCCCATGCCTCGAACCTCCGTCACGGCCTGCCTGCTGGCGGGGTCCGTCGCCTCGCCCCTGTGCACACAGCGGAGCCACCGACTGGGTTCCGGCCCGTCCTGCGGTACCGCGGACGTCGCGTCCGACGGGATGTTCACCTACTCGCGTACGGCGTCCGTGGACCGGTGGGAGGACGACCCGTCGTCCTTCGGCTCCGATCGCTTCACCATCGTCGTCACCGACGGGGACCACGAGGTGGGGGAGATCGTGATCACGCCGGTGTTGTCCACGAGTGCGACGGAACCGATCACGGCCGTCGGCGTGGTCACCACCGAGGGCACCGTCGTGACGTACGAGCACGACGCGGCGGCGTCCGCACGTCGCCGACCGCTCACGGAATCGTCTCCTCCGCGGGGGCCGCGCGTGACGGGTGCGCATCATCGACTCGCCGTCGTCCGCTTCGGTACCGAGACCTGCGATCAGACGTTCCAGGTGTTCGTGTCCGACGGTGTCCGCGGCACCACGTCGTACCTGCTCGGCGTCCCCGACGGCCCGCTCGACCGGTGAGACGCCGACGGGGCCGCCGCGGCCGAGTGATCGACCGTGACGACCCCGTCGGGACGTTCGCGAGTGGCTACTGCTCGTCGGAGCCGATGATGAACGCCTCGAGCTGCTGACGAGCGATGTCGTCGGCGAGCTGCTTCGGCGGGCTCTTCATCAGGTACGCGGACGCGGGCACGACAGGTCCGCCGATTCCGCGGTCCTGAGCGATCTTCGCTGCGCGCACGGCGTCGATGATGACGCCGGCGGAGTTCGGGGAGTCCCAGACCTCGAGCTTGTACTCGAGGTTCAGCGGGACGTCACCGAACGCGCGACCCTCGAGGCGGACGTAGGCCCACTTGCGGTCGTCGAGCCAGCCGACGTGATCGGACGGGCCGATGTGCACGTCCTTCGCATTGAACTCACGCTGCAGGTTGGACGTGACGGCCTGCGTCTTCGAGATCTTCTTCGACTCGAGGCGCGTGCGCTCGAGCATGTTGAGGAAGTCCATGTTGCCGCCGACGTTCAGCTGCATCGTGCGATCGAGCTGGACGCCGCGATCCTCGAACAGCTTGGCCATGACGCGGTGGGTGATGGTGGCACCGACCTGGCTCTTGATGTCGTCGCCGACGATGGGCACACCGGCGTCGGTGAACTTCTTGGCCCAGACCGGATCGGACGCGATGAAGACGGGCAGCGCGTTGACGAACGCGACCTTCGCGTCGATGCAGGCCTGAGCGTAGAACTTGTCGGCTTCTTCGGATCCGACGGGCAGGTAGGAGACGAGCACGTCGACCTTCGCGTCACGCAGTGCCTGCGCCACGTCGACCGGCTCCGCGTCGGAGATCTCGATGGTCTCCGAGTAGTACTTGCCGATGCCGTCGAGTGTCGGGCCGCGCTGGACGCTGACGTCGCTCGGGGGCACGTCGGCGATCTTGATGGTGTTGTTCTCGCTGTTGAAGATGGCTTCGGACAGATCGAAGCCGACCTTCTTGGCGTCCACGTCGAACGCGGCGACGAACTCGACGTCGCGGACGTGGTACTTGCCGAACTTCACGTGCATGAGGCCGGGAACTGTGGTGTTCTCGTCGGCGTCCTTGTAGTACTGCACGCCCTGTACCAGGGACGACGCGCAGTTACCCACGCCCACAATGGCCACGCGCACCGCAGTGCTGTTGTCACTCATGGTCGGGTTCTCCTTCTTTTCCGTATCGGGTGGCCGGAGCCGACGTGCTCTCCGGGTGTGCCACGGCCGAGGTGTCGGTCGTGGGTGCGGGCGGTGGACTCTCCGAAGTGATCGCCATTGCCTCGGCAGCGATCAATTCGTTGAGCCACCGCACTTCGCGCTCGCTCGACTCGAGGCCGAGCTGATGCAATCCGCGCGTGTACCTGTCCAACGACCCACTTGCACGGCCGATGGCGTCGCGGAGCCCCTCACGGCGCTCCTCGACCTGGCGACGCCGACCTTCGAGTATCCGCATCCGCGCCTCAGCGGGGGTGCGCCCGAAAAAGGCCAGGTGTACGCCGAATCCATCATCTGTGTAGTTCTGCGGACCCGTGTCCGCGACCAGCTCGGTGAACCGAGCTCGGCCGGCCGGCGTGAGTTCGTAGACACGACGTGCCCGACGCTTGACGGCGCCCTGGACTCCGGGGTTCTCGACGATGAGCCCGTCCGCCTGCATACGACGCAAGGTGGGGTAGAGCGAACCGTACGAGAAGGCCCGGAAGGCACCGAGAAGTCCGGTGAGTCGCTTACGAAGCTCGTAACCGTGCATGGGTGTCTCCAGGAGCAGGCCGAGGATCGCCAGTTCGAGCATGTGCGGTCCCCTTCCTGTTCCGACCCGAGTCCGCGTCGAGATGACGCTCGCTCACTATAACCGCCACATGTATCGGACCGATATATGGGGGTACATGTAACTGTCGAGAACATGAACACGGGCCCCGTCAGGGATGGTGGGGGCTGACCCGCGTGACCTCACCGGCCAGGGTGGCCTGCAGGTATCCACCGCGGCCGTCCGCATCCGCGGCGTAGACCAGTACCTCCGGCACTCCCTCGTTGCGCACGATCACGTGGGTGACCGACGCGTCCGGTACCTCGACGAACGACGCGGACCCCGCCATCAGGCCCGCCAGTGCCGCGACGTCGAGCGCGGTGAGGTCGAAGGGCAGCTCGTCCGTCTCCCTCGGGCTCGTGGCGGCGGACTCCGCGAAGCCGCCGCGGACCGACACGTCGCGCACGCGGTCGCTCTCGGCGAGGCGGGTCAGAGAGGCGCGATCGTCCGACGGGTACAGCACCAACTCGGTGACCTCGGGGTCGCCGAATCGTGTGATCCACCGGTCGCGGAAGTCGGCCAGGCCCTCCGGGGTGTCGAACACTAAGGGTCGCGCGACGATCGCTCGGCGACGACGGTGCATCGGATCCGCGGACCGCCAAGACGACGGCGACTCCGAGGACGAGGACCACCACGAGCAGACCCACGATCACCGGGCGCCGGGACGGTCCGGGTGCGGGCCGTACCGCCTCGGGCAGCGGTACGTCCGCCTGCAGATCGGCGGCCAACGCGTGGAGATCGCCCAGTGTCGTCGCCGTTCTCGCCGCCGCCACCCGTGACCGGTGCTCGTCGAACGTCAGCTGCCCGTCCGCGTACGCGGTGTCGAGAGCGGTCGCGACCACCGCGCGATCGATGTCACGGGCGCGCAGCCGTCGATCCTGTCCGGTCGCCATCGTCGTCTCCTACGCGGTCGGATCGAACGGGGTGACGCTGAGGAAGTCGCCCGACAGGGACGCCTCGAGGTATCCGTCCTCGTTAGCGGCCTCGTTGCTCGCGTGCAGGCTGATCGCGGGGCCGGCGCCGGTGTCACGGACGAACAGGTACAGCGAGTCGATCTCGGCGATGTTCAGGCTCGCGCCGGCGCCCAGAACCAACCCGCCGAGCACGCCGGGGCCCA
This sequence comes from Rhodococcus sp. SORGH_AS_0301, assembly GCF_030818285.1. Lineage (NCBI taxonomy): Bacteria > Bacillati > Actinomycetota > Actinomycetes > Mycobacteriales > Nocardiaceae > Rhodococcus > Rhodococcus sp. SORGH_AS_0301. Next base: position 4,157,762 of record NZ_JAUTAC010000002.1, read on the forward strand.
GGTCGGCGAGGTCGACGGTCGCCGTCTCACGGTCCCTGTCCGCGTCGTCCGACTGTCTCCACTCGCCGTCGCGGTACTGATAACGCCTCTCCCGGCCCGGATCGTCGGGACTCGGCGCCCTCAGCAGCGCGTACTCGGAGTAGAACATCAGCTCGTCGACGACGGTGGTTCCCAGCAGCATGCCCGTCGACGCCACGATGTCGTCCATCGCGCGCGGTTCGAGGTAGCCGGCCGAGCCGTAGGTGCCGGTCGCGCTGTCGTCGGACGCACAGGCGCGGACACCGAAGAACAGGAGTGCGGCGACGACCAGGAGAACAGCCCACCGGATCACCGCGCTCAGCACGCTCGGCCGACCCCGACGGGAGAGCCCCGCGGCTGCCGTCCCGGGCGACGCCATCGGAGCCAAATCCGACTCGCCCTGCAGATCGCCGATCAGATCGTGGAGGTCCTCGAGCGCACGTGCATCGGTGGCGAGGGCGATACGGGTGGCGTGCTCCTCGGCGTCGATCTGGCCGTCCGCGAGCGCACGGTCCAGCGCGGCGCACGCGTGCACTCTGTCCTGGTCACGCGCTCTGACACCCACAGATCGGACCGTCGGCATCGCCAGATGGTAGGCCCGTGGACCGGGTCCCTCAAGTGCTCCGGCTCCACGGCTCCGCTCCAGCGCACGGGACGGGGTCGAGCACCACCCCACCTCGACGGCGCACGTACTCTGGTCACCGTGAGATCACAGCGGCAGGTGGTGGACTACGCGTTGCAGCGCAAGTCGCTGCTCGCCGAGGTCTACTCCGGACGAACGGCGATGGCCCAGGTCTGCGACGCCGATCCCTACCTCCTCCGAGCGGCCAAGTTCCACGGTCGGCCGTCCACCGTGGCGTGCCCCATCTGCCGGAAGGAGCAGCTCACGCTCGTCTCCTGGGTGTTCGGAGAGAAGCTCGGGACGATGAACGGCTCGGCCCGGACCGCGGACGAGCTCACCCGCCTCGCCGGCACGCAGGAGGAGTTCTCCGTGCACGTCGTCGAGGTCTGCCGAACCTGCAGTTGGAACCACCTCGTGCAGTCGTACGTCCTGGGTGCCGTTCCGGCGCCCAAGAGCCCCCGCACACGCTCCGCCTCCCGCCGACGCACGGCCAGTGAGTGACGGACGCAGGTCGTCGGCGGTACCGTCCGTCGGTGGTCCCCCGCGCAACCGAGTCGAACGAGCCCGACGCACACGTGACCGTCGCCACCTGGTCACACGTGCGTCCTGACAGTGGAGTACGTGAGTGAGTTCCCCCTACGACAGTTCCGGTGACGATCGCGGGCGTCCGTCCGGCCGCCACGGTCGACCCGACGGGCCCGGGGAACCACCGCGTCACGGGCGCCCGAGCCACGAGCCGGTCCGCGATCCCCAGCAGCGGCCGTCGGGCCCACCCCCACCGCGTGCGCCTCGCCGGGACGGCCCCGGTGGTCCCCCGCCGAGCTGGCCGCCGGCCGATCACCCGCGGCGCCCGGCCTACGGTCCGCCGTCCTACGACGATCGTGGACCGGACACCACCCAAATTCCCCCGACCGCGCCCCCGCCGCGGTCGCAGGCGTTCTCGCAGCCGCGCCCGTACTCGGACGATCCACGGGCGACCGACGCTCCACCCTCCCGGCCCGTGACGTCCCACTCGCGTGGCGACGCCGACGGTGACCGGGACCGGTTCGGTGGAGGACCCACCGAACCGCCATCAGGAGGTACTGCCACGAAGACGAAGAAGAAGTCGAAGTGGAAGGTCCTGCGGCGCACGCTGTACGGCTTGATCGCGCTGGGCATGGTCGTTCCGGTCCTGGTGTTCATGGTCGCGTACGTCGTCGAGGACGTTCCGCGCCCCGGTGACATCAAGACCAACCAGGTCGCCACCGTCCTCGCATCGGACGGAACGTCCGTCCTCGGCACGGTGGTCCCTCCCGAGGGCAACCGCACCGACGTCGAGATCGGACAGATCCCCGAGCACGTCCGCAATGCGGTGTTGTCGGCCGAGGATCGTGACTTCTACTCCAACCCCGGATTCTCGGTCACCGGCTTCGCACGCGCCGCTCGCGACAACGTGCTCGGGCGCGACAGCGCCGGTGGTGGATCCACCATCACGCAGCAGTACGTGAAGAACGCGCTCGTGGGGTCCGAGCGGACGCTCACCCGCAAGATGCGCGAGCTGGTCATCTCCTCGAAGATGGCGCGTCAGTGGACCAAGGACGACATCCTCGCCGCGTACCTCAACACCATCTACTTCGGCCGCGGCGCGTACGGCATCGCGGCGGCGTCGAAGGCGTACTTCGACAAGCCCGTCGAGCAGTTGAGCGTCGAGGAGGGTGCCGTGCTCGCGGCCACCATCCAGCAGCCCTCCGGACTCGATCCGGAGAACAACCCGACGGGTGCGCAGAGCCGCTGGAACTACGTCCTCGACGGCATGGTCACGATGGGTGCGCTCGATCAGACCCAGCGTCAGGCGATGCAGTACCCGCAGTGGCGACCGCTCGCCTCGGTGGACAGCGGCGACGCCGCCGACGCCGGCCCGAACGGACTGATCAAGAACCAGGTGCTCAAGGAGCTCACCGCGTCGGGCATCAGTGAGCAGGACCTGAACACCGCCGGACTGCAGATCACCACGACGATCGATCCGCAGGATCAACAGGCCGCCATCGACGCCGTGAACTCCAACATGGAGGGTGAACCGTCCGAGCTGCGCACGGCGTCGGTGTCGATCGACCCCCGCACCGGTGCGGTGCGCTCGTACTACGGCGGTGTCGACGGCCGCGGCTTCGACTTCGCGCAGTCCGGCCTGCAGACCGGTTCGTCGTTCAAGGTCTTCGGCCTGGCGGCGGCTCTGGATCAGGGCATCCCGCTGTCGCAGATGTACGACAGTTCGCCGCTGACGGTCAACGGCATCTCCATCGGCAACGTCGAGGGCGAGTCCTGCGGCACCTGCACCATTGCCGAGGCGCTCAAGCGGTCGCTCAACACGAGCTTCTACCGGTTGCAGCTCAGCCTCGACGGCGGCCCGCAGGCAGTGGCCGACATGGCGCACCGCCTCGGTATCCCGACCGAGGTCGAGGGCATCGGCGAGACCCTGACCGAGCCGAACGGCGCCGGCCCCAACAACGGCATCGTGCTCGGGCAGTACCAGTCTCGTGTCATCGACATGGCCAGCGCGTACGCGACGCTCGCCGCATCGGGTACCTACCACGCACCGCACTTCGTGCAGAAGGTCGTGACGGCCGACGGCACCGTGTTGCTCGATCGCGGAGCGGACCCCGGCGAGCAGCGGGTCGACCCCGCCGTCGCGGACAACGTCACGGCGGCCATGCGTCCCATCGCGGGCTACTCGAACGGCCACAACCTGGCCGAGGGACGCGCCTCCGCCGCGAAGACCGGTACCGCGCAGCTCGGTGACACCGGCGAGAACAAGGACGCCTGGATGGTCGGGTACACGCCGTCTCTGGCGACGGCCGTGTGGGTCGGTACCGAGCAGGGCCTCCCGCTGGAGAACAGCTACGGGGGACCCATCTACGGCTCCGGACTTCCGTCGGACATCTGGAAGGACACGCTCGACGCGTCCCTCGAGGGCTCGCCCGTCGAGTCGTTCCCTGCACCCGGTGCGATCGCCGGCCAGGCCGGTGTGCCGCAGTACTCGGCACCCGCGCCGACACGGACCGCGGCGCCGCCCACATCCTCTTCCGCAGCGCCGGAGCCCACGACGCCGGAGCCCGTCGCTCCGCCGGTCGTCGTCCCGTCGCAGGTCGAGATCCTGCCGGGCATCACCATTCCGGTTCCCGGTCTGGCCCCGGCGCCGGCGGAACCTTCCGCCGTCACCCCGCCCGACGACGGGGCGGCTCCGGAGCCGGCCACGCCGCCCGGCGGCTAGGGGTGACGGGCAGGCCGGAGGCCGGTCGAGACGATTCGGCGGGCAGGCCGGAGGCCGGTCGAGTTTCGACGGGCGGGCCGGAGGCCGGTCGGGACGACTTGTCCGACGAGTTGTTGGCGAGTCCGGGTGAGTTGGCGACGGATCGACGCTCCGCTCGTCGGCGCGATCGGCCGAGTCTGACCGACCCCATGGTCGCGGAGTTGTCGACGGTGGTCGGCGGCCCCGTCGGCAAGCACGCATTGGTGGGGCGGCAGCGCCACATCACGCCACTGCGCGTGATCTTCGCGTTCACGGTCGTGTTTCTCGCGCTGGGCTGGTTCGGCAAGGCCGCGTGCATCCAGCAGGCCCCGAACGGCCCCGGCGGCGAGCTGGGACTCGACTGGAGCGGGAGCCGTCAGTACGTCGCGATGTGCTACTCCGACGTGGTCCCCCTCTACGGCGCGGAGCGCCTCGATCAGGGCGCGTTCCCGTACAAGAAGTCGTGGGAGGAAACGGGTTCCGACGGTTCCACGATCACCCGGTACATGGAGTATCCGGTGGTGGCGGGGCTGTACCAGTACGTGTCGATGCAGGTGGCCCACGCGTGGTCTGCGGTCCCGTGGTTGCCGCAGGCGCTCACGGTCGCGCTGTATTTCAACGTGGTGGCGTTCGGCTCCGCCCTCGCCTGGATCGTGACGATCTGGGCGACCACGATGTTGGCGGGACGTCGGGTGTGGGACGCCGCGCTGGCCGCGTGTTCCCCTCTGGTGATCGTGCACGTCTTCACCAACTTCGACGCCCTCGCAACGGCATTCGCCTCCGGTGGGTTGCTGGCGTGGGCGCGACGCAGGCCGGTGCTGGCCGGTGTCCTGCTCGGCATCGGGGGCGCGACGAAGCTCTACCCGCTGTTCCTGCTCGGTCCGCTCCTCGTGCTGTGCATCCGCACGGGGAACATCAGGGACTGGTCGCGGACCACGGCGGCGGCGCTCTCGGCGTGGGTTCTGGTCAATCTGCCCATCGCACTGCTGTTTCCGCGTGGCTGGTCGGAGTTCTTCCGACTGAACTCCGACCGCGGCGCCGATCCGGACTCGCTCTACAACGTGGCCCGGTCGTTCACCGGCTGGGCCGGATTCGACGGCCCGCTCGGTCCCGGGGAGAAGCCGGTGATCCTCAATCTCGTGACGGCGCTGCTCTTCGTGGTCGTGTGCCTCGCCATCGGCTGGGTGGCGCTGACGGCCCCGCGGCGTCCTCGCCTGATGCAGCTGTGTTTCCTCGTGGTCGCCGGTTTCCTGCTGACGAACAAGGTGTGGAGTCCGCAATACTCCCTGTGGTTGGTGCCGCTCGCGGTCCTGGCTCTGCCGCACCGGCGAATTCTGTTGGCGTGGATGACCATCGACGCACTCGTCTGGGTTCCGCGGATGATGTACTACCTGGGCGTGGCCGACAAGGGTCTGCCCGAGCAGTACTTCACGGCGACCGTCCTGGTGCGCGATCTCGCCGTCGTCGGATTGTGTGTCCTGGTGGTGCGGCAGATCTACCGGCCGGTGGACGATCTGGTGCGTCGCAGCGGCGACGACGATCCGGCCGGTGGTGTGCTCGACGGAGCACCCGACGCGTACCCGTCGTGGGTGCCGGCGATGGTGCGTCCGCGGCCCGTCGAGGTTCCGATCGCGGATGCGGCGCCACCGCCTAGGGCACCACGGTCACCGGCCACCGACCCAGCTTGACCAGTCGGACGGCGACGGAGCCGAAGATGCGGTGCCCGGCAGACTCGGACGTGCCCACGACGATCGCGTCGGCACGCAGTTCGTCGCCGACGGCGGCGAGTCCCATCGCCGGGTCGCCGCGGAACGTCCGGAACTCCCAGTTCACGTGCTGGTGCTCGCCGAAACGCACCACGTGGTCGCGGATCTCGGTGAGCAGCTGGTCCGCCACCTGGCTCCCCGAGTCGTAGACCACGCCGCTCGCCTGCGCGAAGGCGCCGGCCGCCAGCGTCTGCACGTAGACCAGCACGAGCTTGGAGTGCTGCCGGCGCGCCAGTCCGGCGGCGTACGCGGCCGCCCGCCAGGAGGAGTCGGAGCCGTCGAGGCCCACGACGATCAGCTTGGGGCCGTCCACTCCGTACTCGAAGACGGAGGGATCGTTCGACGAGGTCACGACCCGAGCCTACGACTCCTCGTCAGGAGAGGTACGGACGGAGCTGCGGCAACGCTTCGCCCGCGTGCTTGGCGTTGATGCCGTCGCCGATCGCCTGCAGCTTCCACTCGCTCCCGGCTCGGTACACCTTGGCCATGACCAGCCCGGTGAACGGCATGCCGCCCTGCAGCGTGAAGCGTGCCAGCTCGGTGTTGATCGTGTTGTCGACCAGGCGGGTGAAGGCGTTCGCCACCTGCTCGAAGGTCTGCCCGCGGTACGAGGTCACGATGAAGACGATCGAGCTCACATGGGCGGGCACCCGCGTCAGGTCCACCGTGATCACCTCGTCGTCGCCCTCGCCCTCGCCGGTGAGGTTGTCGCCCTGGTGGACGATCGACCCGTCCTTCGACCGCAGCTGGCCGAAGTAGACGACGTCGGCGTGCTTGTCGCCGGAGAACATCAGCGCCGAGGCGTCGAGATCGACGTCCGCGCTGCGCCCGCCTCCGAAGAAGCCGGCCTTCTTGATGGGGTCCCAACCGAGGCCCATGCGGATGGTGGTCAGTGCGACGCCACCGTCCTTCTTCAGCGTCACCTTCTGACCCTTGGTGAGGCTGACGGGCCGAGCCTTCGTCAGGCTCACCTCGGCGGGGGCCGCGGGCGCAGAAGGTGCCGGGGGTGCCGCGGGCGGCGGAGTGGGGGCCGGCGGAGGTGTGGGAGCGGCAGGCGGAGGTGTGGGTGCAGCAGGCGCAGGCGCCGCTGCGGGAGCGTCGTCCACCGAGACCCCGTGGTCACCGACGAGAGCGGCGAACCCGCCCGCGTAACCCTGGCCCACGGCACGGACCTTCCAGCCGTCGCCGCGCCGGTACAGCTCGAGCGCGATGACGATGGACTCCGTCGTGAGGCCGTCCACGGTGTACGAGTAGAGCGTCGCACCGGTGCCGCCGTCGATCACGTGGGCGGTGGGCGCGGAGACGCGTCCGAAGCTGCTCGACGAGTCGTCGAGCGTGACGACGACTCGGATCTGCGTGATGTCGGCCGGGACCGCGGCGAGGGTCACGGCGACTTCCTGCGGCCCACCCTGGCCCGGAACCAGCTGCACACCGGGGCCGGAGGGCTGGTTGAAGAAGACGAAGTCGGCGTCGGAGCGAACCTTGCCGCTGTCGGTGACGAGCAGGGCGGAGATGTCCGCCGGTGCGGTCAGCTCGAGACCGATGCGAACGGTGGCGGTGGACAGAGGAGCATTCTGTCCCTTGGTCAACGGCTGTGCAGCCACGTCTCGTCCTCTTCCGGGGTGGTCGGGTACGTCCGAATTCAGCGTACGTGTGTCGGCGGGGCAGCGGCGGAGCCCGACGTGCCGGCCGTTGCCCGGAACCAGTGCAGGATCTCCTCGCTCGCAGCACCGCCGGACCGTTCGGTGACCACCAGCCCGGGGGCGTCCCACTGCAGCAGTTCCAGTTCACCGTGCCGCGGACGGATGGCGGCGGTCGCGGCACGAAGCATCTCCGCGTCGAGGGCGCCGTCCCCGGCGGCGAGCACCGGGGCGTCGGCCTCCAGCGTTCCCGCGTTCACGCACCGTCGGCGCACCTCGGCGACGGCATGCGACTTGCACACCGCGTCGGGCATCGCATAGACCTTGCGGCCCTGCCGGGACACGCCCCAGCCGCGCTCGGTGCACCAGTGTGCGAATTCGTCGACGAAACCCTCGGGCATCGTCTCCGCGTTCACGACGAGGTAGCAGAACAGTTCGTCCGCCGTCCTTTGCGTGAGCACCCACGAGTCGTCGCCCCGCCGTGTCATCTCCGCGGTCACCTCCGCGAGCGGCACCGCGGACCCGGCGACGGCGTCCTCGACGGCGCGGCGCCAGTCGAGATCCGGCTCACCGTCGACGAGGATGGTGGCCCCGTTGGTCGTGATCGCGTGCCGCCAGGGTGCTCCCGGCAGGGCGATGCGTCGGAACTGCTCGACGGTGCGCGTCGTGGTCGGCACCACCACCACCTCGGACGCGAGGCTGGTGAGCAGGTCCGCGGCGCGTGTGGTCATGTACGACAGCGGAGCGCCCTCGTAGTACTCGACGCAGCGCACGTCGTCGTCCTGTCCGTCCGTGCGACCCTCCGCCAAGGCGGCGGCGCTGTAGATCATCGTGCGGTCGAGATCGGTCGCGACCAGTGCGGTCCTCGCCTCGGTCACGAGACGTCCCGGACGAGACCCATGCAGGAGTAGGCGAGATCGGGAACGACGTCCACGGGCACTCCCCTCGCCTCGGCGAGCATCCGGATGTGGCGGTGCTCCGGCGCCTGCGCGTCGCGCACGAGAACGCGCCACGGGACCCGGCGGAGCAGCACGCGGGTGGTCTCTCCCACTCCGGGTTTGACGAAGTTGACCGTGCTGATGCCGTACTCCTCCCGTACGCGCTCGACCGAGGCCCAGCCACTCCATGTCGGAGTCCGGTCGGCGGACCGCACCGTCGACAGTCCCTCTACCACGGCGTCCGCGACGTCGTCGAATCTGGCGGACACGCTGTCCAGCAACAGGTTCGACACGTCCACCGCGGCGAGGTCGGCGTAGAACTTGGCGCCGTGGAACTCACCGGGCCCGATGAGCGTGTCGTTGAGCACGGTGCGGGAGATCAGGCCCGACACCGTCGAGTTGAGGCATGCCGACGCGATGAGGAAGTCGTCGCGGGTGCCGTAGGTGGTCACACAGTGCCCGGGGTCCGCCAGTACCGCGAGCCGGTCGTCGAAGCGGGGGCCTCCCGCCCGGTGCACCGCGTCGAGGGCGGCGGTCAATTCCCGAGTGATGGCGCCCTTGCCGGTCCACCCGTCCACGAAGACGACGTCGGCCGGGTCGTGGTGACGGGCGAGATTATCCAGTGCGGCCGAGTCGATTCCGCGGTCGCGCACGATGGACACGGCGTAGTGCGGCCACGTCAGACCGCGCACGTCCCGCGCCCAGCGGCGCATCAGGATGCCGATGGGGGTGCCGGCGCGGGCGAGAGAGGCGAGCACCAGGTTCTCACCGCGCTCGGCGATCACCAGATCGGTGACGATGCCGACCGCGGTGGCGAGGCGCGTCGCGCTCTCCTCCAGGACGGTGGCGAACAGGTCGCGGTAGGCGGCATCGGGTTGATACTCGACGGGCAGGCTCTCGGCGTAGTGCGCTGCGCCCGACTGGATCTGCTGCTCCCGCGACGCGGTGTCCGCCTCCAGCGAGACGTGCGAGAGATCCTTCAGGAGCCAGGACACCTCGTCCGCCGCGTAGGACCCGAACGCCGGACCGTGCAGCGGTGCCGTCATCGAGACTCCGTCCGCAGCGAGTGCGGATCCGCCGCCACCACGGCGACGGTGACGTCGATACCGGTGCGGGTGAGGGCGTCCACGAGACCGTCCGGACCCGTCAACGCCTCGGTGTCCGCGGGCGGATCCACGACGAGAAGAACGGGGCTCGGCGCCGCCTCGTCCGGTACCCGAGCGTTGTAGAGATGACGTCGGCCACCGGCCGCGGGTTCCGGTGCGACGAACGAGAAGCCCCGCCGCAGCGGGTATCCCGGCTCGTCGAGCACATGAGCGGGTGAGCGGGTGGTGGTCTGGAACAGTGTCGGCGTTCCGCGGTCCGACAGTGCGCGGGCGATGCGGAGCGGGAGGTACATCAGTTCCTCGTGCCCGATCACGACGGTGGTGCCCGAGCCGAGGTGCGGTCGCAGCAGATCGGCCGACTCCTCGACCGCGGCGTCGAAGGCGGCGACGTCCTCGGCCCGGAAACCGTGGCGACCGCCGTCGGGCACTCCGGCCGGCCAGGGCACGTCGACCCTGGTGACGGTCCCTCGGTGTGGAGCATCCACCGGTGCAGGTGCAGCGGGCAGCGCTTCCACGACGGCGATGATGTCGTCGGGCAGATGCACGGTGCCCGTCGCGAGCGACACCGAGTCGATGACCACCCCGAGTTCCGCAGCGACGCGGTCGGTCTCGCGGCGCTGATCCGCCGAGCGCATGTCGACGAGCGAGGCGATCACGTAGCGCGCCCGCGGCGCGAGTGCGTGCACCGCGCGAATGGCACCGAGGGCCGTCGTTCCCGTGGAGATCTCGTCGTCGACCAGGACCATCGGGAGGTAAGAGGGCAGGTCGCGCTCCGGATCGGTGGGTAGGAGGCGATGATCCGTCGCGTGCGAGTGGCCCTCCTCGAACTCACCGTGCACGGCGAATCCCTCGACGGGTCGACGGGTCGAGTGGATGTAGGACCGTGCGCCGAGGCGCGTCGCCACGCAGTGGCCGAGTCCCGTCGCGGTCTCGGCGAATCCGAGTACCACCACGCCGTCGTCGTGCCCGGCGAGCACGTCGGCGCACAGGGAGCCCAGGAGCTCACCTGCTCGGATCACCTCGGCCGGGTCCTGCGGGATGTGTTTGCCCAGAACGGTCGACACCAGCAGGTGTGCTCGGCGCGGGTTGCGCCGCAGCCCCGGCTGCACCAGGTCGCCCACCCGCCGGCCCACCGACGAGGTGCCGTGCTCGAGGACGAGCCCCAGTTCCGCTGTCGCCCAGGGCAGTCGACGGTCCATCGCGCGGCTCATCGTGCAGTGCCGGTCGTGGACGCGGGACGCCTGGCCAGTGCCTGCATCACGTCGACGAACGACACACCCTCGGCGGTGACGCCGAAGACGGCGGCCCGGCGCAGCGTCTGCTCGGCCCACGGCCGGTGCGGGCCGAGTTCGTTCATCTTGTTGCCGTAGCCGGAGGCGAGGACGCCGCCTCCGCCGGAGGACGACGCGATGGCCTGTGCATCCTGATACTCCTCGTGGGTGACCACCGACAGCGAGTGCACGGCGGCGACGTGGGACGGGTGGATGACGGTCTTGCCGTGCAGCCCGTTGGCACGGTCGAGCGCGACCTCACGGAGCAGACCGTCGATGTCGCGGCTGACCAGCTGCTGGCGGAAGCGGACGGCGTCGTGCTCGGCGAAGGGCGTGGCTCGCAGCATCGGGCGGAACAGCCGCTCGTGGTCGGCGAAGTACTCCCAGACCGGGCCGGTGACGACGAAACCCGTTCCGTCACTGCGCCCGAGGTGGTTGACGATGGCGCCGATGGTGTCCGCGACCACCCGCACGTCGTAGATCGTCAGGTCGCGGTCGCGTCGGATCCCGAAGGCGCCGCTCATGTCGGTGGCACCGACTCGCACCGCCAGGACGCTGTCGCGGTATCGGTCGAGCACGTCACGTGCACCGGCCAACTCGTCGTCACGGGTCTCCCGGTAGACCATCTCGCGGGACTCCATCACGGGCATGACCACCAGGTGTCTGCCCGCTGCGGCCGACCGAGCGGCCACCTCCTCGAGAAACTTCTCGCCGCTCTCCGGCCGGAACTTGGGAAGAACGAAGCCGTGCAGGACGTCGATGCCGGTGGTGAGACGGTCGCAGACGTGGTGCATGTCCTCCGCCGTGCGGACGCGGACGAAGACGGCGGCCTCGGGCGGATCGACGGCGAGTGCGTCCAGCGCGGCGACGACGTGTCCGCGCGCCGCTTCGAGGTCGGCGTCGGCAACGGCGTCCTCGAGATCGAGCACGACGGACCGGGAGCCCTCGGCCGCGCGCTTGCGTACCGTCTCCACCAGGTTCGCCCTGGTGGCCGGGACGTAGAGCGTGGCGCCCAGGGCGAGCGCCCGCGTCGTGAGGTCGCTCTCCGCGGTCACGGCGACGGGCGGGCGGTGGAACAGGTACTCGAGTGTGGCGGGTTCCAGGTGAGAGAAGTGCTGCACTGCAACCCCTTTCGTATCAGGTCCGACTCTGTCGGCCGCGGATGCGGTCGACCACACCGGAGATGAAGTCCTCGACGGAATCGAGTTCGCGCAGGTACGCCCAGTAGTCGGGTCGGCCCGTTCCGAGTGCCGCGGCGGCCCTCTCGATCCGTGCGAGCTGAGCATCCAACACCGAGCCCCATTCGGCAACCAGTCCCCGGTCGACGGCCAGCAGCTGCGCGTCGCGCAGCCGGAACCGGACGCGGCGATCCACGGCCCCGGGGTCGTCCCGCACCTCGCGCAGGCGTGCCAGGCGTCCGGTGACGGCCTCGATGTCCGCCTCCGCGTCGGCCAGATGCTGCCGTGCGGCGGTGATCCGGTCGAGTGCCTCCTCCGGATCGCCTCGGTCGCGTGCGGTCGCCGCGTCGTCGATGTCGCGGGCCGCCTCGACCATGTGGGTCTCGCAGTTCTCCCGAGCTCGGGAGAGATCGTCCGAGCTGGCGGCCACGAACTCGCGCAGCAGGGCGGAGTAGGCGGGCGCGATGTACTCGGCCTTGGTGCCGACCGCCTGGAGCCGAGTGCGGACCGATGCCAGGGCGGTGGACGCCGATCCGGCGCGGCCGGGTGCCTCGGCGAGTGCCTGGCGGAGATCGTCCGCGGCGGAGCGCACCTGCGCTGCGCGGCCGGTGACCGCGGTGCCGCTGCCCCCGGATTCCGCCGCCGCGAGACCGTCCAGTGCACGGTGTACCGCGGCGACGGCGTCACGCACGGAGCGATAGGAGTGGTGCGGTTCCGATCCGGTGACGGTTGCCAGCACCGAGGTCGCCGCGGTGCGTGCGTCGTTCGCCAGGCGCGGGACCGCGGCGTACTCGAGCGTCGCGTGCTCGAGCCGTGCCCGGTGCGCCTCGTAGAACTGGTCGACCGCGGCGCTGGCGGCGGAGAGGTGGGCGATGGCGGTGGCGAAGGCGTCGTACGCCTCCTCGCTCGCGTCGGACTCGGGGCGCTCCGTGGCCGCCAGATACGAGGCACCCGCTGCGAAGCACTGCTCCTCCACCGGCCGCCAGCGCGCTCGCAGACTGTCGTCCGACCTGCCCAGTCGTTCCAGCGCGTCGACCCCCGCGGATGCGATCGACTGACGCTTGTCCATGTCGAGGAAGGTCCGGACCGTGTCGGCCCGGATGGCGGCGACCGCCTCGGTGCGCGCCCGGCCGCGGCTCAGGCGCCCGGGCCAGCGGTGTGTCACCCGCCCGATGGTACTGGCGGCGCCGTTCTCGGACGCGCCGGCGATCTCGAGTCGCACCGGCTCGCGGGAACGCTGGTGCGATGCCACACGTTGGGGGTATGAACGCGAGTGGACAGCACTTTCCAGCACGCGACCGGTAGCACGCAACCGAAAGGACTCGAGCCATGGGCGTCAGCCTGACCAAGGGTGGCAATGTCTCCCTCACGAAAGCCGCACCGAACCTCACGGCCGTCTCGGTGGGTCTCGGATGGGACATCCGCACGACCACCGGCACCGACTTCGACCTCGATGCCAGCGCCATCGCGCTCGGTACGGACAAGAAGGTGGTCAGCGACCAGCACTTCGTGTTCTTCAACAACCTGAAGAGCCCCGACGGGTCGATCGAGCACACCGGTGACAACACCACCGGTGAGGGCGACGGCGACGACGAGGTCATCAACGTCGAGCTCTCCGCCGTGCCGCCGAACATCGACACCATCAACTTCCCGGTGTCCATCTACGAGGCCGACGCACGCTCGCAGTCGTTCGGCCAGGTCCGCAACGCCTACATCCGCGTCGTCGACAAGTCCAACGGCACCGAACTCGCCCGCTACGACCTCAGCGAGGACGCCTCGACGGAGACCGCCATGGTGTTCGGCGAGCTCTACCGCAACGGTGCGGAGTGGAAGTTCCGCGCCGTGGGACAGGGCTACGCCTCCGGTCTGGCCGGCATCGCCCGCGACTTCGGAGTGAACGTCTGACCCCTGTGAAGGAGTAATGTCCCGCTCGACGGGGCATTCGGTCCGAGTACCGGAGAGTGTTGCGCGTCGTCCTCGTCGGACGGCGCTGCGACACTCTCCGTTGCATGTGGGGGCAACGACGCCCCGTCGCCGGAGCCCGCAGGGATCGACACCAGAGAAAGGCCACCACCCGTGGTTCTACGCATCTTCGGATGGTCGTTCGCGATCACCGCGCTCGCCATCGTGGTGGCCTTCATCTACGGGAGCTGGCAGGCCGTCGCTCTCGTCGTGATCCTCGGCATCCTCGAGGTGTCGCTGTCCTTCGACAACGCGGTCATCAACGCGACGGTCCTGCGCCGGATGAGCGAGTTCTGGCAGAAGATCTTCCTCACCATCGGCATCATCATCGCCGTCTTCGGTATGCGGCTGGTCTTCCCGCTGGTCATCGTCTGGGCCGCGTCCGGCCTGGGCCCCGTGGCGGCGCTCCGTCTCGCGCTCAACCCGCCCGCGGACGACGCCGCCTACTTCCCCGACGGCAGCCCGTCGTACGAGACGCTGATCACCGACGCGCATCCGCAGATCGCCGCGTTCGGTGGCATGTTCCTGCTCATGCTGTTCCTCGGCTTCATCTTCGAGGAGCGCGAGCACACCTGGCTCTCGTGGATCGAGAAGCCGCTGGCCAAGGCCGGCAAGCTCGACATGATGTCCGTGATCGTCGCCGGCATCCTGCTGGTTCTCGCGGCCGAGTTCATGGCGGAGGACGACAAGATCTCCACGGTCATGGTGTCCGGCGTGCTGGGCATGGTCACCTACATCGCGGTGAACGGCCTCGGCAATCTGTTCCACGTCCCCGGTGAAGACGAGGAGGAGGCCTCCGGCGGGCCGTCGGACCTCGCGAAGGCCACCGGCAAGGCCGGCTTCTTCCTGTTCCTCTACCTCGAGGTCCTCGACGCGTCCTTCAGCTTCGACGGCGTCATCGGCGCGTTCGCCATCACCGCCGACCCCATCATCATCGCGCTGGGCCTCGGCTTCATCGGTGCGATGTTCGTGCGGTCGCTCACGGTCTATCTGGTGCGCAAGGGCACGCTCGACGACTACGTGTACCTCGAGCACGGCGCCCACTGGGCCATCGGCGCACTGTCGATCATCCTGCTGGTCTCGATCGGCGTGCACATCAACGAGATCATCACCGGACTCGTCGGTGTGGTCCTCATCGGACTGTCGTTCCTGTCCAGCGTGCGCCGTAACCGGCGCCTCGCGGCCGAGGGGCATGCCGACGACGCCAAGGTGCACATCCAGGAGTGACGGGCGGACCTCAGAGTTCGTCGATGTCGATCAGGCCGTCCTGCAGGGCCCGCGCGACCAGGGATGCCTTGGTCGGTGCGGGCCGGCCGACGGCCGCGTACTTCTGACGGATCCGCGTCAGGTGGGTGTTCACCGTTCCGAGCGAGAGGAACATGCTGGCCGCGACGGCCGGCTTGGAATCGCAGCGGAACCAGCTGATGAGCACCTCGATCTCACGAACCGTGAGGTTGGGGCGCTGGTAGGTGGTGCTGTCGGTGTGGCCATGCGTGCGAACGGTGGCCGAGCCGTCCTGATCCGGACGGCGCCATGTCGTGGTCGTCACTGGTGTGCCCTTGTTTCTCGTGTCCCTGGGTTCGATCGAACTGCCGGTTTCTTCAGCAGCCTCTCACCGAACAGTCGGTTTTGTCATCGTTCCCCGGAGAATGACTCGTCACGAACTCTGCCGGACGAGTGCACACATTCTGTAAAAGGCGCAGGTCGACGGACGGCTCAGCTGTCGATGCGGCTGCGCAGAACGTCCCGGGCCGCCGGCCATTCGTCGTCGGTCATCGAGAACAGCGCCGTGGTGCGCCACGTTCCGTCGACGCGGCGACGATGCTTGCGCAGCAATCCCTCGAAGTGTGCGCCGAGCTTGCCGATCGCCGCGCGGGACTGCTCGTTCAGTGCGTCGGTGTGCCACTCCACGCGCACCACGTCGGCGGAGCCGAAGGCGTGCTCGAGCAGAAGGAACTTCGATTCGGGGTTGATCCTGGTTCCCTGGGCCGAGCGCGAGAGCCAGGTGTATCCGATGGCGACGCTCCGATTCGAGGCGTCGATCTGATAGTAGGACGTCGTGCCGACCGCGACGCCGGTACGCGCGTCCCGCTGCAGGAACGCCCGCCGCGCCGTGTCCGCGAGGGCGGTGTCGATGTACGCGCGGGCGGTCGTGTCGTCGGACACGACGGATCCGGTCCAGCGGAAGATCGCGGGGTCGTCCGCGGCCGCCGCGAGCACGCCCGCGTGATCGGGCGTCAGCGGCTCGAGGTGCACGTGCTCGCCGAGCAGGGGGACGGGATCGAACGGCGTGCTCACACGGGTACCTCCGCTTCGGCGTCGGTCCGGCGGCGCGGGGACCGGGTGGGACGGGCGTCGAGAGTGCGGCGACGGGACCGTGCGAACAGGACGACGAGAACGACCAGCAGCACGGCGCGCACCCACACCCCGAACACCACGACGTTCTCCTCGGTGGTCGCGTCGCTGCCACTCGACAACGCGGCGAAGTACCGGAAGACGCCGACACCGAGTACGACGTCGGTGATCAGGTAGGCCGTCACCACGTGCCAGGGAACGTGCAGCAGGACGAAGAACGGGACGAGCCACAGCGTGTACTGCGGTGAGTGCACCTTGTGGAACAGAAGGAACGCCACGAGCATCACCGCGCTGGTCTGCACCCAGGGGTAGGTGCCCTCCGCGAGACGTCGACGCCAGCCGAACCACAGCGCGGCGGCGAACGACACCAGCACCAGCAACGGCGAGAGCACCGAGACCAGGCTCTGGTACGCCTGGTCGTTGGCGGCGCTCATGTCCGGCGTCGCCGACGGCACGTCGTAGAGGATCCGCAGTCCCCAGTACCAGATCGAGTTGGTCGTGATGTCGGCCTGCCGCATGCCCTGGAAGGCGAACGACGCCCGCCATCCGTCGTAGCCGAGGATCGCGAAGGGCAGGTTGACGGCGGCCACCACAGCAGCGGCGACGGCGATCACTCCGGCTGCCCCGCGCACGTCGAGTCGGCGCGGCGACCGGCGTGCGGACACGGGGGACTCCACCCCGCCCACGCCCCCGGCCAGGACGTACGACGCGAGCGGGAGAACGAAGGCGCCCGGATAGAGCTTGAGGCAGAAGCCCACCGCCAGGAGTGCCGACGCCAGATACGCCCGACGTCGGAGCGGCATGCGGGTGGACATCACGTACACGGCGCCGACGGTTGTCGCCACCACGGGGAGTTCCCAGTTGTGGAACGCGTAGAGAACCAGCGCGGGGCCGGCCGACCAGAGCAGCGCGACGCGGCCGCCGAGGCGTCCGAGCATCCAGGCGGTCACCGCGCCGAACGGTGCGAGCAGGAGCGCCGAGTAGAGGAGGAACTGGGCGTCGGTGTGGCTCGCCAGACCGCCGACCCACATGAGGAGTCCGCTGAGCACCGGGTACTCGACGGTTCCGCCGGTGAGTGTGCCGTCGGCGGAGATTCCCCCGGTCAGGTAGGGGAACAGGTGCTGATCGATGCCGCGGTCGAGCCACAGGAACTGGATGTCGGAGTAGCAGACGGACGAGTCCTTGATGCGGTCGAACGCCAGACTGCGTCCGGTCTCGTCGAAGGGTGCTCCCGCGCACCGCGCCTTGTTGACGTAGCCGAGCACCATCGTGACCACCGAGATCGCCGTGACGGCGGCCGCCGTGGCGACCCCGGCGCGGCCGGAGATCGTCGCGCGGCCGGTGGTCATGAGGACAAGAGTAGGTGCCCCGGACCTCGCGCCGTGCTGTCCGCACCGTCGATCCGCCGATTTCGTGGTGAGCCGCGGTCCAGGTACCCTGGACCGGTTGCTGACGCAACGACCCTCCTGTCACGGATCGTCCGTGACCGTTTCACAGTCCATAGGAGGTGATGAGGTCTTATGCGTCATTACGAACTGATGGTCATCCTCGACCCCAATCTCGACGAGCGCACGGTCGCCCCGTCGCTGGATACGTTCCTGAACGTCATCCGCAAGGACGGCGGCAAGGTCGACAAGGTCGACGTGTGGGGAAAGCGCCGTCTCGCCTACGAGATCGAGAAGCACGCCGAAGGCATCTACGCGGTGATCGACATCAACGCGGAGCCCGCCACGGTGTCGGAGCTCGATCGCCAGCTCGGCCTGAACGAATCGGTGCTGCGCACCAAGGTTCTGCGCCGCGGCAAGTGATCCCTCGTGTCACCGTCTCGCCCTAGGCTGACGGCAACCGAGAAGATCATGCGCTGACAAGGCACGAGAAAGAGGAATCATGGCAGGCGAAACCGTCATCACCGTCGTCGGGAACCTGACGGCCGATCCCGAACTCCGATTCACCCCCGCAGGTGCAGCGGTCGCGAACTTCACCGTCGCGTCCACGCCCCGCACGTTCGATCGTCAGTCCAACGAATGGAAGGACGGCGACGCACTCTTCATGCGCTGCAACATCTGGCGCGAGGCTGCGGAGAACGTCGCGGAGTCGCTCACCCGCGGTGCGCGAGTCGTCGTGACGGGTCGGTTGCGGCAGCGTTCCTACGAGACGCGTGAAGGCGAGAAGCGCACTGTCGTCGAACTCGAGGTCGACGAGGTCGGTCCTTCCCTGCGGTACGCGACGGCCAAGGTCAACAAGGTCAGTCGTGGTAGCGGCGGAGGCGGCGGCAACAGCGGCGGCGGGTTCGGTGGTTCCTCCGGTGGATCGGGTGGCTCGTCGAGCCGTTCGTCCGGTGGCAGCTCGGGCGGTGACGATCCGTGGGGCAGTGCCCCGCAGGCATCGGGATCGTTCGGTGGCTCCCGTGGCGGCGGCGACGACGAACCGCCGTTCTGATCCGGTACGCACCACACATGCAGTGAATCAAGATTCGGAGATTGTCCATGCCTAAACCGCCGTTGCGCGACAAGGTGATCAAGAAGAAGGTCTGTGCCTTCTGCAAGGAAAAGAACACGTCCATCGACTACAAGGACACGACGTTGCTGCGTAAGTACGTCAGCGACCGCGGCAAGATCCGCGCTCGTCGTGTCACCGGCAACTGCGTCCAGCACCAGCGGGACATCGCCATCGCAGTCAAGAACTCGCGTGAGGTAGCACTGCTGCCCTACGCCGCGACTGCGCGATAAGGGGAAAGGTAACCATGAAGCTCATCCTCACCGCTGATGTCGACAACCTCGGCGCACCCGGAGACACCGTCGAGGTCAAGGACGGCTACGGACGTAACTTCCTGCTGCCCCGTGGACTGGCCATTGCGGCCACCCGCGGAGCACAGAAGCAGGTCGAGGGCATCCGTCGTGCCCAGGAAGCTCGCGCCGTGCGCGGGCTGGACCATGCCAACGAGCTCAAGCAGGCCATCGAGGGCCTGACGTCCGTGACGCTGTCGGTGCGAACCGGCGGCTCGGGCAAGCTCTTCGGTGCGGTCACCGCAGCCGACGTCGCCGCTGCCGTCAAGAGCGCCGGTGGCCCGGTGCTCGACAAGCGCAGCATCGAACTGCCGAAGTCGCACGTGAAGTCCACCGGAACGCACCGCATCACCGTGGCGCTGCACCCCGATGTGACGGCGTCGTTCGACCTCGAGGTCACCGCCTCGTAAGCATCACCGACACGCAGTACCGAATGCCCCGGCCGATTCTCGGCCGGGGCATTCTGCGTTTGCGTTCGTTCTTTTCCTGCCTGTCTCGGCCGTCCTCCGGCGTGGGCGAGGTGGTGATTCTGTGCGCGGTGAGTGTTTCCGGGTGGGTCCACTGGCACCGTCCCCAAACCTCGGAGCAGACGCGGCCCGAGCACCGTCCGACGCCGAGGGTGCGTCGAAACCTTTACGTACTCTTCGAGATGTCTTGACCAACGATGCGCCCCGAGGAGAGACCGGGCGTTCTGCACCGACGAAACCGCACAGACCCACACCATCCGTGTCCGCCTGGAGGCTTCACCGTGACTGCACAACTCGATCGCTCGTCCCCCGCCGAACCACCCGTACCCGACCCGAGCCCCACACCGCGCGACCGGCTGGCGAGCATCGCCCGGTACGACGTGCCCGCGTCTCTCGTGGTGTTCCTGGTGGCGGTACCGCTCTCCATCGGAATCGCGGTCGCCTCCGGCGCTCCCGTCATGGCGGGCCTCATCGCGGCCGTCATCGGCGGCATCCTCGCCGGTGCGCTGGGTGGGTCCCCGCTGCAGGTGAGCGGGCCGGCCGCCGGCCTGACCGTGGTGGTGGCGGAGTTGGTGAACCAGTTCGGTTGGCGCATCACGTGTCTCATCACGGTGTTCGCCGGTGTGCTGCAGGTGGTGCTGGGTCTGAGCCGTATCGCCCGCCAGGCGCTCGCCATCTCGCCGGTGGTGGTGCACGCGATGCTGGCCGGTATCGGTATCACCATCGCGCTGCAGCAGATCCACGTGCTGCTCGGTGGGGAGAGCCGGAGTTCCGCCGTCGCCAACATCACGTCTCTGCCTTCGTCGATCCTGAACGCCGAGGCGGCGCCGGTCGCCATCGGCGGCGTGGTCGTTGCGCTGATGCTGCTGTGGCCGCGCATCACCGGCCCACTCGGTAAGGTCCCCGGCCCGCTGGTGGCCGTGGTCGCGGGAACCGGTCTCTCACTGGCCTTCTCGATGAACGTCGAACGAATCGATCTGCCCGGCAACCTGATCGAGGCCGTGGAGTTGCCGGCATTCCCGGACGGGCAGTGGGCAGCGTTCGCGACCGGTGTGCTGACCATCGCGTTGATCGCGAGCGTCGAGAGTCTGCTCTCCGCCGTCGCCATCGACAAGATGCACTCGGGCAGACGCACCAACTTCGATCGCGAACTCATGGGTCAGGGCGCCGCCAACATGGTGTCCGGTGTCGCCGGCGGACTGCCCGTCACCGGCGTCATCGTGCGCAGCGCCACCAACGTCCGATCCGGCGCCCGATCCCCCGCTTCGGCTGTGCTGCACGGTGTCTGGGTTCTCATCTTCTCGGTCCTGTTCATCGGTGTGGTCGAGCTGGTCCCCTACGCCGCACTGGCAGGTCTGCTCGTCATGATCGGTGTGCAGCTGGTCAAGCTCGCGGACATCCGCTCGGCGACGAGGACCGGCGACGTGGTGGTGTACGCGGCGACGGTCGTCGGTGTCGTCACCCTCAATCTGCTCGAGGGTGTGCTGATCGGGCTCGCCATCTCCGTCCTGCTGGTGTTGCGCCGCGTGCTGTGGGCACGGGTGCGTGCCGAGCAGCTCACCGAGGACTCCTGGCGCGTCGTGGTGGAGGGATCGCTCAGCTTCCTGTCGCTTCCTCGCCTCACGCGGGTGCTGCAGTCCGTTCCTGCCGGCCGATCCGTGACGATCGAGCTGACCGTCGACTTCCTCGACCACGCGGTGTACGACGCGCTGCACGAGTGGACGAAGCAGTACGAGGCGACGGGCGGCACCGTCGTCGTCGACGAGGTCGGCGCCGTGGACATGGCGTCGGCCACGGCCGGGCCACCGAGACGCATGCCCCACATGCTGTCCGCGCGCACGTTCATGCCGTGGTCGCAATGGCAGACCGTCGACAGCCACTCCGGGCCGTTCACCGCCGACGCCGTCACCCCGGCGGCGCTCCGGCCGGTCCTGGCCGGTGTCGAGGAATACCACCGTCGCAGCGCGTCGTCCATGCGCCCGCACCTCGAGAAGCTGAGCGAGTTCCAGGACCCGGACACGTTCTTTCTGAGTTGTGTCGACTCGCGCGTGCTGCCGAACACGATCACCAGCGCCGGACCCGGAGACCTCTTCACCGTCCGCAACATGGGCAATCTGATCCCGGTCGGTGATCCGGACACGTCGCTCGAGGCCGCTCTGGAGTACGGCGTGAACACGCTCGCCATCAGTTCCGTCGTGGTCTGCGGCCACTCCGGCTGTGGAGCCATGCGGGGGCTGCTCGCGGACGCCCACGACGCCGACGGGGTGGTGGGTGAGTGGCTCTCGCACGGCCGGGCGAGCCTCAGTGCGTTCCGGAGTGGCCACCCCGTCGCGCGGGATGCCGCGGAGCTGGGGTTCTCGGAGATCGACCAGCTCGCCATGGTGAACGTGGCAGTACAACTGCAGACCCTGTCGCGTCACGCCGTGGTGGGCAAGGCGGTCGCCGAGGGGAGGCTCAAGGTGGTCGGACTCTTCTTCGACATTCCCACGGCGCGGGTCGTGCTCGTCGACGCGGCCTCGGTCACCGAGCTCGATCAGGAGCAAGCGCAGAACTGACCAGGGTCTCCACGGGGCGCCGCGATGCACTGCATCGCGGCGCCCCGTCGCGCGTCCGGCGGCCGTTATCCGGACCGGATCAGAATCACTCGGCGGTTTCACCGGCGGATACCGACATGTGACCCAGGTCATGTTGATAACTCCAGCCATGGAGACCTGACACGCCCGACATGTCAAGTCGGCAGGACACGCCGAGTGCGGATTCATCCACAGAGAGAAAAATTGCGAAATCGGCCTGACGTGCACTGATGGGCTGTGTGATCTTGTTGCTGCACAGGTTCTGCACAGGTGGTCAACACGACTCGCCTGCGTTGTCCACACCCCGTCCACAGATTGCTCAACAGGCCCGTTTGGTGCTGGCGGACCGAGCACCTAACGTCCCTCCGGCACACCATCGACGGGCCTCGTCGACCGCCGGACAGCCGCTCGCGCACGCGCGTGCAGTCACCTGTTCGGACCGTGTCGGAGGCCGGGGGTACAACGTGGTGAGCACGGACTCGGCCGACACGGCCGAGGACGGACGAGATCTCCGGGGGCGAGCTTCGGTCGAGCGAGAGGGCGGCGAACTTCTGTGGCAGTCGTGGACGATCGGGGAACGAACGATTACCAGGGGCCGTCCGAGGCGCCCGGTGAGGACTTCGGTCGTCAGCCCCCTCAGGACATGGCTGCCGAGCAGTCGGTACTGGGCGGCATGCTGCTCAGCAAGGACGCCATCGCGGACGTCCTGGAGGTTCTGCGTCCCGGCGACTTCTACCGCCCGGCTCATCAGATGGTCTACGACGCCATCCTCGATCTGTACGGCCGCGGCGACCCCGCCGACCCGGTCACCGTCTCCGCGGAGCTCGAACGGCGCGGTGAGCTCAAGCGCATCGGCGGCCCGCCCTACCTCGTCACGCTGACGCAGACGGTCCCCACGGCGGCCAACGCGTCGTTCTACGCCGAGATCGTCGTCGAGAAGGCGATCCTGCGTCGCCTCGTCGAGGCCGGTACGCGCATCGTCCAGTTCGGCTACGCGGGCGCGGACGGTCAGGACGTGTCCGAAGTCGTCGACCGGGCTCAGGCCGAGGTGTACGAGGTCACCGAGCGTCGTACCGCGGAGGACTTCGTCCAGCTCGAGGAACTGCTGCAGCCCACGATGGACGAGATCGACTCCATCGCCAGCCGCGGCGGCATGTCGAACGGTGTCCCCACCGGCTTCACCGAGCTCGACGAGGTGACCAACGGTCTGCATCCGGGCCAGATGATCATCGTCGCGGCGAGGCCTGGTGTGGGCAAGGCGCTCGCCCTCGACACGCCGTTGGCGACGCCCACTGGGTGGACGACGATGGGTGAAGTCGAGGTCGGGGACCATCTCATCGATGCGTCCGGATCTGCGACTCGGGTCGTCGCTGCGACCGACGTGATGGTCGGTAGGCCGTGTTACGAGGTCGAGTTCTCCGACGGCACGGTCATCGTGGCCGACGCGGAGCATCAGTGGCTCACGGATACCCGCGCATCGCGAAAGTCGGCGCAGGCTGCGGCTGCTCGATACAACAGGACCAAGAACCAAGGAACGTTCGCCGAGGTGCGAACCACCGAGCAGATCGCCGGTTCGATCAGGTGCGCGACCAAGGACGCTCGACTGAATCACTCGGTGACCAACGCGAAGCCGATCCAGCGTCCGGACGCGGTCCTTTCCGTCCCTCCCTACACGCTGGGCGCGTGGTTGGGGGACGGCACCAGCGCTTGCGCGCAGATCACCTCCGACGATCCCGAGATCATTGCTCGGATCGAAGGTGAGGGGTTGGTGGCCGTTCGATCCGCAGCAGCTGAGTTGCGATACTCGATTCAGCTTCCCGCACCCGAACCTGTACCGGCCAAGTTCTGTACGGTGTGCGGAAAACGCTTCGTGCCGTTCTCTTCTCAGGTGCGTACCTGCGGCCGTTCATGCGGTGGCCGGGCTCGTTTCCAGGATGACGTGGTGGATCAGCCGCTGTGCCCGCTCTGCGGTGAGCTGTGCACCGGACTTCGGATGTGCCAGAAGTGCCGAAACGCCACGGGGACGGTGCAAGCTCGCCTCCGAACACTCGGTGTGTTGAACAACAAGCACATTCCCATGGAGTACCTCAGGTCGTCGGAGTCGCAGCGGCGAGCTGTACTCGCCGGCCTGCTGGACACCGACGGGACCGTCACGGCAGGCGGATCCGCGCAGTTCAGTGTCACCGATGAGCGACTGGCACTCGACGTCGAGGAACTCATCGTCAGTCTGGGGTACCGAGTACATCGATCGACGAAGAGGGTGGCAGGACGCACCGAGGCGTCGTCGACGGCGTTCACACTCACCTTCTCGACCGATGATGTGGTCTTCGGTCTGCATCGAAAGCAGTTGCTGCACAAAGAGCGTCGTGCCTCGTCGAATGTGTCCAGGTCTTCGAGTCGCTTCATCGTCGACGTTCGTCGCGTCGACTCGGTGCCGGTCAGATGTGTCGAGGTCGATAACACGGACCACCTCTATCTCGCCGGTCGTTCGATGGTGCCGACACACAACTCCACTCTCGGAATGGATTTCATGCGCTCGTGCTCCATCAAGCACGGCATGGCCAGCGTCATGTTCTCGCTCGAGATGAGCCGCACCGAGATCGTCATGCGTCTCCTCTCCGCCGAGGCCAAGATCAAGCTCGGCGACATGCGCTCGGGAAAGATGACGGACGACGACTGGACCCGCCTCGCCCGCAGGATGAGCGAGATCAGCGAGGCACCACTCTTCGTCGACGACTCCCCCAACCTCACCATGATGGAGATCCGCGCCAAGGCGCGGCGACTCAAGCAGCGACACGATCTCAAGCTCATCGTCATCGACTACCTGCAGCTGATGTCGTCCGGCAAGAAGGTGGAGTCGCGTCAGCAGGAGGTCTCGGACTTCTCGCGATCGCTGAAGCTGTTGGCCAAGGAGCTCATGGTTCCGGTTGTCGCCATCTGTCAGCTCAACCGTGGTCCCGAGCAGCGCACGGACAAGAAGCCGATGGTCTCGGACCTTCGTGAGTCCGGCTCGCTCGAGCAGGACGCCGACATGGTCATCCTGCTCTACCGTCCGGATGCGACCGAGCGCGACGATCCCCGCGGCGGCGAGGCCGACCTGATCCTCGGCAAGCACCGCAACGGACCCACGGCCACCATCACGGTGGCGCACCAGTTGCACCTGTCGCGTTTCGTCGACATGGCGCGCGGCTAGTCCGCCGAGGCCGGCTGGGAGATCGAGGCGGAGAAGGACACGTCGACGTCGTCGACGACCTTCATCGATCCGAGCAGCTGGGAGTAGGGCTTCACGCCGAAGTCTGTCTGCGTCACCACCGCGTCGAAGGCGACGTGCGTCGTCCCGTCGGAGGTGGAGACCGAAAGGTCGACGGTGTGCTCGCGTGTCACGCCGTGGATCGTCAGCGTGCCGTCGAGACGGTAGCCGTCCTTCGTCGACTCGACGGTGGTCGCGTCGTAGCGGATCTCGGGATGGTCCGACGCGTCCAGCGTGCCGAGGGCGTTGGACCGCGCGAGCATCTTCTCGGGGCCGAACATCGGTGTGACGCCGCCCTCGCCACTGACGACCTCCATGGAGTCGACGCGGACCCGAACCGTGACGGCCGTCGGAGCGCCGTCCGACTCGTCGACGGTGACGCTCCAGTCGCGGAACGCGATGGTCAGCCGGTGCCCCATCTTCGACGCTCGACCGGTCACCCCGGTGTGGACGTTCAGCGTGCCGTCCGCCGCGGTCAGGGTCCTGCTCGAGGTGGTCATCACCCGACTGTATCCGCGCTGCTGGGGCAGAATGCGTGGCCGTGACCGCACATGGCTTCTCGGACTACGTCGCGCATCCCCGCCACGGGCCGCTACCGATGATCCTGCTGGCCGTCACGGTCGTCACCGGTGCGATCGACGCGCTCAGCCTGCTGGCTCTCGGTCGAGTGTTCGTGGCCAACATGACGGGCAACGTCGTGTTCATCGGTTTCGCACTGGGCGGGGCGCCCGGTTTCTCGTTGTGGGGCTCGGTGCTCGCCCTGGTCGGATTCCTGGTGGGCGCGATGGTCGGTGGGACACTGATCACGCGGGCCGGTGGTCGACGAGATCATCTGCTGCGCAACGCACTCGGGGTCGAGCTCGTCCTCGCGCTCGCGTCGCTGATCGCCGCGATCCTCATGGTGGACGGTCCCGGCCGCGGATACGTCATCGTCGTGCTGCTCGCGCTGGGCCTGGGGCTGCAGAATGCGGCGGTGCGGCATCTCGCCGTCCCGGACATGACCACCACCGTGCTGACGATGGCCCTCACCGGCATCGGGTCCGATCTCCGGAAACGGGACGGTGCGGCTGTACTGCGTCGGCTCTCCTCCGTCGTCGCCATGTTCCTCGGTGCGATCCTGGGCACCGTGGTGGTGTTGCATTCGGGTGTGGTGGCGACGCTGGTGCTCGTGGCCGCGCTGTTCGCGGCGATCCTCGTGGTCGTGTGGGCGGTGGGGCGCCGCGAGCGACCATGGCAGGTCGTGGCCTGAGCCCGACCTTGCCTCAGGTCGCGGACCGGCCCATCTCAGGGGTCGGTCGAGCGGATGAATTTCCGGACAGAACAGGCTTGTCCCCCGAATTCTGTGTGCATACTGTGTCGCACAGTCTGCTTCCGGAGGTTTGTCGTGATTGCCCCTTTCCCTGCTGCGGTTTCCACGTCGACGACGGGCCGATGGTTCGGACCGACGGGCGACACATCCTTCGGATGGCTGACCCGCTCCTCGTCGCCCAGCCGCTGTGGCGTCGTCATCGTGCCGCCCTTCGGTTACGAGTACTGGACCTCGCATCGGGCACTCCGCGTACTCGCCGAATCATTGGCCGCGCAGGGTTTTCTGGTGCTTCGGCTGGATCTCCGCGGGACCGGTGACGCCCGCGGTGATCTGTGGAGTGGCGCCGTCACGATGTCGACGTGGCACGACGACATCGCCGAGGCGGTGGCCGAGGTCCGTCGGGCCGGCGCCGATTCGGTGTCGCTCGTCGGGCTACGACTCGGCGGACTGCTGGCGTTGTCCTCCGCGTCCGCGCTCTCCGTGGACCGCGTGATCGCGTGGGCCGCGGTCACGGACGGGAAGCGGTACGCGAGGGAGCTGTCGATGTTGTCGACGCAGGTGCCCGACGACGAGAACGTCTACGGACACGCTTCGGCGCGGACGCTCGCGGGAACGGTTCTCACAGACACCTTTCTCGCAGACGTGGCATCCGCGTCGTCGAGGACTCTGGGGAAGCCGGCGCGCGAGGTGCTCGTGTTGGACCGAGACGACCGTCCTGCCTCGTCGGCATTGGTGCAGCGTCTCCGCGACAACGCGGTGGAGGTCGAGCACCAAGTGTGCGGCGGGGCCGGATCGATGCTCGACGTGCCCACGGAGGAGGCCACGGTGCCCGGTGGGCACGTCGCTCGGATCGTCGAGTATCTGGCCCCGATCGCTGCCACCGCTGACGAGGTCGAGACCGACGACTCTCACCGCAGTGGTGTGGTTCTCGGCGAGCACGGAATCAGCGAGGCGGTGACGACACTCGGCCCTCATCGACTCGCCGCGGTGATCTCCTCCCCTGTCCCCTCCCGGTCGACAGGAGTGACCGTGGTGTTCCTCAACACCGGCTCAGAATCCCATGTCGGGTCCGGCCGGGTGTGGGTCGAATTCTCACGTGCCCTGGCGGCCGAGGGTACGACAGCCGTACGGCTGGATTTCCTCGGCTGGGGCGAGAGTCCGGACGAGGGCCATGCACCCGGTCGGCCGTACGACGGTCACACGGTGCACGACGTGGTGGACGCGGTGACGGCACTGCGCCAGTCAGGCCACGAGCGCATCGTGCTCGCGGGAATCTGTGCAGGTGCCTGGATCGGTCTGCGTGCCGCCCGATCGTCGGCAGTGGACGGGGTCGTCGCATTCAACCCCCAGTTGTACTGGCAGGAGGGCGATCCGGTGGAAGCCCTGATGTCGGACACTCGCAAGCGCCGAGCCGACGAGATCGCCGCGATCGCTGCGGGAGCAGTCTCCGGAGAGTGGGATCGTCTCGAGGCGGGAGCGCCGCTGTGCGCCCCCGGTCGGTGGCTCGAGGAGCTCGCGACGTCGGCGTTCCCGGTCGTGCTCGCGTTCTCTCCGAACGACGACGGGCTCGAGTATCTCGAGAACCGCTTCGGTGCCAGGCTGCATCGAGCGCAGTCGAGATCGGGCTCGCCGCTGTCCGTCGTGAGGATGGCATCGCTCGATCACCCGATGCATGCGCACCATCGGCGACACGAGGGACTGAACATCATTCGGTCCCTGGTGCAGGATCTGGCCTAGTCGAGGCTGACCGCGACCACCGTGTTCCGGCCGCGTCGCTTCGCGTCGTACAGCGCATGATCCGCGGACACGAGCAGCGGCGAGACGGACTGCGGGGCGTAGCTCGTCCAGGCCAACCCTATGCTCACCGTCGCCGTGCGCGACGAGAGGACGTGCAGCCGTTCGTGATCGCGGCGGATCGAGTCGGCGATGGAGGCGGCGTCCTCCTGATCCGCGTGCGGGAGGAGGATCGCGAACTCCTCACCGCCCATGCGCCCGGCGATCGCGTCGTCCGGTAGGGCACCGAGGATGCAGGCGGCGCTGCGGACCAACGCGATGTCGCCCACGGCGTGGCCGAGCGTGTCGTTGATGGACTTGAAGTGGTCGAGGTCGAGCATGAGCAGCGCGACCGGCCGCGAGTCGGTGATGAGGGTGTCGAGGCGCTGCTGGCTCCGTCGCAGGAAGGCGGCGCGGGAGAGGACGCCGGTGAGACTGTCGTACTCGAGGGCCTCGCGGAGCTTGTTCTGCACGGCCATCCGGTCCAGCGACACGGCGGCGACCAGCAGCGGTCCGAGTGCGACCAACGCGACGGACAGCACCGCGGAGGCGCCGTCCTGGCCGTCCGCGCCCAGCAGCCCACCGGTCTGGAGTTCCCCGCGTCCGAGGAAGAGCAGCGTCCACGCGGACCACAGTGCGGTGAGCAGCGCGGTGCCGAAGATGGGGATGCGGGTGGCGCACCAGAGCAGCGCGGGCAGCGGCAGCGCGAGCAGCAACGGGCCCTGGACGATGAGACCGGCCAGCATCAGCAGGACGGTCAGCGCGATCGGTGCAGTCTCACCCGTGATCAGGCGCCGGAGCGAGGCGGGGCCGGTGCGGCGGCGCGGCGTCGACGCGCGGAAGGACAGTAGGACGGGGACGATCAGCAGGTAGCTCGTGAGCTCGGATCCGAACCAGCTCAGAGCCTCGACGGCGGGTGCGTGCGGTCCCAGCCGGCTGCTCGAGAGGGTGGCGACGGTCGTCGACAGGAGGGCGGCGACGACGATGCCGAGGCACATTCTGGCGAAGTCCGCGGATCCCGCGAGGGTCATCGGCTCGGGGTGCCGCCGCCGGATCACCAGCGTGCCTCCGAGGACCCCGACGATGTTCGCGACATTGAACGCGACCGCAGCGTAGACGTCGGTACCCGAGACGAGGTCCGCGGTGACGAGGGCGAGCAGCGCTGCGACGGCCGCCGGCGCGGTGAAGGTGCGGGGCCAGCGTACGAAGACGCTCAGCGCCACCGCGTTGGCCACCCACACCGAGGCGAGAAGTCCCGGTGGCCGCGAATGGATTCCGACGATCGCCGCGATGAAGACGGCGGCGGTCAGGAGGGCGACGTCGGTCGCGGCGCGCGCGGCCGGACTGCGCATGTCCGGCTCGGCTGTCGCAGGCAAGGTCGTCCTTCGCATGGACGGGAACCCCCTGTGACATCTCAGTCGTCCCCAACGGCTTCGTTGTTATCGAGTGCATTATCTACTACCGCAACCGCACGTGGCGACCGATGCGACAGACTGCTCACTCGCGCTGAGGCGCCGCGCTCGCCCACGTCTCCGGTTCCGGTACGGGGACCGATATTCAGTCCACTGCCGGTCGGTGGACTGGACTCGAGCAGCGGACGGGCGGACAGACTCGAGACATGAACGCCCGCGACCTCGCACTCCGGACCACCCTGCTCGTGGGTGGCCTCACGCTCTACGGCACGTCGATGGCCATGATGATCACCGGTGGTCTCGGGCTCAACCCGTGGGACGTGTTCCACCAGGGGCTGACCGCACGGCTCCCGATCAGTTTCGGGGCGATCACGGCGGTGACCGGCGTGATGGTGCTGCTGCTGTGGATCCCGCTGCGTCAGCGGCCGGGCATCGGAACCGTCGCGAACATCGTCATCATCGCGGTGAGCGTCGACCTCGCGCTTGACTGGCTGCCCGATGTCACCTCGATCCCGTCACGCGCAGCGCTGCTCACCGGAGGGATCGTCCTCAACGGTCTCGCCACGGCGGCCTACATCTCGGCCGGCCTGGGCGCGGGTCCGCGCGACGGCCTGATGACAGGACTCGTCGCGCGGACCGGACTGTCCGTGCGCCTGGTGCGCACGGCCATCGAACTCGCGGTGCTGGGAACCGGATGGCTCCTCGGCGGCACGGCCGGTGTGGGGACGGTGCTGTACGCGCTTTCGATCGGGCCGCTGGTGCACTTCTTCCTCGGCGTGATGCCCCAGAAGTTCACGGCCCACAAGTTCACGGCCCGGAAGTGCGCGGTGCGAGCAGGAGGAGATCACTCCTCGGTGGAGAGCTCCGAACCGGCCGACAGGATCCCGACCGAGACACCGTAGGGAAGGAAGCGGACCTTGCGATTCGGATCCACGTTGTCCCGGTGGGCACGCAGAGCATCGAGTTCGGTCGCGAAGACCTGATCGACGCTCGCCGACCCGTCGGAGTCGACGGAGTAGACGGCCCACACCCCGTCGCCCTTCTGACCCGTGGTCTCCGGCTCCGGGGCGGACTTGGTCGCGGCGGGCGTGAACATGCCGACCCACGGAGCGCCTCCGCCCGACTGATCGGCCATCTTCATGGCCTGGCCCAGCATGTCCCGCAGGCCCTCGCCCGCTTCGCGAGCGACGCGCTCGAAGTCCTCGGGATCGAAACCGAACTGTCCTTTACCGCTCATGGTGTACCTCGCAGAGTGTGGTGTGACGGGCTTTACTCCCCCAACGACCGATGAGCTTCATCCGTTCCCGTGTCAGTACGGCGCGGACGGGTACACCATGACGGCAAGTACCCCTCAACGAACGGACATCACCGCATGACGAAGCTTCTGTACGTGGTCACCGGATCGGATCACTGGACGCTGAAGGACGGAACCGCGCACCCCACCGGGTACTGGGCGGAGGAGCTGGTCGAGTCGCACCGGACCTTCACCGAGGCCGGCTGGGACATCGTCGTCGCGACGCCCGGTGGTGTGACCCCGACCGTCGACGAGGGATCGCTGGCCGTCGAGGCGAACGGCGGCGACGAGGCGAAGGTCGCCGATCTGAAGTCGTACCTGGAGTCGGTGAAGGACGTGCTCGCGTCACCCGCGCGCCTCGAGGACCAGACAGCGTCGTCCTTCGACGCGGTCTTCGTCCCCGGTGGCCACGGTCCGATGGAGGACCTCGCGGTGTCGGACGACTTCGGCGCCCTGGTCACCGAGTTCCTCGACTCGGGCAAGATCGTGTCGGCCGTGTGCCACGCACCCGCCGCGCTGCTGTCGGCGAAGCGCGACGACGGCAGCTGGCCCTTCTCCGGCTACCAGCTCACGGGCTTCACCAACCAGGAGGAGGAGCAGGCCGGACTGGCCGACAAGGCGCCCTGGCTGCTCGAGACCCGTCTGCGCGACGGTGGAGCGAGCTTCTCGGCGGCGGATGCCTGGTCGCCCCACGTCATCGTCGACCGCACCGTCTACACCGGCCAGAATCCGGCATCGACCAAGGCATTGGCGGATCGGCTCGTCGCTGCTCTGAGCTGACGGCACCCCGGCTGACTCCCGGCGCCCGCTGACCCCCCTGGTCCCCCGCTGACCCTCACTGATCCCCGCTGACCCCCCCGCGAGTACGTCCACACTGTCGCGATTCCCCGCCGATTCACGACGCTTCGGACGTACTCGCCGGGAGCGGGCGGGGGGAAGGGGGTCAGACCATCGCGGCTGCAGCCCGCTCGGCCAGGTCGAGCAGCGGTTGCGGGAAGACCCCGAGCACCACGGTGGCGACGGCCGAGACGGCGACGGCCACGGTCGCGCCCGTTCCGTGGGTGATCGTCGCCGAGGGTCCCTCCGGTTCGGTGAAGAACAGCACCACGATGACGTGGATGTAGAACGACGCGGCGATGGCACTGCTGACGACGCCGACGATCACCAGCACGGCACCGCCGTCCTCGAGTGCGGCCTGGAAGACGGCGAACTTGCTCGTGAAGCCGCTCGTCAGCGGGATGCCGGCGAAGGCGAGCAGGAACAGCGCGAAGCCCGCCGCGGTCAGGGGCGACGATCGTCCGAGGCCCGCCCACCGGGACAGTTCGGTGACCTCGCCGCCCTGATCCCGCACGAGGGACACCACGGCGAAGGCGCCGAGTGTGCTGAAGGCGTAGGCCGCGAGATAGAACAGCGTGGCGGACACGCCCGCCGCTCCCGCGGAGACACCCGTGAGGATGAAGCCCGCGTGGGCGATCGACGAGTACGCCAGCATCCGCGTGACGTCGGTCTGCGTCACCGCGATCACGGCTCCCACGAGCATGGTGACGACGGCGACGGCCCACAGCATCGGCCGCCACGCGTCCTGGAGATCGGGCACGCCCACGACGAGAATGCGCAGCAGCGCGCCGAAGGCCGCCACCTTCGTGGCCGAGGCCATGAACGCGGTCACGGGCGTGGGTGCGCCCTGGTACACGTCGGGGATCCACGAATGAAACGGCACCGCACCGACTTTGAACAGCAGGCCGACGGCCACGAGACCGACCCCCAGCACGCCGAGAACCTGGTCCCCGTCGGCCACATCGGCGATGTCGTCGAGTCGGACGCTGCCCGCGTAGCCGTAGAGCAGCGCCGTGCCGAACAGGAAGAAGGCCGACGAGAACGCTCCGAGGAGGAAGTACTTGAGCGACGCCTCCTGGGACAGCAGACGCCGACGACGCGCGAGCCCGCACAGCAGGTACAGCGGGAGCGAGAGCACCTCCAGCGCGACGAACATGCTCAGCAGATCGTTCGAGGCCGGCAACACCATCATGCCGCCGACGGCGAACAGGGTGAGCGGGTAGATCTCGGTACGGGTGACCCGGGCGGTGACGGCACGGGCCTCGGCGACGGTGCCCGGCACCGTGGACGCCGCGGGCGTGAAGGCATCGACCGCAGCCACTTCGGGATGGTCGGACGAGCGATGCGCCATCAGTACGACCGACGCCGCGGACACCGCGACGACGACCCCCTGCAGGAACAGTGTGGGCCCGTCCACGGCCACCGACCCCGCCGCGGCGACGGTGCTGGTTCCGGCCAGCGCGACGACGGCGGCGAACGCTGCCGCGAGTGCGCCGAGGGCGAGCACGAGATGGGTGACGCGGCGCCGATCGGCGGGAACGAACGCCTCGACCAGGACGCCGATCACCGCGGCCGCCAGCACGATGATCATGGGCGACAGCAGGCTGTACTCGAGGGACGGGGTGTCGATGGTCATGGCGCGGCCACTCCTGTCTCGAGTTGCTCGACCGATGTGCGTTCGACGGCCGGCGTGAGGATGTCCAGCGCGGGTCTCGGGTACACGCCCAGCGCGATGACGAGCACGAGAAGTGGAGCGACGACCGCGATCTCGCGCGGCACGAGATCGCGGATCCGTTCCGAGCCGGCGGCGACGGGCCCGGTCATCACCCGTTGATACAGCCACAGCACGTAGATCGCCGAGAGCACCAGCGCCGACGCCGCGATCACCGCCGCGACGCCGTAGCGCGGGAACGTTCCCACGAGGACCAGAAATTCGCTGACGAACGGGGCGAGTCCGGGAAGCGACAGAGTGGCCAGTCCGGCGACGAGGAACGTGCCGGCGAGCACGGGCGCCACCTTCTGCACACCCCCGTGGTCGGCGATGACCGCGCTCCCGCGCCGGGTGACGAGGAACCCTGCGACGAGGAACAGTGCGGCCGTGGCGATCCCGTGGTTCACCATGTACAGCGCGGACCCCGCCTGCGACTGGCTCGTCATGGCGAAGATGCCGAGGATGATGAACCCGAAGTGCGAGATGGAGGTGTACGCGATGAGGCGCATGATGTCGGTCGCGCCGATCGCCAGCACCGCGCCGTAGACGATCCCGACGACGGCGAGCGTGATCACCGCCGGCGCGAAGGTCGCCGACGACTCCGGGAACAGCTGCAGGCAGTACCGCAGCATCCCGAAGGTGCCCACCTTGTCGACGACGGCCATCATCAGCACCGCGGTCGCCGGGGTGCTCTCGGTCGCCGCGCCGGGCAACCAGGTGTGCAGCGGCCACAGCGGCGCCTTCACGGCGAAGGCCACGAGGAATCCCAGGAACAGCGCGTTCAGCACGCCGGGCGAGGCGCCGAGTTCGCCGGCCGCCGCGGCGTCCGCGATGGCGCGCAGGTCGAACGTGCCCGCCGAGAAGGGACTCGCATCCGAGGCGGTGACGACGTACAGGCCGATGACGGCCGCCAGCATGACGAGCCCGCCCGCGAGGTTGTAGAGCAGGAAGGTCACCGCGGCGGAACGCGCTCGTCCGGCATCACGGCCGAAGCCGCCGATGAGGAAGTACATCGGCACGAGCATGGCCTCGAAGAAGAGGTAGAAGAGCAGGATGTCGAGGGAGACGAACGAGACCATGACCATCGACTCGACGACGAGGATCAACGCGACGTAGGTGTGGGTGCGGCGTGAGCGCGACGCGGGCGGGGTGTCGTTCCACCCGGCCAGCAGGAGGATCGGGACCAGGACCGCGGTCAGCAGTACGAGAGTCAGTGCGATGCCGTCGATCCCGAGTGTGTAGCCCGCACCGAAGCTCGGGATCCACTCGCGCTCCTCCACGAACTGGTATCCCGGCGCGCCCGCCTCGAACCCGATCGCACACAGCACGGCGAGGATCAGCACGACGCACGATGTCGTGAGTCCCACCGCGCGGGCGGCCGGAGACCGGGTGGGCGGCACGGCGATCACTGCCAGCGCTCCGATCAGCGGGAGGAGCCAGAGCGCGCTCAGCACGGGAAGGTCGGTCATCGCGTCACTCCCAGTGCCACGGTCAGGGCGACGACCACCAGGACGGCCCCGGCGAACATCGAGAGGGCGTACGACCGGACGAACCCGTTCTGCCACCGGCGCAGTCGTGTGGAGGACTCCCGGACCGCGGTGGCAACGGCACTCACCACTCCCTCGACGCCGACGCGGTCGGCGGTGACCACCGCGGCGGTCGCCCGCTGACCCGGCCGCATGAAGACGGCCTCGTTCACCGCGTCCCCGTACAGATCTCGGCGGGCGGCCGCTGTGAGGACCGACCCCGTGGGTGCGGTCACCGGGATCGCCGATCGGCCGTACATGCGCACGGCCACGCCCACCCCCGAGGCGACGGTCACCAGCACCGCGAGGGTGACGGCCCACGCGGGTACGAGGTGTGCGGGGTCGTGTTCACCGACGACCGGGGCGAGCCATCCCTCCAATCGGGCGCCGATCGCGAGAAGCGCACCGGCACCGACGGATCCGACGGCCAGCACGATCATCGGGCCGGTCATGCTCGCGGGTGCCTCGTGCGGGTGGACTCCGCTCCGCCACCGCCGCTCGCCGAAGAACGTGAGGATCATGACCCGCGTCATGTAGAAGGCGGTGAGTCCCGCGCCGACCAGGGTGGCCGCGCCGAGTGCCGCACCCTTCGCACCGCCGGCGTCGATCGCGGCCTCGATGATGCCGTCCTTCGAGAAGAACCCCGAGAACGGTGGGACACCGATGATCGCGAGATAGGCCAGCCCGAACGTCACGTAGGTGATCGGCAGGACGGTGCGCAGTCCGCCGTACCGCCGCATGTCCGTCTCGTCGTTCGTCGCGTGCATCACGGACCCGGCGCCGAGGAACAGGCCGGCCTTGAAGAATCCGTGCGTGAGCAGGTGCAGGATCGCGACCGCGTACCCGGCGGGGCCGAGACCGGCCGCGAGCACCATGTACCCGATCTGGCTCATCGTCGACGCGGCCAGAGCCTTCTTGATGTCGTCCTTCGCGCAGCCGATGACGGCCCCGAAGAGCAGCGTCACGGCGCCGACCAGCACGACGACGTTCTGGGCGGCCGGGGACGCCTCGAAGACGGGCCCGGACCGGACGATGAGGTACACACCGGCGGTGACCATCGTCGCGGCGTGGATGAGCGCCGAGACGGGCGTCGGGCCCTCCATCGCGTCGCCCAGCCACGATTGCAGCGGCACCTGCGCCGACTTGCCGCACGCGGCGAGCAGGAGGACGAGGCCGAGTGCGGTCGCGGTGCCATCGCCCATGCCGTCGACCCCGGCGAACACGTCGTCGTACGAGACGGATCCGACGGACGAGATCATGATCATCAGCGCGACGGCCAGTCCGATGTCGCCGACACGATTGACGACGAACGCCTTGCGTGCGGCCGAGGCCGCCGACGGCCGGGTGGACCAGAACCCGATCAACAGGTACGACGCGAGGCCCACGCCCTCCCATCCGACGTACAGGCCGAGGAAGTTGTCCGCCATGACCAGCAGCAGCATCGCGGCCACGAACAGATTGAGGTACGCGAAGAATCGGCGGCGCGCGGGATCGTCCCGCATGTACCCGATCGAGTACACGTGGATGAGGGTTCCGACGCCGGTGATGAGCAGGACGAAGCACACCGACAGCTGGTCGAGGCGGAGACCGAACTCGATCTGCAGCGACTCGACCGGAACGTAGGTGAAGACCGTCTGCGAGAGCGCGCGGTCCTCCGCTGCCCGCCCGGCCATGTCGACGAAGGCGACGACGGCCAGCGCGAACGACGCGAGCATCGCCGCGCACGCGAGGAGGTGGCCCCACGCATCGCTCCGGCGTCCACCCAGCAGCAGCACGACGGCTCCGGCGAGGGGAATGAGCGGCAGCAGAACCAGAGTCGTCGCCATGTCAGTACTTCAACAGACTGTCGTCGTCGACCGAGACCGATCGACGAGAGCGGAAGATCGCCATGATGACGGCCAGACCCACCACCACCTCGGCGGCGGCGACGACCATCGTGAAGAACGCGAAGACCTGTCCGTCCAGTCCGCCGTGCATCCGCGAGAACGTCACGAAGGCCAGGTTCGCGGCGTTGAGCATCAGCTCGATGCACATGAAGACGACGATGGCGTTGCGGCGCAGGAGGACACCGGCGGCGCCGATGGTGAACAGGGCCGCGGACAGGTACAGGTAGTACTCCGGGTTCATCGGCTCGGCCCGTCGCGGAACTGCCGACTGACCGACGACTCGGCGTCGCTGCCGTCGGGGAGACGAGCGGGCCGGTCCACACCGTTGTGGCGTGCGTAGACACCCGGGCTCGGCAGCGGTGTCACGCGGTCTCCGAAGCGGAACCTGTCCTGCGACAGCTCCTTCTGGGTTCTGGTCCGGCCGACGGCGTCCCGGTGGGTCAGCACCATGGCACCGATCGTGGCAGTGATGAGCAGCGCTCCGGTGAGCTCGAAGGCCCACACGTAGCGCACGAACACCAGCTCGGCGAGCCCCTCGACGTTCGCCGGCGACTGCGCGGTGAAGCCGCGGAAGTCGCTCAGCGCGGCATTGCCGAGCCCCCCGATCAGCAGGACACCGAATCCGAGACCCACGACGATGGCCGCGATGCGGTGCCCCCGTAGCGATTCGACGAGCGAGTCCGACGAGTCCACCCCCACGAGCATGAGTACGAAGAGGAAGAGCATCATCACGGCGCCGGTGTAGACCACGATCTGGACGACACCGAGGAAGACGGCACCCTGGACGATGTAGAAGATCGCGAGCACCACCATCGTCGATGCCAGGAACAGAGCCGAGTACACGGCTTTCGCCGACGCCACGACGCCCAGCGCGCCGATGAGAGCGAGCGGGGCGAGGATCCAGAAGGCGATGGCCTCGGAGGTCGAGACGATCATCGGTCCGCCTCCCGCCGGGCGATGACGGCCCCGCGGTAGTAGTCCTCGTCGGTGGCGCCGTCGGCCATGGCGTGCGGGGGCGCGTCCATCCCCTCGGCGAGCGAGGCCAACAGATCGGTTTTCTCGTAGATCAGATCGGCGCGGTTGTCGTCGGCCATCTCGTACTCGTTGGTCATGGTCAGGGCGCGGGTGGGGCACGCCTCGATGCACAGACCGCACCCGATGCACCGCAGGTAGTTGATCTGGTAGACGCGCCCGTACCGTTCGCCGGGCGAGTACCGCTCGGTCTCCGTGTTGTCGGCGCCCTCGACGTAGATGGCGTCGGCGGGGCACGCCCACGCGCACAGTTCGCAGCCGATGCACTTCTCCAGGCCGTCCGCGTAGCGATTCAGCTGGTGACGGCCGTGGTACCGCGTCGCCGTCGGTACCTTCTCCTCCGGATACGACTCGGTCTCCGGCTTCTTGAACATGGTGGCGAAGGTGACGCCGAAACCCGCGACAGGTCCCAGGAATTCAGGCATCGGTCGTCTCCTTGGTGATGGGTCGAGGGCGTGCCGGACCGGGTGAGCGGTCCGGCATCGGAGGCACGGGGAACCCGCCCGCCGCGGCATCGACCCCCTGCTGGTCCGCCGTCGCACCGGAGTGGGTCCGTTCCAGGCGCCCACGCCGTAGCGTCCGGGCGAGAACGGCGATCAGGGCGGCGGTGTACAGCAGTGACACCACCACGGTGACCGGCCGGACGTGCGGGGAGTCGAGGAGGAGGACGCGCACGGCCGCGATGACCATGATCCACAGCAGCGCAGCGGGAATGAGCACCTTCCACCCGAAGTTCATGAACTGGTCGTAGCGCAGGCGTGGCAGGGTGCTGCGGAGCCAGACGAAGACGAACAGGAAGCCCCACACCTTGATCGTGAACCAGAGAACGGGCCACCAGCCCTGATTGGCGCCGTCCCACAGGCTGATCGGGAAGGGGGCGCGCCAGCCACCGAGAAAGAGCGTGGTCGCGAGCGCCGAGACGGTGACCATGTTCACGTACTCCGCGAGCATGAACATGGCGAACCGGAGCGAGGAGTACTCGGTGTGGAATCCGCCGACCAGTTCGCCCTCCGCCTCGGGGAGATCGAACGGCGCACGGTTGGTCTCGCCCACCATCGAGGTGATGTAGACGAGGAACGACGGCAGCAGCATCACGACGAACCACAGGCGCTCCTGCGAGGCGACGATGCCGGACGTCGACATGGTGCCCGCGTAGAGGAACACGGCCGCGAAGCTCAGGCCCATGGCCACCTCGTACGAGATCACCTGCGCGGTCGAGCGCAGTGCTCCCAGAAGCGGATACGTGGAACCGGACGACCACCCGGCCAGGACGATGCCGTACACACCGATCGAGGTCACGGCCAGGATGTAGAGCACCGCGACGGGCATGTCGGTCAGCTGGAGCGGGGTGATGTGCCCGAACACCGACACGGTGGGGCCGAACGGGATCACGGCGAAGGCCATGAAGGCGGGGACGACCGAGATGATCGGTGCCAGCAGGTAGATCGGACGGTCCACGCCCCTCGGGACGATCCCCTCCTTCAGGGCGAGCTTCACACCGTCGGCGAGGCTCTGCAGGATGCCCCACGGCCCGACCCTGTTGGGTCCGATGCGCATCTGCATCCAGGCCATGACCTTGCGCTCGGCGTAGATCGCGATGAGCGGTGTGAGCACGAGGAAGCCGAAGACGGCGAGCGCCTTGGCGACGACGAGCCACAGTGGGTCGATCCCGAAGACGGAGAGGTCGGTCATGACGGTGCTCCTGCCGAGAGACGCACGGCGGCACCGGGTGCGACGTGGAGGGTCGCACTCACTCGGGACGGTGCCGAGTTCCACGGCAGCCACACCACGTGGTCCGGCATGGCGGTGACGCGGAGCGGCAGCGTGATCGACCCCGAGTCGGTGGAGACGGTCAGTGGCTCACCGTCGGACACCCCGGTGTCGGCCGCGGTCGCGGGCGACAGCCGGGCGACGGGGGTCCGCGCCGTGCCGGCGAGATCGGTCTCCCCGTCCTGCATCCGCCCGGCGTCGAGCAGCATCCGCCAGCCGGCCAGTACGGCGGTTCCTGCGCCGAGGGCGGTCGGTGCCGCGCTGTCGCGGTCCGGAACGTCGGGGGATCCGGGTGCCGACCCGGCCGCGTCGAGTTCGCGGCGTGCCGCGTCGGCGTCCGGCAGTCCGAGGCGGTGACCCATCTCGGTGGCGATCGCGTCGAGGACCCGCAGGTCGGCCATCATGGACGGCGTCGGGAGTGCTGCTCCGAACGTGCGCCGGCGGCCTTCCCAGGTGGTGAACGATCCGGCTTTCTGCGCGACGGCGGCGACCGGGAACACGACGTCGGCCCGGTCGGTCACCTCGCTGCTGCGCAGATCCAGTGCGACGACGAAGGGGGCTCGGTCGAGCGCGGCGCGGGCCGCGTCGGGATCGGGGAGGTCGTCGAGCTCGACACCGGCCACGACGAGCGCGCGGAGGTCGGCGCCGAGGATGCCGACCGTGTCCCGGCCCGGTGTCGCCGGCAGATCGTCGACACCCCACGCCGCGGCCACCGCGTGCCGAGCCGCGGGGTCGTCCACCCGGCGACCTCCGTGCAGGAGGGTGGGGAACGCACCCGAGTCGAGGGCGCCGCGGTCACCGGCACGGCGGGGGATCCACGCGACGCGGGCGCCGGTGGTGTCGGCGGTGCGCGCGACCGCGGCGAGGGTGCCGGGGCTCGACGCCGCGCGCTCGCCGACGAGGATCACCGCGCCCGGCACGCGCAGCTGGTCGAGCACGTCCGGGTCCGCCAGCCCCGCGGCCTCCGTCCCCGGCACCGTGGGACGCACGTCGGCTCTCAGCTTCGTGCTGCCGGGCGACGTGAAGGGCGCCAGTGTCAGTACGCGAGTGTGTCCCCCGCGCACTGCCTTCCGCAGGCGGAGGAAGACGATGGGGCTCTCCTCCTCCGGTTCGAAGGACACGAGGACGACGATCGGTGCGTCCTCGAGTGCCGCGTACGTGACGTCGATCCCGCGGCCGGCCACCCGAGCGGACAGGAAGTCGGTCTCCTCCTCGGAGGTCTGGCGGGCCCGGAAGTCGATGTCGTTGGTACCCAGCGCGATCCGCGCGAACTTGCTGTAGGCATACGCGTCCTCGACGGTGAGACGGCCACCGGTGAGCACCCCGGCGTGTCCGCGAGCCTCCGCCAGGCCCCGAGCGGCCACCGCCAGGGCCTCCGACCACGACGCGGGCTCGAGGGTGGTTCCGCGTCGGACCAGCGGGGTGTCGAGGCGATCGGGCAGCGTGCCGTACGCGAACGCCCAGCGGCCCTTGTCGCAGCTCCATTCCTCGTTGACCTCGGGATCGTCGCCGGCCAGCCGACGCAACACCGTTCCGCGGCGATGGTCCGTGCGCTGGGCGCACCCACTGGAGCAGTGCTCGCAGACGCTGGGAGTCGACACCAGGTCGAAGGGCCGCGCGCGGAATCGGTAGGCGGTGTTGGTGAGTGCACCCACCGGGCAGATCTGCACGGTGTTGCCGGAGAAGTACGACTCGAACGGCTCGGCGCCGTAGATGCCGACCTGTTGCAGCGCACCGCGTTCGAGCAGATCGATGAACGGGTCACCGGCGATCTGCTCGGAGAAGCGCGTGCACCGGGCGCAGAGGACGCACCGCTCCCGGTCGAGCAGGACCTCGGTCGACAGGGGGATCGGCTTGGGATACGTGCGTTTGGTCTCCGTGAAGCGCGACTCGGTGCGGCCGGTGGACATGGCCTGGTTCTGCAGCGGGCACTCGCCACCCTTGTCGCACACCGGGCAGTCGAGCGGATGGTTGATCAGGAGCAGTTCCATCACTCCGCGCTGCGCCTTCTCGGCGATCTCCGAGCTGTGCTGCGTCCGGATCACCATGCCGTCGGACACCGTGGTGGTGCACGACGCCAAGGGCTTGCGTTGGCCCTCGACGTCGACCAGGCACTGCCGGCACGCGCCGACCGGGTCGAGCAGCGGGTGGTCGCAGAACCGCGGGATCTGCACACCGAGCATCTCGGCCGCCCGGATGACCAGGGTGCCTTTCGGGACCGACATCGGGACGCCGTCGAGGGTGATGTCCACCGTCGTCTCGGCGCGCGCGCCGTCGTTCTGCACCGCGGTCATGTCAGTTGTCCTGCCATCAGGGTGGAGAGGTGCGGATCGAAGGGG
The DNA here is from genome assembly GCF_030818285.1 of Rhodococcus sp. SORGH_AS_0301. Taxonomy (NCBI): domain Bacteria; kingdom Bacillati; phylum Actinomycetota; class Actinomycetes; order Mycobacteriales; family Nocardiaceae; genus Rhodococcus; species Rhodococcus sp. SORGH_AS_0301. Next base: position 4,199,848 of record NZ_JAUTAC010000002.1, read on the forward strand.
CATCCACCCTGCTCCACGTGCGCCACGTACTCGTCCCGGAAGTGGGCGATCGACGAGACGATGGGGCTGGCCGCCCCGTCTCCCAACGCGCAGAACGACTTTCCCAGTATGCTGTCGGCGACGTCGAGCAGCTTCTGCAGGTCACCCTCCGATCCGGTGCCGTTCTCGAGGCGCGCGAGTATCTGCACCAGCCAGTAGGTGCCCTCGCGGCACGGGGTGCACTTCCCGCACGATTCGTGCGCGTAGAACTCGCTCCAGCGCCGGACCGCGCGGACCACGCAGGTCGTCTCGTCGAAGATCTGGAGTGCTTTCGTGCCGAGCATCGATCCCGCGGCGCTCACACCCTCGTAGTCGAGCGGGACGTCGAGGTGCTCGGCCGTGAAGATCGGGGTGGAGGATCCGCCGGGTGTCCAGAACTTCAGCGTGTGCCCGGCGCGGACACCGCCCGCGTGCTCGAGCAACTCGCGCAACGTGATGCCGAGCGGCGCCTCGTACTGTCCGGGGCGGGTGACGTGGCCGGAGAGGGAGTACAGCGTGAAGCCGGGTGACTTCTCACTGCCCATCGAGCGGAACCACTGCGTCCCGCGCGCCAGGACCGTCGGCACACTCGCGATGGACTCGACGTTGTTGACGACGGTGGGGCTCGCGTAGAGGCCCGCCACGGCGGGGAACGGTGGCCGCAGCCGGGGCTGGCCGCGGCGCCCCTCGAGGGAGTCGAGCAGTGCGGTCTCCTCGCCGCAGATGTAGGCGCCCGCCCCCGCATGGACGACGAGGTGCAGATCGAACCCGGAGCCCTGGATGTCCGTGCCCAGATACCCTGCGGCGTAGGCCTCGGCGACCGCGGCCTGCAGCCGCCGCAGCACCGGCACCACCTCACCGCGGAGGTAGACGAACGCGTGCGACGAGCGGATGGCGTACGCCGCGATCACGATGCCCTCGACCAGCGCGTGGGGTGTGGCCATCAGCAGCGGCATGTCCTTGCACGTGCCCGGCTCCGATTCGTCGGCGTTCACCACGAGGTAGTGCGGCACGGTCTGGTCCGCGGGTGTCGGGCCGTCCTGGGGGATGAAGCTCCACTTCGTGCCGGTGGGGAAGCCGGCGCCGCCGCGACCACGCAGGCCGGAGTCCTTGACCGTGCCGATCACCTCGTCGGGTGTCATCGCCAGGGCTGCGGCGAGACCGTCGTACCCGCCGTGGCGGCGGTAGGTGTCCAGAGTCCAGGACTCGGGCTCGTCCCAGTAGCGGCTCAGAACCGGGGTGAGTGTCACGGCCGGGCCTCCTTCGCTGCGGTGCCGTCCGGGCGGGGCACATCGGCCGACGGGGCGGGCGCGGGCTTGTCCGGGGTGGAGTCCGTCGGTGGCTCGGCTGCCGCCGCCGCGTCGGGTTCCGCGTGATCGGGGGCGCGCATGTCCTTCTCCCGCGCGACACGCAGGCCTGCCAGCGTCGCCTCGCCTGCGGTCGGTGCGTCGAGCGCGCCGGGCCGGGTGTCAGGGAAGCCCGCCAGGATGCGCGAGGTCTCGCGGAAGGTGCACAGGGTCGCACCGCGCGTCGGGGTGACCGGGCGCCCGGCGCGGAGTTCGTCGACCAGCGTGCGCGCCGACTCGGGAGTCTGGTTGTCGAAGAACTCCCAGTTCACCATCACCACCGGTGCGTAGTCGCAGGCGGCGTTGCACTCGATGTGTTCGAGCGTCACGGTGCCGTCCGTGACGCCGTCGAGGTGGTCGACGAGGGCCTCGTGAATGGCGTCCCCGCCCATCACGGCGCAGAGAGTGTTGGTGCACACGCCGACGAGGTAGTCGCCTGTCGGCTCGCGGCGGTACATCGAGTAGAACGTCGCCACCGCCGCGACCTCGGCACCCGTGAGGTCGAGTGTGTGCGAACAGAAGTCGATCGCGGCGGGGGTGAGGTACCCGTCCTCGGCCTGGAGCAGATGAAGGATCGGGATGATCGCGGACCGGGCGCGCGGGTAGCGGGCCACGATGGTGGCGGCGTCCGCCTCGAGGCGAGCCAGCACGTCCTCGGGGTAGGTCCGCCGGGCGCCTGGTCGCACGAGTTGGACGCGTTCCTCCGGACGGGGTCCGAAGGGTATCGCCACCGGTTCCCGTGCGCTCATCGGTCCACCCCACCCATCACGGGATCGATGCTCGCCACGGACGCGATCACGTCGGACACCATGCCGCCCTCGCACATCGCCGCGACGGCCTGCAGATTGGTGAACGACGGGTCCCGGAAGTGCACCCGGTAGGGCCGGGATCCACCGTCGGAGACCATGTGCACACCCAGCTCGCCGCGGGGTGACTCCACCGCGACGTAGACCTGTCCCTCGGGCACGCGGATGCCCTCGGTGACGAGCTTGAAATGGTGGATCAGCGATTCCATCGATCCGTCCATGATCTTCTGCACGTGCTCGCGGGAGTTGCCCAGTCCGTCGGGGCCCGAGACCAGGTCCGCAGGCCACGCGATCTTCTTGTCCGACACCATCACGGGCCCCGGCGCCAGTCGGTCGAGGCACTGTTCGACGATCTTCAGCGACTCGCTCATCTCGTCGACACGGATGAGATACCGCGCGTAGCAGTCACTCTCCTGTTCGGTGATCACGTCGAACTCGTAGGTCTCGTAGCCGCAGTAGGGCTCCGCGCGACGGAGATCGTGGGGCAAGCCCGTGGCACGCAGCACCGGACCGGTGATCCCGAGTGCCATGCACCCGGTGAGATCGAGGTACCCGATGCCGCGGGTCCGACCCTTCCAGATGGGGTTGTCGTCCAGCATCGCGCTCATGTCGCGCAGGCGGATCGGCAACAGGTGCAGCAGGTCCCGGATCTTCGGCACGGCGTCGTCGGGCAGGTCCATCGCCAGCCCGCCCGGCCGGACGAACGCGTGATTCATCCGCAGGCCCGTGATCGTCTCGAAGATGTCGAGGATCAGTTCACGTTCCCGGAATCCGAAGAGCATGGCGGTGACCGCGCCGAGCTCCATGCCGCCGGTGGCCAGAGCGACCAGGTGCGAGGAGATGCGGTTGAGTTCCATCAGCAACACCCGGATCACGGTCGCGCGTTCCGGCACGTCGTCGGTGATGCCGAGCAGCTTCTCCACGCCGAGGCAGTACGCCGTCTCGTTGAAGAAGGGCGACAGGTAGTCCATCCGCGTCACGTAGGTGACGCCCTGCGTCCAGTTCCGGTACTCGAGGTTCTTCTCGATACCGGTGTGCAGGTAGCCGATTCCGCACCGCGCCTCGGTGACGGTCTCCCCCTCGATCTCGAGGATGAGGCGGAGGACCCCGTGCGTGGAGGGGTGCTGCGGTCCCATGTTGACGACGATGCGCTCCTCACCGGCGGTGCCGGCCAGGTCGACGATCTCGTCCCAGTCCTGGCCCGACGCGGTGTAGACGGTCGGCGTGGTGTGATCCTTCTCGAGTGTCATCAGTTGTACGACCTGCGCTGATCGGGGGGCGCGATCCGCGCGCCCTTGAACTCCACCGGGATGCCGCCCAGCGGGTAGTCCTTGCGTTGCGGGTGCCCCACCCAGTCGTCGGGCATCTCGATGCGTGTCAGGGACGGGTGCCCGTCGAACTCGATGCCGAAGAAGTCGTACGTCTCGCGCTCGTGCCAGTCGGTGGTGGGGTAGATGCCGCACAGCGACGGAATGTGCGGGTCGGACTCCGGCACTGACACTTCGAGACGCAACCGACGACCGTGCGTGATGGACTGCAGATGGTAGACGGCGTGCAGCTCGCGTCCGGTCTCGCCGGGCTGGTGGACGCCACTGACGCCGAGACACAGTTCGAAGCGGAGTGCCTGATCGTCGCGTAGCGCGGACGCGACAGCGGGCAGGTGCGTACGCGCGATGTGCAGAGTCAGCTCACCGCGGTGGAGCACGGCACGCTCGACGGCGTCGTCCCAACGTTCGCCCCGAGCCGCGAGCGCCGACTCCAGTGCGTCCGCCACGACGTCGTGGTCCCCACCGAACGGTCGACTCGCGTTGTCGTGTCGGGGTTTCGGCGGCGCCAGTCGGCCGTAACCCGACGTGTCGCCCGAACCGCGCACTCCGAACATGCCCCGCGCTCTCATCGCAGCAGCGTCTTCGCGTCGATGACGGACGGAGAACTCAGCGCGGCCTTCTCGGTCTCGGCGATGGCCCTCTCGCGGTCGACGCCCAGCGGCATCGCCTGGATCGACGCGTGCAACTGCAGGATGGCATTGATCAGCATCTCGGGCCGCGGCGGACAACCGGGCAGATAGATGTCGACCGGTACCACGTGGTCGACGCCCTGCACGATGGCGTAGTTGTTGAACATTCCTCCCGAGGACGCGCAGACACCCATCGCCAGAACCCATTTCGGCTCGGCCATCTGGTCGTACACCTGTCGGAGCACCGGTGCCATCTTCTGGCTCACCCGTCCCGCGACGATCATGAGATCCGCCTGGCGGGGGGAGGCGCGGAAGGCTTCCATACCGAATCGGGCGAGATCGAACCGGCCGGACGTCGTCGACATCATCTCGATCGCACAGCACGCCAGTCCGAAGGTCGCGGGCCACAGAGACCCCTTGCGGGCGAAGCCGGCGAGGCCTTCGACAGTGGTCAGCAGGAAGCCGCTCGGCAGCTTCTCTTCCAATCCCATGCGATCACTTCTTCCACGGCGAGTGGATCAGTCCCAGCTGAGACCTCCACGACGCCACTCGTATGCGTAGGCGACGGAAACGTTGACGATGAACAGGGCCATCGCGGCGAGACCGAACACACCCAGTGCCTCGAAGTGCACAGCCCACGGGTACAGGAACACGATCTCGATGTCGAAGATGATGAAAAGCATTGCGGTGAGGTAGAACTTGACCGGAAAGCGACCGCCGCCGATGTGCTGCGGGGTGGGCTCGACGCCACATTCGTACGCGTCGAGCTTGGCGCGGTTGTATCGCTTCGGTCCCACTTCCGATGCCACGAGGACCGAGAACAGCGCGAAGGCGACCGCGATCGCGCCGAGAACGAGGACCGGCACATATGCGTTCATGCCACTCGAACTCCTGCCCGTGTCGTGGGTTCCGACCGGAACCGCCCTACGCCTCGAGGTGATCTGTGCCACACAGTAGGACTTTTTCGTCGCGATGGGTCCGGTTTGGTGACTCGGGCTCACAATCGTCGCGAATCGGTGATCCCCCGGCGTCAGAGATCGGAGATCCGGCGGGGCCTCAGGCAGGGTCGCGGAGCAGTCCCACCACGGCGCGGCCGAGTTCGAGTGGGTCGATCGGGTGCGACACCGACGCGTCGGCACGCGACCAGGTGGCCAACCACGCGTCGTCGGGGCGGCCGGTGAGCACGAGAAGTGGTGGACACGGGTCGATCTCGTCGCGCAGTTGCTTCGCGAGGCCCATCCCGCCGACGGGAGCGCTCTCGCCGTCGAGGATCACCAGATCGACACCGCCGCGATCCAGGTGCTCGATCACGACGGGCGCCGTCGCCACGTCGAGATACTCGATCTCGGGCAGGTCGGGGTGCGGGCGACGGCCCAGCGCCTGGTGGACGAGCGCCCGCGTGGACGCGTGGCTGCTGTAGATCAGCACCGACAATGTTGCGTCCGCCACGGGTGGGACGTTACCCAGTGCGCTTCGCGCCCGTGCGCCTTTTGCGTATGCCTGGATGCGCAAGAGGCGCACAGGCGCGGAGCGCATCTACGACCGGTACAGCGACTCCTCGTATGCCGGCCCGTAGTACGCCCGCAGTTCCTCGAGCGATTCCGGCGAGTCGGGGATCAGCGTCTTGGAGATCTCTGCGACCGTCGGCAGCACCGACGGATTCCAGGTGCCCGGCTCCCACAGCCGTGACCGCAGGAACGCCTTGGCGCAGTGATGGAAGACCTGCTCGATGTCGACGACGAGCGCGAGGATCGGGCGGTGTCCCTTGACCACGAGGTCGTCGAAGAACGGCGCGTCGGAGATCAACCGCGCGCGGCCGTTGATGCGCAGCGTGTCCCCGCGTCCGGGAACCAGGAAGTCGAGACCCACGAACGGGTTGCTCAGCACGTTGCGGTACCCGTCCATCCGCTTGTTGCCGGGCCGTTCCGCCAGCGCGATGGTGGCGTCGTCGAGGACGTGCACCAGCGAGCCGGGCGGGTCTCCCTTCGGCGAGACGTCGCACCGTCCGGTCTCGTCGGCGGTGGCCACCAGGCAGAACGGCGAGGCCGCGAGGAAGTCGCGGTCGAGCGGATGCAGCCGGGGGCGATCCTTGTGGGCGGCGCGGAAGCTCGGCGTGCCGAACATCGCCGTCAGCGTCTCGCCGTCGGTCACCTGTGTCCACGTCACGACGCGTCACCCACCGGGAGTGCCGGGAGATTCTGCTCGATCTGCTCCCGCGTCGGCTCGAGCCACGGCGGCAGCTTCAACGAGCGCCCGAGTTCGAGCAGTGGCTCGTCGACGTCGAATCCCGGCGCCTCGGTCGCGATCTCGAACAGCACGCCGCCCGGCTCCCGGAAGTAGATCGACTGGAAGTACTGCCGGTCCAGGATCTCGGTGACGTGCGCGCCGCTGTCGACCAGCTCGGTGCGCCAGGCGGTGAGCGTCTCGTGGTCGGGCGCACGGAAGGCGACGTGGTGAACGGTGCCGCCTGCCTGCAGACCACGGTCGCTGCGGTCGGTGACGACGTCGACCAGCGCGCCCGCGCCGCCCGCGGCCATGGCGAACCGCGCGCTCGCGGCACCGTCCGCGGCGACGGTCATGCTCATCCGGTCGGTGAGCAGCTCGGCTGTCGCGTCGAGTGTCGTCTCGGTGAGGGTGACCGAGTGCAGTCCGCGCACCGCGTGTTCGGTGGGCACCGATGCCACGCCGTCCCAGCCGGAGCGGGTGTCCCCGTCGGAGGCGATCAGGTCGAGGACCATGCCGTCGTGGTCGTACAGGCGCAGGACCTCGTCGTCGCCGCGGGTCACCGGCGCCTCGACGCGCACGTTCAGCTCCCGGAGCCGGTCGTGCCAGAAGGACAGCGACGAGCCCGGAACGCTGAACGCTGTCGAGGTCGCGAGTCCGGTTCCCTGTCGTCCGCGCTCGACGTCCTTCCACGGGAAGAAGGTGATGAGCGACGACGGGCTACCGCGGAAGTCCCCGTAATACAGGTGGTAGGTGCCGGGGTCGTCGAAGTTGACGGTCTGCTTCACCAACCGCAGGCCGAGCACGCGCGTGTAGAACTCCACGTTCCGGCCGGGGTCCGACGCGATGGCGGTGACGTGGTGAAGACCGAGAGGAGCGAGTGTCGTCATGGGACCATCGTCCTACGTGTGCGCCGATATCTCCGTGAAAGGGATGCAGTGACCGATACGAACGATGCCTGGCCGGAACTCGTCGTGGACTCGTGGCAGGACACCCGCGACACCGTGCACATGTGGACGCAGATCGTCGGCAAGGTGCGCATGGCTCTGGCGCCACCGCTCAACCACTGGTGGGGCGTGACGTCCTACGTCGATGCGTCCGGACTCACCACCTCGCTCATGCCGTACCGCGGCGGCGGAGTCGAGATCCGCTTCGACTTCCTCCGACACCGGCTGACCATCGAGACCACGTGGGGCGACGCACGCGAGATGGAGTTGCGGCCGCGCACGGTCGCGGACTTCCACGACGAGTTCTTCGCCCACCTCGAGGCGCTCGGGGTCCACGTCTCGATCATGGGCTCCCCCGTCGAGGTCGACCCGTCGATTCCGTTCGCCGAGGACACCGTGCATGCCAGCTACGACGCCGAAGCGATGACGCGATACTGGCGCTCGCTGGTGTCGGCGCATCGGGTGTTCTCTGCGTTCCGCGGCGGGTTCCGCGGGAAGTCCAGTCCGTCCCACTTCTTCTGGGGGGCCTTCGACCTGGCGGTGACCCGGTTCTCGGGTCGCCCCGCGGCGCAGCATCCGGGCGGGGTGCCCAACTGCCCCGACTGGGTGATGCACGAGGCCTACAACGAGGAGGTGTCCAGCGCCGGGTACTGGCCCGGCGGGGCGTCGGAGGGCATCTTCTACTCGTACGCCTACCCGCAACCCGACGGCTTCGACACCGCGGTCGTCGAGCCGGCGCAGGCGTACTTCGATCGCGATCTCGGCGAGTTCGTGCTCCCCTACTCGGCGGTGCGTGAGGCCGAGGACGGCGACGCCCTGCTGCGGGAGTTCCTCGAGAGCACTGCACGCATCGCCGCGGACCTCGCGGAGTGGCCCGACGGTCAGGGCAGGATCGAGTCCACGTAGCCGCCGTCGACGCGCAGTGCGCCGCCCGTGGTGGCCGACGCGAGAGGTGAACTGAGGTAGACCACCATGTTGGCGATCTCCTCGGGCTCGATGAGTCGCTGGATCAGGCTCTGCGGGCGGTACTTCACCATGAACTCGTGCTGCGCCTCGTCCCACGGCAACTCGTCGCCCACCAGATCGCGGACGAAGGTCTCGACACCTCCCGTGTGTGTCGGTCCGGCGATGACGGAGTTGACGGTCACGCCCGAGCCGGCCGCCTCCTTCGCGAAGCCGCGCGACACCGCGAGCAGCGCGGTCTTGGACATGCCGTAGTGGATCATCTCGGCCGGAATCACGACGGCCGAGTCGCTGGCGATCGACAGGACCCGTCCCCAGCCCCGGTCCTTCATACCCGGAAGGTAGGCGCGGATCAGACGCACGGCGGCGAGGACGTTGACCTCGAAATAGCGGCGCCACTCGTCGTCGTCGATCTCCAGAGCCGGTGTGGCGCCGAAGATTCCGAGATTGTTCACCAGGACGTCGACATCGGGGTGTGCCTGCACCAGGGCGCGTGTGCCGTCCTCCGTGCTGACGTCCGCCGGGGCCGCGACGACCGTCGCGTCGGGTACCTCCGCGGTGAGACGGTCGAGTGCCGCACCGACGGACGCGTCGGACCGGCCGTTGATCAGCACGGTCGCTCCCGCTCGGGCGAGGCCGACGGCGATGGCGTAGCCGATGCCCTGCGTGGAACCCGTGACGAGGGCTGTCCGGCCGCTCAGATCGATCTGCATGTGTCCTCCTGGTGTCAGGTACGGGTCAGCAGCATCGGCAGGTGGTCTATTCCTGCCTCCAGATAGTTCGGCCCGGTGCGCACGAAGCCGAGGCGCACGTACCACTCCTCCAGGTAGGCCTGGGCGGAGATCGCGACGTCGGTGCCCGCGAACTCGATCGCCGCCCGCACCAGGTCGGCGGCCAGCCCGCGTCCGCGTGCCGCCGACGCCGTGGCGACGCGGCCGATGTGGGCCGGCACCTCGTCCTGCAACACCCGCAGTGTCGCGAGCACGTCGCCGTTCGGCTCCTCCGACCAGAACAAGGTGGTCGTGGGTTCGAGATCGCGCCCGTCGATCTCCTGCTCGCCGACGATGCCCTGCTCGTGAATGAACACCTCGGTGCGCAACTGCAGGACGCGGTACAGCGCAACGGGATCGACGTCTCGAACGGTGGCGTGATGGATGCTGGTCACCGCACCACTATCCCAGGGCCGCGAATCCCACCGGATCCGAGAGCAGGGTCGCGACGGTGGACAGGAACTTGGAGCCCTGTTCGCCGTCGACGAGCCGGTGGTCGAACGACAGACTGAGGGTCGTGACGTGTCGCAGCGCGATCTCCCCGCGGTACTCCCACGGCTGACGCCGGACGGCCCCGAAGCACAGGATGGCGGCCTCGCCGGGCGTGAGGATCGGGGTGCCCGAATCGATGCCGAACACGCCGATGTTGGTGATCGTGATGGTCCCGTCGGCGAGCTCCGCCGGACCGGTCTTCCCCTCCTTGGCGACGGCGGTGAGCGCGGACAGTGACGAGCACAGGTCGCGGAATCCGAGGGTCTGCGCGTTCTTGATGTTGGGAACCATCAGCCCGCGCGGTGTCGCCGCGGCGATACCGAGGTTCACGTACTTCTTGGTGACGATCTCGTTCGCCGCCTCGTCCCACGACGAGTTGAGGCTCGGGTGCTCCCGGACGGCGATGAGCAGGGCCTTCGCGACGAGAGCGAGCGGCGTCACGCGGACGCCGGCCAGCAGTGGGCTCGCCTTCAGCTCGTCGAGCAACTCCATCATCGGTGTGACGTCGACGGTGACGAACTCGGTGACGTGCGGCGCGGTGAACGCGCTGCGCACCATGGCCTCGGCGGTGTGCTTGCGGACGCCCTTGATCGGCGTGCGCTCCTCGTCCGCGTGCGGCGCGGAGGAGACGGCCAGGTCGTCGCGGGTCACGTTGCCGTGCGGTCCCGTCGGGGCCACGGTCGCGAGGTCGATACCGCGCTCACGCGCTTCCTTGCGTACCGGCGGCGCGGCCAGGGGCCGACGACTCGATGTCTCCTCCGCGACGCCGTAGCCGACGAGGACTGGCGTCCGCGTCGGCGCGGCCCCGACCGTCTCGGACTCCGCCTTCTCGACCGACGGCTCGGGACGCGCGTCGGCTGCCGCCTCGTCGGCGGTGTCGGGCGAGGCCGGACCGGTCGTCGCCGGACCCGCCACCTCGATGTCGAGGAACGGTGCGCCCACGTCGATGGTGGTGCCCTCCTCGGCGTGCCGCGCCACGACCACGCCGGCATAGGGAGACGGCAGTTCGACGGACGCCTTCGCGGTCTCGACCTCGGCGATGGTCTGGTTGAGCGTGATGGTGTCGCCGACGTCGACCGACCAGGTGAGCAACTCGGCGTCGGCGAGCCCCTCGCCGAGGTCCGGCAGCAGGAATGTCTTGACCGTGGACATGGCGGATGCTCCTCGTGAGTGCACTCGTGAACGCTGTGTGTCAGATCACACAATCACCACGCCGCACAGTGCGCAAGAGACGGTCGACCGAGTGAGCACGATGACCAACGGCGGCGGTCGAGCGAGGCAGTCGGTCGTGCACCGTGCGTCAGCGCAGTGCGGCCACGATCTCGCGCGCGGTGTTCTGGTGACTCGCCGCCGTGGGGTGCAGCGGCACCACCGCGTCCGGAGACGTCGGCACCGCGCCGACCATCCAGCTGTCGGCGGCGCACACGTCGTGGTCACGGGTGGTCGGCGCGAGGTCGACGAACGTGGCGTCGTGCGCGACGGCGGCGCGACTCATCACCGAGTTGAGCTGATCGATGCGGGCCTGTAGGTAGGTCGCGTCCGCGGGCCGCACGGGCTGCGAGTCGAGGCAGCCGCCGGGCCGGATGCCGGTGGGATACCCGACCATCACCACCTGCGCGGCCGGCGCCCGGCGGGCGATCTCGTCGAGGATCGTGTCGTACGTCGCGGCGAACGCGTCGATACGGTCGCTGTAGGTGTCCGGACGATCGGAGCACGATGGCGTCAGAGGAGCCGGGAGCACGCTGATACAGCCCGCCGCGAGCTGAACCAACTGGATGTCGTTGCCGCCGATTCCCAGGGTGACGAGCGTGGTGTCCGGACCGAGCGCGTCGAACTGCGGTGCGGCGACTCCGCCGCCGAGCCCGGTCTGCGGTCCCGCGAGGTTCTCGCTCTCCGCGGCGCCGCACGTCACGTCGCGCACCGTGTCGATGCCGAGTTCGCGAGCGACGAGCGTGGGGTAGTTCACCGCGGACCGGCCGCAGATCCCGGACGGTGTCTGCGGTGCGATTCCGCTGCCGGCGGAGAACGAATCACCCAGTGCGACATACGCACCGGGTGCCGGCGCGGCGGCCGCGGGAGCGGCGGACAGAGTGATCGCGGCGGCGGCAGCCGCCACTGCGACGACGAGTCGGCGTGTCGACATGCGCGCAGTCCTAGTCGGCGTCGTTCGATGCTTCCGACTCCGCGACGTCGGGTGCGTTCTCCCGCGTCGCCATACCGCCGGCGCCGCCCTGATCGGCGGGCCCGGGTCGGCCGCCCTTGGGCTCGTCGGTGGAGTCGTTCGTCGTCGTCTTCTCGACCATGGACTCAGCGTAAACGGCCGTGGCGCCGTCGGACCTCGAAAGGTCGGGACCGGGTGCGCGCATCCCCACCGCCGCCAGTTCGAGCGCCGCGAGCGAGCGGACCACGTCGGGGTCGCCCGCGCGCCAGGCGCCGGCAGGATCGGGATGGATGTGCGTCAGTTCCGTCAGCGGTCGCCGTGCGAGAGCACGCAGCGCGAAGAGGTCGAGGTCGGCGCCGGACCGGAGAAGCGCCGCCGCGGCGGTGGCCTGCCGGGCGAAGCGGATCCGCCGCGGGAGCCACAGGAGCAGCAGCGCGACGATGGGGAGCAGGGCGACGGTGACACCGAGGAACGACGCCAGCGCCTCGACCGCCGCGACCTGCGCCTCACCTGCGCCGCGCAGTGCGGCGCCGGCGTCCCCGGCCCGGTCGAACGGTGTGCGGACGTCGTCACCGATGAGTGGGACGGAGGACACCCGTTCGCCCGCGGACCGGAGGTTGTTCTCCAGTCCGCTTCCGGCGTCGGCGATCTCGCGTCCGGGCGCCGCCAACGCCATCACCGCGTCGTGCAGCGCCAGGCCCACCCGGATCCAGACCACGGTCCACACCGCGACCACCACGTCGGCGACCACCTGGCGGGTCCGGCGGGCGGGCAGCTCCGAGTAGAGGGTCATCACACGGATTCCGACCAGACGCCTGTCGCGAGGAAGTGGTCGATGCAGGCGCGGTGTGCGTCGAGGTTCATGCCGTGGCTCGACACCCAGGCGTCGTCGTAGTAGGTGCCCTCGTAGCGCTCTCCCCCGTCGCACAGCAGCGTGACGATGCTCCCCTGCTCTCCGCGAGCCTTCATGTCCGCTGCCAACCGGAACGCGCCGACGAGGTTGGTCCCGGTCGATCCACCGGCGTGCAGGCCCGTCACCTGGTCGAGCATGCGGACGGCCGCCACCGAGGCGGCGTCGGGGATCTGCACCATGTGCTCGATGACGGCGGGGACGAACGACGGCTCGACGCGGGGCCGACCGATTCCCTCGATGCGCGATCCGGTGCCGACGGCGTCGCGGGTGTCGTCGCGCCACGCCTCGAAGAACGCGGATCCCTCGGGGTCGACGACGCACACCCGGGTGGGCACGCGCCGGTAGCGGCAGTACCGGCCGATGGTCGCGCTGGTGCCACCGGTGCCGGCGCCGACCACCACCCAGGTGGGGACGGGGAACCGTTCGAGGGCCATCTGATCGAAGATGGAGGCGGCGATGCTGTTGTTGCCGCGCCAGTCGGTGACCACCGACGCATTGGTGAACTGGTCGAGATACAGCCAGTCCTTCTGCGCACCCAGTTCCTCCGCGACGTCGTACACGGCACCCGAGTGCTCGACGAGGCGACAGATGCCGCCGTAGCGCTCGATCAGCGCGATCTTCGTCGGGCTGGTGGTGGCCGGCATGACCGCGACGAACTCGAGGCCGATGAGCCGGGCGAAGTACGCCTCCGACACGGCGGTCGACCCGGACGACGCCTCGACGAGCGTGGTGCGGGGCCCGATGTCCCCGTTGGCCAGGCCGAAGAGGAAGAGCGACCGCGCGAGCCGATGCTTGAGCGATCCGGTGGGGTGGACCGACTCGTCCTTGAGGTAGAGATCAATGCCCCACTCGGCCGGCAGTGGGAAGGGATGCAGATGAGTGTCCGCGCTGCGGTTCGCGTCGGCCTCGACGATGCGCAGCGCGTTCTCCACCCAGGAACGGTCCTCGATTCTCATGACGGTCATTCTGTCCGACGCGCGGCCCCGCTCGGTGGTTGACTGCGGTGGTCAGGGGGAACTCGACCTGTCTAGCCCCCACCTTCACGAGAGGCACCTGTGACGACCGCATACATCAATGCCATCTCGACCGCCGTTCCCGAGCACGACGTCCACGACGACTTCGTCGCCTACGCCGACAGCACGTTCACGCTGCGACGTAAGCAATTGCTGTTCCGCCGCATGGCGGATCGCGCGCAGATCTCGCACCGGTGGTCCGCGTTCCCGTCCATCGCCAGTTTCTACGGCGACGATCCCAACGCCGTCGACACGCAGGCGCGGATGCAGGAGTTCGAGCGCACCGCTCCCGGACTCGCCGTTCGTGCCGTCGACGGGCTCGGCCTCGGCGACGCGGCAGGGGACATCACCCATCTCATCGTCCTGACATGTACCGGGTTCTACACTCCGGGAATCGATTTCGAGATCATGAAGCAGTGCGGCGTGCCCACCACGGCAGAGCGCACCCAGGTCGGTTTCATGGGCTGCTTCGCCGGCATCAACGGTCTCAAGCTCGCCCACCACATCGTGCGCTCCGAGCCCGCCGCGAAGGTGCTCGTGGTCAGCGTCGAACTGTGCTCGCTGCACATGCAGCAGACCGACGATCTCGAGACGATGCTGTCGTTCCTGGTGTTCGGCGACGGCGCCGCGGCCGTGCTGGTCACTGCCGAGTCCACCGGTCTGGCCATGGACTCCTTCCAGGCCCTCATGATCGAGGACTCCCACGACCTCATCACCTGGCGCATCGGCGGCATGGGGTTCGACATGGTGCTCTCCGGCAAGGTGCCGGGCTCGTTGTCACGCGCGTTGGACGAGACCACGATGAAGACGGTGCTCTCGGGGGCGGAGACGTCGTCGATCGACCTGTGGGCCGTGCATCCCGGTGGTCGCTCGATCCTCGACGCGGTGGAGGGCGCGCTGCACCTCGACGCAGACGCTCTGACGTCGTCGCGCCGCGTGCTCGAGAACTACGGCAACATGTCGTCGGCCACCGTGCTGTTCGTGCTCGCGGACATGCTCGAGCGGGGTGACACCGGGTCGGGATGCGCGATGGCGTTCGGCCCCGGACTCACCGCCGAGACCATGCTGTTCCACGCAGCCTGATCACCCCAGCCGTTCGATCGACCCAGCCGTTCCGTCAATCCAGCAGGCGCGTGGCTTCCTCGCGTAGTTCGATCTTGCGGATCTTGCCGGTCACGGTCATGGGGAAGGCATCCATCACGCGCAGGTAGCGCGGGATCTTGTATCGCGCGATGCGGCCGTCGCAGTAGGCCCGGAGATCGTCGACGGTCATGGCCGCCGCGCCCTCACGCAGACGGACGCAGGCCATCAGTTCCTCGCCGTACTTGTCGTCGGGCACACCGATGACCTGGGCGTCCAGGATGTCGGGGTGGGAGTACAGGAACTCCTCGATCTCACGGGGGTAGATGTTCTCGCCGCCGCGGATCACCATGTCCTTGATGCGCCCGGTGATGGCGACGTAGCCGTCGTCGTCCATGGTGCCGATGTCGCCCGTGTGCATCCAGTGCTCGGAATCGAGTGCCTCGGCGGTCTTCTCGGGGTCGTCCCAGTAACCGAGCATCACGGAGTACCCCCGTGTGCACAGTTCACCGGGCTCTCCGCGGGGAACCGTCTCCCCGGTGACGGGGTCGACGATCTTCACCTCGAGATGCGGTCCGACTCGTCCGACCGTGGACACGCGCTGCTCGATCGTGTCGTCGGAGCGGGTCTGCAGTGACACCGGGGACGTCTCGGTCATCCCGTAACAGATGGAGACCTCCGCCATTCCCATGACGTCGATGACCTGCTTCATCACCTCGGTGGGACAGGGTGATCCGGCCATGATGCCCGTGCGCAGCGACCGAAGATCGTGCTCCGCCAGGTCGGGAACGGCCAGTTCCGCGATGAACATGGTGGGAACTCCGTAGAGCGAGGTGCACCGCTCGGCGGAGACCGCGGCCAGTGTCGCTGCCGGATCGAACGACGGTCCCGGGATCACCATGGTCGAACCGTGCGAGGTGCAGGCGAGGTTTCCCATCACCATCCCGAAGCAGTGATAGAACGGCACGGGAATGCAGACACTGTCCGCCTCGGTGTAATGGCAGAGCTCGCCGACGAAGTAGCCGTTGTTCAGGATGTTGCGGTGGCTCAGCGTCGCGCCCTTGGGGAATCCCGTGGTGCCGGAGGTGTACTGGATGTTGATGGCGTCGTCGGGACCGAGTTCGGCAGTGCGCCGGTCGAGTTCGTCCACATCGACGGACTCACCGTCGGTGACGAGGTCGCTCCAGTCGTCGGTGCCGATGTACACGACGTGGGCCAGATCGGTGCACTCGCCGCGCACGGCGTCGATCATCGAGGCGTAGTCCGAGGTGCCGTGCGCCCGGACCGCCACCAGCATGGTGGCGCCGGACTGGTCGAGCACGTACTGCAGCTCGTGCGCACGGTAGGCAGGGTTGATGGTCACCAGCACCGCGCCGATCTTCGCGGTGGCGTACTGGACGATGGTCCACTCCGGGCAGTTCGGTGCCCAGATCCCCACGCGATCCCCGCGACGGATTCCGCGCGCGAGCAGGCCGCGGGCGAGATCGTCGACGTCGGATCGCAACTCGTCGTACGTCCACCGGCGACCGGACGCGACGTCCACGAGAGCGTCCGACGAGCCCACCCGCGCGGCGGTGCGATCGAAGTTCCGTCCGATCGTCTCGTCGAGCAGCGGCGTGTCGGTCGGGCCGGACGAGTAGGAAGTCTGCGGTGACAAAGTCGCTCCTCGAGGCTCGGGTACTTCCGCGACGCTAATCCATGGGACGGCCGCCCGTCTGCGGTTTCCCCGATTTCGGTTAATCATGATTCATCGAAGTGGCGGTGGTTTCGTTCGGCGTTCACCGGGGGTCCCTATGCTTCGTCGATGCCGCTGCAACGACGACTGAGCACGCGCGACGCCGTCGTCATCGGCGTGGGGTCGATGGTCGGCGCCGGGGTGTTCTCCGCCTTCGGCCCGGCCGCGGCGGCCGCGGGTGGCGGGCTGCTGGTCGGGCTCGCCGTCGCCGCCGTCGTGGCGTTCTGCAACGCGACGTCGACTGCCCAGCTCGCCGCGGTGCACCCCACGTCCGGCGGCGCCTACGCCTACGGGCGAGCGCGACTCGGTGACCGGTGGGGCTTCCTGGCGGGCTGGAGCTTCGTGGTCGGCAAGACCGCGAGTTGTGCCGCCATGGCCCTGACGTTCGGCGCGTACGCGTGGCCCGAGCACGCACGGGCGCTCGCCGTGATCGCGGTGGTGGCGCTGGCGGCGGTCAACTGCCTGGGCATCACCCGCACCGCGTCGGTCACGCGCGTGCTCGTGGCGGTGGTGCTCGTCGTGCTCGTCGCGGCACTGATCGTCGGTGCGACCGGCTCGTCCACCGTGACGGGCGCCGGGTTCTCGGCGACCTCGGGTCCGGTGGGCGTTCTGCAGTCCGCGGGCATCCTGTTCTTCGCCTTCGCCGGGTACGCGCGCATCGCGACGCTCGGAGCGGAGGTGCGGGACCCGGCGCGCACCATCCCGCGCGCCGTGGTCGGCGCCCTCGCGTGCGCGATCGTGATCTACGCGGCCGTCGCAGTGATGCTGCTGCACGTTCTCGGGGCGGACGCACTCGCGCGCTCGACGGCTCCGGTGGCCGCGGCAATGGACGCGGTCGGGGCACACTGGGCGGGCCCGGTGGTGCGCGTCGGGGCATCGGCCGCGGCTCTCGGAGCCCTGCTGGGACTGATCGCGGGAATCGGCCGCACCACGATGGCGATGGCGCGGGAAGGGGACATGCCGCGATACCTCGCGCACGTCGACGAGCGCCGTTCGGTTCCGCGCGCCGCGGAGATCACCGTGGCCGCCGTGGTGGTGGTCGTGGTTCTCACGCTCGACGTGCGGAACGCGATCGGATTCTCGTCGTTCGGAGTTCTCGTCTATTACGCCGTGGCCAATGCCGCGGCATTCACGCAGACCGGTTCCGATCGCCGGTGGCCGCGGGCACTGCAGATGCTCGGGCTCTGCGGCTGCGTCCTGCTGGCGGTCACACTGCCCGCGGCGGCGGTGGTGGTCGGAATCGGGGTTCTGTCGGCAGGGTCGGCCGGACGGTGGATGCTGCAGCGCCGGCGCGCACTGCGGTCATGACATCACTACTGCCCTGACGTCACTGGGCAGAGTTGTACGCCTCTTCGACCTCGGCCGGAATACGTCCGCGGCTCGAGACCGTGTACCCGTTCTGATTCGCCCACTCGCGAATGGCTTTGGTCTGCAGAGGATCTCGCGGAGACGAGCCGACCTGCGTCGCCGTTCCGGTCGCCTTCTTCGCCGTGGCCTTCTTGCCACGTGACGACACCTTCGTGGCGTGCTCGGCCCAGTAATCGAGTTGCTTGCGGAACTCCTTGGCATTCTTCACACCGAGGTCGATCTCGTACTCCACACCGTCGACCGAGAAACCGATGGTCTCCCCTTTACCCGATTTGATGGGTGCGCCGTCGATATCGTCGACCAATTCCACGAAGACCTGTTTCGCCATGACGCTGTGGTTCCTTTCGATGATGAGTTCCCCGACCGAACCGGACATGGATTCATCGAGCCGTCGTCGACTCGTGGGTCCGACCACCATCGCGGTTCTTCCGCCAGAGTTTATCCATCTCGAAGCCCGATTAGCGAGTCACCGCCAATTCCGGTTCGATGTCGTGTACTCGTGCCGGTCCTTCGATACCGCACGGTTCGGTCGTTCGAGGTCACGCGGCTCGGGAAATATTCTCCGCCGGGCGGGCGTTCGCACCTGAGAAGTCTTCTTTTTCTCGAAAGGGTGAACGCACGTGGCCGTACCACTGTCCGTACTCGATCTCGCACAGGTCGGCGAGGGTGAAACTCCTCGAAGCAGTTTCGATGCCAGTGTCGCGTTGGCCCGCCTCGCGGAGGAGAGCGGATATCGGCGAGTCTGGTACGCGGAGCACCACAACATGCCCTCCATCGCGTCCTCGGCGACGTCGGTCCTCATCGCACACGTGGCCGCGCACACCTCGTCCATTCGCCTCGGATCGGGTGGAGTGATGTTGCCTAACCATTCTCCGCTGACCATTGCCGAGCAATTCGGAACGCTGGCCACACTCCATCCGGACCGTATCGATCTCGGTCTCGGCAGAGCGCCGGGTTCCGATCAGACCACCATGCGTGCTCTGCGCCGTGACCCGTCGTCGGCCGATTCCTTCCCGCAGGACGTTCTCGAACTCCAGGGCTACCTGTCGGGTTCGAGTCGGGTTCCGGGAGTGCAGGCAGTGCCGGGCGCGGGAACCGATGTGCCGCTCTACATTCTGGGATCCTCGCTCTTCGGTGCTCAGCTCGCAGCACATCTCGGCCTTCCGTATGCCAACGCGTCGCACTTCTCTCCCGACTCGCTCGAGGAGGCCGTGGCCGTCTATCGGGACACGTTCCAGCCGTCCGCACAGCTCGCCGAGCCCTACGTCATCGCCGCCGTCAACGCGACGGTCGCACCGACGTCCGCTCGCGCGCACGAGCTGTTCACGGCCGGTCTGCGGCGCCGGGTGGTGCAGATGGTGGGACGCGGCCGTTCCTTCTCCGAGGAGGAGGTCGACATGATCATGGACTCGCCCGCTGGCCGACAGATTCAGGGAATGGTGAAGTACTCGGCCGTCGGAACGCCGGCGGAGGCGTCGGACTACATCGATCGTTTCGCCGCGCACGCCCGGGCCGACGAGGTCATCGTCGCCAGCGGTATCGACGACACCGACGAGCGACTGCTCTCCTACCGCCTGCTCGCCGAGCAGCACCTGCACGCCACCGCGGCCTGACGCCGCACGACCGACGCCGCCCGCGCGATGACTTTTCCGCCCGGGCGGTGTCGGTAGTGGTGAGTGGCCCTGACGCCGGGGCC
Source organism: Rhodococcus sp. SORGH_AS_0301 (assembly GCF_030818285.1). Taxonomy (NCBI): domain Bacteria; kingdom Bacillati; phylum Actinomycetota; class Actinomycetes; order Mycobacteriales; family Nocardiaceae; genus Rhodococcus; species Rhodococcus sp. SORGH_AS_0301. The sequence goes on from NZ_JAUTAC010000002.1 coordinate 4,219,336, forward strand.
GACGACACCACACCAGGAGACACCATGTCCGGCATGATCTTCGTCAACACCTTCGTCCAGGACGTCGCCGCGAGCCGCGCGTTCTTCACGTCGCTGGGATTCTCTTTCAACGACACCTTCAGCGACGAGAACACCGCGTGCCTGATCGTCAACGAGCAGGCCGTCGTGATGCTGCTGAACGTCCCGCGCTTCAAGGATTTCATCCGCGACGACGTCGCGGACCTCTCCACCTCGCGCGAGATGCTGTTGGCCGTGTCGGCCGACAGCAAGGAGGCCGTCGACGCCATGGCCGACGCGGCGCTCGCCGCGGGCGGCAGTGACTGGATGGATCCGCAGGACCACGGCTTCATGTACGGGCGGTCGTTCCGCGACCTCGACGGTCACGTGTGGGAAGTGACCTGGATGGACCCGGCCGTCGCCTCGGGCGAGGCCACGCCTCCCGGCATGTGAGCCGCGGCAGGTGACCCGGGCTCAGCCCGGGTACACCGGTGGCAGTCCGAACCGATCGAACAGCGTGAGATCGAAGAAGCACGCCACATGCGCGACGCGGGCGTCGATGATCTCGAGGACGTGCAGCTGGAACGGGCGGTGCACCCCGTCCTCTCCGAGCATGTAGAGGCCGAAGGCCGGCTGCCCGTTGGCGGTGGTCGCCATCATCCGCATCGACTCGGGGCCGGTCGCGGGACACTTCGTCGAGATGAGGGCGCCGATGTCGGCCGGGCCGCGGTACCACCCGGTGAACGGCGGCATCTCCCAGACAGCCTCTGCGGCGAAAAGTTTCACGATGCCGTCGATGTCGTACGTCTCGAATCCCTCGACGTAGCGTCGCAGCAACTCTCGCGTCTCCGGCGACTCCGGCTCGGACACGGAGTTCTCGTCGGGCATGATCGCCTCGATCTGGCCGCGCGCACGTTGCAGCAGGCTGTTGACTGCAGCAGTGGAGGTGCCGAGCAGTTCGGCCACCTCGGATGCTCTCCACTGCAACACCTCTCGGAGTACGAGGACGGCTCGCTGCCGCGCGGACAGATGCTGCAACGCGGCCACGAACGCGAGCCGCACCGATTCACGCGAGCCGATCAGCGATGCCGGGTCGTCGTCCACCGGATCGCCGAACGGCGGCGCCGGCTCGAGCCACGCGATCTCGTGGCGCTCGACCAGCTCGTCCGACGGATCGGACGACGGCGTACCCAGCCCCGACGGCATCGGTCGGCGCTTGCGGCCCTCGAGCGAGGTGAGGCAGGTGTTCGTGGCGATGCGGTAGAGCCACGTGCGCAGCGACGAGTCGCCCTTGAAGTTCGCGTACCCCTTCCACCCTCGGACCAGGGTGTCCTGCACCAGATCCTCCGCGTCGTGGATGGATCCGGTCATGCGGTAACAGTGCGCGAGGAGCTCGCGGCGGTACGGTTCCGCGAGAGTCATGAAGTCGTTGCCGAGCTCCTGCGTCGCAGTCATGCGAGGAGGATAGTCCTCGCATGGACGACTCGCCGAGGAAAATTTCGGGGCTTCGTGATGAGTTTCCGTGGCGTACGCGGTCGACAGTCACATGACCACACACCTCACCCGCGCCACCACCACCGCACCGTCCCGCGGAGCCGTTCGAGCAGGATGGATCGTCAGCGCGCTGGTGGTCGTCTTCATGCTGTTCGACGCCGTGATCCATCTGCTGAACCTGGACGTCGTGAAGGACGCGTCCGCCGAACTCGGACTCCCCGTCGACATGGCCCCGAAGATCGGCGTCGTCTGCCTCGTGATCGTGACCCTGTACGTGATTCCGCGGACCGCGCCGCTGGGTGCCGTCCTGTTGACCGGCTACCTCGGTGGAGCGGTGATCACGAACTGGCGCACCGACCAGCCACTCGTCAGCACGGTGTTCTTCGCGATCTACGTCGGCATCGCCGCGTGGCTCGGACTCTGGCTGCGTGACGGCCGGGTCCGAGCCTTGCTCGCAGGCTGAGTCACACCACCGAGGACCGGAAGGATCGGAGCCGCAGGCTGTTGGTGACGACGAAGACCGACGACAGCGCCATCGCGGCACCGGCCAGCATGGGGTTGAGCAGTCCGGCGGCCGCGAGCGGGATCGCCGCGACGTTGTAGGCGAAGGCCCAGAAGAGATTGACCTTGATGGTGCGGAGGGTTGCGCGCGAGAGGCGCACCGCGTCGACCGCGACGCGCAGATCTCCCCGCACCAGCGTGAGGTCGCGCGGCCTCGATCGCGACGTCGGTGCCCGTGCCCATCGAGAGTCCGAGGTCCGACGTAGCCAGTGCCGCAGCATCGTTGACGCCGTCACCGACCATGGCGACGACCTTGCCCGACGCCTGCAGCTCGCGGATCGCGTCCACCTTCTGCTCCGGCAGCACACCGGCGATGACGGTGTCGATACCGACCGAGGCGGCCACCGTGCGGGCTGCGGACTCGTTGTCACCGGTGAGCATGATCGGGTCGAGACCCAGTGCGCGGAGCTCCGAGACCGCCTGCGCGGACGTCTCCTTCACGGTGTCGGAGACCGCGATGACGGCGCGGGCCTCGTCGTCCCACCCGACGACCACCGCGGTGGCCCCGGTGGCCTCGGCGTCCTCGAAGGCCGTCTGCAGGGCGCTGGGCAGTGCGCCGCCCACCAGGCCGGGGCGTCCGACGACCACGCGGTGGCCGTCGACCGTCGCGGTGACACCGCGTCCCGCCGTGGTGGTGAAGTCGGTGGCCGCGACGGGCTCTCCGTGCGCGGTCCGGTACGCGTCGACGATCGCGCGGGCGACCGGGTGCTCGGAACCGGACTCCGCCGCCGCGGCGAACCGCAGCGCGTCGTCGCGAGCGTCTCCCACGACGGACTGCACGCTCATGACACCGCTGGTGATGGTGCCCGTCTTGTCCAGCACGATGGTGTTCACGCGGCGGGTGCGCTCGAGCACCTCGGGTCCCTTGATGAGGACGCCGAGTTGGGCGCCGCGTCCGGTGCCCACCATCAGGGCTGTCGGAGTGGCCAGGCCCAGCGCGCACGGGCACGCGATGATGAGGACCGCGACGGATGCGGTGAACGCGGCGGACCAGCTGCCGCTGACGAGGACCCAGCCCAGCAGGGTGGCCAGGGCGAGACCGATCACGACGGGGACGAAGACGCCCGAGATGCGGTCGGCCAGGCGCTGCGCCTCGGCCTTGCCGTTCTGCGCGTCCTCCACGATGCGGGCCATGCGCGCGAGCTGCGTGTCCGCGCCCACGCGGTCGGCGACGACGGTGAGCGCGCCACCCACGTTGACGGTCCCGCCCGTGACCGTGGCGCCCGGACCGACCTCCACGGGGATGGACTCACCGGAGATCATCGAGGCGTCGACGGCGGACGTGCCGCTCTCGACGGTGCCGTCGGCGGCGATCTTCTCGCCCGGTCGGACGACGATGCGGTCTCCGACCACGAGCTCGTCGGCGGGCACGCTGACCTCACTGCCGTTGCGCAGCACGGTCGCGTTCCTGGAGCCGACCTCGAGCAACGCACGCAGAGCGGCGCCGGCGCTGCGCTTGGACCGCGCTTCCAGATACCGACCGGCGAGCAGGAACGTCGTGACGCCGGCCGCCGCCTCGAGATAGATGTTCGCGCTGCCGTCGCCACGCGAGACGGTGAACTCGAAGGCGTGGCGCATGCCGGGCATGCCCGCGTGGCCGAAGAAGAGTGCGTACAGCGACCAGCCGAAGGCGGCCAGCGTGCCCACCGACACGAGCGTGTCCATGGTGGTCGCGCCGTGCCGCGCAGTGGTGAAGGCGGCGCGGTGGAACGGCAGTCCGCCCCACACGACGACGGGCGCGGCGAGGGTGAGCGAGAGCCACTGCCAGTTGTCGAACTGCAGCGGCGGAATCATCGCCATCGCGATGACGGGAACGGACAGCAGCGTCGACACGAGCAGACGCGTGCGCAGGGGATCGGACTCGGCTGCGGCGACATCGGACTCGGCTGCGGGAGGGCCGGCCGGTCGGTGGGGTTCGTGCACGGTCGCGGTGTAGCCGGCCTTCTCGACGGTGCCGATGAGGTCCCCGGTCTCGACGGTCGCGTCCGTGGCGATGCTCGCCTTCTCGGTGGCGTAGTTGACCGTCGCGGTCACACCGTCGAGGCGGTTGAGCTTCTTCTCGATGCGGTTGGCGCACGACGCGCAGGTCATGCCGCCGATGTCGAGCTGGATGTTCGCGGCCTTCTCCCCGGTGGTCACGGCTGAGCCAGCTCGTACCCGGCCTCGTCCACCGCGGCTGCGAGGGCAGCGTCGTCGACGGGTGTGTCGGACTCGACATCGACGCGTCCGGACTCGAGGTCGACGTGGACCGAGGTGACTCCCTTCAGGGCGCTCACCTCCTCCGTCACCGCTGCGACGCAGTGCTGGCAGGTCATTCCGACGACGGTGACAGTCTTCGTGGTCATGAGAACTACCATACCCCCCTACGGTATGCCGTCAACCCCGTGTCGCCCGGCGTTCGGCGGCTCGACACCTCCTGTGGTTAGGGTGGACGAGCCCGGTACACACAGGGTGACCGAGCTCCGATCCGGGAGCACTGGGAAGTGAGAACTCATGGAGCCAGTCGAGCAGACCTGGCGCACCGCCGAGCATCCACGGCCGGACCATTTCCTCCTGCACATCAGTGACACGCACCTGGTCGGCGCCGGCGAGTTGTACGACGCGGTCGACAGCGAGGCGCGGCTTCGCCAGATCTTCGCGGAGCTCGAGGCGACGGGTGCCCGGCCGGAGGCTCTGGTGTTCACGGGTGATCTGGCGGACAAGGGCGAGCCCGACGCGTACGACTCGTTGCGCGCGCTGGTCGATCCGGTCGCCGCAGCACTGGGGTCCGAGGTGATCTGGGCGATGGGCAACCACGACGACCGAGCGGCGTTCCGTCGCGGCCTGCTCGACGAGCGCGGATCGACCGAGCCCGTGGACAGGGTCTACGACATCGGTGGGCTGCGAGTCATCACGTTGGACTCGACCGTCCCCGGCCACCACTACGGCCAGATCTCCGCGGAACAGTTGCGGTGGCTCGCAGCAGAACTGGCGATGCCGGCGCCGGACGGCACAGTGCTCGCGCTGCACCATCCGCCGGTTCCCTGCGTGCAAGATCTCGCGGTGTTGGTGGAACTCCGCGACCAGGACTCGCTCGCGGAGGTGCTCGCGGGCAGCGACGTGCGGGCGATCCTCGCGGGCCACCTGCACTACTCCACGTCCGCGACCTTCGCCGGAATCCCGGTGTCGGTGGCGTCGGCCACCTGCTACACGCAGGACCTCAACGTTCCGGTGGGTGCGCAACGCGGGCGCGACGGGGCGCAGGCCTACAACCTGGTGCATCTGTACCAGGACACGGTGGTCCACTCGGTGGTGCCCATCGGGACGGGCGACACCGTCGGCACCTACGTGTCGGCCGACGAGGCCGCCCAGCGCCTGCACGATGCCGGCGTCGTCATCGCCGACGCTCCCCAGAAGGCGATCAGCCGGCAGTCGTAGCTGTGGCGATCAGCCGGCAGTCGTAGCTGTGGCGATCAGCCGACCGGTGTGACGGCGTGTTCCCAGGGCGCCGGCACCGGGAAGTAGGTGCTCAGGAACGTCGTCACCGCCGCTGCGCGCTCGTCGGCGTCGATCTCGGGGAAGCTGCCGTCGTTGAGGCAGAAGAAGTCCATCGACCGCTTCGCGAGCAGGCGGTCCATGTCCCGCAGTCCACTGCGCATCGTCGTGTCGACGTACTTGACCGAGGCCTGCGTCTGCACCACGGCGCGGCCGGTGAGCAGGGCGTAGTAGTGGTACAGCGAGTTGGTCACCGAGATGTTGGAGCTCGCGCGGAACCGACTGGCGGCCGTGGCCGCGAACTCGTCGGGGAACTCCTTCTCGAGCTCGAACATCACACTGCGCCGGAGCGGCACGGGAGCGTGCTCGAGGTGGCGCGTGGTGATGCGACCGAATCGGTCGTGGAGCAGGCGACGGTTGACCCGCGCGGCGTTCTCGAATCCGCTGCGCTGCTCGTCGTTGGCGCCCAGTCCGATCCGGGTTCCCGCCTCGACGAACATGCTGATGCCGCCGGGTGAGAAGAACATCTGAGGACCGACCGGGCGGCCGAAGAACATGTCGTCGTTCGAGTACAGGAAGTGCTCGGCGAGACCGTCGATGTGGTGGAGCTGGCATTCCACGGCCTGCGAGTTGTAGGTGGGCAGCACGGAGGTGTCGGTGAAGAACTCCTCGCTGCGCACGAACGTGACGTCGGGATGATCGTCGAGCCACCCCGGCTTCGGTGAGTCGGTGACGACGAAGATGCGCCGGATCCACGGCGCGTACAGGTGTACCGAGCGCAGGGCGTACTTGAGTTCGTCGATCTGGCGGAAGCGGGCCTCGTGATCGTCGCCCTCGCCCACGACGACCTCACGCAGCATCGCCGCGCGTTCCGCCTGCCACTCCACGTCGGTGCCGTCGACCCAGGAGAAGATCAGGTCGATGTCGAAGTCGATGTCCGACGCGTGGTCGGCGAACATGTTCTCGATGGTCGGCCAGTGTCGGCCGAAGCGCTCGACCGTGCCACGCACCGCCTCGTCCTGACGGATGGTGCGTCGGGTCAGCGAGTTCTCGACGGGGAGAACGATCGTGTCGTCCGAGAACTCCCACAGTTCGATCTGGATGCCCTTGCCGGATCCGTAGAAGAGCCCGCTCGGGCGGTGCGCACGAGGGCGGAACAACCGGAAGATCCGCGCCTGCGTGGCCGACGCCAGGAGTCCGTCCGCGATGAGCAGGGCCGGGGATCCCTTGACGTCCATCGGCTTGGAGTAGAACGGCTCGTCCGCGCAGGCCGCGACCAGGGCGTCGCGCAACGTCGGCCTGTCGTGCCTGTCGATGGCGATGACGGGCCGCTCGTCGTTGCCGCGGACGAGCAGGTACTCGATCGCGGTCGCGTCCAGCACATCGCGGACGAACAGGAGGTCCTCCACCATCGCCTCGTGGGGCGTCGTGGTGGTGATGGACAGTGCGAACTTGTCCTTGACCCACACGATGTCGGAGCGCTCGGTCAACCGATGTCGGGACGCCGCGGACGCGACGCGCGCCCGTTCGATCTCGCCGCTGTCGGGCGGGACGAGGTAGACATCGGGCGTCTCGACGTTCTGCAGGGCTGGCGGCTGTGTGATGGTGGACCTTCCCGACGTGCTGGTGGGCGAGCCTGTACGGCGCTGTGACCTGCTCATTCTAAGTGATGCCGAGGGTGGGTCCGGACCACGGGAGTCATCGGCCGCGAAGCTGGCCGAGTGCGTCCTGCACGTGCGTCAGGTGTCGGCTCATCGCCTCGGACGCGGCCTCGCCGGACCCCGAGTCGATGGCGTCGACGATGCTCTCGTGCTCGACGTTGGACCGGTGCCGACGGTCGGGCAGCAGGTTCACCATCTCGGACTGCTGCGACAGGGCCTCGCGGATCTCGGTGATGACGGCGGCGAAGACGTCGTTGCCGCTCGCGGTCGCGATGAGCAGATGGAACTCCGCGTCGAGACGGACCCACTCCTTGGGATCGTTCTCGGCGATCATCCGATTCAACAGGCTGCGGATCGCGTCCATCTGCTCCGGCGTCCGCCGTTCGGCAGCGAGTGCGGCGGCGGGAATCTCGATGTGCGGGCGGGCCTCGCGCAGGGACTCGACGGAATGGTTGCCGAAGACTCTGTCGGTCTCGACGGTCTTCGCCAGGACGAACGTTCCCTTGCCGGTGTGCGTCTCCGTCAGTCCGAGAGCCGTGGTCGAACGCAGTGCCTCGCGAACCACCGACCGGCTCACGCCGAAGCGCGTCGCGAGAGCGGCCTCGGACGGGAGCTTGGTGCCGACCTCGAGTTCGCCGCTCTCGATCGCCGAACGCAGCTCGCGCAGGACGGCCTCGGCCGCCCCCACGCGCGTCACTGTGGCCTGTTTGCTGGCCCAACTGTCCGACAGGGTCATGGCGTCACTGTGAACGAGGAATGGTGGTCAGGCAAATCGGACGTGCACAGGACGATATTCGCGGTTCTAGTCTCAGCGCTAGAGAGCGAGAGAGAGCCCGATGGAACGGTGATCGGGTGCAGTCCGACACACATCCGTGCACTCGGTCGACTGCCGGATCTACGGTCGAGGGGAACGAAGGAGTTCACATGGCGCACAGCATCGTCACCGTCACAGGCGCGGCCGGCAGCATCGGCTACGCGGCACTGTTCCGCATCGCATCGGGTGCGATGCTCGGTCCGGACACGTCCGTCACATTGCGGCTTCTCGAGATCCCGCCGGCACTGCGCGCAGCCGAGGGCACGGCCATGGAACTGCACGACAGTGCGTTCCCCCTGCTGCGGTCGGTGGAGATCCACGACGATCCGGTCGACGCCTTCGACGGCGCGAACGTCGCGCTGCTGATCGGCGCTCGCCCTCGTACCGCGGGGATGGAGCGCGCCGACCTGCTCGAGGCCAACGGGTCGATCTTCGGGCCGCAGGGCGCCGCTCTCGAGGCGGGCGCCGCGTCCGACATCCGGGTGGTCGTCGTGGGCAATCCCGCCAACACCAACGCGGCCATCGCCGCGGCGCACGCACCCAGCATCCCCGCCGATCGGTTCACCGCGCTGACCCGGCTCGATCACAACCGCGCCGTCGCGCAACTGTCCGCTCGTGCGGACGTCCCGGTGGGTGAGATCTCGCGGGTCAGCATCTGGGGCAACCATTCCGCCACGCAGTACCCGGACATCTTCCACGCGCGAGTCGGTGACCGGTCGGGCGCCGAGTTCGCCGCGGACACCACCTGGCTCGAGGACGTCTTCGTGCCGACGGTGGCGCGCCGCGGTACCGCGATCATCGAGGCGCGCGGTGCGTCGTCCGCTGCCTCCGCGGCGAACGCCACCATCGATCATGTGCGCGACTGGGTCCTGGGCACTCCCGCCGCCGACTGGACGTCCGTCGCACTCCCGTCGACGGGCGCGTACGGCGTGCCCGAGGGACTGGTGTCCTCGTTCCCCGTGCGGTCCTCCGGCGGCGCCTGGCAGATCGTGGAGGGCCTCGAGATCGGCGAGTTCTCCCGGCGCCGTATCGACGCCTCCGTCGCGGAACTGCAGGCCGAGCGCGAGGCTGTCACGAGACTCGGGATGCTGCCGAACTGACGCCAGGGTTCGACAGCCATGGCGATGCCCGACAGGTGGGTCCGGGCGGGTCTGACCGCGCGACGCATCACCGCCGACGATCTGTCGTTCGTCCACTCGATGCACACCGACTCGGCGACGATGGCGCCGATCGGTGGAGTGCGAGACCTCGACGAGAGCATCGACTACCTCCGAATCGCGGTCGAGCACTGGGCCGACCACGGTGTCGGCATGTACCTGCTGTTCGATGGAGACCGACTCGCCGGGCGTGCGGGGATCAAGCGCGACGGTGATGACATCGAACTGGCGTACACCCTGGTCCCAACGCAGTGGGGTCGCGGTCTGGCGACTGCCGTCGCGTCCCACCTCGTGCGGTCTGCCGTGGTGCACCGGGTCCCCGCGGAGCGGGTCGTCGCGTACACGCGGCTCGACAATGCTGCCTCGCGCCGCGTGATGGACAAGATCGGGCTGCGGCTGGACGCACACGTCGAGCGGAACGGTCACCCGTGCGTGAAGTATTCGCGCTCCTTGCACCGCCCGTAGCGGCGTGTCACACGGCGTTCGCGCCGCGACCACCCGCTCCCACTCGACCTCGCGCGGAGTCGGCGACGCTGCGTGCACAGGTAGACATACACGTATCCAGCGATGGCGGTAGATCACTGCAGGATCTGACGTCGAACGGCGGCCCGCCGTAGATCGAGGCAGGCGATGCAGCTCTCGCCACATTATTTTGGTGAATTCTGCCGTCCGGCAGAATTCGGCGTGGTCGGGTGCGAATACACGCACGGCGGCGCTCCAGCGGAACCGGCGAGCGTCTCGGCATTGGATAACCTGCATCGGTGCACGACGACTGCCCCTGCGGCCGCCCCCTACCGATGTCCGAGTGCTGTGGACCCTTGCTCGAGGGACGGATCGGTGCGCCGACCGCCGAGCGGCTCATGCGCTCGCGGTACACCGCCTTCACGGTGCTCGACGCCGAGTATCTGCTGCGCACATGGCATCCCGATACTCGACCGTCGGCGCTCGACCTCGACGACCGCCGCCGGTGGACCGGGCTCGAGATCCTGGGCACCACCGGAGGCGGCATGCTGAACACCACGGGCACGGTCGAGTTCGTGGCTCACTTCCGTGACGCGGGTGCCCGGCGACCGGGTTCGCAGCGGGAGAACAGCACGTTCTCCCGCGTCGATGGAGCCTGGGTCTACGTCGACGCGGTCTGACGCCGCGACTCGATGCCGTCGACGAACTCGGACGTGACGCGCGCGATGTCCCACGGATGCGACAGAGGCGACCAGTGTCCTGCATCGAGATCGGTTCGCGACAGGTCGGCCACCCAGCGCGGCGTGTCCTCGTAGTGGAACGGACGCACCGCCGCGTCACGGGTGTTGACGATCAGATGCACGGGCACGGTGACGTAGCGACGCCGCGGAGAGGTGAAGCGCGGCAGAAGATTTGCTCGATAGATGCGCAGGCCGTTCCACGCGTCGTCGAGAAGTGTCGGTGACTCCTCCACCATCGCGGCGGGGACGTCGGAGAACTCGCCGATGAACTGGGTCCAGCCCTTGCGCTTCATGCGGTACATCCGCACCCGAGCCAACGGCGGGACGTGGAAGGTGACCGTGTACCAGGACGCTCGCGTCTGGGCGAACACCTGTGCCAGGTTGCGCGGTGTGGGCCTACGGAGCCGCGAGCGGGCCCACAGTGCGAGGTGGTCGAGGTTGGGTCCCGACACGGACGTGTAGGACGAGATGCGGAGCGGCGCATCGGCTTCGGCGACGAGCTCCCAGGCCTCCACCGCGCCCCAGTCGTGACCGAGCACGTGGACCGGGGCGTCGGGACTGACCGCGTCGATCACCGCTCGCAGATCGGAGGCCATCGCGTCGAGTCGGTACCCGCGGGTCCGTGCGGGGACCGTGGAGTCACCGGCGCCGCGTGAGTCGTAGGTGACGACGCGGTAGCGGTCGGCGAGCAGTCCGACGACGTGGTTCCAGAGAGTGTGATTGTCCGGCCAGCCGTGCACCAGCACGAGAGTGGGGCCGTCGGACACGCCGGCGGTGTACACGGCGAGCTCGACGTCACCGTTCCGCACGGTGGAGCGCTCGGACTCGAACGGGCGGGTGACGGTCATGGACGCTCCGGAATCGGTGGACGTGGGGTGTGCGGGGGACATCAGACGTCGAGCGTGAGGTGGTCGGAGTCTGCCCGAGACACGCACGGCAGCATGTGTTCCTGCTGCTCGGTGGGACTCAGTCGAGTCTCGCGGTGCTCGGGCGTCCCCGCGAGAACACGCACCTTGCAGGTGCCGCAGAAGCCTTGGCGACACGAGTACGCGACTGTCGGGTCCTCGTCCACGATGACGGACAGTGCAGACCTGTCGGCGGGAACTGTCAGCGTGCGACCGCTTCTCGCGAAAGTGACCGTGAACGGCCGACCGCCCACCACGGGTGGGGCCCCGAAACGTTCGAAGTGCAGAGCAGACGCGCCGCAGCCCGCGAACGACGTGCGCACGGTGTTCAGCATCGGCGTCGGTCCACAGCAGTACACCGCGCCGCCACGGGCGGCCGGACCCAGAAGGTCCGTGACAGTGGGCAGTCCGTCCTCGACGTCGGTGCGGACGGCGACACGCGGCGAATTCCAGCTCTCGATCTCGTCGAGAAAGGGCATGCTCTCGCGGGAGCGTCCGCAGTAGACGAAGGTCCAGTCCAGGCCGAGATCGCGAGCGGCGCGGACCATCGGCAGGATCGGGGTGATGCCGATGCCGCCGGCGACGAAGTGCACCGAGCGTTCCTGCGCGAACAGGAAGGCGTTGCGGGGACCGCGCACCGTCACCGTGTCGCCGGGGCGCAGGGCGTGCATCCGCTCCGAGACGGTGCCGATGCGTCGGACGGCGATGCGGTACCGCGTCGTGTCGGCGGGGTCGCCGCACAGCGAGTACTGCCGCCGGAGCGGTCCCGACGTCGCGTCGCCCTCCAGGTGCACGTCGATGTGGCAGCCCGGCTGCCAGGCCGGCAGTGACGATCCGCCCGCATCGACGAGATCGATCTGCGCGACATCGCCGTCGCTGGTCACCGGCGTGACACTCGCGACCGTCAGTGTGGCCGCGGTGTCCGGGGGACGCAGGGCCACCCGAGGGTCGTAGGGGACACGCGACATCGCACCGAGGTAGTTGCCGACGACCAGGCCGATCAGGCCGAGGGCCCGATCGCCCCGAGGTCGTCCGCGGAGGTCGCGTGGTGCGTCGATCATCGCGACGCTGCCCGCGCCGCGGGCGAGGAGGCCAGATAGGCGACGGCCTGCGCCGTCGAGCCCTCCTGACTGGGGTGGTAGCTGCGACGGAAGTAGCGCGAGAGCCGCAGGCCGAGATCGACAGGCCCCGGCACGGTGCCCTTCTTCGCCGCGCGGCGCCAGGCGAGTGGCGTGGGACGGCGCCGGGACGCCGGTCCGTCGGCGAGAAGCGGATCGTTCTGCATGAGGAAGCGGGTTCCGCGGATCCACAGGTAGACCAGCAGCGGTGCCGCGAGTGCCTGGGTGCGAAGGCGTCGGACCTCGCGGCGATCGAAGTAGCGCATCGTCTCGTAGGCGACAGAGCGGTGCTCGACCTCCTCGGACCCGTGCCATCGCAGCAGGTCGAGCATGGTCGGGTGGATGTTGGCGCGGTCGAGCCCCTCGGCGTTCAGAACCCAGTCGCCGAGAAACGCGGTGATGTGCTCGATGGCCGCGATGATCGCCAGGCGCTCGACGAGGTAGTTCTTCTCGCGGCTGCTGGTGATGGGTCGAGGGCCGATGACCTTGCCGAAGACCCAGTTCATCTGGTCGGTGAACGGCGTCGGATCGAGTCCGCTGCGCTGCAGGTGCTCGAGGACACCGGAGTGCGCCGACGAGTGCATGGCCTCCTGGCCGATGAACCCGATGACGTCCTCGCGGAGCTTCTCGTCCTCGATGAACGGGAGCGCCTGGCGGAACGTCTCGACGAACCATTCCTCCCCGGCGGGGAGGAGCAGGTGCAGCACGTTGAGCGCGTGTGTGGAGAACGGCTCACCCGGGATCCAGTGCATCGGCAGGTCGTCCCAGTCGAAGTGCACGTCGCGCGCCTGCAGCACGAGATTGTCGGCATCGGCGGTCATGTCGGGTCCTTCCGGTGTGGCTTCGTTCACACAAATCTTAGTATGACAACTGGTAACAGTAAAGCACCTCGGGTAAGCGAGAACACATGTGACGTGACGCGAACGACCTTGCCGAGGTCACACGCTGCGCGGACGCTGGACAGAAGGTCGGACACGCAGGACACCCGCCGCCGTCACGGCGCACGGGGTCCGTGACGCAGGCAGGACACGAGACGATGGCGGACAATTCCAAGAGGGCGGAGCGCGGGACCGACGACACTCGGCGGCCCGTGGCGCGCACACCGCGCAACCCGCTCGTTCGAGGCGTCGACCGCGCGGAGGCTCGACTGCACCGTCTTCTCGTGACGCTGTTCCTGCTCGCCGTCCCGTTCGTCGCCGTGATGGGCGTCAGCCTCTACCATGATCAGCAGACCATGGCGGCCGACGCCGTGACGTCGTCCTCGTCGGTGCTCGCCACGACCACCGCGGACGCCGTGGCGCCGGTGGCGTCGGACGAATTCGCGGCGGTCACTCCCACCGTGTTGGCTCCCGCGACCTGGTCCTCCGACGGCGTGAAGCACGTCGGGTCGGTTCCTGTTGCGGCGCAGAGTCCGTCGGGTACCGAGGTGACCATCACCGTCGACGCGGACGGTCGTCGCATCGCACCCCCGCCCACCGGGGTCGACGTCGTGGTGGTCAGCATCTTCGGCGCCGCAGCACTTCTCGCGCTCGTGGCGATCGTGCTCGTGATCGTGCGCAGCGTCTTCGCCCGCGTCTACGACCGTCGTCGGGACCGGGAGTGGGACGACGCGATCGCGCGATTCCTGTCCTGACGGACGTGTGCAGACGGCTGTCGCTACCTCGTCAGAGCGTCGTGAATCGCGACGCCGAGTTCTGCTCTCGGTGAGTCCGGGAACGTGTGATGGGTGGCGCCGTCGAGGATTCGGGTACTGATCGACGGCCAGTTCTTCTGGACGCGATCTCGCACCGCAGCACTGTCGTGAATCCGGCTGGACCCGGCGAGAACGACCGTCGTGGTCGCCTGGAGCGAGTGCAGCGCCGAAGAACTCGGCCGCCTCGGAACGATGGGCCGACGACGAGGGTGATGGGCTGTTCCGAGTTCGGACAGTCGGGACAGGTCGGCGTCGAGAACTGCGTCGCCCGTCTCCCACGCCGTGAATCGTCTCTGTCGCTCTTCCGACGGTCGCAGCAGGAGCGGTAACGCATGAGCCAGGTAGGCGGCGCGCATGCCGGCGAAGCACGAATTCGGATCGAGCAGGACGAGGCGGTCGACGTCGGCCGGCCGACGGAGAGCGAACGCCAGAGCGATCATCGCGCCGTACGAGTGAGCGAGAATCGACGGTCGCCGCAGTGCCGACCCGGCGAACACATCGTCCAACCACAGCATGAGGTCGTCGACGTTCCTCGCGGGTTCACCCGCCGGAACCGATCGCCCCACGTCACCGAGAATGTCCACCGCGACCACTCGGTGGCGACGACTCAGTTCGGTCGCCTGGCCGGTCCAGGCCATCGAGGTAGCCCCGGATCCGGGGAGCAGTACGACAGGGCGACCGTCGGTGGGACCGGCCGAGGTGACATGGGTGTCGCCGAATCGTGTCGGCACCATCGTCGTGGTCGTTTCCGCCGGCCACGTCCCGAGTACGCGGTCGTAGGCCGCAGCGAACTCCCGCCCCTCGGGCGATCGATGGAACGTCTGCATCGCGTCTGTCATGCGGCACCCCGTTGTCTCGATGGTCGAGTAATACGATAGGTGACATACTGATGCCGTGGACGAAGTCGATGCAACCCCTTCGGTGGACACGGACGTCATGGACCTGGTGCACGGCCTGCGTGCGCTCGTCGTCGAGCTCGATCTGCTGGGTGCGGGATTCGCCGAGAAGCACCGCATGCACAGCACCGACGTGCGGGCATTGATCGTTCTTCTCGATGCTGCTCGTGACGGTCGAACGGCTACTCCGTCCTGGCTGCGGACGCAGCTGGGAATCACCTCGGCGACCGCGACGGCACTCGTCGACAGGCTCGAACTCGCCGGCCACGTCGAACGGCAGTCGGTCGTCGGTGACCGCCGCAAGGTGGCCCTGAGGGTCACCGACAAGGCGCAGCGACTGGGCACAGAATTCTTCGGCCCGCTGATCCTCAGGGCGGCCACGCAACTCTCCGAGTTGTCGGACGACGACCGAGCAACCATCCGTCGGTATCAGTCCGCGATGCTGGCCGCCATCAGATCGACTGCGCCGGGCTCGTGAGAGCCGTGTTATCGCCGACTACTGGTTCTGCATCCGATTAGCCGCAGCGACAAGGGCTTTGGCGGTCGACTCTGTCGGATCCGAGCCCGTCCCCATGGCCCACGCGGTGCGGTGATCCTGCTGTCCGCGGATGTAGGTGACGTATCCCGTCTCGGTGATCTGCTGGTGGAACGACAAGATCTCGAGGTTGACGCCGACGTCGTAGAGCATCGACGTCATGGCCTCGGCGGGCCCGTGGCAGACGATCGACGAACTGCGGATGGTGTCGCCGATGGCGAGGGTGGCCGTGAACTCGAACCTGCCCGCGCCCTTCGGCGCGCACTCTGCGGAACCGAGCCGGATGGGGCCCGAGGTGGGCGAGTAGGTGTGGACGAACTCCGCGAAGGACATGCCGTCAGCCTCCGCGCGCAACCCGTGCGGCAGAGCCGACGAGGCGTGAATGGCAGCGGAACTGTGTGAGAAGTGTTCGGTGAGGGAATGTGCGCTGGTGCTCATGTCGCTGGGGTCTTTCCGGTGAGAGGAAGGACCGACGGGCGCTCGTTCGACCCGCAGCGGGGGGTCGGTCCGAGATCAGACCCCGCTGCGGTGAACTACGAGAATGCGCGACATGGCCCCAGAGTAGCTGCGTCGCGGCGTCACAGGCAAGGGTCCGGTTCTCGATTGCTCTCTGTTCGGTTCTAGAACACGCGCTAGAGAAGGGCAGAGAACGCTACCGACGTTGCTACCGTCACGCCATGGACCCCGTTCGCAATCCGTACGCACCCGGCGCCGGCCAGCGGCCACCCGAGCTCGCCGGCAGGTCCAAGCAACTCGACGCGTTCGACGTGGTGCTCGAGCGCATCGCGCGCGGTCGGCCCGAACGCAGTGTCGTGCTCACCGGGTTGCGCGGCGTCGGCAAGACGGTGCTGCTGAACCACCTGCGATCGGCGGCGATCTCGCGGAAGTGGGGAACCGGGAAGATCGAGGCCCGCCCCGACCAGGACCTGCGGCGACCGCTGTCGTCGGCGCTGCACATGGCAGTGCGGGAGATCGCGGTGGCGCATCGCGATCCCGAACGCGTGGACCAGTTCCTCGGTGTGCTGAAGTCCTTCGCTCTTCGTGCGTCCGCAGACAAGGGCATGCGGGACAAGTGGCAGCCCGGCATCGACGCGCCCGCTCTCAAGGGGCGCGCGGACACCGGTGACATCGAGATCGACCTGGTCGAACTGCTGCTCGACGCCGCGTCGCTGGCTCGGGACGTCGGCGTCGGTATCGCCATCTTCATCGACGAGATGCAGGATCTCGCGGCGGAGGACATCTCCGCGATCTGCGGCGCGTGCCACGAACTGAGCCAGGACGCGGCTCCGCTGATCGTCGTCGGCGCCGGTCTTCCCCACCTGCCTGCGGTGCTGTCCGCGTCGAAGAGCTACTCCGAGCGACTGTTCAGCTACCACCGCATCGACCGCCTGGACCGCGCTTCGGCGGACCGCGCCCTCATCGCACCGGCCGAGCGGGAGGACGTCGAGTACACGAGCGAGGCACTCGACGCGCTGTACGAGGCCGCGGACGGGTACCCCTACTTCGTTCAGGCGTACGGCAAGGCGACGTGGGATCTGGCCGCGGACAGCCCGATCACGGTCCACGACGTGCGGGTCGCAGCACCGACGGCCGAGGACGAGCTGGCCGTCGGGTTCTTCGGATCCCGTTACGAGAGAGCAACTCCCGCCGAACGCGAGTACATGCGAGCGATGGCCGACCTGTCCGGCGACGACGGTCCCGTCTCCACGTCGAAGATCGCCGTGGAACTCGGCCGGAAACCGGCGTCGCTGTCCCCCGCACGCGACGGGTTGATCAAGAAGGGACTGATCTACTCCGCCGAGCGCGGGTCGATCGGCTTCACCGTCCCCCACTTCGGGCGGTACCTGAGGGCGCAGGCCGACTAGCGCCGACCTGCACGCTTTCGGTGTGTCGACACCCCTTGCAGCAGGCCGCTCGGGGTGTGTGTGGCTGGAAAGTGTGCGCCGCTCGAGCCGGAGCCCCGCACACCCCTCCCCGCCGCGGCACGGGCCGCGCGCGGTGGGAGGGGGTGTGGAACCGGCTACTCGGCTGCGGGAACCCGCAGGATGAGGGCGTCGCCCTGTCCGCCGCCGCCGCACAGTGCTGCGGCGCCGACTCCGCCGCCGCGTCGCTGCAGCTCCAGTGCGAGGTGCAGGGCGATGCGGGCGCCGGACGCGCCGAGGGGGTGACCGATGGCGATGGCGCCGCCGTTGACGTTGACCTTCTCGGGGTCGATGCCCAGTTCGCGGGTGGAGACGATGCCGACGGCGGCGAACGCCTCGTTGATCTCGACGAGGTCGAGGTCGGTCGGGGCGATGCCCTCCTTGGCGCAGGCGGTAGTGATGGCGTTGGCGGGCTGGGACTGCAGCGAGGAGTCGGGTCCGGCGACGACGCCGTGGGCGCCGATCTCGGCGAGCCACGTCAGTCCCAGTTCCTCGGCCTTGGCGCGGCTCATGACGACGACGGCAGCGGCGCCGTCGGAGATCTGGGACGCGGAGCCGGCGGTGATGGTGCCGTTCTTGTCGAACGACGGGCGGAGCTTGGCGAGGCTCTCGCTGGTGGTGTCGGCGCGGATGCCCTCGTCGCTGGTGACGACGACGGGATCACCCTTGCGCTGCGGGATGCTGACGGGAACGACCTCGTCGTCGAAGACGCCGTTCTTCCAGGCTGCGGCGGCGCGCTGGTGCGACGCGGCGGCGAAGGCGTCCTGCTCCTCGCGGGTGACGAAACGGGTGTCGGCGTTGCGGTCCTCGGTGAGGGCGCCCATGGCCTGGTCGGTGAAGATGTCGTACAGGCCGTCGTAGGCCATGTGGTCCTTCATGGTGACGTCGCCGTACTTGAATCCGCTGCGGCTCTTCTCGAGCATGTGCGGGGCGAGGGACATCGATTCCTGGCCGCCGGCGACGACGATGTCGAACTCTCCGGCGCGGATCATCTGGTCGGCGAGGGCGATGGCGTCGACACCGGACAGACACACCTTGTTGATGGTCAGGGCAGGAACGCTGAGGGGGATGCCGCCGGCGTGGGCGGCCTGGCGTGCGGGAATCTGGCCTGCGCCGGCCGTGAGGACCTGGCCCATGATGACGTACTGGACCTGGTCACCGCTGATCCCGGCCTTCTCGAGGGCGCCGGCGATGGCGACGCCGCCGAGGTCCGAGCCGGAGAGGGTCGACAGCGATCCGAGCAGACGGCCGATGGGAGTGCGGGCACCGGCCACGATGACGGACGTGGTGCCGGAAGGTGCGGTCATGCTGTTTCCTCACTGGTGGGGGCAGATGTGATGGTGGATGCGGCGGGGTCGATCCCCAGAGCGGTCAGAGCCATGGTGGACAAACGGTGTCGGAGCAGCGACGCGGGCACGCGGCCCATCGACTGCGGAGTGGAGTTGAGCAGACCGAACGCCGCGTGAGCCTGGACACGAGCGTCGTCCTCGGAGCAGTCCGAGTCCAGTTCCCGCAGGGTGCGGACCCAGATCTCGACGTAGCGGCGCTGCAGCGAGCGCACCGAACGCTGGGCGTCGGTCGGCAGGTTCGCGAGATCGCGGAACTGGATCTCGATGAGGCGCGGCGAGGTCATGGCGAAGTCGAGGTGGAACGCGACCAGTTCGTGCAGCGTCGGCAGCGGTGCCGACCGTCGCGCCAGGACCTCTTCCCCACCGGCGTGGAGGTACTCGGAGATTCCCACCAGCAGTTCGACGAGGACGGCTTCCTTGTTCGGAAAGTGGCGATACACGGCGGGGCCGCTGATCCCCACCGCGGCGCCGAGGTCCTCGAGTCGTAGACCGTGGTACCCGCGCTCCGCGACGAGGACGGCGGCGGCGTCGACCAGTGCGCTGCGGCGCTCGGCCTTCATCCGTGAACGTTCGGTGGACGCGGAGCCCGCCGCAATACGGTTCACCACCCGGGCCTCCCACCTGTCGTCGGTCGCGAGCAGCCAGTTTACCGTATTCGGTTAGTGACCATTCACTTGGTGACCGCGCTCTCTTCGCGGGATTTCCGCGATGCGCGCCCGTCTGCGGCGGTACATTCATTCCGTCCATGTCGGTCGGGGTCACGAGAGAGGCAGCATGGTCTCGATGTCCTCGCCGACCCGTTTTCTCGTGGTCGGTGCGCTCGCGATCGCCGTGTACGCGACGCTTCCGCCCGGCGTGGTGTCCAGCGTGCTGTACTGCGTCATCGCCGTGGGTGCGGTGGCGTCCATTCCTGTCGGCATCCGCGCACACCGCAAGGTGAGCACCCATTCGTGGTGGATCGTCGCGACGGCGCTGTCGTTCTGGGTCGTCGGCGACATCGCGATCGCGGTGATGGAGAACTCGGGCGGCGTCGTACCTCTCCCGTCGGTGGCGGACGCCGCCTACGTCCTGGGATACCTCCTCATCGTCGTGGCCCTGCTGTCGGTCCGCAGTTCGGGGACCCCGATGCTGAGTCCGGCGGACGGACTCGAAGCCGCGATCATGACCGCGGGGGTGGGTCTCGCGTCCTGGGTCGTGGTGTCCGGTCCCCGAGGCGAGCGCGTGCCCGACGCCGGAACGTGGCTCGGCATCTTCTACACCGAGATCGACGTCTTCCTGCTGGTACTGCTCGTCTTCGTCGTGTTGAAGCGACGCGCGGGCTCCACCACCCACTGGCTGCTGGGTGCGGCCACGGCACTGATGGTGGTCGCCGACTACACCTCGTACGTGGTGGTCGCGGACGGTCCCGCCGAGAGCACGATCCTCAACGTCTGCTGGCTCGCGTCCTACGTGCTCTTCGGTGCGGCGGCGTTGCGACACGACGAGCGTCCGCGTGTCAGCACCATCAGTCGTGCGCAGACGGGGATGGCTCGACTGACCCTGCTGACCTCGGCCGTGGCGATGACGCCGGTCGTCATGAGCATCGAACTGATGCGCGGCACTCCGGTCACTCGCTGGGGGCCCGCGGTGGTGATCGCCGCCTCGATCATCGTCGTCCTCGGCGCCGTGCGGATGACCTCGTTCCTGACACTGCTGCAACGACAGTCGCGGGCACTGCGCCTTGCGGCCGACACCGATTCCGTCACGGGACTGGCGAACCGCGGCCGGCTCGGGCGTCGGCTGCACGAGATCCTCGGTCCGGAGGGCCGCGACGGAGTGGCCCTGGTGCTGGTGGATCTCAACCGGTTCTCCGACATCAACCAGACCTTCGGCTACGCGGTGGGAGATCAGGTGCTCACCGAGATCGGTCGCCGCCTCGTCGACACGGTGGACTCGTCGGCGACGGTGGGACGTCTCGGGGGTGACGAGTTCGCCCTCGTCCTGCCGGGCCCCGTCGACAGGCACGACGCCGTGGCGGTCGCGATCGCGGCGCAACGCGCGGTCGGGGCCCCGCTCGAGGTGCGGGACATGAAGCTGACGCTGGAAAGCAGTGTGGCCGTGGCACTGTCGACCGACACGCCGCACCCACGATCCGAGGAGCTGGTGCAGCGGGCGTACGCCGCCGTGGTGGCCGCGAAGTCCCGGCAACCGCGACTGGCCGTCTACGACCACACGATGGACATCGACAGGATCGATCAGCTCCGGAGGATGGGCGAGTTGGAGGACGCCATCACGGGAGGTGAGCTCGAGGTGTTCTTCCAGCCCCGCCTCGACCTGCGCACCGGAGCCGTGTCGGGAATGGAAGCCCTTCTGCGGTGGCGACATCCGCGCGAGGGGCTGCTGCTGCCGGCCGCGTTCCTGCCGAGTGCGGAGCAGACCGGCATGCTCCCGGCCGTCACCTCGTTCGTCATCGACACGGCGATGGCCGCGTGCCGACGCTGGCGGCTGGCGGGACTGGACATCGACGTGGCCGTCAATCTCTCCGTCCGGGATCTCGTGGACTCCTCCCTGGCGTCCCGAGTGCGAACGGCTCTGGACGACCACGGCCTTCCCGGGCACGCCGTCGTCTTCGAGGTCACCGAGTCGTCCGCGATGACCGATCCCGAACGATCGATCGACACGCTCGAAGCGCTTCGCGCGCAGGGAGTCTCACTCTCCATCGACGACTTCGGCACGGGGTACAGCTCCTTGACGTACCTGGCGTCGCTTCCGGTGCAGCAGCTGAAGATGGACCGGTCCTTCGTCACCTCGCTCGCGTCGGACTCCGCCAACCTCGCGATCGTCCGATCCACCATCGCTCTCGCGCACAGCATGGGTCTGCACATCGTGGCCGAGGGCGTCGAGGACGAACACACCCTCGACGTGCTGCGCGGACTCGGATGCGACGCGGTGCAGGGCTTCCACATCGCGCGGCCGGTTCCCGCGGGCGACGTCGTGCGCACGGTGAAGGCCGTGAACTCTGCAGTGGGCGCCGCTCGTACTGCTGTGTGACCCAGCGCACCGGCGACGGCGGGTTCTTTGTAACCTGAGGCCCGAGTCGACTCGCACCACCCCTCGACCGTCGACCGGCGAAAGGACAGTCCGTGCGCGCAGTGCAGGTGACCACCCTCGAAGGCCCCGAAGCCCTCACCCTCACCGATCTCGACGAGCCCACCGGCGACGGCGTGGTGATCGACGTGCGTGCGGCCGGCGTGGCCTTCCCCGACGCACTGCTCAGTCGTGGGCTCTACCAGTACAAGCCGGACCTGCCGTTCGTGCCCGGAAGCGAGGTCGCCGGTGTCGTGCGGTCCGCGCCCGAGGGCTCGGGATTCGCGCCCGGTGACCGAGTGGCGGCGCTGACCGGATTCGGCGGCGGTATGGCCGAGGTGGCGGTGGCGACCCCCGACCTCGTCTTCGCGCTGCCCGACGCCGTCTCGTTCGAGGCCGGTGCGGGACTGCTGTTCAACGATCTGACGGTGCACTTCGCCCTCCGCGAGCGCGGACGTCTGGCCGAGGGCGAGACCGTCCTGGTCCACGGCGCCGGTGGCGGCATCGGGACATCGACGTTGCGACTCGCTCCGGTACTGGGAGCGTCACGCACCATCGCTGTGGTGAGCAGCGAGGCCAAGGCCGAGGTCGCTCGCGCCGCGGGCGCCACCGATGTGGTGATGCTGCAGGGCCCGAACGGCGAGGGCTGGAAGGACACGGTCAAGGAACTCACCGGTGGCCGGGGAGTCGACATCGTCATCGACCCCGTCGGCGGGGATCGCTTCACCGACAGCATCCGATCGCTGGCGCCGGCGGGTCGACTCGTGGTCATCGGCTTCACCGGTGGCGACATCCCGACGGTCAAGGTCAACCGACTGCTGCTGAGCAACGTCGAGGTCGTCGGCGCCGGATGGGGTGCGTGGTGGATGAGCCGGCCCGGCTACACGACGACGCAGTGGGCCGAGCTCGAGCCGCTGTTCGCCTCGGGCGCGCTGGTGGCGCCGGAGCCGGTGGTGTACCCGCTCGACAAGGCCGGCGAGGCCATCGCATCTCTCGAGAACCGGACCGCCACAGGCAAAGTCGTGGTGACGCTGCAGTGAGTGATGCCTATCGGGACGGTCTCGCGGTCCGCCGCGAGGTGATGGGCGATACCTTCGTCGCGGCCGCCCTCGAGAACAGCACGGGCACCGACTCGGAAGCGTTGCAACGCCACGTCACCGAGCACGTGTGGGACGCCGTGTGGAACAGGCCGGGCCTCGACCGACGGAGTCGGAGCCTGCTGAACATCGGCATGCTGATCGCCCTCCGGGCCGAGCAGGAGCTCGGCGGGCACATCCGGGGCGCACTCACCAACGGTCTGACCCGCGAGGAGATCGTGGAGTCCGTGGTCCACGCCAGTGGCTACTGCGGCGCGCCGGCGGCGCTCGCAGCGATGCGGGTGGTGCAGCGAGTACTCGACGAGGAGCTGGGTCCGCTCGAGTAAGGTCGGGACATGCGTATCGGTGCACACGTCCGCAACTCGGAGAACCCGCTCGGCGAGGCCGAGGATCTCGACGTCGACCTGGTGCAACTGTTTCTCACGGACCCGCAGAAGTGGAACAAGCCCGTTGTCGGTTCGGGGTTGGAGGCGGTCCGGGACAGTGCGGTCGACATCGTCGTCCACTCGTCCTACGTCATCAACGTCGCGAGCCTGAACAACCGCATCCGCATCCCGTCCCGCAAGGCCGTCGCGCAGCAGGCCGACGTGGCCGCAGAGATCGGTGCCCTCGGGTTGGTGGTCCACGGTGGACACGTTCGCGACGGGGAGGATCCCGCCGAGGGAGTGGCCAACTGGCGCAAGCTGTTCGAACGGCAGGCCGAGTCCGGTGGATTCGCGGTTCCGATCTGGATCGAGAACACCGCCGGCGGCGACTTCGCGATGGCGCGGCGCTTCGACGCCATCGCTCGCCTCTGGGACGCCGTCGGGGAGTTCGGAGCAGGGTTCTGCCTCGACACGTGCCACGCCTGGGCCGGCGGCGAGGACCTCGTGGACGCCGTGGAGCGCGTCAAGGCGATCACCGGACGCATCGACCTGGTGCACCTGAACAACTCTCGCGACGAGTTCGATTCGGCTCGCGACCGTCACGCCAATCTCGAGAGCGGCGAGATCGAGGCCGAGGTGCTGGCCGCCGTCGCCGCCGCGGCGGACGCTCCGGTGATGCTGGAGACGCCCGCCGACGGCATGAAGGACGACGTCGCGTACCTCCGCTCGCTCTGAGTCAGACCGCGTCGGCGGGTACCGGCTTCTCGGACCGGACGCTCGCGAGAGCGAGCAGCGCGATGGTCGCGCCACCGGTCATCGCGATGGCCATGGCCGGGCCGTCGTTGCCGAGGACGCCCACCAGAGGCGCGATGAGCGCACCGATGCCGAACTGCGCGGCACCCAGCAGAGCGGCGGCGGTGCCGGCGGCCTCACCGTGGCGTGACAGGGCGAGCGCCGGGGAGTTGGGCATGACGAAACCTGCCGACGCCAGCACGAACAGCACGGGCACCATGAATCCGACGATGCCGCCGAATCCGGTGGTCGTGGTGACGATGAGGGCGGCGCCGGACGCTGCCATCGCGACCAGTGCCACGGTGACGATCCGCTGCGGGGTGAAGCGCTGCAGCGCCAGGACGTTGAGTTGCGACGCGCTGATCAGTGCGACGGCGCCGATGCCGAACACCAGGGCGAACTGCTGCTCGCCGAGTCCGTAGCCGTCCTGCAGCACGAACGAGCTGCCGGAGATGTAGGCGAACAGCGCGGACATTCCGAGGCCGGCCACGAGAACGAGAACCACGAACCGTCGGTCGCCGAGCAACGATCCGTAGGTGCGCAGGACGGGCAGGAACTCGTTGGGTCGACGACGCTCTTCGGGGAGCGTCTCCTTCAGCAGGAACATCGCCACGAGCATGAGGGCGGCACCCACGACCGCGAGCCCGGCGAACACGCCGCGCCACGACCCGTGGATGAGGACGAGGCTGCCGAGGCTGGGTGCCACGATCGGCGCGACGCCCATGACCAGGACCAGACGCGACATCACGGTGGCGGCGGCCCTGCCGTCGAACAGGTCGCGGACGATGGCGATCGCGATGACCATGGCGGCGGCGGCACCGAAGCCCTGCAGGGCTCGGGTCACACCCAGGACGCCGACGGTCGGAGCGATCATGCACAGGAGCGACGCGACGATGTGGATCATCGTTCCGGCGATGAGGGGCCGTCGACGTCCCAGGGAGTCCGAGAGCGGCCCGATCACCAGCTGTCCCACGGCCAGTCCGATGAGGGTGCCGGTGAGGGTGAACTGCACCGCGGCATCCGTGGACCCGAGGTCCTCGGTGATCGCGGGCAGCGCCGGGAGGTAGACGTCGATCGTGAGCGGCCCCAGCGCGACGAGGGCGCCGAGAACCAGGATGGTGCGAAGCCTGGAGGGTGCGGCCGGCTGGTCGGACGTACCGACTGCCGTGCCGGGAGTCGCCGAGGTGGTGCGGGAGTCTGTCGTCACCCGGGGTGCAGCACCGTGCGGCCGCGATGTGTTCCCGATCCGTGTGACGGTCAGGTGAACTGTCGGCGATGCGTGAGGTGCGGGACTGTCGGAAGCGGGGACTCCCCGCGGTCCAGCGCAGCCACCAGAAGGTCGGCCCACCGCATCAGGCCCGCGATGTCGATGTCGTGGGGCGCGTCGGCGTACGTCCCGATGCGATCACGTCCCTGCGTCAACAGCGAGGTGGCTCCCACGCGATTCCCCCGCAGCAGGTGGGTGAGACCGACGGCGAGCTGGGCCAGACCCTGCCACAGTGCACGTTCCCCTGGCGTACTGATCTTCCACGTGCCTTCGAGGATCTCGTGCGCGTGGAAGGGCATGCCGTCGTCGAGGAGTTGCTGGGCACGGACCAGGGACTCGACCGGCGGGAGCTGGACGTCGTCCGGAATGCGCTCGACGCCCACGGCTCCGCGGGGCAGGGGACGTCCGAGCCCGTCGCGGGGCCGGCCGTTCTGCGGCCGGCCCTCGGGGTTGCGCTCTCGTCTCGGCGTGACCACCGAGACGACGCTACTCGCCGACCTTGTCCGACAATGCGGTCAGACGGTCGAGCTCGTCGGCGGTCAGCGACAACGTCGAGGCGTCCGTCAGGGACGCGAGCTGTTCGAGACGGCTCGCGCTGGCGATGGGTGCCACGATGCCGTTGCGGGAGAGCAGCCACGCCAGTGCCACGGTGGGGATCGCGGAGCCGTGAGCGTCCGCGATGTCGTCGAGCGCACCGACGACCTCGAGGCCGGCGTCACTGAAGTAGCCGGACGTCATCGCTGCACGGGGTGTGCCCTCGATGTCCTCGCGCGTGCGGTACTTGCCCGTCAGGAAGCCCGAGGCGAGCGCGAAGTACGGGAAGACGCCCAACAGATTCTTCTCGGCGACCTCCATCAGCTCCGGCTCGTAGCTGCGGCGATGCACCAGGTTGTAGTGCGGCTGCAGCGCCACGGGTGCGTCGAACCCCTCGCGCTGTGCGATGTCGATCCACTGCCGCGCGCGCTCCGCCGTGTAGTTGGAGATGCCGACATACCGCACCTTGCCGGCCTTCACGAGTGCGTCGAAGGCGGCCACCGTCTCCTCGAGCGGGGTGTCCGCGTCATCGAAGTGTGCGTAGTAGAGGTCGATGCGATCGGTCTGCAGGCGCTGCAACGACGCGTCGGCCGCAGCAGCGACCGTGCCCGCGGCCAGACCCTTGAACTGGGGGTGCTGGCTCACCTTGGTGGCCAGGACGACGTCGTCGCGCCGGCCCGTCGAGGTGAACCAGTTCCCGATCACCGTCTCCGACTCGCCGCCCGAGTTGCCGGGGGCGAAGGCGGAGTACGAGTCCGCGGTGTCGATCAGCGAACCACCGGCTCCGAGGAAGGCCTCGATGATGCGGTGCGAGTCCGGCTCGTCGCTCGTCCATCCGAAGGTGTTGGCACCGAGTGCGAGCGGGAAGACGTCCAGGTCCGAGGTTCCGATACGAGTCATGTTCGGTGCAACACCTGTGAGCCGTCGCTATTTCCGCCCTGCACCGGGTGAGAGGCGTCCGTCAGGACAGCGCCGCCGTGCTGACGCCGATGCCGCCCGTGGTGTCGGCGCCGTATCGAGCGATCTCCGCGTCGAGGTCCAGCGGAGCGATGCTGGAACGACCGTGGAGGACGGCGTCGTCGATGCGGTCCGCGGGAACGAGCCAGGCGATCTCGAACTCGATGCCGTCGGGATCCTGGCCGTAGAGACTCTTGGACGTCGAGTGATCGGATGCGCCGACCAGTGCGCCCGCGGTGGCCAGCTTCTCCCGCAGGTCGACGAGATCGGACAGCGTCTGCACCTCCCAGGCCAGGTGGTAGAGCCCGACGGTGCTGCGGCCGGCCGGGGACGCGCCCGCTCCGTCGCCGACGGAGAACAGGCCGAGGTCGTGGTCGTTCGTGCTGTCCGGCGCCTGCACGAACACGGCGCGATCGCCCATGGACATGACGACGCGGAAACCGAGCACGTCCGAGTAGAAGCGTGCGCTGCGCTGGGCGTCGCGCACGTAGAGCACGGCGTGGTTCAGACGGGAGATGGCCATGAGAGGTCCCTTCGGATCGAGGCGTTGTCGCTAGCTTGAAGCTTCAACTTAAACTGTACTCCGGTTGTTCCCGCAGCCGCGTGGACACAGCCTGCGTGAACCGAACACCCGCTCTTGCGTGCGGGAGATGGTGTGCGCTCACGGGTGCCTGTGTGCACACACCTTCCAGCGTCCGTCAGTGATGGCGGTGGTCGGTGACCACGGTGCGTGGACCGAACTTCGGGCGCAGGGCCGTTCCGCTGACCTCGAGCAGACGTACCGCGCGATAGCGGTGCGGCCGGATCGGCGCCAGGTACTCGAGCATCTCGTCGTCCGTCATCGGTGCCCCCGTCAACGTCCATCCGATCACCGACGCCAGGTGGTAGTCGCCGACGGACAGAGCGTCCGCATCTCCCAGCGCCCGTTGCATCACCTCGGCCGCGGTCCACACGCCGATTCCGGGAACGTGGCGCAACCGGCGCTCGGCATCCTCCCTCGTCATGGACACGATCGGTTCGAGCTTGTCGGCCAGGGCGGCGCTCCGCACGATCGTCTTGGAGCGCTTCGGATCCACGTTCGCCCGGTGGAACTCCCAGGACGGCACCCGCCGCCAGACCTCGGCGGGCGGCGGTACCCGCATCCCCGCGGGCGCCGGTCCCGGTGCCGGCTCGCCGAACTTCGAGAGCAGGTAGCGCCATGCCGCGAAGGCAGCGACCCCGTGCACCTTCTGCTCCAGAACGGCCGGGACCAGCGCCTCCATGACCTGCCCGGTGCGGCCGATACGCAGGTGGGGAAATCGACGATGCGCCTCCGCGAGGATGCGATGCTCGGGCGCGAATCCGTCGGCGTCGTCCTCCATGCCCACGAGCCCCGGAAGAGAGTCGAGGAACTCCGCGGAGCCGGCGCCCCAGGCCTCGCAGGTCACCTCGAACCGGTCCACCTGGCGCAGGTGATACGTCACCGGCCCCGTGCGAAACCGTGAGGTGCGCCAGATGGATCCGTCGGCCTCCACCCGATGGGCCGGATCGCCCGCTCCGCGGCGGTGTGGCGACAACGAATACCGCAGGGCGAGTGGGCGATCCGAGGTGAGCGTGATCTCCACCGCGCCGCCGCGGGAAGTGTGTCCGGGGTCGAGCACGGGAAACGAGCTAGCCGACACGGACGAGGGTGCGACCGATGGTGGCCCCGTCGCGCAGGGAGTCGAGCACTCCCGCCACCTCGTCGAGAGTCACCTCGGTGGTGACCTCGGCGAGCCGACTCGGGCGCAGGGAACCCGCCAGGTCGTTCCACAGGGTGCGTCGGGCCTCGATGGGCAACTGCACCGAGTCGATGCCCAGCAGGGCCACTCCCCGGAGGATGAAGGGCAACACCGTGGTCGAGAGCCCTGCTCCCCCGGTGAGCCCGCTGGCGGCGACCGCGCCGCCGTACCTCGTGGTGCTGAGTACGTGCGCGAGGGTCTTGCCGCCGACACAGTCGACCGCGGCGGCCCACTGCGCCTTCCCGAGGGGACGCGGCGCCGCGTCGGGGTCCTCGGGGAGGCGGCCGATGATCGAGGACGCGCCGAGTGTGGTCAGCAGGTCGTGTGCCGACTCCTTGCCGGTGGAGGCGACCACCTCGAACCCGGCCTGCGACAACAGGTCCACGCTGACACTGCCGACCCCACCGCTCGCTCCGGTGACCAGTACCGGACCGTCGGACGGGGTGAGGCCACGCGCCAGCAGGGCCTGCACGCTGAGTGCGGCGGTGAAGCCCGCGGTGCCGATGGTGGCGGCGTCGGCCGTCGACAGTCCGTCCGCGAGTGGCACGACCCACTCGGCCGGAACGCGCGCGTACTCGGCGTAGCCGCCGTGACGTCCGGTGCCGATCTCGTAGCCGTGTGCCACGACGCGGTCACCGACCGACACCCCGTCGGACGTCGAGGAGACCACCACACCGGCGAGGTCGATGCCGGGGACGATGGGGTACTCCCGCACCACTCCGCCCTTCGGGGTGACGGCCAGGGCGTCCTTGTAGTTGGCGCCCGAGTACTCGACGCGGACGACCACCTCGCCCTCGGGCAGGAACGACAGGTCGACCGTCTCGGACGTCAGATCCACACCGTCGTCGGTCTGCCGGGCGACCAGGGCGCGGAAGTTCTCCGGGATCTCGGTGGCGGATCGATCGTCGGTCGGCGAGGTCACGTGGCGTCTCCCTGTGTCGGTCCAGATCGAAGTCTGGGCTGATGGTTCACGTTCGAGAGTAGGCCGAGCCGTGGACAGGGTGTGCGCTCGGCGCGGGACCGCGGAATTGTCGGTCCTCGGCCGTACTGTCTCGAGGGTGATCATCGTGAGTACCGACGGTTCGTGCCTGAAGAACCCCGGCGGGGCCATCGGCTGGGCCTGGGTCGACCACACCGGCCCGTCCGCCTCCGGCGGAGAAGCGTCCGGCACGAATCAGATCGCCGAGCTCAGGGCGTTGTACGAGGCCGTGGCCGCGCATCCGGGTCCGGAGCCGATGCTCATCGAGTCGGACAGTCAGTACGCCATCAAGTGTGCGTCGGAGTGGCTCGCCGGATGGAAGCGCAAGGGCTGGCGCACGTCCACGGGTGGGCCGGTGCGCAATCTGGAACTGGTCCGCGCGATCGACCGTGCCATCACCGAGCGCGAGGGTCCGGTGCGGTTCCGCTGGGTCCGCGGACACGTGGGCAACCAGTTCAACGAGATGGCGGACGAGCTGGCAGGAATCGCTGCGCGGGCGATCCGAGACGGTTCGCTGACGCCGTGCGAGCCGGTGGGCGCACAGGAACCCGTCACGCTCTTCTAGAGCAGAGGCTCATTCCTGGCGAGCGGTCTGCTTGTCGTCCTTGTCGCCGGCGGTCACGTCGCGCGGACTCGGGGCGGGCAGATCCTTGCCCTCGTCCACGGCGGCTTCACTCCGATCGAGGGTCGGCGCCGGCTCGGCCTCGGCATGGTTGTCGAACTCGCGCACGGCCTCGTCGCGCTCGTCCGGACTCTGTGCAGTGTCCGCACCCGTGCCCTTGGACTCCTCGCGCGGGTCGATGGATGCGGTGTCGACGGGCTCGTTCACGGAATCACTCATGAGCACCGGTGTGCCCGATCCACCGCGCGGTCAACCCTTCCGCACCTGTCACGGCGTCGGAGCGGGCGTCAAGGTCACCGAGAACTGGTTCTCCAGATTGTCGGTGAACTGCTGCTGGCACTGCTCGACCCGTGTCGCGTCGCCACCGGCGTCGCTGAGGCAGGTCGCGAGGTCGCCGACTCCCACCTCGTTGAACACCCACACGGTCAGGGCGACGAACACCGCGCCACCGATGATGCCGAGGACACCCAGCACCAGCCCCGTCGTGGCGACGCCGCCGTTCGTGGCTTCGCGACGCTTGACTCGGCCGCGGCCGAGCACGCCGAGCACCACGGCGATGATGCCCAGGAAGATGCCGAATCCGAAGGTCCAGAAGGCCAGGATCGACAGGATGCCGAGAATCAGCGCCGCGATTCCCACGCCGTTCTTCGGGCTGACCGGGGGCTGGCCGTAGCCGCCGTCGTAGCCGCCGGGTGGTGGGTACTGCCCGCCCGAACCGGGCTGCTGACCGTACTGAGGCTGCTGACCGTACTGAGGCTGCTGGCCGTACGGCGGTTGCCCGCCGTACTCGGGCTGCTGGCCGTACTCGGGCGTGGGACCGCTCACTGGTCTCTCCTGACGGGCGACTCGGCTGGTGTCTCGCACTGTAGCGCCGGACGGCACCTTCGGCGTGAGTGCGTGATCGCACCGTTACCGCAGGTGTCCGGTGGGGTATCTCAGCAGGATGAGTACGTGGACCGTCAGCGACGGCACAGTCCTGCACTACACCGACCAGGGAACGGGACGGCCGCTCGTGATGCTGCACGGGTGGGGATTCAGCGGCCGCTTCTTCGACGGCAGTGTCGATCGGCTCGCCGAGTACGCCCGCGTGATCACCGTCGATCTGCGCGCTCACGGTGACTCGGAGGATCCGGGCCACGGCTACCGGGTGTCGAGGTTGGCCAAGGACCTCCGCGATCTGCTCGTGGGGCTGGAGCTGACGGACGTCACAGTCCTGGGGTGGTCACTGGGTTGTCCCGTGATCTGGAGTTACCAGGAGCTGTTCGGCACCGACCTGCTGGCGCAGGCGATCTACGTCGCGCAGACTCCGCGGCAGTACCGGACGCCCGAGTGGACCCTGGCGCACACCAGCATCTTCGACGACGCGTCGCTGGCCACGGTGCAGGGCCGTGTGACGTACGACCGCGAGAACTTCGACCGCGAACAGCTCGACGAGATCACCGCCACCGACCTCCCCGCAGAGCGTGTCGAGGTCCTCCTCGCGGAGATGACGAAGATCTCCTCGGAGGCGCGCAACGCGGTGATGGCGGACCACACCCATCACGACTGGCGTGATCTGCTGCCGGCACTCGAGCTGCCGTCGCTGGTCATGGTGGGCAAGCACGACAAGGCGTTTCCGTGGGAAGCGGCACAGTACGTGGGTGACACGATTCCCGGCGCGCGCACCGTCGTGTTCGAGAACAGCAGTCACGCACTGTTTCTCGACGAGCCGCGGAAGTTCGAGGACGAGGTGCTCGGCTTCCTCGCCGAGCACTCTTGACCTCGGTGGTTTGCGGACAGCGGTTCGCGGACACCCGGCAGGCATGAGTCAAGACCTGTACACCGCCACTGTCACCGCCACCGACGGATCGATCTCCTCGAGCGACGACGTGCTCTCCCTCGATGTCCACGAGCCCTCCGACCTCGGGGGTCCGGGTGGGGCGACCAACCCCGAACAGTTGATGGCCGCTGCGCTGAGCTCCTGCCTGCTCGAGTCGCTGCGCATCGCCGTCGGTACCGCGGGGGGATCCCTCGACGGCGCGTCGGTGGAGGGACAGGTGACGCTGTCCTCCGCGGACGGCGCGGGCTACGACGCGGCCTACCGCCTCGGCGTGACACTGCCGGGCGTCGACAACCCGGGCGACGTGCTCGAGCAGGCACGGTCGATCTGCCCGTTCCTCAAGACCGTCACCGGCGTGGACGTGACGCTGAGCGAGTGAGCGCCGCCGGCTGACCGTTCCCGCGGGTGTTCCGCCTCGCGGTAGTGGTTGCAGCCGCTGCGGGAGCATGGAATGCCTGCGGGAACCACTCTCGAGCCCGCCATGTCCGCCTCCAGCGAACGCCCTCATCTGCGGGAACACCGGGGCCCACCGCCAAGTTGAGCTGATCACGCTGAACTTTGGAGGACCCCATGAGCGAATCGACTCGCTTGCCCGTTCTGTTCCTGACCGACCCCGTCGTCCTGCCCGGCATGGTCGTGCCGGTCGAACTGGACGACGCTGCCCGCGCTGCGGTCGACGCCGCGCGGACCAGCGCCGACGGCACTCTGCTGATCGCCCCACGACTGGACGACCGCTACCCCGCCTACGGTGTCGTGGCGACGATCGTGCAGGTCGGCCGTCTCGCGACCGGTGAGCCGGCTGCGGTGCTGAAGGCGGAGAAGCGTGCGCACATCGGGTCCGGCGTGAGCGGCCCCGGCGCGGCCCTCTGGGTGGAGGCCGAGCCGGTGTCCGAGCCGGAGCCGACGGACGCCGTACGGACTCTCGCCGCGGAGTACAAGAAGCTCGTTCTGGCCATGTTGCAGCGCCGCGAGGCATGGCAGGTCATCGACTCGGTGAACAAGCTCTCGGACCCGTCCGCGCTGGCTGACACCGCCGGCTACGCGTCGTGGCTCACCGATGTCCAGAAGCGGCAGTTGCTCGAGACCCCGGACGTGGCAGCACGATTGACGGTGCTGACCGAGTGGACCACCGACCACCTCGCCGAGGTAGAGGTGACGGACAAGATCGCCGGCGACGTCCGCGACGGCATGGAGAAGACGCAGAAGGAATTCCTGCTGCGCCAGCAACTCGCCGCCATCCGCAAGGAGCTGGGCGAGGGCGAACCCGACGGTGCCGACGACTACCGCGGACGCGTCGAATCCGCAGACCTGCCCGACTCGGTTCGTGAGGCGGCGCTGCGCGAGGTGGGCCGGCTGGAGCGCTCGAGCGATCAGAGTCCCGAGAGTGGTTGGATCCGAACGTGGTTGGACACGGTCCTGGAATTGCCGTGGACGGTGACGACCGACGACAGCACGGACATCGTGGCAGCGCGCGCCGTTCTCGATGCCGACCACCACGGACTCGACGACGTGAAGGACCGCATCACCGAGTACCTGGCCGTCCGGTCGAGGCGCGCTTCACGCGGTCTGACGGTGGTGGGCGGACGTGGATCCGGTGCCGTCATGGTGCTGGCCGGTCCTCCCGGCGTCGGCAAGACCTCGCTGGGCGAGTCGGTGGCGAAGGCTTTGGGCCGCAAGTTCGTTCGCGTCGCCCTCGGTGGCGTGCGCGACGAGGCCGAGATTCGCGGACACCGGCGTACGTACGTCGGAGCCCTGCCGGGCCGGATCGTGCGTGCGATCGCCGAGGCAGGCTCGATGAATCCCGTCGTCCTGCTGGACGAGATCGACAAGATCGGATCGGACTTCCGCGGTGACCCCGCGGCGGCGCTGCTCGAGGTCCTCGATCCGGCTCAGAATCACACGTTCCGTGACCATTACCTGGACCTCGATCTCGACCTGTCGGACGTGGTGTTCCTGGCGACCGCCAACGTGATCGACCAGATTCCGACAGCGCTGCTGGACCGTATGGAACTGGTGACCATCGACGGCTACACCGAGGACGACAAGGTCGTCATCGCACGGAACCACCTGCTCCCGCGGCAGGTCGACCGCGCTGCACTGACCGATGCCGAGGTGACCGTCACGGACGCTGCACTCCGCACGATCGCCGCCGACTACACCCGTGAGCCCGGTGTCCGTCAGTTCGAGCGACTGCTGGCGAAGGCGTTGCGCAAGGTGGCGACCGTGCTGGCGCAAGACGAGCGGCCCATCACCGTGGACGAGCCCGATCTGGTCACCTACCTCGGACGGCCCCGCTTCACCCCCGAGGCACACGAACGCACCGAGGTCCCCGGTGTCGCGACGGGCCTGGCCGTGACCGGTCTGGGCGGCGACGTCCTGTTCATCGAGGCGAGCTCGACGGGTGACACCGCCGGCCTCACCCTCACCGGTCAGCTCGGCGATGTCATGAAGGAGTCGGCGCAGATCGCGCTCTCCTACGTGCGGTCGCACGCGGCGGAACTCGGGGTGGACCCCACGGCGTTGGACAAGGCGATCCACA
The DNA here is from genome assembly GCF_030818285.1 of Rhodococcus sp. SORGH_AS_0301. Lineage (NCBI taxonomy): Bacteria > Bacillati > Actinomycetota > Actinomycetes > Mycobacteriales > Nocardiaceae > Rhodococcus > Rhodococcus sp. SORGH_AS_0301. The sequence continues at coordinate 4,253,911 of NZ_JAUTAC010000002.1, forward strand.
TCCACGTGCCGGCCGGCGCCGTACCGAAGGACGGCCCGTCCGCGGGCGTCACGATGGTCACCGCGCTGGTGTCGATGGCGACGGGGCGACCCGTGCGGTCCGACGTCGGCATGACGGGCGAGGTCTCCCTGAACGGTCGGGTACTCCCGATCGGTGGGGTGAAGCAGAAGTTGCTCGCCGCTCAGCGCGCCGGACTCACCACCGTGTTCGTTCCCGCGCGGAACGAGCCCGATCTCGACGACGTGCCGGCCGAGGTACGGGCTGCCGTCGACGTCCGGCCCATGTCGGACGTCGCCGATATCGTCGCCCAAGCCCTCGAACCTGCGCGGGAGCAGGTCGCCGCGGCCTGACCACGGAATGAGCGGGGCAGCGCGGGGGTTGCCCTCAGTGCAGGTGAACGGGCCGCGCCGTGGGTGTGCAGAGATCGTGACGAGTAACAGGAGGTTCCACATGAGTATGGAAATGACCGCGTGGAACCAGATGTACCGATCGATGCACACCAACGGCGACGATCACCGACCGTTCTCCCGGGTGACCGTGCGGCGGATCATGGTGTTCGCGCGGCCCCTGCGCTCCCTGCTCGTCGGGTTCCTGATCCTCAGCGTCGTCGCGGCGGTCCTGGCCGTCGCGACGCCCGTGCTGGCCGGCCGTGTCGTGGACGCGATCGTGCAGGGCAGCGCGTACGGGACGGTCCTCGTACTGGCCGTCATCATCGCGGTCGTGGCGTTGCTCGATGCCGGTACGGGGCTGGTGAACCGGTGGCTCTCGGCGCGGATCGGCGAGAACCTCATCCTCGACCTCCGTACTCGCGTGTTCGACCACGTGCAGAAGATGCCCATCGCCTTCTTCACACGCACGCGCACCGGTGCCCTGGTCTCGCGGCTGAACAACGACGTCATCGGGGCGCAGCGCGCCTTCAGCGGCACGCTGTCGGGTGTCGTCAGCAACCTCGTGACGTTGCTGCTCACCCTCGTCGTCATGCTCGGGATCTCCTGGCAGATCACCCTGCTGGCACTGTTGCTGTTGCCGATCTTCGTGCTCCCGGCCCGCAGGATGGGCACTCGGCTCGCCCGCCTGCAGCGTGAGGCCGCCGCGCACAACGCGGCCATGTCGACGCAGATGACGGAGCGTTTCTCCGCTCCCGGCGCGACACTGATCAAGCTGTTCGGACGCCCGGACCACGAGTCGGCCGAGTTCGCGCTGCGGGCGGGCCGCGTCCGCGACATCGGCGTGCGGTCGGCCATGGTCCAGACCGTCTTCGTGACGGCGCTGACCCTCGTGTCCGCGCTGGCACTCGCGCTCGTCTACGGCCTCGGTGGCTTCTACGCGCTGCGGGGGCAGCTCGACGCAGGGTCGGTCGTGACTCTCGCGCTGCTTCTGACCAGGCTGTACGCGCCGCTCACCGCACTGGCGAGCGCCCGCGTCGACATCATGAGCGCCGTGGTGAGCTTCGAGCGGGTCTTCGAGATCCTCGACCTCGATCCGCTCATCACCGACAAGCCCGACGCCCGGGCGGTTCCGGAGGGCCCGGTCACCGTCGAGTTCGACGACGTCCGCTTCGCCTATCCATCGGCCGACAAGGTGTCACTGGCGTCTCTGGAGGACGTGTCCGTCCTGGATGCTCGCGGCGGCGAGGAGGTGCTCCACGGGGTGTCCTTCCGCGCCGAGCCCGGACACATGGTGGCCCTGGTCGGCTCGTCCGGTGCAGGAAAGTCGACCATCGCGCAGCTCGTCTCGCGGCTGTACGACGTGGATTCCGGTGCCGTGCGCATCGGCGACGTCGACGTGCGGGATCTGACGGCCGAATCGATCCGGCGCACCGTCGGCATGGTGACGCAGGACGGCCACCTGTTCCACGAGACGTTGCGGTCCAATCTCACCCTGGCGCACCCGGATGCGACGGAGGAGGAGATCTGGTCCGCGCTGCGGCGTGCGCGTCTCGAGGAGTTGGTGCTGTCGCTGCCGGACGGCCTGGACACCGTGGTCGGCGAGCGCGGCTATCGCTTCTCCGGTGGTGAGCGTCAACGCGTCACCATCGCCCGCCTGCTGCTGGCGCGTCCCACCGTCGTCGTGTTGGACGAGGCCACCGCGTCACTGGACTCCACTTCCGAGGCCGCGGTGCAGGAGGCACTCGCCGAGGCACTGGAGGGACGGACGTCCATCGTCATCGCGCACCGGCTCTCCACCATCCGGGCGGCCGATCTCATCCTGGTCATCGAGAACGGCCGCGTCGTCGAGCGCGGTACGCACACCGAACTGCTGGCGAACTCGGGTCGTTACTCCGAGCTCTACCGCACGCAGTTCGACGAACCGGTCCGCGCCTGACCCTCCGATCAGCAGGTGCTGGGTGCAGGCAGGCCGGCGAAGCGATCGTTCAGCCACTGCAGTGCGGACGGCAGCCCGAGCAACGCGCCACTGAGGTGGTCGGGTGTCGGGGTGAGCAGCGTCTGCACTCGAGCGCCGGCGCTGCAGTACCGGGCGGTGGTGCTGTCGATGGCGTCGACGGGGATGAGCCCGTCGGTCGGGCTGTGCCACTCGAAGATCGGTGCGCGCGGAACGCCGGGGTAGAGCTCGACACTGTTCTCTTCCACGACGGCACGGCCCTGCGGATCCGCGAACACCGACTTGTTCGCGGTGATCTCCGCGGCGCTGTGGTTGGCGCCCACGGCCAGGATGTCGTTGGTGCAGGAGTCGGCGATCTGATTCATCATCGACGTGCCCTGGGGAGTCAGGTTCTGCGACACGGGCATCCGGTCCGGGTACTCGCGACCGAGACCGATCGCCGCGGCCAGTGCCAGCCCGAACACGGGGTGCGGTGTGTTCTCGCCGAGCATGTAGGCCATCTTCAACAGGTTCATCGGAACGCCACCCTGGGCGCTGCCCACGATGTTCAACTCGGGTGCGTACGAGGGTGCCAACGCGGCTGCCCAGGCGGTGGCCATGCCGCCGCCGGAGTAGCCGCCCATGCCGACGGGGCTGTTGCGCAGCTGCAGCGGATCGAAGTTCTTGGCAGCGCGGATGCCGTCCAGCGTGATCTGACCGCCCAGCTTGGCGGCACCGTAGGCACTGTTGGGGCCGAGGTGGTCCGGCATCGAGACCGACCAGCCGCGGGTGAACACCGCGTTCAAGGCGGCGGCGTCGCGGATGACGACGTTCGGGTCGGTCGACCACAACGCCTGCGAGGGCGCGCACTTCAGGCCGAGAGCATTGACGATCTGCTGGTAGGAGAGCAGCGGGCCGTCGGGCGCCTTCCCCAGCGGGACGAAGACGGTGGTGACACCGACGATGGGGTTGCCCTCGCTGCCGGTGCTGCGGAACGCCAGTTGCCACGTCGACACGCCGATGAAGTTGGGCGGGTTGGGCATCGGACGGCTGGCGAGGATCGTGCCCGGTGCGAGCCCGGAGATGTCGCCCGGCGCGGAGTAGAACGGGTCGGCACTGGGGGTCGGGTACTGGGCGTCTGCGGCTGCGGTCCCCGGAAGGGCGGCAGCGACGACGGCTGCGGTGACCACGGCGAGCACGAGGCGACGAATGGATCTCACTGGAACACTCCTACGAACCGACTGTGCGGTTATCGAACGACAGCCACATTGAACACTGCCCGAGCGCTCGGTTCCACTCGGGAAACGGCGCCCCGGCCCCGTGATCGAACCGTAAGCAAGCGACACGACGGCGACAACCGTATTCGGTGGTTCTTGTGTAAGGTCCAAACTTTGCCCACTCGAGTGGGAGCGCTCAGTCCTCGCGGTGAACGTCCTCGACGGTCTTGTCCTCACGCAGGCCCCGCCAGCTCGGATGGCGCAACGAGCCGCCGTCCGTCCACTCGAAGAACCGCACCTCGCCGACGACGGTGGGGGCCACCCACGTCGCATCGCGGCGGTCGGCGGTGGGAAGAGGGTCGTCGAACGGTGACTCGTCGACGACGCTCGGGCGCAGCAGTGTCAGCAGGTCCGCGCGCTGGCGCTCGGTGAACCCGGTGCCGACGCGCCCGACGTAGTGCAGTCCGTTCTCCGACGGGATGCCGAGCAGGAGCGACCCGATGCTCCCGGTGCGGGAACCCTTGCCGGCGCGCCATCCGCCGATGACCACCTCCTGCGTCCGCCAGTTCTTCACCTTGATCCACGAGGTGCTGCGTCGGCCCACCTCGTAGGTCGAGTCCCGCCGCTTCGCGACGATGCCCTCCCACCCGCGGCGTTCGCTCTCGGACAGTGCTCCCGCCGCTGTGCCGGGCAGGAGCGGCGAGACGGTCGCCGTCTCGAGGCCGGTCAGGAGCAGCTCGAGGATCTTGCGCCGGTCGGTGAACTTCTTGCCCGTCAGATCCGTGCCGTCGAGGTGGAGGATGTCGAAGCAGATGAACTGCACGTCGTCGGGATGCGCGTCCTGCAGTGCCTGGAAGCTGGTGACTCCGTCCGCGCGGTAGACCACGGCCTCGCCGTCCAGTACGACCGCATGGTCGGACAGATCCGCGGCGAGCGCCGTGATCCCCGCGTAGCGGCGCGTGAGGTCCTGTCCGGTTCGACTCTCGAGCACGACGTCCCCGTGGTCGAGGGTCGCGACGATGCGGACGCCGTCCCATTTCCCCTCGAACGACCACTCGTCGGTTTCGAGTCCGGACAGCGTTCCGGCGGACGCCAGCATCGGCCGCAGGTGCTGGGGCAACTCCGTGCGTGTCGGCTGGGGGCGCGATGTCATCCGGTGCACGAGCCACTGGTCCCCGTCGGTCCGGATCAGTGCGTACCGGCCCGCGACGCGCTCACCCGCGAGTTCGACGATGACCTCGTCGTCCCGCCACTTCTCGGTGGTGAAGGTGCCGTGATCCCAGACGCTGACCTCGCCGCCGCCGTACTCGCCCTGCGGGATGGTCCCCTCGAAGGATGCGTAGTCCATCGGATGGTCCTCGGTGTGCACGGCGAGATGGTTCTTCTTCTCGTCCGTCGGCAGATTCTTCGGGACCGCCCACGAGACCAGCACGCCGTCGCGCTCGAGTCGGAAGTCGTAGTGGAGTCGACGTGCGTGGTGTTCCTGGATGACGAAGATCGGGTCCGCGGATTCCCGAGTCGTCGATGTCGTCGGGACGGGTTCCGGTGTGCGCGAGGCAGTCCGCTTGCCGCGGTACGGACCGAGGCTGTCGGTGATCGTCGACGCCTCCGGCTCCGGATCGAGGCCGGCGAGCAGATCGCCGTCCCGGTGGAAGCGAGCGAGCACCTCCTCGAAGCTCAGTTGGGCGAGACCGCCGCCGGAGAGCTCGTCCCACGTCCGCGGAGCCGCGACGGTCGGGCGGTCGCGTCCGCGCAGCGAGTACGGCGCGATGGTGGTCTTCTTGCCGTTGTTCTGACTCCAGTCCAGGAAGATCTTCCCGGGCCGCAGAGCCTTCGACATCGATGCGGTGACCAGATCGGGCATCTTCTCCTCGAGAAGCGTCGCAACGCGTTTCGCGACGGTCGAGGCACCGGACGACGAGACCGGCTTCTCCAGCGGGACGTACAGGTGTATGCCTTTGCTACCACTGGTGAGGGGGTGGGCGGTGAGCCCGATGTCGGTGATCATCGCCCGTACCTCACAGGCCACGGTCGCGCAGGTGTCGAGGTCGACGCCCTCGCCCGGATCGAGATCGAAGACGATGCGGGTGGCTTTGCCCTGCTCGTCGCCGTCGAAAGTCCATTGCGGCACATGGGCTTCCAGCGCAGCCTGCTGTCCCAGCCACGCGAGATCGGCGGCGGTGTGGAAGACGGGGTAGACCACGACGCGGTCGGAGTGGTGCAGACGTCGTCGATCGAGCCAGTCCGGGGCCGACGCGGCGAGGTTCTTCTCGAAGAACGAGCCTGCCTGGACCCCGTTCGGCCATCGCTTCCGCGTGACCGGGCGTCCGAGAAGGTGGGGGAGCATCGCGGGCGCGATGTCGACGTAGTAGTCGATCACCTCGCCCTTGGTGGTGCCCGTCTCCGGCCACAGCACCTTGTCGACGTTGGTCAGGGCGATCTGTCGCCCCGCGACCTCCAGCGATGCCATGGGTTCAGGATAGATTGCGTGCTTCGCGAGCTGGGTATGTTCGAGGGCGGTGCCACGCTCGGTGGCAGGACCCGCGCGCGGGACCGACGAGGCAGGAAGCGAGGGCCGCGTGGCCGGAGTGAACGTGACGGTGGATTCGACGATGACACCGGACGAGGCGTGGGCCAGGGCGTCCGATCTGTCCAGCTTCCAGGAGTGGATGACCATCTTCGGTGGATGGCGCAGTCCCGTGCCGGACACGTTGAAGGAAGGCGTCACCATCGATTCGCTGATCAAGGTCAAGGGTTTCCGCAACGTGATCACCTGGACGATCACCGAGTACGACAAGCCCTACGAGATCGCGCTGCTCGGCAAAGGCAAGGGCGGCATCAAGATCGATCTGAAGATGTCCGTCGCGCCGAAGGGCGCCGGATCGGAGTTCACCCTCGACGCGAACTTCCGCGGCGGGTTGCTGTCCGGCCCGATCGGCGGGGTCGTCGCGAAGGTGCTGGAGTCGGACGTGCGCACGAGTGTGACCAACCTGGCGAAGCTGGGGTAGTTCGTGGAACCTGCTCCGGTGCTGTCACTTCTCGTCGGGGTGGTTCTCCTCGGGTCCCTGTCGCTTGTGATGCGGACGCGCGGGCACGAACGTGGGCGTGAATTCGGCCGTGGGATTGCGCACGAAGGCGACGACGGCGTCCCGCGATGCCTGGCGAGCCGGTCATCGAGCTGCCGCGGCGCACTTTCTCGCCGTCGGTGTCATCGCTGTCGTGGTCGTCGTTCTGACGAGCACGCTCTGGCTGATCGCGTCGATCACCGAGGCCGACATCGGGCCCGCGGTGGTTTCGGTTCCCGCCGCAGGTCTCGCGGTGCAAGCTGTGATCCTGGTGGCCGCCACCGTGCGTGCGGATCGGGTGGCCAGACGTCACGCGTGATTCCGTACCCGCTGCGAGGAGGCTCGTTCGTGTGGCCGCAGCGTGGACGAATCAGCCCTTCCCCGCCCTACCGGTGTCCGTCCGGCGCAGCCACCACAGCGCCGCGATCGGCAGGATCACCGGGATGAACAGGTAGCCCGATCCGAAGTGCGACCACACCGTGGGCTCCGGGAACTCCTGCGGCACGGCGTAACTGGCGATCGAGACGGCGAGCACACCGACTATCTCGACGACGCAGGAGATGGTCGCGATGCGGCGCGACACCACGGAGGCTCGTGCAAGACACACGGTGCCGACGATGTAGACCAGGGCGGCGAACGCGGACAGCAGGTACGCGACCGGTGCGTCGTCGAACCGGGTCCCGATCTGCACCGCCGAGCGCGACGCGGCCGCGACGGAGAACAGGGCGTAGAGGGCGATGAGAACGCGCCCGATGCCGGACCGGGTGGCCGTCTGCAGGTCCGTGCGTGCGGTGTCAGGCATGGCCGGCCCAGATCTGGTTCAGACGCAGCACCATCACCGCGAGGGTGAGGGTGACGACGATCAGGACGGCGGTGCCGCCGCGACTGCGGTCCCCGAGGGACCACCACACACCGATCGGCAGCAGCAGCGCGAGACCGATGAGGTACGCGCCGAAGGTGACGGTGTGCACATCGCGGTCGGTGGAGGCCAGGGCGACGAAACCGACCACGGCCTGCGCGAGCACGAGCAGCTCGATGCCGACGAGGAACCGGAAGAACACGCGGTCACCGCGGTTCGCGAGGAGCAGCGCCTGATTGCGGATCAGCTTCACCAGTGCCCAGACCGCGGCGACGAGTGGCAGCACGTAGAGGGCGACCGTGATGGGTGTGAGCATGGTGAGCCCAGTTTATCCCCGTCCGATTCGTCCCTCGGCAGGTGAGGTTGCGGCCCCCGGACGGTCGGACCAGTCGTGTCCGAAGCGCGCGACGCAGTGCCAGAGCTGTTTGACGTGCTGATCGTCGTGCTCACCGGTGTTCGCGGCCTGACCGACGATGTACGCGGTGAGACGCCCGTCTCTCGCCACGGACCGTGCGAGGTCGGCGATGTGTGGTCCGCGGTAGTCGGCGCAGTGATCGAACCGACTCGATGTCAGCTCGAACCCGTGGTGCCACCGCACCGGAACGGGTGCCCGGCGGGCGATCGCGTCCAGCTCGGTCCCGCGGAACGACGGGTCGAGAACGAGTGCCTCGACATCGGTGTCGAGTCGTAGCGGTCCGTGGACATGGGCCTCGATGTAGTCGTCGAGCACGTCGACGTCGTGGTGGGAGAGTGCCGTCTCGACGAGTGGCATGCGCTCACCCGTGCCGAAGGCTGTCGGCTCGTGGACGGAATCGGGGTAGCAGAAGGTGGTCCGGGGCAGCACGTCTCGGCGGAGCACCAGGTGGGAGGAGCCGAAGCGCACCGATCCGCCCGCGGGCTCCAGGCGGTGATTCAGCGAGCCGTAGATCGGGCGCTCCGATGCCGGGCCGTGGTCGTACGCCCCACCGAACATCCGGGACTCCCATGCGTGGCGACGACCGCCGGGCGCAGGATCGAACCCGCCGTTGCTCGTGCCGGTGACGAACTGCGATCGGTACAGGTTCTCCTCGATCAGCACCTCGAGCAACGGTCGGCCGGCCACGAGCCGATCGGGATGGAAGTGCACGGTCACTCTCGTCGCCGGCGGCACGGGTGGGCCCGCCTCGACTCGCGACGCGACGTGCGCGAGTGCGAGGAGGCGTCGGGCACCCGAGGCGTCGACCACACTCCGACGGTAACGCGGCGGTGTGTCGCCGGGGTTACGCGAGTGAGCAGGACGAAACAGGGCGTTGTTCCGCGGGTGACCATCCGGACATCCAGCGGGCCTGTACTGGTGTCAGCGGGACGGACGTCTCCGCACCCGAGTACTCGCTCACTCATCTTCCGGAGGTTCCCGTGGCCGCGTTCGATCAGACCATCCTCGACAACATGTCCGCCTCACTCGCCGAGATCCCGCACCCGTCACTCCCCAAGGGCAGCAACATCTACGGCGGAACCAAGATCTTCCCGGACTACAAGGCGGAGGACGGCGAGTCGTACTTCACCCTCGTGCACGGCATCGCCCACGAGTCGTCGGTGAGCTTCGTCGCCGTGCTGCAGGCGACGCGCGCTCTGCGCAAGGGCTACGAGTCGGCGATGTACTTCTACGGTCCCGGTGCCATCAACTGCCTGGCGACCCGCGGCTTCCCCACCACCGGAGACTCCGGTTTCCCCGGCGAGCAGAACATCAACGACGCTCTCGCGACGTTCATCTCGGAGGGCGGCACCGTGTTCTGTTGCCGATTCGGGCTCGCGCTGCACGGCGGCCGCGAGGAAGACCTCATCGAGGGCGTCGTGCCCGCGCACCCGCTGGACGTGCAGGACGCGTTGATCCACTACGCCCGCAAGGGCGCGATCATCAACTCCACGTACATGGTCTGAGGTGAGACGGCGATGTCCGACGTTCGACTGCAGACCCCGACCGGCCTCCGGCCTTCCCGCTCGACCAGGAACCACCGGGTCGATCTGGCCCTGCTCGGCATCCGTGGGACCCCACCGGTGCGCCGCACCGCGGGTGCGGGACCGAGCGACGACGGCCACGTGAGCATCGACGGACTCGGTGCAGCGCTGCCCCGCAATCCGTCGAGCCCCTACGTCCTGGACGGCGATCGGGTGCTGTTCGACGGGGACGACATCGGACTGGACATCGCCGCCATCGCCCGGCCGGCCTTCTACGACCTCACCACCGACGACGGTGTGCCCTACGAGAAGCTCGCCAAGCTCCACGGCAAGGGGGTGCTGGCCACGACCGTGGTCCAGACCTGCATTCGCTACGACGAGTCGCAACGGTGTCGGTTCTGCTCCATCGAGGAGTCGTTGCGCAGCGGCGCCACCGTGGCGGTGAAGAAGCCCGCCGATCTCGCCGCCGTGGCCGAGGCGGCGGTGCGACTCGACGGCATCACCCAGATGGTCATGACGACCGGGACCTCGGCGGGCCGAGATCGCGGGGCGTTGCACCTGGCACGCTGCGTCCGCGCGGTGCGCGCCGTGCTCCCCGACCTGCCGATCCAGGTGCAGTGCGAACCGCCCGGTGATCTCGCGACCCTCACCGAGTTGTACGACGCCGGCGCACGGTCCATCGGTATCCACGTCGAGTCCCTGGACGAGGACGTGCGGCGCCGCTGGATGCCGGGCAAGGCGTCGGTCTCGCTCGACGAGTACCGCGCGGCATGGGCGGAGGGGGTGCGTGTCTTCGGACGCAACCAGGTGTCGACGTATCTGCTGGTCGGGCTCGGCGAGGACCCGGACGAGGTGGTTCGCGGCGCCACCGAGCTGATCGCGATGGGGGTCTATCCCTTCGTCGTCCCGTTCCGGCCACACCCGGGGACCCTCGCGGTGGACGTCGACGGGGCCGGGGCGCCGTCCGCCGAGCTGTTGACGGACGTGAGCACTCGGGTGGCCGCGGCACTGGTGGACGCGGAGATGCTGGGGACCGACCAGAAGGCCGGGTGCGCAGCGTGTGGTGCGTGCAGCGTCCTGCAGACGATGGGTGGCTGACATGAGCACCGAACTGTCGATCCTCACCGGGGCACCCACCGTCGGCGCTGCCCCGTTCCTCGTCCGGCCGGCCGAGTCGGCGGCCGATCTCGCCGCCTATCACCGTCTTCGACGCGAGTCGTTCGTCGTCGAGCAGGGCTTGTTCTCGGGTACCGACCGGGACGGCGTCGACGACGATCCGCGCGCGGTCGTCCTTCTCGCGACCGCCCCCGACGGCACCGTCCTCGGCGGGGTCCGGGTGGCTCCCTGCACGGACGTCGACCTGGGATGGTGGTCGGGCAGCCGCCTCGTCGTCGCGCGGGAGAAGCGTAGTCGCGCAGTGGGACCCGCTCTGATCCGAGCCGCCTGCGCTCATGTGGAGACGGCCGGGGTGGTGCGGTTCGACGCCACCGTGCAGTCTCGCCACGTCCCGATGTTCACGGCGCTCGGGTGGACCGCGACCGGCCCCACCGTGCTGGCCGGCGCCCCGCACGAGACGATGCGCTGGACCATCGACACGGTGGCACGTCTCGTCCGGTCGACCAAGGCCGTGCTCGCAGATGTGCTGGCACCCCTGGCCACTGCGCCACTGGGGTTGGGGGCGAGTGGTTTCCGAGGCGACGACGGAGTGCCGGTGCCCGGCTCCGACATCATCGCCGCGTGCGACGCCATCGTGCCCTCGATGGTCGAGCGCGACCCGGAGTGGGCCGGCTGGTGTGCCGCCCTGGTGAATCTGAACGATCTGTCCGCCATGGGTGCGACCCCGGTGGGCATGCTGGACACCGTCGGCGCTCCGACGACGTCGCTCCTCACCCGCGTGATCCGGGGCCTCGCCCGCGCCAGTGACGCGTGGGGGGTTCCCGTGCTCGGCGGCCACACCCAGGTGGGTGTGCCGGCGGCGCTGTCGGTCACGGCACTCGGACGGACGTCGTCGCCGGTGCGTGCGGGCGGCGGTGAGGTCGGTGACGAGCTGAGTCTCACTGCCGACCTCGGGGGCGGCTGGCGACCCGGTTACCACGGCCTGCAGTGGGATTCGACCTCCGCACGCTCCGGGTCGGACCTCCGCGAGATGGGCTCGTTCGTGGCCCGGGCAGCTCCTCGTGCGGCGAAGGACGTCAGCATGGCGGGGCTCGCGGGCACCGTCGGCATGCTGGCCGAGGCATCCGGTACGGGCGCCGAGATCGACGTCGCCCGCATACCCCGACCCGGCGGTGCCGACCTCGGCCGATGGATCACGTGCTTCCCCGGGTTCGCGATGATCACCGCGGACCGCCCCGGACGTCGGCTCCCACCGGCCGGTCCGGCGACATCGGCCGCCTGCGGCCGCCTCACCTCGGAGCCGGGAGTCACCTTGCGGTGGCCCGACGGCGCCACCACCTCGGCGGTCTCCGCCGCAGTCACAGGATTGGGACCAGCATGAACGACGTAACTCTCTCGGTGGCGTCCGAGCGCTTCGGCCGCGACATGGACGAGTCGTACGCCACCATCGAGCGCACCATCGCGGAAGCACGGCGACGCGGCAGCGCGCTGCTGGTCCTGCCGGAGGCGTGCCTCGGGGGCTACCTCCCGAGTCTGGGAGGCGGAGACGAGTCGGAGGAGAAGCGCCGCACCCGGCTGCAGAACCTGCCGCCGGCCCTCGAGCTGGACGGTCCGGAGATCGCGCAAGTGTCGGCGATGGCCGGGGACATGGTGGTGACCTTCGGTTTCTGTGAGGCGGACGGTCTCACGCGGTACAACGCCGCGGTGACGGTGCACGGTGACGGGGTGCTGGGCTCGTACCGCAAGGTGCACCAGCCGCTGGGCGAGAACCTCTGCTACTCGGCGGGATCCGAGTACCGCGCCTTCGACACCCCGGTCGGCCGGATGGGCATGCAGATCTGTTACGACAAGGCGTTCCCCGAGGCGGCGCGGGAGATCGCACTCGACGGGGCCGAGATCATCACCTCGCTGTCGGCATGGCCGACCTCGCGAACGGGTCGTGCTCCGAACATGGCCGACGATCGATGGAAGCTGCGCTTCGACATCTACGACCAGGCGCGAGCACTGGAGAACCAGGTCGTGTGGATCGCGTCCAATCAGGCGGGGTCCTTCGGGTCGCTGGACTTCGTGTGCAGCGCCAAGATCGTCGGTCCGGGAGGGGAGATCCTCGCCGGCACGGGCGTCGAACCCGGCCTGGCGACAGCGACTCTCGATGTGCAGAAGGCGATCGCGGCGGCTCGCGGAGGTGGCATGTACAACCTTCGGGACCGCCGTCCGTCCGTGTACGGGACCCTCGTCGACGGCGACAGCATGTCTCGGGTGGACCGGGTGATGAGCCGTGCCTGAGATGACCTTCACCGTCCAGTGGCCCAACGGGTGCCGCCAACAGTGCTACTCACCGTCACTCGTCGTCCGTGACCATCTCACGGTCGGGACGCGCTACGAGATCTCCGACTTCGTGCAGCGCAGTCGACTCGCGCTCACCGAGGCCAGTGACCGGGTGCGGGCCAAGTACGGCTTCGCGTGTACCTCGGCAGCGGCGACTCTGCGCGAGATCGAGACCACCGCAGCGGCGTTCGACCGCGGCACCGTGCACGTGCTCGACCTGGGAGGAGCGCGATGACCGAGCATCACACCGTGATCGTGATCGGCGCGGGCCAGGCGGGGCTGTCCATGAGCTGGCACCTGACCCGACGCGGTGTCGACCATGTCGTCCTCGAACGGGACACCATCGCCCACGAGTGGCTGGACGGGCGGTGGGACAACTTCACCCTGGTGACACCGAACTGGCAGTGCGTCCTGCCCGGGTACGCCTACGACGGCGACGATCCCGACGGATTCATGACCCGAGACCTGGTGTACGACTTCGTGCGTCGCTACGCCGACTCGTTCGGCGCTCCGGTCCGCGAACACGTCGCGGTGCTGTCGGTGCAGCAGGCACCCGGCGGCGGCCACGTCGTGTCGACCTCCGCCGGGTCGATGACCGCGGATCAGGTCGTGGTGGCCGTCGGTGGCTACCACGTCCCGTCGATTCCACGCCTCGCCGAGCGAGTGCCGGAGACGATCACGCAGATCCACTCGTCGGGGTACCGCAGCGCGGCGGCGCTTCCTCCGGGTGGGGTCCTGGTGGTCGGTACCGGGCAGTCCGGCGCGCAGATCGCCGAGGATCTGCACCTCGAGGGAAGGCAGGTGCACCTCGTCGCGGGGTCCGCGCCTCGTGTCGCCCGCTTCTACCGCGGACGGGACTGCGTCGCGTGGCTGCAGGACATGGGGGTGTACGACGTGTCGATCTCCGAACACGCCGGCGGACTCTCCAAGCGGGAGAGCACGAACCACTACGTGACCGGGCGGGACGGCGGACGCGACATCGACCTGCGTGCCTTCGCGCTGGACGGGATGCGGCTGTACGGGCGGTTGACCGACGTCGGTTCGGACGGTGTCCTGCGTTTCGCGCCGACCCTCGAACAGTCACTCGACGCGGCGGACGCGGTGTCGGAGGGCATCAAGAACGACATCGACGCCTACATCGCCAGGGCGGGACTCGACGCTCCCGTCGAGGAGCGCTACACACCGGTCTGGCGGCCCGAGTCGGAACCCACCGAGCTCGATCTCGAGGCGGCGGGCGTCACGTCCGTCGTGTGGGCCGTCGGCTTCCGCCGGGACTACCGCTGGCTGAAGGTCGGGGTGTTCGACGGTGAGGGCCACCCGGCTCACACCCGCGGTGTGACCGCGGCGGAGGGCCTGTACTTCCTGGGTCTGCCATGGCAGAACACCTGGGGCTCGGGCCGATTCGCGGCGGTGGCACGGGATGCGGAGTACCTCGCGGAACAGATGTCCCCGGCGGTCGGCGCCCGCGTGCCCGCGGCGGTCTGACCGCGAGATGGCGCCGATCCGGGCGGCGGCGCTCGCGGGACACTTCGGCCGTGACGTCGAGCGGTCCGTCGAGAAGATCGTGGGCATCATCGAGCAGGGCCATCAGCGGGGCATCGACCTGTTGGTCCTGCCCGACGCCTGCCTCGGCGGTTACCTCGGTGATCTCGCGCGGCCCGATCTCGAGGAGCTGCCGCCGGCGCTCGACGAGGACGGACCCGAGCTCGCGGTGATCGCTGCTGCGGCCGGTGCGATGACCGTGTGCGTGGGCTACACCGAGAGGGCGGCCCTGGTCCGTTACAACGCCGCCGTGTGCCTCACGGGCGACGGTGTGTTGGGTCGTCATCGAAAGGTGCACCAACCGGCGGGGGAGTCGTTGGCCTATGCGGCGGGAGATCGGTTCTCGGCGTTCGACACGCCGGTGGGCAGGATGGGCATGCTGATCGATTACGACAAGACATTCCCCGAGGCGGCGCGCACCTTGGCTCTGGACGGTGCGCGCATCATCGCGGCGCTGTCGGCGTGGCCGGCCAGTGTGACGGACAGGGCGTCGAAGTTGGCCAACGACAGACAGTCTCGCCTGTTCGACCTCTACGACGCCGCCCGGGCAGCCGAGAATCAGGTGGTGCTGCTGTCGTCCAATCACACGGGGGTGACGGGATCTCTGCGCTTCCTCGGGCAGGCGAAGATCGTCGGTCCCGGCGGCGAGGTCCTGTGCCGGACGCGAGACAAGGGTGGCCTGGCGTGCTGCGACATCGACGTGGACGCGGAGGTGGACCGGGCCCGTCGGGTGCTGCGTCACCTCGACGAACGACGACCGGACACCTACCACTCACAGGCATCGAAGGAGACCACGTGCGTGTCGCCCTCCTGACCTACTCGACGAAACCGCGAGGGGGAGTGGTCCACACCGTCGAACTGGCGGAAGCACTGGCGCGCGCGGGAGCGGACGTGACGGTGTGGTCCCTGGCGCGCGGCGGCGACGAGGGCTTCTACCGTGCGATCGATCCCGCGGTGACGGTTCGTCTCGTTCCGTTCCCGGCGCGCGAGGACGAGTCGGTGGGCGATCGCATCCTGCGGTCGATAGCACTGATGCGCAGTGCATTCGACCCGGGTGACGCCGACGTCGTGCATGCCCAGGACTGCATCACCGCGAACGCCGTCGGACGCTGTGTCCGCACGATCCACCACCTCGAGGAGTTCACGACACCGGAACTCGCCGCCTGCCACGAGCGCGCGGTCGTCGAGCCCCTCGCCCGCATCTGTGTCTCGCGCGCCGTGGCCGACGAGGTGCGTGCGGGATGGGGGCTGTCGCCGACGGTCATCCCCAACGGGGTCGACCATGCTCGGTTCGCGGCGGCACGCGGCGACGAGTGGCGCACCCGTCTCGGCCGATACGTCCTCGCGGTCGGTGGCATCGAGCCGCGCAAGGGGAGCATCGACCTGCTCGAGGCCCACGCCGCGCTTCGAGAGCGGTGTCCGGACGTGGGTCTGGTGTTCGCCGGCGGTGAGACGTTGTTCGACTACCGGGGGTACCGGGCGGAGTTCGACACCCGACTCGCGGAACTGGCGGGCAGGCCGGAGGCCGGTCGGTCGACAGGCGACGAGGGGCCCGTACCGCGGGTGCTCGGCACCGTCGACCACGACGTGCTCCCGTCTCTCGTCGCGGGCGCGTCGGCATTCGCGTTCCTCTCCACCAAGGAAGGCTTCGGGCTGGCCGCGATGGAGGCTCTCGCCGCCTCGGTTCCCGTCGTAGTGCGGGACCTCCCCGTGTTCCGCGAGGTGTTCGGGGACGCGGTGCGCTACGGCGGCGACGCGGAGGGGACGGCTGCCGCACTCGAGGACGCTCTGACGTCGGACGACCGTGCCGCTGCCGGGCGCGCACTGGCTGCCCGCACGAGTTGGGACGACGCCGCGGCCGCTCATCTCGCGTTCTACGCAGGGCTCGCGCATCGCTGATCAGCGCAGGGGCGATGTGCCCGCGTCGTCGGGTCCGTCGTCGGGGAGGTGTCCCGGCGACGTGGTGTCGACCGTCGCGTCGAAGAACAACTGGACGAACGACACCGGAGCCGCGCGTTGCTCGCTGTCCCGCTCGGGCTCGTCGGACATGGTGGCACTCCCTTCTCGACGTGGATCGCCGGACCAATCATCTCAGATTCTGAATAGTTGAACAACTGAGAGATATACCGGTGTCGAGGGGAAAATGATGTGATCCACTTCTCAGGGTGCCGAAACTATGTTAAGACATACAGACATAGTTCGAGCGTCGCTGGGCGGCTCGGACCCGCCACGCCGACGATGGGATGTCATGTCTTCGCAAGTCAGCACCACGGGAAGTGCACTACCGCCGGACGCACCCGGTCCCCACTCGCGTCGCCTCGGCGTCATCGCCGTGGTGGCGACCTTCGGTGGCCTGCTGTTCGGATACGACACGGGCGTCATCAACGGCGCGCTGGAGCCGTTGAAGGAGGACCTGTCGCTCACGGCCTTCACCGAGGGCTTCGTCGTCAGCATCCTCATCTTCGGGGCGGCCATCGGCGCACTGGTCGGGGGCCGACTGTCGGACAAGTACGGCCGTCGGCACAACATCCTGATGCTGGCCGGCATCTTCGTCCTCGGCACTCTGGGCTGCGTTCTCGCCCCGTCGTGGGAGGTGCTGGCGGTGTTCCGCTTCATCCTCGGCCTCGCGGTCGGCGGAGCGTCCGCGACCGTGCCGGTGTACCTCTCGGAGGTCTCACCGTTCGAGCGCCGCGGTTCCCTGGTGACGCGCAACGAGGTCATGATCGTCAGCGGCCAGTTCGCGGCCTTCGTGATCAACGCCCTCATCTTCAACATCTGGGGCGAGCACGACTCCGTCTGGCGCTACATGCTGCTGGTCGCCGTGTTGCCCGCGTTCGCACTGTTCTTCGGCATGCTGCGGATGCCCGAGAGTCCGCGCTGGCTCGTCTCGCAGGGCCGGGACGACGACGCCCTGGCGGTGCTGAAGCAGGTGCGGTCCCCCGAACGTGCGGAGGCCGAGATGGCCGAGGTGCACGCGCTGGCCGAGGAGGAGAAGCTCTCGCAGACCGGCGGCGCGGCCGACCTGTCGGTGCGGTGGATCCGACGGTTGATCTACATCGGTGTGGGACTCGGTGTGTTCCAACAGTTCACGGGCATCAACTCGGTGATGTACTACGGCACCCAGCTCCTCGGCGACGCCGGATTCTCGAGCAGCTCCGCCATCATCGCGAACACGCTCAACGGCCTCTTCAGCGTCCTCGGCATCACGGTCGGCCTGCTCATCATGAATCGGATCGATCGCCGAACGATGCTGATCGCGGGCTTCTCACTGACGACGCTCTTCCATCTCCTGGTCGGACTGTCCGCACTGCTGCTGCCGGACGGCACCGCCAAGGCATACTTCATCCTCGTCTTCGTCGTGCTCTTCGTCTTCTGCATGCAGGGCACGATCGGGCCGCTGGTCTGGTTGATGCTCGCAGAGATCTTCCCGCTCAAGATCCGCAGCTTCGCCATCGGTGTCTGCGTGTTCATGCTGTGGATCGCCAATGCTGCCGTTGCACTGGCCTTCCCGCCGGTGGTCGACGCGCTCGGCATCGCGCCGACGTTCTTCATCTTCGTCGGACTGGGCATACTGGCCCTGGTCTTCATCATCACGCAGGTGCCGGAGACCCGCGGTCAGAGCCTGGAGGAACTCGAGGCCCGGTTCCGCCGCGAGTACTCCTGACACGATCACCCCACTTCGAGAAGGACGGCGAGACATCATGGCAGTACTGGTGGCAGTGACCGACAGCGACGAGGGCCGACACGCACTGTCGGAGGCGGTGTCGGAGGCGCGCATGCTCGAGACCGACGTGATCGCGGTGAACCTGACCCTCGGCGCGCTCGACACGAGCGACGTGGGCGGTGACGTGGCGGTGCGAGTGATCGACCGGGCGGGGCGCGAGGACCGCGACCCGGTGATCGCGGTGATCGACGAGATCGAGGCGCACCCGGAGGTGACGCGACTCGTGATCGGGATCAAGAAGCGCAGTCGGGTGGGAAAGGCATTGCTGGGCAGCGTCAGTCAGCGTCTGCTGATGACGTCACCGGTGCCGGTGCTCACCGTTCGACCCAGCTGAGCCGAACGGTGAGCGGTGGCAGAGGTCAGACGGTGCAGAGCGGGCGGATCTCGTTGCTGCCCTGAGTGGTCGGCGACGTCAACAGCAGGCAGGCGTTGTAGCCGCGGCTCTCGACGACGCTCCGGATCTGCTTCCACTGATCGGCACTCACCTGCGGCGACCGCGACAGGACGAAGCCGGACGTGCGGAACGGGTCGCCCACCAGCGCCCACGAGTAGTCGTCGGCGATGTAGGTGACGATGTAGTTGGTGGGACCCTCGGGATTGTCCTGGGTGGGCACGCCGGGGAAGCTCACGTGCAGCTGCGCCTGCGTGACCGGATCGTTCACCCGGGCGTTGCCGATGATCTCGTTGGCTCCGCCGTCCCAGCGGGTGCAGTTATTCTGCACGCGCACGTTGCTGGGGTCGAGCACCTGGTAGTTGGCCCGGGTGTCCTTGGCGCAGTTCAGGTTGAACGGCTGCGGGACGGCCGCGATCTGCCACCAGTCACCCGCGTAGCGCTGGACGTCCAGCTGAGCGATGGGCTGCAGCGGCTCGAACAGGGGCTGCGCGGACGCGGCGCTACCGCCGGCGAGCAGAGCTCCGGTGACCAACGCTCCGGCGACTGCCGTGCGGATGATGCTGCGGATCATGAGGTGACTCCTTCTTTCGTGGCGTTCGGACTGTCTTCGGAGTGCGGGTCGAGTTCGGTCGGCCACCAGATGCGGGGACCGATCAGGGTGAACAGGGCCGGAATCACGATCGTGCGGACCACGAAGGTGTCGAGCAGGATGCCGAGGCCCACGACGATCCCGAGCTGCGTGAGCAGAATGAGGGGCAGGACGCCCAGCACGGTGAACACCGCGGCGAGCACGATGCCCGCACTGGTGATGACCGCGCCCGTCGACGCGACGGCGCGCACGATGCCCGTCCGCGTCCCGTAGGACGGTGTCTCCTCGCGTGCCCGGGTGACGAGGAAGATCGTGTAGTCCACACCCAGGGCCACGAGGAACAGGAACCCGAACAGCGGCACGTTGTCGCCGAGGGCGGGGAAGCCGAAGATGTTCTCGCTGGCCCAGCTGCCGATGCCCAGAGCCGCCAGCGTGCTGAGCACCGTCGTGGCCACGAGCACCAGGGGTGCGAGGGCCGACCGGAGCAGAACGAACAGCACCAGCAGAACCACCAGCAGGATCACCGGGATGATCACCAGGCGGTCGCGAGCTGCGGCATCGGACGTGTCCAGCGCCTGCGCATCGCTGCCGCCCACCAGAGCGTCGGCACCCGTGATCGGTGCGACAGATGCACGCAGGTTCTCGACCGCGGCGAACGCGCCGTCGGAGGACGGTTCCGCGTCGAGCACGACGGACCACTCGGTGAGACCGGTGTCGGAGGTGCCGGGCCGGGAGTCCGCAGTTCGGGACACCGACACCACGCCGTCGGTGTCCTGCAGCGCTGCCTCGACCTCCGAGGCCGCCGCGGTCCGGGAGACGACCACGGTCGGATCTGACTGCCCCGCCGGGAAGTGCTCGGCGAGCGTGTCGATGCCGGTGACGGATTCGGCTGTGACGCGGAACTGCTCGGTCTGCGACAGGCCCACGTTCGTTCCGACGAGGCCGAGAATGCAGACGGCCAGCGCGACCAGCGACACCGCCGCGGCGCGGCCGGGTCGACGACCGACGGCGTTGGCGACGCGGAAGAACACGCCCTTGTCCGTCGGCTCGGGATCGCCCACGCGAGGAACGAACGGCCAGAACAGCTTCCGGCCGAACAGCGAGAGCAGTGGCGGAAGAACGAAGAGCACGAAGACGGCGGCGACCACGAGACCGGCCGCGGCCAGACCGCCCAGGCTGCGCGTACTCGGCAGAGTGCCCAGCAGCAGCGTCAGGAGCGCGAGCACCACCGTCGCGTTGCTGGCCACGATGGCCGGGCCGGCGCGTCGCACGGCATGGTGGAGGGCGACCCGGTGGTCGCTCTCGCGGCGCAGTTCCTCGCGATACCGGGAGATGAGCAGCAGCGCGTAGTTGGTCCCGGCGCCGAACACCAGGACGCTGGTGATGCCCGAGGTGCTGCCGTCGAACGAGAGCCCGGTGAGCCCGGACACGGCGGTGCCGACCGTCGAGGCGACCCGGTCACCGAAGCCCACGACGGCGAGCGGCACGAGCCAGAGAACCGGTGACCGGTACGTGGCGATCAGCAGCAGGGCCACCACCAGCGCGGTGACGCCGAGCAGCGTGACATTGGCCCCGGAGAAGGAGTCGGCGATGTCGGCGGCGAACGCGGGACCGCCCGTGACCTGCGCCGTCAACCCGTCGGGGAGGCCGTCGGTGGCAGCGGTGCGCAGCTCGGTGACCAGATCGGCCAGTCCCGTTCCGGACTCCGACGTCGACACCTGGACGGGGGCGATGGCCGCCTCGCCGTCGGGTGCGGGAACGACCGGGGCGTCGGGCGCACCCGCGTCCACCCCGCGCTCGACACCGTTCATCCGCATCCTCGCGGCAGCGACGTCGGCGAGGTCCTGTTCGGACAGAGAGCCGCCGTCGGCGCGCGTCACCACGAGGATCACCGGCGAGAGGTCGGAGTCGGGGAATTCCTCGAGCAGGGCGTCGACCCGTGCCGATTCCGCGTCCGAGGGGAGCGATGTCGGTGAACTCTCGGCGGCGGAGTTGCTCCCGACGCCGCCGATGAGCGCGCCGGCGGCAAGGACGACGAGCAGGGCGACGATCCAGGACCGAGGCCCCGAGACGAGGCCGGCCACGCGGTTCCACACAGAGTTGTCGCTCACCGGAAAAGTGTCTCAGTTAGTTGATCGTTAAGCAACTGAGACATTGCTCGGAGGTCCGGCGAGTACGCTGACACCCGAGTTTTCGAAGGAGAATCTGTGTCAGCACACGAACGGTCGGAGCGGTCCGACGCGACCGACGCCGACGGTGCCCGGCGCGATCTCGAATCCACGATCGCCGCCGACATGCGCGCCATGACAGCCGAGTCGGATCAGCTCGGCCGTGTGTTCGGCTCTCGACACCACCTCAGCGCGAACGACTTCCGAGCCCTGCTGCACATCATGGTCGCCGATGTCGGTGGACGTCCGGTGTCGCCCGGCGAGCTCGGCTCTCTCCTCGGACTCTCCTCCGCCGCCATGACGTATCTGGTGGAGCGGATGATCGCGTCGGGTCACATCCGCCGCGAACCCGACACGCGGGACCGACGGCGGGTCATCCTCCGCTACGACGAGCCGGGAATGGACGTCGCACGGCAGTTCTTCGGCCCGCTCGGACAGCACGTCCACGAGTCGCTGTCCGCGCTGCCGGACACGGATCTCGCTGCGGCGCACCGTGTGTTCGGAGCTCTCACCGACGCCATGCAGACCTACCACCAGGAGATCAAGAGCACCGGGTGATCAGGCCCCGAGCTTCTGAGCGAACATGACGATGATGCCGCTGGGTCCGCGCACGTAGGTCAGTGCATAGACACCCTCGTAGTTCGCGACACCGCGCAACGGGTGGCAGCCGTGCCGAGCGGCCACTGCCAGAGCCTGCTCGAGGTCGTCGACCTCGAAGGCGATGCGATGCATGCCGATCTGATGCGGGAGCGTCGGTTCCGTTTCGATCATGGTGGGATGGCGGTTCTGGAACAGCTCGATGCGGCCCGCCCCGTCCGGCGTCTGCAGTATCGCGATGTCGGCGTGATTGCCGTCCAGACCCACCGCCGTGTCGGCCCACTCGCCCTGGACCGTGTCACGGCCGAGGAGTGTCAGACCCAGATCGGTGAAGAACGCGATGGCCTCGTCGAGGTCGCGTACCGCGATCCCGACGTTCTCGAGTCGTATCGACATCGCTCGACTCTAACGACCGGTGTGCTCCACGATGACGTCCTTCACGCGATCGACGTCCGCGGGGACGACGTCGAAGCGCTGCGGCAGGTCCTCGATGCCCTCGAACGCCGGTGGACGCTCGGGTTCGGTTCCCAGCGCCTCCCGCACGATGTCCGCGAACTTGGCCGGCAACGCGGTCTCGAGCACGATCATGGGCACGCCCTCGCGCAGGTTCCGGCGGGCGACACTCACGCCGTCGGCGGTGTGCGGGTCGATGGTCACGCCGTAGCGCTCGGCCACGTCGCGGATGGTCTCGACGCGGTTCGCGTGCGTGCTGCGGCCGGACACGAAGCCGAACTCCTGGATGCGATCGAACTCGGGAGTACCGGAGAAGTCGAAGCCGCCGTCGGTGTCGAGCGCGCGGAACAGCTCACCGAGCCGGACCGCGTCCTGATCGACGAGGTCGTAGAGGAAGCGCTCGAAGTTGGACGCCTTGGAGATGTCCATGCTGGGGCTCGAGGTGTGGTGGGTCTCGGCGGCCGCGCGGGGACGGTAGACACCCGTGCGGAAGAACTCGTCGAGGACGTCGTTCTCGTTGGTCGCGACGACGAGCTGGTCGATCGGCAGGCCCATGCACCGGGCGATGTGTCCGGCGCACACGTTGCCGAAGTTGCCGGACGGCACCGAGAACGACACGCGCCGGCCCGGCCCGTCCGTCGCGAGGAGCCACCCGTGCACGTAGTAGACGACCTGCGCGACGACTCGACCCCAGTTGATCGAGTTGACGGTGCCGATGGCGTGGTGCGCCTTGAACTCGGCGTCCTTGGAGACGGCCTTGACGATGTCCTGGCAGTCGTCGAAATTCCCCTCGACCGCGAGGTTCACGATGTTCTCGTCCTGCAGGCTGAACATCTGGGCCCGCTGGAAACTGCTCATCCGGCCGTGCGGGCTCAGCATGACGACGCGGATGTTCTTCTTGCCGCGCATCGCGTGCTCGGCGGCGCTGCCGGTGTCACCCGATGTCGCGCCCAGGATGTTGAGCTCCTCGCCGCTGCCCGCGAGGGAGTACTCGAACAGGTTGCCCAACAACTGCATCGCCATGTCCTTGAATGCCAGCGTCGGGCCGTTGGACAGCCCCAGGAGATGGAGCGAGGTGCCCTGCTCCTCGCCGAGTGGACGTAGCGGGGTGATGAGTGACGTGTCGTCGCCGGGTCGGCCGTTCGAGTAGACCTCGGCGGTGTACGTCCGGCGCGTGATGTCGCGGAGGTCCTCCGCGGGAATGTCGTCGGCGAACTTCGAGAGCACCGCGAAGGCGAGGTCGGCGTAGGACAGTGAGCGGAACGACTCGAGCTCGTCGGCGGTCAGCTGCGGGTACTCGGCCGGCAGGTAGAGACCACCGTCGGGGGCCAGGCCGCCGAGGAGGATGTCCGAGAAGTGCTGGGGCAGGTTGTGACCCCGCGTCGACTGATACTGCATCTTCGTCTCTCTCTCCGGTGGCGCGCCCGGCTGACAACTGTGCCACATCCGCCGGTCCGGACCGGATCTGGTGCAGTGAACCGTGGAGAGCACGGGTAGCTGCACCGGATCATCCGGTGACGAAGCGTCGCACCTCGGCAGCCACCTCGTCGGGCCGTTCGGCGAGGTCCCGCCACGTGTACCGCAACACCGTCCACTCCCTGCTGAGGACGTTCTGTCGGATCCGGTCGCGGTGGAACGCGGCGCTGTCCGAGTGGAAGGCCCACCCGTCGATCTCCACGCAGACCCTGGCGTGCGGGAACGCGAAGTCGAGGATGTAGCCCGCGTACGGCAGGTTCACCCGCAGTCCGGTGATGTGTGCGGATCTCATGATCCTGCGGAACAGCCGTTCGGCCTCGGACCGGGCACCGCCCTCGGCGGCGCGCAGGAGCTGCTCCGCTCGCACGTACCCGCGACGTCCGGGGTTGCGAGCGTGCGCTCGTCGGAGATGGTCGAGGGTCATCGTCTTCTGCAGGGCGCGATCCATGACCTCGGGGCCCAGCACCGTGGACGCCTCCAGAACGGTCAGCGGCGTCCTCGTCACGAGGACACGGCGCACGATCACGACGTCGATGC
This sequence comes from Rhodococcus sp. SORGH_AS_0301, assembly GCF_030818285.1. Classification (NCBI taxonomy): domain Bacteria; kingdom Bacillati; phylum Actinomycetota; class Actinomycetes; order Mycobacteriales; family Nocardiaceae; genus Rhodococcus; species Rhodococcus sp. SORGH_AS_0301. The sequence goes on from NZ_JAUTAC010000002.1 coordinate 4,278,236, forward strand.
TCGGCAGGTCGCGCCGGCGCACCCGGACGCCGGTGATTCCGCGACCGGAGCCTGTCCGGGGCACGGTCACCTCGATCGTCTCCGGGGCCCGCGGAAGCATGCGATACCAGTACGCGGCTGCAGGACCGGACAGCGCGCCCGTACTCGTGGACCACACCGCGCACCGGATCCGCGCGTCGTCGGTGAACGGTCGGTCGACGGCGAAGAACACTCCGCGACTCGTGCGCCGCCAGCGGCCGGTGTGGACGCGCCACTCGATGGCCTCGGGGGTGAGTCCGGCGGTGCGGGCCTGCGCGGTGGTCACCACCCCGTCCTGCTCGGCCAGCAGTCTCTCGATCATCTCGCACTGGACGCGCGCGCCTCCGCGGCAGTTCCGTGGATCGGATCCGGTGCAGTGAACCGGGTACAGCACGGTCGGCTGCACCGGATCACGGCCGCTCCGGCCCCGGCTGGCAGTGCGGGCACCACCAGGTCCGCCGTCGTTCCGGATCTCCCGGCACCTCGGCGACCACGCGGACGGTGGTGCCGCATCGCAGGCACGGCTTGCCCGCGCGACCCGCCACCCAGTGCTGCCGACCTGGCCGGGTGTCTCCGGTGGTCACCTGCATGGCCCGCGGGGTGGACACCGAGTGGCGCATCGCCTTGCGAGTGAGGGCGACCAGTCGAGTGGCATCCACGTCGCACGCCGGCACCCACGGCCCGAGACCACGAAGGAAACACAGTTCGTTGGCCCACAGGTTGCCCGGACCGGCCATGACGCGCTGATCGAGCAGTACCGCGACGATCGGGCGCGGGTCCCGCGCGATGTTCGCCGCCGCCTGCGCGGCGTCGAAGTCGTCGTGCAGCGGATCGGGGCCGAGATACGACAGCGCCGCGTCGACGTCGCGAGTGGTGGAGAACTCGACCACCGGGAGCAGCAGCCCGTACGCGGTGGGCCCGTCGCGCACGGCCAGCCGCACGCGCACGTCGGGATCGAGGCGACGGGGCAGTCGTCGGCCGGGCGCGGTGACGGTCCACGACCCCGTCATCCTCAGATGCGTGTGGAGCGTCAGGTCGCCGTCGAGATCGGTGAGCAGGTGTTTGCCGTGCGTCCGGTGCCGTTGGATCGTGCGTCCCGCGAGGTTCTCCGTCGCATGTGCGGGGACGTTCAGCCGGCCCTCGGCCAGTTCCCGGCCGTCCAGCGCCGCCCGCAGACGTGCCGCGAGCGCGTGGACCGTGTCCCCCTCCGGCACGTCAGGTCCAGTACAGGAGCTGCGCCGCGGGCAGGACGTCCCGTAGTTCCTCGGTGAACCAGCTCTTCATCTCCGCCATGGTGTCCTTCGGGTAGACGTACTTGACGCCCCCGAACTTCGAGCGCTTGGCCGAGCGCGAGTCCTCGTCCATCTCGAGCTTCGTGGCCGGGTACCAGCTCAGCAGCACGTCCTTGCTCGACGGAGTGAACCGGTGCGTGATGATCTCGGCGGTGAGGTCGACGTCCGGGACGTCGGCCAGCGCCGCCGCGATGTCGGCGAGGAGCTCGCCGTACTGCTCGCGCCAGCCGGGTACGGGCATGATCGGAGCGATGGTCACGCCCACCGGGTACCCCGCCTGTGCAAGCGCACGCAGCGCCGCGATGCGCGCGGGCATGCGAGCCGTGCCGCCCTCGAAACGGTTCCCGATGTCGCGGGCGTTGACCGACAGTCGCACCCGGGTACGCCCGCCGTGGTCGAGGCCGACCAACTCGGCGACATCGTCGAACTTGGTGGTGAAGCGGAGGGAGGCGCCGGGTCCGAACTCGCCGGCGCCGACCCGTGAGATGGCGGCGGCCAGTGACCCGGTGACGTGCTCGATGCCGAGAGGGTCGGTGTAGCAGGACATCTCGAAGGTGGTGCCCTCGTGTCCACGCTCGGCGGTGCCGCTGGTGATGGTGCCGCGGCCGACATGCGTCGCGATCGGGGCCAGGACGTCGTCGAGATTGGCGTACACCCGAGTGACAGGTGGGCCCGACAGCGAGCCGGCGAGGTAGCAGTACTGGCAGTGCGCCGGGCAGCCCTTCGCCAGGTCGATGCGCCAGTCGGCGCTGGGTGGGATGGGTTGCGGCTTAAGCGCACTGGGCGGAGCGACCACGACCGCGAGCGTCGACTTCGCCCGCGCGTAGGTCTCCCGCTCGGACTCGCCGCGCAGCCCCGTGAGGCGATCCGCCGGGAGGACGTCGATGTCCGACACACCCGCCGCCTCGCACCGCCGCACGATCTCGGTGGTGTGTGGCAGTTCGGCGGCCGACTTGGTGATCATCACCCGCCGGGGTGTCCACAGGCGGGTCGGAGTGAGCAGTGCATCCGTCATCACCTGATGTCAACGCTCGGTGTCGCGCGATCCTTCCCGCTGGTGATCGCGATTGCGACGCAGCGCGTAGGTGCGTAGCTTGCTGAAACCGCGCACCCGCAGGGGTCGTAGCGACTTGAGGTAGAACTCGTCCTCGCCCGACAGCGCGTCGGCCGTCTCGCTGTCCACCAGCACCGTGCCGGGGTGCGCGTTACTGGTCAGGCGGGCAGCCATGTTGACCACGGACCCGTACAGGTCGCCGAAGCGGGCGAGCACCGGACCCACGGCGATGCCGACGCGCAGCGCGGGAACGTCGTCCCGGTCGGCGAAGGCGTCGTGCAGCTCCAGGGCGATCCGTGCCGCGTCCCGGGGGTCGGTGGTCTGGAACATCACCTCATCGCCGACGTTCTTCACCACCGATCCGTGGCCGCGGGCGATGATCGTCGTGGCCACCGACTCGAACTCCTCGAGCAGCGAGGTCAGCTCGGAGACATCGAGTCGACGGGTGAGCGAGGTGTAGCCGACCATGTCCGCGAAGCCGACCGCGAGCACCGTGTCGGTCTCCCCGCTCGACTCGACGGACAGTGCGCGCCCGGCCACCGCGGCGAGATGGCGCCGCCACACGTAGTTCTGCAGTTTCTCCATGGTGGGCACCGTGTCCGCGGCGGTGACCCGGGACTCCGATCGAATGGCGTCCGGATCGGCGGCGTCGGCAGCGATGCGCGAGCGGATGTAGGAGTTGACGACGCCCACCTGCCACTCGGCCAGTCGTGACATCGACTGCCCCAGCGTCCGCGCGACCGCCACCTCCATCGACTTCTCGACGACGTTCTCGTCGACGAGTGTCGTGAGCAGGCGCAGCGCCTCGATGTCGGCATCGGTGAACATGACGGCGTCCGGATCCGGGCTGACCGGGAAGCCCATGGCGATCCACAGTTGTTGCGCGCGTTCGAGATCCACGTTCGCCAGCTCCGCGACCTGATCGCGGGTGTACGTGGGTTCCTCTCCCAGCAGGGTCTGTTCGACCTCGTTCTGCCGGAAGGTGGGCCGGCCGGCGTCCGGTGGGCCCTGGTCAGGCATGGTCGAGAGTCCGCTCGTAGACCGCCCGGACCTCCGCGATGTGCTCGTCCAGTGTCTCCGCCGTCCAGTCCGTCGTCGGGATCGGTTCTCCCACAGTGACGGTGACGGTGCCGGAGTGCGCGGTGAACGAGGACTTCCACATCACGTCGCCCGCTCCCTGGAGGATCAGGGGAACCACCGGGACCCCGGCCGCCATGGCCAGATGGAACCCGCCCTTCTTGAAGCGCCCCAACCGCTCCGTCGGCATGCGGGTGCCCTCCGGGGCCACGGCCACCGACACGCCGCTGTGGAGCTTGTCGATGGCCGGCTTCATCGCTTCGCGCGCCGCGGCGTTGTTCGATCGGTCGACGTAGGCCACGTCGAAGAGAGCCCCGAGGGGGGCGAACCGGGGGTCGCGGCTCAGTTCCTTCTTCGCGACCGGCCGTGATGTCCCGACGCAGGACACGGGCGACGACGATCATGTCCATCGTGGACTGATGGTTGAACAGGAACACCGCCGGTCGGTGGCTCCAGGCGTTCTCCTCGTTCACCACGTTCACCGTGATGCCGGTGAGGGCCAGAGCGACCTCCGGTGCGACGGCGTTGGTGACGTTGGCGCCCACTCGGCGGCTGCCGCTGAGCACGCCCAGGGTCGCACCCAGTCCGGCACTCGCCAGGACCGAGCCGAGGGCGGCGACGCTGCGCACGGTGGACGTCAGATCGGCTCCGCGCGTGGGCCTGCGCAGCTGGACACGGGACCAGCCGCGGTCACGCGCCGTGCGGTCGAGTTCGGGGTCCGGGTTGAGCGCGACGGGACGACCGACGGCCTCGAGCATCGGGACGTCCTCGATGCCGTTGGAGTAGCCGAAACACACGGAGGTGTCGACGCCCTCGGCCGTCGCCCAGTCCTCGATCCCCTCGGCCTTGCGCGGACCCCACAGCGACCGGCCGTCGAGGAGGCCGGTGAGGACGCCGTCCGGCCCGATCTCGGGGTGGGTGCAGATCAGGTCGTCGAAGCGGAGGTCGTCGACCACGGGCTGAGCCTGGTACGGGGTCGCGGACGTCGACATCACGACGCGGTGACCGGCCCGGCGATGCGCGGCGACGAGGGTGCGGACCTGAGGAAAGATCTGCGAAGCGATCTCGGAGCGGAAGAGCCGCTGCGCCTGCTCCATCAACTCGTCGTGCGTCTTGCCGGCCAACGCGTGCACGGCCTTGTCCATCAGGTTGTCGACGGTGGTCCCGCGCACCCGCATCTCCACGACGGCGCTGCTGATCTCCCACAGCTCGAACAGGTCGACGTCGAAGCGGCGAAGACGTTCCTTGAACACGGCGGTCGCGGAGTAACCGTCGATCACGGTGCCGTCGAAATCGAAGAACGCCACCACGTCCGGACCCTTCGGAGCCTGTGCGACCTCGTCGAGCAGATCCTGGAACGTGTGTGCTGGGTGAGTGCTGGTCACCGGTGCCCTCCGGAAGCGTTGTCTGGTCGATCGGGTGCGTCCGCACCGTCGACGGAGTCGAGGGCCACGTGCACCATCGTGCGGATACGTCTGCTCACACGTCCCCACGCCGCGATGTCCGCAGCGAATTCCTGACGGCGGGAAGCGATGTCGTCGTCCTCGGTGGACAGGAGACCACGATTGTCGGCCAACTGCAGGGCGGTGTCGAAGAGCTCGTTCGAGATGGCCTCGCTGTGCTCGAGCTGCTGTCGGAGTCGCCGCGACTGCGCGACGCCCAGGCAGTCGTCGAGGAACGACACCTTGTCGAACTTCGCACCCGGTGTGAGGGTGAGCAGCTGGTCGGCCACCACCTGATACGCCTCGAAGATCGGCTGCAGTACCCGGTGCGCCAGATGAAAAGGCTGCGACTGCAACGACTTCAGCGCGTATCCGGGTCGATCGAGACCGGTGCGCCAGTGCGGATCGATGAGATCGACCTCGGCTTCGAGGCGCTCCCCGAACTCACGCTTCTCGCCGAAGAAGAACTCGAACTTCAGCATGTCCCGCAGTTCCAGCGCGGACTTCCACAGATCGTCGGCGGCCACCTCGCCCGTGGGGCAGTCCTCGGTGCGCAACACCACCAACTCGCCGATCGCCCGCATCACGAAGAAGTGAATGGCGTTGTTGCGGAAGAACGACGCGACGAGATGCTTGTCCTGCGCGAGCAGGAACAACGGCTCCGGGCCGTCGTCGAAGCGCCGCACCACACCGGCCGCGACCTGCGCGCGCACAGCGGCCGTCATGACGTCGATGTCGGTCAGATCCACCCCACCCGCCGTCGGGAGACCACGCTGCTGGATGTACGACGCCAACGGCTCGATGATCGACCACATCTCACGCTTGTTCAGCGCGCGGTCCTCGATACCGAGCATCGCCATCGCCACCAGCGCCGCCGGCGTCACCGGAGTGGACTCGTTGATGGCGTGCGACACCGCCAGCGCCGCACGCTGCACCGCGACCCGCTTGTCGTCGTACTCGTCGAGGAACTGCCGTGCCGACATCGGAGTCCCGAACCGCAGGTAGACGGTTCCGCGTAACTGGCCCTGGGCGCGGACGTACCCGATGGCCATCCGGATTCCCTCGGTCTGCTTCGTCGCACCGTGCGACTCCTTCGCCATCTCGCCGACCTCGTGCAACCGGTCGTAGGTGATGGACGTCGGGACGAGGTACGCGTCGGCCGCCGTACTGTTCTCGAGCGCGTCGAAGAGGTAGGTGAGCAGGCCGAAGCGCGGAGGCCGGAGCTTGCCGGTGCGAGACCTGCCACCCTCGATGTACCACTCGAGGTTGAACTTCTTGCTCAACAGGAAGCTCATGTACTGGCGCAGGGTCCACTTGTAGACCGCGTCGGAGAACTTGCGCTGGATCAACACCACACCGCTGCGCTTCGCGAGCGGGCCGATGGGCCAGAACCCGACGTTGATGCCGCCCATGACGTGATTGAGCGGGAAGCCCTGCTCGAGCAGGGCGGGGCGCAGAACCAGCGGGTCGAGGTAGGAGCGGTGGTTCGGCAGGAAGACCAGGGGGAACGACTTGTCCAGATCGCGCAGCTCGGCGAGCTTCTCGGTGTCCACCTCGACGCGGTAGGCCCGCGAGAAGAAGGCACCGAGCTGGCCCCAGAGTTCGACGGCACCCTTGTTCTCGGTGGCCACCATCTCGTCGAGGATCTCGTGAACCCGAGCATTGACCGCCGACACCGGGGTGTCCACCGAGGCCGCCAACTCCGCCAGATCGGCGCGGAACTGCGAGCGCTCCGTCATCTCCTCGACGACGAACCGCGGCACCTTGTACTCGCTGCCGATGACCTCACGCTCGGCCTTGTCCAGCGTGAGGCTGGCCTGCCGCGCGATGTAGGACGACAGGGAGCGGCCGGCCGTCGCCTCGAACCGCTCACGCAGCGCCGACAACGAGGCGGGCTCACCCTCGATGATGCGCGGCTCACCGCGGCGTGCCCGGCCCACCCGGAGACCGAATCCCTTACGCGGAGCCTTGGTCCAGCTCACCCGCAACGGAGTGATGAGTGGATCGGCGCCACCGGCCCGCTCGGTGAGTTCGTCGAGGGCCTTGCCCGTCATGACGACCGACTCCGGACGGCCGTCACCGTGGTGGCGGTCGATCCAGTCGTCGGCCGCGTGGACGTCGACGTCGGAGACCGCGTCGATGAGGAAGACCTGATCGTCGGAGGACGAGGATCTCCCCGTCAGCGGATGCTCGGTCGAATCCAGTTGAGACATGTCCGCTCGCCTTCCCCCTCCGATGCGCCACCGGTGGTGGGCCGTGCACGTGATGGTCCGCAACGCTACGCCCGGGACAGGTACCCCGGTGCCACTTTCACGAGCCGCCCCGGCCGCGGAACCGAAGTGGTGCCTCCGTCACGACATGTCGACCTTCTCGTTGTCACCCACGTCCGGCTTGTCGCCCGTGATGCGCGACTTGGCGTACGCGATGAGCGTCGAGACCTTGGACCCCGGCGCCGACCAGAACTCGGCTCCCTCCGACTCCACCCGGATGAGGACGACCTCGTCGGACTCGGGACCGTTCTCGAACCACGCGGCGACGCCCTGGCTCCAGAGATCCTTCTTCTTCGCGTCGTCCAGCACCACGCTCGCGCGCCCCGACAGCGAGACCCACGACGTGCCCGACTGGAACGAGACGTTGACCGACGGATCGGAGCGGATGTCGGCCACCTTCCTCGAGTCGTTCGCCGCGAAGAACCACAGATCGCCGTCGAACTCGGTCTCCTGCAGAGCCATCGGCCTCGCCTTCAGGTGGCCGTCGGTGCCGTGGGTGGTGAACATGCAGAGCTTCGCGTCGGACAGCAGTTCTGCGACGCGGGCGGTGCCTTCGGTTCTCTCGTCAGTAGTCATGGGGCACGGCTACCCGCGGTGGTGGTGGCGCAACCGGAAGGCGGGTCAGGAGACGCCGTACTTGGCGACGAACCCGTCGAGATCCGCGCTCTGCAGGTCTGCGGCACGGGCGAGAACGTCGCTGTGCGGCCAGTCCCACCACGCGATCCCCTGCAGTGCGCGGGCCGTCTCCTCGCTCGCGCGTCGTCGGATCGGCTTCGCGGGGACACCGCCCACCACGGTGTAGGGCGGCACGTCCTTCACGACGACCGCCCGTGCGGCGATGACCGCCCCGTCCCCGATCGTCACTCCCGACATGATCATGGCGCCGAGGCCCACCCACACGTCGTGGCCGATGCTGACGTCCCCCTTGGTGCGCGGCTCCGCGCGCCGGGTGCGGTCCGCCGGTGGGAAGACCTCGGTGAACGGGTAGGTGCTCACCGCATCGGCATCGTGCTCTCCGCCGAGCAGTATCACGGACCCGTGTGCGAAGGAGCAGTATTTGCCGATGGTCAACCGGCCGCCGTCCGCCCAGCCGACCATGGGCTTGCCGTAGGTCCAGTCGCCGATCTGGTGCCTGCGGTAGCGCCGCAGCCGGTTGGTGAGCGGGATGCGCCGATTGCGTCGTACTCGATCTCGCGCCGGTGACGGAAAGGGCAGTCTCATCCGATCGAGGCTAGGTGGCAGGACTCGGTGCGTCGAACGGTGTCGGTGGGTCGTGCAAAACTTCTGTCGCGTCCGTTCTGCCCCACGCCCGGACTCGCCGATCCCCAGCCACGACCCGCTCCACTCACGACGAGAGGCACCCGATCATGAGCGCTCCCGCCCGGCGCCGCGCCCCCCGACCCGGCGAGGCGCTGTCCGCCGAGGACCTCGCGACTCTCGAGGCGGGGCTCGCGGCCGGTCGCCGCGTCACCGTCTACCTGCGGGAGGCGACGCCGTCCCTCGGCCTCGAGGCGGGCGCCTCGGCGCGGGTGATCTCGATCGACGGCACCACGGTGACGGTGAGCCCCAAGGGCATCGACGACCAGCTGCCGTACGAGGCGGACGAGTTGCGTCTGAGCAAGGACGCGCCGGCGCCGGCGCGCAAGGCCACGAAGGTCGCTCCGCGCACGACGGCGGCGCGCCCGACAACCCGCCCCGCCGTGGTCCCACCCCCCGTCGTCCCACATGCAGCGACGCCCCGATCGGAGACTCCCGTGCCCGAGAAAGCAGCACCCGAGAAGTCGGTGGCCACGCCGGCTCTCGCGCCGGAGACGTCGGTGAAGCCCGCGGTTCGGCCGGCTCGGCGCACGAAGGCGCAGCCCGCGCCGGTGTCGGTGACCGTGACGTCGGGGCCCGACGATCAGTGGACCGTCACCGTGTCGCACGGTGCGAAGAAGCTGGCCAAGCCGTCGGACGTGACGGCAGACCGGGTCCTCCGCGCGATCCGCGAACTGGGCGACGATGTGGCTTCCGCTGCCGTCGAGGACAAGATCGAGGCGGCTCGGGCTGCCGCGCTCGAGCGGGTCGAGGCCCTGAGTCGGGAACTCGACGAGGCACGCCGCGCGCTCGATCGACTGAAGAACGAGTAGAAGCGTCGCGTTCCGGGTCCCGCGTATTGCTACGGTGTGCGTGACCTCGGAGGGGATACATGCTCAAGAAACTCGTGCTCATTGCCACCACAGCGCTGGCGCTCGCCGGCGGGATCGGCGCCGGAACCGCGTCGGCCGCACCCGTCGCCGTGCTCGGTGGCGGATCTGGAGTGCTCGTCGCAGACAGCACCGGCAAGGGCAAGTTCGACTGCACACTGACCACCATCGGCAACGACGCCGCCGGTCGACTCGTCGGCATCACCGCAGGTCACTGCGGCGTTCCCGGTGATCTGATCGGCGCCGAGTACCTGCCCGACGCGGGCGCCGTCGGCCGCATCGTGAGCTCGGTCCCCGGCCTCGACTACGCCGTCATCGAGTTCGATCGGGGCCGCGTCGCACCGACCAACCGCGTCGGCAACGTGACCATCACGGGCGTGGGGGCGCCCGCGACCTTCCCCGGCATCATGTGCAAGGAGGGCCGCACCACCGGTAACACGTGCGGCATCACCTACGGGGAGCTCTTCCAGAACGACCGCACCTACACGCAGATCTGCGTCCAGCAGGGTGACTCGGGCGGCCCGGTCGTCGCCGGCACCACGTTGGTGGGCATGGTCAACGCGTACCTGGGCATCCCGTGCATCGGTCCCGAGGTGGGCACCAACATCCAGACGGTGCTCGACGACATCAACCGCGGCGGCGGCGTCGGTACCGGGTTCACCGTCACGGGCTGATCGCCGGACCCCAGCCACACGACGAAGGCCGTGACTCCCGAGAGGGGGTCACGGCCTTCGTCGTGTCGGCTGGGTGGAGCTGTGGATCAGTTGACGCGCAGGCACGCCTTCAGCGTGGTGAGGTCGCCGGCGAATCCGGGGCCGTCGCAGGTGACGCCACCGAGGGAGTCGACCGTGACGGTCGAGCCCGGTGCCGCGATGGCGATGGACAGACCCGGGTTCAGGCCGAGTGCCTCGGCGACGGAACCCGGTCCGAACGCGATGGCGGCCGGTGCCGCGTAACCGACGGCCGAGCTGCTGGCGATGCCGCCGTTGAGGCCGAGCGCCAGGGCGAGGGCGTTGCGGCTGGCGTCGGCGGACGCGTCACCGTAGGCGGCAGCGGCGCTGGAGGCGTCACTGGTCGCCGAGCACAGGCCACCGGCGGGCACGGCGTCCGCACCGAACGGTGCCTGGCATGCCGTGACCGGTGCGGCCGAGGCGGTGGCGGGCAGGAATGCGGCGACACCGAGTGCGACGGTGAACGCTCCGGCGATGGTTCTCTTGACGACTGACATGACGTGGGTTGCCCTCTCCCGAAAACGATCGACGGCAACGATCGTTGCCGCGTCTTATCCTCGAAGAATGCCCCCGCCGGGTATCAGCCAACTCTGCCGACGGTCACGGTCAGGTCACGGTCTTGTCACCGCGCGGTCTCAGCTGCAGACGGCGCCCTGCGACGCGGACCCCACGAGCTTGGAGTACTTGGCCAGCACGCCACGGGTGTAGCGAGGCGGAAGCGGTGCCCACTCCGCCTTGCGTGACTCGAGCTCGGCGTCCTCGACCAGCAGGTCGAGCGTGCCGTTCGCGACGTCCAGGCGGATGCGGTCGCCGTCGCGGACGAACGCGATCGGTCCGCCGTCGACGGCCTCGGGAGCGATGTGCCCGACACACAGGCCCGTCGTGCCACCCGAGAACCGACCGTCGGTCATCAGCAGGACGTCCTTGCCGAGGCCCGCGCCCTTGATGGCTCCGGTGATCGCCAGCATCTCGCGCATGCCCGGGCCGCCCTTGGGGCCCTCGTACCGGATGACGACGACGTCGCCGGACGTGATGGTGCCGTCCTCGAGAGCGTCCATCGCGGCGCGCTCACGCTCGAAGACGCGGGCGGTGCCCTCGAAGACGTCGGAGTCGAAGCCTGCCGACTTCACGACGGCGCCGCCGGGAGCCAGCGAGCCCTTCAGAATCGTGATGCCGCCGGTCGGGTGGATCGGCTCGCTCATCGCGCGCAGCACCAGACCGTCGGGATCCGGCGGGGCGATGTCGGCGAGGTTCTCCGCCACCGTCTTGCCGGTGACCGTGAGGCAGTCGCCGTGCAGCAGGCCGGCGTCGAGCAAGGCCTTCATGACGACGGGAACGCCGCCGATGCGATCGACGTCGGTCATGACGTGGCGGCCGAACGGCTTCACGTCGGCGAGGTGCGGCACCTTGGCGCCGACGCGGACGAAATCGTCGAGGGTGAGTTCGACACCTGCCTCGTACGCGATCGCGAGCAGATGCAGCACGGCGTTCGTGGAACCGCCGAAGGCCATGACGACGGCGATGGCGTTCTCGAACGCTTCCTTCGTCATGATGTCGCGCGTGGTGATGCCGCGACGCAGCAGTTCGACGACGGCCTCGCCGCTGGCACGAGCGAATCCGTCGCGACGCTTGTCGGGAGCGGGCGGGGCGGCGCTGCCGGGGAGCGACATGCCCATGGCCTCGGCCGCGCTGGCCATCGTGTTGGCGGTGTACATACCGCCACAGGCGCCCTCGCCGGGGCAGATCGCGCGTTCGATGGTGTCGACGTCCTCACGCGACATCAGGCCGCGCGAGCAGGCGCCGACGGCCTCGAACGCGTCGATGATGGTGACCTGGTGCTCGCTGCCGTCCGAGAGCGTCGCGAAACCGGGAAGAGTGGAGCCCGCGTAGAGGAAGACGCTCGCGAGGTCGAGGCGCGCGGCCGCCATGAGCATTCCGGGCAGCGACTTGTCGCAGCCGGCCAGCAGCACGGAGCCGTCGAGGCGCTCGGCGCTGATCACGGTCTCGACCGAGTCGGCGATGACCTCACGGGAGACCAGCGAGAAGTGCATGCCCTCGTGGCCCATGGAGATGCCGTCGGACACGGAGATGGTGCCGAACTCGAGGGGATAGCCGCCGCCCGTGTGCACACCCTCCTTGACCGCCTTCGCCAGGCGATCGAGCGAGAGGTTGCACGGGGTGATCTCGTTCCACGACGACGCGACGCCGATCTGGGACTTGCCCCAGTCCGCGTCGCCCATGCCGACCGCGCGCAGCATGCCGCGCGCTGCGGTCTTCTCGAGACCGTCGGTGACGTCGCGGCTGCGGGGCTTGACGTCGGCCGTGTCGGCGCTGGTGGAGGTGGTGGCGTCTGCGGGGGTGCTGCTCATGGCAAAAACCCTAGACCGCACCGGAATCACCGATCATCGGGCACCGGACTCGACCTCAGCCGCCGTGACCGTTCCGTTATCAACCAGTGACCCGATCGCGACACTCGCGATGCGCTACCGCGTGGTAGCGCTGGCATCGTCATGCCTATCGAGAGCACGTCCCGCGTTCGACGGATCGAGGTGAAGACCGTGAATACACTTGTTGCACAGCCGCTTACGGATGATTCGGCGGTGTCTCCCGCGCCTCGGCCCGCGGCTCGCTCGACGGCGGAACTGTCGGCTCTGCTCCAGGCCGTCGGCCGTGGTGACCGTCAGGCGTTCGCCCGGTTCTACGACGCGACGTCCTCCCGCGTCTACGGAGCCGTGCTCCGGGTGCTCCGCGATCGTGGATTCTCCGAGGAGTGCGTCCAGGACGTCTATCTCGAGGTGTGGCAGAAGGCCCCCACGTTCTCGCCCGAACAGGGGTCGCCGGCGGCGTGGTTGGTGACCATGGCGCACCGGCGAGCCATCGACCGCGTGCGGTCCGAGCAGTCGCGGACCGATCGCGAGTCGAAGTACGCGATGCTCGACGCCGCCGTGGGGATTCACGACACGTCGGACCGCTTCCTCGACCGCCGTCCGGTGCTCGACGCGATGCAGGAACTGAGTGGCCGGCAGCGGGAATGCCTGTTCATGGCGTTCTTCGAAGGTCTCACGTATGCGGAGGCCGCCGATCGTATGGGCGTGCCTGTGTCGACGATGAAGTCGCGGATCCGCAGCGCACTCGCAAAGATGCGCGTCGATCCCCGCGTGGCCTGCCTGGCGGAGTGACCGTCAGCGGCCGTCCGTCACGGGCGGTCCGGACACGTCGCAGTGCATCGGTGTGCGACCCGTCGGGCGAGGTGTGCGGATCGAGACGGCGGCGACTGCCCCGGCGAGAGTCAGCATGGCCGCACAGATGAGCATCGCGGCGCGGAATCCCGAGGAGAACTGCGCGGGATCCAGCTGCCCGGAGATGCCGACGATGCCGGGAATCGCGGCGACCGAGAGCAGTTGAGCCGTGCGCGCGACCGCGTTGTTCACCGCGGACGCGGTACCCGCGTGCGATGCCGGTGCCGCACCGATGACGGCCGCGGTGAGTGGCGCCACGAGCAGGGAGAGCCCCACGCCGAACACGACGACGGCCGGCAGCACGGCACCGAGGTAGGTCGATCCCGGCTCGATGCGGACCATGAGTACCAGCCCGACCGCGGCCACCAGTGGTCCCACCGTCATGGGCAGACGAGGTCCGATGCGGCCGGCCAGCGCGCCGGCGCGCGCCGACAGCAGGAGGAGCGCCGCGGTGATCGGCAGTGTCGCCGTGCCGGCGGCGAGGGCCGAGTAGCCGAGCGCGACCTGCAGTTGCAGCAGCAGCAGGAAGAACACGCCGCCGAGCGCGGCGTAGGCCGCGAAGGTCACGATGTTCGCCGCGACGAAGACCCTGGACGAGAAGAGCGACGGCGGCACCAGAGGGTGGGCCGTCCGGCGCTCGACGACCACGAACACGGCCAGCCCGACCAGGCCGATCGCGATGATCGGCCACCGTCCGTCGATCGCCCCGTAGGTCAGTGCCGCGAGAGCGAGGGCGACGACGGCAGCTCCGGGGACGTCGAGTCGGCCGGAGGTCTCGGGGTCTCGCGTCTCGGGCACGTGGCGCAACGCGACGACGACGACCGCGACGGCGAGCGGCACGTTGAGCAGGAAGATGGACCGCCACCCGGCGATCTCCACGAGCCAGCCGCCCAGCAGCGGGCCCACCGCGGACCCGATGCCACCGAAGCCCGACCACAGGCCGATGGCCGCACCCCGATCCTTCGGGTCGATCGAGGCCGACAGGATCGCCAGCGAACCCGGCGTCACCAACGCAGCGCCGATGCCCTGCACGACACGAGCGAGCACGAGGAACTCGACGTTCGGCGCCAGACCGCACGCGACCGACGCGACCGCGAACCAGATCGTGCCCAGGACGAAGATGCGCCGCCGTCCGACACGGTCGCCGAGCGAGCCGCCCAGCAGCACGAACGCGGCGAGCGTCAGGGTGTAGCCGGTGACCGTCCACTGCAGCCCGCTGACGTCGGCGCCCAGTTCGGTCCCGATGTCGGGGAGGGCGATGGTGACCACGGTTCCGTCGAGCAGCGACAGGGTCGATCCCAGCACCGTGGCCAGCACGATCCACCGGCCGCGCGCCGACGACAGGGGGACGGTCGGCGAGGGCGAGGTCACTGGTCGTCGAGACAGACGACGAAGGCGCGCTCGTCGTAGACGTAACTGCGTGACGACGGGCATTCCGACGCGTCGGTCGTGCCCTGCAGGACGTCGACGACCCGGACACCGCCGATCATCGGGGCGTCGCAGTCCGAGCGCTCCGGGTCGGGCGTGCCCAGATCCATGCATCCCCCGACCACGAAGTCGATGTCGAGGCACAGCGCGCCCTGCTCGATGCCGGCGAGCGTCTCGTAGTACGTCTGGTCGACGTCACCGGGACAGAAGTCGGTGGAGACCTCGGCAGACACCACGCGGTAGTTCGATTCGGGAGACCCGCACGCGGCCTCCTCGATGGTGGCCTCGTCGACCGTGCCGCCGAGACGCACGCAGTCACCCGCCTGCGCGTCGATGGAGACGTCGCCGCCGGTGCCGGACGGAGTGGTGGGGACCGGCGGGAGGATCGAATCGTTCGGCAACTCGGGCACCTCGGACGCGGGTACGGAGCCCTGCTGAGCGACGGGGGTACCGGTGATCGTCGACGAGCATCCTGCCAGCAGGGCGACCGCCGTCAGCACGAGGAGAACGGCCGGAGCGCGCCGCGTTCCCGGTCGCCGAGAAATCGTCATGGACGACACTGTAAGCCCGTTGCGCCGTTTGTCCGACGTGTAAGTATTGAGCGGTGGACCTCCCCGTTTCACCCCCGTTGCAGCCCATGCTCGCCAAGGCCTCCAAGACGGTCCCCGACCAGCCCGACTCGGGGGATCCGGCGTGGTCCTACGAGCCGAAGTGGGACGGCTTCCGCACGATCGTCTTCCGTGACGGGGACGAGGTGGTGCTCGGGTCACGCGGTGGTAAGGACCTGGCCCGGTACTTCCCGGAGATGGTCGACGCCGTGCGCGAGGAACTGCCCGAACGATGTGTCGTCGACGGCGAGCTGGTGGTCGCTCTCGAGACCGACGGATCGTGGCGGCTCGACTGGGACTCGCTGTCCGAGCGGATCCACCCCGCCGACAGTCGCGTGCGGATGCTGGCCGAGAAGACCCCCGCGCAGTTCATCGGTTTCGATCTCCTGGCGCTCGGTGACGAGGACCTGACCGGACTTCCCTTCGCCGAGAGGCGCGCCCGCCTGGAGACGATCCTCGACACGGGTCGGACCGAGCCGCGGTGCCACGTGACGCGCGTGACCGCGGACGCCGCTCTGGCCACCGACTGGTTCGACCGGTTCGAGGGAGCCGGACTGGACGGGGTCGTGGCCAAGCGGCTCGACGGCGTGTACGTGCCGAACAAGCGCGAGATGATCAAGGTCAAGCACGCCCGCACGGCCGACTGCGTTCTCATCGGGTACCGCATTCACAAGAGCGGCAACGGTATCGGGTCGATGCTGCTGGGTCTCTACAACGGTGACCAGCTCCAGATGATCGGCGGCGCGTCCGCCTTCACGGACGCGAAGCGGTTGTCCTACCTCGAGGAACTGGAACCGTTGCGGCTCGGTGACGACATCGTCTCCGACGGAGAGCAGACCCGCTGGCGCTCAGGCATGGACCGTACGTGGATCCCGGTGCGGCCCGAGCGGGTTCTCGAGGTGGCCTACGACCAGATGGAGAAGTCCAGGCTGCGCCACGCCGCGCGCTTCGTCCGCTGGCGCCCCGACCGGGATCCGCTGAGCTGCACGTACGACCAGCTCGACGTGCCCGCGGACTACGACGTCTCCGACATCCTCGAGAGGTCCTGACCGTGGCCGCGAAGTCGACGCCCGTGATGCTGCAGGTCGGCGAGCGTGAGGTGAAGGTCTCGAGTCCGGACCGCATCATCTACGAGGCCACGGACCGCACACCGGACATCACCAAACTGCAGGTGTGCGAGTACTTCTTGACGGTGGGCGAGCCGTTGATGCGCGCCCTGGGGGACCGTCCCACCGCGATGGAGCGCTGGCCCGACGGGTATCGCGACGGGATGCGCCTGGCCACCGGCCCGCAGGACAAGGGTGGCGACGGCTTCTATCAGAAGCGATTGCCCAGAGGTGCACCCGATTTCGTCGAGACCGTCGAGATCACGTTCCCGAGCCGGAGGCGCGCGGAGGAACTGTGTCCCACCGAGCCGGCGTCGCTGGTGTGGGCCGCCCAGATGGGCACCCTGACCTTCCACCCGTGGCCGGTCCGTCGGCCCGAGGTCGACCGTCCCGACGAGTTGCGCATCGACATCGACCCCCAGCCGGGAACCTCGTTCACCGACGCCCGCCGCGTCGCTCTGGTGACGCGAGAACTGTTGGAGGAACTGGGTCTTCGTGGCTACCCGAAGACCAGTGGCAACCGCGGCATCCACGTGTACGTGCGGATCCGGCCGGAGTGGACGTTCGAGGACGTGCGTCACGCCGCGATCGGCCTGGGCCGTGAACTCGAGCGCCGCGACGACGGCGTGACCACGGCCTGGTGGAAGGAGGAGCGCGGTGCGCGCCTCTTCATCGACTACAACCAGAACAACAGGGACCGCACCATCGCGAGTGCGTGGAGTCTGCGGGCGCGTCCCGGCGCCCCGGTGTCGACGCCGCTGACCTGGGAGCGCCTCGCCGAGACCAGCGACCCCCGCGAGTACTCCCTGGTCACCGTCCCCGACTACCTGCAGGACGGCGATCCCTGGGCGTCGATGGACGACGAGGCGTACTCCTTGGCTCCGCTGCTCGATCTGTGGGAGACGCTGCCCGGCGGCGAACTCAACTTCCCCCCGGACTACCCCAAGATGCCCGGCGAGCCGCCCCGCGTCCAGCCGTCGAAGAAGGTGGCCGCCCATTGGGACGAGGACGGCAACCGGGCGCAGGAGTAGGCGACGTCAGTCGGCGACAGGCCGGCGGGCGGCTGCGCGCATCGCCTCGAGCTCGCGGATGATGGTCGCGGCGTCGTGGGGGCCGCTGTGGCGCTGCGGAACCCGGCCCTCGACGCCGAGATAGAACGTCGGCGTTCCCGGTAGCTCACTGGTGAGCGCGTCGAGTTCGTCGTCCTCGACGCGGGTGACGAAGTCGCCGGTCCGGAGGTCGTCCTCGAAGCGATCCATGTCGAGCCCGAGGTCCGCGGCGTAGCGGTCGATGTCGTCGCGCTCGAGGGCGTCGCTGTGCAGGAACAGGGTGTCGTGCATCTCCCAGAACTTGCCCTGTGCCGCAGCGGCTTCCGACGCCTCGGACGCGTACCGGGCATGCGGGTGGTAGTCGTCGAGCGGGTAGTGGCGGAAGATGTAGCGCACCTGGTCTCCGAAGTGTTCCCGCACCTCGCGCGTGCTTCCGGTCGCCTTGCTGCAGAACGGGCACTCGAAATCGCCGTACTCCACGATGGTGAGCGGCGCGTCCACCGGTCCGCGGATGTGGTCCCGCTTCGGGCTCACGCGGCGGAGGAGGTCCAGTGACGGTTCCGCGGGCGGCGGCGCGAATCGGTTGCCGAGCGAGAACACCAGCCAGCCGAGCAGCGCGGCGATCACGGAGGCACTGAGCACGCCGACGCGGGCTTGATCTGCGAGAGCCGGGTCGTCCAGCGCGAGATCGACGATGAACAGCGAGATGGTGAATCCCACGCCGGAGAGCGCGGCGCCGCCGGCGATCTGCGGGAAGGTGAGCCCCGGTGTCATGGATCCCGGCCGGAGCTTCGCGAACACCGCGCTCGCCGTCGTGATGCCGACGAACTTGCCGAGCACCAGGCCGACGACGATGCCCCAGGTCAGCGATGACGTGGCGGCGGCACGCAGCGTCTCCGAGCTCAGGACCACACCCGCGTTCGCGAGGGCGAAGATCGGCACGATGATGAAGGCCGTGTACGGCTGGTAGAGCCGCATCAGCCGCTCGTTCACCGAGACGGCGCGCTCGAGTCCGAGCCGCGCGGCGCGGGCGTACTCCGGATTGGGGGACTGCCGGAACGCGCGGGTCAGCGCGGCGGCATGTTCCACCTCACGCCGCCGCGGCGGGTAGACGGGCAGGATCAGGGCGATCATGACGCCCGCGAGAGTGGGGTGGACGCCGGACTCGTACATGGCGACCCAGGTGACCACCGAGACGAGTCCGTAGCCCGCGCCGCGCCACACCCGCAGGCCGCGCAGCGACGCGATCAGAGCGAGGCCCGCCACGGACACGAGCAGGGGCCCGATCCGCAGTTCGTCGGTGTAGAACACCGCGATGATGGCGAGGGCGCCGACGTCGTCGGCCACGGCGAGGGTCAGCAGGAAGATGCGCAGACGCACGGCTCGGGCGGGTCCGACTACCGCGAGGAGCCCGACCACGAACGCGGTGTCGGTCGAGATCACGACACCCCACGCCGCGGCCTCGGGCCCGGTGGGATTGAGGAGAAGGAACAACGCCGCGGGCAGTGCGAGCCCGGCGATCGCCGCCACGATGGGAACGGCGGCGCGGGACCGGTCGCGGAGCTCGCCCATGGCGAACTCCCGCTTCACCTCGAGCCCGACGACGAAGAAGAACAGAGCCATCAGACCGTCGTTGACCCAGTGCTGCAGGTCGAGCTCGATGCCCTGATCACCCAGCGTGATCGACAGCGGGGTGTGCCAGAACGACTGGTAGGTCTCACCCCACGGCGAGTTCGCCCAGATCAGCGCCACCACGGTGGCGACGAGGAGGAACGCGGCAGCGACGGTCTCGCTGCTGTCTCCCCGACGCGCGTCGGCGATCTTGTCGACCAGGCCTCTGAACCGCGTCCGATGCGCGGTGATCGACTCCGTCACCGCACGAAACTACAGCAGCGCCGCACCCCTCGCGGGGTGCGGCGCTGCGAGCTCGTACGGTGGAGACGGAGTGTCAGCTCGCGTCGCGTGCCGCTTCCTTCTCGGAACCGGCGCCGGCCGTCGAGAGCTGGCCACCCGCGTTCTCGAGGTGCGCACGCACGAACCAGTGGAACAGCTCCAGCTGGCCGCTGTGTCCGATGAGCAGGTCCTCGGTGACGGGGTCGACCTTGCCGACCTCCTCGATCGCCGCGCGGTAGTCCGAGATCACGCCGGTGTAGACGAGGTCGAGCGCGCCGAGGTGCTCGATGGCCGGCGCGCGGCCGATGCTGTAGTCGTCCCACTTGCGCTGCGAGACGATGGTGCCGGGGGTGCCGAGTGCGGACGAGCCCAGCGTCGCGATGCGCTCCGCGACGTCGTCGGCGAAGCCGCGCACGGCCTCGACCTGGGGATCCAGCATCTCGTGGACGGAGATGAAGTTGGGTCCGACGACGTTCCAGTGCACGTGCTTGAGCGTCAGATGCAGGTCGTTCAGGGCGTTGAGGCGGTCCTGGAGGACCTCCGCCACATGGGCACCGTCGGCGACGTCCATGCCGGGAACGGTGTACGAGGCCGTCTTCTGCGTCGTGTCAGTCATGCACCGTGGATTCACCGTCGGCCCCTCGTTCAAACCCCCCGGCGTCGCAGGTCACACCGGCTCGGGGGCATGGTCTCGGTGTGGTCCGGAGCGACCCCGCATCTGCGTAGGCTGAGCGTCGTAGCGTTGTCGAGAAGGGTGTTCCACGAGTCATGCGAGTCTTCTTCTGCCGCAAGTGCGGTCAACAGCTGTCGTTCGAGAACTCCATCTGCCTGAGCTGTGACAGCAGGCTGGGATTCCACCTGCCGAGTCGCAGCATGCAGGTGCTCGACGACGATCTGTCCGTGGTCGTGGACGGCACCACCTGGCGACGCTGCGCCAACATCAAGCTGGCGCAGTGCAACTGGTTGGTCGACGCGACGGACGGGGACACGTTGTGCCTGTCCTGCGCCCTCACCCGCACGCGGCCCGCCGACTCCGACCAGGAGGCCATCGCCGAGTTCGCGTCCGCGGAGACGGCGAAGCGCCGGGTGGTGCTCGAACTCGACGAGTTGCACCTGCCGATCATCGGGCGGGACGAGAACCCCGAGGGTGGTCTCGCGTTCGACCTGCTCTCGAGCGCCAACCGCAACGTCATCACCGGTCATGCCAACGGTCTGATCACGCTGGACCTCGCCGAGAGCGACGACGTGCACCGCGAGCAGCTGCGGGTGTCGATGGACGAGCCCTATCGCACGCTCGTCGGCCACTTCCGGCACGAGATCGGCCACTTCTATCAGATGGTGCTGATCGGCAGCGGTGAGCATCGCGCGCGGTTCGAGGAACTCTTCGGCAACCCGGACGACGATTACCAGGCGGCACTGGATCGGCACTACAGCGAGGGTGCACCGGACGGCTGGAAGAAGAACTACGTGTCGTCCTACGCGACGATGCATCCGGCCGAGGACTGGGCGGAGACGTTCGCCCACTACCTGCACATCCGGGACACCCTGGACACCGCTGCGGCCTACGCCTTCGCGCCCGCCGGATCCACCTTCGAGGCGCCACTGGCCGGAGACGTCGGTTTCAGCCGGATCATCGACTGGTGGCTACCGCTGACGTGGGCACTCAACCAGCTGAACAGGTCCATGGGACACCAGGACCTCTACCCCTTCGTCCTGCCGGCAAAGGTGCTGGAGAAGATGCGCTTCGTCCACTCCGTCATCGTCCCCGACGAGGTCTGAGCAGGCGACTTCTACCAGGAACCGCTTCGTTCGGGAGGCAGCCGGGCGATGAGGGACCGCGCGCACTCGATGGTGAGCGTCGTGTCGTGGGACAACACGTAGTCGTACCGACGTTCCATGTCGGGTCCGGTGTCGCCGAGGTCGCGGGCCGCGAGCACCGCGGAGAAGTGCGGCGTGAGCACGACGACGTCCCATTCCTCGCGTAACGCGTCCGACGCGGCGAGGTTGGCGCCGCGGATCTTCGGGGCAGGCTCGGTCCCGATGTTCTCCGCGAGCGCGCCGACGAGCGTCGCGTTCATGGCCATCAGCTCCCACCGTCGTCCGGTGATGGGCGTGAAGTGCTTGACGTGCTGGAACGCTCCGAGCATCAGCGCGGTCTGCTGGCTGTCGGTCGCCATCGCCTCGAGGTTCTTGCTGATCTCGATGAGCAGACGCTTGCTCGCTCGGCGTACGTCGCGACCGCCGGCAGCCAGGTTGTACGGCGTCGACATCGGGGTGAAGCCGCGATCGCGCGCGATCTCGAACTCGAGGGGTGATCCCACGGGACTGTCGACGGAGAGGTCGGTGGTCGATCCGTAGAGGGAGCCCTCGCCGACGCGCGCTCCCATGGCCTGCGCCGTGAGCGCTGCTCGTGGGGTGTCGATGCCCTCGGCCATGACCACGGCGCCGGTGCGCTCCACCTGGGCCGCGACGGCGTTGACCACGCGGGCCGTGAAGCGATTGGGGCGTGTGGCCAGGAGGGTCCGGTCCAGCTTGATCACGTCCGGCTCGAGCAGCGGGAGCAGAGCGAGGGACTCGGGCCGTACTCCCACGTGGTCGACGGCGATGGCCCAGCCGAGTCGTCGGACCTCGGCGACCACCTGCATCAGGTGCGCCGGTCGTCGGATGAGCGCGGTCTCGTCGAACTGCAGCACCGCGCCGCCCATGTCGTGGTCCCGCAGGTCGGGCAGTTCCGTGAGGGAGTCGGGGTCGACCGCGATGAACAGGGGCAGTTCACGAGGAAGCTCGGCGCGCGCGGCCTCGCTGAGCGCTCCGTTCCACCGTGCGGCGTCGAGGTCGGGTGTCATGCCCATCGACTTCGCGGCCGACGCGAGTGACACGGGGTCGGCGAACGACGAGTCGGCGGGACCCAGAACGACCGCCTCGTACCCGACGATGGCATCGGTCTGCAGATCGATGATGCGCTGGAACGACGTGCGGAGGCTCTCGGGACCGAGCAGATCGCTGAGTCCGCCCCCGTCCCGGTCGCCGGAGAACAGCACGGGACGGGCCGGCCTGCTTCCGGCTGTGTTGGTTCGGTCGTCGATCACCACGGCGTGTGCCCTTCCGTCATGTCGGCGCGTTCGCGAGGAACGTGCTCGACCCTCGACCGCCGCCGTGGTTTGACAGGAGTCCTACGTCATCCCGACACGGCGCAGTCAGCGCCCTCCCGGGTGTCTCACCACATTACCCGATTGGCGATGGGGACCACCCGTATGTGTTAATTGCGGTGCGATCAGGTACAGCGACTTCGCTAGGGATGGTTCACAAGCATGGGTGCTCGACGTTCGGTTCGTTTCCTCGCTCGTTCGGCTGCAGGCGTCCTCGCCGCGGCCGCCGTCACCGTCGGGGTGACCGTGCCCGCCTCCGCGGCGCCGCTGTGGCCCGGTGGCCCGGACATCTCGCTCCCGCCGATCCCCGGCATCACCGCCCCCGCGCCCGGTGTCCCGACACCGCCGGTCGCCCCGCCCGCACCCGTCGAGGCGCCGCGTGGTCCCGCGAACTTCTCCGCTCCCGCACTGAACCCGTCCGCGGGCGAGGTCGTCGGTGTCGCGCAGCCGATCATCGTCCGGTTCGCCGCCCCGATCGACGACCGCGCGGCCGCCGAGCGGGCGATCGACGTGACCACGTCCGCCGGTGACGTCGCCGGCCGCTTCTTCTGGTTCTCCGACAGCCAGGTCCGCTGGCGACCCGACGTCTTCTGGCCGGCGAACACGACCGTGACGGTGACCGCGGGAGACGCGTCGTCCACCTTCACCGTCGGCGACGCGATCGTCACGACGGCGGACGACGACACCAAGACCATCACGGTGACGCGCAACGGCGAGGTGGTGCGCACGATGCCCACCTCGATGGGCAAGGTCGGCCACGAGACGCCCAACGGCACCTACATCGTCGGCGAGCGTTTCCGCGACATGTACATGGACTCGTCCACCTACGGTGTGCCGGTCGATGCGCCCGAGGGCTACCGGACCTACGTGGAGTACGCCACCCGCATGTCGAACAGCGGCATCTTCGTCCACGCCGCGCCGTGGTCGGTGGACAGTCAGGGTGTCGAGAACGTCAGCCACGGCTGCCTCAACGTCAGCACCGAGGACGCGAAATGGTTCTTCGAGACGGCCCAGAAGGGTGATCCCGTGGTGGTGCAGAACACCGACGGCGGCATTCTGAACGGCCGCGACGGCCTCGGCGACTGGCAACTCTGAACGATCACATCTCGGACCGATACTGATCGGTCCATGTTCACCATTCGTTCGCTTTACCTACGCTAATGTCCCACCGGTGAGAGCAAGCCCGCCGCGATCGCGGCCGGTGGTCCAGCGCACCTTGCCGGAACTGCCACCCGCACAACGATCTTTCCTCCGTCGACCGTGGCGCGACTACGCGCTGTTCCTGGTGTTGGTCGGGCCGAACCTGGTCCTGCTGGGCGTGTTCACCTACCGGCCGCTGCTGGACAACATCAGGCTCTCGTTCTTCGACTGGAACATCTCGTCGCCGACGTCGACCTTCATCGGTCTCTCGAACTATCGCGAATGGTGGGGGCGCAGCGACACGTGGCAGATCGTGTCGAACACCGTCATCTTCACCATCGCGGCGGTGGCGGGCAGCATGCTCCTCGGACTCGTCCTGGCGATGCTCCTCGATCGCAAGTTGCGCGGCCGCAACATCGTCCGCTCGGCCGTCTTCGCTCCGTTCGTCATCTCCGGCGCGGCCATAGGTGTGGCGTTCCAGTTCGTGTTCGATCCGAACTTCGGCCTGATCCAGGACGTCATGCGGCGGTTCGGCTTCGAGGGAGTGCCGGACTTCTACCAGAGCCCCGGGTGGGCGCTGTTCATGATCACCGTGACGTACCTGTGGAAGAACCTGGGCTACGCCTTCGTCATCTATCTCGCAGCGCTGCAGGGTCTTCGGCAGGATCTGACCGAAGCCGCGCAGATCGACGGCGCGAGTCGGTGGACGACGTTCCGCAAGGTGACGCTTCCTCAGCTGCGTCCCACCACGTTCTTCCTGTCCATCACGGTCATGCTCAACTCGTTGCAGGTCTTCGACATCATCAACGTGATGACGCGGGGCGGTCCGCTGGGTACCGGCACCACCACGATGGTCTATCAGGTGTACGAGGAGTCATTCAGGAACTTCCGGGCGGGCTACGGCGCGACCGTCGCCACGATCATGTTCCTGGTGCTGCTGATCATCACCGTCCTGCAGGTGCGAGTCATGGATCGAGGTGACGCGCGATGAGCGTGATCGACAGGGCGCCGGCCGCCGCCACTGCCGACGATGCCCGCCCGGCGCGGGACGCCGCCCGCCGTCGTCGACTCTCCGCACTCTTCGGCTACGCAGCGATGGTCGTGGTCATCGTCATCATCGGGTTGCCGCTCTTCTGGATCGTCGTCACCTCGTTCAAGGAGCGCGGTGACATCTACGTGCAGCCGTCGGTCTGGTGGCCCGCGGTGTTCCGCCCGGAGAACTACGACGAGGCGACGACCACCGTTCCGTTCTGGACGTTCCTGAAGAACTCCCTGATCATCACCAGCATCCTGGCCGTCGTGAAGTTCGCGCTGGGCGTGCTGAGCGCCTACGGCCTCGTCTTCCTGCGCTTTCCGGGTAAGACGATCGTCTTCCTCGTGATCATCGCGGCACTGATGGTGCCGAATCAGATCACGGTGATCTCCAACTACGCGCTGGTGGCGCAGTTGGGGTGGCGCAACACCTTCCAGGGCATCATCGTGCCGCTGGCGGGCGTGGCATTCGGAACGTTCCTCATGCGCAACCACTTCCTGTCGATACCGCAGGAGATCATCGAGGCCGCCCGCATGGACGCCGCCGGCCCGGTCCGCCTGCTGTTCCGGGTGGTCCTGCCGTTGTCGGGCCCGACCATGGTCGCGTTCGCCACCATCACCGTGGTGAACGAGTGGAACGAGTACCTCTGGCCGTTCCTGATGTCGGACGACTCGTCCGTCGCGCCGCTGCCGGTGGGCCTGACCCAGTTGCAGAACAACGACGGCGTCACCAACTGGGGGCCCGTCATGGCCGGCACCGTCCTGACGATGCTCCCCATTCTGATCGTCTTCCTGGCTCTCCAGCGTCACATGATCAAGGGCCTCACTTCCGGCGCCGTCAAGGGCTGACCAACCTATGAACAAGGAGCACATGATGCAGCCATTCTCTCGCCGCGGATTCCTCGGACTGTCCGGTGCCGTCGCCGCGGGCGCCGCTCTCACCGCCTGTGCCGGAACGAGTTCGACGAGCAGCTCGTCGGCGTCCGGTGGTGGCGATGCCAGTACGATCACGTTCTGGTCGTCCCACCCGGGTAGCTCGAAGGACATCGAGAACGAGCTCATCTCGCGCTTCCAGACGGCCAATCCCGACCTGACGGTGCAGATGGTCGACGGCGGCAAGAACTACGAGGAGATCGCGCAGAAGTTCAACGCGGCGCTGTCGGGCGGGTCGCTGCCGGACGTCGTGCTGCTCTCGGACGTGTGGTGGTTCAACTTCGCGTTGCTCGGCGCGATCTCGCCGCTGGACGACCTGTTCTCGCAGGCGGGCGTGAACACGAGCGACTACGTCGACTCGCTCGTCGCCGATTACAACTGGAACGACAAGACGTGGGCGCTGCCCTACGCCCGCTCGACCCCGCTGTTCTACTACAACCGCGAGGTGTGGACTGCTGCCGGACTCCCGGATCGCGGGCCGGCCACGTGGCAGGAGTTCGACCAGTGGGGCCCGGAGATCCAGCGCGCCATCGGATCCGGCAAGCTCGCGCACGGCTGGGGCAACGCGGAGGACTACCTGGGGTGGACCTTCGAGGGCCCGATCTGGACGTTCGGCGGCAGCTACTCCGACGAGTTCGATCTGAAGTTCACCGACGAGCGCACCATCGAGGCCGGCAACTTCCTCAAGGACATGATCCACACGAAGAAGTACGCGGCCGTGTCCAACGACATCGCCAACGACTTCTCCGCGGGCCTGCTCGGCTCGACCATCGCGTCGACCGGCGACCTGTCGGGCATCACGAAGAACGCGAAGTTCGACTTCGGCACGGCGTTCCTCCCCGCCGAGGCGGGCACTCCCGGGTGCCCGACGGGTGGCGCCGGACTGGCCATCCCGGCGAATATCCCGGACGAGCGGAAGATCAACGCGCTCAAGTTCATCGAGTTCGTGACCAACACCGAGAACACGGCGTACTTCTCGCAGAACGTCGGCTACATGCCGGTGCGCAAGTCGTCCGCCACCGACGCCTCCGAGGTCGCGTTCCTCGAGCAGAACCCCCGCTCGCGGACCGCGGTGGACCAGCTCGCGCGGACCCGGTCGCAGGACTACGCCCGCGTGTTCGTGCCCGGCGGCGATCAGATCATCGGTGCGGGTCTCGAGCAGATCGCCCTGCAGAACGCCGATGTCGCGTCGACGTTCTCGGGTGTGCAGGATCAGTTGCAGCAGATCATCGATCGCCAGATCACTCCCAAGCTGCCCAAGTAGAAGCGGACCACCTCTGTCATGGCCTCGGTACATTTCGTGGAGACGACCCACCGCTACGCGGGAGCACCGACTCCCTCGGTGGACGCGCTCAGTCTGGACATCGCGGACGGCGAGTTCCTCGTGCTCGTCGGACCGTCGGGATGCGGCAAGTCGACGAGCCTGCGCATGCTCGCCGGGCTCGAGGCGATCGAGAGCGGGCGCATCGAGATCGGCGGCAAGGACGTCAGCGGGTTCGCACCCAAGGAACGTGACGTCGCGATGGTGTTCCAGAACTACGCGCTGTATCCGAACATGACGGTGGCGGAGAACATGGGATTCGCGCTGCGCAACGCGGGAATGTCGAAGGCGGACACGGCCGTCCGCGTCGAGGAGGCGGCTCGGATGCTCGAGCTCGAGCCCCTCCTCGGCCGGCGTCCGGGCAAGCTGTCCGGCGGCCAACGTCAGCGCGTGGCGATGGGGCGCGCGATCGTGCGTCGCCCCGAGGTGTTCTGCATGGACGAGCCGCTCTCCAACCTGGACGCGAAGCTCCGGGTGAGCACGAGGTCGCAGATCGCGTCGTTGCAGCGCCGGCTCGGCACGACGACGGTGTACGTGACGCACGATCAGGTCGAGGCCATGACGATGGGGGACCGGGTCGCGGTCCTGAAGAGCGGACTCCTGCAGCAGGTCGCGAGTCCCCGTGAGCTGTACGCGAATCCGGTCAACGACTTCGTCGCGTCGTTCATCGGCTCGCCCGCGATGAATCTGCTCGAGACGGACGTGGTGGACGGCCACGCCGTCCTGGGTGGCGCGCGCATCCCGGTGCCCGCCGCACACAAGGGGAGGATCGTCGTCGGGGTCCGCCCCGAGTCGTGGGAACTGGTGGGCGAGTCCGACACCGAGGCGGTCGAGCTGACCACCGAGCTGGTCGAGGAACTGGGGGCGGAGTCGTTCGCCTACTCGGTCGGACCGGCGGACGCCGGCTGGACGGCCCGCGGTGGCCGCGTGGTGGTGCGGGTGGATCGTCGTGTCGTGGTCGGTGCGGGCGAGCGCCTGCGCGTCCGGCCGGACGCGGGTGAGGTGTACTTCTTCGATCCCGAGTCCGGCCTGCGCCTGCGCTAGATCACCAGATGCGGACGCGCTGCTGCGGATCGAGGTAGAGCGCGTCCTGCTCTGTCACCTCGAAGGCCTCGTGGAAGCTGTCGAGGTTGCGGACCACGCCGTTGCATCGGAACTCGGGCGGCGAGTGGGGATCGATGGACAGGCGGCGCAGCGCCTCCGCGTCCCGCGCCTTGGTGCGCCACACCTGCGCCCAACCGAAGAAGACACGTTGGAGCCCTGTCAGGCCGTCGATCTCCGGGGCCGCGGAGCCGTTCAGTGAGATCTTGTACGCCTCGACGGCGATCGACAGACCACCGAGGTCGCCGATGTTCTCGCCGATCGTGAACTTCCCGTTGACGTGGTGTCCGGGAAGGGCTTTCGGCTCGAACGAGTCGTACTGCTCGATCAGCGCCGTGGTGCGCTTGCCGAACTCGCTGCGATCACTGTCGGTCCACCAGTCGACGAGGTTGCCGTCACCGTCGTACTTGGCTCCCTGGTCGTCGAATCCGTGGCCGATCTCGTGTCCGATGACCGCACCGATTCCGCCGTAGTTCGCGGCGTCGTCGGCGTCCGGGTCGAAGAACGGGGGCTGCAGGATCGCGGCGGGGAACACGATCTCGTTCATGCCCGGGTTGTAGTAGGCGTTGACGGTCTGCGGGGTCATGAACCACTCGCCGCGGTCCACCGGACCACCGAGCTTGTCCAGATCGCGCTGGTACTCGGCCTCGTAGCCGCGGCGGTAGTTGCCCACCACGTCCGCCGGATCGATCAGCAGCGAGGAGTAGTCCCGCCAGGTGTCCGGGTAGCCGATCTTCGGGGTGAACTTGTCGAGCTTCGCCAGCGCGGCCGTCCGCGTCTCCGGGCTCATCCACTCGAGGTCGGAGATGTTGCGCCGGTACGCCTCGACGAGGTTGGCCACCAGTTCCTGCATGCGCGTCCGCGAATCGGCCGGGAAGTGCTTCTGTACGTACAGCTTTCCCACCGCCTCGCCCATCAGATCCTGTACGAGGGAGACGCCGCGCTTCCAGCGCTCGCGGTTGGTCTCGGTTCCCGTCAGCGTGCGGCCGTAGAAGGCGAAGTTCTCGTCGACGATCGCGGACGTCAGGTACGGCGCGCGGGAGTGGAGGATGCGCCAGGTGGCCCAGGCCTTCCAGTCGTCGAGGCTGCGCGTCGACCACAGCTCCGCGAACGTGGTGAGGAACTCGGGCTGGCGGACGACGATCTCGGCGAAGTGACGGTCCGCGTCGGCGCCGAGGCCCTCGATCCAGGCGCCCCACTCGAAGCCGGGCGCGTCCGCTCGCAGCGACGCGAGCGTCGTCAGGTTGTAGGAGAGATCGGCGTCGCGGCGCTTCACCACGTCCCAGTGGCCCGCCGCCAGGGCGGTCTCGAGATCGAGGACGCTCGCTGCTGAACGGCTCACGCCCGCGAGGGCGAACATGGCGCCGATGTGCTCGGCGTACTGCTCGCGAACCTGTGCGTGCTCGTCCTCCCGGTAGTACGACTCGTCGGGGAGGCCGAGGCCGGACTGCGAGAAGTGGACGAGGTAGCGGTCCGATTTCTTCGAGTCGGTGTCGACGTAGTGCGCGACCGCGCCGCCGACACCGGTGCGCTGCAGAGTGCCGAGTACGCGGGCGAGCGCCTCGCTGTCGGTGGCGTCGGCCACCGCCGCGAGCTCGTCGGCGATCGGCGCGGTGCCGGCCGCCTCGATGGCGTCGGCGTCCAGGAAGCTGCTGTAGAGGTCACCGATCTTCGCGGCGTCCGAGCCGGGCGCCGGACTGGAGTCCGCCGCGACCTGGATGATGTCGCGGACGTGCTCCTCGGCCCGGTCGTACAGTGTCCGGAACGCGCCGTCGACGGCGCGGTCGGCCGGGATGTCGTATTCGGCCAGCCAGCGGCCGTTGACGTGCTCGAAGAGATCGTCCTGCGCTCTGGTGGCGGCGTCGACGAACTTCAGGTCCAGGCCCGAGGGCCGTGCGAGTGATGCGTCCGAGGTCATGCCTCCATCCTGACAGGCCGGACGAGATGCGCGGGGTCGACGGGGCATTACGCTGGTCCGCGCAGGGTCACGTTGTCGACGAGAGAATTCGGGGTAACCGAGGCTCATGTCCACGGAACAGCACAGCATCGACGAGCCCCTCGCGCCGCCACCCCTCGACGAGGGCGCCCTCCTCGGCGCACTCGCCGCCTGGCTGCCGGAACAGCGGTGGTTCTCCGCCAAGGGTCACACCGTCACCGGAGTGCATCTGCTCACGCGGGAGACGCTGGCCACCACGTCCGAGCTCGTGGTCGAGCACGTACTCGTGCGGGTGGACCTCGAGGGCACCGAGCCCCAGATCTTCCAGGTGCCCCTCGGTGTCCGAGCCTCGGTGGACGAGGACCTCGACCCGTGGGTCGTCACTCGGGACGGCGGCGCGGTGGTGTTCGACGCCCTGCGTGATCCCGATGCCATCTCGGTCTACTCCGACCTCCTGGCCACCGGCGGGACCGGCGAGGTGCGCTTCCTGGCGATGCCGGGCAGCGACCTGCAGACCGGCCTGCGCGGAAAGGTGCTGGGCGCCGAACAGTCGAACACGTCGGTCATCCTGGGCGACCACCATCTGCTGAAGATCTTCCGGCGCGTCACGATCGGCATCAATCCCGACGTGGAGCTGCACCGGGCGTTGGGCCAGGCGGGGTGCGAGAACGTCGCGCCGCTGCGCGGATGGATGGAAGCGGACATCGACCACACCGAGACGACCCTCGCCATGGCGCAGGACTTCGTGGCGGGATCCACCGAGGGGTGGACCACCGCGCAGGCCAGCGTGCGGGACGTCCTGGCCAGCGGTGACGTGACGACGTCCGACTTCACGAGCGAGGCCCGCGAGCTGGGCCGCGCCGTCGCCTCCGTGCACGCCGATCTCGCGTCGGTGCTGGGCACGTCCCTGGCGCCGGCGGCCGGTACGGCGGCCGACATCTCCGCTCGCGTGGAGACGGCACTGCCGGTGATCGCCGACCTGAAGCAGTACCTCCCGCGCATCCGGGCCCTGATCGACCAGGCAGCGGGCACGGGCGGCATCGACACCCAGCGCATCCACGGTGACCTGCATCTGGGGCAGGTGCTCCGCACGTCGGAGCGGTGGGTCCTCATCGACTTCGAGGGCGAACCGTCGAAGACGTTCGAGGAGCGGCGCACTCCGGACAGCACGCTGCGCGACGTGGCAGGGATGATCCGCTCTTTCGACTACGCCGCCATGAGCCACGTCGTCGAGATCGAGGATTCGCAGGAACGGGCGCGACTCGAGCCCGTGGCGCGGGAGTGGGTGGAGCGCAACGTGTCCGCATTCTGCGACGGCTACACCGAGGTGGCGGGACACGACCCGCGCATCTCGTGGGCGCTGCTGCGAGCGTACGAGATGGACAAGGCCGTGTACGAGGCCGTCTACGAGGCGCGCAACCGCCCGACCTGGCTCTCGATCCCCCTGCACGCCATCGAGCGGCTCGTCGCGGAGTGACCTCGCGGACGGTCGCCGTGCTGAGGGCGGCCGGATGCGTGTTCGCCGAGGACGAGGCAGCTCTGCTGATCGGCGAGGCTCCGGACGAGAGCACGCTGGCCGACTGGATCGCGCGCCGTGTCGCCGGGGAGCCGCTCGAGTACATCGTGGGGTGGGCGCAGTTCCACGGGGGCCGCGTGCTCGTCGAGCCCGGCGTCTTCGTGCCGCGCCGACGGACCGAGGCCATGGTGGACGCGGCGCTCGGCCGACTCGGCGGCGGCGTGCTGCTCGATCTGTGCTGCGGCTCGGGTGCCGTGGCCGCCGCGGTGGTGCGCTCGGCGCCGGGGTCCACGGTGTACGCCTCCGACATCGACCCGGTGGCGGTGGCGTGCGCTCGTCGAAACCTGCCGGGCTGCACGGTCTTCGAGAGCGACACCTTCGCCGCGATACCGACGCACCTGCGCCACGGGATCGCCGTCGTCACCGCCAACACGCCGTACGTTCCCTCGTCGGCCATCGAGACCATGCCGCCCGAGGCGCGGGATCACGAACCCCGCGTCACCCTCGACGGTGGACCGGACGGACTGGACGTCCAGCGCCGCGTGGCCGCACAGGCACGCGACTGGCTGGCACCCGGCGGATCACTGATCGTGGAGGCGTCCGCGGCCCAGGCCGACACGGTGCGACAGATCTTCGCTGCCGCCGGTCTGGAGCCGACGGTGGTACACGACGAGGACCGGGACGCCACCATGGTGATCGGGCGAGGGACGCTCGATCAGGGCTGACCGAACCGCCCGGACTGGAAGTCCTCGAACGCCTGGAGCACCTCGGCCTTGGTGTTCATGACGAACGGCCCGGCCATCGCGACGGGCTCGCGGATCGGCTCGCCTCCGAGAACGAACATCTCCATCGACTCGGTGCCCTCGGCGGCGGCGAAGGTCAGGGTGTCGCCCGAGCCGTAGACCGTGGTCTGACCTGTGCGTACGGGCCGCCGCTCGGTGCCGACGGTGCCGGATCCGCCCAGCACGTAGGCGATGGCGTTGTAGCGCGCGTTCCAGGGCAGGGTCACCGAGGCACCCGGGGCGACGGTGACATGAGACAGCGTGATCGGCGTGTAGGTCGATCCCGGTCCCTCGTGGCCGTCCATCTCGCCGGCGATGACGCGCACCAGCGCGCCGCCGTCCGGGCTCGAGAGGAGAGCGACCTCGCGGCCGGTGATGTCCTGGTACCGCGGCGCCGCCATCTTGTTGTTGCGCGGGAGGTTGACCCACAGCTGCACGCCGTGGAACAGCCCGCCCGAGACGACGAGGTGCTCCGGCGGGGCCTCGATGTGCAGGATGCCGCTGCCCGCGGTCATCCACTGGGTGTCGCCGCCGGTGATGGAACCGCCACCGCCGTGCGAGTCCTGGTGGTCCATGATCCCGTCGATCATGTAGGTGACCGTCTCGAAGCCGCGGTGCGGGTGCCACGGTGTGCCCTTGGGCTCGCCCGGCGCGTAGTTCACCTCGCCCATCTGGTCCATGTGGATGAAGGGGTCGAGGTACTTCATGTCGACGCCCGCGAAGGCACGTCGGACCGGGAACCCCTCGCCCTCGTAGCCGGTGGGGGCGGTGGTGACGGCGCGGACCGGCCGGTCCGCCGAGCCTGGCTGCGGCGTGGAGATGCGGGGGAGCGCGAGAACGTTGTCGACGGTCACTGCGGGCATGTCGGCCTCCTGGGATAAAGTTGACGAATCAACTACTTGCCCGGCTCAACCGCGAGGGGCCCGTCCTTGTTCCCCGGCCGGATCCACGTGCAGATCGAACCAGTCGAGGGTGCGCGACCACGCGTCGTACGCCGCCCGTTCGTTGTAGACGGCGGGTCGATCGTTGCAGTGGAACCCGTGCTCGGCGTCGGGATAGCGGGCGATGCGAGTGTCCACCTGCGCGTCGGTGACGGCGGCGTTCAGCGCATCGACGTCGTCGACCGGGATCCCGGTGTCGAGGTCGCCGAAGAACCCGTGCCACGGCGTTCGCAGTGCCGTGGCACCGTCGAGCAGCGGCGGGTAGCCGAAGCGACCCTCGCGGATGCCGCCGCCGTAGAACGTGGCCGCGGCACCGAGTGGGCGCCGCACCGCCGTCTCGAAGGCGACGGTGCCGCCCATGCAGAACCCGACGATCGCGCACCCGCTCGGTCCGTAGCCGTACCCGGCCAACTCGTCGAACGCGGCATCGACGTCCTGGTCGATCTCCTCGGCCTTCAGTGCGCCGATGAGGTCCATCGCGGTGCTCATGTCGTCGTACGACACCACCGGATCACCGGCCCGGTGGAAGAGATGCGGGGCCACGGCGATCCATCCTGCCGAGGCGAAGCGGCCGCAGACCTCCGCGATGTGGTCGGTCACGCCGAACGCCTCCTGGACGATGACGACACCGCCTCGTATCGGACCTTCCGGGACGCGTGTGGTGAAAGTGATGGCCATCCCACCATCAGATCACGAGAATCTCGGTGTTCCATGTGTGAACTGTGTGAAACGGGGAAACCGCGCCGAGGAACCAGCAGGAGGCTGCCATGACATCGACCCTGAACAACCCCGGAGCAGCGACGCCGCAGGAGCCGACCGGGCCGCCGCCGACGTTCGAGGTCGGTGCGCGGGTACGTACCCGGCACTCGATCGACCGCGACTCGGATCCGACGACGTGGCCTCTCGAGACGGGATCGATCGTCGAGGACTTCGCCGACTTCGTGGACTCGTCGTCCGTGGGTCGGGACTGGGCCGTGGCGCACCGGTGGGCGGTGGCCCTGGACAACGGGTGCCTGGTGTTCCGCGACACCGACGACCTCGAGGCCGCCGGCGACCTGACCTCGACCGCGGAGACGTCAGCGCGGAAGCAGTAGCACCAGCACGGTCACGCCGGCGATGACGATGGCCGCGCGGAACGGTGTCCGTCCGCTGCTCGTCGACGCGATCCACGCGGCGACGACCACGACGGCCAGAGCGGCTCCTCCCGCTGCGGTCGACACCCCGGTGCGCCCGAGAGCCCCGCTCCCCACGACCCCCACGATCGATCCGGTGACGAGCACCCCCGCGGCGAGTGGAGCGACCACGCGAGCAGGGAGTCGGTGTGCCAGCCCGCGGACTCCCGTCGCCGTGTCGTCGGCGATGTCGGGCAGCACGTTGACCAGGTGGGCGCCGAAGCCGAGCAGCGCCCCTACCGTGATCATCCACCACGGCGGCATCGCGTCGGCCACGGTGAGCGAGACGACCACGGGCGCCGATCCGAACGCGACGGTGTACGGCAGCCACGACACGACGGTGGATTTCAGACCGAGGTTGTAGGCGAGGGCCGACCCGACTCCCAGCACGAGGTGCACCGCACCCGGGACGACGCCGCACAGCATCGAGAACACCACGCAGACCACCGCCGCGACCGCGACGCTCACCCGCACGGTGGCGGGGTCGAGGCGGCCGACGGCGAGCGGTTTGTCCGTGCGGCCGACCGCGGTGTCCCGCGGGGCGTCGATCAGATCGTTGGTCCAACCGACGATCAGTTGCCCGCTCAGCACCGCCACGACCACGACGACGAGGAGCCCCGCCGAGGGTGGGCCGATGCTGACCGACAGCAGTGCGACGAACGTCGTGACCGCGGCGGCGGGGCCGGGGTGGGAGGCGACGAGGAGAGCGGAGAGTCGACTGCCCATGTACCGGAACAGTACTCAGCTGGCGCGAGCGTCCTCGCGTGCCGGGGCTCCCGCGTCCCGCTCCCGGCGGGCGTCCTCGAGCACGACGAGCCTGCCGAGTGCCGTGCGCGCGTGCATCTGCTGCTGCGTGACGGTCAGCTGGGTGCGCGCTCGGCCGAGGAACGTCCACGTCCAGTTGAAGACGGTGGTGAGTCGGCTCTTGAATCCGACGATGTAGACGAGGTGCACCGCGAGCCACATCAGCCATGCCAGGAAGCCGGTGATCTTGACGGGTCCCACCTGCGCCACGGCCGAGAATCGCGTCACGGTCGCCATGCTGCCCTTGTCCCGGTAGCGGAACGGGGTGCGCTCGGGGCGCGGTGTGTCGGTGGCAGCGGCGCGGACGTCGGCAGTGATGCACCGCGCGGCGTAGCGGCCGCCCTGGATCGCCACCTGGGCGACGCCGGGGAGCTTGTCGCGCGCCATCATGTCGCCGACCACGAAGACCTCGGGGTGGCCCGGCAGTGTCAGATCGGCCTCGACGAGCACGCGGCCCGCGCGGTCCACCTCGGCCCCGGACTTCGCCGCGAGCTGTGCCGCGAGCGGGCTCGCGGAGACACCGGCCGACCAGACCTTGCAGGAGGACTCGATGCGGCGCTCGGTGCCGTCGCTGTCGCGGACCGATAATCCGTCGGCGTCGACGTCGGTGACCGCGGCGCCCAGCTCGACCTCGACGCCGACCTTCTCGAGACGTCGTCGAGCATTCTCGCCCAGCGAATCGGCAAAGGGCGGCAACACCTTCGGGGCCGCGTCGAGCAGAATCACGCGGGCGTCGCGGCTGTCGATCGTGCGGAACGTTCCGGCGAGGGTGCGGCGCGAGAGCTCGGCGATCTGGCCCGCCATCTCGACACCCGTGGGGCCGGCGCCGACGACGACGAACGTGAGCAGCCGTGCGCGCTCGACGGGGTCGGTGGTGAGTTCGGCGGCGTCGAACGCGTTCATGATGCGCCCGCGCAGCTCGAGGGCGTCGTCGAGCGTCTTCATGCCGGGGGCGAACTCGGCGAAGTGATCGTTGCCGAAGTAGGACTGGCCGGCGCCCGCGGCGACGACGAGGCTGTCGTACGGAGTGACGGTGACGCGGCCACGGCTGACCGAGACGACGGTGCGCGCCTCGAGGTCCACCTCCGTGACGTCGCCGAGCACGACGGCGGCATTCGCCTGGTTCTTGAGGATGAGACGGGTGGAGGGCGCGATCTCGCCCTCGGAGAGGATCCCGGTGGCCACCTGGTAGAGCAACGGCTGGAAGAGGTGGTGCGCGGTGCGCGCCACGATCGTCACGTCGACGTCGCTGCGGCGCAGGGCCTTGGTCGCGAACAGGCCGCCGAATCCGGAGCCGACGACGACGACGCGGTGCGGGGCTGTGGTGGTGGTCACGGTGCCCGTTCCTCTCACTTCACGTGGCCGACCTGCGGGTCCGCCTCCGACGGGGTTTCCGTCTGTGACCCAGACCATACACGGCGCGCTCGATTTGTCAGAACAAATAGGTGGAACAGGGCGAACGCCTACGATTCGAGCATGGATCGCCCCGTGGTCGCCCTCGAGAACGCCGACGCCGTGTACGAGTACTACCGGGAGCATCAGCAGAATCGACGCGTCACACGGCTCGCCTACGGGGCTCTCGCCGGACGGTTCCGACCCCGCGTCCGGTACGGCGACGGTGCTCGCGAACGCCTCCGCGCCCTCATCTACGACGACACGCGGTTCATCCTGGCCGTGAACCACGTCAGCGAGACCGACCCGTACACGGTCGCCGCCGCCGCGTGGTCCAGCGCGCTGCGACCCGTCATCGGCCGCACCCGCGTCCTGGCCAAGGACGAGCTGTTCGTCGAGACCGAACCGAACCGCCCGCGGACCCGCCGCATCGCCGAGCGGACGTCGCAACGACGTCGCATCGAGATGATGGGCGGCATCCCGGTGTTCCGCAGCCGCGACCACGGTCTGCGCGCCGTGTCTCGGGCCGGCAATCTCATGATGGACGTGTGTGCCGAAAGGCTTTCTCGTGGTGACGATCTCGCGATCTTCCCGGAGGGCACGTGCAACGACGGTGATCCGACGGTGCTCCAGCACGTCGGGAGCGGGATCGGGCACATCGTCGCGCGCGCACGGACTCGCGGCGTCGAACCGAGGCTCGTGGTGATGGGGCTGCACTACGGACCGCCGCCCGGCAGGTACCGCTCGGCGAGCGTGCACATCGACGTGCCGGACATCGTGCTCCCCGACAAGCCGGTCTCCATCGCGCGCACCGTCGCCGAGTACCTTCAGGTGGCCGTGGAGTTGTCGGTCCGCCAGTACTGACTGGTGGTTTTGTCCGGTCGGACCGAAATGTCATGTGTCGCATCGTTGTTCACATTCGGTTCGGCTCCTGCTCGCCTGCCGTGCGCCTGACGTCGAGGTGACGGGAGCAGCGTCGTCTCCATGGTGGAGAACGCACTGAATCCGGCCGGGGAGATCGTCGACACAGGAGTCCCCGCCCACATCGCGGCGAACGCTTCCATCGCCGAGCAGCACGACTGGCACCTGAGCAATCTCCGTCGCCATCGGGTGTCCCGTCGCAACTTCCTCGTGGGTGCTGCCGCCGTCGCCGCGGCGGCCGGGGTGGGAAACCCCGGTTGGAATCGCGTCGCCTACGCGCAGGACGCGCCGCTGACCGTCGGAGGACGGCATCTCTCCTTCGGCTCCGACGCCGCGACGCAGCTCCGGTTCTCGGCGCAGCTCTCCCGCAATCCCGGACTCACCGGGGTGTTTCTCGACCACGGTCCGACCCCGGCACTGGGCGCCACGACGTCGGCCGAGGTGCGCAACCTGGTGAGCCAGGTACCGCGGTCCGACGGCGGCATCCTGGCGGCCGAGCAGTTCTACGTGCACGTTCCGGTGGACGGGCTCACTCCGCGTCTTCCGCACTACTACCGGTGGCGCACCGCCGACGGCTACGTCAGCGATGTCCGCAGTGCCGCACCGGCTCTGCCGCCGGGCCGGCTCGCGCCGTTCCGGTTCACGATGATGGGAGATCAAGGCGTCGACGAGACGCCGACCCAGCCTCCCGGCCTGAAGCCCGGTGACTACGACGATCTGTACTACAAGCCCGACAACGAGCCGTCGGTCAAGCACGCGGCCAACATCGTGCGCCAGATCGCCGACTCGCGGCCCGACTTCCACATCCTCGCGGGCGACATCGCGTACGCGGACCCGTCGGGACAGGGCCGCACTCCTCGCTTCGTACCCAGTGGCGGCACCGTCGACAAGGCCTTCGACAAGTTCAACCCGTACGTCTGGGACGGCTACCTCGCGGCGATCGAGCAGAGCGCGGCGTCGACGCCCTGGCTCTTCGCGACCGGGAATCACGACATGGAGGCGCTGTACGGGCCGAACGGATACGGCGGCCACGCAGCACGATTGGACCAGCCGGACAACGGCCCCGCCGGGTGCCCGTCGGTCTACTCGTTCGTCCACGGCAACGTCGCCGTGCTCTCGCTCGACGCCAACGACGTCTCGAACGAGATCCGCGCGAACACGGGCTACAGCGGCGGACGTCAGACGGGATGGGTGGAGTCGACCCTGGCGCGCTACCGGGCCGATCCGGCCGTCGACTTCATCGTCTGCTTCTTCCACCACTGCGCGTACTCGACGACGAAGGACCACGCGAGCGACGGCGGCGTCCGCAGTGCGTGGGCGGGGCTCTTCGACCGGTACCACGTCGATGTGGTGCTGCAGGCGCACAACCACGTGTTCGAGCGGTCCGATCCGATCCGCGGCGGCTCGCCGACCCGCGTCGCCGGTGACCGGTCGGAGGTCACCTCGGTCTCGGACGGCACCGTCTACTACACGGTGGGCGGCGGTGGGCGCCCGCGTTACGGGTTCCAGGACGGCGAACCCGAGAGCTACCGCGGCAACGAGGTGGCCGACACGTCGGTGCCGAACAGCTACGTCGTCGCCGCGGACGGTTCGAAGGTGCCCGAGCCGCTCACCTGGTCACGGGTGCGATTCCGCAACTACTCGTTCGTCCGCGCGGACGTGACGCCCGGGATCCCCGGCATCACACCGAGTCGGATGCGCATCTCCGCGGTCGACGAGTACGGGCGGGAGTTCGACGAGGTCACCTTCCGTCGCGAGCTGCCGCTCGCGTTCGGCAGCTAGCTGCCGGCCATGTGACCGTCGGCAGCTAGCTGCCGGCGATGTTCACCATCCAGCCGATCCCGAACCGGTCGGTGAGCATCCCGAAGGTGTCGCCCCACGGGGCCGTCTCGAGCGGGACGCCGAGGGTGCCGCCCTCGGCGAGCGCGTCCCAGTAGCCGCGCAGTTCTGGCTCGTCGTCGCCGCTCAGGGACACCGTGCCGTTGGTGCTCACCTCCATCGACGACGGAGTGTCGGCGCCCATCAGCGTGAAGCCGCTCAGGGTGTCGAGCTGACCGTGCATGACGTTGCCCGACTCGGACTCCTCGACAGGCATGCCCGAGTCACCGAACGTCGACAGCGTGAGTTCTCCGCCGAACACGGTGCGATAGAACTCCATCGCCTCCCGCGCCGTGTCCCGGAACGACAGGTACGGATTCAGTCGGGTCGTCATGGTGAGCCTCTTTCTCGAGCAGGGGTGGTCCGCCGACTCCTGTGACTTGATAGAAAGAGTGGGAGCCGCGGGGTTTCGGGGCCGAGATGAGAAAGAGGGTAGTCGTGAGCGAGCAGGTCAGGACAGCAATCGTCACGGGAAGTGCGCGAGGAATCGGTGCCGCCGTCGCCCGACGTCTCGCCGCGGACGGCTTCGGTGTCGCCGTCGTCGATCTCGACGAGGCGGCGTGTGCCGGCACGGTCGACGCGATCACCGCAGCCGGTGGTCAGGCCATCGCCGTCGGCGCGAACGTCGCGGACGAGCAGTCGGTCGTCTCTGCGGTCGAGCGCATCGCCACCGACTTCGGGGCGCCCACGGTGCTGGTGAACAACGCCGGCATCCTGCGCGACAATCTTCTCTTCAAGATGTCGGTCGACGACTGGGACGCCGTGCTCGGCGTGCATCTGCGCGGATCGTTCCTCATGTCCCGCGAGGTGCAGAAGCATCAGGTCGAGGCCAAGTGGGGACGCATCGTCAACCTGTCGTCCACCTCGGCGCTGGGCAACCGCGGTCAGGCCAACTACGCGGCCGCCAAGGCCGGCATGCAGGGCTTCACCAAGACCCTCGCCATCGAGCTGGGCCGCTACAACGTCACCGTCAACGCGATCGCACCCGGCTTCATCGAGACGGAGATGACGGCGGCGACGGCCGAGCGCGTCGGCGTGCCGTTCGAGGACTTCAAGAAGGGTGCCGCGTCGCAGATCCCGGTCAACCGCATCGGTCAGCCCGAGGACATCGCCCACACGGCATCCTTCTTCTGCAGTGAGGGTGCAGGATTCGTGTCCGGCCAGGTCGTGTACGTCGCGGGCGGGCCGAAAGACTGACGTGAAGTTGCTGCTGCTCGCCGACACCCACGTCCCCACCCGCGCGCGGGATCTGCCCGCCGCGGTGTGGGACGCGGTGGACGCGGCCGACCTGGTGGTACACGCGGGTGACTGGATGGCGCCGTCGTTGCTGGACGCGCTCGAGGAGCGGTCGACCGATCTGCTCGCCTGCTGGGGCAACAACGACGGTGACGATCTCCGTGCGCGGTTGCCGGAGGTCGCACGGCGGACGGTCGAGGGCGTACGCATGGTGGTGACGCACGAGACCGGGGCGAAGGGGGGACGGGAGAAGCGGATGGACGCGCAGTTCCCGGACACCGACCTGCTCGTGTTCGGGCACAGCCACATTCCGTGGGACACGCTGTCCGACAACGGGATGCGCCTGCTCAACCCGGGTTCGCCGACCGACCGTCGGCGGCAACCGCACTGCACCTACATGACGCTGACCCTGAGCGGCGGTGCCGTCTCGGACGTCGTGGTGCACGAGCTGTGACGCGCATCGACGCCTGGACGTGGTCGGTGCGGCTGTTCAAGACGCGCTCCGCCGCCGCGTCGGCGTGCCGCGGCGGACACGTGAAGATCAACGGCAGCGCCGCCAAGCCGGCGCAGCACGTGGTGCCCGGTGACGAGGTACGCATCCGCGCAGGGGGATTCGAGAAGATCGTCGAGGTCACTCAGCTCGTGAACAAGCGAGTGGGAGCCCCGGCCGCGGTGGCGTGCTACATCGACCGGAGCCCGCCCCCACCGCCACGGGAACTGTTCGCCGCAGTGCCCGTTCGCGATCGCGGAGCCGGGAGGCCGACGAAGCGGGACCGGCGCGAGATCGACCGGTTGCGGGCGGGACCGCCGAGCGAGTGACGCACGGCGGTCCCGCCACCGGCGTCAGCGCAGCAGTGCTCGCGACATGACGACGCGCTGGATCTGGTTGGTGCCCTCGTAGATCTGCGTGATCTTGGCGTCACGCATCATGCGCTCGACCGGGAAGTCGCGCGTGTAGCCGGCGCCACCGAAGAGCTGCACCGCGTCGGTGGTCACCTTCATGGCGACGTCCGAGGCGAAGCACTTGGAGGCGGCGGAGATGAAGCCGAGGTTCTTCTCGCCGCGCTCGGCGCGAGCGGCTGCCGAGTACACCATGAGGCGGGCCGCCTCGATCTCCATCGCCATGTCGGCGAGCATGAACTCGACGCCCTGGAACGTGCTGATGGCCTTGCCGAACTGCTTGCGGTCCTTGGTGTACGCGATGGCCGCGTCGAGAGCGCCCTGCGCGATGCCGACGGCCTGCGCGCCGATGGTGGGACGGGTGTGGTCGAGCGTCGCGAGTGCCGTCTTGAAGCCGGTGCCGGGCTCACCGATGATGCGGTCCCCGGGGATGCGGCAGTTCTCGAAGTACAGCTCGCGGGTGGGGCTGCCCTTGATGCCGAGCTTGCGCTCCTTCTCGCCGACCGAGAAGCCCTCGTCGTCCTTGTGCACCATGAACGCCGAGATGCCGTTGGCCTTCTTCTCGGGATCGGTGACGGCCATGACGGTGTACCAGGTCGACTTGCCGGCGTTGGTGATCCACGCCTTCGAGCCGTTCAGGATCCAGTCGTCGCCGTCCGCCTTGGCGCGGGTCTTCATACCGGCGGCGTCGGAGCCCGCCTCACGCTCGGACAGTCCGTAGGAGGCCATCTCGCCCTCGGCGATGGAGGGCAGCACCTTCTGCTTGAGCTCCTCGTTGCCGCTGAGGATGAGGCCCATCGTGCCGAGCTTGTTCACGGCGGGGATCAGGGAGGAGGAACCGCACACACGGGCGACCTCCTCGATCACCATGCAGGCCGCGACGGAGTCGGCGCCCTGGCCGCCGTACTCCTCGGGAATGTGCACCGCGTTGAAGCCGGAGGCGTTGAGGGCCTTCAGTGCCTCCTCGGGGAAGCGCTCCTGCTCGTCGACCTCGGTGGCGTACGGCGCGATCTCCTTCTCGGAGAGTGCGCGGATGGCCTCGCGGAGCTCGTTGTGCTCGTCGGCGAGCTGGAAGAGGTCGAAGCTGGGGTTGCCGGCCATGGGACGTCCGTTCGTCGTGGTGAGAGGGTCGTGGCACTCGGTGTCACGGAATGAGGCCAGCGTACCGGACCGACCGGCCGGTGACCATGGCTGCGTGGCACTTGGTGTCACTGGTCACGTGTGGGTGCTCCGGACCCGTACCGTCCGTCCCTTATTCTGGTGGTCGTGCACCACCAGGCGACGACCCGTGCGCCGGGTGCCCGGGCAGTCGGCGCGTGCAGGCCGGGCCACCGCGTCGATCTGGACGGTCTCCGCGGGCTGGCGATCGCCCTCGTGGTCGTCTTCCACATCTGGTTCGGCAGGGTCTCGGGCGGTGTCGACGTCTTCCTCGTCCTGTCCGGCTTCTTCTTCACGTCGATGGTGCTGCGCCGCGTCGAGCGAGCCGACGGTCCGATCCTGCGGCCCCTCGTCGTCCGCACCGCCCGACGCCTGTACCCCGCGGCGGTGGTGGTGTTCGGCGCGGTGGCGCTCTGGACCGTGTGGGACCGACCCTTCACGATGTGGGACGTGACGACGCGGCAGCTCCTCGCGTCGCTGGCGTACGTCCAGAACTGGGAGCTCGCGCGGACCGCGTCCGACTACGCGGCGGCCGATCTGTCGGTCAGTCCGCTCCAGCACCTGTGGTCGATGTCAGTGCAGGTGCAGTTCTACGTCGGTGTCACGGCCGTGGTGTTCCTCGTCGCCGCGGCGTGCCGTCGGTGTGGTCGTCGGGACCTGACCACACCGGTGCTGGTGTCGGTGCTCGCGGTCGCCGCCGCGGTGTCGTTCGCCTATGCGGCCGACATCGGCCGCACCCACCAGGGGTGGGCCTACTACGACACCGGGGCGCGGACGTGGGAACTCGCGGTCGGCGCGATCGCCGGGCTGGTGATCGGTCGAGTGGTGCTGCCGGCCGCGCTACGTGCCGCGACCGCCGTCGTCGGACTCGCCGCACTGGTGGGCTGTGGGTTCCTCGTCGACGGTGCGGCGCAGTTCCCCGGTCCTGCCGCGCTGGTGCCGGTCGGGGCCGCGATGCTGCTGGTGCTTGCCGGTGCGGGTGCTTCCGAGTCACGAGCACCGGCCGTGACCCGCGCACTCGAGTCCCGCCCACTGCAGTTCCTCGGCTCCATCGCCTACCCGCTGTACCTGTGGCACTGGCCGATCCTCATCGCGGTGCTCGGTACCGGGCACTCGGTGACCGTGGTGACGGGATCCGCCGTGGTGATCGTCTCGATCGCCCTGGCCGTCGCCACGCGCTCGTGGGTGGAGGAGCCGGTCCACCGGCTGGGCGCGGGCCGCGGCGTCCTCACCGCCCTGGTGACCGTCGGAGCGATCGGCCTGGCCGCGGCGAGCGCGACCTGGCAGGGCTACCTCGATCGGGCGACGGCCCAACCGACCGCCGACGTGAGCTCCGACGATCGCTACCCGGGGGCGCTCGCACTTGTCGACGGTGTGCCCGTGCCGGACGCTCCGATGCGACCCACCGTGCTCGATGCAGATCTGGACCTGCCGCAGTCGACGCTGGACGGCTGCATCGCGGACATGACGCAGCGCGAGGTGATCTCGTGCGTGTACGGCGACCCCGACGCGACGCGCACCCTTGCCCTGGCCGGCGGATCGCACGCCGAGCACTGGCTCCCCGCCCTCGACCGGATCGGCCGGGATCGCGGGTTCGCCGTGGTGACCTACCTCAAGATGGGGTGCCCGCTCGACATCGGCGAGCCGCTCCTGGTGGATCTGCCCTACCCGGACTGCCGGGACTGGTCCTCGGACGTGCTCGACATCCTCGCGTCGGACCGCCCCGACTGGGTGTTCACCACCTCGACGAGGCCGAGCCCCACGGAGTTCGGCGACGTCACACCCGACGCGTACCTCGACGTCTGGGCACGCTTCTCCGCGCTAGCTCTTCCCGTCGTGGCCGTGCGGGACACTCCGTGGCTCAGCCGGGAGGGCGTCCCGTATCGCGCCGCGGACTGCCTTGCCGACGGCGGCGACAGCGAGTCGTGCGGACTGCCGCGCAGCGAGGTCCTGTCCGAGATCGATCCGGCCCGCGCCGCGTCGCTGCC
Source organism: Rhodococcus sp. SORGH_AS_0301 (assembly GCF_030818285.1). NCBI lineage: Bacteria > Bacillati > Actinomycetota > Actinomycetes > Mycobacteriales > Nocardiaceae > Rhodococcus > Rhodococcus sp. SORGH_AS_0301. The sequence goes on from NZ_JAUTAC010000002.1 coordinate 4,322,929, forward strand.
GTTCCCCTCGGTGGTTCCCGTCGACTTCTCCGATGCGGTCTGCGGTCCCGACGTGTGTCGCGTCGTCGAAGGAAACGTGCTGGTCTACCACGATTCCCACCACCTGTCGGCGACGTACGTCCGGTCGCTCGTGCCGGTGGTCGACAGCACGCTCGGCGAGGTCACGGGGTGGTGGTGAGACCGTCCCCGAAGTGCTGTGCGAGCAGGGTCGTGACGTCGGCGACCGACGTCCCCGGCGGCAACACGAGTGCGGTGGGCCGGTCTCTCGCGGTGTCGGTGACGAACCGCCGCTTCACCGCCCCGAGGGCGCGCCGGACGTCCTCGACCTCCACTCGGGCCCCGTCGCGAAGCCACGTGCGCAGCAGGTAATTGTGCGTCGCCGTGACCGCGGCGGCGAACTGCACCAGGGCGAGCGGCTCCTGCGTCGGGGCGCCGCGGCGCAGGGTGTCGACGAAGACGCGCTCGTACCGCAGCACCATCACCAGTTCGCGCTCGCGCAGGGCGGGCACCGTCTGCAGGACGCGGTAGCGGCGACGGGTGGTGTCCGGCGTGCCGGAGAACCGGGCGAACACGCGTGCGGCGGCCTCGCACACGGCGTCGTACGGATCGAGGTCGGTCGTTTCCAGGAAGTCCTGCACATGGGTGAGGGTGGCGTCGTGGTCGAGGAAGACCACGTCCTCCTTGGACCGGAACTGCCGGAAGAACGTGCGGCGCGACAGCCCCGCGCTCTCTGCGATCTGGTCGACCGTGGTGGCCTCGTACCCCTTGCTCTCGAAGAGCTCCAGCGCCGCACCCATGACCTCGAGGCGAAACCGGGCGTCCTCGGTTTCTCGCGGTTCGTCGTGGGCGGCCATGGCTTCACGGTAGCGTGAACTGCTCGGACCGGTGAGCTGCCGGAACGCACGTGACGGTGAAGGGGCGAGGTCGTGGCGTTGGTGATGGGTGTCGATTCGTCCACCCAGTCGTGCAAAATCGTTGTTCGGGACGCGGATTCCGGTGAGCTGGTCCGCCACGGTCGGGCCGGCCATCCCGACGGCACCGAGATCGACCCGGCCCGGTGGCACGAGGCTCTCGAGACCGCTCTCGCGGACGCCGGTGGAATGGACGGCGTCGACGCGGTCTCCGTCGGAGCGCAGCAGCACGGCATGGTGTGTCTCGACGAGGCGGGCGAGACCGTCCGACCGGCGTTGCTATGGAACGACACTCGCTCCGCCGAGTCGGCGCGCGACCTGGTGACCGAGCTGGGTGGAGGCCAGGAGTGGGCCGACGCCGTGGGCGTGGTGCCGGTCGCGTCCATCACCGCGGCAAAGCTGCGGTGGCTCGCGGATCACGAGCCGGAGAACGCCGATCGCACTGCGGCAGTCTGTCTTCCGCACGACTGGCTGTCCTGGCGCCTCGGCGGTGCTCGCGGACTCGACGCCCTGGCCACGGATCGGGGTGACGCCAGCGGCACGGGATACTTCTCGGCGGCCACGAACGAGTACCGCGTCGATCTGCTCGGTCTCGCGCTTCGCGGGCGCACCCCGCACGTGCCCACCGTGGCGGCGCCCTCGACACGGATCGGCACGACTTCCGGAGGCGCGGCCATCGGGCCCGGAACCGGTGACAATGCCGCTGCGGCACTGGCTCTGGGTGCCGGCGAGGGTGACCTGGTGGTCTCCATCGGCACGTCCGGCGTCGTCTCGGCCGTGTCCGCCGTGGCTCCTCGCGACCCGTCGGGACTGGTGGCCGGCTTCGCCGACGCCACCGGTCGTCAACTGCCTCTCGTCTGCACACTGAACGCCGCGCGCGTGCTCGATGCGACCGCGCGCCTGCTCGGCGTCGACCACGACGAGCTGTCGCGGCTCGCGCTGTCCACGGAGAGCCAGGGCCTGGTCATGGTGCCGTACCTCGAGGGGGAGCGCACACCGAACAGGCCCGGCGCGACCGGCGCGATTCATGGCCTGCGCCTGGGTAATTCGACCCCGGCGCACCTCGCGCGCGCCGCGATCGAGGGTCTGCTGTGCAGTCTCGCCGACGGGATCGACCACCTGGTGGCGCAGGGTGCGATTGTGTCGCGAGTGCTGCTCGTCGGCGGGGGCGCGAAGTCCGAGGCGGTGCGCGTCCTCGCGCCGGGAGTCTTCGGCATGCCCGTCGACGTCCCGCCGCCCGGTGAGTACGTGGCCGACGGGGCCGCGCGCCAGGCGGCCTGGGTGCTGTCCGGCGGGGCCGAACCGCCCACCTGGGCCGCGGCGGACATTCCCCGGTACGAGGCGGACCCGACCCCGGCGGTGCGCGAACGCTACGCCGAGGTGCGGGACCTGACGGAGGGTGCCGGGTAGGTCAGCGCCCCGTGGCGTTCGACTCGTCGTCGGCGTGGGTCATGGCAGCGAGGTGCATCTCGTCGACGGTGGCCGAGTCGGGTGTGTAGTCGACTCTGTCCGACTTCGCCAGCACGCCCTCCATGTGCGCGATGTAGGCCATCTGCATGATCTTCGTCGGCTCCTCCTCGAAGAGGCGGGCGTACGCATCCTGCCGGGCGTTACCCGTGAGCTGGCCGGCCGCGGCGATCTCCGCGTCGAATTCCGGTGTTCCGTAGGCACTCTGGAATCCGTCACTCGTGAAGTACTGGTCGACGGTGAAGGCCGAGTCACCCGCCTGATTGCCGTGCTGGATGACCAGGAGGTACGGGCCGGCGTCGGCGGGGAAGGGGCGCTCCTGGTACTGCGACGTACCGGCCGAGTCCATCATCTCGATCGAGATGTTCATGCCCAGTTCGGACAGTGCGTTCTGGACGACCTCGAGGGTCTCGTTGACCTTCGGGAACTGACCGGTACGGCCGATCAGTCGGATCTTCGCATCGACCGGCACGCCGTCCGCTCGTGCCTCGTCGAGCAGTGCTCGCGCCTTCTCCGTGTCGTACGGCCACGCCTCGAGATCGTCGTCGTACCCGACGACTCCCGGCGAGACCAACTGGGCCGCCGGGCGTCCCAGATCGCGAAAGAGGGCGTGCACGATGCCGTTCCGGTTGATGGAATAGTTGATCGCCTGCCGCACCCGGATGTCGTCCAGGGGTGGCTCCCCGACCTGGATCCGAACCGCGGTGGTCTCGTTGTTCGGGTAGGCCACACCCAGGTCCCCGGCACCGTCCTCCGGTCCGATACCGGTCGCGATGTCGGCCTCGTCTCCCGAGACCATCGACGCGCGGATGCTGCCTTCGCTGCGCCACTGGTAGACGGCACGGGCGAACTCCGGCCGAGGCCCCCAGTACCGATCGTTGCGCACCAGGGTCAGCCGCTGGCCGTAGTCCCAGGTGTCGAGAGCGAACGGTCCGGTGCCGACCGGTTCCCGCTCGCGTTCCGTGATGCTGGCGGTGCGTGGGACCATCTCCACGAACGAGATCCGCAGCGGGAGGATGGGATCCGGGTTCGGCGCTGCCACCGTCAGGGTCAGCGGATCGACGACGGCCACGGTCAGATCGGCGTCGCCGAACACGTATCCCTCGACGTTGCATCCGATGTCGGAGTTCACGGTGCGTTCGATGGAGTGCGCGGCGTCCGCGGCCTCGAACGGTCGACCGTCGCTGAAGGTGACTCCGGGGTGCAGACGGAACGTCCACTGGCGGTCGGAGTTCTGTTCCCAGGAGTCGGCAAGCTTGGGTTCGAGATCACCGGTGGTGGGGTTCCGCTCCATGAGAGGTTCGGTGATGTTCGACCGCGTGACGACGCCGATCGAGGTCTGCGAGACGTCGCACGCCTCGAGCGTCGGGGGTTCCTGACTCAGGACGATGCGCATGGTGTCCGGATCGGTGACCGAGCTGCGGTCCGTGTTGGCCACGGAGCACGCCGAGGCGGTGAGCGCGAGGACGAGCACGCCGGCGAGCGTCCCGGATCGGTGTCGCGGTGCAGGGCTCATGTCGACCTCCGGGTATGACGTCCGAGTGGACGAGGGATTCGAGTGACACCGGACAGGTGGGCTGTGGTGATCGGATCCTGTGACGGTGGACACAACGTAGGAGCGGTTGTCGAGGTCGTCAACGGCGTCGAGCCGTCGTCGAGACCGTCCGCGTCACCATCGAGGTGACGACGCCGACGCCGCTCGAGTCACCCACCTGCGGCGATACGTGGTCAGAGATCGACCGGTCCGGATCGTGAACCGACACATGCGATTTCCGCATCGTTCGATGCCGATGTGGTGCGGCCGGAGCGCCACTCGTCGGGACATGCAGTGATGCTCGGTCGGCATCGACCGATGCGACATCAGTGTTGGACGCGCATCAGTGCGGCTTCTAGCGTGTGAGCTGGACCACGTACCCGATGGAGGAGCCGACTGTGACCGACACGCGAGAGACCCCCGAGCGCAGCACCACCCGGCCGACCAGCGGGCTCACCGCGCCCGACGCGGCCGTTCGTGCGCTCGCGCCCGGGGCCGCCACGATCGATCGCATCGCGGACGTCACCCTGCGCTCCGTCGTTCTCCCTCTGGCCACACCGATCAGCGACGCGAAAGTGCTGACCGGACGGCAGAAGCCGATGACGGAGGTGGTGTTCCTCTTCGTCGAGATACGCACCGAGCAGGGGCACGAGGGCATCGGGTTCAGCTACTCCAAACGTGCCGGCGGCCCTGCGCAGTTCGCCCACGCGCGAGAGATCGCGCCTGTGCTGATCGGTCAGGATCCCAGTGACATCGGTAAGATCTGGAGCTCTCTCGTCTGGGCCGGTGCCTCCGTCGGTCGCAGCGGCGTCGCCACCCAGGCGATCGCGGCCGTCGACATCGCACTGTGGGACCTGAAGGCGAAGCGCGCCGGGCTCCCGCTCGCGAAACTCATCGGCTCCACCCGTGATGCCGTGCAGACGTACAACACGTCCGGCGGCTTCCTGCACACCCCGATCGAGGAGGTGCTGGAGAACGCGACCGCGTCTCTCGCGGCCGGCATCGGCGGTATCAAACTGAAGGTGGGACAGCCGGACTGGCGCCAGGACATCGCTCGGGTGACCGCAGTGCGCGAGCACCTGGGTGACGACGTGCCCCTGATGGTCGACGCGAACCAGCAGTGGGACCGACCGACGGCGACCCGGATGTGCCGCATTCTCGAACAGTTCGATCTGGTGTGGATCGAGGAACCACTCGACGCCTACGACGCCGAGGGCCACGCCATGCTCGCGCGGACCTTCGACACGTCCATCGCGACCGGTGAGATGCTGGCCAGTGTCGGCGAGCACGTGCGCCTGATCGAGGCCGGGTCCGTCGACATCATCCAGCCCGACGCGCCGCGCATCGGTGGGATCACGCAGTTCCTGAAGCTCGCAGGACTCGCCGAGCATCACGGCCTGCAGATGGCGCCGCACTTCGCGATGGAGATCCACCTGCATCTCGCGGCTGCCTATCCTCTGCAGACCTGGGTGGAGCACTTCGACTGGTTGGATCCGCTGTTCGAGGAGCACCTGGAGACGCGGGACGGGCGGATGCACCTGTCCGAACGTCCTGGCCTCGGCTTCACCCTGAGCGAGCAGGCGCACGCGTGGACCGTGGCGGAGGTGCTCGTCGATCGCTGAAGGGTGACCGGCGTCACCTTGTCGGACAGCCTATTGCCCAGATCACACCTGAAGGAATATGTTGTGCTCCGCAACATACAACCGAAGGGACGATCGATGCAGAACACAAGGCTCGCCCTCACCGCGGCGGGTATCGGTCTGGTCATGGCACTCACCGCGTGTGGCAGCAACTCCAGCAGCGACAGCGGCAGCGGAGACTCCGGCGGATCCGGCAACGGCGGCACCAAGGTCGGCGTCATCCTGCCCGACACCAAGTCGTCCGCACGCTACGAGTCGCAGGACCGACCGCTCCTGCAGAAGGCGCTGAGCGACGCGGGTCTCGATCCGATCATCCAGAACGCGGAGGGCGACACCACCAAGTTCTCGTCCATCGCCGACTCGATGATCAGCCAGGGTGCGAAGGTCATCCTGATGAGCAATCTCTCGTCCGAGTCCGGTGCCGCCGTGCAGAAGAAGGCCACCGAAGCGGGCGTCGCCACCATCGACTACGACCGACTCACCCTCGGCGGCTCGGCCGACTACTACGTCTCCTTCGACAGCACCACCGTCGGCAACCTGCAGGGTCAGGGCCTGGTGGACTGCGTGGGCGCGAAGCCCGGCGCGCAGATCATCCAGATCAACGGCTCGCCGACCGACAACAACGCCACGCTGTTCAAGGCCGGCGCGCTCGAGGTGCTGCAGCCGAAGTACGACTCCGGCGACCTGCGCCTCGCGGGCGACCAGGCCATCCCCGAGTGGGACAACCAGGTCGGCGGCACCACCTTCGAGCAGCTGCTCACCGCCAACGGCGGCAAGGTCGACGGCGTTCTCGCCGCCAACGACGGACTCGCGGGCGCCGTCATCACGGTCCTGCAGAAGAACGGCCTGAACGGCACCGTGCCGGTCACCGGTCAGGACGCCACCGAGGACGGACTGAAGGCCGTGCTCCGCGGCGACCAGTGCATGACCGTCTACAAGGACGTCGCGAAGGAGGCGGCCGCTGCCGCCGAGCTCGCCATCGACCTCGCCAAGGGTGACACCGCCGCTGCCGACGCCAAGGCGACGGCGACGTCGGAGGACCCCGAGGGCAACCGTCAGGTGAAGTCGGTCCTGCTGGACCCGGTCACCATCACGCGCGACAACGTCAAGGTCGCCGTCGACGGCGGCGCCGTCTCGGCGGACGCGTTGTGCAGTGGCGACGTGGCTCAGGCCTGCGCGGACGCGGGAATCTCCTGACCACCATGACCGCCGCGGGAGAGCCCGTCCTGCAGTTGCAGGGCATCAACAAGAGTTTCGGTCCGGTGCACGTCCTGCACGACGTCGATCTGACGATCAGGGCAGGAGAGGTCACTGCACTGGTCGGTGACAACGGCGCGGGCAAGTCCACGCTGATCAAGTGCATCGCAGGAATTCACGGCACCGACTCCGGCGAGGTCCGCTTCGGCGGCGAGCCGGTGTCGGTGTCGAATCCGAAAGAGGCTGCGGCGCTGGGTATCGAGGTCGTGTACCAGGACCTCGCCCTGTGCGACAACCTCGACATCGTGCAGAACATGTTCCTCGGCCGTGAGCGTACGGCCAAGGGTCTGCTCGACGAGGCATCGATGGAACAGGCGGCGCGCGACACCCTCGCGTCGCTGTCGGTGCGCACCGTCAAGTCGGTGCGCACCCCGGTCGCGTCGCTGTCCGGTGGACAGCGGCAGACCGTCGCCATCGCCAAGTCGGTGCTCTGGGAGTCGAAGGTGGTGCTGCTCGACGAGCCCACGGCCGCACTGGGAGTCGCGCAGACGCGACAGGTCCTCGACCTCGTTCGCCGCCTCGCGGACTCGGGTGTGGGAGTGCTGCTCATCAGCCACAACATGAACGACGTCGTCGAGGTGTCCGACTCCGTCGCCGCCCTGTTCCTGGGGCGGATGGCGGCGCAGGTGCGCACGGCGGACGTGTCCGTCGGACGCATCGTCGAGCTCATCACGACCGGCCGCAGCGGTGACCTCGGTCTTCCGTCGGCCGAGGCGAAGGCGGTGACGATATGACCGCCGCACCCGAACAGGACCGCGCCCGGTCCGACTTCTCGATGGACACCGATCGGCGATCGTTCGGCGACGCCGGACGCGACTACGTGGCACGACTGCGCGGCGGCGAGCTGGGGGCACTGCCCGCACTCGCCGGGCTGGTCGTCCTGCTCGTCGTGTTCTCGTCGCTGTCGGGGCAGTTCCTCACCCTCAACAACGTGGCCAATCTGCTCACCCAGGGAGCGGCCACCGCGTTGATCGGCATGGGGCTGGTGTTCGTGCTCCTCCTCGGTGAGATCGACCTCTCCGCCGGCACCGGCTCCGGTGTGGCGGCGGCGATTCTCGCCCTGCACTACACGGAGGGGGGAAACCTGCTCGGCGGCATGGGAACCGGTGTGTTCCTGACGTTCTGCGCCGTTCTGGTGGTGGCCGGAGTGCTCGCGGCGATCACGCGACTGTGGGCGGCCATCGTGCCGGCCGCGATCGCACTCGCCGTCGCGCTGCTCGGGGTGCCCGCGAATCCGTGGATCGAGATCGTGCTGGCGATCTGCGTCGGTGCCTCGATCGGCTGCCTCACCGGGTTCCTCGTCTCCCGCGTCGGCATCCCGTCGTTCGTGGTCACGCTGGCACTGTTCCTCGCCTGGGGCGGTGTGGTGCTGCAGCTGATCGGTGAGGGCGGCACCCTCGGAATCTCCGACAACACCGTGCTCTTCGCGGTGGCCAACCGGTCGCTCCCGGTGTGGGCGAGTTGGGTGCTGTTCGCGGTGGTCGTCGGCGGATTCGCGGCGATCAACCTCTCGCGCCAGCGCACTCGGCTGAAGCAGGGACTGACGGCTCCCCCGACGTCGCTGTTGCTGGTCAAGATCGCGGCACTGACGGTGTTCGCCGCCCTCGCCACGTGGGCGATGACGGTGAACCGCAGCCCCAACCCGGCGGTGCTCTCCATCGCCGGTGTGCCGTACGTCGTTCCGATCGTGCTCTTCGTGTTGGTGCTCGCCACGTTCGTCCTCGACCGGACGTCCTACGGTCGGCACGTCTACGCGGTGGGTGGCAACGCGGAGGCGTCGCGGCGAGCGGGTATCGACGTCCGGCGCATCCGCATGAGTGTCTTCGTGGTCAGCTCGACCATCGCGGCACTCGGCGCCATCGTGGCAGCGTCCAAGGTCGGATCCGTGGATCCGCAGGCGGGTGGCGGCAACACGCTGCTGTTCGCCGTCGGCGCCGCCGTCATCGGTGGAACGTCGCTCTTCGGTGGACGTGGTCGCGTGCGGGACGCGGTGATCGGTGCTGCCGTCATCGCGGTGATCGACAACGGACTGCGCCTGCAGGGGCAGTCCGCGGCGGTGGTCTCCATCGTCACCGGTCTCGTGCTGTTGCTCGCGGCCAGTGTCGACGCACTGTCGCGTCGACGAGCTCCGACTGGTCGGTGACAGGTCGACCGGCTCGTTCCGCCCTCGTCCGTAGTGTCCACCTCGGTGGGGCTCGGACGAGGGCGGAACTCGCGGAGGACCTCTCGCTGAACCGGAGCACCGTCAAGACTCTCGTCGACGACCTCGTCGCCGACGGCCTGGTCTCCGAACATCCGTCGTCCGGTGGCGGGGCCGGCCGGCCGTCGCTGGTGGTCGACCCCATCCCGTCCGCCGCCTGGGTACTCGCGGTCGACGCGGCCGTCGACTGGCTGTCCGTCTCCGCGATCGGCTGGGGCGCAGCGGTTCTGGCGGATCTCGACTACGAGGCGGGAGCGGGCCCGGACCCGGCGGACCTGGTGCGCCGCATCGCCGATGCCGCGACCGATCTCACCCATCGGGTGGGATCGGCCCCGCGTGCAGTGTGTGTCGCCGTACCCGGTCTCGTGCGGTCGGCCGACGGTCTCGTGCGCGTCGCACCCAACCTCGGCTGGACCGACGTTCCGCTCGGTCGTCTGATCGGTGAGGCGGTCGGGGTGCGGTGCATCGTCGCCAACGAGTCCGATCTGGGAGTGGTCGCGGAACACACCCGCGGATGCGCCCGCGGCGTGGACGACGTGGTCTACCTCTTCGCGGAGTTCGGTGTGGGTGCCGGAATACTCAGCGCCGGATCACTTCTCGGCGGTTCCGGTGGCTACGCCGGCGAGGTGGGACACATGCGGACCGCCGCCGGCGGGGGCCTCTGCAGCTGCGGAAGCAACGGGTGCTGGGAGCTGTCCGTCGGGCAGGACGCACTGCGCCGGGCACTCGCGATGTCGGAACCCGCGACGCCGTCCGCGATCGGGCGCGCACTGGCCGACGTCGCCGCCGCCGGGGGTGCCCTGCCGGAGAGCTACATCGAGGCACTGGAGACGGGCGTCTGCACCATCGTCACGATGGTGGACCCCCGCGTCGTCGTGTTCGGCGGCCTCTTCGCCGACGTTCTCCGGGTGCCCTCGGCGATGGCACGCATCACCGAGGGCGTGGGGGAGTGCCTGGTCGGACGCCAGCACGGGGTGGAACTGCACGTCTCGGGCCTGGGTCGGCGGATCTCGGTGATCGGTGCCGCCGAGCTGGCCTTCGCCGAGGTGCTGCAGCGGCTGTAGTGGGCCTTCGGCCCCCGTGAGCCTTGTGCGTGTCCAGGGATGCGCACAAGGCTCACGGGCGTCAGCGCACCGACGACTCCACGGTGGCGCGGGCTCCGCGAGTGTGCAGGGAGTCGAGAGCCGACGTGTAGGCGTCGACGAAGCGCGGATCGTCCACCAGATCCCCGAACAACTCCCGGTTCCGCACGAACGCGAGGGGGTCCTCGCGCTGCTGCCGAGCCAGCGGGGTGAGCGTGTCCTTCAGACGGTCGACGATCTCGATGGGCTCACCCTGCTCGTCGACACCCTCGGCGTAGCGCGCCCAGCTCGCGATCACCGTGGCGGACAGTGCGACCGGCCCTCCGGACCCGAGGTTCGTGCGCACCACCGGGACCAGCCACTTCGGGATCCGGTCCGACGACTCGGCGCAGAGCCGGGCCACGGTGTCCCGGATCTCCGGATTGGAGAAGCGCTCGATCAGCGTCTTCTTGTACTCGGCCAGGTCGATTCCGGGAACCGGCTGCAGCGTGGGAGTGGCTTCGTCGTCCATGTAGCGCAACAGGAACTCGGCGAACAGTGCGTCCTGCGTGACGTCGTGCACGAGCCGGTAGCCACTGAGGTATCCGACGTAGCAGAGGGCCTGATGGCTCGCGTTGAGCAGACGCAGCTTCATCAGCTCGTACGGTGTGACGTCGTCGACGACCTGCACGCCCACGTCCTCGAACGGCGGCCGGCCGAGGGTGAAGTGATCCTCCAGGGCCCACTGGGTGAACGGCTCCGCGGCCACGGGCCACTGGTCCTCGAGGTCGTACCGTGAGGCGAGCTCGTCGACGACGTCGGGTGTGGTGACGGGCGTGATGCGGTCGACCATGGAGTTGGGGAACTGCGCGGTGTCCGTGATCCACTGTGCCAGTGCGGGATCCTTCAGGCGGGCGAACGCGGTGAAGGTCGATCGGGCGATGTGTCCGTTGCCCTCGATGTTGTCGCACGACATGATGGTGAACGGCGCGAGCCCGCGATCCTTCCGGCGGGACAACGCCTCGCACACTAGTCCGAAGGTCGTGCCCGGTACCGCATCGGGGACCAGATCCGCTCGCACAGCCGGGTTCTCGGCGTCGAACTCGCCCGTGGTGGCCGAGAAGTTGTAGCCGCCCTCGGTGACGGTGAGAGAGACGATGCGGGTGTCGGCGTGGGCGAGCTTCTCGATCACCGCCTCGGGATCGTCCGGCGCGAAGAGGTACTCGGTGATGGATCCGATGACCGAAGTGTCCCACGAGCCGTCGGAGTGCCGCAGTGCCAGGGTGTAGAGACAGTCCTGGGCGTCCATGACGTCCTTCATACGGCGATCACCCGGCAGCACGCCCACGCCGCAGATGCCCCAGCTCGACGCGGACTCGAAGTCGGTGCGGAGCAGCCGGTCGACGTACATCGCCTGGTGCGCACGGTGGAAGCCGCCGACGCCGAAGTGGACGATCCCGGTGGTGATCGCCGAGCGGTCGTACCGTGGCACGTCCACGTCGTCGGGAAGCTGGGCGAGGGTGGCGGCGGACAGCTTCACGAGAGTGTCTCCTGACTGGGTGTCACGGTGACGACAGCCTTGATGCTGCCGTCGGTGCGGTCGTGATTCAGTGCGTCCTCGACATGATCCAGGTCGAACCGACCCGTCACCATGCTGTCGAGCTCGACTCGTCCGGTGCGGACGAGTTCCAGTGCGGTGGGCCAGGTGTCGGCATAGCGGAAGACGCCGGTGACCCACAGTTCCCGGTTCTGGATCACGGACACGGGAATCGGGTACTCGTTTCCGCCCATGCCCACGAGCACCACTCTGCCCGCAGGGCGCACGGCGCGCATCCCGTCCTGCACTGCGCGGGGTGCGCCCGACGCGTCGACGAACACGTCGACGTCGAGGTCGTGCACCGACTCGTCCGCCGGGTCGATCACGCGGGTCGCCCCGTACCGCGTGGCGTTGGCGCGGCGGTCGGCCGAGATGTCCGACACGACGATCTCCGTGGCGCCGAAGGCGCGGGCGACCTGCGCCGTGAGCACTCCGACCGGCCCGGCGCCCGCGATCAACACTCGCGAGCCGCCGGTGATCCCGCCCTTGCGTGCGGTCGCGATGGCCACCGACAGGGGCTCGAAGAGGGCCGCGGCGTCGTCGGACACGGCGTCGGGCACGTCGTGCGCGAACGTGGATCCGATGGTCACGTACTCACAGAGGGCACCGTCCACGGGAGGGGTCGCATAGAACTCCATGTGGGGGCACAGGTTGTAGTGGCCCGATCGGGTCTCGCGACTGTCGGGATCGGGTCGTTGCGGCTCGATGGACACTCGCGACCCGACTCGCCGAGGGGAGACGCCGTCACCGACGGCGACGATCACACCCGACGCCTCGTGGCCCAGAACGAGCGGCGACTCGACGACGAAGTCGCCGATGCGACCCTCGCGGTAGTAGTGCGCATCCGATCCGCAGACCCCGACGGATGCCACCCGGACGAGGACGTCACCTGCGTTCGGCGTCGGCACAGGTCGCGTCTGCGTCTCGATGTGTCCCGGTTCGGTGAGAACTGCGGCACGCATGGAATCGACTGTTGTGTGGATCACACCTGGATGTTAGCTTAAGTGAGCAGATGAACACCAGGTGAGCAGATGCTCACCTCGACGACCGGGAGCGACATCGTGACGACGCCGAGTTCGAGCGACGAGCTGAGGCTCGCGCTGCGTGCGGCGACGATGTACCACGTCGAGGGCGCGACCCAGGCGGAGATCGCCACCAAGCTCGGTGTCTCCCGTCCCACGGCAGGTCGACTCGTCGCTCGGGCTCGGGCGAACGGGCTCGTGCGCATCGAGATCCACGTGCCCGAGGAGATCAGCGGATCGGTGCACACCGATCTCGAACGTCGACTCGAGGAGCGGTACGGCCTGGACGAGGCGCTGGTGGTCACGTCGACCATCGACGACGCCGGCGGTCGGTACGACGCGGTGGGGCGCGCCGCGTCGGGCATCCTCACCCGGCGCGTGCAGCTTGCTCACACACTCGGTTTCACGTGGGGGCCGGAGACGGTTGCGGTGGCGCAGTCGCTCCAGGGACGCGGCAGCCGCTGCGCCCGCGTGGTGCAGCTGGACGGATCCATGAGCACCGCGGACTACCAGACCGGTGTCGACTTCGTCCTCACCCGCTGCGCCGAGCAACTGCAGGCGACGCCGATGCGGCTCAACGCCCCTCTCTACGCCGACCCGGCGACAGTCGTCGCGCTGCAACAGGACTCGCTGATGTCCAAGGCGCTCGACGCCGGACGCACCGCGGACCTCATGTTCTTCGGACTGGGCCCGGTGTCGACGTCGACGACGCTGTTCGAGGGAAGCTTCCTCGACGCCGACCTCCTGTCCGAACTCGATCGACTCGGTGCGGTCGGTGAGATCGGCGGTCGGTTCTTCGACTCCGACGGCGCCGACGTCGACAGCTCCCTGACCGACCGCACGGTCTCGGTGCCGCTGGACGACATCCGGAACTGCGCCACCACGCTCCTCATCTCCGGCGGTGCGCGCAAGCACGCCGCGATCCGGGCCGCTCTGCGCGGCCGTCTCGCCACCGTCCTGGTGACCGATATCGCCTGTGCTCTGGACCTTCTCGACGAGCACGGCAGCAACCCCATGAAGGAATCGAGGTAGTACCGACGTGACATCACGATTCGTCCCACTCGCCGCCCTCGCCGCAGCCACCGTGCTGACGGCGAGCGGCTGCGCGGGCGCGGGATCGTTCGGAGGTGACGGTGGCGGCACGACCATCACCGTGGCCATCGTCTCCAACTCGCAGATGTCCGACGCGATCTCGCTCGCACCGGAGTTCGAGGCCGAGAACCCGGGTGTGAACCTGAAGTTCGTCTCGCTGTCCGAGAACGAGGCGCGCGCGAAGATCACGGCGTCGGTGGCCACGGGCGGTGGTGAGTTCGACGTGGTGATGATCAGCAACTACGAGACGCCGCAATGGGCCGAGAACGGGTGGCTCACCAATCTGTCCGAGTACGCGCAGGCCACACCGGGATACGACGAGGACGATTTCATCCCGTCGCTCAAGGAGTCGCTGTCCTACGAGGGAAGCATGTACTCGGTGCCGTTCTACGGTGAGTCGTCCTTCCTCATGTACCGCAAGGACCTGATGGAGGAAGCAGGCATCACGATGCCGGCCGAGCCCACCTGGGATCAGGTGGCCGAGGCCGCCGCGACACTCGACCGTCCGGGCATGTCCGGCATCTGCCTGCGTGGCAAGCCCGGCTGGGGCGAGGTGCTCGCGCCCCTCGACACCGTCATCAACGCCTTCGGCGGCCGGTGGTACGACGAGAACTGGAACGCGCAACTCGACAGTCCGCAGGTCGAGGAAGCCGTGCAGTTCTACGTCGACCTGGTCCGGTCGCACGGACAGGCCGGCGCGGCGACGAGCGGCTTCAGCGAGTGCGGAACGCAACTCGCACAGGGCAACACGGCCATGTGGTACGACGCCACCTCGGCGGTGTCGGTGCTTGAGGACCCCACGTCGAGCAACGTCGTCGGCAAGATCGGGTACGCCAAGGCCCCGTCGGCGGCCAAGGGCGACAACGGGTGGCTGTACTCCTGGTCGCTCGGCATCCCGACGACGTCGGAAAGCCCGGACGACGCCTGGAAGTTCGTGTCGTGGATGACGAACAAGGAGTACCTGAAGAAGGTCGGCACCGAGCTCGGCTGGGAGCGGGTGCCACCGGGAAGCCGGTTGTCCACCTACGAGATCCCGGAGTACAAGGAGGCGTCGGCCGCCTTCGGTCAGGTCACGCTCGACTCGATAAACAATGCCGATCCGCTGAACCCGACGGTCGATCCGGTGCCGTACACCGGCGTCCAGTTCCTCACCATCCCCGAGTTCCAGGATCTCGGCACTCGGGTCAGTCAGCAGATCAGCGCCGCCGTGGCAGGACAGATCAGCGTCCAGGACGCGCTCGCTCAAGCGCAGCAGTACGCCGAGGTGGTCGGCAAGACGTATCAGGAGGATCAGTGATGACCACGACCGAAGTCGGCTCGGCGAGATCCGAGACGCCGTTCGTTCCTCGCGAACGGGTGATCTCGAAGGCGGAGGGGTGGCGGCGCCGCGGTCCCCTGCTGCCGGCCATGGTCTTCGCGATCGTCGTCACGCAGATCCCGTTCCTGTTCACGCTGTACTACTCGACGCAGTCGTGGAACCTGGTGCGCCCCGGATCGCGGGAGTTCAACGGTCTGAACAACTACGTGGACGTGTTCCGGGACAGCCAGTTCCGCTCGGTCGCGTTCAACACGGTGATCATGATCGTGGGCACGGTGATCATCTCGGTGGCGCTGGGCCTGGTGCTCGCACTGCTGCTGGACCGTAAGTTCATCGGCCGCGGTCTGATCCGCACCCTGCTGATCACTCCGTTCCTCATCACCCCGGTCGCCGGTGCACTGATCTGGAAGACCACCATGTTCGACCCGGTGTTCGGCCTCATCAACTTCGTGCTCAGCCCGTTCGGGGTCGACCAGATCGACTGGGTCTCGCGGTTCCCGCTCGCCGCGGTCATGACCAACCTCGTCTGGCAGTGGACCCCCTTCATGATGCTGCTCATCCTGGCGGGACTGCAGTCGATGCCGAAGGACATCGCGGAGGCGGCGCGGGTGGACGGCGCCGGGCCCGTCGCACTGTTCCGCGAGTTGACGTTGCCGCATCTGCGACGCTTCATCGAGCTCGGGGCGGTCCTCGGCGCCATCTACCTCATCAACACCTTCGACGCCGTCTACATGATGACGTCCGGTGGCCCGGGTGTGGCGTCGTCGAACCTGCCGTTCTACATCTATCAACGAGCGTTCCTCGGCTTCGACATCGGCCAGGCCGCGGCCATGGGCGTCGTCACCGTGGTGGCCACCATCGTCGTCAGCACACTGGCGCTGCGACTGATCTTCACGAGCTTCAGCGGGAAAGAGGAGGCTGCCTGATGAGTACCACCACCGAGCGGAGCGCCGGCAGCGGAACTCCGAGCGTCACCGCGCCGATCACACGCAAGAAGCGATGGGGGCCCGGATCGATCTGGTCCTTCGTCGCCTGGGTCGCCGGCATCGCCTTCTTCTTCCCGGTCCTGTGGATGGTCATCACCGGGTTCAAGCAGGAAGCCGATGCGTACACCGCGACGCCGAAGATCTTCTTCACCCCGACCCTCGACCAGTACCGCGGCGTTCTCGAGAGCGGCATCGGCACCACGCTGCTCAACTCGGCCTTCGCGACCGTCGTGTCCACGATTCTCGTTCTGCTGCTGGGTGTCCCGGCTGCATTCGCCCTGTCGCTGCGTCCCGTGAAGAAGACGCAGGACGTGCTCTTCTTCTTCATCTCGACGAAGATGCTGCCGGTCGTGGCGGCCATCGTGCCGCTGTACGTCATCGTCGGCGACATCGGTCTGCTCGACAACATCTGGGCGCTCATCATCCTGTACACGGCGATGAATCTGCCGATCGCGGTGTGGATGATGCGGTCGTTCTTCCTCGAGGTCCCGAGCGAGTTGCTCGAGGCCGCGAGCATGGACGGTGCCTCGCTGTGGACATCGGTGCGGGAGGTCATCCTGCCTCTGGTCTCGCCCGGCATCGCGGCCACGTCGCTGATCTGTGTGATCTTCTCGTGGAACGAGTTCTTCTTCGCCGTCAACCTCACCGCCGTTCAGGCACAGACGATTCCGGTCTACCTCGTCGGCTTCATCACCGGGCAGGGCCTGTACTGGGCCCAGCTCTCCGCCGCTGCGACGTTCGCAGCCCTCCCCGTCGTCCTCGCCGGATGGTTCGCGCAGAACAAGCTCGTGCGCGGCCTGTCCTTCGGCGCCATCAAGTAGGAGAAAGAACCATGGCTGCAATCTCGTACAAGCAAGCGTCCTGCATCTACGACGGCGCCGACAAGCTGGCGGTGGACTCGCTCGACCTCGACATCCAGGACGGCGAGTTCGTCGTCCTGGTCGGCCCGTCGGGCTCCGGGAAATCCACCGCGCTGCGGATGCTCGCCGGTCTCGAGGAGATCGACGGCGGTGCCATCGAGATCGGCGGGAAGAACATGGTCGGTGTGCCGTCCAAGGACCGCGACATCGCGATGGTGTTCCAGAACTACGCGCTCTACCCCAACAAGACCGTCGGCGAGAACATGGGCTTCGCGCTCAAGATGCGCGGGGTCAGCCTCGAGAAGCGTCAGGCTCGCGTCGCCGAGGCGGCCCGACTCCTCGACCTCACCGAGTACCTGGATCGCAAGCCCGGCAAGCTCTCCGGCGGTCAGCGGCAGCGCGTGGCCATGGGCCGCGCGATCGTCCGTGAGCCCCAGGTGTTCTGCATGGACGAGCCGCTGTCGAACCTCGACGCCAAACTGCGGGTACAGACACGCACGCAGATCGCCGCGCTGCAGCGTCGGCTGGGGACGACCACCGTGTATGTCACCCACGACCAGGTCGAGGCCATGACGATGGGCGACCGCGTTGCGATCCTCAAGGACGGCAAGCTGCAGCAGTTCGCCGCGCCGACCGAGCTCTACGACCACCCGGTCAACGCCTTCGTGGCCGGATTCATCGGCTCGCCGGCGATGAACCTGTTCACGGTGCCCGTCGTGTCCGGCGGCCTGAAGGTCGGTGAGCGCACCGTCCCCCTCGAGCGCGACCAGCTCACCGCCATCGCCGCCGCGGGACTCGACGAGGTGACCCTCGGCCTGCGTCCAGAACAGCTCGCGATCGGCTCCGCGGACGACGACGGACTGCTGGTCACCGTCGACCTCGTGGAGGAACTGGGCAACGAGAGCTACCTCTACGCCAGCTTCGACGACACCCGGATCCGCGCCTCGGACGGCACACCGGCCACGATCGTGGCACGCTCTCCCAGGAGGGCACCCGCGCGGATCGGCGAGAAGGTCACGCTGACCAAGCAGGAGGGCACCGCGTACCTGTTCCACCCGACCTCGGGGGAGCGGATCGGGGCCTGAGCCGCAGGGGGGCAAGACTCGGGTGTGGGAACGTGCCGGGAAGACCGTTCCCACACCCGTCCACCGTCGCGGGACCTCGCATGTGAGCGTGCGGCCACAGGATCGCCGGTGATTCTGCGGATCGGCAGAGTGTTCGTCGATCGTGTGTACTCACACTCGCCTGCGGGCTGTCGGTCCCTGTGGGCGTGGTCGAGCAGCACGTCCGCCGCGTCTCGCGGGTGACTCCAGGGCCACCAGTGCTTCGCGTCGACCTCCGGGACGGTCAGGTCCGGCACCCGGCGGTCGACGTCCTGGACCGGTCGACACGTTTCAGCGCACGGCACGAGGGTAGTTCGAGGCACTCGCTCTCGACACAGGAGATTCTCATGGCCCGTGCCACCCTTGCCCACCTGCTCCACGATGTCGGACTCGCGGCCTGGTTCGGCGGAACCCTCGCCAATGCCGTCGCACTGAACGAGGCGTCGTCGAACGCCGACACCGCCGCCTCCACCGGGGCTGTCACCAACGAGGGATGGGATCGGTGGACGCCGGTCAACGCCGCGGCCATCGGTGTCCATCTCGCCGGTGCGACAGCACTGCTGAAGAACGACTACGGACGTCTGAAGGCGCAGGACGGCGTCGCTTCGATGGCCGTCGCCAAGACCGCGCTCACGGCGGCAGCACTGGCGGTCACCGCGTACAGCCGCGTTCTGGGACAGACGGTCTCGAAGGAAGGTGCGGTACCAGCCTCCGACGGGACCACACCCACCGCGTCCACGCCACCGCACGTGGCGGCCGCGCAGAAGAAACTCCAGGCACTGCAGTGGGTCGTCCCCGCGTTGGCCGGCGGAGTGGTCGCCATCTCCGCGTACGCGAGCGAGCAGTTCCGTCCCGAGGAAGTGGCGCGGGGCGTAGTGTCGCGCATCATCGGCTGACCGTCCGATCCGCGAGGTATGTCCGATTCGCAACCTGCAGGGTGGTGATGACGTGACGGCGCATTCGGACGGCGACACCGATGCGGGAGCCGACCAGCGCACTCCGCTGGTGCAACCGCCGAAGCTGCGGACCGAGGCCGATCGCGGCGCGACCCGGTTGGAGCTGTTCTTCGACCTCGCCTACGTGCTGGTCGTGCACCAACTCGCACTCGCACTGAAGGACGACCTTCGCTGGCAGGGCATCGCCGAGTTCGCGGGAATCTTCGCCGTCACGTGGTGGTCCTGGGTGACCACCACGCTGTACGCCAACAGGTTCGACACGAACGACGTCCTGTACCGATTGCTGAAACTCGCCGCCACCTTCGCCGTGGCGGTGATGGCCGCCAGTGCCGCGACGGCGGTGGGCGGCGACGGCACCGTCGCCTTCGGAGCCGGGTACATCGCGACGCGGGTGATTCTCGCCGGTCTGTATCTTCGCGCACGGCGGCACATCCCCGACGTCCGCGTCACGATCGATCTGTACCTCGCGGCCACCGGCGTCAGTATCGTGATCTGGACGGTCTCGCTGCTCACCCCGTCACCGATCACCTACCTGCTGTGGGCGGTGGGAATCATGGTGGAGGCCGCGGCGCCGTTCGCCGCGACCCACTGGGGACCGGATGTTCCGCTGCACCTCGAGCATCTGCCGGAGAGGTTCGGGCTCTTCGTCATTCTCGTTCTCGGTGAGTCGATCTCGGCTGTGGTGCTCGGGATGCACGACACCCACTGGATGTTCTCGTCCGTCGCCGTCGCGGCACTCGGATTCACGATCGCTGCAGCCGTATGGTGGATGTACTTCGACATCGGCGGCGCGGAGGCCAAGACGGAGATCCAGGACGACGAGCGGGTGGTGGGCAGTGGGCGTGCCGACGGGTACGTCTACGGGCACCTCCCTCTCACCCTGGGTGTCGCTCTCCTCGGCGTCGGGATCCAGCAGTACGTCCTGCATCCCGTCGGCGAACTGACCGATGCCGGGCGCTGGGCCCTGTCCGGTGGGGTGGCGCTGTTCGTCGTCGGGATCTGCGCCGTTCTCGGCTGGAGTTCCGGCGACTGGAGAACGGTGTTCCCGTGGCCGGCGCTGGCCATTCCCGTCGTCGTCGTGCTGGGTCTCGTCGACACCAGGCTCCCGTTCGCCTCGGCCATCGTCCTCGCTGTCGGCGCGATCACGGCCGTCGTCACCGGGGTGATCCGTCGGCGCCGCAGTCCGGTCGACACGACCGAGACCTGACGCCGGGGCTATCGGTCCCGGGCGGCGTGGTCGAGCAGCACGTCCGCCGCGTCTCCCGGGTGACTCCAGGGCCACCAGTGCTTCGCGTCGACCTCCAGGACGGTCAGGTCGGGGACCCAGCGGTCGACGTCCTGGACCAGATCGGGGGAGAGGAAGCGATCCTTCAGCGGAACCACGACGAGTGTGGGTACGTCGCACCGCGGTGGTGGCCCGGACAGCATGCGCCGAATGATGTTGGCGCGGTAGAGCTCGACACCGCGCTGCATGTTCAGCGGATCCGCGGCGGGAGCGGGGTCCGCGGGACCGGCCTGGACGAACAGAGTCGGAACGTACGTTCCCAGGACCGGCACGTGGAAGCCCCAGATGTACCACGACCGGGCGAGCTGACCGAGCACCGACGGCCACTGGGTGGGCCGCAGTCCGCGCCGACGCGACGTCTCGCGGAGGTGGTCGATGCTGGGACCGGAGACGGAGGTGAACGATCCGAACACCTCGGCGGCGCGGGGATCGCTCATCGGCTCCCACATCTGCACCGAACCCCAGTCGTGGGCGAAGGCGTGGACCGCTCCGCGGAGATCGGGGATCGACTCGACCACCGCATAGGTGTCGTCGGCCAGGCGTTCGATGGCGAACGACTCGGACCGTTCCGGGTGCTCGACGACGGTGCGGCCACCACCGCGCGTGTCGTAGGCGATGACGCGGGCGCGATCACCGATGGCGTCGATCATCGGGTGAAACATGGTGTGGTCGTCCGGATACCCGTGCACGAGCAACACCGTCGTGTCCGACTCCGGATCGCCGTACTCGAACACGGCCAGTGCGGCACCCGTCGAGTGAGCGGTCCACCTGCTGTGCGGCTCGGTCATCCTGCCTCGCTCCTTCTGTACAGCGACTCTCCTCGGAGCAGTCGCGCGACGAGGTGCAGCCGCACCTCGTCCTGCTCGGGCTGCGGATGCACCACGGCGGAGAGGGCTTCCCCGTCGAGGAGGTGTACCACCGTGAAGAGCACCGTATCGAGTTCCGCCGCGGGAATCGTGCCCGCGATCGGCAGCGAGCGTCCGAGGTCGGTGATCTCCTGGTGGTAGCGCACGGTGAACGGAACGAGACGCTCCCGCAGTGCATCGTCACTCCGGGCGGCGATGAGCAGCTCGTACCAGGCACCGTTGATCGGCGCCCGGCACGCGGCGCGCAGCAACGTCAGGCAGTGCTCGACGGACGCCGAGCCGAAGCCGGACAGCCCGGCGCGGAACTCCTCGAACTGGCGCCTCCGGACCTCGTCCGCCGCAGCCACGACGAGATCGAGACGGGTGGCGAAGTGCCGGAAGAGCGCACCCGACGACACTCCCGCGCGGGTCACCACCTCGTTGACCGTCGTGGCGGCGTAACCCTTCTCGCACAGCGACGCGATGGTCGCGTCGAGGAGTCGCGCGATGGTGTCGGTGCGGCGCTCTTCCTGCGTTCGTCTCACACGGACACGGTAGTGGCCGCAGGTGTCCTCACGCCCGCTCGCAGGAATCGGCCCGCCCGCTCGGACACCCCGAACCAGGAGGCGAATCGGCCCTCGCGATACGCGACTCGTCCGCCGACGAGCGTCGCGGTGACCGCGGTGTCGTTACGGTTGACCATGCGGCTGAGACCCCCGAATTCCGGCATCGTCTCCTCGTTGTACGCGTCGACCTCGTCCGTCAGGCCGGCGGGATTCACCACGACGATGTCGGCGCGATCGCCGAGACGCAGGTGGCCGGCGTCGACGCCGTAGAAGTCGGCGAGCTCGCCGCTGAGCTTGTGAGCCGCCTGGCCGACCGTCAGGAACGACTCGCGGGCGTCGTTCACGCGCCGCAGCAGGCGGATGCCGAAGTTGTAGAACGCCATGTTGCGCAGGTGCGCCCCGGCATCGGAGAACCCCACCGTCACACCGGGCTTCGTGATCAGCTTGTCCATCTGCTTCTGGCGATGATTGGCGATGGTGGTGTGCCAGCGTAGTTTCCGGCCGTGCTCGACCACCAGGTCGAGGAAGGCGTCGACGACGTGGATCCCCTGCTCCCGTGCCAACTCTGCGATGTTCTTGCCGATGACGGACGAGTCGGGGCATTCGGTGATGATGACGTCGCCGAAGTCTCGGTGCCACACACGGGAGGAGAACTTCTTCTCGAAGTCGGCGCGGAACCAGCGTCGATACGCCTCGTCCTTCAGCAGTTCGTTACGGCCGAGCTCCTCACGAAGGTGCAGAGCTGCTCTGCCGGAACCGAATTCCTCGAAGACGACCAGGTCGATTCCGTCGGAGTAGACGTCGAACGTCGTGGGCAGGTGCTGCCAGCGGAACTGCCCCTTGCCCGGTCCGTTCACCGCAGCGGCCAGCGGACCGAAGATGTGGTGGATCCACGGTGAGGCCTTGGCGTCGGCGGCGGCCAGCAGCGAGACCTTCAGTGCGCGTCGGCCGATGCCCGTCGCGGCGCCGAGGAAGAACACCATGTCGTACTTGGTGTTCAGGTTCGGAATGCTCTGCAGCAGACGGCCGCGGCGACGCAGGATCTTGTGCAGACGCCGGAACTCCGACCACGACGCGTAGGACGACGGCAGCGAGCGCGAGCGGTATCGATCCCCGTCCAGCTTGTCCCAGGGATTGGTCATCGTGGACATGCCGAGCATGCCCGCGTCGAGTGCCTTCTCGAGAGCGTCCGCCATCTGCGCCGTCTCCTCGCGCGTCGGTCGCTGGGAGCGGTCGGTCGACCGGTCGAGTCCCATGACGTGGGCGCGCAGGTCCGAGTGCCCCACCAGCGCAGCGATGTTCGGTCCGAGCGGGAGGCGCTCGAGCGCGGCGATGTACTCCTCCGGGCCCGACCAGGTCTTGTGCGTGTCGACGGCCTTGAGCACGTGATCGCGGGGGAGGGCCTCGACGCGGCTGAACAGGTCGGCGATGTCGACGGGAGTGGAGTACAGGGTGGAGAGCGAACAGTTGCCGAGCAGCACCGTCGTCACGCCGTGGCGCACCGACTCGCTCAGGCCCGGCCCCACCAGGACCTCCGCGTCGTAATGAGTGTGCACGTCGACGAATCCCGGCATGACCCACTGGCCGGTGGCGTCGATGACCTCGGTGTCCGGTCCGACGTCGAGCGCGTCCGAGGACACGGCGCGGACCACGCCGTCGACGATGCCGACATCGCGGCGAACTCCCGGCCCACCATCTCCGTCGAAGACGGTCCCGCCGCTGATCACCACATCGAAGTGCGACTCGTTCATGTGACCTCCATCACTGTGCGATGGGCTCACCGTAACTTAGAGAGTGATCACTCGCAATAGTGGGATTTCGTCCCCCGTGCGCCTTTTGCGCATCTCCGGATACGCAAAGGGCGCACGGGGCCGAAGGCCACTCAGAACGCGAGTGGACGGTGCGACTCGCGCACATAGGTCCAGGTCGAAGACGGACGCACCAGCCCCGCCGACTCGAGGTCCACACCGTCGTCGGTGATCGTCGAGGTCAGGAAGGTGCGGTCGGACTCCTCGAGGGCACGGGACTGCACCTCGGCGAACGCCTCGATCGCGATGCGGTGGTACTCGTCGAGCGGGTTCTGTCGCCCGAGTGCCCGGAGATGAATGCTCTCGCGGACATCGCCGAGGTGCGCCAGGTAGTCGGACCACGCGCGGTCGAGATGGTGGAGAACGATGCGCCGGGCGGCGCGTACGCGGGCGTCGGAGTCGACGGCCTCCAGTTCCGCGGCACGCTCGGGATTACGGGTGGCCAGCAGGTCCCACGCTTCGTCGGTGCCGAGCAACGCGGCCCGACGCGTGTCGAGGATGTCGCGGTGTTGGGCGGTCAGTTGGTTGTACCGCCAGGTGGACGCGTGGGTGTCGAGCATCGCGCCCTCCGCGACGCGCTGCGCGTGGTCGATGCGCTTGGCCGCGACCTCCGTCTCGAGGAAACCCGTGTCGTCGGGGTGGCCGGGGCGATCGCTCTTCTCCAGGTAGCGCGTCACCAGCGAGTCGTCCCAACTGGCGAAGAACACGGAGCGGCCCGGATCACCCTGTCGCCCGGCGCGTCCCCGTAGTTGATTGTCGAGGCGCTCGGTGACGTACCGCGCGGTGCCGATCACGAGAAGGCCGCCGAGGTCGGTCACGCCGTCGCCGAGCCTGATGTCGGTGCCGCGGCCGGCGATCTGCGTCGAGACGGTCACCGCATCGGGCAGTCCGGCGCGCGCGATGATCTCGGCCTCCTCCGCGTCGTTCTTCGCGTTGAGGGCGACCACCGGCACTCCGGCGTCCTCGAGCCGGGCGGCCAGCGATTCGGACTCCTCGACGTCGTGCGTCCCCACGAGCAC
This sequence comes from Rhodococcus sp. SORGH_AS_0301, assembly GCF_030818285.1. Taxonomy (NCBI): domain Bacteria; kingdom Bacillati; phylum Actinomycetota; class Actinomycetes; order Mycobacteriales; family Nocardiaceae; genus Rhodococcus; species Rhodococcus sp. SORGH_AS_0301. Next base: position 4,347,456 of record NZ_JAUTAC010000002.1, read on the forward strand.
GGGCTGCCCCGTGGCGTGGGCTTCCAGCACCGCGGCGACGACGGCCGCGTTCTTCTCGGGAGCGGTGGCGTACACGCGGTCGACCTCGTCGACGCGGACGAGCGGCTCGTTCGGCTCGACCACCGACACCCCGAGGCCGTAGAACGTCCGAAGCTGTTCTCCTGCTGCGAGAGCCGTTCCGGTCATTCCGCACACGCGGCGGTACCGACCCATCAGGGCCTGCACGGTGATGGTGTCCAGGACCTGCCCGGTCTCCGTGCGCGCCAGGCCTTCCTTCGCTTCGACCGCGGCCTGGAGACCGTCCGGCCAACGCTGCAGCTCCGCGACACGGCCGCGGGAGGCGTTGACCAGCTGTACCCGACCGTCCCGCACGATGTAGTCGACATCCCTGCGTACCAACACCTCTGCGTGCAGGGTGAGATTGACGCGCACCAACGTGGTGCCGACGTGCTCCTCGCTGTACAGATCGATCCCGCCCAGTGCGTCCTCGAGCTTCTCGGCCCCGGCATCGGTCAGGAACACGTTGCGACGCTCGGCGTCGACCTCCCAGTCGGTGTCCGCGTCGAGGGATCGCACGGCGTCGAGCACGTCGTCGGCCGACACGTCCTGATCGATCGAACCGGCGAGAACCAAGGGCACCAGAGCTTCGTCGACGAGCACCGAGTCGGCCTCGTCGACGACGGCGACGTCCGCGGTCGGGGAGACGAGCAATTCGACATCGTCCACCAGATGATCGCGCAGCACGTCGAAGCCCACCTCGTTGACCGAGGCGTAAGTGACATCGCACCCGTAGGCAGCGCGCCGCTCGTCCGCCGTCGACTCCGCCGTGATCCACCCGACCGTGACTCCGAGAGCGTCGTAGAACGGGCCCATCCACTCGGCGTCGCGTCGAGCGAGGAAGTCGTTGACCGACACCACGTGCACGTCCCTGCCCTGCAGCACGTAGGCGGCGGCCGCGACGGCGCCGGAGAGCGTCTTCCCCTCACCCGTCGCCATCTCGATCACGTCGCCCTCCAGCAGCCGTACGGCTCCGTAGAGCTGAGTGTCGAAGGGGCGCAGGGACAACGCGCGATCGGACGCCTCGCGGGCGAGCGCGAGGAACGCGGGCACGTCGAAGGAGCCGGCTCCGCGCAGACCGTCGGCCGCGGCACGCAGACCGTCCGCGTCGAGGTCGCGGTGGCGGTCCTCCAGCGCCCGGGCGGCATCCACGGCACCTCGCGACCGCGCATGCCCCTTCGCGACCGAACGACCGAGCAGGGACCAGAACCGTGACGCCATGTTCGCCAGGCTACCGACGGGCCCGTAGGTGCGGCCGCAAGCCGTGTGCACACCCCCAGCGGTGAGCGCACACGGTCTGCGGCCGGTGGGGAGGGGTGTGCGGTCACTAGAAGGGGTGCGCACACCCGTTGTCGCAGCGCGTCCGACGTGGGAACCGCCTCATCTGAGACGGTCGCGGCCGGACGGCTTCGAGAGGACGACGTTCACCATGGTCACCGTGGGCATCGCATGGCTGCGCGACGTGCGTTGTTCGAAGGTCCATGCCACCGGCGGGCCGTCACGCAGGAGTGATGCGCCGACTCGGGAGAGGGCTCGAGTACACGACGTTGGTGGTGATGGAGCCGAGGGTGGCGAGCCGGCCGGTGACGCGTTCGAGATCCCGCATCGAGCGGGCGAGGACCTTGATGATGAAGCAGTCGTCACCCGTGACGTGATGCGCCTCGATGATCTCCGGGGTGGACGCCACCAGTGCGTCGAACGGACCGTAATTGCCCGACGGGTACGCCAGGCGGACGAATGCGGTGACGGTGTAGCCGAGCGCCTCGGTGTCGACAGTGACGGAGTAGCCGGTGATGACGCCGATGTCGGTCAGGCGACGGACGCGGTCGGCCGTCGCACTCGACGACAGGTTCACCACTCGGGCCAGATGTGCAACGCTCGCGCGCCCGTCGCTCTGCAGCTCGTCCAGCAGTCGCCGGTCGATCTCGTCGACCTCGGGGTGTGGATTACGCGGCACAAAGAAAACGATACCGGCCGATCGACGCCGGATCGTGCGATCAGCCGGTGATCACCACTTCTCCCAGTCGCCCGAACAGGATTGGCTGAGGTCATGGAACAGACACCGTCCGCCGCCGACTTCTTCGCCGCGAAACTGAGGTTCGAGACCGATCCCGCCGATCTCGCCGCCGAGCGATCGCGCGGTGCCGGGCCGCTGCTGATCGACGTTCGTTCGGACGCGTCCTGGCGTGCAGGACGCATTCCCGGAGCGGTACACATCGTCGGGGCCGATCTGGGCACGCGCCTCGCCGAGGTGGAGCCGGATCGCGACGCCGACATCGTCGTCTACTGCTGGGGACCGGGATGCAACGGCAGCACCCGAGCGGCGCTGACGCTCAGTCGCCTCGGCTACTCCCGCGTGCGGGAGCTGATCGGAGGATTCGAGTACTGGGCACGGGAAGGTTTCGCCGTCGTGTCCGACACCGGCCGTACACGGCGAGCGCCCGATCCGCTCACCGCTCCGACGACGTGACCGTGTCCAGCCACCTGGACACGAGCTCGACGGCCTCCGGGGCGGCGACGGCCGTCGCGTGGTCGTATCCGCGGAGCTCTTCGTACTCGGAGCCGGCGATCAGCGATGCGGTGCAACGGGTGTCGTCGATACGCTGGACGTCGCGGGAGCCGACGTAGAACAGTGTCGGCGCCGTGATGGCGCGGACGGCGTCGTCGGCGATACCGGGATCGTCGTCCGATGCCCGGAAGTAGGCGGCCAACGCTTCGGAGTCGTTGCGCAGGAACGCGGCTCGGGTGCCGGAGTCGACCGGGAAGCCGCGGCGGTTCGCCCACTCGTCGACGAACCCGTCCATTCCCCGTTCGGCGAGGACGTCGGCGCTGCCGTCGAAGAACAGGCTGTCCAGCGCGCCCTTCTGCGGCCCCGATCCGGCTCCGCCCACGACGAGTGATGCGACACGCTGGGGAATGCGGGTGACCAGATTGAGGCCGGACCGACCGCCGAACGAGTAGCCGACGTAGTGCGCGGCGGACACGTCCGCCGCGTCCAGGACGGCGACCAGATCCTCGCTGACACGGTCCATCGAGTAGGCCTCGACGTCGCGAGGAGCCTCGCTCCGGCCATGTCCACGCTGGTCCACGAGGATCAGGCGGTACCGGTCGCGTAGCGCACGGACGTAGCCGAAGGTGCGCCAGATCTGGTGCGACAACAGGCTGCCGTGCACCAGCATCACCGGCGGGCCGGTGGGGTCACCCGTCACCGACCAGGCGATGCGGGTGCCGTCCACCGGGTTCGTCGCGAAGTCCACGGTGCCATGGTCGCAGGTGGGCGATCTCAGGTGGACGTCGAGGTGAGCCCGTCGGCGGTCAGATCGACCCGCCGCGTGATGCCCAGCGCATCGAGGAACGCCTCGTCGTGGCTGACCACGATCAGGGCTCCCTGATACGACGACAGCGCCGTGCTGAGGTGCGTCCTGGACGCGACGTCGAGATTGTTCGTGGGTTCGTCGAGAATCAGCAACTGCGGTGCCGGATCGGCCAGCAGCAGCATCGCCAGTGCCGCCCGCACCCGTTCCCCGCCCGACAGGGTGTGCACCACCGCGTCGGCCCGCCGACCGCGGAAGAGGAAGCGAGCGAGCCGAGTTCGGACGTCGGTGATCGACGTGTCCGGTGCCGCGCGGCGGACGTTCTCCACCACGGACGCGTCGTCGTCGAACACGTCGAGGGATTGCGGCAGCACCGCGGTCGGCACCGACGACGCCAGAGATCTCAGGAGAGTCGTCTTGCCGACTCCGTTGTCCCCGACGAGCGCGATGCGTTCCGGGCCCACGATCGTGAGTTCGACCGTCCTGTCCGGGTACCGACCGTCCAGATCGAGCAGCATCTCGCCCGTCGACGCCACCGACTTCGACGCGTGCACCGCCGTCTCGGGCAGATCCACCACGATCTCGGTGTCGTCACGAATCATCTCGTGCGCCTCGTCGGCGCGGGCGCGGGCATCCGCCACGCGGTCCTCGTGTCCGATGCGGTACTTGGCAGCCGACTCCTGCGCCGCGCTGCGCCGGTTGTGGGCGACGATCTTCGGTACCCGCTTCTCGCGAGATGCCTTCTCTCCCATCCGTCGCCGGTGGGCCACGGTGGTCTGCGCCTCGACCAGATCCCGCTTCTGCCGGCGCAGATCCTGATCGGCCGACCGCGCCGCGGCCCGCGCCGCCTCCTGCTCGCCCTCCACGACGCTCCGGTAGTGCGTCCAGTTGCCGCCGAACATCCGGAGCGACGCGGGCGACGACCGTACCGAGTGGAGTTCGGCGATGTCGTCCATGGTGTCGAGCAGGCCCTGGTCGTGACTCGCGACGACGACGGCGCCGGAGAACTCGTCGAGTACTCGTCCCAGAGCGGAGCGAGCTCGTCGGTCCAGGTTGTTCGTCGGTTCGTCGAGAAGCAGGACGGAGGGCCGCCGGACCACCTGACCGACGAGTGCGACGATCGTCGACTCGCCCCCCGACAGGGTTCTCATCGGTCGATCGAGATCTGCTGCCGTGCCCAGACTCTCGCCGAGGCCGGCCGAGTCGAGCAACGCGAGAGTGCGCTCCTCGACGTCCCAGTCCATCCCGACGACGGTGAAGTCGTCGGGATCGGTGCTGCCGTGCTCGATGCGTGCCAGGGCCCGTCGGACGTCTCCGATGCCGAGGAGATCGGCGACGGTGTCCGAGACGTTCGTGACCACCTGCTGGGGAAGATGGCCGACGGTGCCGGTGACGCGTACGGACCCGCGCTGCGGTCGATACCGCCCGGTGATCAGGTGCAGCAGAGTGGATTTGCCCGCTCCGTTGGTGCCGACGAGGCCGGTCCGGCGCGGCATGAACGATGCGTCCAGGCCGTCGAGGACAGGCCGGCGCGGCATGAACGATGCGTCCAGGCCGTCGAGGACAGGCCGGCCGTCGGGCCAGGAGAAGGTGAGATCGGAGAGAACGACGGAGGGTGATACTGACATGGAGCACCTAGAGAGGAGTGTCGTGCCACCGCGACGTGCGCGTCGGTGGGATCCGCACTACTTACGAGAGGAGCAACTGCCTGTCCGTTCGTCGGGGACGATGAGCTACCAACTCTAGGTCGGCAGCGCGGAACGGTCAACAGAGATGTCGAATACGGCTGTGAATCAGTCGGTCTCGTCGTCCTGAGTGTGAGTGTTCCGGACGTCGGGTCCCTGGGCCCGCAGGTCGTCCACCTTCGCCATGGCCTCGCGCAGTTCTGCGAGCCACGGGTCGATGTGATCGCCGGTCAACCGCACGGCCCAGGCGAGCGCGTCGGCGCGCGAGCGTGCGACGCCGGCGTCGACGAGGGTGTCGAGCACCTTGCGTTCGGGCTGACGCAGTCGAGTCATGACCGGCACCGCGAGGTGGGTGAAGAGGGTGGTGTCGCCGTCGATGGTGACACCCCAGGCGACCTTGCGGCCGTAGCGTGCCTCGGCCTCGTCGGCGATACGCATGCGATCGTCGCGGGTGGACTCACGGAATCGAGCGATGCGGCCCTCGACGCCGGCATCGGACTCGGGGGCGTTCAGCTCGCCGATCACGACGATCTCCTCACGGTCGACCTCGACCGTGGCGGTGCCGTCGAACCAGTCGTCGGGCAAGCGGCCGAGGAACCACTGTTCCGCATCGCCTGCGTCGGGTACGTCTTTCTGCTGCCATCCGCCGGGCCGGCCGACGCGTTCGCCGCGCTTTGCGCCGCGACCGCGGCCGTGTCCGTGGGGTCCACCGCGCCGGGGTGCGTCACCTCGACCGAAGGGACTGGAGGGTCGTTCCCCGAAGGGGAAGGTGTCATGGGGATTCATGATGTTCTACTTTCGTCAGTGGCGCGATTACTTGATTACAACGCCATTGATTACAAGATTACACACCTCGCGCCGCGCGTCAAGAGTTCGTCGCGTCGTGTGACCGACGGATCGGTGGGGCACTATCAGTGCGTGCCTTCGCTGATGTCTCGACCGTCCCGCCGATTCGGCCCTTCCACCAGCAGCGGACTCCGTCTCGCCGCCGCGACCATCGCGGTCGCGCTCGCCGCCACCGCGTGCAGTGCCGACGAGCCCCCGGCGTCCCGTGTGACGGCCGATCGGTTCGCCGAAGCGCTGAGCACACAGAACGTGGGCGCCGCGGCAGAGTTGACCTCGGATCCGGCGGCAGCGACCGCGGTGCTCACCCAGATGTACGACGGACTCGGCGGTGGCGGAACGGTCACGGCGACACCGCGGTTCACGGTGAGCCAGGCAGACGACGAGCAGCAGACGTTCACACTGTCCGCCTCCTGGTCCTTCGCACCGCCCGAGGAGGCGGAGGCTCCCGCGACCGGTACCGCATCCGCGACGGCGACCACCACGGCAGCTCCCACCACGTCGGCCCCGGCGGACGCGGAACGCGTCTGGACCTACACGACGACCGGATCCGTCGCCGACGGTGGACAGGGGCTGAAGGTCACCTGGAACCCGGGTGTCGTCGTACCGGGCCTGACTCCGGAGACGACGGTTCGGTACACGCCCGTCACCGCGTCGACCGCGCCTCGCGTCGTCGACACCTCGGGAGCGCCACTCATGTCGCAGCAGGTGGTGACGCTGGTGAATCTCGACCAGACCGCCGATCCCGGCGCCGTCGCGGCACTGGTGTCGCCGTTCGCGCCGACGGTCACGGCGGAATCCCTTCGCGACGCGCAGTCGAGCGCTCCGTCGGTGACGGCCGTGAGCCTGCGGCAGGAGGATCTCGCCCCCATCGAGTCCCTGCTCTCCGCCTTGCCCGGCGTCACTCTGGCGCCGCAGACGCGGCTGCTGACCGAGAATCGCGCACTGTCCTCTCCCGCGCTGAACGACGTGGCGCAGCTGTGGCAGGAGCAGCAGGACGCTACCGCCGGGTGGGCCGTGCAGTTGGTGGCCGCCGACGGTTCCGTCGCCCAGCGGGTGACCGGCGTCGAGGCGACCGTCGGCCCGGACATCCAGGTCACGCTCGACACACTGTTGCAGCTCAAGGCGGAGAACGCTCTCGCGTCGACAGCGAACGCCGCGGCCGTCGTGGCGATCCGGCCCTCCACCGGAGACGTCGTGGCCGTCGCGCAGAACTCGGCCGCGGACGCGCAGGGCCCGATCGCCCTCACGGGCCTGTACCCGCCGGGCTCCACCTTCAAGACCGTCACCACCTCGGCGGCACTGCAGGCGGGCACCGTCACCCCCACGACCGTGGTGCCGTGCCCCGGATCCGCGAACATCGAGGGCCGGACCATCCCCAACGACGACAACTTCGACCTCGGATCGGTTCCGCTCCAGACGGCGTTCGCGCGTTCGTGCAACACCACCATGGGTCAGCTGGCCGTCGATCTGCCCGACGACGCGCTGCAGCAGGCGGCCCTGCAGTTCGGTCTCGGCGTCGACTACCTGACACCCGGGCTCACCACCGTGACCGGCAGCGTTCCGCCCGCGACGACGCCGGCCGAGCGCGTCGAGAGCGCGATCGGGCAGGGCACCGTCACCGCGTCCCCGTTCGGCATGGCACTGGTCGCGGCGTCCATCGCGGACGGATCCACCCCGTCGCCGACCATGATCACCGGACGACCCGGTACCGCGGATCGCACCGTCGCAGCCCCGCCGGCGGAGGTGACCGACCAGCTGCGCGCCATGATGCGGGAGACGGTCACCGCGGGTACGGCGACGCAGTTGCAGGACATCGACGGACTGCTCGGTAAGACCGGCACCGCCGAGGTCGCGAGCGGCCCGGCGCACGGCTGGTTCGTCGGCATCCGCGGTGACCTGGCGTTCGCCGTGTTCGTCGAGGGCGGCGACTCCTCCGCGCCGGCGCTGACGGTGGCGGGGTCCTTCCTGCGCTGAGTGGTGACCGGATCGTGACCGGTCCGAGTGCTCACCGTGCTGTGTTACTGGTGTGACTCATGTGATTATTGGGGCATGGTTCTGCGTTCCAGGTACGTCGTCGCGCTGCTCGCAGTGTTCGTGTCGCTCGCGACTGTCGCCTCGTTCGTGGTGAACAAGCCTCGCAGTGAGGCGGCGGTGCTGGTGGACCGGTTCGTCGCCGCCCTCGATCAACGTGACGTGGCCGCGGCCGCCGCGCTGACCTCCTACCCCAATGCCGCGGCCCAAACGATCGGCGCCATGTTCGACTCGATGGGGCCCGGAGTCTCGACGAGCCGCATGTCGCAGTACATCGGCCTGGACGACGAGTCCGGCTTCTTCACCGTCGACTCCACCTGGTCGTTCGGCGAACCCCGCGGCCAGGACTCGCGCGAGTGGCGCGTCACCACCCAGGGGTCGACGCGCAAGCTCGGCGTCGGCTGGCGCATCTCGTGGGATCCGTCGATCCTCGCCCCGGAACTGCGTGCCGGTGGGTCCGTCCGCTACGCCCGGACCGATGCACCCGCACCGCGCGTGCTCGACGCCTCGGGCGCCGTGATGATGGCGGAACAGAACGTCGCCTCCGTGCGGCTCGATCCCTCCGCGACCTCCGACCTGGCCGACACGACGTCCCGCCTCGCCGACGTCATCGACGTCGTGGCGCCGCTGATCACGTCCGAGTCGCTCCAGGCCGACGTCGCGGCGGACCCCGGTGCCGTGATCACCGCCGTGAACCTGCGTGCCGACGACTACGCCGTGCTGGAGGACGACCTGCGTGCGATCCCCGGTGTGGTCCTCTACGCGGAACCCAAGCTCATCGCCGGTGACCGGCGGCTGACGTCGCCGGTGCTGGACTCGCTGCGGACCGTGTGGCAGGACTCCCGCGACGCCACCGCGGGCTGGGCTGTCGAGGTCGCGGACACCGACGGCGAGACCACCCGACTGGCAGGTTTCCAGGGTCCGGGATCACCCGACATCACGTCCACTCTCGACCCGGCCGTGCAGCTCGCTGCTGAGACCGCCGCCGTCAGCGTCGGGACCCCGGCCTCGATCGTGGTCATGAAGCCGTCCACCGGCGCCGTCGTCGCCACCGCGCAGAACAGTTACGCCAACGACGAGGGCACGCCGGCGTTCACCGGCCTCTACCCCGCCGGGACGCTCGTGGACGTGATCCAGGCGTCGGCCGATCGCCAGAAGATCGGATTCTCCGACGCCGCACGCCAGTTCGGCTTGGGCACCTCCTTCGACATCCCCGGTCTCGACGCCGTCACCGCCTCGCTCCCCGACGGCCAGTCGGCGGTGGACCAGTTCCGCGGTGTCAGCCGGACGTCCTCCGTCTCCGGCATGACGGTGACACCCTTCGGCCTCGCCGAGATGGCGGCGGCCGTCGCTCGCGGATCGGCACCGGCTCCGATGATCGTCGGCGGCGCACCGGCGACGGTGTCCGGTGCGGGCTCGCCCGTCGCCCCGGCCGTGCTGACCTCGCTGCGGAACACACTGCGTGACAACGCCCGCAGCGAAGGAGTCAGCGATCCGTCGGTCACCGGGCTCGCCGGGGACAACGGAGACGATCGCTGGTTCCTCGGCACCAAGGGCGATCTGGCCTTCGCGGTCTACATCGAGGACGCCGACGGAACCGATGCCGCGGCGCGCATGACGAACATGCTGATGCGCGAGATGGCCTCGCCGTCGGAGTGATCACCGGCTTGCTACGTTTCACCCCGTGACCGTCACCGAGTTCGTCCTGCTGATCGCGGCGGGCTTCGGTGCCGGAGTCATCGGCTACATCACCGGCCTGGCGTCGCTCGTGTCGTACCCCGCGCTGCTGGCGGTGGGGCTGCCACCGGTCGCGGCCAACGTGACCAACACCGTGGCGCTCGTCGGGGCCGGTGTGGGTGCCACCGCGTCGTCGGTCAAAGAGCTTGCCAAGAGCGGTCGTTCGCTGCTCTGGCTCACCCTGTGGGCCGCGCTGGGCGGCATCGCGGGAGCCGTCGTCCTGCTGCGCGCGCCGGGGGAGACGTTCGAGGCGGTCGTGCCGATCCTGGTCGTTCTCGCATCCGTCGCCATGCTGCTGCAGCCGCGGATCCGCGTCCTCGCCGGTGACCGGACGTTCCCGGTGCTGTATCCGAGCGCGATCTTCCTCGTCGCGATCTACGGCGGCTACTTCGGCGCGGGTGCGGGCGTCATCTTCATGGCCTTGACGCTGATCTGCACGGCCGAACCCGTCTGGCGCGCAACGCTCCTGAAGAGCTACCTGCTGGGTGTGGCCAACCTGGTCGCCGCGGTGATATTCGCGTTCTCCGGCCAGGTGAACTGGCTCGCCGCACTGGCGATGGGAATCGGCACCATCGCCGGGGGAACGCTCGGCCCGCGCATCGTGAGACACCTTCCGCCGAATCCGCTCCGGATCGCCGTGGCGCTGTGCGGGTTCGGCCTCGCAGCGTGGCTGTGGCTGGGCTGAGGAACTGTGTGGGTCAGGCGCGACGACGCTGCGCGAGGCGGGCGACGAGACGCCACCCGAGCAGGAACACCGCCAGCGTCACCGTCGCGACCACGATGAAGCTGAAGGCCGTTCCCTCGCCGGACACCTGCCGCAGCACCATGCCCACGATGACGGCGCCGATCCACGCGAGCACCCCGGTGGGGACCAGGGACACCGCGACGAACTTCTCGCGGTACAGCGCGTAGGTCACCGCCCATCCCACGGCGAGGCCGACGAGGAACGGCCAGGCCGTCGACAGTGTGCCCCCGACGGTCACGCCCTCCTCGTGGCTGCCTCGGCCGATGGCGCTGAAGACGAGGACGAGAACGACGTCGATCACCGCCGGCACTGCGAGGGCCGACAGGGCGGGAGTGCGGGTGCGCGCGGGCATGCCACCAGACTACGAGGCGCCGAGACGCGGAAAGACCCGCACCGGCGCCGGCTGTGCGGGCGTCGAGCGGGTCTTTCCGGGAGGAGATCAGGCCTGGTGGCCGGCCTCGATCTCGAGCAGCAGGCCGATCTTGTCGCCGACGACGGCGCCGCCACCCTCGAGGGGCATGTCGATGCTGATGCCGAAGTCCTTGCGGTTGATCGTGGTGGTGGCCTCGAAGCCGGCGACCGGTCCGTTGCCCATGCCGGCGTTGACACCGTTGAACTCGACGTTCAGATCGATGGACTTGGTCACGCCGTGCAGCGTGAAGTCACCGGTGAGCACGAAGTCGTCGCCCTTGGCCTTGACCGAGGTGGACCGGAAGGTGGCAGTGGGGAACTTCTCGACCTCGAAGAAGTCGGCGGTCTTGAGGTGGCCGTCGCGCTGCGCGTTGTCGGTGGTGATGGAGGCGACATCGATCTCGGCGTCGATGGTGGGCGCGCCGTTCTCGTCGACCGTGATGGTGCCGGTGAAGGTCTGGAAACGGCCACGGACCTTGCTCACCATCAGGTGGCGGACGGTGAACCCGACGGTCGAGTGGGTGGCATCGATGGCCCACGTGCCGGCGGTGAGCTGGGGGACGGACACTGCTGCAGTCATGACGAACTCCTGTGTGGTTGAAGGTTCAAGCCTCACAGTACACAACCGGACCGCGGTCCGCATCTATTCCCGCGGAGGAGATTCCTTGCCGAGCGGGTGGGTGGCCGACGGCTGTTCCGTCCGCTCCCGAAGTTCCGTCCGCTCGCGCTGCTCGACGGCGAGATCGAAGTGCAGGTCCTCGTGCTGATGTTTGCGGAACAGGATCAGGAAGACGACCCAGCCGACGAGTGCCACCAGGATGAAGCTGACCAGGCGATACACCAGTGCGGACGCGACCGCTTGTGACGCGCTGATGCTGGCGGCGGTGGTGAGGGTCGCGATGAGAGTGGCGTCCACGATGACCAGACCACCGGGCGCACCGGGGATGGACCCCACCGTCTTGCTGGCCGAGAAGGCGATGAGGAGCCCGTAGATCTTCGGATCCGCGCCGATGGCGTAGCAGGCGAACCCGAGGCACGCGACGTCCGCCAGGCGGTGCACCGCGGAGAAGCCGAGCGACACCGTGCCGTCGCGGGCACCGAGGCGTACCGACTTCACCTGCTCGACGATCTCGTCCAGCCGGGCCATGCCCGTGTCGGGATCGTTGTTGCGCAGCGAGTTGTACTTCGACAGCCCCCACCGGCCGATGCCCACGATCGACTGGGGGTGGGAGCGGACGTAGCGCACGCCGGCGATGAGGGCGATCACGCCGGCGACGGGGACGATCAGTGCGAGGGTGTTGGCGCTGCCGCCGACGAGGAAGGCTCCCGTCACGCCCAGGACAGCCAGCCCGAGCGCGGCGATGACGCCGGAAATGGCGAGCTGCCACGACGCGACCACCGGGCTCGCGCCCCAGCGGCGTGTCTCGCGGTACGTGAACGCTGTGGAGAAGACCTGGCCGGCCGGCAGTGTCAGCGCCATGGCGGTGCTGCCGTAGATGACGGAGAGCGAGCGTCGCTGCGATACGCGGACACCGCCCGCGCGCAGCAACTGCTTCTGGACGCGCGCGAACGCGGACAGCGAGATCGCTTGCATCACGACGCAGGCCGCGGCCCATCCCCAGTGGATCTCGGTGAGGGCGCGCCACGACTCGTGCAGGCGCGGCCACAGGTAGACACCCTCACCGACCAGCAACGCCACGAGGGCGACCGCGGCCACCCAGCGCAGCCATCGCCATCTGCCACCGGCGCGGGGCGACCCAGCGGATCGGCCCTGCTCCGGAACTACCACGGCACCGAGAGTAACGAACGGTGCCGACGATCAGCGCGGATAGTCGACCGGGGAGGCCAGGTGCGTCGCGCGACGCCGTCCGCGCAGCTGCACCTTCTCGCCCAGTTCCCACTCGGACTGCTCGTCCTCGTCGGCGAAGTACAGTGCCGACGTCGACGCGAGAACCCGACTGGGAGTGAACTTCGCGAGTTCCGTCAGGCGCGACGCCTCGTTCACGGGATCACCGATGACGGTGTACTCGAAGCGTTCCTTGGCGCCGATGTTTCCCGCCACCGCCAGTCCGGCCGACACGCCGATGCCGATGTCGAGTCCGGCGATCTCGGTGAGCTCGCTGCGCAGTTCCCGCGCTGCGGACAGTGCCGCGGTGGGTGCGTCCGGGCGATCCAGGGGCGCGCCGAAGATGGCCAGCGCCGCGTCGCCCACGAACTTGTTGACGAAGCCGTGGTGCCGGTCGACCACGTCGACGACGACGCGGAAGAAGTCGTTGAGCAGGTCGACGACCTCGCCGGGCGGACGTTCGGAGGCGGCGGCCGTCGAGCCGACCATGTCGACGAACAGCACCGCGACGAATCGGGTCTCGCCGCCGAGCTCGGTGCCGAACTTGAGGGCGCGCCGCGCGACGTCCTCACCGACGTGCTGCCCGAACAGCTCGCGCAGGACTGCACGCTCCGACGCGTCGGCCATCATCCGGTTGAAGCCGACCTGCAGACGGCCGATCTCACTGCCGTCGAACACCTCGACCTGGACCTCGGTGTGGCCCTCCTGCACCTTCTCGATGGCGCGGCGCAGCTGACGGATGGGATCGGAGATCTGGCTGGCGGTGAGCATCGACAGACAGAACGCCTGGATGATCGCCAGCACGCAGAGCAGGCTGATGGCGATGGCCAGCGAGTCGGGGGAGAAGACCAGGTCGGTGGTCAGCTGGGTCGCGCACAGCAGCAGGATTCCGACGACGGGGATCAGTGTGCCCAGTCCCCACGTCATCGCCATGCGTGTACCCACACCGGGCGTCATCGTGCGGTCGAAACTGCCCTCGCTGAGCGCCTGCGCGGCGACGGGCCGGAGGATGCGTTCGCCCAGCATGTAGGTGAAGCCGAAGGTGATCGCCGCGGACATGGCGACCGTCACCGCGACGGCCACCGCGAGCGACGGCATCTCCGACGCGGTGAGCAGCATGAAGATGACGCCGCCCACGATCCAGAGCACCAGGTGCACGATGGCCTGGCGCAGCGGTGCGTGCAGGGCGGCCATCTGCTCGGATCGACTGGGCGGTCCACCGCGGATCTGCCACCGCATGACACTGCGCAGCATGACGGCGGCGGTCGCGAGGCTGACGACGGCCGCGAAGAGCAGGTACGCCCCGAAGATGAAGACATTGCGCACCCGATCGACGACGATCGACTCGTTCTCGGGAATGGGCAGCCCGTACCGGACGAAGGCGAACACCAGGATCGCGCCGAGCAGATTGGCCAGGAGCATCGACGCGAGGTACAGCGGCCAGCGACTTCTCAGGGTCAACGAGACCGCACGTAGAAGCGTCAGCACGAGGTCAACTTACCGGGTGCTCGGTTAGGCTTCCTCGGTGACGGACGATCCGGCGGAGTCGGTACACCCTGTGGTACGTGTCGGCGCTGCGTGGACGTGGCGTCTGTTGGTGTTGTTCGCCGGTCTCGTGGTGATCGGCATGATCGTGCACCGGCTCGAGAGCGTCGTCGTCCCGGTGGCACTCGCCCTGCTGGCGTCGGCGCTGCTCTCCCCGCTCGTCGACTGGATGCAGCGGCGCGGCATCCCGCGCGTCGTCGCGGTCGTCGTCTCGATCCTCGGCAGTCTCGGGCTGCTGGTGGGCATCCTGACGTTCGTCGTCGAGCAGTTCATCGAGGGCGTACCCGCCCTCACGGATCAGTTCACCGGCAGCGTCACCCAGATCCAGGACTGGCTGACGCAGGGGCCCCTGCACTTCAGCGAGGACCAGATCCGCAGTGCCGGCGACTCGGTGGTCCGGTCGGTGCAGTCGAATCAGGAGGCTCTCACCAGTGGCGCGTTGACCACCGCCGCGGTGATCGGCGAGATGCTCACCGGGGCTCTGCTCGTGCTCTTCACCCTCATCTTCTTCCTCTACGGCGGACAGCAGATCTGGGACTTCGTGTCCCGGATCGTCCCGACGCGGGCGCGCCGCCGCGTCCGGTTGGCAGGCAGCCAGGCGTTCGGCTCGCTGGTGGGGTACGTGCGCGCCACCGTCGCGGTCGCCGCCGTGGACGCCATCGGTATCGGCACGGGACTTGCGATCCTCGGTGTCCCGCTGGCTCTTCCGCTGGCGTCACTGGTGTTCATCGGAGCGTTCATTCCCATCGTGGGTGCGGTGCTCACCGGCTTCGTCGCGGTGCTCGTCGCCCTGGTGACCAAGGGATTCATCACGGCGCTCATCGCACTCGCGATCGTCATCGCCGTGATGCAGGTCGAAGGCCATGTGCTGCAACCACTCTTGCTCGGTCGCGCAGTCCGTGTGCATCCCCTGGCCGTGGTGCTCGCCATCGCCACCGGCATCGTCATGGCGGGCATCATCGGTGGCCTGCTCTCGGTGCCGCTCGTCGCGATGGCCAACACCGCGATCCGCTCACTGCTCGCCGACGATCCCGAGGAGGCGTACGAGGAGATCGCCGACGCGGATCCGTCGGAACCGATGTTCCCGGCCGCGCCGAACAGTCCGCACCCCGAGAACCAGAAGCTGAGCCGTGGCGAGGTCGACGGTCCCGCGAGTTGACGCCGCCGGTGTCGCGGAGGCACCGCTGTGGCGCGCCGCGGCAGCGTTCCGACTGGTCACCGTCCTGTACGTGGTCGGGTTCCAGTTGGTCGTCCAGGACCGGTACGACGCACCGCGCCTGAGCTGGCTGTTCGTCGTCGTCACCGTCATCTGGTCCGGAATCGCGGCCGTCGCGACCTTGACGACGCCCGCGCGGCGCCCCGTCGTCGTCGCCGACCAGGTGGTGACGCCGGCATTGATCTGCAGCACGCTGGTGGTGGCGAGTCCGGCATGGCGCCAGGACCACCAGGTGCTCCCGACGACGATCTGGGTGGCCAACGCCGTGATCGGTGCCGCCGTCCTGGGAGGTCCCCGAGCGGGGCTCGCCTCGGCGGCGGTGATGACCGCCGCCATCGCCGTGGTGCGCGGCACCGTCGACGGCGAGTTGTGGCGCGACTCGACCGGACCCGTGCTGTTGTCCGTCGGTCTGGCACTGGGGCTCGCGGCGCGGACGGCGCGCCTCGCGCGCAGCCGCCTGGACGAGGCGGTGGCCCTGGCCGCGGCGACCGCGGAACGCGAGCGCCTGGCCCGCGAGGTGCACGACGGTGTGCTGCAGGTGCTGGCCATGGTCAGTCGTCGCGGCCACGAGATCGGCGGCGCAGCAGCAGAATTGGCAGATCTCGCCGGCAGCCAGGAGGCTGCGCTCCGCGCCCTGCTGTCCGGGTCGGCCACCGGGCGTACCGACGGCACTGCCGACCTGGCCGCGCTGGTGCGCGCTGCGGTGGGCACGCGCGCCGTGGTCTCGGCGCCGTCCGAGGCCGTCGTTCTCCGGGCGTCGGCCGCGTCGGAGCTCGCGGCCGCGACGCTCGCCGCCGTCGACAACGCGCATCGACACGGCGGGTCCGACGTCCACGTGTTCGTGCTGGTGGAGGACTTGGACGACGAGGTGATGGTGACGGTGCGCGACGACGGAGCAGGAATGGCACCCGGCCGTCTCGACGAGGCGCGTGCGGAGGGACGGCTCGGCGTCTCCGGCTCGATCGTGGGCCGGACGGCAGCCATCGGTGGGCGTGCGAGGGTGGACAGCAGGCAAGGAGAGGGAACGGAATGGGAACTGACGCTGCCACGGACAGCGCCGACGCCTCGGTGACGGTGATGGTGGTCGACGACCACCCGATGTGGCGTGACGGAGTGGCGCGGGACCTCGACGCGCGGGGCTTCCGTGTGGTGGCCACCGCCGACGGAGTCCGCTCGGCCACCGCGCGTGCGCGGGCGACGTCGCCGCAGGTGGTCGTCATGGACATGGACCTCGGAGACGGAACCGGAGCCGAGGGCACCGCGTCGGTGCTGGCGGTCTCGCCCGACAGTCGGGTACTGGTGCTCTCCGCGTCCGCCGAACGGGACGACGTGCTCGGCGCGGTCAAGGCTGGGGCGACCGGCTACCTCGTGAAGAGCGCCTCCATCGACGATCTGGTGTCCGCCGTACAGGCGACGAGTCGCGGCGATGCGGTGTTCACGCCCGGACTGGCCGGGCTGGTGCTCGGGGAGTACCGGCGCATGGCAGCCGCCCCCACGGCTGCGGAACCGCCTCCCGTGCTGACCGAGCGCGAGACGGAGGTGTTGCGCATGGTCGCGAAAGGGTTGAGCGCCAAGCAGATCGGCACTCGGCTCAGTATCAGTCATCGCACCGTCGAGAACCACGTGCAAGCGACCCTGCGCAAGCTGCACCTCGCGAATCGTGTCGAACTCACCCGGTGGGCGCTCGAGCAGGGGCTGCAGTGACGGCGTCGTGTTCACTACTCTGGTCGCCATGACCGGAGACGGCACCGACCCCAGGAACATGCGCGTGAGCGACGCCGAACGAGAGCACGTGGGCGGCCTGCTCCAACGCGCCGTCGGACAGGGGATGCTGTCGCTCGGCGAGTTCACCGAGCGGATGGACTCGGTACTGGCGGCCAAGACGCGCGGTGAGCTCAACACGGTGCTGGTCGACCTGCCGGGCATGACACTGCAGGGCGGCCCACCCCAGCAGGCCGGGCCGCTCGCCGTGGTCCCGAGCGACGCGCTGACGTCGGCACCCGGACACCCGGCCACCGACGGTGCACCCGTGGACATCCGAGCCACGATGTCGACGGTCACCCGTTCCGGTACCTGGACCGCGCCGTCGGCCATCCGGGTCGCGTCGAAGATGGCCACGGTGACCCTCGACTTCAGTTCCGCGGTTCTGACCTCGCGCGAGGTGCGGATCGACGTGGACGACTACTGCAGCACCATCACCGTCGTGGTGCCCGAGGGTGCGTCGGTGGATCTCGACGGCGTCGACACCATGGGCGGCAGTGCGACCAACAAGGTGCGCAGCCGGCCTGTCGAAGGGGGACTGCACGTCGTCGTGCGCGGACGCATCCGCTTCGGATCCGTCACGGCCAAGCACCCGTTCGGGACGTCCATCAAGCGCATGTTCGGGTAGGAACTGCACCCTCGGCTGAGTAGAACGGCGTCGGACTCGAGTAGTTTCCCGTGTTCCCCCGGTCCGCCCCGGCCAGCACGATCGAGGTATGACCACTCCCTCGATAGATCCGCGACTCGTGCACGTGCTGTCCGGTGAGGTCGCCTCCCTGCAGCAGCATCTCGCCCGCGTCGGCCACGACCTGGGTCTCCTCCGACAGCAGCTCGACGGTCCGCCGATGCAGGCCCCGCTGCAGGCGCCCCCTCAGCAGCACCCCGTCTCGAGGCCACAGGTGCAGAGTCCTCCGGTGTCGACTCCCCCGGTACGGCCGATCCCGCGCCCGATGCCCACGCCTCCCCGTGACACCACCCCATGGTGGCAACGCGACGGTGTCGTCAGTCGTGTGCTCGCCGCCGCGGGCGCTGCGGTGACCGTCATCGGTGTCGTGATGCTGGTGGTGCTCGCGGCGCAGTCGGGCTGGTTCGGGCCCGGTCCTCGTGTCGCCGCGGGTGCGCTGCTGTCCGGAGCGCTCGTCGCCGCCGCGCACCGTGTGGTCGCCCGACCCGGTGGCCGCGTCGGCGCCGTCGCACTCGCCGCGACGGGATTCGCCGGGCTGTATCTCGACCTCGCCGCCGTCACCGCGCTGTACGGGTGGGTGCATCCCGTCGTCGGGCTCGTGGTGGGACTCGGTGTCGCCGCGCTCGGAGTCGCGGTCGCACTGCGCTGGTCGTCGCAGTCACTCGCGGTGATGGTCGTGGCCGGCATCGCGACACTGGCACCCGTCGTCGCGGGCGGCCTCACGCCGGCACTCCTCGCATTCCTGGTGGTCGTGCAGATCGCCGCCTCGCCGGTCGACGTCCGCGAACAGTGGGTCTGGTTGCGCGTCGTCCGCACCGTCCCGGTCGTCGGAGCGGTGCTGCTCGCCGGGCTGCTCGCCCACGTGGAGACGGTCCCGACCGCCGATCTGCTGCCGCTGCTCGTCGTCGCGGGACTGTCTCTCGGCACTTCTGTCGTCGCCTGGTGGACCACCCTCGCCCACCGCGCCGTGGACCCGGCGTCGCTCGCCTCGATCGCGGCCACCGCCGCCGCGGTCCTCGTCACCGCGACGCTGTTCTCTCGCCCCGTCGCCGGCGGCGTCGACGCTGCGGTCGCGCTCGCCCTGGTGGCGATCCTGGTCGCTCGACGCGAGCTGGTCACCACGGTTCGTCTGGTGCTCACAGCGACGGCTTCGGTGGCGGTGGCGTCGGCGCTGGTGACGGGCACGGCCGATCAGGTCCGCATTCTCGCCCTGCTGCTGGTCGCCACCACGGCGCTTCTCGTCGGCGCCCGGACCCGCTCGGGTGTGTCGGCCGCAGCCGGCGCGTTCTTCGCCCTCCTCGGAACCAGCGCACACTCGCAGATCACCTCGGTCGACTCGCTGAGCAGCCCCGTTCGCGCGCTCGACTCCGGCTGGGCCTCGGTGCCCGCGTCGGTCGCCATGATCGCGATGGCTGTGGCGGGAGTGCTCGCGGCACTGCGCACCATCGGGGACGCGACGCTCCGAACCCTCGCCGCCGGCCTGGCGGGAGTCGCCGGCCTCTTCGGTGCGACGGCGGTGTGCGTGATCACCGGCATCGAGATCGGCGGCCGCACCGGGTTCCTCGTCGGCCACGGCGCAGCGACCATCGTGTGGATGACCGTCGCCGTCGTACTGCTGATGCGTGGTCTGTCCGACGCCACCGGTGCCCGCGCGGTCCTCGCCGCAGGTCTGACCGTCGCGGCCTCGGCCATCGCCAAGCTGTTCCTGTTCGATCTCAGCGCACTCGGTGGACTGCCCCGCGCCGCAGCGTTCCTGGTGGTGGGAGTGATGCTGCTCGGTATCGGCACCCGCTACGCGAGGTCGTTCGCGGACCGCGCCGTCATTGCCGACGCTGGCGGGCCAGCAACTCGCTCACACTGATGGCACCGGACTGACCGTGGTGACGACCGCCCGACTCGTCGTCCCCGTCCCGAGCCCGCCGGCGACCCGATGTGGTCGTCGGCGGTGTCTCGTCGCGCTCGGGGACCTCGGGCGTGGAGGGATTGTGGGTCTCGGGCTCGGGTGCCGGCCGATCCTCGCGCTCGGGCATGCGCAGACCGGCGATCCAGGAATCGACCTCGGCGCTGGTGCGCGAGCCGTTCCCGTGGGGCCCTCCGTTCCCGTTGCTGTGACCGTTCCCGGTGCCGTTCCCGTTCCCGTTGCCGTTGGAGTGGCCGTTCCCGTTGCTGTCGCCGTTGCGGGGCCGATCGACATCGATGCCGTCGCCCGAGACCGAGCCGTACCGGAACGACGTGGTCTCGTGCCCGTTCGAGCCGTTCGAGCCGTTCGAACGCTGAGCGACCGACGGCGCGCGGAGTTCGGCGAGCCAGCTCTCGATGGGGCGCGGGGCGGGTGCGCCGTTCCGCGGTGCCGGCTCGGCCGACGTCGGCTCGGGACCGGCCGTCGGACGACTCTGCTGATCGTCGGAGGCCCGGGCGGGTCGGGTCTCCGCCGGGCGTGCGACCCGAATCTCCTCCGCGGGCGCGGGTGCGACGGGAGGTGTCGTGGGTTCGACGGCGCGCGGTGCGACGGGCTCCGGCGCGGCGGGCTGCTGCACCGGGGGTTCCTGCACAGCGGGCTTCTGCACGCGCTCGGGAGCCGGACGCGGGGCGACGGGCCGGGGACGATCGGGTGCGACGCGCTCGGGCATTGCGCGAGCGGCCGACGGGCCGCTCTGCATGACCCGCGGAATCGGTTGGGTGAGCGGTTCCCGCGTCCGCGCCGGGAGCGGTGCGGACCCGATCGCGACGAGCTCGGGGACGTCGGTGGGCATCATCTCGGCGTCGAGGATCGGCTCGCCGAGCCCCAGCTTCTGCTGGATGCGCTTCATCCACTGCGGCGCCCACCAGCAGTCGTCGCCGAGCAGCTTCATCGTCGCCGGGACCAGGAACATGCGGATCAACGTCGCGTCGATGATGAGCGCGGCGATCATGCCGTAGGCGATGTACTTCATCATCACCAGCTCGGAGAAGGCGAAGGCGCCCGTGACGACGATGAGGATCAGTGCGGCCGCAGTGATGATGCGACCGGTGTGCGAGGTACCGACGCGAATGGCCTCGGTCGTACTGGCTCCACGGGCTCGTGCCTCCACCATGCGGGAGAGCAGGAACACCTCGTAGTCCGTCGACAACCCGAAGATGATCGCGATGATCAGCACCAGGACCGGGGCCATGATCGGCCCGGGAGTGAAGTTCAGCAGACCCGCGCCGTTGCCGTCGACGAAGATGAACGTGAGGATGCCGAGTGTCGCGCCGAGGCCCAGCGTGGTCATCAGGATGGCCTTGAGGGGGAGCACCAGCGACCCGAACGTGAGGAACATCAGCAGCGTCGTGACCAACACGACGAGCGTCGCCATGAGGGGTAGTCGGTCCACGAGCGCCGCGATCGAGTCCTGCTCGATGGCGGGCGTGCCGCCGACCGACAGGGTCACCCCGTCGGGGACGTCGATGGAGCGGATGTAGTCGATGGCCGGCGACGACACGTTGCGGTCGACCAGGCCCGCTTTGAGCACGGCGACACCGTTCTCGTTGCGCTCGATGGAGAACCGTTCGACGAGCCCGGGAGCGTTGGACGCCTCGCGCAGGACCGTGCCCAACTGCGGACCCTCCGCGTTCTCGAGCACGATCTTGAGCGGCTCGGTGCGGTAGGACGGGAAGTTCTCGTCGAACACGTTCTGTGCGACACGGGTGGGGTTGTCCGGCGGCAGGTACGTCTCGTTGATGCCGCCGAATTTGATGGCACCGACCGGCAGCGTGAGGATCAGCAGGCCCAGGACGATGGGCACGCACACCTTGAGCGGGTTCCGCATGACCCAGCGCGTGAGCTTGCCCCACGGCCCGGACTCGATCTCCTCGGTCGTCTTGGTCTTGCGCATGCTCTTCAGTCCGAGAGCGTCGATGCGCGGGCCGAGGATCGACAGGATCGCCGGGAGAATGGTGATGGCGGTCAGGGCCGCCAGCGCGACGGTGGCGATCGCACCGAACGCGACGGACTTGAGGAAGCCCTGCGGGAAGAGCAGCAGACCGCCGAGGCTCGCGACGATCATCGTCGCCGAGAAGACGACCGTGCGGCCCGCGGTCATGACGGAGCGTTGCACGGCCTGCTGTGTCGTGCGGCCGTCGGCCAGTTCCTCTCGGAACCGGCTGACGATGAACAGCGCGTAGTCGATGGCCAACCCGAGACCGATGAGCGAGACGACGGGCGCGACGAAGCTGTTGACCTCGACGAAATTGGTGAACAGCCGGACCATGCCGTTGGCCGCGACCACGGTGAGACCACCGATGATCAGTGGCAATGCCGCAGCCACGACGCCACCGAACACGAAGAACAGGAGCACGCCCACCACGGGGATGGCGAGGATCTCCATGCGCTTGATGTCGCCGGCCATGGTGTCGTTCAGCGCGTTCGCGATGGGCTGGAGGCCGGCGAGCTGCACGTCGACGCCGTCGATGGCGAACGCGTCCTTCACGTCACGGAAGTTGTTGGTCAGTTCCGTGTCGTTCGCGCCGGCGATCGCGAACGTGGCGATCGCCTTCGTCTTGTCGGGCGAGGCCAGCGCGGGGAGCCGCTGCTGGAAGTAGTTGATGTTGATCTTCGAGATCTTGTCCGAGTGCGCCGCCATCATGGCGTCCTGACCAGCGGTGACGGTCTGCTGGAACGCCGGGTCGTCGACCGTCGATCCCTCGGGTGCGGTGTAGAGGGCGACGACGTCGCCGGTGCTGTCGCGACCGAAGGTGCCGTCCGCGGTGACGGCGGCGTGCACCGACTCCGAGTTCGGGTCGTCCCAGCCGCTCTGACTCAGGTGATCGTTGAGGCTGAGTCCGTACGCGGCGAGGCCCAGCAGGAACGCGACCATCACACCGATGACGGTGAACCGTGATCGGTGAACCAGATCTCCCCAGCGAGAAAACACTCAGGACACTCCTTGACGCCCGACGAGCAGGGCGGACAGCGGACGGAACGGCTGCAGCCAGGCGCCCTCGTCCGGAAGGGACTCGAGGCTGACCCGCGGCAGTGGTTCGCGGAACACACCGGGGATGTCCTCGAGATCCAGGAACTCGAGAGTCTCGGACGTGACGGCCCAACTGGCGTGTTCACGGAACCCGAGGATCTGAACGGGCACACCCGTTGCCGCGATGGCTTCGAGTGGGAGCCGGAAGGCCTGGCCGTCCGCGGACGCGACCACCACTCCCGCGAGACCGTGGTCCCGTGAGCGGAGCTCGATGTGATCGAGCATGTCGGAGTCGACGTCGCTGTCCTCGTCGATCTTCGGCTTGGCGAAGACCGCGAAGCCCACGTTACGCAAGGCCTCGACCCAGGGACGAACGACGTCGGCGCTGCCCTGGGCGATGTTCGTGAAGACCGTGGCCTCGGGTTCGAGGCTCGCGGTCTGGTGCGCGGAGAGCTGGGCGGTGCGGCCGAGCAGCCATCGGCCCAGCGCATCGAAGCGCGGGCGGTAGGCGGCGGTGGGTCGTCCGCCCAGGATTGCGCCGAGGCCCATGTCCAGATTGGGCGCATCCCAGACGAGCAGGACCTTCTTGGTATGGCGAGAATCACCGGCGCCGTCGAGCACGGCCGTGTCCGTGTTCTGTTCGTCCACGCTCATCGGAGTGGGTTCTCGCTCTCTCGTCGCGTGATCGTCGCCGCAGCGACGTCGGTCGCTCCGGTGGATGGCCTGCCCCAGACGAACTCGCTCGTCGGCCTGCCGACCTGCTGGGCCTTGCCCTCGAACTTCGTCACCGGACGGTCGACGGACAGGGAGGACCCCTCGACGGTACGTCGTTCGGCATCGAACGGCAGCCGCGTCAGAGCGGGCTCCGCGTCACCGACCTCCTCGATCCACTCCGCGTAGTCGGCGTGGTCGGTGGCGACGTGGAGAATGCCGCCGGGCTCGAGACGGTCCGCCACCAGGGCGAATGTGGCGGCCTTCAGCAGTCGGCGCTTGTGGTGCCGGGCCTTGGGCCAGGGGTCGGGGAAGAAGACTCGGACGCCGGCGAGCGAGCCGGGAGCGACCATGTTCTCGAGCACGTCGGCAGCGTCGCCCCGCAGAATGCGCAGGTTGGAGAGACCTTCTCGCTCGATCCCCTGGACCGTCTGCGCGATTCCCGGTCGGTAGACCTCGACGGCGACGAGGTTCACGTGCGGTTCGGCGGCCGCCATCGCGAGCGCGGCGGTGCCGGTCCCGGAGCCGATCTCGAGAACCACCGGGGCGGTCCTGCCGAACCACGACGCGGCGTCGAGCGGCTCGTCGGCCACCTCGCGGCCGATGCCGGGCCACATCCGGTCCCACGAGGCCTGCTGCGGTTCGGTGAGCGCGCCGCGTCGGGACCGGAAACTGGTCACCCGCGGATACAGCCGGGAACCGCCGGACCGGCTCTCGTCGGCACCGTCGGACAGGCCGTTCTCGGGCGCTGCGTCCACGGCACGGGGGTCGGTCATCCTGTCATTGTCTCCCATGGACGCATTTCGTGACAGCAGGGTCTCGACTTCAGGTCGAGACTCTGGCCTACCGACACCGGGATCGGCGTGTGAGAATCGCCCCGTCGCATCTGCAGAATCGGGGGATCACGGATGCCGGGGACCGAGTCGAGCGCGCTGCACCGCGCGGTGACCGAGCTGGAACGCAGCGTCGACGACGCCGCTCTGCGGGCGGTGATCGAGCGATGGCGTTCCCCGGTGCGTCTCGCCGTCGCGGGACGCCCCGGTGCGGGCAAGTCCCGCGTCGTCACGGCGCTGGTCCTTCCCGAGGCGGCCGAGGTGCACGGGGTGGACGCCCCCGACCTTCCTCCTCCCGTCCTGGACCACGACGTTCTCGCGCTCGTCGTCGCTCGGACCGTGAGCGCCGCGGACCTCGAGGTGGTGGCGGCACGGCCCGGCGGTGACACCCTCGTGGTCCTCGGGCGCACCGACCTCCCGATCGACGCGGACGCCGTCGCCGCGGTGCTGCCGGCCGGGATGCCCGTGATCGGCGTGGACGACGTCGACACGCTCACCCGTGCCTGGGCGACGGCGGTGTCGCGCGCGGCGAGGTGCCGCGACATCGCCCTGCTCGCCGCGGTCGAGACGGTGGCCGCTCGGAGTGCGCTCGGAAGGTCGTCGATCGAGACGTTTCTGCGCGCCCCCGAGGTGGCTCACGTCCGGAGCGGTGCACGCGCGTGAGTCTCGACCTGCCCGCCGACGCGGCCCGAGTGGTGCGGACGTGGAGTCCCGACTCCCTGAGTCGGCTGGGGCGAGGACCCGCACCGGCGCGCACCGTCGCCGTTCTCGCGGCACCGGGTCTCGACCAGGAGGCGGTCGGTGCGGTGGTGACCTCCGCGGGATGGTCCGTCCGTCCCGTCTGCGCGGCCTCGGCCGTGCTCGTCCTGGTGGATCCCGCCCTGCCGCCGGGCGGTGCCCTCGTCCGGGCGGCGCGGTCGATCCCGGCCGATCTTCCGGTGGTGCTCCGGATCGCCGCCGGACCGGACGACGCGCGGCGCGTCCTCGCCCGATGGGCGGCGTCGGTCCCGCGCGCCGACGCGGTGGTGGTGTGCGGTCCCGACGACGATGCAATCGTGGACGCGCTCGCTCGGGCAGCGGACCGGGTGGACCCGGCAGAGGCGGGGCGGACGGCGGTGGACCGTGCGCTGGCCGAGGCCCGCACGGCACTGACAGCGGCGGCCCGACGCGACACGGGCAGCGCGGACCTCGCCGACGCGCGGGAACGCCGGCGCCGGGCCGCGTCGATCGCGACGGACGACGGACTGCTCCTCCGGCGGTCGACGGCCGAGCTGCGCCTCGATCTCGCCCACCGGGTCGGCGTGCATCGGCGGGAGACGGGCGCGCGGGTCGCCGCCGCCGTCGGGGACGCGAGCTTCGCCGACCTCCGACGCCTTCCGTCCGTGGTCGCCGCGGAGATCAATGCGGCGACGGGTCGGCTCGCGGACGAGGTGACCACCGCGCTGACCGCGGTCGGCGCCGTGGACTCCGCACCCCCGGTCGAACGCGCGTCGACGACCCACCAACCGCCCCCGTCGGCCGGGTGGGGAGTCGACGAGGTGGTGGCGGGTGTCGTCGGTGCCTCGGCGGGTGCCGGGGTGGGGCGGGTGGCGGTGTGGGCGGCCTCCCTCGGCGGCGCGTCGGCCGGGTTCGTGACCGTGCTCTGCGCCGCGATGATGGCCGCCGCGGTGGTGCGGACGAGGCTCCTCTCGACGCGCCGCGCGCGCCTGCGCCGATGGGCTGCGGACGTGGTGGCCGATGCCGCCTCCGGCTGGGAACGGGACACCGCGTCCCGTGTCGTGATCGCCGACTCGTGGCTGACCGCGAGACTGTCGGCGCAGGTCAGAGACGCCTCCGCCCGGCGGAACGCGCTGATCGCGGAGATCGACGGCGAGATCCGAGACATCACGTCCCGAGCTGCCTCGCGGGCGGCCGCCTATCAACGGGATCTCGACGTGCTGGACCGCGTCGCCCTCACTTTCGGGCGGCGGGGAACCGTCTCTTCGCTGGATGCGTCCAAGCACGAGGTGGGAACGACAGCGAGGAACACGGGGGACTGAGATGGCCGAGTGGTCGGGATCGTTCGACCCGGACGGGCCGGGTGTCGCGGACGACGGGTTCGACCCCGCCCTCGATCTCGACGGGGACGGCACCGCCGACACGGCGGTGTTGCACGGAGGTCTGTCCGACGTCCACGCGTCGGCATTCCATCGGAGTGCGACGGAGATGACGGTTCTCAGCGATCTCGACGGTGACGGCGACGTCGACCGTGCGACGGTCTTCGAGGCCGACGGCGACTACACCGTGTGGGTGTCCTCCACCGACCTCGCGGACGGTCCCGACGCCGTCTGGCGTGCGTCCGAGCGCGGGTCGCTGTGACGCGATAGACACCAAATGTCCTGACATAGTGCGCTTTACGGCCAGTTCACTGAATCGGTTTTGTGACGGAACGGACATGCCCCGAGTGCCCTGGCCGTTCTTCACAGCGTTAACCTCTAGGTCCAGGACACTCGGGGCCCTGCGATCTGTCGATCGAAGGTCACGGGACTACCCCGCCCACTGGGAACCCATGGTTCGCTCACGCACTTCGGTTCGGCGCCGATCGACGGACCGAGGCGGTGACGGCCACACGTTCCTGCACCACCCCAGGAGACAAGATGACCGCGACCATTCCGGGTCTCAACGGAACCGACGGCACGCCGCCCACGACGCATGCAGGCCTGCTGGCCTGGGTACGTGACGTGGCCGAGCTGACCCAGCCCGACCGGATCGTCTTCGCCGACGGTTCGGACGAGGAGTGGAACCGCCTCACCGACCAGTTGGTCGACGCGGGGACGTTCACTCGGCTGAACGCCGAGAAGAAGCCCAACTCGTTCCTGGGCAACTCCGACCCGTCCGACGTGGCGCGCGTCGAGTCGCGGACCTACATCTGCTCCACTCGGGAGATCGACGCCGGTCCCACCAACAACTGGATGGACCCGGAGGAGATGCGCGGCACGATGCGCGATCTCTACCGCGGATGCATGCGCGGTCGCACCATGTACGTCATCCCGTTCTGCATGGGCCCGCTCGAGGCCGACGACCCCAAGCTGGGTGTCGAGATCACCGACTCCGAGTACGTCGTCGTCTCCATGCGCGTCATGACGCGCATGGGTGCGAAGGTGCTCGAGAAGCTCGGGGACGACGGCTTCTTCGTCAAGGCTCTGCACTCGCTCGGAGCCCCGCTCGACGAGGGTCAGCAGGACGTCCCGTGGCCGTGCAACGACACCAAGTACATCTCGCACTTCCCCGAGGACCGCGAGATCTGGAGCTACGGCTCCGGCTACGGCGGCAACGCGCTGCTGGGCAAGAAGTGCTACTCCCTGCGTATCGCGTCGGCCATGGCCCACGACGAGGGCTGGCTGGCCGAGCACATGCTGATCCTCAAGCTCATCTCGCCGGAGGACAAGGCGTACTACATCGCCGCGGCGTTCCCGTCCGCCTGTGGCAAGACCAACCTCGCGATGATCCAGCCGACCATTCCGGGCTGGCGCGCCGAGACCATCGGTGACGACATCGCGTGGATGCGCTTCGGCAAGGACGGCCGGCTGTACGCGGTCAACCCGGAGTTCGGCTTCTTCGGTGTCGCGCCCGGTACCAACTGGGACTCGAACCCCAACGCGATGCGCACCATCGATCAGGGCAACGCCGTCTTCACCAACGTCGCGCAGACCGACGACGGCGACGTCTGGTGGGAGGGCCTCGAGGGCGACCCCCAGCACCTGATCGACTGGACCGGCAAGGACTGGACGCCGGACTCGGACAGCAATGCGGCGCACCCCAACTCGCGCTACTGCGTGCCGATGTCCCAGTGCCCGTCCATGGCGCCCGAGTGGGACGACCCGCAGGGTGTGCCGATCTCGGCGATCCTCTTCGGTGGCCGTCGCAAGACCACCGTTCCTCTGGTCACCGAGGCTCGCGACTGGCAGCACGGCGTGTTCATGGGCGCCACCGTCGGTTCCGAGCAGACAGCAGCGGCCGAGGGAACCGTCGGCACCATCCGCCGCGACCCGATGGCGATGCTGCCGTTCCTCGGATACAACGTCGGCGACTACTTCCAGCATTGGATCGACCTCGGCAAGAACGCCGACGAGTCCAAGCTCCCGAAGGTGTTCTACGTCAACTGGTTCCGCCGCGGCGACGACAAGCGCTTCCTTTGGCCCGGATTCGGTGAGAACTCCCGCGTGCTGAAGTGGATCGTCGAGCGCATCGAGCACAAGGCCGCCGGTGTCGACACGCCCATCGGTGTGGTGCCCACGGCCGACGCGCTCGACATCGACGGACTCGACGTCGCCACGGCCGATGTGGCCGAGGCGCTCGCGGTGAACGTCGACGAGTGGAAGAAGGAGATCCCGCTCATCGAGGAATGGTTCGACTTCGTCGGCGAGAAGCTCCCCACCGGCATCCAGGACGAGTTCGACGCTCTCAAGCAGCGCCTGAACTCCTGATCCACCACCACTGACGCCCGCTCCCGATCACGGGGGCGGGCGTCAGTGCTGTCTCGGGGTGACCAGTGCGGCCGCTCCTGTGAGAGTCCCGACGGCCCCGAGGGCAGCGGGGACCACCGTGAACGACTCGAGGAAGCCGAGCCGGGCGTGCAACGCGACGGTCTCGCGGATGGGGTTCCACAGCGCCGGGCCGGCCGCGCTGAAGCCACCGCCGAGGACGGCCGTCTCGATGTCGAGCAGCGCCGCGGCGGACGCGATCGCCTGTCCCAGCGCCACGCCGGCCCGTTGGAGGGCGGCGACCGCCACCGGGTCGGCGGCGCGGGCCGACTCGGCGAGGTCGATGCCGGTGGCACCATCCCAGCCGTTCTCGCGGGCCCAACGGACCGCGTTCGGGCCGCTGGCGACCGTCTCGACACAGCCGACCCCGCCGCAGGTGCAGGGTTCGATGGATCCGGGGACGACGATGTGTCCCACGTGCCCGGCGTTGCCGCTGTGGCCGCGAACGATCTCGCCGCCCAGGACCAGGCCGCCGCCGATGCCGGTCGACACCACCATGCCCAGCACGTTCTGCACGTGGCGGGCGGCCCCGAAACGATGCTCGGCCAGGGCCGCGCACGCACCGTCGAGTGCCAGGGTCACGGTGGCGTTCGGAACCACGCCGCGGACGGCCTCCACGAGCCCGAAGCCCTCGTACCACTCCGCGATGTTGATCGGCGCCACGGTGCCGGCAACGGTGTCCACGGGCCCGGCCGAGGCGATACCGACGGCCCCGATGTCCTGGAACTCGACCCCTGCCGCGGACACCACCGAGAGGAGAAGCTCCTCGCACGCCGCCCAGACGTTCTCGGTGGGGGTCGGAACGACGACGGGGTCCTGCGGTCGTCCGTCGGCACCCACCACCGCGGCGGTGAACTTGGTGCCACCGATGTCGAGTGCGAGCGATGTTCTCTCGGTCGTCGTCATTCACGCCACCCTAACGGGCGAGCGTGGTCCCGAGTCCGCGGTCGGCGGCGGAGTGCGCGCGGAGCACGACCACGAGGTTGCTCACCGCCAGCTCGCGAAATCCGGGGACGCGGACACACCACCACGCCCAGCGGGGGTGGTACCGCGGGAAGGCTGCGAGGAGTTCGCCGCCCGAAGTCTCCGCAGCCCAACGCAATCCGTGCGAGGCGCGGATCGGGAACAGCGACTCTCCGAAACGGTTCTTCGGTTCGGCGCCGTGCACGCGCGCGTAGCGGCGAGCGGCGCGCTCGCCGCCGAACACGTGCCACGGTCCGGTCTCGTGCCCGCCGAACGGGCCCCACCACATCGTGTAGGACAACACCACCAGTCCGCCGGGCCGCGTCACGCGCAGCATCTCCTCGGCCATGATCCACGGGTGGCGGACATGCTCCGCGACGTTGGAGGAGAGGCAGATGTCGACGCTGTCCGAGCGGACGGGCAGCGCGGTACCGGATCCTCGGACGGACCCGCGGGCGTCGAGCCCCGCGGCGTGCATCTCCGAGGCGTCCGGTTCCACGGAGACGTAGTGGGCACCCGCGTCCGCGAAGGCGTCGGCGAAGTAGCCGGGTCCGCCGCCGACGTCGAGCACCGTCAGTCCGTCGAGAGTCGTTCCGGTGGCCCCGGTCCACAGGTCGTCGATCAGCATCGCTGTGTCGCGAGCCAGCGCCCCGTAGAAGCGCGCGGGATCGGACTGCTCGAACCGGAAGTCCGACACGAGCGAGAGTGACCGTCGAAGGGTGGCCCGTCGAGCGAGTCCGGCGGTGACGGGAGACGAGGGCACGAGTGGAGACTGTAGCGCCCGGTCGACCTGGCTCGCCGGGCTCACGGCCCGCGGGTCAGGCGGCGAAGCGCAGCACCGTGACGGAGGTGCGTCGGTTGCGGAAGAGCGGGCTGTCGGCCACCAGCGGCATGGAGTTGAACTTCCACGCGCCCTTGTGTGCAGGGAACAGGACGTCGGTCGCCGAGGCGACGCCCGGGATCTCGTCGGCGAGCGAACGCCCACGGCTCGACGTCATACTGAAGGGCATGGCCGGCATCGTGTAATGCTCGGTCAGCTTGACCCCTGCGACGGTCTTGCGAGACAACCACTCGGGAATGGAGTCGAAGATCATGCCGCCACCGGGGAAGAGCTCGGCGCACCGGGTGATCAGATCCATCGCGGTGGGTTCGTCGAAGTACATCAGCAGTCCCTCTGCGGAGACGAAGACGCCCGGCTCGGGGTCGATGCCGTCGGCCCAGGTCAGATCGAACGCGGAGGCCGCGACGGGAACGATACGGTCCTCGCGCGGCAGGACGCGGGCACGAAGCTCCATGACCGGTTCGAGGTCCACGGAGTACCACGTGGTGTCCGGCCGCCCGAGTCGCCAGTACGCCGTCTGCAGTCCCTCGCCCAGCGCGACGACGGAGGCGTGGGGCCGCGAGGCGAGGTACGCACTCACCGCGGAATCGAAGGTGCGGGCACGCAACGCCGCGGCGGCCACGGGGGTTCCGAACTTGGACCAGTCGTACTCGATGGCGTCGCGGACGCGCAGCGCCATCGGGTCGTCGATGACCTTGCCGGGGCCGTCGGCGAAGGCGGCCCGATTGTGGAGCGTGTACAGAGTGGTGGAAGATACGCCGTCGAGAGTGTTGCCATCGATCAACCCGGACGTCATGACATGAGCCTCACTGCAGTGGGTTTTCCCGACCCTAAAAGGAAACTTACCGGTTTTTCGGGGCCGAAACAGCCATTCTGTGTCGTTCGAACGAATGAAAGACTGCCACGGGGGTGACAGCAGATGACGGAGTTACGTGAGGTGCTGCTGCTCTGTTGGCGTGACAGCGGCCATCCACAGGGCGGTGGTAGCGAGCGCTACCTCGAGCACGTGGGTGCAGGGCTGGCGTCGCGAGGCATCAAGGTCACGCTGCGCACGGCCGGTTACCCCGGCGCACCAGCGTCGGACACGATCGACGGTATGCGCGTCAGCCGCGGCGGCGGGCGCCTGACCGTCTATCCGCGAGCACTCGGAGCGCTCCTCGCCGGGCGGCTCGGATGCGGTCCCCTGGCGGGACTGAAGCCCGACGCGGTGATCGACACGCAGAACGGCATCCCGTTCTTCGCACGACTCGTGACGGCGGCTCCCGTCACCGTGCTGGTCCACCATTGTCACCGCGAACAATGGCCGGTGGCCGGTGCGGTCATGGCGCGGCTGGGATGGTGGATCGAGTCCAGGCTGTCGCCGCGGGTCCATCGACGCTCGCAGTACCTGACGGTGTCGCTTCCCTCGGCGGACGAGCTGATCGCCCTCGGCGTGGACCGCGAGAGGGTGGCCGTCGTCCGCAACGGTGTCGACGACATTCCCGGTTCCGTCGCGGTGGGCGATCCGGACACGCGTGCGGACGCCCCGACGCTCGCCGTCCTGTCCCGGCTCGTCCCGCACAAGCAGATCGAGGACGCGATCGACGTCGTCGCTGCGCTGCGCGATGCGACGCCCGCCCTGCGCCTCGACGTCATCGGCGGTGGGTGGTGGGACGACAACCTGCGCGACCACGCCCGCGCGCGTGGCGTGGCCGACGCCGTGACCTTCCACGGTCACGTGTCCGAGACCCGCAAGCACGAGATCCTGTCGCAGTCGTGGATCCACGTGCTCCCGTCCCGGAAGGAGGGGTGGGGACTCGCCGTCGTCGAGGCAGCTCAGCACGGTGTCCCCACCGTCGGCTACCGGCATTCTCGGGGGCTGACCGATTCCGTGGTGGACGGCGTCACCGGCGTCCTGGTGGGCGACGAGTGGCTCAGCCGCGACTCCGACGTCGACGAACTGACCGACGCGGTGCGGACCCTGTTGGACGACGGCGATCTCCGTCGGCAGCTCGGGGAGAAGGCGCGGCTGCGGACCCGAGAGTTCTCGTGGACGTGGTGCGCGCGAGCGGTGGAGTCGGTGCTGCGCGAGCGGGTACACGGCCGAGCGGTGTCCGGGCTGGTCGCGGGTAGGCCGGAGGCCGGTCGGTAGGTGGTCGCGGGTAGGCCGGAGGCCGGTCGGTAGGTGGTCGCGGGTAGGCCGGAGGCCGGTCGGTCCGGAATCAGCGAGTCCGGGTGCGACGCGCTCTCGTGACGGCGACGCCCGCCGAGATGAGGACGGCGGCCGCCCACAGCAGATGAGCGACGATCGCCGGCAGACGATCCGAGCGTGGACGAGGTGCCGGATCAGCGAGTGAGTACAGCGTGAGATCGGCGTCCGCGTACACGGGTTCCAGGCCCGCGAGGGTGCGTGCGGAGTTCCCGCTCTCGCCCGCCGACCTCTCGACCAGGATCCACCCGACTCCGAGTGCGGCGAGGTCGCTCGCCGGGGCACCGGCCAGGAGCAGGCCTTCGACTCGCCCCGCGACGGTGTTCTCTCCCCGGACGACCGTCCCGCCCACCGGGAGATCTCCGGTGCCGAGCACGTCGGCGTCCAGCAGCCTCGGAGCGGGATCGAGGACCGGTGCCTCGCCCGACCAGTCGAACCGGCGGAAGGTACCTGTCGGCAGGACGGCCACGAGAGCGTCGGACGGTCCGACACCGTCGATCACCGAGGACCACCCGGCGGGGTAGTCGACCGGACGCAGCGCGCCGTGCACCCCCCATGCCAGATCGGGCAGGACGACGAGCAGCGCGGCGACGGCGGACACGGCTGCGAGCCGGGGACGTGTCCCGCTGCGACCGGGTCGATCGACCGCGGAGCCTGCACTCAGGGCAAGTGCCGGCATCCACAGGGCGACCCATTTCTGACCGTCCCGGAACAGCCCGGCACCGGGTACCGACTCGGCGGCCCATCGGCCGACGTCGAGCCCGATCGGGGTGGCGGCGAGGGCGACGAGCACCACGGACACGGCGCCGGTGAGCAGGAGCGCCGCGACCACGGGCGATGCGGTCCGGCGCAGACGAGGGAGTCCGGCGGCGGCCAGGCCGAGCAGCACGGCGGTGCCGACGACGGCGAACAGGCTGGTTCGGCTGCCGGGAACCGCGTCGGCGTTCCAGATGCCGCCCAGACCGGCGA
This sequence comes from Rhodococcus sp. SORGH_AS_0301, assembly GCF_030818285.1. Classification (NCBI taxonomy): domain Bacteria; kingdom Bacillati; phylum Actinomycetota; class Actinomycetes; order Mycobacteriales; family Nocardiaceae; genus Rhodococcus; species Rhodococcus sp. SORGH_AS_0301. The sequence goes on from NZ_JAUTAC010000002.1 coordinate 4,381,294, forward strand.
GCGCTCCGATCGTCCCGAGTCCGGGCTCGGCCCGCGCCGCGAAGGCCGCGACACCCGCCGGATCGGCGCCGGTACCGGCCCCGGACACGGCGGTGGCCACCAGCCAGGGCAGCGACACGATCACCGTGGTGACAGCCACGACGACGAGCCGCCGTACGCGGCGTGCCCCTCCCGGTGCGGCCAGGACCACCACGGCGAGAACGGCGCAGAGCAGCACGCCTGTCGGGGTCAGCCCGGCGATGCCGAGACACAGCACGAGGGGCGCAGCGGACCGCAGGTCACCGCGGTCGCGGAGCGTCATGGTCGCGACGACCGTCCAGGGGAGAGCCGCGTAGCCGACGAGCAGGCTCCAGTGTCCCTGCAGCAGACGTTCGGCCACATAGGGGTTCCACACGGCCACCGTGGCGGCCACCAGACGTGGGCCGGTCGAGGCGCCGCCGAGCACCCGCGCCGTCATCTGCGCGGCGCCCCACCCGGCGGCGATCAGAGCGAGAGCGAGCAGTCCGACGACCAGTACACCGCCGTCGACGACCGTGGTGGCGACCGCGACGACGGCGTCCTGGGGAACCGCCCGAGCTGCCGAGTCGGACAGGCCCAGGGCCGAGTCGGTGAGATACGACCGGGGCGTCGACACCGCGTCACGCAGCAGTAGGTGGCCGCCACCCGGAAGCAACACACGCAGGAGCGGGCCCAGGACGACACCGGTGAGCACGACGGACCAGGCGAGGGACCACGCCCCGGCTGTCCTGCTCGACCCTGCGATCATGAGGGCATGATCCCTGCGCGCACCTCCACCGTGGTGGCCGGGGTGAGCATCGTGACGGCGGGGTCGATGGCGGCGAACATCGCCTCGTATCTGCTGCACCTCCCGGCCGGGCGTGTGCTCGGGCCGCAGGGCTACGGGGTCTTCGCGTCGCTGCTCGCCGCCCAGCTGGTACTCGCGGTGCCGGCGCTGGCGTTGCAGACCGTCGTGGCGCGTGACCGGGTGCGCGGTCGTTCGGTGGCTGCCTCCCGCAGGCTCGGACACCTGTACGCCGTGGTCGTCGCCGGTCTCGCCGTCGTCGCGACTCCCGTCGTGGCGGCTCTGCTCCACACCGACGTCGTGACCACGGCGGCGGCCGTCGTGACGGCGCCGTTCCTCGTGCTGCTGGCCACGGAACAGGGCCTGTTGCAGGGAGACTCGCGCTTCGGTGCCCTCGGCGGTGTGCTCGCGGCGAGCGGCCTTGCGAAGGTGGTGCCCGCCGTGACCGCCCTGGTGCTGGGCGGAGGTGTGGGACCAGCCCTGGTGGCCGGTGCGGTGGGGACCGCGGTCATGGCGCTGGCCGCGCGCATCGTCGTCGACCGCGCCCTGCAGACGGACGAGCACGACCGGCCCGCCGCGGCCGGGACCTGGCGTGACGTGCTCGCCGCATCGCAGGCCCAACTCGTGATCGTCGCGTTGTCCTCGGTCGACCTCCTGCTCGCCCGACGCGTCCTCGACCCGGAGGCCGCGGGTGTCTACGCGCTCGGCGCCGTCGCCGCGAAGGCCGCCTTCTGGCTCCCGCAGTCGGTCGGCGTGGTGCTGTACCCGAGGATGGCGGATCCGCGTCGGTCGGCGTCGGCGGTCCGCACCGCCCTGCTGGTGCTGCTCGGCGTCGGATCCGTCGTGGTGGTGGGTGCCGCGATCGTCGGGCCGATCGTTCCGCTGGTGATGGGCGCGGACTACGCGCCGGTGCAGTACCTGCTGTGGCTGTTCGCCGCGCAGGGCGCGCTGTTGGCCGTGGTGCAGTGCGGTCTCCTGGCGGCCGTGGCCCGCGGCGACACGCGCTCGGCGCTGGCGGCGTGGACCGTGCTGCTGGTCGAGGCCGTCCTCGTGCTGACGATCGTCGACAGCGCGACCGAGCTCGTCGTCGTGGCCGCGGCATGCGCTGCGGTCGCATCTGTTGTGGTCTCGACCAGCGCGCTCGGGCGTGTCCGTGTGCTTGGATCGGTGGATGACCGAATCCGGGGGGTGGGTCCGTGAGGCTGCGTAGGGGCATGACGGGGATCGACGTGCTGCACGAGACCACGGGAACGTGGGTCGATCTGAGAGCTGCTGGTGGAGAGGAACTTCCGAGCGGAATCGTCGAGTTCCTCGGTGCCGGTGAGCGTGCTCGCGACGTGGCGCGCGATCTCGTGGACCGGGCCGTCACCGCCGGGACCGCCACTGCGTCGACGTCCTTCGCCTCCCTGCCGTTCGAGCCGCGATCGCTTCGATGCTTCGCGGGGTGGGACCAGCACTGGCACCAGGCGGCCGAGCAGATGGTGCGGCGCAACCTGCCCGCCGTCGTGCCACTGGCGAAGGCGTTCCAGGCGATCGCGCGGAAGCCGTTCCCGCCTCTGCGGCCGGGCGCCGCGGCAGTCGAGCACCCGATCTACTACACGGGCAATCACCTCTCCGTCGTCGGCGACGGCGACCCCATGTCGTGGCCCGCGTACACCGAGCTGTTGGACTTCGAACTCGAGTTCGGCGCCCTGGTGGTCCGGCCCGTCGTCAGCGCCTCGACGGCAGAGGCGGAAGCGGCGATCGGCGGCTTCGTGGTGTTCAACGACTTCAGCGCGCGCGACGTGCAGTGGGACGAGCAGCGCAACGGCCCCTTCGGACCCGTCGTGAAGACCAAGACGTTCGGGAGTTCCATGAGTGCCGAGGTGGTCACCGCGGACGAGGTCCTGCCGCACCTGACCGATCTGCGCGGCACCGTCACCGTCAACGGCGAGGTGTGGTCGGAGACGTCGACACGAGGCGGCCGGTGGTCGTTGGTGGACGGACTCGCCTACGCCAGCAGGTCCGAGAGCATCGGCCCCGGCGAGCTGCTGACCTCCGGGACCTTGCCGTCGGGGTGCGGGATGGAACTCGACCGCTGGGTGCGGCCGGGCGACGTGGTGCGCCTCGAGGTCGAGCGCATCGGGTCGGTGACCAACACGGTGGCGGAGCCTGCCTAGCTGGGTAGCGGGCAGGCCGGAGGCCGGTCGTTCGACAGTAGTGTCGGTGCATGCGTGCACTGGTGATCGAGGAGTTCGGCCGACCGGGAACCGTGCGGGAGATCGACCGTCCCGACGCGGCTCCCGACGGTGCGGTGATCCGGGTGGCCGCCACCGGGGTGTGCCGGAGTGACTGGCATGCCTGGCAGGGACACGACGGGGACGTGCGACTGCCGTTCGTTCCGGGCCACGAGTTCGCGGGAACGGTCGTCGCCGTGGGTGCGGACGTCGACCGCGACTGGATCGGTCGTCGCGTCACCACCCCCTTCGTGTGTGCGTGTGGGTCGTGTCCGACGTGCGCTGCCGGCGACCACCACGTGTGTCCCCGTCAGGAACAGCCCGGGTTCACACACGACGGGTCGTACGCCGAGTTCGTCGCCGTCCGGTATGCCTCGACCAACCTGATCGCGTTGCCGGACGAGGTGTCGTTCGACGTGGCGGCCACTCTGGGATGCCGGTACGCGACCGCATGGCGGGCGGTTCATCGCCGCGCCCGCGTGGTGGCAGGCGAGCGCGTCGCCGTCTACGGGTGCGGTGGGCTCGGCCTGTCCGCGGTGATCATCGCGTCCGGGGCCGGCGCGGAGGTGACGGCAGTGGATCGCTCCACCTCGGCGCTGGACCTGGCGCGCCGACTGGGAGCAGCTCGGACGGTGCAGACGCCGGTCGACGACATGCACGTCGCGCTGGAGTGCTCCGGGCATGCCGGGTTGGCGGACGAGGCGATCCGGGGTCTGCGACGGCGCGGTCGGCACGTGCAGATCGGGTTGCTTCCGGGCGGCGGGCACGTGTCGATGGACGTGGTGATCGCGCGAGAGATCGACGTGCTCGGCAGCCACGGGCTGGCCGCCCACGAGTACCCCGAACTGTTGCGCATTCTCCCGCACGCCGCCGTGGAATCGATGATCGGAGGCCGCAGACGACTCGAGGACGCCCAGCTCGCGCTGGACGCCCTCGGTGAGTCTGCAGGAGTGACGCTGCTACTTCCCTGACGGGAAGGCCGGAGGCCGGCCGATTCATGACGGGAAGGCCGGAGACGTCAGTCCTTGCGGAGGTTGGTGCGGGGGATCTCCTCGGTACGGTCCGTCGTCCAGTCGTGGTCCGGTGCGGGTGAACCGGCGCCGGAGGTACGAGGTCCGGTCGTGGGTCCGTCGGCCACCGGACGTGTTCCGCGGGTGGTGCGGCCGCCGCGCAGGAGCAGCACGATGCCGACTGCCAGGAGGATGACGCCCAGAACGCCGGCGACGATCGGCACGGTGCGGCCGATCAGGGCGATCTGGCCCTTGCCGTCCTGTGCGCGACCGAGCTGGTAGGTGACGGTGTTGTCGTCGAAGCCGATGACGGCCTTGACGACGTCCACCTCGGGAGTTCCGGCGCGGCGTGCGTAGTACTGGTGCACGTCCTCCTGGCCCTTGACGATGACGCCGGTGACGGGCTCGACGTAGATGTCCCGGGTGTTCTCGTAGTACCGCGTCATCGTGATCGGCGTGGCGCCGCCGTCGACGCCCCACGTGCTCGCGGGGAGAGCGAGCTTGTTGGCCGGCGAGGGGACGACGGCGGACAGGTCCACCGCGGGGATGGTCTGCGTGTAGTGGTAGACCGTGACGCCCTCGATCTGCGTCTCCTCGACGAAGGTCATGTCGTAGCTCTCGCGGGCCACGGTGTCGAAGAAGGGGTAGGTCTGCTTCTGCGAGTCGAACGGGAACTTGTACTGCAGTCCGGTGTGCGGCACTTCCTCGGCCGGCTTGTCGGCCTGGCTCTGGATGGATCCGACCGGGTCGACCGGCATGGAGGACACGCGGTCCAGGCTCACGCGGTCGACGGTCGCGGTGAGCAGACCGGTGTCACCCTGTCGATCGGTGCGTCGCAGCGACGAGCCGGCCTGCACGGTGATGACGTCGGAGTTCGACGGCTCCTCCGTGGTGACGAAGCGCTGGGAGATCAGGGGGACGTTCTGATCCACGACGGCGGAACCCGCTGTGAGCGAACGCGAATCGAGCACCGACCCGGTGCCGGTGGACACGCTGGTGATCTCGAGGTCCAGCGGCGTCTTCTCGAGGCGCCCGACCGTGTACAGCGGGATCAGGATCGCGATGATCAGGAAGAAAGCTCCGAGCCCGATGAGGATCGGCGGGATCACACGCGTCGGTGTGGATCTGTTCGCCATACTGGAGGTCCCCTTTGTGCATGTGCACTTGTCAGTGCATACCGGCCGTGATGGGTCGAACACTAACGTATTGAGCCGCTCCGAGTTCGGGTGCGATGCGGCAGACTCTCCTGACGATGACCACTGCAGAGAAGGCCCGCGTCGATCCGCGCATCGGCGGATTCGTGCCCGCGCTCGAGGGGATGCGCGGTCTCGCGGCCGTCGGCGTGCTGCTGACCCACGTCGCGTTCCAGACGGGATCGACGGGCACACCCCTCGTGGGCCCGCTGCTCGGCCGTCTCGATCTCGCGGTGGCCGTGTTCTTCGCGCTCTCGGGGTTCCTACTGTGGCGACCCCACGCGGCCGCCGCGCGCGGCTCGCGGCCGAGGCCGTCCGTCCGTACCTATCTGGTGCACCGCGCGGCACGCATCCTGCCCGCGTACTGGCTCGTGGTCGTCGTCGTGCTGGCCCTGCTGCCGGGTGCGGGTGGTGGCGTCCGGGTGTGGATCGCCAACCTGACCCTCGTGCAGGTGTTCGTCCCGTTGACGTTGACGCAGGGCATGACCCAGATGTGGTCGCTGTCGGTCGAGGTGGCGTTCTATCTGCTGCTCCCGTTCATCGGGGTTGCCATGGCCGCGCTCCGCGGACCTCGAGCCCGTCTGCGCACGCCGGTGCTGATCGGGGTGTCCGCCCTGTCGCTCGGGTGGACCTTTCTCCCGATCTCCACCGCGGACGGCGTGAACATCGAGAACTGGCTGCCCGGCTACCTGGCGTGGTTCGCGGCCGGGATGGTGGTGGCCGAGGCTGCTGCCGACCTGCCCGCTCAGTCCCGACCGGTCTCCGACCTGCCCGCTGTCCCGCTGGTCGTCCGGATCGCGAGCCGACGATGGTTGCTCACCGGCATCGCGGCGGCGGCCTTCGCGGCGTCGTCGACACCGATCGCGGGCGCACAGGACCTCACGACGCCGGCGGCATGGCAGTTCGCGGTCAAGGTGGCCTTGGGCGCCGTCGTCGCGTTCTGTCTCATCGCGCCCCTGGCCGTCGGAACGGGTGTCCGTACCCGGTGGCTGTCGGGTCCGTTCGCGCTGATGATCGGCCGGTGGTCCTACGGCATCTTCATCTGGCACCTCGCGGTGCTGGCCGTGGTGTTCCCCGTGCTGGGGGTGTCCCCGTTCGGCGGGCAGTTCCTCCTCGTCGCCGGTGCCACGGTCGTGTTGACGCTGCCGGTCGCCGCGGCGAGCTACGCGCTGGTGGAGGAGCCGGTCCGTGTCGCACTGCGTCGGCGAGAAACGCGCAGGGCCGACCGGATCCGGCCGAACGAGGGAAGCACCGCGAGCGCCACGGCGCCGACGGATGCCAGCGCTGCGAGCTGAATGACGGCCGAGTGGCCGACGTACCCGTCGGGATCACGCCAGGGGCCGGTCGACAGCATCGCCCCGGCGACACTGAGTCCGAGCCCCGCGATCGCGACGAGCACACGACCGCGGACACGGGCACCCCAGCGATGGTCGACGGCGGCGACCGCGACGGTGAGAGCCGCAAGCCAGCCGAGTGCGGCGAGCCCACCGATGACCCACACGGCGGCGAACAGCCCCGCGTGGCCGACGAGGGCGGGTTGCCAGGTGGGTGTCGGTGCCGTCGCGGGGTCCGACGGGCGGCGCCGCATCGTCATCACGGCCAGAGCCGCGAGAAGCGCCAGGCCCGCGACGATCGCCGTGCGGTACCAGGTGTCGGCGGGGAACGTCAGGGTCACCTCGCCCGAGAGGCCGGCGGGGAGAATCCACCCCTGCTGCCACCCGTTCACGATCACCGGGGTGAGCACCTCGCCGTCCGGGCGCGTTGCCACCCATCCCGGGTTGGTGCTCTCGGGCACCACGAGAATGCGCTGAGTCGAGGACCCGGTCACGACGACGCGGCGGGTGTCGGCGGTCCACTCGTCCGCGGTGACCGCCACGGGCGTGGGGCCGGCGCCCGGGAACGCAGCGAGTGGTGCCGTGCGCAGCACGACGCTGTCGACGACGAAGGCGTCGCCCGGGTCCACCGACACGGACTGCGAACCCGACGGCAGCGGAACAGGATTGGAGACGTTCGCCGCGACGGGGACATCGCCCTCGCAGAGAGACGCACGGATCGGTGCGCCGGTGGCCAACGCCCCGGCTGTCGTCGAGACGGCGGTGCGGACGAGCTGGTCCGCGATGGTCAGGGTGGGGCCGGTCGCGCACGACGTCACGATCGGGCGGTCGGGATCGAACGCCGCCCCCGCGGACGCGGTACCGGATTCGGAGAGCACCGTGATCTCGGCCAGACCGGGAGGCCGTACCTGGTCGAATCCCAGTGCCGTGCGGTCGAGTACGTCGTCCCAGTCCAGCAGCGAGACGATGATCTGGTCGGTCACCGCTGGTTCGAGGGACACTCTGGTGTCGCCGTCCGCGTCGACGTCGCGGACCTGGGGGCCGGTCCCGAGGTTCACGGCGATCCTGGTCGGATGAGACGGCAGTGCGCCGAGGCTCTGGGCGATGTCGAGCCCGTCGACCGAAACGGGTTGCGGCAGTTCGAGAGTGACGGTGGGATACGTTCCGGCCCGGCCCTCGATCGAGTCCTGACTCGCGGTCCAGGACGTGCGGTCGTCGCCGTCCGTGAGGGCGAAGGTCGACCCCCGGACGTCGGTGACCTCGGCCGCACCCCGAGCCCGCGGACGTGTGGCGTCCTGCAGGAGATCCTCCAGCGCGGACGACTGACGCGAGCGCAGCCAGAGTTCGGGGGTCACCGCCGTGCCACTGGGAACCGAGAGCGTGCGCTGGAAACTGTCGAGTTCCTCGGGTTCGACGGCCACGCCACCCGCGCAGCGCACTCGATCGGGCGTGTCGACGCAGCCTGTCCGGCCCGGAAGCTCCTGTGCCAGATTCCATCCCGTCACCGTGACGCCGTCGGCCGGAGCCGGCATCTCCGTGAGGTGCCGGACGACCACCGGTGTCGGTGCATCGGGATCCGTGTAATCGGTGAGGCGAAGGTCGCTGACGCCGAACTGTGCTCCGACCGAACCGTTCTCGGTCTCGGTGGCTGTCACCCGGATCCGCGTCGTCGTGCCGGCGGGCAGTGAGACGGTCACCGGATCGCCCGGTTCGGTGATGCGTGCGGCTGCGGTCCCGTTGTCCGTCTCGATCTCGACCCATTTCACCGGTGACCCCAGAGCGCCGGGGCTGGTGCGGAAGTCGAGCAGGCCGGACTGCACCGGGCTATCGAGGTCGAGCTGGATCCACTGACCGACCGAGCTCTCGAGGCCGTTGCTCACCCAACTCGTCGCGGCGTCGCCGTCGACGGCCGCCGCCGGACCGTTGCCGGGCGAGGCGCCGCCGAACTGGGTGGCGTCCGATGCCGAGGAGGAGACGGACACCCGGGCACCGGACCACGCGCCCTCGACCAGCGGCGCACCGTCGACCGGATAGTCGGGCACGAGATTGAGTGTGCGGCGGGGATCGTCGGGTGTGCGCAGGGCGCTGCTGTGATCGTCGACGGAGCCGAAGTCCACCTCGCGGTTCATCGGGGTGTCCGTCACCAGGACGTCGTCGACCGTGAGCCCGGCGGCCCGGGCGTCGCCGTCGAGAAGTACCGGTCCCGCCGGAGTCGGGTCCAGGCCGCCGCGCTCGCGGTGCTCGTTCAGGCGAGCGAGGACCTCGGGCCCGCCCTGCACTCGGGGCACGTCGTCGGCCACCACCGTGTACGGGCCGGCGACGGCGGGGGTGCCGGGTGTCGCCTCGAAGATCTCGATCGCGGGATAGGTGGGGCGCAGGTCGGAGTCGGCGACGATGCCGTCCACCCGTCCGGGCCCGATGTCGTCGCCGAAGGTCGCGACCCGCTCGAGCCCGGGCGAGGTCTCTATGCTCTGGTGCGCCAGCGAGGTCCGGGTCGAACGCGACGTCTCGGGGTCGAGATCGTTGCGCATCACGAGGTAGCGGACGTTCATCGATGCCAGCGTGTCGGCGAGCCCGTCGGACGGTCTGCCGTCCGCGAGAAGCCGCTGCACCGAGTCGAGGGCGCGGATCGCGCCGGGCGGCACCAACGGGACCGCGTCACGGACGGCCCACGGCGAGGCCGCCAACGCCTGCAACGGTTCGTCCCGCGTCAGCCCCCACAGCTGAGCGGCCAGGGGCGCACCGGGAACGACGAGCGCGCGGGACTCCTCGGCTCCGGTGCCCGCGTGGTCGGCCAACCAGCCCGCCGCGTCGGACCATTCGGCCGGAACGGCCTCGTACGCGCCCCGCGGCGCGAGCCGCCCGGTCCAGGCCAGCGAGGTCGAGACGGTGAGTGCCACCAGGACGAGTGCGGCGAAAGCGACGAGGGGCTCCCGTTCCGGGTGCGACGCCGCGCGACGCCAGCGAGGCGACGGCACCGAACCCGGCAGCGGCACCTGCACCAGCAACTGTGCGAGGCCCAGCGCCAACGGCAGTCGGATCACCGGTTCCAGCTTGTGGATGTTGCGCAGCGGCGCACCGGACGTGTCGAGGAACAGTCGCACCTGCTCGGAGACGGGGGAGGCCAGTCCGCCGACGTACCCGGCGGTCATGCCCACGAGCCCGATCAGCAGCACCAGGGTCAGCCGACCGCGTGCCGGCATCGACCGCATGCAGAGCCCGGCCATTCCCGCCGCGGCCACGACGGCAGAGGCGATCACCGCGGCGGGTTGTGTCACCACCACAGCGCCGGCGATGCGTTCCGGCGAGACGAACGGTGTCCAGCTGCTCGTGCCGCGCAGGACCTCCACCATCGAGGCCCACTGCGTCGTCGTGCCGGCCGACTCGATGTAGTCGAGGAACGGTGGACTGACGCCGCGCAGGATGAAGAGGGGAACCAGCCACCACGTCGTCGCGGCGACGAGACACCCGATCCACCACGGCGAGAACCGGCGCCACCGGGCGTCCGGCCTGTGCGCGAGCCACCACACGACCGCCACGAGGGTGGCTGCCGCCGTCGCCACGGCGTTCACGGCACCCATCGCCGCGACGGCCAGCGCCGAACACGCGGCGGCGCGCGGAATGCTCACGGAGCGGCCGGAGAAGACGCGGACCAGGGGGATCAGTACCCATGGCGCCAGCATCATCGGCAGTGACTCGGAACTGATCGACCCCAGGGTGGTGATCACCCGCGGAGCGAGGACGAACGCGAGTGCACCCACCACCCGCGACCCGCGGCTCCCGACCCCGAGGGCCTCGCACAACCGCAGGACACCCCAGAACCCGAGAAAGATCAGCACCGCCCACCACAGGCGCTGCGTCACCCACCCGGGCAGCCCCAGCACGTCACCGAGGGCGAAGAACGACCCGTGCGGGAAGAAGTAGCCGTACGCCTGGTTCTGTACTTGGCCGAAGGTGGCGTCGGACGTCCACAGGTGGGACGCACGCGAGAGGAACCCCAGCGGGTTCTGCGTCAGGTCGTACTTGGTGTCGGCGACGGTCAGGCCGGGAGCCTGCAGGAACGCCAGGACCAGCGCACCGACCGCGGAGAAGAAACGCCACCGGGCCCCTACGGACGCGGTGACGGGAGCATCGGACGTCAGCGGCTGCCGTACTCGACCTGGTTGAGGAGGGAGGACTCGGCGTTACCGGAACGATCGACCTCGGGGCGGGTGTTGGACGAGGCGGCGGCAGTGGCGCCGAACACCACGGCCACTCCCAGCACGACGCCGATGACGGCACTGATCGCTGCGGATTTCACGAGCAGAACCTATCACTTCGACCGGCCTCCGGCCTGCCCGTTCACCTCGACCGGCCTCCGGCCTGCCCGTTCACCTCGACCGGCCTCCGGCCTGCCCGTCACTCATCTGCCGGGCGGCACGATCAGTACAGGGCGATGGCTGTGCTTGAGCACGAGATCGGCACAGGACGACTGCAGCAGCGACCGCAGACCGGTCCGGCCGCGTGTCCCGGTGACGATGATGTCGGCGTTCACCTCGTCCGCCGTCTCGACGATGGTGGTCCAGATGGCGGAGTGCGACTCCTCGCAGCGCCCGTCGGCGTTGATGCCGGCGCGGACGGCCAGCTCGAGGCCCTCGCTGTTGGTGACCTTCGCGTCGGCGAGTGCGATGTCCTCGGTCTGCTCGTCCGGCAGCCACTCCGGCGCCATCACTCCGGACAGGCCGGACATGCGGGCCGCCTGTCGCACCATCGGTTCCCACGCGGTGAGCACGATGGCGCGTTTCGCCTGGAGGAATCTGCCGGCGTAGTCCACCGCCCTGCGCGCATTGTCCGAACCGTCGTACGCGATCAACATGACGTCACACGACATGAGAGCCTCCAGGCTTGTGGCGGTGGCTGACGATCTTACCGTCGCGGTCGGGTTGCGGGGAGGCTCACGCGATAACGTTTCGGGTATGTACCTGCGCCGAGTTCTGACCCTGGTCGCGACGTGCGCGATCGCCACGACGGCGTGCGGGACGGGGGACGCGGCGGCTCCCGCACCCACCACCACCGGTGCGGCCACGACATCGCCCTCGGCTCCCTCGGCGGTCGTGTCGACGTCCGAGATGCCTGCGGCCACGCCCGATGCGTGCGCCACCGCCATCGACGCCATGACGCTGCGGCAGCGGCTCGCCCAGCTGTTGACAGTCGGGGTCACCGGGACCGACGACGCCGTGGCGGTGGTGGGCGCCGAGCAGGTGGGTGGTGTGTTCGTGGGTAGCTGGACCGACAAGACGATGCTCACCGGCGGCGGTGTCGATCGCATGCAGTCGGCCGCCACCGTGCCCGTCATGGTGACGATCGACGAGGAGGGCGGCCGGGTGTCGCGGGCAGCCGACCTCCTCGGTTCGGTGCCCTCGGCACGCGAGACCGCCGCCACCATGACCCCCGAGCAGACGTACGAGATGTGGCTCGAGCGCGGACGTGGACTGAAGGATCTCGGCATCACCGTCGACTTCGCTCCCGACGTGGACGTCAGCAGCCAGCCCGACGACTCGGTGATCGGTGACCGGTCCTACTCGGACGATCCCGCCACCGTCGTCGCGTACGCCGGAGCTGCTGCGCGCGGTCTCCGCGACGCCGGGGTGATGCCCGTGATCAAGCACTTCCCGGGGCACGGCTCCGGATCGGGCGACTCGCACACCGGCGCCGTCACGACACCGCCGCTGTCCGAACTGCAGGCCCGCGACCTGGTTCCGTTCCGCGATCTCATGTCCACCGGAGTGGGTGCCATGGTCGGACACCTCGACGTTCCGGGCCTGACGACGGAGGGCGTGCCCGCCAGTATCAGTCCCGCCGCGATGGCACTGCTGCGTGACGGCACCGGCTACGGGGCGGCGCCGTTCACCGGCCCGATCTTCACCGACGACCTGTCCGGCATGGCGGCGATCACGTCGCGACTGGGCATCGAGGACGCGGCGCTGGCCGCCCTCGTCGCCGGGGCCGACGTCGCCCTCTGGATCACCACCGACGCGGTGCCGAGCGTCCTCGACCGTCTCGAGGCGGCCGTGGCGTCCGGGGAGTTGAGCGATGCGCGCGTGGACGACGCGGCCCGGACCGTCCTCACGGCCAAGGGAGCCCTCGGCTGCCCCTGACTCGTCCCGCGGACGGTGACGTAGAGTCGGGAGGTCGTACGGCGGACAGCTCCGGGGAGGACGCATGGCAGGCGGAACCAAGCGGTTGCCGCGCGCCGTCCGCGAGCAGCAGATGCTCGACGCCGCCATCGAGGTGTTCTCCGAGAACGGCTTTCACAGCACGTCGATGGACTCCATCGCCGCACGGGCCGAGATCTCGAAACCCATGCTGTATCTGTACTACGGCAGCAAGGACGAACTCTTCGCCGCGTGCATCCATCGGGAGGGCCTCGAGTTCGTCGCTGCGATGACTCCCGCGGCGGACCCGACGCTCACTCCCCGCGAGCAGTTGCGTAAGGCATTGCTCGGATTCCTCACGTTCGTGGACGAGCACCGCTCGTCGTGGATGGTGCTCTACCGGCAGGCGATCGGCCAGCAGGCCTTCGCCGGTCAGGTGCAGAGCAGCCGCGATCGGTTGATCAGCCTCACCGCGTCGCTGCTCGAGATGAGCACCAAGGACCCGCGGCCGGAACACAACTTCGGACTGATGGCCGTCGCCCTGGTCGGTGCCGGCGAGGCCGTGGCCGACAGGGTCGCCGGCGGCGAGATCGACGTGCACCAGGCGGTCGACCTTCTCGAGAGCCTTGCGTGGCGGGGGCTTCGGGCCTGACGCCGTGAGGGCGGGGACCGCGAGACGCAGCCCCCGCCACGACGATCAGCGCAGGGTGCCCGTCAGGAACGGGTAGCCCTTCTTCGGGTGCTTCAGCGCCACGTCCCACTGCCCCGGCCCGACGCCCGTGCCCACCCGCTCGGCGTACACGTTGATCTTGGCGGGCAACACGATCGGCTTGCCGAAGCGCACCGAGTACGTGACACGGTCCTGGATCTTGCCGTCGACGGCGCTGAGTACGGCCGCCGCACTCCACATCCCGTGAGCAATGGTGCGCGGGAAGCCGAAGGCCTTGGCGCCCAGCGACGAGACGTGGATCGGGTTGCGGTCACCACTCACCGCCGCGTAGCGCGAGATGGTCTTCTGGTCCACCCGCAGAGTCGAGGTGGGCGGCGGCGGGACCTCGTCGGCCGGCGGTGCCTCGCGAGGTCCACCGGACAGCGACGTCTTCTGGAGGCTGAGGAAGGTGGACGTCTGACGCCACACCAGCTCTCGGCCCACCGACACGTCGCTGACGACGTCGACGAGCAGTCCCTTCCGGTGCTCGCGGACGTTCTCCGAGTGCACCGCGATGTCGAGCGGCTCCGAGGTCCCGACGGGGCGGAAGCTCTCGATCACGTTCTCCGCGTGCACTGATCCCATGGCCGCGAACGGGAAGTCCTTGGACACCATGAGGGACATCACGGTGGGGAACACCAGGGTGAAGGGGTACGTCAGCGGCAGGGTGTCGCTGAGACGGAGGCCGGTCACCTTGGCGTACGTCGCGAGGTTGTCCCGATCGATCCGGATTCCGCCGAGGGTGTACGTCGCGTCCGGTGCCGTCGGCGTGCGCTTGCCGCCGCCGATGATCGGTAGCGAGTCGAGAGCCGCGCGGGTGTAGATGTCGCGGATCCTCGGCGGGCCGTCGAGCGGGATCACCGTGGCCACGTCGCTCACGCTCCGATCAGGGACTGGCCGCACACGCGGACGACCTGACCGGTGACAGCGTTGGAGGCCGGGCTCGCGAAGTACGCGATGGTCTCCGCGACGTCGACGGTCTGGCCGCCCTGCAGCAGCGAGCTCATCCGGCGGCCGGCCTCGCGAGTGGCGAACGGAATGGCCGCGGTCATGGCCGTCTCGATGAAGCCGGGCGCCACCGCGTTGATGGTGATGTCCTTCTTCGCCAGTTCGGGTGCCTCGGCGTGCACCAGGCCGATGACGCCGGCCTTGGACGTGCCGTAGTTCGTCTGGCCGCGGTTGCCGGCGATGCCCGCGATGGAGGACACGTCGATCACGCGGCCGCCGTCGTTCAGCGTGCCGGACTTCACCAGAGCGGTGGTGAGGCGGTGCGGCGCTGCGAGGTTGACGCCGATGACGGAGTTCCACCGGCCGTCGTCCATGTTGGCGAGGAGCTTGTCGCGCGTGATGCCGGCGTTGTGGACGACGATGTCGAGGCCGCCGCTGTGGCGCTCCTTCACGTGCTTCTCGAGCACCTCGGCGGCGTCGGGAGCCGTGACGTCGAGTGCCAGCGACGTGCCGCCGACCTTGTTGGCTGTCTGCGAGAGGGCCTCGCCGGCCGCGGGGATGTCGGCGCAGATGACGTGCGCGCCGTCGCGTGAGAGAACCTCGGCGATGGTGGCGCCGATGCCACGGGCGGCGCCGGTGACCAGAGCGACCTTGCCCTCGAGCGGCCGGTCCCACGAGGCGGGAGCCGTGGACCCGTCCTTGCCGACGGCGATGACCTGACCGGACACGAACGCGGACTTGGCCGAGAGCAGGAAGCGCAGGGTGGACTCGACGCCGGACAGGTCCGGCGCGGCGTCGGGGGAGACGTAGACCAGCTGCGCGGTGCCGCCGCGGCGCAGTTCCTTGCCGACGCTGCGGGTGAAGCCCTCGAGGGCGCGCTGAGCGATGTGCTCCTCGATGTCGCCGGTCTCCTCGGGCGTGGTGCCGAGGACGACGACGCGGCTCGACGGTCCGAGGTTGCGGACCGCGGGCTGGAAGAACTGGTACAGCTGCTCGAGCTGCTCGATGTTCTCGATGCCGGTGGCGTCGAACACGAGGCCGCCCAGCTTGTCGTCGTGCGGGCTCGCGGCGGGGTAGTCCGAGAGCAGCACGCGCAGCGGCTCGACGAGGCGACCGCTGCCGCCGATCAGGACCGGGCCGGCGAGCGGAGGCTCACCCGGCTGGTAGCGACGCAGAGTCTCCGGCTTCGGCAGTCCCGCCTGCTTGGCGAGAAACGCGCCGGGAGCAGAGGAGAGGAACTGCGAGTAGAGGTCAGGGGCTCCCTTGGTGGCTGCCATGTTCCTACCTTCGTGTCGGGTATGTCGAACGGTATCGACAAGTAACTTACTCGTGAGTAAGAATAGAGTCCACGACGAAGCGGCCCCGACTGTGGCCGCGCCATCTGCGCACAGGGAGAATCGTTCGATGACCAGCAAAGAGAAGCGCCCCGTCGCGATCCTCGGTGGAAACAGAATACCGTTCGCGCGCTCGAACAAGGTGTACGCCAACGCCTCGAACCAGGACATGTTGACGGCGGCCGTCGACGGTCTCGTCTCCCGCTTCAACCTGCAGGGTGAGCGGCTCGGCCTCGTGGCCGGTGGTGCGGTGCTCAAGCACAGCCGCGACTTCAACCTCACCCGCGAGGTCGTCCTGGGCAGCGCGCTGAGCCCGTACACCCCGGCGTTCGACCTGCAGCAGGCCTGCGGCACGAGCATGCAGACGGTCATCGCCGTCGGCGATGCCATCGCGTCGGGCCGGATCGACGTGGGAATCGGCAGCGGTGTCGACACCACGTCCGACGCGCCCATCAGCGTCAACAACGAGCTGCGCGAGTTCCTGCTCACGCTCAACCGGGCGAAGAGCACCGCCGACCGCCTCAAGCTGCTCGCGGGCGTCCGCCCGTCGATGCTGGGGATCGAGATCCCGAAGAACGGCGAGCCCCGCACCGGCATGTCGATGGGAGAGCACGCCGCCGTCACGGCCAAGGAGTTCGGCGTGCGCCGCGAGGACCAGGACGCCCTCGCCGCGGCCAGCCACCAGAACATGGCCAAGGCCTACGACAGTGGCTTCTTCGACGACCTGGTCACCCCGTACCTCGGTCTGACCCGCGACGACAACCTGCGTCCGGACTCCACGGCCGAGAAGCTGGCCAAGCTGAAGCCCGTGTTCGGCACCTCGCTGGGCGACGCCACGATGACGGCCGGCAACTCGACGCCGCTCACCGACGGCGCGTCCTCCGTGCTGCTGTCCACCGACGAGTGGGCCGCGCAGCACAACCTGCCGGTGCTCGCGCACCTCGTCGACTCGGAGTTCGCGGCCGTGGACTACATCCACGGCAACGGCTCGTACAAGGACGGCCTGCTCATGGCGCCGACGTACGCCATCCCGCGTCTGCTCGAGCGCAACGGCCTGACACTGCAGGACTTCGACTACTACGAGATCCACGAGGCCTTCGCCTCCGTGGTGCTCGCGACGCTGCAGGCCTTCGAGAGCGACGAGTACTGCAAGGAGCGTCTGGGTCTCGACGGTGCGCTGGGATCGATCGATCGCAGCAAGCTGAACGTGAACGGCTCCTCGCTGGCCGCGGGTCACCCGTTCGCGGCGACCGGCGGACGCGTCGTGGCCACGCTCGCGAAGATGTTGGCGCAGAAGGGTTCCGGCCGCGGACTCATCTCCATCTGTGCCGCCGGTGGCCAGGGCATCACGGCCATCGTGGAGGCCTGAGCCTCCCGTACCGAACACGAGGACCCGGCTGCGAGGGGTGGCCGGGTCCTCTGCCGTTTCCCGGACCGAGCGGTCTGCGTCTGGCACAGTGGCGGGGTGCAGCGGTGGCGAGGCGAGAGTGGGTCCTGCGCGACCCTCCTCGAGGGCAACCCTCGGGAACATTCACGGAATCGGGCACTGCGTCCGACGCACCTCGGCACGCTCCGCGTGCTGGAGCGCGACGACGACGAGAGTCTCAGGTCGCCTCGCCCCGCCGCACGTCCCCGGACCACAGCTCGCTGATGTCCGAGTCGTTCTGGCATCACCGCACGGCGCGCATGATCGCACCGCGCCTGGTCGACATCGCGTGGAACAGCACCGAGCTCGGTGAGGTGCTGGCCCGGTTCGAGCACGTCGCGGACGTCGAGACCCTCATCACCAGGCTCCTCGAGCGGCGTAACCATGCACCCGATTCGACGGAGGTCGCCGCCGAACTCCTCGAGGTCATCGGGTATCCCGGTGATCCGTTCGTCCTCCCCGCGCCGCCCGTCCGTCCCACTCCGGCGGTGCGCTTCGGGGTTCCCGCGTTCGCGACGACCGCCGAGCTCGCCGCGTCCCTGGACGTCACCGACTCCGAACTCGACTGGTTCGCCGACGTCGGCGGCTGGTTGCGTCGGGCGGCTCCGCCGCTGCGCCACTACCGGGCTCATCAGGTGGCCAAGAGTCGCGGCGGGACGCGCATCCTGGAGATTCCCAAGCCGAGACTGCGCGAGATGCAGCGACGCGTGCTCCACCGCGTCCTCGATCACGTGGTGCCGCATCCTGCCGCTCACGGTTTCCGGGCCGGTCGGAGTGCCGTGACCTTCGCGCGCCCGCACGAGGGCCGGGACGTCGTCGTCCGGGTCGATCTCGCGGACTTCTTCCCGACGGTGACGAGGCCGCGCGTGCGCGCCGTCTTCGAGGCCTGCGGGTACCCGTACCGGGTGGCGTCGGTCCTCGCCGGCATCTGCACCACCGCGATGCCGGTCGACGAGGTCGCCGGTCTGCCCCGGACTCAGGCGGCACTGCTGCGCGTCCCGCACCTCCCGCAGGGGGCACCGACCTCGCCCGCGCTCGCCAATCTGGTGGCCCGCGGACTCGACCGTCGCGTCGCGGGTCTCGCCCGCGCCCGTGGGCTCGTCTACACCCGCTACGCCGACGACCTGGCGCTGTCGGGCCCGTCGGACACCGATGTGGGCACGCTCCTCTGGGCGCTCGACCGCATCGTGCGCGACGAGGGCTTCGTGGTGAACGGTGACAAGACTCACGTCGCGCGTGCTCACCGTCGGCAGACGCTGGCCGGGCTGGTGGTGAACGAGAGTGCCGCGGCGCCCCGCGACCGCTACGACGCACTCCGCGCGCTGCTCCACAACAGTGTTCGTACCGGTGCCGCTGCCCAGAATCGTGCAGGTGTACCGGACTTCCGCGCCTCGGTGTACGGGCAGATCGCCTGGATCGGCGAAAGCAGTCCTTCGCGGCGGTCACGACTTCTGGCCATGGCGGAACGGGTCGATTGGGACTCCTGACAGATCCGGGACGTTCGGTCTGATTCGAGTTGTAACGAGTGCGGTCGTCCGGCGATACTCCTCATGGCTCCGCATCGCTGCCTGACCCCCGACCCGGCAGCGGTGCGGAGCCGTCTTCGTGAGGAGTCGGGCTCCGACCCCAGTGGGTAGGCTCGAGCAGAGGGCGAACGCGCCTGTTCAGCACGACGGAAGGGAGCCGGGTGACCGAGGACGTACCGGCGCAGCACGAGCACCGGACCGCCCCCGAGGGCACGCGCTCCACCCGCCGGCGCACGATCGCGCTGTCCGCGGCCGGCGGCGTCGTCGCCGTGGCCGCGCTCCTGTACGCCGCCGACTGGTTCACCTCCACCGGTGACATCCCCCGCGGCGTGACCGTCGCGGGCGTCGAGGTCGGCGGCCGCAGTGTGGCGGAGGCGGACAACCGGCTCCGCGACGCCCTGGGTCCGCGCACCGACGCCCCGGTGGACGTGCGCGCGGACGATGTCGCCGCCACCCTCACCCCGGCCGCGGCCGGTCTCGGAATCGACTGGGCAGCAACCCTCGATCGTGCCGGCGACCAGCCTCTCTCCCCGTTCACCAGGCTCGCGTCGTTCTTCGGCACCCGCGAGATCGGTGTCGTGTCCACTGTCGACGACGCGGCACTCACCGCCGCCGTCGGATCGTTGTCCCCGCAGGTCGACCGCCCCGCGGTGGAGGGCGACGTGGTCATCGAGGCCGGCGTGCCCCGCGCCGTCGGACCCGTTCCCGGACGCACGCTCGACGTACCGGGTGCGGCCTCCGCGTTCCGCACCGACTGGGCCGAGGGCGGTCCGGTGGAGCTCCCCGTCGTCGTCGAGGACGTCGAGGTCGACGCTGCCGCGATCGACGCGGCGATCCAGGACGTGGCGACGCCCGCGGTGTCGGCGCCGGTGGTCGTGACCGGCGAGGACGGTGCGACGACGACGCTCGCACCCGATCGCGTCGGCGAGGTCCTGAGCTTCGAACCGGACGACGACGGCGGTCTGCGGCCGGTGTACGACACGAATGCCGCGATCGGCATCCTCGCGCCCGGGCTGGCGGCCACCGAGACCCGGCCCGTCGACGCGAGCTTCGACTTCTCCGGGGGCCGACCCGTGGTGGTTCCGTCCGTCGACGGCACCGAGGTGCGCTGGCCGGAGACACTGGCCACCCTGCCGGACCTGCTGGCGGCGTCCGGTGACGCGCGCACCACCGTCGCGCAGTACGGACCGCGTCCGGCGGCACTGACCACGGACGCGGCGAACGCTCTCGGAATCCGGGAAGTGATCAGCGAGTACACGACCGGCGGGTTCGAGTACGCGTCGGGTGTCAACATCGGTCTCACGGCGGACATCGTGAACGGCGCTGTGGTGAAGCCGGGGGAGACGTTCTCACTCAACGGCTACACCGGCCCCCGCGGGACGGCGCAGGGGTTCGTCGAGTCGGGCATCATCGACAACGGCCGACCCGATCGCGCCGTCGGCGGAGGCATCAGCCAGTTCGCCACCACCCTGTACAACGCCGGCTACTTCGGCGGCATGGACGACGTCGATCACACCGAACACAGCTACTACATCAGCCGCTACCCCGAGGCCCGCGAGGCGACGGTCTTCGAGGGCGCGATCGATCTGCAGTTCCGGAACCCGGCGTCGACGGGTGTGGTCGTCGAGTCGTTCGCCGACGGATCCTCCGTCACCGTGCGGTTGTGGGGCACCAAGACCGTCGAGGTGGAGTCGATCACCGGCTCCCGCAGCCGACCCACCACGCCGGACACCGTCCGGCTGCCGCGCGGAGACCAATGTGTCGCGTCGAGCGGAGCGCCCGGCTTCACCACCAGCGACACCCGGATCATCCGCGACGCGGCGACGGGTGCGGAGATCTCGCGGAACACGCGCACGGTGCGCTACGACCCGGTGCCGATCGTCCGCTGCGAGTGAGGCCCGCCGTTGGGCTCGGCGTGATCCGAATCCAGGGGCTGTGACCTTGCCCAGTGCCGGGCCCGCGATGGTGGCGGCGGATGGCGCGCGGCCCTACCGTGGGGTTCCATGAGTCAGACCGCAGCCTCCGAGCTCGACCAGGCGACCCTCCGTCAGGCGTACGGCACCTTCCCGAGTGGGGTCGTCGCCATCGCGGCTCGCATCGGCGACGTGCCGGTCGGTCTGGCCGCGAGCAGTTTCGTGTCGGTCTCCCTCGACCCGCCGCTGGTCGCGGTGTGCATCCAGAACACGTCGTCCACGTGGCCCAAGTTCCGCGACGCGACGCACATCGGCATCAGCGTTCTCGGCGAGGCCCACGACGTGGCCGCGCGCAGCCTCGCGGCGAAGACGGGTGACCGGTTCGCTGGTCTGACGCTGGAGACGACGCCCGACGGGGCCATCTTCATCGACGGCGCGTCCTCGTGGCTCGACACCACGATCGAGCAGGAGCTGCCGGCGGGTGATCACGCCATCGTCCTGCTGCGCGTGCACGGTCTCGAGGTGCACTCCGACGTCGCGCCCATCGTGTTCCAGGGCAGCCGCTTCCGAAAGCTGGTCGTCGAGCAGCGCTGAGTCTCGTCCTCCGATGTCGAGCGAGAATCCGCGGATCCGCAGATTCCCGAGCGATCGGGTGGCTCCGCACGCGCGCCTGGCGATCCACGCATCCGCCGTGGACTTTCAGTTAATCATCGTTTACTGTCCTGGTTAGTGAGTGTTAACTGACGGACGGGCTGAGCGATGACGATGCTGGACGGTGCTCGAACCGAGCGCACGAGCAGGCGGGACGACCACCTCGCGCTGGTCGACGAGCTGCACCGAGCCATGGCGGCCGCTGCCCGCGGCGGCAGTGACGCCTCCCGTGAGCGGCACGTCTCCCGCGGCAAGCTGCTTCCGCGCGACCGTGTCGACACGCTGCTCGACGACGGCAGCCCGTTCCTCGAGATCGCCCCGCTGGCCGCGAACGGCATGTACGACGATGCGTGCCCGGGCGCCGGTGTGATCGCCGGAATCGGCCGGGTGTCCGGGCGCGAGGTGATGGTCGTGGCCAACGACGCCACGGTCAAGGGCGGCACGTACTACCCGATGACCGTCAAGAAGCATCTGCGCGCGCAGGAGATCGCCCTGCAGAACCGGCTGCCCTGCGTGTACCTCGTCGACTCGGGTGGCGCGTTCCTGCCGATGCAGGACGACGTGTTCCCCGACCGGGAACACTTCGGCCGGATCTTCTTCAACCAGGCGACGATGAGTGCGAAGGGCATCGCCCAGATCGCGGCGGTGATGGGGTCCTGCACCGCCGGTGGCGCGTACGTGCCCGCGATGAGCGACGAGGCGATCATCGTCCGCAACCAGGGCACCATCTTCCTGGGCGGACCGCCGCTGGTGAAGGCGGCCACCGGCGAGGTGGTCACGGCCGAGGACCTCGGTGGCGGCGACGTCCACTCCAAGATCTCGGGCGTGACGGATCACCTCGCGACCGACGATCGTGACGCGCTCCGCCGGGTCCGCGCGATCGTGGCCACCCTCGGCCCCCGCACGCCGTCGCCGTGGGAGGTGCGCACACCGCTGCCTGCGAGCGATCAGTCGGAGCTGTACGACGTGGTGCCGACAGATCCGCGCACCCCGTACGACGTGCACGAGGTGATCACCCGCCTGGTGGACGGTGGGCAGTTCCAGGAGTTCAAGGCCGAGTACGGCACGACGCTGGTCACCGGTTTCGCGCACATCGACGGTCACCCGGTGGGCATCGTCGCGAACAACGGTGTGCTGTTCGGTGAGTCCGCCGTGAAGGGCGCCCACTTCATCGAGCTGTGCGACAAGCGCAGCGTCCCGTTGCTGTTCCTGCAGAACATCACCGGCTTCATGGTCGGGCGGGAGTACGAGGCGGGCGGCATCGCCAAGCACGGCGCGAAGATGGTCACCGCGGTGGCGTGTGCCCGGGTACCGAAGCTGACGGTCGTCATCGGCGGGTCCTACGGCGCGGGCAACTACTCGATGTGCGGCCGGGCGTACTCGCCGCGCTTCCTGTGGATGTGGCCGAACGCGCGCATCTCCGTCATGGGCGGGGAGCAGGCGGCGTCGGTGCTCGCGACCGTGCGCAGCGATCAGCGGTCGGCGTCCGGCGAGCCGTGGACCGAGGACGAGCAGGAGCGGTTCAAGGAACCCATCCGCCGTCAGTACGAGGAGCAGGGCAACCCGTACCACTCGACGGCGCGGCTGTGGGACGACGGCATCATCGATCCGGCCGACACCAGAACTGTTCTCTCACTTGCTCTGTCGGTGTGCGCCAACGCGCCGCTCGAGCCGGTGTCCTACGGCGTCTTCAGGATGTGAGTGTGATGACCACGATCGACACGGTGCTCGTCGCGAATCGCGGTGAGATCGCCGTCCGGGTGTTCCGGACACTGCGCACCATGGGAATTCGCTCCGTCGCGGTGTACAGCGACGCGGACGCCGACGCGCTGCACGTGCGCTCCGCGGACACCGCGGTACGACTGGGTCCGGCGCCCGCACGCGAGAGCTACCTGAACATCGACAAGGTGATCGACGCGGCTCTCGCCAGCGGCGCCGACGCGATCCACCCCGGATACGGGTTCCTCTCGGAGAATGCGGCATTCGCGGCGGCGTGCGAGAAGAACGGCATCACGTTCATCGGCCCGCCGACACGTGCGATCGAGACCATGGGCGACAAGATCACGGCGAAGAAGGCGGTCTCCGCGTTCGACGTGCCGGTGGTGCCCGGCATCGCGGAACCCGGACTCACGGACGACGAACTGATCGCGGCCGCGGCCGACATCGGCTACCCCGTGCTGATCAAGCCGTCGGCCGGTGGCGGCGGCAAGGGCATGCATCTGGTCGAACGAGCCGAGGACCTGACGGCGGCCCTGGTGCGGGCCAGGCGAGAGGCGGCGTCGTCGTTCGGCGACGACACCCTCTTCCTCGAACGATTCGTGTTGCGTCCCCGGCACATCGAGGTGCAGGTGGTGGCGGACGCCCACGGCCACGTGATCCATCTCGGTGAGCGCGAGTGCTCGCTGCAGCGCCGTCACCAGAAGGTGATCGAGGAGGCGCCGTCGCCGTTGCTCGACGAGGTGACGCGGGCGCGGATCGGCGAGGCCGCGTGTGCGACCGCTCGGAGTGTCGACTACGTCGGCGCCGGCACCGTCGAGTTCATCGTCTCCGCCGACGCGCCCGACGACTTCTTCTTCATGGAGATGAACACCCGTCTGCAGGTGGAGCATCCGGTGACCGAGGAAGTCACCGGCATCGATCTCGTGGAGCTGCAGATACGGATGGCAGCGGGCGACACGCTGCCGCTGCAGCAGGAGGATGTGACGTTGACCGGTCACGCGATCGAGGCGCGTGTCTACGCGGAGGATCCGGGCCATGGCTTCCTGCCCACCGGCGGCCGAGTGATCGGACTGCATGAACCGGCGGGCACCGGTGTCCGCGTGGACTCGTCGCTCGCACCGGACACGGTGGTGGGCAGCGATTACGACCCGATGCTGGCCAAGGTCATCGCGCACGGTCGGGACCGCGCCGAGGCACTGC
Organism: Rhodococcus sp. SORGH_AS_0301; assembly: GCF_030818285.1. NCBI lineage: Bacteria > Bacillati > Actinomycetota > Actinomycetes > Mycobacteriales > Nocardiaceae > Rhodococcus > Rhodococcus sp. SORGH_AS_0301. The sequence continues at coordinate 4,405,409 of NZ_JAUTAC010000002.1, forward strand.
GCATCCTGCGGCGGGCGCTCGGCGAGACGGCGGTGCTCGGCGTGGGCACCAACATCGACTTTCTCTCGTACCTGCTGGCCGATCCCGACGTCGCCGCCGGCCGTCTGGACACGGGCCTGCTGGACCGGGTCGCACCCGACTACGCGGCGCCCGTCGCGACGGACGAGGTCATCGCCGCCGCAGCCGTGTTCGATTGGTGCGCAGCCTGGCCCGCGCAGGACGCCGGCGCGTGGACTGTTCCGAACGGGTGGCGTCTCGGTGGTCGGAGCGTACCGACGACAGTCCTCGTCGAGGACGCCGGGCGGCGGCGCACCGTCGCGGTGACCGGGTCGCCGGGCGACGCGGCGGTGAACGTCGACGGCGGAGATGCTCGGTCGCTGACGGCGACTCTCGACGGTGCGACTCTCGTGGTCGCGATCGACGGTCGCCGGACGACGTACACGGCTGCGCGGGACGCGGACGGGCTCTGGCTCGCGGCTTCCGGTGGTATGTGGCATCTGCGCCCCGCCGCGGAGATCGACCTCGCCGCCGGGGGCGAGGCGGAGCTCGAGGACACGGTGCGCAGCCCCATGCCGGGCACCGTGATCGCCGTCGAGGTGGCGAACGGTGACACCGTCACGGCCGGAACCGTTCTCGTGGTCGTGGAGGCCATGAAGATGGAGCACGCCCTCACTGCTCCCGCGGACGGCATCGTCGAGGTGACGGTGGCGAGAGGCGACCAGGTCGCCGTGAACCAGGTACTCGCACGCATGACCACGGACCCGAAAGAGGATGCAGCATGAGCACATCGACCGTCGCGGGACACAGCCTGTTGTCCGACGAGCACCAGCAGCTGATCGCCTCGGTGCGCGACTTCGCTCGCACCGTGGTGGCGCCCGTCGCCGCGCAGCACGATCGCGACCACACGTTTCCCTACGAGGTGGTCCGCGGCATGGCGGACATGGGACTGTTCGGACTGCCGTTCCCCGAGGAGTACGGCGGCATGGGCGGCGACTACTTCGCGCTGTGCCTCGCCCTCGAGGAGCTGGGCAAGGTGGATCAGAGCGTCGCGATCACGCTCGAAGCCGGTGTCTCCCTGGGCGCGATGCCCGTGTACCGCTTCGGTACGGACGCGCAGAAGAAGGAGTGGCTCCCCAAGCTGACGTCGGGCCGGGCGCTCGGCGCGTTCGGCCTCACCGAGCCCGGTGCCGGCAGCGACGCCGGCGGTACGCGCACCACCGCGGTGCGCGACGGTGATCACTGGGTGATCAACGGGTCGAAGCAGTTCATCACGAACTCCGGCACCGACATCACCGAGCTGGTGACGGTGACCGCCGTGACCGGAACCGATGCCTCCGGGCGCAAGCAGATCTCCTCGATCATCGTGCCGACGGACACCCCCGGCTTCGAGGCCGGTCCCGCGTACGACAAGGTCGGGTGGAACGCCTCGGACACTCACCCCCTGTCGTTCACCGATGTTCGTGTGCCGCTGGAGAATCTGCTCGGCGACGAGGGCCGTGGTTACGCCGGGTTCCTGCAGATCCTCGACGAGGGCCGTATCGCCATCGCTGCGCTCGCCGTCGGTGTGGCGCAGGGGTGCGTCGACGAGAGTGTGAAGTACGCGAAGGAGCGCGAGGCGTTCGGTACCGCCATCGGCCGGAACCAGGCCATCGCCTTCAAGATCGCCCGCATGGAGGCGCGCGCCTACGCCGCCCGGACCGCCTACTACGACGCTGCAGCGCTCATGTCGGCGGGCAAGCCCTTCAAGAAGGAAGCGGCCATCGCCAAGCTGATCTCGTCGGAGGCCGCGATGGACAACGCGCGCGACGCCACGCAGGTGCACGGCGGCTACGGGTTCATGAACGAGTACACGGTCGCGCGGCACTACCGCGACAGCAAGATCCTCGAGATCGGTGAGGGCACCACGGAGGTGCAGCTGATGCTCATCGCGCGCCAGGTGGGGCTGTGACCGAACCGGAGCGCATCGTCCAGCGCGGCCTGTGGTTCGACGAGATGACGGTAGGCACCGTCTACGATCACCGGCCCGGGCGCACCGTCACCGAGGCGGACAACGTCCTGTTCACCACCCTCACGATGAACACGCAGGCGCTGCATCTCGACGCCGCGTACAGCGTGGACACCGCGTTCGGGGAGCGGCTCGTGAACTCGATGTGGACGCTCTCCACGCTGGTCGGGCTCTCCGTCGCCCAGCTGACGCAGGGCACCATCGTCGCGAACCTCGGGTTCTCGGAGATCAGCTTCCCGAAGCCGATGCTGCACGGTGACACCCTCTACGGCGAGACGGTGATCGCGGACAAGCGAGAGTCGGCGTCGAGACCCGGAGAAGGTGTCGTGACGTTCGAGCACACGGGCCGCAACCAGCACGGCGACGTCGTCGCGCGCGCCGTGCGGAAGACCCTCGTCCGGATGGCTCCCGCGTCGTGACGGGGCTCGGCCCGGTCTGGATGTTCTGCCCGGCCGACAGGCCCGAGCGCTACCGGAAGGCCGCCGCGGCAGCAGACGTGGTGATCCTGGACCTCGAGGACGCGGTGGCCCCCGGTGACAAGGAAGCGGCGCGGCAGGCCGTCGTCGACACCCCACTCGATCCGGACCGCACCGTGATCCGCGTCAACGCGCGATCGACGCCGTACTTCGAGGCTGATCTGGCAGCCCTGTCCGAGACGGTCTACCACCGCGTGATGGTGCCCAAGTGTGAATCGGCGCAGGACGTCTCGGCACTGGCCCCACGATTGGTGGTCGCCCTCGTCGAGACCCCACTCGGGATCCTGCACGCTGCGGAGATCTGCGCAGCCGACGGGTGCGAGGGCATGATGTGGGGCGCGGAGGACCTGGTGGCCGCGCTCGGCGGAGCGTCCTCGCGTCGCGGCGACGGGTCGTATCGCGACGTGGCCGTGCACGCACGCTCGACCGCTCTGCTGGCGGCCAAGGCCTTCGGGCGCCAGGCTCTGGACTCGGTGTATCTGGACATCGCCGATCTCGACGGACTGCGCGCCGAGTCGGAGGACGCCGTCGCGGTGGGGTTCGACGCCAAGGTGGCGCTGCACCCGACGCAGGCCGCCGTGATCCGCGAGTGTTACACCCCCACAGCCGATCAGGTGGACTGGGCCCGTCGGGTCGTGGCTGCCGCCGCCACCGAGCGCGGAGTGTTCACCGTCGACGGCAGGATGGTCGACGCGCCGGTGATCCGGCACGCCGACCGCATCCTGCGGGGACTCGGCTAGCGAGTCGGTGTCGCGGTGGTACCCGGGGGCTGGATCCGGCGTTCCCGCACCCTTCCTCGCGTCCCGCACCCGACCTCGCCGAGCAACACGCGTGCGTCGCGCAAGCATCGGTGCGGGAACGGGTGAACTGGCCTGTGGACGGACCGCGCGCTGTCCACAGGATGCCGGCCGAGCGGGTATCGCCGGGGCGGGGACCCGCTCATGCTCGACCGATGGATCTCGATGCATCACGGCTGGTGCTGCGGCAGAACGCTCTCCAGGACGGGTACACCGACAACGAGCTGCGACGGCTCTACACGAGGGGCGACATCACCCGGCTGGGTCACGGGGCGTATCTGGACGCGACTCGTCTCGACGGGTTGGACCGCCTCGAGAAGCACCGCGTCCTGCTCGAGGCGGTGATGCCCGCGCTGTCGAGTGGCGCGGTCATGAGCCACCAGACGGCGGCGCTGATGCATGGGTGGCCGCTGTGGGCGGTCGATCTGACCAGGGTGCACGTGACGCGCGATCGGCGGAACGGCGGACGGCGGCGCGCCGACACGTTGGTGCACTGCGCGCCGCTGCCGGGCTCCGCCGTGCACGTGGTGAACGGGTTCACGGTGACGTCGCCGGCTCGGACCGTGGTGGACGTGGCGCGGACCGTCCCCTTCGAGCAGGCCGTGGTCATGGGCGACGCTGCGGGAATCGAGGGCGACTCCCTGGTGGACGAACTCGCCGTGGCCAGTCGTCGGCACGGCATCGCGGGCGCGAGGCGGGTCGCGGCATTCCTCGACCCGCTCTCGGGGAGTGTCGGTGAGTCGCGCAGCCGCGTGCTGTTCCATCGCGTCGGGCTCCCGCCACCAGTGCTTCAGGCGGGAATCGGGGTGTGGCGCGTCGATTTCCTGTGGGGCGATGTGATCGGCGAGTTCGACGGTCGCGTGAAGTACGGTCGCTTTCTCCGACCCGGGCAGGACGCAGGGGACGCCGTGTTCCAGGAGAAGCGGCGCGAGGATGCATTGCGCGCGCTCGGCTTCCGCGTCGTGCGCTGGACGTGGGCGGATCTCGCACGGCCCGAGGCGCTCATCGCCCGGTTGCGCGCCCTCCTCTGAGTTCCCGCACCCTTGCTCGTGGCCCGCACGGGACCTCGCCGAGCAACACGCGTGCGGCGTACGAGCATGGGTGCGGGAACAGGCACCACACGGCACAGCGGCCCGGCTGGAATACCAGCCGGGCCGCAGTGGGGATTCAGGGGATCAGAACGCCGCTTCGTCGAGCTCCATGACGTCGTTGTCCAGGTCGGACAGGATCTGACGGGTGGAGGTCAGGCGGGGCAGGATGTTCTTGGCGAAGAACGACGCTGCGCCGATCTTGCCCTCGTAGAACGCCTTGTCCTTCTCGCCGGCGCCGTTGTCGAGTGCGGCGATGGCGATCTCGGACTGACGCAGCAGCAGCCAGCCGATCATCAGGTCGCCGACGCTCATGAGCAGGCGGACGGATCCGAGGCCGACCTTGTACAGCTCGGTCGGCTGCTCCTGGGCACCCATGAGGTGCTGCGTGAGCGTGGCGACCATGCCCTGCACGTCCTCGAGGGCGGTGTTGAGCAAGGCACGCTCGCTCTTGAGGCGACCGTTGCCCGCCTCGCTGTCGATCCACGTCTTGATCTGGCCGGCGACGTGGGCCAGTGCGACGCCGCGGTCCCGGGCGATCTTGCGGAAGAAGAAGTCCTGCGCCTGGATGGCCGTGGTGCCCTCGTACAGCGAGTCGATCTTGGCATCGCGGATGTACTGCTCGATGGGGTAGTCCTGCAGGAAGCCGGAGCCACCGAGCGTCTGGAGGCTCTGCGCCAGCTGCTCGTACGCGACCTCGGAACCCACACCCTTGACGATGGGGAGCAGCAGGTCGTTGACGCGGAACGCGGTGTCCTTGTCGGCGCCCGAGACGTGCAGTGCGGCAACCTCGTCCTGGTGAGCGGCCGTGTAGAGGAACACCGCGCGCAGGCCCTCGGCGTACGCCTTCTGCGTCATCAGCGAGCGACGGACGTCGGGGTGATGCGTGATGGAGACGCGGGGCGCGGCCTTGTCGGTCATCTGCGTCAGGTCAGCACCCTGAATGCGCTGCTTGGCGTAGTCGAGCGCGGTGAGGTACCCGGTGGACAGCGTCGAGATGGCCTTGGTGCCCACCATCATTCGAGCGTGCTCGATGACGTCGAACATCTGCGCGATGCCGTTGTGGACGTCGCCGACGAGCCAGCCCTTGGCCGGGACGCCGTGTCCTCCGAGGGTCAGCTCACAGGTGGCCGAGACCTTGAGGCCCATCTTGTGCTCGACGTTGGTGACGAACACGCCGTTGCGCTCGCCGAGTTCGCCGGTCTCGCTGTCGAAGTGGAACTTCGGGACGAAGAACAGCGACAGTCCCTTGGTGCCCGGCTTGGCGCCCTCGGGGCGAGCGAGCACGAGGTGGAAGATGTTCTCGAAGAGATCGTCCGAGTCGGCCGAGGTGATGAAGCGCTTGACGCCCTCGATGTGCCAGCTGCCGTCGGCCTGCTCGACGGCCTTGGTGCGGCCGGCGCCCACGTCCGAACCCGCGTCGGGCTCGGTGAGGACCATGGTGGCGCCCCAGTTGCGCTCGGAGGCGAGTACGGCCCACTTCTTCTGCTGCTCGTTGCCGTTGTCGGAGAGGATCTGCGCGAAGCCCGGGCCGGCGGAGTACATGAAGGCGGCGGGGTTCGATCCGAGGATCATCTCGGCGACGGCCCAGAACACCTGGCGCGGTACCGGCATGCCGCCGAGTTCCTCGTCGAGGCCCAGGTGGTCCCAGCCGGCTTCCTGCAGCGCGCGGTACGACTTCTTGAACGACTCCGGGAGGGTGACGGTGTGCGTCTCGGGGTCGAAGGTCGGCGGGTTGCGGTCGGCGTCGGCGAAGGACTCCGCGAGCGGGCCCTCGGCGAGGCGGCGGACCTCGGAGAGCATGTCACGCACGGTGTCGACGTCGAGATCGCCGAACTGTCCGGACTCGAGCGTCTTGTCCAGGGCGAACAGCTCGAACAGGTTGAACTCGAGATCGCGAAGATTACTCTTGTAATGACCCATGGTGATGCGTTCTCCGTCTCAGTGGTGCGGTCCGGCCTCGGTACCGCCTGTGTGGCCCGGCGCTACCTACTCGCCAGTAACATACGGCTATGTTACGCCGGATCGGGAACACTGCCAATAGGGGTCTACTCGTCGGTAACTCGTCCCACCACAAGGGCGTCGATCGCTGCGGAATCACCTACGTGCCGCACCCTGTCCTCGGCGACGAGAATGCGCATCCTGTCGCCGATGTCCGCGACCAGATCGTCTGGGCTGTACAGGATCTCGGGATCCTGAGGACCGCCGACGCCATTCTTCAGATTGGCAGAATGGTGACCCACGATCACGAGGATTCCCTCATGTTTCAACGCCTGGACGGCAGTCGCGAGGACGTTTTCACGCTCGGTCCGCGATAAATGCAGGTAGGCGATGACAACGAGATCATAATTCCGCTCCGGTGTGAGTGTGGTCACGTCCGCGTGGACCCACCGCACACGCGCGCGGATCGACGCGGTGGCCGTGGCGGCGATGCGGACCGCCTTGGTCAGCGCCACGCTGCTGAAGTCGACGGCGTCGACACTCCATCCGCGCGTGGCGAGCCAGAGGGCGTTGCGCCCCTCGCCGCACGCGAGATCGAGCGCCCGGCCGCGCGGCAGGGAGGTGCAGAACTCGACGACCATGTCGTTCGGCGGTGCGCCCCAGATGAGTTCGGCGCGTTCGTACTTGGCGTCCCAGGCCGCGGCGTCCACTCAGGTCCAGACCGAGTCGGGGTCGACGGACGAGCGGGCCGGACCCGCCGGCGTGGACGTGGCGGTACGCCCGAAACGCGGCGCCGGGGCGTGCTGGGTGACCGCGTCGATGTCGATGAGGCTGCCGCGTTCGGCCATGTGGCGGTGGCGCGTGGCCTCGTCGAAGGTCAGCACGGGGGTGACGCAGGCGTCCGTGCCGTCGAAGACGGCGGCCCACTCGTCGCGCGTGCGGGAGGCGAACACCTCCGTGAAGGTCGACCGCAGCGTCGGCCACTGCTCACGGTCGAGCTGGTGGGGCAAGGCTGACGGATCGAGCCCGAGTCCCTGCAGCATCGCGGCGTAGAACTGGGGTTCCAGCGCACCGACGGCGACGTGCTTGCCGTCGGACGTCTCGTACGTGTCGTAGAACGGGGCACCGGTGTCCAGCAGGTTCGTGCCGCGCTCGTCGGACCACATGCCGATCCCGCGCCACCCCCAGATCATGTGCGACAACGCGACGGTGCCGTCGACCATGGCCGCGTCGATCACCTGGCCCTTCCCGGACCGACCGCGTTCGACCAGCGCCGCGAGAATGCCCATGACGAGGAACATCGATCCACCGCCGAAGTCGCCGACCATGTTCATCGGGGGTACCGGGCGCTCACCCTCGCGTCCGATCGCGTGCAGCACTCCGGTGACCGAGATGTAGTTGATGTCGTGTCCCGCGACCTGCGACCACGGACCCTCCTGGCCCCACCCCGTCATGCGTCCGTAGACCAGACCGGGGTTGCGCTCGGCGACGACGTCGGGTCCCAGACCCATGCGCTCGGTGACCCCCGGACGGAAGCCCTCGATGAGGACGTCGGCGCGGGAGATCAGGTCGAGCACCCGCTCCAGCTCGGCCGGATCCTTCAGGTTCGCCTCGACGATGCGGCGGTTGCGGAGCAGGGGGTCGCCCGGTGATCCCTCGGCCGGCAACGCGCCCGCACGCTGGACGCGCACGACGTCGGCGCCGAGGTCGGCCAGCAGCGTCGCGGTGTGCGGTCCGGGGCCGATGCCCGCGAGTTCCACGACCTTGATTCCGGCGAGAGGTCCACCTGCAGTAGTCATGGCGCGACCCTATCCACCGGAACCTGCCCGACGACAGGACCGGACTGTGCGGGTCGGGAGACTCAGAGGAACTCCGACGCGGCGTCGTCCACCCGCGACCGGTAGTCACCCCACCAGTCGGCGTCACCGTCCGCCAGGTTGGAGTTGCCGGGAGCCAGTCCGGCGCTGCCGTCGGCGAGTTCGCGCACGATGTCGGCGTGGCCGGCATGGCGGTGTGTCTCCGCGATCAGGTGCACCAGGATGTACTCGACGGTCACGGGGTTCTTCGCCGTCCACCACGGCACCGTCCCCTCCGCTCTCGGTCCGAGGGTGCGCACCGTCTCGTCGGCATGGGCGTTCACCCGGCGGTAGAGGTCGACGAGAGAATCGCGGGACTGGTCGGGTGTGGCCCACATGTCGGCATTGAGTTCGAGTGTCGGGTCGGACCACGGGATCGGTTCGGGGAACGGTCGCCCGAACGTGGACCCGAGGTACCCCGCCTCGGTCATGGCCAGGTGTTTCACGATTCCCAGCAGGTTGGTACCGGTCGACGTGAGGGGCCGACGGATGTCGTACTCCGACGCGCCGTCGAGTTTCCACACCACCGCGTCCCGTCCTCGCTGGAGGTAGGTGAGCAGGTCCTCGGTCTCCGCCATGCCCGATAGCATTCCAAGAGTGACGTCCTCCCGCATCGGTACTCCGCTTTCTCCGTCGGCCACCAAGGTGATGCTGCTGGGCTCCGGTGAGCTCGGCAAGGAAGTGATCATCGCGTTCCAGCGCCTGGGCGTCGAGGTGATCGCCGTCGACCGGTACGCGGACGCCCCCGGCCATCAGGTCGCGCACCGCGCCCACACGGTGGACATGAGCGATCCGGACGCCCTGCTCGCCGTCATCGAGTCCGAGGCGCCGCACTTCGTCGTGCCGGAGATCGAGGCCATCGCCACCGAGGCGCTCTCCGTGGTCGAGGACCGCGGGGTCACCACCGTCGTGCCGACGGCGCGCGCGACGCAGCTGACGATGAACCGCGAGGGCATCCGCAGGCTCGCGGCCGAGGAGCTGGGGTTGCCCACGTCGCCGTACGCGTTCGCCGACAGTGTGGACGAGGTTCGCGCGGCGCTCGAGCACACGGGCTTCCCGGCGGTGATCAAGCCGGTGATGTCGTCGTCGGGCAAGGGGCAGTCGGTCGTGACGAGCGACGACGACGTCCAGCGGGCCTGGGACCACGCTCAGGCCGGGGGACGAGTCGCGCTGGGCCGGGTCATCGTCGAGGGCTTCGTCGACTTCGACTACGAGATCACCCAGCTCACCGTCCGCGCGGTCGACGAGAACGGCGCCGACGAGACCTCCTTCTGCGAGCCCATCGGCCACCTCCAGAAGTCCGGCGACTACATCGAGTCGTGGCAGCCCCAGCCCATGTCGGCGGCCGCTCTGCACGCTGCACGCGAGGTCGCCCGCACGGTCACCGCGGCACTCGGCGGCCGCGGCATCTTCGGCGTCGAGCTCTTCGTCAAGGGCGACGACGTGTACTTCTCCGAGGTCAGCCCACGACCGCACGACACGGGCCTGGTCACGCTCGGCACCCAGCGGCTGTCCGAGTTCGAGCTGCACGCGCGCGCCATCCTCGGGCTCCCGGTGGACACCACGCTGCTGACACCCGGCGCGTCCGCGGTGATCTACGGCGGTCTCGACGAGGTGGGCATCGCCTTCGAGGGCGTCGAGCAGGCGCTCCGCGTCCCGGAGACCGACATCCGCCTGTTCGGCAAGCCGGAGAGCTTCGCGAAGCGTCGGATGGGTGTCGCCGTGTCGACCGGTCCGGACGTCGAGACCGCGCGGGAGCGTGCACGCGACGCCGCGAGCCGCGTGCGTCCGGTCTCGGCACGGTGACCGCCGGCGCCGAGGTTCTCGTCGGACTGGTCGTCCTGATCGGCCTGATCGGGATCGTCGTCCCGGTGCTCCCCGGTGTGGTCCTGATCTTCGCCGCGATCGGCGTCTGGGCCTTCGTCGTCGGCACCGCATCGGCGTGGACGGTGTTCGGCATCGCGACGGCGCTGCTGGTGGCATCGGGCGTCGTCAAGTACCTGTGGCCGGGCAGACGACTGAAGACGGCCGGAGTGCCCACTCGTTCCATCGTCGCGGGCGGCGTCGTCGGCATCGTCGGATTCTTCGTCGTCCCGGTCGTCGGACTCTTCCTCGGGTTCCCCCTCGGTGTGTACCTGGCGGAGCTGCCACGGGCGCGCACGTCGGGTTCGGCCTGGCAGTCGACCGTGCACGCGACCAAGGCCGTCGGCCTGTCGATCCTCGTCGAGCTGTTCGGTGGTCTGCTCGCGGCCGGCGTGTGGCTCGGCGCCGTCATCGTGCTCTAACGCTCCCGGTACCAGGCTCTCGCGTTCCTGAACAGCACCTTCTGGAGATCGCCGCCCACTGCCTCGGTCACCAGATCGATGTCGGAGGGGACGAAGCGTCGCGGGGAGCGGGTGCCAGGCAGGTCGGTCCCGAACATCAGTGCCTCGGGGTTGACGGCATGGATCCTGCTCATCGCCTCCACCGGGTCGTGGCCGATGCGGCCGAAGCCCGCCGCCTTGACCCGTGCTCCCCTGTCGACGAGATCGAGGAGGTACGGCATGGCGTCCTCGGCCATGCCGAGGTAGTCGATGCTGATGGCCGGCAGTTTGGACAGGACCGGCTCCAGGGACAGCAACAATCCGGCGTCCGCGTAGAACTCGGCGTGCCATCCGGCGATCTCGTGCGCGCGGACGGCCTGCTCGGTGAGGGTCGACACGTCGGTGTCGCCGCGCCGCAGATTGAATCTGAGCGCTCGGACGCCCGCGTCGTCGAGCGCGATGATGTCCTCGTCCTCGGCGTCCCACGGCAGGTGGGTCACGCCCACCCATCCGTCACCGAGTTCGGTCAGCGCCGCGAGCAGAAAGCTCTGGTCGCTGCCCTGGAACGACCCGGCGATGACGGCGCCGCCCACGACCCCCAGCCCGTCGGTCTCCTCGCGATAGTCGTCGGCAGTGAACACGGGGGGTTCGTATCCGCCGTTCGACACGAGAGGGAACCGCGGATCGATGATGTGGACGTGGCTGTCGAACACGTCTGCCAGGATGCCTCATGATGGGATGAGGCGTACGTCACATTCGATCATCCGTCTCGTCGTGCGAGGAGCTACACATGAAGGCAGAGCCGACCGTGGTCCTGGAGGGCTACACCTACTTCGAGTGCCCACGGTGGCGGGAGGGCCGTGTCTGGGTCTCCGACTTCTACACCCACCAGGTGCTGTCGGCGAACGAGGACGGCAGCGACGTCCGGGTGGAGGCCGAGGTGCCGCACCAGCCGTCCGGGCTCGGGTGGCTTCCCGACGGTCGGCTCCTGGTCGTCTCGATGCGAGATCAGACCGTTCTGCGGCGCGAGGAGAACGGCGACCTCGTGGTGCACGCTGACCTGTCCGCGCACGCGACCGGCAACGCCAACGACATGCACGTGGATGCGGACGGGCGCGCCTACGTCGGCAACTTCGGATTCGATCTCATGAACATGGCGCCCATCGAGACGGCCTCCCTGCTGCGTGTCGAGCCCGACGGCAGTGTGCACGAGGACGCCACCGATCTGCACTTCCCGAACGGCATGGCCGTCACCGCAGGCGGCGATCTCCTCGTCGACGAGACGCTCGGCAACCGGATCAGCGCCTTCGCTATCGGCGACGACGGTGTCCTCGGACCGCGCCGCGACTGGGCTGTGCTCGGTCCGATGCCCGAGTCGACGGACATGGCCGAGGGCATCGGCCAGGTGGTGGTGGCGCCCGACGGTTGCGCTCTCGCGCAGGACGGCACGCTGTGGGCGGCCGACGCACTGGGGCAGCGCATCGTGCAGATTCGCGAGGGCGAGGGAGTGGTCGACGAGTTGACCTTCGACACCGGGGTGTTCGCGTGCGGGTTCGGCGGCGACGACGGCCGCACCCTGTTCGTCTGCGCCGCACCCGATTTCAACGAGCACGCCCGCAAGGACGAGCGCGAGGGACGGCTGCTGTCCGTCCGGATCTGACACGCACGAAGCCCCGAGGACATCCTCGGGGCTTCGGTGCTTCAGCTGCTGGGGTCAGGCCTTGTCGGGCTCGCTGGCGCGCAGCATGTCCTCGCGCTCGACGACCTTGACGCGCTCGCGGCCCTGCGGCTCGCCGAGGCTGCGCTCGTGCGCGTCGAGGCGGTACCAGCCGTCCCACGTGGTGAACGGGACCTTCTTGTCCTCGAGGAACGCGACGACGGCGTCCTCGGACGGGTCGGTGGCACCCGCGAACGACGGGGCGTCGGCGAGGAGGTTCGCGACGGTCTCGTTGGCGTCACCCTTGGTGTGGCCGATGAGGCCGACGGGTCCGCGCTTGATCCAGCCGGTGACGTACGTGGCGTCGACGGGGGTGCCGTCGTTGTTCTTCACGCGGCCGGCCTCGTTGGGGATGGTGCCCGCGAGGTCGTCGAAGGGGAGGTCGGCGATGTTCTGCGACAGGTAGCCCACCGCGCGGTAGACGGCCTGGACGTCCCAATCGGTGTAGTTGCCGGTGCCCTTGACGTTGCCGGTGCCGTCGAGTTCGGTGCGCTCGGTGCGCAGTCCGACGACCTTGCCGTCCTGGCCGAGCACCTCGTGCGGCGACTCGAAGAAGTGCAGGAACAGCTTGTGCGGGCGGTCGCCGGCATCGCGAATCGCCCAGTCCTGCAGCGTGTTCGCGACCATGTCGACCTGCTTGGACTCGCGGCGGGCCTTCTCCGAGCCCTCGTCGTAGTCGATGTCCTCGGGAGCGACGATGACCTCGATGTTGGGGGAGTGGTCCAGCTCGCGGAGCTCGAGCGGCGTGAACTTGGCCTGGGCGGGGCCGCGGCGGCCGAACACGTGCACCTCGACGGCCTTGTTGGCCTTCAGGCCCTCGTAGACGTTCGCGGGGATCTCGGTGGGCAGCAGCTCGTCACCCGTCTTGGCCAGTACGCGGGCCACGTCGAGCGCGACGTTGCCGACGCCGAGGACGGCGACCTTCTCGGCGTCGAGGGGCCAGGTGCGTGGCACGTCGGGGTGACCGTCGTACCAGGAGACGAAGTCGGCGGCGCCGTAGCTGCCGTCGAGGTCGATGCCGGGGATGTTCAGCGCGCGGTCCGCGTTGGCGCCGGTGGAGAAGATGACGGCGTCGTAGAAGCGGCGCATCGTCTCGAGGTCGATGTCGGTGCCGTAGTCGATGTTGCCGAGCAGGCGGACCTGCGGCTTGTCGAGCACCTTGTGCAGCGCGGTGATGATGCCCTTGATGCGCGGGTGATCCGGTGCGACGCCGTAGCGGATCAGACCGAACGGAGCGGGCATGCGCTCGAAGAGGTCGATGCTCACGCCGGGGCCGGAGACGTTGTGGTCCGACTTCATCAACGCGTCGGCGGCGTAGATGCCGGCCGGGCCTGCACCCACGATGGCCACTCGGAGCGGGCGGGTCTGGTCAGTCATCAGCGTGGATCTACCTAACATCGTCGTCGGCCGGCCGCCCATCGAGCTCGGAGCAGGCGTCGTGGCCGCAGGGAGGCGGACACCCCAGCATAAGTGACGAGGCGGCGCCTCCGGTGCGCCAGGTGGCCGTGACGTGTGCACAGAGAACTGGGTGAACATCGGGATTCCCCCGAGTGATGCGGCCCACAGTCGGGCATGGATCGCGGACCCCTCGGGCTTGAGTCAGAGGACAGCTCGACAGTCAGCACCTTCGAAAGGCCGATCGACGTGACCGAACTCAGTCCCGAATCACCCCTGCTCCAGCCGCTCGAACTCGGCGACATCCACGCCCGCAACCGTGTCTTCATGGCGCCGCTCACGCGCAGCCGCAGTGGTGACGACGGTGTGCCCGGTGACCTCGTCGTCGAGTACTACCGCCAACGTGCGGGTGCCGGCCTCATCGTGTCCGAGGGAACGCAGCCTTCCGCCGTCGGCAAGGGCTACACCAACACCCCGGGCCTGCACACCGACGAGCAGCAGGCCGGCTGGGCGAAGATCGCGGACGCGGTGCACGGTGAGGGCGGCAAGATCGTCGTCCAGCTGATGCACGCGGGTCGGGTGTCCCACCCCGACAACTCGGGCCTTGAGGCCATCGCACCGTCCGCCATCGCGCCCGGTATCGAGATGTTCACCAAGGGTGGGTCGAAGGAGATCCCCGCGCCGCGCGAGATCGCCGCGGACGAGATCGCTCGCGTGGTCGACGTGTTCGTCGACGCCTCGACCCGTGCGATCGAGGCCGGTCTCGACGGTGTCGAGCTGCACGCCGCCAACGGCTACCTGCTCCACCAGTTCCTGGCGGACGGCGCGAACCACCGCACCGACTCCTACGGCGGCAGCCCCGAGAACCGTGCGCGCCTCGTCGTGGAGGTCGTGCGCGCCGTCTCCGCCGCCATCGGCGCGGGCCGGGTCGGCATCCGCATCTCGCCCGGAGGCACCGCGAGTGGCATCACCGAGGACGACACGACGGGTGCCTACGAGGCGCTGCTGTCGCAGATCGACGGCCTCGGCCTGGCGTACCTGCACGTGCTCGTCGACGCCGAGGATCCGTTCCTGGGCAAGCTGCGTTCGGCCTGGAGCGGCCCGTTCGTGCTCAACACCGGCTTCGCCGCGATGACCACTCGCGACGAGGCCGAGAAGCTGGTGTCCGACGAGATCGCCGACGCCGTCACGGTGGGTCGGCCGTTCATCGCCAACCCCGACCTGGTGACCCGGTGGACCCACGACACCGAGCTCAACACCCCCGACGAGAGCACCTTCTACGGCGGCGGCGCCGAGGGCTACACCGATTACCCGTCGCTCGAGGGCTGACCTGTACCGAGCTGACATGATCGGAGCATGAGCTCCGAAGAGGATCCGAGACCCACCACCGCAGCGCCCTTCATCGCGGCCGCTGCGGTGGTGGTCGTCGTGGCGGTGATCATCGCGATCCTGTCGCTGACCGGATCGCCCGACGAGAACGTCAGCGACAACCAGCGTGTCGGGACCGCCGTCGCCGCCTACGTCGAGGCCGTGAAGTCCGGCGACACCGCCGCCGTCACCGCACTGCAGTGCCCCGGGATCACCGACGCACCGTTGGCGGACGCGGGCACCGAGGTGGATCTCGAGAACATCGAGGAAGTGCGGGTCAAGGGTGACGCCGCCGAGGCCGACGTGCGCGTCAGCCTCGACGGCAGCGAGCAGAGCCTCACCTGGAACGCGGTGCGGTCCGGTGACGACTGGCTGCTCTGCAGTCCCTGACGTGTCCTACTCGGCTGCGTCCTTGCTCGCCGTGCGTTCCGACGCCTGAGCTGCGAGGCCGCCCTGGGTGCGCAACGGGACCTCCTTGTAGAACAGGTTGATCACGAAGGCCAGCGCCAGCACGAACCCGGCCACGACGAAGACCGAGTCCATCGCGTCGGAGAATCCGATCTGGAACGGCGCCGCCACCGCGTCGGGCAGCTTCTGGATGAAGGACGTGTCGTCCAGGATGCCCCCGGCGGCCGACCCGTTGCCCTGCACGAGCCCCTGCGCGAGGCCGGACACCGCGGGATCGGTGCTGGTCGCGGCCTGACCCACCGCCTCGCGGAACTCGGGAGTCTGCGCGGCGGAACGCAGAGCCGACGCGATGGCGTCGGTCACGCGCGAGAAGAGCAGGGACAGGAACACCGCGACGCCGATGGTGCCGCCGATCTGCCGGAAGAACGTGGCCGACGAGGTGGAGACGCCCATGTCCTGCGGCGGCAGTGCGTTCTGGATCGCGAGGGTCAGCGGCTGCATCAGATTGCCCAGGCCGAACCCGAAACCGAACATCGCGATCATGATCATCCACAGCGGTGTGTCGTACTCGATGAACGAGAACGCGAACATGCAGACCGTCATGAGAGTCGTGCCGATGATGGGATACGGACGGTAGTGGCCCGTGCGGGAGATCATCTGGCCGGAGAAGATCGACGCGACCATGATGCCCAGCACCAGCGGGAGCATCTGGAACCCGGCGAGCGTCGGCGACGAGCCCTTGACCACCTGCAGGTACTGGGGGAGCAGCGTGATGCCGCCGAACATCGCAGCACCGGTGATGACCGAGAGCACGAGTCCGACGCTGAACGTCGAGTTGCGGAAGAAGCGCATCGGGATGAGTGCGTTCGTCTTCATCCTGATCTCGATGGCGATGAAGGCCGCGACGCCGAGGACGCCGATGGCGTAGCAGATCATGGCCCGCCCGGAGCCCCATCCCCACGTGCGTCCCTGCTCGGCGATGATCAGCAGCGGCACCAGTCCGACGGCCAGCGCCGCGGCGCCGCCCCAGTCGACGACCGCGCTGCCGTGTCGACGCGGCAGATTCAGCACCTTGGCGACGACGAACAGAGCGACGATGCCGATGGGCACGTTGACGAAGAACACCCAGCGCCAGCCGGTGATGTTCAGGATCTCGGACTGGCCCGACAACACGCCGCCGATGACCGGACCGAGCACGCTGGACGTGCCGAACACGGCGAGGAAGTAGCCCTGGTACTTGGCCCGCTCCCGCGGCGGGACGATGTCGCCGACGATGGTCAGTGCGAGCGAGAACAGGCCGCCGGCACCGAGGCCCTGGAACGCGCGGAAGGCCGCGAGTTGGTACATCGACGTGGCGAAGCCGCAGAGCGCCGATCCGATGACGAAGATCGTGATCGCGGTCAGGAAGAACTGTTTGCGCCCGTAGATGTCCGAGAGCTTCCCGTACAGCGGCGTGGAGATGGTGGCCGTGATCAGGTACGCCCTGGTGACCCACGCCTGAACGGAGAAGCCCTGCAGGTCGTCCGCGATGGTGCGGATGGACGTCGAGACGATCGTCTGGTCGAGCGCGGCCAGGAACATGCCGAGCATCAGACCGGAGATGATCGTCATGATCTGGCGATGGGTGAACTGCCCCGTGTCGCCGCTCGTGTCCGGCTGTGGTGAGCCGGCGCCCGTCGCAGGGCGCAGTGTGTCGTCCGTCATCGGCTCATCTTGCCCCCTCGAGGCCGTACGCTGCGACTATCGGACATATCGGGCCGAGCCGACCATGTGAGAAACTGGCCTCGTGAGCTACGCAGGAGACATCACGCCAGAGCAGGCCTGGGAACTTCTCAGCACCGATCCGGAAGCCTCGCTCGTCGACGTCCGCACCCACGCCGAGTGGAGCTACGTGGGTGTCCCGGACATCTCGTCGCTGGACAAGCCGACGGCCTTCGTCGAGTGGGTCGGCTACCCGGACGGCGCGAGGAACGAGAACTTCGTCGACGAGGTCCGTGCCGCCGGGGTCGAACGAGGACCCGTGGTCTTCCTGTGTCGCTCCGGGCAGCGGTCCATCGGTGCCGCCGAGGCCGCGACCGCTGCGGGGCTCGGACCCGCCTACAACGTGCTCGACGGCTTCGAGGGCGCGACCGACGCCGAGGGTCACCGCGGCAGCGCCGGGTGGCGCGCCGTCGGACTGCCCTGGCGGCAGAAGTGATCCCCACCGGCGGCGGGTTCTCCAAACCCCTGCCCGACGGGGTCGGGCAGGGAACTCTCGGTGTCCGCGGCGGTCTGAACCGCTCGGGGTTCGAGGAGAACGCCGAGGCCCTCTATCTCAGTTCAGGTTTCGTGTACGAGAGCGCCGAGGCCGCCGAGCAGGCGTTCACCGGCGACATCGACCATTTCGTCTACTCGCGCTACGGCAACCCCACCGTCACGATGTTCGAGGAGCGGCTGCGGTTGCTCGACGGCGCTGAGGCGGCCTTCGGCACCTCCAGCGGGATGTCCGCGGTCTTCACCGGGCTCGGCGCCCTGCTGAAGGCCGGTGATCGACTCGTCGCGGCGCGGAGCCTGTTCGGCTCGTGCTTCGTGGTGTGCAACGAGATCCTGCCGCGCTGGGGAGTCGAGACCGTGTTCGTCGACGGCGACGACCTCGACCAGTGGGAACAGGCGCTCGCCGTACCCACCACCGCGGTGTTCTTCGAGACGCCGTCCAACCCGATGCAGTCGCTCGTCGACGTCCGGCGCGTGACCGAGATGGCGCATGCGGCCGGCGCGAAGGTCGTGCTGGACAACGTCTTCGCGACGCCCGTGCTGCAGCGCAGCTTCGACCTCGGTGCCGACGTGGTGGTGTACTCGGGGACCAAGCACATCGACGGACAGGGGCGCGTGCTCGGGGGCGCCATCCTGGGATCGAAGGAGTACATCGACGGTCCTGTGCAGACGCTCATGCGCCACACCGGTCCCGCGCTGAGCCCGTTCAACGCCTGGACTCTGCTGAAGGGTCTCGAGACGATGCCGCTCCGCGTGCGGCACATGAACGCCTCGGCGCTGGCCGTCGCGGAGTTCCTCGAGGCGCAGCCGGGTATCGGATGGGTGAAGTACCCGTACCTGCCGTCGCACCCCCAGCACGATCTCGCGGTCTCGCAGATGAGCGGCGGCGGTACCGTCGTCACGTTCGAGCTCGAGGGCGGCAAGGCGCGCGCCTTCGAGTTCCTGAACAAGCTGCGCATCATCGACATCTCCAACAACCTCGGCGACGCGAAGTCGATGACGACGCACCCCGCCACCACCACCCACCGGGCCATGGGTCCGGAAGGCCGTGCAGCCGTGGGCATCACGGACGGAGTCGTGCGCATCTCCGTGGGCCTGGAGGACCTCGAGGACCTGCTCGGCGATCTGGCGGGAGCGCTCGCCCGGTAGAGCCGAGTGCATCAACGGCCGGCTTCGGTGCGCTGAGCCGCGGTATCCGCGGCTCGGCGCACCGGATCGACGTCAGAGGCCGAAGGGCCTGAGCACCGTCGCGAACTTCGCTGTCGTCTCCTCCAGCTCGGCGCTCGCGTCCGAGGCGGCGACGATGCCGCCACCCGCGGTCGCGACCCCGCTGAGGCCGTCGGCGGCGATGTCCAGGCAGCGGATGGCCACCATCCACTCACCGTCGCCCGACGCGTCGCACCACCCCACCATGCCGGCGTAGAAGTCGCGGTTGCGTCCGGACTCCAGCAGATCGATGGTCTGGAGCGCCAGGTCGGTGGGGCTGCCCGCGACCGCGGGTGTCGGGTGCAGTGCGAGCGCGAGATCCAGTGCCGTGGTGGCGGGGTCGGCCAGTGTCGCGGTGATCGGGGTCGCCAGATGCCACACGGCCGGCGTGCTGGTCAGCGTCGGCCCGTCGGGGACGGACACCTCCGAGCACAGTGGCGCCAGGGCCTCGGCGATGGCGTCGACGACGAAGCGGTGCTCGGCCAGGTTCTTGGCGCTGGCGAGCAGGTCGGCGCCCGCCTGCTCGTCCGCCACCGGATCCTGTTGTCGTGCAGCAGTTCCGGCGAACGGTCGGCAGATCACCTGGGTTCCGGTGCGCCGCACGAGGAGTTCCGGGCTCGAGCCCACCAGATGGCGGCCGAAGTACGGACCACCCGCCGCGGTGAGATCGACGGCGAAACCGTTGTGCATCGGATTCGCCTCGATGAGCGTGTCCGCGAACGCCGTCGGGGACAGCGGGGCATCGAACACCAGCGTGATCGACCGCGCGAGAACCACTTTGCGTAGTGCGGATCCGGGATGGTTCAGCACCGTCAGGGCACGCTGCACCCGCGCGACGTGTTTGTCGGGTGGCGGGTTCTGGGAGGCGATCACAGCTCCGGGCAGGGTGCTCTGCTCCGGTGTCCGCGGCTCGTCGCGCCGGTCGAACGTCGACGGTTCGACGAGTGCACACCGCGTGGACGCATCGAACCCGATGGCCCCCACGAGAACCCGCGCCGACCCGTCCTCGAGAGCCTCGCGCGCGTCGTCGATGTGATCGAACGCCTGCCGGGTGCCCGTCGCCTCGACGCTGCGGTCGGGCCGGGAGTAGACGAATCTCATCCGAACGGGTTCGCGGTGTGCCCGATGAGGTCGGCGACCGACTCGATGACACGGGTGGGGCGGAACGGGAACATCTCGACGCTGGCGGGGGTCGAGATACCGGTGAGCACGAGGATGGTCTGGAGACCGGCTTCGAGCCCGGACACGATGTCGGTGTCCATGCGGTCACCGATCATCAGCGTGTTCTCCGAGTGCGCGCCGATGGCCCGCAGAGCGGACCGCATCATCAGCGCGTTCGGCTTGCCCACGTAGTACGGCTCACGTCCGGTCGCGCGCGTGATGAGCGCGGCGACGGATCCGGTGGCGGGCAGCGATCCCTCGCGTGACGGGCCGGTGGCGTCGGGATTGGTGGCGATGAAACGGGCTCCGCGTTCGACCAGCCGAATGGCGGTGGTGATGGCCTCGAAGGAGTACGTGCGGGTCTCGCCGAGCACCACGTAGTCGGGATCGATGTCCGTGATGATGTAGCCGATGTCGTGCAGGGCCGTCGTCAGGCCGGACTCCCCGACCACGTAGGCGGTACCGTTCGGCCGCTGGTTCCCCAGGAAGGTGGCGGTGGCGAGTGCCGACGTCCAGATCGACTCCTCGGGGATCTCGAGGCCGGTCCGTCGCAGGCGTGCCTGCAGGTCGCGACGGGTGCGGATCGAGTTGTTCGTCAGGACGATGAACGGGGTGTTCGTGTCCTGAAGTTCCTTCAGGAAGCGGTCCGCTCCGGGGACGAGGTGCTCCTCGTGCACCAGGACACCGTCCATGTCCATCAGGTACGTCCACGGGGGTGTCCCCGTCGTGGACGGAGCATCGTCAGGTCGCACGGCGTCGTCAGGACTCACTCTGTCGGGGCTCACGACACCATTCTGCCCCTCCGGAATCGTCGCGAGTACAACGCGCCGCGGCGTCGGAGCCGACCCTTACAGTGGCCTGGTGCAGTGCGACGACCGAGTTCCGGTGATCCCGACCCTCCCCGACGCGCATCCGCTGGACGATCCCATCCGATCGTCCCTCGTCGGCGCCCACTCCCGGTTCGCCGAATGGCGGGGCCGGATCGCGCGTTACCACCCCGAGGTGGCCGGGTTCTTCGGTCACCCCGAGGACATGACGGCGGAGGACTGGGCGGATCTCGGCGCCCTGCTCCCGGTGGGTGAGCAGGCTGCACTGCGGGGCGACGGCATCACCCCGCCCGCCGGGTGGCGCGTTCTCGACCGGATCGGGCTGTTGCAGTTCGACGGATCCGCGCTGGTGGTGGAGCCGGAACCGGCCGCGCAGGTGCTCACCGCCGACGACGTGCCGGAGATGCTCGATCTCGTGCACCGCACCCGGCCGGGACCGTTCCGCTCGCGGACCGTCGAGATGGGCACGTACCTGGGCGTCCGGGACGGGTCGCGGCTCGTCGCCATGGCCGGGGAGCGCATGCATCCGGACGGCTGGACCGAGATCAGCGCCGTGTGCACCGACCCCGAGTACCGAGGGCAGGGCCTGGCCACCCGCCTCATCCGCGCTGTCGGGTACGGCATCCGGGAGCGGGGCGAGGTGCCGTTCCTGCACACGAGTGTGACCAACACCCGCGCCGTCGCGCTCTACGACACCCTCGGATTCGTGCTCCGCCGACAGACCACCCTGACGATCGCCGAGGTCGCCTGATGGTCGACATCCGCATTCTCGAGTCGCGGTCCGACCTGCTGGAATCGCAGCGCGTCTTCCGTGCCGCGATGGTGGGACTGCCCACGCTGCAGGTCACCGAGGACGAGATCGCGAGTCTGCGCGAGCCCGGTCGGACCTACGGCGCCTTCGACGGCGATCGACTCGTCGGGACCACCGATTCGGCCCGCGGAACCCTGACGCTGCCGGGCGGTGCTCGGGTTCCCCACCTGGCCGTCACCCACGTCGGGGTGTTGCCGACCCACACCCGCCGCGGCGTGGTGTCCGCTCTGCTGCGACGCCAGCTGCGGGACGCGCGCGATGCCGGGGACGTCGTCGCCTCGCTCCGTGCGTCGGAAGCTGTCATCTACGGCCGCTACGGCTACGGCGTCGCCACCTCGTCCGTGTCCGCCGAGGTCGTCACCGCGCGTGCGTCGGTGCGGGAGGAGGCCGTGTCCAGTGGCACCGTCCGCCTCGTCGACGACGGGGACGTGTTCGACGTGCAGGCCGGCATCGTCGCGTCGCACCCGTCGAGTCGACCGGGCACCATCACCCGACTGCCCGTCTGGTGGAACGCGTCGAGGCTGCGTGGGAGGACCGACACCGATCCGGTGTGGAACGCGGTGCACTCCACCGGCGGGGTGGACGACGGATACGTTCGGTACCGCCCGCGCGACCCGCGGACGTGGTGGTCCGGGAACGACCGTCGGGTGGTCGTCGAGGACCTCCATGCGCCCGACGACGCGGTGTTCGCCGACCTGGTCCGCTTCCTCCTGCGACTCGACCTCGTCGACCGCATCACGTTTCCCGCACTGCCCGTCGACACCGTGCTGCCACTGCTGATGCACGATCGCCGATCCGTACGGCTCGATCGCACCGAGGACGAGACCTGGCTGCGCATCCTCGACGTGTCCGCGGCACTGTCCGCGCGCACGTACGGGCCCGGGGACGCTGTGACCATCGCCGTGCAGGACCCGGACCTGCCGGAGAACGCCGGGACCTACGCCGTCGCACCGGACGGCGTGCGGGTGGTCGACGCGGCGCCGGATCTGACGGTGCACGTCCGAGATCTGGCGTCGGTGCTGCTCGGCGGGACGTCGTGGGCGGCTCTGGTCACCGCCGGTCTCGCGGAGGGTGAGGCATCGGCTGCCGACGAGCTGTTCCGGACCGCGTCGGCGCCCTTCGCCGGCGTCGGTTTCTGACGCACATTCCCCTCCGATCTCTGCGATTTCAACCCGTGTGCCGGGTGCGGATCCCTCTTAACCTCGGGTGTCCGGGGGCGATACGAGGGAGCGCACGATGACCAGGACGGTGACACTCGGCTTCGACGTCGGGGTCGGTTCGGCCGACGGACGAGCCGTGGCCGCCACGGTGACCGCGGCCGAGAACGCAGGATTCGGCTACGTCACGTTCGACGACGGCGATCTGGCGACGGGTGGCGTCGACGCCGTCACGCGCGCGGCCTTCGTCGCCGCGACCACCAGCACGGTGGGCCTCGTCGCCACCGCCAGCACCACCTACGCGGAGCCGTTCCATCTGTCGTCGCAGCTCGCGTCGTTGGACCACGCGTCCCGCGGCCGGGCGGGATGGGTGGCGGCCCGGTCGCTGACACCCGACGTCGCCGCAGCATGGGGCCGTGAGGTCGTTTCGACCGACGTCGATCTGGCGCGCGAGCAGCGTGATTCGGTGACGGTGGCGCGCGGGCTGTGGGACTCGTGGGAGGACGACGCGGTGATCCGCGACTTTCCGACGGGGCGGTTCCTGGACCAGCAGAAGCTGCACTACGTCGACTTCGTCGGAGAGAAGTACTCGGTGAAGGGCCCCGCGATCGTGCCTCGGCCGCCGCAGGGTCAGGTGGTGGTGTTCGGCCGATTCGGCGAGATCGACACAGATCTGCTCGACGTCGTCCTCGTGGAGAACGAGGCGGACGCGCGCGCGGTGTCCGGGGTGCACGTCGTTCTCGACGTCGAGGCCCCCGGAAGCCCGGCGGCTGCAGCGGCTCTCGTCGAGCGCATTGCTGCCCTCGACGACGCGATCGGCGGGATCAGGTTGCGTCCTGACCTGATCGACGACGATCTCCGCGTCGCCGCACGCTACGTCCTTCCTCAGCTGTTCGAGCGGGACCTGGCCCTTCGGCCGGTCCCGGCCACGACGCTGCGTTCCACTCTGGGCCTGGCCCGCCCCGTCAACCGATTCGAGGCTGCGCGATGACCGCTCTCTTCCGTCCCGACGCCACCGTCCACCTGGGTGTCTTCTTCCAGGGCGTCAACCACACGACGATCTGGTCGGACCCGGCCAGTGGCTCGCAGATCGACTTCGAGACGTTCCGTCGTTTGATCACGACCGCCGAGCGCGGACTGTTCGACGCGTTCTTCCTCGGTGAAGGGCTGCGGCTACGCGAGCAGGGCGGCAAGATCCTCGACCTGGACATCGCCGGTCGTCCCGACGCCATCACACAGTTGGCGGCGCTCGCCGGCATCACCACGAACATCGGACTGGTGGCCACCCAGAACACCACCTACAACGAACCGGTGGACCTCGCGCGTCGACTGTCGGGACTGGACGTGCTGTCCGGTGGTCGCGCCGGCTGGAACGTCGTGACGACCGACAACGCGTGGACGGGCGAGAACTTCCGACGCGGCGGCTACCTCGACCACGCGGACCGCTACGTGCGCGCCGGAGAGTTCCTCGACGTCGCCAGAGCCCTGTGGAACGCAGGAGGCACGCCCGACTCCGTGCGCATCCAGTCCTCGCAGTTCGACATCGCCTCTGCTGCACCGATTCCCCGCAGTCCGCAGGACCACCCGGTGATCTTCCAGGCGGGAGATTCCAGCACCGGTCGCGACTTCGCCGCCCAGCACGCCGACGTGATCTTCTCCGCGCACGGCACCCACTTCGACGACGCACTCGACTTCGCGAACGACATCCGCGCGCGACTCGTGGCCCGTGGACGACCGGACGACGACATCAAGATCCTGCCCGGCACGCAGATCGTCCTCGCGGACCACGAGCGGGACGTGGACGAGAAGGTGCGCTGGGTCAAGGAGGGTCAGTTCACCGGCCCGACGACGCTGTCGATCGCCGGCCAGGTGTGGGGGCGCGATCTGTCCGATCGTGATCCCGACGGACCACTCCCCACCGAGGATCCGATCGTCAGTGGCGTCGTCGGTGCTCGTGGCTCGGCGTTCAACGGCATCGACGTGGATGCACGCGTGCGGGAATGGCGGTCGCTCGCCGAGGCGAAGAACCTGTCGCTGCGGCAGGTCGTCATCGAGACGTCGGCGCGTACCGGATTCGCGGGTACGCCGAGCCAGGTCGCGGACGAGCTCACCCGGTGGGTCCGCGGAGGGGCGAGCGACGGCTTCAACATCACGCCGTACCTCGTGCCGAGCGGGCTCGACGACATCGTCGACAAGCTGGTTCCCGAACTGCAGGAACGTGGTTCGTACCCAGCCGCCTACGGGGGGTCGACCTTGCGGGAGCACCTCGGACTACGTCGACCCAGCATCGGCGAGTGAGATTCCACTGGTTCCTCCCCACCGGGGGTGACGACGAGAGGCTCGGTGCGCGCTCGCACGGGGTCGCCATCGGCGGTGGGGGCGCCTCGGCAGCGGGTGCGGGACATCGGGACGCGACACTCGACTACCTGACCGAATTGGCCGTGACCGTCGAGGAACTCGGTTTCGAGGCAGTGCTCACTCCGACGGGCGGACACTGCGAGGACGCGTGGTTGGTCACCGCGGCGCTGATCCCGGCGACCACTCGTCTGAAGTTCCTGGTGGCGTTCCGGCCGGGCCAGGTCTCGCCCGTGACGTCGGCGCAGATGGTCAGTACATTCCATCGACTGTCCGGTGGCCGAGTGCTCCTCAACGTGGTGGTCGGGGGCGACGACGTCGAGCAGCTGTCCTACGGCGACCGTCTGGCGAAGGAGGGCCGCTACGCGCGGGCGGGTGAGTTCCTCGGCATCGCGCGCGCCGTCTCCGACGGCCGGCCGGTGCGGCCGTCCGGCGACCACTACGCTGTGGACCGACCGAACGGCGGCGGTTTCGGCGGGCATCCTCCGGTGCCGCTTCCCGACGTCTATCTCGGCGGATCATCGGACGCCGCACTGGATGTCGCCGCCGAGCATGCCGACGTCTTTCTCACGTGGGGCGAGTCTCCCGAGGCGGTGGCCGAGAAGATCTCCCACGTGCGGGAGCGGGCGGCTGCCCGCGGCCGCACCCTGCGTTTCGGACTGCGGATGCACGTGATCACCCGCGAGCGCGCGAAAGATGCGTGGGCTCGAGCCGAGGACCTGATCGCCGATGTCGACGACGCGACCGTCCGGACCCGACAGGCACAACTGGGCGCCGTGGGATCGGAAGGCCAGCGACGCATGCTGGCGTTGCACGGCGGTGATCGTCGGAACCTGGTGGTGGGCCCCAACCTTTGGGCGGGCATCGGTCTCGTCCGCGGCGGCGCCGGCACCGCGCTGGTCGGCAGCCACGACGAGGTGGTGGCCCGTATCGAGGAGTATCGCGAGGCAGGTGTCGACGAGATCATTTTGTCGGGGTACCCCCATCTCGAGGAGGCACGTCACGTCGGCGCCGGTGTCCTCGGCAGAATCGCATCGTCACCGTCCGAGAAGGAGTACGCATCATGACAACATCCGTCACCACGTTCGAGCAGGACTGGGCTGCGTGGCATTCCGATCGCGAGGAGTACTTCCGCGATCCGTTGGGCTGGGTAGCGCTCACAGGTCTGTACTGGTTGACCGAGACCGACGCGGCCGTGGGGGATCTGCCCGGTGTGTGGCGCGCCGACGACGACGCTCTGCACGTCACCGCGAGCACGGGCGACGGGTTGTCGGTCGACGGGGTGGTCGTGGACGGGACTGTCGCTCTGCACCCTGTCGAGGGGGCTCCCGGCCTCCTCGTGGCCGCCGGTGAGCGGCGCGTCGAGGTGATTCGCCGCACCGGCTCGGTGGCCCTGCGCGTGCACGACCCCGCGGCCCCCACCTTGGCGTCGTTCGGCGGGATCCCCACCTTCGCACCCGACGAGAAGTGGCGCGTGAGTGGCACGTTCACGCCGTACGACTCCGAGCGCACGGTCACCACCGCGGCCGTCGTCGAGGGTCTGGAGCACCACCACGCCGGGCTGGGCGTCATCGACTTCACGCTCGGGAACGCACCGCAACAGTTCGTCGCATTCCGAGGGAAGGCGGGCGGCTTCCACATCCTCTTCACCGACGAGACCAGCGGCGTGAGCACCTACCCCGCGTGCCGGTCCCTCGCGGTCGGCGATGCGGACGCCGACGGCCTGGTGACACTGGACTTCAACCGCGCGTCCAACCTGCCGTGCGCCCTCACCGACTACGCGACGTGCCCGGTGGCGCCTTCCGAGAACCGGCTGACCGTCGCGGTGGAGGCCGGCGAGAAGCTTCCGATCAGGTGACAGCGCTGCCCGTTCTCGACATGTCGACCGCGGATGTCGACGGGTTTCGTTCGGCATTGCGCGAGGCCACCCACGACCACGGCTTCTTCCACCTGACCGGTCATGGTGTCGACCCCGAGCTCGTGTCGACGGTCCTGTCGCTGGCGCGCACTTTCTTCGCGCTGCCGGCGGACGCCAAGGACGAGATCAGTCAACTGAACTCGCCCCAGTTCCGCGGCTACAGTCGGCTCGGCGGCGAGCTGACCAACGGCGCCGTCGATTGGCGAGAGCAGATCGACATCGGGCCCGAGCGCGACGCGATCGCCGGCGCCGAAGGGTACTGGAACCTGCAGGGCCCCAACCAGTGGCCGTCGGCCCTGCCCGAACTCCGCGCCGCCTTCGAGACCTGGGATCGGGCACTGTCGGAGGTCGGGCTGCGGCTCCTCCGGCACTGGGCAGTATCACTCGGGGCGTCGGAAAGCATCTTCGATGCCGCGTTCGCGGACCTCCCCGCCACGCTGATCAAGGTGGTCCGCTATCCGGGAAGTGCCGAGAATCCGCAAGGTGTGGGCGCGCACAAGGATTCCGGTGTGTTGACACTGCTGCTCGTGGAGCCGGAGTCGCAGGGTCTGCAGGTGGAGTTACGCAACGGCGACTGGATCGACGTCCCGCCCGTGCCGGGAGCGTTCATCGTCAACGTCGGCGAATTGCTCGAGGTGGCGACGGGTGGCTACCTCAGGGCCACACGGCACCGCGTGCTCGCGCCGACGCCCGGGTCCGACCGCATCTCGATTCCCTACTTCCTCAGCCCCGCATTGGATGCGCGCGTGCCGCTCATCGACCTTCCACCCGAGTTGGCGGCGCGGTCCCGGGGCGTCGACACTGATCCGGACAACCCCCTCTTCCGGACCTACGGCGAGAACGCGTGGAAATCGCGTACCCGTGCACACCCGGACGTGGTCGAGAAGCACCACGGGATCAGGCGCTGAGGCCGCCGCTCGCAGCATCGACGAAGATCCCCTGACGGAGAATCGGAACGCCGGCGCTCTCCCCGACCTCCGCTGCCACCGCGACATCGCCGTCGAATCCGAGGGCGATCAGCTCGCGACCGGAACTGCAGTCACGCAGTGCCGTCGACGGATCATCGGCCACCGCCGTCCAGGCTGCCTGCGCCGCGTCGGCCTCGGGAGACGGGTCGAGAAGACGCCCGACGGCCGCGAGTGCCGCGACGACTGCACCCGCTCCCCAGAAGTCCTCGATCGCGGGGCGTAGCGATCCGTCCGGCCATCTCTCGCCCGCAGCGATGATCGCCACGGAGTCGTCCGGTCCCGCGGTGCGCGCGATCCAGTGCGCGATCGCCGTCGCCGTGCGCAGGGACGCCGCTGCCAGGACGGGTGTCGTCGCCAGCGCCTCGGCGATGGTCGATCCGTTGGGTGACGGAAGAACGAGCCGGGCGGGCACGTCGCGCGCGGACCGGATCGATCCGGGGGACAATGTGATGCGGCCCGGAGCCGCTTGCGAGCGGCGGAACGCCACGGACGCGTCGTGACGTCGGGCGACCTCCTCGGTGTCGGCGCCCGCGTGCGGGACGACGCCGATCCCTCGGTCGAGAGCGACACTCACCGTGGTGGTGAACGACAGGACGTCCACGATCACGGCGATGTCGGCGTCCGACGCGATCGCCTCGGCTCCGCGCAGGCCCCAGTCCACCCGGGTGCGATGTCGCCGCTGACGGTGCTCGAGGTTCACGGCTGCTCGGCCAACTCGGTGCCCCGCAGCTCGTAGGACTTCAGTGTCCAGTACGCGCCGAAGGTGATCACTGCGACCGCTTCCACCACCAGTACCGCGAGCGCGCCCTGGCGGAGGACGAGCACCAGGGCGAGCGCCGACGCCGGAGCGACGACGACCACGACCGCCACGACTCGATAGGCCCTGCGGTAACGGCGGATTCGCCGTTCGGAGTCCCGGGACGGATCCAGGGTGTCGTCCGCGCACCGCCAGACCGACACCGCGAAGCTGACGAAGAAGGCCACGGCGGCGACGGCGTGGACCGTCATACGCAGGCCGAAGTCGCTCTGCCCCGGTGGATCCGTGGGCACGAGCGCGACGACGACGAGGAAGGCGCCGGCCGCGTTCAGCAGTCTGTTCTCGAGCGGCCCGTGACCGCGGTAGCAGATCAACGCGATACCGGTCCCGGAGAGCACTCCGACGAACACGTCGCGGGCCGGGCTGTAGTAGTACTCGCTCATCGATCCGAGCACGGGAAGGTCGGGATCGAGCAGCGACCAGGCGACGAGCAGGAGAGGCAACCCGACGGCCATGATCGCCATCGCCGCGCGCAACGCGAAATACGTGCCGACGATGTGCTCGGCGAGCGGGTCGGACCAGGCGCGGAGCGGGCTCATGGGCTCGACTCTACGGCGCGCGGAGGGTGTCGGACCCTCGAGTTACCTTCTGCAGGAATCGAGGATCCGGGGGGAGATCGATGAACGACACGGTAGAGCTGCACCCACCGTCGGTGGACGAGATACGGCTGTTCACAGCGCGTTTGGGGCTGGTGGAGGACGGCGGGTCGGCGCGGGAAGGAATCGATGCCGTGACGGCCATCGAAGCCCTGAAGTGCGTGGGCGCGGCGACGCAGGCGGTAGTGACCGCCGGGGTGGCGGCGAGCGTTCGAGCCGATAGGCGTGATCGCGGGCTGCCGAGGAAGCAGTGGGATCTCGGGATCGCGTCACAGGTGGGTCTGGCACGTCGCGAGTCACACCGGCGTGGTGGCACATACCTCGGACTCGCACGGGCACTGGTGCACGAGATGCCGTACACCCTGCAGTCGATGCGCGAAGGCCGCCTGAGCGAGTACCGCGCGATGCTGCTGGTGCGGGAGACGGCGCACCTCACCGTGGCGGACCGGCGGGAGGTCGATCGCCGGTTGTGCGCCGACGCCTCGACGTTGGAAGGGAAGGGCGACAAGCAGGTGGTCGCGCTCGCGGTGGCCGCGGCGGTCGAGCTCGATGCCGCGGCCGTGGTGCGGAGGAACGCGCGTGCGGCTGCGCAGCGCCGCGTGAGCGTGCGTCCGGCTCCGGATTTCATGGGATACGCGACGGCGCTGCTGCCGATGGACAAGGCGGTGTGCGTGTACGCCACGTTGCGCCGAGACGCGGACGCGCTCGTCGCAGCCGGCCGTGCCGAGGGTCGAACGCGTGATCAGGTGATGGCGGACCTGTTGTTCGAGCGCGTGACCGGGGGAGATGCAGCGGCGGGTCCCCCGGTGGCGGTGCAGCTGGTCATGTCCGACGAGTCGTTGCTCGCCGGCGGTGACGAGGCCGCGCACGTTCCCGGCTACGGCATGGTTCCCGCCGAAGTGGCCCGCCGTGCGGTGGCCGACCGCATCGACGGCGGGAGTGTCGGTGCGACCCTGCGGCGGCTCTACGCCGTCCCGTCGACGGGACAGCTCACGGCGATGGACTCGACGGCGCGTGTGTTCCCGGCGGGACTCGGTCACTACATCGACGTCCGCGACCGGACGTGCCGCACACCGTGGTGCGATGCGCCGATCCGACACCACGACCACATACACCCCTTCAGGTTCGGTGGCCCGACGACGGCGGAGAACGGCATGGGACTGTGCGCCGCCTGCAATTACGCGAAGGACGCGGAGGGGTGGGAGGCCCAGCGGGTCGTCGAGCACGTCGACGGCGGCCACATCGTCAGATTCCGGACGCCGACGGGCCACACCTACGACTCGGCTCCGCCGGCAGTACCGTTGCCGCTTCCCACCACGATGGTGGAGACGCAGCTGTACGAGCTGCTCGTTCAGCGTCGAGCCGGGTGAGACACAGCACGGTGGCCGGCCACGAGATCCGCGGCGATCGCGTCGTTGTGCCGGAAGAAGCCGGCGTCGATGCCGGGCCGGGCGAAGGCGCCG
The DNA here is from genome assembly GCF_030818285.1 of Rhodococcus sp. SORGH_AS_0301. Taxonomy (NCBI): domain Bacteria; kingdom Bacillati; phylum Actinomycetota; class Actinomycetes; order Mycobacteriales; family Nocardiaceae; genus Rhodococcus; species Rhodococcus sp. SORGH_AS_0301. The sequence goes on from NZ_JAUTAC010000002.1 coordinate 4,436,295, forward strand.
GACCAGGCGTGGCCCGCCACCCACATTCCCACCGCGTACCGATGGGGGTGCGCCGTGCCCGATGCGTCGATCACGCGGGACGAGCCGTCGACGGCCAGTTTGGCCGGACTCGTCGGAGACGCACTCACCTCGCGGACCTCACCGCGCTCGTGCAGCGATCGCAGCAGGGCGTCGGCGCTGCGCGAGATGGACGCGCTGGGCAGTCGGGCTTCGATGAGCGTCCGCGCTCGCACCACGTCGTGGTGCACGTGCGAGGTCGCCCGGAAGCCGTCACCGTCCGCCTCGAACCGCACCTCGGGGCCGAGGTAGCGAATGACTCCGGCGCGGCCGAGTGCGAGCAGCTGCTCCAGGCGCTCGGGCGGGGGACCGCTCGCGAGGAAGCTGAAGAAGGAATGCAGCTGTCCCTCCACCTGCGACGCGACGTCGTCCGGGCGCAGTCGCTCTGTCCGAACGAGCTCTCCCACAGTCCGATACACCGACAGCAGGGCCGAGAACACGGCGGCGTCCGCGCTGAAGCGGGGGTCGCGCCGTCGTGCCAGGTCTGCCTCGATGTAGCGGTGCACCTGCTCTGCGGCATCGGCCGCTGAGTCGAATCGGGCGTGCCGCAGCGGTCGGTCGAGCGTGTCGATGTCGAAGTGGTCCTCGGGATCGGGGACCATTCGTTCGACCAGTTCACCGACTGCACGGGCGCCGTCACGGCCCAGGGCGGCCTCGAGTTCGATGAACGGCCCGCGGACACGGTCGGGGTGGGAGCGGAACAGCTCGTGATAGTGCGCCCACGCAAGTTCCGTGACCGCGAGAGGCCAGACCGCCGTACGGAAGTCGAGCGTCTCCGTTCCGGGAAAAGCCTCGGGTACGAAGAACCTCGGGAGAGGCGGTGCCGCATCGGCGATGGAGTACGAGATCTTGGCGTGGTACGGAACCCCGCGTCGAGATCCGGCGTACACCAGGGGTTCCCGGCCGGAGGCCGTGTACACCAGGGTGCCGCCACCGGAGCGCGAGAAGGTGCCGCCGCGTGACTCCGCGAGCAGCACCATCCAGTCCACGAAGGCGAGACCGAGGCCCGAGATCAGGACGGGTTCGGCCTCGGGGACCAGCGCCGGATCGAGGTCGGCTGTGTATCCCGGCCCGATGTACCGGAGACCGTGGGTCTCGGCATGGGCGGTGAATGCCTGGACGTCCGCCGGCGGCAGAGTGTCGGGTTGGCCCTGCGCCAGAACGACATCGGTCACCTCGAGCACGATGCCGTCGTCGAGGATCAGGCGCTGGTGGGCACCCCGATCCTCGATGTCGACGACGCAGGCCCGGTGCACGTGCACTCGAACACGATCCGGCCGCGCCTTCACCGCGCTCTCGAAGACGTGAGCGAGATAGTGGGACTGCAGCGACCGGGACGCGAACGACGACGGGGTGAAACGGAGAATCTCCTCCCGCAGAGCCGGATCCGTGACGAGGGTGTCCCGGTTCGCCGTCACCCACTCCGCGAGGGTGGGACCGCCCGACCCGTCGGGCAGCATGGCCACGTCCGCCGCGACGGAGTTCATCCAGAGCAGGGGGTCCTGGTTCCGTCGCCAGATCCGCCCTGCACCCGGCGGGTGGGGGTCGACGACATGGACGTCGATCGGTTCGGTCAGCTCGTCGGCCCGGCCGACGATCCGCTCGAGGATGCCGGTCGCGCGGGGTCCTCCGCCCACGAACGCGATGCTCACGAGTACGGTCCCGCCGTGAAGCCCGCAGCGCGCCGGGAATCGTCCTCGCCCCACAGCAGTGGTTCGGGAAGTTCCTTGCGCACTCGCGGCACCACCTCCTCGGCGAACTGGCGGAGGATGTCCTTCTGGTGCTCCGGTTCGAGCAGGTGGTTGATCGACACCGACTGCAGGACATGCCCGTATGCGTGGTGGTAGTCCACGATCTTCTCGGCGACGCGCTCCGACGACCCGACGAGCGCGGGACCGCGATCCACGGCCTCCTCGATCGAGCGGAAGCTCGTCACCTTGCCCACCGCCCCGGGATCGTGCCGACGCTGGTCGGCCTGTGCCACCGCACCCTCGTAGAGCGGGCGGTACTGCTCGACGGCCTGATCGGTCGTCTCCGCGAGGAACAGCCCTCCCGAGCCGGACCCGACGAAGGCGAACCGGGGATCGTGCCCGGCCCCGGCGTACTTCTCCCGGTAGCGGTCGACGAGGACGGCGTAGTTCTCCCGCGGCTGGAATGCGTTGGCCGTGACGAGGGGGTCACCCCACCGGGCCGCGAGGTCGACGGCGTGTGTCGACGTCGCCGACCCGTGCCAGACGCGGAAGGGACCGGCGAACGGCCGCGGCAGAGTGGTGGCGTTCTCGAGCGGAGTCCGGTGCTGCCCGGACCACGTGACGTCCTCCTCGCGGATCAGTCGACGGAACAACTCGTAGTTCTCGGTCAGGTACTCGTACTGGCGCGCGATGTCCTTCCCGAACAATGGGTACTGCCACGCCTCGTTGCCCTTGCCGACGACGATCTCGAGCCGCCCGTGGCTCAGCTGGTCGACGGTCGCGAGGTCCTCCGCGAGACGCACGGGGTCGAGTACCGAGAGCACCGTGACGCCGGTCGACAGCAGAATCCGGTTCGTGGCCTGTGCCAGCGCGCCGAGGATCACCGTGGGGCTCGACGACAGGACGTCCCCGGCGTGACGCTCGCCGACCGCGAAGGAGTCGATTCCCAGCTGGTCCGCGAGCACGGCGAGGTCGACCACTCGGTCGAGCCGCTCGGCAGCGGGTACCACCTCCCCGGTGACGGGGTGGGGCGGATTGAAGACGATGTCCAGGACCTGAAAGCGCACCACAGCCTCCTCGCGCTCGTGCAACCTCCCACGGTGCCGGGCCGCCCGCCTCGGTGACAGGGTTGCGCGCACTGCGATTCGAAGGCCTCGGGCGGATCGGAGGCCCCGACTGATAGACATGACGGTGACCGGGGTTCGGCGGTAGACGAGGGAGTTCGGCGTGGCACAGGAACTGAAGCTGGGATACAAGGCGTCGGCCGAGCAGTTCGGTCCACGTGAGCTCGTCGAGATCGCCGTTCTCGCGGAGTCGTCGGGCATGGATTCGGCGACCGTGAGCGACCACTTCCAGCCCTGGCGCCACGAGGGCGGCCACGCCCCGTTCTCGCTCGCGTGGATGACGGCCGTCGGCGAGCGCACGAAGACCCTGCAACTGGGTACGTCGGTGATGACTCCGACGTTCCGCTACAACCCGGCCGTGATCGCCCAGGCGTTCGCGACGATGGCGTGCCTGTACCCGAACCGGATCATGCTCGGAGTGGGTACGGGTGAGGCTCTGAACGAGATCGCCACCGGATTCGACGGTGAGTGGCCGGAGTTCAAGGAGCGGTTCGCGCGTCTGCGCGAGGCTGTGTCGCTGATGCGCGAGCTGTGGCTGGGCGATCGCGTCGACTTCGAGGGCGAGTACTACAAGACCAAGGGCGCCTCGATCTACGACGTTCCCGAGGGTGGGGTCCCGGTGTACGTGGCGGCCGGCGGTCCCGTGGTCGCGCGCTACGCCGGACGCAGCGGCGACGGTTTCATCTGTACGTCCGGCAAGGGTATGGAGCTCTACACCGACAAGTTGATCCCCGCGGTGGCGGAAGGTGCGGAGAAGATGAACCGGTCCGTGGGCGACATCGACCACATGATCGAGATCAAGATCTCGTACGACACCGATGCCGATGCGGCGCTGGAGAACACGCGCTTCTGGGCGCCGCTGTCACTGACGCCGGAGCAGAAGCACTCCATCGACGATCCGATCGAGATGGAGAAGGCCGCGGACGAGCTGCCGATCGAGCAGGTGGCGAAGCGGTGGATCGTCGCCTCCGATCCCGACGAGGCCGTCGAGAAGGTCAAGCCGTACGTCGATGCAGGCCTGAACCACCTGGTCTTCCACGCGCCGGGTCACGATCAGCGTCGGTTCCTGGAGCTGTTCAAGTCCGATCTGGAGCCCCGTCTGCGCCGTCTGGGCTGACGACGCCGGAGGACACCGCGCCCGACAGGATCCGGTGCAGCACCGCGGCGTCCTCGTCGCCGAGGTCGGCGAGCGAGTCGGGTACCGGGTCGGTGATCGTGTGCACGCGGTCCATCAGGGCGCGGCCGTCGTCGGTGATCGTGACGCGCTTGCTGCGACGATCGCTGTCGTCGACGGTGCGGCGGACGTAGCCGCGAGACTCGAGTTCGTTGACGCACACCGTGGTCGCCGGTGCGTCCATCGCCGCTGCGGTGGCCACCGCGCTCATCGTCAGCGGTCCGTCGACCAGGCGCCGTAGCACCCGCACCCGGCTGAACGGCATGTCGACCTCGGCCGCCACCCGTCGGCGCCAGGTGTCGCGGTTCTCGAAGACCAGCGAGGTCATCGCGGCCCAGGCCTCGTCTATCGGTCGGCTCCGGCGGTCAGGCACGGGCCGGCTCCGGTGTGCGGAACAGTGCGGCCACGTCGTCCGCGGTCCGCGTGGCCCGCCTGCTCGCGCTGACCAGCCCGAGGCCCGCGACGATCAGACCGATGGCGGACAGAGCCCACCAGACCGTGTGTGTGGAGGCGGCAAACCCCGCGTCGATGCCGGCCGCGGCGCCCGCGGTGGTGAGGCTCCCGCACAGCGCGACGCCGATGCTGACACCGATCTGGCGGCTGGTCGACGCGACCGCCGACGCCGCACCCGCGCGATCGCGGGGCATCCCGCCGACGGCCGCGTTGGTGATGGGGGCGTTGACCAGCCCGAAGCCGACCCCGAAGATCGCGAACATGACCAGCAGTGCGCTGACGGGGGTGGTGGCGGAGAGGCGGGTGAGGGTCAGGCCCGCGACGGCGATGACCACACCGGCGATGGTCATCGAGGGGCGGGCACCCCACCGCGCCACCATCCGCCCGGACAGCGGCGAGCAGATCAGCGTGGCGAGTGCGAGCGGCAGGAAGGACGCTCCCGTGCCGATCGCGCTGAAGCCGCGCACCTCCTGCAGGTACAGCGACATGAGGAACAGGAACGCTCCGTATCCGCCGAAGGCACACACGGCCACGATCGTCGCCGACGAGAACGGGATGCTGCGGAAGAAGCGCAGATCGATGAACGGATCGACGCGCCTGTTCTCGTAGCGGACGAACGCGACGAACGAGGCCAGGGACAGGGCGAACACCGCGAGGGTGATGGGCGACGACCATCCGAGCGAGGGACCCTCGATGAGGCCGAACACCAGGGAGGCCAGCATGACGACACCGAGCAGCTGACCGACCGGATCGAACGCGCGCACGACGGGCGACCGCGACTCGGGGACGAACACGGCGGCCAGAACGAACGCTGCGAGACAGACCGGGATGTTGATCCAGAAGACGGACCGCCACCCGGAGATCTCGATCAACAGTCCGCCGAGCATGGGACCGAGGGCCATGGAGATGCCGACCACGGCGCCCCACATACCGATCGCCCGGGCACGCTCGGCCTTCCCGGTGAAGACCTGCGTGATGATCGACATGGCGACGGGGTTGAGCATCGACCCACCGATCGCCTGGATCATGCGCGCGAGGATGAGGACCGGGGCGGTGGGGGCGAGGCTGCAGAGCAGCGAGCCGACGGCGAAGCTGACGAGTCCGATCTGGAAGACACGGCGCCGCCCCACACGGTCGGCGGTGGTGCCGGACAGCAGCAGCAGACTGGCGAGCACCAGTGTGTAGACGTCGATGGTCCACTGGAGCTGGGACACGGATGCGCCGAGTTCGGTGCGGATGGCGGGCAGCGCGACGTTCACGATGGTGGCGTCCATCGAGACGATGAGCAGGCTGAGGCAGCACGTGGCCAGCACGATCATCTTGTGACGCTGGTCGAGACCGTCTGACGCGACAGTTGTGGGCACACAAGTATTATGCTTGCGTAGGCTAAGAAAGTGCGGAGTTGTTCCCGGGATCACAGCCCGACCGCGGGACATCGTCTCGGACGACCGCGGCGGCGCGCCCATTAGGCTGAGACCATGGTCGCCGCGCCCGCAGACACGCCCAGTTCGCCCGTCTCCAGCATCTACATCGCGTCGCCCGAGGGGGACACCGGCAAGTCGACCATCGCGTTGGGGCTGCTGCGCATGCTCGGTGCCTCGACGGCTCGGGTCGGTGTGTTCCGGCCGATCGCTCGGTCGTCGTCCGAGACCGACTACATCCTCGAGCTCATGATCGACCACACCACCGCGGACACCACGTACGAGCAGTCGCTCGGCGTCACCTACGACGAGGTGCACGCGGATCCCGACGCCGCGCTCGCCGAGATCGTGCGCCGCTACCACGACGTCGCGTCCCAGTGCGATGCCGTGGTGATCGTGGGCAGCGACTACACCGACATCGCCAGTCCCAGCGAGCTGGGATTCAACGCGCGCGTCGCCGTGAACCTGGGCGCCCCGGTGCTCCTCGCGCTGCGTGGCTCCGAACGCACGCCCGAGGAGATCGCCCACCTCGCCGACGTGTGTCGATCGGAACTGTCGACGCACCGCGCCCATCTGGCCGGCATCGTCGCCAACCGGTGCGATCCCGACGCGTTGGACGACGTCATCGCGCAGCTCTCGACCGAGGACGTGCCGGCGTGGGCTCTGCCCGAGGTACCGCTGCTGGTCGCACCGACCATGGACGAACTGCTGCACGCGATGAAGGGCGAGCTCTACAGCGGCGATGCCGAACTGCTGCAACGGGAGGCCCTGCGCGTGATGGTCGGCGGCATGACGGCCGAGCACATTCTCGAGCGACTCACCGAGGGAGTCGTCGTCATCGCTCCGGCCGACCGCTCCGACGTCGTGCTCGCGCTCGTCAACGCCCACGAGGCCGAGGGGTTTCCGTCGCTCGCCGGCATCGTCATGAACGGCGGACTGACACCGCATCCCATGATCGCCAAGCTCATCGAGGGTCTGCAGCCCCGACTACCGATCCTCACCACCGAACTCGGAACCTTCGACACCGCGAGTGTGGCCGCGTCCACTCGCGGGCGGGTGGCCGTCGGATCGCAACGCAAGGTCGACACGGCGCTGGCGCTCATGGAACGCCACGTCGACGCCGCCGAGATCCTGGGCCGCCTCGACGTCGCGATGCCGTCGGTGGTGACGCCGCAGATGTTCGAGTACCAGCTCATCGACCGGGCCCGCGCCGACCGCAAGCACATCGTGTTGCCCGAGGGGTCGGACGACCGGATCCTGCGCGCGGCCGGACGACTGCTGCAACGGCAGGTCGCGGACCTGACCATCCTCGGTGACGAGGCGGCGATCACGCGCAGGGCCGGGGAACTGGGGGTGGACCTGTCCGAGGCCACCGTGCTGGATCCGACGAACTCGGAGTACACGGACGACTTCGTCGCGGAGTACGTCGAGCTGCGCAAGCACAAGGGCATGACCGAGGACAAGGCCCGCGAGATCATGTCCGACATCTCGTACTTCGGAACCATGATGGTGCACAAGGGCATTGCCGACGGCATGGTCTCGGGCGCCGCGCACACCACGGCGCACACGATCAAGCCGTCCTTCGAGATCATCAAGACCATGGACGGGGTCTCGACGGTCTCGAGCATCTTCCTGATGTGTCTCGCGGACAAGGTGCTCGCCTACGGCGACTGCGCCGTGGTTCCCGACCCCACGTCGGAACAGCTCGCCGACATCGCCGTCTCGTCCGCGGCCACCGCGTCGATGTTCGGCATCGAGCCGCGGGTGGCGATGCTGAGCTACTCCACCGGCGATTCCGGATCGGGTGCCGACGTGGACAAGGTCCGGACGGCGACCGACCTCGTCCGCGACAGGGCGCCGGATCTGCTGGTGGAGGGACCGATCCAGTACGACGCGGCCATCGACCCGTCGGTGGCGAAGTCCAAACTGCCCGACTCCGAGGTGGCGGGCCGGGCGACCGTGTTCGTCTTCCCCGACCTCAACACCGGCAACAACACGTACAAGGCGGTGCAGCGCAGCGCCAACGCCGTGGCCGTGGGACCGGTCCTGCAGGGACTGCGCAAGCCCGTCAACGATCTCAGTCGAGGAGCCCTGGTGCAGGACATCGTGAACACGGTGGCGATCACCGCCATCCAGGCCCAGTCCGGTACCGACGGTCTCGAGGTCGCGAAGTGAGCACGGTGCTGGTCGTCAACTCGGGATCGTCGTCGGTGAAGTTCCAGGTGGTGGACCCCGACTCGGGACACAGTGTCCTGCAGGGTATCGTCGAGCGCATCGGGGACGCCGACGGGCGCGTGGCCGTCACCCGCGGCGACGACACGACGGAGAAGACGACCGACATCCCCGATCATGTCACGGGCCTCCGGCTGGCGTTCGAGATGATGGCCGACGCGGGACTGCCCCTGGCGGAGGCGGGCATCACGGCAGTGGGGCATCGAGTGGTGCACGGCGGCACCGTCTTCAGCGAGCCCACCCTCATCGACGACTCGGTCGTGACCACCATAGACGAGCTCAGTGCGCTGGCGCCCCTGCACAATCCGGCCAACCTGCGCGGGATCGAGGTGGCGCGCCGGGAGCTGCCCGACGTGCCGCAGGTCGCCGTGTTCGACACGGCGTTCTTTCACGCCCTCCCCGCCGCCGCCTCGACGTACGCCATCGATGCGGCCACCGCCGCCGAACACGACATCAAGCGGTACGGGATGCACGGCACGTCCCACGAGTACGTGAGTGGCCGCGTGGCAGAGCATCTGGGACGGTCGCCGTCGGACGTGAACCAGATCGTGCTGCACCTCGGCAACGGCGCCTCGGCATCGGCCGTGCGCGGCGGCGTCGCGGTGGACACGTCCATGGGCCTCACCCCGCTCGAGGGGCTCGTGATGGGAACCCGCAGCGGCGACATCGATCCCGGTATCGTGATGCACCTGCGGCGCAGTGCCGACATGGACGTCGATGCCATCGACGAACTGCTCAACCGCCGCTCCGGTATCAAGGGACTGAGTGGTGTCACCGACTTCCGTGAGCTCCGGCGCCTCATCGACGACGGTGACGAGGCCGCGGCCCTGGCCTTCGACGTGTACGTCCATCGCCTGCGGCGCTACCTCGGCGCGTACATGATCGAGCTGGGCCACGTGGACGTCGTCACGTTCACCGCCGGCGTGGGCGAGAATTCGGCCGAGGTGCGTGCAGCGGCCCTGGCGGACCTCGAGATGTACGGGATCGAACTGGACGAGGAGCGCAATGCCGAGCGCGGCAAGGGAATCCGGGTCATCTCGACGGACGATTCCCCGGTGACGGTCCTCGTGGTGCCCACCAACGAGGAGTTGGCCATCGCCCGCGCCGCGGTGGCCCTGATCGGCTGATCAGAAGAGGGACTTGGGCCGCACCGCGTTGGCCAGGTCCACCAGGGCGAAGCGGTGCGACCGGGTCCGCGCGGTCCGGGCGAGGGATCGCAGGGCGGTCTCGGCGCCCGTCCGGAGGCCGTCCCGCGTGAAGGGCACGCCGAGCAGCGGCACCGTGGACTCGGGCGTGTGCCCGGATTCCATCCATTCGAGCGCGGTGCCCAGGACGACCGTCCGCAGTTGCAGCGCACGGGGTTCGCGCGCCGGCAGCGCCTCGACGCGCCGCGCCGCCTCGTAGAGCGCACCCTCGTCCATGTCGGCCGCGGAGCCGGAGAGCAGTGTGAGTACGCCGGTCATCCGTGCCATCGAGTAGTGCCGTGACGTGGCGGGCACCAGATCGAGAGTCATGATGGCGTCGAGCAGCGCACCCCGTTCCGCGAGCCTGCGGGCGAGACCGAACGCGGCGCTGACGATGGTGCGATCGGTCCGCCACACCGTGGTGTACATCGTCTCGGCCAGGGCGCACCACGTGTCGTGGCCGTCGTCGGAGGTCTGCTGCGCCAACAGTTCCGCCGTCGCCGCGAGCGCGAGCTTGGGTGCGACCTCGCCGGGCATCGCGGAGAGCACCGAGTCGAACTTGTCGGCGGCGTCGACGAAGTTACGGCACAGCAGCGCGATGGTGCCGCGGTGCCAGTCGACACGCCAGTTGCCCGTCACGTCGTCCAGCCTGCGCATCACCTCCGCGGCCGAATCTCCCTCGCCCAGATCGAGATACGCGCGGGCCTCGGTCAGCACCGCTTCCACGGACCCGACGGAGTCGTCGCCCACGGTGCGATCGAGGCCGTTCTCGCGGGCAAGGCGCAGCGAGTCGAGCGTCTGGTGCGGTTCGCTGTGCACGGCCGCGGCTATGAGCTGCGCACTCGGGTCCGACGTGTCGATCAGGGGGACCGGAAGCGCGGCCACCACGTCGCGCGGATCCAGCCTGGCCACGCGGTGCCGTCCGTCGATGTACACGTCGGTGACGGCGACCTGCTCGTCGGTGCCGAAGGTGGTGCGCTGCGGGCTGAACACCGACGAGAGCGACGGGTGGCTGTCACCCGTCTGCTGCGAGAGGATCTCGCGCAGAACACCACTGAGCTGACTCGCCGCCTCGTCGGCGCTGCGGAACCGGGTGAGCGGGTCGGCGGCCGTCGCGCGTCGGAGCAGCCGGGCGAAGAACTGGTACTCCTGCAGGACGGGCGCGTCCTCCGGGATGCCGTCCACGTACCGTCCGTGCTCCGAGGCGATCTCGAGGGTCAGGACCGCGAGAGTGCGCCCCACGGTGAAGATGTCGGACGCCACCGTGGGTCCGGTCCGCACGATCTCCGGTGCCTGGTACCCGGCCGTGCCGTAGAGGTACCCGTAGTCCTCGAGCTGGCTCACCGCGCCCAGGTCGATCAGCTTGATCTGGTCCTGCGTCACCATGACGTTCTCGGGTTTCAGATCGTTGTACGCCAGACCGATGGAGTGCAGGTAGGCCAGCGCGGGCATCACCTCGAGGAGGTAGGCGATGGCCTCCTGCACAGGCAGTTTCGTGCGCGCCGGGTTGTCGGTCATGATCTGGCGCAGCGTGCGACCGCCGACGTACTCCATGACGATGTACCCCGTCGACGACGGCGCCTCCTGCGTGCCGGGTGCGAGGGGGCGGGGGTGCTCCACGAAGTTGTAGATCTTGACGATGCCGGGGTGGGTCACCTCGGCGAGGAACTGGCGTTCCGCCATCGCCACCGCGTGTGCCTCGGCGTTGCCGAAGTGCAGCAGGCCCTTGAGCACGACCCAGCGATCGCTGACGTTGCGATCGATGGCGAGGTAGATCCACCCGAGTCCGCCGTGCGCGATACACCCCTGCACCTCGTACTGCCCGGCCACCATCTCACCGGGTTCGAGCAGCGGGGAGAAGTCGAAATGCGTTCCGCACCTGTCGCAGTCACCCGACGGATGGGCGGGCCGGCCGTCGACGCTCCGCCCGACGGGGGCGTTGCACTTCCAGCAGAACCGCTTGCTCTCCGGGACGCGGGGGTCCGACATGACAGCGGTCGCGGGATCGACCTCGGGAATGCGCGGCAGTTCCACCAGCCCACCACCGAGGCGACGACGCTTTCCGGTTCGTACGCGGCGGCTCGGCCGGGAGGTGCGCCCCGTGGTGTCCTCGCGCAGCGCGGCCCGCGTCGCATCGTCCTCCTCGGGGCGCACCGAGGCCCTCGTCGCGTCGGAGTCCTGCTCGCGCAGGGCGGCGCGGGTGGCGTCGGGATCCTCGTCGCGCAACGAGGCCCGGGTCGCCTCGAGATCGGGTTCGGTACTCATGATCAGCCGTTGTAGACGGGAAAGGGCGCGCCGGGAGACGGGCCGAGGACGGACAACCACTGGGTGTAGATGCGGTTCCAGGTGCCGTCGCCGCGAATGCGTTCGAGCGTCCTGTTGACGACGCGCACGAGGTCGTCGTGACCCAGCGTCACGCCGATCCCGTACGGCTCCGCGGCGATGGAGAACCCGACGATCTCCAGGTACGGATCCTGGGCGGCGAGTCCGGCGAGGATCGCGTCGTCGGTGCTGACGGCGTCGACACCGCCCTGCTGCAGCACCACGAGACAGTCCGCCCAGCTGGGCACGCTGACGATCTGGGCACTGGGCTGCAGACGCTGGATGCGCAGCAACGACGTGGTGCCCGCCGCGGCGCACACGCGCCGACCGCCGAGGTCACCGACACCCGTGATGCCCGAGCCCTTGACGGCCAGGACCCGTTGATCCGCCTGGTAGTACACGGTGGAGAAGGTCACCCGTTCGCGCCGGGCACACGTGATGGTCATGGTCTTGACGACGATGTCGACCTCGCCCTCGGCCAGGGCGTCGATCCGCTCGGCGGACGCGAGAATGCGGTACTCCAGCCGGTCCGGGTCCCCGAACAGATCGCGGGCGACCTCGCGGGCGATGTCGACGTCGAAGCCGACGATCTCACCGCTCACGGGATCGCGGAAGCTGAACAGGTTGCTGCCGGTGTCCAGCCCGACGACGAGGCGCCCGCGGGCGCGGATCGCGTCGACGTTCGGAGCGGGCACGGGTGCGCCGTCGGGTGCCGCATAGTTGGGCCGCAGGCTCGCACGGGGGTCGCCGCAGTCCTCTGCCGCTGGCATCGGTGCGCCCGGGGTGACGCCGGTGGCCCCGTCGGGCAGAGGTTCGGCGACGGTGGCGCGGTCCGGCGCCTCCGGCACCGGCGTGGTGTCCGCGCAGCCGGTCAGGACGAGGAGGAGCGCGGCGGCGATCACGGCCGCGCGGCGCATCACAGGTACTCCCGGATACGCGACCACATACCGCCCACGACGGCGAGCACGGCCAGGCCGCACACGATGCCGGTGCCCACGGTGAGGCCGGCCAGCACGCCCGACGCACGCTGGACGTCGTCTCGCAGGGACGCGCGGGACGCCTCGATCTCCTCGACGAGAGCCGAGTCGAGCCGACCGAACACGTCGCTGGAGTCGCCGGCAGCCGTTCCGGTGGCGATGGTGACCGCCGTGTCGAAGTCGCCGACGTCCAGCGACGCGTTCATCCGGTCGTGCGAGCTGGTCCAGAGCGACACCAGCGCACGGGCGTCGTCCATCCGGGGACTGTGCGTGTCGTCGTCGTGCGCGAGTGTGCCGAGGGTGTCGGCGAGGCCGGACACCGCGTCGGAGTACGACTTCTCGTAGTCCGCGAAGCCGCCGCGCCGCGTCATGCCGATGGTCTCGTCGGCGCGTGCCTGCTGGGCGAGGATCCGGCTGGTGGTGAGCAGGTCCAGGGGCTCCGCGCCGCGCACCAGAGCGCGGTCGGTGGCGGTCGAGGAGATGAGCCCGGCGACGAGCATCCAGCCGAGCAGCAGTACGACGCCCACCGTGGCACCCGCGAAACCGACGTTGACGGTGCGCTTGGTCTTCCGGCTCAGGAACATCTGCGCGCCGACGAGCACGAGCACGGTGATGCCCAGCACGACGAACGCCGACCAGGGTGGTGTCGCGAACTGGCGCTGCGCATCCGACACGTCACCGGACTTCTCCGCGTGCAGTTCCTCGGCCCACGGCAGGATCGTGTTCTGCATGAGGGTCGACGCCTCGGCCAGATACGCGGAACCCACCGGATTGCCGACGCGGTTGTTCGTCCGCGCGGTCTCGATGATGCCGGCGTACAGCGGCAGGTTCGTGGAGATCGTCGCCAGCAGTTGCCGCGACGTCGCGTCGTCGCTCGCGAGTCCGGTGGACGCGCGGACCACCTCGCCCGCCGCCGCTCCGAGCGAGTCCGTGTACCGACCACGGACGTCACCGGGTTCCAGACCGCCCGAGAGGAAGGCCGTCGCCGCCGTCGCGTCCGCGACCGACAGCTGCACGTACAGGTTCTGCGCCGCATCGGACAGCGGCTCGGTGCGCGCGAGCAGAAGTTCGAGGGTGCGCTGGCGGTCCGACACCGACAGCGTCGTCACGAGAGCGGTGGTCACGAGCGTCGCGACCACCAGTAGACCCACCGCCAACAGCCGGACGGGAGTGGAACGGAGGAACTCCGACCGTTCGGAGCGGGTGTCGACGGGCGCGCGCAGAGTCAGCGCACTCGTCTGCTGTGACACCTCGACCCCTTCCTGCGCGATCGGTCGCCCTCATGTCCGGATTCGAGCATAGGCCCACCGTGGTCCGAGCACAGGCAACGCGAGGAGCAATAAGGTGGGGGAATGCGGACGGTGAACCATGCGCGGTGACGGGGACGGCTGGGTCTTCAGCAGCGACGGGAGCCGGCACTGGGGACGACACGGCGCGGCCGGTCTGCTGTTGCGGGCTCCGACCGGGTCGGCGGGCTCCGTGGTGTTGCTGCAGCACCGTGCGGCCTGGAGTCATCAGGGCGGGACGTGGGCGCTGCCCGGTGGTGCCAGGGACAGTCACGAGAGCGCCGTCCACGCGGCCGTACGCGAGGCCGGCGAGGAGGCGGGCATCACCGACGACCTGCTGACCGTGCGGGACGAGCACGTCACGAAGGTCGAGGACTCGGGGTGGTCCTACACCACTGTGATCGCCGACGCGGAGCGCGAACTCGACACGGTTCCCAACGGTGAGAGCACCGAACTGCGCTGGGTCGCCGAGCACGAGGTGGACTCGCTGCCGCTGCACCCCGCCTTCGCCGAGAGTTGGCCGTCGCTGCGCACCGTGCCCGTCCGCGCCGTCCTGGCCGCCGACGCCCCCGACGACCTCCCGGCGCGCACCGTACGACTCGCCGTCGGCAGCTTCGGGTGGATCGTCGACACCGTGCGGGCCGAGAACGTGGACGCGGCGCTCGCCGCCGTCCGGAACGACACCGACCTGCGCGTCGTCGTCGTGACGGCCGACGACGCAGTGCGCTCGGCGGTTCCCGCCGACGTCACCGTCCTGTCGCCGGACGGACTCTGACGGTCAGACCGACGGCAGCAGATCGAGCAGTCGACGGGCCGCCGCCTCGGGGTCGCGAGCCTGCGTGATCGCCCGCACCACCGCGATGCGGGACGCGCCCGCCTCGAGCGCCTGCGCGACGTTGTTCTCCTCGACCCCGCCGATGACGAACCACGGCCGGGTGGGATGCGATTCGGCGACCTCACGCACGACGTCCAGGCCCGCGGCCGAACGGTTCGGCTTGGTGGGAGTCGCCCACACCGGTCCCGTGGCGAAGTAGTCGACGCCGTCCTCGATGTCGGCGAGCGTGGCCTGTGCCCGGTTCTGCGTGGAGCGCCCGATGACGACGTCCGGGCCCACGATGCGGCGCGCGTAGTGAACCGGCAGATCGTTCTGGCCGAGGTGCAGCACGTCGGCGCCCGAGGCGAGCGCCAGATCGGCACGATCGTTGACGGCCATCAGCGCGCCGTGACGGCGGCACGCGGCGGAGATGACCGCGAGAGCGGCGAGCTCGTCCTTCGCCTCGATGGCGCCGTACTTCTTCTCGCCCGCCGACCCCTTGTCGCGGAGCTGCACGATGTCGACGCCCCCGGACAGCGCCGCGTCCACGAACTTGGCCAGGTCGCCGGTGTCTCGGCGGGCGTCGGTGCAGAGGTACAGACGGGCGGTGGCGAGCCGCTCGCGGGCGGTGGTCCTCGAAGTCGTCACGAGTGTGAATGTAGTACCACCCAGTACTGCGGGAAGGCCGGAGGCCGGTCGGGTGATGGCGGGAAGGCCGGAGGCCGGTCGGGTCATCAGCCGGTTAGGGTGAAGGGGAACGAACACGGGAGTCCCGGACGGGGCTGAGAGTGGGCGAGGCCGCCCAGACCGTAACCACCTGACCCGGGTCATGCCGGCGGAGGAAGTGAGTTTCATGCAGCGATCCGTCTCCGTCGTGGGCGGCGGGGTGATCGGCCTCTTCTGCGCCCGCGCCGCCGCGGCGGCGGGATGGTCCGTCTCCCTGCACGACCCGACGTTCGGTGCACGCGCTGTCGGCGACGGCGCCGCCAGCTGGGTGGCGGGCGGCATGCTCGCGCCGCTGTCCGAGGGCTGGCCCGGCGAACACGCACTCCTGGCACTCGGTTCCGCGTCGCTGCGGCGGTGGCACGATCCGGTGCTGCGCGCGGACCTGGAGGGTCGGGGCGTCGTCGTGTCGAGTGGATCGTTGACCGTCGCGTTCGACTCGGCCGACGCTGCGGACCTGCGCACTGTCGCCGACTGGGTGGGTGCGCAGGGCCACGATCTCGAGATCCTCTCGCGCAGCGAGGTGCGCACTCTGGAGCCGTCACTCTCGCCGCGCGTTCGTCTGGGCCTGTCGGCGCCGGGGGAGTTGTCAGTGGACAACCGGGCGTTGGTCCTCGCGTTGGAGTCCGCGGTCCGCGACCGGGGAGTGCGGATCGAGCGTGCTCCCGTCACCGACCTCGACGCGCTCACCACCGATCGTGTGGTGGTCGCTGCGGGGTGGTCGACGTCCCGTCTGCTGCCGGACGTCCCGGTGCGGCCGGTGAAGGGCGAGATCCTGCGCCTGCGTGCGCGCCCCGGCTCGGCGAGTGCGCCGACGCGTACCGTCCGCGCGAGCGTCAACGGTCGCGCGGTGTACCTGGTCCCCCGTGGCGACGGTCTGGTGGTCGGTGCGACGCAGTACGAGCACGGTGACGACACCGCCGTGACCGTCGCCGGCGTCCGCGACCTCCTGGCGGACGCCGAGGCCGTGTTCCCGGCCGTCGGTGACTACGAGTTGGCGGAGACGGCGGCGGGCCTGCGGCCGGGGAGCCCCGACAACATCCCCGTGGTCGGGCGGTGGGACGACCGCGTGATCGTCGCCGCCGGCCACGGTCGCAACGGGGTGCTGCTCGCGCCCGTCACGGCGGACGCCGTGGTGGCAGAACTGGAGGGCGAGCCGTTGACGGAAGCGGCATGCGCTCTCCCCGAACGGTTTTCGAGTCTCACGCGGACTCGGGCACGGTAGGAGACGAACATGACCGCAGTGGGTGTCACCGTCAACGGTGCGGATCACGACTTCGAGCCCGGCACGACGGTGCAGGACATGCTGACCCAGCTGGGTCTTCCCGAGAAGGGCATCGCCGTGGCGGTGGACGGAATCGTGCTGCCGCGCTCGCGGTGGGGCGAGGACGTGGGCCGCGGCTGGACCATCGAGGTGCTGACGGCGGTGCAGGGTGGCTGATCAGCTGACCATCGCCGACCGTACCTTCACCTCTCGCCTGATCATGGGGACCGGGGGCGCGGCCAACCTCGCGGTGCTGGAGGAGGCCCTCGTCGCATCGGGGACGGAACTCACCACCGTCGCTCTGCGCCGCGTCGACGCCTCGGGCGGCACCGGGGTGCTCGATCTCCTCACGCGCCTCGGCATCGCCCTGCTGCCCAACACTGCGGGATGTCGCGGCGCCGCCGAGGCCGTGCTCACCGCGCAGTTGGCACGAGAGGCGCTGGAGACCGACTGGATCAAGCTCGAGGTGATCGCGGACGAGCGGACCCTCCTGCCCGACGCCATCGAGCTGGTGCGCGCCGCGGAGCAACTCGTCGACGACGATTTCGTCGTGTTGCCCTACACCACCGACGATCCGGTGCTCGCGCGTCGCCTCGAGGACGTGGGGTGCGCCGCGGTCATGCCGCTCGGATCGCCCATCGGGACGGGGCTGGGCATCGCGAATCCGCACAACATCGAGATGATCACCTCGGCCGCAGGGGTTCCCGTGGTGCTCGACGCCGGCATCGGTACGGCGAGCGACGCGGCACTCGCCATGGAGCTGGGGTGCTCGGCGGTGCTGCTCGCCACCGCGGTGACACGCGCTCGTGATCCGCGAATGATGGCCTCCGCCATGGCCGATGCGGTGCGCGGCGGACGATCGGCGGCGCTGGCGGGCCGGATCCCGAAACGGTTCTGGGCGCAGGCGTCCTCGCCCGACGTCGACTGACCACCCCGGGGGCGGCTCAGGGTCGCGTCATCCCTTCGGATGACCCGGGTCGAGACCCGGGAGCGATGTGGTCGGTGGTCCAGCTCGGGCATCCTGATGCACATGATCGAAGTGACAGGTTTGACCAAACAGTTCGGCGCGAAGAAAGCCGTGGACGATCTCTCCTTCACGGTGCGCCCGGGTATCGTGACGGGCTTCCTCGGCCCCAACGGTGCCGGCAAGTCCACCACGATGCGGATGATCCTCGGGCTCGATCAGCCCACGTCCGGCACGGCACTCATCGAGGGTCGGCCCTACCGTGAGCTGAAGAATCCCATTCGTACCGTCGGCGCTCTGCTCGACGCGAAGTGGGTGCATCCCAACAGATCCGCGCGTGCTCACCTGCAGTGGATGGCGGCCTCCAACGGCATCGCCTCGTCCCGCGTCGACGAAGTGCTCCGCCTCGTCGGTCTGTCCGAGGTGGCCAAGCAGAAGGCCGGCGGATTCTCCCTCGGCATGTCGCAGCGACTCGGTCTGGCCGGTGCGTTGCTCGGTGACCCGAAGGTCCTGATGTTCGACGAGCCGGTCAACGGACTCGATCCCGAGGGCATCGTCTGGATCCGCAAGTTCATGCAGCGACTCGCCGCCGAGGGGCGGACCGTGCTGGTGTCCTCGCACCTGCTCTCCGAGATGGCGCTCACCGCAGAACAACTGATCGTCATCGGCCGCGGTCGGCTCATCTCGGACTCGTCCGTGCAGGAGTTCGTCGACCGCGCCTCGGAGGCGTCGGTCCGCGTCCGCAGCCCCCAGCTCGACGCCCTGCGCAGCGCGCTCACGTCGGCAGGTCTGACGGTCAAGGAGCCCAGCAGCCTCGATCAGGTGCATCCGACCCTCGTGGTGGCCGAGTCCACCACGGAGGCGATCGGCGAGATCGCCGCGCGCCACAACATCGTTCTGCACGAGCTGGCGTCCCAGCACGGTTCGCTCGAGGACGCGTTCATGAAACTCACCGGTGACGACGTGCAGTACCACGGCGCCGGTACCGGTACCGACAATGACGTGAGCGGGCAGGCCGGAGGCCGGTCGGATTCAATGGGAGGGGCACTGCGATGAGTGTGCTTGCAGCGGAACGAATCAAACTCACCTCGACGAAGTCGCCGTGGTGGTGCACCGTCATCATCGTGGCGCTCGGGCTGGGCATCGGTGCCGTCATCGGCATCACGGCCAAGTCGACGGTCACCACCGTGCAGAACGACATCGCCGCCGGAAACGACCCCGGCTTCGAGCCGTACCTGCCGACCCTCGCGGACGCCGTCGCCGGCGTCAGCGGGTTCGGCGTTCTCGTGCTCATGATTCTCGCGGCGCTGTCGATCACCAGCGAGTATCGCTTCGGCATCATCCGGACCACGTTCCAGGCCATCCCCAGCCGCGCCTCGGTACTCGGCGTGAAGGCACTGCTCATCGGCGTCTTCGGTGCGGTGTTGTCCCTGGTGCTCACGCTGGGCGCGTTCTACATCGCGAAGGCCGCGGCCGGTCCCGATGCGGGCGCCGCACTCGTGCTCGAGGGTTCGGACGCGTGGCGTGCCATCTACGGTGTCCCGATCTACGCCTTCCTGTGCGTCGTCCTCGCCGTGGGAGTCGGTGCGCTGCTGCGACAGTCGGCCGCCGCGATCGCACTGCTGCTCCTGTGGCCGCTGTTGATCGAGTCGCTGTTCAACCTGTTCGGCAGCATCGGGCGCGACATCATGCCCTTCCTCCCGTTCATGAACGCGAACAACTTCCTCGGCTCGCCCGGCGGAGTGGAGTACCACTGGGGACCGTGGGGCAGCCTGGCCTACTTCGCGGCCTTCGTCGCCGTCGTCTTCGGCGCCGCAGTGGTGGTGGTGAACAAGCGAGACGCGTGACCGCTCTTTCGTTAGGGTGACGTTCATGCGGACGACACGATCGACCCTGTCCATCGCGATCTGTGCGGCGGGAGTGCTCGCGCTGTCGTCCTGCTCCTCCGGCTCGTCCGGTGAGGAAGCCACCCCATCCGAGGAACCCGTGGCCGCACCGGTCACGGGTTCCTCGCTGTCCGAGGCCGTCACCCTCGACGCGGTGGTGAGCCACCTGCAGGAGCTCTCCGACATCGCCGACGCGCACGACGGGAATCGCGCCGCCGGCACCGCCGGATACGACGCCAGCGTCGACTACGTGGCCGGCACACTGCGGGACGCGGGCTTCGACGTCGAGACGCCCGAGTTCTCGTTCGACAGCTACACCCTCGACTCGGTGGCGCTGCGCGCTGCCGACCGCGACGTGCCGGTGAGCGCGTTCACGTACTCACCGGCCACGCCCGCCGGTGGGGTCTCCGGTCCGATCGTGGCAGCACCTGCCGACGACTCACCCGGCTGCGAGTCCACCGACTACGACGGCCTCACGCTGACCGGCGCGGTCGCCCTGGTCCCGCGCGGGGTGTGCTCTTTCGCGCAGAAGGGGCAGATCGCCGCAGAGCGCGGCGCCGCCGCGATCATCGTGTCCAACAACGAGGACGGTCCGCTCGACGCCGGCACGCTCGGCGCGAAGGAGGATGCCCGCATCCCGTCGGTGGGTGTCAGCCGTGAGGACGGTGCCGCTCTGGCCGCGGCCCCGACCACCGCGCAGATCACGCTCGCCGCGGAGACCGAGACCACGACCAGCCGCAACATTCTCGCGCAGACCACGACGGGATCCACCGAGAACGTCGTCATGGCGGGAGCGCATCTCGACTCGGTCCCCGAGGGCCCGGGCATCAACGACAACGGCACCGGTACCGCCGCCGTGCTCGAGTCTGCTCTGCAGATGGGTGGCTCGCCGGACGTGACCAACGCCGTGCGGTTCGGGTTCTGGGGCGCGGAAGAACTCGGTCTGGTCGGATCCACGAAGTACGTCGAGGGACTGTCCGACGAGGACAAGGCCGCGATCGCGCTCTACCTGAACTTCGACATGGTCGGGTCGAACAACGCCGGCTACCTCGTCTACGACGGAGACGACTCGGATCAGGTCGGCGAGCCCGCCGGCCCCACCGGCTCGGACGCGATCGAGCGAGTCTTCGAGGAGCAGCTCACGACGCAGGACGCCGACGGCACCGACTTCGACGGGCGCTCGGACTACGGCCCCTTCATCGAGGTCGGCATCCCCTCGGGCGGTGTCTTCAGCGGCGCCGACGACGTGAAGACCGAGGAGCAGGCCGCGCGCTGGGGCGGGACGGCGAACGAGCCCTTCGACCCGAATTACCACACCGCCGAGGACACGCTCGAGAACGTCGACCGGGAGGCTCTCGGCATCAACTCGAAGGCCGTCGCCTACGGCATCGGCACGTACGCCGAGTCGGTGACGGGCCCGAACGGCGTCCCCGTAGGTGCCGATCGAGACGCTGCCCGTCAGGCCGAGTGACGTTTACTGTCACTCGGAGTAACGACAAGATAAGGTCGAGCGGTGAAGATCAGCGCAGGTGACGCCGCCCGTCGGGCCGCCGACGCTGCCCGCACCGTCAACCGGACGCCGCGGGTGGTCGAACTGGTCCGCCGCGTACGCGGAGTGCTGCCCGGTGATCCGTCGTTCGGCGATCCGCTCTCGACGGCCGGACCCGGAGCCGCGCGCATGGTCGCGCGGGTCACCGACCGGCTGCAGGGCGACGCTCCCGGCGCCTCGAAGGAACTCTCGCTGGGTGCGCTGCAGGTGTGGCAGGCGGTGCTCGAACGCGCGGGCCGCGGGCGGGGCGAACGCGAGGTCACCATCGTCTTCACCGATCTCGTCGGCTTCTCCACGTGGTCGCTGTCCGCCGGTGACGCCACCACGCTGGTGCTGCTCAAGCAGGTGGCCCGTGCGGTCGAGCGGCCCATGCTCGATCGCGGCGGTCACATCGTCAAACGCCTGGGAGACGGGCTGATGGCCGTCTTCCCCAGCGCAGACAACGCGGTGCGGGCCGTCTTCGAGGCACAGGCCGCTCTGGCCCGTGTCGATGTGAACGGCTACACCCCGCGGATGCGCGTCGGCATCCACACCGGCTGCCCGCGCGCCGTCGGGTCGGACTGGCTCGGCGTCGACGTCACCGTGGCCGCGCGCGTCATGCAGACCGGTGCCGACGGCAACGTCATGATCTCGAACGCCGCGCTGGATCTGGTGTCACCCGAGGTACTGGACACCGTCGGGCTGGCCACCAAGCCCTACCGGCGCGGGTTGTTCTCGCCGAAGCTGACCGGTGTTCCGGAGGATCTACGCATCAGCCGACTGATGCAGTCGCCAGAGCGGTGAGACCGGGCCGTGCCCGTGGCCGAGGTCGTACGCGGCCTCGAGCGACTTCGTGACCCACTCCTTCGCGAACTCGAACGCGTCCGGCACCGCGTAACCGTGGGCGAGGGCGCACGCCAGCGCTGCGGCGAGGGTGTCGCCGCCGCCGTGATCGTTGCCCGTGTCGATACGAGGGTTCGTGAACTCGAGCATCCGCTCACCGTCGAAGAGCAGATCGGTGCTCGACGACGAGGTCCGCAGGTGCCCACCCTTGACGACGGCCCACTGGGCGCCGAGAGCGTGCAGTGCCTCGGCGGCCCGTCGCGCCGTCACCTCGTCCTCGACGTCGATGCCGGTGAGCAGTCGGACCTCGTCGAGGTTGGGCGTGATGATCGTGGCGAGGGGAATGAGTCTGGTGCGCAGCGCATCCAGAGCATCGGCGTGCAGGAGGGAATCGCCGTGCATCGACGCCGAGACCGGGTCCACGACGAGCGGTACCGAGCCACCGCGGCCGATCCCGACCTCGGTGCACACGTCGGTGACGGCCTCGATGATGGCGGTGGACGCCAGCATGCCGGTCTTGGCCGCGCCGATGCCGATGTCCGACACCACCGTTCGCACCTGGTCGGCCACCACGGCGGGTGGGATCTCGTGAAAACCGCTGACTCCCACCGTGTTCTGCACCGTCACGGCGGCGACCGCGACGCAGGCATGCAGTCCGCACAGAGCGATGGTGCGCGAGTCGGCCTGGATTCCGGCGCCGCCGCCGGAGTCGGTGCCGGCGATGGTGAGGACGCGCAGTGGCGTCGTCCCGGAAGGTGCCAGAGGCAGCGTTGTCACACGCCGAACTGTACTCGAGCGCTTTTTCCCGTGAGTTCGCCACATATTCACCCGCTCCCCGGCGAAGACGCGAATCCTGTGCAATAGTGGTCTACGTCACATGCACCCATGTGATGCACACGACCGCGGCGACGAGGCTGCTCGTGTCCCGCCCCGCGCCCGGGTTCGCACAGGAACCGGGTGAGCCCCACGGCCGCCAGGAGAAGAATGATGCTGTCGGATGCGCCCGTCACCGATGTGACAGACAACCCGCACCAGAACCGGTTCGAGCTCCGGCTCAACGGTGACCTCGTCGGGATCGTCGGGTACTTCCCCGTCGACTCCGTCGGACGCGGTGCGCGTCGTCAGCCCGTCGTCAGCTTCATGCACGCCGTCATCACCGAGGACTTCGGGCATCGCGGCCTCGCCGCCATCATGGTCCGCAACTCCCTCGACGCTGCTCGCGGCTACGGCTGGAAGGTGAAGCCGGTCTGCACCTACGTGCAGCGCTTCGTCGCCGAGAACCCCGAGTACCGCGACATGGTGACCGCCGACTGATCTCGACACCGTGACGACTTCGTCGCGATTGCGCATCAACAGTCACAGGAACACCATCCGTCACAACATCGGTGATGAACTGTTGTCATGGACACCAGTCTCGTGTCGGACGATCCGAGCAACTCGCGCTTCGTCCTGACCGTCGGCGATGCGCTCGTCGGCATCCTCGCGTACGAGGTCGCACCCGACAGCGACACGGTCGTGCTCCAGCACACCGTCGTCAAGGAGGAGTTCGGCGACCACGGGTGGGCAGCGGTCCTCGTGCG
Source organism: Rhodococcus sp. SORGH_AS_0301 (assembly GCF_030818285.1). Lineage (NCBI taxonomy): Bacteria > Bacillati > Actinomycetota > Actinomycetes > Mycobacteriales > Nocardiaceae > Rhodococcus > Rhodococcus sp. SORGH_AS_0301. The sequence continues at coordinate 4,459,818 of NZ_JAUTAC010000002.1, forward strand.
CGGCGCCCTCGACATCCTGCGTATCGGTGACCTGTCGATCTGGCCCCAGTGTTCCTACGTGCGGCGATTCATCGGCGCGAACATCGAGTACCTCGACATGGTGGCCGATCAGGCCCCGGCCGGCTCGGTCACCGCGGCGTCCCCACCCAGCTCGACGACGACCGGCGCGTGGTCGCTGGCGCCCTTCCCCTTGCGCTCCTGACGATCGATCGAGGCGTCGGTGACCTGCGCCGCGAGTGCGGGTGAGGCCAGCACGAAGTCGATGCGGAGCCCTTCGCGGCGCGGGAAACGCAGCTGCGTGTAGTCCCAGTAGGTGTAGACACCGGGGCCGGGGGTGAACGGTCGCACCACGTCCGCGAATCCTTCGTCGACGATGGCTCGGAACGCGTCGCGCTCCGGTCCCGAGGTGTGCGTGCGGCCCTCGAACAGCGCCGGGTCCCAGACGTCGTCGTCGGTGGGGGCCACGTTCCAGTCACCGACCAACGCGATGCGTGCCTGCGGATCGGCGGCGAGCCACGACCGGGCGTCGTCGCGCAGGGTCGCGAGCCAGTCCAGCTTGTAGCGGTAGTGCGGGTCCTCGAGGGACCGTCCGTTGGGGACGTACAGGCTCCAGACGCGCACGCCCCCGCAGGTCGCGCCGATGGCCCGGGCCTCGTCGGCGGGCGGGACCTCCGGGTCCTTGCTGAACCCCGGCTGGTTCTCGAACCCGATCTGCACGTCGTCGAGCCCGACGCGTGACGCGATGGCGACACCGTTCCACTGACTCGTGCCCACGTGCGCGACCTGGTACCCGATGTCGGTGAAGCGCTGGTACGGGAACTGCTCGTCCTTGCACTTCGTCTCTTGAATCGCGAGAACGTCGATGTCGGAGCGCTCGAGCCAGTCGACGATGCGGTCGACTCGCGAGCGGACGGAATTCACGTTCCAGGTAGCCAGGCGCACGGTGAGCGACCCTAGCCCGGGGCGGTGACACCCTCCGGGCTCGCGTAGCGGTAGCGATGATGCTCCGTGAAGCCGAGGCGCTCGTACAGCGATCGCGCCTCGTCGTTGTCCACCTCGACCTGGACGTAGGCGTGCGTCGCGCCGTGGTCGGCTCCCCACCGCATCGCTTCGGAACACACCGCGGACCCGTGACCGCGCCGACGCTCGTCGGGTCGAGTGGCCACCGAGGTGATGCCGACCCAGCGTCGTCCGGTCGGCGATGCGGTGACGGCAGCGCGGGCGACCGACGTGTCGCCTCGTCGGAGAAAGATCACGACACCGTCGTGGACCGCGGTGAGGAGGTCCGGACGATCCCGGTAGCGGGGATGGTGCGCCAGCCATCGGTCGTCGGGCGCGGCGATGCGCTCGGTGTCCGTGTACGGCCCGGTCGACGACGGGATCGGCAGCGTCAGCACCAGTGCCTCGGCCGACAGGCTCCATCCCGCCGGCGCCCGGAGAAGTCGGTCCGGCAACGACAGCGAGGGTTGCAGGTCCCGGTCGCGGTACCAGGCGGCGACGGCCGGCAGGTCGACGGCGGACGCGTCGGGACGCAGGGGGCTCGCCGAATTGCCTCGTCGGGTCACGCCGGCGCCGGCGCGGAGCAGCCATCCACCGATCCACTCCTGCTCGAGGCCCGGCCACGCATCGGCCGCCGCACTCTCGAGACCGCGGATCTCCGAATTGCGGACGGGCCGAGGTGCCAACGCCTTGAGCGCGACGATGCGCTCGGCCGGCACGGTCACCGGGTCACCGGACTCCGGCTGCACGGTCACCGCGGTGCCGGACGCCGCGAGGACGCCGATCACGTCGGTGAACGGCGGGGTCGACCCGTCCGGCAGGCGGTACCGCAGCACCACCCGCGAGCCCGGAACCGGGGCGTCCGGAGTCACTCGTCGTCGTCGTGGCCGAACGGATCCGCGACGGTACCGGGGATCCAGCTCAGCCCGGGTACGCCCCACCCGTTCTTCTTGATGGCCTTCTTCGCCGCCCGCGCGTTGCGTCCGACCAGCACGTCGACGTAGAGGAAACCGTCGAGGTGGCCCACCTCGTGCTGCAGCATGCGCGCGAAGAAACCGTGCCCCTCGATGTCGACGGGCTCACCCTTCGCATCGGTTCCGGTGACACGCGCCCACTCGGCCCGACCCGTCGGGTGCTGCTCGCCGGGAACCGAGAGGCACCCCTCGTCGTCGTCGTCCGGATCGGGCATCGTCTCGGGAATCTCCGACGTCTCGAGAACCGGGTTGATCACCTCGCCGCGGCGGCGCGTCACCGTGCCGTCCTCGCTGTGGTCGGGGCAGTCGTAGATGAACAGTCGGAGCGGTTCACCCACCTGGTTGGCGGCCAGTCCGACACCCTTGGCGGCCTCGAGCGTGTCGTACATGTCCGCGATCAACGTCTCGAGTTCCGCGGGCGACGCCGTGACCTGCTGGGTGGGGGTGTGCAGCACCGGGTCACCGACGATACGGATGGGGAGAATTGCCATGGTCCAGAAGGATACTGCCCGCCCGGTGGACGATTTCTGGTCCGGTCGGCCGGGCCGAGACGCGCCGCGGTGTCGCCGCATCCCGGAGCCCGGTCCGTGGTTAGATTGGCGGCGAACGACACGGATGTGATTCACCGCCGTGCGCGGACCTCTTCGGGTCCGGGGGACGCGCGAGAACACGGTCACGGCCGGGTTCACACGGCACAGCCCGAGGTCGACGGCAGAGCTCGCGAGACGCGATGCCGAGGGCGGCACAGACGACAGGAGTGAGATGGACAGCGCTGCAGCGCGAAGTCACGGGCGAGCCGACGGGGCCGACGAGCCGAGTGACGGACTCTCCCGCCGGGAACACGACATTCTCTCGTTCGAGCGCCAATGGTGGAAGTACGCCGGCGCGAAGGAAGAAGCGATCAAGGAACTGTTCGACATGTCGGCGACCCGCTACTACCAGGTGCTCAACGCCCTGGTGGACAAGCCGGAGGCGCTGGCCGCGGACCCGATGCTCGTGAAGCGCCTGCGACGTCTGCGCGCGAGCCGGCAGAAGGCACGCGCTGCGCGTCGACTCGGCTTCGAGATCTGACGGGTGTCGTCCCGCGCCGCCCCGGGTCACCCGGTTCGGCCGAGTCGCTAGGCTCGCAGCGTGACTGATCAGACCCCCGCGAGCACTCCGACCCCGGACTCGTCCGGCCCACCGTTGCGAGCGCTGGCCATGGTTCTGCTGTCGCTGGCCGTCGTCTTCGCAGGTCTCGGCTTCTTCTCCCTCACGGGCTCGGGCGAGGACACGCCCACCTCCACCGCAGCGGCCGTGACCACCACCGCCGCTGCCGCAGCACCCGCCGCGCCGCAGTCCGACGCGAGCGCCGGGTCGGCCGCCACGACGACGACCAGTGCGCCGTCCTCCACCACGGCCGCGGCACAGTCGTTGCGCGTCCTCAACAACAGCAATGTCAGCGGACTGGCCGCCGAGGTGGCGCAGACGCTCGAGTCGGCCGGTTTCACGGTCGGCGAGACCGGCAACTACAGCAGCGGCACCATCGCGGCCTCCACGGTCTACTACGACCCGTCGGTGTCCGGTCAGCAGGCCGAGGCCGAACGCATCGCGACCACACTGGGCTTCGGTGTCGAACCACGTTTCGAGGGCATCGAGTCCTCCACGCCCGGCATCATCGTCATCGTCACCGGGTGACTAGAGTTCAGGTCAGCACGTCCCCACACATCTAGGAGACCTTCACCATGGCCAGCT